>NZ_SNZV01000004.1 GCF_004364125.1 Sphingobacterium paludis | reverse complement strand
GCTAGCGTTCATCCTGAGCCAGGATCAAACTCTCCATTGTAAAAATGAATTGTTCGACTCCCGACTATTTATCAATAAATAATCAGAATCGTTTTTGTTGTATCTTACGTTCCGAACTGACAGGTTGATTTGTTTGTTAGTGTATAACTTTCATCTTCCGACTACTCGTTACGCTACATGATCATATCTCTTAAAGAACTGTTATCGCCGCCGCGTCGCGCTTTGGCATCCTATATATCGTGGCATCGCTGCCCGAACTATCTTTTTTTGTTTCCCTCCGTTTCGTTGGGACTGCAAAGGTAGAAGATTTTTCCGGATCCGCAAAATAAAGTTGAACTTTTTTTTCGCTGCCCCAAAGGGCAAAAACCGGCGGAACGCCCCTTGTATACAGGCTTTTCCATCTCCTCGTGTTCGCTTTTCAATCGTCCCTCCCTTGCGGAGTGGTGCAAAGATAGAACTTTGGCACAACCCCTGCAAACAATCCCCGCTTATTTCTTGCCAAAACACCGCAAGGCACTGGGGATCTGTGGGATATTTTTATCCGACGCTCCTGTTTACCCGCCATTTGGCGCCACCTGCTCGGAAAAACTGGACATACCTGACACTATTCTACATCGATCCTCATTCGTTATGAGGTCGGCGCGTAGACGGTCTATCTGGAAAAAAGAATGCAGATTAAGCGGTTTGTACAGTATGTCCTGGCAGTGTGGCACCGCGCACCAAGCCTGTTTCTGCATCTGCGAGCATCTAACCTTCCTCTTCCTACCGCATGCCTCCAGGACACGGCCTCTCCTATTCATTAGGCATCAAATAATGCTATGCAACGCATCAAATTCAACACACATACTATAATTTAAAATAAAATTCGATATATTTATAAATAGATAGAACAAAATTAACCACAATATGATAAACGAAGAATTAAAATCATTAGGCATAGAGAACCATCACAAAGGTACGTCCACCGGAACAGCATGGTTCGGCAGCGGAGACCGCATCGAATCCCGCTCGCCCGTGGACGGAAAAAGTATTGGCCATGTGTCGTGCACGGCTATGCCGGATTATGAGCGAGCCATTACCACCGCCTTATCAGCGAAAAGCGCTTGGTCTAATCTACCTGCCCCAAACCGGGGGGAAGTAGTCCGCCAGTTTGGAGAGAAATTGCGCTTGCACAAAAATGAGCTAGGAAGATTGGTGTCGTACGAGATGGGCAAATCCTACCAGGAGGGGCTTGGCGAAGTGCAGGAAATGATTGACATCTGCGATTTTGCTGTCGGACTCTCTAGGCAACTTTACGGATTTACGATGCATTCTGAAAGGCCGGCACATCGTATGTATGAACAATACCATCCGCTAGGCGTGGTTGGCATCATTTCCGCTTTCAACTTTCCCGTTGCTGTATGGGCATGGAACGCTGCACTTGCCCTGGTCTGTGGCAACGTCATTATCTGGAAAGGAAGTGAGAAAACACCACTGTGCAGCATTGCTTGCCAGAAACTTTTGACAGAAGTGCTTACTGCTAACCATTTGCCAGAAGGAATATCTTCAATCTGCACAGGATCCGCCGATGTAGGACGCTGGATGGCAGAAGATGCCCGAATCGATCTTATTTCGGCAACAGGTTCCACGCGCATGGGCAAACAGGTGGCCGCTACGGTTGCGACGCGTTTAGGCAAATCTCTTTTAGAACTGGGAGGAAACAATGCTATTATCGTTACTCCTCATGCCGACTTAAAAATGACGATAATGGCTGCTGTGTTTGGGGCGGTTGGCACTGCCGGACAACGTTGCACAAGTACAAGAAGGCTTATCATTCATGAAGATGTGTATGAACACGTTCGGGATGCATTAACAAGCGCATATCAACAGCTGAAAATCGGAACCCCACTAGACACGGAAAATCACGTTGGGCCGCTGATTGATACCGATGCTGTAAAACACTACTTGTCGGCATTGAGCGAAATAAAAAAAGAAGGCGGCACCCTGTTAGTTGAGGGCCAAGTGCTGCAGGGCGAGGGTTACGAAAGCAATTGCTACGTCAAGCCTGCAATAGCTGAAGTGGAGAATCACTATGCCATCGTTCAAAAAGAAACCTTCGCACCTATTCTCTACTTGATAAAATACCGCGGGGAAGTAAGCGAGGCTATCGCCTTACAAAATGCTGTGGCACAAGGATTGTCCTCATCGATAATGACCAACAATCTTCAAGAAGCCGAGCACTTTCTGAGCCACCGCGGATCCGATTGCGGCATCGCCAATGTGAATATCGGAACGTCTGGAGCAGAAATTGGAGGCGCATTCGGCGGCGAAAAAGAAACAGGTGGTGGTCGCGAATCAGGTTCTGACGCTTGGAAAGCTTACATGCGCAGACAAACGAACACCATAAATTACAGCAACACGCTACCACTCGCGCAAGGGATAAAATTCAACTTTTAAACTTTCTAACACGCATTTCAACTATTCTTAACTATTTCGCTGATGAGAGATCTACATAAACTACTATCCAAACACATCCTTGCTGATGGCCTACCGCTAGTTATGGATTTGGCCAATTCCCAAGGCTCCTACTTAAAAGACATAAACGGCGACGAATACCTTGACATGTTCTCTATGTTCGCTTCCTCAGCTGTCGGCTATAACCATCCATACATCCTGGCTAGACAAAAGGAGCTCGGTGAGTTAGCTATTAATAAGCCTGCAATGTCTGATATATACCCAGAGGCTTATGCCCAAGTGGTAGAAACCTTTTCCAGGGTAGCCATTCCCGAACAACTACCATACTGTTTCTTCATCGATGGCGGCGCACTAGCTGTCGAAAATGCCCTGAAGGCCGCTTTTGATTGGAAAACACGACTCAATATGGCTAATGGCGCGCATACACAAGCATCAAAAGTCATTCATTTTAAACAGGCCTTCCACGGTCGATCTGGCTACACACTATCCTTAACCAACACAAATGACCCGAGGAAGTACATGTATTTCCCGATGTTTGATTGGCCAAGGATATCAAATCCAAAACTAAACTTTCCATTAACGGAATCTTCCATCGCGTCGACCGTCAGGAAAGAGCAGGAAGCCATAGCACAGATTGAAGCGGCTATTGCAAAAGCGCCGAATGAAGTCGCGTGTATCATTATAGAACCGATCCAAGCAGAAGGCGGCGATAATCATTTCCGAAAAGATTTTTTTCAAGCATTGCGGGTGATATGCGATCATCACGACATATTATTGATTATGGACGAGGTACAGACTGGCTTAGGAATGACTGGAAAAATGTGGGCTTACCAACATGCTGACATTATACCGGATCTGATCGCATTTGGCAAAAAAACACAGGTGTGTGGCATATTAGCCAATAAGGAGAAATTTGATCGTGTGGACAAACATGTGTTTCGTGAATCCAGCCGGATCAATTCCACCTTCGGCGGAAATCTCATTGATATGGTTCGCTTTCAATATATACTCGAAATTATTGAAAATGAAAAGCTAGTACAACATGCGGAATCGACAGGAAATTACCTGTTGCAAAAGGTCTATGATCTAGAGAAGAAAAAGCACTATCTAAGCAATGCACGTGGATTGGGCCTTATGGTAGCAGTAGACTTTGCGACGGAAAGTCAGCGGAACGAGTTTATCACACGCTCCATGAGCAACAAATTATTGATCTTAGGCTGCGGGGAGCGCGGCATCCGGTTTAGACCGCATCTCAATGTGACCAAAGGCGTGATCGATGAAGCGATGATACGCTTCGAAAAATCGTTGCCTTGATAGCTTTTTGAATCCAGGAAAAATGATGCATTGCGGCGATAAAAGTATGTCCGCAAGTATGTTCAAAAAAGTGCTGCACCGCGTTGCTGCTTCTAGCGATCCAGCAACGCGGTAATGGATTGCTTGATGCGTGTTCGCACGCCCTTACCTTCCTTTTTGGCAGGTATCCACTTCGGTGACTTACGCATCACGCGCAATGCCTCTTCCGCAAATTCGGGACTGATCTTATTTTTGTTGATAATAGCTACATCACAAACTTCACCATCTTCACACACCGTAAATTCCAAGACGGCCGTTTGGCGTAAGCCGTAATCCACATACGATGTACTATCTATACTGTTTACAAGCTTACGAACATCGAGGTTAGCCTGCACAAATTTATTCCAACTGCCCGCGCCACTTCGAAACTGCGGGTAAGTATCCACAGACGTTACAATAAGGGAATCAACAGCCGATTGCGCCTGCACAGTTTGTACGAACAAGAAAAGAAAAAATAATAGTCTCCAGCTTCTCATAATCACCTCTTTCCGTTAAATTTACGGATTAATTAGGCTTTCGCCAAATCTAGGTCCTTCTTAAAAGATCCGTCTTCAGTCCGTAGAAAGGTCATCGGATGTTCCGGATCTTTGATAATTTCAAATAAGGTAAAGCCCCATGGCTTCCAAAAATTTTCCAATACCTGTCCGTATGTTTTAAACTGCCAATTGTCAAATATAGGCTTCATCGTCCAGTCATTTAGGGGCATCGGCTCCACATAAATTTTATCCGGCGTCTCCATGTATGTGTAATCCGGTAAGCGGTTAAACAAATAGGCAGAATAAAAATACCGGGCACAAACTTCTTCAAATTGAACGGGGTGCAGCCGTTGGCCTGCAATAGCCTGTAAGATGTCTTCATGATAGACGGCATGTGTTCCATTGTCTTGCAATGTCGCTATGATAGCGAAATCGTTCATTCTAAACGAAAAAATCAAGGTATTGATTTCATCGCGGTAATTGAAATGTGCTTCTGGATTGTCCACAGGCAACACGAGAACGGAAAACGGGTTCCGGTTTTCAAACTCCATAGCCACACGGAGGGACTGCAACATGGCGTGCAGGTTGCGAAACTTGTGCACCAAAGCTTGCGAAAAATTCATCGGTTCGCCGCTTAGCATGGCTTGCCGCACGCCAGACTGAATCTCGTTAAACACTACACCATATAAAATCTTGGCGACCCATTGGAAGAGCCTGATTTCCGGAACGTTTATCACCGCATCATAGCCCTGCTCCATGGCCTGTTCGATTTCCAACTCTAACTCCTCAAACAACCCTGCTGTAGCCACTGAACAAGGCAATTTCAGCGACTTATAATTGACGATGTTTTCATCCAACATACGGAAAGGCTTGTCTTCCAGATCGAATTTTCTCATCATCCATAGCGGAAAGACTTGTATTTGCTCGTCGCGTGAGCTCAACACCTCTCCCGATAGAAAACAGGTTTCGTTATTGAATTTGAAGTCTAAAAAGGGATTATAGAGTTTTGAAGCCATAGCGGACAAATATATCGGTTTTTGGAAGTGATTTTGTTTGTTGTGCGTCAATTTTAAAAGCGCACCGGCAGTTTCACACGACTGGCTACGCCACGATAACTTTCAGATCTTGTAATACTAGCGTGCCTTCACCTGCCTGCCCCCCCTTGTTTCGTACGCCTTTCAAAACGGTAGTCTTTCCTTTTTCCAATAAATTCTTCATCTCTTTCTCCTCTAAGAAAACCCCATGCAACGTACGCCATATTTTAAAATCACAACCGCGGGCATAATGATCGCATTGCGCAACCTTTTCGTATAGCTGGATGTTTCCCGCATCACATTTCGGACATTTTATTTTTCCCTTCTGCAGCGGTTTAATTTCTTCTTGCTGTATAGCAACGCGGAGCGTCAGCAATTCTTTCGTAATCTTTACGGTGTAGTCTTTGATATGCTTCATGAATACATCGTATGACACTTTATTTGCTCGCATCTCTTCCAGCTTTTGCTCCCACTTCCCGGTGAGGGTTACCTTCGCTATCGAGCGATCTTTTACGAGTTGATAGACGGCTAAACCTTTCTCCGTAGGGATAAGCTTCTTCCTATCACGTTTGATATAATCGCGTTGAAAAAGCGTTTCAATGGTTGCTGCACGTGTGGCTGGTGTTCCGAGTCCACAATCTTTCATGGCCTGCCGCATCTCCTCATCTTCAATTTCCTTGCCGGATGTTTCCATGGCTTTCAACAAGGAGGCCTCCGTATGGATAGGTCTCGCCTTGGTGTGGCGTTCTGCCAGCTCCAGCGAGAGAATTTCCAGTAATTCCTCGGCCAACAGCTTTGGCAATTGTGCATTTTCGTTATCCTGATCGTCGGCGTTTTTATCTTCATCGGGCGATTCAACCTGGTCGGGTGACAGGCGCCAGCCATATTGGCGAATAACGGTTCCTTTTGCAATAAGTTCGACCCCATGCGCGTCTATGATAACCGTTGTGATATCTTTCAAACAGACCTCGGAGAAACTTTCGACCATCCGCTTCGCAATCATGTTGTAGATATTTTGCTGATCCTTAGGCATTGGGCCCGGCTTTTCATCAGTCACCAATAGGGCATGGTGATCGGTGACTTTCTTATCATCTACGGAGCGCTTATTTAATTTGGCACCTATTAAATTTCTACTGATTGCGGCAATATTTTCATCGGCGGTGTCCGCTAAATGCTGAAAAAGGTCGCCAATGCCTTCGAAAACATCTTCACCGATATAACGCGAGCCGGTACGGGGATAGGTAATTACTTTCTTTTCGTAGAGTGTCTGTGCAATACCTAAGGTTTGGTCAGCGGAATAACCGTATTTCTTATTCGCATCTTGCTGCAACGATGTAAGATCAAACAAAAGCGGGGGTGGTTCTTTTGTTTCCTTGGCCTCTACTTTGACGACCCTAGCCTCAGATCCTACCGTGATCTTGGCGATGGCCTGTTCGGCATCTTCCTTTTTATCGATTTTGTTGGACGTGGCTTTAAACTTAATGTTGTCCTTTTCGAATCCCGCCTGTATCTTATAGAAGGCCTGCGGCTTGAAATCTTTATTTTCTAGATAACGCGAGCAGATCATGGCCAGCGTCGGTGTTTGCACGCGACCTAGGGATAGCAAACCCTTATTACCTGCTGCCAGCGTCAAAGCTTGTGTGGCGTTGATACCGATCAGCCAGTCGGATTCGGATCGAGATCGAGCAGACATATACAAGCTGTCATATTCGGTTCCTTCTTTTAGGTTGGCAAACCCTTCCTTGATGGCCTTATCCGTCTGCGAAGAAATCCACAATCGCTTAAAGGGCACCTTTGATTTTAAAAAGTAGTATATGTTTCGAAAGATCAGTTCGCCTTCGCGCCCAGCATCCGTCGCAACAATAATCTCCTCCGCCTGTGCCAACAGATGCTTTATCGTGTTGAGTTGTTTGACAGCACCTGCATCATCCATTTGCTTTCCATCACGCTTTACTTTTTTTGCTTCTAACTGGAAAGCTGCCGGAACAATAGGCAAATTAGCAACAGACCAGGTCGCATAGCCGTATGCCTGCGGCGTACAAAGTTGTACCAGATGCCCAAATGCATAGGTAAACGCGAAACCATTACCGGCAATATAGCCGTCTTTCACCTCCTTTGCGCCCATGACACGAGCCAAATCTCTTGCTACAGATGGTTTTTCAGCGATTACTACTTTCATTGGAAAAGTAAAAAGTCAAAATTAAAAAGTAAAAAGTTAGAAGTCAAAAGCTACCTTTATCAATCTAATGTAGGTATGGATATGCCTTTAATTTTACGATACAAATCAATAGCATACACGTCGGTCATACCGGATACAAAGTCGAGGACAGCCCGAATCTTCCCATAGGCATCTGCCCTATCGGTATGAAATTGTTCTGGAATCATAGCAACCAGCTTACGGTCGAACATGGTCTTATTGCTTTTCAAATAAGCCGGCACAAATTCTTCCAAGAGCGCATTCATTACCTTGTAACCTGCAATTTCTATTTGAACCACCGTTGGGGCATTGTATATATTTGCTACAGATATTTTTGATATCTTTTTCATCTGCGCCACGATAGGTTCGTCCAGCGCATCCATCAAGGCACTTGCAAAGGTACCTGCCAAAAATTTATCTTGATTTTTTACAAATACTTCTGCGCATGCATTGATCAGTGTGTTGATCGCTTTTGCTCGAAGCAACTCCACCTTACTACCCGTATCTTTCAAGCCTTCCAAGCGAACTTCAAGATTTTCACCTCCGCATAGAGGCAACAATAATTCTTCTACTTCTTTATACGAAAGTATCTTCAGGTGATGGGCGTCTTCGAGGTCGATAATATTATAGCAAATATCATCTGCCGCCTCGACGAGGTAGACTAAGGGGTGGCGCAGATACCCACGCGGATTGGTTGGATCTTTTTCAAGCCCTAACTCCGCAGCAATTTGTGCAAAGCTTTCTGCCTCACACTCGAAAAACCCATACTTTTTCCGGTGATGATTTCCACTCACGTGTCCGTCGACCGCAGCACAAGGATATTTTACAATAGAAGCTAAAGTCGCATACGTTAAGGCATAGCCCTTTTTATCTTTGCCATTGAAAGGATGCGTAAGAATCCGCAGCGCATTAGCGTTACCTTCAAAATGGATCAGATCTGCCCATTCTTTCGACGATACCTGCTCTTTATATTTGATGCCGGCGCCCTCCGTGAAGTAGGAAGATATAGCAGCCTCCCCGGAGTGCCCGAAAGCAGGGTTTCCTAAATCATGCGACAAACAAGCCGAAGAAATGATATTGCCCACTTCCTGCAGGAAGGGATACTCGGTATCGATATCTGGATTTTCCTTCTTCATCAGGTTGTAAAAAAGTCGTCCCAAAGACCGTCCAACGCTTGCAACTTCCAGGCTGTGCGTAAGCCGATTATGCACAAAGACAGCACCCGGAAGGGGAAAAACCTGTGTTTTGTTTTGTAATCTTCTAAACGGCGATGAAAAAATCAACCGATCATAATCGCGCTGAAATTCGGAGCGCGCATCGAGATGATCATTGATTGCACGATCTTCGTAACCCCATCGTTTTGCCGAAAGCAATTGTTTCCAATTCATGTAAAATGTAGTTTTTGCTTTGCGCAAATATAAGATTTCTCCTTTTGCGGTAAGGAAAATAAATACCAACGCTCCTTACAATTACCCCCTGCGAACTTTTACATACATAGAATAGGCTGCGTTAAAGACTTAATAAACAAGCTGCTGAACGCTATTACACAGCGATGAAGAAAAGATTGTTTTCGCTGTTTTGCTTCTTCGTATCAGCAGTATTCCGTATTTTTATAGAAATCTACGCAAAACACACATGGCATATAAACTTCCAGACCTAGCCGCATTCGAATACAAAATTGAGCAAAAAAATACGCACCTCGTTGTCTTGAAAAACCGTTCGGGCATGCAGGTAGCTTTTACAGATTACGGAGCACGTATAGTGAGTATATTGGTTCCGGATAAGTTCGGTGATTTACGAGACGTCGTACTGGGTTTTAATAGCATTCAAGAATATATCAACGCTGATGAGCAATATCATGGCGCCACGATAGGCCGTTATGCCAATCGTATCGCCAACGGCGAATTTTCTATCGGTGGCCAAAACTATATATTGGAGCAGAACAATGGGAGCAATTGCCTACATGGCGGACCGACCGGTTTCCACACTAAAGTATGGGATAGACAAGTGTCGTTCACTAACAAAATAGACTTCTACTATGTATCCGAAGACGGCGAAGAAGGTTTTCCCGGCAATCTGAAAGTTTGTGTCTCCTATGAACTTACCGAGGACAACGAAATCATGATCAGCTACAAAGCAGAAACAGATGAAGAAACGGTGATCAACCTTACCAACCACGCTTATTTTAACCTAGATGGGGAGGGCCATAGCGATATCTTGCAACATTGGGTGACGATACCTTCCGATCACTTTATCCCTATCGATGAAAATCAAATTCCGGAGGGTATCGAAGCTCCTGTGGATGATACGGCCTTTGACTTTCGCACCCCCAAGCAGGTGTTTGCAGATATAGACAGACAGGAAAAACAGCTTGTTCATGGCAGTGGCTATGACCACAGTTTTGTAAACACCCAGCCCTTTTCATTGCCCGCCGCATCGGCCCATGCAAGCTCATCAGGAATCAAACTTGATGTTTTCACGACCGAGCCTGCTGTACAGTTCTATACAGGTAATTTCCTTACCGGGAATGACACAGGGAAATCTGGAGGCACCTATTTCTCGCGTTCGGCGTTTTGTTTTGAAACCCAGCACTACCCCGACAGCCCTAACCAACCATCGTTTCCGAGTACGAGGTTAGCAGCGGGTGAGGTTTTCGAGTCAAAGACCATATATAGGTTTTCTATCCAAAAAGGTAGCTAATCGAAATGCCCCGACAACCTGTAATCATGTTGTCGGGGCATGTGATATAAACTGATATTATTGGAGCAACGAGGCTAGCGCCTGCCGCACCTTCTCGAAATGAAATGAATTTTTAACCTCTTCAAACATCCGTTTGATCTCTTCATTACAGAGGTTACCTATACTGCCCTCATGGCTGTGGTGAACCTCTTTTGATGGCTGAAATGTCCCCTCGTCAATAGCTATACCAATGTTTCGGTAAGCCTCCCGAAAGGGTACACCGCGCAATACTTCGTTGTTTACTACCTCCACGCTAAACAAATAATCGTATTTCGGATCTTCGAGGATATTATTCTTCACCGTGATATGCCCCAACATAAAGCTGGTGATCTTTAAGCAATCACTGAGCGATTGAAATGCCGGGAATAGATTCTCTTTCAGCAACTGCAGATCGCGGTGGTAGCCTGAGGGTAAATTGGTCGTCATGAGCGCAATTTCATTGGGTAGCGCTTGGATCTTGTTGCATCGCGAACGAATCAACTCGAAGACATCCGGATTTTTTTTATGCGGCATAATGCTGGACCCCGTTGTAAGATGCGCTGGAAACGATATAAACCCGAAGTTTTGGTTGATAAATAGGCAAACATCCATGGCAAACTTAGCCAATGTCGCCGCAATAGCGCTCATACCCTGTGCAATAATACGTTCGGTCTTGCCACGTCCCATTTGCGCATACACGACATTATAATTCAGATCGTCAAAGCCAAGTAGCTTCGTCGTCATGGTACGGTCCAATGGAAAGGAGGAGCCATATCCCGCAGCGGAACCTAGCGGATTTTTGTTACACACCTTCCAAGCGGCTTTCAGTAGCTCCAAATCATCAACCAAACTCTCAGCATAGGCGCCAAACCATAAGCCGAAAGAAGATGGCATAGCAATTTGTAAATGTGTGTATCCCGGAATCAAAACCGATTTATGTTTTTCACTTAAACCGATCAAGGTGCTGAATAGCGCATCCACATCCTGAACCAGACTTTCTATTTCAGAACGGAAATAGAGTTTCAAATCGACAAGTACCTGGTCGTTACGTGATCGACCCGAGTGAATTTTTTTTCCTGCCTCGCCAATGCGCTGGGTGAGCAGCATCTCCACTTGTGAATGTACATCCTCTACAGATTCTTCAATGTTAAATTCTTTATTGGCTATTTGTTTGTAGATCGTTTTGAGTTCTTGCTGTACCGCGTTTAGATCGTCCTCCGGTAATAGGCCGATGCTATTAAGCATGCGCGTATGGGCAAGCGACCCTAATACATCCGCTGCGGCCAAGTGCATGTCCATATCACGATCATTGCCTACCGTAAACGTCTCAACAAACGTATCTACATTTATATTTTTTTGCCAAATTTTCATTTGCTTGCTTTTTTAATATTATCGGAAATAGAAGCTTTCGCTATAAACCGTTCATCCACGGCGCTCCAAATTTACTATTCTTTGCGAACAATCGTAAAGCATTTCTGGTATAGTACTCACAAAAGTTTACTGACGCTTACAGCCGTTGGCATGGTCTACAGTAAAGTACAACGCAAACAAAGGAGGTTAATTTACATGCTTCAAAAAACCAAGAAATAGATACAAAAAAGTGATCACTCACTTTATTTTAAAAAAAGTCTTTGCACGAATAGTTTATATACCTATGTTTGTAGAAGTAAAGGGGAAATGGAAGAAATAGAAATAAAGATAGTGAGTTGATACTTACACTTTATTACCAGGAGTAAACGAACTAAATTTGATAGACGAAGGTCTGAAATCTTGAAAAAATACAGCTAACCATTTATAAACTAATTTTGTTCTGAAAGCGTATCTCGACCTGTGATACGCTTTTCTTTTAACACGATAATCAGCTTTAATTGTTACCTTTGTAAGAGGTAGCTGGTCTGCTTACTTACATTTTATGGTAATAGAGAAAATAACATGTTATGGGAACAGAAAGTAAACGACAACAACGATTTGCAGGGGTTATTCAACAAGATCTTGCTGAGCTTTTTCAGCGAGAAGGCAATAGCTGGGCTCCAGGCGCTTTTATAACCGTTACACGGGTTCGCGTTACGCCTGATTTAGCCATTGCGCGTGTGTATTTAAGCTTTTTAAATACGAAAACAGCGAAAGACGATCTATCCAGCATTCAAGCGAAGACTACCGAAATACGCTATAAACTAGGCACACGCATTAAGAACCAAGCCCGGATAGTACCACAATTGGAATTCTTCCTGGACGATACCAATGAGTATGTAGAGCACATGGACAAGCTTTTTGAAGAAATAAGTAAAGAACCTAGACAACCAGATTAGCCATCTGGTTTTTTTTGCTGTACAACCTTATGCCCTACCGGTTAGATAACGAACTGCTATTCCCACATCCTTCACTAGCTGATGAAGATGGGCTGCTGGCTGTGGGAGGCGATTTATCTGTAGAACGCCTTCTTTTAGCCTACCAGCATGGTATCTTTCCTTGGTATTCGGCCGATACGCCCATCTTGTGGTACGCACCACCCGAGCGCTTCGTGCTGCAGCCAAAGGACATAAAAATCAGTAAAAGCATGCGGCAATTTTTACGCAATAGCGATTTAGTTGTGAGGCACAACCGCTCCTTTGCGGAGGTCATCGCGCATTGTGCAGCCACACCGCGGGCAGAACAGGATGGCACCTGGATTACCCATGACATGCAAAAAGCCTATATCAAACTCCACGAGCTTGGCTATGCCCACAGCATGGAAGTTTACACGCCAGCAAACAAATTAGTCGGTGGGCTTTACGGTATTCAAATCGGTAGCGTTTTCTGTGGTGAAAGTATGTTTTCACATGTTTCCAACGCCTCGAAAATGGCACTGATCTACCTCTGCAAACATTTTGATTTTAAGCTTATCGACTGCCAAGTCTATTCGGAACATCTCTCGTCTTTAGGCGCGTCCTTTATGCCGGGAGAGTCCTATTATAGCTTGCTGCAGCAACAACATTTTACAGCACATGCACTTTAAGCAATATTTTGACATACCGCAAGGCATCAACTATTTAAACACGCCTGGAAATGGTTTGGTTCCCACGCAGGTGCACGCGTGGCGTGCACAGCGAGAGCAGGCTTTTTTTGAGCCAGATAGCTTACTGCGCAACCAGCAGGGCGAGCTCATCCAATCGGTTCGGGAAGCTATTGGCCAGGCCTTTGATGTAAATAGCCAACAGGTTTTTTGTACGCCCAATTTTTCTTTCGGCTACAGCACCCTGTTGGACAGGTTGCCGGCGGATACGAAGTTTCTTCTGCTGGATGAGGACTATCCATCGCTTAACTACCCTGTGATCAATAGGCGCTTCCCGCACCAACACGTTGTCGTTGATGCAGACTTGGAAACCCATATCTGGGAAGCTTTCAAACAATTTAAACCTGATGTATTTGCCTTGAGCATAGTGCAATACATCAGCGGCATGAAAATAGATCTGGACTTTATCAAAGAACTGAAGCAGGCCTACCCGAATGTGCTCATCATTGGAGATGGAACGCAATATTTGGGAACGGAGCCTTTTTCGTTTAATACGTCCGGATTTGATGCATTGGGTGGCAGCGGTTACAAATGGCTTATGTCGGGCTTTGGAAACGGATTTCTTTTGCTAAGTGAGCAGTTCATGCGTGCGCTAGAAAAGGGTCTGACACAGGTCCCCCGACCGCAAGAGGCCATGTGGGAGCAGAAATCGATCTTGCAAACGTTCTTTGAGCCCGGACATCAGGATACACTGAGCCATGGAACCTTGGGAGAGTCTTCAAAATTCTTGACACAACTTGGCTTCGAGCAAATCCGGAACCATATCCAGCATCTTTCCCAATTTGCGCATGAAGAACTGGCCGGTCGTCACTTATTGTTGCCCGAAATCGCGGCCCGGGAAAGCCGCTCGAGTTTAATCAATATACAGCTCCCCCAGGTACATTATCAGTCTTTGATGGATGCTGGTATCATGTGTTTCCCACGCGGTAGTGGCATTCGCATAGGTTTACATCTATATAATACAGAAGAGGATGTACAGCATTTACTGGAACATATCGATGGTTTTAAAAATAAGCACAACTAGAAAATGAAGTATAAAATAGGAGATTTAGTTCGTTTCGTAGACGAACCTATAGAAGGGCGTATCACTTCCTTTCAAAACAATGATATCGTCGGTGTTACGGATGAATCTGGATTTGAAATTCCGGTGTTGGTGAGTAAGATCACATTGGTACACGGCAATATGCGCCATGTGGATGATGAGGAGGTGAAAACAACATCCTCGTTAGCCTCAAACTTGCCCATAGTCGAGCGTGGTATCTATTTGGGAATTGAGGGGGAGCAACGTGATGGCCTAGCGAAGTTTTTCATAGTAAACCACGCCTCTTTCGAATTATTGGTTTCCATTAGCGAAACAAGCGGTAATAAGGTGACTGGTCTATTTGCGGAAAAGGTGCCTCGGCAGGATTTTGTACAGTTTTACACGGCAAATTTCAGCACTGTGGGCAAATGGCCTACTTTTCACATTCAAATCATTAGAGCCAGTATGCAAGCTCATACGGCGAAGGCTCCGATCGTGAAAGAGTTTCGCGTGAAACCACTCGACTTGATCCAGTCCAAAGATAATGACGAGATCATGGATACTAAAATTTGGCGCTTTGAATTAGACAAGCCCGAAGAAAACATCGGATTGGATAAATTAAAAGATCACTTTATCAGTCACCGCCCGAATAAACGCTGATACCTGTAGGTCGTTGTGAAGCGAGGTCTTCGGGGCAACATTTGTTTCCACAAAGACCTCGCCTAAGACCTTACTCACTAAGCTTCATTACCCAGTTCGGATACCGAAGTAAGCGTATTCTTTTGTACGCTAAATAAGAGAATGAGGCTTCCAGCAAATAAAACAATCCAGCCCCATTTCAGGTGCAGGCTCTGCGACAGCAAACCGTCTACAAATTTCATCCCGAAGTAGTTGTGGATTTTAAAATAAACGGCAAGGAAACCTACGACGCACCAACCCAAATACAATTTGCTACATAGCCGATAAAAAGTGACATTGCGCAAAAAGAATGCGAGTACGCAGAGTGCCAATAAACCGTAGGTAACAAAAAACAAACTGACGTCCGTTTGGTATAAATTCCAATTTCCTTTGACAGGCACTTTTAAAAAGGGAAGAAAGACAGGCGCAAGCGCCGAGATGAAAATGCCTGTTAACGCTACTGGTTTTCTAAGGATATACATATGCTCTAAATTTGTATACAAAGATTTATAATTATCGGCCGATTTTTACAGGCTTTTGTAGAAAAATGAAAAAAAATACGGTGCATAACGGATGTATTTCGCAAGAGATTGGCACCCAGGCGCACTACTATTGCCGATAACACACACAACAAACTGTTAGATAGATAATTATCAAAAACTCGATACTATTTAAAATCATTCTAAATTCTCCGTATTGACAGATTTTTGACAGAAAACCTTTTGCTTTCATCTACATTTGCAGGGAGAAAAATAGAGCAAGATAAGCTTTGAAGAATTTAAAAGTAATAGCATTTACCCACAAGCACGTCGAATTAAAAGACTTGGGCAATTTGGTAATCTGCAACGAGGAGTTGGAAGAACGCTTGATTAACCTAAAGAATACGCTCGACATTCCAGAGATTTTTTACATTGCAACGTGCAATCGTGTGGAGTTTGTTTTTTCTGGCGCGCATGAACTCAATGATGATTTTATTGCAAATTTCATGCACCGGATGAACTTTTGTGTTCCTAGTGAGCGCTTGCAGTGCTATCTTGGGCAAGTAACACGCTATTCGGGCATGGACGCTTTAACACATTTGTTTCGCATGTCTTGTTCGTTAGAAAGCTTAGTTGTCGGCGAGAAAGAAATTTTGGCCCAGGTGCGGCGCGCTTACGAAAGATGCCGCGAAGCTGGTTTTACGGGAGATTATTTACGCTTGGTCATGGACCGATTGGTAAAGACAGCGAAAGAAGTCTACACCTACACTAACATTTCTCGCAATCCTATCTCCGTGGTTTCACTTGCTTATCGCAAGCTCAAAGAAATCAAGCTCGCTCAAAATCCTCGTATATTGGTTATTGGCTCTGGGGAAACCAACCAAAACCTAGCAAAATATTTAAAGAAACATCAACATTCCAATTTTGTGGTCTTCAATCGTACATTGAAGAATGCGCAAAAGTTAGCGACAGAGCTAAATGCCGAAGCCTATCCCCTATCTGAGTTAGGCAAATATAAAAAGGGGTTTGATGTAATGATTGTTTGTACTGGATCTCCAGAAGCCATTATCGACAGTAATCTATACCATTCATTATTGAATGGCGAAACGGATAAAAAAGTGGTTGTTGACCTCGCCGTGCCTAACGATGTTGATGCAGAAGTTGTCGCATCGTTCCCTATGCATTACATCGAGGTAAGCAGCTTACAAGCTATCGCGGAAAAAAATAAGCAAGACCGTTATAATGAATTGGATAGCGCTGATGCTATCATTCAACAAAATATCCAAGAGTTCCTTCCGCTGGTCAAACAACGTAGAGTCGAAGTGGCTATGCGTGAGGTGCCTGAGAAAATAAAGGAAATTAAATCCTTTGCGCTGAATGAAGTTTTTGCGCAAGATGTACAGAAACTCGATCCACAAGCTCGTGAGGTTTTAGAGAAAGTCATTAACTATATGGAGAAAAAATACATCAAAGTTCCGATGTTAATGGCGAAAGAGATTCTGGTTAAAAACTCCCAATCTGAAATTAATTAACGCGTTTCAGCAGTTTTGAAATGTAGCCTAATTCTGACATTATAAGTCAGGATTGTATGACTATTTGGTTAACTTTGTACGCATTTTCAACATACAAAAGTATCAAGAGTGAATAGGAAACTTATTATTGGAACCCGGGGTAGTCAGCTCGCATTGTGGCAAGCCAATCACGTTAAAGCCCGTCTTTCCGAAATTGGCGTGGAGTCTGAACTAAAGATAATCAAAACACAAGGTGATATTATTCAACATTTGCGGTTAGACAAACTGGAAGGTAAGGGATTTTTCACCAAGGAGTTAGAGGAAGAATTGTTATCTAGCCAAATAGACCTTGCTGTTCACTCGCATAAAGATCTTCCTACAGTAAATCCTCCCGGACTAATCATCGCTTCCGTATCGGAACGTGAGGATCCCGCCGAGTTGATCATCATCCATAAAGATTGTGTTGACCTGAAGAAGAGACTTTCTTTAAAACACAACGCTACGGTAGGCACATCATCTAACCGAAGAAAAGCACAATTTCTGTCTTTACGACCTGATTTGGAATTTACGGACCTTCGCGGAAACTTACAAACTCGTATTCAAAAATTGCGGGATGAGCAGTATGATGCGATTGTTTTGGCCAAAGCTGGCGTGATGCGGATAGATATGGATCTTTCAGATTTTCATATTGAAGAGATTGCTCCTATAGAGGTGGTTCCTGCACCTGCACAAGGTGTTTTGGCCATACAGATCCGCGAATCGGATCAAGAGCTTTTCGAAACGCTGCAGCAAATCAATGACAGCGAAGTGGCGCGTACCATCGCTGTAGAACGCAAGGTACTCAACCTCTTTGACGGGGGATGTCATGCTCCCCTAGGCTGTTTTTGCCGGAAAACCGAAAGTGGAAAGTATGAAGCCTGGACCTCTATCGCGGAAGACAACGAGGATTTCCCGGATCGCCTATATTACCAGTCGGCGTCTACCGAAGGTATGGCGGAACACATTTTCTCGAAGTTTCAAAAAGGCAGAAAAATGCCTTCGAGTGTTTTTATCACGCGAGACCTGGATGAGAATTCTTACCTCGGCCGTTACCTAGCCAAGCATAAAATTCAGATCGATGCGCGGTCACTCATAAAAATATATCCCACTATAAACAAGTTGGATTCATTTATCCTGAAGCGTGCGGACTGGATTTTTTTCAATAGCAAAAATGCTATCGACCATTTTTTCAAACTCGATCCAGTCATCTTGAAACGCACAAAACTCGCGGTCTTGGGACGAGGATCGGAAGATGCGCTGCGGAAGTACGACCGCGTAGCAGATTTTTCTGGAGACAACTTAGGCATCAAGACCGAAGATATCGCTAAAGAATTTGCAAAACGTGTTGACGGTCAAACGGTATTTATTCCCCGTGCAAAAGATTCCCTCATGTCTATACAGCAAGCCTTAACGCCAGACACGAAAATCATCGATATGCCTATTTACGAAACGGTATTGGAAGAAAATGTCGATAAATCCAATGCGGATGTATTGATCTTTACAAGTCCGAGCAATGTAGAGGCTTATTTTCGAGAGAATTTAGTCGACCCAGGGCAGCAAATCATTTGTATTGGCTATTCGACCGCAAAAAGTATCGAGGCCATGGGCCTATCCTATACCCTACCTTTCACGCCTGATGAAATTGGCTTATCGGAAGCCATCTTTGGTTTAAACTATTAATATTATGGAAAAGCTGAACGATCAGCTTTTTTACTTTTAATGCAATCAACATATGTTACAACGCCCTCGAAGAAATAGAAAATCAGCGGTCATCCGCGATATGGTGCAGGAAAATCATATTTCTGCAGCGAATCTGATCTTCCCTTTATTCATCGTAGATGGACAGGGACAGAAAACAGAGGTCTCTTCTATGCCGGGAATATTCCGGTATTCGATTGATAACCTCCTGCGTGAAATAGAAAGTTGTTTGAAGCTGGGCTTAAAATCCTTTGACCTATTTCCTAATATTGAAGATTCGCTAAAAGATAAGCTGGCTACCGTGAGCTACAAGAAAGGTAGCCTTTATCTTCGCGCCATCGAAGAAGTAAAGAAAAATTTTCCGGAAGCTTGTGTCGTCACAGATGTTGCTATGGATCCCTATAGCTCAGACGGCCATGATGGCCTGGTGCATAATGGCGAAATCCTGAACGATGAGACCCTCGAAATTCTTGGAAAAATGGCCTTGGCACATGCGGAAGCCGGTGCCGATATTATCGCACCTTCCGACATGATGGATGGACGTATAGGCTACATCAGGGAGCTGCTTGATACGCACGGTTTCAAACAGGTGTCATTAATGTCTTACACGGCAAAATATGCATCTGCATTTTACGGACCTTTTCGTGATGCGTTAAACTCCGCGCCTAAAGCCGGCGATAAAAAGAGTTACCAGATGAACCCTGCCAACAGCAGAGAAGCGCTCATAGAAGCACAACTGGATATGCAGGAAGGTGCCGACTTTCTCATGGTCAAGCCTGGCCTGCCCTACTTAGACATTGTGAAACTACTGCACGACAATTTTGATCTTCCTATTGCTGTATATAACGTATCTGGAGAATATGCAATGTTGAAGGCTGCTGTACAAAACGGTTGGCTGGATGAACAACGTTCAATCATGGAAACTCTGCTTAGCTTTCGCCGAGCTGGAGCCACCTCTATCCTTACCTACCATGCGAAGGAAGTATTGGAAAAGGGTTGGCTAAAAGCGTAGTTTAGCCTGTAACAACGCCATAGAATACTGACCTAAAGATGAGGGTCTATTGCTATAAATTGGATAACTTAGCCATCAAATTGCATCAACAATGACAGAAGAATATCACGATATATCAAGAGAAAAATCGGCCGAGCTTTTCGAGAAAGCAAAGCACTTTTTTCCGGGGGGCGTAAACTCACCGGTGCGGGCTTTTAAATCGGTTTACGGAACCCCGCTTTTTATTGAACGCGGCGATAAAGCACATTTATGGGATGCTGATGGTAACGAATTTATCGATTATTGCTGCTCATGGGGTCCTCTTATTTTAGGCCACAACAATGCAGAAATTAGGAATGCTGTTGCCGGGCAGCTCGATAAAGGGCTGAGCTTTGGCGCACCCACCCAATTGGAAAATGAATTAGCCGAACTTATTTTAAGCAACAATACCTATATCGAAAAAATTCGCTTCGTGAGTTCCGGTACGGAGGCGGTAATGTCTGCGATACGTCTGGCGAGAGGGTACACGAAGAGAGATAAAATCGTGAAATTCGAGGGCTGCTACCATGGGCACTCGGACTCCCTGCTTGTCAAAGCCGGATCAGGCTTAGTCACATTTGGCGAAACCTCGTCCGCAGGCGTTCCCAAAGCCTTCGCTGATGAAACCATCGTTATCGCGTTGAACGACACGCAGGCATTAGAAGAAGTCTTTGTTACCTTCAAGGATCAAATTGCGGCTGTTATCATTGAGGGTGTTCCAGCAAATAATGGCTTGTTGATTCAAGATCACGCCTACATCGATTTCTTAAGAAAAATCACACAGGAACAGGGTACGCTATTGATTTTTGACGAAGTGATCACGGGGTTTCGCTTGGGGTTCCAAGGTGCTGCGCATTACTACGGCGTGCACCCAGACATCATCACATATGGTAAAATTATAGGCGGCGGTATGCCGGTAGGAGCTTATGGTGCATCGCACGAATTAATGGGACATATTTCTCCTGACGGAGGCGTATACCAAGCCGGAACGCTATCCGGAAATCCCGTAGCCATGGCAGCGGGGATCGCGACGTTGCGCCAACTTGCTTCGCCGGGGTTTTACGAAAAACAGGAACAGACAACCTTACAATTCGTCGACACACTGCGTGCTTACATCACCGAAAAAGACTACCAAGTAAAAATTTTCACGATAGGTTCCATATTTTGGTTTGCGTTTACCACGCAAGAATCGATCAAGCGTGCCGACGAGATTGATCCACAGTCCATGGAAAAGTATAAAATCATGCATCGATCTCTACTGAATCAGGGTATCTATTTTGGTCCATCGGGCTACGAAGTTGGGTTTATCTCGAGTGCACATACGGAAGATGATCTGGAACGAACGGTGTTAGCAATAAAACGTGCCTTGGACATTGTGTTTCAATAAAAAACCTTTTTGCTTTCGGTTTGTTAGATATCAGGTAAACAAATTCAATCATTTAAATCCAACGATATGAAAATGAGTACATTCACAGGTATGATGGCCGTATTGGCAGTTTCTGCATCGGTTGTAGCCTGTAATCCGACAACGAAAAACAGCAATGGTGAAACGCAGGATTCTACTGCGCTAAAAGATTCTGTAGGAGCTATTGCCGTCAATCCGCTGCAGCATTCTAAGGAATTTCCTGGAGCGAGCTTGAAAATAGCTTCTATTACCTCCGAAAAAGTAGGTGCAGATTCGGCAAAAATTACCGTGAAATATGATGTAAGCAACTTCAAGCTGACCGAGCAGACGGAGCATGATCACCATATGGCAAACTCGCACGAAGGGCAACATATCCATTTTATACTAGATAACAAGCCTTATGCGGCACTTTACAAACCGGAACATAGCGCGACTGTAGCTTTGAACTCCGAGCACTACTTGATGTCATTCCTTTCGCGTTCTTACCATGAGGCGATCAAGACCCCAGAGGCACATAAATTGATCAAGTTTAAGATTGATGCGACGGGCAAGTTGACCGAAGAGCCAGCTCCAAAAGATATTGCGCTTTTCTATAGTCGTCCGAAAGGCGAGTATAAAGGTGATGATACAAAAGCTTTATTGCTCGATTTCTTTGTTGCAAACGGCACATTAGGTGCAGACGGACATAAAGTCAAAGCAGATATCAATGGTCAAGAATTTACACTTGATCAGTGGGTACCTTACGAAATCTTAAACCTGCCGATGGGTGAGACAACGGTTAAACTATCTTTGGTCGACAAAGATGGCAATGCTGTCACCGGCGATAATGTGATGATTGAGCGCAAAATTAATCTTTCCGCACAATAACTAGATTAGGTTTATTTTCTAGTAAAACAGCCATTGTGGGACGCACAATGGCTGTTTTTATGATCAAGGCTTTTGTTAAAAACGACGAAAAATAACCGGTATAACTGAAGGTAGTATTTTGGCGCTATTTACCAACAACTACATTAGACAGCTCCACACTAGTGTGTATTATAGCGCAGAAGTCTTCATATCGAAAAAAATTCGTGAAGATTTTTCTTTAAGCATTTTTCATTATTTTAGCAAAATGTTTAGATAATTTCTCAACGCTATGTTAAACCTAATCTTGTATAATTTAACATCCGTAAAGCAAAGGTCTGAGTGTCCTGCCCTGTTCAAAAATCGCCCCATTGTTTAATTATACCAGATGGATAGAAACAGCAAAATAATTATATCTATATTTTGTCTAATAAAACTTACCATTCACTTGATAGCGGATCATAACTCCGGATTTCAAGGTGATGAGTTGATGCACATAGAAACAGGTAACCATCTTAACTTTGGCTATATGGAATTCCCGCCGCTCATAGCGGTTATCGCCTTTGTTCAGAATCTATTAGGTGCTGACTCTACATTTGTCCAACATGTGTTCCCACATATATGTTCAATACTGATTATCATTTTCGTAGCTAAAACAATCCTTCTGTTAGACGGAAAAGAAAAGGCGCTAATCTTGGCATTATTGGCTGTTATTATTGCTCCAGGATTTGAACGTTCGCAACAGTTACTTCAACCTGTGGTATTTAGCCAGCTATTTTGGCTAATTAGCTTTTACTATTTGCTAGCATATTGTAAAAAATTGAACAACAAGTACCTATGGCTTTTAACTTTATTTTCAATTTGTGGTTTCCTGTTCAAGTATGACAGTGTGTTCTTCATCGTAGGGTTAAGTTGTCTTTTATTCTTTAAGAGAACGAAGGATGCATTGATTCATCAAAAGTTTTGGAAAAACATTCTTGTTTTTTTTATAGCTATAACGCCCAACATTATTTGGCAATTCCAAAACAATTTACCTTTTTTTCAAATGATGGAAAGGCTTAAAGAAACACAGTTGGAGAAATTGGAACGCGGAGATATACTAGTTGATCTATTTATATCCATCAATCCATTAAATGCTGTTTTCATAGTATTGCCAGCGATTTTATTTTTGGTTATGACCAAACAAAAGTTTTTAAAAGTTATTGGCCTTGGTATTCTTTTTTCCTTCACGGCATTATTAGTCAACAAGGGCAAAGCTTATTATTTTTACCCGATTATATTAACCCTAATTCCATTCGGCGCTATTTTTTGGCAAAACTATTTTTTCGAAAGATCAAAATGGTCTTTTTATCCCTTATGTGCTGTATTACTCTCGGGTTTTGTGCTAGTTCCTTTTGGAATGGCTGTTTATCCCTTGAACAAATATATTGCACACATTTATCCATACGAAGCATTGGACGTTAAGGGGGGGAGATACGGGATCCGCTTCGAAGAATACTACTCTGACGAAAAATGGGACAAAACACTTTCGGCGATCAAAACCGTATATGACAGTCTTTCAACCGTTGAGAAGGCGCACGCGCTGATTTGGGGAAAGCACTATTCGCAGGCGGGAATTTTAAAATTGAGAGGTAAAAAATATGATCTTCCCGATGCGTTCTCATATCATGGAAGTTTTTATAACTGGGCGCCCGACAGAGGAGAAATCCCCGAAACAATAATTGCCCTCAGGGAAAGTAAAGCAGATGGAAAAGACTTTTTTGAACCTTATTTCAAAACCGTAATTCCTGTCAGGACGGTTTACAATGCCTATGCTAAAAAGGAGGATGAATTGTATCAAACTATCTTTATTTGTAAGGAACCTAAACAAGATTTTCAACAGTTAAAACAAGAATTCAGTAAAAGGATATTCGAGTAAAAACTTAGTACATCAAAATGAACAAAAACGGTGTGATTATCGATCCTAGTTTTGTTATGACAAGTTTTTAATGAGTAACGTTACTACTAACCTAAGTTGTGGAATTATTTAAAAGCTCAGAAAATACACAAAAAGGTTTAAGTATATCAAAACCCTACACTCTTCAAGTTCAAACCCGTGCGTTCATCCAAACCGAACATGAGGTTCATATTCTGAACGGCTTGCCCGGATGCACCTTTCAACAAGTTATCGATCGCGTTAAGAATCAATAATTGATTGCCGTGCTTTTCCAAATGCAAGACGCTTTTGTTTGTATTAACGACTTGCTTCAGATCAATATTTGCCTTGCTTACCCAGGTAAAGGGATGTGCTTCATAATAGCTTGTATACAGATCATATGCCTCTTCCTCTGTCAATGTGCAGTGCACGTAGCTCGCAGAAAATATGCCGCGAGCAAAATCGCCGCGTTGGGGTACAAAATGTATTTTCTCTGCTGCTCTCGCTAGAAGGGGCTTTTCCGAAGACGGTAAAAAACCATTTTGCAGCTGCTCTAATGACTCGGAGATTTCCTGTAAATGTTGGTGCTCGAAAGATTTATAGGCGGATAAATTGTTATTTCTCCAAGAGAAGTGCGTTGTTGCGCCCGGCTTTTGACCGGCACCTGTAGATCCTGTTGTAGCATTGATATGCACCGCATCAGGCAACAGGCCCTTACTTGCCAGCGGCAGCAATGCCAGCTGGATATTCGTCGCGAAACAACCTGGATTAGCAATATATTGCGCATGCTTGATCGCCTCCTTGTTGAGTTCGGGCAAGCCATAAACGAAATCGGCGTCTTGATAAGACGTATTCGCACGCAAGCGGTAATCCTGGGAAAGGTCAATAATCTTAACATGCTTGGCGACCGCATTAGCTTCTAAAAACTTACGCGCATCACCATGCCCAACGCATAGGAACAACACATCGATATCGCTATGAAAATCGGATGAAAAGGCTAGTTCGGTATCGCCAAGCAGGTCATTATGTACATCATACAGCTTATTCCCAGCATTAGACGCTGAATTAGCAAATACGATTTCTGCATTCGGATGGTAGATCAATACCCGAAGCAATTCGCCACCGGTGTAACCTGCTGAACCTACTATCCCTACTCTAATTTTGCTCATCGTTTATTATTATTTTGGTACAAGCCATCCAGAAAAACAAAGAGAGAAATGCCACGACTAGCCTTCTCTCTTTGCCGTCCTAGCGGCCTACTATAGATCATTTTTTTTAAAATCATAAAATGCGGTGTCCGGATCTTGCAACTGGAAACCTATCTTCTTGTACAGACGTTGTGCTGAAAGATTATCGACCTGCGTAGATAGATGGACAGACACGGCTCCATCTTGTTTTGCAAAAGCTATCGCCTCACGGATCAAAGCCTCCCCTACCCCTCGTTTTCTTACCGATTCTTGAACATAAAGATCATTCAATATCCAATTTTTCTCGGTACGAGCAGAAGAGTATTTTGGATAAAGCTGCGTGAAGCCCACAGCGATACCATTTGCATACGCGCAGAAAATCACCGATTCGTTATTGGCCAAACGTGCATGCAAAAATGCGTGTGCACGCGCCATGTCAGACGCCGCTTTGTAAAATACCCGATAGGCATCAAATAAAGGCACAACATCGTCCAACTGGTCTATGGAAAGCCGCGCGATCACGTTATTTTTCGTTTACCTTGTGCCAAATAATCGTTTGGTTACCGAATATCTTCGCAAAGCCTTTCACATCGTCACCGGTATAGCCTTCATTCATCTCGCCATAGCTTCCAAATTTATTGGACATTAAATCGTGGTCTGATTCGACGCCTACAATTACAAAACGATAAGGATGTAGCTCCACGATCACGCGGCCAGTGACGGTTTGTTGTGAAGAGCTTAAAAAAGCTTCGATATCCCGCATTACCGGATCATGCATTTGCCCTTCATGCATATAGTTTCCGTAGAAGCCCGAAATTTGATCCTTCCAAGATAGCTGCCATTTAGTTAGGGTATGTTTTTCCAAGGTATGGTGAGCCTTAATAAGAATCAATGGCCCAGCGGCCTCAAAACCTACACGGCCCTTGATCCCGATGATGGTATCGCCGACATGTATATCGCGTCCAATACCGTAGGGCTGTGCCAAATCTTGTAACTGTTGGATAACCTTCACTGCACCAACTTCTTTCCCGTTAAGTGCAATAGGCTCGCCTTGGACAAAATCGATCGTTATTGTTTGTGGCTCGCTTGACGAAACTTGTGTCGGCCAGGCGGACTCCGGTAGGTATTGGTTGGACGTCAGCGTTTCGGCACCACCTACAGAAGTACCCCAAAGCCCCTTGTTAATGGAGTACTTTGCTTTTTCGGCATTGATCTCAACGCCATGCTTAGCCAAGTATTCAATCTCCGCTTCGCGAGAAAGCTTAAGATCGCGTATCGGCGTTATAATTTCAACGCCTGGTATAAGTGTATTAAAGATCATGTCGAAACGCACCTGGTCATTACCTGCTCCTGTAGAACCATGAGCCACACAAGCTGCACCTATTTTCTTTGCATAATTAGCGATGGCAGTAGCTTGGCATACCCGTTCTGCCGAAACCGATAAGGGATACGTTGCGTTCTTAAGAACGTTCCCGAAAATCAAGTATTTGATGGTATCGCGGTAATAGTCCTCGGTTTCATCGATGGCGCTATGCGACTTAACCCCTAAATCATAGGCACGCTTTTCAATGGCCGCTAATTCTTCCGCAGAAAAACCACCGGTATTAACAACTACCGAATGTACTTCAAGACCAAGATCTTTAGTCAGGTATATACAACAAAATGATGTATCTAGACCACCACTAAACGCTAATACTACTTTTTTCATCTTACTAATTTATTCTTTACGAGCGATTGAGATTCGATTTTTCAATCCGCTGTTTGTTTTACAAATCATAACGGCCTCCATTTTTAAGATGGTATGACCATGCATATCCCTTCAAATGTACTAATTATATTCCTCTGACAACTCCGGTACCGATGGGAAATACCGCAGCGAGCATCTTTCGCGACGATCTCCAAAGTTTGGCCTCAATACGTTTTAAAAGCGACTGCTTCTTGACGATGCGATCGAGACGCTCTTTCGCCTCCGCTCGACGTTGAATTTTTTCTTTCAATTCGCGCTCTTTTTCAACCGGATCCCATAACATCGCGGTACACATGCAGTTTTTACGCTCCTTGCTCACTAAAATATCGTAATTCACACAAGACTGACAGCCTTTCCAAAACTCTTCGTCCTGCGTTAGTTCAGAATAGGTGACAGGCTCATAACCCAAGTCGGAGTTGATCTTCATTACGGCAAGTCCGGTTGTTAATCCAAATATTTTGGCGTGCGGATATTTCTCTCTAGAGAGTTCAAAGATGCGTTTTTTGATAGCCTTTGCCAAGCCTACTTTACGAAATTCTGGATTGACAATCAGCCCAGAGTTCGCGACATAATCGCCGTGACTCCAAGTTTCGATGTAGCAAAACCCAGCCCAACGCCCATCTTTGTGCAGCGCAATTACCGCCTTACCATCCTCCATTTTGCGTCCCACGTACTCCGGCTTACGGCGTGCAATACCAGTGCCCCGTGCTTTGGCGGACTCGAACATCTCGTCACAAATCGCATCTGCATATCCCGTGTGTGCAGCCGTAGCTGGAATGATTGAAAAATCTGAAAGTGTCATCTAAGATGTTGACCCATTAATTTGCACTATAGTGCATCAATAAAATATGATTAATTAACGATTGAGGAACCACCGAGCCGGGTGATTATCATAGTGGAAGTGGCCTGCCTCTGAATCAAGCTCGAGGCAGAATAGGTCGTCGTAGTCTTAATACTGGACAATTGAACGCATGCTTAGCATATAATGATTCCATGACCCGCTTCTTGTAAAGCAGTACAGGACAATCCATATATACATTCACGTTTTTCATGCAATCGTCTTTGCGTGTTTAGACTGGGCAAAAGTAAAAAATTATTTTTTTCTTTTATGTAAGTAAGGTGTAGTTTTTTTATTAAAAAACCATTAACCTATCTCTCTTATCGTCAATATACTAATAGTACGTCTGATTTGCTAAAAGGTTCAAACTAGAATCACTTCCCAATCGGAAGAGGATGTAGTTTCATAAGTCTATCTATTTGTGTAATTTTGCTAAGATTTTTAAGCAAAGCACATATGGTTGGTCCTAGTATTATCTTTTATATTTTTTTCGCAGTGCCTTATATCTTCGTGATGTACTGGTTAGTGAAGCAAGACAAGAAAAAATACGCTTGGGGATTGAGCGTAGTAACTATCATAGCAATAATCGGCATCATCGTTTCCCAAAAAGCCAGTAAAGTTGCTTTGCAGAACTACAAACAACATCAGATCGATTCGCGGGAAATTGAAGCGGAAAACAGATTGGATTCCCTTAAACAGCAATAGTAATGTCAACCTAAGTATGATGGAATCTTTGTTACCAAGCAATCGAACAAAGATTCCATCATAGCGATTTGGAATCCCTATTCCGAGATCCCTTCCAGTTTAAAGAGAAAAGCATAGTTCAAGGCTACGTCCTTCAAATAATCGAACCGCCCAGATGCTCCACCATGGCCATAATCCATATCTGTTTTTAGCAAAACGACTTGCTTGCCCTTTTTCGTGGCACGTAGCTTAGCCACCCACTTAGCCGGCTCAAAATATTGCACTTGGCTATCATGCAGCCCTGTCGTGACCAATAGGTTGGGATACTCTTTCGGTTCAATATTTTCGTAAGGTGAGTACGACTTCATATACGTATAGGCGGCCGCTTCATTCGGATTTCCCCATTCATCGTACTCGTTCGTCGTCAGTGGTATCGTTTCATCTAACATCGTGTTCACCACATCAACAAAAGGCACTTGGGCAATTACGCCATTCCATAATGAAGGAGCCAGGTTAATCACAGCGCCCATCAGTAAGCCGCCCGCGCTGCCTCCTTGCGCATACAGGTGAGCAGAACTGGTAAATTGCTCTTTAACTAAAAACTGTCCACAATCGACGAAATCAGTGAATGTATTTTTCTTTTTCATCATTTTGCCGTCTTCATACCACTGCCGCCCCATTTCTTCGCCACCTCGTATGTGCGCAATGGCATATACGAATCCACGATCCAAAAGGCTCAAACGGGCGGAACTGAATGCGGGATCCATCGATGATCCGTAAGATCCGTAAGCATACAATAATAGAGGTGCTTGTCCGTTTTTCTTAAACCCTTTTTTGTAAACAAGAGAAATTGGAATGCGCGTTCCGTCTGTGGCGGTAGCAAATTGTCTTTCTGTGACATAGTCTTTTGCATCGTAACCTCCGAGAACCTGCTGCTGCTTTCTCAATTGCTTCTCTTTCGTTTTCATATTGTAATCAAAGGTCGACGAGGGAGTTACGAGCGAAGTATATCCGTAACGAACCACCTGTGTATCATATTCTTCGTTCACACTTGGATAGACGGTGTACGCCGCTTCGCCAAAGTCCAGATAGTGTTGCGTATCGTCTTCTAGGGAGCGTATGGCCATTTGCGTAAGTCCATTTTTGCGTTCCGCAACGGCGAGGAAGTCTTTAAACTCATCCAGTCCCGAAACCAGCACATCGGCCCGATGCGGAATAAAGTCTGTCCAATATGCCTTCGCGGTTTTGTCTAAGGGACATTGTGCGACCTTGAAGTTTTTAGCTTGATCATTCGTTAATATCAAAAATCGATCGGCTAATGCCGTTACCGAATAAAGCACATCTTTCCTGCGCGGTTGAAACGACTTGAATGCTGCATTGGGCATGTCGGCATCTAAAATAAACACCTCCGAGGATAAGGTGCCTCCAGAATAGATCATGATGTAGCGCCCATTCTTCGATTTTTCTACACCGATGTAATTGCTGTTGTCTTTTTCGTCGTAAACTACCGCATCGCTTTTCGCCGAAGCGCCCAACGTGTGCCGTTTTATTTTTTCGCTCAATAATGTGACAGGGTTTTTAGCTGTATAGAAAAAGGTCTTGCTATCGTTAGCCCACACAGCCTCTCCCTCGGTACGGTCGATCTTTTCAGGATACAACTCGCCCGTCTCCAAATTTTTGATATAGATTGTGTATTCTCTTCGCGAAATGGTATCCACGCCAAAAGCTAACAATTTATTATCCGGACTTATCGAAAAGCCTCCAGCAGCGTAATAGGAATAGCCCTCTGCCAGCGCATCGATGTCGAGCAACACCTCCTCTGCGGCATCCAGATTACCTTTCTTGCGACAATATTTATAATACTGTTTACCTTCTTCAGTCTTGGTATAGTAGTAATAGCCATTTTTTAGATATGGAACCGATTCATCTTTCTCCTTGATACGTCCTTTCATTTCCAGAAACAGCTTTTCCTGAAGCGATTCTGTATCTTTCATCATGCTGGCGGTATACGTATTCTCCTCTTCCAGATAGTGTATGACATTTGCCGAGTCCGGACCTTTTTTGAAATAATCGTTCATCCAATAATAATCATCCGTCACCGTATCTCCATGGATAATTCGCGTATATGCTTTCTTATCCGCAATGGGAGCATCCGCCTGCGGCCAAATTGCCCTATGTGTGTTTTTCATATCAGAACATGCTATTGCCATAGCTCCAATAATAATCATATAGTTCCATTTTTTGTCCATAAAAAAAGATTTTACAATAAAGTTAGTGTAAAAAAAATATCGATTTAGTTTTTTTTAACAACATGTGCACGGTAGTTGCGTTATATTTGCCATTAACGAGAACTAAACATATATGATTGGAACAAGTAGACTTTGTACCTTAATCGGTATAGCGTTATTGCCCTTTTTTGGAAGTGCGCAGTCAAAAAGCACAAACCCTCCCAATTGGTACAATTTGGATTATCAAACAGACGGTGTCCGCGGCATCAGCACGGAGAAAGCCTATGAATTGCTCAAAGGGCGCAGCTCCACACCGGTAATAGTAGGTGTTTTGGATGGTGGCGTGGACTATAAGCACGAAGACCTGAAAGATGTAATGTGGACTAATAAAAAAGAAACTGCCGGTGACGGAAAGGATAATGACGGAAACGGCTACATCGATGATATCCACGGTTGGAACTTTATTGGGAACGCCGCGGGAGAGAACGTGCAGTATGATAATCTCGAAGTAACTCGATTAATTCGTTTGTACGAACCGAAATATATCTCTGTATTGCCTTCTACCCCATTATCAGAAGAAGAGCGTCGTGAATTTGTGGCATACCAAAAAATGATTAGCGACTATACCAGCAAGCTCGACCAAGCGAACTTCGGAAACACCAATTACGGTCGCCTGAAAGAAGAGCTGGATATCATCATTAAGAAAATAGGGAAGGATCCTAAAGATGTGACCAAAGCTGATTTAGATGGTTACACAGCGACATCTGACCGCCAGAAAATGGCGTTGCGCATGGCTAATAGGGAATTGGCGAATACACCTTTCGATAAATTTTACAAAGATTTAGAGGATGGTGTGAAGTATTTCAGCGGCCAAACAAAATACCATCTAAACAAAGCCTATGATTCGCGTAGCATCGTGGGCGACAATTATGAGGATGCCAGCGAGCGAAACTATGGCAATGCTGATATCAAAGGGCCGGATGCCGACCATGGTACGCACGTTGCTGGAATTATTGGCGCCAAGCGTAATAACGGCATTGGTATAGACGGTGTTGCGGACAACGTTCAAATTATGGGTGTTCGCCTTGTGCCGGATGGCGATGAGCGCGATAAAGATGTGGCAAACGGCATCCGATATGCAGTGGAAAACGGCGCTAAAGTTATTAACATGAGCTTCGGTAAAGGCTATGCCTACAATAAAGAAACGGTGGATGAAGCTGTAAAATACGCCGATGAACATGATGTCTTATTGATCCATGCCGCCGGGAATGACGCGAAGGACAATGACATCGTAAAAAACTATCCGATGAAGTATTACACCGACAGCTTGGGTGCTGTGCTGGGCGAGGCTTCAAACTGGATAACGGTTGGCGCAACGTCTTCAGGTCTTGACGATGATCTATTGGCTAGCTTTTCTAACTACGGTTATAAATCAGTCGATGTATTTGCGCCAGGCGTGAAAATAAACTCGACTATGCCAGAATCTACTTACAAAGAACAAGATGGAACCAGCATGGCAGCTCCCGTCGTGGCCGGACTCGCTGCTTTACTTCGATCATACTATCCTGAACTTTCTGCAAAAGAGGTAAAAAGCATTATTTTAAAGTCGGTTACCAAAATAGACGATAAGGTGAAAGTACAGATCGACGGAACAACGAAGAAGGTTTACCTCGATGAGATCAGCGTAACGGGTGGTATCGTCAACGCAAAAAGAGCCGTAGAGGAAGCTAATAACTATATCCAAACAAAAAAGTAAAAAAATGTTAAATCGGATATAATATATATTTCTATCTTGCGTTTTATATGTACTTAATAAAACAAAAGGCTTATGGTAGAATACTTTACACAAGATGAACATGAGACTGGATTAAGCGAAAAAAACGTAGCGATGGTTGATAACAATACGGATGCAGCATTTGATGAAACGCTCCGACATGGTTTAGCAAAACTAGCAAAGTCGCCAAGCGCAAAAACGATCGAGCATATCTTAAATTACTCGAAAAGCTTGACAAAGTAACATGGCAAAGTCTCTAACAAAATTAGAGACTTTGTTATTTATAAAGACTTTTAAATATCTTTGCTTATGTTAAAAAAAGAAAGATATAAGGAATTTGTTGCTTACTTTTCCACGCATAATCCTGAAGCGCAAACCGAGCTACATTATAGTAATCCTTACGAACTGTTGGTCGCTGTTATTCTTTCTGCACAATGCACTGACAAACGCATCAACATGATTACCCCTGCCCTTTTCGATCGTTTCCCCGACGTTTCCGCGCTAGCAGCCAGCAGTGTAGAGGAAATATTTTCGTATATCCGATCAGTGAGCTACCCCAACAACAAAGCCAAGCACTTGCTTGGCATGGCGCAAAAATTGATAGCCGAATTTCAGGGCGAGGTTCCTGAAAAAGTAGAAGATCTTGTTAAACTGCCTGGCGTCGGCCGTAAGACCGCGAATGTAATTTCATCCGTGGTATATAACAACCCCGCGATGGCTGTGGATACGCACGTTTTTCGTGTAAGCAATCGCCTGGGTCTTACAAGCCGAGCAACAACCCCATTAGCGGTGGAAAAACAACTGGTAAACTACCTCCCAAAAGATACAATTGCCATTGCGCACCATTGGCTTATTTTGCATGGCCGCTATATTTGCCTGGCGCGTAGACCAAAATGCGAGATCTGCCCGATCACCCACTTTTGCAAATATTTCGAGAAAACGTATCAACAACAAGCTGTGTAGCGGCAAACTAAAAAAAAGACTAATATTGTTAGCAATATAATTTTTAGTTATCAAAATTATATTGTATTTTTGACCATCAAATACTAAAAATATGAGTAACGCAGATAAATTAAAAGCTTTACAGCTTACTTTAGATAAACTGGAAAAGTCATATGGTAAAGGTACCATCATGAAATTGGGCGACTCTGCCGTCGAGCCTATCGAAGCCATATCTACTGGATCTTTAGGACTGGATATCGCTTTAGGAATCGGTGGAGTTCCGAAAGGCCGTATCATTGAAATCTACGGCCCGGAATCATCAGGTAAGACAACCTTGGCAACGCATATTGTAGCAGAAGCGCAGAAAAAAGGTGGCATTGCAGCCGTGATTGATGCGGAACATGCGTTTGATAAATATTACGCACAGAAATTAGGTGTGGATGTAGAAAATCTGTTAATATCGCAGCCCGACAACGGTGAGCAGGCCCTTGAAATTGCGGATAATTTGATTCGCTCCGGTGCGATTGACGTTATCGTTATTGACTCGGTGGCCGCTTTGGTACCTAAAGGGGAGATCGAAGGCGAGATGGGTGATTCAAAAATGGGACTTCAGGCGCGTTTAATGTCGCAAGCACTGCGGAAACTAACAGGTACAATCTCGAAAACAAACTGTTGCTGTATCTTCATCAACCAACTTCGGGAAAAAATCGGTGTTATGTTTGGAAACCCAGAGACGACCACCGGTGGTAACGCATTGAAATTCTATGCATCCGTACGTTTAGACATTCGTCGTACATCCCAAATTAAAGATGCGGATGAAGTATCGGGTAACCGTGTTAAAGTAAAAATTGTAAAAAATAAAGTAGCTCCTCCATTCCGTATCGCTGAGTTTGATATTATGTTTGGCGAAGGTATTTCCAAAGTAGGCGAAATTATTGATCTGGGTGTAGAATATGGTATTGTGAAGAAATCCGGATCTTGGTTTAGTTATGGAGATACGAAGCTTGGCCAAGGCCGTGATGCTGTGAAAAATCTTCTTTTAGACAATCCAGATTTGAGCGATGAGCTTGAAGCTAAAATTAGAGCAGAGGTGAGCGGTGTTGACTTGGATCAACATGCCGCTATAGAAGAATAATATAAAGGTTTATATGCTGTGAAAGGGTCGCCGGAAATTTTCGGCGGCCCTTTTTTCAACAACAAATTACTGTTTCTTAAGCTTTTCTTTGAATACTTTGCGGAATTTTTCCATTTTAGGTTTGATAACATAAACGCAATAAGCCTCTTGCCCATTCTTCGCGTAGTATTCCTGATGATAATCTTCCGCCTTATAAAAAGCTTTAAAGGGTTCTACAGCAGTTACAATCTTGCCCTTGTATACGTCCGCTGCATTGAGCTTGTCGATGTAATATAGACTTTTGTTATATTGTTCTTTGGAATGCGCAAATATAATAGAGCGATACTGTGGGCCCACATCGTTGCCTTGTCTATCCAGTTGCGTTGGATCATGCGCCAGGAAAAAGGCTTCGAGCAGCTCATCGTAGGAAATAGTTGCTGTGTCATACAACACTTGAATAACCTCTGCATGCCCACTCCGTCCGGATGAAACTTGACTATAAGTTGGGTTTGCTTTCTTGCCACCCGAATAACCTGAAACGACAGATTTCACGCCATTCAAGGATGCAAATTGTGCTTCCACACACCAAAAGCAGCCTGCTCCAAAAGTGGCTGTATCAATAGCTCCCGCAGTGCGCTCCGGTAGTTCTTGTACCGAAGCGGCCAGCTTCCCACTATCCTTACTCCCCTTAGCCGGTTGCCCGCAAGCGGCAAATACGGTCAGTCCAAAAACCAGCGTTAAAAAATGGTGTAATCTATTTCTCATCGTAAAAAAGTTTATATAAAAAAACGCGTCATTACTATGTATCCGACCGTTCTAAGCATAATAAGTTTAATGCCTGAAAGATAAGAATGCAGTAATGACGCGCAGTTGACAGACCCTATCGTGGGGCTGTATTTACTTACTTAGCTTCTTGGAAACGCTGCGCCACGGCATCCCAATTGATAGCGTTAAACACAGCTTCCAAATATGCTGGACGTTTGTTTTGATATTTCAAATAATAAGCGTGTTCCCACACGTCAATTCCCAAAATAGGTGTACCTTGAACTTCAGCAACATCCATCAACGGATTATCTTGGTTTGGCGTAGAGGTCACGGCCAACTGACCATCTGCTTTAACTACTAACCATGCCCAACCCGAACCAAATCGTGTTGCGCCCGCGTTTTGCAACTGTGTTTTAAGCTCGTCAAAAGATCCAAATGTGCTTTTAACAGCTTCAGCTAGTTCGCCAGTAGGCTCGCCGCCTGCATTTGGTCCCAAAATAGACCAGAATAGCTTGTGGTTAAAGTGCCCACCACCGTTATTACGAACAGCAGCCGGGTATTTAGAAATATGCTTGTTGATATCTTCCAAGGATAAATTCTCAGCATCAGTACCTGCAATTGCTTTGTTCAAATTGTCAACATAAGCTTGGTGATGACGATCATGGTGGATTTCCATGGTATCCTTATCGATGTGTGGTTCCAACGCGTCACTTGCGTACGGTAATGCTTCTAATTCAAATGCCATAATATATATCTTTTATTGTTTAACAATTAATAGCACGAATATAACAATTTCGAGCTACCATCAGTTGTAACAAACCATGATTTTATTTGTTTCCCTACCTTTTATTACGGAAAAATGATCGAACCAATTCGCTACACTCCGTTTCCAGCACACCTCCTTGAACTTCTGTTTTCGGATGGTAAAGGTTTCCATGTTTAGAGGCGCCCCGTTTTTCATCTTTTGCGCCATATACTACTTTGGAAATTTGCGTCCAATAGGATGCGCCGGCACACATTACACAAGGCTCCACCGTAACATAGAGTGTACAATCCTTTAAATACTTTCCCCCCAGAAAATTTGAGGCCGCAGTGAAGGCCTGCATTTCTGCATGTGCGGTCACATCGTTCAGACGTTCGGTCAAATTGTAGCCCTTACCGATAATCTTGCCCTGGCTCACGATGACAGCACCAATGGGCACCTCATCTTCGCGATAAGCACTTTCTGCCAGCTTTAAGGCTTCGCGCATATACAGTTCATCAGCCGGTACTTCCGGTTGCGTGGTATCATCAAAATGAAATATTCGCATGTTATAGTAATTTGGCACCATTAGGCAATGCCCGCTCCACAGCACTTAAGACAATATGGCCTTGCTCATCCGCAAAACCGGTAACTAAACATTCTGACATAAAATCAGCTATTTGCTTCCTTGGAAAATTCACAACAGCAATAACCTGTCTACCGATCAGCTCTTCTTTAGTATAATGATGGGTAATTTGGGCACTGGATTTTAAAATACCTATTTCGTCACCAAAGTCAATACGCAACTGATAGGCCGGTTTGCGTGCTTTCGCAAAGTCAGCCACCTCCATTATCGTTCCTACACGGAGCTCGACTTTTGCAAAATCATGCCAAGAAATGAGATCTTCCATTATTAAAGGCTATTCGATTCGAGGTTCTGCAATTCTTTCGCTAAGGTGAACAGTACGTAATCCCTATTTCGCCGCAGTCTTTTCGCTAATCTTACGAATAACTGTTCCTCTTCGCCTGCATGGTACGCAAGGTCTTCTTCCGTAAGATGATTGTATTTTCTACTCAGTTTCACTTTCAGGACGGCCCAATCTGCGTCAGATATTTTCAATGTGCTCATAACTATTCTTAAAAAAATACGTTATTATTGTATCGTAATAAAATAAACAAATATTTTTCACATGAAAAAATCTCTACTTACTTTAATTTGTTTGATTTTTGCTGTAGGCGCAACGCAAGCGCAGCTGCTCCCTACTTTCAAACTTGGTATCAAAGGTGCTTTGGGCTTTTCTAGCTTGAGCTCTGACGGACGTTTTTTTAATTCCGACACAAAGACTGGGTTTCAATTGGGAGCATGGGGTCGTGTTGGTATAGCTGGATTTCACGTGCAACCCGAGGCTTACTATGCAAGCAAAAGAGTTGGTGTAGAAACTGACTTAAACGGTGGCGAGAGCGGTGAGGCTACTTTCAAAAGCTTTGACGTGCCTCTTTTATTAGGTACTAGAATTGGTTTAGGCCCAGTAGGTGTTCGCGTGCAAGCCGGTCCTGTGTTCTCTTTCGCGCAAGACGGCAAAGTGAATTTCACGACAGCAACACAGTGGGACCGCTACAAAAAAACATCGACAGGACTAATAGGAGGTATTGGTGCTGACATCAGTAAATTCACCGTTGATCTTCGCTATGAGCATGGTCTGACAGATTTGAACGAAAGTCCGGATTACAACCAAAAGATCAGAATGTGGACCATCGGAGTTGGATTTGCATTCTTATAGGAAATCATAGAAAACAGTATTCCTAAAGGGCTGGATCACGACAAATGATCCAGCCCTTTTTTTGATTAGAATTGTTCTAAATTGTCCGATTTTATTGACGTTTGTCAGATTTCTGTTAACAAATAAATAGATTTGCGAATCAATATAAAAAATCGAGGATAATGAGTAATTCAAAGCCAGTTTTAAGCTCTTCACTGGGAAGAAAACTGATCATGAGCTTAACGGGGATCTTCCTATGTACATTCCTTATAGTTCACCTGATTGGTAACTTGCAACTATTTAAAAATGATGAGGGGTACGCCTTCAACAATTATGCGTACTTTATGACGCATTTCACGCCTATTAAGGTAGTTTCCTACCTACTTTATGCATCTATCGTCATCCATGCGGTTTACGCTTTGGTTTTGTCTATTAGGAACAAAGCTGCCCGTCCTGTAAACTACGCGCAGTTTGATGGTAAAGCAAACAGCACATGGAATTCCCGCAACATGGGCATCTTGGGAACCGTTCTTTTGGTTTTCATCGCTACACATATGCAAAACTTTTGGTGGAAATACCATAACGACCAAGTGCCGTACATAGAGTACCAAACAGACTTGGCTACAGGGAATACGACTTCGCGCGTGTTGGAAGCGAGTGAATTCAATGACTATCAAGTTACGGTTGATAATGATGTGGAGACCGTTAAAGCGCGTGATTTGTACAAGCAAGTCGACTTCGCCTTTCAAAACCCTTTGGTAGTAGGTTTCTATGTATTGGCCATGGCAGCTTTAGCTTTTCACTTGATACACGGTTTCAAATCCGCATTCCAAACGATCGGTGTTTCACATAAAAAATATGTGCCTATCATTGAGTTCATTGGGGTATGGGGATTTGGTGTAATCATTCCGATTGGTTTTGCATTAATGCCATTATATTTTTATTTCATTAAATAATATTTAGGATATACTATTCATATCTGTTAAATATAAAGTATTTACATATGTTAGATTCAAAGGTACCTGCAGGCCCATTAGCCGAGAAATGGTCAAAACATAAATTTGAAATGAAGTTGGTAAACCCAGCGAACAAACGTAAGTTCACCATTCTGGTGGTGGGTACGGGTTTGGCTGGAGCTTCTGCTGCCGCTTCATTAGCAGAACTTGGTTACAACGTAAAAACATTTTGTTACCAAGATTCGCCACGACGTGCACACTCGATTGCTGCACAAGGTGGTATCAACGCCGCAAAGAACTATCAGAATGATGGTGACTCGGTTTACCGTTTATTCTACGATACGATTAAAGGCGGTGACTACCGCGCACGTGAAGCAAACGTATACCGTTTGGCGGAAGTATCCGTCAATATCATTGACCAGTGTGTAGCGCAAGGCGTTCCTTTCGCTCGCGAATATGGTGGATTGTTAGATAACCGCTCATTTGGTGGTGCGCAGGTTTCCCGCACGTTTTACGCGCGTGGTCAGACAGGACAACAATTGTTATTGGGTGCATACTCTGCCCTGAACCGCCAAATCAAAAAAGGAAAAGTACAATCGTACACTCGTCATGAGATGTTGGATTTAGTGAAAATAGATGGTCATGCACGTGGAATCATTACGCGTGATATGATTACCGGAAAGATTGAATCACACGAAGGCCACGCCGTACTGCTTTGTACAGGTGGATACGGTAACGTTTTCTTCTTGTCTACCAACGCCATGGGCTGTAACGTAACAGCGGCTTGGAGAGCGCATAAAAGAGGTGCCTATTTTGCAAACCCTTGTTATACGCAGATACACCCGACATGTATTCCAGTGACGGGCGACCACCAATCGAAATTGACGTTGATGTCTGAATCATTACGTAACGATGGTCGTGTTTGGGTGCCAAAAACAAAAGAACTTTCTGAAAAACTACGTTCAGGATCGATAAAACCTGCTGATATTAAAGAGGATGATCGCGATTACTTTTTAGAGCGAAAATACCCTTCATTCGGTAACCTTGTACCGCGCGACGTTGCTTCGCGTAATGCCAAAGAAATGGTAGATGACGGTCGTGGTGTAGGTAAATCTGGCGTTGCGGTATTCTTAGATTTCGCGGATGCTATCAAACGTCTGGGTAAAGACACGGTAGAAGCGAAGTACGGAAACTTGTTTGATATGTACTACCAAATCACCGACGAGAATCCTTATGAACAACCGATGCGTATCTACCCTGCTGTTCACTACACAATGGGTGGTGTTTGGGTTGATTACAACTTGATGACAACAGTACCTGGTCTTTATGCATTGGGAGAATGTAACTTCTCGGATCACGGCGCGAACCGTTTAGGTGCATCGGCTTTGATGCAAGGTTTGTCTGATGGTTATTTCGTTATTCCATTTACCGTAGGTGACTATCTTGCTAACTTGGGAAGCTTTGCTCCAGTTGACAAAAACCACCCTGCATTTGAGCAGACCAGGAAAGAAGTGGAAGACAAAATCAATGTGTTATTGAGTCTGAAAGGATCAAAAACAATTGATGACATCCATAAAGAACTGGGCAAGATCATGTGGGAATACTGTGGAATGGCGCGTACCGCTGAGGGCTTAACGAAAGCTAAAGGCTTGATTCAAAACTTGAAAAAAGAGTTCTGGAGCGATGTAAAGGTATTGGGCGAGAACGAAGAATTGAACATGTCTCTGGAAAAAGCTGGCCGCGTGGCTGATTTTATCGAGCTTGGTGAATTGATGGTCGATGATGCGTTAAACCGTAGTGAATCATGTGGTGGACACTTCCGTTTGGAATCACAAACCGAAGAGGGCGAAGCAAAACGCGACGATGAAAACTACACGTATGTAGCTGCTTGGGAATTTGCTGGCGAAAATCAAGAAGAGGTTCTACACAAAGAGGAATTAATCTTCGAAAACGTTAAATTAACACAAAGAAGTTATAAATAGTATCTAGCTAGTCGAGGCAGCTCGACTAGCAATCGTACTCAACAATATTATCATGGCACAACATATGAATTTAACGCTAAAAGTTTGGCGTCAAAAAAATGATAAAACCAAAGGTCAATTCGTCACCATTCAAGCGAAAGACATTGCTGATGATATGTCTTTCCTCGAAATGCTTGACGTTGTCAATGAAGACCTTACTCGCTTGGGTGAAGACCCAATTTATTTCGATCATGACTGCCGCGAAGGTATTTGTGGTATGTGTTCATTGGTGATCAATGGCCGACCACATGGCCCAAAATACGGCATCACAACATGTCAATTGCATATGCGTTCATTCCACGACGGGCAAACCATCGTGATTGAGCCTTGGCGAGCAGCTGCATTCCCTGTTTTGAAAGATCTTGCTGTAGATCGTACGTCTTTTGACCGTATACAACAAGCTGGTGGATATGTCAATATCAATACAGGTGGCGTACCGGATGCCAATACAATTCCCATCCCTAAGCGGATTGCAGATGAGGCTTTCGAAGCGGCAACATGTATTGGTTGCGGGGCTTGTGTAGCAGCCTGTAAAAATGCGTCGGCCATGTTATTTGTATCAGCAAAGATCTCGCAATTTGCTTTGCTTCCACAGGGGCAAACGGAGCGTTATGAGCGGGCACAGGCTATGGTAGACCAAATGGATGCCGAAGGTTTCGGTAACTGTACCAACACCGGCGCCTGCGAAGCGGAATGTCCGAAAGGCATTAAGCTTTCTAACATCGCGCGTATGAACAGAGAATACTTCACCGCTAAATTTTTCCGCGAAGAAGACGTCCATACCCACAACTAATTTTGGGTATACCTGCATAAAAAGTCCTCGTTAGATATAATAACGAGGACTTTTTTTATATTTACATTTTATGTAAAGCGACATAAATGTTGACAAAGATTCGATTCCTTCTCTTAATTTTAACATTATCTTTACTAGGTACTGCAATCACCATCCATTTTACCATTACCGATGAAGAAATGCTCAAATTGGATGAAGGTAAGCTGACTACACGTATCCATGAGTTTGAAGATAGAATTGATTATTTTTTCTCAGACAGCCTAATTATCAAAACGTTCCAAAACGTTGATAAATACCCTGTGCAGCTGGAACAAATTACCAACGAAATCAGTAAGGAATTAATCTTCTTTTATATCTATCGAGATAACCAGATTGTACATTGGTCTACCAATATTTATGTGCCGGTAACAGATGTTGGCATTCGTCCTAAAACCTCGTATTTACAATCTGAAAATCGGTCTTTTTTAGTGAAGAAAAAAGATTTAAACCATGGTATTTCTGTATTGGCACTGGTGCCAATAAAGCGAAACTTTGAAAATCCGAACAATTTCCTCAGCAACAACTTTCTAAACACCATTGGCGTAAAAAACATTGAAATAGCGCAATACAACGATAATAAGAATATACGGAATATATATAGCAAGGATAACAACTACCTATTTTCTGTCAAGCTCATCGAAGGAAAGAAGGATAATATTTACTTGGATTTGCAATTTATCTGTTGGGTAGCTGCGATAATTTGCTTTATCGTCCTAACAAATAGTATCTGCCTGCAACTTGCTAAAAATGGACGGGCTTGGCTAGCCCTGGTCTTGTTTTTCTCCATCCTTGTTGCTGTTCGGTATATAGATCTTCACTCCAATTGGTTATCCGTGCATTCCAGCCTGGAGCTGTTTGATCCGAAGTATTATGCATACAATGAATTTCTACCGAATGTATGGTCTTACTTAATGATTACAGTAAGCATTTTTTGGTTTATCTGCTTTGTTAAGTATATACAACGGTATTTACCCGTCCCCAAAAAACTCCAAAAGCGAAATATCGCTATCGTGTTCTCTCTTATTGGTATTTTTTCCATCTATCTGCTGGCGCAGCTCATGTTCTACTTTCTAGGGACGTTACTCACCCATTCGCCCTTATATGAAAATGATTTTACGAAGATCCTGAACTTAGGCCTTTACGGCTGGATATGTCTACTTCTGTTTTGCCTTAACCTTACATCATTCACATTATACACCGATGGCATTTTGCAGATGATCCGTTTTTTTCTAAAAAACATCACGCTTATGCTAAACATCGAACTCATCTGTTTGGTGGTATCGCTTATCGCTACGGCGGTCATCGATTTCAACTTGTTTTCTTGCGTGCTGATTGGAACCCTCGTCTTTTTGCGTACCTACCGGACGTACAGCTTTTCCGCACCCTACCATCTTTCTATTTTTATTTCTACAATATTGTTATTGTCCGGGGTCTCTATCTTATCGTACAATCACTACAACCGCATCACAAAACAAGAGATGATGAAACAGTCCATCGCCCATCTTCTAGCCGAAGATGACGTGAATGCGGTATCGCTGTTTGTGGATATAGAAAAGCATATCAACAACGACTATAAACTGGAAAAGTTGCTGAGTCTGCATACTTCTGCAGCCGACATTCGCTATATCACAGAGTATATCAAAACCAGGTACCTTAGTGGCTACCTTTCTAAATTTGAGTTTCAGGCGTTTTATTACAATAATGAGGGTATACCGTTAGAAAAATATCAGGCAGATATCGCTGCCGAATACCGGGAGAAGGTGATAAAAAGCGCAGTTAAAATTCCATTTACCACCAATTTCTATAGGCTAAAAAGCGAACTGGGAACGCATGAGTATTTTACACACCTCACCATACCTTATGAAAACGATCCGGAGAAGTCTTATCATATCTATGTAAATCTCAAAAACCTTTCTTACAGCACGCTACTGCCCTATCCAGAAATTTTATCGGATAGTAAATCCTCTGCGTGGCAGTTTGATGCGTTCGAGAACAATTCTTATGCGCTGTACAAAGACCACAATTTGGTCACACAGTACGGAACGTATAATTATGCTGAAAATGATTTCTATGTACCAAATAAACTACGTGAGTATTTGGAAATCGAAAAAAATGATCATTTCCTCCATTTAGCTTACAAACCAGACCAATACACAACTATTGTACTGAGTAAGCAAAACACGACAGCTTGGCAATATCTGGCACATGCATCTATTATTTTTATTGTTTTGCTGCTATTCTTCGTCCTGTTTAATGCGATCAATTACATCGTTAAAACCGTCAGCGACAAATCCTTTCACTGGAATAGAATCCGCTATCATTTTCGCCTACTATTTAACAATATACAATACAGTACCCGCATACAGACGTTGGTCATTATGTCGGTGCTGCTCGGTATTCTTATTTCAGGAGCAATCGCATTCATCAGTATCAATCGGCAGTTGGAACAAACGACCTCCGCCAACAGACTAAAAGAGATTGCTGAAGTCACCAAAAAGATTGAGAATAGCATTTCCGGCTCGAGGGAAGACGCCGAACAAGGCATTGTGCAGATATTGAAAGACATGGCTCCCTCCAGCATGACGAACTTCAATCTATATGATAAGAGCGGAAAACTATTGTACACCTCACAGCCACGAATATTCGATTTAAAGTTGATTTCAGAATATATCAACCCCGCGGCCTTGAATAGACTTGCCGTCTTGCGCAAATCTGAAGCGTATGAGCAAGAGCAGATCTCGATCTTTAAGTTTGCGGCCGCCTATGCTGCAATAAAAAGCGAGGACTATAAAACCGTGGCATACCTAAACATCCCTTATTACACCACAGAAAAGGACGCTATTTCTAATAGAAATTTACTCCTGAACACCATTCTCAATATTTACACCTTTATCATTATTCTATTTGGTTTTATTGCTGTTGCCGTATCGAGCAAAATCACGAAGCCTCTCGATATTGTTCGCCAAAAGCTCGCGGAAACCCAACTGTCGAATAAAATAAATGAACCGCTCTATTGGGAGCGTAATGATGAAATTGGAATGCTCATTAAAGAGTACAATTATATGTTGATCAAGCTTGAGGAAAGTGCGAAGCAGCTGCGGGATGCTGAACGAGAGAAAGCTTGGCGCGAAATGGCCAAGCAGGTGGCACACGAGATTAAAAATCCATTAACACCAATGAAACTTGGCATACAGCAGCTCATGCGATCCTACAATGAGAATGATCAGAAGTTTGCAGAACGTTTCCTGCGTATCTCAAACTCCGTCATCGAGCAAATAGATAGCCTTTCGAAAATCGCGACGGAGTTCTCGGCATTCGCTAAACTTCCGGAAACCAATTTGGTAAAAATCAACCTCATTGAGAAAATACTGAAGGTCATGAATCTGTTCAACAGTTCGTCCAATACCCTTATTGTACTGAACAACGAAACGACGGATCGCGCGATTTACATATTGGGAGATCGGGATCAGATGCTGCGATCATTCAATAACTTATTTAAAAATGCGATCGAAGCAAGCGTAGGCAGGAAAAAAACGAGGATTAATGTCGATGTGAGCTATCCAGACCGCGACAACGTTAGGATCCTTATTCAGGATAACGGATACGGTATATCGGATGAAATCATTCCTAATATCTTCAAACCAAATTTTACCACCAAAAGTTCGGGAACAGGTTTGGGGCTTGCCTTCGTAAAACAAACTGTGACAGGTATTGGCGGCAAAATAGAGTTTGTAACGAAAACCAACAGCGGCACGACATTTATCATCACCTTACCTATTTTTAGAGGGTAATCGTTACCCTTTACATAAGACTTCCATACCCGCAACTCGTCTCTTTGTTAACAGACGGGTTGCGTGTATTTTCCTTCGTTTCCAGCCATCTTATCGTAGCTAAAGCATGCTACAGCTGCACAGAGGGGAAAATACCGGAATTTCCATTCAATACCCTGTAAGCACGTTGCGTAGCGCGGCATGATCTATGCCTATAGCTAATAACATCGCAGCACAATCGTTAATCCCCGTCGAAGCATGCAACACCGTTGTTTTACGAATGTTTACAGCGTTATACTGAGACAGTGTACACGTTTAGAAGATTTTTTTGAGTTAGAAAAGGGCGATCGCTATGGAGACCACCGTGGTAAGGTTTGGCTAGGGCTTGTTGGTTTACGCGGTGTAGTGGGTATACGATTAAGGAAAAACGTGACTATTTCAATACAACCCCAGCGCGCCCCATAATGGCGTTATCATGATACAGCAGCACCGTATAAGCGCCTTTTTTAAATTTATCCAACGGCCAAAGGAACTGGTATTCTTCGCCGTTATTCGTAAAGTTTATGGTTTCCTTGAACGTGTACTGTAGCTTTTCTCCATGTACATAGAATAGATTATTGGCATCGCCAAAGAGATTTCCCGAGGGGTCAACCACTCGCACAAAAACTTCCTTATTTCCGCCCTTGGCCAGCGAATTATCGGCTAGCGCGAACAAAACCTGCAATTGGTCGACTCGACGCGCCTTGCTCTCAATTTCTACTGCGCCTCTTTTAGAAATAGAAACACCATTAACGTGAATGTTCGACACTTTCAAACCGGCAGCAATAGTAATCTTATCTTTTAGCTGGACATTTTCTTTGGAAATAGCATGGAGCTTTTTATCACTCGAGGAGATTTTGACATTAAGATCTTCGTTCTCACGCTGCAACAATTCATTTTTTACTTTCAGCTCGTTTAGACTGATCCGTAGATCAGACACATTGCCCTTCAACCGTAAAACCTCTTGCTTGGCTAGCGAAATATCTTCTTCCGTTATTGTTTGCTCCTCCAGCTTTTGCCGAAGGCCGCTGATTGCCTGGCGGGCTCGGTCTTCGGAAGCTTCCAACGATTCATCCAACGTTTCTTGGCCTTTTAAGGTCACCAAATTATCCAACTCGGCTTCAATACGATCTATCTCTATCTGAAGATCTTGCTTCTGGATAGCCATCGTATACAGCTTCTCGCCGGATGATTTAAACTTTACATAGAAATAGATATTCGTTGCCAATAACGCCGATATCGCAATCAAAAAGAAATAGATCTTGGAATTATTTCTTTTTGGTATTTGTTCTAGATTTGTCTTATCGGAGCTATACGTTTCTACCTTCTCAATATCCTCTTGCTTTTGCATTATTATTCAGACCTATATGGGGGCAAAGTAGCATTGCTATGCCTAATGGGGTGGAATACACAAAAATTATTCCAATTCGCCTTTAGGACACCAACATGTTACTCAAAGTAATTTAAACTTTTAAAACCACCTTTCCGTAAATATTCTTCTTTACGCATAAGGTGCAGATCATTAGTGATCATATCGTTGACGAGCATAGGCAAGGTATATTTCGGTTCCCAACCTAGTTTACTCTTAGCTTTACTCGGATCTCCGATCAACAAATCGACTTCGGTTGGTCGGAAATATTGTGGATCAACCTTAACGACGGTTTGTCCTATTTTTATATGCTCGACAGGGATTCCAAGTCGATTCAAAATCTCTTCATCGCGGTCAATGATAACACCCCGCTCAGCAGCATCTTTACCGCTAAACTCAACCTCTATTCCGAGTTCGGCAAAAGCCATTCTGACAAAGTCTCTGACGGTGGTTGTAACGCCCGTAGCAATGACGTAATCCTCCGGCTTGGGTTGTTGCAAAATTAACCACATCGCTTCTACATAATCTTTTGCATGGCCCCAATCTCTTTGAGCGGACAAATTACCCAAGAAAAGTCGGTCCTGCAATCCCAACGCGATCTTAGCAACAGCACGGGTAATTTTTCGAGTCACAAACGTTTCGCCACGTACTGGACTTTCGTGATTAAAAAGAATACCGTTGCACGCAAACATTTGATATGCCTCGCGGTAGTTTACGGTAATCCAATATCCATACATTTTGGCCACGGCGTAAGGACTTCTTGGGTAAAATGGCGTAGTTTCACTTTGTGGAACCGCCTGTACTAGCCCATATAATTCTGACGTAGATGCCTGATATACTTTTGTTTTCTGTGTCAAACCCAACAGCCTTACTGCGTCAAGAATACGCAGCGTGCCTATCCCATCTGCATTCGCGGTATATTCTGGTGTATCAAAACTTACCTTTACATGAGACTGCGCCGCCAGATTGTAAATTTCGTCTGGTTGAACTTCTTGAATAATGCGAATGAGATTGGTTGAGTCGGTCAGATCTCCATAATGCAGAATAAAATTCCGCTGACTCGTATGCGGATCTTGGTAAAGGTGGTCGATTCTATCGGTATTAAAGGAAGAGGACCGCCGCTTCAGGCCATGCACAATGTAGCCTTTCTTTAAAAGGAACTCAGCAAGGTACGCGCCGTCTTGACCGGTGATGCCGGTAACAAACGCCACTTTGGGTGTAATTGCATTCATATTCTCCAAAACAATACGCAAAAATATAAATATTTACGTGTTTCCCTAATAGGTGTCGTTCACAAAGGGGAAATAAGAAAGCCACGGCGGGTTGCCGTGGCTACTTTAAAACTTAGTCTTGTATTCTACTAAAGTTGAGGACAAGAAATCCGGTGCCATTATCTAAAGGGATTGGCATACGCATAACAAGGGATTGACCGTCGGAATACGAAAGGTTTAACCGATAGCCCGAGGTAACATTAGATGCTTTCTCTCCGGAATAGATCTTCTTAAACTGAAACTGAGGATACTCCGCATTGTTCTTGCCATCAAATACCGACCAAACAATCGTACGCACAGCGCCATCAGCACACAATGTGCCGGCCGCATTGAACGTTATTGTACCGCGGTAGTTTCCGCCTGGCAAATTCCAAACACTACCGATAAAGCAGTCAACTGGAGCTTCATCAAAAATATTCTTGATGGTATATGCAGCCGGAATATCTTCTCTATCCACTGAATTTAAAACCCACTTCCCTTTCAAACCGCTCCGCCATTGTCCGGCAGATGGACCACTTGCACCGGCAGCGGTTGATGCCCCAGCGCTGGTAGAAGTAGATTTCCGTTGCGCTCCACAAGAGCCCAAAACCAATACAATCGCTAACGTGGCCAATACAGATAGGATATGTTTTCGCATAATGTAAAATTTAGTTTTTTATTTTTGACTATATTCGCAAATATAAAAAATTGCGTCGATGACATCATCCAAAAATCATACCATAAGCAAAATTGTCGCCAAGGCCATTTTGCGGATCACGGTTATCCTTATCGCTCTGCCAATCATTTTGTATTTCACAAGACCGGATGCTATGGCATCACAAATATCCTTTCCCAACCCTTGGTCTATTGCTGCGCCCGTTTTATTGATTCTATCTTTTATTGCTATCCTCATCATGGTGTTACGCAACAAGTATACAAAATTGGAATACAACTGGTTACTCACGCTCTCAGGTGTTTTTGTATGTTTATATCTCATTCTATTTTACACCCGGGTACTGGCTATGTTTCAATAAAAACCATATTTTATTATTCACAGGCTATTAAATAAGAGAAACGGCGAATTATGGGCAAAAAAAAATCTTGGTCAATAGTAAAAAACATGCTGAAGGTTGTTATCACCTTGGGCGCACTGTTCTGGGTATCACAAAAGATCTCCTTTAAAGATCTTGGAAGCGCGCTGGAAGATTGCAACCTTGCATATCTGCTACTGGCTTTAGTATGTTATGTTTGCTCGCAAATTATTGCCTCATCCCGGTTGAACAGTTTTTTAAGGGTTATTGGTCTAAACCTAAGCGAGCGTTACAATTTCCGGCTATACCAACTTGGCTTGCTCTATAATTTCTTCCTCCCTGGGGGCATCGGCGGCGACGGGTACAAAATCTACTTTCTGAAAAAGAATTACGACGTGAAAGGCCGAAAGATCTTGAGTGCTGTCTTCTTTGATCGGTTGAGCGGCTTATGGGCCTTAACGATAATAACGGGATGCTTGGTCATGTTTATGCCCCGGCTAGCTATCCCCAATACGGTCACTATCTGCATATTGGTTATAGGTACCGCAACGTATTTATATTTCTTACACTTATTTTTTAGACCCTTTTTCCAGCAATTTATCATCACCCATGCGAAGGCTCTTGCGGTGCAAGGTCTACAAACGCTTTGTGCCATATCCATTTTATATGCACTGAATTTCGACGGTAAATTCTCCCCCTATTTATTGATCTTCCTGTTGTCATCGTTAGTAGCCATCGTACCATCTATTCTTGGCGGGGTAGGGCTTCGCGAGTCTTTGATGACTTTCGGTGCTGAATATTTCCAGCTGAATGAGCATCTCGCTGTGCTCATTAGCCTCACATTCTATGTGATTTCGCTATTGGTGGCCTCATCAGGAATTTATTATATTGTGCGACCAAAACGTTTAGGGGCGGAGAAACTGCCATCAGCGGATGAAATTGAACAGGAATTAAACAAAGAGGAATAACCACTATGGCGAATATTATTATCACAGGAGCAAGCAGCGGCATCGGCTTTGAAGCGGTATTAGACTTAACCGCAAATAAAGACAACCATGTTATTGCCCTTGCCCGATCAGCAGATAAATTACGTAAACTGCATGAAATAGCATCCTCCCTCAATCCGGATGGCGGAAAATTGTATCCTGCAAAATTTGATATTGTGTATGATGATTACGTAGGATCGTTAGTCCCGTACATCAGCTCAAAATTTGATTCCGTAGACATCTTAATCAATAATGCGGGCGTGTTGCTAAATAAACCATTTTTAGAAACAAGTTTGGAAGAGTTTGGACAAGTTTTACAGACCAACTTGTTGGGCACTGTCAATATGATAAAACATGTGGCACCGTTAATGAAAAGTGGTGGGCATATCGTCAACATCGGGAGTATGGGTGGTTTCCAGGGTTCATCGAAGTTTCCTGGCTTATCCGCATACTCCGCTAGTAAAGGAGCACTTGCAGTATTGACGGAATGTCTAGCCGAAGAGCTTAAGCCGCAGGGGATAAAAGTGAATTGCCTGGCCTTAGGATCTGCACAAACCGAGATGTTTGAAGCTGCATTTCCGGGTGTAGAAGCCGGTACGCTGGCCTTCGAGATGGGACGATACGTGGCTGAATTTGCGGAAAACGGACACAAATATTATAACGGTAAAGTATTACCGGTGGCTAATACAACTCCTTAAGTCCACGAAAGTAGCGCAGACAATAGGCTTATCGGTCTGCAATCCACGCTGCTAAATCCCGGAGAACGGTATCGCTGAATGTTTCTTCCAAATTGCCATATTCCGAGGGCGCCCCTGTTTTGGTATGCTGAAAAAGGTGATTGAGCCCCTCATACGCTTTCAAAAAGTGGCCTTCCCTTTTCGGAAGGTTGTCAGACAGGCTTTCTAAATTGGGGGCAAAAGGCACTTGAAGATCTTTTGTTCCAAATACCGCAAACACGGGAACGGCTATCTTTTTGATGAAGGGCACAGGTTCTATGCGCATGAAATAGCGGTAAGAAGGGAGCAATAACATCTTCAGCTCATTCTCCTGTTGCTGACTCGGGTTAGGAAATACGGGAGACATATTTTTTAAGATTTGCTGATAAGCTTGCTGCTCCTTAGCGGGGCTTTTAACTATCGCAAAATTACGTCGATTTATTTCTTTAGCCCGCCTCAGTTCTCCCTCAGACAATCCTTGCACCTTCCCTATTTCGTAAGCTTGTAACAGCATGAGGGAATCTATGGCTATGGTTGGTGCAGCAAGTAAGGCTACGAAATTGACCTTGGCCGATCGTTGTCCGGCGATAAGTTGCGCAATGAGCCCGCCCTCGCTGTGCCCGATTATGCCGATGCGCTTTGTGTCTACCTGCTTTTGTTTGCTAAGAAATTCCAGCGCAGCTATGGCATCTTTACTAAAATCGCCTATGGTGCTCGTCGTATAATTGCCGCCTGACTTGCCAACCCCACGCTCATCATAGCGTAATACCACGACACCGCGCTTCGTTAAATAGTCTGCAATCACCTTAAATGGCTTATGCCCTTCAATCGTTTCATCCCGATCTTGAGGGCCGCTGCCGGTAACTAGAATAACAGCAGGATGTTTGCCGGCGCCTCTCGGATAAGATAAGGTCCCCGACAAGTTAACCGCGTCAAACGCATTCGCGAAGGTCACATCCAAGGTATCATAACTATACGGAGGAATGGGCTCCTGGGGCCTTTTCTTCACTTGTTCCTTAAAAGGCTGCAGAACCAACGGTGCTTTAAACTGCCTTTGTTCGAAAACGCCCTGCAGCTTTCCGTGAACCAACTTTCCATTAAAGGTAAGGCCGATTTTCTGAACCGCTACTTGGATAGAATCTCCAACGACATCAACTTTACTAAACGGCACGCGCGTTGCCGACTGTGCCGGACTGACCATATCACCGGTCCATTTTCCATCCTTGCCCGCAGTAAGGTGAAATATGATGGGCAGATCCGTACCCTGGATAGCAACTGCACCTTTCCAACTGCCCTCCATTTTCTGACCGAAGCCCATACAAGAACTTAAAAGCAATACAACGAATAGTATAGTATATTTCATCTGCAAGTCATGTGTTTTTTAAAGGCCATTGGAATGTGCTGCTTATCGTCCACGAATTCCCTACGCCCGGATATTTTCTTCCGTATTGGTGTTTAGCGATCGTGCACATCTCCTGTGCTAATCTCCCATCCAAAGCTCAAGACCATCTATCGCCATAGTAGCAAATTGTCGACCAAACTTTGAATAATGGGCAAAACGCAACCGACCATTTTATACATTCGTTCGAATAATAGTATATTTGCAAAATTTTTGACATGAGAAAAGTAATTGGCTTTGTTCTTACCCCCGTCTTCTACCTCAGTTTTTCACTGGCCTTGCTGCTGTTCCATCCTATCCAATGGTTGTGCCTTAAGTTAGGCGGATATGCGGCTCATAAGCGAAGTGTAGATATGCTAAATGGCCTTCTCGTCGCGTGCAACTATACACTTTTTAACCCGACGCGGTTTATTGACAACAAAAACATCCCACTCGGAAAACCGATCATATTTATCGCTAACCATCAGAGTACCTATGATATTCCGCCAATGATCTACTTTCTTCGAAGATTTCACGGGAAATTTATCTCAAAGATAGAGCTGGCTCAGGCAGGCATTCCAAGCATCTCGTTCAACCTTATACACGGTGGCGCAGCGAACATTGATAGAAAAGATCCGAAACAGTCCATATCAGAAATTCTGAAACTCGCGGAGAATATGAAGAATAAGAATTGGTCTGCCTTTATTTTTCCGGAAGGTACGCGCACGCGCACCGGAAAGATGAAATCGTTTTCTATCGGCGGTATAGCGACCTTATTGAAAAAGGTACCCGAGGCATTAGTTGTGCCCATCGCCATTAAAGGTTCCTACCGCATGGTCGCCTATGGCATGTTCCCTTTGCGACCATTTACGCACATGCGTTGGGAGGTATTAGATCCTATCGATATAACAGGTCTAACGGCTGAAGAAGTGGTAAAAAAAGCAGAAGATATTTTACGCAAGGAAGTTGAAGGGTAATTAATTTACCTTTCTACCTTTCCACTGATATTTCCCGATATTACCAGCTACGCCGATATAAACCAAGTACACCGCGTGGATAAAAGATAACAAAGGCAAATTCCATAATAAGCTATTGCGCTTCGCAAAACGGCATAGAGGCGCTATGAAAACGAGTTCCGCCAACAACTTTAGCGCAATGGCGCCTATAAACAACGTATGCACATGGGGCAAATCCACCAAGAAGTGTATGGCCCCGGCCAACAGGGCCAGGTTGAAGAGCCAAATCGCCACACCTAATGCCACAACACGCTTGTCTTTGTACTTTGTGCTCTTAGACGCCCAGCGCCGGCGTTGGCTAATAAAAGATGCCAGATTAGGCTTAGCATCCGTATACACGATGGCCAACGGCGACTTGCAAAACCAAACACGATCGGCATGCTGCTCAGCCACCTTATGCAGCAACAACTCATCATCACCAGATGCCACATTATCGATACCTGTAAAGCCCCCCATGGCATAAAACGCATCCCGCCGATAGGCTAGATTTGCGCCGTTGCATGTAGTAGGATGTCTATTACCGATACCGGCAGCACCCAAGCCGATCAGGTATAGGAACTCCAAGGTTTGCAGCCGTTCGAAATAGCTTTTCTCCTCCGAGTACACAACCGGAGATGACAACATCATGGCATTTTTGTTTTCGAAATAACCGATAACGGTGGATAACCAATTTTTGCCCATACGGCAATCTGCATCCGTCGTTACAATAATATCACCGGTGGCTTCAGCGATCGCTCTACTGATCGCCAGTTTTTTATAGGAGTTTAATTTATCGCCCTCGTTCAGTTGGATAAGTTTTACGCCGCGATCCGCATACGATGCCACAATGGACGCCGTACTATCTGTAGAATGATCATCAACAACTATAACTTCGAACTTCTCTTGCAGGAAATCTTGCCCCATTATGCAATCGAGGGTACGCGCGATATTTGCCTCTTCGTTTCTGGCAGCAATCAACACAGAAACTTTTGAAGCAATCCTAACGGGCGCTTGTTCCGGAGACAGCGAAGCATTACGTGACCAACCTCTTCGCATATACAAAACGAGCAATGTATATATGATGGTGGTTACGATTAGAAAGATATCAAGACTTGTTGCTATTGACATAATTAACATTGAACACGAAGACTGAGCCGACAATTGCCGGTAAGATCAAATTTACAAACCATATGCAAGACACGATGGCCATGACGGCAATCTCTTGGGTAGTGATATAGCTATAGAGGTTACTTGCCACAAAACTTCGCACACTGAAATCAAAGATATCAAGGGAAGGCACGGCAGACTGAATAAAAAACAGGATAAAAATCATAAATACCATCGCTGCGAGAGGCATGCCGGGTAAAAAAACCAGCATCAAAACAATGTACTGCGAGGTAAAGATGAAAAACCGAGCCAAAGAAAGCAAAAGAACATGCCAGAGCTCGCGGCCACTGAAATCTTCCAGAATGGAAAAAAAGGGCTTTATTTTTTTTAGAAACTTAAACCTCCCTACGATTCCATCAATCCAGTGCACATTGAAATACAATACCAGAAAGGTACCGGCGTAAATTATGCCAATTAGCCAAATACCAAATTTCACTGCTGTTGGTGTGGGAAGATAAGTAGAAACAAACCAAGCGATACTTAAAGCGCCAAAAAAGCTTGTCAATACCAATTGCGCGAACAAGCCCACCCCCATTGCTACCGCACCGGTGGCTCTATTCGCCGGTTTCAAAAGCAGCACACGTCCGCCATACTCTCCGATCCTATTCGGTGTAAAAATGGCCCATGTTAGCCCGCAAAAAACAGACCTAATGGCTGTCCACCAGCTGATATACTCGATCTTTCGACTTAAGAATTTCCATTTGACGACTTCAATTGCCCAATTAATAAGCATCATCACGACGACCACCCCCAAGGTCAAGCGCACGGTCCAAGCAGGCGTGCTCGCTAAGAGTAGCTGAAACTCAACAAGGTTTTTTTGATTCGAAACTTTCGTAACGATAAACCAACAGGCAAGTCCTACAATGAGGAGTTTAATGAAAAGATTCAGGTATTTCTTCCGCTGTTTTGTCAAGTACTCAAAATAAAAGCACAATGTTACTAATTTTTAACGACATCTTAACTTAACAATGGCCATTATGACAAATAGGCACCACGGCCACAATACGTCATATTACGGGCAAGAAAGCCTAAATATCCGCTATTAATTGTAATATTGCGGTATGCAGAGAGAAAAGGCTAAAGAACGGATTATATTAGGTATTGACCCCGGGACCGTTGTGCTTGGTTATGGAATTATAAAACAAGTTGGGCAGAAGGTGGAGCTTATCTCTTTGGGTGTTGTAAAGATGGGGCACCTCGATGACCACGGACTCAAACTACAGCGCATTTTCAAAAAGACATCTGCATTGGTCGAAGAATACAAACCCGATTGCGTGGCTCTCGAAGCACCGTTTTATGGAAAAAATGTTCAAGTGATGCTGAAACTCGGGCGAGCGCAGGGCGTAGCCATGGCTGCAGCATTAAACTTCGATATTCCGATATTTGAATATTCTCCTCGAAAAATAAAACAAGCGGTTACTGGAAGTGGAAATGCCAGCAAAGAGCAAGTAGCAGCGATGCTGAAGACGATACTTAAATTTGATGAGACACCGCAGTTTTTGGATGCAACAGATGGTTTAGCTGTCGCTGTTTGCCATGCCTTCCAGCAAAACCTAAGTAGCGGAAGCAAAAGTTACACCGGTTGGGAGGCCTTCGTCAAAGATAATGAAAAGCGAGTTCGCTAAAGTTTCACCTGTCTGATCACATTCTTCACATTCAGTTCTACGATATCGGTCATGCTCCGACACTTGTAATATGCTTCATTGGCATAGAACGAGGCATAGCCTTCCCGTAAAAGCGCAATATTCTCATCCGTTGACAACTGTTGTTGCTTAGATGCATCCCTAAGGTCTTTGATGCGATGGCGTTCGCTACGTACCCGGTGTACGATGGAAGAACGCTCTTCCTGCTGATATTGCAAAACCGTTTTTTCATTGAGATGCTCCATGGCTAATCTAACATACGGTAGATTCTCTTTAAAATACTGGGGCATATACACTCTGGGGTTGCCTTCGTAAAACTGCTGATCAAAATCAATCGCACGGATACGAAATTGGAAATCGTCAAAATCTGGTGTGATCTGCATGACAAAATTATAGGCTCGCATATCGCCAAGCAGCGAAATAATACAGCGTTCATTAAATTTAACAAACTCTTTGGCGATACGGGTTTGGTTGTAATCGGGATTAAAGATGTTTCCTTTCGTAAACACGTCGCCCGGAATGCCTACGATGTGCTCCTCAACCAACGTGTCCCGGTCCACTAAGTAATTCACTTGGTTGGGGGACAAAATTTCCTCCAACTCCAAACCATAAATGCGTGATGCGTCTGCCTGCTTGATGTAAAAGTAATCGTATACATCGTTTAACCTATTAATAATCCGCACACGAAATGGCCTGGTGTTACCGAATGCGCAGTATTCTATACGATCGATAATTTTATGTTCGACAATACGCGTATTTCCGGAGGCTTTTAAGATAGCATAGACCACTTTCAGACCTTCGTAAAGTTGATCTTGCAGATAAGGCGGATAAAGTGGGGTTTCCCAAAAAGTATCCTGGCCATTTTTATCCATCACGGGAACCGTTTCCGTAAAATTCAACAAATCTTTGTAAGCAACAGGCAGTTTAGCATCCCGCTGGTACATCCGCAAATACTTCAAGAGGCCCGCCCCAACAGGATACATCGGCTTTTTGCGTGAGATTTTGACATCATCGATTTCCATAAATTATCCGTTTAGGGTAAAGGTAATAAATCAAGAGCGTTATCGAGCGTTTTGCCATGGCTATTGTTAGCAATATGACACCTTCTGCTAAACGGCAATAAGATACCTTCAAACGGGCAACATCGTTACAGCGATAAATGAAACATTTTCAATAGGATGACCGGTATTTACCAAAAAATAAAATAGAATTAGAAATATACTTGCTATTTTTACAAAAAAAATAAAATTTGTAAGGAAAACAGGTTCTTAATTGGGCATATCATAAAAGGAAGAAGCTCCCCGGGCGAGGAGCTTCTACGCTAACCAATTATAAACCTATGTTATTTTGAGGGAAGTAACATGCTAATGTTAACAAAACTTGTGTTATTTCCTTGTTTTGTTAATACAAATATAAAATACATTACATTTTTCTGCAAATTTTATTTGATTTTTAGTTATTTTACAAAAAAGAGTCAGATATTTTTAAACAAACAACCATTTTTATGGATAAAAAGTATTCAAATTACGATTTAGACAATTTAGACATTCAGATTTTGTCTATTTTAATGGAAAACGCGTCAATTCCGTACACAGAAATCGCAAAAAAACTAATAGTTTCCGGAGGAACCATACATGTTCGCATGAAAAAGATGGAAGAACTAGGCATAATCAAAGGATCCGAACTTATTATTAATCCCCAAAAGGTCGGATTCGACATCACAGCCTTCTTAGGAATCTATCTGGAAAAAGGTTCTCAGTATTCAGATGCTGTTAAACAACTACAAACCATCAACGAGGTAGTTGAGCTACACTACTGCACGGGGCAATACAGTATGTTTGCCAAGATCGTTTGTCGGGACACAGCACATTTACGCAAAGTTTTGAATGAAGATATTCAAGCATTGACCGGGATTCAACGCACAGAGACTATTATTTCTCTGGAAGAGAGCATAAAAAGACAAATTACGCTTTAAAAAACATTAAAAATGTCTAAAACGTATCGATAAAGCCCTCGATACGCCAAGGGATTGGGGTATAACGAAGCAATCTGAATCTTACGAATATTGGATTGCTTCGTTTTATATTTCATAGTGGTACTTAAACCGACGCTGAGCTCTCGGTTCAATTTTCCGACCGTTAGAGCACATTTTCCAACATACGAATGTAAAAAGCAACACCTTCCTCTATTTCTCGGGCATAAATATATTCATCTGCCGCGTGTGATCGGGCGGAATCTCCCGGCCCTACCTTTAATGATGGCACCGGTATCAGTGCTTGATCGCTCATCGTTGGACTTCCGTAAGTTTTTGCACCGAGCAGTATTCCCGATTGTACAATAGGATGATCAAGTGCTATCGTTGATGGATTAAGCCGTGTAGAACGAGGCTCAACCTTTACTTGAACGCTTTGACGTATCGTCTCTAGGACTTGCTCATTATTATAAGCGTCTGTCGTTCGCACGTCAACCACAAATTTGCAGGATGCGGGCACCACATTATGCTGCGAACCTGCGCTAATCATCGTCACCGACATCTTTACCGGCCCCAGATATTCGGATGTTTTCGGAAATTGATAGGACTTGAACCAGTTGATGGCATCTAACGCTTTGTAGATCGCATTTTCTCCTTCCTCTCGCGCCGCATGACCGGCCACACCTTCCGCTTCACAGTCTAATACCATGAGTCCCTTCTCGGCTATCGCCAGATCCAGTAAGGTGGGCTCGCCAACAATTGCGAAAGCGATGGGATGAACATGTTTTAATGCTTCTTCAACTCCGTTTCGCCCGGAAACTTCCTCTTCACCCGATGCCAATACACAAAGGTTGTAACGCAGATCCGTACGATCGTAATAGAATAAGAAAGCAGCAATTAGCGATACCAAACATCCGCCCGCATCATTACTGCCCAGCCCATATATTTTTCCATCCTCTTCGCTTGCCAAAAATGGATCTCGAGTATAACCCGGGTTGGGCTTTACCGTATCATGATGGGAATTGAGGAGTATAGTAGGCTTATCGGGATCAAAAAAAGAATTGTACGCCCAGACGTTGTTTTCTATTCGTTCGTAAACAACAGCGTGGCTATCAAAAAAATGACACAACAAATTTGCTGTGTCATGCTCTTCTCGACTGTAGGAGGGCAATGCGATAAGGCCTTTTAAAAGAGCCTTACTTTCCTCAACCAACGCGTTTATAGATTTATTCATTGTAAAGTCCTCCTGCTTTCTTTGCAGAAAGTTTGATCCCTTTAATAAAAGCCGAACTAAACCCGTTATGTTCCATTTCATTCAGGCCCGCAATGGTACATCCCTTGGGCGACGTCACCTTATCGATTTCTCCCTCTGGATGATTTTGCGTTTGCAACAACAAGTCGGCGGCACCTTTCGCTGTTTGCACAGCCATCTTCAGGGCATCATGGGCATGAAATCCGATCTCAACGCCGCCTTGTGATGCTGCCCGAATAGCTCTTAAAAAGAAGGCTATACCGCAAGCACATAACGCGGTTGCGGAGGTCATAAGATCCTCTTGAATAACCACAACCGACCCTACGGATTCGAACAAAGCTTCTACGCGAGCAACTTGTTCTTCCGTTGCGCTATCCGTTGCGATACAGGTCATCGACTGGCCGATGGCTATAGCCGTATTAGGCATCGCCCGTACTACAGGAATGTCTTCGCCCAAAACGGCTTTGACATCAGCACAACTGACGCCCGATACCACGGAGACTACGATTTGTCCAGCGTGAACAGCGGTCTTGATCTCTTCCATCACCTTTTTTAATTGCTGGGGCAGAATGGCAAGTACCACGATATCGGCAGACGCTACAGCGACAGCATTCTGATCACTTGTATTAAATCCTAAACTTGCTTCTTCCTTTAACGCGGCTACGCTCCGCCTCGTCAAGGTAATGTCGGCTGGCGCATACTGCGCTGATTTAACCAAACCCTTGGCCAAGGAAAAACCGATGTTTCCGCTACCGATTATCGTTATTTTGCTCATGATCTTACTTTGCTAACATACAGGTACCAAACTCTCCTTGCTGGTATAAATGGAGGTTTAAAGCGTTACCAATATATACATTTTTAACACCTTTGCCAATAGCATGAAATGCATTGTCTAACTTAGGAATCATACCCTCATAGATAACGCCAGCGCTTTTTAGGGTTTCAAATTCGTCCGGGGTAATGGATTTGATGACTGATCGCTCGTTGTTAACATCACGCAGCACCCCATCTTTTTCGAAACAATAAATAAGACGGGTATCGTATATTTTTGAAAGGGAGACGGCCAAAGCAGAGGCTATGGTGTCTGCATTCGTATTCAGCAATTGTCCTAGCCCATTGTGTGTAATAGCGGAGAACACCGGCGTGAATCCTGCTTCCAAAAACTTTTTAATGCTCAGGGTATTGACACTATCCACCAAGATATCGCCTACATAGCCGTAATCCACTTCCCTTACTGGTCGTTTCACCGCTTTGATCGCATTGCCATCTGCACCACTCAATCCCAACGCATCGCAATCAAATTTTTGCAACAACGAGACAATCTTTTTATTGGTGAGTCCGGCATACACCATCGTTACAACATCCAGCATGGCTGCATCGGTAACCCGCCTGCCATCGATCATTTTTGCCTCAATTCCAAGGCCAGCGGCCGTACGCGTAGCCACCTTTCCTCCGCCATGGACCAAGATTTTTTTACCCTGCAACGCGGCAAATTTCTCTAAAAAGCTCTCCAATTGACTCTCATCATCAATTACATTGCCTCCTATTTTTATCACATTCAACACACTTCCCATCGATTAGCCTATCTTTTTTATCTAGTTTAATTTTTCCAACATACGTTTCAAAACCACCTGCGCTGCCCAAACCCTGTTGCTCGCTTCTTTTATAACCAAGGAGTTTGGCCCATCCAGTATCTCAGACGAGAGTTCCAGATCGCGCCTTACAGGTAGGCAATGCATCACCTTCGCATCGTTGGTCAATTTTAGTTTTTCATTATCCATCATCCAGTTCTGCGCAACAGGATATACTTCGCCATACTCAGCAAAGGATGACCAATTTTTAACATACACAAAATCCGCACCTTGAAGACTTTCTTCCAAATTGTCAGAAATGTTTGCCCCCTTGGTAAACTCTTCGCTAAGCTCATAGCCCATAGGATGAGCTATCGTGAAATCAACAAGCCCCTGCTCCTGTGCTTTGCACATCCATTCGGAAAAGGAGTTGGGAACAGCCTGCGGAAGAGCTTTTACATGTGGTGCCCACGCTAAAACAACTTTGGGCTTCTTTACCTGTTTGTGTTCGGTTATGGTAATCAAGTCGGTCAAACTTTGCAGCGGGTGTCGGGTTGCGCTTTCTAAAGAAATGACAGGCACAGCACAAAATTTCACAAACTTGTTGAATAGATCTTCGGTATAATCCGCTTCCTTATCTTTCAAGCTCGGAAAAGACCGAAGTCCCAAGATATCGCAATATTCACCCATAACGGCTGCCGCCTCACGGATGTGCTCTACCGTGGTACCGTCCATAACGACACCATCCTGAGTTTCCAAAGCCCAACCGTCCTTGTCCATGTTCATGACCATGACGTTCATGCCCAAATTCATCGCGGCCTTTTGCGTACTCATCCGTGTACGCAAACTTGGGTTTAAAAAGACCAAACCTAACGTCCTATTTTTCCCTAAATCTTTTGAATCATAGGGACTCTTTTTCAAAGCTAGTGCATCATCGACCACTTGGGCGAGATCATCTACATCTGCTACCGAGAAAAATTTCTGCATCTTTAATAAAGTAAAAAATAGAAAGTAGAAAGTTAAAAAACGTGCTACTGACTATCTATGATTCATTATTCTATATTATCAGTTTCTTATGTCTTTATGCTAAAGTATAGCCAGCCTTCGTTCAATACGCTACACGCGCGATTTAGCACGACTTCAACCGTTCATCGAAAGCGGTTAAAAATCGATCCGCGATTTCTTTGGTGATATTTAGGGCAGGAAGAATTCGGATCACATTTGGCTTGGCCTCGCCAGTAAAAATCCTGTTTTTTATCAAAAGATCCTTCTTGACCTGGGCGAGCTCTTCAGGCAGATCGATGCCAATCATCAACCCCCTTCCACGCACCTCTTTTACCTTATCAAATTTATTCAACTCGTGGATCAAATAATCGCCGACGACGCGGGCGTTCTGCAGTAGGCCCTCTTCGTCGATAACATCCAATACGGCAACTGCGGCAGCGCATGCCAAGTGGTTGCCACCAAACGTGGTACCCAATAAACCAAAGGAGGCTTTAAACTGCGGTGCAATCGCAATGCCTCCGATCGGAAATCCATTTCCCATGCCCTTGGCCATCGTATAAATATCCGCTTGAGCGCCGGCATAATCATGCGAAAAGAAATCGCCTGTACGGCCGTAACCGCATTGCACGGAATCTGCTATAAAAACACTATTGTACTGATCGCACAACTGGCGGATCAATGCTAAAAAATCAACGGAGGCCTCACGTATACCCCCCACTCCTTGTATCCCTTCTATGATAACCGATGAAATTTCATCACCTATCGTTGCGAAAGTATTACGCAATGCTTCCTCATCATTGAAAGGAAGAAACACTATATTATCGGTCTCATTGACAGGAGCAACAATAGACGGGTTGTCCGTAGCGGCCACCGCCAACGACGTGCGACCGTGGAACGCTTTGCTAAACGCGATAACCTTTTTTCTGCCATTATGAAAGGAAGCAAGCTTCAATGCATTCTCATTCGCTTCTGCACCTGAATTGCACAGAAACAATGTATAATCGACCTTACCGGATACCTCCCCCAATCGTCGAGCCAACTGCTTTTGAATTGGTATTTCAATCGAATTTGAATAAAAACCAATTTTGCTTAATTGCGCGGTCAACGCTTCGACATAGCGCGGATGCGTATGGCCGATCGATATTACGGCATGCCCACCGTATAGATCAAGGTATTCATTACCATCAGCATCCCATATTGTGGAGCCTTTGGCGCGCACAATATTAATGGGATTAATAGGATAAACGTTAAATAAGTCCATGTATGATAAGATATGAAAGGAGTTAAAAGTCCTGTAGACAAATATAAGTAAGACGTCGGGGAATAAGCCAATAAAAAGCAACAAAATCCAGACGCTAGGCACAAAAAAATCCCCAACTGTACGGTTGGGGATTAGTTATAGTTGAAAAAGATCTTTTTTAAAAATTAGTCTTCTTTCTTCTCTTCCGTTGCTGGAGCTTCTTCCGCTGGAGCAACTTCTTCAGCTTTTACATCTTCCACTACTTCTTCAGCAGGAGCTGCTGCTTCAGGCGTTTCGGTAGCTTTCTTTTTAGCAGATCCACGACGACGTGTAGCTTTTTTCTCGGTCTTCGCGGTTTGTCCGTAAACTTCGTTGTAATCAACTAATTCCACGAAAGCCATCTCTGCATTATCCCCTAAACGATTCTCCATTTTGATGATACGTGTGTATCCGCCTGGACGTGTAGCTACTTTCTCTGAAATTTCGCGGAACAAGATTGTTACCGCTTCTTTATCTTTCAAGTAAGCAAATACGGTACGGCGTGAATGCGTCGTGTCATTTTTTGATTTGGTGATCAATGGCTCAACGTAAGTACGTAACGCTTTTGCCTTAGCTAACGTTGTTGTAATACGTTTGTGTTTGATCAATGAAGTCGCCATATTAGCTAACATCGCCTTACGGTGACTGTCAGTGCGGCCTAAGTGGTTTACTTTTTTTCCGTGTCTCATGTTTTAATTTGTTTTGTGCGTACCGTCTGAAGAAAGTAAAAAGTAAAAAACCGCTACAGTCTTTTGAATTTTTAATTTTGAATTTTTACTTCTCTAGGGAATTACGCAACAGGTCGCTTTATTTATAAATTACTTATTATTCTTCGTCAAGTTTGTACTTAGACAAATTCATTCCGAATGACAAACCTTTTGATTTCACCAATTCTTGGATCTCGCTCAATGATTTTTTACCGAAGTTACGGAACTTCAACATATCAGCCACATCGTATGTTACCAATTCGGCTAACGTACGGATATCAGCAGCTTTCAAGCAGTTCAATGCACGAACAGAAAGATCAAGGTCAACTAACTCAGTTTTCAAGATCTTACGCATATGTAAGATTTCCTCGTCTACTACTTTCGTCTCTTCTTTCGTTTGAGATTCCAACAACATGTTCTCGTCAGAAAACAACATGAAGTGTTGAATCAAAATTTTCGCAGCCTCTTTCAAAGCTTCTTCCGGATGAATAGAACCATCAGTAGAGATGTCTAACAACAATTTCTCGTAGTCAGTCTTCTGTTCTACACGATAGTTTTCTATAGTATATTTTACATTCTTAATAGGCGTATAGATTGAATCTACGGCGATCAAACCTACAGGACCATCAGTAACTTTATTTTCTTCAGCATTTACATAACCACGTCCTTTTGATACGGACAGCTCTACCTCGATAGTTACCGCAGTATCCATGTTGCAGATGACCAACTCAGGATTTAGAACTGTAAAGTTATTGGAAAACTTAGTAATGTCACCGGCTTTAAATTGTTCCTGACCATTGATCACTACAAAAATCTTCTCGCTATCACCTTGCTCACCTGTTTTTTTGAAACGCACTTGTTTCAAATTCAAAATGATCTCGGTAACATCTTCAACAACACCTTTTATCGTAGAGAATTCGTGGGAAACGCCTGAAAACCTTACCGACGTAATTGCATATCCTTCTAAGGAGGACAATAAAATACGGCGCAAAGCATTACCAATAGTTACACCAAAACCTGGCTCTAATGGACGAAATTCGAAAGTACCATCAAAATCCGTTGATTTTTGCATGATAACTTTATCCGGTCTTTGAAATGCTAAAATTGCCATTTATTTCTTTTTAAAAGTTTTTATTAATAACGTAAAACATAACAAAAGTAAGCGCAATTCGATGAAGAATTCCGCTTACTTAAATTACTTATTATTTAGAGTACAACTCTACGATTAAATTCTCTTTAATGTTTTCAGGGATGTCTGCTCTTTCCGGGAAAGTAACAAATGTACCTTGTAACTCGTTCGCATTCCACTCTAACCAATTGAATTTGTTGATCTTTCTGCCTTCTACAGAAGTAGAGATCGCTTCAAGAGATTTTGAACGCTCGCGAACTGCGATTACGTCGCCTGGACGTAAGCTATATGATGGGATGTTAACAACTTCGCCGTTAACAGTAATGTGCTTATGGGATACCAACTGACGTGCTCCTGAACGTGTTGGCGCGATACCTAAACGGTAAACAACGTTATCCAAACGAGCTTCCAATAATCTTAGGAAGTTCTCCCCTGTAATACCTTGTTTAGCAGAAGCTTTTCCGAACAATGTACGGAATTGACGCTCCAACACACCGTATGTGTATTTCGCTTTTTGTTTTTCTAACAACTGAATAGCGTATTCAGATTGTTTACCTCTTCTTTTTGATGGACCGTGTTGTCCGGGAGGATAATTCTTTTTTTCTAGTGCCTTATCAGGTCCAAAAATTGGTTCTCTGAATTTACGAGCTATTTTGGACTTAGGTCCTGTATATCTTGCCATTTTCTTTTCTGTTTGAAGTATCTGTCAGCCTATAGCTGGAGAATCTTATCTTAAACAATAAACTAATTAAACTCTTCTGCGTTTTGGAGGACGACAACCGTTGTGTGGAAGCGGAGTGATATCTTTGATCGTAGTCACGTCGATTCCAACAGTTTGTAATGTACGAATAGCCGACTCACGTCCAGCACCCGGACCTTTTACAAAAACTTCAACTTTGCGTAAACCCAAATCGTGAGCAACTTTACCACAGTCATTTGCGGCTTGACCTGCTGCGTATGGTGTGTTCTTTTTCGAACCTCTGAAGCCCATTTTACCAGCTGAAGACCAAGAAATAGTTTGTCCTTGATTGTTTGTTAACGTGATGATGATGTTGTTAAAGGTAGCGTTGATATGAGCTTGACCAACAGGCTCGATAACGACGATACGCTTTTTAGTAACCTTTTTACTCTTAGCCATTTCTTAATTATTATTTAGTAGCTTTTTTCTTGTTTGCAACTGTTTTACGTTTACCTTTACGAGTACGCGTGTTGTTTTTTGTGCGTTGGCCACGAACTGGTAAATGCTTACGGTGACGTAGACCACGGTAACAACCAATATCCATTAAACGCTTAATGTTCAACTGAACTTCCGAACGCAACGCGCCTTCAACTTTAACTTCATCGTTGATGATGGTACGAATAGCTGCTAATTGATCATCATTCCATTCAGAAACCTTTACGTCTTCACTGATACCTGCTTTTTCTAAGATATAAGCAGCAGTAGAACGACCGATACCGAATATGTAGGTAAGGCCAATAACGCCTCTTTTGTTTTTAGGTAAATCTATACCTGATATCCTTGCCATAGTATACTTTATGCGATTATTTGATTCTTAATTAGCCCTGACGTTGCTTGAACTTAGGGTTCTTTTTGTTGATTACAAAAACTTTACCTTTGCGACGAATGATCTTGCAATCCGCGCTGCGTTTTTTTATAGATGCTCTAACTTTCATTGTATTAATATTTTAAAAGCTGTGAATAGAGAAAAAGACAAGCCGCCTATTTGTAACGGTATGTAATTCGCCCCTTTGTTAAATCGTAGGGAGACATCTCCAACTTCACCTTATCCCCAGGGAGAATCTTGATATAATGCATCCGCATTTTACCAGAAATGTGCGCGATAATTTCGTGCCCATTTTCCAATTCTACCCGAAACATGGCGTTAGAAAGTGCTTCCCTAATTATACCGTCTTGTTCTATTGAGGCTTGTTTAGCCATATGCTCTAACTTAATTTACATTTTAGCCTGCACAAACAGGAGTGCAAAGATAAATAAAAATATTGAAAACCAATTACTTTTTATCCAAAACTTTCTCGACATGCTCGAACGTGAGCAGTACGTCCGGCTGCCCTTTTCGAATAGCTACCATCTGCTCAAAATGCGCTGACAGTTTGCCATCGATTGTACTCACCGTCCATCCATCATCCCAAAATTTAACCCCGGCTTTTCCCGCATTAATCATAGGTTCGATACAGATCACCAACCCTGTTTCCAGTTTTGGCCCTGCGCCACGTTTTCCATAATTAGGAACCTCGGGCTTCTCGTGTAAATGTAAACCTACGCCATGACCAACTAATTCACGGACGATACCATAGTTAAAGGGAGCAACATGTTCCTGTACTGCCGCAGATATATCACCAACACGCTTGCCGGCAACGGCCTGCTCTACGCCTTTGAATAACGACGCTTTAGTAACATCCAACAATTGTTGCGCTTCCGCAGAAACTTCACCTACTCCGAAGGTATACGCCGAATCGCTGATAAAGCCGTTAAGGTTAACACCTCCATCGACTGATACCAAATCACCGTCTTTGATCACATAATCACTTGGAAAGCCATGTACGATTTGGTCATTAACGGAAATACAAAGTGAATAAGGGAAACCGTGGTAGTTTAGGAATGCTGGTGTACCGCCATGATCATGAATATAATCGTAAGCTAGTTTATCTAAAGATAAGGTGGTAATGCCTGGCTTTATTTCCTTTGCTATCTCAGCAAGCAATAACGAGAGTACATTTGCTGACTCTCGTATTTGCTCGATTTGATCTTCTGTTTTATAATAAACTTTAGACATTTATTAAATTGCTGATTGATCGATTCCTTCAACGGGTGCCGCTGTTGAACGGCCCTTTACTCTACCGGTCTTCATCAAGCCGTCGTAATGACGCATCAATAAATGGCTTTCGATTTGTTGAAGTGTATCTAATACCACACCCACCAAAATCAACAATGATGTACCTCCATAGAAATGGGCAAACTGATTGTTCACGCCAAGCTTACCGGCCAGTGCGGGCATAATTGCTATAATAGCAATGAATATAGCACCAGGGAAGGTAATTCTGGAAATTACATTGTCAATAAAAATATTAGTGTCGTAACCTGGCTTAATGCCGGGGATAAATCCACCGTTTTTCTTCATATCCTCAGACATTTGCTGCGGATTAACCATAATGGCGGTATAAAAGAACGTGAATGCAATAATAAGTACCGCAAAGGTCACGTTATATGCTACCGATGTATAGTTACTTAATGAAGCTAAAAAGTCAGACTGTAAATTTGGAAAAAATTGCGATAAAGCCATGGGTAAAAACATGATCGCTTGCGCAAAGATGATCGGCATTACACCTGCAGCATTCACTTTCAAAGGAATGTACTGACGAACACCGCCAACTTGCTTGTTCCCGACAATTTTCTTTGCATACTGCACAGGAACCTTACGGATACCTTGCACAACTAATATAGCAAAAATCACGACGAAGAACAGTGCCACGAATTCCAATAGCAATGGAATAGGTCCACCACCACTAGGACTCATACGCGATCCCCATTCGGCCACAATACCAGCTGGTAATTGTGCAATGATACCCGCCATAATGATCAACGAAATACCATTCCCAATACCTTTATCGGTAATCTTTTCACCGAGCCACATCACAAACAAAGTACCTGCAGTCAAAACAATAGCAGAAAGAACGGTAAACAAAGGCTCAGCAAGCGTTTTCGCTTCCGCTGGAACTTGTGTTTTCACATAAGCGACAGCTTGCACCAACGTGATGGCCAATGTCAGGTAGCGCGTAATCTGGTTCATTTTCTTACGACCAGATTCGCCTTCTTTTTGCATCTTCTGAAACGCAGGAACCGCAATCCCCAATAACTGAACAACGATCGACGCAGAGATATAAGGCATCACGCCCAAAGCAAATATTGCCGAGCGCGAGAACGATCCTCCGGCAAACATATTGATCAAGTCTAATATGCTATTACCATCGTTACCTTTTGCGCCTAATGCATCGGGATTGACACCTGGTAAAACCACGTGACAACCGATACGATAGATTAGAAGAAGTAGTAAAGTCGTAATGATACGATTACGTAAATCTTCGATTTTCCAAATATTGGTTAAGGTTGTGATTAGTTTCTTCATGTAGTATTAAAGTTTTACGATAGAACCACCTGCAGCTTCTATAGCTTGTTGTGCTGACGCAGAAAACGCATGTGCGCTTACTTCGATTTTAGCCGTAAACTCGCCACGACCTAAGATCTTGATCAAGTCATTTTTAGAAGCTAGGCCATGAACACGTAACGCTTCGAAATCAACAACTGTTAGGTTGTGTTTCTCTACCAACGCTTGAAGAACATCTAAGTTAACACCTACATATTCTACACGGTTAATGTTCTTGAAACCAAATTTAGGCACACGACGTTGCAAAGGCATTTGACCACCTTCGAAGCCAATCTTCGTTGATGTACCTGAACGTGAACCAGCTCCTTTGTGACCACGAGTGGATGTACCACCACGACCAGAACCTTGACCTCTACCGATACGTTTTTTGTTTTTTACGGAACCTTTAGCTGGTCTTAAATTACTTAAATTCATTTTGTTTAAGATTGTGTTACGCCTTCGCTCTCACTAAACAGGTCGTAACGATTAAAAATAGAAATATAAAACGGATATGGAAAGCATCCGCAGACGCTTTCCATATCGTATTAGATAGTTTCGATAGCTACTAAGTGGTTCACTTTTCTAACCATACCGATTACGGCTGGAGTAGCTTCAACTTCTACCGAATGATTGATTTTTTTCAAACCCAATGCTTCGATAGTTTTCTTTTGGCGCTCGCTTCTGTCGATAACGCTCTTTATCTGGGTGATTTTAATTTTTGCCATGATAATTAACCGTTAAATACTTTATTTAAATCGACGCCGCGGTTCTGTGCAACCGTATAGGCATCACGAAGGCTTCCCAATGCATCGATTGTTGCTTTCACCACGTTATGCGGATTGGATGAGCCTAATGATTTTGCCAATACGTCTTTGATACCAGCACTTTCCAGTACGGCACGCATCGCGCCACCTGCAAGTACACCTGTACCGTGAACAGCTGGCTGAACCAACACGCGTCCACCAGAATACTTACCATATTGTTCGTGAGGAACAGTACCGTTGATGATAGGAACTTTGATCAAGTTTTTCTTTGCGTCATCGATACCTTTCGTGATCGCTTCTGTAACCTCTTTCGCTTTTCCTAGACCATAGCCTACGATACCATTTTCATCACCAACAACGACAATAGCGGAAAAGCTGAAGGTACGACCACCTTTTGTTACTTTCGCCACGCGTTGAATACTAACTAAGCGATCTTTCAATTCAATCTCGCTTGATTTTACTCTTTTTATATTGCTTAATGCCATGTTTTCTCTTGATTAAAAGTCTAAACCGCCCTCGCGAGCACCTTCAGCCAATGATTTTACACGGCCATGGTATAAGTACCCATTACGGTCAAAAACTACTTTGCTAATTCCTGCTGCTACAGCTTTCTCTGCAACCAATTTACCAACGGCTTTAGACTGCTCGATCTTTGTTCCTGATGCTGCAAAATCTTTAGAAATTGAAGATGCAGAAACTAATGTTTTGCCGTTTGTATCGTCGATAATTTGTGCGTAGATGCCTTTGTTGCTTCTGAAAACAGATAACCGTGGACGTTCAACCGACCCAGCAAGGTTCTTTCTGATTCCTTTTTTGATTCGCTCTCTGCGAGATGTTTTATTTGCTGCCATGGTTATTATTTTTTAGCTGATTTACCTGCTTTTCTTCTCAATACTTCACCCGCAAACTTAACACCTTTACCTTTGTACGGCTCTGGCTTACGGAAGCTACGGATTTTTGCTGCAACCTGTCCGATCAATTGTTTATCCGCAGATTCCAAAATGATGGTTGGGTTTTTACCTTTTTCAGCTGTAGTTGATACTGTAATTTCCTTTGGCAATACGAAAACAATCTGGTGAGAGAAACCTAAGGTTAGCTCTAATGTATTACCTGTGTTTGAAGCACGGTAACCCACACCAACTAATTCTTGTGTAGTTTTGTAACCTTCTGTAACACCTACAACCATGTTATTGATCAAGGCGCGGTACAATCCATGTAATGCTTTGTGTTTCTTTTGTTCAGTAGGACGTGTTACAAGTACATTACCTTCTTCTTGTTGAATGGTAATGTCACGATCTACCTGTTGTGTTAGTTCGCCCTTTGGTCCTTTAACCGTAACCAGATTTTTATCTGATACAGTAATCGTTACTCCCGAGGGAATAGCGATAGGCGCTTTTCCAATTCTTGACATTTCTTTTGTGTTTTTTACCTAGATTAATAAACGTAACATAAAACTTCGCCACCTACATTCTGTACGCGGGCTTCTTTATCTGTCATTACACCTTTAGAGGTTGACAAGATAGCAATACCCAAACCGTTCAAAACGCGAGGCATGTCTCCTACACTTGCATACTTTCTTAAACCAGGTTTACTCACACGTGTCAATGTGCGAATAGCCGGAATTTTGCTAACTGGGTGGTACTTCAAAGCAACTTTGATCGATCCTTGTGGACCGTTTTCTTCGAATTTGTAGTTAGCAATGTAACCTTTGTCAAAAAGAACTTTAGTGATCTCTTTTTTAAGGTTCGATGCAGGAATTTCAACAACCCTGTGGTTGGCCTTAATGGCATTCCTTACTCGTGTAAGGTAATCCGCTATTGGATCTGTATTCATTAGATATTAAAATTATGACAATGGTTTCCTGGACTAACCTAACTCCCGGACCTGTTGTCTGTACATAAATTGTGCAATACGAAAAAAACCCGATAAACCCTTAGCGGGTTTATCCGGGCAAAAGTAAAAGTTTTTTTTCTGATTACCAAGAAGCTTTTTTCACTCCCGGGATCTTGCCGTCTAATGCCATCTCACGGAATGTAACACGTGAAATACCGAATTGACGCATATACCCTCTTGGACGACCAGTTAACTTACAACGGTTGTGTAAACGTACTGGTGAAGCATTCTTTGGTAATTTATCTAAAGCTGCATAATCACCTGCCTCTTTTAAAGCGGCACGTTTCTCAGCAAACTTAGCGACCAATTTCTGACGCTTTACTTCGCGTGCTTTTAATCCTTCTTTAGCCATTGTTGTTTGTGTTTTGATTTTTGAACGGTAAACCGAATTGTTTCAATAACTCCAATGCTTCGATATCGTTACCTGCTGAAGTTACAAAAGTAATATCCATACCCTGAATCTTGTTGATCTTGTCAATGTTGATTTCTGGGAAGATAATTTGCTCCGTAATACCAAGGTTATAGTTACCTCTTCCGTCGAAACCTTTATCGTTGATACCGCGGAAATCACGGATACGAGGCAACGATACAGAGATCAAACGATCTAAGAACTCATACATGTTGTTGTCGCGTAGTGTAACACGTGCACCAACAGGCATACCTTTACGCAATTTGAAGTTCGAGATATCCTTTTTAGATTTGGTTGCAACAGCTTGCTGACCGGTGATCGTTGTAAGCTCCGAAATAGAAGCATCGATCAACTTTTTGTCTGCTGTAGCTGCACCCACACCTTGGGACACTACAATTTTCTCCAGTTTAGGAACTTGCATAACGCTTTTATACTGGAATTTATCTTTAAGCGCTGTACGGATTTCTTCCGCGTATTTCGCTTTTAATCTTGGTACGTAAGTCATTATTTAATTTCCTCCCCTGATTTTTTTGCGTAACGAACAATTTTACCATCCGCATTAACCCGACGACCAACACGAGTAGTTTCTCCTGTTTTAGGGTCGATCAAAGCTAAATTAGAGATCGTGATTGCAGCTTCTTTCTCGATGATACCACCATTAGGGTTAGCTGCGCTAGGTTTAGTGTGTTTTTTTACGATGTTAGCGCCTTCTACGACAGCTCTATTCGAGTCCACCAAAATTTGCAATACTTTTCCTTGCTTACCTTTGGAGTTACCAGCGATAACTTTCACTAAATCACCTTTTTTGATTTTGATTTTGTGAGTTGTTTTTGTTTTCTGTGCCATAATTATAAAACCTCCGGTGCTAGTGATACAATCTTCATGAACTGCTTCTCCCGTAATTCACGAGCTACTGGCCCGAAAATACGCGTTCCACGTGGTTCATCATTATTATTCAACAATACTGCTGCGTTGTCATCGAAACGAATGTAAGAACCATCTTTACGACGGATTTCTTTTTTCGTACGAACAACAACTGCTTTAGAAACGGATCCTTTTTTTACGTTTCCTGAAGGTATAGCGCTTTTCACGGTAACAACGATTTTATCACCGATAGATGCATAACGCTTGCGCGTACCGCCCAATACACGGATTACTAAAACTTCTTTAGCTCCTGAGTTGTCGGCCACATTTAATCTTGATTCCTGTTGTACCATTATTTAGCTCTTTCTAAAATTTCAACTAATCTCCAGTTCTTTGTCTTACTCAGCGGACGAGTTTCCATGATTAATACCGTATCGCCGATACCGCAGGTATTAGTTTCGTCATGAGCTTTAAATTTAGTAGTTTTTTTAACGAACTTACCGTAGATAGGGTGCTTTACTTTACGTTCAACCGTTACCACGATAGATTTGTCCATCTTGTTGCTAACTACTAAGCCGATTCTTGTTTTTCTTAATTTTCTTTCCATTTCGACTTTGCTTTTTACGCCTCAGAGGCTGTTTCTTGTGATTTAGCTTCGTTTTTACGCTTGGAAACCTCTGTCGCGATACGCGCGATATTTCTGCGCGCAGCTTTGATAACATTAGGATTCTCTACAGCAGAAACAGCATGTGCAAATTTCAACTTGTTGAGGGCAGCTTTCTCTTCTTTCAGACGTGCTGTAAGTTCCTCTTGTGATAATTCGATGATTTCTGAATTTTTCATTTTCTTTCAGTGTTATGCTGGGTTATCAATTCTGTTTATAAAGTGCCTTGTGGGTAACGGCCACAAGGCTAAACTATTGACATTACCAACGATTTTTATGCTTCTACGTAATCTCTACGTATAACAAACTTAGTTTGAACCGGCAATTTTTGAGCAGCTAAACGCAATGCTTCTTTGGCAATTTCCAAAGGCACACCTTCTGCTTCAAATAACATGCGGCCCGGGCGCACTACCGCTACCCAGTATTCTGGAGCACCTTTACCTTTACCCATACGTACCTCTGCAGGTTTTTTGGTAACAGGCTTGTCAGGGAAAATACGGATCCACACTTGACCTTCACGTTTCATATAACGTGTTACGGCGATACGTGCTGCCTCAATCTGGCGACTCGTGATCCATGCTGGCTCCATTGACTTGATACCGAAAGAACCGAAAGCTAAATCCGCTCCACGGGAAGCGTTACCTTTCATGCGGCCTTTCTGCATCTTTCTGAACTTTGTTCTTTTTGGCTGTAACATGTTCGTATTTTATTTAATTCACCTCAACGGCGAACATCTGTTGTAATCTATTAAACTTATTATCCTCTGTTTGAACCACCGCGGTTGTTGCCACCACGGTTGTTGTTGCCACCACGGTTGTTACCGCCACGTCCACCTTTGCGGTTATCGCGCTCACGACGTTCGCCAGCACCTTCATTTCCGCCACGGGTTTTCGTGTTTGATGTTTGGCCGATGTTTGGAGATAGATCACGTTTACCGTAAACTTCACCTTTACAGATCCAAACTTTAACACCGATTTTACCGTAAGTAGTCAATGCTTCTGCAAGTGCATAATCGATATCAGCACGCAATGTGTGCAAAGGAGTTCTTCCTTCTTTGTACTGCTCAGTACGTGCCATTTCAGCACCGCCTAAACGACCAGAACACATTACCTTGATACCTTCAGCACCCATGCGCATAGTCGAAGCGATGGTTGTTTTCATCGCACGACGGAATGAAATACGTGCTTCAAGTTGCTTAGCGATACCTTCTGCTACTAGCTTCGCATCAAGCTCTGGGCGTTTGATCTCAAAAATGTTGATTTGAACATCCTTTTTAGTCAGTTTTTTCAACTCTTCTTTGATCTTGTCAACTTCTTGACCGCCTTTACCGATAACGATACCTGGACGTGCAGTATGGATAGTTACCGTGATACGCTTTAACGTTCTTTCGATAACAACTTTTGCTACACCACCTTTTGCGATACGTACAGACAGATATTTTCTGATTTTTTCGTCTTCAACTAACTTATCAGAATAGTTGTTGCCTCCGAACCAGTTAGAATCCCATCCTTTGATGATCCCTAATCTGCTACCTATTGGATTTGCTTTTTGTCCCATTCTTATTCTAAATTAGTTGTTTACGTTGTTTAAACTATCTACGACCAAGGTTACGTGGTTTGAACGTTTACGAATTCTGTATCCACGGCCTTGAGGAGCCGGACGCAATCTTTTCAATTGACGACCACCACCAACAGATATCTCTTTTACAAACAAAGCGCTGTTTTCCAAAGATGCACCTTCGTTGCTAGCTTCCCAGTTTTTGATTGCTGATAATAACAGTTTCTCAACACGAGCAGCTGCTTCTTTACCTGTGTGCTTCAAGATGTAAAGAGCGGTCTCTACTTTTTCGCCACGGATAAGATCTACCACTAAACGCATTTTACGAGGCGAAGTAGGGCAGTTCAATAACTTGGCAGTAGAAGCTCCTCCTACTTGAGCTTTTTCCTGCTCTTTGCGCTGTCTGATAAGGACAGATTTTTTCAGTTTTTTTGTTGCTTCCATTACCTAATTATTTTTTCTTTTCTGCGTGGCCTTTGAATGTACGCGTAGGCGCAAATTCACCAAGCTTGTGACCAACCATATTCTCCGTTACATACACAGGAATAAATTTGTTCCCGTTGTGCACTGCGAAGGTATGGCCAACAAAATCAGGAGAAATCATTGATCTACGTGACCAAGTTTTGATAACTGATTTTTTGTTTGTTTCATTCATAGAAAGAACTTTTCTCTCTAAGTTGTGATCGATATAAGGACCTTTTTTAATTGAACGAGCCATTATTTTTTCCTTCTCTCAATGATGTAACGATTCGATGTTTTCTTCTTGTAGCGTGTCTTGAAGCCTTTAGCTAACACACCTGTGCGTGAGCGAGGGTGACCTCCGGATGTACGGCCTTCACCACCACCCATAGGGTGATCAACCGGGTTCATGGCAACACCACGAACGCGAGGACGACGACCTAAGTGGCGCTTACGACCTGCTTTACCTAGCACTTGGTTTGCTTTCTCAGCATTCGATACCGAACCTATTGTCGCAACACAAGTTAACAAGATCATACGAGTCTCGCCTGAAGGCAATTTGATGATGGCATACTTACCGTCACGAGCAGACAACTGCGCATATGTTCCTGCAGAACGCGCGATAGATCCGCCTTGGCCTGGATTCAACTCGATGTTATGAATGATCGAACCAAGTGGAATGTTTGCTAATGGTAATGTATTACCAACTTCTGGGGCTACTGATTCTCCTGCAATAACCGTTTGGCCAACTGTTAAACCAGCTGGAGCAACGATATAGCGTTTCTCACCATCTGCGTAGTGCAACAAAGCAATACGTGCTGTACGATTTGGATCGTACTCAATGGTAGCAACTTTTGCAGGGACATCTTTTTTATCGCGTTTAAAATCTATCAATCGGTATGATTTTTTGTGTCCCCCACCGATGTAACGCATAGTCATTTTACCGGATTTATTACGTCCGCCTGATCTTTTATTGCTTCCTACTACTAACGACTTTTCAGGAACGTTTGTAGTAACATCAGAGTAGTCTGCACCTACTCTGAATCGCGTACCAGGGGTAACCGGTTTGAATCTTTTAACTGCCATTTCTTATTATAGTGTACTGTAAAAGTCAATAGTTTCGCCATCTTTCACCGTGATGATGGCTTTTTTATACTTAGGGCTTCTTCCAGAAACGAAACCAGCTTTCGTGTAACGGCTCTTTGCTTTACCAGCTACAACCGATGTGTTTACTGCTAATACAGTTACACCGAACATTTCTTCAACAGCTTGTTTGATCTGGATCTTATTAGCTCTGTGATCAACCTTGAAAGAGTAACGGTTTAATTTCTCCGTTAACAACGAAGCTTTCTCAGTCAAAATAGGTTTTTTGATAATTTCCATATTACTTAGCGAATGCTTCCTCCAAAGTTTTAACAGTATCTGCAGTTAACAAAAGTTTTGTAGCGTTCAACACGTCATACGTGTTCAAATCTGATGCTGCGATTACTTTTGTTTTCTTCAAATTTCTGCTTGATAAATAAACATTGTTATCGTATGCTGGCAAAACCAATAATGTTTTCTCGTCAGCTACGTTCAACGCGTTGATCAAAGACACATAATTCTTTGTTTTGATAGATTCGAAGTTTACTTCATCCAATACCAAAATATTGTTTTCTTGTGCTTTGTAGCTCAATGCTGATTTACGGGCTACTTGCTTTAATTTTTTGTTCAATTTAAAGCTGTAGTCACGCGGTTGAGGACCGAATACACGACCACCACCGTTAAACAATGGAGATTTGATAGAACCCGCACGAGCTCCACCTGTACCTTTTTGTTTGTGTAATTTACGCGTAGAACCCGCGATTTCATTACGTTGTTTGGATTTGTGAGTTCCTTGGCGTTGGTTCGCTAGGTATTGTTTCACATCCAAATAGATCGCATGGTCGTTAGGCTTTACACCGAATACTGACTCAGGCAGTTGCACCTTGGCACCTGTTTCTTTACCTGATAAATTTAATACGTTAACTTCCATCTCTACTATTTGTCTACGATTACATATGAACCTTTAGCTCCTGGAATGGAACCACTAACAACAATTAGGTTTTGATCGGCATAAACTTTCAAAATTTGTAAATTTTGAACCTTCACGCGCTCACCACCTGTACGACCCGCCATGCGCATTCCTTTGAATACACGTGAAGGCCAAGAAGAAGCACCCAATGAACCTGGAGCACGTAGTCTGTTGTGCTGACCGTGAGTCGCACCACCTACACCACCAAATCCGTGACGCTTCATTACACCTTGGAAACCTTTACCTTTGGAAGTACCGACTACGTCTACATACTCGCCTTCAGCAAAAATAGTTACATCCACGATGTCACCTAGTTGTTTCTCATCCTCGAAAGTTTTGAACTCAACTAGTTTACGCTTAGGAGTCACGCCCGCTTTCGCGAAGTGTCCTTTTAAAGGCGCTGTCGTGTTCTTTTCCTTAGCATCATCATAGCCAAGTTGAAGAGCCGCATAGCCATCCTTCTCTACCGTACGTATATGCGTTACCACGCACGGCCCAGCCTCAATTACTGTACAAGGGATATTCTTCCCTTCCGCATCGAACAGGCTGGTCATTCCTACTTTTTTACCAATAATTCCTGACATGTTATAAATAAATTAATTAAACGTCCTTCGAAGCAGTAGGGCTTCGCTCAAGACACAATTCCCCCTAAGGGATTGCAAAGGTAAATAAGTTTTTTGTAACTATCAAAGAGTTAGTGGATTATTTTTTAATTTCTTTAGACCGGGCATAGTTGGCATCGTTTACCTTCCACCTCCTTACAACGTTCCTTCTAAAAGTGTCTCGAGCCGTCGCTATCGTCGAAACATCGTTCGTGAATACCTGTACATTTCGTTGCTCGAATCGACAAATACGCCCTTTCCGCATTCCATCGGCGTTGTACCCGCCCCCACATAAAAAAACACCTAACGGTTTTTGGCGTTAGGTGTTTTTAAATGGTAGGGTACAATACGTTAGTACTGACCGGTATTTAACATCACGAGTGTGCACGCTTCAATGCTTTCGATCCCAGCATGGTTTAACTTCGAACGCAGTTCTTCATTTTCCGTACCCGGATTGAAGATAACACGTTTGGGCTTCGTCTGTAAAATATAATCGTAATACGGTGGTTGATTTTGCGGCCCGACGTATAAGGTGATTGTATCAATATCACTATAGGGCTTTTGCATTTCCTCAATTTCTACACCCGCAACTTTCCCAACTTTACGCCCGATATTTACGATCTCATGCCCTTTTCTTACCAACTTATTGGCAACTAAATAGGAATATCGTGCAGGGTTTGTGCTGGCTCCTAATATCAATGTCCTTTTCATAGCTTCTCTATAAATTAATTAACGATAAAATCGCCGTTCGCATTGTAGGCGTTTTGCCTCAAAATAGGCATTTTTAAGATCTTATACAAGTCGTCAAGCTTGACCAAACTTCCATTCGCCATGTTCGAAAGCAATACTATCGTAATGTCATCGGTCAAATCGCGCACGTACAAGTTTCTGAACCCATGCCACCAACCGGTGTGGTATACAATCTGCGCTTCTTTTGGAGAGAACGTACGCCATCCATATCCGTAGCTAAATAAGCTACGTTTCGCATCGCTACGTGGTATATAAGCAGAATCGAGCAAGGCTTTATCTACGACACGGCCGTCTTTCAACGCAATGTCCAGCAGATATAGGTCTTGCACCGTACTGTAAATACCTTTATCACCGACAGGGCCATCTAGAAAATTTTGCACGACCGATCTTCTCCACACTTTATCGTGACCGATCACATTGGTAGGGATTTTCTCATACACCGCTTTGGATAATACCGCCGTGTGTTTCATTCCGGCCGGATCAAACACGGTTTCCTTCATGTACACACCAAAATCTTGCCCCGTAATTTTCTCGATGACCGATGCCAGTACCATAAAGTTGGAATTATTGTATAGAAAACGTCCATCTGGTGCGCCATAACGAGCAGGCTTATGCTGCGTCAAGAGGCTCATTGCATCCATATTACTCATCGCCTTTTTCTTGTCCGGCCACACATCCTCGGCGAAATAAACGTAATTGGGTAAACCGCTGCGATGAGACAGTAACATCTTCATGGTGACACCGGGATAGGGAAAATCCGGAAAAAAATCGTTTACCGTTTGATCTAGATTAAGCTTCCCGTTCTCAACAAGCTTTAAAATCCCTATCGCCGTAAGGGGTTTGGAGAGAGAAGCCAACTCGAATTTTGACTGAATAGTAAGACTATCTTTCAAGAGATAATCTGCCCAGCCAAACGTATTTTGATATAAAATTTTACCCTTTCTAGCAACGAGTACGGCACCGTTAAAGGCCGATTTCTTATGAAGGTTTTGCATAAAGGCGTCGATCTCCCTGTCAGCACTAGCGGGGTCATAAACCAATGAAACACTATCTTTTTCTCCTTGTTTTTGTATAATCTCTTTTTGTTTTGCTTCCGGGGATGAACAGCCTACCACGCCAACTATTGCCGCAAAATATATTGCGTTAAAAATTTTAAATTTCACTATTTACCTTTTGTCTATATCGTTCGTACTATCTACTTATGTATTTTTCCAAAATAGCACTTATTCCCAGAAAAATCAATAAAAAAATAATTTGACGTTATTTAAAACAAGCTTGTTGCAATTAAAGCCGAGACGAGGCTGAAAACCGACATACACCAAACGAAAAAAGCACTTTGGTCGCCCAAAGTGCTTTACAAATATGTATTAAATATTATGCTAATAAGCGAATCGGAGCCTCTAGCAAACCTTTCAATGTTTGAAGGAATGCAGCACCTGTAGCACCATCTACCACACGGTGGTCACAGCCTAGCGTCAACTTCATGATGTTACCCGGAACTATCGCACCGTTTTTAACAACAGGAATTTGTTGGATAGCACCAACCGATAGAATAGCGCCATCTGGAGAGTTGATAATTGATGTAAATTCATCAATACCGAACATACCTAGGTTAGACACGGTGAAAGTTGATCCCTCCCAATCGGCAGGTTGCAATTTCTTGGCTTTTGCTTTTTGCCCATACTCCTTAACTTCCGCAGAGATATGGGACAATGACTTGCCATCTGCAAAACGAACAACCGGCACAAGCAAGCCGTCTTCGACAGCCATAGCCACACCAACGTTTACGTGCTCGTTGAATCGGATTTTATCACCTTTCCAAGACGAGTTTACCGCTGGGTGTTGTTTCAATGCTACGGCTACAGCTTTGATGACGATGTCATTGAAAGATACCTTTACCGGTGCCACTGTATTGATCTGTCCGCGGGCTTCGATAGCATTATCCATATCGATAGAAATCGTTAGGTAAAAATGCGGCGCTGTGAACAACGACTCCCCTAAACGGCGAGCGATTGTTTTACGCATTTGCGAAATGCCTTGCTCTGTATATTTCTCTTCACCAATATATTGTGGTAAAGTGATCGATTTTGTTTCTGTCGTTCCGGCAGACGGAGCAGCTGAAGCCTTTGGAGCTTCGGCTTTTTCAGCAGGTTTGAAGCTTTCGACATCTTTTTTCACGATACGACCGCCATCTGCCGATCCTTTCACATCGTTTAAATTGATACCTTTATCTTTTGCTATCTTACGAGCCAAAGGCGACGCTTTCACGCGCGCATCATCCTCTTCACCGGAAGTCGCTGTAGACTCTGCTTTTGCTTCTTCTTTCGCAGCAGGTTTATCTTCGCTCTTCGTTTCTGTTTTTGCCTTCGATGCTGATCCTGATTTCTGGTTCAACAAAGGTGTCACATCTGTCCCTTCCGGACCAACGATGGCTATGATATCGTTGACTTTGGCTGCCTGTCCGGCTTCAACACCAATATGTAACAATGTTCCATCTGCGTAGGCCGTAACTTCCATGGTCGCTTTATCCGTCTCTACGTCAGCGATCGCATCGTCAGATTTAATGGTATCGCCCACTTTGAAGTTCCACTGTGCAATGACCCCTTCAGTCATGGTATCGCTTAGTAAAGGCATCGTAATAACGGTGCAGTCTAAATCTTCTGCCGATACCGACTCATCGCTAGAACCAGCGTCTGCATCTGCTTTTTCTTCTTTTGCTTCAGGCGCTTTTTCTTCCTTCGCCTCTTCGTTGTCCGCTGGAGCATCTCCCCCGTCCAATAAAGCTTGGTAATCTTCACCCTCTTCACCCAACACGGCGATCACGGCATCAATAGCAACTGCTTCGCCCTCTTTCGGGCCGATGTACAACAAAGTTCCCTCTTGATACGATTCGAAATCCATCGTTGCTTTATCTGTTTCAACTTCAGCAACTAAATCGCCTGAGTTTACCTTATCACCGACTTTTTTGTGCCATTTAGCGATAACACCTTCGGTCATGGTGTCGCTCATTTTCGGCATTCTTACTACTTCAGCCATTTGTTATAGTAGATTATATCTTTAAGTTAAAGTAATTCTGTGAAATTAGTCCATTATAAAAGGGTAATCCTCTTGAACATAGACATCTTTGTAGATTTCAGAAGCATCTGGATATTCTGACTCCTCTGCGAATTTAACAGACTCGTCCACAATTTTCTTGATTTCTGCATCCACTTCTGCAAACCAAGCATCATCTGCATATTTATTTTCTACGATGGCTGCCTTTGTCGACAATAATGGATCTCTTCCTTTGAATTCTTCTAGCTCTTCTTTTGTACGGTATTTCGCAGGATCTGACATCGAGTGTCCTTTGTAACGGTATGTACGAATTTCAAGGAATGTTGGCCCTTCACCTGCACGAGCGCGCTGAACAGCTTCATCCATTGCATTGTGTACAGCGACAACATCCATGCCATCTACCGGCGCACTTGGCATATCAAAGCCATGACCCATTTTGTAGATGTCCATCATGTTCGTCGTACGCGCTACAGACGTGCCCATGGCATATCCGTTGTTTTCACAAACAAAAATAACAGGCAGTTTCCATGTCATAGCCATGTTCAACGTCTCGTTGAACGCACCTTGACGCACGGCACCATCACCCATATAACAAACATTCACATTGGTATTACCTAGATACTTTTCTGCGAAAGCGATACCCGCGCCCAATGGAATCTGGCCACCAACGATACCGTGACCACCCATCATCTTATGCTCTTTAGAGAAAAAGTGCATCGAACCACCTTTACCTTTTGAACAACCTGTAATCTTGCCAAACATCTCTGCCATACATTCGTTCGCAGAAACACCTTTTGCCAATGCATGCGCGTGATCTCTGTAAGCCGTAATAACGGAATCTTCGGCGCCAATAACAGACATGGTGCCCGCCATGACAGCCTCCTGGCCGATATACAAGTGACAAAAGCCACGAATTTTTTGTTGCCCGTAGAGCTGTCCTGTCTTCTCTTCGAACTTACGCATAAGCAGCATAGATTTATACCACTCTAGATATGTTTCTTTTGTTATAGGTGTTGAACTCATTTTAAAGTATTGAATTTCTTTACTAATACGACCACAAATCTAATCATTTATAACGATATTTCAGATAAAATATAGCTATGAAATGGGGCTTTTTTGTCAAAATAATATTTCCCAGATGTGGCTTTTAAGCATCGGATCGAAGCCGCTGCAGCATTCACTTTTTTAGGAACAGCACTAAATCTTCTAAGCGCATCGTTCCCTGCTCACCGGTTTTCATGTTTTTTAACGATAGATTGCCCGAATTCATTTCTTCATCGCCAACGAGTAATACATAGGGGATATTCTTATCATCTGCATAGCTCATTTGCTTCTTCAACTTCACCGCCGCAGGATAGAGCTCAGCGGCAATACCTTGCGCACGCAAATTGGCCAGCAAACGAAGGGAATAGGCTTCTATCGTCTTGTCAAAATTAATGATCAGGACGGTGGTCGATGCATTTGCTGACGATGGAAAAAGGTTCAATTCTTCCAAAACATCGTAGATACGATCTGCCCCAAAAGAGACGCCAACGCCTGTGAGGTCTTTGAGGCCAAACATACCCGTCAAATCATCATAACGGCCGCCGCCCCCGATGCTTCCCATAGCCACCTCATTGGTTTTTACTTCAAAAATACAGCCGGTGTAGTAATTCAGACCGCGCGCAAGCGTAATGTCGACTTCCACGCGTTCGCGCAGCAAATCTGTGGCGCCAAAAGATTCCAAGTAGGCAAACACTTCTTCGATCTCGGCAACACCAGCCAGTCCTTGAGTCGAGGATTGCAAAACAGATTTTAACGCAGCAAGCTTCTGCTCATTATTACCTTCCAATAGAATTATCGGCTTGAGTATATCCAAATCCTCGCTCGTAAAACCACGCTCCAAAAGCTCCTTATTTACACCCTCCAAGCCAATCTTGTCAAGCTTATCGATAGCCACGGTCATATCTACGATCAGTGCCGGCTTACCGATTACTTCAGCAATACCCGACAATATCTTCCGGTTGTTGATTTTCACTGTAAAATCCCGCAAACCCAATGCAGAAAGCGCCTCGTGATAGATCAATATAAATTCAGCTTCGTTAAGTAAAGAGGGCGACCCCACGACATCGACATCACACTGAAAGAATTCTCTATATCGACCACGCTGCGGGCGATCGGCTCGCCATACGGGCTGTATTTGGAAACGTTTAAAAGGGAGTGTCAATTCATGTTGGTGCATCACAACGTAACGCGCGAAGGGAACAGTCAGGTCATAGCGCAAAGCCTTCTCTGATATATGCTTAGTCAGGCTGTTCGCATTTCTGCTATCCAGCAGGTCAGCGGGCGCCTTAGCAAGGTAATCCCCTGAATTCAGGATCTTAAAAATCAGCTTATCTCCTTCTTCCCCGTACTTACCGGTTAGTGTAGAAAGATTTTCGAAGGAAGGCGTTTGGATTTCACTGTATCCAAATTTTTTGAAAACAGCTTTCAGGGTGTTAAAAATATGGTTCCGCTTTTCCATCTCCCGAGGGGAAAAATCGCGGGTTCCTTTAGCTAAGGAAGGTTTGATATTTGCCATACGGCAAAGGTACTATATAGGAACGAAAAGAGAAAGGTTAGTTTAGCGCGAAAACTCTTCGACTTCGAATATTTTAAGCAGCTCACAGGCTTTCTCTGCGGCTAGCTTTTCTGCACTTTTTTTATTGAAATCTTTACCGAAGCCACAGGTTTCCCCATCAATCACGACCTCGACATGAAATAGCTTCGAAGAATCTCCGGGTGGGTTAGCAACCTGTACGAATTGTATTTCCTTGCCGTAATGCTGGCACCACTCGATAAGTCTACTTTTGAAATTCGTTTCCGTCACTTCGAGCATATGGATGTCCACGTGCGGCTTAATGATGCGGGTTAATAAAAATTCGCGGGTAAAAGCATAGCCTTTGTCCATGTAAACGGCGCCAATCACGGCCTCAAAGGCGTCGCCTAGAAGAGAGCTCTGCTTATTGGGGTAGCTAATCATGCGGGCATCATACTCTATAAATTCGTTGAGGCCCAACTTGCGAGACAGCTGATTTAGATTGACACGGCTCACAATTTTGGAACGAAGTTCGGTAAGAAAGCCCTCATCTTTATAGGGGTACAGCTTAAACAACAGTTCGGCCACCACAGATCCCAGCACCGCATCGCCGAGAAATTCGAGACGTTCATTACTATTCTTCACACCATCCTTGATTGTCGTGGCGACAGATTTATGCCGAAACGCCATCCTGTACAACTTTATATTTCCAGGCACAAAGCCAAGAACATTCTTAAGTTTACGGATGTAAGCTCGGTTGGGAGAAAGATATAAATAATAAATCCTTGAAAAAGGCATCCTGTAATTTAAAATAGGAAATAGGTAGTTCCTCATCAAAACTACCTATTTCACTGTATCTACATGATCATCTTAACGAAATTAAGCATGATACTTTTTCACAATGATGGAAGCATTATGCCCACCAAAACCGAAGGTATTACTTAATGCTGCATTCACCACGCGCTGTTGAGCCGTATTGAATGTAAAATTAAGGTTATTGTCGATTTGTGGATCGTCGGTGAAATGGTTAATTGTTGGAGGCACAATATCGTTTTTCACAGAAAGGATCGAAGCGATAGCTTCGATAGCCCCTGCCGCGCCTAGCAAATGCCCTGTCATCGACTTTGTAGAGCTTATGTTCAGTTTATAAGCTTGTTCTCCGAAAAGATCAATGATTGCCTTTGTTTCGCTGATGTCTCCGACTGGGGTTGAGGTACCGTGTACGTTGATATAATCCACATCTGCGAAGGTGAAACTTGCGTCGGTAATCGCCTTACTCATCGCCAGTTTAGCGCCTAGCCCTTCTGGGTGCGAAGCGGTAATATGGTAAGCATCTGCACTCATTCCTCCACCGGCCACTTCCGCATAGATCTTGGCACCCCGTGCTAGAGCGTGTTCCAAACTTTCCAAAATAATGGCGCCAGAACCTTCTCCTGAAACAAAACCATCACGGTCTTTATCAAAAGGGCGTGATGCCGTTTTTGGATCGTCATTTCTCGTCGATAACGCATGCATAGCATTAAAACCACCGATTCCAGCTTCGTTTACAGTAGCCTCTGAGCCGCCGGTAATGATCACGTCTGCCATACCCATCCGAATATAGTTGAACGCATCTATCATCGCGTTGGTGGCCGAAGCACAGGCTGAAACTGCGGAGAAATTGGGACCTCTTAAGCCATGACGCATAGAAATATGCCCGGGAGCAATATCAACAAGCATCTTTGGAATAAAGAACGGATTGAATCGCGGCGTACCGTCTCCCTTCGCGTAGGTTACAACTTCGTCCAGAAATGTTTTTAAACCACCAATTCCCGACCCCCAAATGACACCAATTCGGTTGGTATCTAATTTATCAAATTCTAGTGCAGCATCCTTAACGGCTTCGTCTGTGGAAGCGATAGCATACTGTACAAAAGGATCGACTTTGCGAGCCTCCTTACGATCCATAAAATCATGTGGATCAAATCCCTTCACTTCACAAGCGAATTGGGTCTTAAATTTTGATGCATCGAAATGCGTAATAGGAGCAGCGCCGCTTACACCATTAATCAACCCATCCCAGTATGCTGGGACGGTATTACCTAGTGGTGTAAGAGCGCCTAACCCTGTTACAACTACTCTTTTAAGCTCCATTAAATATGTTTGGCCTAATAAATTAGTTATTAACGTTCTTTTCTAAGTAAGAGATAGCTTGACCTACAGTACTGATGTTTTCAGCTTGGTCGTCAGGAATAGCTACGTTAAATTCTTTTTCGAATTCCATGATCAACTCAACTGTATCAAGTGAGTCTGCACCTAAATCATTCGTGAAGGAAGCTTCTGGTGTCACTTCGTTTTCGTCTACACCTAACTTTTCAACGATAATTGCTTTTACTCTTGATGCGATATCTGACATGATTTTATAGTTTAATTGTTTAATAAATCTGTGCAAAGAAAAATAAATTTCCCCAAATATCAAACCTTTTTGGATTGAAGATTTGAAATAAGAACGTTTTTATTTAGGCTTTGTTTTGAAAACGGCCGCTATTAGCCACATATTCAATATTAATAATTATTTTTTTATCTACCAAGAACTTTGTCCAACATTCGACTTCAGGTATAAAAAACGATTTGTTAGGTATTTTTTTCTTATTTTCGACATTAATTTTTGACAGCTGTGAGCATAACAAAACGACATTTAACGCTAGACCTCGACTTCGATTTGGAGCTCGATTTTGTGTTGGTGGGCATTAGTTCTTCGCTCCGTGACTACAGGCTTTGTCACTTTATTTCAAAAAATACGGGCCTTGCTTTCAAAAGAGGTAAAGAGGATTATCTGGATCATAAAGGCTATGTCAAGGAGAAAGATCGGGATGAGATGGATTACCACATCATCTTTGAAAAAACGAAGCAAAAAGGCACGCTGAAGCATTATTTTACGATTTACCGCTATTGTGATGTAAATTTCGAATTTGAATTCTACTTGCTAAACAATCGAAGCAGCGAAGGTGGACTATTGGTACCCGAACTCCCAAATTTTGATTACTTCCTCATCGTCAAACACTATATCGATCCGGAAGATTTGAAAGCACTTATGGATGAAGTGAAGGCCATCAATGAAGTGATGTTAACGAAAGAATTAGACCCAACTTCATTGAAATCCAAAGAAAATCTTATATTTTAGTGCTTTAGCTATAGCAAAGTGTAAATTTTACACTTTAGTAAACCTAACTTAAAAACAGATTGCTATTTTTGCGGCACAGGTTTTTATAAAAGAGAACACAAACAGACGTACATAAATAAAATATTGTAAATGAACAAGATTCAAAAAAGGACTAAAATTGTAGCCACACTGGGTCCAGCATCCTCGGACAAAACTATATTGACCAATTTGATTGCCAAAGGTGTGGATGTGTGTCGCTTGAACTTCTCTCATGGAAGTCAGGAAGACCACTTAAAAGTGATCAATACCATCAAAGAAATTAATAGTGAGCACCCTTTCAATGTCGGAATATTAGCGGATTTACAAGGGCCTAAAATCCGTATCGGAAAGATGAAGGAAGGCGGCGCTGTATTGATTAACGGTTCCGAAGTGGAAATCACAACAGAAGAACTTATCGGCGATGAAAATCGTATCTACATCACTTACGAGAACTTCCCGAACGATGTTAAAGACGGCGAAATCATTCTTTTGGATGATGGAAAGTTACAATTGCGTGTATTGCACACCAACCACAAAGATACCGTAAAATGTGAAGTGGTGCATGGTGGTGTATTGACATCGCGGAAAGGCGTCAATCTTCCCAATACGAAAGTATCCATTCCTTCGCTAACAGAAGAAGATTTAGACAACCTGAACTTTGCCCTCGATAACGGTGCAGATTGGATCGCTATGTCTTTCGTGCGTTCTGCCGAAGACATCTACCAGTGTAAGGAAATTATTAAAGCTAAAGGAAGCCACGCGTTGGTGATTGCGAAGGTGGAAAAGCCAGAAGCCATTGAAAACATCGACGCTATCATCGAAGCGACAGACGCGGTCATGGTTGCTCGTGGTGACTTGGGCGTAGAAATGCCTATGGAAGAAGTTCCAGGTTTGCAAAAAGTAATCGTTCAGAAATGTCGTGACCTATCAAAACCGGTTATCATCGCCACGCAGATGTTGGAAAGCATGATTACGACGCCTCGCCCTACGCGTGCAGAGGTGAATGATGTGGCAAACTCGGTATTGGATGGCGCGGATGCTGTTATGTTAAGTGGCGAAACTTCAGTAGGTGAATTTCCGGAGATCGTTATCGAGACCATGGCAAAAATCATCACACACGTTGAGCAAACATCGTATCCGTATTACAGCAGTAAACAGAGTGTGCATGAGACGAAAACCAGAATTCCTGATGCGATTTGCGGTTCCTCTATTCACTTAGCGGCACACACAGAAGCATCAGCTATTGCTGTCATGACTTCATCCGGCTATACGGCGTTTGAAATCTCCAGCTATCGCCCTAATGCGGATATTTACGTGTTCACCGGCAACAAAAATTTATTAAATCTATTAAGCCTGGTATGGGGCGTGCGCGTGTTTATCTATGAAAAGTTTGAAAGCACCGATGGCACTATTCAAGACGTAAACAGACTGTTGAAAGAACACAACTTGGTAACTTCTGGCCAAATTGTAATCAATACATCATCGACACCGCTTCACGAAAAAGGAAGAACGAATACCATTCGTGTATCCGAAGTGAAATAACTCCTGTCTATGACATCAAAAAAAAGCGGCGACCTGTATTTCAGGAGCCGCTTTTTTTTGCTCCTAATATGCAATGTATCAAATTAATTACATACACACTTTTAACGTTCATTTACTCTATTTCTTCTTTTCTTTGCTCAGCTAGCATTCATCATGAAAAGAGTTATTCTTTTATTTTCATTTCTTCTTGTACACCAATTATTTGCACAACAGTCTATTAAAGGTGCGGTGGCTGATCAGTCGGATAATGCCGCATTGACCAATGCTTCTATCGTTTTACTCGACACGGATTCTATTATGCGCTACTTTACACGTGCTGATGAAAACGGGGCTTTTCAGTTTGGTAAGGTTGCAAAAGGCAGTTACATCCTGATCGCTACTTATCCGAAATTTGAGATTTATAGCCAAAAACTGGTCGTCGATCAGAAACCCATCGTGCTGGATCGTATACAAATCAATTCACAATCCAACCTGTTGGAAGAAGTCGTGATCAACCAAAAGATACCAATAAAGATCAAAGGCGACACGATAGAGTATGATGCAGGTAGCTTTGAAACGGAAAAAAATGCGAAACTGGAAGATCTGCTACGCCGTTTACCGGGTCTAACGGTATCGGCTTCCGGCGAAATCACAGCTCAAGGAAAAACGGTTTCGAAAGTTTTGATAGACGGCGAAGAATTTTTTGGTTATGATCCAAAGATCGCGATCCGGAATGTCCGTGCAGATGCCATTGACAAGGTACAGGTATATGAACGTAAATCCGAAGAAGCGGAACTAACTGGCATTGACGATGGGGTACGCCTGCAAACGGTCAATGTAGTGCTCAAAGAAGAAGCCCGAAAGGGTGTTTTTGGGAATGCCAATGCCAGCGTAGGTACACAAGGACTTTTTGATGCCAATCTATTTTCTGCAAAATTTGATCAGACAGAGCGTATCGGTGTAACCGGAAGTTGGAACAATATGGGCAGTTCCGGAGACGCTAGCCGAATCCGTATGAACAACCAGATCATAGGCGACCCCCGCTATAAAAGTGCTGGCGTAAACTACGAAAACAATTTCCTACAGCGCAAACTTCACCTCACATCCAACTACAATTTCAATAATAACAGCTTAGCTAACGAGTCAAGCAGTTATAATAAAAGGGTTCTGAACAACGGTATCACCCAAGAAACCACCCAGGAAGAACGCTCGATGTCAGACAATACAAACAATGTGTTACGTGCTCAAGTAAAATACAAATTGGATTCTGTCAGCAATCTTAATGTGCAGCTAAACGGTAATACCGGCACGACCAGTTCTGCCAACACATCAAACAGCACAACCTTCAGAAATGAAAATAGAAAAGCGAATGATTTCAGCAGAGATAACAGCAGAAGCTCCGAAAAAGATGGGATGGACTTACGCCTAGACTACCGCCGGCGCTTGAACAAATCTGGCCGTAGCATGAATATCCACCTCAACACCAATATCGACAACACAAAAGGTACCAACTTGATCGACGAGACAACGAATTACTACGATAGCTTAGGGCAATACGAACGTTCGGTTATTGTGGATCAAACCCGGATTACCGATAATAAAAACAACAGGCTCAGCGGATCGTTAAACATCAACGAACCGATTACGAAAGACCTTTATCTTACTTTTGGCTATTCTTTCAGTACCGCTAAACAATCCGCGCTAATCAATGCTTACACCAATATGCCTAACGGGCAAGAGCCAATCCGTGACACGCTTTATTCGCAGGATCAACAAAGCCTCGCCCGCAACAATGGGCTAGATATCAACCTGAACTACAACCGCGACAAAATCAACATTAATTTCTCCAACAAGACCATCTACAAATACCAGGAGCTGACCGACAGCTATAGACAAATCGCGTTGAACCGTAACTTTTGGCAAAACAATCTTCAGGCGAATGTGTCCTACCGAATAAGTAACAGCCAGCATGTAACGTTGGGTTACCAAAACAATACGAATGTACCGAGCTTTGCACAGCTGCAGCCTTTGCAACCACCAACAAATGACCTCTATAGGCAGCTGGGAAATCCTGATTTGAAAAGAGAGACGAACAACGCCATCAACGTGAATTTCAGCAAATTCAGTTTGCTAAAGGCCTCCTCATTAAACATCAACGCGAATGCCAACATCGTTAATAGTGCTATTGTGAATAAGTCTATAATTGACTCGTTAGGCCGCACTACCGCTACCTATGTGAACATCCAGGACAACAGCAACTGGAATGCCCGCGTCAATATCAATTACGGCAAGCCTATCCTGAATGGTCTTGTGCAATTTGGGCCGTTTGCATCCTTATTTTACGATAACAATTATCAGTTTATCAACGGTGACTTGAACCGAAATAACACGGCGAATGCAACTATCGGGATCAACGCCAATAAACAAAGTTCCAAACATGTTGATTTCAATGTAAACATTGGCTTAGGGCTCAATCAGGAAGCAAATTCGATACAGCCACAATTTGACAATACCGCATTCCGTTCCTCGACAAATGCCGACCTCAAATATTTCCTTCCCTATAAATTCAGCCTCACGCAGGTTATTTTCTACAGTTACACCGGTAAAACAAAAGTATTCCCGCAGCCCATTCAACAGTTCTATATGAACCTGGAACTTACCCGCAAATTGCTCAGCAGCGAATCCCTACTGCTTAGTTTGAAAGCATTTGATGTTTTCAATAGCTTTAACAACACCAATCGAACAGTTGGTAACAGCAACTTTTCCGAATCTCAACAACAGACGCTGTCGCAATATCTTATGGTCGGATTGAAGTGGGATTTCAACAAAAATTTAGGCAAGAAAAATGATTAGATTCACCCTCCTATTATTTATGTTCGTTTGCAGCCTCTTCTGTGGGCTGTATGCACAACATGCATACTTCCCAACAAAAGGGATCATCAGCTTTGAGCGGGAAGTGTACCTGCGCGCGCGGATGCGCGAAATGTCTAGCAAATCGAGCGGCCAAAATAGAGGCATGATGATGCGCTATAATAGCAACGTAGATGATATCCCCGAGAAAAATTCATCTTTTTTTACCTTGCAATTTGATCAAACTGCAACCTTGATGAGCGCCGTCGATGAGGAATCGGCCACAAGCACCTCGACGCCGTCGCGCACCCCATCCCGGGGCGGGCGCAGACCCAACAGTGGCCGACCGGAAAGAATGGGCAGATCGGCCATGCGCGGCGGTTCGCCTGATAAAATTTTTTATCAGAATCTGACACAGGGCAGTTCTCTAGTTCAGATGGAGCTTGACGAGAAATATGTATTGGAAGACTCCCTTCAGCGAATCACTTGGCGTTTTACAGATGAATATCGGCAGATAGCGGGTTATGAATGCAGGCGTGTGAATGGTGCCACACCAGATTCTCTTTACATCGTCGCATTCTATACCGATCAGATCCCGGTGTCTGGCGGGCCCGCCCTTGTACATGGATTGCCCGGTATGATTCTTGGATTGGCCATACCGGAGATGCACATCAATTATTGGGCACAAAAAGTAGACTTTGTGACAGACAATGTCCCGCAAAACTGGAAGGATAAAAAGGCAAAGGAAATGAACATGCAGGAGTTGTTTGAATCCTTAGGAAAAAATCGCTTTTTTGGAGGTGGAAATAACCGCAATCAAATGAAAAGGAATCTGCTCGAAAACTTAATCTATTAATGCCTTAGGCACGTATTCCTGCTATAATACGTCCAACGTTATTGGATCAGCCAGAATGCGCACATACCCGCGGCATGGCAACGCTATCGGGACGATATTTGATCTTTGATGGATCTGGTTAACGATTTAAACACCAGATCGTAACTATGATCAATCAATTCTTCTACAGCTGCATCCGACAGCGCTTGATTGCAATGTACAGTATTCCAATGTTTCTTATTCATATGGTAGCCCGGTAACACCGTATGGGGATAATCCGTTCGTAATTCTACTGCGCGATCCGGATCACACTTAACATTAAACGCGAGTTGACTGACCTGATCCAGACCCAGCAACAAAAATACTTTGCCGCCCACTTTAAACACAAGGGTGTCCGGACCAAAAGGCAACTCTTCGGTAACGCCATTTTTAGCTATGCAATATTCACGTAGTTGTTCGATGTTCATTTCCTGGGAATTTGCCTACTAAATTAGCTATTCTAAGCGAATCTTACGATCGGAACCTGAACTTAAAATGTGTAGAAGAAAGGCTTACGCATAAATAGCTCGTATCAATAAAATTTACAACTTTACGCCCGCTTTTCGCAAAACCGAACATACGGATAAAGATATTTTTGTAAGACACATACACTACTAATTATGAATAATTTAAAAAACTTGAGTTTCATCCTCCTATCACTGATCTTCACTACGCTAGTTTTTAGCTGTCGTAAAAACCGTGAGGAGGTCGCCCCTGCCCTCACACCGAGCGAAATATTGGCAAGTACTGCATGGAAGACTACGGGAGCAAGAAATAACGCAGGAGAAAATGTTCCCCTTACTCATCCGAACGTTGCGGGCGCAGTGGGTTATGCTTACTATACCATGAATGGTACATTTGTGATCTATGACCTGAATGATGTACTTCGGATTCAGGGAGATTGGTCTGTATCGGCAGACGGCAGAACACGTACGCTTATTGCCAAAAATCCAGAAACCCAAGATGTGCTATTTACACGGGTTGTCGATATTACCGTCTTGACAAAACAAGAATTCACCTATCGTTTATATCCGAACAATAGTGATCGTACGGTGTATTATGATATTATACATACCCCAACGACCCACACCCGGCCTAACAAGTAACTGCAGCATCAAAATGGCCGCTCTTCAATTTTTGGATCGGCCATTTTTACTGGATTAACGGAATAATTTGTAATTTCCATATATGGTAAAGAAGGAGATCTTCACAACACTGGAACTGAAAGACTTTCAACTTGATTCAAGCTCAGATTACAGCTTACTTTATCATGGTTCGCACGGCAAAAATAAAATTGAGAAAGCGCACAAGCATGACTTTTTTCTGCTCTTCCTTATCGAGAAGGGTAGCGGTGTACATAATATAGATTTTGTTGATCATCCCGTATCCGATTTTCAGATACATATCCTTTTTCCCGATCAGCTTCACAAATGGGAACTGGGAGAAGAAACCTGCGGTTACCAATTGATGATCAGTAAGCGTATATTTGAAACGTTCTCTACTTCCATGCAATTTTCGTTTTTACTGTATCAGGGGTATCCCGTCATTCAACTATCGCAACCGCTCTTTCACGATCTCCTATTTGAGTATGAAAGCTTGAAGCGCGAACTTGCTTTGCTCCCGGTATATTGGGATATCGTATACTCCAAAAGTAAACTCATCACGCAGCTGGTAAACCGTGAAGTAGAACGCAAATTTGAAGCGATTTCTTTATACCGAACGAATCCTATTTTATTACGATATCACGCCCTTATAGATTATCATTTCAAAGAGGAAAAGACGGTTACCTTCTATGCAAGTAAATTAAATATTTCTGCTAATTACTTGAATATTCTTTGCAAGAACAACCTGCAGGTAACGGCTTTGTACTTGATACAGACGCGCACCACCCTCGAAGCAAAACGCTTGTTACACAACACTTGGAAATCGATAAAAGAGATTACATTCGAGCTTGGATTCAAGGACATTGCTTATTTTTCGAACTTCTTTAAAGGCCAAACGGGCGTTTCACCACGTCAATTTCGGGAGCATTTATAATTTTCCCAAGTTCCGGGATAAATATCACATCAATTCAATTTCTTAGGTCCTTATCTTTGATAAAACAGATAACAGACATTCTTATGGATGCTCTATCCAGAAAAGACATTATACCTATGCATTCTTTCTTACTTATCTTTTCGGCAATCTTCTTCAATGCTGGCAACGCCGATAACAAAACAGACGCTTTGCAACTTCGCGAGGCTATTGTTGAGGCGGTTAAAGCAAATCGACTGACAGCCGTAAAATCTCTTTTGAAAAAAAAGGCCAATGTCAATTCCAAAGATAAAAACGGGAAATCTTTGTTATTGATTGCCACACAATCCCTACACGTCGAGATGGCTAGATTACTCGTTGAGAACGGCGCTGACGTCAATTTACAAGATGATATTTTCGATAGCCCATTTCTTTATGCCGGCGCAGCGGGATACACGACGTTAGTGGAGCTTTTTCTTCGACATGGTGCACGTTTTGATGTATACAATCGCTACCACGGCACAGCTTTAATTCCTGCCTGTGAAAGAGGGCATTTGGATGTGGTGAAATTACTCTCGGAAAATCCTAGTTTTCCCATTGACCATGTTAACAGACTTGGATGGACAGCTCTAATGGAGGCCGTTGTCCTTGGTAATGGGAGTCAGGTATATGTCGATATTGTAAATACATTGGTAATAGCGGGTTGCGACGTCAACATCACGGACAAGGATAATATATCCGCTTTGGAGCATGCGCGAGCAAGAGGGTATGCTGCGATTGTCCAGATCCTTGAGCGTGCCGGTTCGCAATAGATAACGATTTACACCTAGCTCTACCTAAAAAGCAGAAATTTTACGCAGCATTGCGAAACATTTCTGCTTTTAGCTGAAGCTATCGCAGCAACGACTAGCTCAATACGTCGATTAATTCGCGCTGAATTTCTTCCCCCTTATCCTCATTATACCACTTTTGCATCGTTTCCTTGATTTCTTCAAAAGTAGTGCCTTCTTGTTTCATGCTCGAGAAGATTGCTTGTAAGGCCTGCGGCCGCGGTCCCCATATTATTTTATCATGGCCCACATCGTTTCGGATAATCAATTTTGGAATAGATTTCCCGCCATCAGTAAGGTAGTCGTCAATCAAAAACGGAGCGGCATCGCGCAATTGAATTTCAAAATCTATATTCGGGTTGTTTTTAACCATTTGGTACAATTGAGCTACCGAGTGGGCAGCATCTCCACACCAAGGTTCGGTGATTACGATCCAATGTTGTTGCTCGGTAATGGAAGCAATGAGATTTTTCATCTCATCATTAGGTTCAAATCGTTTCAGCCAACGGTTCATACGAGACCAATTAAGTTTCGTATAATTGAAATATTCTTCATCACCGTAAGGATCGTAGTCTTGGGGAGATGCAAGAATTTGTTCGAAATAATCTAAGTATTCCTGAAAGGTCATGTCATGTGTGTTACAGCACGAATTTAACAATTAATTTTTGCTAATGAAAAAGGCAGCTAAATTCGGCGCCAGTTATGACGGACTGCTAACGAAAATGACAGTTTGGCAGAACAGCCAGTCATAAAAAACGACATAAATTACGTTTTAATGACGATTTGAAGGTTGGCATAGCTGTTGATAAGAAGATAGCGAGTTAAATTAGTAAATAATAAAAAACAAGATATGTCAAAAATTATAGGAATCGACTTAGGTACTACGAACTCCTGTGTTGCTGTGATGGAAGGTAACGAGCCCGTAGTGATTGCAAACAATGAAGGAAAACGTACAACGCCTTCTATTGTGGCTTTTGTTGAGGGAGGTGAGCGTAAAGTAGGAGATCCTGCGAAGCGTCAAGCAATAACAAACCCGCATAAAACAGTTTATTCTATCAAGCGTTTCATGGGTTTATCATACGATGAATCTGTTAAAGAATCGCAACAAGTTCCTTACAACATTGTTAAGGGAGACAATAACACGCCACGTGTAGAAATTGACGATCGTAAATATACACCGCAAGAAGTATCTGCAATGATCCTTCAGAAGATGAAGAAAACTGCTGAAGATTTCTTGGGTCAAGAAGTGACGGAAGCGGTTATTACGGTACCTGCTTATTTTAACGATGCGCAGCGCCAAGCAACAAAAGAGGCAGGTGAAATTGCCGGTTTAAATGTAAAGCGTATTATCAACGAACCTACAGCTGCTGCTTTAGCATACGGACTTGATAAAGCACACAAAGACATGAAAATCGTTGTATTTGACTGTGGTGGTGGTACGCATGACGTTTCTGTGCTGGAGTTAGGCGATGGTGTATTTGAAGTAAAATCTACGGATGGCGATACGCACTTAGGTGGTGACGACTTTGATAACGTTATCATCAACTGGTTAGCGGAAGAGTTTGCCAACGAGAATGGCGGTTTTGATTTGAAAAAAGATGCTATGGCTTTGCAACGTTTAAAAGAAGCTGCAGAGAAAGCAAAGATTGAGTTATCGAGCACGACATCGACTGAGATCAACCTTCCATATATCACGGCTGATGCCACAGGACCGAAACACTTAGTACGTTCATTGTCACGCGCTAAATTCGAATCGTTAGCGGCCGACTTAATCAAACGCACAATCGATCCTTGTAAATCTGCTTTGAAAAATGCAGGTTACTCCACTTCTGATATCGACGAGATTATATTGGTTGGTGGTTCGACACGGATCCCAGCAATTGTTGACGCCGTGAAAAGCTTCTTCGGGAAAGAGCCTTCAAAAGGTGTTAACCCAGATGAGGTTGTTGCGTTAGGAGCAGCGATCCAAGGTGGTGTATTGACTGGTGAAGTAAAAGATGTATTGTTATTAGATGTTACTCCATTATCCCTAGGTATTGAAACGATGGGTGGGGTGATGACGAAATTGATCGAATCGAATACCACGATCCCAACGAAAAAATCTGAGGTATTCTCGACTGCATCTGACAGCCAACCTTCTGTAGAAATCCACATCTTACAAGGTGAGCGTCCTATGGCCTCGCAAAACCGCACCATTGGTCGTTTTCACTTAGATGGAATTCCTGCTGCCCCTCGTGGTGTACCACAAATTGAGGTAACGTTTGATATTGATGCCAATGGTATTATCAAGGTTTCTGCCAAAGATAAAGCAACCGGCAAAGAGCAAAACATCCGTATTGAGGCATCATCAGGTTTATCTGACGAAGAAATCCAGAAGATGAAACAAGAAGCGGAAGCGAACGCTGAAGCCGATAAAAAAGTCAAAGAAGAAGCCGATAAAATCAACGCTGCTGATGCATTGGTATTCTCTACGGAAAAACAACTTAAAGAATACGGTGATAAAATATCTGCTGATAAAAAGGCGCCTATCGAAGCTGGTTTAGAAAAATTGAAAGCGGCTTACGCAGCTCGCAATTTTGCAGATATCGATACCGCATCTGCTGAGCTACAAAATGCTTGGAATGCGGCATCTGAAGAGATGTATGCTGCTTCTCAGCAAGGGGGCGCACAACAACCGCAAGGTGACGCTGGCCAACCGCAAGATGGCAAGCAAGGTGGTGACGATGTTCAGGATGTGGAATTTGAAGAAGTCAAATAAGCAAGAACATACGCTATAAGAAAAAGCCCGAAGTCGTCTGACTTCGGGCTTTTCTATTGTATCGATTATCTGCGCGGGGGATAATGCCGTAGTATACCTTTATCAAAAACTGTCCATATTCCGGCAGGCATGTTGGCATACTTCAATGCGTTGTTGGTCCAAGTATTACAGGAAAACAGCATGTTATACGCACCCATGGCTTCATAAAAAGCATCATGCTCGTTATATTGAGCTTCTGTAGTGATCAGCATGGCCCGGCCCTGCGCATCTTTTTCTAGACTTTGCATAACATAGTCGATAAGCCGTTGATATTGCGCTTCTGTGATCTTCGTTGCTCGACAATAGGTATCCTCCTCCAACGCTTTGTAATACGTAACATGCAGCGCCGATTCTCCAATCCCTAACCCCGCCACCAGAGCAGTTTTGAGCTTCAGATCTTTCCATTCAGGCGTATGCAAATAAAAGCCCTTGTCGCCCCAACCTATCGCTATCCAATTTTGGATGGTATCTCGTCCTTTGGTATTGGCGTAAGGAAAGACTTCACTCCAGTCCATACCTTTATGCTGTATAGGCAATACGATATCGGTGTGAACGCCATTTGATAGCAGAAAAACCTTTACGCCGTTGTCCGCATATGCCATAGGCGCTCGCGTTGCTGGAATACGGGACAAAAGGAAGTCGGCCGAAAAGTAGAGCACAACAAAAAGAATAATTCCCAACAAAAAATACCCCAATATGCTCATTGTCTTTTTGATTCGTATAGGCATGGTTAAGCAAATAGATGAATAAAAAAGCTGTCTCCCCTACTACGAAGGAAGACAGCTTAACCCCAATATCTTAAAAAACCTTAGAACAATTTTGTTGGATAGGCACCCTGCTCCACCAACTGCGAAATCGACTGTTGTACGTTCTCTTTATCTTCCTTATACGTCACACCAAACCATTTAGATGCTGTCGGTATGACTTTGAAATTTGCCATGCCATGTTTCACCATATAGTCAGGGACGGTAGGAATGAAAAATTCCGATTTAGGATTATCCGCGTTCTTCGCGACGAAGTCGGTAAACATGCTTTCAGCAACGTCAAAAATCTTCGGCGTAAATCCCCAAAAATTCATCGATACCCGCGTTTCAGGATCCAAATCGTGCTGTACGCCATCTTCCTCGTACACGATTTTTCTATGCCCTTCGTCGTCAGTAACATAATATATATTGGTCCGCTCTGTAACCGACTCCATGTGTCCGTCTTCATCTACCTCACAGATCCCACGTGAAACATACCCATGATCGGACATGGTATTGCCTACTTGAAAACCCATAAGCGACATTTTATCGTCAGCTACCTCATTGGTCAGAAACTTTGCCATTTTAACAAAAGAGTCAGTTCCATAAAAATCATCCGCATTGATGACGCAGAATGGCTCGTTGATCTTTTCCTTTGCACTCATCACGGCGTGTGCCGTCCCCCATGGCTTGCTCCGTTCTATGGTTTGCTCTATTCCAAACTTGCTTAAATCATAACTTTGGAAGGCATAGTCGACTTCGATTTTCCCTTGAAGCTTCTCATCAAATACACTGCGCATTTTTTCCAGAAACTCTTCACGAATGATGAACACGATTTTACCAAACCCTGCCTGAATCGCATCATAAATTGAATAATCAATGATGGTTTCACCATGAGGGCCGAAAGAATCGATTTGTTTTAGGGATCCATATCGACTTGCCATACCGGCGGCAAGAATTAACAACGTTGGTTTACTCATTATGTATTTTATTTTAGTAATGATTGCATTGTGACCTTCGCAAAGATAGACATATTATTTACTTCTTCTTAAAGATGGCGCCGAGGATGCCATTTGCGATCTTCCCAAGTAGCTTCACCCCCTCTCTGGCGAGTGTACGGGATGCTTGCGTCTGTGCAGCTTCCAACGGCGTCTGGCGCCTGCTTCTTGCTCTGCCGTTTGCCGTGCCGGATGTTTCCTTCCTGCTTTTTTCCTGCATTTTTTGCGCTTCGAAGGCGCTCATCTTTTCCTCAATAATATCGGCTGCACTGCGGCTGTCTATCGGTACTTGATATTTTGCTGCAACATCCGATTGCTTAATAACATCGGCATAATGCTGCGGTGAACAAGGGCCCATGATGGATCTCGCGGCCACTAGGTGTGTAGCGACGACCTCGGTGGGTATTCCTTTTTCATTTAAAACAGTAACCATGGCCTGTCCTGTTCCGAGCGTCGTCAAAACTTTGTCGATCTCATAAAAAGCAGATCTGGGGTAGGTCTTTACTGTCTTGCGCAGGTTTTCTGCGTCATTGGGGGTGAATGCGCGTAACGCGTGTTGTACACGGTTGCCCAATTGCCCCAAAACAGATTCCGGAATATCTGTTGCGGCTTGCGTGCAAAAGAAAATGCCAATGCCTTTGGAACGTATCAAGCGTACAATTTGCTCCACTTGCCCCAAAAATGCTTTTGATGCACCGTTAAAGAGCAGGTGCGCTTCATCAAAGAAAAATACAAGCTTAGGTTTATCTAAGTCGCCGACTTCCGGTAGCTTTTTAAATAACTGAGCTAATAGGCTAAGGAGGAAGGTAGAATACAGTAAAGGTTGATCTTGAATGTCGGCGATGTTCAAGAGACTTATAACGCCCTTGCCATCGACTTTTTGAAATAGGTCTTGGATATCAAAGGCACGTTCGCCAAATATATGGTCTACGCCTTGCTGTTCGACGGCCACTATCTTACGTAAGATCGTACCAGAGGTTGCTGCGCTAATCTTACCATAATCATCTTTTATCTCGGCAGCTCCAGGGCCTTCTGTTAAATAGGTAAGCAGCTTCTTCAGGTCGTCCAACTTAATCATGGGCCATTGCTGATCATCCGCATATTTAAATACGGCTGCCAGAACCCCTGCTTGCGTATCGTTCAAATCGAGTATACGCGCTAACATAAGGGGTCCGAATTCTCCTACGGTGATACGCATGGGGATGCCCAGCTTACCACTCAGCGAGAAAAACGCTACCGGGAAAGCTGTTGCTTCGAAAGGCACGCCTACGAGGTTTCCGCGCTCAATCAACGCATCGTTGGATACGCCGGGTTCGCTAAGTCCGGAGAGGTCACCTTTTACATCTAGCATAAAAACGGGCACAGCAGCATCAGCAAGCTGCTCGGCGATCAACTGCAGCGTACGCGTTTTACCAGTACCCGTTGCTCCGGCAATCAGGCCGTGTCTATTCATTACCTTGAGCGCTAGGTTCACCCTCGCCGGCGACAATACCTCGCCATTCCATATAGCAGAACCCAACTGTATATATGCCCCTTTCGGACTGTAAGAGGCCGTAACTTTCTTAATAAACTCTTGTTGCGTATCTTCCATCGTTCTAAACCGTAAGCATGTTATTTTTATGGCATCGCCAGCTAACAATCACAGCTAAATATAACGATATATTGATAGTTAATAAAAAAAAGTTGCATTGCCCTTAAAAAGCTATGTATTATCCAAAGAAAAAATTGTATTTTTGATAGAAACAAAAGTAACTATCGTGTTAAACAAGATTACACAAATAACTGCGGCTAAGCTGTGTTTTGCCATCTTCCTGATGAAGATGCTGATCTCGGCTACGCCTGTGTTTGTGGATGTATTGGATAGGGGAACGATATTGCAGGTCGTGCTTCAGCTTGAAATAGAAAACAACGCAAAAGGAAGTAATATCTACGAGGATCTTCACGAAGCGACCTCCAAGTTTTTTAATGCAAGTGCTTCCGACTACCTATTTTCCTTCGCTCAACAGGAAATCAGTGGAAAACAGAAGCATTATTTGAATAATGAAAAATTAATACAGGCTTTTAATCCGTCTGTACCCACACCTCCTCCTAATTGCTAAGCCCGTCCGGGCATCCATAGCCTATCCGCATGGCTGTACGCCGTTTGCGACTTCGAATATGGAACGTAAATTAATACAGGTATAAAGACTTTAAGTTTAATCTTATGTTAGGAACTCGTACGTCGGCCTTTTTGAAATTATCAAAAAGAGACTTAAAATATGATTTCCCATCTAGTGTAGTGGTGTTCCTGGTTGCGCTACCACTGTGTCTGGGAATAGCAATGGCTTCAGGAGCGCCATTGTTTGCCGGTATTATTACCGGAATAATTGGTGGTTTAGTCGTGGCATCCATTAGCAAATCTCCGCTTAGCGTTAGTGGACCCGCTGCCGGATTAACGGTTATTGTTTTAAGTGCCATCGAAAAATTAGGCGCTTATGAAACCTTTTTACTCGCGGTCGTCATCGCGGGCATCATGCAGCTCATATTGGGGATTATCAGGGCCGGTGTTATTGGAAACTACTTTCCGTCAGCCGTTATTCTGGGTATGCTTGCGGCTATTGGCATAACCATTATTTTAAAACAAATTCCGTTGGCCTTTGGCATGACGGAGACACATGCGTTTGAGGTTGAAAATGGGGGCGGTATTGCTGCTTTCAAAGACACCATACTATCCAGCATTAACTGGGGCGCTACGTTCATTTGTTTGCTCTCTTTGGCTACACTGATCTATTGGCCCAAAATAAAAGGTGCTAATAAAATACCAGCCCCTTTGGTTGTTGTGGTGTTGGGTATTGTAGCTGCTGTGCTCTTTCGAGGTGGAGCGATGCAGCTTACCGCGCAGCATTTCGTAGAAATACCCATTGTCAGTTCGTTCCAAGAGTTTTCCGGTCTATTCGTTTTTCCGGATTTTTCACAAGTAGTCAATAAACAGGTTTGGATCGTCGCGCTTACCATTGCGATCATCGCAAGTTTGGAGACACTGTTGAGTATCGAAGCGATTGACAAACTCGACCCCTTGAAGAGAAATACCCCCACGAATCGGGAATTGATTGCGCAGGGAATAGGCAATGTGACGAGCGGCTTTTTAGGCGGTCTGCCTATGACTTCCGTGATTGTGCGCTCGTCGGCAAATGTGCAAGCGGGCGGTCGTACGCGTCAATCAGCTATGCTGCACGGTCTATGGTTACTGGTCGCATTGTTGGCCATTCCTACCGCAATTAATCTTATACCCCTATCCTGTCTAGCGGCTATTCTATTGCATACCGGGTATAAATTAGCAAACCCTACCCTCTTCAAGCAAATGTTTCGGAAAGGGTTGGATCAATTCGTGCCGTTTGCAATCACCGTTGTAGCCATTGTGTTTACAGACCTGTTAATGGGTGTTGGCATCGGGATATTGGTCGCTATATTCTATATTATACGGGCCAATATGCAAAATGCGTTTAAAATGGAGATTCAAGAACAAAACGGAGGAAAAACTGTTATCATGACATTGGCAGAAGAGGTCTCTTTTTTAAATAAAGTGCCTATCCAGCAGATGCTGTACAGCCTCCCAAAGAACGTGGAAGCAATCAAAATCGATGGCCAGCACAGCAAATTTATTGATAAGGATGTGATCGAAGTTTTAAAAGATTTTGAGCTTAACGCGTCAAGCAAAGGCATAGCGATCGAATTGCAGTCAATTACATATAAAAAATAAAAAGAACAGATAAATAAACTATTAACTTGGTTGGTTTTAAAAGACCAGCTACCTTAATTACATCAAACATGGGAAATAAAGAATTAGAATTAGGTTTTCAGCGAATATTAGATGGTAACAAAGGCTGGGTAGATTTTGTAGCAAAAGATACAACCGGAAGATTCGAACAGCTAGCCAAAGGGCAGAACCCCGAAATTCTATGGATCGGTTGCGCGGATAGCCGCGTTCCGGCAAATGAAGTGACCGGTCGCAAGCCTGGTGAAGTTTTTGTGCACCGTAACATCGCAAACATGTGCGTACATTCTGACATGAGCATGTTATCTGTATTAGACTATGCGGTAAACGTGTTGAAAGTAAAGCATATCGTCGTAGCAGGTCACTACGGTTGCGGAGGCGTGGCGGCGTCTTTAAGTCGGAAGCAGTTTGGGATTATTGATAACTGGCTGTGTCACATTAAAGACGTTTATCGTTTACATGCAAAGGAGATCGATGCGCTTGAAAACGAAGAAGATAAAGTGAACCGCCTCATTGAACTGAATGTAAAAGAGCAAGTTTTTAACCTAGGCACCACCTCCATCGTGCAAAATGCATGGAAAAATGGTCAGGATCTTGCCGTACATGGTGTGGTTATCAATATCGGTACCGGCGAACTGGTTAATCTAGAAAACTCCATTACCAGCAACGAGTCATTAGGCGAGGTATTTGCTTTCGTATAAGACAAGCGGAGAGCGACGATAAACGGTGTTATACCCATATCTCAAAAAGATGGTGGGAAACATGGAAATCGTCGCTCTCTTTTCTCTAATTAACGAACGTCCCTTCTTGATTTACAGCTTTGACGTACGGACTTGCATATCGGTCCAGGATAACCGCAAATTGATAACGCGTCACCCGTTTCGTTGTATCGAACTCACCAGCAAACTTCAATTTAGTATGCCATTCCCGCTCGATTGCTTTATCCACTTCATTACCGCGCAATCCTACAAACTTAACGAGCGACAGAAAATCTCCCCAAGTAAAAAATTCGCCTTGATGATCAGCAAACCAAAGTTGACTGCGAGAAAACAGACGGTGTAATATCGGCTGAATCTCTGCATACCGCACATGCGCGTCGCCATTAAATAGGTAGGTACCATTTTCCTTATCGCCTGCTATGATGCCCGACAGACCAAAACGCTGGATAGCATAAAAATGAGGATCGCTTACGGCGATATCCGCATATGGCATGATACGCATTCCATAGTTCATCATTTCAGACTGCAACTTGCGTACATCAATTTTATCGGGGGTAGTTTTAAAGAAAGCGAGGTAAGCGGCCGTAGCGCCGACGGCTTGTCCTATTGCGGCCTTTGCGGCGGTAAAGCGCACGTCATCCCCATAAGCATGTTGCCAGTCATTCATCTGGAAAAGGCCATTTCTTTCTGAAGACAACACATCCGCCAATGTCCATGCGTACAAGGTATCGGCAATGAAGCCAGTAGCGACAGCAGTACGCATATTTGCTGTTTTCATAATCGAAACTGGCGATAATGGATTTTCTTTCGAGCGAACGTGCTGTGGCAGCAGCTTGATCAACTCTTCGCCATTGGACGCATCGACGACGAGAGGCAAATTGTACTTTTGTTTACTTGCCAACGTAATATGCCATCCCTTACTATGCGCTTTAATGTCTTCCACGTTTTGCTTACGGATCACGGTTAAATTGGCGGTTTCTGCTAGACTGCTCGCTATAGCATTCATAAATAAACGCGGATTCATATCGTTCTTCACCTGTTGAGCTAGCGAATCATTCGCGGTGGTGGATTGAGCCATATGCATCAATACATCAAGCCACAGTCCCCCATCAAGGTCAGGCTTCTTTTCCAGCGCTACGCTACGTTTGGAAAAAGCAGGCAATAGCGTATCGGTATCGGCCACCCATAACGTCGGAACGCCAGATTTGGCGGACTGCAAAGCGGCGGTGTAGGCTGAAATCCCTGTACCATATACCAGCAATTGAGGCTTTTTGCTTTTTTGAGCATAGCAGAATGGAAATGGTATAAATAATAAGCCGATAAGAGCGGTAAGCATAAACTTCATATGTATTGCCTGTTTTAGGAATTTAAATGTACATAAAACTAGTTTGTATTGCCGAAAAGATAGATTAAAACCTTGCATTACGCTGCAATGCATGCCTAAACGGGTGGCTCTGGCGCAATATGAATCAGCGGAAACGCTGATCAGCTCTTCGGATTGCCGCCCGTTTTCAGGCGCTATATTAATTTTAAGAGAGCATGCCAAATCGGGCATAAATCTTTAACTTTGTGCTATGTTAAATGAAGAAAAACCACTGAATTTTATCGAGGAGATTATCGAAGAGGATCTCCGATCAGGCAAGCACGACGGACGGGTTCTGACGCGCTTCCCTCCTGAGCCAAATGGATACCTCCATATTGGCCATGCGAAATCCATCTGCCTAAATTTTGGGCTGGGTCAAAAATACAATGGCCAAACCAATCTTCGTTTCGATGACACCAATCCGGTGACTGAAGACACGGAATATGTGGATAGCATCAAGCAGGATATACAGTGGTTGGGTTTCCAATGGGCACAAGAACTTTATACTTCCGACTATTTCGAAACATTATACAGCTACGCGGTAGCGTTGATTGAAAAGGGGCTGGCCTATGTAGACGATAGCACGGCAGAAGAAATTGCTGCTGCAAAAGGTACACCGACAGAACCCGGCATACCCACTCCGTTTCGCGATCGTTCTATAGCCGAGAATTTGCGCCTCTTTCAAGAAATGCGTGATGGCAAATACCAAGATGGGGAGAAAGTTCTTCGTGCTAAAATTGATTTGGCCAATCCGAATATGCACCTTCGCGATCCGTTACTATACCGTATAAAACATGCGCATCATCACCGTACGGGAGATAAATGGTGTATTTATCCGATGTATGATTTCGCGCATGGACAGTCTGATGCCATTGAGCAAATTACACATTCTATCTGTACGCTTGAATTTATTCCCCACCGTCCGTTATACGACTGGTGTATTGATAAGCTCGAAATATTTCCTTCGAAACAATACGAATTTGCACGCTTGAACATGACCTATACTGTAATGAGCAAACGTAAATTATTACAGTTGGTGAACGAAAAGTTTGTAGAAAGTTGGGATGATCCGCGTATGCCTACCATCTCGGGTTTGCGCAGAAGGGGCTACACGCCGGCTTCGATCCGCAATTTTTGCGAGCGTATTGGTGTACAAAAGCGCGAAAACATGATCGATGTCAGTCTTTTGGAGTTTTGCATCCGCGAAGACTTGAATCAATCTGCTTGGCGCCGCATGGCGGTGCTAGACCCAATTAAGATGGTCATCACGAACTATCCCGATGGGCAAGTCGAGGAATTAGTCGGCGAGAATAATCCGGAAGTAGAGGGCGGTGAAGGAAGTCGTATCATTCCATTCAGCAAAGAGTTGTGGATCGAGCGCGATGATTTTATGGAAGAACCCCCTAAGAAATTTTTCCGATTAGGGCCGGGCTTATCCGTGCGTCTTAAACACGCATACATCGTTGAATGCCATGATTTCGTGAAAGACGAAAGCGGAAAAGTTACAGAAATCCATTGTACATACGTGCCCAATTCCAAATCAGGCGAAGATACATCGGGTTTAAAGGTAAAGGGCACGATCCATTGGGTATCCGTACCCCACGCCAAAGAAGCGCAAGTGCGTCTTTACGACCGTTTGTTCAACGATGAAAACCCTGCTGCCGCAGAAGATTTCAAGCAATCGATCAACCCCAATAGTTTGTCCATTATTGAAAAGGCATATATTGAAGCTGATCTGATTCACGCTACACCACAACGGGGCTATCAATTTATACGTTTGGGCTACTTCACGCTGGATAGCAAATCCACGGCAGAGAAGCTGGTGTTCAACCGGACGGTCACCTTGAAAGACTCTTGGGCAAAAGAGGTTAAAAAAGGCTAAAATAGCGTACAGCGGTAGCTATCTACGACAAATGCCCTTCCAGTTTGTGCTAAACAAAACTGGAAGGGCATATTTTTATCTGACGATGCACGCTACTTAATCTTCGAAAAAGCTTTTCCGGTATTGCACTTCAAGCTGAGTGGCTCGTGCCAAAAGCGCCTTATCGCCCAAGGGTTCAAGGATAGCACGGTAGCGCTCCAAGGCAGCAAGGCTGTATTGTATTCCGCGAATATCAACAGCTGCTTGTTGGTCTCTTGCGAGCGTCACTTGATAAGGCAGGTTGTCTTGCAAAAAATTTAAATGCCGATTTACGATACGATTCGCTAACTTGTTTTCTTTGACTTTGTATAGCGTATCCACAATATCGCCATAATGATAGGTTTCTTCTACGTCATAGACACGTTGCGGTAGAATGGAAGCGGCCACGATCGCCACTTCTTTTGCCTTCGCCCACTCTCCTTCTGCCTTCAGCAGCTGCGTGGCGCGTTCGTAGATCTGCGGTACGACAAAATTGGACATATAGTTCCGCGAATCCACATCGACAAAGCGTTGATGGCCGTAGTTGCCCCAGTCAAAGTTATACCTGGCGTTTTTGTAAAGTTTCTCCACATTCACCAGCCCATCTTTAGCTTCCTGTGTACTTCTGGAAACGGGCATGAGTTTCTTTACTAATCCTTCATCAACCAAATACTTACCCAAACCTGCCATTTTATCTTCGGGGGTATAGTTTGTAAAATAAATGGGTCGCTTCCAATTATTGGCTTTAACAATACCGAGCAGTGCAATCTCTGCCCTCGTTATATAGTTCCCATTGTAGGTCCAGTCCATCTCGTCGAGCACCCTGCCTTCCCAGCCCTTGGGTACGACCTTATTGGCCAATACCGACTGCCGGTCAACGGCCATCTTGATGTTCTTGGCAGGCAAGAAATTCATTAAGCTCCCATCTTGCATGGGCAACTTATTCGTAGGGTTGTCAGATAACAGGAAGGTCAAGAGCATATCCAAATCCACAGCTTCCGTAATTCCTTGATCGACAAAAGGCAGGTAGTCGCGCACACCTTGCGCAAGTTTTTCCGACGCAATGGATGTATCGACGGGAGCGGCATCGTTAACTTTGTTCTTCAGTTGGTTGACATACCAATGCGAGGCTAAATAGCTCACGTTAACGATGCGAACATCTTGACGAATGCCTTCCACTTCCTGTGCATACCACAAGGGGAAGGTATCATTATCTGCATAGGAAAACAAAATGGCATTTGGCTCGCACGATTTCAAGTAGTTATGGGCGACCTGTCTAGCAAAGTCGCGTTCAGAGCGATCATGGTCGTCGAAGTTTTCGCAAAACAACAGAACAGGCGCCGCAGCAGCACATACTATTCCTGCTGCGAGCGAGGAGGTGGGTAACGTTAGTTTTCTGCGCAGCACATCCGCCGCGCCCAATGTCCCAAACCCTATCCAAATGGAAAAGGCATAGAAGGATCCAGCATAGGCGTAGTCGCGCTCCCGCGGCTGCATGGGCGTTTGGTTAAGGTAGAGCACAATCGCAATGCCGGTAAAGAAAAACAGAAATCCAACAATAGCCGCTTGCCTTCGGTCTCGCCGCATGTGCCAAAGCATCCCCAAAATACCGATTAGTAACGGAAGATAGTAGTAACTGTTCCGTGCGGGGTTTACACGCATATCGGCAGAGAGGCTAGCTTCGCCAGCTAGCCGGCCACGGTCTATGCTATTGATTCCGGAGAGCCAATTTCCATTTGATCCATTTCCATATTGTGGCTTGTCATTTTCCCGCCCGACGAAGTTCCACATAAAATACCGCCCATACATATCGCTTAGTTGGTAAGCGAATAGAAAGCGTAAGTTATCGACGAAACTTGGCGACTCATTGGCTTGAAGACCGAGGTACGCACGATAGTAATCTTGATGCTTCTCGCTGTATAAACGTGGCAGGAGCATTTCTTTGTCATAGGTGTAGTCGGGCGCAGCGCTCATCTTCTCGTAGGTGGAATTCCCCTTTTTATAGGTGCTGTTATATTGTACATCAACAATTTTAGCATCGAATGATGGTCCCTTTATCAGCGGCTCTGTGCCGTACTGCTCACGGCTTAGATAGCCTAGGAACGAGTACACATTGTCAGGCGCATTATTATTTAGCGAGGGGTCTGCATGGGCACGTATGACGATCATAGCGAAGGAGGAATAGCCAAATAGCAAAAGACAAACCCCCAATAGCACCACGTTCAATAGTGGGCGCTGCCTTTTTACGCTGTAATGCATGCCGTAAATGAGTGCGGATACCAATAAAAGTGCAAAGAATAGGACGCCTGTGCCAAATCCAAGACCTAGTTTATTGACAAAGAAAAGGTCGAACTGTGCGGCGAATCGTATCAAATATTGGATAACACCCCATAGAATAAAGGCCAATATGCCCATACCAAGAAAAAGCGCGACAACCATGCCTTTCATCGTAACTTTTTCGCTCTTTCGGAAATACACAACCAGTGCGATAGCCGGAATGGTTAACAGGTTCAGCAGATGCACACCGATGGAGAGTCCCATAATATACATGATGACTAATAACCAGCGATCGGCGCCTTTTTCATCAGCGCGTCTGTCCCATTTCAACACTAGCCAAAATACTAACGCCGTGCAGAGGGAAGACATGGCATACACTTCCGATTCTACCGCAGAATACCAAAAGGAATCGGTAAACGCATAGGCGCCAGCACCGACTATCCCGCCAATCATAATTTGCAACGTTTGTCCATACACCACGTTGCCATCCTTTTTGACAAGCGTCTTCCGCGCCAGCGCGGTTATCGTCCAGAACAAGAACAAGACGGTTAATCCGCTGCACACGGCAGAACCGACATTCATAAAAAAGGCTATACGTGTGACATCGCCAAAGGCGAGGTTGGAAAATATATTCTGAATCATGAGGAAAAGTGGAGCACCAGGTTGATGCACAATCTGTAGCTTATAGGCTGATGCGATAAATTCGCCAGTATCCCACCAACTGTTAAACCGATCGGCCGTAGCGATGTAAACTGCTGTAGCGAATGCGGCAACCATCCACCCAACTAGCGTGTTGACCTTTTCATATTTCATATGTATAGAATTTATTTTTCGATTGTCATCCGCCAGCTGGCGATCCTCCGTTTATTCACCAATGTTCGGGTTTGCAAACATGGACAGCTCATAATTAATGCGTTAAGGCTATATTGAACATTAAATTACGAACTATAAAAAAAAGCGCGGGATCGTTAACATTATTTAACAATCCCACGTATGGCTCAGAACCTAGAATGGCTTGTCTTGCTTATGCTAGCCGCTCCACGATTTTCTTTGTGGGCCCGGGGTTACTCATGGTGTAAAAATGCAATACCGGAGCTCCAAACTTGATCAGCTCTTTACATTGGTTAACCAACCACTCCTCGCCCACTTGTCTAACATCAGCATTTGTTTTGCAACTATCTACGGCATCGCTTAGCTCCTCTGGAATATCCAGATGAAATATTTTTGGCAGGGTGATCAGTTGCTTTTTGGTGGTTAAAGGCTTCAGCCCGGGTATAATAGGAACATGAATATCGTTCTCCCGACATTTGGTTACAAACTCCTTGTATTTCTCAACGTTAAAAAACATCTGCGTCACGATAAATTCAGCGCCCATCTCTACCTTCTTCTTCAGCCATTTAAAGTCGGTATTGAAATTTGGCGCTTCAAAATGTTTCTCCGGATAGCCGGCGACACCAATGCAAAAGTTAGTCTTCGCTGAGCTTTCTATATCTTCATGCAAATACTGCCCTTGGTTCATATCGACGACCTGTTGCAATAAATCTGTCGCAAAGGCATGACCTCCTGGTGTTGGGATAAAATCGGGATCTCCTTTTCGAGCATCACCACGTAAAACCAATACATTATCGATGCCTAAGAAGTTAAGATCAATCAGTGCATTTTCTGTCTCCTCTTTGGTGAATCCACCGCAGATCAAATGCGGCACAGCATCTACCTTATATTTACTCATGATAGCGGCGCAAATCGCTACGGTTCCGGGGCGCTTCCGATAAGCTACACGCTCCAAGAGCCCATTATCGTGCTGTTTGTAAAGGTAATCCTCCCGGTGATACGTAACATCAATAAATGGCGGCTTAAACTCCATGAGCTCGTCCATCGTGCTGAAGATACTTTTAATACCCTGCCCTTTAGCTGGTGGCAACAATTCAAACGAAAACAACGGATTTCCCTTTGCGTTTTTTATATGATCTACAATTTTCATGTTTGTCTTTTTAGGCTTACAGAAAACGCACGGGTATGGTGTTTTCAGCTTATCTTTCTCGACATGGGCGAGTAGAATGCAGCACCTTGATACGGTATCAGGTTGCTAAGGCTTCAGCGGGTCTATTCCCTCTGCCTTTCTCTATAAGCGAGGGCTAATATCGGGATTAAAAAGTAAAAAGTAAAAATTTAAAATTCAAAAGTGAGAAGTTAAAATTGAAAAGTCAAAAGTAAGAAGTCAAAAGTTATAATTCAAAAGCGAGAAGTTAAGTCATAAGGCAGAACTACAAAAGAAAAGGGCGTTCATACCGCCCTTGATTTGTTTTTGCATTTCCAATAAGATACACTAAGACTCTTCTGTTCCCCTGTAAAGGTCTACTAAACCTTCGGGCAGATCAACCTCCAGAACATGTTCTTCGGCGTCAATGGCCAAGATCAGGTCTTCGTTAAGTGGAAACAACAGCTCGTGCCCATTAAAATTTACTGTCGCAATAAACTGCTGCGGAAGTTCTTGTACATGCGTAATCTCCCCTATTTCGCCTTCCTCCTCATCGACAACCAGATAACCTATCAAATCGGAGTATCGGAAATCGTCGGGATCGCGCTCAGGCATTTTGTCGTTCGGTAGATACACTTTTTTCCGAATCAATAATTGCGCTTTATCAATATGATCGACATCCTCCAGGTTAAGATAGGCGGTACTATTTTTCTGCAATTTAATGGTATCTACAAAATAAGGGACAAGCTTTTTATTCATTTCAAGAAATAACACGTCGAATTCAAGATCCATGTAGTCTTCGAATTCAAAAAAAAGCTGTAACTCTCCTTTAAGTCCGCGTGTTTTGGTGATGTATCCAATATAAAAAGCGTCGTTTAATTCCATGGTAGAAGTAAAAATTAAGTTCAAAAGTAAGCAGTAAAAAAGCCGAATCCAGAGGGTTCGGCTTTCTTGAATCTGTATGAATAGTGATTATCCTTCAGTTTCTTCTGATGCAGGTGCTTCAGTTTCTGCTTCTTCAGCAGCTGGAGCCTCTTCAGCAACAGGTGCATTTTTAGCAGCTACCGCAGCAGCTTTGTCTGCATTTTTCTTAGCTTCAGCAGTAAGAGCAGCTTTCTTAGCTTCATCTTTCGTTTGCGCTAAGCCTGATTTCTTACCTTCGATTTGTGCATCTTTGCCTTCTACCCACTTCGTGAATAGTTCTTCAGCTTTAGCATCATCGAATGCACCTTTTTTCACACCACCTTGTAAGTGTTTTTTGTAAAGTACACCTTTGTAAGAAAGGATGGCACGAGCAGTGTCCGTAGGTTGTGCACCTTTGTTCATCCAATCCAAAGCCTTGTCAAAATCTAAGATGATTGTTGCAGGGTTTGTGTTAGGGTTGTAAGAACCGATACGCTCGATAAATTTACCATCACGTGGAGCACGTGAATCTGCTACTACTACGTGGTAAAAAGGTTTCCCTTTTTTACCGTGTCTTTGCAATCTGATTTTAGTTGCCATGTTTTCTTTTTGTTATGTATTCAACATATCCCCCGTGCTTCGTGCAAGAGGGGATGCAAAGATAATAATTAAAAAGGAAAAATTAAAAAGTAAAAACAGCGAAGCTACGATACAGAAGAGACTAAAACCTTGAGCGATGGGTCCAATGGAACAAATCGGAGCAGACAACGCGGCCCATGCCCTCCAATTGGATAATCATCAAGATTCGGATAAAGCGCCTGTTCTCTACTATCGCGTTATTTCATTCGATTGGCGACCATACCTGATGTCATATCGCCAATGACAGAGGCTTGCTTTTTGTCCAGCGGAGCAGTAGATAGCCACTCCAATACGAGATCGTAGCCCCAAAGATTACTGATTTGCCGCTTAAACACATCGGGAGAAAAGTGGCCAGGTTTCCCCGAAACGATGTCATTAATAGCGCAAAGATAATGAAAGATCGGCTGGAGATTATCCTCCGTTAAGCTACTTTCAATCGCTTGGGCATAAGCTGCCGCCCTCTCGAATTGATTGCAGACGATATAAAGCTCAAGGATACAAAGCATTGACAATTCTTTTTGATCCTTTCGCACATCCTGACCATTGACTTGACGTTCATAATAATCAACCGCTTTTTGTAATGCCTCTTGTGCATCATCTACCTGTGAAGTTTGTCCGTAAAGCATTGCAACCTGTGTCCAAAAAGTTTCGTCAAAACGATTGGCTAGCGCTAAATAATCCGCTAGCGCCTTGCTGGTATCTTTCCGTGCCAAGTAGCTTTTTGCCCGATACTTAAATTCAGGAACGACGAAGTTCATAATTCGAACCGGCCCTACCGTATCTCGCTGAATAGCCCGTGTTAAGTAATCAATGGCTGCTGTGTAATTATGTATATAGTAGTTCGCCTCCCCTATATATTGAGCATTGCAACGCGCAAACACCAAAGTGGAATCGGTAGCGAGAGCTCTCGAATGCATTTCGAGGCTGGATTTATAATCTTTTTCATAATAATAGCGGGAACTTTTTTCCATCAACGCCAGGGCCATGTCTTTATTTTTCGGCAGATCGTCTTCATCAATCAGCCCTGCCTGTTCAAAGTACAGCAATACATCGTTTCTTTTTCCAGCATAGGTATTCTGATTTTTCGGTCGTTCAGGTAAGCGGTTCCTTCGCAAATCTAACACAGATAACTGTGGTGCTTCAGCGATTTTCTCTGGCAGCTCACCAATGTCATTATTAAGGAGGTCAAGTTTTCTACCGCGAAAATTACGCCATCCACTGACCGGCAACGTTTTTAGGCGAGAATCACTTAAATTAAGCTCAAAATCTTTTGTAGGAATCGTGAAAACAGATTGCAGAATATCGAACGATGAAAAGTCGTTATAGGAAAGGTCGATTTCTTTAATGTTGCGCCATGCGCTTAGGTCTTTCGGAAAAGTATGCAGTCGGCTAACGGCCATCTGTCTTTCTCTTTTTCGATCATCCTCTCCAAACGAATCGAGCAGCGGATCACGCGTTGGAACGTTATTTTGTGCATAGAAATACTCCAGATTTGAAAGCGTTCCAATTTCTTCTGGTATAGTTGTCAATACATTTTGGCTTAGATTCAACGTCTTTAATCTTTTAAGACGACCCATAGAGATGGGTAAGGTTTTTAAATGGTTGAGGCTGAGATTAAGCTGTTCCAACTGCTCCAGCGAGCCAATATCGTCCATCAGTTCCGATAACAGGTTTCCCGCTAACAGCAGTTCGCTCAACAGCATCAATTGCGTCATGCTGGACGGAAGCCTTTCTATAAAATTATCTCCGACAGAAAGGTACCGCAAGCTTTGCAACGCGCCGATATCTGTAGGCAATGTTGTGAGTCTGCAGCCTGAAAGATTAAGCGAATCAAGGCTCGTCAAATTGCTTAGGGAAGGAATCTGTGTCAGCAAATTGCCCTGCACGTCCAATGTTGTTAACCCATGAAGCTTATTTATACTATTTGGAAGCTTCACTAAACGATTGCCTTGCAATTTTAAATAACGAAGATTGGCCAGTAAACCGATATCTTCTGTTAAGCTCGCTAGCCCAATGTACGATAAGTCAAGTTGCTGCAGGCTTTTAAGCTTGTACAGATCCTTTGGGATGTCCGCCCTTCCATTAGCGGATAAATCCAAACGCGCAAGGTGTCTTAATTTAGCAATCCCATCAGGGATTGTCAAGCCACCACGTGTGTTATAGATCTTTAATTTTCGAAGGTTGCGGAAGTCATAGATCGCGCTGGAGATCATGGCTATTTTTCCACGCTCCACGACAAGGCTGCGCAGATGCCTGCTCGCATTAAAGTTGGAAAGGAAAGCACCGAGATCTTGAAACTCGTTGGCATACAGATAAATACTATCGAGTGCAGGGAATTTGACGGAGCTTTTGAAGTCCTTTCCGAGTCGAAAGTATGAAATGGCCAGCTGCTTTACTTTTTTGGGGTTAGTAACCATCCCGAAGGCGTCCGCTAGACTAGCGCTATCTCTCAGTGCGACTATATCGATCTCTTCCAAATTAGCAGGTAACTTGATGCCTTTTAATGTTGCATCATACGTAAAGGAAATTCCCCGCAGCTTTTTCAAAGCTGCGATATTTCGCGGGAAATCATCCGGATTAAATGCGGTGCATATAAGATAACGGAAATTGGGCAATTTGGATATCCGTGCGAGTTCCTGTTCTACATTAATTTTTGACTGTCCTCTAAATTCTATCGCCACCAGCTTGTGAAGCGTATAACACGCCTCAGGCAAGACCAATGCCATTTGTTTGTGCGCGTTGTCTCGATAAAACCATTCATCAAATGATATCGCTTTGAGATTCGGAAATAAAGGTAAAAAACTGCAGAGGCTATCGAGTTCCTTCTGTGTTTTGAATTTCAGCCTTAAGTATTCAATCTTTGGTAAACTATCTTTAACGTCCAAAATATGGGGTATGTCATGAATCGCTAACTCCGTTTTGCGAAGAACATCGTTAGGGTGGTGGTTTTTAATAACCTGAATTGAACCGGAAAAATTTTCCAGTGTATTTCGATAATCCAACAGGCTTTGCGCATTGACCACAAAACTTAGTAAGGACGATAGTACAATACCGATAAATAGAAAAGGAGAAGCTTTTGGAAAATTCATAATTGCAGTTTGTCACGCTAAAAATAGTTCTTTCCCTCTAAAACGGAAAGAACTATTTCAGTTTATTACCTATGCGCCAAAACTACTTTCCCCCTTGGAGGATTATCCTTCCAAGGCCTCGCGCGTCATTCTATCGCGGCGAATGTTGACAAATGTTGAATAACTTTGAGGGCTACCCGTTTCCCATTCCCCTGTTTACTTCTTACCTTCATAGCATGAATGCTGTTGCTCCACTAAAAATATTAAAGGCTTCTGCCGGATCCGGTAAGACTTTCAGCTTAACGCTGCATTACATCACCCTGCTGCTGACGAATGAAAACAGCTATCGCGAAATTTTGGCGGTAACGTTTACCAACAAAGCGACAGCAGAAATGAAGGAGCGCATCCTGACGGTATTGCACGGATTAGCCCTTGGGAATTCCAATCCTAAGATCGACGATTTCCGGCAATTGCTGATCGCGCAGTCTTCATCGTGGACAGCAGCGCAGATCCAAGAAAAGGCGTATCGCATTTACCGCAAAATTTTGCATAACTACGGACATTTCACCATCAGCACTATTGATGGTTTCTCCCAGAAGGTTATCCGTGCCTTTACCTATGAGCTTAATCTCGATGCGGCCTACAAAATTGAAATGAACACCAATAAGGTGAAGCAAGACCTTTCTATCATGCTCAACCAACTGTTGGATGAGCGGCCAGATCTTCTGACCTGGATCATGGACTATGCGGATAAAAAAATCGCGAACAATGAAAATTGGAATTATCGCCAACAGCTCTTAAGCTTGGCTGGCTTGATATTCACCGAAAATTTTCAAGAATTTAATGCGCACCTGACTGTTGCCAAACCCAACGAGCTTTTTCATCTGCTTAACAAAGACATCCAAGGAAAAACCAGCATTTTCTTAGACACATTAAGCCACAGCATAGCGGCTTTTGCGCAAATTTTTCACGGCTTCCAGCTAACGGCAGACGAGCTGAAAGGCAAATCGCGAAACAAGCTGTTTGCGGCAAGCAAGATACACCCAAAAATACACAAAAAATCATCTAGCGATCTGCAAAAGATCTTTGATAAGTACCTGCAACTGCCCGAGGATGATGATGCTTTTACGCTGACCGACAAATCCGTTCGCGAAGATATCCGGCAAGCACTCGCACCCATATTGCAACAGATTAGCGAGCTATATACCTTCTTTCCTACTTTTATCGCTTACCAAGCTGTTCAAAATAATCTGTATTACCTCCGGTTATTGAAGGAAATGAGCGACCTGTTAAGTTTGTGGCGAAAGGAAAATGGCGCCCAACTCATTTCTGATTCGCAAATCTTGCTAAACCGCTTAGGGCTGGATGAACAGCAAGATCCCACTTTTATATGGGAAAAAATCGGAAATCGTTATACGTATTTCCTTTTTGATGAGTTTCAAGATACGTCGCGGATACAGTGGAAAAACTACAGCCCGCTCCTGATCAACGCCCTGGGACAGGCACAACAAAAAATAAGTGAACACCTGATTGTAGGCGATGTCAAACAAAGCATTTACCGCTGGCGAAATGGTGACTGGCGTATTCTCTTGCAACAGGTGGAAGAGCAGGTGGGGCAAGCCTTTCATCTTTCTCCTGAGGAGCGCCCTAACTTTATAGAAAATGGCTCGTTAGATGTGAACTTTCGGAGTTATCCGAACATCATCACCCTAAACAATTATCTATTTAGCAGCATCCCCAAGATGTTGCAAGAGGTGCTAAACGACAAAGTGATGGACAACTTGCAAGCGGAGGCGCAACAATGGTGGATAGCTTCAGGCAACAGCGAGATGTTGGTCAAGGCTTACGCCAATAGTGAACAGCAGATCCCGAGCCATCGTCTTGAGAATAAAGGCAGGCAAGGTGCTGTAGAAATACAATACTTACCTGTGACGGATGGGCGCTGGCGACGGAATCAAGTTACAGATACTGCGCTAGATTTACTTTGCGAAAAAATAGGTGCATGGCTGTCAACAGGCCGCTATAAGGCCCGACAGATCGGTATCCTGGTGCGAAGCAACGCTCAGGCAAAGCTCGTTATCCAGCAATTGATGATCTATAAAAACATGAGCGGCGTCAATTTTGAAGTCATCTCTGGCGATGCACTCTCTCTTGCGTCCAACGACGCTATCCTTTTGCTCTTGGAAACGCTAAAAGCCCTTGTTTATAGTTCTGATAAACATATGATCCACCGGGCAAAAATGGCTTACCTATTCCAACTGATCAGAAATGAGGGGCATTTTGATAGCAGCTATTGGCTAGATTTTAAAAGCAATGATCTGCAGGCCATTCGTGCCATCCTGCCTTCGGCACTTATCGACCAATGGGCTAGCTTACAGCAGTCGCCCCTGGTCCATCTGCTGGAGCAGCTTATCGAAATTTTTGAGCTCCATAAAGAAGACAATGTACACCTGCCTTACATCTTAGCCTTTAAGGATATGATATCCAATTTCTCTACGGCCGGCGAACGTGGAATTACCCAATTTTTGCAATATTGGGAAGAAGATGGCCATACCGCTTCTCTTCCATTCAATGGGAAAGTAGATGCCATTGAAGTCACCACGATCCATAAATCCAAGGGCTTGGCCTATGATGTTGTTATGATTCCTTTTTGTTCGTGGGATGTAGACGGAAAACTAAATGGCGATTTTTGGGTTGATACCCAAGAAACGCCGTTTCAAACCTTGGGGAAAATTCCGATTAAGTATAACAGCAGCGTAGGCACCTCTATTTTTTACAAACAATATTACGAGGAGATGCTGTTTAACTATATGGATGCTTTAAATACGTTTTATGTAGCCACGACACGTGCCATCCAACATCTATACATCCTCGCCCCTGCATTTAAGGATAATGTAGACAAAAAAACCGGCGAAATCATCGGTGAGGATATGAAAAGCGAATACATCAGTGATTTGTTGTTTCAGGCCTTATCAACAAGCACCGCTCCCTTTCCCCTGGAAAACAAACAGCTCATTATCGATCCCCCCATTACAGAAGCTGAAACCCTATTGGCTGAAAAACCGGGGGAAAGCGTTTCAGCAAAAACGAAAGAAGAACGTATTGCTTTATCCGCCTATCCGGTCTCACACGAATTACAAAAGGCTTTCGAAAAATCTGCTAAGCGCTCCGTAAACAACATATTAATGCTGGAAAAAGCTACGCAATACGGCATTTTCGCGCACGAAATTTTATCCGAAATTTCCAAAGAAGAAGAGGTCGTTCCGATGATTGATCGCTATATTGAAGAGGGAATATTAACACCAGATGATCGGCCGTTTCTTTTGGAGGAGATTCAACGGATTTGGCATCATCCGCAGATAAACCAATGGCTGACGGGTGCATTCAAAACGTGGAACGAGGCGAGCATTATCTTGGAAAGCGGAGAGACTATCCGGCCGGATAAAGTTTTCACCAGTGCTACAGAAACCATTGTCCTTGATTTTAAATTTACCAAGGGAGACTACGCAGACCATCAATGGCAGGTCGATAGTTACAAAAAAGCATTAATCAATCTGGGCTATCAAAACGTGCGAGGTTACCTCTATTATGCGAAGTTTAATGAACTCGTCGAAGTAACTTAACAAGCTCCACCCGGTACGGAAAAACATTATTCATCATTCACAAGCCCTATACTTATATATATACACGACATGATTGCTCCTTTCTTACGTCTGGTTGCCGAAGATATCCAAAAACGATTTGGCCGAGATCTATCCGATGTGGCGATTGTTTTTAATAACAAACGACCTATTGCCTATCTCAAAAAGCATCTCGCAGAAGTGTACGGCCATGCGATTTGGTCGCCGCAATTTTATACAATTCAAGAATTCCTAAAGCAAGCGACAACCGAAATGGAAGCCGGACAGCTGAAACAGTTTTTTTATCTCTTTGAATTGCATAATGAGCTGCTACAACAGGAAGGATCGGAGCCGGAAACGTTGGAAGAATTTTACCCGATCGCTGAAATCATTTTAGCTGACTTTGGTCAACTGGATTATGAATTGGTTGATATTGATCATATTTATATGGAGCTTTATGACAGTACGCAAATCGAGATTGCTTTTCAACATTTCACAGTGGAGCAACAAGAATTCATACGGCAGTTTTGGCAATCTTTTAGTACGGCTGGGCATACCGGCACACAGCAACGATTTCTGAAGCTGTGGAAACGCCTTCCTGTACTTTACCGACGATTTAAGGAAAAGCTTAAAAAGGAGAAGCAGCTCAATTATCCCACCCTATACCGTAATCTTGTGGATGGAAATATAGCAGAACCTGATTTCATAACGCGCTATAGAAAAGTACTTTTTGTAGGTTTCAATGCCCTTAGCAAAGCCGAAGTACATCTTTTTAAAAAGTGGCAAGCGGAAAATGAAGCTTTGTTCTATTTCGATGCAGACGCCTATTATCTAGACGATAATCAACAGGAGGCGGGTCTTTTCATCCGTCGTAATATTTTTGTCCATGGCCTTATCAATGCCTTGGGCGAATCACCAAATGTCATGGGTAACAGAACCTCCACTGTTCATCTTTTCGCCGCTTCGGGGAAAAATAGCCAAACCAAGCTGCTCCACGATATCATCCAGGAACAAGCTGACCGGCAAACAAGCGCCGCTATTTTATTGGCCGATGAAAGTTTACTCGTACCGCTATTGCAAAGTCTTCCCGACGTAAAAGCAAATATCACGACTGGCTATCCGCTGGTGCAGTCGCCGCTTTTTGGTTTGCTCGATCTATGGATGCAGGTGCAACAAGAAATCACGCACTTTAAAAAGCGAAAGATCGCCTTTCAACATATAGAAACATTTGTCAATCATCCACTGACCAAGTTGTCCGCTGAGGAGCGCGGGCAGCTTTTAAACAGCATTGCGGACAAACAATTGTTTGAAGTGGATATACAGGATATTTCGGTGAGCAGCAGTATACTGCCCGACTTTTTTACGCCCATTAGCAGCAAAAGCAACCTCATCGCGATTCTTGTTGGTATCCTAGACCGCTTACTTATGGCCAGCGATCAACAAGACCGCATCAACCAAATTGACAACAACCTCTTTGTCGAAACGAAGAAAGTGTTAAACCAACTCCAGCTGGGAATGGAAAATATGGGCGACACATCGATCCTCTTCCAAATCGGGCTTATCCGAAAAGCCATACAACCTGTAAGCGCTGCCATTGAAGGCGATCCGCTAAACGGTCTACAAATTATGGGTTTGCTGGAAAGCCGATGTCTCAACTTTGACAGCGTATATATTGTTGGAGCGAATGAGGGTATCTTGCCAAAAACTTCAAACTCGCCGACGTTCCTCCCCAATAGCCTGCGCTTAGCCTACGGTTTGCCAGTTCTGGAAAGCCAAGATGCACTTTCTGCCTACTTATTTTATCGGCATTTTCAATATAGTGATGGACTGTACGTATTCTATAATAGCCTGGTTAGCGAAAGCAGTACCGGCGAGGAAACGCGCTTTATCAAACAGTTACAGTTTGAGAGCCAGTTTCAATTTATTGTACACAAGCAGCAGCAGCCTATTCGTTTCCAACCTCCACATGCGGAATTAATTATCGAAAAAGATGGAGCCGTATGGGATAAAATGTGGCAGTTCTATATCAAACAGCGTAGAAGGATATCTGCAACCGCGTTGACAACATATTTACAATCGCCGCTCCAATTTTTTCTGAAGCATGTGGCCGAAATCAAAGAACCGCCAACCCTATCGTATGAATTTGAGATGAATAGATTGGGAACGGTTATACACAACGTGATGGAAGAACTGTTGAAACCCTACAAGGGACTGGAAAACTGGACAAGCAGCAGCGTACTCCGCGATAAGAAAGACGGCATCAGTGGACAGGTTTTGCTGGAAATTGGCAAACAATACCACACGGAATATGCATCTCAGGACGCATTGAACAGCATGCAGCGCATTATGCACAAAATAGCCTGCGCGTATGTCAAGATGTACCTAGACTACGATATGGAAAATTACAAAGCATTCCGAATCATTGAATTGGAAAATGATGAAGACTATCTGCTCGATTTTCCCATCACTATAGATGGCAAAGAGGAGCATGTGCGACTTTTCGGCATTATTGACCGTGTAGACGAGGTGCTGACGCAGGATGATGTTGTCAAAACAAGAATTGTAGATTATAAAACTGGCGGTGACAGCGTTACTTTCAGAAACCTGGATAAGGTATTCTGCGCAAATACGGAAAACAAAGCGTTGTTACAGACGCTGTTTTATGCCTATGTATTTGAGCAGGTAACTAAGCGCGGACAGCTGGAACCACATCTATATGTGGCTCGTAAAATGCGCGAAGAGGGCACATTATTCAACGACGGAAAGGAGCTATTAACGGGCGAATCACTCCAAGAGGTAAAACACGCATTTATCCAGTTTCTCCGCAGTACCTTGGAAGAGATCTTTGATAAGAACATCCCCTTTAAGCACAATCCTGATACGACGGTTTATCCGTCTGACCCCTATACACTATTCTATCGAAATGCGGCGGCACTGGATGAGGAAGCAACGGAACCGTGAGGAGCTGTCTTCAACGTTTAGAAAACAAGCAAAGACACATTTTGCGTGGCATGAAGCAATCTGTAGTCTTACAAAGGGAAGATCGCATCGTCGTCGTTCCTCCTTCTCGTGGTGACGTTCACATGGCAAGAGAAAGCATATTCACCGCCGAAGAGAAGCAATCTGTACTTTTACAAAGGGAAGATCGCATGGCGGTCGTCCCCGCTTCTCGCGATGCAGTTCGATTCCTGCTGGCTAGGCAGTTTCACTATGTGCAACATTTTTATAGATGTCGGGCAGGTTTCGGCATTGGCCGTTGTAATCTAATCCATAACCCACCACAAATTCCCTGTCGATCTCAAAACCCACATAGGTGATGTTATCAAATTCATGCTGCAAGCAATCGGGCTTCATCAATAGGGCACAAACGGCGATGCTGGCCACGTTTAACTTTTCGAGCGCAGCGATGGTATGCTGAAGCGAATTGCCAGAGTCGATGATATCTTCTACAATGATAATTTCCCGACCTGATAAATCCATCCCTACACCCAACAGCTCTTTTATATGGTCTTGTTGTGTTCCCTGGTACGAAGATAATTTGACAAAAGACACCTCGCAGGGCACATGTACCTGCTTCATCAGGTCAGCCATAAACATAAAACAGCCATTCAACACTCCCACAAAAACGGGGTTCTTATCGGCATACTTCACACTGATATCAATACCCATTAAGCGAATACGCTTTTTAATTTGCTCGTAGTCGATAAACAGTTCGAAATCGAGATTATCTATTTGGATATGCTTCATCTTACTTTTCCTCTTCTTTTTTATCCTTGCCAAACAGCTTTTCTAGCAGGCTTTTGCGCGTGCTCTCATCAGCTTCCATCTCTTTCATGATGGCCTCTTGCTCTGGGTCTACTTCCATAAACGTAGTATCGATGATTCCCTTTGGCCGTGGAGGGCGCAGGTTGGGCTGCAAGGTAACTTCATAAAAACCGTACGCCGCCGGAACGGACTCATCATTAAGCTGCTGCAACTTATTCATGATATACCCGTACGTATTAAAATGCCGCTGCACCCAAGGTTTTAGATGCCCCGTATAATCAAAAGATGCTAGACCCTTCTTAGGCCGCGGGATGATGCTGGAAAGATATAAGCTCTCTCCGATAGTCAACTCCGCAGGGGTCTTGCCAAAATAGTACGCAGAAGCTTCGTTTATGCCGTATACATTTTTCCCCCATTCGATAACGTTCAGGTATACTTCAAACATTCGATCCTTGCTTACCTCCTTGGAAGATTCCATTAGCCATACTAACAGTATTTCCTCAAATTTTCGCATCATGGTTTTGTTGCGGTTCAAAAAAATGTTTTTTACAAGCTGCATGGAGATGGTACTTGCCCCACGTTTGAAGGCCTTTTCTTTAATGTTCGTTGCAATAGACAATTTAAACGCCTCTTCTTCAAAGCCGTTATGTTTATAAAAATAGGGGTCTTCCGTATTTAAAACTGTCTTTTTTAAAATAGACGACACCTGATTCAGGGGTGTAAACTTTGGATTCGCGGGCCCCACAACGATCTCGCGCATCAGCAGCGTATCTTCAAACGCTTTGTAAACAAAAGAACCGTTCATCCCACTGACATCGGCTTTGCCCCATTTAAGCACCTTCAGCTGTCGGTCATCCATCTTGGAGACAAAGGTAATATGGTCTGGATCATGAAAATTGACGGAGAAGTCTAGGTCATAGGCTATTTTCCCGGACACCTCTATGCCATCGAGTGTGGGGAAAAGGCCTTGCGGGATGGCGTCAAACAACTTCTGCGCTTCAAACTGTCCGGTGTGTATGGAAAGACTAATCACCTTATCGGGCTTAGGCAGGAACTTGATATGCGGGCTAAATGCAAATTCTTTGACGCGTATACTGCTGGAGGGATCAACCTCTAATGCCGTTTTGCCGATATTGATCTGCCCTTCCCCTACGGCTTCCGGCAAGACAATAGGGTCTTCCGATAGGCGCCGATGCTGCACGTTCAGATTTTCAAACGCCCACTTCCCGGCCAAAGTAAGTGAATCTTGGCTTTCCCGGCGCACTCTATCGAGCTCAAACATGATCTTATCAAAACTCACGCGCAAGCCAAACTTACCCAACAAAAACGGCAGCGCTGTATCTTTCTTTTCCGAGGACACTTCGATGCGAAGCTGTTGCCTATCGGGGTTCACCCGCCCCGCAAGATTCCACTGCGCATCGTGGTCATTCAGAAAAAGGCTGGCTTCAAAATCTCCACCATCGATAATTGCTTTGGGAAGCCGTACGCGTTGCTGTAGGCTATCATCGCGGTAAGAGAGTTCGAAGTTCTCCAAATCCATATCGCGCGGAATCTTGAAGAATACTTGCTTGACCAGTCCGTCAAGGAGCGCCGCATAATTTTGTTCCCGATCTTCTTTATCGACGGGAGGCTCGTTCTCCTTTTTCTTAAACAAGAAATCGTAATTGCTGATGGAGTCGTGTTTTACCAGCGTGACATCGGAGTTTTGCAACGAAAGATTTCCTATTTTAACGTCGCCAAACAAGAGCGGCCATAACCGCACGGAGACTGCCATTGACTCTATTCGCGCAAGGGTATCTCTATTTTTAGGCAGAAGCTCAATATCATTGAACGTCACGGTCGTTAAGCCTGTAAAGCGATAATCACTTACCTTAAAGTCGATTTCATACTGCGTGAGCAAGGTGCGCTGCACTTTTTTTACAGCACGATCAAGCATATCTCCGCGAACGGAAAGCGCAACAGCCAGCCCTATCACGACAAGAAGCAATAAGGACCCGCCACTAAGCAACGCTATTTTCTTCTGCTTTTTGGAGAGCGTGCGTATTTTTTGGAGTATGTTCATACCGTTTATTTCAATCTAAACATAGACAAATTGCTGCTGTAAAGCAAAAAAATGTGGACGTAAATTAGAGACTAGCTTCCATACCGACATGACATAAAGAGCATAGTCATTGTAGGGGTTGAAATTAGATGTTTTTTTTGAGATGAAACGCTAAAATATGTTATTGCGCATCAGGGATTAGCCATTGCCCCAAAAGCTCTCCCTCGGAAAACTATAAACATCCATATGACATGATTTTACCCTCCAATATCTATCTTTGTGCGAGATAATGTTATTATGATTACAAAGGAACAAGTACTGCACGCGCTGGGCCATGTTGAAGAGCCGGATCTTAAAAAAGATTTGGTGACCTTAAACATGATTCAAAATATTGAAATTTTACCGGGTAAATTAAAGTTTGATGTAGTTTTGACTACGCCAGCATGTCCTTTAAAAGGACATATTGAGCACGCCTGCCGCAATGCAATCAGTTTGTTCGTAAGCAAAGATATCGAAGTCGACATTAATATGACCTCTCGGGTCATCAGTACGGAAGCTGCACAGCTTGATGGCATCAAAAACATTATTTTAGTTTCTTCAGGTAAGGGTGGCGTAGGGAAATCGACAGTGGCCAGCAATCTGGCTTTGGCTTTGGCCGAAACGGGTGCGAAGACAGGCTTACTCGATGCGGATATCTACGGCCCATCGCTCCCCATCATGTTTGGTGTGGAAGGTGCACGCCCAGCCTCTGTCCAGACTCCACAGGGAAAGAACAAAATAGTGCCGATTGAAAAGTTCGGATTAAAACTTCTTTCTATTGGCTTCTTTACGGATCCCAATCAACCCATTCCTTGGCGCGGCCCTATGGCTACATCGGCCATCAAACAGCTTTTTGGCGATACCGACTGGGGTGAATTGGATTACCTCGTTGTGGATATGCCGCCCGGCACAGGCGACATTCACATTACTGTTGCACAGTCTTACCCCATTTCAGGCGCCGTGATTGTGACCACACCGCAGCATGTAGCACTGGCGGATGCGATCAAAGGTATCGGCATGTACCAAATGGAAGGTATTAACGTACCTATTTTGGGTGTGGTGGAAAACATGGCTTATTTTACCCCGGCAGAATTACCTGACAGCAAATACTACATTTTTGGTAAAGATGGTGGCAAACGCCTTTCTGAAAGCAATAATGTTCCTTTTCTCGGCGAAATTCCATTAGTAAAATCCATTGCCGATGCCGGTGATAATGGCTTCCCTATTTTATTGGATGCGGACGAGGCCGTTTCTCAGGCCTATAAGGATATTGCGGGGCGCGTAGCGCAAGAGCTTAGTATTTTAGCCAATAGGGTTTAGGTAGTCTAAGCTTTAAAATTCGTATCCCAACCCATATCCCTTCCGCCGCATGCCGCGGCAAGGCAAATACTTTTGTAGGGCAAAAGTATTCAAAACCCCGTCGCTTGAAACCTCTGCAGGGATGGTTCGTGCTGTGGCAAACTTCTACATACAGCAAAGCTTTCGATGCGACATTGTTGTTAATATATGGTCCCTGCAATCACTTATTTACCAAAGCCTTTCTATATACTAAGTACTACATACTACAATCTATTTTCACTACGCACTATTAATCAAGCGAACGATAGGCCTGATCTACAAAGACAGATCAACGCCACTTTTAACGTTTCATCAAGCGATGATATCAGCGGAGCGCTGCCGTGGCCTTGCGGGTGTGGACAGGCATTAGATTATTTACCAAAATCCATTTTTAAAGGGATTTTGGGATGTCATCTAGCCTGATAGGCAGCCTCCCGCTGCGGGTTGATTTGTGGGCAAGATCGCCTCGATGAAACAAAGATTTTTTGCGTACTTTTTCATCTGAAAAAGTACGGCCCCGTCCCGGCTAGGGACGAGCGTTCCGCCGCATGCCGCGGCAAGGCAAATACTTTTGTAGGGCAAAAGTATTCAAAACCCCGTCGCTTGAAACCTTTGCAGGGATGGTTGGTGCTGTGGCAAACTTCTACATACAGCAAAGCTTTCGATGCGACATTGTTGTTAATATATGGTCCCTGAAATCACTTATTTACCAAAGCCTTTATATATACCTAAATACTACATACTACACTCTATTTTCACTACGCACTATTAATCAAGCGAACGATAGGCCTGATCTACAAAGACAGATCAACGCCACTTTTAACGTTTCATCAAGCGATGATATCAGCGGAGCGCTGCCGTGGCCTTGCGGGTGTGGACAGGCATTAGATTATCTACCAAAATCCATTTTTAAAGGGATTTTGGGATGTCATCTAGCCTGATAGGCAGCCTCCCGCTGCGGGTTGGGTTGTGGGCAAGATCGCCTCGATGAAACAAAGATTTTTTGCGTACTTTTTCATCTGAAAAAGTACGGCCCCGTCCCGGCTAGGGACGAGCGTTCCGCCGCATGCCGCGGCAAGGCAAATACTTTTGTCGGGCAAAAGTATTCAAAACCCCGTCGCTTGAAACCTTTGCAGGGATGGTTCGTGCTGTGGCAAATTTCTACATACAGCAAAGCTTTCGATGCGACATATGCTGTTAACAGAGTTAAGTGAAAAGTAATAAATCAAAAGTTATAAAGCCCTGAACGCGGCAATCACTAATCCAAACACCTTCTGCATATCAAATACTACAATCCACACACTAATATCTCAATTCGCATAACTTAATACACAAAGATTGCCGCGTCGTCGTACCTCCTCCTCGCAACAACGTGCAATGGTATCAAACATACTATCTCACTACGCTATACACATTACCCAATACTACATACTAAGTACTAAAATCTACATACTAACATCTCAATACCCAATACTCCATTCTACATACTAAGTACTAAAATCTAAATACTAATATCGCATTACGCACTACTACAAAGAAGGTAACGGATCCGCCGGTCCTGGATGGGATGGATCGTATATCGCTACAGCTACTTTGGAATCTGCACAGCCATAATATAAAAACCATTTGTTCTGGAAATATACCAGTCCCTCGATGAATACTGTACCATCAACATATTGCCCACTTTTCTCAAAATCTTCCATAGGCCGTAGGAAGGGAACGTCCAATCGGCCGATGACTTTCGTGGGATCGTTAGCATCGAATAGGACTTGACCAGCGCTGTACGTTCCTCGGTTAAAGCGCTTGTCGCCATGGCTCGGATTATTTTTACCATTATACAGCAGTAATATGCCGTGCTTGGTTAATACTGCCGGGGGGCCACATTCAGTAAGATCACTATCGAAAAATCCTTTTCGAGGCGAGATAAATGCCTTCAGTTCGCGCTTGTTATCGACCACCGGTTCCCAGTCTATCAAATTATCGGATGTCGCCCCATATACGCCATATTCCCCCCAATACATCCAGTATTTACCGTTTACTTTGGCAATCTGCTGCTTTCCATTTTTCACTTCCGTAACGATAGATGCTGATTTATGAAATTTATCGACGATAATATCGGCATTTTTTGCCTTCCTAAAAATGGGGCCATGCTTCTCCCAATGGAGAAGATCTTTTGAAGTCGCGACGCCTAAGCGAGCCGTCTCTCGATTCCATTGGGTGTAGAACATTACGTACAATCCATCCGCTGTCACCGCAACACGGGGGTCTTCCGTACCACCTGGCCATTCAAAATCTTTTTGTCCATCATCTCCCGGGTAAAAGACTGGTGTTTTGTTGCGTGTGAACGAGAGGCCATCCTTGCTTTCCGCATACCCTATCCGCGAAGTACGATGACCGATCTTAACCCCTGTCTTATCTTCTGCCCGATATAGGACAACGATTTTCCCGTCCTTTAGCGTTGCTGCCGGATTGAAGGTATCATTGGACTCCCAAGCGATATCCTCGCCACTCATCGGATCCTTAAACAGCGTGTGGTCTAAGGGTGAGATCACTGGATTGACACCGGCTGGGCGTACAAAACCGCCAAATGCCCACGCTGGTAATGTATTGGTAATCCCCTCTTGAGGCGTTTGAGCCATACTGGCTGCGGCCAGAAAAAGGCAAAGTATATTCAGAATGTACTTGTTCATAGGTTTATAAGTAGATCTAAATATAAAGAACTTTGATCTAATAATCAAAACACATGAATCTACATATCAACGCTAGCTAATTCGTATATTTAGGGTGAAACGTTCTAAACTGCTATTGAATTATGAAGAGGAATTTATATGTAGTGACTATCGTCATCGTTTTTATCGTCGCAATTATGCTCATTTATTGGGGTTTAAACGAACGATTTGCATCTGAAAATCAAAACGAATTCTATACAGGTTCCGGCGTCGGCGCTATTATTGGAGCCGTAACGGTGATTTTTATAAATGGACGTAAAAACAGAACGAAAAGCTAATAAATAGGATTATCATAAACCAGATAAGCTTTATACACCTTTTTTCTACTGCCAAGTTAGAATATTCAGCAATGCGGAGACAAATGAAATCGCCGTGATTGCAAAAACCGGAAGAGTAAATCGCCTCCTGATTAGTTTGAAGAAACCAAAAAGAAGTGCAGCAATTATAAAAGTGATCCCTGGATAGGTCAACATTTGTGTAATCGTACTACCGATCACTTCTAAGAGGTGAGGACGTTCCATCCAATATGCGTAAAATTTGCATCAGCAGGAAGACATGGTTGCTGGAGAGAATGGTTCCGAATAGAATCAATTATTTTTTCATCTTCTTTTTTCACAAGATATGTTTTCTGCGATGAATTAGTCGACGATCAGAAGTAGAAAACCTAATCTTATTTATTCTCGGTTGCATTATTGGCAACGGTCCAGTAGAGCGCGCAACCTATAAAAGGTAATCCGAACATCGCAGCAGCCCATGCCAAACGATAGGGCAGTTCCAATTTCTTGTTGGTCAATGCATGAAAAATGCAATACAGGTAGGCTAATATTACCGGCACAAAAAAAACAAGTATAAAAATTTCTTGCCTACCGATGTTCACAAATAAGGATGTCATCATATTTTTCTAAATCTATTTAAATATACAAATAAAGCCGAAAAGAAACAAGATTACCATCTTGATTTACAACCTAATATAATAAAAGAATATTGCAACACAAAAGAAAGGGACGCCGTATTGGCATCCCTTTCCATCTTTTTATTGACCTATTTATCGCAATTGAAAAGACATCTGAACGTTAGGTGAATCTATTCCAATTATTTTACCATACAGGTTAGCACCTTCAACATGGTAATCTAATTTAAACCTACTTGTGGTTAGGAAAGTATTGAGCTGATCCATAATTGCAGCCGAATAGCCTCCAGATGCCGCTGTTCGTAGCGTAAACTTATATTCCCCTGTGCTTTCATCCACTGTATAATCGTATACAATTGTAGTCGTCCATGTAGCTAAGCCTGATGTTTGGTACTGTCCGGCCACGCCGATCAATGTTACACGTTTATTAGCGGTGTTCCAAGCTAGGTCCATATAGCCGTATCCGAATACCGCTACGCCGTTTGCATTACGATTTGGAAGACCATCAAAATATCTTCGCAGAATGGTTAGCCCAGTTCCGGCTGTTCCAGGAAAATAAGTTACTGATGAACTCGTATTCGTAAGCGTAGGGCTTCTTAGGCCGGCATATTTCACACCCATCAACATATGTAGGGGCAATATCGGCGACACAGAGTTTTTAACCTCGTACTCTTTACCCTCCTTATCCACGGCATGGAGCATGTCTCCTTTGAAGGTTAGCGACTTAATATCCACCCCGCTAAAACTTATGCCCTCACGAAAATTTATACCGCTTAGTGTGTAGTAGAATTTGCTACTAGCTGATTTTGCAGCTCCGTCAACAATACCTGTTAGACTGGCTGTTTTAGCTGTTCTGTTAATTTCTACAGACGTTCGCACACCTGCCACCTCAATGTAAGGGTTGGCATTCACTGTAAAAAAGTTGTTGATCTTATTAATACTGGTTTGATATTCTCCGTTATTATATTTATCAGATTCATCAACGGAAGCTTTTACCAACACCAATTCATTTTGGTACTTCTTACCTCGCAAGATAATACTGTCTGCCGTGGCACGCAGATATTCGAACTCGATGTCACTTCTTACGCCTGAACCCTGGGCGCCGCCGGGCACTGTGCCGGCGGTAGGATCCTGTAATAAAGAGATATAATTATACGTATCGAAGATCAGGGAAGCATTCATTACCCACTTAACACGGTAAGTAGAGTTTGAGATAACTCGAGCGGTAGTCGCATTAATATCAGATACCATGGCCACCGTTTGGTCTTCTTTAAAATTAAAGTAAAAACCGTAACCACCACTTGCATTGGTTGTCAACGAAGCTTTCCATCCAGAAGGCGATTCTAAAAGCTTATTCTGTAGCTCCGTTAGCCTGACGTTAATGCGTTCTTCCGGCAGGCTATCAAATATAAGATCCACATCGCTTTTGGTACATCCAAAAAAGGAAGCGGCTGCAATAAGCAATATATATATTCTTTTCATAATGTGCTATTTTAAAACTATTGGTCCGTAGATATAATTCGATGGTGTATCTTTGACGTAAAATCCGCCAAATGTCCTGTACAAATTAGAGGTCGATCCAATGGTGCTAGGCAGCCAATCTGCGATAAACACCCTGTTCGTTAGATAGGGCAGTAGATGCCTTTCAAAACCATTCAACAAAAATGCGGCATTTCCGTTGTAATGGAGACCGCCAGATGTACTCTTGGTAAATTGGACCTCTCCGGTAACATTAGATACTTGCATACCAAAATAGTAATCTGCCAAATACACGACACTATTGGAAGCTGTTTTAAAAGCCACACTAAATACCATATTCTGTGCATCCGTGAATCGGAATTCAAAGTATTCTATTGTGCCTGTTGTCCATGTTGAATTTTGTTCCCTAAGCGCAATTTGCATATTATTGAAAATCGTTCTGATTGCTCCAGGGTTTCCATAGGTAGCATAATGTGCTGCACTAGGTTGGTAGCGAATCGTACTAACCAGATTCCTATTTAACCAAATCGGAAGCGTCCGTGTGATATCCGTAGGATCTTTGGCATTGTAATTTTCTTTAAGCACCCGTTGCACCGCTCCTTGTAACTCATTAAAATCAATATCAAAAAACGTTTTGAAGTAGTCCCTTACGATTCTTTCTTTGGCCAAAAGCTTAGGCTGGGCACTTGGCGATGCCGTGGCGACGTAATTGTTGAACCAAACCTGCCCCTCGACCAACAAGTGCGATGTCATTTCCGCGAAATCTTCGCCTGGAGCGCTTCGCGCATACGGAGAAATAAATCCAAGTCCTTTTGCGACGGCAGCCGTATTGGAGGCGTTCGTCCAGTCTGCGAAATAATCTGCAGCTGTAATAGGCTCAAATGTCGTGGGAATATTAATTATTTGATTAACAATATGGGTAAACTCGTGATGTATTGTGCGGAGTCTACGTCTGGCATTCTCCGGATTCGTTAGATCAATGCCATTGGTGTCATATAGCACCACCCGACGCCCGCCATCAGCGGTTCCCAAATTATAGGAATTGTTGGAATTATACGAGCCAGACCCGTAAAGCACAAACTGTTTTGGCGTATACGTCTTAATAAATGCGCTTCCTGCAACGTCTTTATATACGTTGATAAATCCGTTAAGTACTAGTTCCATCGTCGGTTGCACAGTCTCCAATTTTGACGGTGATATATCACGCGATACGTCAGTCAAGTTTCGCTCAAAACGGTATACTACCTGAATGTTAAAAGGCGTGGTTAAATTGGCAGTTATCCAGTCGTCCACTGCCGTTTTTACGTAGGTATCACTATTGTATTTACTTAAGTCCACATCTAGATTTTCATCAGATTTGGAACATGCTAATAGTGATAGCGCCGTAAATAAGCCTATATATCGAATTATGTTTATTGTTTTCATAACCATGTTTTTATCTTGGATTTAATTCAATACCTGCAATTGTCGCTTCTTGAGGAATCTGAAACATCCTTCTATTATCCTCTGCGCTTAACGTTTGGAAGGTTTCTACTCCCGCGGCATCGATGTGGTTGTGGATGACGGGGATGCGCTTACGTAATATATCAAACCACCGCAACCCTTCGCCCATAAATCCAATTTGCTTAAATTGCAGTACGGTTTTGATTAAAGCCTCCTTATCATTTGCTTCATTAAAAAAAGTACGAGCTTTCTCTAGCGTAACAGCATGTGTCTGGGGATTGTAATTGGTGATACGCACACTAGCAAATAGATTAAGGTCACGGATGGCGGCAGCGTAGTCTCCAATCTCTATGGCGGCTTCTGCTCTATTCATCAAGGCTTCATCAGCGATAAATAGCGGCTGCATGATATAGGGAAAACCAATCTGCGCTTGAACATTTGTATAATGAAAATACTCCTTGAAGATGTACACCGTGTAGTTATTGTCAGACCAGCGCACGCCTTTATTGTAAAAAGGAGCTCCTGCCACTGTTGTGGCGTTATATACACCTGAGTACTTATCAGTACCAAAACCATAGCGAGCGGTCCCTGAAGAATTACTCCGTTGATAAACCGAATACGTCTCACAAAGCAACAGATTGTAGTTTTTGTTTGCCATGGTCAGCTCTTGGTTAAATTCAGCGAGTGTATACGTCCGGAAAGTGGTATTAGCCGGTCGGAGATTGCCATTGAAATCTCCGCCTTGAAATATGGCATTTGTGTGCTGGATCACTTTATCGAATTCGCCTTTAAAAAGGTAAAAACGGGAAGCGAAGGCGCTGGCGGCACTATGTGTAAAATGATACTTAGGTACTTTCCACTCACCACCACGAAGCAAAGCCAGCCCCTCTTCTAGATCTTTCTCAATTTGTGCATAAACAGACGCAACCGTTCCTCTTTCATATTGCGCTAACGCTACTTTTTCAGGCATCTTTACATAGGGTATTCCTGGGGAATCATTCGCCGCTCCGGGCACATAAGCTTTTGCAAAAAAGGTAACCAACATAAAATGTCCGTATGCTCTTGCTACAAGTGCCTCACCTTTATAGGGCAATACATCCGAACCAAAATCCCCTGTTTCAATGGCCTCTAATGCCTGGTTTGCTGCGGCGATACCCTCATACACACCGTTCCAATATTGCGTGGGGGTGTTGTTGCCGTCATCTTCCAGATCATCCCAAAAATAAAGGCTAACAAACGGGTCGTTATTGTGTCCAACAGTAGGACCCTTATCGTTGACATTATCCGAATAGGTTTCTGCCATTGCCAAGTAGTTGTATCTGGGATACGCAGAGGTCACTAATTGAGCAACTTTGTCTACGCTGTTAATCTCCGTCCGCATATCCGGATTTTGATCCAGATATTTCTCGCAAGAATTAAGCGTACCAAGTGTTACTATTGCGCTAAAAAAGTATATTATCTTATTTAATTTCATTGCTATAATTCTTTAAAATCCAACTTTTAATGATAAAGTGTATTGTCTTGGTATTGGCATAGCTACCCCGCCATTGTTAAAGAACTCTGGGTCTGCCCCGTTTAACTTTTTATCTGAGTAAAGCAGGGCAATATTATTCCCTACAACAGAAATCTGGGCGGATGATAGTTGAAGTCTATCCGTCACCTTTTTTGGTAGTTGGTAGGCTAAGGAAACATTTTTCAGACGGATAAAATCACCTTTTGCCACGCGTTGATCCGAATAGTTGTAGGCGTTATAAGGATATACTGCTGAAACAGTCGACCCATTAGCCTGATAAACTCTGTTATCAATAGTGAAAGCATCAAGTAATGCCGGAATTGTCGTGTAATTTTCGTCGCCTGGAATTAACCAGCGATTTACCATGTCTTTAGAGAGCGCTATCTGGTCATTATAGGATGCTGCGTAAGTCGGTTGCAATCGCACGTAGTTACCTGCCGCAAAGGTGAATAATGTAGATAATGTGAAGTTCTTATATGAAAAGTTATTGTAAAAACCACCTGTAAAAGTCGGGTCAACTGGTCCATGATAGGTGAGGTAGTCCACATCGTCACTTTGCAAATAGATGTATGTATCCTTCACTCCTGCAGTTCCCACATATGTAGGGTAACCATAGTTCGGATCTAATCCATCAAATTTGACAGAGAACAAGCCACGTTGTGAATATCCTTCTCGTGCTGCGCCCTCTGCCCGTACCATGGTCCAGATATTGGAATTTACTTCCAACTCAGTCACTTCATTTTTATTATAGCCGAAGTTAAACTGTGTACGCCACCTGAATCCAGCGCTTGAGCTGATTGGTGTTCCGGCAACGGTAAACTCAAGACCATGGGCTTTCATTTTTCCGTAATTTGCAGTTTTTATAAATTGCCCTCCAATGCCGGATGTACGGATCGATCCAATTAGATCAAAAATATCACGCTTATACCAATCCACCGTCAGGTCAACCTTGTTAAACAATTGAAGGTCTGTGCCTATGTTTAATTCATACAGTTTCTCCCAAGTCAATTCGGAGTTTTCCAAACTCGAAAGACGTATGGCTGTTTCTTTCTCGTCTTCATACGGACGGTAGGTTATTTGGTTGTAAAATACCGCAGCAGAATTATTCGCATTGCCCAGACTTGCCACTAAGCCGTATGTACCACGAATACTGGCGGCCGTCAAAATGCTATTGTCGCTATTAAAGAACTCCTCTTGATCTATATTCCATTTACCAGATAAATTCCAAGTAGGTAACCAGCGCGCCACTTTTGATTTACCCATTAGGTTAGAGCCATCCCAACGGACTGTTCCGTTTACACTATATTTTTCCTTAAATGCATATGCTGCGCGCGCCATCGTTGCCACGAACCTGTCATAGGAATAGCCCATTCCAAAGTAGGGATCTGCTCCCTCAGTCATTTTCTTGAAAAAGCGGTAGTTGGGGTTGACTAAGCCTCCATTTTCATACTGATAGGAAATTCCTTCGTAATCGGAAAATTGTCTATCTGTGTAACGGACTTCCATCGATCCAAACACATTTAAACGGTGATTTTCGGCAAATGTTTCATCATACTCAAGGTTATGACGGAAGTAATAATTTTTGATACTGTTCAAATTGGTATTGTAAAAACCACCCTCCGGCAAGATAACAACAGGCTCCGCATTGGGGTTGTCTGGATCCTTGTATAAATATTCGTTTCCATTTATTATTGTAGCATCTCCAGCAGCTCTAAAGGCTTCGGCCATATTGGAACCTTCGCGAATATAGTGTTGTCTTTCCGTAGTAGCGTATCGATAGGCGCCATCTACAGAATAGGTTAATTGCGGTAAAACTTTATACCGTATACCCCCTTGAACTTTAAGATCTAACATCTGCAACCTTAAGTAATTATTATCCAGTTCGTTTAGAATGTTAAATGGCGCGAAATTTCTCGTAAAATATTCCCGATCACCATTTTCATCATACGGCGTGATAAGTCTGCTCGTATTCAATGCGTAGGAATATGGGTTTATATCAAATTCGCGGGAGTATCGTCCATATACAGGGTCAGAAGCGCGATTAAGGGCTCCAGGAGTACGTTGATCACGGATTGACCCGTTCACAAGTACCTCGGCACTGAACTTATCATTCAATTTAAAGTTGTTACGAAAATTCGCCGTATACCGTCGGACTTTATCCGCAATCGTTTGACCGTTATCATTCATAAAACTGGAAGAAAAATAAGTTTGATTTCTTGCGGTTCCACTGCTCACATTAATCGAATGCTCTTGGAGCAGCGAGTTTTTAAATAATACATCAAACCAGTCCGTATTGGATTTAGCGTAACGTGTTAAAAAGTTTAACCGTGCTTCTCGCGTATTATTTAACGCATAAGTGTCCGTCGCTTCATCATAGTCGTACATTTGGTTATACATTTTGTAGAAGATACCACCGTTAGGAGACCGAGAAACGACACTATGGTTGAAGTAGCCCTTATTTTCGAGCTCTAACATCACTGACATCTGCTCCGCAGAATTCATAATATCAAACTGATTATAATTTGGTTTGAGATAGGTAGTGAAATTCCCCGTGTAGTTTACGACAGGCTTTCCTTCTGTATTTCGACCTTTCTTTGTGTTAACAACAATAACACCGTTCATAGCTCTCGCGCCATACATTGCTGTTGCGGCCGCATCCTTCAAAATAGTGAATGACTCAATATCGTCGGGGTTCAATCCCGCTACAGATGATCCGATCAGGGTATTGGCATCTCCTGTAGAAAGTGCCTCATTGGAAACGTTAACTACATCTTCCAGAATGATGCCATCAACTACCCACAATGGCTTATTATCTCCGGAAAGCGATGTAGCACCGCGAACACGTATCTTTGGTGCCGCACCAAATGTACCGGAAACGTTTTGTACTGATACACCGGCGGCTTGTCCTTCTAACATCCGCGAAATATCCGGAACACCACTACGTTCGGCATCTTTAGCGCTGACACGAGTCGTCGCACCTGTGAATAATTTCCTGTCCAGATTTTGATAACCAGTCGCCACAATATCGACAGCTTCCAACGTACGCTCATCCGAATCAAGAGTGATTGCGATAGTCGTCCGATTGTTTACTGAAATTTCCTTCTGTTGATAACCTACGTAGCGCACTACTAATACTGCATCTTTAGATGCAGTGATAGAAAATTCTCCGTTAGGACCAGTGGTTGCACCAACCGAACTTCCTTTGACCATAATGGAGGCGCCTACCAATGGCGCACCGTCTGAACTTTTAACGGTTCCTGAAATCCGGTCTTGCAGTGATTCCAACACAGGTAATGGCGCAGTTCCTTCACCTTTATAAACGACTGAAATCGTTTCGGAAATAATCCGAAAAGAAAAGTTACTTTCTGGCAGAACTGTCTTTAATACATCAGCTAGATTGGCTTGTCGCACATTGACATTTACACGCGATGCCTGTTTGATAACATCATCGCTATACAAAAATTTGTAATTGGTCTGTCTGGAGATTTGGGTAAAAACTTCATCTAGACGGGCATTTTTTAGAGACAGTGATACCTTTTGCGCATTACCGTCCGCATAGGCACACGTCATAAAAACCAACAATAAGCATATTGTAATTTTCATAATCCGGTAAATTAAGACGAAAGGCGGCTTATGAGCTTTCGCGCACCTTTTGTCAAATGAGAAGTTATTCATACATTTGAGTAATTGAGTTAATAGTTAAGGGTTAGTATTCTTTAATTTAACTTGGTGATTCACAGGGGTGCTGCAACACCTCTGTTTTTTTTTGATGGTTTGGTACTGTTTACGTCATATCCTATTTTTTTGTGATTAGTAACTTGTTTTTGTGGAGCTGAAAATCGAGATCACTCACAAATTCCAGCATATTTAAAACTTCGGACAATCGGACGTCTCTGGAGATTTCACCGGTATATGTTTCGCTGAGCGAAACATCTTTAGAAAAGGAAACATCAATGTCATACCACAACTTCAGCTGCTGCGCTATGCTGACGATGTTATCCTCTTTGAAATAAAACTCATTGTTTTTCCAAGCCAGATCTTTTTGCAGGTTTGTCGGATGTACGCGAAGCTCGTCATGCTGCCATTGCACACTTTGTCCTGGGAAAACCATGGTTGTTTTATTATTGCTCGACACTTCGACTCGGCCCTCCTCCAGACTTGTTTTGCTGTATCGGCCATTTGTATTGACGTTGAAATGCGTGCCCAACACTTTTACTTCTGCGTCTTCCGTTACCACATAAAAGGGCTTCAATGCATCTTTACGCACTTCAAAATAGGCTTCTCCCACTAAATAAACCCGCCTTTCCGAACTGGCAAATGTTGTAGGAAAACGAAGTTCGCTTTTTGAATTAACCCACACCTGTGAACCATCTGGAAGTGTCAATTTAAAGAAATTGGCGGCAGGAACAACCAAGGTATGATAAACCAATGCACTACGCTCCGGAACAATGTGTTCGGCGCTTAATTTGTTCATGAACGTATGATTAGAGGCCACGTTCAACGTATCCTCCACGTTTAATTCATCGCCATTCGCTAAAATAATCCTAGCCCCGAGATTTGCGGGCAACACGTCATGCTTATTCTGACCATTAACAATTTCTACAATATGTCGGTCTGACGGCTTCGGGGGCTGCGCCAGGAACCAATAGCTTCCAAAAGAAAGCAAAACGACAATGGACGCGGCTGCAAAGACTGTTCTAAAGCGACTTTGCTTTGGAAGACTTTTTTGTTGTATGGCTTTCCATGCTTCATCCTCATTAATCTTATCCACCCAATGCGCATTGATATTCGCTCCTTCCTGCATGAGTTGCTTGTAAAGGGCTTTATTTTTATCACTTTTATCCAACCAGCGTTCCAAGACACCTTTCTCCTCCTCGGAAATGGGAATCATTTTAAACTGCTTAGCAATAATAGCCGCAATATCCAGTGGGTTCGTATCCATAATTTAAGTTAAGAACCCTAAACATGGATTTGGGGTGACAAGAATTTTGCTTTTTTTCCTAGGTAGCGATGAAAAAAGCAAAAATTACCGAAAAGTAGTCAGGTCTTAGCTTTGATCGTAATACATGGAGGCCTCTTTTCTTCTGCGTTTTGATGGTGTTAAGGCTAATCTGCAGCTCTTGTGCTATTTCGTCATTGGAAAAGCCATCAACATAACTCATCGTCATAATTTTCTGACAACCTGCTGGTAACGTCGCCAGCGTGGCCTGAATAGCAGCCATAAACTCAGCACGGATAATTTGATGTTCATAATCTATGTCATCACATTCCTGATAACCTGATCGTTGCCAAAATTTTGCTACGGTCTTACTTTTTCTATTGAGGTTGTAAACAGCGTATTTGACGGTAGCGTACAAAAATGACTTTATTGCTTTCTCATCATCAGATACCTCATTACGCTGCTGGAAATAGGTCACAAAGGCATCCTGTGCTAAATCTTCAGCCACATTTTCATCATGCACCATCTGCATTGCGAAATAACACAACGATCGATAGTACTTAGCAAATAATACTTTATCGGAATCTACAGCATTCATTCTTCGACAGTTAACAATAATATGTCAGTTAGTTAGGCATGCCATCTTAAGAATCTGGCATAATTTAAATCCAAGGTAGAAAAAAATATCAGGTTTATTGCTCGAAAAATATTTTTTTCCCAAAAGCAGACCTTTTATCTCTCTTTTTTATAAGCATCAAATGGTTATCGCCTGAGAAATCGAAAATGCAGGCAATAAAAAAAACGCAGGATGTGTGATTTCCTGCGTTTCTTTACCTATTTATTTGGAGATAACTACTTTCCTTCGCCCTTATCAATACGTTCTTGAATAAGATTCCAATCGTAATAATGGAAGACCTTACCATTGCTCATCGCGATCAACATACCTTTCGGAAATTTACCGCCCAAATTTAGGCTTGTTGCTTCTGCTCCGTCGCATTCGATTGCTGATACAGGAATATCTGCCAGCTTGGTGTAGCTGTTTGCATCGCCATTGCTCCCCTCCCGCGGGTAGATTACAAATGAATTGTTCTGTTGATTGGACAGCAAAATATAGCCCGTAGTGTCGCCCGTTTTGTAAATTGCAATGCCTTCATGATCCGATGTGACGTCGTTCTGCGCAAAGAATGCGAGTTCTTTATTATCATTTTTATCCGGATCAGCGTAGTATTTACGCACGCCTGCGGTCTCGTCGGAGTAGTACACATAGCCCAACTCGTTATCTACCGCGATAGCTTCAATTTCTTTCTTACCGCTGTATGCACCAAACTTACGGACGACTGTACCTTTAACGATGCCATCAGCACTGGCAGTAATCCTATATTGCCACAAGTAACTGCCGGAGTGCCCTGCTTTACGACCAACAATTGCGTAGATCGCATTGGATCCCGTAGAATCCTTCTTGGTGTAGATCGAAATACCCATAGCATCCTGCTCGCCGTCTCCTCTTTCTCCTTCAAAAACTGGTATTCCTCCGTCATCAATCGGTGTCAGGTCAGGCAGGCTGTATACCCTGATTTTATGCGCCTTACGTTCGGTCGTTATCGCAATATCTACCTTTTTACCACGAATGTCCAATCCATAGGCGATATCTACGTTGTTGGGGCGCTCCAGTCCGGTTACTTTTCGTACAATTTTTCCATCGAGGTCGTACAAATAAAGTCCACCACCGACCTCTTTATCCGTTCCTATAATCAAACTTTGGGTAGGATCGGTAGGATGAATCCAAATGGCCGGATCATCGGTATCAAATTCCGTCTGCTCGGTGACGACCGTAGGTACAACCGCATCTTTGGACACAGGTGCCAAGCCTGAGGAGCAGGAAGCAAGCAGACCAGCATATACCAGCGCCGCAACAGTAGCAATTTTTGTGTTCGTCATACAAGTTAATTTTATCTTTGTTTGTTATGGATATTTATTTTTATCTGCCGTTTATTCTACAAATCAAATTTCACCCCTAAGTTAAACCGCGCTTGGTAATATTCCATTTGCTGTGTCCGGGAAGATATGCCCTGATAATACCGCAACGGTTGGTTGGTCAAATTGTTTGCTTCCACAAACACGCGAAACTTCGGCGTAATTTTGTAAGCGGCATTTGCATCCAAAAACAGCTGCTGATCGTAATAGTTGTCCTCAAATGAATTTCCACCCAACTCATCGATATAAGATGATGTATAATTTAAGGAGACGCGCGAAGTAAATCTATTGTTCTCCCAAGACAGGGAACCATTAAACATATGCGGAGCAGTTCCAGGAAGTTTCACATCGCTGCGTTCCTCCCCTTCCGAACTGGTAATTCCCTTTGCATTCGAATTCGTATTGGTGTAGTTCAGATAAATCCCAAAGCCTTTTAAGAAACGGCCTGGCAGGAAATCTAACTGACGTTGAAAAGCGACTTCGAAGCCATACACGTCGACATTATCACCATTACGTTGCTGCACAAACCTGAAATTCTCCCCAGCAGGAACAGGATTTTGTTGATTTGGAAAATCGTTTGCAAAATCAGTTGTGGTATATTGGTTATTACGGTAGGTATAGATGAAATCTTTCAAATTTTTATAGAATACGCCTCCAGAAAAAATTCCTACAGAGCGGAAATAATGCTCCACCATGAAGTCTGCATTATACGCGTAGGTAGCATTCAAATTTGGATTACCCGCCTGTACTTCGGTATCGCCGGGAATGGCATTTACATAGGGGGCAAGTGCATAGTAATTCGGGCGAGCTAACGCGGTGGTTAAGGCTGCTCGGAATATCGTTGCTTCACCGGCTTTATATTTAAAGGAGACACTTGGTAATACATTGGTATAGTTATTTTTCGTGTTTACCACACCGGCCAATTCGTCTTCATCTAATACGTAATTTCCCGTGTAATTAATCCGTGTATGTTCGACGCGTGCACCCAAAATCATGGATAAACGCTCACTAAAATCCTGATCCCAGCGCACATATCCAGCCATAATTTGTTCTTTGGCGGTGTAGTTCTGGGTTAAGAACTCGGTTGGATCAGCTTCTTCTTCGTAAAGCGCTGGATTTTGCAAATCCAGATTTCCGAGATACGTACGATCGATAAAATATCCCGGTACATACTGCTCGCCCGCTTGGTATCCTTGGCCTCCAAAGAATACGTTAGGCATATCCGCCAACGTACCTAGCTCTGTTAATGGCGTGTATTCGTAAAAAATGTTGTTTCTCGATTTGTCCTTTAGGCGCAAACGCGCTCCTGTCCGTACCCGGCCCTTTTGGCCATCAATCACCGAGAATGGAAACCGGATGTTCACTTTAGCGCCAAACTCTTTTTCGTCGGTGAAGTTATCGTTTTCCGTGATTTTACGGAGGGAGAAATTAGCAGGGTCTTCATCAGCGGTGACTAAAGGTTTCCGGGTGTCGCCAAGCTGCTGTCTCATCACGACATCTGTTTGTTCAAAGTCGATGTAGCGTTCATTAGGTCTATCTTCACTTGCCGTCGCGTAGTTGGCTGCCCAGTCCAAATCGAGCTTTGCGCCTAAAAGGTGTTCACCGCCAATGGCGTAGTTTTGTACCGTTTGGCGTTCCAAACGCGTGTTCCTATTTTTCGAATTATCAATCCCCCCTTTGGTTTCACGGCGGATCTCGCCTGTATATCCTGTAATAGCATTGCTTGCATCGTACACGGGTTCAATATCGCGGTAGCGCACGCGGTATCTGTTTTCCAGATCATCGCGCCAGTTATACATCGCATTGGCGTACAACATATGCTTTTCATTGATCTTGTAATCAAAGGCAAGCGCTGTACTTCTACGGATACGCTGTACATCATATTTACGAATATCCATCTCCTGCATGAACACATTGCCGTTATCGTCTTGATCCCACACCCCTTCTACGTTGTCCGACCCAAAACGGTTATTATTGAATGAACCACTGAACACGACGCCGATTTTGTTGTTTGCAAAACGGTTTCCATACACAAGACCTGCCGTATAGTTCGCTTTATCGCGTATAGGTCCATAGCCACCAGCGAGCGTTGCAGAGATCCGTTGTCCATTTGGGGATGCACGGGTGATCAAATTCACCGATCCGCCGATCGCATCGGCATCCATATCCGGTGTTAACGTTTTATTGACTTCAATGGTCGAGATCATGTCGGCCGGGATGAGGTCCATTTGCACATTTCGGTTGTCACCTTCGGCCGATGGAATGCGGTCGCCGTTTAAAGTAACGGAGTTTAGGTTGGGTGCTAAACCACGGATAATAATGTTACGTGCCTCCCCTTGGTCATTCTGCATCGTGATACCCGGAACACGCTTTAAGGCGTCTCCAATATTGGCATCCGGAAAACGGCCCACCTGATCCGAAGAAATGATGTTGGAAATATTCTGATTGTTTTTTTGTTGGTTTAATGCGCGGGCCTGCCCTTTCAGCATATCTCCCATGACCACAACTTCCGAAAGCGTGTTGGCGGAAGCTATAAGGCTGAGGTTAACCGTATTGTTTTGTCCGCGCCTAACGTCAACTTTGGTATCTAAGTACTGGTATCCTAAATAAACAACGGAGACGCTGTACGTGCCTTCTGGCAGGTCCAAGAACTCAAAGTTTCCGTTTTGTCCAGACACGGTGTATCGGTTGTTTTCGGCGATGCGAATCGTTGCGCCCGGCAGCGAAAAATGATCCATCGCGTCAATAACCTTTCCCGTCAGGACGGTATTTTGTCCATAACTGAAGGCTACAATTAAAGATAATAATACGGTGGTAAAGAATCTCATGGTTTGTTGTTTGAAATTGCGACAAACCTAACAAGTTAAGGTGAACAGTAAGTGAAGCGTATGTTAACAAACTATTAATTGATGTTGGTTTAATGTCAGAGCGACTGATGCAAATCAATTCCATTTCAAACGCTAACAGAAATCTCTTTCGATGCTTGATGTATTAATGGGATACTTTTATAACGTGATTTTCCGCGCGGATTTTTGATGGACTCGCTTTGTCCAGCACACATCCGTTCCGTCCTTAGGCAGGACAGGGCCATACTTTTGTAGGGCAAAAGTATGCAAAACCCCGTCGCTTATTTTTGTTGCATCCCTTTTGGATAGTGGAGAGGCAAATGATTACAGACGCAACAAAAATGATGCGACATCTTGGTTAATAATGGAATGTGCATTGTAGTATCTTTTCGAATTTCTCACTACGCACTACGCAATACACGGTACTAATCGCTTTCGATGCGACATGTTGGTTAAGGATAAGAGGTGCAATGGAAAGCAAAAAGCGATAAGTAAAAAGTTAAAATTCAAAAGTTATAATTTTTTATCCGTTACGTGTGTCTACATGCTAAGTACGATCTACTATTACCATGGTTCTGGTGAAGCGTCATCGTCTACGTAGAAAGTCTGTTGCCCCCGATCCACTATATCACACAAAAAAGTCTTAACAATTTTTGTTGGCCGCGATCCTGAACGCGGACGAACTTCTATTGTCATCCTAACACCTATCAAATCTCTACCATAACTTGCTGTCGTACTATTATTAAAAGGATTGAAGCGCAGATTAGCATTGTTGCTAATTTTTCTGACATTTCCACTACCCACACCTTCATCGACAACACTGTTTGCGCCGGCGTTTAATTGTATAGCAGCGGGATTTAAAATAAGAAGCTCTGTATTTGCCACAGTAATCTCGGCATCCGCTGACAATGACGTGTTAGGCAAAAGATCGTATGAATTCTGATCTAGTGTAATTAAATAGTTCGTGTATTGATCATCAGCGACTGCCATACCATTAATCATCTTTATATAATGTTGACGAGCTATATTAACTTTTGGTTTCCCAGAGATATAAAATACTCCTAAAGGTTTGTTGTATAAGGGAATTACGTCAGGTCTAACATTCATCATATTTGCACCGGGTATTGCATACGAAAGCGCCGCAATCTGTCTAGGACTAGCTGTGATCGTACCATTCATATTGATGTCCATATTGATTTTTAGATCAACCGTAGATTCATTAGTCCCCTTAGTTCCGAGAATCCCATTTAAAAAATTTCCCACAATACCCGCACCGGCCTTATCTGTTGCATTAACAACATTCTCTCTAACCGTTTCATTTGCAATTATGTTCGCCACGCTTGACAGGCCAAGGGTTTTTACATTTAGGAAGGCATTCACGCCTGCTCCAACTATCCGCGTGAACAGATTTTCTTTTGTTTCCGGTTGCGTGATTATTCCATCAATAGTTCCTGCCGCACTTCCTCCCAGTGTAACAGTAGAAAAATCTCTACTACTTAACTGCCATCGCATACGATTTAATTGACCACTAATGTTAATTATAGTGGGATCGTAAGCTACTTCGAATTCGGCTCCATACCAAGTAGGCTGCTGATTTGCTTTGAAAGGTATTATTTGAGAGAGATCTAGTGGCGCCACCCCGCTTACATCTATTACACCAGCGCTATGATAGGCATACATGCTACTTTGCGGAACTCCTTCGTACCCTAAAGAAAAGACCATGTACTCCGATGGTATCGCACTGCTTTGCGATGCGTACACAAATAAGCGAACTACTCCCCGATATTTGTTATACAAAACGAAATATGGATTTTGCGGCATCTCTGTTTCGCTAAATGTATTGACGAGCAGCGTCCAGCCATCTGCGCTCGCGTAGTCATCATTAAAACTGTTCTCGAACATTCGTTCCGCTGTTGAATGCCAAGGTAAATGAATACGTGCTGTACCGGGCGGCGTTGGCACATAAGTTTCGCTCTCCCAATCGAATGTGGGAAAACTCATTACTTGAACATCAGCCCTCGGCTCTATCGTTAAGTCCTCTCTAGGAGATACGTCTAAACCCAACTTTTGACATCCCGTAAGAAGGATAGCACCGACAAATAGCACTGTTTTGCTGATTTTGATAAATTGTCCTTTTATTGAATTTGATTCCATACGCTCTAATCTTAAAAATTTGTTATTGGATAATTTCTTTTCGCTGATAAGATTATGCTGCTGCTGCTAAATTTCAACCAACGTTAAATGAGTGGTAAATCCAGAATATCATTCCGAAACCCTAAGCCATCCTAATTTGACCACCCTTCATTCTGCACCAGGTTACTATTGCGATCCAGTTCTGTCAAAGGAATTGGCGCCACGCGGCGAAAATCGGAATAAGGAATAGTCACCGCCTGACTGGGCGTACGGCCGGTAATATCGCGCTGTAGCCTATTAAGCGTATGATACCGATCGCCTTCGAAAGCAAGTTCTTTTCTGCGCTCGGTAATAATCCTCTCGAAAAGTTCAGCCCCTGTTTCCGTGACCTCGGCGGCCGGATCACGCTGCGAAATAAGACTCATTAAATACGTCACGGCCCTAGCCTCCTGCTGCATTCGGTAAGCCGCTTCTGCTGCGATCAAGTATACGTCTGAAATTCTTAATATTTTTTTTGTGCCGTAATTAACCAAATCGGGATATTTATTAACAATGTAAGCGGGGTTCTCGGCATTAGAACGCGTTCCGACGAGAACCAAATTTTTTCTGACATCAGTCTCAGAATAAGAATCATATAATGCTCGTTGCGCTAGACCATCCCCGTAACCTTGTTGGTTAAAAAAATAAGGCAACTCGTCAAACCCGCCGTTGTCAATTTGATCGGATACAATTTCTAAAAGAGTCTCATTTCCGAGTGTTTGAGACCCTACGGCCTGCCAATATGCTCCGTAATTTGCAATTGTCACAAGATTTACACCACTATTATCAATAACCTCATGCGCGTAATCAAAAGCCAACTGATAAGATTCTTGTGTACCTCTGTGTAAATTCACTTTGGCAGCCAGCGCCCTCGCTGCGTATTTTGAGAATCGACCGCTATTTGTCGTTTGGTTCATTAAATTATACGCTTGTTCAAGATCGGATAAAATCTGATTGTAAATATCGGCGACAGATGCGCGCGTGGGCCGCGCGTCGATATCAAAGGTTAGTACTAAAGGAACACCCAAGCCATTCGGATCATCGGTATACGGACGGGCAAAGAATCGTACCAACTCAAAGTAAAGCAAGGCGCGAATGGCATATGCTTCACCTTTGTATTGATTGATGTTTTCTTCATCTCCCGAAGGTGTAGCTGCAATAATATTGTTTACCCTATTGATGACTCTGTATGCATTCTGCCACAACCCCGTAAACCATTGATTGTTTTCTACAAAATTATTATTAAAGATTTCGGTATATCGCCCTGCGTTTCTTGATGAAATCAATACGTTATCAGCCCATAAATCGCCCATCAATGGAATTGTTCTTCCATATAAATGAAAAGAACGCAAACCAGCGTAAGAGCCATTCACAGCCGACAGCGCATCTACCTCGGTGAGCAGAGCCTCATCTGCAGGAATAGAGGTGTACGGAGGGAGGTCTAGAAAATCGGAATTGCAAGCGTTTTGAAAAAGGATGCACCATACCGATAAAAATAAGATATATTTAAATTTACGTTTCATAATGTTCGTTATTTAAAAGCCTACGTTAATACCGAAAGTAAAGGTTTTCGGAATGAATACATCGAAGTTAGTCACGCCTTGCGTCCCCCCGGCGACATCCGAACTACCAGCCTCAGGGTCGAAGGGCAATTTATCATCTTTTACCCATGTCCAAAGGTTTGAACCTCGGAAATATAGCCTTACGCTTGAAAGCTTGGTATATTCTATCCATTGTGGAGATAAGGTATAGCTAAGCGTTAGGTCACGAAGTCGAATGAAATCTCCTTCACGCAAAAGTCTATCGGAAGCGCCAAATGAATTTCTATTCCCCCCGAAGACAGGCCGAGGAACATCTGTGATATCACCTGGATTTTGCCAGCGATCCAGCTCCAAAGCATTTTGATTGAAGCTACCATAGTAAGCCCCTCCGCTATTTTGGTATTGATAAAAATTTTGATAAATATGATTGCCGAAGTTATAATAGAACATGGCATCTAAACCGATCCCCTTGTAGGTTAATGTTGTTCCAAAACTTCCAAATGCTTTTGGCAATGCAGATTTACCCAATAGAACACGTTGCGCATTTCCATATACGTTTGTTGTTTCGGTCCTTGTTTCATCAACATACCACAATGGATCGCCATTTTCTGGATCAGCACCCGCCCACTGAGGCAAATAATACGAAAAATAATCTTCTCCAACTTTTCTAATATATGGGTTTTCAACTTGTTCATCGGCTAACAATCTTGTCGTTGTATTCCTATTCAAAGCAATATTGAAATTTAGATTCCACTGGAAGTTATCTGTTCGCAGCGGTGTTCCGCTTAAGGAGAATTCTACCCCGCGATTTCTGAGACCGGCAAAGTTAGCCGTGTAGTCATCAAAGCCTGTAGAGTATGGAACGGGCACCTCATATAGTAGGCCTTCCGATTGTCTGTTATAGTAATCTACCGTGGCATTCAGACGGTTATCAAAAAGTGAAACGTCCAAACCGAGATCAAAAGCATTTGTTCTTTCCCATGTTAAATTGCGAAGACCATATTGCGTTGGACCACTACCTATCGCTCCATCGTAAACAAAGTTGTATTCAGTTCGTGTGTAACCATAAAGTGTGCGCCAAGCATTATTACCAATCCCGGCATTACCAGTCACGCCGTAAGAAGCACGCAACTTTAAACTGCTGATTGAGGATATATCCTTGATGAAATCTTCCTGCTCCATGTTCCAACTTCCTGCAACAGACCAAAAATTCCCAAACCGATTGTCAACGCCAAATCGAGATGATCCGTCGTTCCTGTAACTTCCTGACACGACGTATTTATTTCTATAGGAAATATCTCCCAATGCTAAAAATGATGCAAACGCGTAATCATCTTGTGTCCCCTCCGCTGTGACAGGAGTAGCACCCACAGATGGAACAGTATAGAAAGTATTTAAGGGAACATTTTGCACGGCGACGGAAGAGGTATAGGACTGCGATTTCTGAGCCTCGTAACCAGCTTTGATATTTGCAATCCAATCCTTATTTGAATCAATATCCCATTTGTATTCTATCAAATTTGTCCACACCCAATTGAAGTACCGCGTATAATCCCTGTAACTTCGGCCACCAACATTACGTCCATCACCATAAGTTGGACTATTATAATAATCTTCCTCGATGTTAGTGTAGTCTATTCCATACTTTGATGACAACTTTAGATTGGGAAGTATTTTGTATTCTGCATACACTGTCGTCAGTGCCTTTTGTGTATTATTACTCCTTCGATCCCTTTCCAAAATCTCCAACGGATTGTATAATCCGGATCCTGGACTTAACGCACCCTCGATATAGTTGCTCCCGTCTGGATTCCGAGCAGGTAAATTTGGCATCAAGAAAAAACTGGATAGTACGGGGTTGCCGAAAGCTCCGCCATTGAGAAGCCCTCTAAGGTTTGCTGTTGAGAGAATTGCACTTGTCCCAACAGTCAACCTATCATTCACATCATGCTTTAAACTGACTTTACCACTATATCGTGTAAAATCAGAGTTGGGTATTGTCCCTTGCTGTTTAAAGTAGCCTCCTCCTATGTTAAATATCGTTTTTTCATTCCCCCCATCGACAGATAGATTATATTGCTGCTGATTCCCCGTTCGGGTAACTTCATCATACCAATTGGTGTTAATATTGGGATCAATGCCAAAGTTATTAATAGCGTACTCCCGAATATTTTCGGGAGATAAACTATTATTCATAACCACGGTTGGATTATTTAACAATGCTTCCCCTAACAATAAAATGTTCTCCTCCGTTGTTAGTGGCCGTGTCCTATCATTGTAAACGCCCGGACGAACCGATCCAAAATCAGCATCTAGACGAATTTTTGTCTTTCCTGCTTTACCTGATTTCGTCGTTATCAGGATTACGCCATTAGCACCGCGAGAACCGTAGATAGCTGTAGAAGCCGCATCTTTCAGGACAGTCATGTTTTCAATGTCGTTTGGATTTAAGGATGCTAATACGTTTGCTGTAGGTGTTGCTCGAGATAGATCGCCAGCATTTATAGGTATTCCGTCAATTACATACAATGGCGACGAGGAGCCGGAAATTGATCCAACACCACGAATTCGCACTTGCTGCATGGAACCGGGTTGGCCTGAACTTCCTGTGGATTGCAACCCTGGTACTTTGCCTTGCAAAGCACGGTCGACAGAAGGAAATGGCGTTTGCTCAACATCTTTCGCCTCAACAACGCTTGCTGAACCCGTTGAGCGGAGCCGCGTGGTTGTTCCATATCCCGTCACTAGCACCTCTTCCAACGAAGCCTGATCATCAACCAATTCAACATTCACAACCGTCTGCTCTGCAATGGCAATCCGTTGCGCAATATAGCCGATGTAGGAGAACGACAGGGTTCCCCGAGGTGGAGCTGAAATAGAATACTGCCCATCCGGTCCAGTCTGCGTTGCAGAACTGGTACCAGCTACGGTGATCGAAACACCACTTATTGGCGTCCCGTCTTTCGCGGAAGTCACCTTTCCGGTCACCTCGCGATTCTGCGCGAACGACACCCCGAGCAGGCTAGTCAGCACGAAAAGAATACTAAATAATTTTTGTTTCATTTTGTTTATCGTTGTTTAGTTAGTTATCGCACGAAGGGTCACAGCGATCAGTACCCTATAAAATGAATATGGGTTTATTTCATTCCCTAAAGCTTAAAGAAGCAAGGTTACACTGCCCAAGTTAAGTAAACCCTCAGTAGGTTTCACATAGACTAATAGCGGGAATATGCACAAATCCCAAAGGCTAGCGACACTCAAAATCTAGCAGCTGATTATAAAATACGGGGCTGGGCTAAAAATGAATAACTGCATCGTGTATGTGGTTCTGTTGTTGCATAATTATGTTTGTTTAGTTTATTGTTGTTTTTCGCAATAGGGAGCTACGTAATTTAATTGAAATAAGCACCAGCTCAATTACATATCTACAAGAGCCAATATACTTGTAAAAAAATTAATATTAAAAACAAAAAAGACACAATAAAACACAAGAACAGATAAAAATAAATATTATTTCAATTTTTATTAATTTATATAAACTTTTAAAACACGCGTTAACATTAATTACAACATTGTGTCACAACCTTCTATATAAGTACTATATATTTTAATTACATAAAGTGCTAAATCACTCTTTTTTTTATGGAATAGAGGTTATATGTCACAAAGAGCGAGAAGCTAAGTCATAAAATTGCGAGCCTTAAAAGTGAAAAAGCTATACCCGAGAGAAACTTGAGATTTAGCAGGGCAATAATGCATCCACCTCGGCAATAAGAAAAACACAGCGCACTATTAATAAGCTAAAAATTCTCTTAGCAAAACGTGCAAGTGAAATAAACATTCGTAAAAGCAAGTAAAACAAATGAGAACGCTAATGCTCACAATCCTCCTTACGCTCCCCTTTACCGTATCAAGAGGTCAGGATACGCAAAACCTGATTCATCTTTATAATTTAATGTCACTAAACATCTTTTAAGAAGATAAGATATCATACTACAAAACTCGATAACCGTAAAAATAGGAATCCATCGTAACAACATGGGACACAAGCGATAGTGGTATGAACAAAAAAGGGGCTGCCTACGTATAGACAACCCCTTTCTTACTTTCAAAGATAGACACTTTGCTATAATGGATTTTGTTTTACGACACCGAGTGTTCTATCGATCTCGCCACGAGGAATTAAGAATTCCCAATCTGTCCCTCCTGCTGGTACGCTCATGGTCACCGCGAGCGATGTATTATGATTCGCACCATTTCTATCCAACGGAAGGTTCAATCGTTTTAGATCGTAAAAACGAAATCCTTCTCCCCAAAGTTCAATACGTCGCTGTGTTAAGATTTCATCAACTAATGTGGTGCCCGAATTTGTAGAAACCGCATAACTGGCATCTCTAGTCCGCACTAATTCAAATAGTACTTGTCTTGCTTCCGCTTCTCTTCCACCTAATTTAGCTAATGATTCTGCTTCAATCAAATACATCTCTGCTGCACGCATAAACATCAAGTCGCCGTTACTATTTGCCGGGTTCGGTAAAGTAAACTTCCGTGTCATATACGGGCGTCTCACACCACTTGCAGCCACAGGAAATCCTGCTGTGGCTCCTGACGGATCCCACAATCGCTTGCGCACATCCGTCGTTGGGATCTTCGCGTATAAGGCCGAGTTGATCGCTTTCGGATTTCCACGGGTATTGGTTGAACTAAAGTTACCGACGTATGCGTAGAAGGAAGAGAAATAATTGGGTTGATCTTCCCGGTGTTCGATCCCCCATATCCATTCCGGATTGGCAAAACTGACAAAGGAATTGAAATACTGATCGGATGTCATCAGCGTAAAACCGGCTCTAGCCGCTCTTGCTTCGGTAATAGCGATATCGTAGTTTTGCTGCGTTAATGCAACGCGCGCTTTTACGCCATGTGCTACATTCACATTTAAGTGAGAAATATTTGGCCGAGCCACAGCAGTAGCAAACAAGCCTATTGCCGCATCCAAATCCGTATTGATCTGTGTATACACTTCTTCTACCGTATTTCGAGGCACGGCGCCCACTGTCCTTTCCAAAATTAGCGACATCCCCATCGACGAGTTGTCGCCACCCTTTACGTAGCGCTTACCATACAGCTGCACCATTTGGTAATACGACCAGGCACGATAGGTCAGGGCCTGTGCTTTTAAGAAGTCCTTATCTGCCTGCGGGCCTTCAGCACCATCAATGTTGCCTATAATTTCATTCGCATTCGCGATCAGCGCATAGTAAAATCCATAATTGAACGTAAGGATGCTTGCCGCCTCGTTACGATGCGAAAGCCAGCGGTACTCGCTATTGAACCAGCCGTTGGCGGCCCCGGTCATCACGAAGTCTTCACCCAGCACCTCCATGTAGAGCATATTTCCACTCTGCCCGCCGGCAGCCTGGTTGCTGTACCAAGCCGAGTACATATAGCGGTGCATACCATTGATCGCCGCATACGCATTCTGCGTTGTCGCGAAGACAATTGAAGGAGCGATTCGATTAGTAGGCTCCAATTGCAATTTTTTGTTACATCCTGATAAAAGTAGTACCCACAGCGCTACTGTAGCGAGGGTAAATTTTATTGATAGTTTATTGAAAATTCTCATGTTTTAAAATCCGACGTTAATACCAAAGTTAATTGTTCTTGCGTGGTTGTAACCCGATGCTGCAGACGGTCTGTATATATCGCCAATCGGATTGAAGCCTTTCCGTGCGGACCAGAAATAAAGGTTTTCTGCACTAGCAAATACGCGAGCACGTTGCACCCCAATTTGGCTAGTCAGACTTTTCGGCAAGGTGTAGCTTGTTGTGATGGCTGATAGATTCAAATAAGAGGCTTTCTCAAGAAATCGTGTTGACGTGGCATTATTTTGCGCTGTTCTGTTTAAGTCCATCAATGGAATATCGGTTTGGTCTCCTGGGTTTTTCCACGCACCAAACAAATCGCGGTGCAGGTTGGCACCATTTGCTGGTCCAGAGCTCATCAAACTTGCGTACTGACCATTGTAAAAATAACCGCCTAAGCTATACGTTACGACAAAACCAAAGTCAAATCCTTTATAAGAGAAGCTGTTTACGATACTTCCATACACCGGCGGCAAGGCAGACTTATTGATCCAGTCTTGCTTAGCCGAATTATGGTTAAACGTCACCGTATCCACAACGCCATTACCTTTATCGATTAATTTGTGATCTGCATTGTTTGGATCGTAAGCAACGCCATCCATCAATCCCAAATACATCGCACGCCCCGTTTCTGGGTCTACACCATAATAGGTTCTGGTGAAGAAGTCATACCGAGACCTTCCCTCGACTTGCTTAAATGGCACATCCACAATTTCAGGGGTTTCCAACGGCATTTTGGTAATCTTGTTTTTGATGGTCGTTAGATTCAATGTCAAGTTCCAATTGAAATCCTCCTTACGGATAATATTACCCGTCAACGAAAGTTCGACACCTTTATTCGTCATCGACCCGACATTGCGTGGTATAGAAAAAGAACCCGACGTTGATCCGCCATTGTGGTAAGGTTGCGGTACATCGAATAGTAAACCGTCGGAATATCTAATATAATACTCCAATGAACCTGTGATTCTTCCGTTCATAAAGGAGAAGTCTACACCAGCATCCCATGGCCTTTGCGATTCCCATGTTATTCGATCTGATCCCAATGATGTAAATGCCGCACCCGATGCGGATGCATTATTAAATCCAACGCTATAGCCCGGTTGGTATGGATAGTAGTTTTGTGCTCCAGAGCTTAATAATAGCTGCGAGTTACCCAGTCTACCCACGGACGCACGTAACTTCAACAAATCGGTAAAATCATTCTTAAAGAATGGCTCCTGATCCAAACGCCAAGCGGCGCCAACAGACCAAAAATTCTCCCATCTCAAATGTGCAGGAAACCTCGAGTTACCATCACGCCTTACCATTACATCCAAGTAGTAACGACTATCGTAGTTGTAGTTTACACGCCCGAAATAACTTTCAATAGCCTCTTCATTCAAGCCGGATGTAAGCGAGCTGATGTCCGTAAAATTGGAAAACACATACAGGCCGTCAAAACCTTGTCCGGTCCGCATACCATCGATGTCTTCGATCTTGAATTTATAGTACTCATGTCCGAGCAATGATTCCAAGCTATGCTTACCAAAAGCATTATTTGCACGTAAAAGTTGGTTAAACGTGTAGCTTTCCTGTCTGTACCAGTTTTGGCTGTAACGACCGGCCGGAGCACCATCCCCTACCTCGGTATTTTCATAGCCTTCTTCTCGTGCGCTTTGAATGTCAGGATTAAATGTAGTCGAAAATGTCAACCAAGGCAAGATATTGACATCAATATACGCTCGTGCCGATACAAAATCACGATCCGCTTTGCTCGTATTCATCAGGGTTTCCGCTATGGCATGGCGCCCGCCATTGTACGGACGCGACAGGCCGAACTCCGAAACTAGGTTACCATAGTCATAACGCTTGTTTCCTTGCAAATCCCTTAGAATTTCGCCTGTTGCTGGATCATGTACATAAACCGGGTAGATTGGCGCAATACCTCTGGAAAACCCGAAAGGATTATTGATCGCACTTGCTCCGGTATAAGCGTAGTCATATTTATTGCTTGTACCGCTAATATTTAGACCTGCTTTCAACCAGTCCGTAATTTTGCTATTTACATTTAAACGGCCCTGAAAACGATCCATGGAGGAACGCAATCCCCACCCATCTTCGCTTAGGTAGTTCATTGAGGCATACACATCTGTATTTTTAATCCCAGTTGAATAGTTGACGCTGTACTCATCACGCTTACCGTTACGCGTTGCTTCATCTTCCCATGACCGAAAACCCTTGTACTTAATCTGTGCATTCGGGTTTAGCTTCCCTGTTGCATCAATAAGCTCGTTGTTAGCGACATTATAGGAGTTGTATCCACCCAGGTATTGAACGATGTCCTGAAATGTTTGACCGTTATATATCTGTTGCCCTGCTGCATTTCTTGTAAGCAGACCTGAACCAATCTGACGCGCGATATCCAATGGAACACGATTTGTTGTACGATAAGCTAAACTATTGGTATAGGCTTGCCACATCAACTCGTAGTACTCACCAGCCGATACGGTATTATAGTTAGGTACCGCATTTTGGTTGATACCTTTTTGAACCTTTGCATCGAATGTGCTTTTTCCTTCTTTACCGCGCTTTGTGGTCACCGTCACTACACCATTGGCACCACGAGAACCATACATAGCAATTGTGGCCGCATCTTTAAGCACCGTAATCGTCTCTACGTCATCCGGGTTAATATTTGACATCCCACCATCAAACGGAACACCGTCCACGACGATTAGTGGATTGTTGCCCGCAGAAAAGGATCCTACTCCGCGGATACGGATTGTCGGTGAAGAGCCTGGCGCTCCTCCTGGAGCAGCTGTCTGAACACCTGGACCAGCACCTTGAAGCGCCCCCAATGGGTTGGACAACGGACGTTTGTCGAGCTCTTTGGCACCGATCTGCGTTGCTGAACCCGTGAAGTCAGATTTCTTTACCGTTCCGTAGGCTACGACAATGACCTCATCCAAATCGCTAGAGGCTTCGCCCAACGCGACATCAATAGATGTGCGTCCGCCGATAGCTTGTGTGTTTTCTGCATAACCGATCAAGGTAAAGACAAGCTTGGACGTAGAGGCGTTCACAGACAGGCTGTACCGGCCATCACCGTCTGTCTGCGTAGCGCGGTTGGTGCCGCCCTCGCGAACAGTAACCCCTGTTAGCGTTTCACCCGTTACCGCCGACGTTACCCGTCCAGTCACCTGTCGGCTTTGCGCGAACGAAACGCCGATTAGGCAGGTCAGCACAAAAAGAATACTGAGTAATTTTTGTTTCATTTTATTTATTGTTGTTAGTTAGATATTGTAAAAAAATGTCTTTTACGATCTGTTGTGTATCTGGGATTCCGACACGTATCCATTGAGCTTTAACGCATTATTGACGGGGTTATAGCCTAAAATTTTGGCATACACTACCCGCTGAGAGCCGGCTTGGCTTCCATGGGAGATCTCCTCCTTTTTTGCTTAGCTAAATACGATAGATAGGCTTTCGCTCCTATGGAGCAGCACGGCAGTGCTTGTGTGATCCTTTTGTTGCATAATTACATTTGTTTAGTTAATAACCACTCCCTCCTGGTTTGTAAAAAGAAGCGATCCCATTACAAGCGACATAAACATAGACGAATATGTAGCCCTTCTGCAGGCAAATATAATCGCAAAAAGAACAATAAGCAAAATAAAAAAGAAAGCTAAAATACTTTAAAACAATATTATTAATTTTATTTCTATTTTTATAAACTAATTATAATATCAAAAACCTCATTAGAAATAAAGTCAAATCAGTACAGCTATAAGTCCTTTATTTTTTAAATATGATGTTGAAAAATAGCTGAAGTTTGGCACAAAAAAATGGTATGCCGCTGCTCTTATTTACATTTAGCGGCTTTGATATGTATTAAAAAGGTGGAAATCTGTTTTAGCCAGCTCATTTAGGTTGGCATATACCGACAATTGAAGGAATATGAATGGTTTTACAAGGTCAGGAGAAGATATTGATGAACAAGCAAAACAATTTTATATGGAAATTTATGTCACTAAATTTAATGACATGTCACCTTTAAACTATAATTTAGTTAAGAAATGTAAATAAATAGTCATGAACACAAAAACAAAAGCTTACAAATTATTATTATTTCTAATAATAATTTGTGTACAAAATGGATTACAGGCGCAGCAAAGGATTGTTATTCCTGTTAAGGGAGGCTCGACGAGTGATGTCAAGCCTCAGGAAAAATCTTTTACCTTCGAACCTATATCAACAAGCCGGATGTTGTACAACGTAACGGCTCCGAGCTTGGAAATTTTTGAACCTACAGGCTCGGAGATTAAAGACATTGCCGTATTGGTCATACCCGGGGGCGCTTTTCAAATACTGGCTTATGAAGACGAGGGGGTGAAGATAGCGAAAACTTTCGCAGAAAGAGGCTATACCGCAGCAGCACTGAAATACCGATTGGTACAATTGGAAGATGAAAACCCGATGGAGCAATTGATGCGAAACATAAAGGATTTTGCTACCCTCGAAGAAATTATGGCCCCGATGGTACCGCTGGCAATTGCAGACGGCAAGGAAGCCATGAAATACCTTAAAGCAAACGCGTCCGTCCTGGGTTTCGATGCCGATAAGGTTGGGGTTATTGGTTTTTCCGCAGGCGGTACTATTTCCGCGGCCATCGCACTTGATAAAGAAGTAGACCCCCTGTTCAGTGCACTTATTTATCCCTATTTGAACCCTGTTCTCGAAGCTGAGGTACCCGCATCCCCTTCACCACTTTTCATAGCAGTGACACAGGATGACGAGTATAGCTTTGACATCAATTCCTTGAAACTATATGAAAGATGGAAATCGAAAAACGGACTTGTGGATTTGCGTGTCTTTTCTAGGGGGCAACACGGGTTTGCCAGCAAAAAACAGGATCTCCCGGTTGATCATTGGCTGGATAGTGTTTTCGAATGGCTTTCATTTTTACGTTACTGATTTATATGATCTTTTTGTGGTAGACGTAGCTCTGAGCAGGAACTCAACATAAAAATCCGCTCCATTGATAATGCTTCAGAAATATGAATAATGTCATATATATAACCGGCAACGAAATGCATACGAAGATTCATGTATTGAACAGAAATAAGTATCCTATTAACGTCTCTTCAGGGCTTAAGGGACAGAAGGCAAAAGGTGACTATCTTTGCGCGAACTGAGAATCCACAGCAACAAAAATGCGACACAGGTGATAGTGGTATGGACGAAAAAAAGGGGCTGCCTATGACAACCCCTTTCTATTTTCAAAGGTAGATGGTTTGTTATAATGGATTTTGTTGTACGACACCGAGGGTTCTATCGATCTCGCCACGAGGAATTAAGAATTCCCAATCTTTGCTGCCTGCAGGCACATCCATCGTAACAGCAAGTGATGTATTGTGGTTTGCACCATTTCTGTTCAACGGAAGGTTCAATCGTTTTAGATCGTAAAAACGGAATCCTTCACCCCAAAGTTCAATACGACGCTGTGTTAAGATTTCATCAACCAATGCGGTGCCCGAGTTTGTAGAAACCGCGTAACTGGCATCTCTGGTCCGTACTAATTCAAATAGTACTTGTCTTGCTTCCGCTTCTCTTCCGCCTAGTTTAGCCAAAGATTCCGCTTCGATCAAGTACATCTCCGCTGCACGCATAAACATCAAGTCACCGTTACTGTTCGCCGGATTTGGCATGGTAAACTTCCGTGTCATATACGGGCGTCTCACGCCACTTGCAGCCACAGGAAACCCCGCTGTGGTTCCTGTTGGATCCCACAATCCCTTGCGCACATCCGTCGTCGGGATTTTGGCATATAAGGCCGAGTTGATCGCTTTCGGATTTCCGCGGGTATTGGTTGAGCTAAAGTTACCGACATACGCGTAGAACGAATAGAAATACGTAGGTTGATCTTCGCGGTGTTCGATTCCCCAGATCCATTCTGGATTGGCAAAACTAACAAAAGAATTGAAATACTGATCTCGGTTCATCAACGTAAAACCGGCTCTAGCCGCTCTGGCTTCGGCAACTGCGATATCGTAGTTTTGCTGGGTTAATGCAACGCGCGCCTTTACACCATGCGCTACATTCGCATTTAGGTGAGAAATATTCGGCCGAGCCACAGCAGTAGCAAACAAACCTATTGCCGCATCCAAATCCGTGTTGATCTGCGAATAGACCTCTTCTACCGTATTCCGAGGCACCGCCCCCACTGTTCTTTCCAAGACTAGAGAGAGTCCTAGGGAAGAGTTGTCTCCGCCTTTCACATACCGTTTGCCAAACAGCTGTACCATTTGGTAATATGACCAGGCACGATAGGTCAAGGCCTGTGCTTTTAAGAAGTCTTTATCTGCCTGCGGGCCTTCCGCGCCATCGATGTTGGCTATAATTTCATTCGCATTCGCGATCAGCGCATAGTAAAAGCCATAGTTGAACGTAAGGATGCCTGCCGTCTCGTTACGATGAGAAAGCCAGCGGTGCTCACTGTTGAACCAGCCGTTGGCGGCTCCGGTCATCACGAAATCTTCACCCAGCACCTCCATATAGAGCATATTTCCACTCTGCCCGCCGGCAGCCTGGTTGCTATACCATTGCGAGTACATATACCGGTGCATACCATTGATCGCCGCATACGCATTCTGTGTTGTCGCGAAGACAATTGAAGGAGCAATACGACCAGTTGGTTCCAATTGCAAATCCTTATTACATCCCGACAAAAGCAAGGCTGATAGCGCTAGCGTAGCGAGGGTAGATTTTATAGATAGTTTATTAAAAATTCTCATGTTTTAAAAGCCGAAGTTAATACCAAAGTTAATTGTTCTTGCGTGGTTGTAACCCGATGCACCTGTTGCGCTGGAGATACCGCCAATTGGATTGAAGCCTTTCCGTGCGGACCAGAAATAAAGGTTTTCTGCACTAGCAAATACACGCGCACGTTGCACCCCAATTTGGTTGGTCAAACTTCTTGGCAAGGTGTAGCTTGTCGTGATCGCCGATAGATTTAGCGAAGAAGCCTTTTCCAAGAAACGCGTTGACGTGGCACCATTTTGCGCTGTTCTGTTTAAGTCCATCAATGGGATATCGGTTTGGTCACCTGGGTTTTTCCACGCACCAAACAAATCGCGGTGTAGGTTGGCACCATTGGCTGGTCCAGAGCTCATTAAACTTGCGTATTGACCGTTGTAGAAGTAACCACCCAAGCTGTACGTTACGACAAAACCAAAGTCAAATCCTTTGTACGAGAAACTGTTTACGATACTTCCATACACCGGCGGCAAGGCAGACTTATTGATCCAGTCTTGCTTAGCCGAGTTATGGTTAAACGTTACCGTATCCACGATGCCATTGCCTTTATCGATTAATTTATGATCTGCATTGTTTGGATCGTAAGCAACACCATCCGCCAATCCTAAATACATCGCACGACCTGTTTCTGAGTCTACACCATAATAGGTTCTGGTGAAGAAGTCATACATCGACCGACCTTCAACGTACTTATAAGGGATATCGACAATTTCAGGGGTTTCCACCGGCATTTTCGTTATTTTGTTTTTGATCGTCGTCATATTCAATGTCAGGTTCCAATTGAAATCTTGCTTACGGATAATATTACCTGTCAACGAGAGCTCGACACCTTTATTTGTCATCGCCCCAACATTCCGTGGAATGGAAAAAGAACCCGAGGTTGAACCTCCATTGTGGTAAGGTTGCTGAACATCAAATAACAAACCATCTGACACCCTATTGTAGTACTCAAATGTACCACTAATTCTTCCGTTCATAAACGAGAAGTCTACACCTAGATCCAAAGGTTTTTGGGATTCCCATGTGATATCGTTTGACCCCAATGATGTAAATACAGCTCCCGATGCGGATCCATTGTTAAAGCCAATGCTATAACCTGGCTGATATGGATAACGGTTTTGAGCGCCTGTACTTGTTAATAAACTTGAGTTCCCTAGCCTACCGTATGATGCGCGTAGCTTAAACAAGTCGGTAAAATCATTCTTAAAGAATGGTTCCTGATCCAAACGCCATGCCGCACCCACCGACCAAAATTCTTCCCATCTCAAATGCGCAGGGAATCTGGAGTTGCCATCGTAACGGACCATTGCACTTAAATAATAGCGGCTGTCGTAGTTATAGTTTGCGCGTCCGAAATAACTCTCAATAGCCTCTTCACCTAGGCCAGATGTAAGTGAGCTGATGTCTGCAAAGTTGGAAAACACATACAAACCGTCGAAACCTTGTCCAGTCCGCATCCCATCAATTGTTTCAAGCTTAAACTTGTAATACTCATGTCCTAATAAAGACTCTAAATTATGCTTACCAAACGAATTATTCGCACGCAAGATCTGGTTGAATGTATAAGTTTCCTGTCTGTACCAGTTTTGGCTGTAACGACCGGCTGGCGCACCGTCCCCAACTTCGGTATTTTCGTACCCTTCTTCCCTTAAGCTTTGGATGTCAGGATTAAATGTAGTCGAGAATGTCAACCAAGGCAAGATATTGACATCAATATACGCTCGTGCGGATACAAAATCACGGTCCGCTTTGCTGGTATTCATCAGCGTTTCCGCTATGGCGTGACGACCGCTGTTGTACGGACGGGACAAACCAAACTCTGATACCAGGTTACCGTAATCGTAACGCTTGTTTCCTTGCAAATCTCTTATAATCTCACCCGTTGCTGGGTCATGTACATAAACCGGGTAGATCGGCGCAATACCTCTGGAAAAACCAAAAGGGTTGTTTATCGCTCCTGATCCTGTGTATGCGTAATCATATTTATTACTTGAAGCATTGATATTTATTCCTGTTTTTAACCAGTCTGTAATTTTGCTATTCACATTTAAACGGCCCTGGAAACGATCCATCGATGAACGCAATCCCCACCCCTCTTCGCTCAAATAGTTCATTGAGGCATACACATCTGTATTCTTGATACCCGTCGAATAGTTGATGCTGTACTCGTCACGTTTCCCGTTACGCGTTGCCTCGTCTTCCCATGAGCTGAAATCTTTGTATTTGATCTGCGCATTCGGGTTTAGCTTCCCTGTGGCATCAATAAGCTCGTTGTTAGCGACATTATATGAGTTGTATCCACCCAGGTATTGAACAATATCTTGGAATGTTTGTCCGTTATAAATCTGTTGCCCTGCTGCATTTCTTGTAAGCAGGCCTGAACCGATCTGACGTGCAATATCCAATGGAACCGGATTTGCTGTACGATAAGCCAAACTATTGGTATAGGCTTGCCACATTAATTCGTAGTATTCTCCAGCCGATACCGTGTTATAATTTGGCACCGCATTTTGGTTGATAGCTTTTTGAACCTTCGCATCGAATGTGCTTTTTCCTTCTTTACCACGTTTCGTGGTCACCATCACCACGCCGTTTGCACCACGAGAACCATACATAGCGATCGTCGCCGCATCTTTGAGTACCGTAATCGTCTCTACATCGTCCGGGTTGATGTTTGACATCCCTCCATCAAATGGCACCCCATCTACAACAAATAGCGGATCATTTCCGGCGGAGTAAGAACCCACCCCGCGAATACGGATGGTTGGAGAGGAACCGGGTGCTCCGCCTGGGGTCGCAGTCTGAATACCCGGGCCAGCTCCTTGAAGCGCGCCCAATGGGTTGGACAACGGGCGTTTATCGAGCTCTTTGGCACCGATCTGCGTTGCAGACCCCGTGAAGTCAGATTTCTTTACCGTTCCGTAGGCTACGACAATGACCTCATCCAAATCGCTGGACGCTTCGCCCAAAGCGACATTAATAGATGCGCGGGAGCCGATGGCTTGTGTGCTTTCTGCATAGCCGATCAAGGTAAAGACAAGCTCGGACGTAGAGGCGTTCACAGACAGGCTATACCGGCCATCACCATCTGTCTGCGTAGCGCGGTTGGTGCCGCCCTCGCGAACAGTAACGCCTGCCAGCGTCTCACCTGTAGCTGCTGAGGTTACCCGTCCACTCACTTGCCGATTCTGTGCGAACGAAACACCGACTAGGCAGGTCAGCACAAAAAGAATACTGAGTAATTTTTGTTTCATGTGTTTATTGTTGTTTAGTTAATTAATTCCCGAGTGGGGATCTGTTAGTTTTTGATTTGGGTAGGTACAGCCGATCTAGGCACTACAGTTTTGCTTTAACGTAGGCGCAAGAAATAGCTGGCCTATTTAAAGGATATAGAAAGAGTAGGACAATAGTGATTGATGCATAAGGAAAACCCCTATCAAGCAATAAATTCTATTGTGAAATCAGAAATCGGACTTGAAAACCAAGTATGTACCTAGTGCAGAAATGCACAGATTTGAGTTAGTAAAATTTGTTTCATCGTTGTTTGTTGTTTAGTTAATAAATACTTCTACCTATAGAAGCACACGTCAATTTCTAGTTAGTAATCAGGAAATGTTAACATATGTTAACACTTACTTTTGCTAATATAAATGCAAAAACAACAACATCAAAATAAAAAGCAAAAAATGACCTATTTTTTTGAAAAATAATTTTCATTTATCACTCAAAATAGTTTGAAAAAGCGGTAAATAAGGTATTTCAACCCTCATTTTGTCAAAAAAAAGGAATTTATAGATGCATCAAAAAATAATCGGAGAAATTAGTTGTTTGTAATATGCAATATAACGTTTGACTGGCTGAATTTTCAACAGGATGAAACAAAAGTTAAGATGTAGTGACCCATTTGGAAATAAATTTTGAATTCAAAAATATTTGCAAATAAAAAAGCCGTTTGTTATCTTTAAGTACTAATTTAATTAAACGATGTTATGAAGAAGAACCTGTTATTGACGCTTGCCATAGGCATGGCTTTCGTCGCTTGCAAAAAAGCTCCAGAAATTTCTACAGATCCAGTATTTGACAAAGAAAAATATGTTGTAGTAAATGATTCGACATATGATGTAAGCATTTTGAAGGCAAAATTTGCAAAATTTTTTAGCCGACCAGTTAATGAAATTGGATATAATTCAGCGTTACAATATCTCTATATTATCGATCACACCGGAGAATTCCCCGTTGACAAGATGATATCAACATTAAATACCATCGACTTATGAGATCCAAAGTAATTGTTAATTTGATGGTTGTCATTACGTTTCTTTCGTTGCAAGTAGCGAATGCTCAATCCAACCACATTTCAGTATTTGGGGTTGTCTTTCCTAATTCTGCGTTAGAAGGAGGCAAAATCAAATATACTAATCTAGATCAAGTTACTGCTGTAAGTGGAAGCTTAACTTTTATTAAAAACATACCAGACTCATTGGAGTGCAACGTGCAAGCTATATTTATGCTTAGAAATCCAGCCGGCGTAGAAAGTGCTATATCTGACTCTATCAAAGTAAACAATCTAGAGTTTCGATCACAGGTTAGCATCCCAAAAAATTACACATTTCGCCTACAGCCTAATAATAAAGCAGGAACAGTTTATCTACGATTCAGATATTATAGAAAAAACTACCCGGCTTCGTCGAATGGTTGGACCGGGATGAACAGTGGAGGATCATGGGAGACAGTAGATGCAAATATACCACCTCCCACTACCTTTTCCGGTCCTGATCAAATTTGCGCAGAAGGCATTTACACGCTTACAAATCCTGGTACAATTACATTAGAAAATGCAAACGGAATAGCTACTTTAACTGCATTAGGGAATAACCAATGGAAGGTTACTCGGATAGGGACGGCCAATGGGCTTGTTACATTAAAGTCTACTAATCAACAAAATACAGTAACATCTAAACCTATCGAAATAGGTATTTTAGCACCCACTACAATCTTTGGACCAAATTCTGTTACTTATAACAGTACATATACCTTCAGTTCAGGAGATTTAGATCCGAATATTACATATTATTGGACAGTGACCAACGCTCCAGCAGGAACTAATGTTATTGGAGGAACAAGTAATAAATCATTTACTATTAGTTTACCTCCTAAAACAAGTTCTTTACCGGAAAACGGAACCTTACTAATTAGTGTTAGGCGTAGCGGGGCATGCTCAGGCTCTTCAGATTCTTTTGTAAAACAAATTCCATATACTACGTCCTCAGGGGGAGGCAAGCCACCAATCCAGATCCCTTAAAGGAATTTTATTAATGATATATAAAAACAAAAGTGTATTTACTTGAAAGAGGCTGTCTAAAAAAAATAGACACCTCCTTCTTGTTTTACCTTTGCGCATAATAATCGACAAGTCGAAAGCCACCTTTGGTTGGAAAAAGCTTGCTTGATGAAATCCTTTCGATTCCTATTTCACGCAGCATATAAAAAGCATCTAAATTGCCAGGAATTCGGGATGAAGAAAACATAAAAAAGGCACACTCGAAGCACTAAAACACGCTACTGAAAATAATTAGCCATTAGTGAAATCGACAAATTTTAAAATGAGTTGTAATACCATAGAAAATATTGAGTGTTGCTGTCAAAATAAAAGGAGCCGTACCAACTATTTTGATACAGCTCCTTCAGCTATTGAATATTTATAATTTAATAACCTTCATTCTGTTGTCCTCTCAATCCAGAATTGTTGTCAATTTCGCGTTGGGGAATTGGAAGGATCGTTTTCGGTGCTCCGAAAGCAGCATTAGCTTGGTTCGATCGCAAATTTCTTCTGTTGCGCAATAAATCCATACGACTATGACCTTCAAACGCTAACTCTTTATTTCTTTCAACTAAAATAAGATCTATAAGTTCATTTTTCGAAGTTACTGATTTAGCTGCCAAAGACGATTTGGATCGTATAGCATTCAAAATAGTTACTGCCTCGTCACTTATTCCCGATGAAGCTTTGGCAAGTGCTTCTGCTTTATTAAGGTAAAGTTCCGCTGTTCTCAGTACCGGGGAATTATCGGAGTTGGTTACCGCATCTGGATACTTAGTAGTAAAAAAATGTGATAAGCCATCTGCAGCAACTCCTGTGATCTTCGCAGCAAACCTTGTATCCGTCGGTTCTTGTTGAAACAGAGCTAATAGTTCAGCTGAAAAAGGAGCATCGCCACGCCCTCCGAGTGCTGCCGGATTATAATAGGCCGCCCAACCGCCAGATCCTGTCCGACCATTATCGATAGCGCTATTTACAATCGTAAATACATCTACAGATGAAGTCAATGGATATCCTAGATCTATCGCAGATTGCGCCGCGGAAGTAGCTAAATCATTTTGATCACGGTAGAGATGAAGTCTAGATAATAAGCCGAAGGCAGCACCTTTTGTTGCTCGCCCTATATTGTCCTCTGGGCTCGAATATCCTTCTGGCAGCAGATTAGTGGCATCATTTAGATCGGACTCGATCGCTGCATGCACATCATTTAACGTTGCACGAGATGGGTAAGTCACTTCTCCACTAAATTCTTCTAATACCAATGGAACACATAAGTTGCTTCCATTGCTCACTTGAAATGGTTGAGAAAAAAGGTTAGCAAGCTGGAAATATGCTAATGCACGCATAAACTTGGCTTCTCCTGTAAATTGATCTATTTGCTCTTGTGTAATACCAGGAACACCGGGCGCCTTAGCGATCATCCTATTTGCTTGCAATATTACTTCATAATGCACTTGCCAAATCGTTTGAACATTCGAATTAATAGAAACCGCAGAAAAATTATTTAGATCTTGTAGCGTAGGAAATGTACCTACAAAATCTACAGTATTCCCCATATAGTCATTTATCAACTGCGGTAAGGAACCGTAAAAATCTAACTCTTGAGCCGTACTATATATTCCTCTAAGAGCACTTTCCGTGGTACCCACGTTATTGAATACAATTTCGTCAGATAAATCTTGTTCAGGTAATAGTTCCAACTTATTACCACATGCAGCTAGCGCGAGCGATAGCACAGAAACATAAAATATATTTTTAAATCTCATCTCGTTATTTTTAAAAACCAAAATTAACACCAAATGTAAAAGTCTTAGGCTGCGGCAGCGCAAAAAACGTTTGTCCGATAATAAGATTGCTAGCACCATTCGCCGAAATCTCCGGATCACCTCTAAAATCTTTAGCTTTTACCGTCCATATATTTTGTGCTAAGAAGTACACTCTTGCAGACGAGAAAAAATTCGTTCTTGACAGCAACTCAGTAGGGAATGTATAACCAAATTGAACTGTCTTAAGGCGTAGGTAAGAACCGTCGAAAAGATTTTTTGTAGATGTTTGCGCAAAGGTAGCCCGTGTGTCACTATTCAGAGCGGGAGCATAAGCGTTGTCTCCCGGTTGCCTCCAGTAATCCAATAGCATCCTGCTTTTGTTATATGAACCTGAAGCAAAATTATCGGTAAACTCAATACCATCTAGATACACGTCATTGCCGTAAGAAAAATTGAAAAAGGCAGAAAAATCTAAATTTTTATATCGAAGTGTATTCGTTATACCCCCTTGAAAATTAGGATCTGCTTTACCAACGATTACTCTGTCTGCCGCAGTTGGCGCAGTTGTAGTGCTTCCATCTTTAGCGAACCATTCGGCTTCACCGGTCTGTTGATTTATTCCTTTGTATCGGATTAAATAAAAACTGTTTCTGGAATACCCTTCAATAGCACGCTGTTCAGTATTGCCTGCTAAAAAGTTTCTCCCATCCTCATCCGGGTTAACAGGGAGCGATAATACAGTATTTTTATTGAAACCTATGTTAAAACTGGTAGTCCATGAGAAATTTTCCCTTTTAATATTCTCAGAATTTATCGCAAATTCGAAGCCGCGGTTTCTCATTTCGCCCACATTTTGGGATGCCGAAGGAAATCCAGTTGTGTATGGATAGGGAACATCTGACAGAAGACCGGTTGTGTTTTTATTATAGAAATTGAATTGGAAGTCTATTCTATTAAACAATCTTGCAGATAGCCCGAGATCGAATTGTGCCGTTTCTTCCCAACTCAAATTGCGATTAGCTACTCTAAATGGAACTAAACCTGCGCCCCCCATGTAATCATTACCTCCTGCAAAAGTACCATAGTAATTATAAAAGCCTATACCATCGTTGCCCGACGTACCGTAGCTCGCAGTTAGCTTTAGACTTTGGATATATGCATTATCCTTATTAAAGAAGTTTTCATTGGAAATTACCCAGCCTCCGGACACAGCAAAAAAGTTTCCATATTTCCTATTCGGTCCAAATCGTGAGGAGCCATCCCTACGAAAACTACCTTCAACGAGATATTTATCTGCATATCCATAATTTGCCCGAGCGAACATAGATTGTAAAGCCCATTCGTAAACTTCTTCGCTCGTTGTAATTGGTGTTGAGGCTGATCCAACATTAGGTAAATCATCACTGGCAAAACCCGATCCTTCCAACAAAAGCTGTGTCAACTTTGCAGTTTCGTAGCTATAACCTAAAAGCGCCCCTACATTATGTAAGTCGTTAATTCTTTTGTTATAGTTTAAAGTCGATGTATTTAACCATTTATTATCGGTATTATGCGTACGATATGCATATCCGCCCGGTGTTAAAATATCTGCCTCACGGTACTTTTCATCAATACCGTAGTTATCAATTCCAAAATCTGTTTTTGCTTTAAGACCTTCAAAAATTTCCCATTCTGCATAGGCATTCCCAATCTGTCTATTGGAATAATTCTTATTAATACCTGTCGCATCAATAGCAAGGAAGTTACCAATAAATCCTGTATTCACAAATTCACCATTTTCATCATAGGGCGTAACATAGGGAAGAAACAGATAAGCCGCCGTTAATGGTGCGTATGTTGAATTTTCAGAGTTGATACGATCCATGTCAACTCTGGATAGATTGTAGTTAACACCTACTTTAAATTTATCAGATACGTTGTGATCCAAACTAATTTTCCCGGCAAGTCTATCCATAGCGTTACTTATGGTAAAACCTGTTTCTTTAGAATAGTTACCTCCTAAATAAAATCTCGTTTTTTCATCTCCACCTTGTGCGTTCACCGCAATATTATTGACTTTCCCTGTACGGACAGCTGCATCCAGCCAATCAAAGCTTGTTGTCGGAAAATTAGGAACTGTTGCACCATTTGCACGTAAGTAGTCCGACCGAAATTGGATCCACTCTTGTGCATTCATCATGTCATCAATATCTGCGGTAGGATGGGAGAAACCGTTGAAATAATCTACATTAATCTTGGTCTTTCCAGAAGCGCCAGACTTTGTTTTAATTAAAATAACACCATTAGATCCCCTTGAGCCATAAATTGCAACAGCGGCAGCATCCTTCAGTACTGTAACAGACTCTATATCGCTGGAATTAATATTCAGTAATGGATTCAGTCCCGAAGAACCACCTTGCGTTTGCGTGTATTCGGCGCCTGCAGAATTTAACGGGACCCCATCGATGACATACAAAGGTCTTCCTCCTGCACTCAAAGACGAACCACCTCTGACTGTAATTTGCGCTTCAGCACCTAATACACCGGACGAATTAACCATATTCACACCTGCTGCCTGCCCTTGCAGGATCTGCTGAGGGGTCTGAATAGGCGTATTTTTAAAGGATTCGGCCTTAATTGTGGATACAGACTGCGTCGAAAGTGTACGATTTTGCTCGCCATATCCTACTACAATGACCTCGTCCAGCGTTGATTGATCAGGCACCAATTGAGCATTAACAATGTTTCGATTAAATGTCTCAATATTTTGAGAAACAAACCCGATAGAGGTGAAAGACAAAGTTACTTGGCCAGAGATCGATAAGGAGTAATTACCTTCTTGATCGGTCTGCGTAGCCGAGGATGTACCTTGTATAGCAACGGAAACACCACTAATTGGAGAACCATCTGTAGCGGAGGTGACCTTACCAGTCACTTGCCGATTTTGCGCGTACGTTACCCCTATCAGGCAAGTCAACACAAAAATAAAACTGAGTAATTTTTGTTTCATATGTAGATTTGTTAGTAAAAAATTCAAAACTAGGGTATTCGTATTTTATTGATTTCAACAGTTACTTATGGAAAAATTCAAATTAAGTTGGTGGTAGTACTTTTTTGTTAAATAATGTTAAATCACAATATCGACGCTAATGTAGATCATTTAATGCTTACTTACAACACATTTAACAAAAAAGTTGCAAAAACATATTCCGCTAATTAAGCGACATTATTAAAGTGTATTGGTTGAAATATGGAGTGGTCTATAAAACAAAAAACACAAAATATTGAATTTCAATAAAAAGTGAAATTACAGGTCGGCACTCATTGGTTTGAGTTGCCTCCCTATTTTGTACCTATCAAATCTTTTTGAGCGGGGCGGCGAAATGTCAAAAAACCTTAACTTGTCCCCAGAGGAAACTAAAAACGTCGAAAAATTAAAGATGCTAGTCATCATGCAGCGCAATAGTGCGTCTAAAAGGAGGTTCAGTTGCTGATGCAACAAAGAAAAGGGGCTGATGCCAAATAGCATCAACCCCTTTTTGAGAAACTTGAAATATTTATTTCACCGACTAGTCTGACGGGTTTTGGTCAGCGACAGTCAATGCTTTGTTTGCATTCAGCTCATCTTGCGGAATAGCGAACAACCATTTGTTCGATGTTGCAGGCAACGTGGTGAAGCCCGGTGAGAAATTACTTCCGCCATCACCGTTAAGATTCGCGCCGCCGTGGTTACCATCACCTGTAGGACGGTTCAGCCCTTTTCCAAGGCGTTTGATATCCAAAATGCTGAAGCCTTCACCCCACAATTCGATTTTGCGTTGCAATAAGATCTCGTTTAACAAAGCGTCTCCAGCTAAACCTGTCGCAGCATATGCCGGATAGCGTGTGCTCACAAGGCTTGTCAACGTCTGCACAGCTGCAGCAGCTTGTCCTAAGCGAGCCTCAGACTCCGCTTTCACAAGGTAAAGCTCCGCTACGCGCATAAATAAATAGTCAGAAGCCCAGTTACCCGATTGTCTCAACTGAAATTTCAGCTGCGAATAGATTGGAATATCTTCGTTTTGCTCGGCTTGGAAAAGCGTCTTTCTAACATCTCCAGCAGGAATCTTATCGTATAAAAACTTTGTGATTTTCTTTTGTCCACCAAGTGCAGCATAACCGCCAGTAGCAGGTCTGTTATCCATGTGTGAGTAGAAAGAAGCGAATATCGTAGCCTGCTCGACATTAACTTCACCACCCCAAAGCCATTCCGACGCGCTTAAGGTATTAAAACCAGAAGCTGTATATTCCGACGTCGTGAATAAGGATGCGCCGCTGTTTTGGATCGCTTTATCAGCCATCTCCACAGCCTTCGCATAGTCACCATGCTGCAACGCAACACGCGCGTAGATACCTTGAGCCGTAGCAAGATCCACGTGTGAAAGATGCGCACGTGATTTTCCTGCTAACAATGTTTCCGCTTGTGTAAGATCGGCATAGATTTGATCATACACCTCTTTCACTGTACCACGCGCCTTTCCTTCCGTTGTTGGTTCTGTGTAAAGTGGCACGCCTGGATTTTGATCGCCGTACTTCGCGAAGAAATTTACCAAGTAAAAATAGGAGTGCGCTCGCAACGCTAAAGATTGACCCATAATAAGATCCTTCTCTTCCTGCGATCCCGTAGCATTCGGCACCTGCGCAATAATTCTATTCGCATTGTTAATAATGCGGTAATAGTAAAACCAAGTACGGTCAGGTCTTTGGCTTGGATTTGCATTACTAAACGCCGCGTAATTATATTCGCCCGTGAAATAATTATATCCTTGCGTATGTAAGATCATATCCTCACCCATCATATCCGATGTCAAATCGTATGATTTCTGTCCGAAATTACTATGGTTAGTTAAAGAGCTGTACATGGTACGGATAGTACCGTTCAATGCCACCATTGCTCCATCCGTAGTCGTGAAAACTAAATCCGCGCTCACTTCATCCGTCGGATTTGTTTCCAGATAATCCTTTTTACAACTTGTAGCTAAGACCGATAAGGCTAACGCAGCTACAGCTAATTGTCTATATATTCTATTCATCGTATTTTCTATTATAAACCTATCGTTACACCAAAAGTGAAGTTACGCATAGTTGGGTATGTATAATCCGCCGTACCAGTGAAAGCACGTTGTGGATCCATCCCTTTTCTGCTGGTAAAGATCACCGCATTGTCTACGTTCGCAAATACACGTAATCCTGACAAACCTGCTCTCGAAATCCATGTTTTATCGAAATTGTACCCTAAGGTGATGTTTTTGACATTCAAGTAAGAAGCATCAAACAAGAAGCGTGACGACGCTGCATTTGGTGCACCGGCACCTGGGATATTATTTTGTAAACGTGGAACGTCAGTTTGATCACCCGGTTGCTTCCAAGCATTTAAGATATCCGTATGCCAGTGTGTACCATAATTTCCAGCATGCATCAACGATGCGTAGTTTCCGTCATAAAATTTACCACCTAATTGGTAAGTCAACAACACGGAAAGATCGAATTGCTTGTAGCGGAACGAGTTCGTCATACCACCTACTAGATCAGGAATAGCAGACCCGTGGTAGTAGTAAGTAGCTTGGTTTACGTTGTTTGTCGTGGTACGACCTGTAACATTACCTTGCGCATCCACCTCATCTCTATACCAAAGCGCGTCTCCGTTATTTGCATCTACACCCGCGTAGTCTCTCAACCAGAACTGATACAGATCCTCACCTTCCATCAACTTCTTCGTACCACTGATGATACCGTTTTCGCGGCTTTCTGCCGGCAACTTGGTAATTCTGTTTTTGTAATGACTGAAATTCAGATCGATTCTCCAGTCAAAATTTGTATTCCGAATGGCGTTGTAACCGATTTGTACATCAATACCACGGTTATACATGGTTCCTACGTTTCTCCAGATTGAAGTAATACCTGTAGACATTGGAAGTGGAACTTGGAACAACAAGTTAGTCGATTCACGGTTATACCACTCGATAGTACCATCGATTTTTCTATCGAACAATGTAAAATCTAAACCAACGTTAACCGCTTTGTTTTTCTCCCAGCTCAAGCCTTCGTTCGGCAGTGATCCGATGATTGCACCTGGCATGTTCACGTTGTTCCAGCCATAGCCGTATAAACTCTGCCAGCCGTAAAAATTATCAATATTGGTGTTTGTTGGATCTTCCTGATCGGTTTCGTCGGTTCCGCGCGCCTGTACAACGCCCTCGTTACCTTGCTCACCATAACTAGCACGCAATTTCAACTCATTCACCCAACTTACATCTTTCAAGAAGCTTTCTTCGCTTATACGCCAGCCTGCACCTAGGGAGTAGAAATTACCCCATTGGTTGCCATCTTGACCATCTCTTCCTGGGAAGAAACGTGATGTACCATCGCGACGGAAACTACCCGATAACAAGTACTTATCTTCGTAGCTATAGTTTACACGGCTAAAGTAACCCTCAATGCGGTGGAAATTAGCATAAGATGTCGCATCTTCCAACGTAGCACCAGGTGCTAACTCCGAGTTGCCCGGGAACGGAAAACCAGAACGTGTAGCCGATAGGAAATTACGCTCTAGACGGTAGTTCTCATGCCCCACCAATGCATTGATATTGTGCACTTCGTTAAAGGTCTTATCCCATGACAATACTTGGTTGAACGTAAATGACAACTGTCTATTTTGAATTTTTGTTGAACGTCCACGAACATTCTGCGCATCCCCGAATTCAGGGTTTTGGAATGTTGTGGTGTATCTGTTGTAATAGTTACCACCTAAAGTTGTGCGGAATGTGAAGTCTTTAAGGAACTTCGCCTCTAAATAGGTATTAAAGTTCACGTTACCGATTTTACCAGAGCGCTCATCTAAATCTAATGAACCCAACAGGTTGGAGTTACCAGCGTAAGGTCTAGCACCCATCTGCGAGTTTACACCCCAATCCAAAACACGACCACCAGTCAACGGATCAACGGTGAATGCACCTTCTCTATCACGTTGCCAAACAGGATAAATAGGTCCCATCATACGTGTGTAATAGAATGGATTCGTTGTTGCCGTTCCACCGCTGGATGAAACGTTATCTTGATAAGCCAAAGCACCATCTAAATTAATACCTGATGATAACCAGTCTTTGATTTTCGTATCTACGTTTACACGTGCATTGAAGCGCTCATAGCCAGAAAATTTAACATAACCCGGCTCGTTAAGGTATCCAAATGAAACATAGCTTGTGGATTTATTCGATCCGCCAGAGTAGTTTAGGTTGTAATCTTGTCTAAAAGGCGTGCGGAATAAAACATCCTGCCAGTCATCCGCATATAAAATTTCTGCCTCTGGGTTGAATTGACCATTGGGCAAAACAACCTGATTGTTCGCTGCATTCGTCACATTGTAACGCAAGCCGGTAATCAACTGATTTGATGCGTTTTGGTTAATAGCATCAGTAATGTTAGCGGGGTTACCACCTGCTAATCTGTTTCTCGTTGCGTGCCACATTCCTTCGTAATAATCAGGTATGCTTACGCGGTCGTACTCTGGAATAGCACGGTTTAAAAAGCCTAATCTAGCCGTAAAATTCAACCGTGGTTCGCTAGAACGACCTTTTTTCGTGGTGATCATGATCACACCATTCGCCGCACGTGAACCGTAAAGCGCTGTTGCCGCTGCATCTTTCAATACGGTCGTGCTTTCGATATCATCTGTGGAAATTGCTACGTTAGATCCTGAATAAGGAACACCATCGATAACATACAATGGTGATGAGCTCGCATTAACAGAACCAATACCACGGATGCGGATATCGGCGCTCGTACCCGGCGCACCGCCACCGCTGCTCGCTTGGATACCCGATACGGTTCCTTCTAATGCTTTCGTAAACGAAGCAACCTGCTGCTTTTCAAACGTTTTAGCCGTAATGGTTGACTCTGATCCTGTAAAAGCTGTTTTCTTTACCGTACCGTAAGGAACCTGCACGACAACTTCTTCCAACATTTCTTGATCGCTAACAAGTTGTACATTAACCGTAGATTGATTTCCAACGGTCACCCGTTGTGATTGGTACCCTACATACGTAAATGTAAGTACGGCATTGGAAGATACGGTCAACGAATAGTTACCGGTTCCATCGGTTTGCGTGGCGTTGGAGGTGCCTACAACGGCAACCGAAACCCCTCCAAGAGCTGATCCATCCGTTGAGGATGTTACTCGACCACTCACTTGACGATTTTGTGCGAACGCTAAGCCGATTAAGCTCGTCCACACAAAAATAAAACTGAGTAATTTTTGTTTCATATAAATTTGTTGTTTAATTATTTTGCTTATCAAGATGCTCCTTCTCAAAAGAAGGTATTTACCATGCCCCAACAAATAAATGTTAAAACATGTTAAGAAAGCGGAGGGCAAATATAGAGGCATAAAGTTGTTATTGCAAGTTTTGAAACAAAAAATAGTTATTTCAATAAAAACACCAATAAGAGTCTCACTTGATTGTAAAAATTACAAAGTTATTTGATAACAAATCTTTTAGCATAGGTTTTAAAAACAGAATATAATTCGGATTAAAGCAATAACTATAAAACAAAAGACATATCTAGCGAATATGCAACGTCATATATTGTATCACCAATATTACAATTCAACGAAAAATGAACGTAACAACAAGCCTCAATCGGTTATCGAGATTAGGTGTGCGTTTTTGAAATTTATAAAAATAAAAAAGATAATCAACACATTTTCATAAGCTAAACAACTGATTATGAAAGTTTGCAATCCTGCTGTCGGATGCCTCTTTTGCTTGGTATCGTTCCTGTGAAATACCTACGCGAGGTAATGATTAACTTCTTATCTTTGCACTATGCGTTTTGATATTATCACTGTATTACCGGGGTTGTTGGAAAGTCCATTTGCCCACTCGATCTTGCAACGGGCACAAAAGAAAGATCTTGTAGAGATCCATGTGCACAACTTGCGAGAATACGCAAACAACAAACACAAGTCTGTTGATGACTATCCCTATGGTGGTGGTTCTGGGATGGTGATGCAGATCGAGCCATTCGCTGCTTGTATTGAGAAGCTACAACGTGAACGCCAATATGATGATATCATTTACATGACACCAGATGGCGTCACGCTTAATCAGCAATTGGCCAACGAACTTTCCAGCGTGCAGCACATCATGATCCTATGTGGGCATTATAAAGGAATAGATCAACGCATCCGGGATATTTATGTAACCAAGGAGATATCCGTGGGCGATTATGTTTTGTCTGGCGGGGAACTGCCTGCAGCGATTGTTGTCGATGCCATAGCCCGGTTAATCCCCGGTGTGCTGTCCGATGAGACTTCCGCTTTGTCCGACTCTTTCCAAGATGGTCTTCTGGATGCGCCGCTTTACACACGGCCCGCTGATTGGCGAGGGCACAAAGTCCCCGAGATTTTACTCAGTGGGCATGAAGGAAAAATTGCAGCCTGGCGGGATGAGCAGCAGCTGCTACGTACGAAGGAACGTCGACCTGATTTATTGAATGACTAATATTAAGTAACGTTTATTGTTTTTTTGTTAAAAAAAATTTGATAAACAAAAAATAATGATAAATTTGCGCTATACAATGAAGACGATAACATTACATACGAATTGGTGGTGGCCCAAAGCAAATAGCGCGGGGACAGCATTTGGTATGGTATAAATATTCATAATCAACCAAAACTATTGTGAAGATCAGCCCGACGCTTAAAATGTCGGGCTTTTTGTATTTTGGTAGATTGCGAAACAGCGCTACAACATTTTTAACGATAAAACATTTATTTTTGATCGCTCCATATGGAATACAAACTCAATACCAACCATAGAAAGATACTGGCAGACACCACGACGCCGGTTAGCATCTATTTGCGTATGCGGGACATCTTCCCGAATAGCCTTTTGCTGGAAAGCTCGGAATACCATAGCCGATACAATAACGTCAGCTATATTTGTTGTGATCCTATAGCGGGAATTGTTTTGACCGATGAACAGCTCCGAATCGCCTATCCGAATAAAGAGCCGATTTATAAAGCAGCGTCACAAATAAAGCTTCGCGAAGAGGTATCTCATTTCCGGCAGCAATTTACCCAGCCGGAACTTCCGGAAGTAAATGTGCTCTCTTCAGGATTGTTCGGTTATTTCACTTTCGATGCTGTTGCCCATTTTGAGGACATTACACTAACACGAGAAGCTGCTATAGGCCGCAATATTCCTTACATGCAATACCATGTTTACCGTTATGTCATTGCCATTGATCATTTCAGAAACCAACTCTATATTTTCGAAAATCTTTTGGAAGATGAACCCTCCGAGCTCGATCGCATGGAATACCTCATTCAAAACAAAAACTTCCCCGAATATCAGTTTTCCCGCGTAGGTGACGAGACTTCCAATATGGCCGACGATGACTTTAAACAGCTCGTCGAAAAAATGAAACAACATATTCAACGGGGCGATGTATTTCAGATCGTACCGTCACGAGCCTTTGCAACCCCCTTTTCCGGCGATGAGTTTAATGTTTACCGCGCGTTACGCTCGGTAAACCCATCCCCTTACCTATTTTACTTTGATTATGGCGATTTCAAACTCTTCGGTTCCTCGCCGGAAGCGCAGCTGACGATCAAGAAAAAAGAGGCTACGATCTATCCGATAGCGGGCACCTTTAAGCGTACCGGCGATATGGAGAAAGATGAAAAGATCGCCGAAGAGTTAAAGAATGACCCGAAAGAGTCGGCCGAGCACGTTATGCTGGTTGATCTTGCACGCAATGATCTGAGCAGACACTGCACCAATGTGCAGGTAAAATCTTACAAAGAGGCGCAATACTATTCACATATCATCCACTTGGTTTCCAAGGTGTCTGGAACGCTCAATCCAGAAGCAAACCCTTTCGATGTGGTGGGCGATACGTATCCGGCAGGAACCCTTTCCGGTGCGCCTAAGCATATGGCGCTCACGCTAATCGACCGGTATGAGGGTTTGCAACGCTCCTTTTACTCCGGCGCATTGGGTTACATGGGATTCAACGGAGATTTTAACCACGCCATTATGATCCGTTCGTTCTTGAGTAAAGAAAATACCTTGCATTACCAGGCTGGCGCCGGCATCGTACTCGACTCCGACCCAGAAAAAGAACTTCAAGAAGTAAACAACAAAATTGCGGCTCTTCGCCGTGCACTAGAAATCGCTGAAACGTTATGATTAGACCGTTAGCCTATTGCGAAAGCATCCAACATTTCGAGCTTTCGATCGACAGCATTGATAACCGCATCCAAGAGCTATTGGAGCTACGCAAGCAGTATGTCGCGGGATGTAAAGCTTTAGAAGAAGACAAAGCAGCCGAGAACCGCTTATCAATGCAGGAAACTGGCGATGCGCTGCGTATTGACATCATGAATAAGATATTTTTGCAACAATAGCCATCACTTACAACGTACAAAACACTGCCATGAGCAACAATAAAATATTGGTAATTGATAATTACGATTCGTTCACTTACAATTTGGTGCATTTGCTCCAAGAACTCCAGCAGAGCTACACCGTCTTGAGAAATGATAAATTCACACTGGATGAAGTAGCCAGCTATGACAAAATTTTGCTATCGCCGGGTCCCGGAATTCCAGAAGAGGCGGGTTTGTTACTAGACGTTATACGCACGTATGGAGCATCGAAAAGCATTTTGGGCATATGTCTGGGTCAGCAGGCCATTGCTGAAGTGTATGGTGGCGTGCTTTATAATATGCCGAAGCCATTGCACGGCGTAGCTACAGGCATCGTCATTACAGACGACAGTGAAAAATTGTTTCAAGACTTTCCGAAAGACTCCCTCATTGGGCGATACCATTCTTGGGCGGTAGAACGAGATTCTTTACCGGCATGCCTGAAGGTAACAGCGCTGGACAACGACGGTGTAATTATGGCACTGGCCCATACGGAGTATGACGTGCGAGGGATGCAGTTTCACCCGGAATCTATCTTGACTACAAACGGCAAAAAACTGATTGCTAACTGGTTAAAAAAATAAAAAAATGGTTTTTATCTACGTTGCACTGCGCAAACGTTACAGCAGAAGAGGGAAAACGACCCATTTTCACGTCTGCTATGACATTCTTGGGCACGCTTAGAGAACCTCGTATTTTACTACACAATTTAAACATGACAATTCTTGACACTATAGTTGAAAAAAAGAAGCTTGAAGTAGCCGATGCGAAGGCAAAGGTGACTATCGAGACACTACAGTCGTACCCCATGTTCGCGCGAACCTGTTATTCCTTAAAAGAATCGGTGCGCGAGCGAGGAACGAATGGCATAATTGCCGAATTCAAACGTGCATCACCATCCAAAGGATTAATTAATGGCGAAGCAAGCGTAGAAGAGGTCGTGCGGGGCTACCAGCAAGCTGGTGCGTCCGCGGTGTCTGTATTGACAGATGGCGATTTTTTTCAGGGCAGTCTGGACGATCTTGTTATCGCGCGTCAGCACCTCAGCATACCGCTGCTACGCAAAGAATTTATCGTCGATACCTACCAGATCGCCGAAGCTAAAGCCTATGGTGCCGATATCATCTTACTCATAGCGGCTTGTTTGACGCCCAAAGAGGTTAACGATTTCGCCGACTATGCCAAAACGCTCGGATTAAATGTCCTATTGGAAGTACACCATGAAGAAGAGCTTCAGCAAAACTTGATTGAAAGTGTAGACGCTATTGGTGTAAACAATAGAAATTTGAAAGACTTCACGGTAGACTTACAACATTCGTATGATTTGGTCAATAAAATTCCGGATCGTTACATCAAGGTATCGGAAAGCGGCATCGCTGATCCTCACACCATCAATGCATTGAAAGCGGCAGGATTTAACGGTTTCCTCATCGGTGAGAACTTTATGAAAACCAACGACCCCGCTGCGGCAATCAAAGAATTTGCGGAAACGATGGGATAAACGAGAAGCGAAGAATGCGTAATGCGTTGGCGCAGGCCAAGCCTATCGCGCACGCCATACACGATTCTCCCTATCATTCATAAAAAAAGGAATCGCATTGGATTCCTTTTTTTATGAACTTCTTCTACGGATGCCGCGCTGCGCTCGTTTCTTTGCGACATCGATCTTATAATCCAACCATTTCTGCTTAAAAAGCTTACGCATGGTATCATCGAAATGTCTTGTGATAAACAAATTTCGCGCACCCTTTATTTTCTCGCTAAGCGAATTGGCAAGCGCTCGAACCGAAATGGAGTAACCTTCCGTTTCGTACTGTATATAATGCCACCAGCCCGCAGGCATATACAAAGTATCGCCGGGATGAATAAGAGCCTCATACCCATCTAACAATTTTAGCCCCGGATATTTTTCCGGATCACTGGTTTTGAGGTTTGCTATGCTGTGGAAATTATACGGCAACTTGTACATCAAGTCTGACTGATCATTAGGGAAAACCCAGATTCTTTTCGTGCCCTGAAATTGCGATATAAAGACATGCGACATGTCGATATCGAAATGGTTGCGTGTCGCAGAACCTTCGCCCCCAAAAAACATGTAGGGCAACCATTGTAATACCTTTCCGCCGGTCACGTCATTATATATGACGTCTTTTTTTAATTCCGGTCGAATCTTCAGAAGATTGAAAAGAAACAATCGAAGTTCGGTAGGTTCAGCACTAATCTTATCAAGGTATTCACCAAAGCTCATGCGACCTATCGGCGGACTGGCAGCATGATTTTGTGACTCTTCCTCGCGGCCATATATATCCACTTGCTCGTTACCAGCTATTTCCTTGAAATAGTCGTAACTCCATTTTTGCCAACACGCACTATCTTTGCTTATAAAATCTTTGATAATGACGGGTTGACCTTTGCTGAGATAATCCCTAACAAAGTCTTTCGGAGCAACTCCTGATATACTATCTACTGGTTTTAGTTTCACTCGTTATTTTACTTATCGTCTACGCACAAACTTAAAAAAAAAAAGTTCTTTTGGAAGCACAATACAAGACTATTTTTAATGCTTCTAAATAAGCTGCTTCACACGGCTTTTTACTCTTGCCATACGCTCGTATTGCTCTCCCTGAGCTTGCCTATGTTACGGATAGCTCAGGACCAAACTCCTATCCAAAAAGCATTCCCATAGGCTTTTGCAGCGCATTGTCAAACATAAGTCTTCTGGATAGAAAGCCTTTATCCTGTAGCGGGCAAATATTTATTTACTAGCCCTCTTTCATCTGCTTGACCAACGATGTTTCGGCAGCATACAAAGGCCAATACGATCTACCATTGGCTTGACAATATACAGGTTAAATTTCAATATTTTATATTTAGCGTCAAACTTGAGCGGGGAAAGAAAAATGGATAACAATGTAGGTATACTATCTTCTGGCTCATCGCTATCTAAATAATAGGATGCGCAGTAGGAAGCCGAAACGTGTATCACGCAGCGAGAGGACAAGTTGTGTACAACAAGAAAGAGAGCTACCTCTGTAACTCTCTTTCCTTATCGTTCTTTATAGAAACTCTATTTATTGACTTGTTTTATGTATTGCTCTACGGCCATAGTCATACTGGGTGCTTCAGGCGTAGGTGCTGGAATGTCTAATATCAGATCATGCTTCAACAACTCCTGTTGTGTCGTCGCACCAAAGGCGGCTACGCGAGTATTATTTTGTTTAAAGTCTGGAAAATTCTCGTAAAGCGATTGCACGCTAGATGGACTAAAAAACACGATGACATCATAAAAGACATTTTCAAGATCTTGGATGTCACTGATCACGGTACGAAAAAGAACGGCCGGTGTAAAGTCGTAGCCGTTGTCCTGCAACCATTTTTGTGTTTCTTCATTTGCCACATCCGAACAAGGGAACAAGAACTTCTCCTTGCTGTGCTTTTTCAGCACCTCTTCAAGATCTTTTGCGGTCTGTTTGCCAAAGAAGATCTTACGCTTGCGGTATTGAATATATTTTTGAAGATAAAGGGCAATGGTTTCCGATATACAGAAATACTTCATTTCGGATGATACCTCGTAACGCATCTCTTCGCAAACACGGAAAAAATGGTCTACGGCATTTTTACTCGTAAAGATAACGGCAGAGAAATCAGCAAAATTTACCTTCTCCTTGCGGACATCTTTCGCTGGTACACCTTCTACATGGATAAAACCTCTAAAATCGAGCTTTAGGTTGTATTTTTCAGCCAATGTGAAATATGGAGACTTATCATTTTCGGGTTTTGGCAACGTAACTAAAATGCTTTTTACCTTCTTGGCTCTTGCTACATCTACTTGCATATTCAATTTTTTTAATTGCTCAGTGTTTTAACCAATATCAAAATCGGTGCTACTTCGAGTGCGCAAAGATACAGAATTAAATAAAAAATCGAAAACTTAAGATTTCCAAAAAGACGAAGCGCCGTTCTCAAGAACCTGTAAACAAATAAGATAGACGCCACAACACTAAACAAAATTAACACAAATTTAAAATAGTTTGCGGGAATAAGCGTTACCGCCAAGAGTATGGGCATTAAAAATAACATGCTATTGAAATATACCAAGTACAAGACCGTGACATATTCTCTTACTAAACGACCGATTTCAAATACAAAGGATATAAAGCGAATCAATACGATCTTCAAGACGAACAAGACAGCCACGACAGCGGTGGTTCGGAGGTAATTCGACCAATTTAACGCATCATGGTGCAAAAAGGAAGATTCAACAAGCAAAATAAACAACCCTAGGGCCAAGCTAAAGATTAAATACAGCAGGATATAAGGCCAAGAAGTCAGCATATTATCTTCCTTGCTGATTTGTTGCAGGGTACGTTCATTGTAATAGGCTTGCACAATCATTGCGAAATCTCCGGGGAAGAGGATTCTAACCAGCCCTACGGCAAGAAAAAGGACAAAGACACTTCCCAGAATCCAGGTAGGTCGGCTGATTTTTCGCGTTCCCATCGCAGTTGGCACGTCGTTATTTTCGCCCCGCATATAGGCCAAACTTTTTTCAAGATTAGTACTACGCTCCTCAATACCAGCCAAGAGTTGCTCCAAAAGCTGATGCGGCCGATCGGCAGGTGGATAGATATAATTAAAGGCATCTACTTCCTGAACCTCTACGCTGTCTGCGCCGCTGGTTGAACGTAGCGAATCCACCTGACAAATGCCCGGCAAAACGGACAGCAAAAATAGACCAGTGATTAAAATGCGATTCAACCAATACATGCAGAAAAATTACTTACTTTGGCGTAAAGTTAGGATAATATTGTTAAGCAAAAAAGAAAACATGAAGCAGGCCGATGTAACACGCTGTCCTTGGTGCGGCACCGATGATCTCTATGTCAAATACCACGATGAAGAATGGGGTAAACCCATTACTTCCGATCAGCTGTTATTTGAATTTCTGGTGCTAGAATCTGCACAGGCAGGCTTAAGTTGGATTACCATCTTGCGGAGAAGAGAGGGCTACAGAAACGCTTTTAGCCATTTCGACTATAAAAAAGTGGCACAATACGACCAGAAAAAAATAGATGAATTGGTACAGGATGCTAGCATCATTCGGCATCGCGGTAAAATTGAGGCCACGGTAAAAAACGCGCAGGTCTTTATGTCCATTCAAGAGGAATTCGGATCATTTTATCAATACCTTTACAGCTTTATGCCCAACAATAAACGGGTAGTGAATAGCCTCCCTGACATGAAATCAGCCGCCACCCACAGCGCAGAGTCAGATGCCATAGCCAAAGATCTTAAAAAACGTGGAATCAAATTTTTCGGAACGACCATATGTTACGCTTATATGCAAGCAGTAGGCATGGTCGATGATCACCTAAACGACTGTAGCTTCAAACAAGGATAATCCCCACCTCCACTCGTTTTCAATTTTTTAGTACCTTTGTAAAAAATGAATGAGATGGCTGTTAAGATTGGTGAACATATTGATTTAGGTGAGTTTCCACTGTTATTGGCTCCTATGGAGGATGTAAGTGATCCGCCATTCCGTTACGTATGTAAGCAAAACGGAGTCGATATGATGTACACAGAATTCATTTCTTCTGAAGGGCTTATCCGTGATGCCGCAAAATCTCGACAAAAGTTGGATATCTTCGAGTACGAGCGTCCTATCGGTATCCAGATCTTTGGTTCTGATATTGAACATATGCGACAGTCTGCCGAAATATGCACGCTAGCTAATCCGGATCTCATCGATATTAACTATGGCTGCCCTGTTAAGAATGTGGTCTGTAAAGGGGCTGGCTCTTCCTTATTGCAAGATATTGACAAGATGGTCGCTATGACCAAGGCTGTCGTGGAAGCCACACACCTGCCCGTAACGGTAAAAACCCGACTGGGCTGGGATGACAACACCAAGAATATATATGAAGTTGCAGAGCGGCTACAAGATATCGGCATTCAGGCACTCGCTATTCATGGGCGAACACGCGCACAAATGTACAAAGGGCAAGCCGACTGGAGCATGATTCGGGACGTCAAACAGAACCCGCGTGTGAAAATACCCATATTTGGCAATGGCGATGTCGATTCGGTAGAGAAAGCGGCTGCGTGGCGACAAGAGTTTGAAGTGGATGGTATCATGATCGGACGTGCTTCAATCGGGTATCCATGGATATTTCGGGAGATCAAACATTTCTTCCAAACAGGTGAACGTCTGGAAGGTCCAACCATAGCGGAACGTGTGGATGTTTGTAAAACACACCTTAACAAATCTATCGAATGGAAGGGCGATAAGACCGGAATCTTTGAAATGCGCAGGCACTATGCTAATTATTTCAAGGGTATCCCGAACTTTAAAGAGTACCGCATGCAGCTCGTTGGTCTACAAAACCAGCAAGATATTTTAGCGGTGCTGGAAGAGATCGGCGATAAATTCGCGGAAGAGGTCGTATAATAAAACCCAGTATACTTTTCATAGCGCCGCAGCGCACTGTGCTCCCCCTAGGATCGAATAACGCGACGGATAAATTTTTGTTCAGTAAAAAGGATAAGTACCAGGTACAGCCCCAACAGTGCATTACCCCACCATACACTTCGATCTAGCCATGTATAATGTATGGTAACCAATGTCGCACCAACGACCAAGTGTGTTAAAATCTTCCGGACATTGTATGGAATGACATAGTTTTTTTGCCCCCAGAAATAAGACAGCGCAACCATAAGGATATAGGTTACGGTGGTGACGAGAATAGCGCCTATATAACTCCAGCGAGGTATGGCATAGTAACAGAGCACCATCGTCGTCACAGCCCCTATTCCAGAGATGTAGAGTCCGTAGCGTGTTTGATCCGATAGCTTGTACCATACCGAGAGATTCATGTATATGCCCAATAGCACATAATTAAAAAGAATGATAGGGATATACGTTAGCCCCGACCAGTATTGGGCAATTGCGGCTTCACTCCCGCCCTTGATAAAATATTTCAGCCATTCTATGTTTATGGATAAAGCCACCATGACGAACATCATCGCGATCACGAAATATTCCATAATAAGTGCATAGGTTTTACGGGCGTTTTCATGTTTCGCGTAGGAGAAGAAAAATGGCTCGGCACCTAAACGGAACGCCTGCACAAAGATGCTCAGAAAAACCGCTATTTTAGCAATAGCACCATAAATACCCAGATCCCGCTCGCCTATCTGCTCAGGCAGCAATGTGGGCATCAGGATTTTATCGAGATGTTCGTTGATAATGAACGAAATATTGGCAACAAAAATAGGAAAGCTATACGACAACATGGATTTCAACATCGGACGATCGCACTGCAGTCGAAATCCTTTCATCTCCGGAATAAGCATGATTAAGGTGACCGCACTCGCTATCAAATTTGAAAGAAAGACGTAGCCCAACCAACTTTCGCGAAACCAAGCTAACCGTACTTGTGGTATGCTATTGCCCTGCAGAAGTTCAGGGATAATCACCAAAAACAAGAGATTGAAGAAAACGAATACCAGAATATTGCACAGCTTAAGCACAGCATACCGAATTGGTCGATTCTGCGATCGCAACTTGGCAAAGGGAACGACGGCCAAAGCATCCGCGGCGAGCGTGAGCCCCATAAGCAAAATGTATACCTTGTAGTCTGCAATGGACTGTAAGCCTTTCCTTCCAAACCAAGCGGCAATGGCCCCACTGGAAAAAATAAGGCACCCTATAAACACAAATGCGGTAACAAGGGTGACAAGAAACGTATTGTTGAACACTTTAGGACGATCTTCGGGCTCGACCTTCTGCAAGTAGCGGAAATAGGTAGTTTCCATGCCGAAGGCCAAAAACGTGTTTAGCAAGGCCGCCCAGGAATAGACATTCGTAAAAATTCCGTACACGGATGCAGGAAATTTTTTGATAAGTAACGGAGTTAATACAAAGTTGAGTAAACGCGAGACGATTGTCGACAGGCCGTAGATAGCGGTATCACCCAAAAATCTTTTTACTACTGACACCCTAACGTTATTTGATTTTTTTTAGAACCTCAAAATTTTTGAATCCGCGAAGAGGCCCCTCTTCCTGCGTCAGCGATTTTACTTCCGCACGATCTGGTCCCTCCTGACAAAATTCCAGCAACTCCTCTAATGTCGATGAATCACCTTCGGCTTCGATATAGACGCTTCCATCAGGCCGGTTCACAACAAATCCTTTAATACCCAACTGATCGGCAACAGCTTTGCAAGTCAAGCGATAATAAACGCCCTGCACCTCACCGTAAACTTCTATATTTAAATGCTTCATCAAGCACAAATGTACAGAAGAAAATCCAACAAATTAAGCGATTCTTTGCATTGTAACGCGATCATGGATGCGTAAATTGTTCATTCCTTTTAAAAGCAGCAGCCCTGGTCGTTTATTTAATTCTATAGAGCCTATGGTGTCCTCCAACCCGAGGGCTTTCGCACCATTGATTGTCGCCCATTGCAAAAGTTGTAGAAAGTCCAGGTGATCAAAATGCGTAGCCAATACTTTGATTTCATCCAAAATGCTTAAGGTATCGTTGGATGCCAAGCTATCGGTCCCTAAAATCATCTTCGTCTTATCCGGGATAAAATTCAATATCTTAGGCAATTTGCCTTCGATGTAGAGGTTAGCTTTCGGACAGATGCAGTAATACACATCCCTATCTTGTCGATTGATAAAGTCGATATCCTTTAATGAAGTAAAGGTGTTATGCACTAAAATGAGGCGGTTATTTTTCGGTAAGTGTGGCAAATAAGACTGCACAGAGTTTCTCGCTTGTGCTTTAAATCCTTCAGCATCAAAACCCATCTCTTTATAGAAGTCGAGAAATTCACCTTCTCGATACCGAAACAACTTATTTTCCTCGTCACTCTCCTGATTATGCACACTGAAAATGTTGTCTTCGTTTACGGTGCGTTTAAACGCCTTAAAAAGTTCCTTAGAACAAGAGTAAGGTGCGTGCGGGGTTATCGAAGCATGGTTTGCATCAAAGTAAAACTCCGTATCTCGTGCACTGTCTATCCGCGGCTGCAACTCATCCTTATTCAAGCCCATCACTTCAACAAAGGTGTGATATCTTATTCTGCTATGCGCTTTGACTTCTGCAGAATGGGATGTATTGACATGATCGCCAACAGCCTGGATACCATTTTTCCACATCAATTCATCAGCAAATGTAATTTTCTCTAAAATCTCGCGCTCATCAGCTGCCCTCCTTTTCATCACGGCAGAAAGAAACCGAGGTAATCCTACGCCCTTCTCCGTCTTATCGAGCATATGCGATAGCTCAATATGGCAATGTGCATTGACAAAAGCAGGAATCAAAACACCATCATAGAGCTCTTTCTCTTTATCGAGAATCGCGACATCATTGTTTTCGTAAATTCCTTTAACGATCCCGGACTCATCTATCGCGACCACGCCATTCTTCAAAAAGTTCCCAACTACCGGAACAACAATACTCGCTGAAATATACCTCATCGATTTACAAAACTTAATTTTTGTGTATAAAAAGAAATCATTGATGCGTACCAATGTCTTTTCTTACCATTCATAAAGAAAATACATTTGCTAATTTATAAATTTTATTCGAAAAACAACATGTTGAGATAATTAAAAATTACAATTAGCCCCTTTGAAAAAAAAGATTAACAATTTGTGTTTCTAAAATTAATGTTTACTTTTGTTGCCATCGAAAGGGGTGCCTTGTTTTTTCAACACGAATAAAGGCTGAGATTATACCCAGTTTTGCATGATAGCGAAACGCACCTGATCCAGGTAATGCTGGCGGAGGGAAAAGGTTAGTTAAATGATAACAGCTATTAATAGCCCCTGATAATAGTCCGTTTAACTTTTTTATTAATATCACTTTTTATGGTAAAGAATGGATTGGTCACCCTTGCACTACTTGTGTGCACAGTGATAACTTTTGCACAAACACAGTTGCGTGTTATCGTCCAAACGCTCGAGCAAGAACCTCTTCGCGGTGCATCCGTGGAGTTTCAGGGCATCACAAAATCTGCCGATCAACACGGAATTGTTACATTTACCGAAATTAAATCACAAGCGGCCATCTTGCAGGTTCGACACATAGGCTTTGGTTCGTTTTCAAAGCACCTTAATCCCTCGCAGGAAAGTACTATCCGTGTGTTGCTGCAACCCGACCAACGATTGACCGGCGAAGTGCAGGTCATGGCCACACGCGCCGCAGAAAATTCCGCCACGACCTACAAGAACATTTCTAAGGAAGAGCTCAAGCGATTAAATCTTGGACAAGATATTCCTTATTTACTTGATCAAACACCTTCTGTCGTTGTCGGATCGGATGCTGGTGCGGGTATTGGCTACACAAACATGACCATCCGCGGATCGAACAGCCAGCGTATAAACGTGACATTAAACGGGATTCCGTTGAACGATGCGGAAAGCATGGGTTCATTTTTCGTCAACCTACCCGATTTTGCTTCAAGCACGCAGAGCATTCAGATCCAACGAGGCATTGGCACATCGACGAATGGTGCTGGCGCCTTTGGCGCATCGCTAAACATGCAGTCTGACGCGCTAGAGACAGCACCTTATGCCGAACTGAACAATACCTTTGGCTCTTACAATACCTGGAAAAACACGGTTAAGCTGGGGTCAGGACTAATACGTGATAAGTTTGCTTTCAATGCCCGTCTATCCCGAATAAGCTCCGATGGCTATATCGATAGAGCAACCTCCGACCTAAAATCGTTTTACGTAGATGCCGGCTATTACGGGGCCAAACACCAGCTCAAGGCAACCATCTTCTCCGGAAAAGAAAAAACCTTCCAGGCCTGGGACGGGGTGCCCGAAGAATTACTAGAAACTAATCGCCGCTATAATGGATTCGATTACGAAAATCAAACCGATAATTATACACAGACGCATCATCATCTTCATTATAATTATTTCGCATCGACTAACACAACGCTGAATGTTGCGCTACACTACACGCGTGGCCGAGGGTATTATGAAGAATATCGAAGGGATGACAACTTCAGCACATACAACTTAAAGCCTATTATCCATAGCGACACCGTCATCAATACGACCGATCTGATCCGCCAACGCTGGTTGGATAACTACTTCTACGGAACGGTTTTTTCGATAAACCATAAGCTGAATGAAAACCACAGCTTTATTTTTGGAGGTGGTGCCAATCAATACCGCGGCGACCATTATGGTAAAGTGATCTGGGCGCAGTATGCATCGGATAGTCAATTGGGTGATAAGTATTATTTCAACGACGCTGAGAAAAACGACGTCAATTTTTACGGGAAGTGGAATGGCAAGTTTGGCGCATTCAATCTGTACGCGGATTTACAATACCGGTTTGTGGATTACACCTTCGAAGGATTCGACCATAACAGAATATTGTCGGACGTGAACGTGAAACATCACTTTTTCAACCCGAAGCTAGGAGCCACTTATATGCTTTCGCCCAGTGCCTCCTTGTATAGCTCCTATGCTTATGGCAGTAAAGAACCGGTTCGCGACGACTACGTCGCGTCTTCAGCAAATGCACGACCACGAGCGGAAAAGATGCATAACATCGAAGCGGGCTATCGCCTGAGAAAAGAAAACATCAATATTGGCGCCAACCTGTACGGTATGTTTTACAACGATCAACTTGTGCTGACTGGAGAAATCAACGACGTGGGTGGATCGATTCGCGAAAATGTTCCTGATAGCTACCGCATAGGCTTTGAATTTGACGGCGCCTGGAGAATTTCAAAGCAATTTCAATGGAAAGCGACTGCCGGTATCAGCGAAAATAAAATCAAAAACTATACGGAGTACCTAAGCATACTTGATGAAAATTGGGATCCTACGGATGCACCACAAGTGACCAATGCATATCGGTCAACGAACATCTCCTTCTCCCCTGCCGTCATTCTATCCAATGAATTGTCTTACACGCCCATCGCGCCAGTGGAGTTTAGCTTAGCCAGCAAGTATGTATCGCGCCAATATCTTGATAACACGAGCAGCAGAGCACGCAGCGTAGATCCGTTTTTCGTAAACAACCTACGGTTACGGTATAGCTTTTCGTTGTGGAATATTGAAAACATTGACGCCAACCTCGCGGTAAACAATCTGTTTAATGAGAAATATGAATCGCACGGATATACCTACGGCGGCATAGCGCAAGCAGATGGAGCCAGAATCTTTGGTAACGCGTACTACCCGCAAGCAGAAACAAATTTCCTCTTCGGCTTAAATGTTAGGTTTTAAATATTTGTTTTGACGTATCACGTGTAGATTTTGGTTTATCAATTTTTACTTTTTAACTTGTTACTTTTGAACCGAGCGTAGCGAGCTCATCGAAGATAATTATCACTTTTGAATTTTGACTTGTCACTTTTGACTTTTTAATTTTTACTTTTGAATTTTGACTTCTAACTTGTCACTTTTGATTTATCACTTTTAACTTTTCAATTTTGACTTGTCACTTGTCACTTTTTACTTTTTACTTTTGACTTATCACTTTTTACTTTTTACTTTTTAATTTGCCAAAATGAGAGCAGTAGTACAGAGGGTCACGCAAGCAAGTTGTACGGTAGACGGTGTCTGCACCGGCAACATTGGCAATGGGCTATTGGTATTATTGGGCGTTGAAGAAGATGATAGCCAAGATGATTTGGAATGGCTTGGGCAAAAGTTAGTTAACCTTCGCATTTTTTCGGACGAAAACGGCCTGATGAATCGATCTGTTAAAGACATTCATGGACAAATTCTGCTGATTTCACAATTTACGCTGTTCGCACAGACGAAAAAGGGAAATCGCCCATCCTTTATCCGCGCTGCCCGCCCTGATCAAGCACAGCCACTATACCAGCAGATGGGTGCGTATTTGAAAGGATTACTGGGCAAAGAAACGCAGATGGGGGTTTTTGGCACAGATATGAAAATCGACCTCCGAAACGATGGTCCCGTTACGATTATCATGAATACAAAAGACAAAGAGAATTTTTAACAAAAATAGAAGCATATCATGACCATCAAGGAAGCGCAGGAAATAGTCGACAAATGGATCAATAGTACCGGTATTCGTTATTTCAACGAACTAACCAATACAGCTATATTGATGGAAGAAGTAGGCGAAGTAGCGCGTATTATGGCGCGTCAGTATGGTGAGCAATCGTTTAAAAAGTCAGATGAAGCCGTGAACCTGGCCGATGAGATGGCCGATGTTTTTTTCGTCCTGATTTGCTTAGCCAACCAGACAGGCATTGATCTTAACGAAGCCCTCATTAAAAATTTGGAAAAGAAATCTATTCGGGATGCTGACCGGCATAAAAACAACGAAAAATTAAATCCATAAATCGCCGCAACAGGCAGGTGATCGGTCGTGCTATTTGAATTCTACTTCTGCGCAAACCGGAAGATGATCAGATGCATCTGTCGCTATGGTTTTATAGCTTTTCCAAGAAAAGTTACCATGCTTACCAACCATAATATAATCGATTTCCGTTGTGGGATTTTGGTTGGGATGGGTAGCAGCATTCGCTGTTGTATTGCGTGAGAAATACGTCTCCAAAACATTCATAGGCTCACTGCCAGGTTCGGTATTAAAATCGCCCACCAAGATTAGCGGCCTGTCGTACCAATCGCCAACCTCCGTGATATGAGCCGCCTGTGCAAGCTTGTTCTCCGCTTTTAAATCCAAATGCGTATTCGCGAAAGAAAGTACCTGCCCGCTGGGCAACAGCACATCCACAATCGCTAAAGATCTTTGCTCACTGGGAACCGGCATCGGAAGTTCGTAGCGCCTATTGCCTATAATTTTATACTTCGACAATATCAGTGTCCCGTATTCGCCTCCATCTAGGTCTATTCCTTTCGAGAAGAAATAGTACATTCCGGTGAGTTCCGCGAGCTCAAGCGCTTGATCGATACCTTGCGAGCGTGGCACCCGCACATCCACTTCCTGAAGCCCGACCAGCTCCGCTCCTGAGTCATTGATAACCTTGGCTATCTGTTCAAGATCGATAACACCATCTTTGCCCGGTGGGTTGCCATGGTGTATATTATAAGACATGATCTGCACACGTTGCGCAAAACTGGCAGTAAAGCTTAATAAGAGGGTAATGGTCAAGAGTATGCTTCTCATATCACGTCGTTTAATTTTACCTGTCCATAATGCCTCTGTGAGCAAGACACATGGTTTACGCTGTCAAATGTCTTCTGCCATGCGGCGATGGTTTTCACGCGTATTTTTTGAAGCCGATCGCTCATCATTTACCATAAGACAAGTTAAAGGTAATAAACTTCTGCCGAGAAACCATTGTTTTAAACGATACAGCGCAATTTGTGTGTGCCATATGGCAAAACAGTTTACGACCGATTTTCAAGAACAACAGTTTTAGGCTATATTTACGTGACAACGCACCGATGTTTGCCAATAACACATAAAACAACCACATGTATATACATATGAAGCTATTTTACCCATTTCTATTTATTCTTTTTGTAAGCTCCTGCCAGGTTCGGCAAAGCAATCAGCATACAAAAAAAAGCCAAGAGTTTTCGCAGGGAGCTGTTGTTACAGCCCATCCTCTAGCTTCGCAAATTGGGGTGGACATCTTACAACAAAATGGAAATGTCGTTGATGCGGCCGTAGCTGTTCAGTTTGCGTTAGCTGTTGTCTATCCCAATGCTGGAAACATTGGGGGAGGCGGCTTTATGGTGTATCGTGACCACAGCGGTGAAACGACTTCATTAGATTTTCGGGAAAAAGCGCCAGGCAAAGCCCATCGCGACATGTATCTGGATAAAGCGGGTGAGCCGATCACAGACTTGAGCCTTGATGGACAGCTTGCGGCGGGTGTTCCGGGTTCCGTGGCGGGTATGGAAGAAGCGCACAAAAAGTTTGGCTCGCTAGCTTGGACCACACTGCTTGCTCCTGCCATAGCGCTTGCCGAGCAAGGCTTCGCGTTGACTGCACGACAAGCGAAAGAATTTAACGCGCATCAAGAGCGTTTTAAAAGGCTCAACAAAAATGGAGCAGAAATCATTCGCGAGCGGCCCTGGAGAGCGGGTGATATATTCATCCAAAAGCAACTGGCCAACACCCTGAAAAGAATTGCGGAAAAAGGAAGTGCTGGATTTTACACCGGTGAAACCGCCGATCTGATCGTTGCGGAAATGAAAAGGGGTAACGGTATCATCTCTCACGCTGACCTCAAAAACTACCGTGCAGTTTGGAGGCAGCCCATCGTAGGCAGCTACAAAAATTATAGCATTATATCCATGCCTCCGCCATCGAGCGGTGGCATTGCGCTACTTGCTCTTTTGCAATCTGTAGAGAAATATCCTTTACAAGAGTGGGGATTTCAATCAGATAGTACGGTCCGCGCGATGGTCGAAGCCGAACGACGCGTCTACGCCGATCGAGCAACACACCTTGGAGATCCGGATTTTTATAATGTACCCGTAGCATACCTTACCAATAAAGCGTTTAACCAGGAACGCATGAAGCAGGTAAGCCTGAAGAAAGCTACCCCAAGTGATCAGGTAAAGGCGGCAAAATTTCCAGGCTATGAGTCGGAAGAAACTACCCATTTTTGTATTGTAGACAACAAAGGGAACGCGGTATCCCTCACAACAACGTTAAACGGATCGTACGGCGCCGGCGTCTGGGTAGATGGAGCTGGCTTCCTATTAAACAACGAGATGGATGATTTCTCCGTAAAGCCGGGAACACCAAATTTGTATGGATTGTTAGGGGGTAAAGCCAATGCTATCCAGCCAGAAAAACGGATGCTCAGCGCCATGTCTCCGACAATTGTAGAAGAAAATGGTAAACTTAAAATGGTCATTGGCACACCCGGCGGATCAACCATTATTACCTCCGTTTTTCAAGGGATCTTAAACGTTCTCGAATTTGATATGGATGCACAGGCCTCGGTGTCTGCACCGCGGTTTCACCATCAATGGAAGCCTGATAGGATTGATGTCGAAGAGGGCGCCATTGCAACCGACATTCGGCAGCGTTTGGAGAAGGACGGGTATACACAGTATAAACGCGGAAACATCGGTAGAATGGAAAATATTATTGTTTTACCGAACGGCAAGTTGCAAGTTGGCGCTGATCCGCGAGGCGACGACTTTGCCGCCGGCTATTAATGCTACGCCACAGCCTGATACTAAACTAGGTTTTGGGCCATTGACAATTGCTTTCCTAATCCAGAAAGCGATTGTCAATTTGCTTATTTGCCTTTGCGCCGAGCACTTTCAAATTTTCTATTTTCCGGACTACGTTGCCGGGCCCCGTCGAGAGTTTTTTCATAGCTTCCAAATGTTTTTCGCTGGCGCGTTGCAAGTGCACATCAATTTGCTGCATATCGCCTAGAAAGCCCACAAATTTATCATACAGCGCACCGGCCTCTTTCGCAATCTCTAACACGTTTCTAGTTTGGCGTTCCTGCACCCAAATGCTCGCTATGGTGCGCAACGTAGCCAATAAGGTAGAAGGACTCACAATAACGACCCTGCGATCCCACGCTTCGGAAAACAGATCAGGCTTTTCGCGTACCGCAACACTCAACGCTGATTCAATAGGCATAAACAACAGCACAAAGTCCGGCGAATGTATACCGTAGAGATCTTGGTAGTTTTTGGCCGACAAATCCCGTACATGGCTCTCAATAGACTGCACATGTTGTTTCAAAGATTTTGCTTGCTCCACCTCATCTTCTGTATTGATCCATCGCTCGTAGGCAACCAGCGAAATTTTCGAATCTACGACTAAATGCTTTTCGTCAGGCAGCATAATAATGGCATCTGGGATCTTACGGATCTCTTCGGCTTTAAACACCGACTGTAAGACATACTCCTGATCTTTGACGAGTCCGGAACGCTCCAAGACACGTTCCAAAATGATCTCACCCCAGTTTCCCTGTTTCTTGGTATCTCCTTTTAAGGCTCTTGTTAAGTTGTTCGCCTCATTTTTTATAAGCAAACTTTGCTGCATCAATTGCTCAACAACACCTTTTAGGACATTTCTTTCCGCCGCTTCTTGTTGATAGGTTCGTTCGACCTTCTCTTCGAAGGTTTTTATTTTCTCTTTCAGCGGCGTGAGAATCTGGTCCATTTGCTGTTGGTTCACTGCGGTAAATTTCTGCGTTTTTTCTTCCAGAATGGCGTTTGCCATGTGCTGGAATTGCAGATTAAATTCTTCCCGTAAGCTTGTCATCTCTGCTTGCTGCGCCTGAAACTTTTCTTGCTGGGCCTGCAGGTAGGCATTTGTCGCCTCCAATGTTCTTTCCAAAGCTGCCCGCTCATTTCGCTCACGCTGCAGCGCATCATCTTGCTGTGTGCTGCGCTCAGCCAGCATGCGTTCTCTTTCCTGCAGTTTGGCGAAATCTAAGCGCGTAACATTGTGGGTTTCAACCAGTCTTTCATACTCGCTTTTGCTGACGTTGCGGGCATTTGCACGCACCAAAGCGAGCATGAAAATCACTAAAACGCAGATAACCACAATCAATAATATTTCCATAAAAAATAGCTAAAGAAAATGATAAGCTCTGGGCAAGCTTCACATGCCCGAAAGTTTAAATATCAATGGACGCGAGTTTACTGTAATTTCTGGTGAGTTTTCCACCAAAGGTCGGGCATATCCCCCGCGACGGCCTGCTGATAATCTTCATATCGACAAGGAACCCAATAGTAGCGTTCGTTAACGGATTTCGACCCGAAATAAGGAACTTGCATCCACCAACGGTCAGATTTTTTGCTTTTTACAAAGACTAATTCATAGTCATCATTCTCCAATGTTGTGCGGTAAACGATATATGCGGACTTCGGGATCAGTGGGGCGTCGTTTTTGCGGTTATAGAATCCATCGATAAAACACCAGATCATTTGCGCGACTAGACTCCCGGTATGCCCCATAGGGTCGAATGTGGGGTTGTATTCATAAAACCCAATGGACGAGCATTTATCCGACATTCCCGCATAACGCGTTAACTGGCAGGCTTCGTCGCCATATAAACCGTTGGGCATGGCATTTGCATTTCCCGGTGCCTCGGATGCGCGTATGGCGCCGATGTCAAAACTCAATATGTCTGCCGCACGTATCAGCGGCTCCGCCTGATCCAGCTTCCCGGTGATCATGCCCATACGCATGGTGCTAAAAAACAATTTATCATACATATTCAGCGATTCTTTACTAACCAAATAGGTTTGATAAGCCAAGTTACTAAGGTTAAAAAGATAGTCCGGCTGATGTAGGATAATATGATTCAGGTAGGTATTGGAATTTAAGGACGTGTTTTCTGCATTATCCTGATCAAGATCAAACTTCGCATCAATGATTGCTAATTCTACACGTTGCTCCAAGCCTTCGTAGGCCGTATATTGGGCATATGTCAAATCTTGTCCACCCCCGATAATAATCGGTAAGATATTGTGTTTAACAAGTTCTTCCACCACGGTCTTTAGGGCGACATAGGTGTCGCGAATAGTCGCGCCAGCCTGGATATTACCCAGATCGGCTATGCGTACATTATAATCGCCCTGATACAAATTGTAAAAGTGCTTCCGGATAGCATCCGCTGATTTCTTCGTCCCCGCGTTATTGACAGCGCCCCGTTCTTCTTCGACACCAATGATCACGATATGTGGCTTACTCTCTAGAGCTTCAAGATCTGGAAAGCTGTGTTCATAAGCTTGGATAATCTTCCCAAACTGCGAATTATAAAAATCAGCCCCTGCACAAAATTCACGTGTAGAGATTGGCGAAAAGAAATCAGCTAAAGACATAGAATATGTTGGTATTAATTTTATCGTAATGGTGAGGGATAAAGATAGGAATAATTATTTCCGTGAAAATTCCTATTTTTACGATAGTTCACATCCGCTGCAAAAAACGTTACACTTAACTTTTCAGGTATACCTTTTTTGTTAATTTCACATCCAGAACTTCTCCACTTCTCCTTATTTTTATATCAATAACATCCGCATCTTGCTCTGCCCTGTTAAAAAAATAATGACACGCAGCGTCTTTATCAAGATGTTCTAGATCAACATTATTGATACTGATAATGGAGTCTCCTACTTGTAAAGGAAGACTTTCGTCTTGAAAGATGTAAACAACTACAGGCTTGTTCTCTACAAAGCGGTATCCAAAACCAAAGGAACTAAATTCATAGGAAGCATTTCTGATTTGCTTCATATAAATTTTACGATTCGTCCAATCTAAAACCATTACAAAATTTTGAAAGAATCCATTTCCAATAAGATTCGAACCTCCCGTCGTCACCATTTCGTCGGTAAAGCTTTTATTTCCCAGTGATAGGTTTGGAGCCTTAAAAAGATATCCAGATGCAGGATTTCCTGCACCAAAAGCGCCGATACTGCTGTTTCCAAAGATTGCCACTTTCTCCACTATTTCTTTTGGATTATAATTTCTGTCCGTAATTTTCAGATTTCTTGAAAACCCGGTATCGAACGTAAAGTCTATCTTTTTACCAATTATCTGCGCTTCCACAATAGGCGTCTTTTGATTCTTCGTGGTGAATGGAATCACGAAATCAAATTCGTTCAGATCAAATTGGGACAGATCCTGCGTAACCTCCATTGTGTTTTCAGCATAGTTTACTTTCCAGAACAACTTAGCCATTTGGTTAGCGCCCAGAATGCCATCGACTTGCAGGCATTCAAATTCAGTTGCCTTAAGGTCCATAACGACAACACCGATGTTCTTAAAAGTCACTTGGTCTACAATCATTTCAGGTAATATGGAGAAAATCTGACTTTGCTTATTTCTTTGCGAATCCTTTGCCTTACTCTTATGCTTTTTTTCAAGTCCTAATTCCGTATAGATCGCTGTAGAAATAACGGTAGGAGCTCCAGTATCAAACAGGAAGTTGTAGGTCTTCCCGTTAATATTAACGTTTACAAAAGGCAAATCGGCTACATATTGTAAATTAAGTTTTTCGACCGTTGACTGTAGCTGAACGCTCCCCCCATCAAAGAATTTCTTCCCTTGGGCAATAAGACTAAAATTAGAGAAAAGGAAAATAATGTAAAGAATGGCTTTCATAAGTTCGTTTTTTATAAAAATAGGAATTTTGCGAGTTGAAGCAAAGCGTCCGTTGATGTGAAACAAAAGACTATCCGCTATCCGGACGGGTTGCTCAAACAGCCGGCTTCGTAAGACCGAAACGATTTGGATAGCAGATGACAATAATCTATCTTTGGGAATAACAACGTTCAACAATTTAGTCAGCAGTGGTATTTGTAACAGGCGGAACTGGTTTTCTGGGATCAACATTGATCAAATTATTAACCGATCAAGGGGTAGCTGTTTTGGCAATAAAACGGGAAAATTCGGTGATCCCTGAAACGTTAATTTCCTCGTCTTTGATACAGTGGGTAGATGCTGATATTACGGATTATTTTGCCCTATCCGATATCTTCGGGGGAATCACACAGGTGTATCATTGTTCAGCCATGATATCCTACCAGCCGCAAGACTATGCCGCTATGCTGCATACCAATATCGAAGGCACCAAGCACATTGTCAACCTTTGCTTGGAACACAACGCTCGCCTTGTGCACGTAAGCTCCATTGCGACGCTAGGTGTCAGTAAAAAAGGAGAACTGCTGACCGAAGATAGCAAATGGGACGATGGGGCAGATAATTCCAAGTACGCGGTCTCCAAATACGAAAGTGAAATGGAGGTTTGGCGCGGCATCGTGGAGGGGCTAGACGCTGTTATTGTGAATCCATCGGTGATCATGGGGATCGGAGCAGGCACGAAAGGGTCCGGCGTTATCTTCAAGATGGTGCAGCAGGGATTGAAAATTTATCCGCCTGGCACGGTCGGCATTGTGGACGTAGACGATGTAGCCAAAATCATGATCGTGCTGATGAACTTGGTCGATATCTCGGGTGAACGCTTTATTTTGAACAGTGAAAACCTTACGAACAAAGACCTTTTAGAACGCATTGCTACGCTTTTAAACAAACCATTTCCCACGGTCGAGGCAAAACCTTTTATGCTGAGCGTTGCCTGGCGTGCTGCTAAGCTTGTCGCGTTGATAAAACGCGAACGCCCGTCCTTAACCCGCGATGCAGCAAAAGCTGCCGCTTCAAAGCTGGCCTATTCAAATAAAAAAGTAACCGACACCACAGGATACACGTTTAAAGCTGTTGACGTAACTTTGCAGGAAATCAGCCTTAAACTTAATCCTAAAACCATACATTAAAACTGGAACACTGTGAAAAATTACTATATCATCGATTTCGATAGCACTTTTACACAAGTCGAAGCGCTGGATGAACTCGCTCGTATATCGTTAAAAAATCATCCCGATAGAGAGGCAATCTATCAAAAGATCGAAGATTATACAAACCTCGCCATGGAAGGCAAAATCTCCTTTCGGGAAAGCCTAACCGGTCGCGTGCAATTGCTCAATGCAAACCGATCACACCTCAATAAATTAGTTTCACATTTAAAAAGGAAGGTATCACTGTCCTTCGGCCGGAACAAAGAATTCTTCAAAAAAAATGAAGACACGGCATGGATTGTTTCTGGCGGATTCAAAGAGTTTATCACGCCTGTCGTCACACCCTACCACATAAAAAAAGAAAACATCTATGCCAATACCTTTCTGTTTGATGCAGACGATAATATCATTGGCTACGATGAGAGCAATCCGCTCTCTGACGAGGGCGGTAAGGTAAAGCTGCTTAGGGAACTCCGTATCGATGGTCGTATCTTCGGAATTGGTGATGGTTACTCCGATTTCCAGTTGAAGGAGTCTGGTCTTATCGAGAAATTCTTCGCCTTTACGGAAAACATCTCCAGACAAAGCGTAACCGAGAAAGCGGACCATATCACGCCGAGCTTTGATGAATTTCTGTACGTAAACGATTTGCCACGGGCCATTTCCTATCCAAAAAACCGTATACTCTGTTTGATTATTGGCAATGTACCAGAGATAGCTGTACATATCCTTAAACGGGATGGTTTTTCTGTGCGCACAAAAGATAGCTTTGAAGAGAAATATGTCAAAGATGTAGGCATGCTACTCGTTGCAGAGGGCGTGAAGATAGAGGACGAGCAGCTTGCACGAGCAGACAAGCTCAAGACAATTGGCTATCTGGGCGATGTAAAAGGAAACATCAGTAAAGAAATTTGCACCGAAAAAGGCATTGTGGTATTTGATGATAAAAAGAACAAAAAGCGTAACTCGGAATTTATTCCACGCCGGATGGCTGACTTTATCAATAACGGAGACACCTACATGAGTCGTAACTTCCCGAATTTAACGTTACCACGCCTTATGCAAGCGCACCGCCTTCTCCACATCCATCAAAATGTACCCGGCATTATGGCGCAGATCAATAATGTCTATGCCGAAAATGATATCAATATTATTTCACAATTTTTGATGACAAAGGGCGACATTGGCTATGCCGTGACTGATATCCATGCTGCGTATGATAAGAATTTGCTCAAGCAGCTGAAGCAGATTGATAATACCATAAAGTTTAGAATTTTATATAAGTAGTTTAAAATCCCTTTTGAAAAAAAGGGATTTTATGTTTTTAAACGGATTGCCCCTCGCTTAAATCCTACCGCCACATGCCGCGGCAGGGCACTACTTTTGATGACCAAAAGGTAGCAAAAGTCAGTCGCTTGAAACCTTTGCAGGGATGGTTTGTGCATTACCAAATGTATACATATTGCAAAGCTTTCGATGCGACATATCGTCTAAGAAAGGGAAGAAGCAATAAAGCAAAGAATAACCTAACTCTTCTCATTACCCACTCACTACGCATTACCCAATACCCAATCTACATACTAAATACTATCTACTAAAGTCTAATTCGCATTACTCAATACTCGCAATCCGAAAGATTGCCGCGCCATCGTTCCGCTGGCTCGCAATGACGCTCATTTTCGCACTACACATTACCCACTACGCACTACTCGATACCCCCGATCCGAAAGATTGCCGCGCCATCGTTCCGCTGGCTCGCAAGGACGCTCATTTTCGCACTACACATTACCCACTACACACTACTCGATACCCCCGATCCGAAAGATTGCCGCGCCATCGTTCCGCTGGCTCGCAAGGACGCTCATTTTCGCACTACGCATTACCCACTACGCATTACCGTTAAAAAAACGGATAGGTGTTGTCCGGCGTAAGCAGTATATCTAAAGGAACATCGAAAGGGCCTACATCAGTAATTTCTGGAATGGGTTCGAAATAGGAAAGCCCGATTTTAACACAGTCTGGACGGCACTTGGCAAGAAACCGATCGTAAAAACCTTTGCCATATCCTACCCTATTACCCTTCATATCGGCCACCAGCAAAGGAATAATAACGGCGTCCAACAAGCTTTCGTCTACCGATTCCCCGGAGATAGGCTCTATTATACCCCAAGCACTTTCTTCCATCAACATTTTATCCGTAAACAGAAAATTCTCCATGCTGTAGTTGGCTATATTGGCTCTGCTAACCACGATGTTGTTGTCTGGAAATTGCTGTTGCAGATAATCGATAAAACGCCACATATCAGGTTCCCGCTGTTGGGCGATAGGTAGGAATGTATGGACGTATCTCTTGTTTGACCACGATAGGGTTTGCAGACGCAGCAGCAGCGCATCGTTGAAGCTATTGATAGCATCGTTCGAAAGATGTTTCCTACGCTCCTTATACGTTTGTCGCAATGTAGCTTTTATCATCCGCTATAAACAAAAACGGTCTTGCGCTGAAGCAGCAAACAAGACCGAATAGTAAATCTAGTATCTCAATCCTTACTTTACACGCTCGATATAGTCACCGGTACGTGTATCCACTTTAACCTTATCACCTTGGTTGATAAATAAAGGCACGCGAATCTCTACGCCAGTTTCTACCGTTGCGCTTTTAAGGGCATTGGTCGACGTATCACCTTTTACGGCCGGTTCAGTGTAGGTGATTTCGAGCTCCACAGTAGCCGGTGCCTGCGCCATAATAGGCTCATCACTTTCGAAAGCAATGATAACGTTCATTCCTTCTTTTAGAAAGCGGGCTGTATCCCCGAAAAGATTCTTAGGAATATTGAATTGCTCATACGTGTTATTATCCATCACCACAAAAAAGTCGCCTTCGTCATACAGATATTGATAATCATTGGTTTCCACGCGTGCGATTTCAACGTCTTCGTCGGTTCTGAAACGATATTCCACTAATTTACCGCTCCGGATGTTACGCATACGCGCTTGGTAAAACGCGCGTAGGTTTCCTGGTGTGCGGTGAATAAACTCCTCGACAGCTACTAACTCGCCGTTAAAACGTAGTATATTTCCTGATTTTACTTCAGATGCTTTTGACATAACAATATCTTTGAATTTTGATTACAAAACTACAAAATATAAGGTTTAAAAAAAATCTGCTGACTATTTATACGCGAGGATGTTAAGCGATTCATCACAAAAGGCATACTCCCGTTCCTGATTGGAACCGATAATCAACATTCTTTCCGACCCCATAGTTTCCTGTATAAGATTTAGATACCACGCTTCGCCGGCAGCATCCAAGTTGCTGGTTGGTTCATCGAGAAGAACAAGGGGGTTGCCGGCACAGCAAGCTAATGCCAGCTTGACACGTTGCTTCATGCCTGAGGAAAAATAACGAATTTCTTTATCTATAGCCTTCCCTAGTTGTAGGAAGTCGATGACGCGATCTGCCGTAAAGCCCTGCAGAAACGGTTTGAATTTGAAATGAAAAGCAATCATTTCACGTAGGGTAAACTCCTCGAGCAGCTCTACATAGGGCGCAGCTATCGTAATGTCTTGAAAAACCTTATCGATCTCTATGGCTGCTCCATCCCTGTTTTTGTATAGGATTTGGCCTTCACTTGGCGAGAGGCTTGACGCTATAATTTTCAACAGGGTTGATTTCCCAGAGCCATTTGGCCCAAGGACAGCATATTTCTTCCCAAATGATAAGGTATAATCAATATGGCGGAATATCCACTCCCTGTTATACCGTCTGCCTAAGTCTTGTAAAGTTATACTCAATAAACGTGAAGTATTAAAGTGTGGATATACGACCTTGATTAAATCCTTTGATCACCCCGCGGTTGGAATTTCGCACAAACGACAAAATTTCATCGCGTAGCTCTGTTGGCGCAAACTCCGCTTCGATAAGATCTAACGCCTTCGTGAGGTTACGGTTCTGTACGAAAAGAACCCGATAGATATCTTGAATTTCGGTTATCTGCTCGGCCGTGAAGCCCCGTCGGCGAAGTCCAACCGAGTTGATCCCCGCGTAAGAGATGGGCTCACGTGCTGCCTTGATAAAAGGCGGAACATCTTTTCGAACCAATGTACCTCCGGTTACAAAGGCATGAGAGCCTATCTGACAAAACTGGTGAACGGCAACCATGCCCGCCAACACCACATAATCACCTACCGTAATATGGCCCGCCAGCGTGCTGGAGTTAGAGAAAATACAATTGTCACCCACAAAACAGTCATGCGCGATATGGCTGTAGGCCTGTATCAGGCAATTTTTTCCGATCACGGTTTTATACCGGTCTTTGGTTCCTCTGTTGATCGTGACACACTCACGAATGGTTGTATTATCGCCAATTTCCACGGTCGTCACTTCCCCCTCGAACTTCAGATCTTGCGGTTCACCGGAAATCACTGCTCCTGGGAATATGCGGCAATTTTTCCCTATTCGCGCACCATTCATTATCGTTACATTGGACCCTATCCACGTACCTTCTCCAATCTCAACGTCCTTGTAGATGGTTGTGAATGGTTCGACAACCACATTCTGAGCTATTTTAGCTTCAGGATGTATATATGATAACGGTTGTATCATGTTAATTACCTTTTACTTTTACAATTTGAGCCATCAGTTCGGCCTCACTCACTACCTTATCGCCCACCATACTGACAGTTTTCATACGGGCTATACCCCGGCGGATGGGTTCCAACAATTCACAGTTGAAAATGATCGTATCGCCCGGTGTCACCTGATTTTTAAAACGAGCGTTTTCTATTTTTAGGAACAATGTCAACCAATTTTCTGGATCAGGAACGGTGTTTAGCACTAAGATCCCGCCTGTTTGGGCCATCGCTTCAATCTGCAGCACGCCCGGAAAAACGGGAGAACCAGGAAAGTGACCGGTAAAGAAATCCTCATTCATGGTCACATTCTTCAAGCCCACAACATGGGTGTCCGACAGTTCCAATATCTTATCGATCATTAGGAATGGCGGACGGTGTGGCAAAATATTCATAATCTGTACCGTATCGTACACCGGCGTCGTATTCGGATCGTACACCTTCATATTTTTGCGGTTCTTATCTCTCCTCATTTGCGCTTTGATCTTTTTCGCAAAAGCAGCATTTGCTGCGTGACCTGGCCGTGCAGCCATAATATGCCCCTTCAATGGACGACCGACTAAGGCTAAATCGCCGATCATGTCTAGCAATTTATGTCGTGCCGGCTCGTTTTGATAGCGTAATTGGATGTTGTTCAGAATACCTTCATTCGCCACTTCAACTGTCTTATTGAATAAACCAGATAGCTTATCCAGCTCATCCTTGCTTACCTCTTTATCCACGATCACAATGGCATTGGATAGATCGCCACCCTTTATCAAGTTGTGATTCAGCAAGCTTTCCAACTCGTGCAGAAAACAAAATGTGCGTGAGGAAGCAATTTCCGCGCGAAACTCGGAAATATTACTGATCGATGCGTGCTGACTTCCTAAGACCGATGAGTTGAAGTCGATCATACACGTTAATCTATACCCATCCAAGGGCATGGCAATGATCTCGACCTTACGGTCTTTCTCCACGTAAGCTACATTATCTTTGATCTCATAATAATCGCGGTCAGCTTCCTGATCGACGAAGCCAATCTCCAGCAGCTTCTCCACATAGATCCTCGAGCTGCCATCCAATATAGGAACCTCAGGACCATCGATTTCGATAAGCACATTATCGATTTGCAAGCCCACAAACGCGGCCATCAAATGTTCTATGGTGCTTACAGTAGCTCCATTTTGTGAAATGGTGGTACCTCTGGAGGTATCTGATACGTTATCCGCATCGACCGCCACAACAGGTTGCCCATCCAAATCCACCCTTTTAAACTTATACCAATGGAATTCTGCAGCAGGTTTGATAGTCATATTCACGATTTCACCCGTGTGTAGTCCTATTCCTGATATAGCTATTTCGGACTGAATTGTCCTTTGTTTCACATTCATATCTAACATAAACTATTTAGCAAAATTATCGCCGTCGTCCAGCGTCTTTAGTCTTGCCTCCAACTCCGCTAAGCGGCGTTCCAGCGCGGGTAATTTACTGTACAAAACTTGCGAGCGTAAATTACTGTTGTAGGGCATAGCTGGTGAACCGCCCCATTTTTTATTTTCTTGATCAATGGATCGATTGATTCCCGATTGTGCTTGTACTTGAGAGCCTGCTGCAATGTGTATATGCCCGACAATGCCAACTTGCCCGCCTAGCACCACTTTTTCGCCCACCTTTGTACTGCCGGAAATACCAGTTTGCGCTGCCACTACTGTATTCGTTCCGATCTCTACGTTATGTGCCACCTGTATTAAATTATCAAGCTTAACTCCTTGCCGAATGACCGTAGATCCTAGCGTCGCTCGGTCGATAACCGTGTTGGCACCGATTTCCACATCATCGTGGATAATCACGTTGCCTATCTGCGGCACTTTATTATACGTACCATCTTTTTGAGGAGCAAAACCAAAGCCGTCGCTGCCGACCACCACACCGCTGTGTAGCACTACGTTTTGCCCTATCCGACAATCGTAATAGATTTTTACGCCCGGAAATATCACGGTATAATCACCAATGGTAACACCATCACCGATATAAACCTGTGGATAGATCTTCACACCATCGCCAATCTTTACATCACGCCCTATGTAGGAAAATGCACCCAGATAAAAATCAGCACCGGTAGTAACCGTTTCATGCACGTAAGATGGTTCTTCTACGCCGTTTCGTTCGTTGCGAAGTTTATGATAGATTTTCAATAACTCGGAAAAAGCTAAGTAAGCATCTTTCACGCGAATCAACGTCGTGTTTACATCCTTTTGAAGTTGCAAGTCTTCATTAACGATCACCGCTGAGGCGCTCGTCTCGTACAGAAATTGCTCGTATTTCGGATTGGATAGAAAAGCTAAGGAACCAACAGTGCCTTCCTCGATCTTAGCCAACTGATTTACAGTAACATCAGGATTCCCTTCTACGTACCCGCCTAGTAATGTTGCTATTTGATTTGCAGTAAATTGCATCTTACAAATGTATACTTTTTCTTAATTAATTTTTACCCTTTTGTTAACCTTCATACCCTGGGAAACCTATTTCCTTCGGATACGAAATGGCATATTTCTCCACGCGCTTTGCCAACGCTTCTAAATTGGAAAGGTCAGATGCTTCAGTAATATCCTGAACACTACCCATTTTGTTCAGAATTTTTATGTTATTGTAACGCGCATCGTAGGCGCTATTCTGAATGGTTTGTTCGTAAACGAAGTAATCCACCTCTGTGTCATTTAATTCAAAATGGGCTTTGACTTTTTCTTTCAACAGTGAAATTTCCTCCCGAGAATAGGGCATGCTTCGCAATTCGGTGCGCAGGAGGTCTCTGTTCATTAGCTTTCGGCAAAGCGTTTGCAGTATTTTATCATCCGCATACACCCAATCTTTCACTGCAGACATAATATCGGTATCGTCCAGCCGCGTAAACCAGATCAAATGATCCGGTATATCCAAAAAGTTATGGATATCAATTTTATTTTGCAGAAAATGCCGAAGGGCCTTTGTTGCAAACAAAGGCTCGCCCTGCATGCTAAGTTCTTTGGCCCGATACAGAATCTTAATGAGCATCTGCTCGGCGCCGATTACTGTTTTATGCAGATAGACCTGCCAGTACATCAACCTCCGCGCAATCAAGAACTTCTCCACGGAATAGATCCCCTTCACTTCGACCACCAAATTTTCATCCTTGACGTTCAACATTTTGATGATTCGATCAAAAGAAATCACGCCTTCCGAAACACCTGTAAAGAAACTATCCCGATTGAGGTAATCCATTCTATCGGTATCCAGCTGGCTGGATATCAATTGGTGAAAGAACTGTCGTGGATATTCGTTGTTGAAAATCGTAATGGCCAAGCTCAAGCGACCTTTAAATTGGTCGTTAAGTTTGTCCATCAGCAGTGCAGAAATCATTTCGTGGGAAACACCTTCGATAAGTGTATGTTCCAGCGAGTGTGAAAACGGGCCGTGGCCAACGTCGTGCAGCAGAATCGCTGCTAACGTAGCTTCCTCCTCCTCGGCACTGATATAAACATCTTTGGTACGAAGCGTATCGATAGCCAAACAGGTTAGGTGCATGGCACCGACGACATGTTGGAAGCGCGTGTGCAGCGCACCTGGATAGACCAAATGCGTCATGCTGACTTGTTTAATATAACGTAATCGCTGTAAAAAAGGATGTTGAATAAGATCGAAAATAAACGCCGACGGAATTGAAACAAATCCGTAGACTGGGTCGTTAATTATTTTTTTCTTATTCAATTTTATGCAACTTTTTACTATAATTACTGTTGATAGCGCTAAATTCCTCTTTATTCTTCGCCTAAATTAGCGCAAAGATAAGCAGAATGAAGTTAATTAATGTTAAAATAAAAGCTGTGGTGCCATATTTGGCTATTTTGTGAACGGTTCATTAAACAGGTTGTGGGCGCATCGCCATCGGCAAATTCCTCCTTTACATTTTAAAAAGACATACATGATCAATAAAATACATATACTCTGGGCTGATGATGAAATCGAGTTCTTAAGACCGCACGTCATGCTTTTGGAAGCAAAGGGTTACCGGGTCAGAACGGTAAACAATGGGAATGATGCCGTGGAAGCCTTCCAAAGCGAGCCTTTTGATCTTGTGTTTTTAGATGAGAATATGCCCGGAAAGACGGGTCTCGAGACCCTAGCGATTCTCAAAACCATCAATCCGACCATCCCCACGGTGCTGGTTACGAAAAACGAAGAAGAACATTTGATGGAAGATGCTATCGGATCTAAGATTGACGACTACTTGATCAAGCCGGTGAATCCAAAACAAATCCTCCTGACAATTAAAAAGTTCACAGAAATCAAAAGGCTAGTCAGCGAGAAAACATCCATGGCTTACCAACAAGAGTTCAGAAATTTAGGGATGACCATAAACGATGACCTCGATCATAGACAATGGACGGACGCTTATCGGAAACTGATCTACTGGGAGCTATCGCTACAAAAGCTGGAAGACGCCGGCATGCACGAAATACTCACCATGCAAAAGTCGGATGCGAATAGCTTGTTTTCGAAATTTGTAGAGAAAAACTACCTCAATTGGATCCAAAATAAAGAAGATGGACCTATCCAATCGCATCAGCTATTTAAAAAGAAGGTCTTTCCTGCATTGGAAGCAGATAAGCCTACGTTTTTCTTCTTGATCGACAACCTTCGCTATGATCAGTGGAAGATTATAAATGATGTCATTACCGACTATTACAGGCTCGAAGAGGAGGACGCCTATTTCAGCATCCTTCCTACTGCCACGCAGTATGCGCGAAATGCGATCTTCAGCGGACTAACGCCTTTGGAGATGGAGCGCCGTTTTCCGGACCTTTGGCAAAATGACGATGAAGAAGGCGGAAAAAACCTTAACGAGGATAAATTTTTAGCGGATCAGATCACGCGCCTCTATCGCCGGGAAATTAAGCATTCCTACCACAAAATCTTAACGCTCGACCAAGGGCGGGATATTGTGGACTCGCTAAACAATCTGATGCAGAATGACTTGAATGTCTTGGTTTATAACTTTGTCGATATGTTATCTCATGCACGCACCGACATGGCCATGATACGAGAACTGGCCAACGATGAAAGCGCTTATCGCTCACTAACGCTTTCTTGGTTTGAACATTCTCCCCTACTGGACACCCTTAAATGGCTTGCCCAACGCAATGTTAAAGTTATTATCACCACCGATCATGGGACGATCCGCGTGAAACGCCCAAGCAAAATAATTGGCGACAGGAATACCAACACAAATCTGCGTTATAAGCAGGGAAAAAACCTCAATTACAATAACAAAGAAGTGTTTGTCATCAAAAATCCGAATGATGCGCAACTCCCAAAATTACACGTCAGCTCTTCATTTGTCTTTTCAAAGGATGACTACTTCTTCGTGTATCCCAATAATTACAATCATTTTTCGAACTATTATAACGGCACCTTTCAACATGGCGGCATATCCATGGAAGAAATGATTATCCCCTATGCGGTCTATACGCCAAAATAAAGTACTGCGTAATGCGAATAGATTTTAGTAGATAGTACTTAGTAGATAGTACTTAGTAGATAGTACTTAGTAGATAGTACTTAGTAGATAGTACTTAGTAGATAGATATTAGTATATAGTAGGACGTATTGGGTAATGCATAGTGAGATATTACATGTGATAAAGTGGGCGTCATTGCGAGCCGGAGGAACGATGGCGCGGCAATCTTTCGGATTGGGGGTATTGAGGAATGCGTATGGCGTAGTGAGATATATGTGTCAAATAGATTTTAGTAGATAGTACTTAGTATATAGATAGTATAGCATCGAAACGAAAGTATTCGCTTAATAAATGATATAATCCTACATTTGGTTATGGAAATCCTTGTACATAGCTTAGCCGAATTACGTACCGTTGCCGAAAAGATCCTATCATCTTTCCCCGATGACAGAATTTTCCTCTTTCACGGCGAGATGGGTGCCGGCAAAACAACGTTAATCAATGCGTTATGTAAATCCTTGGGTGTGCAGGAAGCCACGTCAAGCCCTACTTTTTCGATTGTCAATGAGTACCGGTTTGCCTCCGGCACTGTTTTCCATTTTGATTTTTATAGACTGAAGAATGAAGAGGAAGCTTTAGATTTAGGCTATGAAGAATATTTCTATTCCGGCAACTATTGTTTTGTAGAGTGGCCGGAAAAAATTGCAAATCTCCTTCCCTCGGATGCCGTAAATATATACATCGAAACGCTCTCGCCTGAGCAGCGAAAAATTAGTATCGCATAATTTTTTTTGCGGCCATGCAACCATCCCATCTTTTTTCCCGTCTTCCCTATAAAGACTAATCAAAAACTTGGAAAAGCAACCGTTGGATATACTGTGGGCCAAATGCCTAAAAGGCGAACGCAAGGCGCAATTTGAGCTTTACCAACTCTTTTCCGAGAAAATGTTAGCCGTCTGCCTCCGCTATGCTTCGGACGAACAGCTGGCTAAAGACATTTTACAGGTTGGATTTATCAAGGTATTTCAGAAGGCCGAGCATTTTGAAAGCAAAGGTTCATTAGAAGGGTGGATTAGAAAGATTATGGTACATACGGCAATAGAACATTACAGAAGGAACAGCATCGCCATGGTCGAGTCTGTTGACGAACGGCATGAAGAGATTGCTGGGCCAATAGAAAGCGGCGACGCGATGCAATACAAGGATTTGCTGGCTTTGATACAGCTGCTGCCGGCAGGATACCGAACAGTATTCAATCTCTATGCTATTGACGGTTATTCGCATCGTGAAATAGCCGAGAAGCTTTCCATCAGCGAAGGCAATTCAAAATCGCAATTATCTCGGGCCAGACAATGGCTTAAAGAACGACTACTTAACATGGAGGGACAGGCATCATGAAAGACGATCAATTAGATAAGCTTTTCCGTGATCGGTTAAACGATCTGAAAGTACCGCCGAGCGAAGATATCTGGGCGCGTATCGATGCCGAGTTAGGAACGACGCACCAAGCGCTACCATTCTGGAAGCAAAGCTGGCTTCGCTACGCTGCCGCTGCTGTCTTGGCTCTTAGTTTCGCAGCACTTTTCTACAACAGCTCGGACAATGAGATTGAAAACACGGTAGCGACACCCATTGCGGAAATGCAGCAACCAAACTCCGTTCAACCGATAGAAAAGCAGACTCCTAAGCAGCCATTAACACAACAGGACGATAAATTGGCGTATATGGAAAAAGCCGATACAGCGCCTGAAACGGCAGTGAAAAAGAAACCATCGCGTTTGACAGAAGTGGCATTAGCAAAGGCGGATGAATCGAGAGAATCGGAAAAACTCGCGGTGGAATTACCCAATGTCAAAGTAGCTATGGTGGAGGTTGCTCCAATCGACAGTTTAAAGAGCGCTACGCTGATGAGCCATAAAGTGGTGGAAATAGAACCTATACAGCCGCTTATCGACAATCCGGAGGAAGAGGAGTCGATGTTTGCCAGCGCGCCGGCTACCCCCGTAGCACAGAAGGGACTAGTAGCAGGACTGCTCAATAAAATATCAGAGGTGGTAAACCCGGATGATAGCAAAACTATACACTTCAGCAACGACGAAGAAGGATCCCTTCGCGTTGACATCTTCAATTCACTGGTAAAAACCCGAAAAAAACATAGAAAATAACCATTATGAAAAATACATTCACACGCTACATGCTATCCAGCTTTATGGTAGCTTTACTCTCTATCACCTTGGTATCGGCACAAGAAGATACAAGCGACAGCACAGAAAATAGACACATGGACTTTGAGCCGACGATCGGAAAAAAAGACTATGACGATCGTGGAAAAGTGATTCAATACCCAAGGTTTTTCGGCGGGCTTACTTTCACGCGTATTGACTGGGGATTTTCTAGACTTATCGACAATGGTAGCTTTACCTTATCTCCAGAAAACCAACCGCTAGATTATGGAAGAGCCTCTAATTTTGGCTTTGATGTTGCACAGGTAGGGCTTCGATTCACCGATATGTTCAAGGTGTATGTGTCGACGGGTTTTGAGTGGAACTACCTCCGACTAAAGAACGACGTTATTCTAGATACTGATGCCGTGCCGTTGACTTTCGTGGAGTCGGAAACGGACTACAAGAGAAACGTATTCACGTCGACGTACCTACGTCTACCGCTGACATTTGAGTTTAGAAGCCGCAAAAACCGCCATGGCGATCGAGCAAAAATAGCGGTAGGCGCAATGACGGGCATATTGCTAAAAGGCACGCAACGGTTGCGAAGTGATGAATTCGGAAAACAGAAGTTTCGTGACAACTACAATTTAGCGAGCTTTCAATATGGTGCGTTTGCGCGAGTGGGTTACGGATCGATGGGGCTTTTTGCCAAGTACTACCTAAACGACATGTTTGAAAACAGCCCCAATCAACAATCGCTAAATAATTTCACATTTGGATTAACCCTTGGTTTTTAAAAGGAGAGCTATCCTTTGACAGGCTTTATATTTAAATGCTTACTTTTGTGCCGGACGAAATAGTTTCCGGCACTTTTGTTTATGGCTCAAAAATCCTCTTCTTGTCAATACATTCCGAATGACGTACAACGGCTTGATGTTCCGCTTATTTTCGGGCAGCAACTATCGCATACCTTTTTTGCTAAAGAGCCTGTCACGGCTGTAAACCAGGTAGACTTTAGCATCGCTGAAGGCAAGATAACGGCGATCATTGGCGAGTCTGGAAGTGGAAAAAGCACCTTATTAAAACTGATCTACGGCCTTTTGGAACCATCTACGGGCGAAGTACGCTACAAGGGATGGCTCGTCCCGACCAGAAAGGACAAGCTTATCCCGGGGCATGATGCTATGCGGTTGGTGTCACAGGGTTTTGAGGACCTTAATCTGTATGCGAAAGTATGGGATAATATCGCTTCCCAACTGCCCAATACCAACCTTGCCCGCAAGGAGTCGAAAACACGTGAAACCTTGCACCGATTGAAAATTGATCATCTTGCACAGCAGCGCGTGGCCGATCTTAGCGGCGGTGAAAAGCAACGTGTCGCGATCGCTCGTGCGCTCATCAACGAACCGGAGGTTTTGTTGATGGACGAGCCTTTTAATCAGGTGGATGCCGCCTTTCGGGACGCCTTGCAGCAGGATATTCGTAATATCGTAGAAGAAAGCGGACTGACCATCATATTGGTTTCCCATGATCCTACAGAAGTTCTTGCTATGGCAGACGAACTTATCGTGATGAAGAACGCCAAGATCCTGGAACAGGGCAATCCAGAGATGCTATATTACAACCCTCGCCATGCCTACACGGCACAACTCCTGGCAAAGAGTAATATTTTAGCCCCCGAAGAGGCCTCCATATTGCATATCAACACAGATACACGGGTCGGTATACATCAAGAAGATATCCGCTACACAGCAGATCCTGACGGAACGTTTATGATCAAAGACATTCGCTTTCGCGGATTTTTTAAAGAGCTTATTCTTAGCAACGGCTCGCTGACATTGCACGCTATATACTACCCGACGACGGATCTTTCCATAGGTGCATCCGTTAATGTAGAGATTGTAAGGTTTGTGGTATTTGAATAAGGGTTAGTTCGGCAGGACAGGGGGATCCTTTTGTAAGGTGCACCTGCTTTTTAAACGAAGTGTCCGTCGCTCAGACCCTTCCGCCGCATGCCGCGGCAGGGCACTACTTTTGATGACCAAAAGCAAAAGTCTGTCGCTGATTTTTGTTGCAGCCCTGTTAGATCGTGCAGAAGCAAATGACTACAGACGCAACAAAAATGATGCGACATATTGTTTAATTATATAAGCTGCATTTGAAAAATTAAAAAGTAAAAAAATGCACCCCTTACCAAACCCTACATACGACGTATTAAAATCTATATACTGACTACTATCTACTAAAGTCCAATTCGCATTACCCAATCTAAATACTAAGTACTATATACTAACATCTATCCTCATTACGCACTACCTCAAATCCGAAAGATTGCCGCGCCATCGTTCCTCTGGCTCGCAATGACGTACACTTTATCACATCTCATATCGCACTACGCATTACCCGTTACCCAATAACCCCTACTATCTACAAAAATCTATGTACTAAGTACTATCTACTAAAGTCTATATACCCATTACGCACTACCTCAAATCCGAAAGATTGCCGCGCCCTCGTTCCTCTGGCTCGCAATGACGTACACTTCATCACATCTCATATCGCACTACACATTACCCAATAACCCCTACTATCTACAAAAATCTATGTACTAAGTACTATCTACTAAAGTCTATATACCCATTACACATTACTGACCTCCATCTTTCAACCACAAAAACAGGCTATCTGACCAGCTACGCGCATCTGTTTTGTTATGTAGGCCAAAGCCGTGCCCGCCCGTTTTGTAGAAAAACAGGCTGTTGGGTATGCCTTCGCGATCAAGCGCCTGTTTATAGTTATTTGAATTTTGGATAACCACGACCTTATCATCTTCGGCATGCACCAGAAATGTGGGTGGTGTATTTTTTGTGACCCGTTCGTCCATCGAAAAATAAGCAACGTCCTTCTCGCCTGCATCCGCGCCAATCAGACTTTTTTTCGATCCTTTATGTGTTATGCTATCCCGCATGGAAATAACCGGATAGACAAGTACGGAAAAGTCTGGCCGCAAATTTTGCGCTTGCGGATTATCGATTTTTGCATCCTTAAAGTGATTGGAGAGCGAGGCGGCAAGGTGTCCGCCAGCCGAAAACCCCAGCACGCCCACTTTTTTAAATGCATAATGTTCCCGGATGTATTGCATACCGCGCTGTGCATCCTGCAGCGGGCCAATTTTCCGTTGTTGCATATTTTCGTCTTTGGGCAGTCGATAGTATAATACAAACGCACTGTATCCCTGTTTATTGAATTCTTGCGCGACCTGATGGCCTTCGTGGTCAATGGCTACATGCGAGTAGCCACCTCCAGGAATAATAAGTACCGCTTGATCGGCTCCCTCTACCTCATAGCGGTATAAAACAGGAATATTTTCCTCGCCCAGCATCACCTCACTTTTGGCCGTGTTCGGGATTACATCATAAAGCTTTGCTTTTTCTTGCGCCAGGGTAAAGTAGTTTAATAATACCACAAAAAGAACCGTATATAAAAATTTCATGTTTTATTGATTAGCAACAATAAGTAGGTCCAAATCTTTCGAAGGAAGGTTGAATTTCTCCGCGATATCTTTGTTGGTCAGCATACCTTGATAGAGGTAGATGGCACTTCGAATGCATTTATCCGACCAGATCATGTTGTTCATCCCGCCGTTTTCACCAATCTGTAACAGCAGCGGCGTAAAAATATTGGTAAGCGCATACGTTGCTGTACGGGCCACCCGGGAAGCGATATTCGGAACGCAGTAGTGGATGACATCATACTTACGGAAAACGGGCTTATCGTGTGTAGTAACTTCGGATGTTTCGAAACAGCCGCCTTGATCGATACTGATATCGATTAACACGGAGTTGGGTTTCATTCTGGATACGGTCTCTTCGGTAATAATACAGGGCGAACGACCGTTGTTTGCGCGAACGGCGCCGATGACCACATCACAGGATTTTACGGCTTTATTCAATACCATTGGTTGGATAACCGATGTAAACACCCGGCTGCCCACATTGTTTTGCAGTCGCCGTAAACGATAGATGGAGCTGTCAAAAACTTTTACCTGTGCCCCCAGCGCAATTGCTGTACGCGCGGCATATTCGCCTACGGTACCGGCCCCAATGATAACCATCTCGGTAGGTGGCACGCCCGTCACGCCGCCCAACATCAAGCCTTTCCCATCGAAAATATTGCTTAAATATTCAGCAGCTATCAATACGGATGTGGCGCCCACGATCTCGCTCATGGCACGAACCACCGTCAAATGCCCGCCTTCATCTTTCAGGTATTCGTAAGAGAGCGCCGTGATTTGTTTCCGCATTAACCCTTGCAGTACCTTTATATCCATCAAAGAAGGTTGATGCGAAGAGAGCAATACCTGTTTGTTTCGCATCATTCCAACTTCCTCTGGCGTTGGACTCGCTATTTTAATGATAATATCGCACTGAAAAACCTCTTGCTTATCATGGCTGATACGTGCTCCCTGCTCGCTGTAATGTTGGTCTAGAAAGTTCGAAGCATCGCCCGCGCCCGATTCGATAATCACCTCATGGCCATACTCCACCAGCAACGCTACGGACAATGGGGTCAACGGTATTCGTTTCTCCTGAAATGATATCTCTTTGGGAACACCTATTTTCAATGAGTTACGGCTCCTTCCCACACTGGCGAACGCTTCTTGCGTTTGGAATATAGCTTTTTGGGCAATTTTTGACATATCATTCATAAGAGCAATTGCTTCTTTTTTTACAACTAGTGAAATTAAATATTATTATTCATAATCAGCAGCAAAGAATATTAAATCCATTTTTTTTTCTACTTTTACCGTGGTGTAACATCATGTTAATGCAAAAACTACCTATTTTCAATCAAATCGGCATTGTCCCGAGGTGGACCATATTTCTATTCGATTTGTTCATAGCGGCTATCGCTTTTATTTTCGCGTATGCGCTTTATTATTCCTTTAATCTAAATGCCTACGCTCGCGCGCAATTTGCTGTCGACATCATCTATTGTTTAGCTACGACCTCGTTTTCCTTTCTGGTGTTTAAGCTCTATTCTGGGATCGTTCGTTACACCAGTGCGGTAGATTCCATACGTATCCTATCCACCCTTTTATTCAATATTATCATTCTGTTCGCCATAAAATTGGTGTTGATCGCGCTTCGTATACCCTCTTTGCTGCCGACCAATATTATTATAATCTACAGTTTGTTTGCATTCACGGGGCTTACGACATACAGAACGCTTATCAAAATTGTTTTTCAATACAATAAGACCAAAACCTCGGAAAAGAAGAATATTGTGGTCTATGGAGCGGGTGATTTGGGTATTGCGGTTAAGCGCACCTTTGATCACGATTTAAAATCAAATAAGTTTATTGTTGCTTATATTGATGACAATGACACCAAGATTGGGAAATATATTGACGGTGTTAAAATTTTCAATTCCAAAGATCTGGCTAGGTTGATAGAAAAGCTGGGCATTGAGGAACTCATCTTTGCTTCGCACAAGGTTGATCCAGAGAAAAAAGACGCGGTTACCGATATTTGTCTAGAAAACAATGTAAACGTGCTAACGCTGCCGCCGGTGAGCGAGATCATCAATGGCACATTGTCGCCCAACCAGATTAAAAAAGTAAAGATTGAAGACTTGCTCGAGCGGGCGCCGATCATCTTATCGCACGAGAACATCCGTGATCAACTGGCTGGAAAACGTATTTTGGTTACGGGAGCAGCGGGTTCTATTGGGAGTGAAATAGCAAAACAGCTAGGCCGTTTCAATCCACAGCTCATCATCCTCTGTGATCAAGCAGAGTCTCCATTACATAATTTACATTTGGATCTGCAGGAACGTTTTAAAAACCAAGCCTACCAGTCGTTCATCGCCGATGTGAAAAATGAAGAGCGGATGCGCACCTTATTCGAAACGTTCAAACCGCAATATGTATACCACGCGGCGGCTTACAAGCATGTGCCGATGATGGAGAACCACCCCATAGAAGGCGTGCGCACGAACGTATTGGGGACCTACACGGTAGCAAATCTGGCCGTAGAATTTAATGTCTCGAAATTCGTCTTTGTCTCCACAGATAAGGCCGTAAACCCCACCAACGTGATGGGCGCCACGAAACGCATCGCGGAAATGTATGTCCAGGCGCTAAACAACAACATCTTGGAGAAGCATGAGCACATTAACACTAGATTTATTACGACTCGATTCGGTAATGTATTGGGTTCTAACGGATCGGTTATCCCGCGCTTTAAGGAGCAAATTGAGAAGGGTGGTCCGCTAACAGTCACTCACCCCGACATCACCCGTTACTTTATGACCATTCCCGAAGCTTGCCAATTGGTTATTGAAGCAGGATGCATGGGTAACGGCGGCGAAATATTTGTTTTCGACATGGGTAAATCTGTGAAGATCGTAGACCTTGCCGAGAAAATGATAAAGCTGTCCGGCTTCGTTCCGTATAAGGAAATTGACATCAAGTTTACTGGCCTCAGACCGGGAGAAAAGTTATACGAAGAGCTGCTGAACGATTTAGAAAACACACTCCCCACCCACCACCAAAAAATTATGATCGCAAAAGTGCGTGAGAATAATTACGATTTTGTGGATGCGCAGATCGCTATGCTGTTTAGCCAAACGAAAACAAACGATAACCTAAACGTGGTGCGACAAATGAAAGTAATCGTTCCGGAATTCAAGAGCCAGAATTCGATCTACGAACAACTGGATAAAGAGACTTCACGCTCAACTAATTGATATAAAGCCGAGATTTTATATTAATACTTGCAATAAACTTTTAAAAGTGTAATTTTGCGTTCCATATTTATTATACGATACTAGCAGATGTCAAACACAAATGTAAATCCAATAGAGCCTAAAAAGTCAACAGGTTCTTTTTTTCAGGACAACCAAAAAAGTATAGCCTTTATTGTCGGCGGTATCATCGTTTTGATATTGTTGTATTTGGGTTACCAAAAGTTATATCTGGCTCCTCGTGCAGAAAAAGCCGCCAATCAAATTTATAAAGCAGAAGAATATGCTATGATTGACTCGCTACAGGCAAAAGCTATTAATGGAGATGGGTCGTTCTTGGGGTTCAAGGAAATTGCTGATGAATATTCTAACACAAAGTCTGCTAACATCGCCAATGCCTATCTAGGAGGCTTGTACCTTCGTCAAGGTAATTTTCAGGATGCCATAAAGTATCTACAAAAATATTCAGATACGGGTAGTGAAGTTTTAGATCCGTTGGTAACGGGTTTAATTGGTGATGCCTATTCAGAATCCAAAGACTACAAATCTGCAGCAGACTACTATAAAAAAGCAGCAGATAAAGCAAGCAATACATACACCACACCTTTGTTCCTTAAAAAGCTGGGTTTGGTTTACGAGGCGTTGGAAGATTTCAAAAATGCGGAAAAAGCATATCAGTCGATCAAATCAGACTATCCGGAAAGCCCGGAAGCCAATATGATCGATGGACCACTCGCTCGCGTACAAGCGAAACAGTAGTGTAACATATAAAGAGACGAAGAGGCTGCTTATTTTATTAAGTAGCCTTTTTTATTTACCTTTGCGTCTATGTCAAGCAGCTTGAAAAATCTCTCAGACTTCTCACACCTAGAAGTTGGAAATGCAGATGGGTTAAAATTTGCGATCGTGGTATCGCAGTGGAATGCCCAAGTTACGGGCGCTCTATTGGACGGTGCCGTGAGCGGTCTATTGAAACATGGTGCTCTCGAAAGAGACATTGAAGTCGTTCAGGTACCGGGAAGCTATGAATTGATATCCGGTGCAGATATCGTGCTGCGCAACCAAGCGATCGACGCTGTCATTTGTCTGGGTTGTGTGATACAGGGCGAAACGAGGCATTTTGATTTCATCTGCGACGCCGTAGGACACGGTGTTGCGCATGTTGCGCTTAAATACAACAAGCCCGTAATTTTCGGCGTATTGACAACCGACAACTTGCAACAGGCACTGGATCGCTCTGGTGGCATACATGGCAATAAAGGCGAAGAAGCGGCAATTACGGCTATTCAAATGGCTCGCCTTAGCAAGCAATATAGCTAAACTTCAATCCAAGCTTTTCAGATATGAAGCGCTATTTTATCCTCCTCATCAACTTACTCTTCTCCTGCTTAGGCATCTATTCTTCAGGTCATGCGTCAGGTACGTGCATTGCTTATGGCACTTATCCAATGACAAGGCGCAAGCTAAGATAACAGGTAACAGCAGTTCCTTGCTTAAAATTGGCATGTCTGCTATCTCTTTAATAAAAAACAACGCAATGAAAACATTTTTAAAGGCTGCAATTATTGGTCTTCTCGTGTACACAGGAGGACAGCTCATGGCCCAAGCTAGCCAAGAATCTGTTTCGCTATTATGGAAAGGCATTGGCGGCAAAGCCAAATGGGATAATACCAACTACATCCTCTTCACGGCACATGGAAATGAATCGAGGTATTTACAGAGTGGAAGGAAGTTTTTGATCAACAAACAATCTGGTCAGGTGCGTTTTGAAGGCAAATCTAGCGAAGGTGATACCTGGATCGCACTGTTCAATTTCAAAACCGATAAGCTTGCTAAGCTAGCGCACAATGGCGTCGAAAGCAAGTCGATATCCGCGGAAGGCGAAGAAATTTTTTCAAAAATTAATGAGCAATTCAATAAGGATGCTTCTTTGCTTTTCTTACCGACCTTGGTTGATAAAACAGGGAAAGCTGCTTCAAAAATTGTAAACGCGGAGAAGCTCCTTTACATTCCCTTTCAGCTAAAAGAGAACAATCTATCCGGCGAGCTCTATTTTAATAGCGAGAATGGCATCATCAAACAGATTGTGGATAAAGATGGCAATGAGTTTTACGTGGACGGATACAAAGATATCGGTGGCGGCTTAATGTTGCCTACATCCTTTAAAAGCATGAATAATCAAGATAGAAGTACGTCATTCACCACCGTAGCCGCATTTACGGAAATGGAAGATACAAAATTTTCAAATCTTTAATTAAATGAGCTGGAAACCACTTACATCAATAGCGCAACTGGAAGAATTAAGTACGACAGGTAGCGCATTTATAGTCTTTAAACATAGCACACGCTGCTCGGTAAGTAGCATGGCTAAACGCAATTTGGAATACGATTTCAAACAGTTACCGGCAGATATGCCTATTTATTATTTGGACTTGATCGCTCAACGGGATGTATCCAATTACATTGCGGAGAAATGGTCGATAAGACACGAATCTCCTCAGCTATTGGTGCTAAAAGGAGACTCTTGTCTTTACCATGCATCACACCAGGATATAGAACTTCCTGATGCCCTTAGCGCTATTTCCGAATAACGGAAACTGTACCCTGCCTGCCCTGCTCGTCGATAACCACAAAGCGGGCTGTTTGTCCAGCTTTGATAGCTATTGGCGCACGATAATGATCGCTTGTTGCCGTAGGTGCTGTTCCATCTACGGTGTAATATATGCTGTAGCCAGGATATTCTGTATTGGCGTGCAACTTGCCAGCGATTTCTTTTACACCAACAGCGGGCAGCCTATAAGCCACCTGCGAAGACAGTTTAGGTAGTTCGTCTTTACTCACCTTATTCAAAAATTCACTGTAATCTTTGTTAAAATTTTTGATAGCAAACTTGGTATCGTCTTCATAGGCTCTACGCGGCGCCCAAGCGCGCTCCGCTAGGGAAAACAACCTGGGGAATATCATATAATCCAATCGGTCAGCTGACGCTACCGTCTCGGCCCATAGCCCACCTTTTATGCCTATCAAGTTCGATCGGCCTTTTTCATTTAGCCTTTTCTTGTCGTTGAAATGCCCAGCCTTAAACTTTGCTCCATTCACACTATGGTCAATGGATGCAAAAAAGTTTTCCGGCAAGAAGGTGTACGATTGATAGAGATCGGCATAGGAGGCCCATTTTAAGCCTGGCTCCTCGAAGTTTGTATCCCAAGCCATATCAAAATAGTTATTATTCGCGCTGATGTATACCGTGGGGTAGCCTGCATTTGCCAGACGGTAAGCCAGATCCTCTTGCCCGCCGCCAATCAGATTGTTCCACACATCCAATTGTATGTTGGCAGACGCCAGCTCTTGGTTTACTTCCATTCCCTGACCTTTGTTTACCATCCCCATTTCTTCCCATCCAGCAAGCTGAAGACCTTTATCCTGACACAGTTTATTGATATTTTTAATGTAGTAGGGCCACACCTCGTAGACAGATTTCATACCGCTGCTATCCATCAGCTGCTTAATTTTTGGCGATTTTTCCCATGCACCATTTGGCACCTCGTCACCACCTAAGGACACTTTTTTCAGTTCTACACCAGCTTCGCTATACATGGCTTTGAATTCATCCAGCACAACAGATATAAACGAATAGACGGACGGTAAAGCCACATTCATCACATTATCATTCCAGTATTGCGCCGAACTATAAACCGACTTATCCTCGAAATCATGCAGTAGGTACCGCTCTGCTTCCACGCGGTTTCCAGCTTTCAAATATTTGTGGTAACGCGCTTCCATGGCCTTGATAGAGGCACGCGCGTGCCCAGGTGTTTCAATCTCCGGCACTACGGTAATATGCCGCTGCTTGGCATAACGCAGGATTTCTATAAAATCTTCCCGGCTTAGGAAATCAGCAGGTGTGGATTGCGCGCCTGAGCCATAAGCTGGCTGAATACCCTTCTGCTCCGCATACGCCGGTGATCTGTTCGCTCCAATTTCCGTGAGCTCCGGTAACGCCGCAATCGCGATTCGCCATCCTTCATCATCAATAAAGTGTAGATGAAACGTGTTGAGCTTATAATACGAGAGCAGGTCAATGTATTTCAACAATGTCGCCTTATCTTTAAAATTACGCGCGATGTCCATCATAAAGCCGCGGTAAGCGAATCGGGGTTCATCCTGAATGTCGACAAGTGGCAGTGTAAGCTTGCCGCTATCCCATGCGCTAGCGTCCGATAGCGAGCGTAGCGATTGTATCGCGTAGAAGACACCGGCTTCGGTGCTCGCTTCGATTTGAATACCGCGTTTAGTGATCTTCAAGGCGTAGGCCTCGGGGCCATACCCTGCCTTCTTGTGAATCGTCACGGCGGCATCTTTTTCTGTTTTCTCCACGAAAGTTAACGACGCAAACGTAGCCGAAAAAAGCGCTAAATTCGGCATCTCAGACTGGAAAGCCGGATCTACCCAATAGGAAACCTCTTTGTCAAAAACAAGCGTACCGTTTTGTTTTTTTAGCGACTTGGGGCTCGGCAACATTGGCTTTGCCGCAGCAGACACCTGTCTCGCCTTGTTCTTCTCATAAAGAGCTGCCCAGTAGCTGGTCTGATCGGCGGGGCTAGCCTGTATGGGTTGCACGGTTAGCGAGACGGGATTGACAACCGTCGGGTTGGCCCTGCTTTGTAGGTAAAATCCATTCGGGATGTTGGAGGTATTTAGAATCGGATATTTTGAGGTGTACTGTAGCAGTAAAGAATCCTGAGGAGCTATACGAAGGTCGTCAGCAAAGCGAATCTTAAACAGGTTACCATTTTTACCCGAAATCTCGTAGTTCGACTTTTTGGCTTCTTCAATGGGGTAGATCGCATTGAACCAAAGGTCTGCATCGGCTAAGGCATAGTCGCTGGAACTGGTATTCTTGACCACAAGTGTCAATTCGAGGTTGTCCTTTCCATTATAGGCATCTGCCGTGCGCCAGTGTAGCGAGATCGGTGCTCCATTAACCTGTGCAAAAGCAGGTGAGCATAAGCTTGCCAGGCACGCTGATGTTAGTATAGTTAATATTCCTTTTTTAAGTTTCATGCTTTACCGTGTGTCAAGGTCGTGAAAGAGCCTAAAAATAACGCATTTTTTCAAATTATACTTTTTTAAAAAAATATTTTGGATAATTAATAATCCTTTCTATATTTGCACACCGAAACACAAAAAGGCCCGTTCGTCTAGGGGTTAGGACGCAAGATTTTCATTCTTGAAACAGGGGTTCGATTCCCCTACGGGCTACAAAAAAAGCGATTCCATTGGAGTCGCTTTTTGTTTTTACGGAGTGTCGGTTTTTTAGAAATCTTCTTTCGTTCCCTACCCAACAGCGAACAATCTTATTTTTTTGTAATTTTGAGAAGTATCATTAAAATTTGCGAATATGGAAATCACAATAAAGATAGATAAGCGAAGCAAGCAGGCTAAAGCATTCTATGAATACCTTAAAACACTACCTTTTGTAGAGCTTGAAGAAACCCGTTATAATAAAGATACTGAGAAAGCAATAAAAGAAGCTAAATCGGGCAAGGCGACCAAAACAACTCTTGAAGATTTCAGAAAAGAACTCTACTCGTAATGTATCAGCTTGAACAGACCGGGAGGTTCAAAAAAGATATTAAACTTGCCAAAAAGCGTGGTTTGGATATGCGACTACTCGATGAAGTCGTTACCCAATTGGTTGAAAAAGGCTCGCTCCCATTAAAAAACAAACCGCATAAGTTGACGGGTAATTATAAAAGATTTTGGGAGTGCCATATCCAACCCGATTGGCTGTTGGTTTGGGAACAGGACGACACAATAAAACTTGTTACTTTAATAAGAACAGGTACACACAGCGACTTATTTTAGGATTCGCTTTGATTGCCTTTAAAGAATTCCCGGAATTTAAAGATCGCCTGTTTGAACACGTTAAAGCAATATTCTAATATCCCTACGGGCTACAAAAAAAAGCGATTCCATTGGAGTCGCTTTTTGTTTTTACGGAGTGTCGGTTTTTTAGAAATCTTCTTTCGTTCTCCGCCCAACAGCCAACAATCTTTATTTTTAATAAATTAGGGGGAGTATTATTAAAATTTGCGGATATGGAAATCACAATAAAGATAGATAACCAAAGCAGACTAAAGAATTCTACGAATATCTTAAAACACCAGCTTTTCTATTAGACTTTTGCACCAAAAATCCCGTCTTCGGGAAGCTCGGGACCGCTATAGCTTGCACCCAAAACTGACACAGCGAATGACACCACGACTAATAACAATATTGACGCTCCTAATCGGACTTGGACTTTTTTCATACTCCTTGACTTTACCGTATTACAAAGGCCAAAGATCGGCAGACGATTTAGTTGGTAAATATTACGATATAGAGAAGTCTGACTATAACAAAAAAGAAGCGGAACGCAGAACAAGCAAAGTGATATTAATGGATTTAGGTTCAGGACTCGCGATTGCTTCAGCTACAATTTTGTTGTTTTTAATTTTTACAAAAGTCAAGACATTTAACGACTTTAAAAACAACAGGACACCCACTAAAACCGCAATTTTCATTTCTGCAAACATTGTTTGGCTTCTACTTTTGCCAGGCACATATTGGTATTACGTATTTCGTGGCGTACGCGGTGACTATCCTCCATTTGGAAACAGTATAGGAATTCCGTTAATGACACAAATACCATTCTATTTACTTTTACTTGTTCCGCTAAACATATTCATTCTCTTGACCACTATAAAAACAAATTTGCCGACCAAACTTTTCATTACACCAGACCAATACAGCAGGACAAAAATTTTTTGGGAAATATTCTTTTGGTTTTGGCTTTTAATAAACCTATTATTCTTGGTCGGTTTTGTGGCAGACGGTGATCATTTTTCAATTCCTGTAAGTTTGTTTTTTACCTATATACTGTTGGCTTTGCGAGCGGGACAAATGAGTAGAGATGAACAGACGATTTTGGCAGAGAAGGTGCAACATCCATAAAAATAAATCTTTTAAAATTGATATATTTGCAAGCGATTCGTCGTGCAAAAACGAATCTCCAGCCTGATACGATGTAAGCTGATTATGCTTGATCGTCTGCGATAATACGTGAAACCGTCTATCTACTATATGAACGTCGCCGCAGAGCGACGGCGTTTTTGCTACTTCACCAGTCAATGGATCGGCAGTGGAAAGCGCAGGCTATACAAACTATATGTACCTATAAGCAATGAAAAAAATAAAGTTTACCGTACTCCACCTATTTGCTCTTGTGTTGACCTCGCCTACTCTCTTTGCGCAGTCGTTTAAATTATCGGGTACCCTCATAGATTCGGTTAGCAATAGACCTTTGGAATACGTTACTATTTCGCTCTGTAACCGTTCAATAGGAACTGCTAGTAATCCAGATGGCAAGTTTACACTGATTGTTGATGCGCCTCATATTAGTGATAGTATTCGCTTTAGTCACGTGGGTTTCGAAACAAAAACTATTGCTTTATCGAAGTCCCTATATTCCCAAGGCGACGTTATTTTCACGCTGCATCCACTTTCTAGGGTACTCGAGGAGGTGACAGTACGTCCGCGTTCTATCGCAGATATTTTAAATTCGGCTATTCAAACAACAAATTCAAGCATCGCGCACAGCAGCATCCTAGATGTCTATTTCAGAGAGTTTGCTTACCTAGACGACGACCTCTTTAAGTTTGCCGATGCGGCCATTTTTTACAAGATCGATGCTGCGAATAAGAAAGTAAAGGTGGAAACGTTTGTGGCAGAATCGAGGATTGTGAAGGATTCTGTTTCGAGTGATCAAAAATGGAAGTCTGATGTAGAAAGCCTGATCGACGCGGACAAGTCTGCAAAAGAATTCTATACGATGGATTACTTACAGAAGTTCACCGGTAAAAATCGGGATATATATTTTGACTTTTCACTGCAAGACTTGGGCCAGGTGACGAAAATCGAAATTAACCCGAAGAGTACCATCCGGAAGTATCTCCCGTCTGCGATTGTATACATTGATCAGCTGACCAACCAAATACAACGCGTAGACTACGGCTATGACTCTCACCTGCAATATATGCCGTCGATCAATCTATTCGTTTTGAAATATGCGGTAAAAAAAGACTGGTCTACCAACATATATCATACAGGAGATCAGGTTTTCTTAAGATATAGCAAAGTCATGCAGGACATCGATTTCAAACTCGGCAAGAAAAGTGGTGTATTACGCTCTAATGTTGAAGTTCTCGTCACGGATGTAGCTGTAGAAGCAGACAAGCTAAAAGACATGTCTCTATTTAAAAATTCCTCTATAACAAAAAATGGAAACAGCTATACATCGCGGTTTTGGGAAGATCGCACGGCGATTATTCCTACGACGGAGGAATTGGAAGAGATAAAGCAGGGATTATAGCAGGGAATTCGAGTGCCATGAAATCTTTCCTTATGACGTAATCAATTTGCATAGAGACTCTCTTTTGTAAGTTTATGGGCAGTCTAAGGAGAAAAATCCACACCATGAAGGAGTTGTTTTGCATGCCGCAATTTGACAAAATTGGAAAGTTTACAAATACCTTAAGTTGGCAAGAGCACGCAAACTGTTCACACATGTATCTAACTCTTAAATAATTTCTCACATGCTGTGTAGAAAACCTGTCTACTATAATAGAAAGAATGAATTCTCCACCGGTAGCCTGTGCAGAGAAATCCTAGAAATCGACCTAAAGAACAAACGTTAAATGGAATTGCTTTTGGGGTAATAAGAAAAAACACGGTGTAAACAGCAAATGTGATTAGGAATGAAGAAGAAAGATCTCTACTTAAGAGAAGCCATTGGTACAGTTTAACTAGATCGGCTATACAAGCTATAGAAAAATCACTTATAGGACATCAAGCTAAAATCATTTAATAAGCTCCATAGTAGCTCTTACCTGATCCATATCGGGCTGCTTATCTTGGCACTGTTGCACGCCGTCTGGGTATACATCCGTCATAAACTCGTTATAATCCTTGCAATGCCGAAAAATGTTGAATTGCTCTTTCTTAAAATCCCACACCAGTCCCTTGCCCTTGATGGCATTGGCTGCTATAACACCTCCGGCAGCTCCACCAAGGCCGTACCCTAACCCCTGTTTCCATGAATTGGCCAGATCGAGTTCGGCATAGAGATAATTTGAGCCACCAATAAGCACCCTACAAAATGAACGTAGCGCATGTGTAGTTTCCGTTTTATCCTTTTTGTTGCAGTTCGTCAATACCGAAAGCGCTTGGAAATAAAGATCCCCTTTATGGGAAATGGCAAATATCTTCTTCACTTTCTTGTCGGAATCTTTGTAGTAGAACAAGCAGTGATCTGGAATAGAATCGTTTATAATCTTCGGTTTCATTGCTATGGTCTTCATGACAAGCTCATCGTTGTTATTTGGCACCTTTTTCAAAAAATCCTCTTTTGTCAAATAGATTCCCTCAGGGAAATTGGTCTCCATAGGTATGGCTACTTGTCCATGACAGAATATACCTACAGACAGTAGGAAGCCAATAATTAATGCTTTGATCATAATTTTCAAATTCAATTTAGACGACTAAATTATAAAATAATTTCTATACATTTAACCTAAAACATCTCAAAAAAATATTTTTGTTATTTCGAGTAATTTTATTTCAAAAAAATATTGTAAAAATTCTGACTACAGACTGGAAGTAGGATAGTATATAACGGCACAACAGCCCGAGGCGACTCGTATGATAAGGATCTTCAATAAGAATTATTGATCACCACTTATGTTCGTGATTTTTTCCTTAAATACGAGTCAGGTTTTGGGTATCAACCAATATCGCGTTATATAAATCTGCTAACGATGCTGCTTCATACGCATCGAAATACTTCTTTATTAACCAAGCTCCGTCTTTAACAATTTTTGGGCCTGCTACTTTTGAACAGTAGTGATCAGAAGAAAGAATATCCTTATAAAACCGATCTGCATTACCTTTATTTCCTGCATTCGCATCCCGAACGCCTAAGTATTTTTCGTTGGGTTTGATGACAATTTTAATTAACAGATTATCTCCATTTATTTTAACTGTTTTACAGCATTCAGCTTTTCGATCATTGGTAATGAATTGTTCGAAAGAAATATTTCGTAAGGAAGCTGCCATCAGGAATGCCGCTACCGAGAATTGCTCTGCAACTTTTCGGTCGAAAGCGAACGGCGTTAAACTTCTGTTCTCTATAAGTTCGATTAAGTTTGTGTTCAACGCTTTTATCTCGTCTCTTGAAATCGCTAAGGTAGACGGGTGGGGAATGGCAAAAACTTGTATTCCCTCAAATTCAGCGGACATTAGCAACCGTTTCTTGACACCATGCAATACCGCTTTTTTATTGCTAAACGGCAGTTTGTCAATACCGTTTGAAGTCCCTAAAACAAGTATTGTTTTGGGCTGTACTAGGCGGATCAGTTCTAGCGTTAATTCTTTGCATTGCTGTATAGCTTGGGTTTGATTGGGATCACTTAAAGCTTCATTGAATGATTTTGTGCTGATGTAATAGTAGTTTGTATAGGCATAATTATCCTTTTGCAGGATATCATTGATATAGGGTATTTGCTTTAATCCTCTGAATAGCGGCCAGCTTTCAAGCCCTTTAGAAAAAGTGGGATTACCTTTTAACAATCTTTCAACTGTCATTCTGCCGTTACGGAATTCCCAAGAGGGGTTGTCCTTTTGACAAGAATAGGTATATCCACCTCCTGGATTTAGTCCTATAAACAAAATATCTACATCCTTTTTGATCGGAGACTGCAGCGGGTAGAAATCTCTATTCAATTTTTCCGCAAATGGCGTTATGGTATCGATTACCTTGTCTGCCCAATTCTTTAACTGTTCCATTTAAATTGATCGCTAGTATTCATCGGCAATATAAAATTTAAACGTCACCGTGAAAAGCGGTCTTTAAAAAAGCGCTGTTACGTTCGCGACGACGCATTCAGCAAGTTGATAAAAATAGGCCGGAAGTATGACTTTCGGCCTAATTTTTATCAACTCTTTAATCCTGATGATTTACTTCATTAAAGATAGATTTGCTACGCAGAAAATGCCATAGAAATCTATTACCAGCCTGGATTTTGTACCAGGTTTTCATTTTTAAGTACTTCGTTATTTGGAATTGGGAATAGATAATCCCTTTCCGGGCGGAAGATGCGCGTTTCGATCAACGTTTTTTGATAGAAAGCATCCCCATCTGCTTGAAGATTTAATCCATATACCGGACCGCTATCGGTCGTAGCTGCAATTTTCCAGCGACGCGTATCGAAGTATCGCACACTTTCAAAAGCGAGCTCCACGCGACGTTCACGGCGGATGGCTTCACGCATGCCTTCTTGCGAGGTAGGCGCCGCAATATCTGCCGATCCGTAAAGCGGAACTCCTGCCCGGCTTCGAATTAAATTGACATAGCGTAAAATATCGGCATTGCCCGGGCTTGACTCATTTAAAGCTTCTGCATAGTCCAAATACACATTAGCTAAACGAAGTAATAGCGCACCACGAGAGTTACCATTTGCCGCCACGTTCTTGCGCACCGTATAACCGGTAGGCGTCACATCAGACGTACTCTGCACACGCCCCGAATTACCATTGTAATTAAAATTAGAGATGACGGCGGTGCTACTGTTCGCTTGATTCAGCCAGTAGCTGCCATTATAGGTTATGCCTACATAGAAGCGTGGTTCGCGGTTCGCATACATGGCAAAGGTAGTACGGTTAGCTACATCAAAAGGTGCGCGAAAACTGACAAATCCACTAGACATATATCCTGAAGCAGGGTTTTCGATAGGTAAACCATTGCGCATGAAGTACGCATCAACAATAGACTGTGTAGCGCCATGAGCGCCGCCGCCCTGCGCTGCAGAGGGAAAGCCCACGTGTTTCGGCGTGCGGTCGTACTGCATATTGTTGCCGCTGTTAGCACGAGCAAATATCCATTCTTTATTCCAATCTACAGTCATTACGTTTCTGCAGGCTAGATAGGCCGCCTGAAATGGATCCGCATTGGCTACCGTATATAGATCATAATAGTTAGGCACAAACTCATCAAGAAACTCCTTTGCCGCTGTTGCTGCTGTAGCCCATCTACCAGCATCAACACTTTGGTTATAGAGTGCTGTGCCATCTTTGTTGACGACCGAAGCGTAGTCCGGATTTCCGTTAAATAAAGGGCTCGCTTGTAATAACAGGGCTTGGGCCTTGTATGCCTTTACAACCCCTTTGGTAATGCGCCCAAATTCATCATTTACCGGCAAATACGGCAGGTTGGCATAAGCGATATCCAACTCCGAAACAATAAACGCGATACACTCATCGAACGGTGTACGGCTCAGTTTCAAGTCTTCAATAGGGGCGTTTAGGTCCAGTACCTCTTCGCCAAGGATAGGCACTGCGCCATACATACGCACCAAAAAGAAGTAATATAGAGCGCGCAAAGCGCGAGCTTCAGCTTTGTAGGTGGACTTCATTAAATCCGTCACTTCGGCTGAATTGGCAGCATCGATGTTGGCCATAAAGTAAGATGCATTCCGTATTCCTCGATAATAGTTCGTCCAAAAACCACTTACCGTTCCATCCGTATTTGCCCACACACTGCGATTCATATTGTTAGCATAGTTAAAATCCCAAGTATACTTGGAGTCGTCAGATGCCGCATTCCAAGGGCCTGCGTTGGTGGTTCCTACAAAACGCTGTGCGTGCTCATTCGGAAGTGTATTGTAAATGTTGGCCAAGAATCGATCCGTATTAACCTTTGATTGGAAAATCTTATCGATCGTAATGACATCATCTGGTACCTGATCCAAATAGTTTTTGCAACTAGATGCTATGCTGATCGTGAAAAGGATGAGGCAGATATTGATTATATTTTTCATGTCTTTTATATTAATCCGATATTAGAAAGAAGCTTGAACGCCTAATGTAAGTGTACGGATGTTTGGATACCGCGATCCATTCGAAGTATTCAATTCTGGATCCCATAATTTAAAACTGCTCCAGGTTAGTAGGTTGTAGCCTTGCAAGTAAACGCGTGCATTGCGCAACAGAAAACGCTCCGCAGTAGATTTTGGCAAGTTGTAGCCTAAATCCACGGTCTTCAAGCGAATGAAGTCGATATCTTTAATCCACCAGCTAGAGGCAACAGCGTTATTTCTATTCGCCGTATTACCATAAGCCAGACGTGGATAAAAGGGATTTGCTACCGGATTTTCTTCGGTCCAGCGATCTTCGGCAATGGCAAATAAGTTACTACGCTCAGCGCCCGTGCTATTGTTAAACGGGATGATACCATCTCCGGAAATCAGCCGCTCCGCACCAGACACGCCCTGGAAAAAGCCCCCAATGTAAAACTGTTTGTAGGTGAAATTTACGCCGAAGCCAAATATATGGTTAGGCACGTCGCCGTTGCCAATCCGGGTTATATCGTTGGCATCGATGATACCATCGCCATTGAGATCTTTATAACGGATGTCACCCAAACGCTGCTGCCCTAGCGCGGATTGATTGGCATGCGCGTCAATTTCGGCTTGAGATTGGAACAGCCCGTCGGCTACGTAGCCAAAATTAGACAGATAGTTTACCCCACGGCGCTCCATGTAAGGAAAGGGTTGGCGTGGCATATCATTTTCAATGACCTTGTCGCGGTTGAAAGTATATGTTCCGCGCATATCGACAAATACATTTCCAATCGGGAAAGGATTCAATTCTAAGGTCGCATCAAACCCTTTGTTTTCGATAATGCCCAGGTTACCCCAAGGAGCACTATTTAGACCCACAAAATTAGGCAATGATTCGCGCTGCAAAAACACACCACTACGGCGCTCCTTAAAGAAATCAACGACTAACGATAGCTTATTTTTTAGCGTATTGATTTCGATACCTAAATTCTGTTTATGAGCCTCGGCCCAGCGCACGTCGGTTCCGTAATCGGTAATGGCACCACCAGCGTATCCGACATTATTGGTGCCGTTTCCGAATGTATAGCCCCCCCCGTCAACATTGGTATTTACAAGTGTTAAGTAGCCAAACCGTCGGCCTCCATTTCCGCCATCACCCACAATACCGTTGGAATAACGCAATTTCAAGAAGTTGATGCTCTCTGCCAAAGGCTCGAAAAACTTCTCATTAGATACAACCCAACCTAGACCAAAAGAAGGGAAAAAGCCATATTTAAACCCTGGCGCAAAGTTCTCAGAACCGTTGTAGCCAAAGTTTCCTTCGAAGAAGTACTTGTCTTTGTATCCATACGTCAATCGACCAACAATACCTTGGTTACGGTAGGGCAGCGAGGATGTTACGTTGTCGGCAAACGCCCGCACCTCTTCGCGCTGATTGTACAGCAACATCGCTGTGATGCTGTGGTCGTCTGCAATCGTGGTGTTGTAGTTTAACGATGCTTCCGTATAAAACTGGCGATTGGAATCATTCGCCCTGGAAAAACCAAGGTCGTCAGAGCCCTGCGAAATAATGTTTAAGATAGGATTTCCGTCTGCATCGTATGGGAATAAACGGTTGATGAGGTACGTACTTCGCGTACGCGTTCTATTGATTCGGTGTGAGTTCCAAATGTCGAAAGAATACAGGGCGTTGAAGGTCAATCCCGGCACCCAAAAACTCAGATCCTGAATCAATCGTGCGTTAGACATGATTTGATTTCTAAATGTGTTTTGCGTTCCGGTTTGCGTAACTTGCCCGTATGGGTTTGGCTGTGCGCCGGCAGAACTTACGCCCGGCACAAAATTTCCGGGGTACATCACGGGATACAAAACAGGGTTGGTTTGCATAACATTGGCAAATGCATCCTGCGGGTTTACCCCCGGATAGTTCAAATTCGAGATATACCCTTGAATCCCTAACTCAAACTTCGTCGTCTTCGTCCAGTTCATACCCACGTTGGAGGTAAAATTGTAGCGCTTGAAACGTGTGGAAGCATTATAGCTTTGCAACGCATCCGTATTGAGCAAGGCCGTTTCATCGTAATACGCACCTGATATATAGTAGTTGGCAAAATCTGATCCGCCCCGGGCGCTAAAATTTGCACGCTTGTTATCAGACATGTCATTAAACAAAGCATCCATCCAATTCACATTAGGATATAGGTACGGATCGGTGCCTAGTATGGTATTGTTAATATAATTGTTGGAGTATTCAGGTGTCATGCCCGAAGCACGCTGCGCCTCGTTGCGCAGCAGCATGTACGTAACGCCGTCTGTAAGTTCTGGCCGCTGCGTGAAAGCCGTAATACCTTGGTTGTAATTGAACATCAAGGTAGGTTTTCCGCTATTGCCTTTTTTCGTAGTAATCAAGATCACACCGTTTGCTCCTGCTACACCGTACACGGACGTAGCCGCGGCATCTTTCAGTATAGAAAATGAGGCAATATCTTCGGGATCGAAGCTGTTGATGTCCCGACCTTGAACGCCGTCAACGACAACCAGTGGACCAGCATTATTCCCGGAACGATTAAATGTGGATATACCACGGATCCATAGGTCAGCGCCATCGCCGCCAGGCAAACCTGTCCGTTGCACACCGACTAAGCCGGCGATACGCCCCGCAAGGGTCGCACTAAGATTGGCTACGGGCTGTTTCAGGTCATCAATGTTGACGCTGGATTGCGCACCCACGACAGATATTTTCTTTTGCGCGCCAAATCCGACCACGACAACCTCATTGATACTTTGATTATCTGCCTCTAATGTGATGTTTAGGTTGGTGATATTGCCAATGCGGGTGATGTAGGTCTTGTAACCTACAAAGTTGAAGGTGATGGAGTCTCCACGTAAGGCGCGAATTCGAAAATCCCCCTGGTTGCCGGTAACCAAGGTTTCGCCGGTCGTTTTGTTTTGTACAGTGACACCACTTAGGGCGACTTCCAATTCGTCTCGTACAATACCAGAGACTGTTGATTGCAGGTTTTCTTGCCCATTGGCCTTGGTAGCCAATAGCATAGCAGCAAAACAGGCAATCATGAATAGTAATTTGCTATTATTCATAATTGTTTTTAATTGAAGGTAAATTTGTTAGTTAGCTTGACGATTTGGGTCGTATATCAATCGCCATTCTGCCATTTGGAACAGGCCGGTTCCTCCCCGGATTGCGGTTACATTCAATCTGTAATACCGGTATTTTGTAGCGTTCTCGATATCGAAACGAACTTTTTGCAGGCGAGAGGTAAACATGTAATCCGTTTTGCTGTCTAATACCGTCCAGTTTTCCATGTCGTTAGACCCTACCAGCTGCCAATTCTTTGGATCGCGATCCTGCGCATCGTTCGCTGATGCTAGCACGTAAGCAGATACCGCAATACCTCCTGGAAATGCTAACTGCATATACAGGTTTTCGCGATAAGGGTTGATCAGAAATTTAGAATTGTAGTCGTTATCGACCAGTTTCAGAGATCCTTCATTGCCGCCAGCGCCGCTAGCATTGTCGAAATTGACGGAGATTGTACCGGAAGAAGTAATATCCATCTCTGGTTCTTCCTGTTCGGGCAGCAGATCATATTGCCGAACGTTTTCCTTTTCACAACCACCGGTTCCGATGAGTATGCACCCCGCCAAGAGGGCATAAATAAGCTTGGTCCGCTTTTTCATAACAGGTAATTTAGTTTAAAACGATTTAGTTAATACCCAAATATAAGAACCTATATTCCCCGGCATTGTTAATGGATTGCTAATGAGTTGTTAACACATTGTTAACAAAAGAATTATAGAGGTTTTTAACTGAAAATTCACCTTGACGAATTTCTAGGTAAATAGGCTGGGGTGGCATTTAGAGGCCTCCTACTTTTTCGGCATCTGGCGGTAGATTATTTATACAAGATTTTTTAAACATGTTAATAGTTCAGAGCGCTAGGCGTATGTTATTGGACGTTCATACTAACTTAATATGACAGGATAATTCAAAAGAATAAACTCACTAATTAGTAATGTATCCTTAATATTCTATTCATTTCCCAGCTGTAGTTTTGGCCATTCGATATCCGTATCGATAGTAATCTAAACCCAATTTCTAATGAAACAAGCAGAAAACTTTTTTCTGAAGGTTGCGCTCATTGCCCTCGCGGCCAACCTTACAGATCAAGGCATGATGACGCCCAGCAAAGCAGCAGACAAGCGTATCGTCGAACACATCTACCCCATGCGGCAAAATGCATCGCTTCGCGGCAAAGTCGTTGATCAGAACGGGATGCCGTTGGCAGGAGCAAACATCCTCATCAAAGAACTCAATCTGACAACCCAGAGTGATGAAGAGGGATCGTTTCGTATCAACCTCCCCGAGGGAACATATAGTATCGTCGTTAGCTTTGTATCCTACACCACCGCTACGTATGATAAAACGGTTATCAAGAGTGGGGACAATACGCTGAACGTTCAGCTTACCGGAGAGTCCGGAACGCTAAACGAAGTGATTGTCGTAGGATACGGCACGCAGAAAAGGGAAAACGCGACCGGCGCCGTTGACCAAATCACGTCCAAAGTATTGGAGAACCGGCCAATTACAAACCTCACGCAAGGGTTGCAAGGCCTGCTCCCCAACTTAAATCTCCGCATGGCCGATGGCAAGCCGACACAATCGCCATCTTACAACATCCGCGGAACCACGTCGATCGGACAAGGCGGAAGCGCCTTGGTATTAATCGATGGATTTGAAGGCGATCCTAGCTTGCTCAACCCGAATGATGTCGAAAGCGTCTCGATACTGAAAGATGCTGCATCGGCAGCTATCTACGGTGCACGCGGTGTTTTCGGTGTGGTATTGATCACCACGAAACAAGCAAAAAAAGGTCAGGTACAATTGAATTACGCAGGAAATTACGCGATCAAAAACCCATTGCAGGTTCCCGATTTCGTGACCGACGGCTATACCTGGTCAAAAATGTTTGCAGAGGCCTTTATCAATGGTGACGGATCTTTCCCGCAGAACGCCAATAAAACACAGAAATTTTCTCAAGCTTACCTCGACGAATTTAAACGCCGCGTAGAATCCGGACAACCTTACAACGAAGTAGAGATTGATCCGGTAACGGGCGAATACACGTATTATGGGAGCGTAGATTACTACAAAGAGCTTTACAAGCCCAATACGGCAGCGATGGAAAATAATTTGTCTATCACGGGCGGTAACGACAAAGTATCCTACTTAGTTTCAGGCCGCCTGCTAAAGCAAGATGGTCTGTTTCGTCATAATAGCGACGATTATGCCATGAAAAACATCCGAGCGCGCGGGTCAATACAGGTATTCCCCTGGTTGAAAATTGAGAACAATTCGGATTACTCGGTGATGAATTACCACAACCCGATCAATGTGGGCGAGGGCGGCGGCATCTGGCGTAATATTGCCGATGAGGGGCACCCCACCATGCCCATGTTCAATCCTGATGGCAGCCTTACTTTTTCAGCAGCCTATACTGTTGGTGATTTTATCTATGGAAAAAACGGAAGAGATACGAGAAGACAGGTATTCCGAAACATCACCGGAATTCGGAGTAATTTCTTCGAGAACAAATTACGTGTCAATGCCGATTTTACGTTCAGAAATACCAATAACGATATCCGGCAAAAACGTGTGCAGGTGCCCTACAGCAATTCGGTGGGCGTCACGTCATTTATCGGCACCACGACCAACGATTTGATGGTCGACCTACGTGAAACACAGTATCTAGCCACCAATATATTCGCTGAGTTTGAAGATCGCTTTGCTGAAGATCATTACTTAAAAGCCATGGTGGGCTACAACTACGAGCAGTCTACCTACAATCGCAACTTTGTTCAGCGAAACGGGATTATTTTCGAGGATGCTACCGATTTAAACCTTGCCCTTGGGCAATCTATTGGAACAGGTGGTGGCTATGAGAAATGGGCCATTTTAGGTGGTTTCTCCCGATTAAACTATTCCTTTAAAGACCGCTATTTGCTAGAGGTCAACGCACGATATGATGGCTCTTCTAAATTTCCAAGCGACCAGCGTTACGGTTTCTTCCCATCGGTTTCCGGGGGCTGGAGAATCAATAAAGAAAACTTTTGGACCGTCTCGGAAAATCTGGTTTCTGATTTCAAGGTGCGTGCTTCGTATGGCTCGCTTGGAAATGGTAACATCGCGTCGTATGCTTTCCAAGAGATCTTCAATATTGCGCAGTCTAATGTGATCTTAAACGGTGTGCGCCCTCAAACAACGGGGATGCCTGCGGTACTGCCCGCTGGGTTGACTTGGGAAACCTCCACAACCACCAATATAGGACTGGATCTGACGATGCTTTCCAATAGGTTAAGCTTCACCGCAGATGCCTATGTACGTAAAACCACGGATATGTTTACCAACGCGCTGACACCCCCTGCCCTGTTTGGTACCGCCGTACCCAAAGGAAACTATGCCGATCTGACCACGCGCGGTTGGGAAGCAAGCTTGTCGTGGAATGATCAATTTGGCGATGCCAGCAAACCATTCCGGTACAATGTACGCGTTACGATGTCGGATAATAAATCGACAATCGACCGGTACAACAACCCCGATAAGCTTTTATCAGATTATTATGAAGGGCAGGTATTGGGCGAAATTTGGGGATATGAAACGGAGGGCTTCTTCATCGACCAGGCCGATATCGATGCACATGCTAAACAGAGTCCGCAAATGCGTGCCTCGCCCACCAATATCTGGGCTCCGGGGGATATCAAACTGCGCGATCTTAACGGTGATGGATTTATCAACGTAGGCGAAAACCGTGTAGGCAATTCGGGCGATAGACGCATTATCGGAAACTCTGCCCCTCGCTATATGTATGGATTAAATCTCGGTGCTGAGTACCACAACTTCTCCTTTGCCGCATTCTTCCAAGGCGTGGGCAAACAGCAATGGTACCCCTCTACGGAGAGCGAAATGTTCTGGGGACAGTACAACAGACCTTATAACAACATTCCAACCTTTCACGTCGGCAATATGTGGACACCTGAGAATACAAATGCTTACTTTCCACGCACCATGTCCAGAGCCGCATCCAACAACACCAACCGGACACTTGGTGTCGCGCAGACGCGGTATCTACAAAATGTCGCTTATCTACGTTTAAAAAATATACAGATCGGCTATACGCTTCCGGCCCAGGTCAGCCGGAAAATTGGTGCTCGGAGTTTAAAGGTATTTTTCTCTGGCGAAAACCTATTTACCTATTCGCCGATGTATAAAATCGTGAAAACCATCGATGTGGAAAATGCTGTTCCTTCTGATCAGGATTTGAATCCGAATAGCACAAATGGCGACGGCTATAACTATCCGTTGATGAAGAGCTATGCATTGGGATTAAACTTCGGGTTTTAGCGTATCGCCTTTAAGCAATGTCAGGAATGAAAGCGCCACGATTGCCAAACTCCCACAAGAGTATAAGCGCGTGTAGCGAATTTATCGAAGATAATCTGGACATTCCATTTGCCCATACAAGACCGAGCTTAGCGAGCTCATGAAATAATTATTTACACATGAAAACTATGAGAAACTATATATGGATTTTGTTAGCCTGTTTGAGTGCAGCAGCCTGTAAACAGCTAGACCAAGAACCACAGTCCACAGCCACGAAATCCGCTGTTTTTGGAACCGAGAACGGCTTGAAATTGTACACGAATGGCTTTTATAACATGGGCTTCCTTCCCCGCAATTCGACCAGCCAAGATGCCATGTCTGATTACCTGGCCGTCAGGGAAGTGCAAAACTTCCTTCGTCCGGGTGCTTTCGCTGCCAACAACAGCTCCGGGTGGACCTGGACAGATCTCCGGAACATCAACTACTTTATCGAAAACTGTAACGATCCGGCTGTGCCCGAGCAGGTGCGTAACAACTACCTGGGTATCGCCCGCTATTACCGTGCTTACTTTTATATGGAGAAAGTAAAGCGCTTCGGCAATGTGCCTTGGATCGGTGAACCGCTCGACTTAGAAGATCCTCGGCTTAATGGTGCAAGAGATTCGCGAGCCTTGGTGATGGATTCTGTTCTCGCTGATCTAAACTTTGCCTGCGAGCATATCCTCGCCACGAACGATCCGAGCAGAACCACGGTTACCAAGTGGGTTGCGCATGCTTACAAAGCGCGGGTATGTCTTTTCGAAGGAACGTTTAGAAAATACCATCCTTCGCTAGACTTAGCCGCCAGCGCAAATAGTTGGCTGAGCGAGGCGGAGCGCGCAGCAAGTGCTATCATGGCAAACGGCGGCTATACGATCAATACCGCTGGCGGCACAAATTTAGCTTATCGCCAAGTATTTACCAGCACGGCTCCCGTTGCAACAGAAGTGTTGCAAGCTGCGGTAGCCGATGTTAATCTAGGCATCTTGAACGAAGCCAATTGGTGGTGGACAAGCGGTACTTACGGCGCCAAAGCGAGCTTTACACGAACCTTTATCAACACTTACCTAAAGCTCGATGGCACGCCGTTTACAAATGAGCAAAACTACCAGACGATGCTCTTTAAGGACGAAGTTAAAAATCGGGATCTGCGCTTAAAACAAACCATCCGCTCTGGCGATTACAAGCGCATCAACAACGGGCAACAGGTGCCTGCCCCGCCCGTATTTTCGTACACATTTACCGGTTACCAACCTATCAAATGGACGTTGGACGATATGTACTATGATGCAGGTGCGCTAAACAATAACGCTATTCCGTTATTCCGCTACGCGGAGGTACTGCTGAACTATGCCGAAGCCAAGGCAGAGCTTGGCACATTGAGCGATGCCGACTGGGCAAACACGATAGGTGTCTTGCGTGCACGAGCGGGTATTACCGGCGGTTTATCCAGTAAACCGACCACGGCAGACCCCTATTTAATAGCTCATTACTTCCCGGAAATCAGCGATCCTACCCTACTAGAAATTCGCAGAGAGCGCGGCATCGAACTCAGCCTGGAAGGCTTGCGTTTCTCGGATATATTACGGTGGAGAAGAGGTGAACTTATGGAGCAGCAGTGGAATGGTTTCTACGTACCGGCATTAAACACGCCGTTGGATCTCAATGAGGACGGTATACTTGATGTCGCCTTTTACCAAGGTACACGCCCCAATCCAGTACCCGGGGTCACTTATGTGAACGTATCTGCCACGATTGGGGCTATTACAAACTCACAGCTTTTGAAGAACGGCAGCAGTGGCGAGCTGCTCTGGATGAACGAAATTCCAAGAGACTGGAAAGAGCATATGTACTACTACCCTATTCCGCTCAATGATTTACAACGAAATCCAAATTTGGGTCAAAACCCAGGTTGGGAATAATGATCAAGCATACGATAAGAAAAAGATATGAACTTAAAAACATTAATGACCATAGCCCTATTCGCATTCCTCGCGTTCGGGTTGAAAGCGCAGCAGATTACAGTAGGGAGTTTTAACATCCGGTACGATAACCCTGCCGACACGGGTAACCTGTGGGTGGATCGTGCTCCCATCGTATCGAGTCTTATTCGATTTCACGAATTTGACATACTCGGTACGCAGGAAGGCTTTAAAAATCAGTTGGACGATATCAGTGCTGCGCTGCCCGAATACAGCCGCTATGGCAAGGGGCGCGACGATGGTCAGGAAGCTGGAGAACATTCAGCTATCTTCTACAAAAAGGATAGATTTACGTTACTGAAAAGTGGCGATTTCTGGCTAGCAGAAAATCCTTCCAAGCCTGGCCTTGGCTGGGACGCTACCTGCTGCAACCGCATCTGCTCCTGGGTATATCTTAAGGATGTACGCAGCGGCAAAAGCCTGTATGTTTTTAACGTCCACTTCGATCATCAAGGCGTTGTAGCACGGGAAGAGAGTGCTAAGCTAATCCTTGCGCACATTAGGAAAATTGCAGGAGACGCCCCCGTCGTGCTTACTGGAGATTTTAATGGCGACCGCGAATCATCTTGGTACAAAACCATTGCCAGTTCGGGTACACTTGTGGATGTACACGCCAACGTAAACCATCCTTATCAGAATAATTCATCTGCAAACGGATTCCGTAAGCCCAGAAGCAACAGGATCATCGATCATGTGTTCATAAGTACGCATTTTAATGCGATTAAATGGGGCGTATTGACTGACACGTATTTTGGTAAATTTCCTTCGGATCACTTCCCGATTCTAACCGTACTGGAACTGAAATAAGATCTGGTAAAGCCTCTACAAACCCCCACAAGATAGCGTATTGCCGACTTGTGGGGTTATTCATAAATGATCAAGACCTCTCCCTTTTATCGATAATGCAGTGCATCTTTCGAGCACCGTCAAGATGGGAGGTACTCCCAAAAAATAAAAGGATATTCAGGCGGTGGCCGTGGGCAGGAAATGATCTGTTACGCATCTTGATCATGACACGAAAGACTATGATCGGAAGAACGTTAAGCTAGAGCTGAGCCGCTTCCATATGTCGCATGAGCGGGCTTGATTCTATTACTCCACCACACGCGTGATCTGCTCAGCTAGCAAACGCGCATTAAATTTCTGCGCTACTTTCGCCCTTGCGCTTTTTTGTACGGAATATTGAAATTCCGGGCTTTGCTCGATAAACCAAAGCAGTTTTTTTGCCAAAGCCTCATAGTCGTTTGCCGGAACAAGGAAACCATCTTTTCCATTGTCAATGATTTCGGCGACCCCACCGCTCGCATAAGAAAAGACAATCTTTTGCATGGCCATTGCTTCCAATATAACCCGCCCCAATGGTTCATTTATTGCCGTATGGATGAGCATATCCAAACCGGCCATTACAGCTTTTATATCATCGTTATACCCTAGAAACGTGATGCGATCGACCATATCAGCGTCCATAATCTCCCTTTTAAGCTCTTGCCGGTAGTCGGGATAATCAGCGAACAGATCATCCCCAATAATAAAAAAATGGGCGTTGGGAATGGCATTACTGATGATGCGCGCGATGCGGATAAAATGCAATTGATTTTTCCAAGGGATTAATTGGCCGATATTTCCGATGCAGACTGTGGGCGCCTCTTCGGATTTTAAACGGTACATTGCCCCGCCAACCTTGTCAGGACTCCATACATCCAAATCGACCCCATTATAGATTACCTTACTTTTTTTGCTGGCTGGCAACTGCCTGCTGATAAATTCCGAAATGCAGATAACCTGCGTAGCGAAGATGGAGAACAGGAATCCATGCCATCTCGTTGAAATGGCATCTCTGACGGTCCATATGACCTTCGCGCGTGTGCAAAAACGTACGGAGAAGGTATAGAGTAAGCTCTGCACAGAATTTGCCCAGACAATATCGATATCTTCTCGAAAGACTATGCGCGATAAATGAGCGGATTGTTTCAACATGTGAACGAGATGACGGAGCTGTTCGCCAAATGCTCGCCGCTTCGCAAAACGAACCATGTCCATGGCTATAACACGATAGCCATATCCCTCAAATTGCTGGATAAGCACGCTGCCAGCCGGAACGACCACAACCAACTCATTACAGGTTCGCAAGAACTTCATTTGGGTGATCATGCTTAGCTCAGCACCACTAAGTCTTGAAGAGTTTATGACAATCAGTATCCTCCTCATTCTTGAAAGCTATCGTTTTCGGCAACTAAAGCGCAGTACCTTGAGCTTCAGCAATGAAACTTTTGAGGTCACGCATTTTTTTGAAGTAGCGCAATTCGAGCTTCTCAATATCTATCTCCACATCAAATTCATTTTCAAGCTTGAGAATAAATTGCAAAAAATCTAATGAATTTAATCCGACGCCATCAATTAAGTCGGTATCATCATTTAGCGAATCGGCATGCACTTCTCTTCCTAATATTGCGCTAAGCACCTTAGCTATTTTTTCATTGAACTCTGTATTTGTATCCATAATTTTAGCTTTATTCTACTAAAGTTAATGATATTTATTTATTATCCATAACAGTTTTTTAGATAGATTTTTATGGATAAAATAACACAATAAATACTTACCTTAGTATGAATTAAAGTGTGCAAATTTCATATTTTTTCGCTCAAAACAGCATGAATTATATGTTGATAAGTCCATAAAGTAGCGTGAGTGGGGAACGCATCACAGGCTTAAATTGCTAGGTAACCAAGATTGATTAAAACCACAGGAGAATCGAATGTATGGAAAAATTGATTAGCCCCAATGATATCATAGGCTCTGGTCTCTGCATTGGCTGTGGCAGTTGTGCTGCCCAGTACAGCGCAAATGGTGTAACGATGCAATTTGATAAATATGGTGAGCTTAAGCCGCAAGGTCAATCGGAGTGGTTCGACACCCCATCTCAAGCGCTCAGCGCAACCTGCCCCTTCTCCCCATTGGCAATCAACGAAGACCAGATCGCGTTGCAGAATTTTCCCAATGCAGCAGAAGTTAGCACCACTATTGGCCGATATGAACAGGCCTACGTAGGCTTTAGTAAAAAAGATTCCTTCAGAAAAAATGGAAGCTCCGGCGGAATGGTGAGCTGGGTAGCATCTGCTTTATTAGAGCGAGGACTGATTGATGGTTTAGTGCACGTTGTTGCCGCGCCAACAACAGACAGTCAATCGCCCCTGTTTTCATATCGCATTTCAAGCAGTTTGGACGAGATTGCCCAAGGGGCAAAATCCAGGTACTACCCCACAGAAATGGCTGATGTCTTAAAGCTGATTGCGGATAGCCCAGGGAGATATGCCGTTGTCGGGATACCTTGTTTTATCAAAGCAGTACATTTATTACGTGCCACCTATCCTGTGTTTAAAGAACGTATACCGTATACATTGGGCTTGTTCTGCGGTCATATGAAAAGCAGCAAAATGGTGGAGAGTTTCGCTATGCAAGCTCAGCTCGATTTTAAATCGGTGTCTTCTATCGATTTCAGATCAAAGAAAGAAGGTAGACCCGCTAATCTTTATTTTGCAAAGTTCTTCCGCTCGGCAGAAAAACCGATAGAAAAGAATTGGGAGTTAATGGCCGATGGCGATTGGGGCGCCGGCTTTTTTATGAATCAAGCCTGCAACTTTTGTGATGATGTGGTTTCTGAAACAGCAGATATCTCATTTGGGGATGCTTGGATAGAACCCTACTCTTCCGATTACAGGGGTACCAACGTCGTCATTGTGCGCAATAGAAAGCTGCAAGATTTAATAGAGGCAGGTCTTGCTGCGGATGAGTTGAGCCTTACCGTAGTGGACGCTGCATTTATTGAAAAAACCCAAGCTGCAGGCATCCGGCATCGCCGCGAGGGGCTTTCGTTTCGATTGGCAAAAAGGTCGCCTAAAACCGCGTTAAAAAAGCGTGTTGCCCCAAGATATCGAGACATTCCGCTCTCGAGACGTATCGGCTACGGGTTGCGGTATTCGATATCCTTTTGGAGCCACAAAATGTATCTTGCTTCCACCAACATGAAGCAACCCCGTTTCTACCTAGTGTGGGCAAAGGTAATTGGCGCAGTGTACCAGAAAATAATCTATCATCGGGTAATGTTGGCCACTGTATTGATGGGATTGAAAGGGCTGTTTCTGGCCCTAATGACAAACGTTGCCATAAGCCTATTTCTTGTATCTCCAGTTATCTCCAGCATGGAATACCATAGCGATGTAGGGTATCACGCTGTCGGATATCCCATCATGCTATCACTTTTTCTTATTCCTGCTTTTATAGCCACGACAAAGAAACGTTTAAAAAGCGTATACTTTGATCTCTTTGGCATTTCGTTAACCTCCGCCATGATTCTTTTAGCCATTTACAAATCTGCCTCGCCCTACGCTGGTTTATATTCTATATTTGTTGTAACCAATGTGATCCTTATCAGCCGGTTTTTAAAACAGCCGGTAAGCTAGATATACCGAGATGACGCATAGCACCCATACCATGTCATGATGAAAAAAACCATTAAATTTTCCTTGATTACTGTGTTAGTGATACTCGTAGTCGCCGAAGTTTTCTTTAGAATGTATTACCGGGAAGAGTTAAAAGATCAAGCTTCACCCCTTATCTTCCAACCGGATAGTACAATCGCTTATCGACATATTCCCTCAAGCGAGGGTTTCCTCAGTAAGCCTGGAATTGCAAAAAGACATGTAAAGATCAATACACATGGCCTTTACAATACGGAAGTAAGGCAAGAGAAAGAACCTGGCACCACACGTATAGCCGTGGTTGGTGCATCGTTCGCAACGGGGATCTACATGGATGGCGAGAAAAATTATTCCGTTCAACTCCAAGATCTATTCAATAAAACAGCGACGAAGGTTGAGGTCATTAATTTCAGTATGGATGGATTAGGAAGAGGACTTGCTAATCTAAAAATTCTGGAGTCGGACATGCTGGCTTATCAGCCAGATCTCATACTCTTTGAAATGAGTTTTCCGTTAAGTATCGGTGCTATGGAAAGAGATGTTTACAAAGACTATTTGATAACCTACACGAATGATTCGACAAGAACGATCGCTAAAGGTATGGTCGACGAGTTAGAGGATATGGAAATGTTCAAGTTTTTCTACAACTGCTCTTACATATACCGTGCATTTTGCCGAGCGGAAATCAATGATTTTTGGAAATCACACCGCGCTACGCTCATGCGGGTGTATCGAGACAAGATAGCGCGCGGTAACGAGATGGAAGAACATTATATGAGTACCGCAACGACGATGGAGCTATTGAAGACCGCGCAGGATCTGGCACAGCAGCATGGAGCTAAGCTGATACACGTTTCCTACTATTTGGAAAAAAATAATCTGTCTGATTATTTTAATCAGCACGGCGTACACAGTTTGTTTTTGAATTTAAAGTTTGAACCTAAGAACATTTCTCATCCTGATAGCCACATCAACGAAAGCGGACATGCCATGATCGCGAATGCCTTATTTGACTCGCTAACCCGAAACAACTTCTTCCTAGAACCTTAAACGCACCTTATGAAAACAAGATTAATTACCTTTTGTGCCACTGCAGGTTTACTAGCACTTTGCTGCTGCGGCAAAGGAAATATGAAAACGCTCGCGCTGAAGGAGACTGATCAACAAATCATCATTGACGCCGATATGGATCCCTATTGGGAGAATTGCGATTGGGAACCTCTGCCCAACAGGAGATTTCCGTTGACTGGCGTCATGGATCCAAAAGACTTGGAAGCAAGTTTTAAAGGCCTGTGGGATTCGGAATACCTGTATTTCTTAGTTAAAATCCGAGATGACAAACCCTTTGTCATGTATGCGACGACGGCGGTCGAAAAAATGTACGACCTTCGCATCAAAGAGCTTGATGGCATCGAGTTTTATTTCAATAATGGCTTAAAAGATAAGAAGGAAAACACCCTCAACTACTTTCGGCTAACCTATGGAGCAGACACGATTAGCTTGAGTGGGCAAGAAAGGACCGCAACAGGACCATTTTCAGCAATCAAGTCTTCTTATAAAAAATATGAAGATGGCTATCTCTATGAATGTAGCATCCCGTGGGGCTTACTAGGCATTCACCCCTCAAAAGACGAAAGTATTCGGTTCGAATTAAACGTTATTGATAATGATGGCGACCCCATGATGCCAGGAGCAATATCGCGAAGGAAAAGCATCATCACCTGGGCCGATGAAACCAAAACGAATCCAGCCTGGGATAATTCAATCTATGGAACGATACAATTTGATAAGGGGGACTGATATAGCTATTGAATTCTTCCGCTCTCGCTTTCTAAAGCCGATTTTCGCGTACGCTGGGCGCTGGATTGGCCTTTGCTAAAATTGTAACTGAAGCTGAGGCGCACCTGCTGCGACTCGAAGTATCCGTAGTTGCTTGATTGAAAACCAGGAAAACTTTGGTTGCTTCTGCTTTGGTTGCCCTTGTATATGTCTGTAACGGCAATCCTTAATGACGCTTTATCTTTCAACAAAGACTTTTGAACGCCGACGTCGACCTGGCTGATGGCTTTGGCAAAAATGTTTGCTCCACTTAACCTATTCGAATTATAGGTGGCCGCGATTTCCGCTTTCATAGCAAAAGGAAGACGAAAGGTTTGTAACAGGCTCACGCGACCAGCGACCTGCCGTAAGTTTAGGTTTCTGTAATCATCAAAAGACACATCATTTTGGATATAGTACAGCAAACCATTGAATGACAGCTCCCACCATGGCTTGGGCGAATAATTTTGGGTTAGTGCTAACGACCAATGCTTTTGCGTGCCAACGTTTCTACTGATCATCACAATCTTTTCCGTCTCTAGCGTGTCTGTCACTTTCGCATTAAACTGGTCAGAATAAGCAACGTTGAACGTGACAACTGTTGCATTTTTTAAGGAGTAAAGCAACGTAAGCCGATGCGTCAATTGGGGATTTAGAAAGGGATTGCCTTGCCAAAACGAAAGCTCGTCCAGCATGTAAATAAATGGATTCAAATCTGGGTAAGCGGGCCGCTCAATACGTTTGGCGTAAGACAACGACAAGTTCTGATTAGCGCCAAGTGGTTTCGTTACCGAGAGAAAGGGGAAAAGGTTCGTGAATTTTCGGTTGATAACGTTGTTCATGTCTTTCCCATCTTCCCTATACGACAGAAGACCCTCCGAATTCGCGAGTTCTAAGCGCAGACCTCCCTGGAAAGACCAATTATTCATCGTTCGTTTGTAATCTACATAGGCGCTGGAAATCTTTTCCGTAAAGTTGAAATCATTCGAGCGTCGGTTATCCAAACTGTCTATGGTAGGCATAACATGAAAAAAACGCGAGTCATTTGCAGAACCAACCTGCGAATATTTAAGTCCGGCTTCCAAAACACCTTCCCAAAGTTTTGTGCTGTAGTCGATCTGAACACCCATCATATCGATATCGATGTCATTCAATGTTCGGTACAGATTGTCTTCCGTAATGAGGCCCTGCCTGTTTCTGTACGTATTTGATTGCAGGTTTTTGTTCCATTTGTCAAATAAGCCGTAATCGGCATTTACCTGTAACGTGCGTCCCAGGGTATCCTCATAGCGGTAGTTCAAATTAAAGTTATAACGACTGGTACCTTGCCCATAGTAATCGTTCACCGCATCCAACGTTTCCTCAATAACCGTAGATGGTAATGTCCTGATTTCCGTTCGCGTATCGGTTATACCACCACCGAAGATAAAATTACCATTTGCCAAAAAACCGATTGTGTTCTTCTCGTTCAGAAAATAATCTATGCCCATTCTCGTCGACATTTTTTGACGCTTATCAATGTCATCCGTATCGCTCGTATAGTTTTTTCCATTCTGGGTTCGATCAGACCCGTAAATATAATTGTAGTTTCCTAGCGTATGGTTATAGCTTCCAAATACATTTATTTTATCTACCCTGTAATTTACGGACATATTTTGGAGCTGTTTCGGACTAATTCCATAGGCCACGGCACTGGTTATATTTCCGTTTAAGCCTGTGATCTGATTCTTTTTTGTTTTGATATTGATAATGCCCGCTGCACCCGATGCATCAAACTTTGCCGTGGGGCTATTGATAACTTCTATAGACTTGAGGTCATTGGATGAAATGGATTTAAGTAAATCAGTAAGCTCGCTACCCGATAGATACGTTTGCCTTCCATCGATCAATATCTGAACACCGCCTTTCCCATTTAAGGTAATAGCACTTTCATTCTCAACATATACCCCTGGCGCGCGTTTTAACGCTTCCAGCGCAGAAACATCTTTACCGCCGATTGAGTTTTCCACGTTGTAGATAATGGTCCCCCCACTCACTTCAATTAGTTTTGGCTTTGCCTTGACTTCAACTGCGCTTAGCACATTTTTTAAAGCGATGAGCTGAATTGTCCCTAGGTCTTTGGTGTGCCCCTCCCGCATAGCATACGTATATTCCTGATATCCGAGATGGCGCACCGTGATGCGATGATCCGCGTCGGTTTCGTGGAAACGAAGCGTGAATGCGCCCAAACTATCAGTCACGGCAGTGGCGATAATGTTCCGCGCACCGTCCGTTAGCGTCACCGTCGCTGCGGAGATCGGCGCCAAATCTTGAGCCACAACCTTTCCGATAACCTGATGCTTGAAATCTTGCCCGAATGTGCCAATGCTTATGAAAAAACAAAGCACCAGCAATAAATATCGAAATGTTTGAGTGAACGTCATGTACCCCGTTGAATTAGAGAAATGTTGGTGCCGCAGATAGTTGGAGCAAACAGTATGCTCCGCGCTACGCTCATGAGCCGCGAAGGATCTGATCCTGCAAATAGTTATTGATATAATAGGTATTTGTTACGAATCAGCTTATACTTCTCAAGCCCTGGTTTCCAGCTTTCACGTATTTCTTCTTCGCTCATACCATCCATTATCTGTTGTTTCAGCAGAGGCCCTCCAGCCAATTTATCAAAGACCACAATTTCCTTGCTCTGCTTGTTATCAAAAAAGATCTGTTTATTAGGATATTTGTTATACGTCTCGATAAGCCATGACAGGTTTATTGCCTTTGCTTCTCTGACGCTCTTCAAGTCTACATTTCTCAAGTCTAAACCATAGCATTTCTTTCCCAAATGAATTGGCGTAGCACTCATGTTTTTTATACTTTTAGGGGTGAATGAAAAGTCATAAACATTTTTAAATTCGGGAGCGCCAATCACGGTAAATGGAAACATGGTGCCCCTACCTTCGCTTAATACAGTGCCTTCAAAAAGACAGGTTGCCGGATATAAGACAACAGCTTGGTACGTGTTGATATTCGGCGACATATTCACCGGAGGTATGTATTCCATATCGTGCGAATAATTTGCGACAGGAATAACCTTTATTTTGCATGTAATACCGTTAGCTAACCACCCTTCACCATTGATCATATGCGCATATTCGCCCACAGTCATTCCATGTGTGATAGGAACCGGATGCATACCTATGCCAGATTTATAAGCCATATCCAATATCGGACCATCCACAAAATATCCATTTGGATTCGGCCTATCTAGGATGAGTAGCTCCTTTCCATGCTCCGCACAAGCTTCCATTACCCGGTGCATCGTGGCAAGATAGGTGAAATAGCGAACGCCAATATCTTGGATATCGAAAATCATTAAGTCAACATCTTCCAGCATTTCCTTTGTTGGCTTGTTGGTCTTCCCATACAGCGACACAACCTTCACGCCCGTGATCGGATCAACAGCATCCTTTACTTTAACGCCGGCTCCGACATCTCCACGAAACCCGTGCTCCGGACCAAACACCTTAACAATATTGACACCTAAGGCGAGTAGGCTATCCACGCTAGGCTTGTCGCCTATCCGGGAAGTTGGGTTCACCACCATTCCGATCCGCTTCCCTTTGAGGTAGTCGAGGTATTCGGTTATCCGATCTGCACCCGGGATAATTTGCGAAATGGAGGGCTTCGAAACCAATAAGAATAAACAGATAAATAAACTGATTTTTTGAATTTTCATAACAAATAAGTTGTCGGCCTTTTACGTTTCCATTACGATATGGCCTATTAGTTTATAGATGGTCAGAAGCTCCCATATTGGGATAGCCAACAGACTTTTTCTAATTCTCATGTAAGAATATAAATAAAAAACCAAATACGCAAAAAAACGCAAAAAATATCATCGGAATTCGGTTAATGTCATGAAAAACAGAGCGAACATGTATATATTTGGGGTAAAAATTGCATAAAAATGCATTCCCATCGACACGTAACAATTAAGCTGTCTACCCCTCCGCATGCTCAACAACCGTAATGTCTGCTACATTTTGGATCAGGAATGTGGTTGATAGGGCCTGCTGCTCTTGCAGAAAGCTATTTACTGGCAAATAGTCTATTTTAGTATCTACTAACGCAAAAAGTTGATCCGCTTCTTTAACCACCCGATTCGCTAAGCCGCATCGCTTCAGAAAGTCCAAACATTTGTTCTCTCGCTCTGGGATGAGAAACATAGCAAATTGTCTATTGAATTTTATCGAAAAGAGCAAACCATGGTACATACAGGTAAAGACAAAGTCCGCATTCTTGATATACCCCATCCAACGAAATGGGGATGGACAAACTACATTCACATCGGCCCATTCAAAATGCTTACCGATGGAAACGATTTGTAGTCCCTTTTTCTTGGCCACTTTTTTAAGGGTAATCAGCGTCTTTTCATCTGGAAGCAAGCCGTCTGAATAAAACAAAATATACTTTTTACGGTTGACAGGTTTGACTTCCTTTTCAAAGGAATAGATTAGGGTGGGGTCCAAGACCAGCGTAGGCGTTGTAGGATTCAGTTGTTGCGCAAATTTATAGGAATTGGTATCGCGCACCCCTAAAGCATGAAAATTTTTCATCAGCCGCACAATGCTTCGCGGATGCTGCTGGTCATACTTATCAGGCCCCATGCTCGCTGCGTAGGAAATGATGCTATCTGCGGAAAGCTGATCCGAAAAGTATGGAGTATCAACGCCGCCCCATTCCTTCGTATAACACCATATCTGGTCACTCCCCACGATGGCCAAATCGTAATGTTTCTGTGCCAGCTCTTCTCTGTTGAAATAGTGCTTCGTTTTCTTAAACTTACTGTGGTAAAGTCTAAACTTCAAAATTTTTAATCCTATCCTTATCTTCAACCCTATGTTCCCTTTACCCTCCGCCCACAACGCGTTTAATTCATTATCGATGCTCTTCTGGCTCCTGTAATCAATAAGTTCATTATCGTATCCCTGTTCCAGCAAAAATCGATGTAAGGCGTACGCTTGAAGAAAAGCACCGTAATTATAGCATCGGGAAAAAGTCAATATTCCAATCATAAAAAAATAGTTAAAGCCGTATCTATATCCTGTAATCCAAGCGCCTCATGAGACTAGGTTATCCTCTCGCGTTTTATCTTGCCTGTTCGTGTTCGATCGATTGCCGCTACCGCGACAAAAGCTTCCGGAATCAAATAGCTTGGCAAATGATGGCCCAAAAATGCCTTTAGCGCTATGCCATCCAGTGCGCCGGTTGCTGTAACAATATCCGCTAACAACGTATTGTTGTGCGGGTAAACTTTGGACTCGCGTACGTCGTCATGCTTATTTATAAAACTTTCAATATCCACCGGATTAATCTTATAGCCTCGGTGCTTAATGTAGGTCGTCCGTCCTTTAAAAAGAAAGCTGTCACCTATCCTTTCCACGATGTCATTCGTAGCGACCCGTATTGTTTTTTTAGGGGCCACCTCACATTCAATAATCAGTTCGCCAAACGAATGTGCAGCATCCATTCCCGCTTGTTCGTCGTTTACCAATACGTTATATAGCGGAACGACTCGCCCTAAAGACAAAGGGCTGGGGACTGCTGTAGATGCGAAAAAATTTAAGGCGATGACCGATGGAATTTCGGTCACGCCATATCGAACAGAAAACGAACTGTTTCCCAAGGCTTCATACAGGTCCTGTAGCAACTCCGGCGCGACAGTATCTCCACCAAACCCGATATGGGCGATCTTCGGCAGCTCCACGCGTGTTAAAAGTAGCGCAAGCTGTTTGTAAAAATAGGGTACGCCTTCTATAGCTGTAAGGGTAGTACTTACCTTTTTGTCAAGCAGCGCTTGAAGCGGAGCAATATTGTCCTTCGCTTTTGGCAACAGTAGGCAGCTTCCCCCCTGTGTGTACTCTATAACTGCACTTATCCCATAAGAATGAAATAAGGGGACGCTGATTAAAACCTGTTGACGGTAGGTGTAGGGCATCATCGCATGCTCGGCAATACTGGCCATGGCATTTATCAACTGAAAGTATGTTGTTTTGATAAGCTTCGCATTCCCCGTCGTGCCACTTGTAAAAAAATAAATATTCGGCACGGCTACAGCAAGGCGACCATCGAATTGCCAGTCCGCGGATTCAGCTACCCCATCAATATCAAAATCCAAGGTAGCGCTTGATGTTAAATAATCGGACAACAGCAAGACTGCTTCCCGTCCACCAATCTCAGCAGGATAATGCAGCTCGTTATGATCATGGTCTGGCATCAGTACGACGTGCACCTGTAGGGCTGTGCAGGCCCAAAAGGCAAACAAAAGTTTTTTTTGATCCTTGAAGTTTAGAATAATAGTTGTAGTGCCTGCGGAACAAGCGCTCTTAATCCGCTCACTAACACCATAGATAACGTTGTTTGCTTCGGTATAAGACCAACGCCCATCTAGGGTATGGAGATAACATGCCTGTGGTGAATCAAAGACATGTTGATGAAAAACTTGAAACAACTGTTCATTGAAATTAGGTAGGCTCATTTGCGATTAGTTGCTAGCTAAAGCTACAAAAAGTTTTTTATGTTGCGTAATAAAAACATATAAAGGGCGCTTACTGTCAGTGGTTTTACGCGCTCCCTTGCGTGGATGATGCGGACATCGCGATTTTTTTATCCGCTTTCGAGAGGCCATGCTGCCTGATAAATACACGATGTTCTGAATTAGCGAAACGAAACAGGAAAAACATGTGGAATGTGGTAACTTCTGTACGATTATCACATTTAAATATTACTTTTAAAATAAGTTAAACAGTGTTCCATCAGGAGATAAAAAAGGATTGACCATACACATGATACCTTCGATTAAAATTTTGACATCGGCCATAGGCTATGGCACCTATTTTCCGGCGTTACTTGTTAAAAAGAATTTTGAACGCATGGGAATGGCGGCTGAAATCCTACTTTTCGAAAGGTTATACAATACAGAGAAGAAAAAGCTATTCCGCGACACCGCGGAAGCCTTCGCTACAAATTTTAAGCTAGCGCAGTTAGCCAATAAAGTTCCGGTAGACTATCGAGCCAGCACAGATGAAAGTCAAGTAAACGCACGGTATGCAGATTGGTCGAAAGAGACCTCCATTCACTTCGTATGTTTTTCTGGTTTGTGGTTTGAAATTCTGAAAGATTTCAGACCTGCTTCCACACAGATCAAGATATCCTGTTGTAGAATGGATGCAGGGCATGCACATACCTGGGTCAACCACTCCAGTCTAGCCATAGATGATGTATACTATTTTTACGACATGGCCAAGCAGCAGATCAACTACCGGTTTGAAATCCCGGCTTTTAGTTGCCGGCCGTATATGGAAAGAGATAATAGCATATTGATACACGGCGGAGGATGGGCACTTGGCGATTTTATCGCATCCACAACCGGTTTGGTCGCGAAAGGTTACCATAGAAATATTATCATCCGCAATAGTGAAGATTTCGATGCCGAAGAGGCTGGCACCACGTTTTTCATGAATGATCCTCTGTGGGATATGGTCGGCGATGCCAACCAAAAGGACTCTTTTCCAGCTATCGGAAAAATGACTACAGCGAATATGATCGACTACGCTAACCAGGATCACTATCACCCAATTCTGGACCTGGTTAATACCGGTAAGGCTATGGTTTCGAAGCCTGGGGGCATGACGTTTGCCGATGCGCTAATAACCTGCACCCCCATATTCTATCTGGAGCCGCTAGGAGAAAACGAAATGGGAAACAGCGTGCTCATCGAAACATTAAAGATAGGAATGTCGTTTAAAAAATGGGAGCGTGAAGGATTTGACCCGCGCTACTTAACGCTATTTCATGAAAACCTGAAACGATTGAAACGAGAAACTCCGGATTTTGTAGCAGCCTATATTGAAAAGAATAGTTTTTCATAAACGGTAACGACTTGACCACTTGCCTAGCCCCACTATACAAGAATTAATTCGATAGTGATAGATAAAGTTTTTCATGCGCTTCGATAAAACGGGAAAATTCAAAATCACATCGGCTTGCATAAGCATGTTCTGCTAAACGTTCCCGATATGATGGATTTTCAATAAGCGTCATAATCATTTCTGCAAGTTGCATATGATCTTTTGGTCGATAGAGCAATGCATTGTATTGATCGACGAGTATATCGGCGTAGCCAATGTCGGAGGCAATGACGGGCAATTTGAAGTGCATAGCTTCCAACAGGCTATACGGCAATCCTTCCCAAAGAGAAGAACTGACAAAGATATCAAACAACGGATAGACGTTACGCATTTCTTCCACGTGGCCCAACAGCATAACGCGTTGCTTTAAAGCCAGGTCCGTAATCAAGCTTTCTAGTTGCTTGAACAATTCACCATCGCCAGCGATCACAAAAACAAGGTCTTTATGCTGCAAAAGTACTTCGCGGGCTGCACAAATAAAGGTTTTCCAATCTTTTTGCTTGCTGAGCCTTCCCACTCCTCCAACGACGAGACAATGCGCCGGTATCTCGAATTTTTCCTTGATTTCTTCTCGGGTGATCGCCGGCCGGTATTCATCGGGCTGGATCGCATTTTGGATAACGGTAAGTTTCTCCGACGAGACTATATGCTGTTTGCGCGCCCAGAGCTCCTCATTGCTGGAGACAATGAGCTTTGTCGTAAACCTACCCAAAACTCGTTCTGCTAGGCTAAAAACCCACAGTCTGAAGCCTGTTTTACCCTGAAAGTAAAAGCAATGGGGGGTATAGATAATGTTGTCAATCTTCGCCAGTCGAGCTGCTATTCTAAAAGTTAATCCCGCCTTTGAGCTGTGGGCATGAACGATATCGTAACGGTTTTCCTGCAAATGGGATGTTAACTTTCTGATCAGCCTGATGTCCTTAACCATAGCGACCTTGCTCGCCATAGAAAAGAGAAGCACATTGATCCCCGCACTGGTCATTTTGTCGATTTCCTTAAAAACACGAGATGATCGCGCAGGTGATAAAATGACCGTGATCGAAAATCGCTCGCTATTCAAGCCACAAGCCAAGGAGACCAAGTGCTTCAACGCCCCCGCATCCCCCGCTTCCAGCCCAAATAGTATCTTGACTTTACTAGCCATTAATTTCCATTGAAAAGGTGAAGAAGCTTGTTGGTGCTTTCCTGTATGTCAAACGTTTCGATATGCTGCTTTCCTGCTTCCGATAAATTCCTGCACAGTTGATAATCCTCTATCATCCGGATTACGGCTCTGGCGATGGCCTGGGGATCACGCTGATGGATAAGTAAACCCGTACGCTCGTCTTGAATCAACTCTCCAATTGCCGAGACATCCGTAGCAATGATCGGGACACCGACGGCCATCGCCTCGAGCAATACATTGGGCAAGCCATCTCGATCTCCATCGGCCGCAATCAAGCTGGGCAATACAAATATATCTGCTTCCAAGTAGTATTTCTGAAGATGATCTTGTGGCATCGACGTTTGTATAGTAACAAGATCGCGCAGTTTATGTTGCTTTATGAACTGTGTTAAGGACGGATGTTGCGGGCCGTCGCCAATTATTGTGCAAGCAATGGAATAGTCGGATTGTCTAAGTAGCAGCATAGCTTCCAACAAATAGTCGATACCCTTTTTCGCAACAAGCCTTCCGACCAAAAGAAGGTTTATTTTGTCCTTTTTCGTTAGCTCTTCCAAACCTTTTTTTCTGATCCATTTTGATACGTGAATGCCATGATAAATATGGTGAATCTTACCTTGCTGCGCGTGAGCTATACAACGTGTTAAATAGGCTTTGTTAAATGCCGTGCATGTTACTACAAATTTTGAATAGGCCATTTTCTCTTTTAGGTCTTTTTCCGACGCGGTATAGATATCGTTTGCATGTCCGGTGCAGCTGAGTGGAATGTTCAACAACATCGATAAAATCATGGCAACATCAGTAGGTGTAGACATAAAATGCGCATGAACATGTTTAATATCCAGCGCTTTTATTCGCTCGACCAAATAGACTGCAGAAGAAAAATTCTTCATGTATTTCAACAGTATTCGCAGGTTGAAGCCGCATTTTATAATACAGTTGAGGAGGATCCTAAAATAGTGTACCCGTAGCCGAGTGATCAGGGAAAGGTGCGCGCGGAACTTAGCTCCATCAAAAAAGTCGCGGTCGTACACGACGTCGGTATTGGCGGCCAAGGAGCCTTTGTTCAAGGAAAGGATACAGATGTTGAGGCCTGCCGCGTGTAGCTCATCGATTTCGTTAGCGATAAAAGTCTCCGTGTAACTGGGGAATTGACCTAAAACGTACGCGATATGCATTCGATCCATATTAAAATAGGTCCTCCCTCAATTTAAATACATACAGGCACAGCGCATAACATACGGTGCTAACCGAGAAGATACACATCAGAAAAAGTAAAGTAGATGTATGTGCTACATCGGCAAAGACATCTTTTAGCAGAAACATGCCTAACGCGGTCAACACAAAAGCTGCCCCTACTTTCCCTAGAAAGACGAATACACTCCTGAAATCGATACTCATCATCTTCTTGAGCAACAGTAATAGCACGATGTTCTTTGTCGCTTTTGCTACGACCAAGGACAGCGCAATTCCAGCATATCCAAAAATCCTTAAAAATATTACCGTCAGCAGGATATTTTCCAACACGGTGAGGATACCAATAAAAATCGGCGTCTTGGTATCTGCGTTAGCGAAATAGAAAATAACCAATATCGTTTCGATAGCGAAAAACACCATGCCCAATGCATAATATTTTAAGGGGACGGATGTCAGTGTCGTAGAATCCGCAGTAAACGCCCCACGCTGCAACGCTACAGCTGTCAATTCGTATGAAAACATATAGAAAAAAAGCGCCAACGGCAAAAAGACGACCAAGATCCATGCGAGGCTTTTGGAAAAAAGGTCTGCCAGCTTTTTATGCTCCTTTATAATCGAAAGCTGGGAAAAGTAAGGAAACACCACGACACTCAGTATATACGGAAAGACCAATACGGGCAGATCAACAAGCTTCTTGGCGTAGTTAAGCGCGGATATAGCACCTTCTTGCTGGTAGGACGCGAAGATATTATCCACCAATGTGCTCACTTGAGAAAAGGCAACCCCAACCAGCAGTGGCCAGGTCAATCGCCAAACCTCGCGTAAGTGTTTGCCTATATGCTCGCTCCTCGCGATAACGATAGGCTTGTACAACAGAAAGAGATGAAAGGCGAGTTTGACAAAAGCGCCAACCAAAAAACCGATAGCGATTGAAAATATACCTGACGTATGATAAAACGCGAAGAGGCAAGCTAGAACGACAAGTTTAAACAAGACCTCTCCAAGCATGGGCATAGCGAAACTTTTCAAGGCATTTAACGTGATGTTTGTTAACGCACTTAGCGATAAGAAGATGGCTGCCGGAATAACAATCTGCAACATGGATGCGGCAAGCTCAGCTTTCTCCGCAGAAAAACCTGGAGCAAAAATGTGCATGACTTCCCCCGAAAACAACATACATATTACGGAGAAGGCAACCGTTAAAAGCATGATCAACAGAAAAAAGAAGCGAAATAACTGCCAAGAGCTCGCCTTGTCTTCATGGTGAAAAGCGCGCAGAAAGACATGGAGAAAGCCCGGTTCAATAAGCTCTCGAAACAGTATAAATACACTAATTGCCATGGCAATTACTACGTTATAAACATCCACTTCGTAACTCGTCCCGAAGTAATAGGCCAACACCAGCTTTTCGCCATAGCCCAGTATTTTACACAGGATCGTTAGGACGCCAAGTGCCAAGGATGATTTGACAATGGGGCTAAGCGTGCTATGGGGTAAGAGCCTTCCGATCATAACTTTTTAGCGGTATATGTGCCTTGTTATCGTCTTCATCATATGGTGTATACGCTCCTAGTAACTCATTAACGTGCCGTCTCGCTTACCCTGTTCAACAGCCCAATGGAATGTCCGTAAACTCAACGGGAAAAGAACACAAGACATCATACCCAAAATAGACAACTGCTCCCACATCATCGGCATAGAATACCCTTTTAGGATGGCCAAGCGTATCACATCCAACGCGTAGGTTATAGGAAAGATCTTCGAAAGAAATTGCAGCCATTCAGGCATAACACTTATCGGAAACATGGCCCCGCCCAACAGCGCGCTTATTGCCCCAAAGAGCCAGCCTACGGGCTCGCCCTGTTTAAAAATAACCGTTCCAGCAGCAGAAAAAATCCCTAGGCTGATAAAGGCTATAAACGATAATAGCAAGGAAAACACCAACGCCAAGACATTCGTATTGGAGAAATCGAACCCAAGAAATAGCACGCCTACGGCAAACATTAAGAGCAATTGTACACCGGCCGCCACAAAACTGTATATCGATGATAAAAGAACCACAGTTTTGGAATCGGTCTGGGAGCTCAAAATAGCTTCTAGACAGCCTGCCATTTGCGCCCTCTTAATATTTCCAGAAAACGTATCCACCGCTAATTGAAAAAAGCGGGTAAAGGATATTCCGATAAGCGCAAAGGAAAAGTAATCTCCGCCATATTTATCCAGACTATCGGTGCCAGTGCCTTCCACCAATTTCGCGACAAAGAAAAAGGACAATACGGGTAAAATAGAACTCACAAAACTCAATATAAAGTTTAATTTATACCGAGACTCTATCAGGTAATCCCTCTTTATAAACCCTACTATCTTGAAATACATAACGAGCTATTGTTTTCGTTCATAACGTTGTGGTAAAAGCTTTCAATGGTACTATGCTTACTTTTTATACTTTCTACCGTGTCACACACCAAAACCTGCCCTTTATTCATAATACATACTTTATTGCAAAGCTCTTCGGCTTCATCAAAACGATGCGTTGCTATAAGTAGGGTCCGTTTAGTGCTACTGTGTATTTTACTTGATATAAGCGACTTAATTTCAATGACGGCTTTGGGGTCTAAGGTTCGGGTAGGTTCATCCAAGATCAAAATTTTGGGATCTCGCAAAAGCCCTCTCGCCAAGGCCAACCGCTGTTTCATGCCGGAAGAATAGGTAGCTACCTGTTTATTTTCTGCACCGTCCAAACCAACAAGACGAATGAGTTCCCTTATTTTGTCGCGCAGTAGGTCTCCGTGGAGATTATCTAAAATGCCGAAGAATTCTAAATTCTCAAAACCGCTTAGCCTCCAATAGAAGCTTCGCTCTTCGTTCAAAACAAATCCGACACTATTTCTTGAATTAATATTGTCTTTTACCGTATCATAACGATTCACCTCGATCATGCCCAAGCTGGGATAAAGCAATCCTCCGATGAGTTTAAGTAGCGTCGTCTTCCCTGCGCCATTCACACCGAGAAAAGCAACCCTATCCCCGTCTTCTATGGTTAAATTAACATTGGTCAAGGCTTGGAAGTAACGTGAACGTCTAAAAAACAAATAATCAATGTATTTTTTAGGTATTGGAAAGGTCATTGAAACATCTTGGATACAAATCATCTTACGCTAAAATCTTGTAAATATCATTCGGTTAGTTTACTATTTATACAATCATCAATGAAAAAATCGGCTTTTATAAATATAGGAAATATCTAGGACTGCCAAACAAAACTGCGGGAAAAATAATCCTAACCCGCTCTAAGACACCAAAAAACCAAAAACACAATTTGGGAACCTGACCACACTACCTAAACTGCTCCTGAAACAGAACAACGCCAAGGATTCCAATGAATATATGGCTTCGCTCACGGACGCTTAAAAATGTTGACCAGTAAAACAAACATGGTTTCTAATAGAATAGCACAATCGTAGCCAAAGGATTGTTCAGCAGCATAGCGATTATCCAAGGCAATGCGCTGCGCTGCACTTATCTTCTCTTTTCGATGCTGGCGAATTTGCCATAGTCCCGTAATCCCAGCCGGAGCCAAAAATCGCTTAAACTCCTTTCTAGCAACCAATTTTTCAGCTTCATAAGTCGCCAATGGTCTATTCCCGATGATGGACATTTCACCCTTTAATACATTGAATAGTTGTGGTAGCTCATCTAAATGAGTTCTCCTTAAAAATCGACCAGTCCTCGTCACGCGCCAATCATTATCAAACTTGACGAATACAGCAAGACTATCCAGCTCATATGCTGTTCTGTACATATTTAAATGTAACATATCCTTCAAGAGCAATTCAGAACCTTGATACATGGTACGAAACTTATACAATGTAAAAATTTGCTGGTTGGCACCAACCCGTCTAGCCCTGTAAATTATCGCCCCCTTACCTTCCGTCTTTATAGCGATCGCTATAACAAGGAGAAGAGGAGCAGCCAACAATAAAAATAGTGTTGCCATAGCCATATCAAAGATTCGTTTATAAAACGGTAGTCGATATCGAAATTTTGTCCGAGAAAGTAAATGCATGTCACGTGATCATAATTAACACTATTTTTTCTGAAATATATTTCTTTATATCGATTTTTCCCAATCGTTCCAAAGCGAGATTACTGATCTATCATCGCCGAATTTTTTTTGGCAAAACATTGCTTAATATGCACTTAACCATAGCTCACCGCCGCTAGATAGGTTTTGTGTTAGCCCTAAAAGGATTTATCAGGCGCAAGCGTGCAAGTTTGTACTTGTTTTAAATCTTGAATTACATCAAAGCTAATTATTTTTGGTAATTTTTTTGCAAAACATGCATGATTATGCATTTTTTTTCTACTTTTATGTGATAATCAATGATTCAGACGATGAGCACTACGCCTAAATTCAAAATCACCGCCCTACTGATAATTCTCGAATTCATTCTATTATCTTGTCAGTCGGGAAACAGCACGCAAACAACAAGCGTATCCACAGATTCAACCACCCAGACTCTTGAAATTTTACCTGGAGCCGATCAGCTAGACGAATACTTGCCGCTCTTAAAAGACAAAAAGGTAGGGCTGATGGGAAACCAAACCACAATCGTGGGTGATCAAAAAGAGCATTTGGTGGATATCCTACTTGATAACAATGTCGACCTGCACTTCGCATTTGCGCCCGAGCATGGCTTTCGCGGCGACATCGAACGTGGCGAGAAAGTTGGGAACGAAACCGATAAAAAAACAGGGCTTCCCTTGTACACCTTATACGGAGGCAATGCAAAGCAGGATTCGATCATTCAGTCTATTGATGTGATGCTCTTTGATCTACAAGATGTAGGCGCACGATTCTATACCTACATGACTTCCATGCACCATGTGATGGACCTTTGCGCCAAACATGGAAAACAAGTTATTGTACTGGATCGTCCAAATCCAAATGGAGATCAAGTAGACGGCCCCGTACGTAAAGACGATAAATTTAAAGCCGATATCTCTTTTCATAAGGTTGCAATCATGCACGGTTTGACGATGGGCGAAATGGCACAAATGATTAACGGTGAACGGTGGCTGGAAGAAGGGCGACAATGCAGCCTAACGGTAATCCCGGTTAAGAACTACGATCACACGATGATGTATGAACTTCCCATTATACCATCGCCATCGCTGCCGAACCATCTCGCCGTGCGGCTATACGGTTCTTTATGTCTTTTCGAAGGCACCGCCATATCGGAAGGAAGAGGCACAGACTGGCCTTTTCAAGTGATCGGATATCCCGATCCGGTATTTGGTGATTTTAAATTTACGCCAGGCGAAAAATCGGGAATGGCTAAGCACGTCGAAGGGAAAGGTGTCGTTAACTACGGCCTAGACCTAAGAAGTGTTGATGCGAACAAACATAAGTTTACCCTGAAATATGTCATTGATTTCTACAACAAGATGCCGGATAAAAGTAAGTTCTTTAGCCGAGCCGAGTTTTTCGACAAGCTCGCCGGTACCGATGAACTGAGAAAGCAAATTATTGCAGGAAAAACAGAAGAACAAATTAAGGAATCTTGGAAGCCAGAGTTGGACGCATATAAAACGATGCGAAAAAAATATTTGCTCTATACCGATTTTGAATAAGTTTTTTTTAACAAAAGATTGAACAACAAATAAACTAACGACTATAATTATGAGAAGAACATTACTTTTCTCTGCTGCATTGGGAGTTATTTTGAATGCACAGGGGCACGAGTTTGCACCACGACATTCGTTTAGCCCCAAAACAGACTGGCCTCGCTCTATGGGTGATCAACAACATACGGCGCGGGGAACGGTATCAGACACGAATGGCCCACTGGCTGGTGTAACGGTGGCGCTTGTAGGCTCTTCTGTTTCCACACAAACCGATGAAAATGGCCAGTTTACAATTGTAGCACCCGTAGGCGCGACGTTGCAATTTCGCAGCTTAGGATATGAAACTAGGGAACTTGCGGTAAGCGCAAACGCGATGAATGTAGAATTACAATCTGATGCCAGAACCGTTGATGAGGTCGTCGTGGTGGGCTACGGTACACAGAAGCGATCCAATGTTACAGGTGCCGTCTCTACCGTTAACACGGAAAAAACGTTCGAAACGCGTCCTATTACGGATGTCGGAAGAGCCTTGCAAGGCGCTGTTTCTGGTTTAGCTGTTTCTACGCCCAGTGGTGATCTAGGCGGTGACCCCACGATACGTTTGCGGGGTGTAACCGGCTCACTGCAAACACAGGGCGGCGCATCACCGTTAATCCTTGTTGACGGCGTGGAGGTTCCTAGCTTGTCCATGATCAACCCAACAGACATTGAGACGATGTCTGTCGTTAAAGATGCCTCAGCAGCCATATACGGCTCAAGAGCGGCATGGGGGGTGATATTGATCAAGACGAAGTCCGGGAAAAGAAACACCAAGACGGCGGTAAACTATTCCAACAATTTTGCCATACAAACCTTGACGCGCACTCCGGTGATAGCAGGCGGCGCCGAAGGTGCACGAGCAGGCTTACTGGCCATGCAACGCACCAACCCCGCTCTGGCCGGATATGTCAATCTCGGCACCCGCTACGATGAGTACGCTATTCAAAAGATGGAAGAATGGGATCGGTTATATGGCGGCCAAAATTTAGGATTGGATATGCTTGAAGGCCGGGATTATGAAGTGAAAGATGGCTATTTGTACTTCCATCGTACCTGGGATGCTGAAGATATGTTCATGAAGAAATATACACCGCAGCAAAATCACAACTTAAGTGTCTCTGGCGGATCCGATAAAATTAACTACAATGCTGGGTTTGGACTGATTTCGCAAACCGGCATTTTAAAGGATAACACCGACAAATATAACCGCTACAATTTCAACCTGGGGATAAATGCAGATATCACCGACTGGCTGACAGGTTTTGCAAAAATTTTATACACAGCATCTGACGTAAGCAAACCCTTCTCCTTCAATGGCGATGTGTACGAACCGCTCTTTTATCTGTACCGCTGGCCACGAAACTTCCCTTACGGAACTATTGATGGGTTGCCCATGCGGAATGCGATTACCGATGTGCAACAGGCCAATATGAATGAAAGGAACTTTAACATGGCCCGTTTTACTTTTGGTGGACAGGCCAAAATCATGCCCGGACTTACGCTTGATGCAGATTATACGTATTCGCAATTTATCACGCGTTATGACGAAAATGGAGGAACCGTTACCGGATGGGATTTTTGGAACAAAAACGAATTCGAATACCTCACCTATACGGGCGCAGCCTACAACCGTGCGCGCAAAGAACGCACCATAAGAGATCGCCACGTGGCAAACATGTACGCGACCTATGATAAAAGTTTTGAGCAACACAACTTCAAGTTTATGGCCGGCGCAAACGCAGAGCTTTTCCAATCGGATAATATCTGGGGACAGCGGCTAGGCCTTCTTGACCAAAATTATCCACAATTGGGCCTGGCTACTGGCGAGATGTCTACGAGTTCAGGCGCTTCCCATTGGTCTACATTGGGGTTCTTCGGACGTGTAAACTACGACTACGACAACAAATATTTACTCGAAGTGTTAGCGAGGTACGACGGATCTTCACGCTTCAACAGGGATAATGTCTGGGGATTTTTTCCAGCCATCTCCGCTGGTTATGTGCTTACCCAAGAAGAATTTATGGACTGGTCTAAGCCTTATCTTAATTTCTTGAAAGTAAGAGCATCTTGGGGAAGCGTCGGAAACCAAACCGTGCCGACCGGCCTTTACCTCTCTACTTTGAGCCAAGCACCCACAAATTGGGTAATCGACGGCGTAAACCAGAATACCATGACTACGCCCTCTATCGTATCGCAAGATCTGACGTGGGAAACGGTAACGACGCGAGAGATCGGGATTGATGCAGCATTCTTTAACAATAAATTTAATGTGACCTTCAATCGATACAGAAGAACGGTCTCCGACCTGATTACCGGCGGTGTTATTTTGCCATCGAGCTTCGGAGCACCATCGCCGTTGCGGAATTTTGGAGAGATGCAGACCAACGGCTGGGAATTAGAGCTCGCCTACAACCACAGCTTTAACAATGGCTTCACCATGCGTTTGGCCGGACAGCTATCCGATTATAAGGAAACAATCACGAAATTTGATGGCCAGGCGCAGATCAATGCTAACGGCTCATCATCCAACTATAGTGGAAAAGTCATTGGTGAAATCTGGGGATATGAAACAGATCGCCTATTTCAGGTGGATGACTTTAATATAAATAGTGATGGAAGCTATACATTGAAGGATGGAATCCCTTCACAAGCATTCTATGAAACACCGACATTTCGATATGGTCCGGGAGATGTGAAGTATAGGGATTTGAACGGCGACGGTGTGATTGGAGTAGGTGATGGAACTGTCGGAAACCCCGGTGACAGAAGAATCATCGGCAACTCCAACCCGCGCTACCAATACGGCTTCCGTGCAGATTTTTCGTTTAAAGGATTTGATTTAGGTTTCTTCCTACAGGGTGTGGGAAAACGAGACAATTGGGTCGGTGGCGACTTTGCAGTACCGGGATGGCGCCCTGCTGAAGCCTGGTATGCACACCAAATGGATTACTGGACGCCAGAGAATACAGGAGCATTTTACTACCGGCCAACGAATCAAAACCAAAGCAACACGTCCATGAACCACATGCCACAAACGCAATACCTGTTAGACATGTCGTATTTGCGCTTGAAAAATCTGACCTTCGGGTATACCATTCCAGCTACGGTATTGGAGAAAGCCAAAATCTCTAAATTTAGGGTCTTCTTCTCGGGCGAAAACCTATTGGAATTCGACAACCTCAACATCCCGATTGATCCTGAGACAGATTACACAGAGAATGGTATAAGAGATCAGAACTCTTTTGGACGTTCTTATCCATACCGCAGAACATTTTCATTGGGCCTTCAATTAACTTTTTAGACATGAAACTATTAAAATATATAGCAATAGCAGGCGTTCTGTCTATGTCGTCCTGCTCGAAAGATTTTTTGGGAGATGATTTTTTAACCAAAGATCCGCTGGACCAATTGACCGATCCGGCGTTCTGGTCCTCCGAAAACAATATCCGTACCTATACGTATGGTTTCTACAATTACTATTTCAAAGGGTATGGTCAAGGTTTTACGTGGGGATCCTATTTTCAAGGGCAGTTTATCAACGATGACTTTACACCACAGACGCCCAATGAAAACATTATTACGGAGTTTATCATTAATGTGCCTACATCCGGGGGCGGCTGGTCGCCCGCTTTACCCACAAGCCAAACACCAGCAGGTGTAACGTCATATTACTCCCGCATACGCAAAGCCAACCATTTTATCGAGAGTGTACCCAAAGCGAATCTGGCAGAAGAAGTGCAAAATCACTGGTTGGGTATAGGCCGCTTTTTCAGGGGGCTTGAGTACGCAAATTTTGTCAACTTATTTGGCAATGTCCCCTACATAGACCGGGTATTGACCGAAGATGACGCTGATTTGTACAAAACACGCGATTCCCGGATTTTTGTAATGGACAAAGTGCTGGAAGACTTCAGATTTGCTGCAGAAAGTGTGCGCTCTGCGGATGGCCCAGCGCAGCAAGCCGTCAACAAATATGTGGTACTAGCTTATATGGCACGGGTATTTTTATTCGAAGGAACTTGGTTAAAATATCACCAAATCGACGAAGCTAAATCCAAAGAGTATTTAGAAGCGTCAAAATGGGCGGCAGAACAAATAATTAACAGCGGCGCTTACAGCTTAGCCAGCGACTACCGAGGTTTGTTTAGTTCCGAATCGCTTAAAGGCAATCGTGAGGTTATTCTTTTCAAAGAATATGCCGAAGGTGTGTTGCAGCACAGCTTAATGTCGTTCAATAACCTTGAGCCGCAAGCAGGTGCATCTAAAAATGCAATTGATAGTTACTTGCTTAACGACGGACTTCCCATCGGTCTTTCGCCGCAGTACAATGGCGACAGAACTGTGCAAAGTGCATTGGCAAATCGCGATGGCCGCATGGCCCAGACCATCGTTCCACAACTCCGTATGTTGAACACCGTTTCTAACTACGCATTCTCTGGCTATTCCGTACACAAATTTCTAAACGAGAGCCTTCGAAATCTACCTATCGGTAGTGGTCAATTAAACGTGACGGATGCACCGATCTTGCGCTACGGCGAAGTACTTGTAAACTATGCAGAAGCTACAGCAGAGCTAGGCACATTAACACAGCAAGATTTAGACAAATCGATTAACGTGCTTCGTAGCAGAAACGGCGTAGGCCTCCCCCGCTTGGAACTGATTGCTAATCAGCCTGCGGTAAATGGCACGCCTTATAATGATCCCGCGCGCGATGCAAGTGTATCAAGCATCTTGTGGGAAATTCGCCGCGAGAGACGATCAGAACTGATGTTTGAGGGACAACGATTAAACGATCTACGTCGTTGGAAAAAGCTCGATTATGCAGATACGGATAAAAATCCAACGATAAACAGAGGAGCTTATATTGTAAAATCGAACTATCCTCCAAGTCAATTGAATGGCATAACCGTCGACGGGGGAAATGAAGGGTATATTATCCCGTCCAATGCCATTAAGCGATTGGTCAATGATAAGTATTATCTGGATCCGATTCCTATCGATCAGATTTCGCTTTACAAAAGCAATGGTGTGGAACTCACCCAAAACCCCGGCTGGTAGTTCAAAACAAACGAGTACACTTTCTGACAGCGCCGGGCTCTAGGAAAGTGTACTTCATCTGCTTCCATATTACATAATTCTTTTTTTTATACTTTATTGACAAAATGTAATCACCTGTAAATATGTGTTTTAATTGTTTTTTTATTAAACATGATTTACTATATTTATTGATGTATTGATAGATACCCGTTTACGCACCTACAAAGACGTAAAGCTGCTTTTTAAAATAAGTTGACATAAATAAATTAACATAGCTCGTGATCGTAAACAAGCTATAATCAGCAACCACCTTAAATTCTATATTATGCAACCAAGGACAAATTTACAGTACACGCCAAATGCGATCAATAAGATCAAGCAAAAGATGCGTAGTACACGCGAATGCGCGTCGGCACGGGAAAAAGACCCCACTTTTGCACTTGATGTGCCCACGGAAATCGGTCTAAAGCTAACGAACCGATGCAACCTGCGCTGTACACATTGTTTCCAATGGGATGAAGGCGGCTATCATCATGCCCTAGACAAAGAAGAATTAAAAAAGGATGGTGATTTAAGTTTCGACATTGTCAGCGAGCTTTTCAATAAAACAAAGGAAGCAAAATCATCGTTATACCTTTGGGGCGGCGAGCCCACCTTGTATGCGCATTGGGATAAACTGATCAATCTAATTGCAGCAGACCCCCGCGAAACGGTTCTTTGTACAAACGGGGTTACTTTACACACGAAAATGGATTCCCTTCTACAAATATCCGACTGCCTCACCGTATTAGTGAGTATTGAAGGACCGGAAGATATTCACAATGAAATAAGAGGTAAGGGTACGTATGAAAAAATCGTCAATAACCTTGATCAACTTATTCGCTTGAAGAAAGAGGGACAGTTTAAGGGCACGCTTTCCGTGGAAGCCGTAATCAGTGATGGTTTGATTCCCAATATGGTGGAATTTTGTGCGTACTGGGAATCTAAAGGCATTGACACGTTATACCTCAATTTCCCTTGGTTCGTTCCGCCATCCGTGGCCGATAGAATGGATGAATACTTTGATAGCAAGTTCTGGTGGATGGGTATGGGAAAAGGGATAACCAACTCTTGGCATTCTTTTGATTTCAAAATCAGCAGCGATAAGATCGAAGAACTTAAGCAACAGATGAAAGAAATTATAGACAGAAGGTGGAATATCCGGGTTCGTTTTCATCCAGACCTGACCACAAAAGATTTGATTGAATATATTGAAGGTAGTGTAAAACCAGCACAAGATAAAAAGATGTGTCTTGGCGTGTCCAACAGAATAGATCTGCTGCCGAGTGGCCAGGTTACACCCTGCAAGAAGTTTCCGGAATTTAATGTCGGAAATTTGAACAACAAATCTTTGGAAGAAATCTGGAAAGGCGAGAAATTCACAAAATTTAGGGACATTCAGAACAATCAGCTTATGGACATCTGCTCCAAGTGTGAAATTCTTTATGCCAATGGCATCTAACAGATAGAATCAAGAGCATGCAAATAAACCAAGTTTATTTTCGAAGTAATGCAATTGATCTTTACGGAGCACTGTTTATCCCCGAATCTGGGACAGGCAAAGATGCTTACATTGTTTGCCACCCTTTTGCAGAGGAGAAAAAAAGTTCGCAAAAGCCATTAGTAGATTTCAGCAGAAGGCTCGCAAGGCGGGGGAAGTATGTATTGATGTTTGACTTTCAAGGCTGCGGTGATAGCCAAGGGAAATTGTCAGCAAGCACTGCACAACGCTGGTTGCAGAACATAGATGATGCGATAGCCTATCTCAAATCGACAACCGGCCTCACTGAAATTTCGGTGGTCGGCTTACGTGCTGCAGCCACCATACTCTGGCATCTCGCAAAAAAAACAGATACCATACAGCGCTATATCCTTTTTGAACCGGTACACACTTTACAGGGTCATCTGGAAAACTTGATCAAACAAAAGATGGTGAACGAGTTATTGACATATGGAAGAGTGAAAAGAACCAAAGAGTTATTAATACAAGATCTACAGGCGGGAAATGCTATTGATATAGACGGCCACGAGGTCAGCTCGGAGCTGTATCACTCGTTCATGCATTTCGATAACGAAATGGATGCTCAAGTCCTAGACACGAAAATAAAAATGGATATTATTTCCTTGTCAATCAGCGGAACACCTTCTTCGGAAAGTGAGAAATTTTATAGAAAAATACAGCAGCCTGCTTGCGTAAATTTTCAAGCTATTAAAGTAGAATCTTTTTGGAACAAAATTGATGGCGTCAATATCGACCCTTTGTTAGCCGTAGCCGACAGCTTATGATGGAGAAAGGCATTCAATTTGACAATAAAGGTAACACCATTTATGGAATAGAGCATCTGCCAATCGCGCAAAATAACCACAACAATAAAATGGTTATATTTTTACACGGCTGGAGCGGGTACAGGACAGGCCCCCACGACATTTTTGTAAAAATAGCACGGCGGCTTGCCCAAATTGGCTTTGGCTGCGTGCGCTTTGATTTCGGAGGCCGTGGCTTTAGTGACGGTGACCAACTTACAGCAAATTTTCCTTCCATGCTCGCTGACCTTCATACCGTCATTGATGACATAACAAAGAGGGCTTATATCCATGATATAATTTTGGTGGGGATGTGCTCCGGCGCACGGCTAGGATTATATTACATCAAGTATATGACGTATGGAAAAATTTCCCATTTGATAGAAATCTCCAGCCCCCCGCTCAATGAAACAGAAGATAACACAAAAATGGAGGTACGTAAATTCAATAACAGCCTAAAGGGTTATTTTAATAAAGCCTTTGATAGGGGTACCTACAAAAAATTCCGCGATGGAGAAATCAATTATCGGCATATATTTAAGATATTGATATCGCCCTTCCTCAATGTTGCAAAGAAAAATGACCTGAAGGTGGTACAGGCCAAGCGCTGGGAGGAAAAAGGCACCAAGTATTTTAAAGGCGCGGTGCTCTCTATACATGGCGGCAAAGATCCAGAAACCGCCTTAGCGGTAGTTCAGATCGAGAACATGTTGGAAGAAAATGAGATCGCCATGGAAAAACACATCATCGAGGATGGCAACCACAGCTTTTACAGTATTTACTGGGAAAAAGAAATTATAGATCTGATAGAAGGCTGGTTGCTGAAGCCCTCGAAGAGCTGATACTATGCATCAAAACAGCAGGCAAATACGGCAACGCGATCGCCCTGCTTAAAACGCGTTCATGATCGGTGGCGAGCAGACAGTAAATCTGCTATTCCCGTTTCTAAGGAAATTAACGGCCTACCAAGAATACGGCGCATTTTTGCATTGTCTGGTTGTCTTCTGCACATATCGCCCTCCTTTAGCGCGGGGAGATGAACGATGCTGGAAGAAGACTTCGTTACAGCAATAATAATCTCTGCTAAATTTTTAATCGTGAATTCTTTCGAACTACCGATATTGATCACGTCGTTCTTGCAAAGCGATTCCTCAATGATCTTCACGATCGTCTCAACATTGTCGTTGACATGGCAAAATGTTCTGGTTTGACTGCCATCACCATAAATGGTGATATCGTCGTTACGTATCGCTGCATCAATGAAGCGTGGGATGACAAAATCCTGGCTCTGCTCAGGCCCATAAGTATTAAAGAATCTAAAGATGGTATACTCCAAACCATATTCCTGGTAGTAAGATCGGAAAAAAGCTTCGCCAATATTTTTTACTGCAGCGTAAGGCAGTCGGCAATTGAGCGGAGTGAGATCCTCTTTTTGAGGAAGAACAGTTGATTCGCCATAAACCTCAGATGAAGACGAATAAAAAACACGCTTTACCTTTAGGTCTCGGGAAAGATCCAATATGTTTTTAATACCCTCAATATCCTGTAGCACGGCCAATGGGTTTTCCAGCGTGCGCTGTACGCCAACGATAGCTGCATAATGAAACACGTAATCAACCTGAAACCGCTCCATAATGCCATGCAGCTCTTCATAACTATTGACATCTGCGTTGAAAAACGAAAAGCTGTCCGAATCATTGGGCAAGTTACTTATCCGTCCGGTACTTAGATTATCGACAACAATTACCCGGTTATTATCATCTAAAAGCAACCTGTTAGCGAGGGTGCTACCTAGATTGCCAGCTCCTCCAGTGATCAGAAATGTTTTCATTTTGGTTAGTTTATGTTACGGTAATTTAAGTAATAATTTTTTGAAAACAAAGCCATTTAATCTGCTTCGTACTCGAGAAAAAGGGGTAAAAAAAAAGAGATCGAAGCCAATTATTTCGTTCTCAAAAGATGTATATTTACGCATATAGCATGCACAGCATCTTTATTCCCAACACTATACACATTTTATGAACTATCCCGTCATCACCATTTTAAACGCAGGCCCAGGGATGGGGTTTTACATCCCTGGCGTTGTTATGCATCGACAATTAATTCAACAGGGAATAACAGCACATGTCCATGTTTTTGAAAGCTTTTATAAAGAAGAAAAAAAGGAGATTATCCCGAAAATCAAAAGTAGTTTTCAGGAAAATTTTGCCCTAGCCGTGCTAGCACACAATCTGGCGAGAGATCCGCAAAATGCGGTTGACGAAGAGGCTATTGCAGAACTTGTTGATCGATGGGCGCAAGAAAAGCGAAGTCACTTTGTGGTATTTTCAGGTTTTTGGCTTCCTATACTTCACCTCTACCAACAGCAGGTGCCACATCCTGTATATATTGACTGCTGCCATCTCGATGCGGATTACTCCGTATCATGGAAAATGTATCCAGAATACAGAGAGCAAATGACGAACATATGGTTTCATAATTGGACGGATCGCACCATAAACTTCTACCTAAATGTTGATGGTAAAGAACCGATAGATTTTAACAATCGATCGAACAACCTCATTGTCCACGGAGGCGGCTGGGGGCTTGGAGATTTTGAAACGAAGGCCCGTGCATTGTACGAAACTCCTTTTGAACTTTCTTTAGTATCCTATGCAGAAAGAGACTTTAGCAAAGAAGACCAGCGGATAAATTTTTTTCGGTTATCTTCAGCATGGAATATTTGGGATCTCGACAACGACGGTAAACACGGCTTTCCGCCGCTATATGCAGTGGATCGTGCCACTAATTTTACAGAGCGGATACTACCGGCCTCAGACTATTCTCCTCTGTATGATATTGTGAAAACTAGTAAAGCTATCATATGCAAGCCGGGCGCGGGTACGCTAATTGACTCGCTATCGGCCGCTACCCCATTAATCATATTGGAGCCCTATGGGAAAAGTGAAGATAAAAATGGGTTACTTTGGAAGCATTACGGCCTGGGTATTTCGTTTGATGAATGGGCGGAAACAAACTATTCCATGGAGATCTTGGAGCAAATGCATCAAAACTTGCTCAAATTAAAATCGGAAGCAAGCAATTATCTCGATTACTTCTTGAGTAAAACAGCAGAAACCGACTAAGTTATACATCATAAAAAGCTTAGGTCAAATCATTGTAGACAGTTAACGTTTGTTGTGCGGCTTGCTGCCAAGTAAACTTTTGCGACCATTGCAGCCCACGTTCAATCATATCCTGCCTTAAAAACTCATTACTTGTTAGCTGATACATCGCCTCCGCAATATCCTCGGCATCCAGCGGATCAACTTGTTTAGCTGCAGCACCTGCTATCTCCGGCAGTGCTCCCCGGTCCGATACGATTACCGGACAACCGCATCGCATAGCCTCCACAACAGGGATTCCGAAACCTTCATATAACGACGGAAAGACAAACACCGATGCCATGGAATAGATGCTGGGCAGATGCTTCTCATCAACATACCCCAGTAACATAATCTCGTCTTTTAAACCGCTATATTGGATCGCCCTTAAAACACCTTTGTATTTCCAACCGAGCTTTCCAACAATAACTAATTTATGATCAATCTGTTTATCCGTCTTTAGCCTTTTAAAAGCCTCGACGATCATTTCCAAATTTTTCTTGGGTTCCAAATTTCCTACGAACAAAAAATACGCAGAGGGCAAGCCGTATGTTTTGCGAACATCTGCGCGTTGCGCAGCATCAGTAACAGGATGAAATCGTCCATGCACCCCTGGATAAATCACCCTGATTTTATCAGCTGCAATTGTTGGAAAGCGATTTAAAATATCGCGTTTAACGGTTTGGGAGACAGCGATTATTTTATCAGCCCGTTTGATGGAGGCCGGTAGCGTTAAACGGAAATACGCAGCCGTTTCATATTGGCAAAGCTCCGGAAAGTCTAAAGCGATCAAATCATGGACGGTCACCACTGCTTTTGCCCTCAGGAAATACGGTAATATATAGCCCGGAGCATGATAGATATCAACGCCTTGCTTTTTTAGGTACCTTCCTAGCAAAAGGTGCTCGAAAAGTACGCGATGGATGCGGCTGTCATAGGTCATATCTAGCCGCTTTATTGTTAACCGATTATCTTCGTTAAATGGAGGCTTATAAAAAGGAGAGACTAAAAGCGCTAGGTCATGATTTTTAACAGGCTCCTGCAATAGTCCCTCGATTAGATTTTCTATGGAGTATTGCACGCCGCTGTGTTGCTCCCTTAATAGTAATCCATTTATAAGTATCTTAGCCATGAACAGCAGGTTGTTGGTTGCATCTTGTAATGTAAATATTTTATTTCTAATCTAGATGATGGCACAAGCCGTTTTTCAACTATATTTAGCGTATAATAAATGGATGATACCATAGGCTCATCCTACATCAGCAATGCTTTGTTTCTATGCTTACGCTATATTACAGTAAACTCGATCTGAAAACCCGTGATGAAGATTTTATGAGTAATCTTCTTGTATTGCCCCTGGCCATCCAGCAGAGAATTCTAAAATTAAAATCGATAGAAGAGCAATGCAGCTCGCTGACAGGATACCTTTTACTAAGAAACGGTTTAAAGGAACAGGCCTTGCGTCCTAGTCTGGATACGCTGAAATACACCGAATACGGCAAACCATACTTCGACGAGGACATTCAATTTAATATATCCCACTCCCACAACCATGTGGTATGTGCATTCTCCACACAGGGGAAAGTAGGCGTGGATATAGAACGAATAAGACCTATTGATTACAGAAATTTTAAAAAAGTATTTCGCGAGGATGAATGGTCACGTATCAAATCATCTGCAGATCCTGTTCAAACTTTTTTTCATATATGGACCGCGAAGGAATCCATATTAAAGGCAGATGGACGCGGATTAAATGCCCCGCTGAGAAACATTTTTATCGGGATTGACCACTGTAAACTGGAAGGCGCGCTTTGGTACTGTCGCACTATTCCGCTTTTTGAGTCATTCATCGTACAGATTGCAACCGAAACAAACGCAGATGAAATAACGATCCGGGAAATGAATATAGCGCAATTCATGACATAAAGAGGCGTACTGCCATCTACAATGCTGGCGATGTGGATCGATAGGATGTGATTGCAAATTACGGTAAAGTGCATCTTACAGCTAATGACCCTAGGAAATACCTTTGATAAAACGAAAAAAACGGATGTATTACCCCGTCTTTACCCTGTATTAATAAATATTGCGGATAACAAAATACGATAGTATAACCAAAGCGACAATCTTTATGGCCCATTCACCATACAGTACTTTCCGCCAGTAAAGCATTTTGGGACTAAGATTCGTGCGCACTTGAAACATCATACCTATAAAAATATAGGGGATAAAAGGCAGTAAAAGGGCATTGAATCGAATAGCGCCTAAAATATCACCATGCAATAGCGCGTGGATTGCTCGCTGCGAGCCACAGCCGGGACAGTCCAAACCTGTCAACGTTTTAAAGGGACATTTCGGAAACCATGGCGACTGCAAAGGATCATACTGGTAATATACACAACACAGTACTGCCAAAACAGTCGCTCCCAGCGCAGTTAATATCCAACGAACGCGAATATGCACGAGATCAGCTAAAATCGCCTAGCATCGCCCCAAACATGGCGAAACCGAAGATCAAGAAGTAGAGAATCCATAAGCCGACGCTGAGACCAAGGTTGATAAACAACCATTTCTTTGCGTTAGCAGAATCAGCTTCAGCACCAGAATAGTCACCTCGGTAGAACTTCCCCTCTACCCGCGAAGCGTAGACGATCGCGGGGATTCCCAAGGGCAAACAACAGAACAGCGTGGCTAATATAGATTCCACCAAGTAGGTACGTGGCGGTCTTCCGGTATTAGGCACATTAAAATTCGGTGGTAAGCTGCTACCGAACTGCGGCGGCACTTGGGTAGCGCCCGAATAATAGGGCTGATTCGTATCGTTGAGCAGCGGAGCTAATTCGGGCATTTGCCGAGCTGCAACCCAACTTGGCAAGCCTTCTGTCCAAACATACGTGTCGCCAGTAAGTCCCTTCCCCTTTAGTTCCTCCAATGACAAAGGCCCAAAGGTATTTGTGCCATCTGTGTAATAAAATTTTTGCATCTTTATCGGTATAGTCGCATAAATATAGTAAATGTTAGCGCTAAAAATCGTGAAAAAAATGATGACAGATAATAAAATTTTGCCCATTGTGTCCGTACTTATTATCGGCATGTTATTGATTTGGTATGTTTTTAAGTACGTAGGAAACAAAAAATACCGGGCCAAGCAGTTACCCCAGCAAGGATTAATTCAATCTGTGCTCCAACAAAAAGTGGCGTTTTTTCAAAAACTCCAGGCATCCGCGCAGAACGAATTTATCGAGCGTGTCCAATATTTTTTAGCGACAACGAAGATCTCGGCAGAGAAAGGCGCTACTATAACAGATACCGACCGCATATTGGTGGCGGCCAGTGCAACCATTCCGTTGTTTCATTTCAGTCAATGGTCTTACGAGAATTTGGATGAAGTGCTCATCTACCCCGGAACCTTTAACGAGAAATACGATATTGAAGCGCTGGATCGGGTCGTGCTGGGCATGGTCGGGGAAGGTGTCATGAATAGAAAGATGATCCTTTCCCTGGATTCCTTGCGCGCTGGATTTACGGATCATGCGGCCAATGGCAATACCGCTATACATGAATTTGTACACCTGATTGACAAAGCAGATGGCGACATTGATGGTGTACCATCATACCTCATTCCGAAAGACCTCGTGCAACCATGGCTGCGCGAGATGCATAAAACGATCAACGCGATCCGCCATGATCGATCAGATATTCGCGATTATGCGGCCACGAACGAAGCAGAATTCCTCGCCGTTGTTTCGGAATATTTCTTCCAAAAACCGAAACAGCTGCAGGAAGACCATCCTGAACTTTTCGAGTTGTTAAATGAAATGTACAATAGAGCAGAAAAGGACGCTAAATAAAAGAGGTTCCACATTAAAAACGTGGAACCTCTCGCTATAAGGATGGATATGTCTTACATCATACCGCCCATGCCACCACCCATAGGAGGGCCACCAGCAGCTACGGGATTTTCTTCCGGTTCATCAGCAAGAACACATTCTGTTGTCAACAACATGGATGCAATAGATGCTGCATTTTCCAATGCTACACGAGAAACTTTAGTAGGATCGATAACACCTGCACCGATCAAGTTTTCGTAAACGTCAGTGCGGGCGTTGTAACCGAAGTCTGAAGTACCTTCTTTAACTTTTTGTACCACAACAGCTCCTTCGATACCTGCGTTGTTACAGATTTGACGAAGTGGCTCTTCGATAGCACGCTTGATGATTTCAATACCGATCGTTTCATCTTCATTAGCACCTTTAAGGCCAGCTAAAGCTTCTGTAGCGCGGATGAAAGCTACACCACCACCTGCTACGATACCCTCTTCTACTGCTGCACGAGTTGCGTGTAGCGCATCATCAACACGGTCTTTCTTCTCTTTCATTTCTACCTCTGTGGTCGCACCAACATAAAGAACAGCAACACCACCAGACAATTTAGCTAAACGCTCTTGCAATTTTTCACGATCATAGTCCGAGCTAGTCGTTTCGATTTGTGAACGGATTTGGGCAACGCGTGCTTTAATATCTTCCGCATTACCGGAACCATTGATAACGGTTGTATTATCTTTATCAACAACAACTTTTTCGGCTTGGCCTAAGTAAGAAAGTTCTGCATTTTCTAATTTAAAACCTCTCTCTTCCGAGATTACAGTACCGCCTGTCAAGATGGCGATATCTTCCAACATGGCTTTACGACGATCGCCAAAGCCTGGAGCTTTAACAGCAGCGACTTTCAGTGAGCCACGAATTTTATTTACAACCAATGTTGCCAAAGCTTCGCCATCCAAATCTTCTGCAATGATCAACAAGGGCTTACCCGTTTGAACTTGTTTCTCCAAAATCGGCAACAATTCTTTCATATTGCTGATTTTCTTGTCGTAGATCAAAATGTAAGGGCTTTCTAACTCCGCTTCCATTTTGTCAGAGTTTGTCACAAAGTATGGTGATAAGTAACCACGATCGAATTGCATACCTTCCACAGTTTTCACTTCTGTTTCTGTACCTTTCGCTTCTTCTACTGTGATCACACCATCATTACCAACTTTTTCCATAGCTTCAGCAATCAACGAACCGATAACATCGTCGTTGTTCGCAGAAATTGTAGCTACTTGTTTGATCTTGTTGTTATCAGCACCTACTACTTGTGACTGCGATTTCAAGTTTGCCACTACGGCTGCAACAGCTTTATCAATACCGCGTTTTAGATCCATAGGATTGGCACCGGCAGCAACCGATTTTAATCCTGGAGATACAATTGCTTGGGCCAACACGGTAGCTGTAGTCGTACCATCACCTGCTTGATCCGCAGTTTTTGACGCCACTTCTTTCACCATCTGTGCACCCATATTTTCTAAAGCATCTTTTAAATCGATTTCTTTAGCAACGGAAACACCGTCTTTTGTAATCATCGGAGATCCAAATTTTTTCTCGATGATTACATTGCGGCCTTTAGGTCCTAATGTTACTTTTACTGCGTTTGCTAATGTATCAACACCTTTTTTCAGTGCGTCACGAGCTTCAACATTATATCTTACTTGTTTTGCCATTTCTATAACTTTTTAATATATGGATGGAGCAAGCTTCATCCCGTTATTGTTTTTGTTTTTAAATTTGATGATTAGCCTATAACACTGCGTAAATGTCAGACTCACGCATAATTAAATATTCTTTTCCTTCGTAAGTGATTTCCGTACCTGCGTACTTTCCGTATAAAACTTTATCACCTACCTGTACGGTAAGAGGTTCTTCAGGCTTACCCGATCCAACCGCAACAATAGTACCTTGAGAAGGCTTCTCTTTTGCAGTATCAGGGATATAAAGTCCAGATGCTGTTTTTTCTTCTGCAGGAGCTGCTTCTACCACAACTCTGTCTCCGATAGGTTTAATACTTAATGCCATAATTATTGTGTTTTATTGTTTTACGTTTTTACTCCAAATGTTTATCACCAATTATGCCAAATGCAAAAAAGCTGTATTTGTTGCCATTTTTTCACCTTTGCCGTCTTCAAATTGACAGGTAGCAAATATCGCTGTGTCATCCTGTCATTATAAAAGCGTCGACGCCCAGCTTTGGCAAGACGCATCGCTTGGAACCGTGCGTATTATCACAAAAAAAAGTCCCACACAGCGTGTGGAACTTTAGGTTTCTTTTACAGCAAAAAGTGGATTATTTTGTCGTATCGGCCGTTGCAGGTGCCGTCGTAGCCGGAGCCTGTTGTTGTGCCGGTCCGTTTAGATTCAACGGTGATGTTTGTGCAGGCGCTTCAATTTGATCGCCCAATCCACCCGGCCTTTGTCCTGATGATGGTCCTACAATATTGATAGCCAAACAAAATACCATCAAGGCAATCGCTAATCCCCATGTTCCTTTTTCAAGGAAATCTCCCGTACGCTGTACACCCATTAAGTTTGAGCTGCCCGCGAATCCTGACGACAAGCCTCCACCTTTCGGATTCTGAATCAACACCATCAATGCCAGTAGCACACTCGTCAATACAATCAGGATAATTAAAAATGTTTGCATTTCTTTATAGTCGTTAATATAGTTTCTCTTCCAGCCCTTTAATTTGGGTCGCAAAATACGATTTTTTTTCTGGAAATTTCAAAATTAATTTTTTGTAAACCTCTATGGCTTTGACATACATGCCTTGACTGGCATATATGTTGGCCAAGGTTTCCGTGACCAACGTAAATTGTTCCTCCGAACTTTTCCTAGCCTTGTTTTCCATATTAAGCTGGTCCGCCGGCGGTGGCTGAATTTGAGGTTCCTCGCGAATAAATCGCTCAATAACCTCTGTGGTTTTATCCACCCGGCTAAACGTGACAGCACGTTTTTTAACTTCATCACTTAATTTGTCTTCAGGACTCTGCAAGTGAATAATGTTTTCGCGGATCTGCTGATCCAAAACGACTTTATCAAAAGCCTCCGGGTCAAAAGACGATTTCTTATTGGTCGGTAAATACGGTGAAGCAAATGGTTGATAGGTATCCGCATATTCCAGCCGTGTTTTGTGCAACCACCATCTAAAGCTGTACGGCATCAACTCGTCATTGTAAACGCTTACATCTTCTTCCTTTTGCGGGTCTGCAGGCTGCGAAATTACACCGGAATTTTTGCCTGTTTCCTTATTCCCGCTTAAACCAACATTCGTTTCCCAGCGAATCTCCTTATTATGCAATGCAAAATAATCGCCGCCACCGATACCTTCATGCACGAGATTTTCTAGCGCTGCATTTTCTTCCTCGGTTGTTAAATGCGATAGGCTATCTGAATGGAGATCTATGTTTCGCGAGTTCTCCCGATCCGCATCAATGCGTTCATCATTTTCTGCCTGTTCAGCAGAAGTTGCATCAGCGAAACTTCCGTCTTCCTTTATTGTGTCTGCAACATTAACTTCTGTTGCATTCCCCTCATCAGGAATATCAGCAGCTATTTCTTCAGGCTTCGGCTTATCAGCAGCAGCTGTTCCATCCGCTCCCACACGATGCGATATAGCAGCTTCTTCTACTGGTGCCTCATCGTGGGAATGATCAACATTAACCTCATCATCTGTGACGCTATTCGATATAGCAGCTTCTTCTACTGGTTCCGCATCGTGGGAATGATCAACATGAACCTCATCATCTGTGACGCTATTCGATATAGCAGCTTCTTCTACCGGTGTCTCATCGTGGGAATGATCAATGCTAATCTGCTTATCTGTGACATGATCTGATTCATTTGCAGCTGCTATTAGGGGCTCAACGTTACGCCTGTCAGCAACCCCTTCATCTTCTTGGTCAATATCGGATAACGCGGGTGCTTCGGTGGTATCATTCGATGTCTCAACCGCCCCTTTCACCTGATTCTCCTGCGTCTCAGCATGCTCGGAAACGGGTATATCTTGCTCGGGGAGTACGCTTATTGCGGAAACCGCCGGAGAAGTTAGATCTGCAACCAGCGCATCCTCATCATCGGCTGCAATAAAAGGAATATCTTGGACCGGGAGTTGAATGTAGTCATGTAACCAATTAGGACTGCTCGCTAACAAGATAGCACGACTGCCCAGCTTGGTAAGCTCGCCACACAAAAACTTACGTCGCTCCAAGGCGAAATGCAACGGTTGTGAATATGGATACCTAGACAATAGAAGATCAAAGTCTTCCTGCGAAACTTCTTTAGGATTTACGAGGGCTTGATGATATAATTGTGCGAATGTCTGTCCTTGATTTTCCATATATACCTTACCAGTTTGCAAATGCTCTATTGTAAATATCCTCGGTTAACAAGCTAATGATTTGCCTCGTTAATCCTTCTTCCTGGTTTTGTACCAAGCCCGAGAACTCGCGAAATTGAGTAAACGATTGTTCGAAATTGCTTTCGCCCGTCTCATCTAAGCGGTTTGTATATTTTACCTTAACGGTGATGGTAAGCCTGTTTAACGCCGCACGATCAGAATTGGCCTCCACCGCTGCCGGGCTGATATCATAACCTGTTATAACCCCCTCAAACATGGCATCAGCATCTCCATCTACTTGGCTTAAACGAGATTGGCTTCTGATACGCTCTTTCAGCCCCTCTGTGAAATTCTGACCCAAGGTAGCATAAACCAACGGTGCTATGTTTTCAAAGAACTGAACATTCACCGTTTTCATATTTTCCGGTATAGAGCCTCCTGAGAAGCCATATTTGACACCGCAACTCGAAAAGGCCATGACAAGCACTACAGACAGTAAGGTAAAAATGGTAACAATTCTTTGCATATGATCGCTAAGCTAATCTAAATTTAAGTCTTTAATTTTCCTGTACAGCGTTCGTTCGGAAATGCCCAATTCTCTAGCCGCAGCTTTACGCTTTCCTTTGTGTTTTTTTAGGGCCTTTCTGATCAGATCTGACTCTTTATCCACCAATGACAAAGATTCTTCCACCTCTTCGGCGTCCTGCGTTTCATAAGACATATAATCATTATTCGACTTGGCGCCTTGGTTAGGATTATGAATGGTGAGCTTTGGCGATGCCTGCTCCTCACCCAAATAAGCGGATGAAGGGGTTACCTCACTATACAGCTGATTAATATAAGGAGAATTTTCTTCAAATGTTCCTTTATTAACACCATTTTGAATCAGTTCCACAACCAACTTCTTCAAATCCACCATATCTTTTTTCATGTCGAACAACACTTTGTACAAAAGATCGCGTTCGGAGAAGTCTTCTTTGCTGGCTTCTTTTACTAAGGCGGGCAAAGAAGATACATGCTCTACGGGTAGATATTTCGATAAGATGCTGGCGTTGACGACACGCTCCCGCTCCAATACGGCGATCTGCTCCGCTATATTTTTCAGCTGCCGCACATTTCCCGGCCAACTGTAGTTCATCAACATATCTTGCGCATCAGGCGTCAGCTGCACGCCCGGTGTACGATATTTGTCGGAAAAATCGACGATAAATTTGCGAAACAGCAGGTTCACATCTTCCTTCCGCTCGCGGAGCGAAGGAATACGAAGCGGCACCGTATTCAGCCGGTAATAAAGATCCTCGCGAAACTTGCCTTTCTTCACCGCCTCATAGACATCAACGTTCGTTGCAGCCACCACGCGCACATTGGTTTTTTGCACTTTAGACGACCCCACCCGAATGTATTCGCCGGTTTCTAAAACACGTAGCAGTCGAGCTTGGGTACCCAAAGGTAGTTCACCGACTTCATCCAGAAAGATCGTCCCTCCGTCGACAACTTCGAAATAACCTTTTCTGGCCTCATGTGCTCCTGTGAACGAGCCCTTCTCATGTCCAAAAAGCTCGGAATCAATCGTTCCCTCTGGAATAGCTCCACAGTTTACTGCAATAAACGACCCGTGCTTACGGGCACTCATCTGGTGAATAATATGCGAAAAAACCTCCTTGCCGGAGCCACTTTCTCCCTGAATCAACACCGAAATGTCGGTCGGCGCTACTTGCTTCGCAACGTCGATTGCACGGTTAAGCACCGGTGAATTACCGATGATGCCAAATCTATTCTTAATATCTTGAATGTCCACGATAGTTCTCTTTATACTAAAGGTCTACAACACGTCCCATTAGCGTAGCTGATGTACAGCGCTCGGCCAATACATGAACATACTGCCCCGGTTTGAATCGTTCGTCAACAGGAAACACGACCATTGTATTTTGATCATTACGCCCGCAATAATCTTGATCAGACCGCTTCGAAAAACCTTCTATCAAAACCTTGTGTACTTTCCCAACGAAATGTTGAAGTCGGTATAAGCTATGTTCCTGTTGCTTGTTAACAACCTCTGTTAATCGTCTTTTCTTCACGTGTTCAGGAATATCATCTTCATAGCGTTTCGCAGCCAATGTACCTGGACGCTCAGAGTAAGCAAACATATAAGCAAAGTCATATTTTACATAATCCATCATGGATAGCGTCTCTGCATGCTCCTCCTCGGTTTCGGTACAAAATCCGGTAATCACATCGGTCGATATGCCACAGGCCGGAATAATACGGCGAATAGCATCTACGCGCTCCATGTACCATTCGCGATCGTAGGTTCTGTTCATCAGGTCGAGCACGCGTGAATTCCCAGACTGCACCGGTAAATGTATGTATTTGCAAATATTATCGTAGCGAGCCATGGTGTAAAGCACCTCATCCGTAATATCTTTCGGATGGGAGGTCGAAAAGCGCACGCGAAGCTCTGGACTTACCTCGGCAACCATCGCCAAGAGTTGGGCAAAATTAACCGCTGGCTTGGCTGTTTCACCCTCGGCAACAGCTGTGGTGTATTTATATGAATCTACGTTTTGCCCAAGTAGAGTGACTTCTTTATATCCTGCCTGGAAAAGTTCCTGTGCTTCTTTGACGATAGATTGATAATCACGGCTACGCTCGCGCCCGCGGGTGAACGGCACCACACAGAAGGAACACATGTTGTCGCATCCGCGCATGATAGAGACGAATGCCGATATGCCATTTGAATTCAGTCGCACAGGATTGATATCTGCATAGGTCTCTTCTCGCGAAAGCAGAACGTTGACGGCTTTAGCACCATCGTCTACCTTGTCAATAAGATTAGGCAAATCGCGGTAGGCATCAGGACCAACAACGACGTCTACAAGCTTTTCTTCTTCCAAAAATTTGGATTTTAAACGCTCAGCCATACAGCCTAGCACACCCACGATCATACCTGGATTTTTGTTCTTTGCAGACTCAAATTCTTTCAATCGGTTACGTACGCGCTGCTCCGCATTTTCGCGAATAGAACAGGTATTAATAAATACCACATCTGCTTCTTTGTAATCTTTTGTTGTTTCGAAACCATTATCCAACAAAATCGACGCGACAATCTCGCTATCCGAAAAGTTCATCTGGCAACCGTAACTTTCGATATATAATTTACGACCCGTAGATTTGCCGGTTGGCAACAGTTCCAAAGCTTCACCCTGACGGGCTTCATCGTGTGTCTTTGTAGTATGTTCTAATTCTAGCATGACTTCATTTAAAAGACTACAAAGCTAACAATAAAAACTTAGATTGATGACACTTTGGCAGAGCTTGACCCAAATTTAACAATACAAGAAGATGTTTAAAAAAGGTACCCTGAAAATGTATGCACAATGTTGAATTAGGTTACGGAGGCTATTTAATCGAATCGTGAGTCTTTAAATTTTCAGAGAATGCGCTCATACAAACTATCGACAGGAAACCCTTTTTGGACGATGAAATCACTTTATAAGCTTGGCTAAATCAGGCATATAGTCTAGAACCACCTAGGCTGCTGCTCAATATCTAACGCCTCTAACATAGTTCCTTCGGAAATAAAAACTAAATCCTTATGCTCCAGTTCAGAAGTATCTATGACTTTAATCGTATTGAATAAACTTCGACGATCATTTAACTGTCTAAGATTCCCGAAATAATTATCCCTAATCGTAAGTAGATCAACGTTATGGCCACCTTCTCTTGCTCTGATAAGTACACGATCCATTGACGTATCAACATTCTCTAAACCAAAAAAGATAAGATGTAATGTATACTGGTTGTCTTTAAATTGATGCAATATACTCAAACTTTCATCCTGCGAAAAATGACCTTCGTAGGCGAAATCGCGCCTACTACTAATCGCGCTGTTGACCAAATTGATAAACGTAACTTCGACAAACTCCGAAGCCTGCCTATTGAGTTCTTTTTGTACACGGATTCCAGACCTCCATAGATCAGACTTTCTAGAAAGGTAAAGCTTGTCTCCATCAAAAACCTCCTGCAAATGTTCAGGAAAATACGCCGGTCCCACGGTAGACTTTCCTGCGCCATTTGATCCGGTTATAACGAATAGTTCTGGCATCAATCAAGCTGAAATCGACTTTTCAGCGCCATCGCCTGCGTCTGATCTAATATTTCAATAATATCAAAATCATTACCCTTCGAAGATCGCTTTACACGATGTATATTTCCATCTGGGTATTCTAGATAGCAACACTTTTCTTCCATTCCCTTGACGTTGATCATAAATGGCAGACCATTTTTTAGTCGCTTAAGTCTAAGTGCCTTTACCGCTACCGTACCCTTTTTTACTTGTTCGTGCAGAGTTAATTTAGCCATTACCTAATATTTGTTTATTCAAAAATACATCTTTTTAGTTTGTTTTTAAATAAAAAGGGGGCACCTTAAAAAGATACCCCCTCTATACTTATTTTCGAAAAAGCTGTTATCTACTCGCTTCGCTTTCTGCTTCCTTGATCATTTTATCTCCAGCAACGATAACGATTTCCACACGACGGTTTTCCGCACGCCCAGCATCTGTATCATTTGAAGCTAATGGCTCCGAGTAATTTTTACCTTGCGTTTTGATTCGCGCACCACCTAGACCTTGTGAAACAGCATATGCTTTAACGGCATTTGCACGCGACTCCGATATTTTTTGATTGACATCTAACGTTCCACGATTATCCGTGTGCCCAATAACCAAAATTTCGGTACCAGGCTCCTTGTTTAATGTAGTAACCAGTTTATTGATATTTGTTTTAGCTGCGGCTTTTAAGGACGAGCTATTGAAGTCGAAAAGAATACCCTCATCGAATTTCACAATGATACCCTCGTCAGACTTGATGACTTGAGCTCCGGCAACCTCATTTTCGATTTCTTTGGCTTGCCTATCCATCTTTTTACCGATCAAACCGCCGGCAACACCACCAATGGCCGCTCCGGCAATTGCTCCGATAGCTGTATTACCAGCTTTACCACCGATCAGCGCGCCAAGACCAGCACCAGCAGCCGTACCTACAGCCGCGCCCTTTGTTGTATTACTTGTATTCCGTATTGTCGAACAACTTGCTAATAACATCGCAGAAGTTGCAACGGATAAGCCATATATAGCTATTTTTCTTCTCATTTTCATAACGAACTCTTTACTGTTAAACTGTAATATACCAGCTATTAATCAAAGCGAATGCCAAAATGTAAAGTTCTTACGAAAATAGCGAGAAAAGCAAATAAATTTATTTTTCCTGTGGCGGCACATCAAGCTTGGGTAAACGCGTAGAGCGGGGACGCCCGTTTTTTTCCCAAGACTCCATCGATGTCTTGACATAATTCATAAAATCATATTGACCCCATCGTTCCACCAGACTAAAAGAAGGACGGTATAAATCCATAAAAGACTGCAATTCATCGCCCTCAAGATTGGTTAATGAGCTAACGGCAGCCTTACTAAAAACCCGGTCGACTTTAGACTCTTCAAGTTCACGATCCATGATCTTAGCAAAACGCTTTGCGTTTTTAGCATCCTTACCAAAAAGGTTATACAGCGCGGTAGCTGGACTTCCCAAATACGTACCAACGGTATTCTTACCGCCATTGTACACCCCTTTCTTCGCATAGTCATCAAGCATATCGCGCATTTCTGCTTCCTTACTCATCCTATTCACAACGACCGTTTCTAGCGTTAATCCCTCCTGCATCTCGATGAGAATATCTTCGGCAGTCTGTATAACGGTTTTCACGGGGCCGTAGCCTGTTTTCGTAAACGATAAACTGTCGCCTACCGAAGCCTCCAAAATAAATACACCAAACGTATTAGTCTGGGCTCGCCTTTTTGTACGAAGGTTTTGCACGTTTACCTCAGCTAGCCTGATACTTCCACCCTTTGCTACCACGATTCCGGAAATACCTGTGGACGACTGCGCTGACGCTGTTTCAACACTGCTTAGCGCGATCAAAACGGCGAAGAGTAAGATATAGATATGTTTTATTCCTAAGTACATTCAGCTAAAAATAACAATAGTTTAGACTTCCCAATGTTAAAAAGTTTTAAATTATTAACGCTTTTCCCCATAAGGATAGAAAACGAAGTTTGCCCCTTCAGGTACGATGACAAACAAACACATAAAATCGTTCGCATTTTTGTAGTTTTTTGTAAAATGCTCCTTGCGCTCTTCCTTGATAAGTCCACGCTCCACAAATTCTTCAAAAGAGCTCACCTGGATCGTCCATTGCGTATTTAGTTCGTTTCTGTCTAACAACATCTCTCCCACACTCACCTCGTGTTGATGGGCAATAAAAATCGGATATAGGGTATACCCTTCTGTCATCATTTCGAGAGCCACTTCTTTGATAGATTCTTTGTAAAAGTCCAGATCAAGCTTTAAACTTTTTAAGGGACTAGCCGCTTTCTGATCGTCGCCAGATGAATCTCTAGCCATTAAATCTTCAATATCCATTTTGAAAAGTAAAAATTAGAAAGTTAAAAGTCAAAAGTGAGAAGTCAAAAGTCGTAAACATCAATTCAAAAGTGAGAAGTTAAAATTCAAAAGTGAATACCTTAAAATTTAGCACCTGCTTTCTCAAATTTTGAATTGGTCGAATATGTCAACTACTTCAAACGCAATAGAACCACATTTTCAACATGCTGCGTATGTGGAAACATATCGACTGGCTTAATGCGCTCCACGACATACTTCTCTTGCAATATAGCCAAATCCCGTGCTTGCGTCGCTGCATTGCAGCTTACATAAACAACTTTACCGGCTTCCATTTCTAAAATACGGTTTACAACATCAACATGCATGCCAGCCCGCGGAGGGTCGGTAATGACCACATCAGGCTTTCCATGCTCAGCGATAAAGTCTGAGGTAAGTACATCCTTCATATCGCCTGCGTAAAATTTGGTGTTATGAATGCCGTTAAGGGCCGAATTAATCTTCGCATCCTCAATGGCCGATGGCACATACTCGACACCTACCACTTCCCGTGCCGTTCTAGCAACGAAATTGGCGATGGTACCAGCGCCTGTATATAAGTCGTAAACAAGTTCATCACCTTTCAAACCAGCAAAATCGCGCGTAATTTTGTACAGCTCATAAGCTTGCGCGGAGTTTGTTTGGTAAAAAGATTTAGGCCCCACTTTGAACTTTAGCCCTTCCATCTCTTCATAAATAAAATCCCGGCCGGCAAACAGATGAATGTCTTGATCGAAAATTGTATCGTTACGTTTTTGATTGATGATGTAAAGCAAAGATGTTAAATCGGGGAAGCTATTGTGAATATGCGCCATAAGCAGCTCGACCTGCTCTTCGGTAGGGTAGGCAAATACGACGATAAGCATAATCTCGCCCGTGGAAGACGTACGAATGATGAGATTGCGCAACACGCCTTCATGGGCACGCAGGTCATAGAATGATATGTCATTCTTAATGGCGAAGTCCCGCACGTTGTTTCGAATAGCGTTTGATGGATCTTGCTGTAAAAAACAATGATCGATATCTAATATTTTATCAAAACGCCCCGGAACATGGAAACCCAATGCATTCATATCTTCTGGCAAAACCTCCTGATCTACGGAGGTCAACCAACGTTTGTTAGAAAACGTGAACTCCAATTTATTACGGTAGTATTCGGTTTGTGAAGATCCTAGGATATCTTCCATAGATTGGGTATCAACCTTCCCCAGACGTCGAAGCGCATTATCTACATATTGCTGTTTGAACTGCAATTGCGCCGGGTAATTCATATGTTGCCATTTACAGCCTCCGCAAACACCGAAATGCGGACAGAATGGATCCACCCGATGGGGAGACGCCTGTTTCAACGAAACCAGTCTTCCTTCAGCAAAATTCTTTTTCTTACGGAGTAGCTCCACCTCAGCAATATCGCCAGGAACAGCCTGTTCAATAAACATCACCATTTCCTCTTGCTTGGCTACGCCCTTGCCCTCTTCCGCAATATCTATGATATGTACATCGGCAATAAATTTTTTGTCTTGTGGAATTCGTCTACCCATAATGGCTGCAAAAGTACGCTTTTTTACCTGAACCTTAAAGTGCTCCGCTGCTAATCAAATACGTGCATAGATCGATGCCGCATCCGCCAAACGAAAAAAAGCACGGTGATTTAAACATTCGCCTTACCTACCAGGCCACTTTCATCACGGGCAACAGCAGGGCGCTAATAAACCGAGGTAAAATCGTTAAAGATTGCAACTCGCTATCCCGAAAAATGTACTGCACTTACTCGGAAAAGGTGTTTTGAAAATACGTGACAAGTAGGGAGAGAGGTGCTAAACCCTATCGGCTTACATCAATGTGGCCTGTACAAGATATGGCAAAATTTCCTTTTGGAACGAGATGAAATTTTTACGTACGTCAGCCTCTGTAACCGCTGTAAAAGCAAAGGAAAAAACAATGTTTTTGCTGGATTTAATGAGGAACGTTAAGCGTTCTTCGGGCACGGTTTGCCCTATCGTTTCATTTTGGATAAAGGAACTGAGAAGAAGAAATTCCAAGTCGTCCGACAGGGTTTTCAGGTATTCCTGTGCATTGGCCGATTCACGAATAAACTCCCAGCCTACAAATTCGTTACAGACGGTGTAAGTGACGCGACTTACCCGAAGAATTGTGTTGGCCAAAAACGTAGATAGATCTTTTTCCCGCACATTCTTATCGAGAATATCCTGCACATTTTCCCGGATATAATCCATCAAGACCTCATGCAAGATCAGTTCTTTACTGGAGAAATGTTTATAAAACGTGGCCTTCGCTATTTTTGAATGTTTGGCAAGCTCATTCACACTGGTTTTGTTATAGCCATAGCGTCTGAAGAGCTCACGAGCCGATTTTTTTATTGACAATATGACCTTATCCGACTCCATGCAGGTAGTTTTGTATGCAAAGTAGATAATCGCCTTCCCGGAACACATATGGCTTTAACAGAACGTTTGCCCATGTTCGGGTATCGCCCTCCGGTCGCCGTTCTACAGCGAAAACACCGAAAGTGTCGGCTTGATTGATGGTGGTCGCACAAGTTTGTTTCGGAACCTGATCACAGCAATTTGTCACGCAACACAGTCTTGGTGGGAAAGGGGTGAAAACGGTAGTGTAATGGGGTCCTCTAACCATATTTTAAATAATCTCTGTTTCGAATTGTGACAGGAACTTCACATCGTTTTCGGAGAATAGCCGCAAATCGCGAATTTCATATTTCAAATTTGTGATTCGCTCAATGCCCATACCAAACGCAAAGCCTGCATATTTCTTGCTATCGATACCGCAGTTTTCCAAAACATTTGGATCCACCATACCACAGCCCAAAATTTCTACCCACCCGGAGTATTTACAGAGCTGGCACCCATCGCCCTTACATATTGTACATGAGATATCCATTTCGGCAGATGGTTCGGTAAATGGAAAATAAGACGGGCGAAAGCGCACCTTTGTACCCTCACCATATAATTCTTGTACGAAATGGAAAAGGGTTTGCTTTAAATCGGCGAAAGATACATGCTCATCGACATACAAACCTTCTACCTGATGAAAAAAGCAGTGTGCTCTTGCCGATATGGCTTCGTTACGATACACGCGACCGGGCATAATTGCTCGAAATGGTGGCTTACCCATCTCCATTAAGCGCACCTGTACCGATGAGGTATGCGTGCGCAGCGCAATATCGTTGCCATCCTTTTTCTCGACAAAAAAAGTATCTTGCATATCCCTGGCGGGATGTTCTGGCGGAAAATTAAGCGCAGAAAAGTTATGCCAGTCGTCTTCAATCTCTGGGCCTTCCGCTACAATAAATCCCAACTTTTTAAAGATTTCGACTATCTCTTTGCGTACTAACGACAACGGATGACGTGAACCTAGTTGAAAGCCTTCTCCAGGTAAGGTAAGATCGCCCTCATTTTTTGCCTGTTTATCCGATGTTCCGGAAAATTTCGTTTGTGCATCTGTAAACGTCTGCTCGGCAAGCTGCTTAAACTCGTTTAAAACCTTGCCCAAGGTCCGTTTCTCTTCAGGGCCAACAGACTTGAATTCGTCGAAAAGCGCCTTAACGAGTCCTTTAGACACGAGAAATTTTAACCGAAATTGTTCCACATCAGCAGCCGATGTCGGCGTGAATTGACTGATCTCTTCTGAATACTGCTTAATTTTGTCCTGCAACATAGTGTCCAAAGATACGGCAAAATATTAAAACTTATGCCCAAGCAGCCTTTATTTTCAGTGAGAATCTAAAGCGTAGTCCTATTAAAAGGGTAATCCATCGGTGTCATTATCCGTTTCCGTAAAATCGACTTCCTGCTCCTTTTCCACCTCTTCGGTTGCATTTTCCGCATTTGTACTTTTGGTAGCTTGGCCAAAATCAGATGGTCTTCCGAGTAATTTGAAGCTTTCGCCCACGATTTCGGTAACGAAGCGCCTTGTCCCTTCCTTGTCCTCATAGTTTCGCGTGCGTAAACGGCCTTCAATGTAAACAAGCTTACCTTTTTTTAGGTATTTAACGGCCATCTCGCCTAGATTACGCCACATCACAATATTATGCCATTCCGTATGTTGCATCCGGACACCATCTTTGGTATAGGTTTCTGAGGTGGCTAATGGAAAACTGCAAACGGTGATATTACCTTCTAGATATCGTACTTCAGGGTCTTTGCCCAAATGCCCAACCAAAATTACTTTGTTAACACTTGCCATAGTTAAAATTTAGGATTAATTAGCTGTTTATTCTTCTCAAGAAAAGAAAATATAAGTTTATGTTTAGCTAATGTATCGATTTTTTCTACAAAAAAATAATTCCAATTGCTTTTTTTAGTGCGCAGGGATTGGGCATCTTGCAGCAAATAAAACCGGGCGTAAATATTTTGATGGCTCAAAATATGCTTCGTCATATTGCCCAATGGAGTAAATCGAGCGGTCTCCTCAAAATATTCCGAAAATAGCGGTGTTTGCGCAAGCTCTTCCAGCATAAAATCCTGCTCTGTTTCAATCAGCGGAAATTCGTACAAATTGGCCCAAACATCTGTCTCCCCTCTTTTTGACATCAATATGCGGTCATCGCTCTGTACAATGAAATAGTGGAAATATCGGTTTTTGCTGGCTCGGCCCTTTAATTTCACAGGAAGCTTATCCACAATTCCCGCTCGATTAGCGACACATTCCAATTGGAATATGCAAGTTTCGCAGCGCGGACTTTTAGGTTTGCACTGCAATGCTCCAAAATCCATGATGGCTTGGTTATAGGTCGCAGCATTATCCAAATCCAGCATTTCTCCCGCAATTTCCGCGAATACTTTTTTCCCTTTGGAGCCATTAATTGGCTCGTCGATACCGAAGTATCGCGACAACACGCGATATACATTTCCGTCTACGACGGCTTTTGCTTCGTTAGCGGAAAACGAAGAAATTGCAGCTGCCGTATATTCGCCGACGCCCGCTAACCGAATGACTTCCGCATAACTCGTGGGAAATTGCCCCCCATATTCATCTACAACCATTTTCGCCGCTTTATGCATATTTCTGGCACGTGAATAATAGCCTAAACCCTGCCACAATCGAAGGATCTCTTCTTCCTCTGCGGCAGCGAATTTTGTTACAATTGGAAAAGCCTCCAAAAACCGATGAAAATAGGGCATCCCCTGCTCCACGCGGGTCTGCTGTAGAATAATCTCGGAAAGCCAGATAACATAAGGGTTTTGGGTATTTCTCCAGGGTAAATCGCGTCCATTCTCACGGTACCAATTCATCAATTTCACTGCAAACGACATGCACAAAGTTGCTTATTTTTTTACAATAAAAACAGGGGGTCTAAATGTTAAAAAATGTAAAATATTGAACATAAAGCACTTGATCGGGTACCTTTGTGCTCCGTATTATTAAAACAGTTTTTGTTATTGACGCTATGCTAAAGAAAAAAACCGCTGTACTTTTCGTGGAAACGGACGGCACATCTACGAAAAGAGTGCAAGTGCCTACCTTGATCATTACACATTGGAAAAAAATAGTAGGATTTCTAGTTGCTTTAGTCGCTGTGACCGTTTTTTCGGTTGCTTATGTGGTTAAGCAGCAGACTTCCGAAAAATACACATTGGCCTACAATAAAAAAATAGACTTCCTGAATGAACAGAAAAGACAGTTGGAAAAAGAGGGTTTTAACAGCCAGGTGACGACCGAAGAAATGAAAAGATCTTTCCATTCTATCGATAGTACCTTGGAGCGCATCAATAAGAAAATGCGGACGCGAGGTCTAAAAGAAATCCGACTAAAAAATGCAGGGGGACCCGTTGAGAATGATGATGAGGATCTTGTGGAACTGTCTCTTTTCTATAAAAAGCAACTCAAAAACTTAGAAACAAAATTGGATGGTATGCCCTTTGGCGTGCCCCACCCCGGTCGTATTACCTCTGCATTTGGTTACCGGCGAAACCCTTTTACCAATAGAGGCCGCGAAATGCACGCGGGTGTAGATCTTAAAGGACGGGTTGGCGATCCCGTACGAGCTACGGCTAAAGGCAAAGTGGTATTTGCGGGCTACAAAGGCGACTACGGCTATGTGGTTATGGTACAACATAACCATGGTTATGAGACACGCTATGCCCACCTTACCAGAACCCGGGTCAAACGTGGAGAAGCCATCGAAGCCGGAGAAATTGTCGGTCTGTTAGGTAGCACTGGAAGAAGCACTGGCCCACACCTCCATTACGAAGTAACACAGCATAACAAGAAACTAAATCCAGCGAAGTTTTTTTACTTTTAATAGGGCGTATTGTGCGCGATGATTTATCTCGAACCAAACGGCATTCATCCGTAAAGATATTGTGATATGCAGAGAAAAGAGCAAAATATGATTGCTCTTTCTTATTTTTGGTTCATGAGCGAAAAGACGTTCCACATTGCCACCCTGCACCGTGGAAAATACATGATCCTTCTTTTAATCGAGGTATGCATCGTGACGGCAATAGTCTCGAGACTTCCTCTTCAAGAAGTACCTAAAATACTGATTGTATTATGCAGTCTACCACTTTTACTCCTGCTCAGTATAAAATGGAGCCGCAACGACTCGCAGTGGACAGTGACAGATAGCGAGATTGCCATCCACTTTCATGACAGGAAGCTGGATACGTTGTTGCTGGCCGATATCAAATATTTGCGGAACCTGCCACGTTCAGGTGGCAACCTGATTATGATCTTTACCAAGAACAAACGACAGCCTAAACGTTATTGGCGAAATAAACTATTCCAAAAAGACGATGACCTAAACGCCCTTATACATCTGTTAAAACAACGAGGCGTCGAATACTATTATATGTAAAACCAAAACCCATGAGAAAACTATTTACACTCGCTTTTTTTATGCTTTTCAACATCCTGCTTTTTGCGCAACGAGCAGGTTATTGGCAACAGGCAGTGGACTACAAAATGGACATTGATGTTGATGAAAAAAACTATCAGTATCAAGGTAAAATGACCTTAGATTATAGCAACAACTCAAATCAGGCACTATCTAAAGTATATTTCCATTTATATTTTAACGCTTTCCAGCCCGGCAGTATGATGGATTATCGTCTAGCCAATATCAGCGATCCCGACGCGCGGATGGCCACAAACCTGGGAACGAAAGAAAAGCCTAATTATCAAAGTCGTATTGCTACCCTAACGCCCGACCAAATTGGGTATCAAAAAGTGGATGCACTTACGGTGAACGGGAAAGCAGCAACGTATAAAATAGACGGTACATTGCTGGTGGTAGACCTTCCACAGGCCATCGAGGCTGGAAGTACTGCACGTTTCGAAATGCAGTGGACGGCGCAGGTGCCAGAGCAAATCCGCCGCAGCGGACGGAACTCCAAGGAGGGTGTCGCGCTGTCGATGGCGCAATGGTACCCTAAAATGGCGCACTTTGACGACTTCGGATGGCATCTCGACGAGTATATCGCCCGGGAATTCGTTGCGCCTTTTGGCAATTTCGACGTGACCATCCACCTAAATAAAGATTACGTCATCGGCGGTTCAGGCAAATTGCAAAATCCATTGGCTGTTAAAGGTTATGATAAAAAGGCCAAAGTGGCCTCAAAAAATGGTAAAGCAACTTGGCATTTCAAAGCTGAAAACATTCATGACTTTGTTTGGGCTGCCGACCCCAAATTTACCGTTGACTCAGCAAGAAGCAAAGGCAGCGTGACGATTTATACAGTTTTTCTGCCAAGCACTAAAGAAGTAAAAGACAACTGGAAGACAGCACTATCCCTGGCTACTGAATTTTTTGATTACACATCAGCCCATTTTGGCGCTTACCCGTGGCCAACCTACAGCATCGTGCAAGGCGGTGATGGTGGTATGGAATACGGCACCGCAACACTTGTGACTGGCGGACGAAATATAAAAAGCTTGGTGGGTGTTATCTTCCACGAAGCGGCTCACTCTTGGTACCAGCACCTATTCGGTATAAATGAAACGGTCGACGAATGGTTTGACGAGGGTTTTACAAGCTATGTCCAAGAGCTTGCCTTCCAGCAATTGTTTGAAAAAAAGGGAGCGTTGGAAACCAACCCGGTTATTGATGCCTATAGAGCCTACTATAAGCTGGCTCTTTCGGGCAAAGAAGAACCCATGAGCTTGCTTGCCGATTATTATAATACGAATTACGCCTATAGCAATGAGGCGTATAATAAAGGCCAGGTGCTCGCCGAACAGCTCGGTTATATCATTGGCAAAGAAAATCTGGAAAAGACTTTCCTCAGATTCTACGATGTGTGGAAGCTTAAAAACCCTACGCCTAACGATTTTAAACGGATCGCAGAAGAGGTTTCAGGCATTAATTTAAAATGGTATTTTAATCTGTTTATCAACACCACGCGGACCATTGACTACGCCGTGAGCAGTGTAAATGATCAAGAGATCCTGATCAGCAACAAATCAAATTTTGCTATGCCGATTGATCTTTTGGTGCATTACGCGGATGGAACAAAAGAACTTTTTTATATCCCGCTACGCGAAATGCGTGGCGAAAAACCTGCTGAAAGCTTCAGCATATATGAAGGTGTGAAACGTACGGTGCTTGAGGATTGGTTTTGGACTAAACCAACCTACAGCTTAAAATTGGAAAAGAAAGTGGCGAAGGTTGAAATTGATCCATCGCAGCGGTTAGCGGATATTGAATCGTCTAACAACAGTTACGTACAGCCATAAACGGCTATCTCATAAGGTCACTAAACAATCTAAATGCGTCTTTGCGTTGTCATTCTTCTTCGCAAAGGACGCATTTTTAGATCCGTAAAATCGCTGCCTCATGCTTCTTATTGCTTGATCACGTTCGTACCGAACTTTTTAAACAACTTTACAACTGATTGGAAATCTATATCGCGTATTTGCTAGTAAACCAAGCAATGTATTGGGGTAGCATGGTCCCGGCATAATAGGGTAGACTCAATAAAAGATATGGCTTTTTATTGGGAGTAATTGCTTGTTCGACGTTGAAAGAGCCTCCGTAAATCCGAATGGCATACGGATGATCTACTGCCTCAATAAATTGATGGAGCGATTTTAAGGAACCAGTGCTGCCTGACTTTATTTCTATGGGCAATACAAGTTTATTGTAAGCATACAGCAAATCTACTTCCGCACTAGACTGCGTCTTTTCCCTGACCCAAAAGTAGGGTACATGCGACGAAACATGCTGCAGCGAGATCAATTCTTGCGTTACAAGGTGCGGTATAACCGCCCCCTTGTACGCGCTGTTTAGGTCAGACATAGCAAGCATTTCAGCCTGAATGCCCAGCGTATAGTTTACCAAACCGGTATCCAAAAACTGTAACCGCGGAGACTTTTTCAAATCTGCTTTTAAGGGAGGTTGAAGACCTGTTGTGGGATAGATAAGACGAACAATTTTCGCATCGTCGAGCGTTCTAAATGCCTCTCCAACTTCCCGTGACCGATAATTTGAGTTTCCAAAACCTTGGAACTTAATTCGCTCATCCATAAATAGGGGTGCGACATCCATCAAATGCTTAATTACCTTTCTCTCCGTGTCACTGGATGTGTATTTTTCTACATCATTTTTATAGGTGCTCCATATACTTTCATAAATCTTAGTAAGATCCGAAAGATTACTTTCTTCAAGATCCGTTTTAATGACTTCAGGCATTCCACCGATGATAGCATAACGATGAAAGGCATCCATCAACGTATGGTGTGCAAATGGTTTAACCGGCACTTCATTCAATTGCTCCAATAGGGCTTGTTTCCCTAAAGCTTCCAAATACTCTTGAAAATTCATGGGATACAGATATAAAAACTCCACCCGACCTACCGGAAAACTTGGCACACGTTGTATAGCAAACTCCAGCAAGGATCCTGCACTAATAACATGCAGTGTGGGTATCTCTTCATAAAAGTAGCGCAACAATTGAATGGCCTTCGGACTTTCCTGAATTTCGTCAATAAATAAAAGTGTATCCTGCAACCCTGATGAAGGAATATTATGAGCTAGAAGTAGCGCTTCGGCAATAGTTTGCACATCATCAAAATTGTCGAAAAAGCGACGGTCTGCTGCCTTCTCTAGATTGAGAACGACAAGGTATGTATAGCTCTTCGCAAAATCACGTATGACGGTAGTTTTACCAACCTGCCGCGCACCTCGTATAATTAATGGCTTTCTTGTACTACTTAACTTCCACTGCCGAAGGTATTCCTGGATGATTCTTTTAAATGCCATGTTTAGTGCCTAATACATCTTTGTAACAAAACAAACCCAGTTTTGGTACTTTATTGTAACAGAATAAACCCAAATTTACGCATTTTTGTAACAAAACAAACCCAGTTTTAGGAGATTTTTGTAACAGAATAAGGGCAGTTTAACGGCTATGGGGATAATAACGCTTACATAGCTTCTAGATTTCGAGATAGGAAATAAGGCAAACAAAGGTTTATTAGCGCATCGCATAATGAAAAGCCTTTGGCCTCTCCATCTGTTCGGTATAGCTATTGCCGAAGCGATCGGTAACGCGAATTTGCAACGTGCTGCTTGCTGAGGACGCTTTCACCTTAAACATATGTGATGTGTTAGATGAATCAAATGTAGGCACTGCATTCACGTTGATCCGTTTCATCGCATACGAGATAATATGTAAGGGATCGTAGGAAGAGACACGTTGAACAGGGAGCGACACACCTTGCTCAGTGACGGCGATTGTCCACTTTGGATCATAACCCCATACATTGATCAGCACCTCATTAGCTTTATTTTCTTGCGCAAAATCAAACGCATACTGCGTAACCAGGCGCTGATTCTCGACATTGACATCTGGGGCGTACTTTGCGGAGGTGATATGTACCGTATTCAAATCATAGGAACGGAATTGATAATTGTCTTCATAACCGATTGCTTTGTATCGCCATTTTAACACCTTTCCTGTCGCATCCCAAACGGCATACCCGCCGGGGCTTCCATCGGGCGCAATGTGGTTGTTGGCGTAGCCATTTCTACCTGTCCACCACCAGGTAGCACATATAGCTGCCGTATTATGTTCCATAAAACTATTATCCCTTACGACGTTATTGTTTATATGGGTGTGTCCAGTCAGTACATGTACTTGGGAAAAACCAGCGAACAGATCAACCAACTGCTGCCCATTGCTCATACGGAAGCCGGGCAAACTTCCATTGCTTGCGGGCGCATTGTGCAATTGAATATGCGTGGCCAAAATAATGGGAGTAGCCGGATCCACCGTTGCCAGATCCTTCTTCAACCAATCAATCTGTTGTTCTACCAATTTTGCATTGTAATTACGACTTCCGATTGACCCATTGGCACCGCCAGAATTGATATATTCTATATTGTCAAGCACGATGTAATGCACCTGTCCAATATTGAAAGAATAGTAGGTCGGTCCCAAAATTCTACGGTAAGCATTCTCCGAGAGCCAATCGCTCGCAAAATAGGGATCATTATCATGATTGCCAATGGTGTTAAACACAGGGGCATTAAGCGTTGCAATTTCTTTCACATATTCGGGAAGCATAAAACTGTTGCTATACCAATATGTTTCCCAAGTGAGGTCTCCAAGGGTTAATGCATACACCTTTTTTCCTTCGGATTGTACGTTAGCGATTTGCTGATTGGCATCTGCTATAAATCCATTTTGGAATTGCGCCAAGTCGTCATTTCTATTCGCAAGATGCATATCTGCCAAACCTAGCATAACATGGTTTTCATTGTTCACTGGCTTTAGCTCGAAGTCGCGGGTATCGATAACAGCTGGATTTGCATTAAGATACCGATAAAATAGCGGAAGATTTTGATTCGTACTGACCATCTCATAGTTCCCAGGAATGGAAACGAAGACATAACCTGTCCTTTTGTTAGAGCTAAGATAATAGACCCCCTCCTCGTTTGTTCTGGTAACATCATATCCGTCTGATACGACGACGTTGCCCAGTCCCTTTCCTGCAACATGAATGATGCCTTTGACAGTTTTGCCATCCATATCAGGAATATCAGCCCGGAGTACGAAATTAAAACTGCTTGTGCCCAATGTTTGTTGCGCGTTGCCCCGAGAGGCCGTGATAGTATATCGTCCCTCCACAAAATCTGCGGGCAGCTTGAGCAGGGCCTGCGTTTCCTGAGCTTCCGAGATACGCATACTAAACGATTTTGTCAGGCCATCCAATGGCGCAAACGTTATCTCATCGTTGATCTGGAAACCTCGTCCTAAAATTTGCGTGGTGGATTCCTTGACTACATCCCACACTAGTGGAATACGAACATCGCCTAAATCAAGCTTATTGCTCTCCGCCGTCGGTGGCGGCAATTCACCTGCTGATGACAGCTCCTTTCCGCAAGCAGAAAAAATGAAGAATAGCAATGATAAAAAGAGATAACAAGCGCTCCTCTGTTGGAAAAGGTGTATTGTTTCTTTCAGCAGCATACAGACTTTATTAGTTGAAAACAAATACAGGGGGCTGAAAAGGATATGAATTAAACAGCCCCCTATTATAAAATTTACTCCGTTTGTCGGGTCACAAACTCCCCAACTTCCAAATCGCTAGCAGGAGACTGTTTCGTCAACTGCTTGGCATTGTAACTTCGAGCCGTTTCCCAAGTTCGCGTCGTTGTATTAAAGACTCCACCCAGCTGAATGAACAGCCCTACGTCTGCCGGTAGAAAATGCGGAATACGGTACTGATTTGTTCCCATCGAGAAGAAAGGCTGCGCTTGTCCGGTTTCTGGATGAAATGGACGATAATGATCGTTGTTCGCAACGCGATACCCTAAATTATTGACCGAATCAACGATAGTGGCCGTACCAGAACCGCCAAACATCACCAAATCAATTGGGACGGTAGCCTCATTAATATTGGTTCCGACAAATAGCGCCATACCACTTGCATTACCGCTGTTCGCCAAAATATTCGAGTTGGAATTACCCAAACCATCGCCACCCGAGGTAGCATAAGGTATCGCTCGTACCCAGTTTAACTCAGCAAGAGAGGTTGAATTAGCGCCATTAATACGCCGTTGATGACCGCCCACGTAGAAAAATTCACCTTTTCTTACAGATCCTTCGGTAAGGTTAAACTTCAAGGTACGCGCTCCGCCCGTTGCCCATCCTGCACCTGGAGGCGCTCCCGCATTCGGTTGGTTTCCTCCGGCATTATTCGTCGTCACCACGGCAAATGGAATCTCCGCAAAATTAATATCGACGTTTGCACGCAACTGGATGTACTCATAGTTGCCGTCACCCCCCTGAGGGTCGGCGCAGTAGCCTGTAAACACCAACGGCATAGCGCCTAAATCGCCTGGAATCTCCGGATCTGAAATATCCAAAATGTCTGACGCCATTCTTGGCCAAATCGCCATGACGGCAGCATTCTCCGAATCTCCAAGAAGTATCCCCTGCACATTGATATTACGTGGAACAGAAAGATTTGCAAAAGGTGCGCTAGGGAGGGTGCGTATATTGAGCGTATCAGCTCCATTGACCATGCGTTTTACGCCTGAGAAGGTTTGTCCAGGCTCGGGTCGTGGAAACATCTCGCCACCAATTATTTGCACATATGTACCTTCGAATTCGTTAGGACGTTGGTAAATGGCCGAAGCTGTCAGGTTACGACGGTATATTTGCGAAACCGTTGCAACCACTTCGATATCTGCCGCGGTAACCGCATCAACATAAAGGAAACCCTCTCGTTTAAGTTGCTTATTGCTAATGTTTACCAAGATGGAATCACCGACGCGATAATTTGCAGCGATATCTCCGACTTTAAGTGCAATACCGTGCAGCTTACCCGGCTGTACCTGCTGCACAATCATCATCCCTTCCGGAACATTTCCGGACTGCGTATTCGAGATTACCACGCCTCGCGTTTGCTGCGCTTGATTGAGCAACTCGGCCGTCATCTGTATGTCTGTCCCCTTATGAATTTGCCTAACATCTTCTATGGTAATGTAAGGACTCAATGTGCCATCCAAAAAATTGCGCTTTTCGCAAGCCTGCAACAAGAACATGAGCAGAGGTAGCAAAAAGATATAGTTTAAATACTTTTTCATCAATGTACGTTTTACAATAAATATTAAGGCCGTTGCCACCATACCAGTGTATTAATATCGTCCCTACCTTGTTCTGCCACTGCTTTGGTATAATTTTCCCGATTGGCGGATTGCACATAAACCGGATAATTTAACCGCGCAGGCATTCTACCGCCATTGAGGTGTCCAGAACGTATCGGTAACACTGGATGTCCGGTACGTCGATATTCAAACCAAGATTGCATATCCGTAAAGAACAGGGCGTAGTATTTCTGCAAATGGATAAGCTCCATTTTTTCAAACTCACTATACGAATCGTCCCAGGCCACCAAGTCCGATGTCAGATAAAAAGATGGGACGGCATGGTTCCAAAGCTGTATGCCCGCTACAGTCCCTCGCTCATAGTATGTCCGAGCTGGCTGAGCGGTGATCCACCCTTTAACGGCCGCTTCGGCCAGTATCAATTGCAATTCCCCGTAATTCAGGATATTTCCCAACAGCGGGTTTGACATTAATCCAGTGTTCAATGCGGATCCCGCCACCGGTGGTTGCCCAACAGGGTAGCCACTCGGCACGCCAAAATAATCACCATCTGCCAGTGAAACCCAGGTGACGATGCGCGGATCACTGCGTTCATTGAGTTTGTCAATAAAAAAGCTTGCCGATCTTGGCCCGTACCAATCCGCAGGCCGCCAGGTCGCAAAGGGCGAAACATAGGGTGCAGAGCCGGTCCAACGTAAAATCGCGGAATCGTCATTATTGATCATGATTGGATAAACAAGGGGGGATTCATCAACGATTTTCTTGATGATGGCCGTTGTATTTAACTCTGTTTTATGGGCTAAACGTAATGCCAGGCGTAAATACAAGGAATTACCGAACTTACGCCATTTCCAGGTATCGCCGCCAAAAATAGGATCGGCGTTGCCATTGATCTTAAACGTAGGACTTAACCCACGCAGTAAGGTATTAGCTTCTTCCAGTTTCGCAAACAACGCAGGATAAATATCCTGCTGCTTATCAAACACTGGACGCACAGCATTGAGATCTTTTGCACGTAAGGCTTCGCTGAACGGAATATCACCGTAGATATCCGTCAGGATTGAAAATATCCACGCTTCGCAAATCTGTGCAATAGCCATATATTCCGGCTGGTTGAGTTCTTCACCAAACTCGTAGATATCCCGAAAGTTGCGCAGCTGTAGATACAGGTTGTTCCACATATAATCGGCTTCACTGGTCTGTATATCATAGCGGAAGATCCGTCCGTCACTATCGCCCATATTAACGGTCACCTGCATCAGCTCGTTGGTGATCCGTTGGCTGCGGCTCATGTTGTAGCCAACCACTTTGGTAATTGCCGGTGCCAGTAAGTTTTCTGGTTGCACCCGCGGACTGGTATTTGGGTTGGTATTGATCTCCTGAAAGTTCTTGTTGCAGGAAGGTACTAGCGTGAGCGTCGCCAAACTCAGGCCAAGCATGTATATTGATCGTTTAATAAGTCTTATCTTCATCATTCATGTATTATAATCCAATAACAAGGTTCACTCCGAATGTACGCGTTGCAGGGAACTGTCCCAACTCAAACCCGCGCGTGATATCACCGTTACCCAATGTTCCAAACTCTGGATCGAAAGCAGGCCAGCTCGACCAAATAAATAGATCTCGGCCAAACACACCTACGGAAGCACGCTGCAGTCCTATGTGGGATAACACCGATGGACTTAGCGTATAGTCGAAGCGTAATTCGCGGAGCTTTAAGAAGTCGGTTGAATAGGATGTTCCCTCGACGTTATCCCTTCCTAAATGGGCGTTATAATAATCCCAAACATTGGTCGCAATCACATCATTCGGGCGGTAGGTGCCGTCGCCGTTGGCAATAACGCCATTTCCGATAATACCGTTGTAGCGGCCCGGCAGCGTATTTTTCGTTTTCCCTTGCTCGCCGTGCACGGCCGAGGTCAACGAGTAGCCGACCGCGCCAAATTGCGCATCAAACATAAAACCTAAACGAAACTGCTTATAACGGAATTCATTGTGTAAACCAACACGCCACGCTGGGTTCGTTTGACCGATATACTGCATGGTATCCGTCAATTGCGGCAGACCATTTTCATAAACAATCTGTCCATCCGGAGCACGCTCGTAGCCGCGTCCGTAAAGATCATCCATCCGTGCACCAACTTTTGCAATAATAGCCCCCCTACTTCCCGGACCATTTTGAAGGATCATTTCATTCAAATTATCCGTCAGTTCCAGCACCTTATTTTTATTCGTACTGAACGTCGGGCTCACTGTCCATTGAAAGTTTTCTTTCCGTATGGGCATAATGCGCGATTCGATCTCCAAACCGCTGTTTTGAATTAAACCTGCATTGACTAAAATCGTACTAGCACCGGATGCCCTATCCACCGTTGCTCGTAGATGTTGGTCGGACGTCTTACTCGTGTAATAAGTCATATTCAAGAAGAATCGTCCTGCAAACATCGATATATCGGTCCCGGCTTCATAGCTGGTGGTATACAGCGGCTGCAAATTTAAATTAGGCATATTGGTTGGATTAGATCGGCCTCCAGGGAAAATTGGTTCGATGTTGTAGTTGTAAGATGTTAAGTAGGGATCATCGGATCCACTTCCTACGCCAGCAACTGAACCCCGAAACTTAACCAGCGAAAATTGCTTAGGTAAACGCACGACATCAGACAAAACAAAACTTACATTGAGGGAGGGGTATTGAAACGGCTTCCCTTTACTGATCGGCGATGCCAGCGCGCTGTTCCAATCATTTCTGTAGGAAAAGTCCGCAAAGAGATAATCTCTGAAAGATAAGGTTCCCAAACCATAGAGGCTATTGGTCACTTGTGCCTGTCTCTCGGGCGTGCTAACAAGGTTGCCTGCGGCATTGCCCAGGTTGAATATACCGGGGTAAGCCAGAGAGTCAGCGCTGTTCCTTTCTAAATTGCTTTCACGCCTTCTTGTGCTTCCCCCTGCCGTCAATCTTAGCTTAAGATCAGGTGTGATTTCCTTATTGTAAGTCAACATCACATCCGAGGTTGTTTCTGTGCTATTGATGGTCTGCGTGCGATACATTCCCTTTTTAAACTTTTCGGTATCCCAAGGACGTTGTTGGCTTCTATTTTCCGCATTTAAGTCCATGGTTGTTCTAACCAAAATATCCCAGTTTTTGGAAAATTTGTACGTAGCATCGATACTTCCCGTCAAGCCATGTCGCTTGTTCTTATTCAACATCTCGTTGGTAATCAAATACGGATTATCAACCAAGCTACTGAAGGGATAATTTTGTACCATATTTTCTTGCCCGATCTGCCAATAGTTTGTTAACCAATCCAGCGAAGCATTCGGTTGCCAGAAAGCATTCCAGTACATTAAGGATTGGTTATTATAACCGGTAGATGGCAAGTTGTCGCTGCGGTTTTGACGGTAATTAATTCGCGTTTGTATCCGCAATTTATCGGTTACGCTATGTCCGGCGGTCAAAGAAACGTTATTACGCTCATAGCCCGTATTGGGGATAATCCATTTATTCCGCAAATCGGTGAACGAAAACCTAATCTGTGTCTTGTCATTACCTCCATCCAAACTCACGGAATTGGTAAAGGTTGTTCCGGTGTCGAAAAAGTTTTTGCGCTCATTTGGATATGCCTGCCATAAGGTGCGTTCCGTAGCACGTGTTTGGGTAACAGGGTCGTATTGAAAAAAATATTGGCCATCAAACTTTGGACCCCAGGCCGAACTCGTGCTGCGTGTACTCGCGCCATCAATGCCCGCGTTGAAGGAATAAAAGCGAACACCTTCGGTACCTTGTCCGTATTCATATTGGTAATCCGGCCACCTGGAGATCGATTCCATTGTGGCATTTGAGGTGATGGTCACTCCAATACCTTTTCTCGCGCGGCCCGATTTGGTGGTAATCACAATGGCACCATTACCACCGCGTTCGCCGTATAAAGCTGTGGCGTTAGCGCCTTTTAGCACCGTTAATGTTTCAATATCTTCTGGATTGATGTCATTGATACCCGTTCCAAAATCTGTTGGCGAATCACCACCCAAATAGGCTCCGGAGCCGTTACCAACCTGCCTCCCACTACTTTGGCTAACCATCACACCGTCAATAACAATAAGTGCTTCGTTGTTTCCGGTGAGGTTGTTTTCTCCACGCAGAATAATTTTGTTGGATCCTGCAGGACCTGCACCAGAGCGCACCAAGTTCACACCGGCAACACGGCCAGATAATGCCTCGCTCCAGTTGTTGGGCATAGTCTGTGCAATGTCTTCGCCTTTTACTTCGGTTGCCGCGTAACCTAGCGCCTTCTTTTCTCGCGTGATACCCAGTGCTGTCACCACCACTTCTTCCAAATCACCAGTCGTCGGCAACAAAGCAAAATTTACCGTTGATGTGCCGCCTTCCGTGACCGTAATTTTTGATTTGCTCATGGTTTCGAAAGAGATGTACCGTGCCGTAAGGGTATAGGTACCGGGAGCCGCTGAAATAGTAAAACGCCCCTCAACATCGGTAACAACTGTTCGGTTCAATTCCACAATCTGGACAGATGCCGCAGCCAAAGGCTCTCCCTTATTGTCGGTGATTACGCCGATAATACGTCCCGGGCGCTGCTGCTTCTTCAAAACGAGCGTTCCATCGCCTCTTTCCTCGTAGGTTATTGCGGTTCCAGCGAATAGGTTTTTCAATACCGCGTCTACCGATGTCGAGCGGTACGCCTGCTGGCGAACTGCGATATTGGCTAAATTAAGTGCCTTATCGTCAAAGGCCATATCAATGCCCTGCTCGGCCTGCAATTTTTTGATTGCAGCATACAGATTTGTATTGGATACCGAAAAGTCCACTTTCCGAAGATGGACTTGTCCGCTAAGCGGAGCGGCTAACAGCAGTTGAGACACCGTTAGGCCGATTAAATACATAATAAGTGTCGTACGCATCATTATTCGTATGAACAACAGGTTTTTATTCATATTTTTATTGTCTTAGTAATTCAGATTAAGCTAAGTGGCCTTGCTGAGGGTCTCAAGCTGAGCGCGGCCAAACGAATGTAAACAGGTGCCTCTTTGGTGCCTGTTTTGTTTATTGATTAGTAAAGTATTATTTCATTATCTTCCCTCCTGTAGTGTAGCTGGTGCATACCGCAGACAACGTCCAAAGTTTGCTCCAACGAACGGTTGTTACGTATCTGTAAATTGTATGAATATTTTTGTGCGGACCTACTCTCGTTCCGCAATCGCATGCCGTAGATAGTATAAATGGCTTGCGCCAGGTCCTTGAAGCTTGCTTGTTCCAAAATAACACGCCCTTCACGCCAAGAGCCAATAACCGCAGCCTGTTGCGTAGTGCTTTCACCATTATGAATATCGTAGGATAATACCTGGCCTTTGGTCAGTTGATTTAATTCTTGCTCGGCGTGATCCCACACCGCGACCTTTCCATGGGCTACACCGACGCGAAACTTCTCGGTTGCAGCATATGCCTGGATATTAAAAGCAGTTCCCAAAACCTGTATTTTGATATGTTTGGTTTTTACGACAAAGGGTTTTGCGGGGTCTGGAGACACATCAAAAAAGGCCTCCCCTTCCAGCTGCATTTGGCGAACGCTTGTCCCATAACCTGCATCTACGGATAGCGTGGAATTCGCATTAAGCCACACGCGTGAACTATCCGGCAGTGTGATCAGCTTTCTTTCTTTTGTTGTTGTCGATGCTGTAAATGCGGCTATATAGTTGGCTTCCTGCATCTTGCTGTCCTGCGGGGTCAAGTGCCGTTGCATGTAGTTCCACGAGAACACTACCGCCAAAAGAGCGGCCGTGCTTAATCCTAATAGGACGTATCGATGTCTTCGCAACCACGATGGCTGTTTTGTTGACATCGGTAGATTAGCCCATATGCGTTGCCGCATAGCGCTACGCGCTGTTTCCGTATCAAATAGCGGCGCGCTGTCGTTTTGTACGGAAAAAGATTCATACCAGATATCCACAGCTTTGCGTTCAGCAGGCGATGCGCTGTTATCCTCGTATTTGCGGAGCAGTTTTTTTAGCTTTTTAAATATCACGTTCTTTCGCTTTTCACACCTATAGTGAATCGAAACGAGAAAAAGTACTTCAAGAAATTGTTATGCGTGTGTTAAGTTTTTATGAACAGCAATAAAGCGGCATAAAGGGACGAGGTTACTTCAGGATGTTTTTCGGTCAAAACGTGTTTCAGACGTTTCAAGGCTTGCGAATTGTTATTTTTAACGGTTTGTTGGGACAGGCCAAGGGCTTCTGCAATTTCTGCTATCGTAAAATCTTGGCTACGCAACAGAAAAATTTGCCGCATATTGTCTGGAAAGTGTACAATCGCTTCCTCCAGCGTTTTCTGAATCTCACCGGCTGCGATAACCTCAAGGATGCTTTCCTCAAATGTTTGCATCCGAAGAAGCAGATGATCGACAACGCTTTGGTGCAGACGCGATCTGGAAAAATGCCGGATGATCTTATGCTTTAAGGCGCCGTGTAAATAGGCCGATATAGAGGTAGATATCTGAATACTATGCCTGCGCTGCCAAAAATCAGTAAAAATATCTTGCACCATATCTTGTGCTTCATCATGTTTTTTCAGCCGATAACACGCCTCCCGAAAGAGGGCTTCCCAGTGCCTATTGAAGATTTCCGCGAATACATCCTCACGTCCTCCTCGCAACCCATTCAAAAGCGCTGATTCCTCCATATGTCTAACTCCGTGCATGATAGGTCAAAGATATACTTTCAATATTAACACAATATTAATTAGCTTCGATACCGACCTCTTGCCATCTGGTATGCGCCAGCAATATCCGCTTACTACGTAAAAAAGTACGTCGAGGCGCACAACATTTCCTTCTAGACTTTTTTACATACTATAACCTTCTAAAAGGAATATGTGCAATAGCGAATCATGTTTTGCTTGTTAAGCGGTTTCGTATACAGATACTGAGCTCATCAGTATAACCAGTTAGCGTTCTTATCGGAACTTACAACGAATATATAAAAAATATAGATTTGTTTCTGCAAGTTTTTTTGTCCGCCATTTTTTTTTAAATCGCTTCGATTTCTGTCGCTGTAAAGCAATACTTATCTTTGCCAGATGATCTATTTCCATATTCCTTTCTGTAAGCAAGCATGTCATTATTGCGATTTTCACTTCAGCACCTCGCTGAAGCACAAAGATGAGATGCTAAAAGCGTTGCACATGGAACTTGATCGACGCCAACAGTATCTAACCGATAGAAAGGTACATTCTATTTATTTTGGTGGTGGCACACCGTCCATCCTACAGGCTTCGGACATCGCAAGGCTGATCGATAAGGTAGGTGTCCATTTCGAAATTCATCCAGACGTAGAGATTACACTAGAAGCAAATCCAGATGATTTGGATAAAAAGAAAGTAGAAGACTTGCGCCATAGCGGCATCAATCGGTTCAGTATTGGCATTCAATCATTTTTTGAGGAAGACCTGCGCTGGATGAACCGCGCGCACAACGCCAGCGAAGCGGACTCAGCCATAAAAAGAGTGCAGGATGCCGGTTTTGAAAACATCACGGCTGATCTTATTTATGGTTATCCTTTACTCACAGATGCGAAGTGGAAAGCAAACATTGAACAGCTTTTAGCATTTGACATCCCCCATATATCGTCATATGCGATGACAGTCGAGCATAAAACGGCATTGGCACATTTCATCCAACAGCAAAAAACGCCAGCTATGGATGAGGCGCAGGCCGCAAACCAAATGGAATATCTCATGGATGTATTAACTGCGCATGACTTTGAACACTATGAAATTTCCAATTTTGCCAAACGTGAACGCTACGCGAAACATAATACAAATTACTGGCGCGGCGTTCATTATTTAGGTATTGGGCCGTCAGCACATTCCTTTAACGGTGAATCAAGAAGCTGGAATATCGCTAATAATCTCCAATATATTCAACATATGTTTGATGGCAGCAGTGCGCTGGAAACGGAAGAACTAACGTTGCGTGATCGTATTAATGAGTATCTGATGACTTCTTTGCGAACGATGTGGGGTGTCGATATAGACAGGATCATTAAGCTATTTGGCGCCGAACCCACCACAGCTATAAAAAAGGCCGCACAACCGTTTATTGAAAAACAACAGTTGGTCTTCGTAGAGGGTCGTTATCTGCGTCTGACAACCAGCGGAAAGCTTTTGGCAGACCATATAGCGTCCGAACTTTTTCTACTGGATGTATATGATGATCATTAGCGGATCGCGCGGTCTACACTAAATCCATAACAATGGTTGACCTGTTGCGTTCGGAGATTAGCGCACAGTCTACCATGCAAACAAGGGATACGCTCGTTATTTTCTTGCATGCTGGCGATAGGCGCAACATGCAAGAAAATAAAAAAAGTAGCTCAAATTTAGCGTATGTCGCAGTTGGGTCTATTAGTAGATGTATGTGCTGTACTTATACTCTCTTCCCTTCTGCACGCTTACATGCTGATAGTTGTTGTAAGCGGCGTTCGTGACACTGTTATAAAAATACAGTACGTATTCTTTGTCCGAAGGAATTTTTAAAATCACGGTTCCGGTGTCATCTGTTAAAACCTTGAAATCCGCAACACGCAGAAAATAATTCGTGTCTGACCTGTAGTCGAATCTATTGGCTGGCACAACGGCTATTCCGATATTTCTGAGCCGCTGGCCATTGTAGGATTGTACCGTCACAGAAAGGGTCCCGGAGAAATCCGTTACTTTCGTTTCTTTCTGTTTCCCCGCTCCTGTTGTTACCTGAACGTGCTCCTGTACCATATAGCCCACATTGTTCACGATGGCAGAATCCGCACGCAAAAGATAGGTTTGCGGGTTAAGATCCCCAAAATCTACTACACCCTCAGCGTCGGTTGTACGCTGATCTATTAGCGCGTGGTAGGTGGCATAGTTCCCTAAAATATCATACAGCGAAACTTTTACATTGGGCACGCCTTTGCCACTGTCATCAACAAGCTTGTAGTTCAGCTTGCCGCTGGTTGAAACGATAACATCGACATCAGTCGTTTTTTCACATGAAGTGAGTATTCCGAAAATCAGAATAAGTAAGGTTAATTTGGATTTCATATTGTTGGGTAATATTTGATGCCGCAAATATATTATATCATTTTATTATTTCTCAAAAAAAATAAAAATACACCATGCTATCGCAATAAATGGAAGTGAAAACAAAAGGCAAACCACATCAAAACACTGCACTTTCCAAAAAAATATTTCAACGAAAAAACATTTAAAATAACATCCCAAGAGGAGTGACATTTGCCTGAGAGCTGTTTTTGAAAGAAGTTATGTTGTTGTACCCTATGCAGGCAGAAGTTTTTGCGCTTGCAAATATTTCATAATAATTGGGGTAGCACCTGATTTTTCTTGTACATAGGCTCGAGCCTTTTCTGACGCATAAGCATATTTTTCAGGCAGGGTAAATACGGAAAGTAATTCCTCAAATTGCGTTGATTTGCTTATCGAAAAACCGGCACCTAATTCGATAAGGTCAATAGCTTCTTGAAACCTGCTATAGCGCGGCCCAAAAATAACTGGCAGCCCGTAAGTAGCCGCTTCTAATGTATTATGTATACCTACGCCAAACCCACCGCCGATATAGGCCAATCGTCCATAGCCATACAATGATGATAACATACCGATGTTATCAATGATGATTACCCGAGCCGCTTTGATGGTTGATGGTGCATGGGTTGAAAAAGCGGAGTAAAATATGGCTTCTGGAAAGATGCTCTTAAGCTCTTGTAAATGAGATGTGGACACCTCGTGGGGCGCCAATACAATCTTCCAATCTTGTTGTTTCAAAAAACAATCGGCAATCAAGCGTTCGTCCTCGGGCCAAGTACTACCCGCCACCAGAACTTTTGTATTCCCATCAATAAATTGCTCCACCGCGGGCACGCTGCGTCTTTGTTTAGGGAGCTCGACGACTCGATCAAAACGCGTGTCACCAGCCAAACCTGCCTTTTTTATATGGATCGCTTTGAGCAGGTGAACAGAATCCATATTTTGGGCAAAGAAAAAGCTGACCTTCTGTAGTATCGTTCTAAAAAAATGGCCATACCATTTGAAAAACACCTGATCTTCCCGAAATATGGCGGACACTAGGATAAGCGGAATATCCCGCTTATTCAGCTCATTGAAATAATGATACCAATACTCATACTTGGTGAACACGACAAATTTAGGCTGTACACTGGCGATAAATTTCTTTGCGTTACGTGCTGTATCCAGCGGCAGGTAAAACACATAATCTGCCAATGCCGTGTTCTTTCTTATCTCATAACCCGAAGGTGAAAAAAATGTAATTACAATTCTTTCTGAAGGATACCGACTTCTGATGGCCTCCATAAGCGGGCGCCCTTGTTCAAATTCGCCGAGCGAAGCAAAGTGAAACCAGATGGGGCGTTGACCTGGGCCAATCGTCTGCTGGATGTGATTCAGCAATTTTTTCCGCCCCGCGATCCATAACTTTGCCTTGGTATGAAAAGGCGAAATAATCCATAAAACAATGGCGTAAAAGCCTATCCCGAAGTCGTAGAGAACACGCATGTGAAAAAAATATCCGTATATTCGTCAAAGATATTAAACTTTATCGATTCCAAACGTGCGTGGATAAACAAGAGAAAAAACGAATATTAATTACAGGGGCTGCCGGTTTTCTCGGTTCGCATTTGTGTGATCGTTTTATAGCCGAAGATTTTCATGTGATCGGGATGGACAATCTTATCACCGGTGATTTACGCAATATCGCACATCTTTTCAAGCTGCCTAACTTTGAGTTTTACCAGCACGATGTTTCCAAATTTGTGCACGTTACTGGCCAATTGGATTATATTCTCCATTTCGCATCGCCAGCCAGTCCTATTGACTACCTACAGATTCCTATCCAGACATTGAAAGTTGGGTCTCTGGGCACACACAATCTATTGGGGCTAGCAAAAAGCAAGTCAGCAAGGATATTGGTCGCCTCAACGTCAGAGGTATATGGCGATCCGCAAGTTTCGCCGCAGCCAGAAGAGTATTGGGGAAACGTGAACCCTGTTGGTCCTCGCGGCGTCTACGACGAAGCAAAACGTTTTCAAGAGGCCATGACTATGGCTTACCATAATTTCCACGGACTGGAAACGCGCATCGTACGCATTTTTAACACCTACGGCCCACGCATGCGACTGAACGATGGCCGGGCCTTGCCCACCTTTATCGCGCAGGCGCTAAACGGCGATGCACTAACGGTATTCGGTGATGGAACACAAACCCGATCGTTCTGCTATGTCTCGGACCAGGTAGAGGGCATATACCGTTTACTATTATCGGATTATGCATTGCCCGTAAATATTGGAAACCCTGATGAATTGACCATCCTCGAGATGGCACAAGAGATTATTAACGCCACAGGAAAAAGATCGAAAATAGTCTATAATGCTTTGCCGGTCGACGACCCTAAACAACGTCGCCCTGACATTAGCAAGGCAAAAAGCCTATTACACTGGAAGCCAGAGGTTAGCCGTGCAGAGGGTTTGCAAAAAACTATTGCCTACTTCAAAGCTTTGCCACAGGAGGAGCTTAAACGCAAAGACTTTACCTACTTCAATCAAAAATAGCCCTCCGCATTCTTCGCGTTAGGCTGTGGTAAAGTATTCAGCATAGCGTAAATTCTATGCTGAATACAGTAAAATCAAAAGTTATTGTGTATCGCGTATACAACGTACATTAAACGCGAAATTTTTGTTATTGTTCCCCTGTCCCATAGTAACGGCAGTCTGATCTGTTACTAAACGAGCAGCATTTAGCGCGGCAGTTTCCGGTGCAATTGATAAGCTGGTCCAATAATAGCCTGCACTTCCTCGAAATTGAGAAACACCCACAACAGTGCTATTTACAGTAGTCGGCGTAAAAACGCCCCCGGATGGAAATGTGAGCACGACGTTGCGATCGCGAAGGCTGCGAAACACCTTCGCGGTAGCATAATTTGTAGTACTAGCCGTCCAAGTAGTTCCCACATTATCACTCTGGTTTTGCGTGGTACTGGCCACTAGAAGATTCCATTCGGCCCTTGTGGGAACCCGCCACCCCGTCGGACAAGGATCATTTGTCGTATTTTTTGCAGGAACAGGCGTGGTCTCTGACCCTAGATTCCAAGCCGTAAGACTTTCTTCCCTGGTATTCCAATGCGTACCTGTTTGATTCGCTGTAGTGCTACCGTTTCCGCGAGGCGTTATTCTACCCCATTGGTAGTAATTGCCGATATGATCCCGAAACCCGATCGAAGCCGTCGCGTTGGGCACATCTGGATTAGCGACTGTTGAGCCGAGGTTTCTGCGCATCCAATATCGTCCACCAATAAATGCAGCCTCTACTCCGCCTATAGTCTCGAAACCGTCTTCGGGATTTAAGCGCAGACGTACCGTATAGGCAAATCCTGGCAAAATACTGATATCGCTAAAATTAATAGGCGTTGGTCTTTCCAACGGCCCCACGATTAACGACGCAATAGACAATGTTCCTGCTGTTGTATTATTCGAAAAGTACGCCACATTGGAGGCCCACTGTGCTGCTGCCGCGGTGCTTGGATAGGACATCGTGCGTGCCGCTGTTGATCCGCCGAAATTGGTAATTGTGCCCGTACTTAAGTTAACTGTTGCTGTTCCTCGTGTATTTCCTAACGTTGTTGTTCCTACACTTGTAATTAAATATCCGTTGGTAGCGGTCGCATCGATCACAACCTGCATAGGCGATGTCAGGTGCCTTAAGATAACATTTAGATTCACGGTAGCCTGCGAAGACACGGTAATCAAGCCCGAGTTAAATAGCATAAAGCCGTTTGCTACGGGTGCATTCGCTATCGTAAAGTTGGAGACTGTCGTTCCGGTCAGGTTTTCCGTCGGTGCCGTGTTTGTATTATAGGAGTAGGCAATAAATGTATACTGACCATTGGGTAACTGCATCGCAGCACCATCAGCGGGCGTGACGGTTCCGTTAGCAGCGATGGTATATACTTTTGCTTGAACGAAGTTCCCCGCACTGTTGTATGCCGCAAGCCTAAACGATATGGCGCGCTGTATAGGATTAACCACCACTGCCGCACGGTTTCCGCCTGAAGAAGACTTCGCAGGGCTAGGTCTGTAAATCGCTGGCTCGGCCGTCACCTCGGCGCTGATATAAAAACCATTTTCCAAAGGTATTTCCTGCATCTGTACAGCAGTCGAAATATTCGAATTTGACCTATTTGATGATCTGGAATTAGTGTTGGATTGTCCGCCGAAGGTTACATCCTGTTCATCGTACTCTTCTCCTCCTAGGCTTACGTTGAGCGTAACGATCTCTTGTCCGTAGTCATTGTCGGTTTTACAGGAAAACAAGGATGACACGACTAAAATCATCGTGGCGATTTGTAGCAATCTAGTGTTCATAAAATAATGTGTTAAGAATAAACTACCAATCTAATTCTCTTTCCTGCTCCTGTAAATCGAACTGCTCTCGCACTTGGTTGCCGCTATTCGTCGGGGTGACGGTGGTTGAACTAGCAGCAAGACCCATTTCCATGTGTACCATGGTAACGATACTTTCAGGTGCCGTGTAAGCTTTTGAAATCTTGTTTTTTGGTCTTTTGTTTTTGTGGATGTGAAAATTCATGTTGTCGCTTAATTTTAAGTAATACATATATAAAAAAGTTCATCACATTGTCATGACCAATCATTCTACACCTTTAAAGAACCTGTAAACACGGCGTGATTGCAACTTTACAGGTGTAAAAAATTAATCATAGTTCGTAAACAGAGGGGCATTGAGCATTGCGTTTAGGAACTTCTTATCCGAATCTTATTTCAAGAGCCATAATCAGCTACAAGAAAACAGGGAAACATCTTTTCCGCATCGTCTTTTCAAATTTCGCGCCACCTTTAACTAATAGCAAACTAAATAATTAAAAAAAGTTTATTTCCTTAAAAAGAAATTTACTTCTGGCGACGCGAACATACGAAAATTAGGAATAAACCTGCGCATACTCGCACCAATTAAAAGTAACTTCACGTATAAAATACAGCGCATTTTATACACCTCATTCCTTAAGCGTATGTTTATGCAAAAAACAACAACGGACAGCTCTTCGCTATTTTCATCAACACAATTGAAATTTCCCATTTTTATGTAAATTTGACTAGATGTAAGTCACGTGTGTAGGTCTACGTGCTAAAAACAGCACAACCTTATAGCATGTAGGCGTTAACAAAACCGCTATGAAGAAGTTGTACGACTTATAAGAACAACTGTAAAAGTTGTTACAGCGTAAAAGACATATTATAAAAAGATAATGAGCAAAATACTAGTTACAGGCGGAACCGGATACATTGGTTCGCACACCGTAGTAGAACTACATCATGCGGGCTATACCCCGATAATCATCGACGATCTTTCTAACTCCAACCTGCAGATCTTGGATCAGATTGAAAAAATTATCGGCGTAAAGCCAGAATTTCACCAGTTCGATCTCTGCGATGTGTCTAAAGTCGAAGAGTTTGTAAATAGCCATGCGGATGTAACGGGCATTATTCACTTCGCTGCCTCTAAGGCTGTGGGTGAATCCGTAGCAAAGCCGTTAAAATATTACCGCAATAACTTCTTTTCGTTGATTAATTTGCTCCAGGCTTACCAGGAAAAGCCGGTAAACTTCGTGTTTTCATCGAGCTGTACGGTTTACGGCGAGCCGGATGTACTTCCTGTTAACGAGGCGGCACCTGTTAAGAAGGCTACGTCACCTTATGGCAATACCAAACAAATTGCCGAGGAGATCTTGGAAGAAACCGCGAAAGCCTACAGTAATTACAACGTGATTGCTTTACGCTATTTTAATCCGGTTGGCGCACATGATTCGGCCTTGATTGGTGAGCTACCTCTTGGCGTACCTCAAAATCTCTTGCCTTTCATCACCCAAACGGCTATCGGTAAAAGAGAAAAGTTAACGGTTTTTGGTGGCGATTATGATACTGTTGATGGAAGCTGTGTCCGCGACTACATCCACGTGGTTGATTTGGCAAAAGCACATGTGGCAGCAATTAAGTTGTTGGAGAAAGGAAATCCGAATGGCACGTATGATATTTTCAATGTAGGTACAGGCATTGGCTATTCGGTTTTCCAAACAATTGCGGCCTTTGAAAAAGCTTCAGGACAAAAATTGAATTACGAAGTAGGGCCTCGGCGCGAGGGTGATGTTGTGCAAGTATGGGGCGACGTTAGTAAATCCAGTGCAGAGTTAGGTTGGAAGGCAGCCCTCGGCATCGACGAAATGATGTCATCGGCTTGGGCCTGGGAGAAATATTTACAGCAAAACCCAATAGCATAAGCGAGGACACGAATATAATAGAGGCTATTTTTACGCCTCTATTTTTATGTCTTTTTTGTACTGATCGCCGTAGTACTTTTCTTTGAAGCCCAAGTTTGGCGTCAACCAATAAAGTTGAATAACACGTGAATAGCGGAAATTGAACCCCGCTAGCACGACCGCCGTGAGACTGCAAGCTATTAAGTACAACCAAGGTGATTCGGAATGACCAGAAAGTACATAAGTCGCGATGCACACCGCAATAAATTGTGCCACGTTCAATGCATAACTCACAAACATGGAGACATAAAAAAAGCCAGGTTCCATTTCAAATTTCAGGCCGCAATGGGGGCAGTATTTCAGCATTTTCTGTCCTTTTAGACCTAGCAAACTGCCCGTGAACATTTTACCGGTTCGACAGCGCGGGCAGAGACATTGCCTTGCTGCCTGAAATTTGCTGATTGTATAAGTACTTGTATTATCCATTTTGTTCATGTGTTAATTGCATACTGCGGCGAAATTCATCGGGCGTGAGCCCTGTCGCTTTTTTAAAAAATTTTGTAAAATACGAGTTGTCATTAAAGTTCAGCGCATAACCAATATCTGCTATGGCATGATCATGAATGACCAGCAAGCGTTTTGCTTCTAGCACGATTCTGTTGCGAATAAGTTCACCGGCAGAAATCCCTAAAAATTCGTTACTGAGCGCATTTAAGTGGTTCGGCGTGATGTACAGCATCGCGGCATAATCCTTGGGCAACCGCAACGTTTGGTAATTGCGTTCTATTAAATCCAAAAAATTACGCAGCAAGGTATGGTTGTACACGTTGGTTTCCGAGCCCCTGCTCGCGCCGCGTTGTTTTTCTAGTACATGAAAGAGGTACAACAAAGATACGCGGGCGAAGTCCTCATCAGCTACATTTTCCAACAAGCGGGTCAAGATGTTCAAAACAGCAGCGCGTTCTCGACTCTCTATCATAAACACCCCGTCTTTCACCAAGCCTGAAAAGAAAGAAAAGTTTGCTATACCCTCCGGACGCATCAGGAAGTTTTTGAAAAAATCCCTATTGAAATTGACCACAAAACCGGCTATACTTCCTTCAAATTGCCAACTGTGAATCTGGCCGGGAGACATGAAATAAATTTGCCAGGGCTGTACCTCAAATCGTTCAAAGTCTATACTATGGGTTCCTCCCCCTGCCGTAAATAGTAAGAAATGGTAAAAATTATGCCGATGCGGAAAAATCAAATCATGATTACGATTCAGATAGGTCGCCAAATCTTCCACCATTAAATCTCCACCTTGGAAGCTATTGGAAACCGTACATTGCTCTATCACAGGTATTTTCAACGCCATACACAAAGGTACCTGCATTTCGTTAAAATAAATGGTACAATTTCCTCGAATAATGGTACTTTTTACTGATTATTTATTTTTCACATGCTGAATAGCGCTATCGCTTTCGAATACAGGCTATAGTTCTTATTTTTAGCGTGAGATCGATACACATACTACATGTCACTTCATAAGCAACCGGAATTAAAAAATGCAGTCTTAAACTTACCACAAAAGGAAAAAGACAAACTTTTGGTGCGTTTGGTAAGCAAGGATAAGATGCTTATGAAGCAACTCCACTTTCAATTGTTGGAAAACCAACTCGATCTGGAAGATCGTATTGAAAATTTACGGGAATCCCTCCGTGATCTGTTTTCTACCAACCGCTACACAATTAAGAATATCCCCCAGTACAGCAACTATAAGGAACTGCAAACTTTGCTACGCCAGGGCAGCGGATTAATCAATGAACACGAGAAAGTGACCAAAGACAAATACAGTGAAATGGAATGTCGTATCTATCTGTTAAAAGAAGCGTTCGAACGCTTTCCGCGCCTTTTCGAAGCATCCGGCGTGCATGCGGCCTTCAAGCTTCAGATCTATGTCAAAGCCCGTCTAAAAACCACGTCAAACAAGTTTGATAAACTACACGAAGATCTTCAATTTGACCTCAGCGACGATATGCAGCAGGTTCTTGATTTTGCAAACAGCAATCATCTTATCTAGCATGCCGTGTAAGGTGCTTCTCCGCTTTGAAAGCGGATCGTGCTCGTAAGACGATTCCTTGTTTATCGATGTACAGCTATGCTCTTTTAGCAAAAACGTTTCAGATTTCAAGCGGTCGTAGAAACCTTGAGCCATACATAATTGTTCCATAGCATTATAGTTTCCGAGCGAATAATGAATAAGGATAAATGAGCGTTTTCCAGGGTATTTGTTTTTTATCCATATATGCTTGATGTTTCAAGGCTCTGTATTCTGATTCGCTCCAATAATTTCTTAAATTCGCAAAAAAGTAAAGGTAGCAAGTGGGCATACAAGACGTTATAGAAAAATACAAGCACAGCGACGAGGTGCAGGAGCTGGTAAAAGCTATACAGCAAAAAAATCCAAAAATACAACTCAAAGGTTTAGTCGGTTCCTCTGATGCCATGGTAGCCGCTGCCGCCTATAGCTTACAAGAGCGGCCTTATATTTTTATCCTTCCGACGCACGAAGAAGCCTCTTATTTCCTCAGCGATTTAGAGAGCATTTTAGATAAGCAAATCCTATTTTTTCCAGCCTCCTTTCGCAAGGCATTTGAGTTCACACAGACAGATGCCGCCCATGTATTGCAACGAGCAGAGACCCTAAGCGCGCTGAATCATACCTCCGAGCTGCCAAAGATGGTCGTCACCTATCCGGAAGCCATCGCCGAAAAAGTGATCAACCGAGACGATTTGGATAAAAATACATTAGCAATCACTGAACACAGTAAACTCAGTATTGAATTCATCAATGAATTTCTTTACGAGTATGATTTTGACCGGGTAGACTTTGTCTACGAACCGGGACAATTTGCCATTCGCGGTGGTATTGTCGACATCTTTTCCTTTTCCAACGATCTTCCCTATCGCATTGAGTTTTTTGGTGATGATATTGAAAGTATAAGAACCTTTGATATCGAATCACAGCTATCCGTGGGCAAAATGCACACGGTGACCATCGTGCCAAACGTACAGGCAAAGTTCCTGAGCAACAATCACATCTCACTTTTAGAATACGTAGATGGGGATAGTGTCTTCTGGCATAAAGATGTTCAATTCACGATGGATGTTATCAAAGATGGCTATAAGAAAGCCGCCGAATTTTGGAAAGCGCTGCCAGAAAAGGATATTAAAATGAATACGGAATGGGTCGATCCCCGGGTGACGTTCACCACGGACCGAACATTCAGCGAAATGCTTTTCGAATTCCCAAACATTGAATTTGGTAAGCAGTTTTACTACAAATCGGATAAAACCATTCCCTTCGACACCCATCCGCAACCCTCTTTTAACAAAGATTTCACGTTGTTGATCCACAACCTTAAAGAAAACGAAAAGCAACGTATACAGAACTTAATTTTCTCGGATTCGACAAAGCAAATAGAACGCATTTTTGCTATTCTGGAAGATATTGAAAATTCAACCACCTTCACACCCATACACCGGGGGCTTCGTGAAGGCTTCCGCGACGACACCTTGAAACTGGCCTGTTACACCGATCATCAGGTATTTGATCGATACTATAAGTACAAGCGTAAAAAGGGGTACGAGCGCTCGCAAGCGATTACGCTAAAAGATCTACGCGAGCTGAAGCCGGGCGATTACATTACGCACATCGATCATGGCGTAGGGAAATATGCCGGTCTTGAAAAAGTAGAAGTCAATGGAAAAACGCAGGAAATGATCCGTCTTATCTATGCAGACAATGATTTACTATACGTCAATATTAACTCCTTAAACCGCATATCAAAATACTCTGGCAAGGAAGGTACGTTGCCCAAAATGAACAAATTGGGTACTGATGCTTGGGATAAACTGAAGAAAACAACCAAAAAGAAGGTAAAAGACATTGCGCGCGATTTGATTAAGCTTTACGCCCAAAGAAAAGCGCAAACAGGTAATGCGTTTAGCCCAGACAGCTATCTACAAAATGAGCTGGAAGCCTCATTTATCTATGAAGATACGCCCGATCAGGAGAAGGCAACCAATGATGTTAAAAAGGATATGGAATCGCCGCATCCGATGGATAGATTGGTTTGTGGTGACGTTGGCTTTGGCAAGACGGAAGTCGCCATTCGTGCGGCGTTTAAAGCGGTGGCGGATAGCAAGCAAGTGGCGGTTTTGGTACCGACAACTATACTAGCGCTACAGCACTACCGCACGTTCAGCGAACGCTTGAAAGGCTTTCCTGCTAATATCGATTACATTAACCGCTTTAAGTCGTCCAAGCAGATCAAGGAAACTTTAGGAATGCTGGCAGCTGGCGAAGTCGATATTATTATCGGCACGCATCGCTTGGTGAGCAAAGATGTCAAGTTTAAAGAGCTTGGTTTGATGATTATCGACGAAGAGCAGAAATTTGGGGTGTCCGTAAAGGAAAAGCTGAAGGTGATGCGGGCAAACGTAGATTCATTGACCCTAACGGCAACGCCTATACCGCGTACCTTACATTTTTCGTTGATGGGAGCAAGAGATTTAAGCATCATATCTACCCCTCCCCCAAATCGTCAACCCGTACAAACGGAGCTGCATGTATTTAACGAAACGTTGATCCAAGAATCTGTGGCTTTCGAATTAGAGCGCAATGGACAGGTCTTTTTTATCCACAACCGGGTGGCCGATTTGAAGCAGCTTGGGGCCATGATCCAAAAGCTGGTGCCCGGCGCACGCGTTGGCATTGCACACGGGCAGTTGGAAGGTGACGATCTAGAAGATGTGATGCTGAAGTTTATCAACCATGAATTCGACGTGTTAGTGGCGACCACCATTATTGAAGCCGGCCTCGACATTCCGAACGCGAATACCATCATCATCAACCACGCGCACATGTTTGGGCTCAGCGACCTGCACCAAATGCGCGGGCGTGTAGGTCGATCCAACAAAAAAGCTTTCTGTTACTTGCTCAGTCCGCCGCTATCGACTTTGACTAACGAGGCATACAAACGCCTTTCCGCTTTGGAAGAGTTCTCGGAGCTGGGCTCAGGTTTCAATGTCGCTATGCGCGATCTGGATATTCGTGGTTCTGGAAATCTCTTAGGTGCTGAGCAATCGGGCTTTATTGCCGAAATCGGCTTTGAAATGTACAATAAAATCTTGGATGAAGCCGTGCAAGAGTTGAAGGACGACGAATTCGGCGAGCTATTTGCGGATGATAAAAACCGAAAGTATGTCAACTTTACGCAGATCGACACCGATCTAGAGGTTATGATTCCGGATGAATATGTGACAAGTATCGGCGAGCGCTACAACTTGTACAACGAGATCGCCAAGCTAGAAAATGAACAGCAATTAGCTAGTTTTCAAAAAGAACTGGAAGATCGCTTTGGCCCAATACCGGCACCAGTTTTTGAACTGTTCAATACACTCCGTTTACAATGGATGGGCAAGCAGATCGGATTTGAGAAAATCTCGTACAAGAAAAAGGTGTTGAAAGGATACTTTCTCAACAATCCAAAATCCAGTTATTTCGAATCGGATCAATTCGGTAAGGTTTTAGCTTTCGTACAGGAACATCCGTCCATTTCTAATTTGAAAGAAGTGAAAAATCAACTGCGGTTAGCGTTAACGAATGTTAATAGCATAGACTATGCACTAAATCTACTCCGTAAGATGGCCTAATGCCATCTTACTGTAGCCAGTCGTTATGATCATCCGCTACTTTTTAGTGCCAAAGCAAGGTACCCGCATATTACTATAATCTACTAAATAAGTAGATTTTTATTACCTTTGATCAAAACCTACCATTGCATGAAAAACTTGGAAACAACCCTTATTCATCAGGGAAATCAGTATAACACCACTAAAGCTGTTGTCACGCCGATCTTTCAGACTTCCACCTACCTGGCGGATGCCGATCTTTCGGCTTATATTGAGGCTGCTACGGCAACCAAACATCCAGCGTTTTATCATCGGCATGGTAACCCTACGAATAGCCAGGTGGCTGAGCTTATTGCAACATTGGAGAAGACCGAAGATGCGCTGGTATTGGCTACAGGAATGGCTGCCATCAGTACGGCTATACTTGCTATCGTCAAGGCCGGCGATCACATCGTTGCTCAACATGCCCATTACTCCGGCTCGACTTTATTTCTGAAAGAATTTTTAAGTGACTATGGTGTGGAAATTACGCATGTTGATCAAACAGATAATGAAGCTTTTGAGGCGGCCATACGGCCGAACACCAAACTTATCTACGTGGAAACGCCATCGAATCCAAACTTGGATCTAACCGACCTGGCGTTTATCGGACAATTGGGCAAAAGGTTGGGGATCACAACGATGGCCGACAACACCTTTGCTTCGCCCATCAACCAAACACCCCATGATTTTGGTATTGATGTCATTGTACATAGCGCGACCAAATATCTCGGTGGCCACAGCGATCTCACGGCAGGCATAGTCTGCGGTCCAAAAGCATATATCGAGCGTGTTTGGCAGCGTTCGCTCGTGTTGGGCGCATCATTAAGTCCTTTCGATTCTTGGCTGTTGCTGCGCGGTCTGAAAACCCTTGCGCTTCGCGTTAGGCAGATCAATGAAAACGCGCTAGCCTTAGCAACTTGGCTAGCCGAAAACCCCTTGATCAAACGCGTTCGCTACACAGGCCTTTCCTCCCATCCGCAATATGAACTTGCCTGCAAGCAGATGCAAGGGTTCACAGGCATGATCTGCATAGAAATCGACGGCAAAAACGAGGAAGAAGAATTTTTGCGGGCACAGACCATTTTAAGCAGGCTGAAACTATTTATCAACGCAGCTAGTTTAGGCGGCGTAGAATCCTTGATTGTGCATCCGGCGAGCATGTGGGGGGCACACCACTCGTCCACACAAAAACAGAACGCGGGCATCACCCGAGGCATGCTACGCATCTCTGTAGGCATAGAACACATCGACGATCTTATTGCCGACTTCCAGCAGGCTTTTGCGGGATTATAGCGCTAAAAGATAATCGGACTTGAAAGTACCTATTTAGCTATTTCTTGCATAGCCCTAGAGACAATTTTAATATTGGTGGTTGCCACTCCGTGTAGTTTTGCCAAGTCTGGCCAAGTCGCCAGCGCAGCGCGCGTTTGATCTATAATTTCAGCAATCAACTTTTTGGGAAGCTTTATCTCGTCACCAAGTTTTAACAAATGGCTTATTCTCGGATTCTTACCCTCGCCCATTACCATAGTGCTTTGCTCGCCATTTGGCCCGCGGGAAAAAGTAAGGTCATAAGCAGGGGCTAGCCTCCAACCGCCTTTTTCATCCATCAAAAAACTAAAGTTTTTTCCATGATCGTCTCGATTGTGAGCCAAGACATTGAATACTGCTAGCCGATACATTTTTTCAACTTCCCGAATATCTTTCGTTAGCATGCTTGTCAAATTGAGCAAGTCTTCGTAATCCAGCGAAGGAATTCTAAAATCACTATGTAGCAAACCACTTACAGTGGACATATGAAACTTTATGTTGCCATCGCGATCAAAGCGTTTCACAGCGAAATAACCCGCCGTATTTTGTGATGAAAACAAATGCACATCAGGCATCGCTACTCCAGCCTCTTTAGCCATCAGGGCATATACGTATTCGATAGCGCCAGCATCCGATCCGTCCTGCCTATTTGAAAATTTCACTAGCCAGGGTTCAAACCCCTGCGGCATCTCTCGTGCGCCGGAAGTAATATGCCGTCGGTCATTATCCACAGCAATTAGCGCTTTTGGACGCGCCCCCGCAGATGATCCATTAAGCGCTATCAACTCCGTGAGTACCTCCTCTGAACTACCCTGAATTACTTCTTCGGTCTGTGTGGCTAGATGATCAAGGTCAACAAATTCCTGACCATCTGACACGCTGATATCCGGTTCATACGTTAACGCACCCATACCAAACGACCCAACATAGGCCAAGCGATCAAGGGAAGAGATGCTATCGGGAAATATGCCTTGCGAGCGCAGCAAACGATCCATAAGAAGTCGGCCCCAACCGTCAGGTAAGCTATCATTGAAAACCCCGGCCAAACCCTCAAATGGACGTCTAGGGAATTCGACAACACCTCTTTGCAAAGGCAACCCTATGGGCGATATTTCTATTCCCTTTTGGATCAACGCATCATCATATTCGAAATAGATAACACCGTTACGCATCGCCATACGACCAACAGGATAGCTTTCTGTTCCAAAATCCAACGCTACGCTTACTTCTCTAATTGATCTACTCATCTTTTTCGTCCTCTTTTTCGCGTATTATATATGTTATCATCCTCCTTCAACACATCGTCTATCGACGCAAAAGCGGCTTTCGGAGGTCGTAGTGCCTCGATCACCTCTTCGGCACCTCCAACAACCATCAAAAGCTTGACGAACGACGCTAAAGAAATTGATCCTTTTTGTTCGAATTTCCGCAATGTAGGAAGTGCAACACCAGAACGATCTGCAAGCCCTTCTTGCGTGAGGTTCATCGCGAGTCGCTTTGCACGGATCTGCTCGGCAATTTGAAGTTGTGCTTTTGATGGAGAAATAAATAATACCATAATATTATTAGTGATGCATTAATGAATATACTAATATAATGATATTACTTCTGAAATAAAAGAGCTCATCAAACTTACACGCTACAATTTTTCTACAACGAACCTCGCCGAACACGTAAACAGCTCCAGCAATGACGCGCACTTTGATAACGGACCAGATCTCAATTCGCATTACTCACTACGCACTACTCCATACTTTGTACTAAAGACTGCTTCGACGTCGTTCCATCCTTCTCGCACTGACACGCGCTTCCATCAGGTAACTAAACCCGTCCGCAAAGTATAAATATCAAAAGGGGGTTGCATGCGTACATACAACCCCCTCGGATACTATATCTTACCTTTTTTACAAACTAAATTTATAGATAGACTTTGTTGTATATGTCTGGCCGGGCGCTAAAACCGTTGATGGAAAATTTGCTTGGTTTGGCGCATCGGGAAAATGCTGTGTTTCCAGACACAATCCTGTGCGAAAGGCATCTTTCTTGCTGTTCTTCAAGGTTACCTTCTCTGCCATGAAATTTCCGCTATAAAACTGCAAACCGGGCTCTTCCGTATAGATATCCATCTTGATGCCCGTTTTATCGCCGATCAAGGTAGCAGCATGGTTCAGCTTATCAACCTTATCGCCGCGTAGCACAAAGTTATGGTCATATCCTCCGCCGTAGCGCAATTGCTGATCCTGCTGGTCGATATCCCGACCAATTGCTTTGGCCTGCGAAAAATCGAAAGGCGTTCCTTTCACAGCAGCCAGTTCTCCAGTTGGAATCAAGGTGCTGTCAACCGGCGTATATTGGTCTCCGTAGATCTGTAAGCTGTGATTCAGGATCGTGCCACTACCCTCGCCGTTGAGGTTAAAGTATGCGTGATTGGTTAGATTGACTACCGTCTTCTTATCTGTTGTGGCGCTGTAGGCTATCTCTAGCGCATTGTCGTCGGTAAGCGTATAGGTTACCGTCATGGCAATATTTCCGGGGAAACCTTCATTTTTATCGGGCAATGTATACGAAAACGTCACGTTGTTATCGCCTTCCTGCTTTCCCTCCCAGGCGGCAAAATGCACCCCTTTAAATCCTCCATGCAACGTGTTTGCACCATTGTTTACAGGCAAAGTATACTGCTCGCCGTCCAATGCGAATTTGCCTTTGGCTATGCGATTGCCAAAAGGGCCCACTATTGTGCCATAGTAAGGTTCTTCCGGATTATTGTAATCAGAAGCTTTATTAAATCCCAGCACAACATCGACAAGGTTGCCATCTTTACCAGGCACCCAAAGCGAGACAATCCGGGCTCCAAAATTTGTGAAGGTCGCTTTTGCTCCCTTGCTGTTCTGCAAGGTAAACAACTTTGCTTCCTGCCCATCTATCGTCGCGGCAAAACTGCTGTCTGAAAGCTGTGTATCCGTCGTTTTATGAGCTTGATTTTGGCATGCCGACCAAGACAGCGCTGTCGCTAAGCCAACTAAAAGGAGTGTTTTTTTCATCATGGGAATAAAAAAGGTTTATAGTAATATTTCGGTTCCATTGGAAGGAACCACTTTAATAGCGGTCAGATCCAAACCAAATTTTGCTTTATATACTGGCGTCAATCTGTCAATCAACAGGTCTTGAAAGGATTTCTTCACCAAATTGATGGTACAACCGCCGAAGCCGCCGCCCATCATCCGCGCACCAAGTACCTCCGGAAATTCCTGCACATAATCTACCAAGAAATCCAATTCCGGACAGCTCACTTCATACGCTTTGCTCAAACCAGTATGCGCGCGAAATAGCTGCTGACCGAGCTCCTCCAGATCTCCACGTTCCAAAGCGGCACAGGCATCATTCAGGCGTTGGTTTTCTTCCACCACAAAACGACATTTCGTATATACATCCTCATCAACAGGTTTAACAAGTTCGTCCAGCATAGCTATGGAAACATCCCTCAGGCTATTGACGTCGGTGTATTTTGCTTGCACGAAGCGAACACCTTCTTCACAGGATGCTCGCCGATCATTGTAGGCCGATGAAGCTAAGGAATGTTTCACATTGGTATTTAACAACAAAATAGCATATTCGCCAAGCTCCAACGGTGTATAACTAAAAGACAAATCACGACAATCCAATTTCACAACATGGTCGGCCTTGCTCATTACCGAGGCAAACTGATCCATTATACCACATTTCACGCCTGCATAGGTATGTTCGGCCAACTGCCCGATCCGTGCAATATCAACACGTTGCAACTGCAAATCGAAAAGAACATTTAAAGCGAACCCTGCAGCACACTCTAAGGCAGCAGACGAGGAAAGCCCGGCGCCAAGAGGCACATCGCCATCAATATACATATTAAATCCTCCAAAGGTGAGGTGTCGTTCTCGCAACTGCCCGACGACACCCAACACGTAATTCGGCCATCCTTCTTCTACTGGACGAATATCGGCTATGGAAACCTCAAAATAGGCCTTAAAATCTTCGGCATAAAGACGAATAAGATCGTCTTCCCTTTTGCCAACGGCCACGTAGATAGCTTTATCGATAGCAGTAGGTAAAACAAACCCTTCGTTGTAATCGGTATGCTCGCCAATAATATTTATTCTTCCTGGCGAACGCACGATGTGCGTAGGCATACTATCGAAAACCTCGTTATATCTAGTTTTTATTTGTTCTTTGGAAATCATTTTACTTTGCTTTGTAATGTACCGTTGCTTGTTGTTTCAACGTGTTGGCGGCTTGTTCTGGGGTAATATCGCGCTGCGGATTAGCCAGCATTTCATAACCGACCATAAATTTCTTTACCGTAGCCGAGCGCAGCAGCGGCGGATAAAAATGCATATGCCAATGCCACTCCGGATGATCTCCGCTGTTAACGGGTGCCTGATGCATACCTGCTGAATACGGGAACGAGGTTTTGAAAATATTGTCGTAACGGATAGTCAACTCTTGCAAGGTCTTAGCAAAATCTTCCTTCTCTTCTTCGGTAAATTCCAAGATGGAGGGCACCGCGCGTTTACTGATGATCATAGTCTCGTAAGGCCAAGCGGCCCAAAACGGCACGAGCGCCACGAAATGGGTGTTGTTAACAATAATGCGTTCATCCTTTTTCAACTCTAATTCAAGATAATCTTGGAGAAGTGTACGACCTTTTCTTTGGAAATAGTCCGCTTGCTGTTCGCTTTCTTTCTGTATTTCCACGGGTGTGGAACTTTGTGCCCAAATCTGTCCGTGCGGATGCGGATTGCTACAGCCCATGATGCTGCCCTTGTTCTCAAATATTTGAATATATTTTATCCAATCGTGCTGTGCCAGCTCTTGAAATTCACGTTGCCAAAGATCGACAACGGCTTGAATTTCTTTTGCGCTCATTTCTGGAAGGGTAAGATCATGCCTTGGCGAGAACGATATAACTTTACATATCCCGCGTTCGGCTTCCGCCTTTAGCAGGTCTTCCTCGTTAAAAATGTCTAGGGCTGTATCCGCTAACAGGGCAGAAAAATCATTAACAAAGACAAAGCTATTGTTATATTCTGGATTGACGGTACCATCTGCTCTGGTATTGCCAGGGCATAAATAACATGTAGGGTCATACTGCGGACGATTATCAGGCGCTAAATCCTCCACTTGTCCTTGCCACGGTCGTTTGCTGCGGTGTGGCGATACTAAAATATACTCCCCTGTTAATAGGTTTTTGCGTTTATGTGGTTGTTCTGAAAAATTAAGCATGGCTAGATTTTTATAAATATCTTCTTTTTAAATTAGAAAACAAAAAAAAGCCTATGAAAAACATAGGCTTTACAAGAATTTATCTATTTCTTACGACACAAGGGGTTTATCGCCTTTAATAAGCTCGAATATGGTAATCTCTGGTAAAATGCCTACTCGGCCCGGATATCCCAAAAATCCATAACCTACATTGACATAGAGCTTTTTATTTTGCTCTTCATACAGCCCTGCCCACTCTTTGTAAATATACTTCGCCGGACTCCATTGGAAATGTTCGCCACGCACACCAAATTGCATCCCGTGGGTATGCCCAGCAAACATAACATCGATATCGGTATCAAGAACCTGAGCACGCCAGTGTGATGGATCGTGCGACAGCAATAATTTGACGGCTGATTCCTCGGTGCCTTGCAAAGCTTTCGCAAGGTCACCCTTTTTTGGAAAACGACCTGTGCCCCAATTTTGGACACCCACAATTGCCAGTTGTTCGTTACCTAGCTTCAGAGATCGATTCTCGTCCATCAATAGATCCCAACCCATTACCTTATGCGTATCAATCAGGTCTTTCAAATTTTTCCGCTTGGCAGGCGAGTCTTCCTTTCCAAAATAGTAATCACCGTAGTCATGGTTTCCTAATACAGAAAACACGCCCAGATCAGCCTTCACTTTGGTAAAGATGTCTTGGTAATCACGCATTTCCGAAGCCACATTATTTACGAGGTCTCCAGTAAAAAATATCGCATCGGGCTTCTCTCCCAATAACATTTCCACACCGCCCAACACGGCCTTCTGATTATAAAAGGAGCCAGAGTGTACATCCGAAATTTGGCCGATTCGTAATCCATGGAAGGAAGAAGGTAGATTGGGCAGATAGAGCTTTTGCCGGCGGATCTTGTAGTCGTAGCCTCCGGCAATAACACCCCATGATAGTGGAAAAATTGGCAACGAGGCCACGATCAATCCTGATTTGGTCAAAAACTCGGATCGGGAAATACCATTTTTGGGCTGCTCGGGCAGTGGTGCATCCAAGGATTGTTCGGATGGTGCCGCTTGCTGCTTTTTCGCAGGCACCAAAAGCCGTGCAATCCATAAGCCGCCACGCCTTAAGTCATCAATGAGAAGTATGATGATAAAAATAAACTTGCACACAGCGGTCATAAAAAATGCCACCAAGATAACCGAGCGGTATGATAACGGCATATCAAATTTGGTAGCGATCACTAAGCCTAACAATAGACCTAGAGCATATCCCCACCATACATACGGAAACCATCTTTTCTTCACGACCTTAATCTTCGTTGCGCGCAACGCGAAGAAAATATAAAAGTCAAAGAATAGCAGTAAAACTGCATTAAATATCAACATAGTAATAAACTTTATCCTTGCGCTAGGCGCTTCAACACGTCAATCCATTTCGGATCGTCATTCAAGCTTTCCACCATAGCCACCTCTTCACCTCCCAATTCTTTAAATTCATTGGCATATTCTACCTGAATTTCGTCTAACGTTTCGATACAGTCTGCAACAAATGCAGGACTAAACACCAGCAATTTTTTTACGCCTGCACCAGCCAATTGATGAAGCGAGTCGGACGTATAAGGCTGTATCCACGGTGTCTTGCCTAGACGAGACTGGAAGCACACGGTGTAACGATCTTCCGAAAGCCCTAATTTGGAGGCGATCATGCGTGATGTGGCGTAGCATTGCGAAAGATAGCAGTAGCTTTTCTTTTCCACACGACAACTATCACAGCCACGATCAGGGCATTTTAATTCGCCCGATGGATCAACCTTTCCCAACTGGCGAACCGGCAAACCGTGATAGCTAAACAGGATATGATCGTAGTAGTCGATCTCGTGCCGCCGAGCATGGTCGGCATACGTTTCACACATCTGCTCATCATCGCAATAATTACTGACAAAAGATACCTGTGGAAAATACTGCCAGGTGCGCATCACCTCCATCACCCGGTCAATCACGGAGCCGCTGGTGGCAGAAGCATATTGCGGAAAAAGAGGAATGACGCGGATAGATTCCAGCATCATCGATTCCATATTTTTTAATGCAGCCGCAATAGAAGGGTTTTGATAGCGCATCGCAAGCTCGACATGATAATCATCCCCAAGCTCTTTTTGCAGAAGGTCGCGTTGCAGCTCGCTATAGTACATTAAAGGCGATCCGGTTTGTTCGTCCCAGATTGTGCGGTAGGTAGCGGCAGATTTCGGTGCACGCCGGGGAACAATTAATCCTTTCACCAATAGGGTTCGTCCTACGATCGGGATATCGATAACCCGGGGATCCATCAGAAATTCTGTCAAATATCTACGCACATCGGGCGTGGTGGGGGCATCGGGCGTGCCAAGTTGCACTAAAAGAACCCCCTTCGTCGCGCTCTTACTCATTGATACAAAAATAATTATTATTTAAAGGAACCGGGGAAAGGCATTTGAAAATGAGAATAACATGACGTTCTAAAGCTGTTCCAGCGCGTGTTTCACATCTTTCATCAGCCACATAGGCGTGGATGTAGCGCCGCAAATACCAATGCGTTCGTCAGGGTGAAAGTTTGCTGCATCAAGTTCGGCCGGATCCGAGATAAAGTAGCTATTAGGGTTAGCCTGCTTGCACACGTCGTAGAGTACTTTACCATTCGAAGACTTTTTCCCAGATACAAAGACTATCTTGTCATATTGGCGTGCAAAATCACCTAAATCCTCATACCTATTTGATACCTGCCTGCATATTGTATCGTTGGCCTTTACTTCATAGCCGCGTTTTAAAAGTTCTTCCTTAATGGCATAGAATTTATCGACACTTTTTGTCGTTTGACTGTATAATGTAAATGAAGCGGGTAGTTCTGCTTGATCAAGCTCCTCCAAATCTTGAAAAACCAACGCTTCGTTATTGGTTTGTCCCTGCAATCCAATAACTTCGGCATGGCCATGTTTACCAAAAATCAAAATCTTCTCCTGATCGTCGTAAGATGTTTTGATGCGGTTTTGCAATTTCAACACAACGGGGCAAGATGCGTCTATTAGCGTGATATTATTCTCCAGCGCTGTGCGGTATGTTTCAGGGGCTTCCCCATGCGCACGAATCAACACCTTTTCGTTACGCAATGCCGCAAGATCCTCATGCGCGATGATCCGCAAACCTTTGGCTTTTAGACGAGCAACTTCTTCATCGTTGTGGACAATATCGCCTAAGCAATATAAATAACCATCTTCTTCGAGGATTTCCTCGGCCATATCAATGGCATACACCACCCCAAAACAAAAGCCAGAGTCCTTATCGATCGTTACTTGAAGATTTTTAGCCATATACAAAGTTACGCATTACACGGTATATTCAAATGAATTTACTAGTTAAAACCTTTTTTCGAGGATTTCGTTTCGTTTACTAGATATAACGGATCAAAAAAATTCATCTGGATTTGAACTTTAATGTTTAAATTTATTTTTCACTAAGTCATCGGCCTATGCGAACGCTTTATCTCCAATTACTCAGCATGATGCTACTTGCTTTCCCCGATGCGTATGCTCAAAATACGAAGCCATTTACCTTCAGCGGAAAAATCGATAGTACAGAAAATGCATTGTATTATTTCCACTATAAAAATCGTGATTCCTCTATAACCGACAGCGTATACCTTGACAAGGATGGTGGTTTTCAAATAATTGGTCGTTTAAGCGAACCAAGTCGGCTATTTATCGGTATAAAAGATAAGTATGACCCGCGTGTTGTGGGTTTTTTCTCGGTCTACGAAACCTGGCTGGAACCGGGGAAAGATATTCGTTTTCATGGTTTTAAAAATTGGAAGAAAGGGGCAAAAAATTTCCAGATTTGGGATTCTGCGCTAGACAGCCTATCTCGGGTACACCTACGCGATACCAAAAATTTAGACAAAGCAGCTAGCAAGGAATACGACGAGGCTTTTATAAGCGGACATCCTGACTCCTACTATGCGCTTTTTGCACTGCAAGGACTTGTTTCTTCTCCGCATCCCGACTGGAGCTATGTGAAAAGTACCCTACCAAAATTTGCAGAACATTTTCAATCCACCCACTTATATCAGCAAATCACGAATAGGCTGCAGGTCGCGGAAAAAACAGCCATAGGTGCGGCTTTCCCTGACTTCGAGCTACCTAATGAGCACGGTAAGCCAGTCAAATTCTCTGATGTACAAAAAGGGAAGTATATTTTGGTAGACTTTTGGGCGAGTTGGTGTGGACCATGCCGAGCAGAAAACCCCGATCTCACAAAAGCATATCGGCGCTTTAAAGACAAAGGTTTTGATATCATAGCTGTCTCGCTTGATAAAGATAAAGCAGATTGGTTGAAGGCTGTGGAAGAGGACAAACTAGAATGGACGCAGGTCTCTGATCTAAAAGGTTGGGACGATGGTTATGCTAAATCATTATTTATACATGCCGTTCCTGATAATTTTCTGCTTTCGCCTGAGGGAAAGATAATAGGCAGGAATCTTCGTGGAAAAGAGCTGGAACAAGCCCTGACGAAGCACCTCGAATAGTTTTCATGCATTATGATTTCGGATAGACAAAGAAAACCCGGATCATACAACCCGGGCTTCTCACTACACTTTACACTTGCTTAATTATATCCTGCGTTTTGCGCCAAATTCGGGTTTAATACACGCTGATTGTTTGGAATTGCAAACAGCGTTTTATTAATATCTGTAGGCTGGTGATCCCACCAAGAATCAGTATGGAAACGACCAAAACGGATCAGATCTTGTCTTCTAAACCCTTCGAAAATAAATTCCCGACCTCGTTCTGCGAGGAGCTCGGTCAATGTTAATGTTGCCGGAGTGTAGGCATAGGTTGGCCAATCCGTTGCTGTGTATGCTCTCTGTTTTGACGCGTTAATGAGTTCTACAGCTTCAGCAGTAGCAACGCCTGCATTTTTACGCATCAATGCTTCAGCCTTCGCAAAATACACCCAAGTCAAACGATAAAAATGCCAATCGGTGCTGTTGTAGCTCGGATGTGCGATATGCCCCAACTGATACTTGTTAAAACGAACGCCACTGGTTCCTTCTCCCGTTGTCATATCGGAGGGCAAAAGTTCCGGATCGGTACCATTGCGAATCGCTTCCAAGTTTTTGCGGATGTTATCCACGAATACTACAGGCTGCCCTTGATACTCGTCATTGCTCCCTAATACCGGTTGCGTTGGATCATCAAAACGCATTTGAGGGCCGTGCAACATCCAAGCCGTCTTACGTAAATCTGCTGTAGGGAAAGTTGCATAAACACCCGGGATGACCACCGTTCCATCATTCCCATTTCTTCCGCCCCCGGTTATAGCACGCTGATTAAAGTAGAAGAAATCGGCAGTCCATTGCGGTTGGGTATTCGATTTTTGAAATTCATATGCGAGGGCGAAAATAGTCTCCTTCGACAGGTGATTATCTGGTTTGAAAGCATCGGTAATATTTGGATCGAGTGCCATTTGACCATTCTGTGCGCCTGCATTTCCGTTAATTATTTGATTTGCTGCGGCAATACAGTCGTCCCAGCGCGCGGTACCCGTCCACACCTCTGCGTTTAGATACAGCTCTACCAACATGGCATATGCTCCCGCTCGAGACATACGTCCTGTCATGGTCGCTGATAGCACTGGGATTTTCTCGATATTCTCTAAAATTTCTTTCTCAATAAAATTAAAGACCTCATTCCTTGGTGCCGTAGTGGGGCTGACTGGGACGCCGACTTGCGTTACGATCGGCACATTTCCCCATATATCCATAATCTTTAGATAATGAAACGCCCGAAAGAGTTTGAGTTCGGCTATAAACGCCGCTTTTTCCTCCTCTGTAATCCCCATGTTTGAAATATCGCGTCCTTCCAATGCTTCAATAGGAGACGTACATAAACCCATTCCCCAATACATCAGGTTCCAAGCTTGTTGTATTGATGCATCGTCACCTGTCCAGGTATGGTAGTGCAATCTAATCCATTTACCCCCGTCTTGTCCGTGCCTCCCTTTTACCGGCCAAGCGAGTTGATCTGCGGAGTATTCACTTAAGCGCCACCATCCGTCCTGACCAGGCGTAGCCCATGCATTTGCGTGGGTGTATGGCCGTAAAACGGCTGAAATAACCTCTTCACGTGTGTTATAAAAGTTTTCATTTACTAAGGTATCGTATACCTTTTCGTCCAAGTTTGTGCAGGCACTTGTAGCCACAAGACTGGCTAACATACCTACCGTATATACTGCTTTCCTAAATTTCTTATTCATCACTTTCATTTTTTCAATGACTTTCTGTTAAAATCCAATATTCAAACCAACGAGGAATGACCGTGTCGTTGGAAACCGGTCACGACCATCTACGCCGGGATCCAGTCCGTAATCTTTCACTAAATCCGGATCATTTCCAGAGTATTTCGTAAATAGGGCTAAGTTGGTTCCTGTTACGTAAACCCGGAAATTGCGGATGCGCTCGCTGTTCAATTTAAATGTATAGCCTAAGCTTGCTTCATCTAGTTTCACGTGCGATCCACTTTCCAGATAATAATCCGAATACATATAGGTATCTTTTAAATCAGCATGTTTAGTGAAGGCATCATTGATCACGTTATTAGGAAGAGAAACAATATTTCCATAAGAAAGCTGCGTCGTATTCAAAATATCGTAGTCAAATTTCCCGCGGAAGAATACACGTAGATCAAAATTTTTGTACCTGACTGTATTGGTGAGGGATAAGTAATATTTTGGCATAGCATTGCCAATGACAGTTAAGTCATTGTTTGCGACATCTGTACTGGAATCATTGATCTGATCGAACGGCACTGCAGAACCGTCGCGCTTATAGAATAGCCATTTACCATCTTCGGTAAAGCCGGCAAAGCGCTTTCCATAAAAATCACCAATACTGCTTCCTTCAAATGTTCGGATGGCATTACCCAAAGCGCCGAATCCGCCTATCCCAGCAAAATCCCTGAAGCTAGCTCTATAGGTATCATCTGAAAAGCTATCTAAACGATTGGAGTTAGCGCTTCCAATAAAATCTATCGACCACGTTACATTCTCGTTCCGAACAGGCACCGCGTTCAACGTTAATTCAACTCCTTTCGAAGAAATTTGTCCGACGTTGGTGAAAATTCTGTTTAAGATGAAAGATGGTTGTTGTGAGGTGTATTCGCCAAGAAGATCCTTGGTGACACGTTTGTACATATCGATAGCCCCACCAAATCTATTACCGAAAAGTGAAAAATCTACCCCCACGTTATATTCACTTTTTGTCTCCCAGCGAAGATTTGGGTTTGGGTTTCTTTCAGGCCCGTAAGTCTGCCGCCACACACCATCGGGGTTTATGTAGTTGTTGCCGGTACTCAACACAACTAAAGAACGGTAATTGGGAATGTCTTGATTTCCGGTCACACCATAACTGGCGCGCAGTTTTAGATCGTTGATAAAAGTTAAGTCTTTGATAAAGTCTTCCGAACTGAGGTTCCACGCCGCACCAACGGATCCGAAATTACCCCATTTGTTATTAACGCCAAAGCGCGTAGATCCATCGCGACGATAGGTACCTTGGATGGTATACTTACCATCGTAAGAATAGATTAGACGACCCAGAAAACCAATAATCTTATTGTCGTTTTTGTAACTGCCTATCTCTGCGCGCCCTAATGCAAGCTGATTGCCTGCACCCAAATTATTCTCTTCAAAAATATCATTTTGGAAGCCTCGGTTGGTCGCATTGAAATTTTGATTAACATCATAACGATAGCTATAGCCGGCTACTGCATTAATAGAATGTATATCATTGATTACGCGGTTGAAGGATATCGTCGGTTCGAAGGCATACCGAAATTCTAATCGGCTACTTTGCGATCCACGACCCAAAGCACCAACCTCATTTTCTACGGAGGATTCAGCAAAGCGAGAAGCATAGCTTGCGTCGACCCAAGAGTTACGTTGCACCGAACCGAATACATTAAATCGCAAATCTTTTATGATTTCATAACCTATAGTTCCAGACATTGTTGTTGTCTGCTGCTGTCTACGATCATGCTCCTCTGCTAGTCGTGCCACCTCATTTGAAGAGGTAGGTTCATAATACCAGCTACCATCCTCGTTTTTCAAAGGGAGCGTCGGATTGCGTGTATACGCCCATTCCCATCCACCACCGCTATACATCTCATAGCCCCCTCCCAAACGGTTCGCGTTATTGAAGTTGGTCACCAAATCCACTTGAGTAGTTAATCGGTCTTGAAAACTCTTCGCATTGAAGTTTGCACGCACACCGTACTCTTTACGGCTGCTCTCCCTTGCAACACTTTGCAAGTCTCTGTAATATGTGCTGGCACGGAAATTATTATTTTCCCCACCACCAGAAATGGCAAGCGTATGATATTGGCTAAAATTATTTTTGTTCAGCAATTGGTCAAATGCATCTTCACTTCCACCAAAATCTTGATCTTCAGATATTAGCCCCTCAGCGATCTTCTGTCTATACTGATCAGCGCTCATAAAGTCAAGCCTCCTTGTTATATAATCACGATTAACGTATGTCGAATAATCCAACCGTGTTTTTCCTGCAGTACCTTTCTTCGTGGTTACCAGGATGACACCGCCGTTGGCCTGTGTTCCGTAAATTGCGGCAGCAGACCCGTCCTTCAATACGTTGATCGATTCGATATCTGCTTGTTGAAGGAGGTCTAAATTACCTCCAGGAATCCCATCAATAACGACGAGTGGTGAATTGGTCCCCTCCACGGATGTCGCTCCACGAAGTTGTGCGACAGTACCTGTATTGGGATTAGAACTACCTCTGGATGTTTGTAGGCCGGCGACCTTACCTTGTAACAGGTCTAGTGCATTTCGTGCTGCACTGGAACGAAAATCCTCTGCTTTGATATTGGTGGAAGCCGCTGTAATTTCAGATTTCCGCGCCGTACCATAACCTACGACAACCACTTCATCCATACTCCGGCTATCTGTACGCATCACCACCTGCAAATTCGTAGAATTTCCTATTTTGACTTCTTCCGGCTGATAAGCGATATAGGTAAATTGCAAGACATCGCCCGTTTGGGCTTGAATGCTGAAACGACCATTCTGATCGGTAGAGCTGCCTTCTGTTCCACCTTTTACACGAACGGTTACCCCGACAAGCGGGCTTTGATCTGTGGCACTAGTAACAACACCGTTAATGCTGCGTTGCTGCGCATAAGCTATTCCGCCGCTATACACGCTAGTGAATAGCAAGAGCAGAAAGCACATGAATGGCCGAGCATTCGTACACCGGCCTCTTCTTCTCAAGTTTAATTTAGTCATTATTTTGGGTATTAGATTTTCTTATGGTTCCTTGCATTTTTCAATGGTAAGCCTTACAGAGACTAATTTTGGAAAATCGTTTTAGCTATATTTAAACACAGGTTTTTGTTTTACATCTCGTGATAATCCTTGGTATTTACAAGTTAGTGGATGTAAATTTAGGCTTTCGGCGGTGTTCAAATTGTGAATAAAATCCTAACGACTTGTTAACAGATTGTTAATAGTTGTATATTTTGAATAGGTGGGCCTAGTCGACTCGCCGAACAAATATAAAGAAGTAGGTTGGGGAGATTATCTGTGCAGAGCACATAGCTGCCCTTAAAACCAGGCTTTCAACAGGTTGTTAAGGGAAATCGTAACGATAGCGGTACTGTTTAAGAGGACGATTGGGCTGGGGGGCGGAGCTACGCACGCGCAAATATGCTATGCGAAAATGGTTTTGGAACAATACGTATGTTGCAAGCCAAATGGCTTGCATTCTAATGAAATTACGATACCAATGAATTTTTCACCTTATCTAAATCACTATAGATAGAGTTTTGGGATATAAACTCCGGTACAATAGCTTTGAGTTGTTTTACGACCTCTCGCTCGGTCTGTTCATCACGGTCATGCTCCGACTGAATATAAACACACATCTGCTCAATTTGTAAGCGTTTCGCCAACAGATCGGTTGCAGACACCTGGGCAATCATAATTTTGGGATGATGTGTGGCGATGGTATTTTCGTTATTAGCAAGCAGCTCTTCATAGATTTTCTCGCCCGGACGAAGCCCCACTATTTTAATATCGATATCTTGCGGATACCGGTACCCTTTCAGTTTGATCATACGCTTCGCCAAATCCATTATCTTGATGGATTTGCCCATATCGAATACAAATATCTCTCCGCCATGGCCCATCGTGCCGGCCTCTAAAACCAATTGGCATGCTTCTGGAATGGTCATAAAATAACGCGTAATATCCGGATGCGTAAGGGTAAGCGGGCCACCACGTTCCATTTGCTTCTCAAAAAGAGGTATCACAGATCCATTAGATCCTAAAACATTACCAAAACGCGTTATAATGAAATTGGTACCACTGCGCGCATTACAGGAATTAACATAAATTTCTGCGGCGCGCTTGCTTGCTCCCATAATATTGGTGGGGTTGACAGCCTTGTCTGTGGAGATCATAACAAATTTATACGCATTAAACTCCATGGCCAAATCTGCCATAATGCGACTACCATACACATTCGTCCAAATAGCTTCATAAGGATTATCCTCCATGAGGGGAACGTGCTTGTAAGCCGCTGCATGGAAAATAACTTCGGGCTGATATTTTTCAAAAATCCTGCGCATAAATATACGGTCACGTACATCGCCGACAACGAAGTGACTGCTTTCCGGATGCTGCAAGTGAATAACTTGCTGCAAGTCATAGAGCGGAGATTCAGACTGATCCAATAAAATTAAGCGCTTATAATCCAGTCCTGCGATTTGCCGAGCCAGTTCGCTTCCTATTGAACCGGCTGCACCCGTCACGATAATCGTCTTACCATTTAGCTCCTCTTCCACAATCGGATTATTGAGCCGAATAGGCTTTCTGCCCAATAAATCCTCGATTTGCAGCTTACGTATCTGTCTTTTTCCACCTCCGTTTAATAACGACCGTCCCGGTTGCATTATTTTTAGCTCCATATTCAGATGTTGAAAATGATCGGTAACACGCGCTAGACGTTCCGGATCATTATTCTCTACGGCGATAATAACCTCGTCAATATCATGCTTTCTGATATATTCTTCATCAATATCCGAGATATGCAGAATACGAATTCCTCGTGAATTTTTTCCAACTACGTTCGCCTTATCTTCTACAAAAGCAATGACCTTATTTTTCGCACGAATATCATCGGTTAACATCGCGTAAGCAACAAGTCCCGGACGAGATGCGCCGAATATAAGAACATGTCTGCTTTTACGTTTCGTGAAAAACAATATTTCGTATAGCTGCCTATAGGCAACACGCGCTGCAACGAGCATCACCATCGTAAAGAAGCCATGCGTGAAAATCAATGCATAAGACTGACGAAGGTAGTCGCTAATGGCTGTATCTTTTGGAAAAAACTGACGTATGATGAAACTGACCACAAAAATTATCATGCAGGCCAGCCAGACCGTCTTGAAGATACGTATAGCTTCACTCAATCCGGTATGCCTAACAATATCTTTGTACGTAGCCATGAATAAAAACGACGCGGTATACGCCGCCAAAATCAACAGACTCTTTTTCACCATCAACTCGACGTCAAACAGCCCCGTAAAGCTATTGACAATGAAGTGAGACACCATGTAGCAACATAGCACTATCAGTACATCAAGCAACAAAATAACCCATCTTGGATTATCTTTGCGCAATCTTCTCTTTAATAAAGCTAGTTTCATGTGTATGCTTACGCGTTAAGATCCTTTCCCACTTTTATTTCTGCCCTACCACCTACCGCCAAATGTCAAATAAAAAAGATTTGCTCAAATTAGGAGTTGATGGCAAAAAGGGCACATAGCTGCAATACTACGATAACCGTGAGGGCAGCTACTGACCACAAGTTACGTTCCGCAAATGAGGCACGGATATAGCGTTTTCTTAAATTCTCCATTTTTCAAAGGTAGATTACAAGGATAATCTATTTCCCAATGAAGCAATAACTATACCGAACTACATTTGACCAAATGTAGGCATCTTAATTCGTCATCAAAAACTAAAATTCAAAAATACAAAATGCGGAGCGTGCTAAAACGATTTCAAAATCTGCTAACACATCTTACCTACCTAGCTTAGAATTTAGGCAAATACACGGTCATGGAGGTTTTTGCTTTCCATTTGAAAAATGTACATTTTTTGATTAAATATCACGATTCTGTTCCCGGGTTAGAACACACAAACGTTTAGATAGAACGGTTTGATTTCAGCGCTTGATATGAGGCTACGGGATGTTAGCGCGCGAGAAGATCCTATTTATATTTCAATATGAGCTCTACCCTACTACTCACCTGCAATTTTTGGTAAATATTGCGGGTATGATATTTTACCGTATCAACACTTACAAACAAGGTATTGGCCACCATTTTGTATGAAGCGCCCCCCTTCAGCATGGATACAATCTCGATTTCCCGGGGGGTTAACTGTTCTGTTTTTCGGTACTTCGCACTACTTTGCGACGGTGTAAAATGGTTGAAGACCAACCGTGCCACCTGCGGACTCATGACCGACCCACCGTTCATCACCTCCAGAAGTCGTTCTTCGATCTGAGGCAATGGAGTTCCTTTTAATAAATAACCGGAAGCTCCTGCACAGAGTGCCTGAAATACAGCATCTTTATCTTCTATAACCGTAAACATGACGACTTGCACTTCTGGGGCTCTTCTTTTTATATACCAGGTGGTTTCAATACCGGACTTCCCGGGTAGCCCAATATCGCTCAACACAATGTCTATCGGTTGCGACTTCCAATCAGCTATCAATGCTTCATACGAATTTGCAGTAAGTTGGAGATCGAAAAACTTGGAGATGCTAAAGAAACTTATTAATAGATCCAGTAGATGTTGCCTATCTTCTACAATTGCCAAACCGTATTTTCTATCCATTCTTAATTGAAGTTACGCTATGGCCATGCACGCTTTGGCGTATATGAAACAAAAAGTTTGAACGTGCGGTATAGACATATAGAAACTAAAATTCATGATAAGCAGCCTAAGCGTGAATCTATTCACGCTTAAGGATCAAAGTCAACCAAGGATTATCGATGATGCCAGGCCGAAACTACCCAACTTTGATATGGCTAAAATCGCATCTCACCTTATTCGACTGGATAACTCTATTTTTTAATTATTCTCTTTATTGTGCTATCGTTATAACCGCCCGGCTCAATCGAGGGTCATTGTAGAACATATTGGCCACTCCACCTTTATAGTCAACAACTAACTGCGAGGCAGGCACACTAAATTCTCTGACCAGGACATTGTATATCGCCTCTGCACGCTCTCGACTAAGCCGCTGATTTGTTGTTTTACTACCTGTGCCACTATCAGCATATCCCATAATTTGATAGCGGATCTCGGGATTTCCTGCTTTTATCACTTTTGCTAAGAAGCCTAAGTTCACGCGGGCCTCGTTACTAACGGTACTCTTATTGATAGGAAACGTCACCAAAATAGGTGCTGCAATCATATTTTTTTCTACGACAAGATCCGTTACTGTTGTGTCTTTAGCATTTGCCAATTGCTTACGCAGGTTTTCGTTGCTTTGCGCCAATTCGTTGATGCGATCGCGAAGTGCATTGATTTCCGCTGAATTGTCGTAACGAATGGTTGTCGTCGTTTCTTTATCCCAAGTTCGCTTATTGAATTTGTATACCAAACCCACTGCCGCTGTCAACATTCCTTCGTCCTTACGGCCGCCTTCTTCCCCATCAAAGCGATCATGCACCAAACTACCACGAAGATCGAGCGATAAATCCCAGGAACGATTTAATCGGAATTTATTAAAAAGACCCAAATTTGCGCTGACCTCATTTGCTACCGGTTCTTCCCAAGTAAACATATACCCTATACCCACATATGGACTGGCTTCATAGAATCGATCCAGCCGATATCCACCGAAAAGGTTTGTAAAGTTAAAAAGGACGTCCGCGTGGGCATTCAGATATTTAAACTCTTGATTAAATAAACCTTGTGAAGCATCGTATATCACGCCTGTAGAATGGCTACCATTTTGCGTAACCCCTTTGTTTTGAATACCATTTAGCGCTAAGCGAGCACCTATACCCGGTGTAAACCACTTTCCCGCATGCAATTCAAATGCCGGAACCAAACGATCACCAAAGTTCATTTGCCTATTGTGGTCACCATAGAAATACTGCACCCCTACACCTGCTCCGACAAACCAATTATCCACAAATCTGTTGGTAACGACTCGGTACTTGTCTGTGCTGACCTCAACAGTCGAATCAGCAGCGACACCTTTAGATTGCGCCGCAGCGCCCGAAAACACAAAGGTTAGAGCAAGACAAAGTATTAGTATTTTCATACGATGGTAATTTAAGTGATCAAATTTCATAGCAGATTTGCTTATCAAAGATAAACAGAATAAATATAATTATTCAAAAAAAAGGCGCAAAAAGTATACCAATAATAATAGGGCATCGAAGCGCGTGGGGCATAGCTGAAAAGTGTTACTATATGTTCGCAAACTTTTGAACGATGGAATTCAAGATCTGTGTATAACCATCTCATTCGAGAAAAAAAACGAAGTTTTTATGGCATAGAGGCAAGGATACCGCGCAACCAGTGGCGGGGCTGGGAACGATTTACGCATCGATCAAAGCCGTTGCCTGTTGACGCAGGTAAGGGAGCACAAAAAAACGCTATCTGGAAATTCTTTTGTTAGGAATAATTGCTGTGGGTTGTAGATCACGAATCTGTATTTTTAGCGTCCGTCCTTGACCCTTTTGAAATACGTGTCCACCAGCGCGTGTCGTTCTTTTAACCACTTAATAAGGCTGACAGTCGATACGCTGTATTTTTTCGAAGCTTCTTCAAGTAAAAGCTCCCCACAAACTATTTTTAGAATAATCTGATCCTTTTCCGTGTCCGTATACCTATTATGCATCATTTGCCTTACCTACACACATGTAATGCGTAATGAAAATTAAACATCCCCAGAAAAAGTTTTTATAGGCATTTCAAATATATACTTTTCGGAAGCACGCTACAATGTCCAACCTAAGAAGTAAATCAGAATGTAGCGAAAATCCTACATATAGTGGTTAGCAATCAGCCCATCTTATTTCTGGTCAAGATCCCCGTTAGCTCCTTTCAGGTTTAGATTGGCGAGTATACTGCATACATGCGCGCTAAGGGAGCTGCTTTGAAAACTATTTTTAAACAGCTGCATGATTTTTTTAAATAAGTAGAGACGCCCAAAAAGCGTCTCTACATCATTTCCCCCCAAATTCTACCTCACCTTCCTTTTTTCTAATCACACGTTTCTTTCATCCGGCTCGTGCATATGACCTGCGATTTATACAGAACATCGAACCCCTCTATATCAATCCCCTGTATAGGGCTCGCTGCACGAGTTTCTATTTTTTGTTGTATTTGCCAATCGTAATAACGGCTCTGCTCAAACGCGGATCGTCGTAAAACATGTTGTCGACACCGCCTTTATGATTAACCTCCAACTGGCTTGCTGGAACGGCAAACTCGCGTACCAGAATGTTGTAAATAGCTTGGGCACGTTCCTTGCTTAGCCTTTCATTCGTAGATTTAGATCCCGTTCCCGCGTCAGCGTAACCCATGATACAGTACGTCATATCCGGATCGCTTTCTTTAATAACTTTAGCGAAAAATCCAAGGTTTACACGAGCCTCATTGCTCACTGTACTCTTATTGATTGGGAAAGTAACTAAAATCGGAGCGGCTAACATATTTTTTTCATCGACAACCACTTCTGTAACTGTCTTGTCTTTTGCTTCGGCTAACTGTTGCTTTAAGGCATTGTTATCCCGGGCAAGCTCATTAATTTTGTCACGTAAGGCGTTTAGCTCTTTCTCATTCGTGTAACGAACAACTGTTTTGATATTGGTATCCCATTTAGATTTCCCAAATTTATAGACAATACCCACAGCAGATGTTAACATACCCTCATCTTTCCTTCCGCCCCGCTCACCATCAAAACTATCATTCACTAGGCTACCACGCAAGTCCAAAGTCAAATCCCAAGAATCACTTAAGCGAAAGCTATTGAATAAGCCGATGTTTGCACTAACTTCTTTTGCTTTGGGTTCGTCCCAAGTATACATGAGACCCAAACCAACATAAGGACTGAGTGTGTAAAACCGGGTTGGGTTATACCCAGCAATTAAGTTGTTCAGATTAAACAACACATCGCCGTGAACATTAATGTAATTAAACTCTTGATTGTATAAGAATTGTGAAGCATCATAAACTACACCTGTAGAATGGCTACCGTTTTGCGTAACACCTTTGTTTTTAAGACCATTTATCGCAACACGCGCACCGATACCTGGCGTAAACCACTTTCCAAGATGGAATTCATAAGCGGGCACGATTCGATCTCCAAACTTCATTTGTTTGTTATGATCGCCATAAAATAGCTGAGCACCAGCTCCAGCTCCTATAAACCAGTTTTGGAAAAATTTGTTTGTGATTACTCTATGCTTATCCGAAATAACTTCTACGGTCGAATCCGGAGTTGAAACAACTGTTTGTGCAGAGGCCGCAAAGACACAAAATGAAACTCCCAGAGTCAATAAAATTGTTTTCATGAATTGATATTTTTCTTCTTATGTACACTTTAGTTTATTGCTTATTTCTCAAACCAACCACACAATTATCGTCACAAGCATCAATGCGACAAATTTATACATTAGAACTTTCTATCCCTGTCAGCTTACAACTACATCTCAAAGTTTATAAATTCTTGTAGAAGAATAACTACAGAGAAAACCACAAACACCCTCTAGAAGCACTATCTAAAACCCTGTCAGGTTGTGCGGGTAAAAAATTAACCAAAAAAATAAGAAAAGAGCGCAATTTCGTATAAGTATCGTTGACGAAAGCGAATCGCTGGAAATGTTGTTCCAAATCCAGTCGGAAGTCAGTCTACATGCTTATTGACGGGGCATACTTTCTCATGACGACATGGCACGGCACTTCACCTGGTGGTTAGCAGGATAATAAAAGAATAGCCGTGAAACCGAAAGGGTGATAGCTTTTTCCGGACCTATTAAGAAAGAGAGAAAGACGGAAGGATTTGGAAATCTGTAAAATATAATTTCTTTAGTAACAAAAATGCCCCGTGTGCAAAAAGATACACACGGGGCAACAGCTGTTGAATGGTCGTTTTATCGCTGGAACAAGCGCCTGAAGAAGCCTGTTAATCCAGCTTTTTCTTTTTGGTAGCCATAGCCGTAGCCATAACCGTAACCATATCCGTAGCTAGACTTCAATTTCCGAATACCATTCAGCAAAATTGCCATATTATTCAATTTGCCTTTTCTATAGATCTTTTCGATTTCTGGAAGCAAGCGGCGATCCATTGCGCCAGCACGCACCACAAATACTGTCAACTCGGAAATCCTATTCACGACAGCAGCATCAGCCACAAGATCAATCGGCACATTATCTACAACGATATAACGATAGCGCTCTTTCAATTTCGTGATCAACACATCCAGGCGTTTGCTTAAAAGTAACTCCACCGGATTTGGCGCGATCACCCCTATTGGGATAACATCTACACCATTACCTACGTTTGCCTTATAAGTAATATGATCTAATGACACTGCTGGATCAGCAAGAAAATGTGTGACACCTTTCACTGATCCTAGTTTTAGATGATCACTCAAGGTTCCTTTGCGAAGATCTAAATCGAGCAACACGACATTTTGCAATAGAAATGTCAAGCTGGCAGCCAGATTTATTGCGGTGAATGTCTTTCCTGCACCCACATTAAAAGAAGTGAATGTGATAACGCGAATCTCGCGCTCGGCTGAAGACATAAACCCAATATTGGTGCGTAAAATACGAAATGCTTCGGTGGCAGGATCTCGTCCCTGCTCATTGACGACCACGTCATCGTTGGCCCGCATCGTTTGTCTAGAAAAGGGTATTTCACCCAAAAACGGAACGGTAACCGCTTCCTCGATATCTTTCCGACCATTTACTTTCGTATCCAGCAGCAGCAGGAGCAGCAATACGACTGCAGGAAGTACAACTCCAAATCCTACCCCAGTCATCACTTTACGAGCTTTGCTTGGATAGATAGGGCCTTCGCTTCCAGATGGTGGATCCACGACACGTAAATTGTCGTCGGTCATGGCCTGATTCAACGCATTTTCCTCGCGCCGATTTAAGAGCAAAATATAAAGTTCTTCCTTCACCTTCTGCTGACGTTCGATGGAAAGCATCATGCGCTGTTTGGCCGGCAAAGATTGTGCTTTGGCACGGGAAGCAGCTTCCTCCTGTTGCAAATTTCGTATTCGAATGCGCAAGCCCATAGCTGCATTATCTACCGAACGGGAAATGTTATCACGAATGGCGCGCAAAGCGGCGTCCATATCTTTCACTATCGGATTTTCTGAGTTGTCGCCGCTTACCAACCGGTTTCTTTTCAACAACACCTCGTTGTATTCCGTGATTTGGGATTCAATATTATCTTCTACCAGTCCCGTATTGCTTGGAATCAGGTCGTTTCGGTCTACGTCATTTTCTATTCGCTGCCGCATGAGCTCCACCAAGCGCAACTGCGTTTCTATGCCCCGTGTAGTGGATTGATACTCCCTACTTTCACCCCAAAAGACTCCTGTAGCGGTATTCACATCCATACCCTCATTACGGGCCTTCATCTGCTCGAGGTCCGTCTCTACCCCCCCCAGCTCATCTTCAATGATGGCAATACGATCCTTGATAAATTCAGCTGAGTTTTTTGCGACACGGTTTTTATCTTCTACCGTTTCTTGATTGTAGACCGAGACCAATGTCGATAACATGTCGGCTGCACGCTCTGCCGACACATCTTCCAGAGACATTTGCAGGAGCGAAGCATCATCTTCCATCTGTTCGATCCGCATCCGGCTTAAAAAATAGCCGACCACGGACTCCATCGCATTCTTTGACACCGTAACCTGTTCGCCATAATACGATGGTGTAAAGTGCTTCGTGCTGTCTACAACCATATTTCCGAAGGGGGTTTTTATTTCCTTTCCGATAGGAATCGTGGTGTAACTTTCAACATCACCATCTACTGTGGCAAAACGTACTGTTGTAGAGTCTATTGCTGTCAGGGTAAACGAGAAGTTGCTTTCCGGTTTGATGTTTAAGAACTTCACCTCGAAAGGCGATTTACGGTACAGCTCAACCTTGCGTAATCCCTGTTCCACGGAATAACTGATGTCGGTGCGTAACGAGCTTATCGTATTACGCATCAGTTCTTTCGAGCGCAGTTGCAAAATCTCTCCCGCCACATTTACCGTATTATAATACGAGTTTAAACGTGTGGCACGGCTAACGCTTAGCGTATTGGCCGTACTTTTAATCATGACGGTCTGTGAGCGGCTGTAAAGAAACTGCGTTTTACTGTATTCGTAATAATAATAGCCTCCAAACAATAGGACAGACAATACAAACCAATACCAATGCAGCAATAGATACTTAATCAAATCGATCAAGTTTAGCGATTTACCTTCTTTCTCTCGACTTTCGATATAAGGATTATAATTCGTGTTATCCATAACGAAATTACAATTAGTTTTTCATCAAATTTAACAATGTTAATACCATGGTCGTCACACCAGTAAGTAGTCCAAAATAGGTCAACGTTTGCGTTTCTCGTGGTGTCATTTCTCCCGAACGAGGCTCTACATACACGATATCGTTTTGCTGTAAATAATAGGTAGGTGAATTGAAGATATCCATTTTCTCAACATCATTCATATACATTTTTCGTCCTCCGGCCTCTTCGCGGATAACGGCAACCTTATCGGTTTTAGCATTCGAAGTCAATCCGCCTGAGCGTGTTATGGCTTCAAGCAAGGTGATTCGCGAATCAGGTACATCCAACACGCCGACGCTCCCTACAGCCCCCATCATCGTAATCTTGAGGTTCATGAGTTCAATCTTAATGACGGCATCACTGATCAGCTTTTCCTGCACCACCCGATCTCGTAGCAAATCACGAACACCGTCCAAGGTCATGCCTTCAACGTTTAAGGTGCCCAACACCGGAAACTCTATGTTTCCCTCTTGATCTACAAGATAGCCTTTGTTCGTGTTTGCTGTAGGCACATTTGTCACAGCACCTTGGGACGACACGTTGTATACGCCTCCGTCGGGGTTAAACGGTATCGCCAGTTCTGGATTTTTCGATGTAATTTGGATACTGAGGCGGTCGTTCTTTTGCACACGGAGCGGTGGCACGAGTGTTGTGTTATAGACCTTGTCGGGCTCCATATCCTTTAAATAGACTACTTTCTTCGGCACAATGCACGATTGAAAGCTAATAAGACATAAAGCGAAGATAATGATTACCGTATTTTTCATCTTAATTAAGTTACTCTTCAAAAGCCGATGAACCTATTCGATGTATTCGGCGCAGCTGCGGCACGAAACGTCTTCATGGTTCTTATATAAATAATTCTGTTGTGAACTCGCCTTGGCGAGATCTATCGTGTGATTAGTTTGTGACACATCCATTTTAGACTTTCGGCCATCATGGATATTTCACTTGCCAATTTATTTCATTCCTTTTTGTTCTACGGCGGTATAACATATTTCAGCGGCTTCCGCATTGGGTAGGCAATGTAAATTACCTATAGCCACGTGCTCTTGCACACGCTGGAATATCGAAGTCATTGCAGCAAATAGGCCACTGTTCCAGCGTAAAGCAGATCCGCTGGGCAACATGGTAATTAAGGCCTCTTTTCCTTTTTTCCAAGCAAAGCTGTTTGTCTTGGCTTGTGTTAAGCGTACCACCGCTTGTAAACGTACGCCTAAATCACGGTAACATGGTGTTTTTCCACTCCACGGAGTTCCATAAATCCATATCGTATTATCTTCAGCGATTCGTAATGCTGGGTTATCGTCATTCAGCAATTGAAAATCTGCTAAAGTCGTTAGCCAAAGCCGACTATGCGTACTTTTTCCGGTACCACTTTTTCCTAAAAACGCCACACCTTGGCCGGCGCGTTCTACAACAGACGCATGAATGAGCACAGTATCGTAAGGCAAAGCAGCTTGCGCAAAGGTAACCATTAGTAACCAAGGAAGCACGGTTGTTGTATACATTTCTTGTTCCACGGCGTAGATTTCATTCCTAGAAAAATCTTTCGTACTGCGCATTGTCCACGCGCGCTCCCCATGCCCAGCACGTAAGATCGTATAGTAATACGCGTCAGACTCTCTAAACTGAAAATGATCCCCCCACACGAGCGACTCTTCACTCAGCAGTTTTGTACTTGTTACATCGTCCTCCAGCGAGCCAAACTGAATAGCTACCGTCGATATCATCCGCCCCAAATCCTTATCCCGTAAAAAAGGGGCGAAACTTGGCAGCACCTCATCCGGGCTTATAGTTTGTGGAAGTGACACGCGCATCACGAGATTAGCAATTTCATAATATAAGCTCACTTTTTCTCTCGTTTGCGTCGTAGTCGTGTCTGAATCGTTCATTAACCTTGTATAAAAATTGTTTGATGGCACCGCGCGGCCAACTTCATATCATGTGTAACAAAAAGTATAATTTTGTCTGTTCCAGCATCCGCCAATCGTTGTACGACAATTTCCGCTGTTTCGACATCCAAGGCAGACGTTATTTCGTCAAAAAGCCAAATAGATGCCTCACGCATCATCGCGCGAGCAATCGCAATACGTTGAGCCTGCCCTTCAGACAATCCGAAACCTGACTCGCCAACTACCGTGTCCAGGCCCTGCGGCAGGCTGTATACAAATTCAGCATTTGCTAAGTAAATAGCACGCTTTATCTGTTCGGCATCAATCGCCTGATCGCCAATTAAATTATCCAATATGCTTCCGCTAAACAAAGAATTCCCTTGAGGGACATAAGCAAAATTGACACGGTGCACATTTGATAAAACAATAGTTCCATTATTTTGTTCGACTAAAATTTCACCTTTATGGGGCGTAATTAGTGCGAGCAATAAACGTATTAATGTAGTCTTTCCACGTCCACTGGAACCGACTATAGCCACAGGCTGTCCGCGGTGCATGCTCGCAGAAAAATTGTCAATGACCATCGTATCTTCATAACGAAAGGCCACGTCGTTTATTTTGATGGCAGTCGGCGCTTTTAAAACCTGTGCCTCCATTTCCGCCTCCTTTTCATCATGATGCAACGCGAGCAGACGATCAACAGCTGTACGAAAACGAATAAACTGCGGCACGAAACTCATTGCCTGAAGGATAGGTGTCTGTATCCTACTGACAAGTTGCAAAAAAGCAGCCATTGTACCAAAAGATATTTGCCCTGCGTCCAAACGGTAGATTCCCCAAATAAACGTTAATAAGTAACCGCCATTAATGGTGAACTTCATGATGGTTTGACTGCTGATGGCAAAATTTTGTTGGGCCATCTTCAATGAAAAAATAACATCTTGACTGTTCTTCAGCTTTCCTTCTCGTGAAGGGATAAGACCTAGCGCTCGGATCAAAAGCCGGAATCGCAAGTTCTCCTGCAAAACATTTCCAAAGTTACTTTCTGCTTGTTTAACTTCCGCGTTTAATCGACGCATTTTTCGAAAGTATAGCTTCGAAAATAAAAAAAGTGGCGATATACCTACAATGGTTAGCGCCAACATGGGATCCATTAACCATAGAAAGCCAAAGGAGGCCAACAACCTAATTAAGACCAAAAGGAACGATAGAATCCCTTGGCTTAGCATTTGGGAAACCTCTGCCGTGTCTGTTTGTAAACGCAGCATGAGGTCACCCGTATGCCAGTCTTTGGCATATTTCCAGACCGCCCGCATTTGTCCGCCAACCAGTGTTCGCTGCAGCCTCAGTCCCATTTTCAACCCAATGGTTTCGTTCCAGCGGGTGGAAATGGCTTTGATCAATAGGCCCAACATAACGGCACCTACGACATAGATCAGCGTTGTTCGTAGGTTTCCCGGCACACTGTGTACAGCCTGATCGATAGCTCGCTTCGAAAAAAAAACAAAAAACAACGAGAAGCCAATGGCCAGCAATTCGAGCAGAAAATATCCGAAAAGCTGTTTGCGAAAATCTTGGGTTAAGGACCAAACCCAACGAAGCTGATATGGCACAGAATAGGAACGCATTATTTTACAAATCGCGAATAAAATTGTACGAGTGGAAAAAATATGGTCTCTTGCGGTGCATAGGCGATGTATCGGCGGAAATTATTTTTCCACCGCTTGAAGCTGTCCACGCGTTGGTTTGTTTGATCTTCCCGCGCCAGATCAACCCGGTCATCGTGAAAGCCAAAATTTCCGGCGACCAATATCTCTTTCATCATCCAGTCGGCTTGGCCATTTTTAGGCAAAGGAAACGGCAGGCTTGTCGCCTCGAGCCCAATATATTTCACCAGTAACATATGGAGAAGATCGATCCACTTTAAGATCCCAAGTTTTCGGTAAACTTGACGCAGCTCCTCGCCATCAATAACATGGGCATACTGAAAACATATACGCGCCGAGTCACAGAGCTGCCTGATACCAATTCCGAAAGACAGTAAATGTTTTAAAATATGAGCATTAACCTGTACATAGGTTAATAAGGCTGATGGCAGAAAAACGGATTCTTCTCCCACCTGGAGCGTGATACGATTTAGCTGTTCCTTTTTTTCGAGCCGCTTTAAAAACGATTTCACGAAAGGATTATGAAGATCAAGAAGGCGTTGATGAATCTCGGTGTCGCAATTGTTCCAAAGAAAGCTAAAGCTAAAGCCGGCCTGCGCCTCGGGCTTAAGGCCCTGCTTCTGAAACATGCTGAAGAGCGCCTTACTATTTTTCTTGCTCTCGACATACCAGTCGATGTCGCCGCAGACCCGAACGTTCGGATTGGGATAGCAACGGGCCAAGCCTTGGCCCTTTAATAAAATAGGATGTATGTTTTGCGTTTTGAAGAAACGCACCTGCGCCGCGATGATCTTATTCATCCAATTATTACGCCGTTCGATAGCATCTACACGGACAGTCCAGCGCAGTAAAAGCGTCTTGGGCGGATGTAAAGCTACCGGCAATTTATTGACTCCCTCGAACAGAACACCTTCTACCGTTTGTTTTACAGCGAGTTGAAATACCTTTTCCCATTGCTGCGCAGATAGCGGGAAAAAGCTATCTACGGGTTCTGTAGCAGCCTCCCATAAGCCTAAACGTAGTAAACAGAAAAAAGAATCATGTATCTGTTCTGAACTCATTAATTATCCTTTAAGTAAGTTTTGCGCACGAAATAAATCGATAAGCTTCTGCGCATCATCCGTTGCTGTCGCTTCATCAACCTCATAACGATCCAAAAGCAAGGCGGTCACCTCTGTCAACAGAAATTCTTTTCCTTGCAATTGTTCCCAAAGCCAAGCCGCTGTCTCGTTTAACGTATACACCCGCGACATATCAATCTGATCTTGCCCAGGCTCTACAATAATGTAATCTTCACCGACGTGTCTCAGAATCAAATCTTCTCTTAATTTCATTTTCTATTTTTTTATTTTAGCAACCATCCGTCTTGCTGGTCGCATATAAAACCAAAGTACGCCTAATATACGGTTTAATCCGTCTTCAGGATTTCTTAGTTTCTCTTCTCCACGTGTGGCGCCGACTACCTTTGCAATAACATTGCCCTCCTCAACCCACTCAATTTGCGAAAAATTAGCATCTCCTGCCAATCCAAATTTGTTTTTTCTCTTTCTTACCAATCGATGCAGTACATAATTGCCGCGCCATTTGGCTAACAAAATATCGCCCAGCTTCACGCGTTGAAGATCGGCACGACGAACCTGAACTTTGTCTCCTTCAAATAAAAAGGGTCGCATACTCTCGCCTCGAATAACAAAGGAAACAGCCTTGCCCTTCGCAAGATGAAACTGAATTTCATCAAAAAAAACCTTATTATTAATAACGACTTTTCGATCCATGCCCACCAACTATACTCACACTTTATACCTGTTAAAATACGCAAATACGCTACAATTTGTTTGAAAAAATATAAAGTAAACGCATAAGGCAGCTCCTCTTTTCTTTATTTCCGTTCTAGCACTTGTCCATAATATCCACGACATACCTCTACCATCTTTGCCCTTGTAAAATACTGATTATATCTATTTTTTGCTCCGACGGCTAACTGTTGATAGCGGTCATCGTTTTCACCAATCTCTGTAATTTTCTGCGCGAGCGCGTTGGCATCCTCTATAGGCACGATCAAGCCGGATTCACCATCTTGATTTACCCAACTTACGCCAGATCCGGGAATATCGGTAGATACCACCGGTTTACCACAAGACATGGCCTCAATCTGTACAATGGCAAACGCCTCCGTTTTTAATATGGAGGGCAGGCAAAACTGACTCGAAGCCGCAAAATATGCAGGAATTTCTTCATCAGGAATATATCCAATCAAGAAAACTTTCTGTTGTAGATCGTTCGCCACAATCAATGTCTCCAAACTGTGCTGCAATGGTCCCTTACCTCCTATAACGACGCAGTAATCATCGCTTAATGTACGCGCGGCTTGAATTAAATATTCATAGCCCTTGTAAGCGACTAAACGGCCCAAGGAAAAAATGATTTTCTTCCCTGCATAACGCTTTTGTATTTGATGTACCAGCGAGGCTTCGGGTTGCAAGGGTTCTACACCAATAGGAATATAGCCTGTCTTATGCTGCACCTTCTGCAAGAACGGCGATTCGGCGACGTATTTAGGCGTCGTCCCCAATATCTTGTCCGCGCGCTTAATAAGCCATCGCTGTAACGGGGCATATGCCTTCAAGAGCACTTTCTGCTTTAGGATGTCACTGTGCCAATGCAAAATAACTTTCCCTTTGTATCCGGAAAGAAAAAGAGCCAAACAGGCCATTGGATCCGGATGATGCACATGGATAATATCATAATGCTGCGCGATTTTTCGCAACCGGCTGATCATAGCCGGGGCAAGCTTTGTTGCCGCTAAACTAAGTTGCGTGGGAATAACAAATAAATGGGCCAAGTCATTTATCCGGATAGTACCACCCGGATGGTCCTCTGTAGATGCGCAAAGCATATCGCAGTGCACCCCCGCTTCTGATAAGCCCAACATCAAGTCATACATCACTTTCTCTACACCCCCGCGGATCGGGTAAAACTTACCCAGTTGTAGTACTTTCATAGGATCTATCGTTCCAATAATTTCATAAATAATTCTTCCCAAGACTGCACCACCGGCTCTTGCAGCGGGGTGTCAGGCACAGGTTTTAAAAAAGACTTGTCGCCAGCGATAAGCTTTTCCATATAGCTAGCGAGCACCTGATGATCATCTATACCGAAGAAAGCGACCTCATTGTTCCCTTTAGCTGTTTCGTGTGCATAAGGAAGATCTGCAAGGAGGAGCGGACGCCCATACTGGGAAAACTCAGAAATCGGAAGCCCCCAAGTCTCCACCTTCGACGAGAAAATCAGACAGTCGGATGCCTGATAGTGTTGAAACAACGTTGCTCGATCCAAATAGCCTAAGAAGCGCAAAGCAGGCGTTTTCTTTGCCCATCGGTTGAACAACCATTTCGTGTATGTATTCTCTTCTCCACTGATCGTCAGCAGCACTTCAAAGTTTCGCACACCTTTGGCCCATAAGCATTCCGCTGCCGCGCAAATGCATTCAAAATTTTTATGGCTATCTGCAATTGCAGGATAGATAAATACAACCTTATCTGGAGTAGCTTGCCGTGTAACCACATCCAGATGGAGTTTGGTACCGTTTGCCGGCGCCACAATGATTTGTTTGGCGTTTAGGTTAAACAAACGCACAAACGCATCCCGGAACCATTCTTGCTGAACGACCACATAGTTATTTTTTTGGATATTAAACTGATAAATAAAACGGGAAAACAACGCAAAAAGAACAATTTTTGGTGCGAACAACACATCCCGAAGGTTCCATTTCAAAAAAGGAAAGGAATTGTGGCAATATACGGCACGCCGCGTTGCTACAACCGAAGGGGTTGTGTCATGCAACGAAAACCACAATGCAACGGGCTGCAAGCTTTTGGATAGGTTACGAAGGGATACATATTCATACCAAAGCCTATTGACCCATCTTTTTTTGGGCCACTGCGTTTCTATATATTCAATATTGGGAAAATCTACCAGCTCCTTTTTATAGACAATAGCCAGTATACGATAGTCTTCATGCTCGGCCAGGATGGATAGGTAATTTAGACAATCCCGCAAGATACGTAGTGTACCGCCTCTGTTTAAGTTTACAGCGGAGATAACGATTGTCTTCCTATGGTGGAGTTCATTCTTTTGTGCCATTATGCGTTAACCTTTACCAAGCAATTCGTTAAATAAATCGAGCCATAATTTCATGATGACTTCTTCTGTATACTGTGAGGATAGAAGCTTCGCTCGCTGACCCATATCAGCCCGAAGTCTATTATCTTGCATGAGTTGAATAATACGGTTTGCCAAACCTGCATGATCGCCCTCGTCAACAAGAAAACCGTTTTCCCCCTCATTAATAACATCTCGAGGGCCGCATTTGCAGGCGTAGGCGACCAGTGGAAGGCCGCAAGCCTGGGCTTCTAACAGAGCCATGGGTAAACCTTCATAGCGCGAGGTCATGGCCAATAGCGCGTGCTGAATATATTGACTTTCAATATCCTTGACGGGCTCGCGCAACGTGATAACATCTTGCAGACTATAGCGTTGGATTTGCTGCTGCAAACGATCCTGTAGCGGGCCCTGGCCGAAAATATTCAAAGACCAATCCGGGCATTTTACTTTAATTTCTTTCCAGGCTTCTATCAGATCTTCAAAACGCTTTTGGTAGTCATACCGTCCTACCGCTATCACTTGTTTGTTGCTCAAATCCGAAACTGATTTGGGAACAAAACTATTAGCGTTTGGTATCACGCTTATGTTTGGCAGTGCCCCCCAGTAGCCCCTGTCTTCTTGCGTAAGCACCACAAATCGTTCATAACGTTTGGCAAAGGCCACATCCTGCTTGCTCCGCCATTGGTCGATGAGGCCCCATAGGCCACGACGTCCGTATTGCAGCCGTTTAAATCGCGAAAAGTGTATTTCGAGTATCTTTTTACTTTTATCCTTGATTTTGTAAAGGAAAGACACTTCATGATCAAACATGGAAAGCGTCACATCTGGCTGCAACTGCAGCAGCAGTCGGCTTAGGCGCTGCTGATGTTTCCTTTGTTTTAAGCGGTAGCTAAGCAGTTTTTTCACGATACCTTTCCCATTGTTTAGCACGTAGTTAATGCCTAAGTCGTGCTGATGTACCCGAGCGTCCAGCGGGAAAAAGCTAGCTTTGCCTTGTTGGTCTGTTGTAATAATATGCACATCAAACCCAAGTCGCGCAAAGTAATTGGCTTTGTTTGTCAGTACACGTTCCATACCCCCCGAGTTGCTTGTGGCAGCTATACAATAGACAATCTTCATACCGCTGTGGCTAGGGGTTGACGCATCGGCTGCTTGCGGACAAAGGTTTTTTGCCCCAAACCATCCAGGCAAAAGAATAGTGCATAGATAACGAAGATATCTGTTGCTACCTTTAGCCAGATGACGAAGGTGATAACCACGAAAAAGAAAAACATCAGCGCATAGCGCTTATCTTGCTGCGCAAATATATAGGCATTATAGATGAAGAACAGGGCAAACACCGAAAAGCCGGTGAGGCCACAGTATAGGATAAAACGGCAATAGCCAATATCTGTGCTGTATAGAAAATTGTCAAACAAGCCAGAACCTATAATCCAGGTCTTTGTATCTTGTGGCCATATCCACATTTCCCGGTTCAGCTTATCTGTCGAGTCGGTGCGCCACTCGCCTTTCTCCACCCAGTTAAAAAAGCCTTCAAAGGCAAAGCGCATATTATGGTAAAAACTTTCATCCGTCTGATAGAGATAGACTGAAATAGATATACCGAAAGCAAGAATCAACAAAAACACTAAAAAGAACTTAAAAAATCGTTCTCGAATAACCAGCTTCCAGGCATCGGTAGCGATGGCTAAGTAGGCCAACGCCATACCAAAACCAAGGATGGTGGTTCTGGCCATCATATTTCCAATGAGCGTAATGGTAAAAAACGACAGCAATAAAAGGGCTACGTGCCATGCGTTGGAGCGTATCTTCGCGTCATTGACCAATAACGCTGCAATCATCACCAGCACCAACGAAAATCTTACCCCCGCCGTGTCCAAAGCCGCACCGATGCCATATAAACGATCTACTTCTTCGAAAAATTCCTGACCTTGATTCACGTAACTATCCACCAGCATTTGTATCGAGGGAATACGGTCGATTAGCATGGCTGCAACACACTGTGCAAAGCATACGGCAGTTAAATACAGCGTAATACGTTTAAAATTAGCCGCACCATGCAAGAAACGGATAGCGGTACAAACGCTGTAGGCCCCAAATATCCAAACAGCAAAAGATATGTAATAATTTGCATAAGCATAGTCGGTGGTATGGTTATAGTCCGTACTGTATAGACAAATTAAGGAGAACAGCACGGCGAGCCCTATCGATCCAAGCAAATTTAACGGTATAGTGACACGCGAAGCTCTGATACAGTCGTAGAGCAGGAAGAACATGCCGGCAAGGGCTAAAACATTTTTTGTATTTAAACTTGCGGGAAGGAATGACAAACCGATAGGAAAGTAGTAAAGACTTACCAATATGGTTATTGATATGTATTGCAGAAATTTAAGCATGTCTCCTAGCGATAAATAATACCATATACAAAACGTATCACAAAATAATAATATATTTTCAGCAGCCAAAATTGCTTTTTCCACGCGAAATATTGGATGAGACGTGTGCGTAATGGCAATGCTTTGTTATCCCATACGTATGCATTTGCTTCTGGAAACCAGTTCCGCCAACGCTTATACTGCTTCGTTTTAGCCGAGATCAATAAGGGCAATTTTATGTTTAATTTCAATTGTTCCAAGAGGTTGCCTAATTTCGGGGCGTAGCGACTAGCCCTCAAAAATGATTCGACGTCATTGATATTACGCGTTACCTGTTCGATATGAGCGTCCGTATACGTTTTTGTTAAGGAAGCACTATTCGATTGTCGGTAGCGGTATAATGCCTCATCAATAAACGCAACACGCTCCGCGTAGGAAAACAACTTCACCATAACCATGAGATCCTCGCCCATATTCATCCCGGGCGTAAACCGAATGTTATGTTGTTCATACAGCGAGCGTTTCACCAAAAACAACCAAAGGTTCCAACGCAAGGTTCCCAACATCATCTTTTCAAGAGCCTCCCAAGGCGTCTGGAAAGCCGGTTGGTTCATCTTCCGTTCGTTCGCATTAAAAGCTAAAAACCAATTGAAACCTACAATCTCTGCATCCATCTCCTGCGCTTTGTCGATAGCAAGGGATACGGAATTTGTTGCTAAACTATCATCGGCATCTACATAATAGATATACATGCCTGTTGCGTGATCCAGTCCGGTGTTTCGTGCAACTGCCACTCCCTTGTTTGATGCATGGCTTATGACCTTTGCTTGCCTTTCACTTCCCAAAAAATTTGGCACAAACTCTTCCAGTATATCTAAACTACCATCGGTACTGCTGTCATTCACAAACAACAATTCCAATGCAGGATAATCTAATTTGCTTAGCGATTCTAAGCAAATCATTAACGTATTCTCAGCATTATATACCGGAATAATAATAGAAACGAGTGGATTATTGGGCTTTTCTACAGGCATAATTACAGTTGTTTGATTCTACTCCCAGTAACCAATGACAGTGGCTTGGGTAGATATCGATGTAGCAGAAAATAGAAAAGCAAAAGAACCGCCATGCACAGCACTGGAATTAGAAAGTACCCCATTAACATTCCCCAACCTGGTTCTGCGAAGGATGTTCTTGAAAAGGCTCCCTTCAGTTTTCCCAAGATATAGATCGTATGTGTAGCGTAAATAAAAAACACAGCGGGTGATAACATAAGTAAGTATCTTTTGACACGGCTCTTTTTAGCCAAAGAAATTGCTAATAGAAAAACACTTGGTAAGGCGAATAGTACGAAGGTACGTACGACATATTCGTTTTCAGGCTTTGCCGTATACAAGGCGGTAACTGCCAAAGCAACTAGGGCCAATGCTGCGAATAGCTTCCCATAACGCAAACAGAAATTCACAACATCTACCTTCGCAAGGCTAACATATGCCCCTAATCCGAAATACATAATGGCGGTGCTGCTTATCCCTGGCAAATTACTCTCTAAAGTTGATAGATAAAGCACCGCGATAATACAAAGCCCAAATCCTCTTAACAGCTTGAAAAAATAATAAAAGATGGGGCTCAAAACTACCATAACCATTAAATCACGGATGTACCATAAAGGAAAATTTATAGGATATCCCCAAAACAGATCGTAAAGAGAACTCTGCCGGAGATCGTGATAATTCTCATTAGGGGCCCGCCCTACATATTCGAGCATTAGATTTACAACTACAATAACAATGACCAAGGCCAAATTCCAAAAAATATAGGGAAATAATAACGTACTATACCGCTTTTTTAATTGAGTGAAGTAGAGATTAGCCGTCCAATTGTCTATTTTACTGAAAAAGAAATAGCCTGAAAACACAAAAAAGAAAGGTACAGCTATCCTACCGATATGATGAGATATTAATTCGGAGACAAAAATATAGACAGATTCACCACCGAACACTGGTGGAATCGCCCGTTGCTCATAAGGAAGCATATGAACAAATATAACCAAAAACATCAAAGGAAATCTTAAGATTTCGACGGCTTCAGATTGCTGTCTCTTTATTTCTAAATCTACCATTATCTAAGGCGTATATTTGTTAACAATTTTTGAACAACGTCCGAATTGGCCTCGTTAAATTTCCGAGCAAAGAGCAACTGGGAATGTGCTAAGGTATCAAAATCCTTGTCTTGCCAATCGATTAACTGATTATCCCGCCATTGAATCATACGCTGCGAGCCATTACCTTCATCCTTGAGGTCATAAATTTGGCTACGAAATGGCGAATTCCAGCAGGCCGTTTGTACAAAAATTTCATCAGCGCAAAAGGTATAACTATACCGCTTCAAAATCTCCTCTTTTTGAACCAGTAAAAATGCTACAAAATCAGCCGTTAAACTAAGCCACTGCGTACCCTTTTTAAACTCAATATCTTGATTTCTTTTTACGTTCAATACAAATTGTAACCGCAGGCAGAGAAATCGCAAAATTTTTCGCAGACGATCGGCAAGATTACCGCTAGCTCTAAAATGTCTTGGAAAAATATGGTATCGCTGCACCTTACGTTCGACGTGCGCGCGTTGGTCACCCTGTGAATAGCCAATAAACTGCTTGTTAGGATGTGCGGCGCAAAAACTATGGATGACATCTTGCGTTTGCAGCGGCATATCTACTCCAGATAGCAAATGATAATGACTGAAGTTACCGCTGTCCTGCGCCATTTGAAACAAGCGCAATTCTGCCTCTACGATACTCACGTCGCCCCAACGCACATCTATCCGCTCTTCCAAAACAAATAAATTCGCAAACTTTGTTTTTAACGTGGGCAAGGCAGATACTTTGCTATCAAAATGTATAAAAATGGTATTACGCGGATCATCCAGCCCCTCAACCAAGCAGGCAAGAAGTTCAAATTCATGATGAGCTAGGATCAGATAGGCGTGCTTCATACGTCTCTTTTTATAGTCTCTACTAACTTGTCGACTACGTCCATTGCCGATTGGCTAAATTTTCTTGCAAATAGGTAATCACTATGTATTATGAAAGCATAATCTTCCATCGTCAATATCCTAGGGTTGCTTCCGACGAACTCATTAAAAAGAAGTTTCGGTTCATCCAGCACCGTAAAGCCCGATTTTTTATCCGCTATGAGATACGGTACGAAATATTCATCGCCACACAGCGACCAGCGAAACGCCCTCAAAACTTCTTTTTTTCGTGAAACAATATGCTGCACGGCTTGTTCGGTCAAACTTACCCAATTATTTGCTTTTATATGTACATCCAGCGCCCGTCGACGTATAGAAAGTATATATTGTAGTTTTATAATGACATGCCAACATAGGTTCGCTATGCGCTTGATCCAGGGTTTGCCATATTGAAAATAGTTGAGGAAGAAATGATATCGAGCAAGTTTCATATCAATTTCATAGGAATTGGTGTAGAGAAAGTTTAGGATTTCTTTTCCGCTTTGTTCGCGGAAAAACGCGTGAATATCATCTTGGGCTTTAAGCGGAAGATGCGTTCCCGAGATGAGGTGATACCGATCGTATGCCGTATCATTTGCCAAAGCAGCTTCAAACAGTAAGTACTCCGCTTTGATTTGCGATACCGAGCCCCAACGGATGTCTTGTCTCTTTTTCAGCATATCGAGCTTGGCATATTGCGTTTGCAGCACGGGGCAGCTTGTCACTTTTTTATCGATATGGACGTATATATCGTTTCGTGGGTCGTCCAGTGCCGCGATCAGTTTTTTCAACACCTCAAATTCATTGTGCGCGATCACTAAATAAGCGTGTTTCATTCGGCCCTCCCTTTTAATCTACGGTATACGGTCTGTACAAGCTTGACGCCGAATTTACCCAATGAGTTTCTATATACGGTTGCGATGAGTACCAATTTAGGATCAATCGTAATCAGCTTTTTTATAGCGACTGGTAAGCGATTGTAATAGCTCCACCAAAGATCAAAAGCGACGGTGAACGTATTCCAGGGTTTGGGCCCGGTGTAATGTACATTTCCCCGGCGTTGTACCGTTCTCCAATCTTGCTCGGTATAAAATTTCAAAAAACTAGTTTTGTACTGGGGAAGCAAAAATGTCCGTATACTGTTCCAAAACGGCGGAAGACCAACGATTCGGCCTTTACACAACTGGTTAATTACATCTTGATCGGGAAACGCTAAGCCCTCAACTTTGGCCGCTTCCAAGAACTGACTTACCATATCGTCGGCACGAAGCTGCTTCAGGTTCATTAAAAGCAGACCGCTATTGATGTAGGAACCTGGTGCGCAGCCGATGGCCTGCATGTGCGCTTGCTGCACTTCTAATGTGGCTTCAAAAACACCGGCCATATAATTATCCTGTAAATCCATACGATGGTAGAGTATGCTCAAATCATTTTGGAAAATCATATCACAGTCGATATACAGAATTTTATCGTATTCGGGCAACAGGCTCGGAAGCAATAAACGGTACGATGCGGCAATGGTGTATTTAGGGTCCACATAGATTTCTTCGGAAACAGCGCCGGTTAAGTCCATAAATGTAAATCGAGCGCGTGCCGCGCCAAGATCTTTTAACAGCTCTTGCATAGCTGTAGGCAGTGCCTCTGTTAATAGACAAATAAAGTGAAACTTCGATGTTTCACCTGCATATTGCAGGACAGAGGTAATACAGGTGGCCACCGGCACAAAATAGTTCGGCGTAAACGCCAGTACAATGGGTACCTCTATTTGGTTAGGTCCTGTGCGTTCCTCTTGCATCATTTGTTTATTAATTCTATGTAAAACTGGTTGAGATTTTGCGCTTCTTTCCGGATATTAAATCGCTTTCTCGTGATTGTTTTTTCCATTGGGTATCGTGAATAGTTTAGCTCTTGCATTATCCCGTTGCTCCATGCTTCGGCCTCTTCAATATCCAAGTAACGAATAAATTCGGTAACGTCCACCAACTTCGTAACATGATTAGAAACTAAACATTTCAACGCAGCAGCTTGTGCCTCCACTAACACCAAGGGTAGCCCTTCATACAACGAAGGCAACAGCAGTACATCCATGGCCATCATGAGCTCAGGTATGTCCGTTCGGTTACTCAGAAAAAGCACGTTTTGCGTGATGTTCAGCGCATTGATTTTTTGCTCCATCTGCGCGCGCAATTCACCTTCGCCTACAATCAGCAAAATAGCTTGCGGCTTTACTTTAACAAGATGCTTGATGACATCCAACAAAAAGAAGACATTTTTTTGTGCAGATAATCGACCTACGAAGCCTACGATGTCCCTGTCAGCAAGGCCAAGTTCTGTTCGTTTAGCTTCTCTCACGGCAGGCTGAAAAGCGAATCTTTCCACATCAACGGCATTATACAGTACCATCGCCTGCTTCGCGTATCGTTTTCCAAATACAGCACGAATGGAAAGATCGCTGGCTCCCGCTCGCGCCGTAACCACCGCATTCATCAATACGCGCAGCAGCTTATTGGTTAACCCTGTACGCTCCATAGACAAGTGCGCGTGTGCCACCCGGTTCTTAACGCCACATAGGGCTGCTACCGCCAAATAAACAGATGACTGCAATTCAATATGCGCGTGAACCAAATCATAGCCCATTGATCGAATTAATCTTGTCAGAAAAATAACTCGTTGAAACATCGGATTTGGCATATAAAATATCCGAACACCCAGAGCCGTAAAAACTTCGTGATAACCTTGGGGAGAACCAGTATCGATGGCCACGATATCAAACTGCGTTTCAGAGCGATCTAAAAATTTATAGTAATTGTATAAAAAAGTACTTATTCCACCTGAATCAATCCGCGTGACTATATGCAAAATGCGCATATTTTTTCCCATGCCGTCTACGTAAAATTTCTCCACTACTCTATTATTTTCCCAACTTGCTCCGGAATGGTGCTAGCGTTTTGGCGCCATCGACGATCAAACGTAAAAAAAATAAGGCTAATGCGTATTTTCTTGTACCCATTTTCAGTTGACTTATCCTTTTTAACAATTCATCATGTTCGATATAGCCGAAATAACGAAACGCTTCGAGCACTTTTTGTTTTTCCAAATCGGCTTTATAGTCGTCAGCGGATATACCGTCTCTGCGAAAATCTGCAATGACCATTTCCAACCTTCGGAATGTTCTCTTATTGATGATCAGCTCGTAAAACATCTGCTCGTAGTCGCCGACTACCTGATAACTTTCGTTGTAAGGCCTTGCTTTCAGGACATGCATTTTTGTGAACACCGATTGATGACATAGTGAGAATCGCTGCATAAAAAAAAGCGGGGTGACTTGAAGCGGCCCCTTCCACAGTGACTTGGTTTTATTGGGCTCCACGACATAAGCCGCCCCATACATGAAATCTGCATTGAGCAATGGCTTGGCACGATCCAGAACCGAAGAATCTACAAAGACGTCGCCGGCGTTTAAAAACAGGCAGTAATCTCCTGTAGCTACCGCTATCCCTTTGTTCATAGCATGGTAGATACCGTTGTCCCTTTCGCTCACCCAATAATCTATATGCGCTGCATAACTTTCAATCAGCCCCTTACTGCCATCTAAACTTCCCCCATCAATGACAATGTATTCCTTATCTGAATACGATTGATCAATTACAGATCGAATCGTCTGCTCCAGGTAATCCCTATTATTGAGCGTCACGGTAATGATAGTAATTTTCATATTACGTTGTTTGTTGATGAACAATACGTGCAGGAATACCTACCACGGTAACATTCTGTTCTAAAATTGATTTCGTGACGATAGCGCCAGCCCCTATTTTCACGCCATCTGCTATCATTATTCCGCCCAACACTTGCGCCCCTTGCCCTATGTCCACATTATCTCCGATCACGGGAGAGTCATCGGGATAAACGCCTTTACTTCCTAAACAACAATTACCATGAATGGTACAGTTTTTCCCGACCCGTGTTTTTGGATTGATCAGTATAGAGCCATAATGGTAAATTTTAAGTCCCGGCCCGAAACAACCTGCAGGAATAAAAAAACCTAGCTTACGCCCCAGGCTATTTTTTCGCCGCGCATAGTAGTATTTCAAAAGCTTATTTGGTTTATAAAAGGTATAATATTCCTCTTTTCGCAGCGCCCTTACAAAACTACGCAACCAATATTGTTCCGACTTTAACAACCAATCCATAATGTATCCCTTGGACAAAAATGGCAAGTAATCCATTCGATCGCTAGCGAGATATTGATTCAAGTCCATACCGGTCATCTTTTAAAGGTTCTAAAATAAAGCATCACAAAGGTCATCTTTAGCAAATTTTTGATACCGAGCAGTTCACGTAGTGCCCTGTCTTTTAGCAGCGCAAATAAAACCTTAAACGACCTGCTTGAAGCAATTGTATTGACAACCTCCCCCTGTATCGACTTCGTTAAATTGTGTTGTGTAACCTTCGTATAATAAGCTGCTATGATATTATCTGTCTTCAGAAATGGGATTATTTCACGATTAAAATATGCTAAAAAGTGTATTCTAGTTTTCGCCTTCTTTAGCACATTGTTCTGTTGAGCACTGATGTTTATTCCGGAAAATCGCCATGTAAAAAGTATTTCGTCAACGTAAGCGACACCTGCGTTGAGGGCTAGCTTACACCATGTAGCATCATCTGATCCCCAAGCTAAAGGAAAATTTACAAAGCCCCCTACTTGCTGCAGATCGGCTAACTTAAACATAAAGTCGGGAGCAACTTGCCGCCTCCGCTTTATTATATTTTGGAAAACAAATTCTTCCGGTTGTTCAAATGCTAGACATGGCTCCGAAATCTCGATAACCTCATCCTTTCCATTTATAACCTTGTAGCGGCAGTGTACCAAACTAACTGAAGGATATTGTTGAATTTTATCAAGAAGCTTTTCAGCAAATTTTGGATCGTAATAATCGTCATCGGAGGCCAACACGACCCATTCCCCTGTTGCATATACCAAGCAGCGATTCCAATTTTCCACTAAATCTTTTCCGCCAATGTTCACCTCATTTTCATAAAATTTTATCCTCTCGTCCGAAAATTCGCCAACTATTTCCGAAATATTGTCCGGCGATTGGTCATTAACGATTATAAGTTCGAAGTCCGTAAATGTTTGGTTCAGGATACTGTTAATCGCCTCTTTTAAATAGTTGGCTTTAAATACGGGTAGAATAAATGATAACGTAGACATAATGCAGTTTTATTTGATTACTATCATCAACTGTAAAATTCGACGGCATTGACAATCATACAGCTAATTTCAAGAATCTATACTTAGTTCTTACTTCGACGACAACTTATTTTTTAATCGGAAAAGTAAACGATATAATTTAGGATATCGCAAGCCGATCATTGCCCGCTTATCTCTCCCTCTGTAATTTTGATAAAGCGACCGGATAAGAGGCAAAGACGAGTTACCCACCACAATTTCTCGGAGTATGTTCGTCGACACAATACCTGAGTAGCTTCCTGATTCATCAAATAAAATTTGCTCTTTTATCCGCTCTACCTGTAATCGTTCTATCTTGGTAACAGTCAGATTATTTTCATGTCGCCTATAGTAAATTAACGAATTGCGAATTACGCCAATGATTAATTCAGCTTTCGCCATTCTTAATGCAAAGTTGTAGTCCTCTAAGATCGTATCGTGAGCATAGTGGCCAACTTTCTCAAAAACATCTTTGGCTAAAAATAAGGTAGAGCCTGGCACGAAGTTATAATGCATCAGTATTTCTGCCATTTCAGACTGGCTGCCATAGCTCGGGATATCAAAATATGCATCAGAGATAATTTGTGATTCCTTGTCAACGGCAAATGCATTCGTAATCACAGCCTTCATATTCGTTTTAATAAGACTATCTACACATCGTTCAATATAATTTATATGCAAGAAATCATCTGCTGCAATCAATTTTACATATTCTCCTTTTGCCATTTTCAAACATTCGTTCACCATAGTCGTCAAACCTGTATTTATTTTATGATAGTTCTTTTTAGCCGAGACGTCGTTCTCTGCCAGCCATTTATCAAATGTTGCTATAGAATTGTCTTGCGAAGCATCGTCCGCTACGATCAGTTCTATATTCCCATAAGACTGAGCTTTTATACTATCAAGATTCTCCGTGATGAACCGAGCATGGTTGTAAGAAACAACAATAATCGAAACTAAAGGCTGACTCATTTGGAACGTTTTAAAACTGGTTTATTGCATCAACAATGTATCGAACTTCCCTATCTTCCATAACAGGGCTGATTGGCAAGCTTAAAACCTCTTCATGAATTTTTTCTGTTAACGGGAATGAAAGGGTATTATACTCCGCATATGCTTCCTGTTTATGTGGCGGAATGGGATAATGAATTAATGACTGTATTCCTTTTTCTGTTAGATAGCGTTGCAACTCATCTCGATTGATACACCGGATAACAAAAACATGGCAAACGTGCGACTTTTCATCGGTTGGCATTTCCGGCAAGAGAATCTTATTATTATGTATATGTTTCAAATAATAATTGGCTATTTCACGCCTTTTCTCGTTATCCACGTCCAAATATTTCAACTTCTCATCCAAAACAGCGGCTTGTATCTCGTCCAATCGAGAGTTTAAACCTTTGTAGATATTGACGTACTTCTTACTAGAACCATAATTAGCGATTGCGCGAATGGTATTAGCTAACACTTGATCTTTACATGTGACTGCACCGCCATCGCCCAAAGCACCTAGATTTTTTCCCGGATAAAAACTAAATCCAGCAGCATCACCTAATGCACCTGTTTTTATACCATTCCATTCCGCGCCAATAGCCTGTGCATTATCCTCAATAATTTTCAATTGAAAACGTGTTGCCAGATCGAAAAGATCGGTCGAAAAAACGGCGCGACCGTATAAGTGAACTAGCATTATAGCCTTTGTACGTGACGTTATTAACGGCTCAATTTTGGTCACATCAATGTTAAATGACCGTTCATCGGGTTCGCACAAAACCGGAATCAAACCATTATCTGAAATGGCTAAGATAGAGGCTATGTAGGTGTTTGCAGGCACAATGACTTCATCTCCGGCTTTCATTATACCCAATTCTATATACGCCCTAAAGATCAACCTTAATGCATCGAGTCCATTTGCCACGCCAATAACATGATCAGCTTCTACATAATCTTTCAAATTTCTTTCAAACTTTTCAACCTCTTTACCCAATAAATACCAACCTCCCCGAAACACCTCTAGAAGCCTTTGTTCAATTTGCTCTTGATAAGCCAGATTGATTTTTTGTAGATCTAAGAATTTTATCATTTAAATTGCTGAATGTCAAATTGTAAACCTTCTTTTGTTTTTCCCTTCAAATCTAATAGAATTCCTTCTTTAGTAATATAACCTTTATGAGCTGCAGGATTACCATAATATACGTGATGCGGGGGGATATTTTTAGTAACTACACTTCCCGCACCAATAAAAGCATAATCCCCTACGGTATGCCCCGCTACAATAGTTGCATTAGCTCCAACAGAGGCTCCTTTTTTTATAACTGTCTTTTCAAATGCTTTAGGATAGTGTTTTGAACGCGGAATAAGATCATTGGTAAATGTTACATTTGGGCCGATAAAAACATTATCTTGAATAATCACACCATCCCAAATTTGTACACCAGACTTTATTGTAACGTTATTTCCAATAGCTACGTCATTTTCAATAAAAACATGACTGTTAATATTACAGTTCTCCCCAATAACTGCATCCTTTAAAATCACACAAAATTGCCAAACATAAGTATCTTTGCCTACATTTTTAGTTTGGACGTCGGAAGAGCTATGTATCGTCATAATTTTTTAAAATTTAAAAAGTGCTCGTAATTTCTAATGTAATCTTCCTCATCATATAAGTGTGACGCTATGACTAAACAGATAGATCCCGAACTAAAATTCATTTCTGAAGCCCAAACGCCTGGCGGAATGTGTAAACCCAAATTAGGTCGGTTAATAAACACCTGCCTTTTGTAAGCTCCATCATCCAAATGTATCTCAAAGCTGCCGCTCGCTGCAATCAGAAACTGATGACACGCTTTATGAGCGTGTGCCCCCCTGCTTTCTCCTCCCTTAATATCATACAAATAAAATATACGCTTAACCTCGAAAGGGAATCTATCATTTTCCAAGACGGTGATGTTACCTTCATCTAAGGATATCTGCCCTAAGTCAATAACGGAACAATCAAAAACTGAAATATTATTCATGATTAGCCTTTTTAAACGTATCAAAATCACGGATGTAGTCCGCCTCGTTAAAATTTCTATCAGAAACAATTAATGCTAAGGAATTCGTTGAAAAGTTTTCCAACGTTCGCCAATACATGTTTGGAATTAACAAACCGTAATATGAGCGATTCATCTGAAATCTGTGCTCCTTGATTCCATCATGCAATACGACGTCAAAACTACCGGAAAGCGCTACAATAAACTCTTGCTGTTCTCGGAAAGCATGGCTCCCGCGGGTTTCACCTCCGGGGACATCGTAGATCCAATATGTGCGCTTAATTTCGAACGGAATCTGCTTACTATTTTCAAAAAAGGACAGATTGCCGCGTTTGTCTAATATCTTCGGCAAATCAATAATTTTAGGTCCACTCATAATCGTTTGCTTTATCATGAAGCTATTCGCTATACTTCTTGTAATTCAACCATGCGTTTGAAACGCTCTGATTTAGTCTTCAACCCTTCGAAGCTATCTTGGGCAATTATTTTACCCTGATCCATCAATACCACCGTATCTGCATTTTTTATAGTCGCTAAGCGATGGGCTATAATAATGATCGTAAACTGTCCTTGCAAGGCGTCTATGTTTCTTTGGATATTTTTTTCCGTCTCCGAGTCTAAAGCTGATGTTGCTTCATCCAAGATCAGAATATCAGCCTCCTTAAATAATTCCCGAGCTATAGACACTCGCTGCTTTTGTCCGCCGCTCATATTTATGCCGTTATTTCCCAACATGGTTTGGTCTTTAAGCGACAAGCTCTCTATATATTGATCCAGCGAAGCTTTCTCAACGGCTTGCTGAAAACGTCGCAAATTATCGCTATTTCGTTCCGCCCATAAGGTAATATTATCGTAGATACTTGCATTAAATATAACCGTGTCCTGCGATATATAGCCTATCTTGCGCTGAAAGGTTTGGGTATCGTAATTTTCAATCTTGTTCCCATTTACCAAGTAATCTCCCTCGTTAGACATAAGCAATCCCGAGATTACATTGACCAAGGTAGACTTCCCGCTTCCTGACTCGCCAACTAAGGCCAAGGTGGTATTCTTTTCGATTTCGAGGTTTATATTGCTGAGTACCTTGTGCTCACCATAACTAAAACTGTAGTCACGTAACAAGAGTGATTGTTGAAGCCTTTCAAAAGCTAAACTCCCATTTTGTTCGTGATTTTTCTCCAGATCATCTGCAAAATTGTCGACGTTCTCCATCGTCCCTACTTTACCCAAAAAATAGTTGTATTGGCTTTGTAAATCCGTTAAGTTCGTTAACGCACGATAGAAAAATAATAAGCTGACAATGATTGTACTAAGTGCGCTACCGCGTACGTACACTTGCAACAAGATAACAGCAGCTACAATAAAAATAAGAATAGGTTCACGAATTGCGGCGGTAATGGATCCCAGTTTACCAATTCGATAATTTACAGCTTCGAGCCCTTCAATATTTTTTGTAACCTTCTTCGCATAATTATGAATAAAGCCGGTCGCTTTCAAATATTTAAAATTGGCTACTAGCTGAATTATAGATCCTTGATAATCGCTATTTTCACCTACCAGTTTACGCGAAGCTGCCAATGTCGATTTATAGATCCATTGAAATAGAAAATTGAACATTACTCCACCCAACATGATAAGAATGGCAAACTCAGCATTCATCGCAAATGCAAAGCCCATATAGACCACAACCATAACACCTTTTTGGAGTATGATGAGATAGTCTCGGAAACCATAAAGCAGCGTATTGATTTCTACAGTCATCAAATTTTGAATAGCCCCGACATCAGACTTCACAAAATGCTGGAAAGAAAGGCTAGAGAATTTTGCCAACAGATTCCTTCTGGTATTTACAATAAAGTAGCGGGCAACTTTTGCGTCGTAAACACCTTTGAAGTAAAAAAACAATCCCTTTAGCGCGAAAAAGACAACCATCAAAATCAACATATTAGCTAAGTTGAATTCCATATGGAAAAACTCGAAAAAGCGCATCAACCCGCCATCATCAGTTTCTGCTGCGCTTCCGCTTTCATTCCGATCGGCTGCTATTTGGAAAAGCGGCAAAAACATACTTAAGCCCAAACCATCCATGGCACCAAACAGGAAGGTCAGCGTTACAACTACGAATACCCTATGGCGTAAATAACGATAGAAATAATGGAAGTTTTTAAAGTATTTCTTTATCAGTTTCTTTAATGTATTCACTAAACTAAGATACGCTAGATGTATAACTATTTTCCAAATTCCGATTTTAAAGTTCGACGTAGGCCTTCCTCCATGGTAAATGGCGGTGTGAAGCCTGAGCCCATCGCTTTGCTAGAATCAAACTGCGTTACGGCACAAAACTTTTTCACCCGGACGGAGCTAATGGGCAATTTTTTTCGCGTTGCCCAAGCAAGCACATCAAAACCATATCCACCTAGCATACCTAACCAATACGGAATGCGGCGGGTCGGGATTTTTTTGTTCAGCACCTTGCCGGTATGGTAAACGAGATCATTTGTTGTGAAGTCTGGCTTATCCACATAATTATAAACTTCTAAACCCACCGTTTTGTTTTCGACAAGAAACTGGATGAAAGCGACAATGTTGCCCACATAGGCCATCGACTTGCGGTTGGTTCCCGGGCCGATCATCATAAACTTTCCGGATGCAATCTGGTTGAGCAAATTCCAAACATTGCCGCGATTGCCTTCTCCAAAAATCACCGTGGGGCGCACAATGGAAATGGTCCAGTCGCTGTGCTGTTTGCTCCATTCCTGCAGCACCTCTTCCGCTTGCCACTTGCTCTTGCCATAATGGTTAAAGGGATCTGCAGGTAGTTGCTCATCGGGATTCTCTTTATCCAAGCCATATACGGCGACAGAACTGGTAAAAATAATATGTTTGCAGCCATTGGCTTCCATAGCCTCCAGCACATTTTTTATCCCTTGGACATTGACATCGTAATACAAAGACGTTGGCGAGACATCATCCCGGTGTTCCGCGGCCAACAGCACCACCACATCCGCCCCGCGTAGTCCACTCGTTAGGCCAGCAACATCACAGACATCGCCGATCTGTGTAAGCGAGATATAACTTTCGCTTTGTTTTTTATCAATATTTACAATTTCAATACTGTTTTCTAGAAGCAATTTCTCAATCAGGCGTGTCCCTACAAATCCGGATCCGCCAATAACGGTAACTTTCATAAGAAGTTAGTTAATTTAAGGATTAACGAACATTCTCCAACTGGAGATTTTTCAATGATACATCCTGTAAATTTAGCTTTTTATTTTCAGTATTCTCCAATTTGTTTTCGGCGCTCATTAACTCCTGAACAGCTCTCATCGTCCGTATACTTTCTACTTTATTCAGCACCATGTGGAAGCTTGACCAAAAAATAAGATCCCAAAGTAAAACGATGTTATTGCTAATGTAATTGACCATGACACTGTTAAACACAGCGAAGAAGGTAGCTAATGCGAGTATACTCATCATTGCCGTCCGGTGAGACAGCCCCAAATCCAACAGCTTGTGATGAATATGGTTTCGATCGGGTTGGAACAAAGGCTTTCCGGCCCGCTTGCGCACCCACATCACCCGTAGCACATCCATAACAGGAACGATCAGTACAGAAAAAGCTGCGACAATCGCGCCTTCATAAAAGGGCTTTATGCCCGCGTTGTTCATCGCGAAACTAATAGCAAGGAATGCAATGGAAAGACCTAAGGTAAGACTACCCGTATCCCCCATGAAAATGCGACGTCGGCGCTTTTTGATACCGAACACATTGAAGTAAAAAAACGGCGTGAGCACGCCTGCCGTAATAAAGGCAAACATCGCATGCAGACAGGCTCCTTGAACAGCAAACATCACACCTAACACCATACAGCCGACCGCGATCAATCCGGAACACAAACCATCCAGCCCATCAATTAAGTTTACCGCATTAATAATCAATATAACAACCAGCATCGTCAATGGCATGCCTACGTAGGCCGGAATAGCGGTGATAAAGAATACGCCATACAGGTCATTTATCCATAAGCCTGATAACGGAAACAAAGCAGCAACAAACAGCTGAACAGCAAATTTCCACTTGTAACTTACGCCAACGAGATCATCGCCAATCCCAACGAGGAAAAGCATAACCAAACCACAGATCAGTAATAGAAACATCGGCAAGACCTCTTGCGTATTGACACTTAAATCCACAAAATTGTACTTATAAAACACCACCACGGCAAACGTCATCAAGAAACATTGCACGGGTGCAAATGTAACGCCACCCAAACGCGGTATGAACTGCGCATGGAGTTTACGCTTATCAATAGGATCAAAAAGTCTTTTCTTAAAACAAACCAGAAAGACATAAGGAAGTATAATCCGACCGAGGTAGAGTGCAATAAAAAATGGAGCGAGTATAAATAAAATTTTCATTCGTATTATTTGTTATTTGATGGTGATGAAGCGATCAGATTCATTCACCGCGTGTATGTGTTGAATGGCATTCCTGGACGCGTTTTCTGGGTTACCCATATCCCTTTGTAACTAAATAAATCATGATGGTTTCATTGTCTATTTCGTTCTTTTTACTAAACAGTTCGGAAAGGCATCACCCACGATTCATAGGGCAAAAATACAGCCTCCACCCGATGTAGACTAGCTTTTCCCGGTATTTAAAAATTTCTGTAGACCAAGCGCTACAGTGGTTTACCGAGTCTGCGAAAAACTGGAAAGGCCTGTAGAATAAGACCTACAAACAGTACAACAAACACCAGAAACCTGTTTAATAATCGCGCATGTTCCAAGGAGAAAAAAGAGGGGCACGCTGTCATTCGAACATGTGGATTCGATGCAGAGGAAAGAAGAGCAAACGCACATGGTCGTGTGCTTGAAAACAAGCTAAGCAATAGAAAAGGGTCATATCATGACACACGATACAACCCTTAGCATTGTTAGGTTAACATGGGATTATTTCTTCACACAGCGAATACTTCCGCCGGCGTTATAGTACTGACTGCTATATGGCCAGGTCACATCGCCTGTATTAAATTGGAAACGTTCGTTATTTGCACTGGATGGCGTAACAGTCCAATAGGTGCCCATAGAACCTTGTCCCCAGTTCCGCTCGCCAGCATAGGGCAGAAATAGATATCGATCGATATCCGATGGGGCGGGCTGAGTGGTTGTACCGACGAACAATCCGCCAACACCGTTATAGCTGGCCCGAGGTTGCCCATCCATATCATAGCGTACATGAAAGATCGGCTTTTCATTACGGTTCGCACCGGTAATGCTCTGTAATTGTTGGACTGTCGGGGTACGCCAGTTTCCGCCATGGGAAGTAACTTTCGTACAGGGATCTTTTGCAGGATCATAAGCTTGCTGCCCTTCGCTACCTGCCCCCCTGTCAATAGGCAATAGTGCATTAACCTGCCACTGATCACCATACATACCTTGGTTTTCCGCAAAGCCATAGTTACCATTATTGTATACCAGATTTCCAGGTGCCCAGGTAGAACCTGCTATGCTAATGCCATTCTTCGGACTGAGCGTAAGATTTAGGTTGTACTTTACCCCCGGTGTGATTTCGAGATTATTGATCACCAGATTTTCTCGCGTGGTACCGCCAGCTATGATTTTTTTAATGGTCAATATACCGTTGGTCGTTTCTGCATGGTTTAGCACAGCAGCAGTACTAACGATCTTCTTCGTATTGAAACCACCGAACGATAAATTTTGAGAAACGGTGGAACCCAGGTAGGTAATTGTAGAATCCTTCAATCTCACATTGACGGTACCGTAATGAGGTGAAATAAATGCCGAACACTCATCAATCACACCAACTGCATTGGCATCGATTGTCGTGGTGATCTGACTAAACAAATTTCGCATAACCAAGCTCACGTTATTTTCTCCCCCCTTTACGGTCACTACGCGCTTAAAAAACATCAAGTTAGCACTGCCATTAAGATTAACCAGATTGACATCAGCCAGCTTTTGCTGATTGCTCAACGAAGGAAGATCATCTTTGCTGTTTACGGAATAGGCGAGGAAGGTGTACGTTTTACCGCCATCCAATAGAAACACATTCGTGATAGGCTCGCCCACTTTATAAACACGATCCGCTACATAATTTTCCGATTGGTCGTAAACGACTACCCGGTACAAAGTACCATTGGGCAACACTGTTTTTGAGGTGGTCGCAGATGCAGCATTTCCCTGTGTATAGACCTTCCGCCCTATCTGCACCGCATGCTGCGTCTGCAGCGTAGCAACCAGTTCAAAATCATCATTAAAAGGAACGGTTACTTGCTGTGCAACGTAGTTTCCAGAAGCAGCATTCATTTTTATGGAAGTTTCGACTTCGTTGACGCTTTCGAATGCCACAGCAACCCGAGCTTGACCATCAATAGAGACCGATTCTTCTTTGGAACAAGCGAACAAAAATAAGGATGCAACGAGCGCGGCAACGGTGTATTTTAAATTAATCAGCATTTTCATAACGCAGTTATTAAAAGTCAATTTTTCGGTTATCATCCAGCTCCACATCCCATGTTTGATACACGTCTTGATTCGTGCCATGCGTGCGTACCGTGGCAGATCCAGCAGCGATAGAGCATTCCAACTCCAGATAAGTAATAAACATTTCCGGCGTCACGTAGCGACGTTTCAAGGCTGATGTTTCCATTGTTGTTTTTTCCATTTTTGTAAGGTGTCTTCCATATCAACCCAACGCAAAGGGCAAAAAAATCCAGGCCCACCCCTTTCGTTGAGAATAATTAAAAAAAATAAACTATAAAATTAAATTAAACCTAAGGGTTAATTTAGATTCTAGCCATCATCGCTGATGCTTTGTACAAATCCAACTGATTTTTCATAGACTATCTATTATTTTTCATTGTGCTACAAAGGTAGCTGTTTGTACAATCAAATGAAAAGGCGCTTGTAGTCGCAGCGCTACAAATGCATTAAAAGAAGGATTAAGGCCTTATTTGATTGACAAAAGTCAACAGTTAGCAGCAGTGTAAAAGAAACAAAAGCGGGAATTTAAATTTCAAAAATAAATGAAAAGATAAGCTAAAATAGGGTTAAAGCCAGATTTGATAGTATAAATACCGAAATATCTCCAAATTTATTATTGAGTAATTTTTTATTTTAAAGGAAACTGAAAATTTGAATTTAATCATTCAAAAACTGGATTTTTTGAGCTCGGACTCTCTTTTTGCGGTATTCTATCATATTCCAAGTCAGCAGAAAAGCTACCCATAGCAGTACATCGCAAAGCACGACCACGTTATTACTGATGTATTGCACCGCAAAGAAATTGAACAAACAAAAGAAAAGGGCCAACAGTAATATAGAAATCATGGCGTTGTGATGCGACATGCCGGAACGCAGAAACTTATGGTGTAAATGGTTACGATCTGCTTTGAACAAGGGCTGCTTGTCGCGCCAGCGAACGAAAAGCACCCTACTCACATCAAATACAGGAACGATAAGCGCTGAAAAAGCGGTCACGATAGCGCCCTCTGAGAAGGGTTTGATATCTTCGTTATTCATGGCAAAGCTTATGGAAAGGAAAGCGATGGAGTAGCCCAATGTCAAACTTCCTGTATCGCCCATAAAGATTCGCCTCCGGCGCTTGAATGCACCAAACACATTGAAATAAAAGAAAGACACCAGCACCCCGGCCGTTATAAATGCAAATAGCGCATGCAACCAAGCATCGTACCAGGTAAATAAAACCCCGAGAAATAGGCAGCCCACCATGATAAGCCCCGAACAAAGTCCATCAATACCGTCAATCAAATTAACAGCATTGATAATGAGTACCACTGCAAAAATTGTCAAGGGCACACCAGCCCAAATGGGCAAGTAGGTGATAAAGAGAATGCCATACAAATCATTGATCCATAAACCCGATAGCGGAAATAATGCTGCCACAAATATTTGTACCATAAATTTCCATCGGTAACTTACGCCGACTAGGTCATCGGCCAAGCCAACCAGAAACAGGATCACCATGCCGCAGAGCAACAGCGTAAACATGGGGAATATCTCCGCCGTATTGATGCCCAACGCGACAAAATTCACCTTATAAAGGATAACCACCGATAAGATAAAAAGGCAGCTTTGCACGGGAGCAAAAGCCACACCTCCTAAACGTGGGGTTATCTGGTGGTGAGATTTCCGCAGATCAAGCGGGTCAAACAAACGTTTTCTATAGGAAATAAAAAGAATATAGGGAATAATCACACGCCCTAGCGCAATAGCAATAATAAACGGCAGGATAACAACAAGTACTTTCATCTAAACATTATTTGTATCTACATCGAAGGATAACCCACATTTACCTTAAGCCCAGGTAAGCTAACAACTGCACTACATCTGTATCCTTAAGAATGACTTTTTTATCGGCGTCCAACAAAAATATAGTCGGTGTCGCTTTCAAGTCATATAAATTTTTTGTGATCACCTCGTCTTTTTCATTGAAACCATTTATCCAGTTTCGCGGAAGATTACCTTGGTATTCTTTCCAAACATCTTCTCCCCCGAAAGGGTAGATGGCCAAAAATACCAAAGACTTATTGTCAATCGCTGTGTTTATGGATGGATAATCTTTCAACTGCTGAATAGCCTCCTCGCAATGGGAACAACCTGGCTCATAAAAGAAAAGCACCGTTAGCGGTGATGACAACTTGGATAAACGTCCGCGATCGCCATTGGGTAATATGTAAGAGAAATCCGCGGCTCTTTCACCGGGCAAATTTTTTCTGAGCAGGGCCAGCTTACTTTTCGTTCTTATTTTTTCCGTCTCTTCTAAGCGCATAGAGTCTAGCTTGAATTCCATCACAGGCAAATAGTATACATCATTCCGCATTGGTGAATTCGGGTCGTACAGATACTTTTCATACTGCTTCATAAAAAAATCGAGGGCCATGGGCTCACGTTGCGCTTGCGAAAGCATTGTCTTGATGGATCGAGAAACAACATCTGGACTAGACGACGGAAACAGATTGATAAAATTTACGAGCGATTGTTCGCCCTTATCCGGATTGGTAAGATTGCTCTCGTCGTGAAAATTATAGCCTATCCAATAGCGCGCGAGCAAGGTATCGGCCGTAGATGCCGTCTCCTCTTCGGGAATGGCCTGTGCTTGCGCATCATGATCATGGTGTGTTGCACGCTCCTGCGAGCAGGCCATACATGCACACAGTACAAACAACCACAACAAATGCGGTGAACGTGCAAGTTTGGTAGCGGAAATCAAAAAGAATCTTACACCCATACCTCAATACTTAACACCAAAAAATATATTTTATCCATCCGTAAAGAATTAACAGAAAGCTGAACGTATTGTTTGTAATAATCTCCATAACACACTACGCCTGAAAAGCACACCGTAAAAACGGTTCGAGCAGCACACATCAGACGTTATCCACAAGCAGCTAAAAATAATTAAAAAAACCGGTTTTACTATTTTTTACACTTTTTTTTGAATAGAATCTTGAAATTACGACGCGGTTAATAAAAAATGAAAAAGCCTGCTGAAAGCCGCAGCCTTCAACATGCACGGCAGCAAAATCGAAGACTAGGACATTTCCTGGAATAAAAAAAGGCTGTTCTTATCGAGACAGCCTACCCTCCCCGGGCCTCGGCAAAAAAAACTGGCCGACAATATTTTTCTAATTCCAAAAGTGGCCTTTAAAGCACTACAGGACGACGAATTTCCAAAGCCCAACTAGCGTTCATCCTCGGTATACGCATAATTAATATCAAGCTCTCTTCCGACAGTTAATAGTATGATTTACTGAAAGCCTAACCCTGCACCTTCATTAAAATTGTTTTTTGATCGCAATTATCGGCAGCAAAAATAGCAATAGCATACATACATTTATGATCAAACAAACGTTCCATTGATAAATGTCAATTACTTTTTCGTCTCGGTGATAAGAAGAAAAACCGAGTACGCTGATCATATCCAAAATAAAAAAGCCAACCCCCTACTGGAAAACGCTTTCAACTATGTATTTTTGCAATACAAAACGCAGGAAATGCGACACATAAAGCACCAAAATGGCCGAAGCGAAATCAACAATAAATTTCAGGGAAATAACAGATTTTCTAAACCACATCCACCCCATTTCCACCGAAGCAACCAAGTTCCTGATACAGCATTGCAACTATTTTCATGTCAAAAAAGGAAAATTTCTGAGGAGCCCGATAGATAATACCGAAACACTGTATTTTATTGTGAAGGGACTGGTGCGTGGATTTATCAAAGAAGAAGGCGACGAGATCACGACTTGGCTAAACGAAGAAAACAATATTGTAGGGAGCGTACGCAATCTCGGCTTAGCGATTGAAACTGAAGAATACATTCAGGCATTGGAAGACACCACCTTGATCGGTATCCAGCAAACAGCACTAAACGAAATGTACGACACCTATTATGAAGCAAATATTATTGGACGAAAAATTCTAGAACGCTACTATAGAGATGCCGATGAGCGCGCATTTTTGTGCCGACTTCCCTCCGCGGAAAAACGCTATCGACGATTTCTCGTTACACGATCAAGCCTGCTGCGCCGGGTCAAGCTCAAATACATCGCTTCCTACCTTAATATGAAACTCGAAACGCTGTGCCGTATTAAAGTAAAAGTAGAGCGCCCTTAACGACTTTTCAGTTGGCTTCGCCTAGATAACAGCAATACCCAAACGTCCCGTGTTCTATCTCAGCCGCACAACGCATTGTACAAAATTACCCATCCAAAAAACGAGCTTTGTCCAACAGAGCTGTTTTCTAAAAATTAGATCGGATGAACGGGGCAGTAAGGAAGATTATTTGCCATAATCCCACGATCTTACACAAACCTCAACACCGCGCAACCTATATTCACGCACAACTATTTTAACCTACTTGTATACGGGAATCTATCAATCGTTTCCGTTACAATTGCCGTTCTAAGGAAATAAATGTAACATATACTATAAAATACATGTAAAAAAACCACTCCCTACTTAAACATATTAAAGCCCAATAAAACTATAGGCCAACGGTCGTTAAGATAAAAAAGAGGCGTACTTAAAGCAAAAAGAAACAAAATACCCGCAAGGATTAGCCAATGTACGCTGGCGATCGAATAAAAAATGGGACAATAAGCCAAGCTGCATTTTCCTGAGCCCGCTAGGTATGCACCTCGATATCCCGATAGCAACATACTGCCCGCCATTCGGAAACCAAGGATATGGACAAAAAAAAACACAAATTACTGAATAACTATAGCTTACAACAAAATTTATAACCAAAACCACTTATAAACGTCAGTAGGTATGTATGCTATTCAAATCAAAAAATTTCCGAAGCAATCTACTGTCTACATTTTAATACGGGGTACTGTCGTATTTCTAATACAGACGTCCGTATTGCTAGATAAACGTAATGGAACAAAAACTATCATACAGATAGATTTTTATAAAATATACAAGAAAAGTCAAATGACCTGAATAGCACTTAAAAAATATCATTTCAAAATAATATAACAAAAGAATAACACTATACTTTATCGGTAATATAAAAAGTTCCTCATAATCATTCATTAGTTAAATAAATCGAAAGTACACTACTAATCTAAAATTTTTCAGGTTTTAATTTGTAGCGAAATAACCACAAAGATCTTTGCCACACACTAGGTGATAAACGTCTATTTGTAGACAAAAATTTACATATAAAATGTATTTTCATCATAAAACTACAATACACAGAGACTAAAAGCCGCATATTAAGATTATTGTGAAAATAAATTACAGTCTGGCACGCGAGTTGCGCAAAAGTTTTTTTAGAATTAAAATTATGAATATGGATAAAAAGACCTACACCTCTCCAAACGTTACCTGCACGATCGTTTGGCTAGAATCTTCGATGGCAGCCATGTCGACGGGCGCGCGTGTAAATCCTGGAAACTCCGCCGTAGACAACTCCCCGTATATAGATGACATACAAACGGATCCTGGATTTTCCAATGACTTCGATTTGTAACCAAAGAAACCACCCGCAACATGATAAACAAAAATTCCCCGGCCTTTTTCAGGCTGATGCTATGTATCCTTTCGGCCAGCGCCCTGTTTGGCTGCTCAAAAGATCGCAATAACGAAGCAAACCGGGACGCGTCTCTAGTCGTACGCGTTAGTGGATTGGAAGATTACGTCGTGGCCAACACAAAGATTAATCTTCAGGCAAAACACGAATCTCGGCCGCCGGTCACCACAAATTCACCCATGAATAACTTATTAGGCGTAAAGCATTCGTTATCCGACGACGGCAAAGAACACGAAATCCAGCTTTTAAAAGATTTTGATGTCGATTTCGAGATCGTTAAAACACACCCTGCATCAGCAGGAACCGACCACACCCAGAAAGGAGACGATGCTCCACGCCTATCGGCCCAACGCTCGCTGATAGCCAGACAACCTCTGGACGGCGGCGTGCGCTACCGCTTATTAATATACAGGGAAAACGAAACCGAACCTATCGTCAATACGGAAGCAACCGGATCAACCTTTCCTGATGTGGGCATCGCCTCAGGCTTTAACTACACGTGGGTAGCCGTATCGACCAATGAGACGACATCCTCGCCAAACGTATCCAACAATGTGGTAGCCGCCGCAGACATCGCGAATAAAGACTTTCTATATGCCTCCGGAACACTTTTCACCCAGACTGGCCAAAACTATTTAAACATCGTGTTTAAACGATACACCTCGCAGATACAGTTGACTGTGGACTCCCGCGGCATGTTTGGCAATATAGCGGCCAATTCCACTATTTCCTTTGTGATTAATGGTGGCGAAACACTCAGCGAAACAGCTGATTTCAATGTGCGGGACAGCAGCTTCTCTAATTTTCAACCCGTTGCCTTGAGCTCAAACAACATGACTAATACCGACCCGGCCTTGCGCGTAGGAACAATCTACACGGTTCGCCCGCGGGCGGTAGCAGCGGGCAGTCTACAGTTGCGGCTCAACCCCTTACTCCTGACGCTTGACGACGGCAGCACGCGAACCTTTGCAGACAACAGCATTAGCTTTGGTTCCGGATTTTCGCCGGTGCGCGGCAGCAGCTATGCCATCTCCGCAAGACTGATTGAATCCGGTATACGGGTAGGCTCATCCCCCGTTCGTTGGGCTCGATCAAACCTGACCTATGCCGCCACCGCTGCCGAGGGTTTTCGGTACCGCTTCCGGCCGCATCCTGTAAACTATATATTTGATCCGAATGTCGACCTGTGGAACTTCGGGACATCTATGCCTAACATCCCATTCGATGGCGTAGACCCCTGCCAACAAGTTTATCCAGCGGGCACCTGGAGACTCCCGTCCTATATAGAAGTTGCATCTGACCTTGGACCGCCCAGTTCTATTCAGGGCTATAACCTCCCCGGCACGGGCGGCCTCGGCATTGTGGCAAACTGGGACCGAAGCACAAGCCAACCTGCCAACAGTGCCTATCCAGATATGGATCAAGTGCGTCTAGCGTTTTATGGTTTCCGAACAACGAATGGAATATTACAGCAACAACCAACAATGTCAGGCACACAACTCAACGGCCAGGGTCATTATTCTAGTTATAATTATGACGATCAGACAAACGCAAATACCAATACAACTGTTAGACGCCCAGTCTATCTCAGGATGAATTACGCTGGCCCAAATTTATCGGGATCAACAAACAACCTCAGCAACTTTTCACGGGCTCTTGGCGGCTTGAACCCCGACACGTCCAGCGTCCTGAATGAAGGCAGAAGTATTCGCTGTGTAAGATTTAACTAGTAACGCGAAATCTTAGCCTACCTGTAGGCTACCGAATAGAAGGTTAAAAGGAGACAAGGCCGATATGACATTGTCTCCTTTGCTTGACCCGCGTACTCATGCACAAGCGCCGGGGAATGTAGCATTCTAGTTTAGCCGCTACATTCATCGCAGAGACGTCAGCCGATTCATGCCTACTAAATTTCCCGACATTTTTGCGCCATTTCGACACGAAAGACGAGATAAACCTACAAAAGGTGATGAGCAGGAGAATGCACAGAGAATACGCTTCCACACGTCTATCGGCCCAACGCTCATTGATGGCCACACAACTTTTGGGCGATGCCTTGCGCCACCACCTTCTCGTATACAGCGAAAACAAAACCGAACCGAGCCAACTGCACCTTACCTAGTACGACCCCATCCACCCGAACCCGATTTTTTTTGCGATTGATAATAGCAGAAATTTTATATTCTTAACAGCGATTAAAAAAATCACGTTATCCCGGCGCAAATAAACTCCTATTTGTAGACAAAAATTTACATTTTTTATTTTTTTAAACCCTATTACGTGCGCAAACATCTATTCTGTGAGACATTAATAATTAATAAAGAAATTATATTACACTATGGCACGTTAGTTGCTCATAAATTACCGATAATTAAACTATCAAGATGGATAAAAAAGTGTACACCCCCATAACATGACATGCACTATCGTTTGGCTAGAATCATCGTTAGCCGCCATGTCGACTGGCGCTCGTGTGAATCCTGGAAGCTCGGCTCTCGACAACTCGCCCTACGTAGAGGATATACAAACCGGAACGGGAGTTTCCAATGACTTCGATTTGTAACTAGAAAAAAACAGACGCAGCATGATAACCAGAAATGCACCAACTTGTTTCAAACTGATGCTATGCATTGGTTTGGCATGCACCCTATTGTTCAGCTGCTCGAAAGAGCGTAGCAACGAAACAAACCAAGACGCCTCCCTGTCGGTAAGCGTAAGCGGGCTAGAAGATTATGTGATGGAAGACACACAAATAAGCCTCCAGGCAGCAAGCGAACCCCGCTCGGCCACCATCCCTAATTCGAGTACAAACAACCTGTTAGGCATAAAGAAAATAGCGAGCGATGATGGCAAAGAACATGAAATCCAGTTTTTAAATGATTTTGATGTTGATTTTGAGATCGTTAAAACACACCCCGCATCGGCAACGCCAAAAGAAGCCCCATTAAGCAACCATGCTCCACGGCTGTCGGCCAAGCGTTCGCTGATGGCCCGGCAAGTTCTTGGCAGCGGGGTGAGATACCGCCTGTTGATCTACAGAGCAAATGAAACAACGCCCATCGTCAATGTGGAGGCCACCGGATCAACCTTCCCCGCCGTAGCCATTGCCTCAGGCTTTAGTTACAGGTGGGTAGCTCTTTCCACCAACGAGACGACATCCGCGCCAACAGTAGCCAACAATGTGGTATCAGGTGCCCAAATTGCCAACAAGGATTTTCTATATGCCTCGGGAAGCTTTTTCTCCCAGTTTGGTCAGAACTATTTAAACATCGTGTTTAAACGATACACTTCGCAGATACAGTTGACCGTGGACTCCCGCGGCATGTTTGGCAATATAGCGGCCAATTCCAATATCTCCTTCGTTATTAACGGCGGCGGCACACTCAGCGAAACTGCTGATTTCAACGTACAGGACAGCAGCTTCTCTAATTTTCAACCTGTCGCGTTGAGCTCGAACAACATGAGCAATACCGACCCGGCCCTTCGCGTAGGAACAATCTACACCGTTCGTCCGCGGGCAGTAGCAGCCGGCAGCTTGCAATTGCGGCTTAACCCCTTACGCCTGACGCTTGACGACGGCAGCACGCGGACCTTTGCCGACAACACGCTCAGCTTTGGTTCGGCATTTTCTCCCGTGCGGGGCAGCAGCTATGCCATTTCCGCAAGGCTTATTGAATCGGGCGTACGGGTAGGCTCATCGAACATTCGATGGGCTCGGTCAAACCTAACTTACCGGGCTTCCGCTGCTGCGGGTTTTCGATACCGCTTCCGGCCGCATCCTGTAAACTATATATTTGATCCGAATGTCGACCTGTGGAACTTCGGGACATCTATGCCTAACATCCCATTCGATGCCGTAGAGGCCTGTAATCAGGTTTATCCGGCGGGAACCTGGAAATACCCTACCACGGGTGATTTATCCGCCCTTGGCAACCCGGCGACCATAGAAGGCTACACGCCGGTTGGTACAGGAGGATCCGGTATTGTGGTCAATTGGAATCGAAGCCCCACGCAGCCGGCCAACAGCGCCTACCCCGGGATGGACCAACTGCGGCTTACTTTCCATGGCTACCGCATGACGAATGGTACGCTAACTCAACAGCCGACAGTTACCGGCACACAATTAAGCGGCCAAGGCCATTATTTTTCATCCCTCTATAACCAACCGACCCGTACCGTAAGCTACTTAAGGATGATTTACAGCGGCCCTAATTTAGTAGGACCAACAAATAGTATGACCGGCTATTCGCAAAGCGTTGTGCCAATCGGTCAGACACCCATTACTGAAGGGCGAAACATCCGCTGTGTGCGGGTGGTTAATCCGTAGTGGGTAGTGAGCATAAACAATCGTTGATAGTGCGTAGTAGGCGGAGGAGTAATGCGTTAGTAACGCACTTTCGTTGTACTCCCTTTATTAAGGGAACATGTCGCTTCAAAAGCTTTGTAATATGCAAATTTTTCCGTCGTTTCAAACCTTTAAAGGCTTGAAATGACGGAGTTTTGTTACGTTTGCTTTACACAAGTAATATCTTGCCTATTTCACAGTAAATCCTTTGTTTTGTAACACACTATTTGTCAGCACGTAGCGTAAAGACGAAAAGCGCGTACAGCATTATTACGAAAAGAATTATGGAAAATAGAAGGTCATTCTTAAAAAAAGCATCGTTGCTTGCTGGCGCGACTGCGGCGGTCAAGCTTGTTCCGGATTCGATACAACGGGCGCTGGCCATTGAAGCCCCCCTAGGATCGACATTTCTGGATGCTGAACATATTGTTTTCCTGATGCAGGAAAACCGCTCGTTCGACCATTGTTATGGCACGCTCAGAGGCGTGCGCGGTTTTAACGATCCTCGCGCTATCAAACAGCCCAATGGGCTCCCCGTATGGTTCCAACAAGATAATGACGGGAACACCTTTGCGCCTTTTCGTTTAGACATCGAAAACAGCAAGACCAGCTGGATGGGCTCCCTACCACACAGCTGGAAGGATATGGTGCACGCGCGCAATGATGGAAAAATGGACACCTGGCTGGAAGCAAAACGAGCCGGCGACCCTAATTTTAAGCACATGCCCCTCACCATGGGTTACCACAACCGGCAGGATATCCCCTTTTATTACGCCTTTGCAGACGCTTTTACCATATGCGACCAGCATTTCTGTTCTTCACTAACCGGAACATGCGCCAATCGATCTTATTTCTGGTCAGCGAGCATACGGGAAGAATCGCATAACCCCGAATCTGAAGCCCATGTAGATAATGGCCAAATAGAATACAAAGACGTGGGCTGGAAAACATACCCAGAACGTCTGGAAGAAGCGGGTATTTCCTGGAAGGTATATCAAAATGAGCTCAGTGTCCCGGTAGGCTTTGAAGGCGAACAAAGCGACTGGCTAGCTAATTTTACGGATAACAACCTGGAGTTTCACCAACAGTACCACGTACGTTTCCATCCAGCCCACGTGAATTACCTGCGCCAACGACTACATGCTGTGGAAGAGGCTCTTGCTACAGGCTCTGCTGACAAAAGCGAAAAGCGTGCGGCTTTGCAAAAAGAAGCACGAATCCTGCGAAAGGATATAGAACGTTTTGGAGAAGAAGCTTTTAAGAAGCTGGATCCTTTCCAGCAATCCATACACCGCAAGGCGTTCACGACCAATAGTGGCGACCCGAACTACCACCAACTGGAAACAATACGCTACCGCGATCAGCAGAAAGAGGAAGAAGTAGCCGTTCCGAAAGGCGACGTTTTCCATCAATTTAGGCAAGACGTTAAAACCAACTCCTTACCGACCGTATCTTGGTTAGTAGCACCTTGTCGGTTTTCCGACCATCCCTCATCGCCCTGGTATGGCGCTTGGTATGTTTCCGAGGCACTCGATATCCTGACCGAAAACCCAGAAATCTGGAAAAAGACGATCTTTATATTGACTTACGATGAGAATGATGGCTATTTCGACCATGTGCCGCCATTTGTTCCGGCACACAGTGATCGCCCAGACAGCGGAGCCTTACCACAAGGCATGCGCACCGAAAACGAATATGTGACCATGGAACAAGAAAGACGCCGCTCCGGAAATGAAGGAAACACACTTGACAGCCCCATAGGCCTCGGATTTCGCGTACCGCTTGTTATAGCATCTCCTTGGAGCAAGGGAGGGCGTGTCAATTCGGAAGTATTTGACCTAACTTCTTCCTTACAATTTTTGGAGTATTTCATGCAGAAAAAATTCAACAAGCAAGTCGTCGAGGAGAATTTAAGCGATTGGCGTAGGTTAATTTGCGGCAATCTGACCTCTGTATTTGAACCGGTTAACCACGTTGACCGTGTTACGATCGATTCAGTAGATCGTAATGTGCATGTAGAGCGCATCCACGCTGCAAGGGAAAAAGCGCTTCCATCAGGTTTTACAAAGCTGGACAGTAGCGCCTTCAAAAATAAAGAAAACACGACGGAACTATGGAATTCGCCTCAAGAAAAAGGAACAAAGCTTGCCTGTGCGCTACCGTACGCCATCGCTGTAAACGCATCTGTTGATCAAACAAAGAATGTCCTACGTGTGCAGTTTAAAGTACACAGAGGGCTTTCGAAAACGAAAGAAGTCGGGGTCCCGTTTTTCGCGATCTCGCCGCTAGGTTACGGCGAAAACAATACACGTGGCAAAACGTGGAACTTCGCGGTACGGCAAGACGAACCCCTTATTTATGAATGGCCATTGGATCAGTTCAAAAGCGACAACTACCACCTTCGGATCTATGGGCCGAATGGATTCTACCGTTCTTTCAAGGGATCAAAATCGGCAAAAACCGCTGTACTAATAGTAACGCAGGTCGATCATACGGAGTATCTGACGGTCCAATCCAATAATAATCAGCAACAATTAATGATCAAGGACCTATCATACGGAATGCCTAGCAAGGCGTTGAGCAGCACGAATTTCACCTGGAAAACGTCCTTGAAAAAGTCTTTCGGATGGTACGATATGGAAATCACCTCCAACGAAGATCCTCATTTCTCTTACCAATATGCCGGCCATCTAGAAACCGGAAAAACAAGCCGCACCGACCCCTTGATGGGCGGCGAACGGTAGAGTAGCAAGATTTTTCTTCTCGAGTAATGTTTCTACATTACCTGACTTACTATACCCTGTAATCGATACAGGATGCATAGCATAATGTCTAGTCATAAGGCGTCCCTTGTGGCAAAAACTCCCGATAATGATTATTTTTTTTCTAAAAGTGTAAAGTAATTGAAACAATCCCTATATTTGTTGTGTTATTACAACGTCCGTACTAATACTGCTTCTAGCGCGGACATTGAATTGCTTATGAAAAAATTAAAGTGGCTATCCAAGCCACAGGCATCGTGCAACTACACATGCTAATATGAAGTGTTTGTGATGAAGCTTATGAAAATTATAAATAGTTAAAAATTCAAAAAAAGGGTTTAATGACACTTTCCCCGAAAAAGAGTCACGTTCTTGAAAAATGAGTTAGGAGTGTAAGAAACTTTTGACCCTACCGTCGCAAGCTACATGCTTGTTGGCATCACTGCTTATGAAATAATTGGTACACGACGCATATTGATGTACCTAACCGTTTTATGTAAATAATGCATGATTCTCGTGAAAAAAAACACTTTTTCGCTAGGCATGCCCCTTATTGGCTAAATTTTGCATAAAACGACTAAAAGATTTTCAGACACAGCCTAACCATTTTTCTACAATACCAAACGCGCGAAAGGCATGGAAACATGCCCACTAGCGTGCTGTATGCGAATTTTAAGAATTGCTATATACTAATAAGGTAAAGATGGAAAAGAAAGCTTACACCCACCCTACAGTCACTTGCACAATCGTATGGTTAGAATCTTCTATGGCAGCTGCATCTACAGGCGCCCAAATAAACCCAGGCAACGCTCAAGACAATTCGCCCTACATAGAGGACTGGCAAACGCAACAAGGATTTTCTAATGATTTGGATCTGTAGTAAAACATTAAAGCGCAAGAAACATGACACCTGCAAACCTACCAACCTACATCAGGCTTATACTATGTATAAGCATAGCCTGTACCCTATTTAGCTGCAACAAAGGAAGCAACAACGAAACAAACCAAGACGCTTCCCTAACCGTGACGGTTAGCGGACTGGAAGATTACATGCTTGACGAAACGCCCATCGAGCTGACTTCGAAACACGGAAGCCGATCAACCGCAGGCGCCAGCGTCGGCGGCAACAAATTAAACACACCGTTTTCTTTGGACAATGACGGGAAAGAACACGAGATGTATTTTTCAAACGATTTCGACATTGATTTTGAAATAGTCAAAACACATCCTGCTTCCGCCGTCGCCACTAACACAAGATCCGGAAATGAGGAGGCACGGATGTCGACCAAAAATTTACGCATGGTCAGTCGTCCTATTGGCGGCAGCATACGCTGCCGAATCCTTATTTACAGGGAAAACGAAACTACGCCGATTATCAACGTAGAATCCACGGGCTCTTCTTTTCCACCGGTCGCTATTGCGTCGGGCTTTAACTACAGGTGGATCGCAGTGTCTACCAATGAAAGCACATCCTCACCAACAGTAACGAACAACATTGTTTCAGCTGCCCAAATTGCCAATAAAGATTTCCTATATGCGGCAGGCACCATTTTCACACAATTCGGACAAAACAACTTAAATATTGTATTAAGGAGATACACTTCGCAGGTGGTGTTAACCGTGGATACGCGTGGTATGTTTGGCAGTATCGCCGCCAATTCCAACCTATCCTTCGCGATAGGATCTGGTGGCGCACTCAGCGAAACTGCCGACTTTAATGTTAGAGATAGTAGTTTCTCGAATTTTCAGGCCTCAGCGTTGAGCTCCAACAACATGACGAGCACCACAGCAGGCGTAAGTGTCGGCGCTATCTACACCGTACGCCCGAGGCCAGTGACAGCCGGAAGCTTGCAGTTGCGTCTGAATCCTTTAAACTTGACCCTCGACGACGGTTCTACACGAACGTTTGCTGACAACACGATTAATTTTGGCTCTGCCTTTTCGCCTGTTCGAGGAAGTAGCTACGCCGTCACCGCACGACTCATTGAGTCCGGTATCCGGGTGGGTACATCGCCTATTCGCTGGGCACGCTCAAACCTGACATTCCAAGCAGCAGCTCCCGCTGGGTTTCGGTACCGATTCCGACCACATCCAATAAATTATTCATTTTCAGCCAATGTCGATCTATGGAACTTTGGAACCAACACACCCACAGGCGCCACATTTAATAGCGTCGATGTATGCAGGAGTGTCTATCCAGCTGGAACCTGGCGACTGCCCACCCCTGCGGAGTATCAGGCACTAGGACTACCCAACTCACTGGAAGGCTATACACCGCTTCTCTTGGGCGGGGCCGGTATCGCGGCCAATTGGGACAGAAGTTCTACCCAACCGGCGAATCCAGCTTACGCTGGGATGGATCAATTACGACTAGGCTTTTATGGTTTCCGAACCGCGACCGGCCTGCTCGTTCAACAACCGGCGCTCGTAGTAGCTTTACTGGGCGGACAAGGCCATTATTACACCGAAACCTTTAATGGTGATGCCACAGCACCTGCCACAATACGTCCAGCCTTTTTTAGAATGAGCTACTCAGGCGTTAATTTGGTAGGATTGGTGAACGTTCTTGATGGTTATTCGCAGACCATCATTCAAAATGATGCGACTACAACATTTACGCAGGGAAGAAGTATTCGATGCGTAAGAACCGTTAATCCAGCGATCTAGCGGTACGAGATCGGTACACTGTTAATCAAATAAAAGGGGAAATACGGCACGGAAATCTACGCTGTATTTCCCACATTTTAACCGTACTGCGCATTTGGCTAATAAAAAATGGTGTAAAATTTACAATCACCGCGTGGGCGCGACCTTGCTTGTCCAAAGAGTCGCATGCTGTTTAGGCAACAATACCCTTTTTAGACATGCTGACCAACTGACCATCGCATGCGCTAAAAACCATACGCTTAACAGCATTATACAACCTTAGCCGATCATGCTCGTTTGAAATATCCAGTGTGAGAAAACGCGCTCCCTCCGCTGCATAAACAAATAAAAAAAGCGTACCGGACACTAACAAATCCAACGTAGCTATTATCGACTGTCTTTCAGCAGCAGGAAGTGCTTTCGTGAAATGGCCAAAAAGCTCATTCAAATATGAACTAAACGACTGTGTCAACATTTTTAGATTTTTTTTACGCTTTTCTACCAGCGACCAGTGAAGCAACCTCTTCAATGGTTCGTCGGTGTACAATTCCTCAACCTGTTGTAATATGGCATCCAGAACGTCCGGCTGACTATCTAAACAGACCAATTCCATACGGAGCTTCGCTCGTGAATGAAAAGCCTGCAAACGCTGACTGACGAAGGTTTCGACCAAGTGATCGAAATCGTTGAAGTAGAGGTAAACTAACTTGGGATTCAATCGAGATTTTTTATAAACTGCTGTTATCGTCAAGCCGGAAAATGTTTCCTCTTCCAGTATTTTCCCGATACATTCCAGCAACTTACCGCGAGTACGCTGCTTATTACGCACTGTACCGCTCACTTCTTTTCTCACTTTCTTTAAGGACATAGCGCATGCTTTAATGAACAAATTATTTGTAATTGGCGATTAATCTATGTTCTCAAATATAATCAAAATAAGACTTCAGAAGAAAAATATTGCATTTAAACAAAATTCCAAGAAAATAATATAAATTGTTATTTTTCAATAATAAGTTCGTATTTATTTATTTAAAAACAAACAAGAATATTCGTAAACATCATTAAACACTACCATGCAAAGAAATTAATATACCATTAGGTTTATTCCGAAAACAATGAATAAATACGAAAATGACCGATCTGAATTTTTACCACAAACAGTCAACGATGGAACCAGAAGAAAATACAAATCAAAGTGCAAAAACCGCGCTCCAATATACATAGGGCCAACTCAGCATTTACGTACAACGCACAACTATACTTTAAAAAAGGAAATTTATAGCTACATCGCTACAAATTTTAAAAAAGGAATCACACAGACGCTTCTCAACAACAACAAGTTCTTTTAAAGATTAAACAAACGATGTTTATTGACTATTTTTGGAAGATGACATCACCTGTGTTAAGCAAGAAGAAACCACTTCATCTCCTACGACTAATTATAACCGGAGCGCTGGTCGCTTCCTTTATTTACCTGAGTATATTGTTCGTACAACAACATAGACAATACGAGACGTTGAGCCTACGTTTGGAACAGGAGAATTCTCCAAGAAGACAACAGTCCAACGTCTTATATACGCTTTTTCTCGCCATAAATGAGGCAGACGACCTTTTCCGGCTCTACACCATCGACTTCAACAAAAGCGTCTACTACGCATATAGTTGCAAGCTCGAAGAAATAAATCGTCAGATCGATTCTTTAGGAGGAATCCAAACGAACTCCCAAGGTGCGACAGGTGGCCGACAAGCACTAGAACAGAAAAGCAACATCCAGCTTGAACTGACGGCACTGAAAAAAACCGTGAACAACCTCATACTTTTCTCACAGGATTCACTATCCCTATTGCAGAATGAGCCGCACATACAAATTCCAAAGGCACCGATACGGAATAACGACACGTTGTTTAGAAGCATCTCGACAGATACCGCTTTAAACGCTATCCTGCTCGATACCGTTATCCGGAAAAAACAAAACCTATTCAAACGCATCTTTAAAGCACAAGACGATATTGTGGTTGCTAATTCAGTAAACCAAACATTAAACATCAAGCAAATAGATGCCCTGTATAAAACGATTCAACAACTCAACATCAAGCAGCAACAGTCTTTTAAACGAGACACGAACCTTCTACGTGAAAAATTTTTAGCGCTTTTACAAAAAGAACGTGTGCTCGTACAAGCAAACTATCAGCTTCTCGACACCCTAAGATCGAGTATCCAAACGTTGAGGCGACAACGGTTGGAGAAAATACGCGCTGAAGAAAAAAGCATCGTTACATCCCATCGCCTAAGCGCAGATAGATTTGAAAAGCAGATTGCTGTCGCGTTGCTCATTATGCTATGTATGATTTCGCTGATCCTGTTTTATCAGTCTAAAGCGAGTATCTACGAACGACGGCTACGCCAAGAAAAAGAGTACGCGTCGCAAGTCGCGGAAGAAAAAACCAGCGTGCTTGCCAACATCAGCCATGAGGTGCGCACACCGATCTCTTCCTTACTTGGCATTATAGACATCCTCAAAAAGAATAAGGCTGACCATGTGGTTAGTCCAGAATATCTCGATTCGGCCGTTCATGAAATCACAGTCATCAATAGCTCCATCAACGATATTTTACACCTTAGTAAATTAGAGATGGGCAAACTAAAGGTGAGCTACGCGTTTTTTTCCCCACACAGAATCCTGACAGAGGTGATTAACCTACACATCTATCAAGCTCAAAAAAAAGGTCTAGTTTTGACGCATGACATCCAAATAGACAGCGGATTGGAAATTTTCAATAGCGCTTTTCGGGTGAAACAAATTGTATCCAATTTATTGGCAAATGCAATAAAATATACGCATAAAGGCAGTGTACACCTATCTGCAAATCTTGAATACCGCAACCGTAAAAAAGCGCTTTCCATCAGGGTGAAGGATACAGGGATCGGCATCTCTCTGGAACATCAACAACACATCTTCCGGCAGTACTACATGGCAGGATCAAAGGCCAAGACAGGTGGGTTTGGGCTGGGGCTTTACATCTCCAATTTATTGGTAAAACAGCTTGAGGGGCAGATTGATCTAATAAGTGCGCCAGAAACAGGATCTACTTTTGAGGTAACTATCCCCACGCAGAACATACGTGTGGTACCGCAGAAAAAAGAACAACTTCGCCTAACCGACCTCCCAAAAAACACCAGGCTCGTGTTTATCGACGACAACCGAATCAATATCATGTATCTAAGACATTACTTCAAGGATTCCTCCAGGATTACACTCTTTGAGAACCCAGCAGAAGCCTTACATTTTATTCAAAATAACGAGGTGCATGTGGTTATCACCGACATGTTTATGCCAGCCGTCAACGGTTGGACGATTCTCGATAAGACTAAGGAAACGAACCAAAACATTAGCGTTTTCCTTTGCACAGCAGACCTGGTGAATACCGATGCCCAGCGAAAAAGCTCCATAAACCAATTTAATGCTATTTTAAGCAAACCCATCAACGAACACGAGTTAGTGTCGAAAATCCTAGAACAAGAAGAGCGTTAAGAGATGGAAATCAACACCACGAATAAAAAAACAAACAGCGAAAGGCTATTCATCGAGACCCTTATTCTCAGTGTCTAAAAACCGTTCGATTGCGGATACCATTTCCGAACTCCCCATAAAACAAGCCGACCGTTGATGCAAGCTTCGCGGCTCGATATCCAAAATACGCATGGTTCCATCGGTAGCTTTACCTCCAGCCTGCTCAATGATAAAGGCAATCGGATTACATTCATACATCAGGCGCAATTTGCCTTGTAGATGTGTTCGGGTGGAGGGATAGATAAATATCCCCCCCAACAATAAATTTCTATGAATATCGGCCACAAGAGAACCAATGTACCGCGACGTATAAGGTCTTTGCGACGCTGCATCGTCTTCCTGGCAGTATTTTATGTACTGTTTCACACCGTCCGAAAACTTAGAATAGTTCCCCTCGTTTACGGAATAAATCTGCCCCTTGCTAGGCACACGGATTTCGGGATGCGACAGACAAAACTCACCAATACTCGGATCTAATGTAAAGCCATTTACCCCCTTTCCTGTCGTATAAACCAGCATAGTCGACGAACCATATACAATGTATCCAGCAGCAACCTGCCTATCTCCTTTTTGTAGAATATCTTGGATCGTTGGCCTACCGCCAACTGAATCCCGCCGATAAATCGAAAAGATCGTTCCTACAGACACATTAACATCAATGTTGCTGGATCCGTCCAGCGGATCAATACACACGATGTATTTCGCATTTCTTGACAATTCCGAGTCGATATCAACCGGCAACTCATGTTCTTCAGAGGCCACAACGCAGCATTCTCCTCCACTTTGCAAGGCTTTGATAAACTGTTCATCCGCATAAACATCAAGTTTTTTCTGCCCCTCTCCCTGCACATTGATTTGACCCGCATCGCCCAAAATATCCACAAGACCCGCTTTATTAACTTCGCGGTTTACCACTTTAGCAGCAATACCGATGTCACGCAGTAAACGGGAAAGCTCACCTTTTGCGTAGGGGAAATCCGCTTGCTTCTCAATGATAAATTGTCCGAGGGTTTTAAATGTAGTCATGGCGAGTATTTGATTTACGTATGCATAAATATACATTCCGCGAAGTGCAGAACTATCCTGTGCTGTCGAGACAGCTACCTGAAACAGGCCAATACATAAACACGCATTATTGTACCAATTAAAATAAACCGAATATTTTCCATCTATACATGACGGCCGGCAACCAAACAGTTACATTAAATTTTATTGTCGAATAATGTCGACAAGTAGATACATATAATTTAAATAACTTGAAGCCGTTAAAAAACATCTATTTTAATAGAATATTATAGCTAAGAACATAGCAAAGGTTATTTAACGACAATAAAGATAGGAGAATTTATTTTACTCCAATCTTTTATACTATTATATCGCAATAGAATCTATTTTGTTTATAGCAATAATTACTATATTTGACAATATAAATTGAAACAAGACCAATATACCGGGCTAAAAAACGGTATGACCTACTTTCAGTTGTAGCTATAAAGGCATATTACAAACTCCGAGGTCACAAGAGGATAGCAAAAAAAGCATTAGAATGACTTAACGCAATAAGTCGAATGCCCTTATAGAATTAAATTATAATGAACAGAAAAAAGAAGCCCTCTCCCAAAACTACGCGCAACCGGCAGCGGTCTATAAATCTACTGCTTGAGAGCGTAGGGGGTATATTGGCGTCAAAATCCTACTCGGAGTTGAACATCACAGAGCTTACTGCATTCTCCAGGCTTAACCCTAAACTTATTTATCTGTATTTTGGCGGATTGGATGGGCTCATTGAGCAATATTTACATAATAAGCAACAAAACCTCTCCCCCTCTCAGAAGCTTAGCCAGAATATTGCATTACACCCTCAGCATGCGGCCGATGAAGATCTCTTTTCTCTACTGGAAACTCAGCTCGATGAGCTCTTACATGATAATGAACTAAAGGGAATACTTCATTGGGGACTCTCATCAAAAAATCTAAAAGCCATGGCTGCTTTGCAAAAACATGAAGACACGCTGCATAAAGCGCTGGAGGTTTCGAAGGCAAATAAAAATATGGCCAACAATTTTGACCCTGTAGCCTTTGCGTTATTAGCGGCAGGCGCCACGTTTTTAGCTATCCAATCAAAAAACAAAGCGACATCCCTGTTTAATATCGATCTTCACAATGACGATGTACGAAATCAACTAAAACGTGTCCTAGAGAGGCTGCTCGTAAATGGTTAAATTTAACGCTTTGCCCTTAGTCAAAATGAAGCTGAACCTATAAACACACAATTTTTTTTAGTTTCTTCAACGGTTTTTACAGTGTAATTGTTCGTTAGATAAAACGAGTAATTATGCAAAGATTTTTGTCAGTACTGATTTTTTTATTCAGCATGGCTTTAATGAGTAGCTGCCAGGTTGTAGACATAGTTTTTCATGCAGGAGCTTGGTCAGGCGTAATAGTTATCATCCTAATCAGTATAGTAATCATTTGGATTTTAGCCAAAATTTTAGGAAAGCGACGGAAGCAGGATTGGACAAAGCCATAAAAAAGGTTGCAGAAGCAGTATTTTGAACCTGAATGCCATTAAAAAAGGTGCAACCACGTTGTCAATTGATTCGAACAGACGCTCCAGCTCCAAAGTTGACTAGCGAACTAAGACCCGCAGGAACGGGCCTTAGGCGCAATCGCTAGCTGTGTTAAATTGAAACGAAACACAATTCTTTATCTTCAGCCGGGTATAGCCAGTCCCTCCTGGTATTCCCTGAAACCCCGCTTTTATGGCTAAATAACCGGCCCCAATAGATAAATTCTATTTAACAAGAAAGTTTTGCTTTTTGGAATAGCGAGAATTGTTGCTAATTTAGGTGTGTAGAATATCGAATATTAGCTGGGACAATCCCACAAAATTCGTTAAAGCGTTCTTTAATGTTATGGGGCCGGTAGAACAGAAGAGCATGGTGTGTGCCAAAAGAAAACTAGCCAAACATGGGTTAGTGACTCGCCTATATACTAACCTTATGCTACCATTTCCGTTGGTACATCCCTATGTCTATCCTCTGTTTTTCTTTCAAGGCGGCGTTGCTAGATCGATAGGGTAGCTGTACCCAACGTAGGTAGCCTTCCTACTTTGTAGGCAAGCCACCTTTCTATCGACATGGAGCAAACATCTAGTCATGATGTAAATCTTTTATTGCGTTTTAATTTTGGGATCCTATGTCGGGAGACTTAAGAGAATAAGCAAATATCCTGCTCAAAATGACTTCTGTTAAGTAAAAGGCAAAATCTGGCGTGTGCAACGGTAAACAACTACCTACAATGACCAATTTAGTCCTTTTTTGCATCCTGTCGCAAGAGAAAATCAATTCATCTTAACGCAATACACTCCCCCACAACATCGAACCACATTCAAATATACAAAATATTGTAAGAAAATAAATAAAGTTTTTAAAAAAATTAACATACAGATCATTTTGGGTAAAGCAGAAAATAAACAATTAGCAAAAGCAATCGCTATCCGTATCGACGAAATACTAGCTATAACGGATTTATCGATTGTCGGACTAGCTAATTTTGCAGGCGTGGGCGAGAAAGCCATTCGTAGCTATCACAGCGGCACGTTGCCTATATCCGTCGAAACCATCGACAAGATCTGCACACCATTTGCTCTTTCGCTCGCTCATTTTTTTGATTTTGCACTACCGCTACAGATTGCAGAACAGCAATTAAAAACGCTGGAAGACTACCGGAATAAATTCTTGCATCAACGAAAAGGATATTTTAAAGAAGAGGAAGAACTGTTTCTAGCAAAGCCCCAAAGCACGGGAACCAAAAGAGAGCGAGAATATGTTGCGTACATCGTTTTACAAACAGACTATTTCGAGCAAGAACGGTCTATTGCCCAAATGCTAGTCGATTTCCGAGGAGAGTTTGACCTCCACCTTGAATCTGGACGTCTACATGAACTATTGAAAAAATATCTGGGCCGACATTTAGCGCGCAAGACCAGTCTAAGCAAGAAGCTTGACGGCAGCCTATCGAAACGGAGTATATTTCTCTACTACAGACCAACTAAAAAGTAATCCATTCGTTTTTCTCCTATCACCAGATCAGTTGCCGTCTAAAATATAACTGCCGAGCGCTTAGCAATCGAGATCTTCCTTGGTCGCTTTGCTCACCTCTATTGGAAAATCAGATTCCAGGATTTAAGTGCCGTCTTCAAAAATTGCGCGATAAGCATCCGCTCGTTCCGTTGTTTGTGGTTTTCAATTTATCATACTTAGCCCCAGCGGAGATCACGCACATAACTCCTTCCGCGTTTAAGAGCTTATTTAGCTCCTTGTTTTCCCGCTTAATGCCAGAGCCCATGTAGGCTATTATTTGCTTTCGAAATTGAGCCTGTCCCTATTCACTCGGTATTAAATTCCGACCTTATCTACCTCGGATAGGCTACGTATCCGCATTTTTACGGTTTTTGCAATTATTCGGATCAAGTATTTTCGTTTTCGCTTTGATTTCTAAAGCAAGAACAATAGATTTGCGCAATTTAAATTAAGTCCAAATAAGACTAAGACGCAACACATCATGTACATGAGAAACTTTCTACTTATCCTATCCCTTATTTTTCCGGTCCTCATCCTCGCACAACAAAAAACCGAAATTTACGGAAAGGTACTATCCTCAGACGGACGACCCGCTGAAGGCATTACCGTCAAACTAATGCCGCAATCGGTAACTGTTTTTACCAACGCAAAAGGCACCTACAGTTTCAAAAATATTCCAACAGGACCACAGACGATTATCCTTTCTTCGGTAGGTCTTTCTACGCAACACCGCGAGATTGATGTGCAGGGAATGCGAATGGAAGTTCCAACACTTTATCTTGTCGAAGACCGTGCAGCTCTTGATGAGATTGTCGTCAATGGTGTGGCAAACCGATACGCACGCAACAGCAGCCCCTATGTCGCTAAAATGCCTTTGAAGAATTTGGAAAATCCGCAATCCTATGCCGTGATTACACAGGAGCTGCTTCGGAGCCAAGTGAACACAAATTACGATGATGCTTTGGCAAATGTAGCTGGCCTGGATAAGCTGTGGTCGTCTACAGGTCGTCCAGGCGATGGTGTAGCCTATTATACGCTCCGCGGATTTACGACACAATCTGCGATGGTAAACGGTGTGGTGAGTATCGCGAGTACTAGCCCGGATCCTGCAAACCTAGAAACCATTGAGGTTATCAAGGGCCCGTCAGGATCATTATACGGGGGCGCAGCCGTCGGTTTCGGAGGCTTAATTAACAACGTTACAAAAAAACCGCTTGATACCTTAGGCGGGCGCGTAAATTATATTTTCGGAAGTTACAACGAGCATCGCGTGACGGCTGATGTCTATGGCCCACTCACCGCAAACAAAAAACTTTTAGGTCGTGTAAACACCGCCTACACCAACAACGGCACGTTCCAAGATGCCGGTTTTAAAAGATCATTCTTTATCGCCCCGTCTTTGCTTTACAAAGCTAATGAGAAACTCGATATCCTTTTTGATGCGGAGATCTACGATAGTAAGGGCACCAATCCGCTCATGGTATTTTTAAATCGTGCTCGACCGCTACAAGCAAGAACACCGGATGAGTTACAGTTCGACTTTAATAAATCGTATACTAATAACGACGTAACTTTTCGAAATCCAACAACAAACTTACGCGGAAATGTTACCTACCGTATCAATGAGCAATGGACATCAAATACCACCCTCGTCTATAATCGTCGCAAAGCGGACGGATACTTCCAATATGTGATGTATACCGGCGCTACAGATACGTTAATTGACCGTTTAGCCGCCAAACAAAACTACGTCGCGCAAACCATCAACGCGCAACAGAATTTCGTTGGTGATTTTCAAATCGGAAATATGCGAAATCGCCTTTTGGTGGGTCTAGATTTTCTTTCGCAACGCGCTGAGTCACACAATTCGCCTTACGTATTGGTGGACAAGATCAACACGGCTTACGATGATCCCAGATATTATAGCTTCAACGCAAATCGTATCGATTCAGCTATTGCCGCATCCACTTTTGCAGCGACAAATAACCGCGGACTTACACAAGCGTACGGCGCCTACATCTCTGATGTGTTGGATATCACGCCACGCATGCATCTTATGCTAGCGCTACGTATGGATTATTTTGACAACAAAGGGACATACGATTTTGATCGGGATACGACGACAGGCGGGTTTAATCAGCTAGCGTTCTCCCCACGCATCGGTTTTGTATACGAAGCTATGAAAGAACGGCTATCACTGTTTGCAAATTATCAAAATGGATTTAGAAATGTTGCTCCTGTGGTGCAACCGCTACCTGATATTTCAGGCGATCTAAAACCGCAACAAGCCAACCAATGGGAGGCCGGCGTAAAGTTAAATATGTTGAACAATCGCTTAGGACTGACGGCTAGTTACTACGACATCAGCGTAAGCAATATGACACGCCCAGAAAGCATTGAGCGCGACGGGCAAACGTTCAACATCACTGTTCAAGATGGCACTCGTCTTAGCCGCGGAGTAGAATTCGATCTAACAGCGGCTCCCGTAGATGGGCTAAATCTTATCATGAGTTACAGTCGTAACAGCAGTAGGATAACGAAGGCGGCAGCCTCTGTAAATAATCTTCGCCCGACGGAAGCCGGACCTAAGCACCTTTTCAATGCATGGGCAAACTATCAACTGCAAAGCGGTGCTCTGAAAGGTGCGGGGCTTGGTCTCGGAGTAAACCATGCGAGCGAAAACCTTGTTACAAACAGCCTACCTACTGGTGTATTCGTTGTGCCGGCTTATACGTTATTAAACGCTAGTGTTTCATATGCGTACAAAAAGTTTGATATCGCCGTGAAGGGTAACAATCTTACCGATAAGACATACTTTAAAGGTTGGTCTACCGTAAATCCACAAATGCCACGTAGCATACTGGGAAGCGTAGCCTATAACTTTTAAAAACTCGCCAAAGCCCAAATTAAAAGGCCTGATGAGATTGATCTCATCGGGCCTTTTAAATATAGCATACGTGTTGTTTATTTTGTCTCCTGTCGACGAACTTCTTTAACGTAATCAACGGTAACCTCTACCAGATCAGCAATCACCTCATCCGACCATCCGTTTCGATCAATCATCCTTTTTATGATAGCATAACTTTTTGCGTCAGATCCCTGTTCTACGCCTCGTTCCAATCCTTTCTCTATGCCTCTTTTTATGTCTTGTTCTATTCCTTGTTGCAAGCCTTTCTGGATAGTTTCCTCCAGCTGTTGCTCCTGATATTGGCGAACAGCCTCTTGATCCCATTTTCGCTTTAAACTGATGTCATACATAGCGCGTTCCTCCATGTTTAGTTTGCTGTAGCGAGCGACTTCAAATAGCTTTTCAAACAAAGGCTGCTGTAAGTATGCTGGCTGATTATCCATTAATGGCATTTTTTTTAAAATATATAACCACCTGTCCAAATCACTCTCCAGTTGTTCGCTTGCTTTCGTAAAGTTAAGCAATTGTATATACATAAAATGTAAATCTTCGTAAAAAATTGCGCCCGTATCGCTGTTACAGAGGCAGATATCTTGAAAAACCGAATTGCCTTCTACCTGTTCGGAAAAAACAAACCCTTCCATCAGCACAATGACGTATACCGCAGCAATACCATAGTTCCAGCCCCTACGATTTCCTTTGGGCGCTTGGTCAGCAATCAGCTTTCCTCCGTAGTAGAGCATCCGTCTTTTAAAATTCAGCTGCGGGCTAGTTTGCACTTCCAAAATGATTTTAGATCCGTCTTCCGCAGTACATGATAAATCAAGAATGACTGAACCCAGCTCTTCATTGTCACCCACGTATTCATTTCGATTGTAAAAAAGATCAATAATTTTCTTTCTCCCCCTAAACACTTCGTTTATAAAATTAATGAGCAAGTCCTTATTTACTCCAGATGCGAATATTCGCTTAAAAGCATAATCCGTCGTCAAATCGATATACATTGGATTTTTCATAACTCGTACTTATAATGGTTTTCTTTAAAAATAACAAAAACAAACTAAACACAGCAAACATATTGTTTTGTTTTATAAGCACAACATTCCGGAATCAGCTGAACATGAACTATGCGTACGGCCGCGTTGCCACCATTGCCGCTCCAGCAGAAAGGCAATCTGCAAGATTTAAAAGTAGTTTTGGCTCGCACCAACCGAGCCTCTTAGCTGTATAAATTGTGTTGCAAACATCCGTGATGAAACTATTTTTTTTATTTTTAACCATATTTACGACACACATACCTATCCCTCTATGAACAACCCTATAATCCGGATCATTAGTCTTTATGTTATCATTTTTACAACGCAAACCTACGCCCAAGAAACATATTCCTTCCGGGAAGGTTTGTATCTCGAAGTACCCTATACCTACGGTAGGGAAGCTATTTACACCGACCAGTTTCTATGGAGCTACTATGGTAAAGATTTCAAAAGGCCTGTAGAAAATGCCGTCTGGGACGGCATGAATCAATCTGCATGGGTCAAGGTATCGGCAGATACATCGGGGTTCTTCCGTCCGCAGCGTTCCAGCACCGGAGACTTGCGTTCACCTAATAACCCTCCCGGGCCTGGCAGAATTGCGGCAGAGCCTACCCGGGTCGCTAACCCTAATCCGCAACAATTCCGCGGGCCGCGATCCAGCTACCTCTATTTAAGCTACACCGCCGAAAAAGAGCAAGCCGCCATCCTGCAAATAAAAGGGAATAGCGCCGTGCTTGTCAATGGCGAACTGCATGCTGGTGACCCCTACCGGATGGGCTATATGCTGCTACCGATACAGTTGAAAAAAGGACGCAATGATTTTTTTGTCCGCGGTGCATTCATATCTGCCAACCTGCAATTCCCGACCAAGGCTGCTACATTTGCTACAGCAGATCTAACCTTACCTGACATCGTACAAGGCCGAGACAACAACCATTTAAAATTGGGAATCGTTGTCGTAAACAACAGCGCTAAAGCCTTGAAAGGGCTACATGTGGAAAGTAGTATACAAGGTAAGTCACGACGCGTTTTACTGCCTACCATTCCCGCTAGAACCACGCGCAAAGTAGCAATCACAGTCGACGCGTCTACCGTGAATACTTTGGGTGAGAATCAGGCGAGTCTTCAGCTTTTGCAGGACAAGAACCTATTGGACGATGCGACCATCGCCCTGCGTAGCGTCACGGCTGATGTTCCTTACCGCGTGACCTTCACCAGCGAAATCGACAACAGCGTACAGTACTATGCTGTAAATCCGGCGAAAGGTGGCGAAAAAGCAGGCCAAGCGCTTTTCTTTTCGGTACACGGCGCCGGCGTTGAGGCACTCGGTCAGGCGCAAGCCTATACGGCGAAAGATTGGGGAACGCTCATTGCACCAACCAATCGTCGCCCCCGTGGCTTCAACTGGGAAGACTGGGGTCGGCTCGACGCACTAGAAGTATTGCAACTTGCCAAACAAACGCTCCAGCCGGACACCCAGAAAATTTATCTCACTGGTCACTCGATGGGCGGCCATGGCACTTGGTTTTTGGGCGCTACCTACCCCAACAAATGGGCGGCCATAGCGCCCTGCGCGGGCTATCCCACGCTGAAAGGCTATGGGTCGGCCGATGGACTGATCCCGGAAAAAGCGACTACGGCACTCGAAAAAACCTTGCTCCGTGCTAGCAACCAAAGCGATGTTATCGCGTATGCCTCCAATTATAAAAATCTAGGCGTCTATATCCTTCACGGTGATGATGATCGTACCGTATCCGTAGATTATGCCCGACAGATGCGCGGTGTTTTAGGTGAATTTCATCCTGATTTCAGCTATTATGAATATCCTGGTGGTTCGCATTGGTATAGCAATGAGAGTGTCGACTGGAAACCGCTGTTTGACTATTTCAAATGGCATGAGCGTAAACCCGACAGTGCTATACATCATATCGATTTTAAAACGGCTAATCCAGGTATATCCGCCAACTACGCCTGGGCTACAATTTACCAACAGATTACACCGCTGAAATATGCGCACCTGCAGATTTCCCGCGACATAGTGCATAGACGCCTATCCGGCGAAACCCGAAATATAGCCACGCTCGCCTTGGATATCCGCGATTTTCACGTTGGAGATACAATAGCTATTCAACTCGATAGCCTTAACACAGTTTCCTATCATTACAACACTGCTAAGCAACAGCTTGTCTATTTGCATAAAAGGGACAATCAGTGGCGAGTGATCGATGCGCCGAGCAAAGCAGATAAGGGGCCTCATCGCAATGGCACATTTAAGGAAGCGTTCAACCACCGTATGTTGTATGTATATGGTACAAAGGGAAGCCCGGAAGAGAATGCCTGGGCCATAGAGAAATCCCGTTATGATGCTGAATCTTGGTATTACAGGGGCAATGGCGCATTCGATATCATTGCTGATGTCGATTACAACGAAAAAGAGCATGGAAATCGCAACATTATCTTGGTGGGTAATGCGCAGACGAATAGCGTCTGGAAAAAGCTCTTAGCCGATTGTCCGATAGCTGTGGTGAAGGGACGACTTACCTTGGGCGATCAGAAATTTGAAGGAATGAACATTGGCGGCTATTTCCAATGGAAAAGAACCGATAACGATCAGCTTTCTGTTGCCGTTATCACGGGGACAGGCCTTGCAGGAATGCGGGCCGCCACGGCCAACCAGTATTTCGCCGGAGCAAGCGGATTCCCTGATTACATGTTTTTCCATGACGACATGCTGAAAGAAGGCGCTTCCGGCGTCATCAGCGCAGGGTACTACACAAACCAGTGGAAGCTAGACTAACCGAGCTAGAAATAAATAGGTAGGGGCGAGAGGCGTATGCCGTTGAGCATAAACTTTACAGAGCGATGTAAAACATCGCTCTGTAAAGTTTACTATTAATCAATCAATTTTGACTGATGTTTTTCGAGTGTATTGTACACTTTTTTAACGTCTTGTGATTTCTCTTTCTGGACAAATAGCAAAGCATCATCGGTATACACGACGATGGTGTTTTTCAATCCAACAAAAGCTGTATACATATCCGATCCAATGATCATATTTCCATTTTCGTCCACCGGATAGCCTGTAGAACGTAAATAATCATATAACGACTCAAAAGATCCTAAGTCAGACCATTGAAATTGCGTCGCTACCACGCGAATCTTTTTTGAGCGTTCCATCACCGCATAATCTACACTAATGGATGGAATTTTCTTCGAAAAGCCTTCATCTAGTCGACCATCCTTTTGGTGCTGCCACGCGGCTAATGCCGTTGCATACACTTTGGGTTCAAACTGTTGGAGCTCGCTTAAGAACGTATCTGCACGAAAGCAGAACATGCCTGAATTCCACAGAAAATTTCCGCGTTCAATAAAATCTTCTGCCGTATCGTGGTTTGGTTTTTCCCGGAATGAAAGCACTTTATCACCCTCATATTCAATATAGCCGTAACCTGTTTCAGGCCGTGTGGGCTTTATACCGAAAGTGATGATATAGCCTTCCTTTGCTTTTGCTATTCCCGTCTGTATGGCCGAAGAATAGTCATCCTCTCCAACAATCACGTGGTCAGAAGGCGTGACGATCAAAATATCATCCGGCGCCGCAGCAAAGGCAGCGAACGCAATTGCCGCCGCTGTATTGCGAGGAGTCGCTTCAACGATATCGATGTATTCTACACCTTGGCTGTCCAGCACTTCTTTGCTTAGCTGATAATTGTCACAATTGCCAACCACCATCACCTTATTGCACAAGGCGCGGTTTCGCAACACGGTCATTCCAAAAAGAGAACCTTCTTTAAAAAGGTTTAGGTATTGTTTTGGATTGCTTTTTCGGGATAGGGGCCACAAGCGGCTTCCCACACCGCCCGATAATATAACATGTACGTTATTACTCATTTTTAATTTCTGTATCTCCGTGAAGGTTTGGGTTGATGTGGCAACTGCGTTGAAGCGCACCCCTCATGCCCATCCAAATTTTGGCCTATCAGCCTTTCACCACTTTTTCTGCCTCTTTATCCGCAACAACCTTACGTAGGCCGTGGCTTGAGAAACGGTGTGTGCGTTTATTGTAGTAAATTTCAATACCTTCCTCTACACAGTATTTACGGCCGGTAAAGTCTTTATCTCGGTATTCTTCACCGATAAAACGCACCTGCACGTGTAGTGCCTGTAGCAGGTCAGCTAAATCTTGCTCTGTCTCGTAAGGAATAATTTCATCGACATAATGACAACCCTCCAACTGGATATAGCGCTCTACAACCGTTTGCGTGGGCTTGTTCTTCGTAGGATCCACCTCCGAAGGATCTGTATTCAATCCTACGATCAGGTAATCGCAGTGTCTTTTTGCTTCCTCCAACATCATGATATGGCCTGCATGCAGCAAGTCAAATACCCCAAATGTAATTCCTATTTTCATAGTTTTATTGTTAATCAAGCTACGCAATGAGGAGCGTATAGGAGCGCAGTTTTAACGTTTCGCTACACCATAAAAACCACTACCTCTTGTCGCTAACATAGTTTCCGCTATACATTCATTTTTCCACGACCGTAAGGCACATCAGCCTTGCAGACAAGGAACTTACTTCGCTTTCTTCTTCGTCTCTTCTGCCATCAGTACCACTGTGCCATTCTTTTCTCTTTCTTTCTCTGCTACGGTGCGACGCAGGCCAGAACTTGAGAAGCGGTGGTCACGGCTGTTAAAATACAGATCAATGCCCTTTTCTTCGCAATATTGTCGGCCCGTAAAGTTTTTCTCAATGTATTCGTCTCCCAAGATACGAACATCCACTTTAAATGAACGTAAAATATCTTCCAAATCTTGCTCCGTGGCATAAGGGACGATCTGATCGACGTATTTACAGCCTTTTAGCTGGATATAGCGCTCCACAACAGTCTGTGTTGGCTTATTTTTTTCCGGGCGGTCAAGTGTAGGATCCGTTTGTAAACCACAGATCAAAAAGTCGCATTGCTCTTTAGCGTCTTCAAGCATTTTGATGTGTCCGGCATGGAGGAGATCAAAAGCGGAGAAAGTAATTCCGATTCTCATGTTTTCTAAATCAAGATTTAATAATATCCGAAAGTATAAGCAGCATTTTCATAAGAGCTGAAGATTTCTTATGCCTGTCAACCTTCTTTTTCTTTTTCAACGGTTGATATTTATGCCACTAATATACGGATTTTTAGTTTTTGTTTTTGAAAAAGAAGCAACCATCTCATTATTTAATAGTAAAGTAATACGTGTACAACATGTAAACAGCAAAAAATTGAAAATGTTGTTTTTTTTAAGGGAGTTTTGTTTTTTAAACGGATTGTTTACCTCACAGCCCTTTCCACCGCGCGCGGTGGCCACTTTAGAAAATCCAAGTCTTTTGTTCAAAAGAATTGCTTCCTGCACAGACCCTTCCATCCTTGGCCAGGACAGGGCCTTACTTTTGTAAGGTCAGTTCTGCTTTTTAAAGATTGTCCCTGGCTCAACCCTTCCATCCTTGGCCAGGACAGGGCATTACTTTTGTAGGGCAAAAGTAATCAAAACCCCGTCGCTTGAAACCTTTGCAGGAATGGTTTGTGCCATGGCAAATGTCTACATATGGCAAAGCTTTCGAGGCGACATTTAGCTTAATTGTTGGAGGTGCAATTATGATGATACGTCGAATTTCTCACTACGCTGTACGCACTACGCAATTCTATCTACCGACTACGACATACTACTAGCTATTCTCAATACGCACTATCTACTAAAATCTACTACGAACCAGAAAAAAATTGGACGAGGTACGATTATTGCTATATTCGCGTAAATTAAAAAATGAGAAAATTTGGCTTACTACTTTTTGCGGTGACGTGCATTCAAAGCGCAGTAGCTCAACTATATTACCAACCTTATTCCTTTCAACACTACAATCGCTATTCAAAGACCATTTACGGCGACTCAGCAGTACATACAGCGGTGAAACCATTCGTGGGAAAAAATTTAGATAGCGCTTATGATATTGTTCCGCGCGACAGCAGTAGGAGTTGGTTGCACCGTAAGCTTTTTCAAGAGCACCTTATTGAAATAGTGAAAGATGATCATAGTTTCTACGCGGATTTCTTGCCTGATTTTGTTATTGGTAAACAGACAGGCACGAACGATAAGACTCTTTGGACGAATGGACGAGGCGTGCAGGCTGGTCTCTCCGTAAAAGACAAGTTTACATTTTACTTCTCTTTCTTTGAAACGCAAGCGCGTTTCCCAACACATATCGATAGTGCCGCAAGTGCCCTCGGTGGCCTCCCAGGTCAAGGCTTCTCGAAAAATATTCCCACACAGGAATTTGACTGGATGAATACCACCGCCAATCTGAACTATAAAGTAAGTGATGCTTTTTTGATCAGCTTAGCTTATGATAAAATGCACATTGGCGAGGGTTATCGCTCCGTACTTTTATCTGACAACCCCTACAATTTCACACATGCCAAGTTTTCCGGTACAGTGAACCGTTTTCAGTACAACTCTGTCTGGGCTTATATGCTGGATCGTCGAAATCCAAGGATATATAACCCCAACAGTATAGAGATCGAGCGTTTAGGGAATGCTTCGAAATATGCCACATTTCATTATATCGATTACTTAGCCAGCAATAAGCTTACGTTAGGCTTGTTTCACTCACTCATCTGGTCGCGGTACAGCGAAAGTAACGACAAGAAAGTGAATGGTGGACTAGGGCTTAATGTTAAGTACCAACCTTGGGATAAATACATCATCTATGGTCAAGCTTTCGCGGATGACCTTGGCAAAATTTCGTTTAGTAAAGATGGCGATAGGCGCATGGCCTACCAGCTAGGCGCGAAGACCTACGACTTTTTAGCGGTAGAGAATTTAAATATATCAGCAGAGTTTAACCAAGCCTCGCCTTACACCTACCAACACCCCAACAACCGTCTCAATTATAGCAGCGACGGCGATCCGCTCGCACATCCCAATGGCGCCAACTTTAGGGAGGTGCTCGGCATTGCGACCTACCGATGGAAGCGTTGGGACGTTTATGGGCAAAGTATGTTTGCTCGCTACGGCGACGATGCGATGCCAGCAGAAAACTTCGGTGGTGACATATTTAAAAGCCAACCTGGCGTAGATCGTTTTCGAATTGGTCAAGGGCAAGCCACCAACTTGTTTTACAATGAGCTTCGGGTGGCTTATGTGCTTAATCCAAAGTACAATCTTCGCTGGGAGCTCGGTCTTATCAATAGGCAACACAACATCATTGCCACGAACGAAAAGACGAATGCAACCATATTTACAATTGGTCTCCGCTCATCGTTCCGCACCTTCCAAACGGAGTATTAATCATCGGGTTTGGTAATTAGTCGCTACTGGTATATGCCTTGGGTTTGAAAAAAGTGGAGGCTGCGGCAATGGAAAATGCCTACGCTTGGACAACTAGCCATTGGGCCGTCTCGACACACTTTTGATCTTCCGTTTCGGAGGTCTTCCCTAACTGTTTAATCTTACATTTGGGCAGTACGGTATAACAGAAATGCAGGTAATACCGAATACACAGCCACATAGACCGAAAGGTACGCGCACAAAAAAGAGCGATATTGAAACAATACCGCTCTCTTCGCATTAAATATATGTGTATATGTATATGTGTCCTTTAGATCTGCGTGGATTGCTCTTCCGTTTCAATCGGTTCTTCCAAAATAGCCATTAATAGCATGTAATAACCTTTATTTAAACCTAATTGCGCTGCTCTTACTTCTATATTTTCCATGGTGATGTGTGTTAAGTTCGTTTTTATTTCTTGTTATCTGATATACCTTTTTCAAAGCGCATACCAAAAACTAAGAAAACAGATAGTACCGCATTTATTCCATTATAAATAGGTGTTTTCCGTGTAGGCAACCGCATTTGAAGAATACATTCACGTCAAATACCTTCATCGACGAGCTAAAACAACCTCGAAGAGAAAAAACCAATCTTCTCCTGCCAAGAAGGGATAAGATTATCGCGCTCATTGGTTCTGATTTTCCACGACCTCATTTATTACCAGTCAAAATCCCCAAGCTGTCACATAGCTACAAAAGCTTGTAGCGATAACACTACAAAAAAAACAATGGGTGTGAAAATTGACAGAAAGGATGCTTAATAAATAATATTTTTGTGACTTATCAAATCAATGAACCTACTTATGAAAGAGACAATCCAATTAACCTTAGCCGGATCAGACGGCTCTCAAAGATGGTATTCCGCTCAAATAGTTCAAAAAGAAAATAGTATTTCGGTCACTGTGACGGGCGATAAAGAGTTTAAGGAAGTCTTCCAAATTGCAAAAGATGGCAATACGTATAAAGTAAATCCTCCAAACATCTCGACGATGGCTACCGGTGAAACCGAACTCTACAGGAAATTGCAAATCATCGGAAGTCGGTACCTATAAACTTTCCTCATATATCTTCGCGTATTTACACGTTTGGGAAACTGATACCGCTGCGGCAACATGAGAATAATTTGCGTAAGAAAGGCTGCCTAAACTTTGTAGAGAGCCTTTCTTCAGGTTCTCTATCGAACGCTATATTGTTTCCAACTTATGCCGTCATAGCTGTAAGCGAAGGAATTTAGATCGGAGCCCACATACCAGCCGCTGCGAGACTGAGCGAACGTTTGAAATTCATTCCAGGCTATCTGTGTAGGCTTAAACGTTGTATCAATTCGCCTCAAACCCCAATTAATTCCACCATCCGGACTATACAAGGCATTGGGCTCATAGATGTCTACATCAAGGAGTATAATAACCTCACCCGTGTTTCTATTGTATTCTATGGCAATAAGATTGGGACGTAGATTATTTGCATAACGTGGCAATACAACGGATGACCAGGTTAGACCGGCATCTGTGGATCTCATGAGGTTGTAGTTCGTGCAAATGGCCAAGATACTGATATAGGTCGTAGAATCGGCCAAGCTTACATGTCGTATTTTATTGACCCTATTAACACCTGTTAAAATAATATCAGCAAAAGTTAACGGAAGGCCGGATGCAGATTTAACGGCTCTCACGATGTTACCTGCGCTGGTGCCGATCAGTAAGTGAAAATCTGCATTTGTTTTGTTGAAGACAGATACGGTTGTGAAATTTACCGTTCGGCCAGTTTCCAATTTGACATACTCGCCATTGGCAACATTAAATCGGTACAATGCACCATTATCTCCGGCAAGTACAACAGCCGTCATATTAAAAGGCACACGCCAAAAACTTTGGATAAGATCATTTAGCAGGTTTTCAGCAACAAATGAGAAGTTGTTGTACCGAAATGTTCTTTTATCCGCATCTATCCACGAAAGCACATTGACAAAGGAATTTGTTATATGTTTTGGAGCTGCCGCGCCCAAAACGTAATTGCCCTGGATCTTATCTATACCCGTCAGCAATCTTAACTCCACATTACTATCCAATGATGGGTTGCACATGACAAAAGAACTTCTTGCATAAAAATCCCCACCTTTGTAAATACGGAGCATGGACACATCTTTGTTATACAGTCGGTTTTCAAAATAATCGCCCACCTGAAACGACTTATAAACGTCCGCGAAGGATTTAATGATCACGCTATTTCCTATCGCGCTGTTTGCCGTATTTTGATAGCCGATCAAATAACAGTGATCAAAGGTTAGCCAAGAGGAATAGTTGCCGCTTGTTATGTTTGAACTTGTGAAACTCTCCGTCGCAATGATGGTATTCGATATAGTCAGCGAGTTGATAGGAACCTGTATATAGATCAGGGAAATGCCTACCCCTGATTGCAAACCGAGTTTTTGTAGCACAAACTCTGAATTCTTAATCACAATATCGCCGTATGCCGTACCCGTAGCACGATTAAACAGGGGAATAGCATCTGCGATGGACGTGCCGGTGATTTTAATATCATCAAGAAGGAAGAATATTGAATTATCGCCGCCCGTAAATAACGCCAAACTTCCAGACTCGGTGTTCATCAAAATGTTTCCGCGTACACCTTTCATTTCCCCGTTTCGCAAAACACTAAATCCATTGATGTCCCTAACCGTAAGGTTTTCAACGTAAGTGTACGCTGCATTGTTACAGAAATAACCTGTGCTGAGCAAACCCTCTGCATAGCAGTTTATAAAACGGGCAGAAGCGTAGGGATAAGGGTTTTCCGGATCATCGTCCATGTGCCCGTCATAGCCATTGCCGCTACCCAAAGTTGATATTGCTCTACATTCTTCGCAAATAAGGTCGTTCTCGGACGCATCAAAAGTGAGATAGTGAAAAAAAATGCCTGTTCCCTCCTCTGTCCGTGTCTCACACCGGTAGAAATATCCAGCGCGGAAAAGCATGCCGTGGTGGTAAAAATTATGCGAACGGATATTTTCAAAATATCCACGCGTTTCTCTAAAGTTCAAGCCATCCCTAGACATGGGCGCTACCCAATCGATATTTCGAATATCAATCAGGTCGACATCAGTCCATAGCACTTGGCTATCCGCATTGGTAATTTCGATGGTGTAATTGGATGGCGCTAGCGAAAGCGAAACATACATATAGTAGTTTCCTGCCGGATACCCATCTGCATAAGCATCTACATAGCCGAACCAATGGGCGTTATCGGGATTAGCTTCCAGATAGGCCAAAGCTTGCGCCTGGGTTAGCGCATTTGTTGCCCACGTCGCTCCCAGCCGCTTGCCATTGGCAAAAGCACGGGGAATGGATCTGGCCGGCGTGCCTGCGGTATAGTAATGGCGAACGCGATAGATATGGTCGTAACCAGATACCTTTGCTAGACTCGCCGTGGGCACAATATGTAAATTCCGCATCTGGGGCGGAGGCCCTGCACCATATACATCTACATGGAGAAAGCTTAATCCTTCGCCTATCGTCACGTCTTCGTACCGAAACACGGAGCCTCGTTCAATCAAAAGCGTGTCGCCTTCAGCAAGTAATGAGCTTGCTTTAGCAAGGGTCAATACGGGCGTTCCAGCAGTAAGACCATTATTAGCATCACTAGCTGCCGGGCTAGCATTAGAAACATATACAACTTTGGTGATACTATCCGGATTTATGTCTACGAGATCAAAGCGTATACCGTCGGCCGCTTTCCCAGCGTCCTTTTGTTTTTTGTCAACCATCATACTATTTCTTTTGTTTATTGATTCTATATGTATTCCTTACACGGGATATACCTTTTCCCACGACAGCTCTTTTTCAGCTCGCTGTTAATCAAAAAATGTGATCTTACAGGAAGATCACATTTCTCGTTATTAGACTAGGCCAATAAATGCCTTGCGTGCACTTCATAGATACGATCGCTACCGTTCGTACCGTTGATTTCCGTACTGGTATAGCTTGGATTCAACCAGTCGCTCACTTCGGGCTCGGCCTTTTTCCGGAGATAGGATTGATAGTTGTATGCCCCCCAACACTCTTCAAAAGTCGGGATGTACCCTACTCTATAAAATGCAGCGACATTTTTCAGCGCATTTGAAATCTGACCCAAGCGCGGCAGGAATGCGCCGCCACTTTCGAATGAAAAGCCTGGCGAGCTCAGGAAGATCTTCATCTTGTTGTTTTTAGATAGCAGCCACTCCACGTAATATTTCGCTTGCCCGTAAATGGTACTGGTGAGTGGATCCAACGATGCCGGATCGTCTATCGTGCCGATTGGCGCGCCCGATCCGGGGGTCCCGGCATGCGCAACTCGGCTATTCTGTCCTAAAAACACAACGGTACAGTCCACCCCGTTTATCGCAGCCTCGGAAGGCAACGGAAAATAACGGTGTGTGGCCGAAAATGTGATGATCTGCTGCAATTGGCAGAATGACTGTGCGCCCTGCGCACATCTATATAGTTGGGAAAAGCCAAAACGTTTTTGGATTTTTCTTGCGAAGTTACCCCCATCGATAGCGCTATATTGCTGTGTCCAAGAATCACCAATGTACATCAACGTTTTCCCCTGCCAGCTGCTGCGCATACCTTGATCAACGTTATTTAAGTTGACGACCATCCCCGGAGCCAGCGCATCGCGGAGGTTGGCAAAAAAGCGCTCGCCCAATGCTAAATATACCGTTTGGTTGGCCGCGTTTAAAACCATGCTGTACTCCGTAGCATTAAAATTAGCCGCTGTTGCTTTGGTGAACGTTATTCTAATATAGGCCGATCCGGCGGGTGCGATAGTATTTTGCTGCATTACACCAGTCACCGGATTCTTATTGATGTCATAAAAATGGATCGTAAAAGCGCCCATGATCACACCATATGCATTATTGAACCGTGTGGCCGCGTACCTGTTGCCGACGATGACGGGAAAGAAGTCGGTTGTACGGTAGGCATCATCACCATCCAAAAGGCCGTTGGCCAGCGTTCTACCTACAAATAGCGTGTAGTTGCCGTTTGCGATATCGCCTTCCTCACGAACGATATTTTTATTGGCTTTGTTGATAATAGGCAGCAAAGCTTCCTGCGCTTGCAAGCGTTGTGCAATACCGTTTTTAAATCCAGTGATTCGCAGCACTTTGAAACTACCAGGAACAAGATTGGCGCCGCTGACAAAAAGCTTCGATACATTAGCAACCGCTGGAACAGTCACTAGCACACCAATAGCGGAAGAATCTACGCCATTGTTTTCTCTGGAGTTAACAGCGACCTTATTATCGGCGGTTGCGAAAATAAACAATGGAACATTCGCGGGTACGGCACTGAAAATAACATATTGTTCACCTGCGGTAACATCTAGTATTTCTAAATATTGCCTTGCGGGTCCTGGCAAAAACGAGATACTTGCTCCCGGGTTACCACTTGACGATACGTAGCTGGTTGTTATAGCGCCTGATGAAAGGTCTACTTCCGTTGCCCAAGAACCGTTGGTGAAATCCGTAAAGAGCTTCGCACTGATAGCTTCCTGTGCACTTCTGTTTTGCACATTGGTCACCGTCTCGGCGTCAACCTTCAATAGCCATTTTGGGCTTGATCCGGGAACATCTGCACCGGTTGCGGTTTGATCGACTGCTAGACACCACAATTTTCCGCCAAACGTCACAAACTGGTCTGCGGTGCTGACCCAAGTATAGCTGATACTACTGTTCCATTCGCTGAGGTTGGCGACACCCGCAGGCTCATCTTCCCAATCGTCCATATCATACAGCGCCCAGTCTGTTCTTGCCCATCCCCAAGCCCATCGGTTACCTGCGGCTGCTTCAATAAGCTCTCCGTTTACAGCATACCATCCTGCTGAGGCTTCTGTTTTCCATAGCTGCCCTTCTGGACCAGGCTCCAGGTTTGTCGCCGCGGCTGACGACTCTCCACCAACGAACGGCGAAAGCACATCCATTTCGCGTGCTCCGCTGTCATCCGTCGTGTTTTCTGCTTCATGTAGATACGAAGACCAATTGCCTGCCTGGCTCATAAAGAGCGTCAAGTCTTGCAGATTCTTCTCGTGATCGGTGTTCGACCAAAAAATTTTTGCCATATATATTTTAGATATTAAGTTAGCGACATCGAGCTCGAATCACTTGTTTGCTTCTGCCTACTCGCACCTACCACAAAAGGCTATATGCGATCTATCTCCATTTCGCCAAACCAAAAAGCTTGAACCAACCTTTAGCTGTTGCACAAGAAGGGTTTAGCAATCAAACGGTACAGAGCCGATCAATAACGTTCATAAACAATTTCATTTCAACATTTGAACCAGGCGCGGTGCTGTGGTCGCATGATTCTATTTTTTAACGCTAGGCGAACATGTATTTTGCGTGTATTTCATAAATACGATCGCTGCCGTTTGTGCCATTGATTTCCGCACTGGTATAACTCGGGTGCAGCCAATCACTCACTTCGGGAGCTGCCTTCTTCCTGAGATAAGACTCATAGTTAAATGCTCCCCAGCCTTCCTCAAAAGTCGGGATATACCCTATTCTATAAAACGCGGCCACATCTTTTAATGCGGCTGATATTTGACCCAAGCGCGGCAGGAATGCGCCGCTATTCTCATACGAGAATCCGGGCGAGCTCAGGAAAATACGCATCTTATTATTTTTCGTGAGCAGCCACTCGACATAGTATTTAGCTTGGCCATAGATGCTGCTTGTTAATGGATCCAACGATGCTGGATCATCGATCGTGCCGATCGGCGCACCCGACCCGGGAATGGAAGGGTGTCCCACGCGGCTGTTTTGCCCCAAGAACACCACGGTACAGTCTACCCCGTTTATCGCAGCCTCTGAAGGCAAGGGGAAATACCGATGCGTAGCCGAAAACGTGATGATCTGCTGTAGTTGACAAAATGTCTGTCCGCCTTGTGCACATCTATACAACTGCGAAAAACCATAACGCTTTTGAATTTTCCGCGCAAAGTTACCGCCGTCGATAGCGCTGTATTGATGCGTCCAGGAATCGCCCATATACATCAATGTTTTGCCATACCAACTGCTGCGCAGCCCTTGATCGAAATTGCTGTGATTCAGAATCGTGCCGGTGCCTAAAGAATCGCGAAGATTTGCAAAGAAACGTTCGCCCAATGCCAGATAGGTCGTTTGGTTGGCTGCATTTAAAACCATGCTATACTCCGCCGCGGTAAACGCTGCAGCTGTCGCTGTTGTAAACGTTATCCTAATATAGGCTGCTCCGGTAGGTACGATACTGTTTTGCACCATTACACCGGTCACCGCATTTTTATTTATGTCGTAAAAATGGTTGGTAAATGCGCCCATGATCACTCCGTAAGCATTATTGAACCGCGTTGCCGCATACCTGTTCCCGACAATGACCGGGAAGAAATCCGTGGTGCGGTAAGCCTCATCGCCATCCAACAGGCCGTCGGGCAATGTTCTGCCGACAAACAGCGTATAGTTTCCGTTGGCGATATCGCCTTCCTGCTGTACAATGTTGGTATTGGCCCTGTTGATGATAGGCGCCAATGCCTCCTGCGCCTGTAGCCGCTGTTCTACACCATTCTTGTAACCCGTAATCCGAAGTACCTTAAAACTTCCTGAAGCCAAGTTGGCACCGCTGACAAAAATCTTGGATAAGTTCGCTACCGCAGGAACTGTTATTAACAGTCCGATCGCGGTAGTATCTAAACCGATATTTCCCTTAGCGTCCACAGCCACTTTGTTATCCGCCGTGGCATACATAAACACGGGAACGGTAGCAGGTACTGCGCTGAAAATAACATATTGTTCTCCTGCCATAACATTTGGTATTTCCAGATACTGTCGTCCTGGCCCAGTTAGAAAAGAGATCGTTGCGTTAACAGTACCGCTAGACGATGCATATACATTGGTCACGGCGCCAGACGATAGATCGACCTCCGTTGCCCAAGAACCGTTTACATAATCCGTGAATAGCTTGCTACTAATAGCTTCTTGCGGATTTCTGTTTTGAATGTTGGTGATCCTAGCACCATTAATCTTGAGTAACCATTTAGGGCTTGCTCCGGGAATGTCTAGCCCTGTAGCTGTCTGATCGGCTGCCAGACACCATAATTTACCCGCACTTGTTACAAATTGATCAGTCGTGCTGACCCAAATGTAGGTCACGTTGCTGTTCCATTCGCTCAGGTTTGCAACATTTCCTGGTTCCTCTTCAGGATCATCTACATCATACAGAACCCAAGCTGTTCTTGCCCAACCCCAGGCCAAGCGCCGGCCTTCTGCAGCTTCAACAAGCATACCGTCTACCTTGTACCATCCCGCAGATGCCTCGCTCTTAAATAGCTGCCCCTCCGGACCTGGCGCCAGATGAAACGCCGCTGCCGATGATTCACCTCCAATAAACGGTGAACTGCTATCCATCTCAAAGAAACGCCTATCATGTAAATTGTCTTGGTCAAGCTTGGCACCCTCAAAACCAGTGTCTAGCTCACCCATAAAACGCGTTAAATCTTGCAGGTCTTTGTCGTGGCCGGAATTCGACCAGATAATTTTTGCCATAATTTTTTTTATTAGTAAGGTATTTTATTTATTATCAGTAAATACTAATTACATAGTACTGACGAACAGACGACAAACTGTTGTTAGAGCCTTCCATGGGAATCTATCGGAGTGAATGAAGTTTGTTTAAATGATTATTTTATTAAAAATTAATAGATTAAGATTTACTAAAGAATGACGGATAAAGATATTTGGAACGAAACATCAATAAAGTCATATGCACATTACACTTTTCACAGCAAGTATTCAGAATTATTAAAATTCTAACACCAAATATATATTAAATTTAAGATAATTACAAATACTACTTGTTAAAATTATACTATGTAATCATTAACAAGTAGTTTAGGTATAGACAGCGAGGAAATGTTGGATTTCAGGCAGGCTGAGACGCTCAAAGCTGCCTATTAACGAAGAAATTATTGGTATTTTGGAGATAAAGTATAGAAAATAGCTTTTCAATTGGAAAACACTTCCAATTAAAAGTTTTATACGAAAAAAAGCGCTCCCATAAATCTGTATTTCCGATTTGCATGGTTGCGGTTCGCCTTAGCACTACTTATTGATCAAGCGGAGGTGGCATCGCTTGTAACATCTTAAGGGGCTGGGGGGCGCTTTTCATGCCGGTCAGCGCCTCCCGCATTACGTTTATTCTCCGATGGCATAATAATCAAAACCGAGCTCTTCGAGCTGTTTGCGGTTGAGTAATTTTCGTCCATCAAAAACAAACGACGGACGTTTCATGCCGGCCTTCACCTTCGCCCAATCGTAAGTTTTAAACTCATCCCACTCCGTAAGCACTGCTACAGCATGTGCGCTATCGAGCGCTTCGTAAGGGTCATTTACAACTTTGACAAGACGTCGATTGTCCTCCGGCGAACGCGTCCCTAGATAGTCCAGATCGCGATACACCTGCTCTGCGGTTACCTTAGGGTCGTATACGATAACATGAGCTTCCTCGTCCAGCAAATGATCTGCTACATGAATGGCTGCCGATTCACGGGTATCGTTTGTGTCTTTTTTAAATGCCCAACCAAGAAATGCGATATCTTTTCCATTTACGGTGTTGTACATGGTCTTGATAATCTTCTCCGCAAAGCGCGTTTTCTGATGGTCATTCAATAAAATTACCTGCTCCCAATAGTTGGCTACTTCATACAGATTGTACGATCGAGCGATATAGACCAGATTGAGGATATCTTTTTGAAAGCAGGAGCCACCGAATCCTACGGATGCCTTTAAGAATTTCGAACCAATACGGGAATCTTGTCCGATAGCGCGCGACACTTCATCGACATTGGCTCCCGTGACTTCACAGAGTTCGGAGATAGCATTTATGGAAGACACGCGCTGTGCTAGAAAAGCATTCGCTACCAATTTCGAGAGTTCTGATGACCACAGATTTGTGGTGATAATACGCTCGCGTGGCACCCACGCTTCGTACACTTGCACCAGTGCTTCGATGGCTTCTGCACTTTCCCCACCGATCAATACGCGATCTGGATTGTGCAAATCGGATACAGCGGTGCCTTCTGCTAAAAATTCTGGGTTGGACAGAATATGAAAATTCACGCCGTTTCCGGTATTATCCAGGATGCTTTTTAATGCCTCGGCCGTTCGTACGGGCAATGTGGATTTTTCGACCACGATTTTATCCGTGCTGGCTACCTCTGCGATTTGTCGAGCACAGAGTTCTATAAATTTTAAGTCTGCGGCTTGCCCTTTACCCTTTCCATATGTTTTTGTGGGTGTATTAACCGATATAAAAATCATATCGGCCTCTTGGATCGCTTTATCCACATCGGTCGAGAAAAAGAGGTTGCGTCCTCTCGCTGCCCCCACAACGGCGTCCAAACCGGGCTCGTAGATGGGAAGCTGACTCAAATCGTCGTTGTTCCATGCTGCGATACGCGCCTGGTTCATATCAACGACCGTTACTTCCACGTCAGGGTTTTTCTGCGCGATAACGGACATCGTTGGTCCGCCAACGTAGCCTGCGCCAATACAGGTGATTTTCTTAACTCGATTCATTTGTCTAAAAGTAACAAAGATTAGGCGCAGGAAAAACTAAAAAGGTATATTTTACGAAATTCTGAATACTTTTTAAACGATCTGCTACACTGCCCTACTGGCTGTGCTTTTGCTATTATCGACGATTTCACGGTAGCGGGCAGCAATCAAGCCCAACACTTCGTCCTCCGTTAAGTCAGATGTGTCCACATAATACGCATCATGTGCCTGAACTAAGGGGCTTTCTTCGCGCGTGGTATCGTGCTGATCACGCAAAAGCAAATTGTCCATGATCTCGGATAGACTAATGTTCTCTCCTTTTGCCATCAATTCGGCATAGCGCCGTTTGGCACGAACATCGGGCCGGGCATTCATAAATATTTTAAGATGGGCATGGGGAAAAACTACGGTGCCAATATCGCGACCGTCCATAATTATGCTTTGTGAACGACCGATCTCTTGGAGCTTATTGACGATAAAATGGCGCACTTCCCGTAAGGCACTTATTTTACTGACCCGGCTAGATACGTGCATTTGACGAATAACGGATGAAACATCTCTTTCGTTTAAAAAGGTGCGGGTTTCCAACCCATCAGCCAGCTGTGCTAACATTATGCTGTCGAGCGCTTCGTTAACCTTTGCTTCATCAGCTGTCTCCAGCTCATTCTCGATAAAGAAAAGGGTAACCGCGCGATACAATGCACCGCTATCAACAAACAAAAAGTTAAGTTTACTCGCCAGCGATTTTGCGATGGTACTTTTCCCACAAGAAGAATAGCCATCGATAGCAATGATAAAGTTCTGTTCCATTAGCGAATTGCATAATTTACACTCAATATACCTCCAACGTTGGAATAAAGCTGGCCGAAATCTGCTGCAACGCGAGCGCCCAATTTCCATTGCCCAATAGTATGCCTTATTTCCATAAGTGAATAGCATTCAAACTGCCCATCTCCATATAAATATTGCATTTGCCGTGATCCGTAGTTGATCACTGGCGTAACTTTCGCTCGAAAGGCCCAGCTGTCTGACAGCTTAAATTGCCCGGCAACATTTCCACCAACCAATCTATTGTTGATAATATTAGAACTCTCATTGTTGGCATTCACCCAATCCAATGGTTCAATAGGTAAATAATCGCTGGCGTAGGTGCGATTCGTTAACAGCGCGTTGCCCACGACCTTTCCTTCATACTCCCAGCCGGTCTTATAGGAGCCATTGTTGTACAAACTTTGACGTTCGCCATCGGAAAACCCTTCCATCTGTTTCGTATAAATAAATTCGACCACGACAGATTGCAACCAATGTTTCCGATTTTTATTATCCAACCTTAAGCCTGCCAATCTATCCATATTGCGGATATCGATTCCTTTTCCACTTTCGAATGGTGTTTGGTTATAAAAGTGGAGCGAGAATTTATCACTATCGAAATAAAATCCCAGTTCCGCCAGGCCGCGTTGATCTCCCGCACGATTGGGTCTGATACCAATGTCGGGTACACTACCGTCATTGGATTCGCTGACAAATAACACGTCCAAAAATCCACGAAAGGAGCGATCCAAAGAAATGCCATTTGCTGGCCGCTGCCCTCCCCACTCTGTGTAGTGCTGCACGCCTCCATACGGCTTCCATTTCCCAAAATTAATTCGGCCATAAAAAGATTTTTCGTGCAGCCAAGAGTCCATAAACCGGTTGTCGCCAAACCAACCATGCCCCAACATTCCTTTAAATTCCAAAACACCTTTTGTCCAAGGAATACGCACAAAATCATTAACACCGATTGTTATTTTCGGAATGGGAAGTGCATTACCGCTCGTTCCGAGGGATCCCATGGAGAGGTCGGGATCAAGATCGTCCCACAGGTCGCGGTGCCGTCCGCCGCGGATAAACCAGTCTTTGTACGTTAACTGTACATAACCCTGCTGTAGTACCGTTCGACGATAGTGCTCCGCGTTAAAGACGGTAGCTCCATAGCTTAGTTTTACCGCAGAAGCGGTATCGCTAAGCAGACGCATGCTGCCTAAACGATGCGTGTTCGAAGCCTCCAACCAGGTTAGTTGATCAAACTGTTCATTACTCGCTAGGCCGAATCTGTTGGCCTTGGCCCACAAAGGCTGAAATCCCTTAGACGCAACCTGCACTTGCGTACCCACCTCAATACGCAAGGAGTCTGAAAAACTATCCTGCGCGCTCGCGGCAGCTAAGCTAAACATCAATAAAATGGATAAAGCTATCTGTTTCATAAAAATAATGTGTTTTTAATGTCCGTCATCCTCTTGGCATATCCAGATTAGGTTGATGCCTGTCTGGCCGCTATGGACATTTTATATACTCCAATAATTAACTGTTTCTTGCATGCTTTATGTTACGTTATCCGCCGCTGTGTGGATTATGCCCATGATGTACAGCGCTATTTCCCGGCGGTTATTTTTCAGATACGGTCGCCTATCATTTTTGATAGAATACCAACTTACTTGCGTTCTGCTCAAAATTCCGCAGAATCTGCTCTTTCTCTAAATACTGTTGGGCATAGTTTCGTGCATTTTCCTTGTATATTATGGTATCGTTAAACAAAGCTATACGGATGCCATCTTGTAGGGCGTGATCGTTTTCGGGTTGCACCAATATGCCCATCTGAAATTGATGTACAACATCGTATAAGGTGGTGCCTTCGCTTGCTGTAATTAGAGCGCAGCCCCCCGCAGCTAGTATCCCTGTTAGCTTACTCGGCATGACCAAGTCAGCTGCTGACGCTTTTTGCAACACCAAATGCACATCAGCCATGGCCAAGAGCGCGGATAACTTCGCATAGGGTTGCAATGGAAAAAAGAATACATTGGAAAGTAAACTTTCTTCGGTTTGCTGCACCAGTTTATCTTTACCGCCGCCGGATCCACAGATTACAAACTTGATCGTAGGATCGTTTTTGAAAGCAGATGCTGCGCGTATAATGGCATCTAACCCTTGCTTTTCTCCAAGATTCCCACTGTATAACACGATTTTATCGGTGCTGGTAAAACCCATTTCTCGTCTCAACGATTGCTCTTGAGGTAATGGGAAAACGACGGTGCTATCTACCCAATTTGGGAAGAACATCATCTTCGCAGGCGCAATTCCTTTTTTCACAATTTTGTTGTGCATGCCTTCTGATATGGTGGATACGCGCGTGCCTCGCTTTAAAAAGAAGCGTTCCAGCCCAAACATGATGTCAAGGAAAGTCTTGTTTTTGATCATACCCAGGTCTTTTGCCGCATCAACCTGTAGATCTTGGATATGGTTTATCCAAACAGCTTTACGAATACTTTTGTACAACCAAGGGAATGATGATAAATGGAACGGTGGTGCAATACAAAACAGCACATCAAATTTCTTGGAAAACAGCGCTTTTATCCAAAATGGGATCGTTGATGCCAGGAAAGAAAACTCATGCAAGATACGCTTGATCGAGGTAACCTCTCTCGGCACGTACAACGGAACCCGATGCACTTTGACTGCATTGCGATTTTCCATGAACCAACCTTTATTCTTGTAGTCGGGATGGATTTCCCATTCTGGATAGTAGGGCAATGCCGTGAGCACATGCACATCATGCCCCTGAGCGGCAAGCCATTCGGCCATCTCTCCTGTATATTTCCCGATTCCGGTCAGTTCCGGCGCATAATTAATGCCGTGAATTAATATCCTCATATGCTTCGCTAGCTCAAATCTATTTGGTAATTCTCTTTAATAAATTGCTTAATTTTTGCGGGATCTTCGCCGCAATGTTTTTTTATCTCATACACTTTGGCATCGACCAGGGTGCGATACCACCATCCCTGTAAGAAGTGCCACAGAAAACCCTCTTTGCCTTCCAAGAAGCCCAATTTAAATATGTAGCGGAAGATGAAGTAAATGAAGCTTCGCCAGAACAACGGCATTTTTGCATACTTCTCCTTTTTTTCCCGCTTTTCATCAGCATCTTTAGACAGCATGCCGTAGCTTTTTTCATGACGAACAAGGTCAAATTCAAAATTTAGTAGCTCCACCGCCTCTTTTATGCTGTAGTTGTTGTGCTTGGCGATCCACCATCCAAGTGGATTTAAATTATCGTCATAAAAACAGTGCTCCCATTGTATGGACAAGCCCTCTGTCAGCACGATATGCTCATCCATCCAACGGTTTTCACAAAACCCTTTGCCGTAGCGGAATAAGCGGAGCATATTCCATTGCACATTTCCCCTGTTGATCGCTCTCCCCAAAAAGATCATTTTACGTTCCATAACGATTCCGCATACCTCAGGTGAAACGCTCGGGAACTTCGTATGGATTTCATCGATCAGCGCATCGGACAGGTATTCATCGGCATCTAATCGGAATATCCATTCGCTGGATATGGGGAGGTTTTGCAGACCCCAGTTAAATTGCTTTGCGTGGTTATTCTCCCATTTATTTTGATAAACGATAGCCCCCATAGACTCGGCAATTTCTTTCGTCCTATCAGTAGAAAAAGAATCAACCAGAAATACCTCCTGTGAAAAGCGTTGTGCATTTTGTACGCAACGTTGGATATGCTTTTCTTCGTTATAGGTCAAGATGATCGTAGCTATATTAACATTTTTCATTTTCAACTTTTTCTAAATAAGTAGGTTTTCCGCTTCCCAATTCGTCCATCATGTTTCCTGCAGTATGCTCTCTCTTTCCTGAAAGCTAGCTGCCCAAGTCTATATTATAATTTTCTTTAACAAATTTTTTGATCTTAAGCGGATTATCGCCACAGTGCTTTTTTACCTCGTATACTTTTGCGTCGACAAGGCTACGATACCACAGCCCCTGCATGGTGTGCCATAGAAAGCCCTCTTTTCCTTCTAAAAAACCGAGCTTAAAAAAATAGCGGTAAATAAAATAGCTAAAGCTTCGCCAAAATAGAGGCATACGGGCATACCTTTGCTTTTTTAGTCGCTTATCTTCGGCATCTTTTGACATCTCTGCAGAAAGATGCGAATTGTTTTCCGGCAGGAAGTTTAACTCTATATTTAAAAGATCTACCGCCTCACGAATGCTATACCCATTATGCTTCGAAATCCACCACCCTAGGGGATTCAAGTTATCGTCGTAAAAGCAATTTTTCCATTGAACAGACTTTCCTTCCGTCAATACGATATGCTCATCCATCCAACGCTCTTCACAAATGCCTTTACCGTACTTAAACAAGCGCAACATATTCCATTGCACGTTTCCACGGTTGATAACTTTACCCAAAAAGATCATCTTTCTTTCCATCACTACACCCGAAATATTATCCGCCATTGTTGGAAACTTTTCATGGATTTCATCAATAAGTGCATCGGATAAATATTCATCGGCATCTAATCGAAAAACCCAGGGTGTTTTTATAGGTAGGTTATCCAAACCCCAGTTCAACTGCCTTGCGTAGTTATTTTCCCATTTATTTTGGTAGACGATAGCGCCCATAGATTCCGCGATTTCCTTGGTTCGATCACTAGAAAAGGAATCAACCAAAAAAATAGTCTCCGAAAATCGCTTCGCATTTTCAATGCAACGCTGAATATGCTTCTCTTCGTTATATGTTAATATAACGGTGGTTATCTGATCATGAACCATTGCTTAATACTCTGAGTTTAATAAATTTTGCCGGATTGCCGGCGTATATGCTCCATTTTTCGGTGTTTTTAGTCAACACTGCGGATGCGCCAATGATGCTACCTTCAGCTACTGTTACCCCCGGCCCAATGAATGCTGATGCACACACCCAAACTTGGTCTTCAATTTTTATAGCCGGCCGGATTAATGGCAACGAAGGATCTGTATAATCGTGCGTTCCAGCGCACACATGCGCCATATGACTGATGGTTACCTTCTCCCCTAAGGTAACTGGGCCTAGATTGTATATAAATGCATGTTCGCCAATTGCACTCCAGTCTCCGATGGTGAGATTCCATGGAAACGTTATCCGAGCAGAGGCATAAATATGCACTTGCTTGCCTATCTTAGCTCCAAATAGCCTTAATATAAAGTTGCGATAGCCAAACGCTGTCCGCGGCGAATACCTGAAAAAGGGCTTAGCGAAACTCCATAATATCCGTTTCACATATACCCATTTGGAATACTTTAAATCTTTCCGATTTGCTTTAATGTCCAGTTCACTCATATCTCAAATCTTTTTATTACTCGAACGCACGATAATTTCATAAAGGTCTTGCAACTTCTTCGCGGAACTTTCCCAAGTGAAATGGTCGCTCACGAGCTGATAGCCACGCTGCCCGATCTCTTGCCGCTTCTCGATTGGCATCGCAAAAAATGTGGATAAAGCGTTCGCGATCGTGTGCACATCGGTATCGATCTGCAACGCTGCTTTGCTTTCAAAACCTTCAGGCAAATTACACATCGGCGTCATTAAAACCGGAAGCTTGTATGCCCATGCCTCTAGAATGGTCATCGGTAAACCTTCTCCATGGGAAGGAAGAATATACCCGGATGCCTGTCTATACATCCGTTTTTTCTCGTTATCGAAAAGACCTCCATGAAAGATCACCTGTCCCTCGAGTTCGTATTGTTTAACAAGATCTTTTAGCTTCTCATCAAAATTTTCTTGTGCCCAACCGACGATATCCAGCACCCAATGACGAACTAAATCAGGATGGGTTTCCCTGACTTTCGCAAAAGCTTCAATCAGCAGGTCTACCCCTTTTTTGGGATGCAGTCGAGCCAAAAACAGTAAGCTTTTACGCCCATCGGACGGAGCTACCGCATCCGCTTCCGCCGGTAGATTAATTCCGTTCGGGATTTTTGTGATCGGCTGTTTTAATCCGTATTCCCGAATGTCTTCCCATTCCTTTTGCGATAGCGCCTGAAAATAATCGCTGTTTCGAAAGGCCTTTTTTGCGAATAACACATCGCCAACGATTCTTTTTAAACGCCCTTGGTTCTGCAAAATGTAGGGATCTAACATGCCATGCGGAGTAACAACGACGGGTTTCCCGGTGTGCTTTTTCCATGTGGAAATAAATGCGTGCGGATAGCGCCACAGCCCATGCACGTGTAATATATCGGCGTTATGCGCCAGTATAGCCTCCTTTATCTCTGCCGAGTACTGGAAGAAATTTTTAGCGTCGAAGAGTTTGATTGGAATACCCTCCCATTGATGGATATCGCTATCCGTATGCTCATCGCGGTACGAAAAGATGGTGATATCGATTGTGTTTCTTAACACCAGACACATATCCTTCAGGGCGTCAAAAAGCCCACCGGCATTTCGTGAAACGGATGATGTTAATAGCGATACTTGGATACGGTCCTTCATAACAATGTTAAATGCGCCCTCCTGTTAGCAACCTATAGAAAGCAGGGACAATCTTTATTAAGTAAATGGCAACTATGGCTGCAAAAAGATAAAACAACAGTGGAGAGATTAAGTAAGAGAGTAGATAGCCAAATGATGTTTTTCCTACTCCAATTACGATGAGTTTTCTAATAATATTAATGGTGGGTTCATGATACAGATATACGAAAAAGGTAAATGTACTGGCCCGCAAGATCAGGGAATGCTTCGGCGCGAGGGCGCTGTTTTGGCTTACATAGTCGTAGAATAACCAACAGCCAATAATCCCCAGTAAAATCACCACATTATCGCTGTAGAATGGCAGATGAATGATTAACGGAAAACAAAGCTCGATCATACCGATTGAAATAAATAACAGCATGAATAACCATGACCACTTTGTGCGGAAATAATTGATATTAACATGCTTAAACCCTATCAATCCGCCAAACGTAAACCATAAGAATGATGTGGACATACTTGTTGGCAGATGGGGAAAATGGATCTCTCTAAATAGCAGAAAAATCAAAAGCGGTATAACCAACCAGCCTAAATACCGCAATAACAAATAGATAAGGGGAGAGATAACGACCAACAATATCAAATCTCTTAAATACCATAATTGAAATGCGAGTGGCGAATCTCGCCCCTCGTTCATCCAAAAAACACTTCTTAAGAACCGAAACACATTAAAATCTTCCGAAAAATAATCTGGAGCGCCATTAAAGAATTTGGATAGTGCAGGGATTATCGACAGCGAATAGGTTAACACGAAAAAAATACAGGCGAAGACATAGGGCAAGAGCAGAGACCGGACCCGCTTTCTTTGATTGACAAACACGGATTGGATATGCTGATTAACCTTTAGAAAAAATAGAAACCCAGAGGTTATAAAGAAAAATGGAACAGCCATTCTTCCAATTTTACCGCTGATAATGGCTTGAACGTAGAAATTGATGTCCATGCCCTGTATTTCTTTTTGATGAAATCCAGAATGTATATAGAGCACGAGTAAGGTTGCTATACAGGAAAACACCTTCAGCTTGTTACTTAAATATCCTTTTATTTCCATAGTAATGAGCAATGAATTGATGCGAATGATTTGGAGTGATACGCTGAGGTTGTTTTCATCTTAGTGTATTTCTAATTGTACGCGTGCCTGCGATCTTTTTGCAACCATCTTCCGCTGCCGTAGGCATCCAAATAAGATTAAAATGGGGAATAAAAAGATAAAAAAGCTTTCTAAGCGCCCGAAAAACAATTGCATCCCGTGCGAAAAGAAGGCGTGCAACCAGGTGACTTGCCAGAAATAGAGCAATAGGTAGTACGTGGAGTATGCCGAATATTTCCATATCCATCCATAGATGTATCCTACCGCGAAAAAGAATAAAAATGAGAAGACGGAAAAGGATGCGAAAGCGGAGGCATACCCCGTCATGGTAGTAACGCCATGTGTCCAAGTGGGAAGCTTTTGCGTGTAGCCATTTTCATAGGTCAACGAATTTTTTATGTCCTCTCCGACCAACCTCTTCGGCACAAAGTTGTAAACAAAGCCATTCCACAGCTGCAGGCCGTAATCATACTCCATGTTTTCCCAACAATAGGCTATTCCTTTCGCAGCATTTGCTATATCCATCCCCAAAGTTTGCTCTGTTCCATCCTCGGAGAAAGATTCGGTAAAATTTTCATAGAACGAATCACCAAAAGCTTCACCATCTTTAATATAATTTCGGATCATGGTGATACTCGCACTAAACACGGCGCCAAAAAGAAACATGCCAAGAGTGAAGTATTTTACTTTTTTATTAAAACCCTTATAAAAATTGAGGAACAATAGGATCGCGAGACCTAACAGTAAAGAGTCTGACCTAGACCCTTTTACTAGAAATGCAAAATTGAAGATGGTCGCAAAGGACAATATCAAAGCGAGGTATACAAAAGTATTGGGCTTGTAGTAGACGACAAGGATCAGCGAAGTGAAAAAGCTGAATTGTGCAAATGCTTTAAGAAACGCCCCTATTACAAAATCGGAATTATCGTCGCGGTATATCAAAACGCTGAGACAGCCTAAAATAGCAAAGAACAGGTTGAGATAAACAAGCGTATCATTCATATTGAGCGTCATGATGGATTTTGGAATTGCCCTGGATTTTCCGCGTTCAAAGCCGTACACGAAAGAGGCGTTACCTGTTATCATGACAAACAATAGTAAGTACAGCAGTTCGTTATCGTATACCGGACTGAGGTAGTAGGTGGTAAGCTGTGGCAGCAATACGCCCAGCGAGACACCCGCCATCAAAAATGGAGCTTGAAACGTGCCACTCTTTATTCTGAAATAGCGAACTATAAAGAATACATTCAGTAGTACATAAATCCAAATCAGTATTACGCTCATCTTTTATCTAAAATACGTATATGTTCTCGCTCAAACATATCCAACAAGCCACCCTGTGTTAGGTTAACCAGTCGGATATTTCTTTTTTTGTATAAATTTGACATCTTATTAAGATCGGCGAAGTGTCTGGAAAACATATACAGATCCCGCACATACTCCTTGCTTGTTTTCGTTAAGTTTTCCTCATTCTTTCCGTAAAAATGACTGTTTGAAACATTCAGCATCTCCAGCGGCAGACCATTGGCATCAAAACCCGTGAAATAAATAGTTTTGTAATCTTGGCTGGCCAAGAAGTCAAAGCAATTTCCCGAAACGCCCACACAATAGCATTTTTTAAAATCGGGAATCCAATGTATTTTCGTGTTGTTATCTATAAACCGTTTAAATTCGGGACGAAACGCCCAAGTGACCGGCAACACTATGGTGATATCAGGCACCATAGCAACAATATCATCAATCCAAGTCAACGACCACTCGCCTGTCAGCATTTTAGGATCCACAAACACATGATATCTCGGCTTTACGCGTGCAAAATCTTGATGCATAAATCCTCTATTAACAAATACCAAATCTACATTCTCGTGAATCTGCGTGATATCTTGCTCCTTCAGCGATGGACCATTTAGAATGACTAATGCTTCCCGTCCTGGCCCGGCTTTGGGCAACTTATCCATGCGTTTAAGTACATGTTGCACTTTAGGATTTAGTGAAGCCTTAACGCCCAACGCCCAATCAATACCCGAACAAATCTGAGCATCTTTTTTTATCATATATTCCCAAAACCCCATTTGTTACTGATTTACTTCTAAAATATTATTCATTTTACGAACCACATCTTCGTAATATCTTTCCCATGAATATTCTTCTTCCACGGTCCGCCGAGCGGCTCTTGACATTGCCGGAATCTTGTCTCTATTGGATCTAAACCATTCAATAGCTTGCGCCAATTGTTCCAGTTGGTTGTAATCATACACAATCCCATTTTCATAATTGATCACGGCATCATTCCCTCCCGATAAATTCGAAGTGAGTACAGGTGTGCCTGTGGCTAGCGCTTCTAAAATAACCAAGGCCAAGCCCTCTCCCAAAGAAGGAAGGATAAACACATCAGCATGCTTGAATTTCTCTGCGATGCGGTCGCGCGTAACAAAGCCTAAAAATTTTATGTTACTACGCTCGTGGTATTTTTCCGGCGTGTCCTCAAAGGCTACCACCCCCCCGGCAATTTCTAGAATAACCTCTTGCTCATTGTACATGGAGACGAGCTCACAAAGGTGATGGATCCCTTTCCTATGCATTACGCCACCTACGAAAAGTAGTCGCAGCGGCTCTGTAGCAAGTCTCTGAGGCTTCTCGTGAAAGGAAAAATCGCGCACAGACACGCCATACGGTATCTTAACTAATTTAGAGAGCGGTACGTTAGCCGCAACCAAACTTCTTTTGACCACCTCGGAAGGAACAAAATAATAATCGCAATGCCGAAAGTCGTCGCGAACATTGCGTAGATGTTCTTCATTCCACAGACTAGCTTCTTGCTTGTAAAACTTATCATGCCCATACAACCTCATGTCTTCCTCAAATATTTCTTTCATATACAAGCGTGAGGAGATGGTGACATCCATAATTACCTTAGTATTTGGAGATTTCTTCTTTATTTTATCGATGTATTTTTTCCCCACACCATCGTATAGAATAACTGCATCGGGCTTTTCTTGGATGACGTAATTCGCTACGTTTCTTCCAAAATAGTCCATGACGAAAGCATCGATGTTAATCTTTTTAAATCGTCTTAAAAAGATGCGCAACAAACCGAAGAATTCGCCAATAAGAAGCACAGAATCGTCCTCCAGTTCGGCCGAGCGGCGGGTACTTGCTTTATTGAGAGTAGCCCCTTTCAAAAGTTTTTTCACCTTCCCCGTTAACGAACTTTGCTTGTCGTAAACCGTTGTTATATACTTTGATAACATACCGGCCCTCTTCAAGGCAACTGCCGTGTGAAAAGAATGTTGTTTTGATACGTGGGCTATGATAATTCTTTTCATGATGTAAATTCTAGTTTGGCACCTTCGATTAATAAAAAGCTTTTTGGAAGGATATAAGCCGCCATACAAACTTCAAACAATAAACTTCCGAGAGCGGCTCCCTGTAGTCCCCAAAATTTAGCACCAACGTAGGTGAATCCTATCGCGAGTACGGAGAATATCAACCCTGCAAAAGATAGTTGATAGGGTTTATTCGTGGCCCGAAAGACGACAGCCGAGGTCCACCATATGGCGTTGAAGCCTGTAGCGGCGATAAAGAAATACCACATGGTATAGGATGGCTGGAGGGCGTTATCTGTCCATAGATTATATATAGGCAAACCAAATGCAGACATAAAAAGCACACCGAGCACCGCAAGGATGGCCGTGACTTTCATCGACCCCATTAGGATACCCTTAGCTTTCGGCAAATTTCCAGCACCAATCTCATATTGCAGCTCTGGAAAAATACTCGCATTTACAATGCTGTAAACTTGGTTTACCGAACGAGAGAGTGTCCGCACGGTATTGAAAATGGCAACGGATTCAGGCCCTAACGCAATCCGAACCACAAAGGTGGTGCCTTGAAACAAAACCGCTTGCCACAATGGCGACATCATATACCCTAGGCCTTTTGCTAAAATAGCTTTGGCGTATACGGCATTGTAGGTTGCTTTAAATTGCTTCCGTAAGCCCAAGATTTTATTGGCGATGAAGGCATAAAGAACGTTGTAGAGTAGCGCAATCACAAACTGACTAATTGCATAAACCACTACACCATAGCCGAGCATAAGCACCGTAAGCCCCACTCCAATATTCAGCAAACTGTTCACCGTACTGAGATTGATACCTAACACCGCTTTTCGTGCGGCTCTGAACCGGGCTTCAAAAAGCTCCATGTAAAAGGTCAACACCTTGGACAGGATCATAAAAGCTAGGGCTGTGAGCGCTTCATCTTGCGGGATGAGTGAGTTTTTCAACCAATTGAAATGATAGGCCAGCGCGATGCCGATCGCCCCTAATAGTACAGAAACGAGAATGACAGCAGACACGACCAAAAAGCCGGTATACCCCATATTTCTGGCTTCCTGCCGTTCGCCGGCTGCGTATTTGAGGACGAATCCATTTGCTGCTGCTGAACCCATCCCTAAATCGGTAAATGCTAAAACGGATGGAACAATCGTTAACGTCAACCATTCACCATAATATGCCGCTCCCCACTGGGAAATAAAAAAGGGTACCAGGAATAATTGTTCCAATATCCTAACCCCTTTTTGCCCGGCGGTGGATATCCCATTTTTAATGATATTTCTTTTTGTTAGTGACAAGGTTTCTGTGTTTAAGCTTGTGTGCCTGTAAAGCGTGCCCTCTAAATATACTGCTTGATTTTATCCTCAAGCTTCGATTTCTCTTCCGCAATTTTGTCCATATTGGGATACATGATGCCTTTATTCGACTTATAGTCAAATCCTAATCGATCAAAAATGACGGCGCGCGGCGTGTCGAAAAGGAACCTCGCAGGCTTATTACATGCTAAAGAAGTCGCGCATGCATGCACACGGTCCGAAACCACAAATTCTGCCGATTTGATCACCTCTAGATAGGTAATGGGATTGAAACTCATAAAGCTATTCGGCATAGCGAAATTGATGTGGTTGAATTTTGTATTTAAGTTCTGGATAAGTCGAACGATTTGATGACCTCCTACTTCTGCCTGTTGTGGCAAGGTGTAATTTAAATGGCGAGCATATTTGAAGGGCAAACCCCATTTATTCTTTCTATGCTTGACTTCTAAATTTTCTATCGATAAGGTCGTTGATGGATCAACATTAAAATCGGGTTCATTTTCCATGTAGAAAGAACTTACGAAAAATGGTTTGTCCATTTTGAAGGTATCCAGCTCCAGCGTCAAATCAACAAGAAAAGCGGTACAGATCCCATCGTATGCATTGGGTACAGCATCTTTAAAGATGTTGTAGGTGAATGAGTCTCTGGAAGAAAAGAAAACGGGTGGATATTTTTTCAGGAAGTCTTTTGCATCATCCAATGTTTGTTTAGTGGATGCCTCATTGGCGCCAGAAACACTAATAAATGCATACTGCTTTCCTGACTCTACTATCTTTTTGATTTTCGTTCCGTAGTCAGCAATCAATGATTTTAACATCGGCCCCGAAAAAACATGGAGGTCGGCGTCCTGCCAGTCCAAAAGATTCAGGGCATTACTTAGTTGCTTTTCCGAACGAATCCTGAATGATCGTTTTATTGGCCCCTCGCCCATTATCACTTTACTATCTGGGTAGAGTTTTTTTAACAGAAAATACAGGGAGTATTGATACCAACCGTCTCCGACATTGTTCCAAGTCGAATTTTCAACTAAAATCTTCATTTTTATTGTTTTTAAAAATATTTAAACTTCCTGTTTAGCTCAAACTAAGCTATCAAAGCTCGTTACGTAGCTTCCTAATCCATGCAGATGTACGTTATTGTACCCTGTAAAATCAATGGCATTATGCTGCGCCGCTTCATGGTCATTTACGGAATCTCCGATCAATACCACTTCGTCAGGATTGTACCCGTTATCCAATAAAACCTGACGAACCAGATCCTTTTTCGGCGTAGGTGAGCCATGGATGGATCGGAAAAATTTATCAAGCCCCAGTTGCTCGCAGATGTAATTCAACTCTTGTCCGTCAGATCCTGATACGACATGCATCGCATAGTTTTGGTGATTATCCTGGATAAATTGAACGGAATCTTGGATTAACAGGTCTTTGTTAATCAATAAGGACAACATCACTTCTGAAAACTTTCCAGCTAGACGCAACACTTCGTCATCTGTGATGGATTCACCCCGAATATGCTCAAAAAAATACCGAAATTTTACGTAGCGCGATAGCCCCCCATTTCGTTGATGAAAGGCGATAAGCGCATCAACCTGCTCTTGCGGATATTCTTTCAAAACTTCCAGGAATCCCAAATCGCGAATTGGCATGGAATCCATGATAACGCCATCAAAATCCCAAAGAAGAACCTTATACTTTTTGAACATGTCCATACATTAATTCCGCAACTTTAAAATCTTCTTCCCAATCCACATCGAAAGACTCCATCTTATCCATCTCAAAAAGAAAAGGTTTTGCACCTAGCCTATTGCCTTCATGCTGATAGATTTGCTTGCTGGTGATAAACATAACGTGGTTGATCTCATATAATGTCTGCAGATCCTGCGTGCGTGGCCAGGGTATCGGTGTAGTATTATTTACGACCTTACCCTCCTCGTCCAACAGAAAATTTCTGAATTTCTCGACGCTTACTAACGAATCGAATCCCTGCTCCAGCCCCTCCAAGTAGCTTGTCACTCCCCGATCGTAGGTAGGGGCATCTGCAAAGGGAGTGGTAACATGCCCCCAAATGATGTGATCGCCTGTGACGACATGAGGGACATAGGCAATAAGATCACTCAGATTGGTTGTATCCAAGCAAAGGTGATCTGGCCTACTGTCAATGACCAGCTTCTCCAAGTTTCCAGGTATGGAGGTGGCTATTTCAATACACGTTTCGTCATTCGTGGAAAGCACGATCTCATGCACCGTTTTCATTTGCAGGAGTTGTTCCAATTTATGGCGAAGTAAACCGCCATCCTTACCCGCGAATGGTCGGGTATTTTTATCGATTACGCGTTGGCTCCCTTTACGCGTGGGCAGGAAAAAGCTTACCTTATTTGTCATATATCATGCTGTAAACTGAGTTCATAGGAATATCGTAGCGTGTTGGTGTAATGGCTTGTACCTGTTTGTTGCTATATTCCAAGAAACGATTAAATAAAAACTCGTTTTCCGCTGTCAATTGACGTTCCTTTTCAGCAATCGGAAAATCGTTATAGCCATCATAGCCTACCAAATAAATCTCTTCTGCTCCCAAGTCATGCGTGATCTGTAGGGCTAGCGCGGTATGTGAATCTTGATATTTATCGGTGAAGGTCACACTTTCTAATTCGAAACTATTGTCTTTGACGCAGCTAGGCACATACGTTCCCATTTTACGCGGAAATGGCGGCAAAATGGTCTGGCCACCAAAATTGCCCAAATCATCAAACACCTTTTCCATGCGATGGCCTTCATTGCCCACTAAACAAAAAATTTGTTCGTTTTCAAGATCTTGATAGGCTAATGCATTCTTCGAACTGGCATGAACGATAGTCACATCTTTATCGTTGCGGATAAACTCTTTGACAGCGTCAACGTGTTCATATGCGCCTTTTCCGCCACCAATCACAACCACACGTTTTGTTGGCCTCTGCGGTTTGAATACGGGAAGTTGCTCGTTGTCCTTTACTTTTTCTTTCTGGTTTTGTAGCGCTTGAATAATACTGTTGAATGAGTAAAAACGTGTGGTTACCCAGTCCATCACATCTTTCTGCGGCAATGAGTTTCCCCCAGAAATCATGTACGGAAGATTCGTCCCCCAATTATATTTTTCATGCAATGCCGAAAATGCATCGACCACGTCGCCTAGGGCGTTGAAGTTTAGATCAAGGCCATGCTGGCTATTTAACGCCGTTAAAAAGAGTTCTGTTTTTAGGTTTCCGGCACCGCGCCCCATTCCCAAAATGGTGGAGTCAATAATTTCGACGCCTTCTTCCATGGCTGTCAAGCTATTGATCAACGCTAGCTCCAAATTATTGTGGCCATGAAAACCTAGCTTCACATCAACCTTAGCGCGCACCAGGGCGATCGTTTCCTTGACATCTGCCGGAAAAACACCGCCATAGGAATCCACCATGTAAAAATAATCTGCTACACCATTGACATGCACAAGATTGTTTAGGAAATCGTCATACTGTTTCCACTTCGACATGTACATCACATTAAATCCCACTTCGAAACCATAGGTTTTTATTGCTTCAGCTAGTCGCACTGCACGCAGCAGCTGCTGTGGATCCAGCGCAATGCGGACCATTGAAACGATGCCTTGAATAGGTTTCAACAACTCCTCCAGATCTTCCACGCGAACATCTTTTTCATTCAAAATGATAACAAGCTTTTTCTGCGTATTGGATTTGATATGAGCCAATTCATAGACGGGCATATAAAAGTACTTCCCTAGGTAGCCATCGATTGGCTTACTTCTGTAACCTACTTCTAAGTAGTCTATAGGCAAATTGTTCGTATGCTTGATGTAGTTATCGACAACCTCTTTACTAAAATCCCAATTGGTATAGTAACCTCCGTCGCGCAGTGTACAGTCTAATATCTTTATCATAGGGAATACTATTAAGTGTTAAAATATTTTAATGCCGCCTGCCGCGGCAGATGCATTTTTTTAACCGACAATATGCTCCCACTGAGCATTATACGATTCTTTCTTCACCAATTCCAGGTCGGAAGCAACCATCTCTCTGACAAGCCCTGCTAAATCATACTGTGGTTCCCAGCCTAATTTTGTCTTAGATTTTGTAGGATCACCCAGCAGCAAATCCACCTCTGTAGGCCGGTAATACGTTGGGTCAATTTTTACAATGGTTTTGCCGATTTCCAGCTGATAGTCCGGGTTTGAACAAGAAACAACGGTGGCCACCTCGTTTTCTGCTTCGCCATCAAAAGCCAGCTCAACGCCCACTTCGGCAAAGGCAATCCGTACAAAGTCACGAACGGAGGTGGTTACCCCAGTAGCAATAACAAAATCTTCCGCCACATCTTGCTGTAGAATGCGCCACATAGCTTCTACATAATCTTTCGCATGGCCCCAATCGCGTAATGAATTCAAGTTGCCCAAGTACAAGCATTCCTGTTTGCCTAAAGCAATTGCCGCGGTAGCCATGGTAATTTTCCGGGTGACGAAGGTCTCGCCCCGACGCGGTGATTCGTGGTTGAATAACACACCATTGCAAGCGTACATATTATAAGCTTCACGGTAGTTTTTAGTAATCCAGAAACCGTAAATCTTGGCTACACCGTATGGAGAGCGTGGATAGAACGGTGAATTTTCATCATAGAAACCTTTTTCATTTTTATTTTCAGGCAAACCACCGTATAGCTCTGAGGTAGAAGCTTGATAGATACGGGTCTTTTTCTCCAAGCCCAAGATGCGAACCGCTTCCAGAATTCTTAACGTGCCTATACCGTCGACGTTGGCGACATATTCCGGGGAATCGAAAGAAACTTTCACATGTGACATTGCGCCAAGGTTATAGATCTCGTCGGGCTGCACTTCCTGAATAATGCGGATTAGATTCGTAGAATCCGTCAAATCACCATAATGCAATTTGAACCGTACATGTTGTTCGTGCTGATCAATGTATAAGTGGTCGATACGTTGCGTATTAAAGGAAGATGCCCTACGCTTGATACCATGTACCATGTACCCTTTTTCTAACAATAGCTCTGCCAGGTAAGAACCATCTTGTCCTGTAATTCCGGTTATTAGTGCTGATTTCATTTTTTTCGTATTTTAGTATGTAGTAGTTAGTATGCGTACTGAGATACTTCCTATGTTGACTTTATGATATTTCCGCGTCGCTACACGCTTCGCCATGACGCGCTATTTTTTATAACTTTACTTCTTTATAATTTTGTGTGTTCTGCAAGAACCAGGCGTAGGTTTTTTCAATTCCTTCATCCAGCTCGACTTTGTGCTTCCAACCCAAAGCGTGCATTTTTGAAATGTCCATTAATTTACGGGGTGTGCCATCCGGCTTACTGCTATCCCAGATAATTTCGCCCTCGTGGCCAACGGCCTTTTGAATGACTTCGGCCAGCTCCTTGATCGTCAAATCGACCCCTGTTCCAACGTTATATAGATAATCTGGCAATGCATTATCCAAAGCGAAAACCACAGCCTCCGCCAAGTCATCGACAAAAAGAAACTCGCGCATCGGTGTGCCCGAGCCCCAAAGGGTAACAGGCAGGTGGCCGCTTTCTTTGGCTTCATGAAACTTACGGATCATGGCAGGTAGCACATGAGATGTTTGGAGATCAAAGTTGTCATACGTGCCGTAAAGGTTAGTTGGCATTAAGCTTACGTAATCTTTACCAAATTGCTTGCGAATAGCTTCACAGGCTTTCACACCCGTTATCTTGGCAACGGCGTACCATTCGTTGGTAGGCTCTAAACTATCTGTTAGAAGATAGTCTTCTTTAAGCGGTTGAGGTGCAAATTTTGGATAGATACAGGAAGAACCTAGAAAAATAAACTTCTGCACATCCGTCTTTAACGAGGCATCAATTAAATTATTCTGAATTTGCATGTTTTCCATTAAAAATTGATACGGAAAATTATTGTTTGCCAAAATACCACCTACGCGGGCCGCTGCATCCACCACTACCTGCGGCTTTTCTTTTTCGAAAAAAGCGGCCACATCGGCTTGGTTGCGCAAATCTAATTCGGAAGATGTGCGAACGATCAAATTGCTATAGCCTTTTTGTTCCAGATTTCTTTTGATGGCACCGCCAACCATGCCTCGATGGCCTGCGATAAATATCTTTGTTTCTTTATTGATCATGGTCTCTAAGTGAAATCGTTACTTTTTCCAAAATTGCCAACGCTTCTTACGCTTGCCTTCCTGCCCGTAATCGCCGTAGCCGTAGCCATAACCATAGCCGTAACCATAGCCACTGTAGTAACCGCCTTTCTTCTGTACATCATTCACAACCAACTGGATTGGCTGTATTTTATTGGCGGTAACGAGGTCATTAGGAATGCGTAATTGCTCTTTATAGGTAAAGCCCTGACGCACTAGGTACAGGCAGCAATCTGCATAACGTGCCAAAAGTTGGGCATCAGTCACCATTCCTACGGGCGGCGCATCCATCAATATATAGTCATAGCGTTGATCAAGTTCTTGCATGAGCTCTTGCATGCGGCTATGCACTAACAACTCTGCTGGATTTGGAGGAATAGCTCCCGCTTGAATAAGGTCTACATTTTCGTGCGCTCCAGATGGCATAATGATTTCTTCTATACGCATGTCCGAACGAACAATGTAGTGCGAAAAACCTTTGCCGGATGGCAGTCCAAGTTTGGCCGTGATGGATGGTTTTCTTAAATCCAATTCCATAATCAAAACTTTCTTATCAAGTAGTGCAAGTGTGACCGCCAAGTTGAGTGCTACGTAGGACTTGCCTTCCCCCGACATGGAGGAGGTAAACAATATCGATTTCCCACCATTTAGTGCAAACTCTAAATTGGTTCGCATCGCGCGAAACTGTTCGGTAATGGGCGAGCGCGATGTCTTCGTCACAACGATTTGCTCAGCTTCATCGGAGTGCGATATGGTACCTAATATAGGTAACTGGTTGTATACTTTTACGTCGTCCAGATTACGTATACGCACATTCAATAGATCTTTCAACCAGATGACCAATGCGGGAATAAGTAACCCAAAGAAAATACCCAATACATACATGATCGTTGTCTTCGGCTCAAAAGGGGCGGTGTCTGCTTTTGGTGAATCAATGATTTTCGAGTTGGATACATTGGCGGTTCTACTGATCGCTGTCTCTTCCCATTTTTCTTGAAGAAAAATATACTGCGCCTGTTTGATTTGCTGCAAACGGGCTAAGTCGATAAACCCGCGCTCGATGGTTGGCACGCGTTGTATCTGTGATGTGACACGATTCGACAGTTGAACTTGGTTTTGTTTTGCTAATTCTAATTGTCGGCGCGACGAGGCTACGTTGGCAATCATGTCATTCCGTAGACCAGCGATTTGATTGGTAACGTTAATCACCAGCGGATTGTCTTCCGTATTCGCCAATAAGAGACGTTCACGCTGCAAGACCAGTTCGTTGTATTTTGTTGTCAATGCTGCGAAGGTACCGTCTTGTGACAAAACGGAAGACGGTACGACGCGAGGGTTACGCGTATCTGCCAGATAGGAGCTGATGGCATCCAAAGCAGAAAGTTGTGTTTCTGCCTCGGCAATGCTCTTCGTGTAACCGGATGAGTTTTCCAACAAAATACGGCTCTGTTCTCCAATATCTGACAATTGCGTATTTCTTTTGTAGCCCGATATGCGATCTTCTACACCAGAAAGTTCACTTGTGATTCGGCTTAAACGGGCATTGATAAACGATAGCGTCGAATCGGCCACGACGTTTTTGTCATGAAGGTTACGCTCGACATACTTGTCAATCAAGGTTCTCAACAATTTCTCTCCCCGAGAAGGAATTTGATGAACCATCGTTAAATCTATTGTGGAAACGTTTTTATTGGTGACAAACACATTCAACGACGCCTTTAGCGCCGCCACAGCAGACCTTACAGGCACGATACGAATCAAATATTCCTCCTGGTTCTCCAGGTTTGCGGAAGATCGGGTAATGCGCATTTTTCCAACACCGTCCAAGCTAAACACGGCATTTAGCGCGATTTCCGAAGTACGCTCTCCCTGTGACAACTGCACGTTTTCCCCTTCTAAGCCACTAACTTTTATTTCAACGACGGATTTGATAGAATCGGGATCACTCAACAATTCAACGGTATATGGTGTTTGTAAGACCGGCACGTTATGTATGCTGCCCACATGGAAATAGCTGATATAGGATTTCTCCTGCAATACAACTTCCCGCATTAAATCGCCCGTCTTTAAAATTTCAACTTCATTGTCGACGGAAGACTTTGTATTCATCAACCCAGACAGTTCGCCTAATGCCGAAGAGGAAAGGTCGCCCCCTTTTTGATCGTCAGATACGATGAGTTTCGCGCGTACATTGTATGATGGTACGCTGTAACGTGCTTTTGCAAAAGCTAAAGCAAACCCGAGCAAACCGCACAAAACAAACCAATGCCAATTAGCAGAAACTTTCCCAACGAAAATATGGAGCTTTTTGTTATCTGATTTTGGACTTTCAGACCCTACTTCGTCTTCCCAATCAATTTTAGTATTCTTCATAAATTTTCTTAAGATGCAACGTGTTGCAATAGATAAAAGCTGACGCTAATATTAAAAGAAGCGAGTTAAAACAAGCGTGATTATTGTCGCCAAAGAAGTTATTAAAGCAAATGTCTGTGTCCTGGACGCATTATTCATCTCGGATCTTGCTTTACCAGGTTCCACGTAGATGACGTCATTTTGCTTTAGATAGAAGTATGGTGATTGAAAAAGTTTCGAATCGTTTAGATTTAAACGTACCAACTCTTTCTCTCCACTTTTGTCGCGTATTAACAGAACATTTTCGCGTTTTCCGTAAATGGTCAAATCTCCGGCTAGACCGATTGCATCCAGTACGGAAACCTTTTCATTCGGCACGGTGTAAGCGGCCGGGCGAGCAACTTCTCCCAACACGGTTATTTTGTAATTCGCAAAACGAACGTGCACGGTGGGCTCTTTGTAAAACTGTCTAGCCTGCTCTAGAATACGCTCTCTCGCCTGATAGGTTGTTAATCCAGCAACCTGTACGGAGCCTATCATGGGGATTTGAATGCTTCCGTTTTTATCCACCAAAAATCCGGTGATCTGCTGTATCGATGTGCCATTTGCCGCGCTCTCATTAATTGCCTGATTAGCTACAGCTGCCGTTGTCGGATCAATGGTTTGGATAGTTACGCTTAATATGTCGTCAAACTGAATAACAGGTTCGGTAAACGCTGCCGCTTGCTTTGTGATGCGAGCAGAATCAACCGGCAAATCCTGAAAATAGGGAATGTTTTTAACGGCGCAACTGTTAAGAAAAAATAAGGCAATAAAGCCATACCATAGGGTGGAGTACTTTCTGGTGTCGGGATTGTTTTTCATGTTAATAATTCTTGTATTGTAGTTGTAGTCGTATATTAAATTTGTGCTATGTTGTGCAGTGAATCAGCAGCTGATTTTTAAGACTGCACTTTTTAAAATAGGGTTTGATGTTTTCCTTTTTAAGACCTCTTTCTAGCATCTGCACATGTCTTTCATGATGCGCATCAGTCCCTACAAAATCAATAAGTCCACGATCCAGCAGATATTTCGCTGTCTTTTTCTCACGTGATCCGTAATAGCCAAAAATGGACAAGATATTCAACTGCAAGAGGCAGCCTAAATCTTTGTAACGCTCTAAGGCTTTAGGATTTTCGTGGTAAAATACATAACGCTCAGGATGCGCCAAGATTGGCCGGTATCCTTTGATCTGTAAATCGAATATGACTTTTTCAATGTTTTTGCTTTCTTGGATATAAGACATCTCAATAAGCACATGCTTGCCGGGCAATGTAAGAAGGGGTTCCTCTTCGCGTTCTAAGCGACGTTCGAAATGACCATCGACCATATACTCAGCAGCATAACCAGCAAAACTATCGGATGGGCTGCCTTGCTGCAGCGTCGCATAAGCTCCATCTATACTACTGTGCGTATTTGGATACATATCCTGATAGATGTGCGGGGTAAAATAGAAGGTCTGCAGACCTAAGGCTGATAAGCGGCTTAACAAACTCAAACTATCTTCTGCCGTTTTGCACCCATCATCAATACCCGGCAAAATATGCGAATGCATATCCACCTGAAGCCATTCTAGCGTATTGGTTTTTGGGTTTCGGTTGAAGATATTAAACATGTTTGTTTTTTTTAAAGCGAGTCCGCACCTAGCGCGACTTCCTTTACTTTTAAAATTGTTAAGACCGATAGGACGCTTACGTTGTCTACTCGACTTTTTCGAGAAGCCTATGCCGAAGCAGCACTATGCTATCCTGATCAGGCTCCAGCGTTTCCCTGCTTATCGTAAGAAATATCCGGCAGGAGCGACCTGCCGGGATATTCCCCTACAATTACAAGTTTAACACTTGAGATCTTGCTGGCTCTTACGAGCCGTTTTTATATTGTATTATAGGCCTTTACACTCCTCGGTCAAGATCGCCAAGTTTGTAGCGCCTGCTTTCTCACCGATGATATCACCCGGCTGTATACCGACCGTTGCTATATTGCTTTCTGTAACGGTTTTAGCACCTACAACCTTCGTTCTGTTTTTCCATGTCGCGCGGAAATCATAGCGCGTTCCATCTGCTTTTAAAAGAGTGGTAGATAAGAATCCGTTGTTGACTTCACCCAAGTATGACCAGCGTGATGTTCCGGTTACGCGGTACTCCATCTGGAATGTTGGTAATAACGTGATGGGCGTAGTATTCGTTGGACAGCGAACATATAACTGTAAGGTTACGAAGGTGCCTGGTGGATTTGGTATCGCAAGTTGGGTCGTGGTACCACATGCGGCCAACGGTCCTTGCGCTACGACTGTACCGCTTGTATTGCGCACGACAATTGTCACATCGTTAGCAGGCAAATTTTGCAATGCAATAGTTTGGTTGCCTTGGCTTACCGAGAATGTACGTGTACTGATTAACTGTCCGTGGTGCAACGCTTCTACCGTAACAGGATAGGTAAAGCCTTGGGCAATCCATTCGCCCGTAAACGTAATTTCGCTGACAGCCGCACAAGATTCGATAAACTCTCCGCCCACAAAGGTTGTTAAGTGGTCTGTTGCAAAACTCAAGTTATACCCTGAACCCGCAGAACCTGTTACCGTCGCTGTCTGCTGATAGGTCCAAACAGGATCTGATGGCGTGAAGCTATACGATACAAGCTGTGTAGTTGGGCTTAGTGCTGCACCTGTGCTCAGCTGGAAGTCTGGACTAACGTCCATCGTTATCTGGATCGGTTGGCTGAATTGGCGAACTGCTACGCCGCCTACATTCATATCGATGGTTGTCGCAGCTGCAGGATTAAACGTGCCGGAACTTGTAGAGCCGTCCGGGCCGATCACCCCTTCTGCCTGCAAACTTCCACCTGGAAATAAAGCCAAAGCTTCTTCGCTCAATGCGTCGAATCCAAGTGTGTTTACGGTCAACGTACCGCCTTGGATAACATTGCCATTAGCATCTAAGAATTGTGTGCCTGCTGGGATAGCGATACTGATCTCGACCCCGGAAGAATTATCGGAAGCGCCAACAGTAACTGCCGAGGTGGTTGCACCATTAGCGCCCAAAGCAACTGTCTGTGTATTGGAAGCCGCACCATCTGGAAGATTCATAGGCCTAACTAAGCGCACCGCTTGGACACCATTGTTTACATTGCTGATAGCTACAGTCACTATTTGTGTAGTATACCCTGCTGCCGCAATCTCCACTTGGAAAGTAACGGGTGCACCGGGCATCACCTCACGGTTTGGATTCACACCAAATTCTACAAAACCATTGGTCAATTGAAAGGTTTTCCTACCTTCCAAATTGTATATATCATCTACATCGCCACCAATTAAACGAATCGTGGCGCTGCCCACATCTGAGCCATCTGCTCCCGCTACCTGCAGAACTGCCGAGTGCTTAATCACTTCGGTACTGATCTGCAGATTAAAGTCCTTTAGTGGACTTTCACATGACGCCACTGCTCCTAAAAGAGTAAACGCCATGGTATATATTGCTAATTTCTTGAATTTCATAATCACGATAATTTAAATGCCCCTACCAAAATCTGTAGCTAAAACCTACCTCAACACGCGGTAAATAGCGGTAGTTTTGAATATTGTTTTGAATCGTAGCCGCATTGTTCACGTTTTCTTCCAGTAGGCCAGTCGCCTCCATAGTCACCGTTGGCTTTGAAAGGTAGTAAGCACCCAAGTCAATGCTCACAGAAAACCGGCTATCTAAGACAATGTTACTCCAGCCAATGCCGGCATAGGGATTAACGGTTTCTTTCCAGTTGATGTTTGTTGTGATATCACCAACTACGGCAGGGTTTACATGAATATCACCGTAGGTATAATGCTCTGCTAAGCGTGTTGTCAATTTACCATTTAGGTCAAAGAAATATGCCCCACCCACTTGCACATTAAAGCTGCGGAAGAACCCACGATTCTGCGAAAATGGCGCCCAGCCTACCATCAAGGATACGTTGTTCGCTTTTGCAGACACGTCAGATCGCAGATCACGATTGCTGTAGTTGCCGGTAATGTGTGTATTGAAAGGCATAATGGAGCCGCCTAAACGAAGGCCAAAGTGTTTGCCTAAAGGCTGGTAAATGTGCAGCCCAACGCCCGCGGTTCCCACGTGCACCCCCAGTGCAAATGGATTCGGATAGCCATGCTCGTAAGCCGACTCCGGGATACTGTCCCGCTCTCCTTCCGAAGCGACCGCCATGGTGGTAGCAGCGAACGTCAGAAAGCTTATCAGCATCATAGCGAAATAAGTAAATCTGTTTTTCATAGGTATTTCTAAATAGGTATTTAATGTATCTGGTTTTTTAATATGCGTTCTTTTCCCCTTTGACCATATTGATTGCGGTCATGCATACAATTTTAAAATCGAGCATCGCTGACCAGTTGCTCATGTATTCGATATCAAACTCGACTCTTTTCGCCATCAACTCCGGCTCTTTAGTTTCACCCCGATAACCGTTAACCTGTGCCCATCCTGTGATACCCGGCTTCACGAACTGACGCACCATATAATGTTGAATAAGTTGGCTGTAGTGCTCGGTGTGCGACAACATATGCGGACGGGGCCCCACAACGCTCATTTGACCCAAGAATACATTGATAAACTGCGGAAACTCATCCAAATTTGTTTTTCGTAAAAAAGCACCAATTGGTGTAATGCGCTTATCGCCTTTGGTCGCTTGTTTGTTTCCCGACTCTTTATTGATCACCATACTGCGAAACTTGTAACAGCCAAATGACTTATTGTTTCGCCCTGAACGTGGCTGTTTAAAGAAAATCGGCCCCGGACTTTGGATTTTGATAATGATGCCAATTATTGGAATTAACCAACTTAAAATAAAGATGATGACCATACTGGAGATAAAAAGATCAACCAGACGTTTCTTTATCCTGTTCTCCATAGTGGACAAAGATTCATCATGGGAACGCAATACAGGAAGCTGCATAGTGACCGGCGCGGCGTTGGCAGCACCATAATTGATACTGGCTGTAACGGCCGGAACGAAGTTTAACTGCAAGCATTGATGGTCTGCAGCCATTATTAACTCGGTACTCAAACTGCTCATATCTGGTGTGCTAACAAGAAATACATCATGTATGCCCAGCTTTGATACTTCTTCAAAATAGCGTTTGAATTGGGCAACCTTTTCCTCTTTAGTAGCCGTTTCCAATGCATCGTGGTATTGGATGGTATCTACACTATAAAATGGATTACTCTGTGAAAAGTTACCTGCAAAAGGCGCCAAATGTGTATTATGACCAATCAAAGCGACTCGTTTACTCCATTTAAGTCGTCGAGGAAGGACTGTATAAACGTAGGTCAATAAGAATCGAGAAAGCGCAGCGTAAAAAAACACGCTAGCCCAAACTGCCCCTAGAAAATAGTAAACCCCGGAAAATGCATGCCCTATAAGCGTACATCCCGTAAATATGATCAGCAAGGTCACGACACTGCGCACAGTCATCCTAAAAACCCCTTCCAACCGCTCGATCGTGATATCTGCATAAAGCTTGAAAAACATGGCCGACACCACAGCAATAAGGTTAAACATCATCCACAGGGAGAAGTAGTTACTGCTCATTACCTCTGTTGCGTCTACCAGGCTATAGGCTGTCACCAAAGAAAAGGCAACTACAAAAGCAATGTTTAAACATACGGCGTCAGTCATGACGAGCAGTATTTTTAAAAATGCTAACACGCGGTTTTGGACATATCTATGCATATTCTACAAGATTAATTATGTTTTTCATCAGCTTACGAACATGAAAAAACTACAAAAACAAAGTAAGTCCTATAAATAAACCAAGAATCGTAAAGGTTAACATACAGGCAAAACGGTGACACGCAGACATTTTTTTACAATGCCTAAATCAACAAATCAAAAACGCATATGTATAGTTAACACGAATTTAACACGTTACATATCACTTTTTGATTCTTCCCGAAAAGAATGCCTTCGAAATGATTATTCTCTGTTTTTTTTGTTTTTCAGTTTAGTAAACACTAATTTCTTTTCAAATTTTCATAAGTACAGCTATTCACAATAATTATAGCTTAGATCGATGTTTTTCGCCGTACACTACCCATGGAATTCAATCCACTCGGTGTTAATCTTTAAATTGTAGACCCAAATATAGCTATATTTTGTAAACATTATGCTATATAATCACTAATTTTATATTAAATCTATATTATCTGTGCAAAAACCGCATTTCTAATATAAAAAACGGTATAAAAAATATTTTTTTGATTCGTTATATTGTAACATTCGGCGTTGAAGTCTATGTTACAGTCGTTTCTCAGCAGGTATTCTTGTTTTTCATTTTGGCGCTCCTTGACTACTCATAAGAAGCTTGTAGCATTATGGCCACAAAAATAGAATTTTTCAGAGACTCTTCAACAACAAAATTCAAAAAACTTTCCACTGATACTGATACGTAATCCGCTCATAATCCCTGAAGGGCTTCATTGGCGGGCATCTAAGGCAAGATGGGGCTCTTCAAATTAACAAGCTAAAGATGAATGTCATACACAAAACTAGACTAAAGTATAGGGTGTATTACTTCATTAGATACCGTTTCATAAAGCGATTGATCCACTTGAGTTAGATTTGGCTTAATTGAACATAATACATTAGGACACAATACAAACGTTACAACATATTATAACAAAGATCACCTTTTAGTCAATAATAATTGCTAAATTTGAAGCATCGTTTCTCTCCCCGGGAAACATAATTTTCATAAGCAGTGAAAGGGTCGTGAAAACGGCCCTTTTATATGGTAAAATTCTCTAGCTCTTCCTTCTTTAATATTACATTTACAGATACACCAGACGTAAATTGCAACCTCATACAGATGGCCTCCAATAAGTTGCGTAGCAAGAACCCCACTATCGGCGCTGAAAGCCGCATTAAAAGACCTACGCTAGACGAGCAGCTGTCATAGTGAAGCTGAGAATTATGGCGGAAAGTGAAATAAAAAAGCACAGGCCTCCTTTTCTAGGAACAGAAGGACCATGTGCTAAAGGAAAGACAGCTCTGATAAATGGGGACAGTCTCCCACCACAGACACCAAGCCCCCTAGGAAGCTGCCTATATATTAGGATTGGTTTGTCCTGAAGATGCAAATAATGCGCGTTAAGCGTCTACACGCTGACGAGCGGTGACAAGGGTTTTATTTTTAATCTTATTGGCGAAGTACGGTGACAGGTCTTGCTTTCCAACAAAATGTTCAATAGCTTTCACATGCCGTTCGTAGTGAACGTCAGTTCCTAAAAAATCGACCATACCCGCATCTAACAAGTGTTTAACCACCTGCTTTTCTTTGGAGCCGTAGTAGCCGTAGCAGGACAACAATCCTACCTGCAATAAACAACCTAGATCTTTAAACGCTTTCAACGGACTGCTATCGTAATGATAATATACGTAGCGCTCAACATTAGCTAGTATCGGCACAAACCCTTTTATCACTAATGCATTGATGACCTGTTTAATGAATACACTTTCGCTGAAGTACGCCATCCCAATAAGGACATAGTTTTCATGCAGCGGCAACAGCGAATTCGTTTGGGTCAAGACTTGTTGCAGGAGTGCTTTGTCAACGGCATATTGCGCCGCATAATCCAGCTGTACATGTTGGAGCTGCGCTGCGTGCTGCAATGCCTGGTAAGCCGAAAGGATTTGCATGTTACTATTTGGATAGATCTCTTGCTGCACATGGGGCGTGCAGTAAAACTGATTGATTCCCTGTTTGTGCAGGCGCGATATCATGACGATACTTTCATCGATAGACCTGCTTCCATCGTCGAGGCCTGGAAGAAGGTGACTATGCATGTCGACGGACATCCAGCTAAGATCATGATAGTGGGGTTTGCGGTTAAAGATAGAAAACATGGGGTTTGGGGTTTAGGTTTTAGGATGAATGGCTAATATCGGGTCTACATATGTTGAAGGGTAGGAGGCGTAGTTGATTTCTGTTCTGTGCGGTGGACGCTATGTAACTTAGTTAATATACCGCCAACTAAGGCTCTGATATGCTTCTTTTCGGCTTTCTGTTCTTCGGCGATACGCCGCTGGCAAGCTCCTTCACTAACCATTTCTAATAGATCTCGTTCCGTATCGGACAATGTAGGAGCGTCTTTTCGGGCCTGCGTATATCGTCGACCAAAATAGCGTAACAAAAGACGGGCGAGTTCTGGATTAAGCCAGTAATTATCCTGCATATGGGAAGAAAGCCGCTGCTCCATAATAGGCAAAGGTAAATGCTCAGGCATAAAGGCCGTTGCACCATGACATAGCCCCTGAAAGATAGTGTTCTTCTGCTCTAGTGGGGCGAGCAATACGATTTTGGTAGCTATAGACCGGCTCTTCAGTTCATTGAGCAACGTTTGCACAGCTTCTTGAGCCGGTGTTAAGCCACACAGTACGACATCGTACTCATTCCTCCCCAGGATATTGTAAAAATCGCTTACACTGCTAGCTGAAGTAATGGGATCGAATTTGGCTGACTTTTTGAAATAATCGGATAGTCGTTGCCGATACATAGGTCGACTATCGATCAGAGCCATGCTGCTCGTAGTTAGATTAATCATTGTTCTTCAGTAGGTGATCGTCAAAATTAGCTCACCATAACGGAAGTTTTCCCACCCAAAAGGGTGGGATTTAAAATAAAGTTGCTATGCTCATGTAGTCGCCTGCTGCTAATCGGCTCCTATCGAAAAAAGAGAACCTTAACTTGAAGAATTTAAGCGAACATCACGCTGAGAATAAACGCTTTAAGCACTGACCAGATGGCTTACTGCTCTAAATAAAGTGCTGCATTTACTACAGGTGCAGCTGGATATAAAACCGACGGGTAGACACCTATTGACACAAGATTACGGATGCTTTGGCGCACCTCCTCCTTATCTTCCTTATACGTAACACCAAACCATTGCGACGAAGTAGGCAATACTTTAAACTTTGCTAATCCCATTTTTGCCATATAATCAGGAATCGACGGAATGAAGAACTCTGCTTTGGGATTGTGCTTATTGTTTTGGACAAAATCTGGGAACAGCGAACGGGCGACATCGATGATCTTTGGCGTAAAACCCCAAAAATTCATAGAAACCAATGTATGTTCAGGAATAGTATATTCCCGCTCGTTTTCTTTATAAACTATTGCTTCGCTATCGGCATCAGCACCTCGGTAAATATTTGTTCTTTCGGTAACGCCCTCCATGTATCCTGCATCATTCATTGCACAAACGCCGCGCGATACGTAGCCATGCTCAGAAAGCGTATTGCCGATCTCAAAACCGACCAATGCCATTTCTTCGTCATTGGCTTGCGTAGTTAAAAAATCATACATTTTTTTGAAAGCATCATAGCCGTAAAAGTCATCGGCATTGATAACACAAAACGGTCGATCAATTTCTTTTTCCGCACTCATCACGGCGTGCGCCGTGCCCCAAGGCTTTTCACGCTCCACCACCGTATCGATTCCAAATTTCTTTAAATCGAAATCTTGAAAAGCATAGGCCACATCGATTTTGCCGCGAAGCTTGCGATCAAAGCTTTTCTTCATCACCGGCAAAAACTCTTCGCGGATCACAAAAACCACTTTGCCAAATCCCGCGCGGATAGCATCGTGGATAGAATAATCAATTATTGTTTCTTCATTTGGACCGAAACCATCGACTTGTTTTGCTGAACCGTAGCGACTAGCCATACCTGCGGCTAGGATAACTAATATAGGACTATGATGTGCGTTGTTCATTCTATGGGAATTCTTTACTATATTTTTGAATTAAGTTGATTGCTCTCTATAAGCAAAACTGATGCCATAGCCCTAGCATACGGAAAGCGTTTTAATGAGTAGAAAACGTCTAAACCTACTACGTTAAACGGGGAGCTTGGTTAGCAGCAAGCGTAGGATATTGTTATCAACTTGGTATTGCGATTTATGAGACACTAGCCAATCGCATTGTAATGAGAGCGACCATTATCGATTTCATCCACTAGGGATGCATTGCGTATAGGACAGGTGTCCAACAGTTCACGAACCGGATATTTCGCAACAACCTCTTCCAAAGCAGCTAAATGTTTGCCATGGTGTAAGTCCGTTCCAACGAAATCATACATCCCCGATTTAATCATGGTGAGTGCTGCGACTTTCACCTCTGTGCCATAATACCGACTTATAGAAAGCAAATTTAGCTGAAGAAGACAGCCCGCATCTTTAATCTTCTTATACATATCGAAGTTATGGTGATAATAATTGTAGCGCTCTGGATGAGCGAGAATAGGCTTGTAGCCCAGCATCTGTATATCGTATATTGTCTTAAATAATGCGTTAGATTCTGCTAAATAGGACATTTCAATTAAAACATAGCCGCCGGGCATAACGCAAAGACGATCGTGGGCGATCATTTTGGCCAACCCTTCATCAATCATATGTTCAGCAGCGGCAACCGTTTCTACAGAGAGATCACTCTGATCCAAGCCTAAACGCAGTTCTTGATGGGCATGCGCAATCGTCTCTCGGCTATTGGGATGCACACCTTCCATAATATGGGGCGTACTTATAAACTTTTTGAAACCTAGGTCATGTAGACCACGAATAAGTTTTAAAGATTGCTCCACCGATTGACTGCCATCGTCAATAGCTGGCAACAAATGGTTATGCATATCAACCTCGAGAAAAGCCAGCTTGCTAAATACTTTTATGTTAACATCTCTTTTGGATGTCCCAAATAGTTTTGTAAAAATACCCATAAACAGTATATCGTTTGTTCACTATTAAAACGTCTGCCAAACTCTATTCGCTACATAAATGGCAAATATTTAAAATAACCCGATTCCACCATGCTACAAAAATCGAACCGGTTTTTGTTTAGCGTTTACAAATAGCATTTCTACGAAAAATCGAGGGATATAAGCGCTGTAAAACAAAACACGCATCGATGGAAAATGATGCGTGTTTAAAATAGGTGTAGCTATTTAATAGCGATCCTGTTTTTTTCTAAAGACACCTTTGAATTTGGAAAGCAAACGTTTTCTAAGGGATGAGTTACCCATATCACCGTAGCCATAACCGTAGCCGTAGCCATAGCCATAACCTTTAGCAAAATCTACGTCATTCATCACAACCGCCATATTTTTCAACTTACCTTCCTCAAATAGTTCTTTTGGAACATTCAATAAACGCTTATCCAGGAAGTTAGCTCGCGCAACATATACGGTTAGATCGGCATTATGCGCAATTAATAGGGTGTCTGTAACCAAACTTACCGGAGCCGTATCGACTATTACATAGTCGTAATGTGCCTTGCCATATTGCAAAACATCATCGAAATGTCCATTCATCAATAATTCCGCTGGATTTGGCGCGACATAGCCGGAATAGATCACGTCGAACTGGTATTGACCGGGTTGTTTGATAATGATATTGTTGATATCCATCTCCGGATTTATCAAATACTGTGTGATGCCCACATTTGTATGTTGTAAATGCGACAAGCCTAAATAGTCTAATACTTTCGGGCTTCTAATATCGGCACCTACCAAAAGCACACGTTTTCCCGACATCGAAAGGATTCGCGCTAAATTGGTCGAAACAAAGGATTTTCCCTCACCGGATGTTGTCGAGGTAACGAATATAATCGCCGACTCTCGTTTGGCACCTAACATAAACGAGATATTAGTTCGTAAGATCCGGAATGCCTCAGCCAACGAGCTGCGATCGTTATCATGCACGATAGGGTCTTTGGAACTAGGGACTTCACCCAAAATAGGCGCCGCGAATTTAGCTTCAATGTCCTTCCTGGAGTGAATTTTATTATCAAGCAGAAATTTCAAGTATAGTATACCCAAGGGAATAATTGCACCAGTAATTAAAGCCACTAAAAGAATTATAGACTTTTTTGGAGCAACGGGCCGATTAGAGCTATAAGCTGCATCTATAACTTTTAAAATATCCGGCCGTGCCGTAGCCTTAATTTCGTTTTCCTCACGTTTTTGTAGCAAAAAAAGATAAATGGTTTCTACGATCTGCTGTTGGCGGGATATGTCTTTAAAGCCTAACTCCTGTCGAGGAGAACTAGAAATCCTTCCTTGGATCTCACTCTTTTTACTTTGCACGCTATTTAACGAAAGCTGCAAAGTTGAGCGATAGTTGTTTAAAGAGGTGTTTAGATTTTTGTTAAAATCACGAATGTTCTGCGTCAGGTTTTTTACAACCGGATTTTCCTCTGTTGAGCTTCGCAGTAAGTCTTCACGCTCGAGTACCAATCGGTTGTATTCAACTAAAGATTTTTCTATTGACTGATCCTGAAGACCTATGTTAGATGGTAATAATTGTAGTTCAGCATTATTTACAATGGATTCGCGCATATAATCGACCAACTGTAATTGGGTGCGCGCATCTAAAACTTGACGATCAATTTCGGTTAAATTGCGAAGGTTCATTTCCGCTTCTGCCTGCAAATCGGTCAAACTGTTTGATGTCTTAAAGTCTTCGACACGTTGGTCAGCTTTAGACAAATCTCGCCCAATAAGGTCTAAACGGCCATTTATAAATGTTGAGGTAGCCTTCGTTACCTTTGTTTTATCATCAGAGACATCTCTATTGTACATTTCGATAAGGCCGTTAATTATTGCACTAGCCTTGCCCCTTAGGGGACTAGTCATCGAAAAATTTACGATATAAGACTGCTTTTCCGTATTCGGTGTAATTACTAAACTTTTACCTAATACATCAACGACCTCCTCAATAGGATTAATTAGAACTTCAACAGTCGTTATGCCTTTACTCAGGACTTTAGCGTTAGGCGTAAAGATAACTACTCCAGCAGCTGTTTTAACAGGCTTTCCAAAAGCCAACCCGTCTACAGACTCTTTAGTGCGGCTATCAGTAAAAGTCACTTTCCCGTTTACCACTGAAAGTATAAATTTGGTTGAAGCGGACGTAATGTTTCCGTTAACAAAAGCGAGACGGACTGGGCTATCATCTTTCAGAACTTCAGCGGAACGAATTCCCTCACTTACGTAGTAAGAAACAGATAAATCTTGGTCAAGCACAACCTTTCTTGCAAGACGCCTAGATTTGAGAACGTCAATCTGATCCACTACGAATGCAGATGGCCCACCGCCGCCAGGGAAATTACTCAGCTCTGCTAGACCTGCCATTTCCCCTGTTGCTCGGTCTTCGTTTTCCAATAAAATTTTTGCATCTACCTTATACAAAGGTGTGGCATACCATAAATAAAAGACCGCGACAGTTATTGTTGCGACCATAGAGATTAAGAACCATTTCCAATAATAGGCATACTGTTCCACAATTTGCTTCAAATCAATCTCTTCTTCAGCGACCGGTTTACGTTCGTTCTTTTGTTGGATATTCATATAAAAAAAGATTATCGTCGGCTATTCGTGACAACAAGTGTTAAAATACTTATGATGACGCTGGACACGGAGATTAATACATTGGTATTTTGACCTAAGCTGGAACTGCGAATTTGCGCACCATTCGGTTCCACATATAGCACATCGTTTTGCGCTAAATAGTAGTAAGGAGATGCCAGAAGCGAATCAGATGTTAAATCTAAACGCTCCATTTTTTTCTCGCCGTTTGTTTCTCGAATTAGAAGTACATTACTTCGAACCCCCCTAATAGTCATATCGCCGGCGAGTCCTAACGCTTCTAAAACGGTGACGCGTTCTTGAGGAAGAGTATAGCTGCCAGGCCTAGTTACTTCCCCCAATAATGTCACTTTAAAGTTAGCGAAGGTCAGATTTACACCAGGATCAACAATATACTTACTTAATTCTTTACGAAGCAGATCTGTAGCTTGCAAGCGTGTTAACCCACCGATTTTAAGCTTACCCAATACAGGAAAATCAATCTCGCCTTTATTATCTACAAGATATGTAGGTTTGAAAGTAAAGTCTTGGCCAGCAGCCGCATTCATCTGATAAGGATTCTGCTGGTTAAAGGGTATTGTTGCCTTAATATCGGCGGCCGATACGGCTATGGTAATCAAGTCTTCTTGCTGAATTTTCGGAGCAAATTGTTCATATATCTCATCAGAAATTGTTCCGGACTTCTGGAGGTAAACAATATTCTTCTTCGAAGCGCAGGAGGCTAATGTGGCTAGTAGCACCAATAGCAAAAAAAATTTCTTCATTAATACGGTATAATTATATATCAATATTTATTTTTTGTAGTAAAGTTTCTCGCAAAAATAACGTTTTTTATATTACAATGACTCCCGCTTAGTAAAATAATCGATGGGCCAAGTATAATCATCGTTCGCGGCATGTTCTATACCATAATTGGCAAAAACGAGAAGCTCACTCTCAGGCATGGTGGCTTGAAAAGCAGTACCATAGCCTGCCGGCACATGAATAACGTTCATCTCTTCGGAAACCAATGATATTTTCTTTACGGTAAGCCCTGTGGATGCGTTCTCCCAATCATCAATCTCAACAACATCAAGTGAAAAACCACCGGCCAGTACATAAAACCATCGGTCTTCAATACGATGTGCACGCCAACCTCGTATTAAGGCTGTGTCCGCGTTTTTAATAATATAAAAACGCTTTACTAAACTCATATCGAAGTCGTTTACAAAGCGAATATGTCCGCGTTGATCCTGGGCTATTCCCCCTTTTATAATGTTCATCTTTTTAAGGTCTGCGTTATATTTTGTGTCATGAATTTTCGCTTACTGAGCAAAAATCCCTCCATAGTTTCGGTGTGATCATACCAATTCTTTCTAGCGTACATAACGTTTTATTATATAGCCTTTTCCGATAAGATATGCTATACTTAGCAATAAGAGCAGGCTAACTGAAACCAAAATCTGTAACGCAAAACTTTGCTGTGCAAAATACAAGACCGACATACCAATTAAAAATTGAGCCATTCCGTACGAAAAGGAAATGAGCAATTTATCTACACCTGCCTCGTTGCCCAAATACTGATATAGATGCGAGCGATGCGCTTTGAAAATATTTTCTCCTCGACGTAAACGTTGTATAATCGTCCAAACGGTGTCTATACCATATACACAGAGGAAGAGCATATAGATTATGTTTCCAGTTTTTAATATCAACGCCCCCAATGCAAACAATAGAATAAAAGCTATACTTACAGAGCCGACATCACCCGCAAAGCATCTGGCGTTACGCCTGAAGTTAAAAAAAGCAAACACCAGAACAGAAAGAATTGTAAAAATCAACAGATCCTGGTCAATAAACTGTATGCTATGGTTAGCCAAAACAAGTAAAGCTCCTATAGACAAACTATAGCAAGCCGTAATGCCATTGATGCCATCCATAAAGTTGTAGGCATTGATTACTCCAACAATGATAATAAACGTAATAAGTAATACATACCAAGGCATTTCAAACACATTCAATTCATAAGCCATAAGTAGTACAGCGGAGAAGTGAATCAACAGACGTAGTTTGTTAGAAAGCGTGAAAACATCATCCAAAAATGACACGATCGTCATTAAGGTTAATCCTAGGAAAAACCATGGGTAAAGGAAACCAGATACGAGAAAATATGCTAACCCGGCGAAATAAAATACAATGCCGCCCCCCCGTAGAGTAACGGTGCTGTGTGAGCTGCGCTGATTAGGCTTATCCACAATATTGAATTGCGAAGCAAAACGAAAATAAAGTATTTCAAGAACAAAAAGCAAAAGCAAAACTATAGCGTAATTCATCTTAAAAAGATTTGGGGTTAGTGAATGACTTAATTGTCTTTTCTAATCCATAAGCCGCCGTATTGGGCAGCTTTTCAATACGTAACGCCCTCTTTACTTTCGAATTAGAAACGACGTAAGACTCCGTTAGCTTTTTTAACCGCTCCGTATTCAATGGTAACCTTAGCTTATCACCTAAGGATGCAATAGCTTTCACCAAACTCGAGGGAACATACCAAAACTTCGGCTCGAGTCCCAATGTTCTTGACATTAATTCCACTAAAGAGTTAGTAGACAACGATTCGTCGTCTGCAATATTATATACACCTGAAGGCACATCACGTTGCTCAAGCATCTTATGTATAATGAAATTAAGGTTATCAATCCCGAGAAATGATCTTCTATTATCGAATGATGCAAGAGGCCAAGGGATACCTTTCCGGACAACCTTGTAAAGCAAGGTAAGATTCCCTTTATTGCCCGGCCCGTGAATCATACAAGGACGAATAATAAATATACGTTTCCCGGCGGAAATTGTCTTTCCCAAAAGGTATGCTTCCGCTTCCCACTTGGACTTACCATATGCCGTGAGAGGATTCCCGATTACATTTTCTAAAAGTTCGTCATCTACTGTATCAGCAACCGCTTTAACAGAAGAAAAATAAAAAAAATCTCGTATATCTGACTGCAAAAATTCATCAAATAACTCCATTGTCAAGTCACGATTTACTTTGAAATATACTTCTGGATCAGACGTATTTTTGGTATCATGTGCTTTACCTGCCAAGTGTATAACAGCATCCGCATTTCTCACCAGCTGCTCTTTCCAATTCGAACGGAGGGAAAGCCCGCTTACGTCCCAGTTGTATTTAGCAAGAAAGCCACTTAGATTTTGTCCAACAAAACCGCTGACACCGGTTATTATAATCTTCATAATTTGAGAGCTCCCTCCAATTTATTCAATACGATGTTCCTATCAAACTCGCGGTTAAAATATCGTAACCCACGTTTTCCTAGTTCTTCTCGTTGACCTTCAGAACGCTCATATAGCTCTATCACATTTTCTACAAGACCTGTCACATCTTCAGCAGGACTTGCTAAACCGGCACCTGACTCAACAACTATTTTAGCTCCTTCACCATCTAAACTAGCAAGAATAGGTTTACCACATGCTAGGTAGGACTGTACTTTTGATGGAATTGTCAAAGAAAAAATGTAATCTCTTCTTAGGGATACATATAAAGCATCTGCATGTGAAAAAAAATGACTCATCTCTTCAGGAGGAAATTTACCTAAAAAGTGAATGCTATCCGAGAGATCATAGCGCCTAACCTGCTCCTCCATTATGGGTCGATATCTTCCATCACCAATCATTACCCATTGTATCACGTAGCCCTTATTTTTTAATATTTTGGCAGCTTCCAGCATTGTATTTAGACTTTGGGCTTCACCTATGTTTCCCGCAAACATTATCTTAAATCCTTTTGGAAGCAATGACGCAAATTTTGGCGAAGCTGCCATCGGATGGTAGTACCCCTCGGTGCTGTTAGGAACGTAAAGAATCTTTTCTCCTTTTACGCCTTGGTTCAGAATGTAGTCTTTAAATGTTCGGGATTGTACTAAAACATACTTTGCATGATTATAAATCTTACGGGTTAGCCAATCAAAAAAACGTAGGACAAACTTATTCTTAACGCCCCCCGCTGCTGTTAGACTAGCTGGCCACAAATCCTGAACCCAAAAAGAGTAAGACGCTCCAAACTTTCTTTTAGCCACCATCGCAGGTATACCTACCGTGATTGGAGAAGGCTCGAAAACTAATATTGTATCTATTTTCTCTTTTATACTAGACACTTTCAACGATGCTGAAAACGCAAATGAAAAATAATTCTTTAATAAATCAATCCCGCGACCTTTACCTCGGGGTGTCAAACGACTCCTATAAATATAGATGCCCTCCCAAATTTCGTCAGAAGGTTGGGCGGTATAGCCATCAAAAAAAGTTCCAGAAGGATAGTTCGGTATTCCTGTAAGCACAGACACTTTATGTCCTCGCTCCTTGAGTCCTAACGCGATATCGTTGATTCTGAAATTTTCAGGCCAAAAATATTGAGTAATAATTAGTATATGCATCAATTTAATTTGTAGTCGTATAACTGACTATTTTGCAGCATCCAGCTACGTTGGTCGTTGAGCATCTGCTCATAGGATGGCACAATATAGTTAAAATCAGCACGAACACTTCGCAAGCTCTTGTCAATCTGATACCCATCAAACGGCACAATCTGCATAAATCCGTCACGAAATATATTGTTAAATAGCTGCAGTAAACTGTATTTGTCAATCTTTTCTTCATGGGCAACTTGAATTAGGCCTGAAATATCTTGCTTTAATATTTCATCAATAACTCTGGCTAATTCTAAAGTAGTAATTCCAGACCAAAAGGCTCTATTGTAACCTTTGATAGTATCCGATTCTGATTGCTTCATAAACCAATGAAAAAGCCCGATGCCGTTAGTGTTAAGTTCCGGACCAATGATAGATGTTCGAACGGTCACATCCTTTTTATTATCTAATTCTCCTAAAGCTTTGGATTGGGCATAGAAACCCACACCGTTTTTAAAATCTAGTTCAGTATAATTGCCTTCTTTCCCTGAAAATACACAATCAGTACTGATATGAACTACGCGTGTTTCGGTACCAGCAGTAATCTCTTCAAGATAGTGGGGGAAATAGCTATTAAACCATATCGCTTTACTTGGGTTATCTTCAGCGTCTGCATTTAAGATCCCAATGCAATTGATGATGGCATAAAAGTTATTCTCCTGCACGATTTTTTTTAATGCCGATGTATCACTTACATCCACGTTGAAAACCGAGTCTGAAGCTACAACTCCACGTGCCAATCCATAAACATCGTAATTGCTTAACGTTGGTAACACATTGTAAAGCATGTGCCCAGCCATACCTTTTATTCCTATTATAAGTATTTTTTTCATACTACTTGTCCCATATTACTTTGTCTACGATGGAGGTATAGCTCATAATAGCCTTTATTACTCGATCTGATGTATTAGTGACTTCATACTCAAAGGGCAGTTTTGCAGATTTATCAAACAATCCCATAGCTACGTCGATCGCATTAAGCATTTGATCCTTTGATATGCCACCCAAAACAATCGTGCCAGCATCAATTGCTTCTGGTCGTTCGGTACTGGTTCGTATACTCACCGCTGGAAATTGCATCATTGCCGACTCTTCACTAATAGTTCCACTGTCAGATAGAACGACCATTGCACTTTTTTGTAGCTTCACATAATCAAAAAAACCAAGGGGAGCTACGTTTTTGATGAGTGGATGGAAGCTGACGTTTTTCAGCGCGATGCGATTCTTTGTCCGGGGATGCGTAGAGAAAATCAATGGCACCTTAAATTTCTCAGCAACTGCATTTAACGATTCAACGAGTTGCTCAAAGTGGTCACCTAAATCAATATTCTCTTCGCGATGAGCGCTAACTACGATAAAACGTCCCTCTTCCAGATTTAGTTGAGATACAATATTACTACTTTGTATGCTGTCTTTATACTTATCGAGCACTTCTTTGAGTGGCGATCCAGTGACAAAAACGTGATCTTTGCGGAAGCCTTCGCTTAGCAGGTAGCGTCGACTGTTTTCTGTGTAAGTCAGGTTTATGTCGCTAATATGATCCGATATTTTACGATTTATTTCCTCCGGTACATTCTGATCGAAACACCTATTCCCTGCCTCCATATGGAATATAGGTATTTTTAGGCGCTTTGCAGCGATTGTGCTTAGCACACTATTCGTATCGCCTAGCACAAGCAATGCGTCTGGCTTCTCCTTCGTCAACACATCGAAAGACTTAGCGATAACGTTGCCTATAGTTTCACCGAGATGAGCTCCTGCGACACTTAGAAAATAATCTGGGCGGCGTAAGCCTAGATTCTCAAAAAAAATTTCGTTGAGTTCGTAATCATAATTTTGTCCAGTATGAATTAAAACATGCTCGAAATACGTATCACATTTCTTAATGCATTCGGCCAAACGAATAATTTCTGGTCTGGTTCCTAGTATAGTGGCTACTTTCAATTTCTTCATATTATATGCTACTTAAATTGCTGAAAAGGCTTAATTTTTGAAGTAATCGTATAACTCCATCGATGTCTTCTCTTTTTGTATTGTGCGAATTGTAATCTTCTACGTCATCCTTAATTTCTTTGCCCTCAGAAAAATATTTTGCATAATTCAGATCGCGGTTATCAGCTGGAATTCGATAGAAGTCGCCCATATCCTCCGCCTTTAACATTTCTTCTCTTGTGCAAAGGGTTTCATAAAGCTTCTCTCCATGACGCGTCCCAATTATCTTCACATCATTTTCAGCACCAGTTATTCTTAATATCGCCGCAGCCAAATCCCCTATCGTGGCAGCAGGCGCTTTATTAACAAACAAGTCACCAGGTCTGCCGTTCTCGAACGCGAAAAGCACCAATTCAACGGCTTCCTCCAAAGACATTAAGAACCTTGTCATGGTTGCATCTGTTACGGTTAAGGGTTCTCCCTTTTCTATCTGTGAAAGAAATAGTGGTATAACCGACCCTCGAGACGCCATTACGTTTCCATAGCGAGTCAAACAGACGACCGTATTTTTTAGATTGCGAGCTTCTGCAACGGCCACTTTCTCCATCATAGCTTTCGAAATACCCATCGCATTGATAGGATACGCAGCCTTATCAGTAGACAAACATATCACTTTCTCGACATCATTCGCTGCTGCGGCACGGATAACATTTTGCGTTCCATAAACATTCGTCTGGACAGCTTGCATGGGAAAAAATTCGCAAGATGGCACCTGTTTAAGAGCCGCAGCGTGGAATACGTAATCCACACCTTTCATCACGTACTCTACACTTGTATAATCCCGGACATCTCCAATAAAAAACTTAATCTTATTGTTTTTATAAAGATTCCGCATATCATCTTGCTTTTTCTCATCCCGCGAAAATATCCTAATTTCTGCAAAATGATCTGTATCCAAAAAACGATTGAGCACAGCTGTTCCGAAGGATCCTGTGCCCCCGGTTATTAATAACACTTTATCTTTTATTTCCATTTTTAGTTATTTTAATAAATCTACCATATCCTCTATTTGATTATGAATCTTTTGTACACTTGCAGCAACATTTCCTCGAGATTCGACTAATTTCTGATAGATGTCGGCTTCATCCTGGGGATCGAAAACCAGACTTGGCGTACAAACTTGGTGCATGTAGGGCAAATTTGCACCAATCACCTTGCAACCTCCCTCTATAGCCTCAACTATCCCTAACCCGAAACTTTCCGCTAAGGAGGGAAACACTAAGTATTCGTGTTCTGCGTAAGCTTGTGATAATCTTGCTCTATCCACAAAACCAATATTACGGATAGGATAACCGGCTTCAATTTTAGCAGAAATCATATCTACAACATCTGGATAATCGTTATTGACTGTCACTGTAAGACATCCCTCCTGAAACTCATCAAAGTATTTACAGAATGCGGTTATCAATAACTTATGGTTCTTGTGAGGTGTTGCATTGCTAACGTATATAAAGGTCCCCTTAACTCGATCTGGAGATTGAACCGGATCTAAAGGAGGATAAAATGGTACTACCCACACGTTACTTGCTGCCAAAGAAAATTTTTGCACTAATCCTTCTTTTATGCGGTTGTTTTGGACCAGCCAATAATTCGTGTTTTTTTTAGCGCTTCGTAGAATCCATGTTTTAATGACAAATAGCAAACGTTGCACCAGGCCAAATTCCCTAGGTATTGCTAAATACATCGGGTTATGAAAGTATGTATAAACCTGAGCCGGTAATCCAATGTTTGGTGGTATATTTCCAAAACAAAGCACCTTTGAAAACTTATTTCCAAACTTTCTATAATAGTTGGATCGATCAATAAATCCATTACAAAAAATTACACTGTGGTTGGTAAATTTTTTCATATCATAACTATGTCGAAGTCGCTCATCAAGCAGAAAAGTAAATGTAGACTTTTCATCAGCTCGGCATAGGGAAGTAATTAGATAATCTAGGAGTACTTTTCCGCCGCCGTTGTTTATGAATATGGCATCTATAAGCGTCATACTATTTTAGTAAGATAAGTGTGTAAAAATAAAGTGTCTGAATAAGCTTTTCTTTCCTAAAACTGTTTTTCCAAAGGTACAATATGGATCTAATCCCGCCTTTGTTTGTATGGTTTACGTAGTCTTGGATAAGAATTTTGTTTTGTTTACTTATCCAATCCTTACTATGTATCAAAAAGTCGGAAAACATAATATTCCGCTGTGTAAAATATTGTAAATCCTTATCACTTTTTATCAAACGATTCATTCTTCCAAAGAAGGATGATCGATGTACATTTCCCGACACGTTACTTTCGTGTTGCCTGTAGTACATCAATGCTTTATCAATATATGAAATGGCTGCACCTAAACTAATAGCATTTAGTACAATCCAGTAATCGTGATTTTCAGCAGAATTTGCTATGGGCATACTTTTCTTTAATAAAGCTTGATTAACCATCATCGTACAGCCATACACAGGGTTTTCTAGTAAAATATGCTTTATATCAAAATTTTTCCTTGAATAGTCAGGATACGGCCTATGCAATTCGCAGCCGTCACCATCCACTAATTTTTGCGTGCTATAAACAAGACAGTATTGATGACTTCCTTCAATTTTCAACATCTGCTTTAACGTTTCGTCGATCTTATTGGGAAACCAGATGTCATCCTGATCGCAGTACATAAAGTAAGGTGCTGCGTCCACATGTTCCGCCGACAATACGTGAAAACTCTGACAGGATCGAAGGTTTCTACTACCGATCGTCAACATTATTCGGTCATCTTTTGCCATAAATTCACGAATGATATCAGTGGTTTCGTCAGTTGAGCAATCGTCGCGTATATATAGTTTCCACTCAACTATTGTTTGATCAACGATGCTCTGTAATTGTTCTCTGATGTATTTAGCACCGTTGTATGTGCTCATAAGTATCGCTATCATGATTTTTTCAGCTTTGTATAGTTGGTGAATCCCAGCATGAGAAACAGGGGCCAAAGATGATCGAAAGCAGCTAAGTATGGGTTGGATGCATTCGCAACTAAAAAGCATAGAAGTCCAATTAAATGCGGCAGTAAGGAGATTTCTCCTTTCGATATCAATGATACGGCAAAGTATACTATGCAAATAAGCATTGTACTGTAATATATAATCCCTGACAACCCAGTCTGATACAGCATAGCCAAATAAGACAATTCGTATATCCATGGTGTATCATAACTTCTTATAACATATTGACTACTTGTCCCTAAACCAGATCCAAAAATAGGATAGTCAAAAAAGCTTTGAATTAATCCAACAGATTGGCTACCGCGAACACGTGATGACTCATCACGTTGCGTGTCAAAACCCTGTAAAAAAGAATCAAGTAACGCGTCAAAATTTAAAATTTGAGTCTGTATTAATAGGAGCATTAACACAAAAACCGCTCCTATCATCAGCGCAATATTTGTAATTAGGGACTTGCGAAGGGATGCAGAAACAGTGGACGGTTTAAAAGTCAAAAACAATACTAGCAAGACTGGCGCCAAAAGGACGTTTAGGATGAGAGCTCTTCGTCCCGAGACGACCATAGCGATGAGTCCTACCAACAATCCCGCCAACAATATGAAAACGGAATTTCCCTCTTGCTTGCCTTGCTTTAGTAATAAGTAACAAATCAAGAAAGGTAATAAGTACATTAGGGAGGTTATAGAAGGATCAAAAAGCTGTACTGAAGCATCATACTTTCCTTCAACAAGTTTCGTGTTAAAGAATAATTCAACCGGAATTGGCAATATACGTAGGTACGCCAACGCAGCGAATAACATGTAAACGCCTATAAACAGCACACTGTAGATCAATGTCTTATTTATAGGTTTCATTATATCTTCCCATTGTGAAAAAAGCGGCATTAGGAAAAGAAAAAAGAAAGGCCAAATTACCGTTACTGTCGATGCCTTAAGTACATTTCCAATCTGCATAGGATGGTTTATAAGTCCAACGAAAGTGTAGAATATGCCAAAAAAAATGAGCAATAAGTACAGAATAAATACTGATCGATGTATGGTGACAGTTTTAGTAAGCACGATTACTGAAAGCCCCGCAACAGCCAGAATAATCATAATTAATACTTTAACGGGATACAACGAAAAAGGGGCTACGTTGCATAAAAATAATAATATACACCATGCCGTTAATAATTTCGCCCTACTTCTTGACCCTGATGTCAAATCCATATTATCATCTCTATGGTAAACCTATTGTTAAAAAGTGTTTTGATTAAATAAGACTCCATCGATAACATATCTTCTTCAATAGAGATGCATTTCTCAGGGAAACAAAGTTATTTAATACCTTGACGTTACCGCCGAAAACGTACTTGCCATAATCTTTTTGAAAGCTTATGCCTTGCTCAATCATAGGTGTTAGGTATGAATTGTTCCTTATCCGATTAACAAAGTCCTTAGCTCTGCTGCGAAGCGTTATTACGTTTTTTTCAGTGACGGATGCGGAGTGACTTCGGTAGCTCATAAGCTTTTCATCCAGATATATCGCTTTACCAAAACCATAAGCTATTAATGCTATGAGATAGTCGTGCATAATAATTCTGTCCATATTACTTTTCAAAACGGCGTCCTTCATTCCTCGATTAATTAGACATGTGCAACCCGTGACAATGTTGTTTAATAATATACTTCGGAAAGTCACGGCTGTCGGCCTAAGGCCACGAATTTTTAAAAAGGAAGGCGCGATTACGTTATCATGACTATCAATTACCAATGAATCATGAAAAATCACAGTAGGTGTTGAAAAATCAGGAATTTTGCACATCTCTTTAATTTGAGATTCTAATTTCGAAGTCATCCAAATATCGTCTTGATCGCATAAAGCTATGAAATCATTGTTAGTCAAAGATATCGCTTTCCTAAATGACTGGTTGGAACCCATATTGCGTTCATTCACATAAAGCTTTATAAATTTATATTTAGCCATAAATTCCTCAATAACTGAAATAGTATCGTCGGAGGAACAATCATCTACGATAATAATCTCTGAAACCGGATAGGATTGATTTACGATAGAAACTAGCTGTTTGCGCAGATAGCGCCCCCCGTTATAAGTACATAGCGCAACTGAAATTTCGTTCATATTTCTTTCAAATTTAACAAAAAAGACTTATTTAAGAATACCAGCGATATCGGCTAAAGCATTATCAGCCATCATCTTCTGTATTATATTCATATTTTTTATGCTCCGACGAGCTGGAAGATTATGCAATTGATCTAATTTGAGGTATTCGTAACCTAAGGCATCAAAATCCCCAATATTCTCTTCTAACACAATCGGAGTCATTCCATAAAACATGTATTCAATAAGTTTCGTAGGGCAAGCAACCCTATTCACAATGATATCGTCTCTTAATATGAAACCATAGTGACATTTGGCATATATTTCTCCCAGCTTATCCGGAGGTAAACTCATAATTTCAATATTGGACACTACGCTAATCTTGTCCTGAACGGCTTTCTTCATCTTATCGAGTTCGCCAGTAAGAATGTAAAACCGATAGTTCTCTTCGTGCACTAGATTAGCTATTGCGCTTAACATAAGATCGACATTTTGCCACTTTTGCATATTTCCGGAATAAACAAAATTTACCGTATCAGTAATTGGCTTAGGCATATTGACAACTCCTCTCAAGTGTTTAGGAAAAATGCAATATTTAACATAAGGAAATTCTATTCCTTGGTATTTTTCCTTATAGTAGTTTGCCATTGCATCTGTTACTGTAACCAGCGTAATAGATTTCTTTCGGAACAGAGCCTTTTCAACGTGTGACAAATAGCGAGCTAATCGATTATTTCCTAAAAACTCCTCTTCTTCCGGAACAACGCCATGCAGATCGAGAACAATGGGTATACGCAGAAATTTTAGAAAAAAGAAGTGACACCCCCCTGCGTAGTAAAGAGAGTGGATATAAGCGCTTGTGGCCTGCCTAAACAAACGAGTAATTAGAAAAAAATGTATAAAAAAATTTAACCTAAAAACGCTAAGATTCCCTTCATGACGATGATATTTCTTCCTGTAATATCGCAGTGATATGGATAGATATGTGCGCTCCCTGTTGGCGACTAAAGCATCGATGCTTGAAACCCGTTGAAAAAGGCCTTCTTTGCTATTGTCCGAATCCGGATATGGTGCTAGAAATAATATCATTTAACGTAGATTCTTTATGTAGTTAATAATACGTGAACACGCCTGACCATCACCGTATGGATTATGAAGCTGGCTCATCTGCTTATACCTTTCGCTATTTTTTAGTAAGCTGTCCGCTTCATTTACTATTTTTTCCTCATCTGTACCGACTAGAATAACAGTTCCAGCTGCCACGGCTTCAGGACGTTCTGTATCTTCTCGCATAACTAAAACGGGTTTACCTAAACTTGGTGCTTCTTCTTGTACGCCGCCGGAATCTGTAATGATTATATAAGCTTGAGCCATTAACCAAACAAATGCAGGATAAGATAATGGAGCTATCAAATGTACGTTAGGCAGGTCAGAAAGAAGGTTATAAACAGGCTCTCTGACGTTTGGATTCAAATGCACAGGGTAGATAATCTGTACATCAGGATGTAAAGCTGCTATCCGTTTTAACGCATTGCATATGCTCAAAAACCCGTCGCCATGATTTTCTCTACGATGCCCTGTAACCAAGATTATTTTTTCATGCCCCTCAGTAATGTGTTTAAGCGCCGTTATCTCATCCGTTTCTAAATCTTCAACAAGTTCCGCGCTATACAATAATGCATCTATGACGGTGTTTCCTGTGACAACTATTGTGTTTTCCTGCACGTTTTCCTGTAATAAATTAGCTCTTGACTGACCCGTCGGTGCAAAATGGTGATCCGCGATACGACCAGTAATTTGCCTGTTCATTTCCTCCGGGAAAGGTGACCATTTCTTGTTTGTACGAAGGCCGGCTTCCACATGGCAGACTTTTGCTCCAGAATAAAATGAAGCAATACTAGCTGCCATAGTCGTTGTTGTGTCTCCGTGTACAAAGACATAGTCTGGATTATATTCTTGCAATACAGGCTGCATCTCAGTTATGATAGAGGCCGTGAGATCGTAGAGATTCTGACCTGGCTTCATAAGATCAAGATCATAATCAGGTGTTATATCGAAGAACGCCAAAACTTGGTCTAGCATCTCACGATGTTGAGCAGTGACGCATACCTTAGTTTCGAATTCTGTTTCCCTTTTGAACGCATTGACAAGGGGAGCCATTTTAATTGCCTCTGGTCTTGTCCCGAATACTATTAAATTTTTAACCATCTCTTAATACTATAATAAATAGATTTTAATATGTAAATTCCCCTTCCCTGTCCGAACTTTGATTCGCGAATATCTGAAAGTGTTAACTGTACTTCTTGCGCAACTTGTAAAAATTTAGTAGATACGCTGCTCTCTGAATGGAACTGCATGAAGTAATGCAGACACAATTCCGCATGTTTTGCAATTTCTCCATTCTTAAGAAGAGAAATTAAACCATTCATATCAAATGGATAATCCACATCTATCTTATATTCATCGCCTACTGAAAATTCTTCCGACTGATAAAGGAATCTAAACCTATTACTTACTGGAATAGTAGAATACGAAAAATCAACCAATACCGTTGCTACATTTAGAGAAGCGCATTCAAGCGAGGACGTGCCCATTGCGAACATCAAATCAATGTTCTCAACCAAATATTGATCAAGTTCCGCTCCCGACAATATTCCTACGAATATAATTTCCAAATTTGAAGCATGGGGTTCATGCAAAACACTTTCTTTCATATCACCGTCTCCAATAATATGAAAGGTTATACTTTCTTCAGGGTGATTCCGCAAATAGGAGTTGCTATGTCTAATAACATTTATCAACGCATTGGTCTTTTCTACACACAAACGTCCCACCCAACCAAATGAATACGATTTTTTACTAAACGTAGTATTATAGCTTTTAGAAAGCCTTGGAGATCGCGAAAAAATAGGAAGATAATCGACCTCCAAAAGTGAAAGGTAGAATATGTCTTTCTGTATGTGGAAATTCGGGCCATCCATAAAATGGATTCCGTTAAGATGGATGAAATTTTCCAAATTGGTTCCGTACTGTCGATAAGTATCAGCCGTAGCTGCATGATTATTTGCCAACACCATCTCTTTTAGTCCAAATGGATGCGTAGACCAAAGAAACACATGGGGATTCCCTAAACAAAATCGGGCAACTTCAAAGATAGAGGATAAAGGAGTTATTAATAAACCATCATCTGATAGGTGCACAAATTTATATGTGTCGTAGAAAATAACTTTTATAGAATCATTATTATTCGAAATCTCTTGTGATACAAAACCGTCTTTGAAATCCACATAGTGTATTTGTACTTCGGGGGGCAATGTATCTGATAAAATACGCGCTAATCGTAAAAATAGCATTTCTGCTCCACCAATTAATCTACTTGGATAGAAAAATGTTATTGTTTTATAGTTGAACGGGAACATATCCATTGCAAATTTATACGCGTCTTAATTTTTGTCTTATAAAATTTGCTATCCCAAGTTTTGCGTCAAGGATTCTGAATGAAAATGCAAAAGAAGCTATAGCGAAAATGATAGATATGTATTTGTAAGAGTTTTCAATTACTATCATCATCACAAGACAAGGAATGAAACAACATAATTGTATTATAAAAATCCGCATAAACTCAGCATTTAGCTGGATACCGTAGATGCGTTTTGCAACAATTGAAACTTGTAGTAAGTATACTGCGTAGATGAAAAAGAAACTGATACCTAACCCACGAAGCCCGTCAAAATAATAGCCAGCACAGTTAAAAATCAAAAGATAAACGTTTGCTAAAGTTTCGTTCCAAAAAAATACACGGCTATCCCCTTTAGCAATGAATATAAAAGAAATGGCCCACGAAGCTACCTTAAATAGCATACCAAAAGCGGCCCAAATTAGCATGGAATCCATACTTAAAAATTCGTTTGTATAGAGTATTAATATACCCCATCTTACTCCCACCACGAAAATACATAATATGGGCGCAAGAATTAACACGCCTATCAAAGCTTGTTGATTAATTACTGTATTCGCTTCTTTCAAGTTGTCAGAAATAGCTGATAAGCGGGGAAAGTAATCAGTGCTCATTGCTGTAAAAACCATTCCCACATACGAATTAACGATCATAAAACCCGCATTATATAAGCCGAGATCAACCATACTACCAGTTTGAGCAATAAATAATCGGATCAAATGTGAGAATAAGGCGAGCATAAGCGAACTTAAACCGAGTATAAATCCTAACTTCAGCATATTGCTTCCCTGCTTAAACAGCTCTTTAAAGGCAATCCTCTTTATCTTTATCCTTAATTTTGAATAGTAGACTTGTGTAACAGCAAGGGTTGCGAACGCTGTGATAATTAGAGCAGGCACTATCCCGTTTTGCCCATATAGGTAATAGAGAGGAATCGTGATTACCAAAGAAACTGCAGCACCTATTACATTCGATAAAGCTAGGAATTTAATCCGTCTCATACCTTGTAAAAATACATTTTTACTAAGCGTCAACTGTCCTAGCAAAAGTGTGACGGATAAAATGGCAAAAGACCAGGAGTAGTCATAGTTTCCAAACGTTATCTTTGAAAGATAGGGAGACAAAATCAGCGTCACAAGTGCCCCAAATAATCCCGTGATCCAAAATAATCTATCTACTATTGATGCTGTTTCATGCAATTCATCTTCATCGTTTTTCTGATTGGCCTCAGCTATATCACGGATAGTGCTTGTACCTAAACCGAAGCTTGTAAATCCTGTCAGCAATGTTATTGTGGAGGTAAACATGGTCATTACCCCTATCCCTAATGGACCAAGAAGAATGGCCACTAACTTGGAACGCACAATAGATATAAGAATAAGAAACACTTGCACTCCACCGTAAATGGAAGTTGCTTTGAAAATTTGCTTATATGAAGATGAATCCTTAGGCATACTAAAAATTATTCACTACATCAATCACCTTTTCGACTTCACTTCCTTCCATAACCGGACTAATCGGTAGACTCAAAACCTCATTATGCATCTGTTCGGAAATTGGGTAACTTAAATCATTCCATTCTTCATATGCCTTCTGCTTATGAGGGGGGATTGGATAATGTATCAACGTTTGTATGTCGTTGTCAAGTAGATATTTTTGTAAATCATCTCGCTGTGCAGAACGAATAACGAACAAGTGCCAAACATGCGAATTTTCATTATTTGGCAAAGCCGGTAAAATGAGATTTCCGTTTTTAATCTCATTAATATAGCGTTTGGCAATGGATCGTCTAACAGAGTTCTCTTGATCAATGTACTTCAATTTAATATCTAGAACCGCCGCTTCTATCTCGTCTAATCGCGAATTTAGCCCTTGATACATATTAACGTACTTTTGATTTGAGCCGTAATTTGCTATCGCTCTAATGGTACTTGCTAAGTTAGTATCCTTACAAGTTACTGCGCCAGCATCGCCTAATGCTCCAAGATTTTTGCCTGGATAAAAACTAAATCCTGCCGCATCACCTAAATTGCCCGTTTTAACCCCCTTCCATTCAGCACCGATTGCTTGCGCATTATCTTCGACAATTTTCAAACCATACCTATCGGCCAACGCCACTAAATCATTGGAAAATACGGCTGCGCCATAAAGGTGGACTAACAAAATAGCCTTTGTTCTTTCCGTAATATTTCCTTCTATTTTGTCGAGGTCAAGATTGTAAGTTTCCATATCAGGCTCAACCAATACTGGAATCAACCCATTGTCAGATATAGCTAAAATCGAAGCTATATAGGTATTTGATGGAACAATAACTTCGTCACCAACCTGCATAACTCCAAGCTCAATATAAGCGCGAAATATAAGACGCAAAGCATCTAATCCATTCGCAACACCTATAGCATGAGTTGCCCCTATATAATTAGCTAAATTATTTTCGAATAGCTTAACTTCATTTCCTAATAAATACCAACCGCTTCTGAACACGTCAATAATTTTGCTTTCAATCTCTGATTGGTATTGTAAATTTATCTTTTGTAGATCTAAAAATTTTATCATTTTACAACTTTTCTAAGTCAAATTGTTTGCCTTTTTTATCTTTTCCATGCATATCAAGTAACACCCCTTCTCGTGTAATGTAGCCTCGATGTTTAGCGGGATTACCGTAGTAAACGTGGAAATCTGGAATGGATTTCGTTACTACACTTCCCGCCCCTAGAAAAGCGTACTGCCCGATTGTGTTTCCTGCTACTATTGTTGAGTTCGCTCCAATAGATGCCCCTTTCTTTACAACAGTACGCTCAAAAGATTCTGGATACTGCTTGGAACGAGGCACTAAATCGTTCGTAAAAGTCACATTAGGACCGAGAAAAGCGTCGTCTTCAATCGTAACTCCGTCCCAGATTTGGACACCAGATTTAATCGTAACATTGTTTCCAATAATTACATCATTCTCAATAAAAACATTGAAGTTAATGTTGCAGTTACTTCCAATTATGGCACCTTGTAGAATAACGCTGTACTGCCAAACACAGGTTCCTTCACCTATGTTACTGGATTGCACATCACTAGTTGGATGAATTTTAGTCATGTTTAATGTAATCTAAATAGGCCGAATAGTCACGTATATAATCTCTTTCATCGTAATGATGGGAAGCGAAAACTAAACAAATTGCACCTGATGAAAAATTGACCTCACTCGCCCAAACACCAGGGGGGATATGAAGTCCAATATTAGGTCGATTTAAAAAAATCTGCCGCTTATACCGCCCATCATCAAGCGTGACCTCGAAGCTACCGCTGGCGGCTACCAGAAATTGATGACAAGCTTTGTGAGCATGCGCTCCACGACTCTCCCCGCCAGCTATATCGTACAAATAGAAAACTCGCTTTACTTCGAAAGGAAAATCATTATTTTCAATAACTGTTATATTGCCGCTCTCTGAATTAATCTTCCCGAGATCTAATACTGCACACTCGAAAATTGTAGCTTTAGCCATTCTTTAAAAGTTTAAATTCGTCATAATCGCGAATGTAGTCAGTTTCACTATACGCGCTATCTGAAACGATCAACGCCAACGAATTTGTTGAAAAATTCTCTATCCTCCTCCAATACATTTCGGGAATAAATAGACCAGTATACGACCGATTTAGAGAGTAAACCACTTCATCATTACCGTCATTCAAGATGATATCGAAACTGCCTGACAACGCCACGATAAATTCTTTTTGCTTTTTGAAAGCATGACTACCTCGAATGTCTCCTCCTGGAACATCGTAAATCCAGTAAGTTCGCTTAATATCAAATGGAATCTGCCTTTGTCCTTCGAAAAAAGAGAGATTGCCCCGTTTATCTATAATTTTAGGTAAAGCTATAACGCGCGGCTTTTCCATATTATTAATTTTTTGAATTTAACACTTTTTGTAAGTAAGCGTAATAATCGCCTTTCATATCATTTATACGAGCCATTACGGTTTCTTTGGAGATCCAGCCTTGTGATACAGCGATTTCCTCCAAACAGGCGATCTTAAGCCCCGTCCGCTTTTCCATAGCTTTCACAAATTCTGTAGCTTCGGTTAAGGATTCATGTGTTCCTGTATCCAACCATGCATGTCCTCGCCCCATTCGCTGCATGGCGAGATTATTGTCGGTAAGATAGGTTTGATTGACCGTCGTGATTTCCAATTCGCCACGCGAGGATGGCTTGACGGATCGTGCTATGTCTAGGACGGAATTTGGATAGAAGTAAAGCCCAACAACTGCGTAATTCGACTTGGGTTTTTCAGGCTTTTCCTCAATACTTAAGACGTTTCCTTTTTCGTCAAAGCTTGCCACACCATATCGCTGCGGATCATCTACAGCATATCCAAATATAACTGCTTTTTGCTCTTCGGATACAGTGCTTACAGCATCATGTAACAGCTTCTTTAATCCTGCGCCATAGAATATATTGTCTCCTAAAACGAGACAAACATCGTCTCCCCCAATAAATTCTTCACCAATTATAAATGCTTGTGCCAACCCATCAGGCGAGGGCTGCTCTGCGTAAACAAAAGAAACACCCAAATCAGCCCCATCGCCAAGAAGTTTTTTAAAATTAGGAAGATCGTGTGGTGTAGAAATAATGAGAATCTCTTTAATACCAGCCAACATTAATACCGAAAGCGGATAATATATCATCGGCTTATCATAAATTGGTAAAAGCTGTTTGGATACTGCTAATGTCAGTGGGTGCAAACGGGTGCCGGATCCGCCGGCTAATATAATTCCTTTCATTGTGCTATTTTTCTATGAGGTGATATTTCTGGAAGTTGTTACGCAACGGCGAATACAATCTCCAACATTTATAGTTTATTTAACATTTCAAGCAAGCTATATCTCCAATTGGGCGCGTCAACCTGAAACGTCGTTTTTATCTTGTTCTTATCGAGCAGGGAATATTTTGGGCGTTTGGCTGGCGTCGGGTATTGCTCCGTACGAATGGCGTTGATTTTACAATTCAATCCTTTTATGTCGCGAATAGCGACAGCGAAGTCATACCAAGAAATTTCACCTTCATTGCTGAAATTGTAAATGCCATTTTCCCATTTATCAGATTCCACAATGAGCATGATTGCCTGCGCCAGATCAAGCGCGTAGGTCGGCGAACCTATTTGATCTGCAATCACGGAGATCTCATCGCGTTCTTTCATTAAACGGATCATGGTCTTCACAAAATTGGCGCCATACGTGGAGTAAACCCAAGATGTACGAATAATAATATAATGGGGTGCCCATTTTTGAATAGCCAATTCTCCTTTCCATTTTGTTTGGCCATAGGTATTTATCGGCGCTACGGCAGCATCCTCGCTCAAAGGATTTGCGGAGTTCCCGTCAAAAACATAATCTGTAGAAATAGCAATAAGCTTAACATCATGTAGCCGGCAATATTGTGCAATCTCTTCAGAAGCCAGATGATTGACCTGATCAGCTAAGGCTGGCTCTGACTCTGCTCGATCAACGGCCGTGTAAGCCGCTGCATGAATAATGAGATCAGGTTGGTACATCCCCAAGATGTCTTGGATAAGATTTGTTTGCTCCAATGGCAACTCCTTTCTATCTAAAAAAAAGAGCTCATAGCCGGTACGTTCTTTAAATACGTCGTTCAGTTCGGAACCTAACTGACCATTGGCACCTGTAATAAGTATTTTCATAGGATATGTCGACTACTTGCTAAAGACCGTATCGAAACTAGGCAACACCTGATCTTTATCGGAGATAATAAGTTCATCTGCAGAGACTACCCAATCAATTCCTAACGCTGGATCATCAAACTTTACACCGCATTCCGATTCCTTATTGTAGAAATTATCGCATTTGTAAAAGAAGGTTGCCGTGTCGCTTAGCACGACAAACCCATGCAAAAATCCGCGGGGGACAAAGAACTGCAGGTTGTTTTCGGCAGACAGTTCGATCGCAACATGTTGGCCGAACGTTTCCGAATCTGGTCGCGCATCTACGGCGACATCAATTACTTTTCCTTCTAGTACACGAACTAATTTTGCTTGCGCATGGTCACCAGCTTGTGCATGCAGCCCACGTAAAACGCCTCGCGTGGAATACGATTGATTATCTTGCACAAAATGGGTTTCCGCGCCTGTAAGTTTATTAAACGTTTGCTCATTAAAACTTTCAAAAAAATAGCCGCGGCTATCGCCAAATTTCGTTGGCTCCAGAATAAAACAGCCTTTTAGTTTTGTTTCTGTCGCTTTCATTAACCCTCGTATTGTGTATCGTAGTAGTTCTGGTAATCTCCGGAAGTGACATTATTAAGCCATTCTTCATTTTTCAAGAACCAATCAATGGTGATAGATAAGCCTTGCTCAAAAGTTACAGATGGTTTATAACCTAACTCTTTGTTGATTTTCGTTGCATCGATGGCATACCGCAAGTCGTGACCGGGACGATCTTTGACGAAGGTGATCAGTTTAGCGGAAGTGCCAGCAGCACGACCCAACTTCTCATCCATTTGCTTGCAAAGTTCTTTTACCAAATCGATATTCTGCCACTCGTTGAAACCACCGACATTATAGGAATCGCCATTTTTACCTTGATGATACACCATATCAATCGCTTTCGCATGATCGATAACAAACAACCAGTCTCTTGTATACTTACCATCTCCATAAATAGGAAGCGGCTTTTCGTTTAGAATATTATGAATACACAGAGGAATCAATTTTTCCGGGAAATGATTCGGACCGTAATTGTTAGAGCAGTTCGTCAAAACAATAGGTAAGCCATAGGTATCGTGATAGGCGCGCACGAAATGATCGGAAGAAGCTTTTGATGCAGAATACGGGGAATGCGGATCATACTTGGTGTCTTCCGTGAAGAGTCCCGTCTCGCCTAAGGCGCCAAAAACCTCGTCCGTAGAGACATGGTGAAAACGTTTACCTTCGTAATTGTCCTTCCATATTTCTTTAGCGGCATTCAGTAAATTGACCGTACCGATGACATTGGTCATCACAAAAGCCGTAGGATTGGTAATGGAGCGATCTACGTGCGATTCAGCCGCCAAGTGAATAATACCATCTGGCTGATACTCACGAAAGATATTCAGGATGAGTGACGCGTCCGTAATATCCGCTTTTACAAAGCTGTAATTCGACCTGTCTTCAATATCTTTAAGATTTTCAAGATTCCCGGCATACGTCAATGCATCGACATTGATGATATTGTATTCGGGATATTTGTTTACAAACTCACGCACGACATGGGATCCAATAAAGCCTGCCCCGCCGGTTATTAAAATGGTTTTATTCATCTTACTGATATTTTTATCTCTTTTTTCTTCTTATTATTTATCGCATCAATACTACCTAAGTCCCTCTGCGATATGATATTCCATAACGCGATACGTATAAACCGACTGGATCGATAACGATCGGCTCATGCCTCTGTCGAATTTCCTGCCGCCTAGGTAATACGTGATGTAATTCGGCCTGGCTGTGAGGATATGAACGTCTGATGGGAGAATGGTTGATTGTCGCGCATTGAACATTTCCCCTTGTAATCAAAATTCGTTCCAAACTATGCAGCCTATGGGATAAAAATAACACATAACATGCCGTACAACATTGCGTAACAAGACCAAAACGCCCGATGACTCCCTATTTCTAATTTGTTAATTCGAAATTCTTCCCCTACCGTTAGCCTTGCGTCTTCTGATGCATGCTAGCACACCAGCACCAACAAAAATAAAATGCACTGTAAGAGTTTTAACACATGTTTTTCAGCTTACATAGACGCGAATTGGCATTACAATCTTTTCAAAAATACTGGTTCTGAACGGCAATAGCAACTCTGTGTTTATAACTAAGCGAATAAAACAGCTTGAAGAGCCGATAGGTAGCAAATTTATTATAGGCGTGCGTCCGTTACTTCGCGTGGCAACACGGCTTTGGTGTCAAACAATACGCCGGGGCCTTTTTTCAGTCTATCAAAAGAAATACTCAAAAATTCTTGATGAGCAACTGCTAGAATGATCGCATCATAACTGCCGCCATGCGCGTTGCTTTGCGAATGTTGATCGTCAAAAAAATCTGGAAGGGAGGGTACTTCCAAACCGGTCTTGCCCTCAATATTATCCACCAAGCGAGATTGCGAAGCTGTTGCAATAACGCCTTTTGTATTGCCTATTTCAGCGGGAGGAAGAGCGGGCAATAACGCGATGCCATACTCTTTTTTTACGATCTCAGGATTTGCCCAAGGATCGAAAACATCCACAGAAAGGCCAAATTCCTTGAGCTCACGATAAACGTCGACCACTTTACTATTCCGGATATCAGGACAGTTCTCCTTGAACGTAATGCCTAAGATAAGCGCTCGAGCACCTTTGATCGTTACGCCTTTTTTGATCAGCAACTTGACCGTCTTTCCTGCGATGAACGCGGCCATACGATCGTTGATACGGCGGCCCGATAGAATAACCTCTGGGTGATAACCAAGCTGTGACGATTTGTGCGCGAGATAATAAGGGTCAACAGAAATACAATGCCCACCAACCAGGCCCGGCTTAAATTTCAGGAAATTATACTTGGTGGACGCCGCGTCAAGCACTTCTTGTGTATCAATGCCTACGCGGTCAAATATGAGCGCCAGTTCATTAACAAAGGAAATGTTCACATCCCGCTGTGCGTTTTCAATGGCTTTTGAAGCCTCGGCAACTTTAATGGAAGACGCCTTGTGTGTTCCTGCAGTAATAATTCGTTTGTAGAGCTCGTCTACTTCTTTTGCTGCCTCTGGATTAGAACCCGAAGTAACCTTAATAGTATTTGCTAAGGTATGGACTTTATCGCCCGGGTTTATGCGTTCTGGAGAATACCCAACGGCGAAGTCGATGTTACAAGTTAATCCAGAAACCGATTCCAAAAGAGGAATACAATCTTCTTCGGTGCAGCCGGGATAGACTGTGGATTCATAGATTACCAAATCGCCTTTTTTCAACACCTCGCCTACATCCGCTGATGCGCGTTTTAGAAATTGCAAGTCGGGTGTATTGTAAGCATCGATGGGCGTCGGTACCGTAATGATATAAATTTGCGAATCGGCAATATCACGTAGTAATGATGAGGCACGGTAACCCGGGGATGTGCTTCCCGGTTCGCGATAGGCAAGAGAAAGCTGCACCGCATCAACCTCTTTTGTCCAATCCTTTCCATTTTGAAGCGCCTCCACGCGTTTTTGGTCGACATCAAAACCAATTACTGGAAAATGTTGTGAAAAAGCGAGCGCCAATGGCAAACCCACATAACCCTGTCCTATTACTGCAATGGTTTTTATCATACTAAATCTGCTATACGGCGAAACGGTGATCTTTTTTTGCGACAAATATCAAGCCACATCCGCTAGATGGTTAAACCGCTAATTCCAACGCCAAGATATCAGATTTTTGTATAAAAAGTGATTCGTTTTTTATGTCACAAGGTTTTAATAATTCTTCGATATCATACTTTTGCAATACTTGCTTAATAGCGGCAAGATGCTTACTATGATGCATGTCGGTACCTAAAAAGTCGTACATACCCGATTTAATCAGCATCAGGGCTTGATTTTTAACTCCCTGTCCATAGTAACGGGACACAGACAGCAGATTAAGCTGGAGCAAACAACCTGCGCTTTTGATATCTTTAAATATCTGGAAATTATGATGGTAATAATTATACCGCTCTGGATGAGCGAGCACAGGCTGATAACCTTTGTTTTGAATAGCTTTGATCGTGTGAAAAAGAGATTTTGACTCGGAGAGGTATGACATTTCAATCAACATATGGCCATTAGGTAGTAAACACAGCTCCCGGCTTTTGATCTTCGCATCCAACTCTTCATCAATCATATACTCTGCTGCAAACTCCAAATGAAACTTAAGGCCTTGGCGAACGACCTCTTGTTTAAGCGCTTCATAGGCAGTGCTTATGGTGTTGGGCGTATTGGGATGTACACCAGCCATCACATGAGGTGTACACACACAGCCTTGTATACCAATTTCCTGCAAACCTCTGATCAGCTTAACAGACTCTTGAATACTTTGGCTTCCATCATCTATTTGCGGCAATATATGGTTGTGGATGTCCCACTTTAACCAATCCAAAACATGCATTTTTGCCGTATCCTCTTTTTTAGCAAATAATCTCTCCCAGAACTTCATAATCTATGTGATATTCAAACCTTTTTGAAAGACAAAAATACAACGTTTCCTCAAAAGATCAAAAATTTTTTCTGAAAAAAATTAACGTGTTACGTAAACGATTCCACAACCAATGGTTATAAAATATCAACTTGCTTTTGAACCCTCCTCCGGAAAATGCGCTTGAACCAAATCTGTTGTGACACTTTCTTGAAGTAGGTATAGCTGTGCGCTCGCTTTTGCGTCCGATAGCGGATCGTGGTGATTAAGCTCAATACCCATAATTCGGCAACAAATGGAAAGCTTCGTTTTCTTAAAACCCTTTGCCCTGTAAATGATGCTCGTACAGTCCCAAGTAGGAGATAAGTGGAGCTGCTTATAATCTAACCCATAATGAGCCATTGTTTTCATCAGCACTTCCCGATCGAACTTTTCATTGTGCGCCACCATGAACGCGCCCTGTAGGTAGCCCTCAATAACGGGAAAGAGCTCTTCGAAGGTGGGCGCTGTTACTGTATCTTTTGCTTTTATACCATGCACGCGCGTGGTCTGCCACATGTATTTGTTATCGGGTGGACGAACCAAGCTATGAAACTGCTCGATGATCTCGCCGTCTACCACCTTTACGATACCCACTGCACACACACTGTTATAGGCGGCGGTCGCCAATTCAAAATCTATCGCTGTAAAGGTCATTCCGTGATATTTCTACAAAGATAGTGAAATTTATGGGATGTTATAGTTCTTCGCGCCCCGTAAGCCGCCACGAACCTAAACGTGACAGGTAACCAGCCCGGCAATGCAATCCCCTAATCCTACTGAAATTACCTCAATAGCCATATTTATCTCGCCATTTTTTCTGAAGCGATTCCCGTAACTTGCTCTCTGCCGCGTTTGCGCCGGGATCGTAAAGTAAGGTGCCGCTTAGCTTATCCGGTAAAAATTCCTGTTGCACGAAATTACCTGGAAAGGCGTGCGCATACTTGTATTGCGTACCATAATCCAATTCTTTCATCAATTTCGTAGGCGCGTTACGCAAGTGTAGTGGTACCGGTAAATCGCCAGTTTGACGAACAAGGGCCTGCGCTTTGTTGATCGCCTCGTAGGATGCATTGCTTTTTGCCGATGAGGCCAAATAGGTGACTGTTTGCGAAAGTATGATCCGTGATTCAGGCCATCCGATTACATTTACAACTTGGAAACAGTTGTTGGCTAAGAGTAAAGCATTCGGGTTCGCATTTCCAATATCTTCAGAAGCCAAGATCAACAACCGACGCGCAATAAATGATGGGTCTTCTCCCCCCTCGATCATTCGCGCCAACCAATACACCGCAGCATTCGGATCACTGCCCCGAATGGACTTGATAAAAGCGGATATAATATCGTAATGCTGTTCACCCGTTTTATCATAAAGCGCCATATTCTGCTGCACCTGCTTCAAGACAAATGCATTGGTAACGGGTTGCTTCTGCGCGAAGGCCGCATGTACTACCAGTTCAAAGACGTTGAGTAATTTTCTGGCATCTCCGCCGGATAGGCGAAATAATGCTTCATATTCTTCAATTTGTATGGGATGATCTTTCAAATAAGCATCGCGCTCCAGAGCCTGATTCAATATAATACGCAAATCCTGTTCAGATAAATGTTCCAACACGTAGACCTGACAGCGTGACAAAAGCGCGGAGATAACTTCAAAGGAAGGATTTTCAGTCGTGGCGCCAATGAGCGTCACCAAGCCCCTTTCCACAGCGCCGAGCAACGAGTCTTGCTGTGATTTGGAGAAACGATGGATCTCATCAATAAACAGGATAGGCTGCTCTTGGTTAAAATTACGGAGCTTCTCCGCTTTATCGATGACCTCCCGAATATCTTTAACGCCAGATTGTATAGCACTGAGCGAGAAGAATGGTCGGTTGAGTTCGCCTGCGATTAAAAAAGCGAGACTGGTCTTACCCACACCGGGAGGCCCCCAAAAAATCATAGAGGGAATGTTTTGCTGCGCGATTGCATTACGAAGTACGGCATCCTCGCCGATAATATGTTGCTGCCCAATGTAATCGGCGATACTTTTTGGACGCATACGCTCTGCTAACGGTATTGCTGTTGCCATATACAAAGATAAGCAAATATGCAGCTCCTTTTGACCCCATAGATATACATAAAAAAACCTTATTTTTAACAACAATAAAAAAGAGAGAACAATGAAAAAAAGATTTTTAGCCCTGCTTACCGCTGGAATCATCTTCGTAAGCTTATTAGAAACACAGGCACAAGTCAAGTTTCCCCAGTCAAGCAGCACGACAAAGATTGAGCAAGCCATCGGTATTAAAAAAGTGACCTTAGTATACCAACGCCCTAATGTAAACGAGCGCGTAATTTTCGGTAGCCTGGAGCCTTATGATAAAGTGTGGAGAACGGGTGCGAATAATATCCCAAGTATCACCTTTGAAGAAGAAGTCACTATCGCTGGCAGCAAAGTTCCCGCCGGCACGTATGGAATCTTCAGCATTCCGAAGAAAACCGGCGACTGGACCATTATTCTAAGCAAAAACGCGAACCAGTGGGGCGCCTATCAATATAAGCAGGAAGAAGATTTGCTTCGTTTCCCGGCAAAAGCCAAAAAATTAAACGACAAAGTCGAAACGTTCACCATGGCTTTTGAAAATGTGAAACCCAACGGAGCAGATCTTTCACTTGCTTGGGAAAATAGCAAAGTGTCTTTCCACATTGCCGTAGATCAATCAAAAGAGATCATGGCCTCTATCGATGAGGCAATGAAGGGCGAAAAGAAGCCGTATTTCCAGGCTGCCCAGTATTATTACAATAACGATTTAGATATTAATAAAGCACTTGCTTGGGCAAACGAAGCTGATAAAGACAACACGAAGGCGCCACATATCAAATATTGGAAAGCTAGAATCCAACTGAAGGCCGGCGACAAAGCGGGTGCCATCAAAACGGCGACCGAAGGCGTAGCCATGGCTAAATCAGCTAACAACGAAGAATACGTGAAGTTAAATACGCAGGTAATAACTGCTGCTAAATAATAAATCTGGCGCGCGCCTTGACCCCTATCGCGCGCGCTACTCTTTTAAAGCGTCCAGCAAAATAGTTACGGGATGGAAGGCCCGGATATGAACGCCCTCCCATACCTGCTGCCGGCAGGACGTGCCCGACGCCACCACCACGGTATCTGCGGCCTTTTCCCGCAAATAAGGAAACAGCACGAGCTCGCCTACACGCTGCGAAAGGGCATAATGCTCTTTTTCAAACCCAAATGACCCCGCCATGCCGCAGCATCCGGAAGGAATGACATCGACTGTGTAATGCCGTGGCAAACGCAATATTTCTGCGACTTTATCGTGTAGGCTCCACACTTTTTGCTGACAGTGCGTGTGCAAAGCAATATGCTTTGTATCAGAAACGAAACGTTCTGCCGTCAAATTCCCTTCCAGCATCTCCTGGTGCAGAAATTCTTCTATGGTCAACGCTCGAGCAGCAACCGCATGTGCATCGGGGATTAAGTCTTCATCAACCAAATCGACGTATTCGTCGCGAAAACCAAGAACAGCGGATGGTTCGACACCGACGAGGTAATGCGTTGTATCCAACAGCGGGGCAAAAAGCCTCACCTGCTGATTGGCCACCCCTTGCGCTTCCCGTAAAAAGCCTTTGGAGATTAGTGCTCGCCCGCTAGCAGGATGCCGCTGAGCCTTCACCGTATAACCAAGTTTTTCCAACAATTGAATCGCATGTTTCCCGATCTCCACATCATGATAGTTGGTGAACTCATCAAAAAAGAAATACACTTGTTTTTCATGGATTGTGCGGCTAGCTGTATTCCGCGCGACAAACCAATCGTACAAGGTTTGTCGGGCAACAGTAGGTAACGCTCGTTGTGGCGCAAAACCCAACAATCGTTTTACAGCGGTTCCAATCATAGGGTGTCCAACAGACCAGTTATAGATCGACGAAATGGGCCGTACGAGTTTAGTCATTCGCTCCACATGCCCTATCAACCAACTCCGCAGCGGCACGCCATTGGCATCGTAATAAGCTTGCTGAAAATCCGCCTTCAGCTTGGCCATATCCACATTAGACGGACATTCTGATTTGCAGCCTTTACAACTCAAGCATAAATCCAGCACGTCTTTAATTTCTCGATGATCAAATGGATTTTTCTTCGTCGAGGTCGAAAGCATCTCCCGCAATATATTTGCACGAGCACGCGTTGTATCCTGCTCGTTTCGTGTAGCCATATAAGACGGGCACATCGTTCCGCCCGAAAGCTGGGTCTTTCGGCAATCGCCGGAGCCGTTACACTGCTCGATGTGCTGCAAGATATGTTGTCCTTGGTATCGGAACACAGAAGGTATTTGGCTTCGAAAAGACTGAGTATCGTCATACCGAAGGAAGGTATCCATCGCTGCGGTGTCGACAATCTTTCCCGGATTAAAGACACCCTTCGGATCCCAAAGCTTCTTTATTTGTTGCAGCAAACCGTAATTATGCTCTCCGAGCATAAGGGCTATAAACTCCCCCCGCAGCCTACCATCGCCATGCTCGCCACTTAGTGATCCGCCATATTTCTTTACCAACTTCGCAATTTCGGTCGCCACAAGCCGAAACTGCGTTCTGCCGGATTCATTTTTTAAATTTAAGATGGGGCGCAGATGCAGTTCGCCAGTGGCCGCGTGTGCATAATGCACAGAATAAAGCCCGTAGCGGGATAAAATTTCATTAAATTCTGCAATGTATGCCGGCAAGTCTTCCACGGCAACGGCGGTGTCTTCCACCACGGCGACGGGCTTAAAGTCTCCGGGCGTATTACTTAGCAAACCAAGCCCTGCTTTTCGTAGATCCCAAACGCGTTTTTTATCCGCGCCAGCGACAATAGGAAAATAGTAACCCATGCCTTGCTGGCGCATATCTTGCTCTACCTCCCCAATTTTTTCATAAATGGCATCCATCGTCTCGCCCGCGTATTCCACAACTAGAATAGCACCCGGATCACCCTGTACAAAAAAGCGGTTTTCAAGCTGCGCTATATTATTTTTTGTGCATTCCAAAATATAGCGATCCATCAGCTCACTAACCAAAGGTCGATGTTTCAGCGCGATCAAGTTGGCCAGTAAAGCATCCTCCACGGAGGCAAAATGGGCACAGAGCAAGGCACTTTGTTGCTGTGGAGCATCGACGACTTGCAGTTTTATTGACGTGATGAAGGCCAACGTTCCCTCTGACCCGCAAATGAGCTTACAAAAATTGAAAAGCTCAGCACCAGCGGTAAAGGGATCCGTATCCAGCAACAGGTCTATGGCATAGCCCGTGTTTCGCCTTTCTATCTTCTTTTTCGGAAAATCACGGCGAATACTCTCCTGATTAGCGTAGTCGCCCAGCAACGTTCGAATTTGGCGATATAGCTGCCCTTCCATAGTAGGAAGATTGCATTTTTCGCAAAACTCTTCGAAGGTAAGCGACCGAAAGGTTACAGAAGACCCATCACTGAGCAACGCATCCACTTCGAGCGTATGTTCGCGCGTGCTTTTATAGACCAAAGAGTTTGATCCGCAGGAGTTGTTGCCCACCATTCCACCGATCATTGCACGATTGGCAGTCGACGTTTCCGGTCCGAAAAATAGACCGTAAGGTTTCAAAAAGAGATTGAGCTCATCACGGATAACGCCCGGCTGAACGCGCACCCATTTCTCCTCCACATTGATCTCGGATATCTCCGTAAAATACTTGGATACGTCAACCACAATGCCCGCACCGACCACCTGCCCCGCCAGCGAGGTACCGGCGGTCCGTGGGATAAGTGATGTCCCCTGCTCACGGGCGAACCCGATAAGCCTGTTGATATCGCTCACGTCTTTCGGGAAAGCGACGGCAAGCGGATACTCCCTGTAAGCCGAAGCATCGGTTGCGTACAGTGCCCGCATTTTTTTATCATAATAGAGCTCGCCTACAAGTTGCCTTTGCAGTCGCTTTAAGTGCCGATCCATCGTATACCTTCTTATCTAGCCTTTATGTATTTGTTGGGTGTATGTGCTTTCAAATATCTTGTCTGCATTATTGGCCTCGAAGCCTTCCCTACGGTGCGCAGCTGTGAGCTCCCGCGGGTCAAGATGTTGATAGGCCGGCAGCGGAAGGCGCTCGGCAAATTCGACATAGCTACCCGCAATTTGCAGGGTGCGGCCGTCTGAAAATGTAGCGTCGTACAGGGCGGATACGGTACTGCTCTGCCGCAACAGCCCATCCGCACTGGTTTTTATTTTTCCGCCCGACGTATTAAGTTTGATGCCTATACCTTCTAAAAAAGCATTGAATGCTTCCAGCGTATTGTATCCCGCTTGCAACTCATGGATGCTGATGGTATAGTGATTCAGGTAATAGCGGTTGTAAATAACCCAGGCCGCATATTCACTTTCTTGCAACAGGCGTTCGTAGTCTTTTGCGGTTGGCAGCGACCATAAGGGCTGCTGTAGAAAAGCGGCAACCCCGGGCCCATCAGCCAGATCAAGCTTTGCCACAGGATCGGCGACGATCGGGTTTGTATAGCGATAAATGATTTGCTGCGCCTCCTCACTCAGCGCCTTAACCTGTAGTTCGGAAACAAAAATCCGCGGATAGTGCGGAGCAGGGGGTGCATACCAATAGGCGTCCAGCTTCTTCGCCTCAAAATAATAGTGATCTCGACGCTCGTAACCGTAAGCCTGAAAAATCTTTTCAAATGATTGTATGCCCAGATGAGAAACCCCCAATGTACGGAAAGCGATATGATCATTTACAATATCTTCCTGGGAGTTGATCACAGCTTTTTCGAGCAACGCATTCGTGATTTTAGAAACATCAGCAACATGTTTGCTATACTGGTCAAAAAGATCGTTGAGCACGATATCCAATGGCTTTTGTTCGTCGAAATGCATAACAAAATAAATTAAGGTTTACTATATAAAGGTAAGGAAAATATTGGTAGTGCGTAGTGAGAATAGGTTGTAGTACTTCGTATGTAGATGTGCGTATCGAGTAATGCGTAGTGCGATAAACTGAGTTATTCTTTACTTTATCGCTTCTGACCCTTATTCAACGATATGTCGCATCAGTTTTTTTCGCATCTGTATACATTTGCCTTCGCACAATCCAATAAGGATGCAACAAAAATAAGCGACGGGGTTTTGAATACGTTTGCCCTACAAAAGTATTTGCCTTCCCGCGGCATGCGGCGGAAAGGATATGGGATGGACAATCCAATTTTAAAAAAAACTACAACTCTTCCCGCAACAACTTATCAAGCTCCTCGGGGCTAAGGTTCATATTAACGTTGCCATCTTTGGCCATAGAAATTTCCCCTGTCTCCTCGGAAACAATAACGGCAATGGCTTCGGAAACCTCGGTCACACCGATAGCGGCGCGGTGACGCAGCCCAAATTGTGGCGGCAGGTCTTCGCTATCCGAGATCGGAAGAACACTACTGGCCGTCATGATACGAAAATCAACAATCACCACGGCACCATCATGGAGTGGACTGTTTTTAAAAAAAATACTTTCCAGCAAACGCTTGGAAACCGGGGCATCAATATACTCCCCGCTAGACTGATAATATTCCTCATCAAAATAACGCGAGAATACCAAAAGTGCACCGGTACGGGACTTTGACATACTTCGACAGGCATCAATAATGGGTTTTAAGCGCTCACTATTATCCACCTGCGTTGCTTTCTTCGTTCCGAGAAAAGACCAAAAGAATTTTTTCCGCCGAAGGGAGATATTTTTACCGATATGAATTAAAAATCGACGGATCTCCTGTTGGAAAACGACAATCAGTGCAATGGATCCGACCGATATAAAGCCTCCAAAAATCTCCGTCAGGAGGCGCATCTCCATCTGCTTTACCACCAGGTATATACCGTAAAACAAGGCAATGCCCAATAGAATGTTAACAGCAATGGTTCCCTTGATTAAGCTGTAAACGTAGTATATGATGATGGCCACCAAAAAGATATCGATGACATCCAGCAGGCGAAATCCACTAAAGATATTAAGGTCGAAATTTTCCATGTATACCCTGCAATTTAATAAAAATTATGGATCTTTTTTGCGTTTTGCTCTAGTTAAAGGTATTTTGCTTCCAATGAAGAATACGAGCTTGCATTGAATGTAATAAGAGAATTTCATCCTGCTTGTTGTCGTTATTTAGATAAATAGTAATTTAATAAATTTTGCAAATTCGCATCATCCGGACCCGGAGCATCACTGTTTACCAACACTCCACTTTTATCATAAATTAAATATCGGGGAATAGTTTTTAACCCCAACTGCTTTAAGAACAAGTCTTGCTTTGTGTTGAGAATTAAAAAACTGTGTTTGTACATATGAAGGGCCTCTTGTTCATTTGCATTTTCCCAAGCAGTCAACTTATTGTCTATGGAGAGATATACAAATACGATATCTTTATCAGCGTAATCTTTTCTAAGTTTTAAGGATGCGGGCATCGCCTCTCTACAGGGGACACACCAGCTAGCCCAAAAATCTATATAGATAACTTTTCCTTTCAAGCCATTTAAATATTCCTGGTAGTCTATCTTAGCCCCTTGATTTGCGGAACTAATGATATAAGTATGTCCGGTATCGCTATGTAAAAGTTGGTTATTGAAATTTTTGTTAATATACTCTTTGTAATTCATGTCCTTAACATCTTCATTAAATAATGCGAGATGAGCGGGAAACGCTTCAGGTTTATTTTCCTTTATCTTTAATAGGTAATAAGTCAACAAATATTCCTTCACCTGACTACTGAACTTCCGCTTTGTTACACTGTAAGCTTCTTCGTAATTGATAGTGTTTGCGTTTACGGATCGTAACAGGCTTTTTTCCACATAGGAGTGTAATAAGGAGCGATAGAAACTATACTTTAGTAGATCTGGTCGAATTAGAAATTTCTTATCTATGTCATCTACGTTGGCTTTCTGTATTAATGCATTGTAATATGCGGAAAGCAAGTAATTTTTATATATAGGATATGTCTTCGAATCAAATAAGCCGTTATTTTTTAAGCTATCAAGATAATCTACACTGAGCTGAAAGCTTTGCTGCGGAGATATAGCGGAATGGTCAATTTTATTTTTCGGATCTTTGTTAACATAGAAAGTGAACATATTGATACCCACCCTACCATGCTGATTTAAGTGGTGGAAAAAATTCAGTTCATAAGGACTTACTTTCCTATTCGTGATGGCTAAATACGGGGTAGTCAACTGTTTATTTTTCAAAAACGTATTGCTGGGATTTTCTACAAAATCTACCGATACGGAATCTCCGGGGATAAATAGGTATAAATTATTATAGACGAACAACGACCCCGCACGGGAGTGTAACTCCAACTGTGTCAGTGGATAATTAATCTAACCCTAAAAGCCTCTATTGAGCTTGAGTCTATCCCCAAACCTAATGTAAAGTTGC
>NZ_SNZV01000003.1 GCF_004364125.1 Sphingobacterium paludis | reverse complement strand
GCTAGCGTTCATCCTGAGCCAGGATCAAACTCTCCATTGTAAAAATGAATTGTTCGACTCCCGACTATTTATCAATAAATAATCAGAATCGTTTTGTTGTATCTTACGTTCCGAACTGACAGGTTGATTTGTTTGTTATTGTATAACTTTCATCTTCCGACTACTCGTTACGCTACATGATCATATCTCTTAAAGAACTGTTATCGCCGCCGCGTCGCGCTTTGGCATCCTATATATCGTGGCATCGCTGCCCGAACTATCTTTTTTGTTTCCCTCCGTTTCGTTGGGACTGCAAAGGTAGAAGATTTTTCCGGATCCGCAAAATAAAGTTAAACTTTTTTTTCGCTGCCCTCAAGGGCAAAAACCGGCGGAAGACCCCTTATATACAGGCTTTCCCATCTCCTCGTGTTCGCTTTTCAATCGTCCCTCCCTTGCGGAGTGGTGCAAAGATAGAACTTTGGCACGATCCCTGCAAACAATACCCGCTTATTTCTTGCCAAAACCCCGCAAGACACTGGGGATCTGTGGGATATTTTTATCGGGCGCGCTGCAGAACGATCCTCGCTGTCGACTATTTAGGGCAACACCAGACCATAGCACAGCTACCATATCTGCTTTGGCAAGGACAAGTCCACGAAGAGCTGCTTTATTAAACCACTATCTACGGCGCATAATATATGTTTAAGCCGGCCAACGTGTTTATATTCCTTGCTCTTCCCCAAACCTTATTACTAGCGATACCATCGAGGCATTTCCTATGTCTTGGCACGCGCAGAGGATCCAGACGGAATAATGAACACAGCCAACCTGCGCTCAAAAATAATTTTAAAAAAATATTTGGAATATACGAAACACTTCGTACATTTGATCTACGAACAAATTCGTAGATAAATATGAAGCCGACAGACAGTGAAATGGAGATCTTGCAAATTCTTTGGACAGAGGGACAGTGCAGCGTCAGAAATGTGCATGAACGATTAGATAGAAAAGATGTGGGCTATACGACCACATTAAAATTAATGCAAATTATGCATGATAAAGGTATGGTGAGCCGGGACAGTTCCACGAAAACGCATGTATACAAAGCCTTGCTAAGTAAAGAACAAACGCAACATCAATTTCTTGACAAAATGATAGACGCCGTGTATAATGGATCAACGGCGCGCTTGGTGATGCAAGCATTAGGCACCCACCGAGCCAGCAAAGAAGAAATCGATATCATCAAAGCGTATTTAGATAACCTCGAAAACTCATAAGTCATGAATGGTCTATTTCAAAACATCACGCACGCCTTAGGCTGGAGCATTGTGCATTCGCTCTGGCAGGGCATATTGATCTACGGCATCTTATGCACGGTGTACATGGTACTGCCTAAGATGTCCTCCCGGAATAAGTATGCGCTGGCCGTTTCTTCCCAATTGTTGATTTTTTTAGCATTTGCAGCTACGCTCATCCATTACCTGGATTTCACTTTTCGAGCAACGACACCTGTGGCAGAACTTGGTGACAGCGTCGCTCTGTTTATCCAAAACGATGCAAATAGCTTTTTAAATAGATTAGAACCGCTTTTCCCATGGTTCAGCTCGATTTACGTCGTCGGCCTTTTTGTCCAATTGATTATTTTTACAAACAGCTTCGCTAAACTTCATTATCTAAAAACGCGCGGTCTAGATGAGGTGCCGGTTGTCTGGCAGGACACATTCGCTTCGCTGTGCGGAAAGCTGAAACTGCAACAGAGTATAAGGCTATATTTGTCGGAGAAGGTCGATGTACCGCTTACATTGGGACACCTTAAGCCGATTATCCTATTCCCCATCGCTTACGCCAACAATCTCGATCTTAAACAAGTTGAAAGCATTCTCATCCATGAGCTAGCGCATATCAAACGGCACGACTATCTTTTCAATCTGCTGAAGGTGTTTGTCGAAACGGCTATGTTCTTTAACCCTTTCGTTTGGTTATTATCCAAACATATCGAAACAGAGCGAGAGCATGCTTGCGACGATATCGTTGTCGAGTGGGTGCCTTCGCCTATCGCCTACGCACAAGCCCTTATGTCGGTCGAGTTGCTTCGCGGCACCGCATCGCCCAACTACACCATGGCTGCTACCGGAAATCATAAAAATCATTTATTGCACAGAATACAAAGAATCACCAAAATGGAAAAGAATTATATCAACGTAAAACAGCATCTATTCGCTTTATTACTGAGCGTGATCGCATTAGGAACCATCGCTTGGATAGCACCTCAAGAAAGCAAATCAAATCAGGATCCATCGCAGCTCCTAGTATCAAATCACCACACGAATAAAGGAGTGCTTTCCGAGCAGGAGGCGTTGTCGGCAGAAAGCGCGCGCGATACCGTGAAAGGCAGCTTGAAAACGAACGAGCAATCTGTAGACAGCAGCCGAACGAGGGTGTCGGATCCTGACGGCATGCATCACCCAGAAACAAAAGACTGGGACAAAAACACTACGGCTTTGCAAGATCGCCAGCCTTCACCGTTATCGAAAGAACAGATTGTGCTAATCGAAGCCAATGCAAAACGCATCGAAGATTACTACAATTCTACGGAATGGAAGAGTCACATCGCCAAAATCGAGGAAAACGCGAAGCGTGTAGAAGATTACTACAACAGCCCGGAATGGAAACAGCACATTGCTAAAATTGAGGAAAATGCGAAGCGTGTAGAAGATTACTACAAGAGTGCCGAATGGAAACAGCATATTGCTAAAATCGAAGAAAATGCGAAGCGCGTAGAAGATTACTACAAGAGCCCGGCATGGAAACAGCACATCGCTAAAATTGAAGAGCATACCAAGAAGATAGAAGCACAGTATAACTCACCAGAGTGGAAGGCTAAAATAGCGGAAGTCGTCAAAAATTCGAAGAAACTAGAAGACTACTACAACTCGCCAGAGTGGAAGGCCCAAATAGCAAAAATCGAAGAGACAGCCCAAAAGCACACGGCATATTACAACTCTCCTGAATGGAAAGAAAAAATTCAAAAAATTGAAGAAAATGCGAAAAAATTAACGGAATACTATAATTCCCCCGAGTGGAAAGAGCGCAATGAAAAACACCTAAAATTCGAGGAACCTGCCACACCAAAAGAATTGTCGAAATAACGATTACACATCGCAGATACCATGAAAGAGACGCTTGATGCGTCTTTTTTTGTTCGGCAAGGAATTTTACCTTTTAAACGTTCGGAATAGGCGATCCCAGATGGAGGTATAGAAACCAAAATTATGCCTTTCATCTATATGATGTTGATTATGAAATCTCGTGGTTCCTACATAGAGACGATCGGCCCATTTTGGGAAAAACTCTCGATTAAGATGACCGATCGTACCCCATACCAAATTGATAAATACATAAGCTGCAATAGCAGTAATCGAAAAATCGTAGCATATAAATACCGTAATCATCATGAGGCCAAAACCAAGGGTTTCGAAAGGATGCAAAACAAACAGGCTCAAATAATTTGTACTGCTATGTTCGTGATGCCTATAGTGTAACAGCGGATATAGGCCTGGGCTATGCGCTAAATAATGAAATACGAACATCAAAAAATCCATAACGAGGACAATGCCGATAATTTCCACGATTGAAACAGCTAGCGTTGCGGATTCATTGTATTCCAGCCAACCTATTTTCCAACAATATACGGCGATTAACATCACAACTGTATTCAAAACAACAGTCAATAGGCTGAGGTAAACGTCTGATGGGGTAACTGGGAACGCTTCGTCTTGTATTTTTTGTTTTGCGCATGTTTGATCGATAACGATGTACAGCCCTATCGAAAATAGATACAGCGCGATATTGGAAAGAAGACTGAAAAGAATCCATTCCAAAAGCGTAAACTCCTCCAAATGCGCGATTAAATTCACAACAATATTGCTTTACGGTAAAGTTATGCATTTCAAACGAAACGGTGATTAGCACTCGTCTTTCATTGAACTAGCGGTGGTCCTACTTTTTACCCCCAACCGCAAATATCTGCAACTAAAGACTGAAGGTATCCTGCACAAAGTTTTACCTTAGCATCAAATCTGGATTCTAAATGGATAGGTCCTCGCTATAAGCAATAGCAGCAAGATCGATCCACAAATCAAAAAAGCACTTCCACCGGGCATCCCACGAAAAATAACGGCACTTTAGCCTGGTAGCAACGTATCAGACCTCGATTTAAAGAGAGTGTTAAAGAATGTGAAATTTTATATGCATTGCTGAGTTGGCACACTATTTGGAACTATGCTAGTATTCATAATTTAGGTTAATAATTGGTTAGTTAGTAAAAAATCCTGAAGCTCCCCGCTTCAGGATTTTTTTGTTAACACCCCATTAGGGGGATATCCGCATATGGAAAACATGATCAATATATCTCCGCGCTGAATTCAGCATTTTGATTTTCTAAATGGTGCCAAAATCCGTATTGGTGCCTCCCAATATTCCTTTTGTCCAATGCTGAACATGTTGTTGTTCGTTATCGAACAGCTAAAATAACGCTCGAAAACATAATGGCCTCACGATCCATCACTTACGTTTTCTGGCAAAGCTGTTGCATCCTTCTTTACAGATGGCAAGCGATCCGTGTTGTGGTTAAGCACATCGGTAAAGATTTCACCGACCAAAGCTCTGCATTTACCGAGAAACAGCTGCAATCCATCTAAAAGGTATTCAGCAGCAGGCATCAGCACTGTACTTTTGAGGTATCAAATAGGAAATAATAACATAACATATTAAAAGACATTAAAAATAGCACTACCATGAAAAAGACATTAACAACCATCGCAGCAGCCATCATCATGATCAGCTCATTCTCTTCTTTCGCAGCGGAGAAAAACAATCCGTTAAAGAACGTTGAATCTGCAAAGGTTATAGGCACCTACCTGGAAGCAACCACCCTTGGCAGCATCGAGCTGAACAAGTTCCTTTTTGCGGATGATTTTCAGTACAGCAACAGTGCAAACGACGACACATTTAACAAGGGCGAATACACCGCCTTCTTAAAAGCGCACAAAGGCGTAAACTTTGACTGTAAGACTAGCTATGAGATCCTCGATCAGACTGGAAAAACTTGCATGGCCAAAGCGACCATGGTCTTTGAAAACTTCACACGTGTGGATTACATCACCTTAAATCAGGAACAAGATAGCTGGAAAGTAAGCAAGGTGGTAACAACCTACCCCTAATAGCATAAAGATTTTTGTTTCAATATCGCCATGTCGCGAGACATTGCATTGTTTAGTTTAGTTATAAAGTCTGCAGCCATGCAGACTTTTTATTATGCTCTTGACAGGACAAGAAAAGCACACAGATTGGCAGGAAAAGCATATGGACTAGGGTCGTATTTTTTGTGTTCATGGGTGTATTTGGATTATATGGAGACGCTCGATTACGGGCGATATGGAAAGCGACAGGCTTAGATCGATACAGCTCATCGCTGTATTTGCCTCAGCTCGAAATAAGTATTTTCATCGCAGTGTTCCAACTCGTAGAGCTGGCTTTTTTGAATGTGCTCCAAGTGGTCTTCGGCTTGTTTCCTTCATCTCCAAACATATTGCCGCCACTGGTTTCGCTCTTTTTTCCGATAGAAAAATTAATGCTCGTAGCGGAGCTTTCACCGGGTGCACGGTGAAACTCCTGATGGTCAAACCCGATCAGCTCAAAACGACCGTGTTGATAGCGAAAAGTATACAACGCGCTATTGTTATACCAAGATCCGCAGCTGAGCCAGTATTTACAATTCGCACTTGCTCCGAAGAGCCACAGCCCCAACAACAAACAGCGGGTTAAGCCATGTATAAATAAATACAAGTCATCACGTATCCTTTCTAAAGTATCCGATCATACGGATGGTTTGGACGGGGTTTAAGATAAACCATCTTATATCTAGACCATTACTTCCCCTGGTATGTACAACCTCTTTGACCCTACGGACGAATTCGCTTACATGCCCGGTGAATCGGCCTTTACATCGGCCAATATAGCGTTACTCCACGCCAAGTCTTCGTACCCTCTCCACAGATCCCCTTTAGGTCGGCCGGTGTTTCCGAGCCTATGGGTAATCTATCCGACTTAGTCATAGAAGTTCATCCGACAGTAAAATACTCTTTATTTTCCGTCAGATACTCTTCACTTTCCGTTAGCCATACCTGATTTACCGTCAGACGGACATCCACGTCTATCTCATCATGGGATAGCCTTTTTCACTTCCCTTTCTCGGCTTCCCCTTTCTTCTGACAAAATTCGGCACATCGACTTGACGGTATGGAAGTAATATTTTCGCAACGCCTGTAGACTTTTTTTGATAAAACGGTATATTTGCGTGCTTTTCATGGTGAAATCATCAAAACCCTACAGATTGATGACCTGCGCGTGCCGCAAGATGGAAAATAGATGTGATGCAAAATAACGATTACGGGATATTGTCGGACGAGGTTTTAATGGACTTGATACGCCACGATGACCAACAGGCCTTTGCAATGCTTTACCAGCGTTACAGTGGTGCCTTGTATGCGCACGCTTACAACTTTATCCATGATCGGGAAGAGTCCAAAGACGTATTGCAAAAGGTCTTCGCTAAAATTTGGGACATCAGAAACCAACTGCCACTGCATATTAATATTTCCGCCTATCTATACCAAACCGTTAAACATGTACTTATAAACCATATTGCGCGCAGTAAGGTTGCTGATCGCTATGTGGAGAGCCTCAGCAGTTTTGCTAATAGTTATGTTGCCGACACCGACCACAGCATTCGCGAAAAGCAACTGCAGCAGATCATTGCGCAGGAGATCGCGCAGTTGCCCCCAAAAATGCGGACAATTTTTGAATTGAGCCGGACGGCATACTTGACGCATCGACAGATTGCAGAAAAGCTCGGCATTAGCGAAAAGACGGTTAAGAACCAGATTAGCAATGCGCTGAAATTGTTGCGGGCAAAACTCCCTGAGCTGCTTTTTCTCTTAGCCTTCTTCCCGCCAAAAAATTAAGCTCAGTTTGCGAAAAGTCCTATTGTTAACAACATATTAAAAAATAATTATTTTTCTTCTAGGACCATCACTCCACTTAACTGTCTATCTATATAACGAACAATATGAAGAGCCACTTTAACATAGATTCCGAGATCCTGCAGCGCTATGCAAATGGAGACTGCTCACCCGAGGAGGAAGCCCTTATTGACGCTTGGTTCGTTGATTACAAATCCAAATTGCCGAAACTGGAATTGGACGAAGCGACTCTGGAAGCAGATTTGGCAGACGTATGGGGAAGGTTCGAGCTACAAGGCGATCATAAAATACAGAGACTGCCGTCTTGGAAAAAATGGCTCCCGATAGCAGCTTCGTTATTAATCGTTGGAACTGCAGCCTACTATTTTTCATTCAATCGGGTTGAACAAACTACAAACAAGGTAGTTTCAGAAGCCCAAGTGAGCAATAACATCCCAGAACCGACCCGCATAAAAGATTCAAAGGTTGATGTTCCTGCCGCAGAAAACGGTGCGGTATTGATTTTATCTTCCGGAGAGAAAGTATATCTGAACAATTTGGGGCAAGCAGAAAGCCGTAGCGATCATCAGGTTGACATCGATCTGAGCAGCAGCGAGCAGATCAGTTATAAAACCGGCGAAACAGCTAATCAGCAGGGGAGCACAGCGACCAATACCATCATTGTTCCGCCCGGGAGCGTATACAAGGTATTATTGGCAGACGGCACGAAAGTCTCCCTCAACGCGGATAGCAAGCTTACCTTTCCGATTGCTTTCCAAGGATCAAAAAGGGAGGTCTTCTTAGAAGGCGAAGCCTATTTTGAAGTCACTAAAAGAACGTCGCCAAGCTCCAGTGGTAGGGAACATCAAACATTTGTGGTACACGCCGGTTCGGCAGCGGTGAACGTACTAGGTACAAAATTCAATGTAAAAGCCTACCGCAACGACAAGAAACATAGCTTCACGCTAGAAGAAGGCTCGATCGCACTATCTGTTCCGACAAGCCCTGCTCCTCTACTGCTTAAACCGGGACAGCAGGCCTTGCAAGTGGGTAAGCAGCTAGATATTAAAGAGGTGGATATTGATAAGGAACTTGCTTGGAAATCTGGAGACTTTTATTTCGATGGAGAAACGATTCAGGAAATAATGAGCCAGATCAGCCGCTGGTATGCTATCGATATACACTACATGGGCCCTATGGGCGATCAACGGTACATCAGTAACATTTCGCGCCGCAAAAGCTTAAAAGAAGTTTTGGAGATCTTGGAAACAACAACCAATCTAAAATTCAGCATACAACAAAATGATAGGGAAAGGAGGCTGATGGTTATACCGTAAACACATTTTCACCTTATTAACGTGTTTTCGGAAAGAAACTAGGAGCGCAGCCACGCCCCTAGTTAAGGATTTTCGAACACAGCATCTTGGATCAAGATAATTATGAATTACATGAGCCCTACGGAAATCAGCAGGAAAGCTCATGTCCAAAAATCAGCAAACAAATGTACCATTATTTTTTAGCTAAAGAAAAGCTGAAGGATCGTTCAGTACCTCCGAACACCCACTTCTTTTCGAACTTACTAATCAGATTAATCATGCGATTTCAACTACTATGCATCGTATGGCTCGGGTTCTTCCTGCAGTCTGCTTCTGCTCTTCACGGACAGAACAGGATTGACCTCCACGTAGAAAATGCAAACCTTGAACAAATCTTGCAACAAGTGCGCAAGCAAAGCGGATACGATTATGTCATCCGTCCGGAACAACTAAAAAAATTCAGTCCACGTAGCCTAAACCTATCGGCAATCGAGCTGGAGACCATTTTACAACTCTGTTTTCAAGGACAACCATTAGGTTTCATCTTGAAAAATAACACCATCATTGTGACCGATGACCAGCAGGAGCGAACCCTGAGCGGAATCGTCACTGACAGCAAGCAACGTCCTCTTGCAGGTGCTACCGTGCGCATAAAAGGCACTAGCCTACAAACAAAATCAGATGGCAAAGGTGTATTCTCTCTAGAAGGTGTACCTCAAAAAGCTGTTTTGGAAATCCGTTATCTGGGCTATGAGGTACGTCAAATCGACCTGAGCGGCACCCCAGCAAGCGAGCTTGGCCCGATCTTTATCCTGAAGGAGCAAACGGCCGCCCTCGAAGAGGTTACCGTAATGGCCAATACCGGTTATCAAAAACTTGATCCTAGTAAAGCAACTGGATCTTTGGTGGTGATCGATGAGAAGAAAATTCAGGAGAGTCCTGCATTGAGCCTGATGCAACGATTGGAAGGGCAAGTATCCGGTTTACAATTCAACATGAAAGAAAACCGGTTAACAGTGCGCTCGCCAAACAACTTCTCGGCAGGTAGCACCAGCCAGCGAAGCTATAGCTCTCCGCTGATTGTGATCGATGGATTTCCGGCCATGCAACAACAACTCAGCAATAACCCAACAGGTGAAGGTCGCCTGTTTGCCACAAACCAAAGCCCCAGCATTTTAAACAACTTTAACCCAGATGACATCGCGAGCATCACGGTATTGAAAGATGCGGCTGCAGCCTCCATCTGGGGCTCCCGTGCAGCCAATGGCGTGATCGTGATCGAAACCAAATCAGGACGTGGTGGCCGTAACAGCATCAACTTCTCTTCCATCTTCGGTATTACGGCTCCGGCGGATCTAAACAGACTGCAGCGGATGAATGCTAGCGAATACATCGAATTTGAGCAAGAACTATTCGACAACAATTTCTATGCAGATCCTTCATCGGCTTGGCGCTATGCAAATGTGAGTGAAGCAATTACAACGATGTTTCGTGCGAAACGTAACGAAATTAGCCTGAGCGAACGCGACGCCATACTTGCCGAGATGGGCACACGCAACAACAGCGATCAAATACGCGATAACCTCTTGCAAACCGCTCAAACGCAACAGTACAACCTATCCTTTAACGGTGCTGTAAACGGTGCACAGTACTATGCTTCTGCTGTCTATAACAAAGACCGCCCAATCTATAGAAACAACGAATCCAATAACCTAGCTCTAACGTTCAACATTAACAACAGCTATTTTAATAACAAAGTTAAAGTAGGTTTGGGCCTTAATCATACTATCCAGAAAAGTACGGTAAACGATGGCGCTAAAACCGGACTTGGAACCAGCGCTCTCGGTCTTACGCCTTACGATATGCTACGCGATGAAGACGGCAATGCTATTGACCGCTATTACATTTTTACGCCCCAGGTAACACGCGAGCGCTTTGAGAGTCAAGGTTATCTCCCGTGGAGCTACAACCATATTGACGAGTTGCAATACAACGACGATCGTTACGATAACAACATGACACGTATAATCGGTAACATCCGCTATTCTCCATTGAGCTGGCTTAACGCCTCGCTTTCTGGTTCGTATCAACGTGGAACCTTGAACATGGAAAGTCTACGCGATAAAGAGGGGTATTTCATGCGCTCCCTGATCAATGAGGGAACCATCCTTCAAAATGGTCGATTCGTATACGGGATACCGCTGGGCGGACGGTTTATTACCTCCAATACCAAAACAGACGATTACTCCGTTCGCTTTCAATTGGATGCCAACAAAACATGGAATGAGATCCATCACCTAGATGTCTTTGCCGGAAGCGAAATCCGACAAAGCTACAACATGGGCTATCTTCAAACGCGACTAGGTTTTGACAAAGACACTTATCAGTCAACGGCAATAAACACGCTCGGCTACTACACGACTATCTATGGATCAAACAAAACTTATGGCATACAAGATAATCCGATCAACATCTCTCGTCAACGTTACATGAGCTACTACGCTAACGCAGGATATACCTTGATGAACAGGTACTACCTGACCGGAAGCGCGCGCTTTGACGATGCAACAATCATTGGTGTTGACCGTGCCAAACGTGCAAAGCCATTCTGGTCGACTGGTGTGCGTTGGGATCTGCACAAGGAAGCATTCCTCGAAAACGTCAGCTTGGTTAATACCTTGTCGATCCGATCTAGCATTGGAACAGGAGGTTCCGTTCCGGTTGGGGGTACATCGTTTACGATCTACAATTCTTCGATAAACGATTCGTATACGCAATTGCCGAACGGCTCGATCTCAAATCCTGCAAACCAGATGTTGGGTTGGGAAACAACGCGTACATTCAACCTAGGCATGGACCTTGGCTTGTTCAATAACCGACTCTCGGCAAATGTGGATTATTACAGTAAGCGTTCCTACGGCATTGTAGCAAATGTACCTTACAATGCAACTTACGGCTGGACAACCCTGCAATTTAACACGGGTAACATGAAAAGTAGTGGTGTGGATATACAGCTTGCCGGAGATATCGTTCGAAAAAGCGATTGGAACTGGAACAGCAGCGTTAACCTATCCTATACAACAAATGAAGTTACGGATAGCCGCTTTAAAAACCTCTCTAACACGCCAAGTGCAGCATCCCTACCTTTGGAAGGATACCCTATCGATCAGCTATTTGCCTACCGATGGGCGGGACTTGATGAAAAAGGTCGCTCGCAGGTGCAAGATCTACAGGGAAATGTGGTAGATGCTGACGGGTCGACCTTCTCTTTCACACCCGACGATCTGGTTTATATGGGACGCTCGACCGCTCCGTATTTCGGTGGCTGGACCAATGCCGTACGCTACAAAAACCTAACTTTTACCGCGCGGGTAACAATGAACTTCGGACATAAAGTCCGCGGCATTGATGTAAACTCCACCCAATATCCAAACAATACTGCCGGCTTTAGCGGTTTCTTAGGGAATAGCAAAAGGCTTACAAACCGCTGGCGTCAACCGGGTGACGAGGCCTTTACCGACATACCCGGTGTTATCAACACCAATTTCAACAGTATTGATCGCTACGCATTTTCAAACATCAACGTGTTTGATGCGAGCCACATCCGCCTCCAGCAGCTATCTCTTGACTACAGGTTCCCTGCATCGATGCTTCATGACTACCGGACGTTCAAGTCTTTGTCAATAGGTTTCGCAGCGACGAACTTAGGTCTTCTATGGAAGAAAACAGACCGCGATATCGATCCGGAATATATGTTCAATGGCGACTACAGCAGCATGCCGCCTGTGCCTACCTATATGTTCCGTTTAAGTGTTGGATTTTAATGTATTCGTATCATGAAAAAAACTTTTAAAACAATAAGTTTACTTGTCCTAGTACTCCTTACCGGTAGCTGCAGGGAATATGTAGAGATTGATCTGGTTGGTCAGCGTGAACTTAAATATACCGAAGATTACCAGAACATGCTCAATAACAGCCAACAGGTCGAGCAATCCTTTTACTATCCGGTCTTGGCTAGCGATGATATAGGTTCTACAGATGATGTTTACCTGAACCGTCTGTACACCGCCGATGCCAATGCATACACTTGGGGAGCAGATATTGCCGGAGATAATGCTGAAGATCAGGACTGGGCACGACTGTACAACCAGAATTACAAATTTAACCTGATCGCTTCGGAAGTATTGCAGAGTGAACGGGGTACTGAAGAGCAGAAGCGAAGCATCTTCTCACAAGCCAAAGTACACCGCGCGCTTAATTATTTTTATCTAGTTAACATTTACGCCAAACAATATGACGTCGCTACTGCAACGACAGACCTGGGTGTTCCCTTGTTGACGAGCCCAGATTTATTCGCTTCATTGCAGCGCGCTTCCGTACAAAAGGTATACGACCAGATCATTACGGATTTGAAGAGTGCAATCGCGGATCTACCTGTAAAGGCAAATTACAACATTCTGGCCTCGCAAAATGCGGCCAAGGGCATTTTAGCAAGGGTGTACCTGCAAATGGGAAACTACCAAGAGGCGGCACGCTATGCGGATGAGACACTAGCCAACCAAAGCGGACTCGTGAACCTCAACAATTACGTTGCGGCTCCAAATACTTATCCCTATGCGCTGAATGATCCCGAGGAGATTTTTATCAAGACCTTGGGCAATGCTTCGCCCGTACTATCCCTTAATCCCGAGTTGTTAGCGCTCTTTGAGCCGGGCGATCTTCGTGGAGAACTCTTCACGGCAGATGGATCAGCCTTTGGCACTTGGTCGGCCTTTGCTGGTAAAGGCTACTGGAAACACCGCATCATGTCATTGAATCAAAAAGTTACCAACGGCCCTAACGTGCCGGAGATGATGCTGATCAAAGCGGAAGCTTTGGTACGTGGCGGCAGCTATGCCCAAGCCCTGCCCATCCTGGATCAACTACGGAAACAGCGCTTTCGTCCACAGAATTTTAAAAGTTTAACTGCAACAAGCCAACAGGCCGCTTTACAGCTGGTCATCAACGAACGTCGGAAAGAGCTTATGGCAAAAGGTTTACGTTGGTTTGATCAAAAGCGTCTGGCGAAGGAAGGATTGGTTGCGACACAGACACGGGTATTAAAAGGAGAAACCTTTACACTTGAGCCCGGTAGTAATCGTTATGTTTTGCCTATTGCTAGCAAATACATCGTACTCAATCCAGAGATCGTGCAAAATCCAAGATAATATAGCAAAGAGTAGCTTTTGGAAGGGCAACCCGAATGATAGGGGTTGTTCTTCTGAAGGCTCATTGAACAGCGTCTTTTGGTGCTGTATAGGATATTCTTTACGTAAAATTTAAGACCTATGTCCATAAACGACAATACGCCTATCGTACAGGTAGTAGACCTCTCGCACAAATACAACCTACAATGGGCTGTACGCGAGATCAATTTTGAGGTACAGAAAAATGGGATCTATGGCCTCCTAGGTGCCAATGGTGCCGGAAAATCGACCACCATGAACATCATGTGCGGCGTGCTTAACCAATCGCACGGCAAAGTACTGATCCGCGGGATTGATATGGCACAAAACCCCGTTGCTGCAAAAAAGCATATTGGTTTCCTGCCCCAGCACCCGCCCTTATTGCCCGAGCTAACCGTGGAAGAATATCTTATCCATACGGCGAACCTACGCTTGATGCCGGCAGAAAGCATTCCGGCGGCACTAGACAAGGTGCTCGCTAAATGCAATATTACTCATTTTCGCAAGCGTCTACTCAAAAACCTGTCCGGCGGATACCAACAACGTGTAGGTATTGCACAGGCCATCATCCACGAGCCTGATTTCGTTGTACTGGATGAACCGACCAATGGCTTAGATCCCAACCAGATCTTGGATGTACGTCATCTCATCCGCGAAATCGCCAAAGAAAGAACTGTTGTGCTCTCTACCCACATCCTACAGGAAGTACAGGCATTATGTGACCATATTTGGATGATCCATGAAGGACGTATGGTTTTTTCGGGCTCTATGGAGGAATTTGATAGCCAAGTAGCGCCCAATAGCGTAATGGTGAGCATGATTTCGCCTCCCTCGATCGAGCTGTTGCAAAGTCTTCCGGGGGTGCTCGACGTCGAGCCTATTGGCCATATCAAATTCCGTATACGCTCGGCCAACGTACAGGAGCTTACCCAGCTTCTTGTGGAAAGCAGCGTACAAGAGAAATGGAACCTGATCGAAATTTTTTCGGAGAAGAGCTCACTCGAAACTGTATTCTCCGAAATGACCAAAAGAAAGCGTAAAGCGTAACGATTATTTAAGCACATGAAAACAACACTCAAAATAGCCAAAACAGAGCTGCAAGTACTTTTTTACTCGCCTGTCGCTTGGCTCATCCTGATGATATTCACCTTTCAGATAGGTTTTTTGTTTACACAAAACTTTGAAGGTATGATCCGCGTGCAGTCGATGAAAATAGATCTGGTCAATGCCACACAGAGCTTATTTTCATCGGCCTGGGGCGGCATCTATCCCAAAGTACAAAGCTACCTGTACCTTTACATGCCGCTGTTGACCATGAGTATCATGAGCCGCGAATACAGTAGCGGATCCATCAAGCTGCTCTACTCCTCGCCCATCACCAACAGCCAAATTATATTGGGCAAGTATATCGCCCTGCTGCTCTTTGGCTTGACGCTGACGCTCACGGTAGCCATATTTGCGCTGTTCACCATGTCGTCGCTGATCAATACGGACATCGCACCGTTATTGACGGGTCTCTTGGGGCTCTTCCTCTTGCTCTCTGCTTACAGCGCGGTGGGGTTATTTATGTCATCACTAACCAGCTATAACATTGTGGCAGCCATTGGTACACTCTGTGTATTTGCCTTGATGAATTTTGGTCGTGGCCTGTGGCAGGACATTCCTTTTGTGCGCGAGATTACCTATTGGCTGGCTATAAATGGCCGCGTAGACACCTTTATTGCCGGGCTGATAACATCGGAAGATTTCTTTTATTTTATTTTGGTAGATGTGCTGTTTATTGCCTTTACCATCTTCCGCTTGCAGGCAGTACGCAAGAAGCAATCTGGGATGCAACATCTTATGCGTTTTGGTGGTGTGACGCTGCTTGTTTTTTTGGCTGGCTATATCAGTACGCTCCCTGCCCTTAAGGGATATTATGATAGCACCTATCAGAAAAGGAATACATTAACGGCCAGTAGCCAGGCCATTATGGCTAAATTAGATGGTGATTTTACAATAACCACCTATGTCAACATGCTGGAGGGCAATAACTTTATTGGCCTGCCTGCAGCCTACAAAGGTGACGTCGCTTCCTTTGAAAAATACATCCGTTTTAAACCGGAAACCAAAATGCGCTACGTGTATTATTACCACGATGCGGAAAACCCCATTCTTGACCGGCAGTTTCCAAACCTGAATACCGAGCAACGTCTGGACACGCTGAAAAAATTCAACAAATGGGATTTTGATATTGTGCCCTACAGTGCCATTCAGGAAAAGGTTGACCTTACGGGCGAGGATTTCCGTTTTGTTCGCGTGCTGGAACGCGAGAATGGGCGAAAGACTTTCCTTCGGGTGTTCAACGATATGGTGCGTGTACCGACAGAGTCGGAAATCAGTGCGGCCATCAAACGATTGGTCATTGACCAGCTACCCGTCGTTGGTTTTGTGAGCGGACACGGCGAACGCGACAGCAAATCATCACAGGATCGCGACTACAAGACTATCACGCAGGAAAAAACCTTCCGCTACTCCATGGTCAATCAGGGTTTTGACTTCAAAGAGATTGACCTCGCGAAGGATATTCCAGCGGATATTAATATTTTGGTTGTTGCCAACCCGCGTAAAAACTACAGCGAAAGTGAGCTGCAGATCCTGCACCGCTATGTAGAAAAAGGCGGAAACATGCTGCTTACCGGCGAGCCAGAACAAGCGGCCATCTTTAATGATATAGCGCGTCCGCTCGGCGTCACGATGGAAGAAGGGGTGTTGGTAAAACAGCAGGAAGCCCTGCAACCCGATTTGTTGACCTTGCAGCCTACTGCCGCAGGAGCCGACTTTTCGTTTTACCTCAAGCCCTTGATCTCTCGCCAAGAGGTGATCACGATGCCCGGCGCTGGTGGGTTAGTAGTCACTACAGATAGCCCGTTTAAGGCAACGGCATTATTTGCGAGCGACAGCAGCGGCACGTGGAACGAACTGCAACAGGGCAATTTCATTGATGCCAAGCCGGTATTTGATCCGGAGCTGGGCGAAAAACAAGGGGAAAGACCTACCGTGCTGGCGCTCTCGCGAACATTGCGCAGCAAAGAGCAGAAAATTTTGGTGACTGGTGATGCCGACTGGATCAGCAACAGCGAACTGTTTATTCAGCGCAACCAGGTTAATGCCGTCAACTTTTCGCTTGTGAGCGCAGCCTTTTCGTGGCTTAGCGACGGGGAAGTGCCGGTGGATATGCGCCTGAAAGATCCTATCGATAAAACGCTGCGCATTGGCGAATCCAGCTGGACTTATTTTTCCATCCTATTTAAGATCGTCATTCCGCTGGGCATGCTGGCCATTGGCTTGATTATCTGGATCAGAAGAAGGGGGCGTTAACCATGAGCTTGATTATCGATAAACAGACCGCCGACGATCTGGCTATTTTTGGCCAGCGTGGCAAGGAATCGGTCTTCGGCCTATTCAACAAAACAGCTACCGCAGGCGGTGCCGCATTATTGGAAGAATGGTTTACCTATCCGCTTTCCAAGGGCAGCCAAATCGAAGAACGGGCGCAAACCATTGAGCATTTTATTGCGCACCCCGCCGTATTTCCTTTTGAGACCAGCCTATTCGACCAAGCGTTATTTTATCTGGACATGGCCGATGAAAGAAGCCGTCTGCACCAAGGCAAACAGACCTTAAAGGAAAAATTGCAGGCCCTGCTGGGTGCAGATGATGCGTACAAGAAGGTGATTGCGGGCCTTGTGGCCTGCAGTGCTATCCTGCACGGTTGGAGAAATTTTCTCGAGCAATCCCAGACACAAGCAGCAGGTACGCTGGGCAGACAACTAAAAGATTTCGCCCGTCGATTGGAAGGCAGCGCGCTGGAGACCATACCGTTACTGGATGAAAAAAAGAAGATAGACCGGCAGCAGGTTATCCTGTTGGACAATATTCTTCGTTTTGAAGAGAAGGATCTGTTTCAGGGCATGCTGCGTGATATCTATACGCTTGATGTCTATATAGCGGCTGCCAGCGTTGCGCGTGAGCGCAATTTTGCCCTACCCAAGATCATCGTCGACGGAAGCGATACGCTACGCTACGAAGCTGTCTTTCACCCCTTGGTACCGCAGGCAAAGGGCAATAGCCTTTCTATGGATCGCCAACATAATATTACTTTTTTGACGGGCGCCAACATGGCCGGAAAATCGACTTTTATGAAGTCTTTGGGCATTGCGCTGTTCTTGGCTCACCTCGGGTTTCCTGTCCCGGCCAAAAGCCTAGAATTTTCGCCTCGCGAAGCTATCTATACATCTATTAACCTGCCGGACAACATCCAGATGGGCTACAGTCATTTTTATGCGGAGGTGCTTCGGGTCAAAAAGGTGGCGCAGCAGCTGGCTGAGGGGAAAAAGCTCTTCGTGATCTTCGACGAGATGTTTCGCGGAACAAATGTGAAAGATGCCTATGAGGGTACGGTGGCCGTTGTTGCCAAACTATACCAACATCCGGGATGCCAATTCGTGATTTCCACACACATTCTAGAAGCTGGTGAAGCGCTGCAGCACAGCCATCCCGACATTCGTTACGTTTTCTTGCCCACGATCTTGAAAAATGGTATCCCCCACTACACCTACCTCTTGCAGGAAGGCATCACGGCAGACCGACACGGCATGGTCATCATCCAAAACGAAGGTATTCTCGACCTATTAACCTCTAAAGAATCAAAATGCGTATGAGCTTCTTAACGGACAAACAGACACTGAAAGATCTCCATATACTGGGAAAATACCGACGTGATTCTATTTTCTCGGTTTTTAACTGTACCCAGACCTTCGGAGGCGAGCACCTATTGGAAAGCATGTTTCAACAGCCGTTGACCCGCCTAGCGGATATCAACAAGCGTAGCGATCTGGTTGCCTTCTTCAGGCGACAGCAGCAACAGCTCATCATCGATCTGGAGGATCTAGACCTCGCGCAAAACTTTATCAGTGGCGATGCTGGCGGCAGCATGCTACAGAGCAGCCTTTACATTTCCCGCAATTGGCTGTGGCAAAAACTTGGACTTCCAGAAAACCGGACCCACTTTCAACGTGCGATCCGCGCGGTGATCCGTTTGCTCGCTCAGCTCCGGGCTTACATCCAGAGCCTCGGAATCGAGCAGCATCAGCCATTGCTTGGTGACACTCCTTTGGCAAACCTTTGGATACTGGAAAGTAAAGAGCTGCACGCACTCGAAGAAGAGCTCGCGAAGCACGCAGAAAATCTACCCTTTGCACTGGCCGTTCGCGGTGATTACCTGCTGCGCTACAGATGGTCCAACGCTTTGCGCGATGCATTTTCGATGATCTACTTCATCGACACGTTTCAGTCCATCGCTCAAGTGGCCAATGCGCGTGGTTTCATCCGCGCCGAAGCTCGGCCTGCTGAACAGCAGACCTTGCTGTTCAGCAATCTATACCACCCCACGGTGCCCAATGCCGTCGGCAATGATATTGCCTACAGCAAAGACAGCAACCTGATCTTTCTAACCGGCGCTAATATGGCCGGAAAGTCTACCTATATGAAAAGCTTGGGCATTGCCATCTATTTGGCCCATATGGGCTTTCCTGTTCCCGCCGCACAGATGCAGTTTTCCATCAAGGAAGGTCTCTTCACGTCGATCAATGTCGAGGATGATATCAGCCTGGGTCATAGCCACTACTATGCCGAGGTGCTGCGCGTGAAGACCGTAGCCGAGGCCGTTGCGCAGGGAAAACAGTTGCTGGTGATCTTTGACGAACTCTTTAAGGGCACCAACGTGAAGGACGCGTTTGAGGCCACCTTTGCCGTTTCCGCAGCTTTCCAAAAACATACTTCCTGCCAATACCTGATCTCTACGCATATCGTAGAGGTGGGCGAGCAGTTGAAAACGGTCGCTCCGCAGGTGCAGTTCCTAAAAATGCCAACCATTATGCGTGGGCAGATACCGACCTACACCTACCGTGCCGAGCCGGGCATCAGTGCCGACAAGCACGGTATGGTGCTTATCCATAAAGAAAACGTACTCGAATTACTAGAAAAAAGCAGATCAAAATTTTAAAGCATGTACTTTAGACCCTTATTTTTAACAACACTGGCGCTATGGACCATGACCGCACAACCGGCGCTGTCCAACAACATAGCGGAAACGCTTCAATCGCAGCCGCTGAACGGTGATGAAATTCCTTTGAACCCACATGTAAAGGTGGGCAAACTGCCGAACGGATTCCAATATTTTATCCTGCGCAATGCCGAGCCAAAAGAGCGAGTACTGCTCTATCTGGCCAACAAAGTTGGCTCCATACAGGAGACCGATAAGCAGCAGGGACTAGCCCATTTCTTGGAACACATGAATTTTAACGGCACAACACACTTCCCCAAAAATGCACTGGTCGATTACCTGCAAAAGTCGGGCATACGTTTTGGTGCCGACCTGAATGCTTACACGGGCTTTGAGGAAACGGTGTATCAGCTTCCCCTACCTACCCAAGACCCCGAGCTGCTCAAACAGGGCATGCTTATTATGCGCGATTGGGCAGATGGTGCGCTCCTGGAAGACGAGGAGATCGATCAGGAGCGTGGTGTCATACTCGAAGAGAAAAGACAGCGCGGCGGACTTTCCCACCGCATGCAGGAAAAAACGTTCCCCTTGCTGACCAACCACTCGCGCTATGCTTATCGTATGCCAATCGGTACTGAAGAGGTATTGAAAAACTTCAAGTACAGCGAAATCCGGAAGTTTCACAAAGACTGGTACCGCCCCGAGCTTCAGGCACTAATCGTTGTTGGCGACATCGATCCCGCGAAAATCGAGCAGGAAATCATCGCGCAGTTTTCGACCTTGAAGAATCCGAAAAACGCACCGAAATCTAAAAAATATAACATCCCCTTAAGCGGCAAAAACCAGTTTTTGGCATTTACCGATGAAGAGGTGACGCAGACGTCGTTCCAGATTCTGTACAAGCAGCAGGCAAAAAAGACCGAACGTTTAGCGGATTACAAAACTTCACTGGCCAAGAGCCTTTTTATCCAGCTCACCAATACACGTTTGGGCGAGCAAACACGTGAGGCGAAAACACCTTTCCTTGCTGCCTCGTTGAGCAATGGTGCATTACTCGCAAACCTCGAAACCAACGGCATACAGATCATGCCGAAGCCAGACAGCCTACAGTCTAGCATCCGTGCCGTTTACGCTACGTTAAAACAGATAAAGGAATATGGCTTTACGAATACGGAGTTGGAACGCATCAAGGCAGACTATCGAACCATGCTGCAGCAGGGCCTTAAAGAATACGACAAAACACCGTCTAAAGCTTTTATGGACGAGATCTTGGCGCATTATCTCAAAAATGAACCTGCTCCATCGTTCGAATTTTTACAGCCGGTATTATTGAAGGCGGTCAATGAAATCACCTTGCAGGACCTGATGGCCTACCAAGGAGATTTTCAGGCGACCAGCAACCGCGACATGATACTGGTACACCCTCAGGCCAGCAAAGAAGTGCCACAGGAAGAAACGATAAACGCTTGGCTGAGCGAAGCCCTGCAACAGCCGGTAGCTCCCTACAACGAGGAGGTTGCAGAAACCGCGCTGCTTTCTTCTTTACCACAGCCGGGCACGATTGTGAGCGAGAGCAAGGACGAAAAGGTCGGTACAGAGACGCTTGTGCTTAGCAATGGCGCGAAGGTTATCTTGAAGCCCACGACACTGAAAAACAATGAAATTCAGATCACCTCCTTCAGCCCCGGAGGTTATTCACTTTACCCTTCGGCAGACTACCAATCGGCCGTCAATGCGACAAGCATTGTGGTCAACAGCGGTTTAGGACCATTTAGCTCACTACAGTTGTCGCGCTACCTCAATGGTAAAAATGCATCGGCAAGCCCGTTTATTAATGAAATCGGCGAGGGCATCAAAGCATATGGTAGCAAAGAAGACTTAAAAACCACCTTCGAGCTTATCTATGGTTATTTCACGGCAACACGATTGGACAAATCATTTAACGAAGCAAACTTAGAGAAATCCAAGATAGCGCTTAAAAACAGGCATCTGCAAGCGAATGCTGTATTTACCGATAGCATTGCGACGCTGCTTTACGGCAACGATCCACGAAAAACTGGGCCTACAGTTGCCAAGATCGATCAGATAGACCTGGCACGTTCATTAGAAATTTTTCAGGATCGCTTTGCTGACGCATCCGATTTCACCTTTGTTATTGTGGGAAATATCGATCGTGAGCAACTGGATCCGCTACTCACCCAATACTTGGCTACACTTCCAAGCACGGGGAGGAAAGAGAAATTTGCAGATAACGGCGTTTACCCGTCAGAAAAAGCAATAATTGCGTCTATCCATAAAGGCCACGAAGACAAGTCTACTGTAGCGATGGCCTATTTAAGCGCCTACCCAGACTACAGCGAGTACAATAACCTCTTGATGGATGCGCTGTCGAGCTGCCTTACTATCAAGCTAACAGAACGCCTTCGCGAAAAAGAAGGAGGTATCTACTCCATCAGCGTATCGCCATCGCTGGCCAAGAATCCACGCAAACGCTTCAGCATGAATATTTCATTCACGACCTCGCCCGAGCTGGTCGAGAAGTTGACGAACGCCACGCTGGAAGAAATTGACTTGATCGTCAAAAATGGCCCGAGCCAAGAGGATCTGGATAAGTATATCGCCGAGAAGGTACTCAGCAGCGATCAACAGCTCGAGCATAACGAGTTTTGGTTATCCTACCTGCTTAGCAGTTCGGTCGACGGTTTAGAGCCCGCACGAATCTTTAAGGAGAAAGAGCTGATCAAAGCTATCAAAAAAGAAGAGATACAGACTCTTGCCAAGAAATACCTTAATAAAGAGCATTTCTTTCAATTTGTGCTTTACCCTGAAAAATAAAAATTAGGTTTTTGTTTCAATATCCGACATGTCGTGAGACATTTCATTGTTTAGTTTAGTTGCAGCCTGCCCCGCGCAGGCTGCTTTTTTGTCTGTTTCTTTATGAAACATACTGTCGTGTTTCCATCAATCCATAATTTCTGTTAAAAAATGCTAAATCCATACTTGACGATCTCTTTGGCATATGATTTGAAAGCTTACAAGTATTCATAATTTAGGTTAATAATTGGTTAGTTAGTAAAAAAATCCTGAAGCTCCCCGCTTCAGGATTTTTTTGTTAATACCAGATTAAGGGGATATCCGCATATGGCAAACATGATCAATATATCTCCGCGCTGAATTCAGCATTTTGGTTTTTTAAATGGTGCCAAAATCTGTTATTGGTGCATCCCACTCTTCCTTTTGTCCAATGCTGAACATGTTGTTGTTCGTTATCGAACAGCTAAAATAACGCTCGAAAACATAATGCCCTCACTATCCATCACTTACGTTTTCTGGCAAAGCTGTTGCATCCTTCTTTACCGATGGCAAGCGATCCGTGGTGTGGTTAAGCACATCGGTAAAGATTTCACCGACCAAAGCTCCGCATTTACCGAGAAACAGCTGCAATCCATCTAAAAGGTATTCAGCAGCAGGCATCAGCACTGTAATTTTGAGGTATCAAATAGGAAATAATAACATAACATATTAAAAGACATTAAAAATAGCACAACCATGAAAAAGACATTAACAACCATCGCAGCAGCCATCATCATGATCAGCTCATTCTCTTCTTTCGCAGCAGAGAAAAACAATCCGTTAAAGAACGTTGAATCTGCAAAGGTTATAGGCACCTACCTGGAAGCAACCACCCTTGGCAGCATCGAGCTGAACAAATTCCTTTTTGCGGATGATTTTCAGTACAGCAACAGTGCAAACGACGACACATTTAACAAGGGCGAATACATCGCCTTCTTAAAAGCACACAACGGCGTAAACTTTGACTGTAAGACTAGCTATGAGATCCTCGATCAAACTGGAAAAACTTGCATGGCCAAAGCGACCATGGTCTTTGAAAACTTCACACGTGTGGATTACATCACCTTAAATCAGGAACAAGATAGCTGGAAAGTAAGCAAGGTAGTAACAACCTACCCCTAATAGCATAAAAATTTTTGTTTCAATATCGCCACGTCGCGAGACATTGCATTGTTTAGTTTAGTTTAGTTATAAAGTCTGCAGCCATGCAGACTTTGTTGTTTTTGTTGTTCGGTAGGGTGTAGTATACTTTTAATTCAACGAGCTTCTAAATTTCAAAGGTGTCATGGCGGTCTTTTTGCGAAATAATTTGTTGAAGGATTGTGGATATTCAAAGCCGAGTTTATAGGCTATTTCGGCGACAGAAAAATCGCCAGCAAGAAGATATTCTTTGGCTTTTTCAATCACTTTTTCGTGAATATGCTGCTGCGCATTTAGGCCGGTGTATGATCGCAGCATATCGCTGAGGTAATGCGTGGAAAGGTTTAGCTGCCGCGCGATAAATTCGACGGAGGGTAGTCCTTTTTTAAGCGGTTCTTCTCGGTCGAAGTAATTGTTGAGTAAGGCCTCTAGGTCACTAAGCAAATCGTGGTTCCTCGTCTTACGGGTGATAAACTGTCGTTCGTAAAAGCGGTTGCTATAATGTAAAAGCTCGCCAATTTTTGATAGTATAATGGGTTGTGTATGGCGATCGATATGCGTGCATTCGGCTTCAATTTTCTTAAAAATATCTAGTATTCCCGCTTCTTCTTTTTCAGAAAGATGCAAGGCTTCGTTTACCGCGTACGAGAAAAACCCATAATTTCTGATTTCCTGCGCCAGCGGATGGCCGGCCAAAAAGTCCGGATGCAACAGCAACATCCATCCCTGTCCACATTCTTGTATAAATTGCTGCGTGGTTTCCATATCGAAAGATTGTATCTGCTTCGGTGAAAAATAATTCATCACCCCTTTATCAAAATCATAGTGTTGTCTGCCATAGCGAACTTTAGCTTGAATGTTCTTTTTGATAGAAATACTGTAGAAATCTACCGTAAACTGATCCCAGATAGCATTTTCCTGCAACTTTAATTCTGTTACATCGATGATGCTGATAAGAGGATGTAGCGGCTCCCGAAGCCCTAAGAGCCGGTGAAATTCGGATATAGATCGGATAATGTGCATAACCGTATAAAACTACTAATGTACAAAAAGGCAACTACTATCGTTAAGCAGTTGCCCTCTGGCTATTATTCGCCTAAAAAAGCTTTTCCCACCTCTTTATGGTTAGCTTCGCGGCCAATCTTTTGATGACGTTCCACAAAAACGTTAGCATCTTGCCCGGCTATATAGCGCAATTGCTTTTTACCATCTGTTGCCGCTTCGTAAACCACTTCGGCAATTTGCTCTGGGGTCGACGCTGTCTTCATCATTTCCTCAAAACTCGCCCATAGTTTTTCTTCGATGCCGGCATAAGCGGGGTGGCTATTCATATCAATGGATCTTCCGCCAAAGTCTGTAAAAATGCCCCCCGGCGCAACGGTTTTGATACCAATATTGAGCCTCGTCAATTCGAAAGCCATGCTTTCTGTCCAGCCTTCCAACGCCCATTTCGTTGCATGATAAGAGGAACCTAACGGAAAACCGATTAATCCGCCAATCGATGTCGTGGTGATAAACAATCCGCCTTTACGCGCTCTGAAGTATGGTAAAAACGCTTTGGTGACTCGTATTACCCCTAAAAGATTGGTATCTATCTGGCGCACTAATCTTTCATCACTAATGGCCTCTAAAGCACCCATCAAACCGTAACCTGCATTGTTAAAAACCACATCTACTTCGTGATCTTGCGTCACCTGTCCTACCACGTCATTAATTTGCTGCGGATTAGTGACATCAAGTGCCAGCAATGTTACGTTTTCCAATTGGTTCAGTTCCGTTTCTTTTTCCGGATTGCGCATGGTAGCAATCACCTTCCATCCTCTACTTTGAAATAATGTGGCGGTTGTCTTTCCTAATCCAGAAGAAGCGCCAGTAATAAAAATCGTCTTTTGCATATGTCATTCGTTTAAAAAATCAATACTGCAAATTTGCGCCAAGCGCAGGCATCTTCTGTTTCCAAAACGGACAATCTTGTGTTCAAAATACGGAAAGGGACAAAAAAATGGAGGTGGATTAATAACCTGCATTTCTGGAAAGATCCATTTACAAACACACAACCGCCTGTCAGCAGCTCAAGGAACGACGGTGTGATGGAGTCATTTTCTTCGTCCAAAGAACAAACATCTAGTATTCCGGCTACTTAGCCAACCATACACCGCCCATTTTTTTGAATTCTCCCACTTTTAGGCTGATGAAGTTGTTGAAGATATGGTAGTTCCCCGCCCCATGCATAATGCGATTGAAGTCCACTAAGCTTTGTGGATCTTGCGCGGTGTAAATGGCCATTGTATTTTTTTCATTGAGCGGATTGACCCAACTTATTAACATTCCGTAACCTGTGCCGAGATATTCATTCTCGGCAACAACCTTGTCTTCCTTTATCAACACAGGAATCTCCCTTAAATATTTTTGCAAAAACAGATTTCCCGCCGGTGTTCCCCAAACGGATAGATGATACGTAGACAAATCCATATCGAGCGCGGTGGTATCGGCAACAATTTGAGCGTTCTGAAATAGCCGATCTCGAATTGATATGATGAATTCCTTCAGACGCCGATCAGCTACTAAATCTGTTTCCTGGCTAGACACGATAAATAACACGCTATCTTGTTCATAAATGTCATCAATGATGGGGATGGAATTGGCGGCCGGCGTTCTGATTTTCTTGGCTTCATTCGCCCAGGCTTCGATATCCTTATCTTTTATTCTTTTTAAATCCGCCAGCAATTCAGGCATAAAGCTTTTCAGCGTTGGATACTTCTCTCTATTCTGTTCGTATTTTTTTAATGATGTCATAATCGGCGTGATATACATCCAGTCTCTCCCTTTCTGATACCGCACATAATTTAAATCGGCTACATCCTCGCCAAATCTTGATACCGCCATCCGACAAGCAATAGACTCCGTCAGTTGTTCTTTGATTACCGATTCCCAAGACCCATAGGCTTGCGATTTCATCGATTCCTTTACTGCAGGCCACAAATGGCTTAGTGCGCTAAATTCATCTTCGTACGCCTCAATGGCGGGATTGGCAAAAGAATGAGCAAACTCATGCCACAGCAGTTTGTATAAGCTACCAATGTCGAACGTGGGGATTTTTATAGCGCTTTCGGATGGGGCAAGTACCGCATACATCTCGTAGGTTTCGTTCGATTGGATACGAGGGCCGAAATTGCCCCAGCCCAAAAAGTTGATAATCACATTGAACTGCAAATCATCTCCGGCGCTGTCTGTACAATATTGCACCAATCGCTGCTTTTCATTAAAGGGTGTGAGGTTATAAAGTAAACTCGATAGGGGAGATATCGTAAAAAGCTCGTTGGGCATTGAAAAAGTCTTCATATTTAGTTTCCGCAACGAAGTCTTGCATGAGCAACCGCAAGGAATCCACTTTAGGGTCGAAAGTTTCAAAATCTGGAATATCGTCTCTCCACTCAAGGTCTTCCGTGAGGTGTAGTAAAAACCAAATAGGCCCATCAATCGTGCTGAATATGCCACCATACATCGGGTTTTTAGATAGGTAATCAAAAATCGCCAGATTTTTGTACGTTTTAAAATAGCTTAAGATATGCTGTTTGTACTCTATTTCAACAAAGTTAACAAGAGGTATTCCTTGCAGCACTTCCAAGGTGTGAAACAACTCAATGCGCGGATCAATGGTAAATCTAACACCTTCTACTTCCACAACGGGCTGCTGGTAAATCGGTTGCTCGTGTGCACGACCGTACAGACCGGTAGATAAGCATAATGCAGCAAGTACAATACACAAGATAATTTTGCTTTTCATAAGAATACGATTGGGTACTATAACGCTTAACCAATTACAATGCCTATTCGCATCTGCCAGAAAATCAGGCGATTAAAAAAACAACAACTGTTCATTAACGAACACCCCATGTACGAAAGCGAACATACAAACACAATAGCAATGTATACAACCATCAAGCGTATCTTGACGACATTGCTGCAGCTAGTCAATTCGACAAAAGCATGAAGCACAAAAAATTTAAGCATTCGATCGTGACAATGAAAGGCGTGTACATGATTTCAGACAAGCAGAAAATAGAACAATCGATTGTTTAACCTCGCTAAGGTTAATTTTAAGCTTTCGAAAGAAAAATTAATTTGCAAAAAGAGATAAATAATATATTTTTGATTGTCCCCAACAATTAACCTGCAAATGCTACATGCTATGCATCACAGACAATTGACAGGTAACTAAGCGTAAATTGCGAGTAATCAGGTATAAATGGTAATAGTGTCCAAAAGCAAGCTTCGTTTCTGCCGCGCATTTGCACCAATTGATTAGCAGCATAATAAAAGCAATTTTCGTTTAAACTTTTATTGCCGATATATTAATTAAAAACTAACACGACAAACGCCTCCTCATGTCTGCGCAAACTCCTACAACTGCAAATCTCCCCTTTTACGGGTTGAAATTGATTGGAAACCTATTTGGCTTCGTACTAGTCTTTCTTTCTACACTTGCCTGCAAAAAAGACACAAAGCTGAACTTTGCGAACTCTACCAAGTCATGGATATTGGATAGTATGAATACTTACTATCTTTGGAAAGATGAAATAAGTCCTAACTTCTCAGCCAAAGATGATCAGCTGTTTTTCAACAGTTTGCTCAGCAAGAGTGATAAATATTCCTATTATGAAGATCTCGACAACCCTACTGATTCCAGAAGTTTCAATGATTCATTCGGCTTTCGCTTCACTATCGTAAAAAAAGAATTCGGAATACTCGGAGTCGTAAATTATGTCGCCGAAGTTGGTGCAGCACATGATTCTGGTATAAAGCGAGGGATGCTGTTTAGCAAAATAAATGGGCAGAGCTTAACAAAATCTCTATCGGATGACTACGTAAACAACGTTTTGTCAAGAGCAAAACTCCTGCTGACCGAATGTACTCTTAACGACGGTATTCTTTCTGAAAATAAAAATTATGAATTATCGCCCGGTCATACCTTTGACAACCCCATCCGGATGCCTAAGGTCTTTGTTCACAAAGCAAACAGGATCGGCTATGTTTTTATAGGACAATTTCAAAAAGCATATATTGAGAAATTGATTGAAACGACAAGAACGTTTAAAGATCAAGCGATCGATGAGCTTATCCTAGATCTTCGGTATAATACTGGAGGAGATTTGGCCACGATGGCATTGTTGGCATATCTCACTTCGGATATATCACTCGACAATCCATTCCTACAGATCAGTGGCAATCAGAAAATCGGCACTAAAGTACTTACATTACGCGAATGTCTCGGAAAAGAAATCTCAGCCATTCCTACAGATAATCTGCAACGAGTAAGGCTAAATTTGGGGCGAATCTATGTTCTAACCGGCATATCAACAGCATCTTCAAGCGAAGCATTTATAAACTGTGTCCGACCCTACATGGAATTGATTACTGTCGGAAGCAATACATATGGAAAGGATTTAGGTATCCTCACAATAAATTCGCGATCCAGTCTTGACAAAAATATAGCAATCCATCCTGTAGTATTCAAATTGGGCAACCATAAGGGTCTTGGGGGCTACAGCAAAGGGCTTTCTCCCGACATCTTCTTAGATGAGTTTGATGAAAAAATGTATGAGCTGGGAGATCCGAGGGAAAAGTTGCTAAGGCATACTTTGGGAATGTCTGCTGAACGACGAACAGGAGTGGGAACAAAAAGTAAAAGGATCGACAATCCCTATTTTCGCCAATCTTTTGTATCCGAAAAAGTAAATAATGTCGATCTGACAGAAGTCTCTAAAATTACTCACTAATTAATTATCATATGAAAATGTTCATTTATGCAGGGCTAGCATGTGTTCTATCATCCTGTAACAAAAACGAAATTGGTCCGAACCTTTATGACCGCGATATTAATGCCTCCTCAAGCATTGCAGACGGCATCAATGTTATAGACGGCAGATTAAGTTTTTCGACTTTCGACAAATTTGACCAGCTTATTTCACAATCTCTAGAAACCGATGATATAAATAAAGTTAAAAGCATTACCTCACGTGTACCTGCTACTCAATTTATATCATTCGCAAAAGACGCAGCAATTGGCGGGTTTGATGAATCGACTAATCCCACAGTATTTATGTCACCCCGAAGTACATCACGCACACCAAGCTTGCGTCCTCCAGGCCGTTCAAGGACTACTCGGTCATCGGCATCAGAGTATGATCCATCCGAATTGATAGAAGATGAAATATTTTCGGAGATAGTGAATCTTGACGGAGAATTGCAGATAGAAAAGACATTCTATAAAATATCCCCAACAGGAACTATTATTGCCGATATCGACCTTGCGCAAAACGTATACAATTATCTTGATGAAAACGATGAATTGAAATCCGATTATTTTTCAAATTTAGCTCTCGTTAACGATGATCTCGGTATTTACAAATTAGCGGATCGCATATTTATCTTAGACACCTATTCTATAATACGGGATTATCTATCGCCGGTGGAAGCGGAAAGTGGAAGAAGTAGATCAAGAGCAGGAGCTCCCACAGCATTGAGAGCGACGGGAATTCGATCTGCCTCATCACGATTGCGTAGTATGACTGGCGAAAATGAAGGCCGTAGCTCTTCGCGTACCTCGGGCGGTACTTCAAGGACCAGCGCAGGATCTGCCGCAGTGAACAGCTCCAATCCTTATGATACTATGGATGAGTATACCTTCAATAGCAAAAATACAGTGGGGGGTAAAATTTGGCAAACGCTTTTCGGAGATCCTCACACGAGAAGATTTTCGACCAACCAAGATCGGAGGATTAGGGTTAACTTCTTTTCAAAGAATTGGGGAGTTTTTTCATCTGTTGGGGTAAACGTAAAGTACCAAAAGAAAGGCCCTGTATTTTGGTCTGCAACCTCAGATTTCGAAGAAATGAGGGTTGGATGGAGCCCAATGGTAACTGAAATAGATGCCCCTAAAATAATTTCAAATCCAGAGGTTGTTAAACAATATTATCCTAAAGGTGATCCCACGTCCACTGCCGCAAAAATGCTGACGCAAGCAACAGTAATGTTAGTTAAAAATAGCAAAGAAAATATTCTCATCCTTAAATTAAGCTCGATCCTAGATGCCGACCGAAATCTTAGATTTCTTTCACAGGATCATAAAGAACTTATTCAAACTTTGATAAATCAAGGTAACGTAAAATTGGACTACAAAAATTTATTTAAAAAACAAGTTCAATCAGGCTATACATCGGTATTCAACGCAATAAAGAAACAGATAAATTATCCATCTGATAAAAAGATAGCGTTTACAGGGGAATACAGAATGTTTATAGAAGATGGGTTCGAATTTAAAACATCCGGAAATGGGAAATTAAAACAGACCTTCGACTGGGGAACCGCCTACATCGGATGGAGGGCAAACCCTAATAGTCCATCTTCAGGAAAGCTTTTCGTCGCGGGATGGGCAAAAACAATCAAAGTGATTTCCGGTAGCGCATATGGTGCTGCAAAGAAGAATAACGAATGGGCCGGAATCGCGGTCATAAAAGACTAAATAAAAAACATAACGCCAGGTTTTCCTAGAAACGATAATTCGGCGATATTTACAATACTGAGCAAATATAGATATTTAAACTATGGCAACATTTAATCTTACTGCCGATTACAGAATATTAGTAGCCTGCATACTTTTGCTACTTTTCCAACTACCCGCACGCGCCCAAACAATAAGCAGCAAAGATTATTATTTTAAAATTGGAGTTGCAGCCCATTCTGCTTTGGGAAATGTCAACATCAAGAAAAGTGGGGAGCGTTTCTACGGTAACGTTTTTCTAGATGGAACAGACGCGGGCCGGGTGCAAACAAACCATGAAAGCGTCTATTGGAGACCGCTAAGCCTGTCCTTTGGAAAAAACGTATTTGATCGATACAGCCTGGGAGTGGGAATGGAAATTGATGTGTATGCCATCGGAGATCGAAACAGGTCTTCGGCGCCAATTTTCGCTGATGCAACGTATAGCTTCGGGCTATCCAATACCGGAACATTCTTCCTCAACCTTAAACCAGGCTATTCCATCAGCGTCGAAGATGTAATTCACAGTGGCCTAAAAATAGAAACGGCCATAGGCTACGAATTTAAGACTGGACGACGAAGAAATATGTCTTATGGATTTTCGTTGGGGTACAATTACCAAGAACTCAAAAAGGTGGTACAGACAGAAATGCAACATATAGAAGGCACAATCAACTCCTACACGCAAGTGAGTGAGCGCCTCGTCGATATATCATTAAGTTTCGTTCCGCTAACCTTCTTCATACGGCTTTAGAAAATCAAAGATTGTTAGGAACTGTTATCGATTTTCTTTTATCGTCCTCTCTGCAAATCAGCACTTCTTTTAAAGTAAAGATCATGCAGCGATTCGTCAGGCCCATCCTTTATAAAAACGGTGAAGTTTAGGGTAGTCGACGAAAGCTCCACTACCCTAAACTGCAGTTTAACACTTCTTTCGACAAAGTTGATAATCCGCCCGACTTTGTCGAAAGTGTAGGTTGCCTTGTCGAGTTGAATCCCTCTTACATCATGCGTCGTGACATCTCCGGTCGCATGAAACACAAAATAATAAAGATCCTCGCGCTCATAAGAACTTCTAGAACCTGGAACCTTAACACCATTTTCTACAAGGTATTCATATCCCCTAACCATTTTCCAAGTACCCACCAATTCATTGAATTCCGAATCTATACCGACCTCAGCATTTTTGGTACAAGACGTTTGCAATAGGATGACCGAAATAATAAAAACTAACGTGCCCTTAAATTTATTCATAACACTGGATTAATAATCTAAACCGCTAGATTAACCCTAAATTTAATAGATTCTCTCCATGTGAAAGAAAAATGTAGAATATTTTCGTTTTTTGTAAGGAAACCGCTACATGGATAGAGATAGTAAACCCCACAAATGACGCGCTTTTCTTTGGGAATTTTTGAAAAAACCGAATTTCCTATCCTCTCCATCACCGGTAACACAGTCAAGGTCACGCAATCGATATTGGAAAGCATTAAAAAGATAGTTGATCAGCAGATCGGAATACACAAAACAACCCCTCAAAACCTCGCCCGTCAAAATTTACCGACATTGATGTCGGTAACCCCTCTATTGTAAGAAAAACTGCGTGCAAAGATATCAGAGCTTATCGGACTTACAAATGCGTTATTTAATGCAATAGACAACCTAAATCATACGATGAGCCGAATAAATATTTTATTCGGCTCATATATTCGTTATATTTGAGCCGATTAATCAAAATAATCGGCTCATGGCGTACAATTGGCAACTAGCGGGCTGGCCCGAATTCAATTATGATGTGTCTCAAATTCAAACGACCATTCTTGCGTTTGCGCAGGAGACTGGCGAAATGAATGGCCTTATACAGGGATTGCCCGAAGAGCTAAAACAGGAAACCATGCTCCAGCTTATGCTTTCAGAAGCAATCAAGACATCTGAAATTGAGGGGGAATACATCAGCCGAGAGGATGTCATGTCTTCCATCCGCAATAACTTAGGACTAAATGATATTCCGGTCAATGTTCGAGATCGACAGGCCTCGGGTGTGGCGCAACTCATGGTGCAAGTGCGGGAAACTTTCCAAGAACCTTTATCACTGGACATGCTTAAATCCTGGCATCAGTTGCTATTTCCGGATCAGAGTCGCATCACGCCAGGAGATTGGCGCCACGGCAGTGCACCCATGCAGGTAGTTTCAGGAGCGTATGGTAGAGAGGTCGTTCATTACGAGGCTCCTCCTTCCGACCGTGTGCAGCAGGAAATGGAAGCTTTCGAGGGTTGGTATAATTCGAAATCTTTCTCTTTGGAAGGCCCGATAGCGGAAGCGATATTGAAGTCGGCAATCGCACACTTCTATTTCGAATCTATCCATCCTTTTGAAGACGGCAATGGACGGATCGGTCGCGCAATAGCAGAGAAAGCCTTGTCCCAGTCGCTTAATCGTCCGGTGATGTTAAGTCTATCCAAAACCATCGAAGCAAATAAGCAGGCCTATTATAATGCATTGAAGCAAGCACAGCGCACCCTAGACATCACCGAATGGATTGCATATTTTGCACAGGTGATTTTGGATGCACAGCTTGATGCTAAAGCAATGGTATTGTTCACGCTAAAGAAAGCTAAATTTTATGATCATTATAAAAGCCAGCTTGATGAGCGGCAGCTGAAGGTCATTGGTAGAATGCTTAGCGAAGGGCCATCTGGTTTTGAAGGAGGAATGACGGCAAAAAAATATATGGCTATTACGACGGTCTCCAAAGCAACCGCAACGCGTGACTTACAGCATTTGCATACTATAGGCGCATTGATTGCAGCAGGCGCCGGACGGTCAGTTAGGTATGAGCTGAATCTTTAATAATCAAGTTTTTATTCAACCATACTATTAATTACCTCTAATATAACAGAGTTTATTTAAATTTATAGCTTCTACAGGAAAGCTCCTCTTTATTATGTAGAGGTGATACTGCTAAATTAAACCGCTCTACTATCCAAAGCATAAGGTACATGTCAAACATAGCAGTCGATCCTGTTATCTTCCAAACTAATATAGAACTCATTATTTGATGTACAGTCCATATCAATGGAAGGAATAATGCAAATTTTTGAAAAGTAGATATTTACGGATTCCCGTAAACTTCCGCCCACATCTTCACCTAACTTTACATCAATGTAGGATATTCAATGTAAATCCACCAAAATTCTGTCATTGAAAATATTTTAAAGTAAATTATGGCTCCACCAATCGATCATTTAAAACTCATTATACAGAGATTTGATGCATATATTATAGCATCGAATACTAAATCCGCATTTCTACTTGCGTTCAACACCTTCATATGTGGTAGTATTATTTCTGCAAATAAATCGCTATTACATTTGGTTAATGAACGCCATCAACATTTTATCGCCGTCATATTAGCGTTAGGTTTTATATGCGGCATAATATGTTTATTTTTTGTAATGCGCGCTATGTATCCGTATATGACGTCAGGAAATTCTTCCGCCAATAGATACCACTCGTTAATTTTTTTTAGGTCCGTAACCGAGTTCAGCTCAGCAGACTCTTATGTAAAGAAATTGAAGGAAGAAAATGAAGATGCATTTTGGGAAGATTTGGCTAAACAAATATATCAGGTAAGCAAAGGATTACGCCAAAAATATAAATATGTTGGATATGCAACAACGTGCGTTTACATACAATTATCGTTCATGTTATTAACTATTACATTGATATTAATAGAAAATTTATGAAATTATTTGAGAATTACGCTTCTGGTATAGAGCGCATATTAAGCGAAAACTATACCTCAGTCGATAGATCTACGATTAAAAGCTCGAAACCTTCAGACATCCTATTAAAAGCTATGGGAAAAGATACTGAAATGTTCAAAAAATCAATAGAATTGCAGGGGCAGATTGATGGTGATAAAGCGTTGCTAAATATCGACCGAGAGGGCCTTACAAAGCTATTTGGGTCGAACGCTTCAGGCTTTGAAGATATTGTAATAGGATCTCATCCTGACTTTGCAGATCTCGATTACAATGGATATCTAAATCACCACTGTGTATCTATGTTTGTCGATATAAAAGGTTCCACTAGATTAGCCCTAAAAGAAGACTTAAAGAAAGTGCGACTTATCAAAGATTCGCTACTTACACTGTGCATTCACGTGGCAAATTTTTTTGGAGGACACATACATCGTCTTCAAGGAGACGCTGTTTTTGTACAATTTGTTCGTAAGGGGGCATACAAAAATGACGCAATTATAAACTCTCTTAATGCCGCATCGGTTCTTTGCCAATTTGTGGAACAAGATCTGAAAGATGTATTTGAAAAAAAAGGGCTTTCTCCTATAAAGATTAGAATAGGTATAGATTATGGAAACGATGAAGATGTTTTGTGGTCTCATTATGGTGTTCCAAGCTGCGCTGAGCTGACTACAACCAGCCTCCACACTGATTTAGCGGCCAAGTTGCAGTCTAAAGCGCCATCAAATGGCATAGTGATTGGTGCTAATATTGTTAAGGAATTAGATTTACCTGAAGAATTCGTTAAACATGTCTACAAAACTGTTGATGATAAACAGGTCGTTGAAACTTATGTTATAAATGGCTTCAACTACAAGCAATATATATTTAAATGGAAGACATACCTTTTATCATTTGATTTTATCAAAAAATCATCAAATGGTATTACTCTTGATATAGAGGAGAAGGATTTTAGAATAACTTGTAAGGTTTCAGATGAAGGAAAAGATAATTGGACTCCATATTATCAAAACTCATATTCAATCCCTAAAAAAATGAGTATAGCTTTCACGATCACATTCAAAGGTCTGCCCTATTATAGACAAGGTAATGAAACTATAGAATGGGTGATACATAATCGAGGAGACGAAGCCCAATTAGAACAAAAAGTCGAAATAAGAAATATAAATGAGACAGAATGCGTAACTAATGCGGCTTATCTCGGACATCATTATATTTCATGCAAAATAAAAAGAAACTTTGGTTCAAATATTACAGTGACTTTTCCCGTGTATGTACAGTAATAGCATGTGACCTTTAAAACCTTTATAAAGAAGTCAAGCATTTGGATGGTGTGATAAATCGCTTTTATATTTTGTTCGGGATTTCGAATATTTACTCGTTTTCACTTATCCGAATTATTTCTAGTATTTTAGACTGTTGCTTACAGTCAAACCGCTTTTTTGAAAGGAAGCATGTAACACTAAATAACAATTAACATTAGAAACTGCAACAATGAAAGGATCGATATGGAGGAAATGGGATCTACATCTACACACGCCTGAAACAAAGTTATCTGACAATTTTAAGTTACAGGAGAAAGATGATGTCTGGGATAAATATTGCATACATATTGAGGAATCTGACGTCTCTGTCTTTGGAATCACAGATTACTTTTGCAGTGACAACTACTGGAAATTTATAGATGTATTCCGTAAAAAGTATCCAAACTCTAAAAAAATATTCTTCCCCAACATTGAATTTAGATTACCAATATCCGTTAATCGAAAAGGTGAAGAAGTTAACATTCATATAATTTTCGATAATACCATAACAAAGTTGAAAATCGATGAATTTTTAATGAGTGTCAAAACTCATGTAACTGATAGTTCTGAAGTAAGCGTGAAATGTAAGAACTTAAGAAAAGAAGATTTTGTTAGTGCTACGGTAAGTCTAGATGAATTAAAACGTTCATTAAAAGAAGTTTTTGGTATAAGTAAGCCTTATTTAATCGTTGCGGCGGCAAATAATGCTGGATTACGTCCGACTAATTCACCTCGAAAGCTTTCAATCACGGATGAAATAGACAGAGTCTGCGATGCTTTTTTTGGAGGAATTCAAAATGTAGAATATTATTTAGATACTAGTCGATATGAAGATATAACAATTAACTCAAAGCCGAAGCCAGTTCTAACTGGTTGCGATGCTCACTCATTTGAAGATATGAATACCAAACTTGGTCAGAAACTAGTTGACTCAAAAGATTCGTCAATTATTATTTCCACAAATACCTGGATTAAAGCTGACTGCACCTTTGAAGGACTAAAACAGGTACTATATGAACCAAAGTTTAGAATCTTACTGCAAGAAAATGAACCTAGGAGTAGTAATAGAAAAATTAATTACATACAGTTCAGTTTTCCTAGCAACATTAATATTTCTAGAAAGGACTCTTCAGATAGTCAAGATTTCTGTTTAAAAAATCTAAACAGTAAAATCTATTTTAGCGATTACTTTACTTGCTTAGTTGGTGGTAGAGGCACGGGTAAAAGCACAATTATAAACCTCATCGCTGAAAAACTAAAAGAGCCAACGGATTTTTTCAAGGGAAACCGCCTCGTTTTGGATAACAAAAACTATGATATACCACTAGATCAATCGAGACTTATTGAGATATCCGGCACAAACGAGATTGAGTTTGTAAGCCAAGGGAAAATCGAAAACCTTGCCGAGGGCAATAGACTCACAGAGATAATTTTCAATGAACGAATCAAGACATTGGAGTCAAAATTTGACGAATTAGATAATGCTATCGATAAGATAATTGGTAACATTGATGCTAACATCAGAATAATCAGCGATATAAACAATAAATCCAAAACGTTAAAGACAAAAAATAACGAAAAAGAAACTATACAAAAAATTATAGACTCCGTAAATGACGAGGAATATAAAGATATTACAAAGGAAATTAGTCGGCTCAAAAAGGAAACTAATAGTCTTGAATCAAACAAAAGTAAGTATATCGATCTGTTAGAAGATATAAGATTGTTAGCTCTTAAATATAAAACTATTGATGAAACGGATGCATATGCTGAAAGACATAATGAAATACTAAATCTGATTACCGATATTGATGAACTTCAAACAGTCGACGGGGACATTACACTAGTTGAGAAAAATTACCAGTCATATAATGAAAAACTTTTAGATCTTAATAAATCTTTCGCTTCATCGAATTCTGATCTTAAAAACTTTTTTATAAAAAAAGGAACCAGCGAAGACGTTATAAAAGATGCCCAAAATGCTAATGAAAAAAATGCTCGATTAGTCGAAGATATTCGAAATATCGAATTAGAAATTAATGTTCTGATCAACACCTATGAACTAAATAACAGCCTAGTTAATACTTATGATACAACAGCAGACTCCTATGAAAAATTAATCGCATCAAATTTGGCAGTGATAAATGCTCGCCTCGATATACAAAATGAAAACTTGATGAAAATTGAATTTGCTAATTCGTTTGATATAGACAAATTTAAGGGTAGTGTATTTGATGAGTTTTACAGCCGCTTTAGCAGCTATAATATTTCCGGAACTTCTAAGAACGATGTCAAACGAGCCCTATTTGAATTGAATCCGTTGGATATTTTAACTACGGAATATAAGAGGTTCTTAGAAGAATTTGAAACTAGAGTCGTTATGAATTCAAATCGAACCACAAACTACATAAAGATTTTAGAAGATATTTTTAAAGAAGCGGCAAATTACAAGATCTACCAGCTTATCGTAACAAAGCATAAATTTAACGTTCCCAAATATCAAATTTTTAGGGGATTGTACGGAGGAAAGGATCTGATGAGCTGTTCGTTCGGGCAAAGATGTACCGCAGTTGTTGTGACATTATTGATGACTGGTATTAAACCTTTAATAATAGATGAACCAGAAGCCCATTTAGACAATCGTTTGGTAGCCGAATATTTGGTTGAGCTGATTAAAATGAAAAAACTGGATAGACAAATTATATTTGCAACTCACAATTCTAATTTTGTTGTTAATGGGGACGCTGAGTTGATTCATATTCTTGAAGTTCCTCATATTGATATTTACACAAGTATCACATCTACCACTATAGAAAACATCAAAAATCGCGATAAATTATTACGACTTGAAGGTGGTAAAGAAGCATTTAAGATTAGGGAGTGCAAATATGCCATTTAACACAAGAATAATATAGCAATCCTGGTTATCAGGATAACTTATTTCAAATTATTAAGCATTTTTATCTCAATATTTTTGCGATGTATCTATACAGAGAGTTTAAAAATTCTCTGTGAATGTCCCTATAAATTCACAGATCTAAAGTGCAAATTGTCAGTAAAAGTGTACATCATCGTCAAATTACATTAATATGGCTACCCTCCGATCAGACAGGATGGTGTGTATAGGGATGCATAAGAACAAGGAGAGAATTTTAAGAAGAATAAAAATGAGATATCTAGCGATAGTTCTGATGTTATTTACATCGTTCAAAATTGATAAAAATAAATTATTAGAGGAATATTCTATTGATCAAATTTATTCCAAAGTTGAGCTGGATTCGGGAACTCTGAATGAGGACGGGGAAGAGATTGACTTTATTTTCACAGAGGATCAAATTAAAGCTGGTAGATATGAAGTTTCTATAACCGATGGTCCTGGCGACTTGTATGAAATAAAGGGTACTGATTATTTTATAAAGTTTATTGGTTATTACGGCTACGCTGGCCATGGTGAGGAAGGCCTTCTAATAATAAATTCGTACGGTACCGGTAAGTTCACTAAATATGAAGATTGAGTCTAAATACTATTAGTTAGCTGTAAAGAACTTAAATCTTTTTATCGATCACCTTGTCAAAAGAACTTTCCTATTGGCAGAATCCGAATTGGCCATACTTAACGAGCTGCTTAGTGTCTGATCCACCGATGAGCTATGCATATCCGTATAATCTTACGGAAATGTTTGATATACTTGGCTGCAGAAACTTCCGAACAACCTAAGTTTGCTCGCAGAAAAAATTCATACCCCACCACAAATGAATGATCAATGTTGTTAACCTCAATATCTCTACGCTTAAGCCCCTGTTCTAAGTAGCTGCGCAGGTGAGAAATTGAAGTATTATAACCTTTAAGCGTATTGGGTTTGAAACCGCGGCCCAGCAACGCTTTTACCTGCGCATTATGCTCGGCGAAAACCTCCAGTAACTTTTTACGCTCAATGTCTCTCCCTAGAAATTTCAATTTCATGATCTCTGCAGTAACGGTCGTTTCATTCCTAACGAATGTGTGATGTATTTCTGCAACTTTATGTGCAACGGTATCAAGATAGGAATTGATGGAACGGGCATCTTCTTTAGATCCGTTTACACGGTTGGCATGCGAGTCCCAACGGGAAGGATCACACTGACGACCAACCGAAATTTCTTTCTGCTGGCAATCCACGGTAATCCGCAGGTAGATGGGCTTTGGACCGCTTTTGTAATTTTTAGGCTTCTTAAGGAAGAAGGACAGGGAATATTTTTCTTTGGGAATTTTTGAAAAAACCGATTCTCCGTAAAAACACAAAAGCCTGCAAACAACACATTTGCAGGCTTTTGTAAGTTTTGACTTCAAGTCTGGTAGCCCGTAGGGGAATCGAACCCCTGTTTCAAGAATGAAAATCTTGCGTCCTAACCCCTAGACGAACGGGCCATTTGCTTTTGGTGATGCAAATATAAGCGCTCTAAATCTAACTCCAAAATGTTTTTTTCAGCCTATTTTATAATAGGCTGAAATTGAAAAGATTATTTTTTAGATAAGGTCAAATCCGATGTCTCTACGGAAGTATTTACGTTCAAAAAACACCCTGCCGGCGTCTGCCGTAGCCTGTTGTAGCGCGTCAAACAGGTTATCCTGAAGCGTGGTTACCGCCAACACCCGACCGCCGGCCGTTACTACTTTGCCATCAACTTCCTTGGTACCCGCATGAAACACGATCGAATCTTCCACATTTTCTATATTGTTGATTTCCTTCCCCGACTCATAATCTCCCGGATAGCCTCCAGCCACCAACATAACCGTTACGGCCGTTTTCGGGCTCACCGTAAAAGAGCGCTCATCTAAGTTCCCTTGCGCGACACCCTCCAACAGATCAACCAAATCCGACTCGATACGCGGTAATACCGACTCCGTCTCCGGGTCGCCCATACGAACGTTATACTCGATGACAAAAGGCTCACCATCCACATTCATCAAACCAATAAAGATAAAACCCTTGTAGGGTATGTTGTCTTTTTTAAGACCTTCCACCGTAGGCTTGATAATACGTTCCTCCACCTTCGCAAGAAACGCTTCATCGGCAAAAGGAACCGGAGAAATAGACCCCATTCCGCCCGTATTTAAGCCCGTATCGCCCTCTCCAATACGTTTGTAGTCCTTTGCCGAAGGCAACACTTTATACGAGTTACCATCCGTTAACACAAACACCGAAAGCTCGATGCCCTTTAGAAATTCCTCAATAACCACAACCGAACTCGCATCGCCAAATTTTGCATCAGCAATCATCGCGGTAAGCTCCGCCTTCGCATCATCCAACGTTTCGCAAATAAGTACACCCTTACCTGCAGCTAATCCGTCTGCCTTCAAAACAATCGGTAACTTCTGTGATTCCAAATAAACCAAGCCCTCTTCCAGATTTGATTTATCGAAAGATTGGTAAGCCGCTGTAGGCACATTGTGCCTAAACATAAATTCTTTAGAAAAATCCTTCGACCCCTCTAGCTGTGCTCCTTCCTGTTGCGGACCGATAACCGGAATATGTTTCAGATCCTCCCGACCCAAAAAGAAATCGTGAATACCCTTCACCAACGGTTCCTCGGGCCCCACCAACACCATATCGATAGCATTCCCCAAGGCGAAAGCGGCTATCCCTTCAAAATCAGTAACCTTTAAATCTATGTTTTGTCCATATTGACCCGTGCCGGCATTACCCGGTGCTATAAATAATTGGTTTAGTCTCGGACTTTTTGATAATTTATATGCAAAGGCAGACTCTCTCCCGCCTGATCCAATAATTAAAATGTTCATATCGACAAAGATACCGATGTAAATCAATAATCAACAAAAATTAATTCCGTGTACGATTTTTTTTGTAAATTCCGTAAATTTTTGACCGTTATGATGTGGATAAGATCCTCTTTACTCCTCCTTTTCATGCTCAGCATCAGCGCCTCCAGATCGCAGGACATCCAAGGTCTGCTGGATAAAATCAATGCCTATCATGATTCCAGGCCTATTGAAAAAATACACCTCCACCTTGACAAAAGTAGGTATACAGCAGGCGAAACAATATGGTTTAAAGCATATGAAGTCGTGGGTGTTGAGAATATGATGTCTAACATCAGTAAGATTGCCTACATCGATCTCATCGACCCCAAAAACCGCATCATCACGGCGATCAAAATTCCATTGACGAGCGGTCTTGGTCTGGGCGATATTACCCTGCAGGACACACTGATCGAGGGCACGTATCGCCTGCGGGCCTATAGCAACTGGATGCGCAACGATAGCGCAACGTATTTCTTCAATCAAAACATCGAGATCAGCAATGGGCGTCTGGACAATGTGCTGACAAAATCAGGCTTACAGGGTGAAAACTACAGCGTACAGCTGCTAAACTTAAACGATCAGCCGCTTGCTGACGCTAATGTGCGCTACGACATCATGGTCGGCGAAAAAAGCCTAAAACGAGGTCGCCTCAAAACGAGTAAAGACGGTAAAATCGACATCCCCTTTCGCCCCGAATATGCCCGGGCAAAACTTTCCCTCCGTTTCGACAACAGGGAACAGGCACCAATCGAAAAGATATTTAAGCTTCCCGCCGCCCCACAGGCACAACATAGTATACAGTTTTTCCCAGAGGGTGGCGTTTTGCTAAGCGGCACGATTAACAAAATCGCGGTGAAGACCCTGCAGCCCAATGGCTTGGGCATTGCCGCGACAACACACATCACGACATCAAAAGGCGACACGGCTGCCGTGGTGTCAACCAATGCGCTGGGAATGGGCTCCACCCCCATCTTCATCACTAACAATGAACAATTTACTACGCACACCACCTTCGCTGATGGAACACATACAGCAAGCAAGCTGGAAGACATACAACAGTCGGGGTATAACATACAGGTCAATAATGGCAACAGCTCGAAGCTGTTTGCGCAAGTTAACCTGAGTGCTGACAAGCAAGACAAAAGCGACATTTATTTCGTGCTGCAATACCTGGGCCGTGTTTACTACGTTTCCAAACAAGCAGCCTCCAAAAGCGAGCTAATCTTTTCCTTGCCCAAAGAGCAGTTGCCGAGTGGCGTATTGACAATCAGCATCCTCAATGCGCAGCTCCAGCCGCTGATAGAGCGCCCTATCTTTATCCACAAAGAAGAGAGTATACTCCCTTTGCAGGCGACGCTCAGCAGCAAGACGGCCGCCACCCGCGCCAAAGTGTCTGTCGCGTTGGAAAGTGGAAATGTTTCGGATAGTGTTCGCTATGCTGCCCTTTCGGCATCGGTGGTGAACCTCAACAAAACATCAATCGACAGCCTGAACGCAAGCAGTATCTTATCCAGTTTATTGCTGAGCGCAGATGTAAAAGGCCATATCGAAAACCCGCGCTACTATTTCGAAGAAGGTCGTCTTAACGACCTCGATAACCTCCTGCTGACCCAAGCATGGCGCAAGATAGACTGGTCGGGAACGCTGGACAGCAATCAAGCCAATTTCTCGCCAGAAGAAGATATCAGTATCAAGGGTCTGGCACGCAAGCTTGGGCGTAAGGCTCCCGCTGCCGGAGCGAAAATGACGTTGGTATCCACCCAAAATTTTATGGATTTTATCGATACCGTGGCGAACGACAATGGCGAATTCGTATTCGACAACCTGGTTTTTCCGGATAGTATCAAATTTTTGATTACGGCCAAGGACGACAAGGGGAAAAACAATATCGATATAGTCGTTACACCTGCTACTAAGCCTACCGTCGGCATCAATAAAAACGAAGCCACCGAAAAAAACGACTTAAACAGCCTTTTGCTTGACGAGCTGTTGCAGAGCAAGAAGTATTTTGCCGGGCTAGAGTCGCAGGGGCTGATGGAGAAAAGTATTGCTATAGAGGAAGTCGTGGTGACGGCCCAGCGACCCAAGAATAAGGCATCCGAAAGTTCGGCCAACCTCAATGGGCCCGGCAATGCCGATCAAATCATCTCTGCAGAAGATCTGGAAACCTGCCCCACTTTGGACATGTGTCTGAACGGTCGACTACTGGGGGTAACGTTCCGCAATGGCGTGCCGTATACGACCCGGGGCGGTGGCCCCATGCAGGTGGTGCTGGATGGGATGTACATCGAGGGCGATCAGCTATCGATGATCACCCCGATGGATGTCCAAAGTATTGAAGTTTTGCGGAACGTCAATCATACGGCCATTTACGGATCATATGGCGCGAACGGATTGCTGATCATCACCACGAAAACGGGACGGGATGCGCTGCGGAACTACACCCCGAAAGGAATTTTGACGGTACAGCCCGAAGGTTTTCATCTGAACAAAACGTTCTACAAACCGGTTTACGAACCGGATTCGGAGACAACGTTAAACCAGGATTTCCGTACGACCATCCATTGGGAACCAAACCTGATCACGAATAAAGAGGGCAAAGCGACATTTGATTTCTATACGTCTGATGAAGGCGGGCAATATTTAATTACCATTGAAGGGATTGACTTCGATGGCCGCATCGTGCATAAGACGCTAACGCTAGACGTGAAATAATCTGTTCAAAAATAGAGCGGGTGCTTCTGCTCTATTTCTATTTTTGCTTAGTTCTCGTCTAGCCTATCGAACCATGCGTTGCTCTTCGGCGTCCAACTTAGCAATCATAAACCGCTTGATCGACGCACGCTGGACGGCATCCAGCGCATCCACTAGATTGCGCGTTACAGCATCTTCGCTAGGCTTGATCAGCACAATAAGATCTTCCCCATTGGTTGAGTGCTTTACCTGCTCCCGCATTTTCAGCAACAGTTCGCCCAAGCCCAGTTTGCCGTAGCCCACTTTCTGCGGACTCGATTTAGGAGACTCGGATGCGCCCCGATAATAGGTAAGCTCGTTGTTACCCCCCAAAAGAAGGTTCAGTGTACGCTCTTCACTCAAGAGAATAGGGGCGCTCAGCGGGCCTGTTTTGTCGGGCATAGCCACATCCAGGCTGTTGGGTGTTTGCAGCGAGGTCGTCAACATAAAAAAAGTAATCAGGAGAAACGCCAAATCCACCATTGCCGTTAAATCAACCTTAGGCATAGGCCTACTGCTGATACTTCTCCGCTGTTTTTTTCCTCCAGTGCTGTTGTTACTTGTAAAGTCTGCCATCATCATGTGTTTAAAAGTAAAACAAGGGTTCATTAAATTTTGGATGATTTTTTGTGTATTTTTCCATAAACTAGTATAAAGTGATTATGGCGGAATTCATAAAAACTCAAATTACCGATCATATTGCCTACGTTGGTTTAGACCGCGGCAAATCAAACGCGATGCATTTAGAAATGCTTCAAGAGCTTCATGCGGAATTGTTGCAACACCGAAACGATCCTGCCGTTGAGTCCCTTGTTCTGCATGGCAAAGAAGGTTTCTTTTCTTCGGGTTTGGATCTGATCACCCTTTATGGATATGATGAGCAGACCATGCTGCGTTTCTGGGAAGCCTTTATGGATGTTATTTACGACCTCTCCGCCTTTCCAAAGCCTGTTATCGCCTCCGTCACCGGGCATAGCCCTGCTGGTGGCTGTGTGCTGGCTCTTTGCTGCGACTACCGCATTATTGCAGAAGGCGATTACGTGATTGGCTTAAACGAAGTGCCCGTCGGCATTGTCGTACCCCACAGCATTTTTGCGCTTTACAGCTTCTGGATCGGCCAACCCAACGCCTACAGAAACCTGTTGGAAGGAAAGCTGCTGTCTCCTGCCGAAGCGCTTAACATCGGTTTGGTGGATGAACTTACGGCAGCAAACCGCATCCAAACACTAGCCGCGCGCAAGGCCAAAAGCTGGACACAGTTTGACCGCTCCGCATGGGGAGAAACTAAGATCAACCTGCGGCAGGAACTGCTACGAAAAATTAAAGAAAACAAAACAGAAGCCATACAACAGGTGTTAGAGCAGTGGTGGCGACCGTCAACACGACACATATTGAAAACGATAATTGACAATCTCACAAAAAAAAGGGGGTAAAACATGGTACAAGGCGCATTAAAATCCGACGCACTGCAAGGCAAAACAATTGTCGTTACCGGCGGCGGAACGGGGTTAGGCAAAGCCATGTCGCATTATTTTTCCGAACTTGGTGCCCATGTGATTATCACAAGTCGAAAAATTGACGTGCTTGACCAAACAGCCAAAGAAATAAGTGCTGCTACGGGAAACCGCGTGTTGCCCATAGCTTGCGATGTCAGAGACGTCGCACAGGTTGAAGAACTTCTTCAGAAGAGCGAGGAGGCATTCTCTCAGGTAGACTTGCTTGTTAACAACGCGGCGGGAAATTTTATTTCACCTACGGAACGGCTTTCTGCCAATGCCTTTTCCACCGTGATCGACATCGTTTTGAAAGGCACGGTAAACTGTACGCTGACCTTTGGAAAAAACTGGATTGCCAAAAAGCAAAAAGCCTCCGTATTGAATATCGTGACCACCTACGCCTTCACGGGATCGGGCTATGTAGTACCGTCCGCTATTGCGAAGGCCGGCGTCTTGGCTTTAACCCGATCGCTAGCCGTTGAATGGGGAAAATATGGTATCCGAAACAACGCCATCGCGCCGGGACCATTTCCTACCAAAGGCGCGTGGGACAGGCTGCTGCCCGGCGAACTTATGGAAAAGTTTGACTTTAAAAACCGGGTGCCGCTAAAACGTGTTGGCGAACATCAGGAATTGGCCAATCTAGCAGCCTTCCTCCTTTCAGACTTTGCCGGCTTTATCAACGGAGAAGTCGTTACCATTGATGGCGGCGAATGGCTACAGGGTGCCGGCGAGTTCAACAATCTGGAAGCCATCCCCAACGAGATGTGGGACAGCATAGCGGAGACTATCAGACAAAACAACAAATCATGAAAAAAATAGCCTTGGCTTTTTGCTGTGTGGCAACGTTCCTTGCCTCCTGCAATTCATCCAACAAAAAAAGCGAAGAAAAGACAGACTCTGTCTCGACAACGTTGCGCCCGAGCGAAGAAGCACAAGCCATGACCGAGGTGATTACCCGATTTACGCGGGCCTACCTGAGTCAGGATAATGAGAAAGCAAATGCCCTGATCCATCCGGAGCTTGGCCTGTATATTATCTATCGACCGGGTGCTATGGACGCCTATAAACATGTCGATCGTTTAGATTTTAAAAAGCCCGTGCCCGAGCATTTTCCCTATACCACATTCCAGAATGACTACGTGCTGAGTTTTGCGGAGACTCCGCATTACGACTGTGGAGGCGAGAAGTGGGATAAACTAGGTTTCTTCTGCGACACCACCAAGCAGGCGAACCAGCTCGCCCAAATTACGGCTTTCCAGCAGGAGTTTGAACAGGTCGATCCCAGTACCGTTAGCAACATCAAAGCGTTGGAAAAAGACAGTTACCGCGTGGTGTTAACCAATGCGGAAAATCTCATTTTCCATATCAAAAAGTTTGAAGGATCTTGGTATGTTATCGTACTGGACCGCGCTTACGGTTGGTGCGATGCATAGCGCATAAAATGCGCTCAGGACTACGCCAGCGCATACATTAATTTAATATATACACCCTCACTGATTAAAAAGAAACGCCTATATTTAGGCATTAAATATCTATACATAATGAATACTATTGACCAAGCCACAAATGATCGCATACACCAATGGTTAAGTGCGGAGTACGACGCAGAAACCGTTGGACAGGTACAGAAACTTGTGGACGATAAACAAGAAACAGAATTGATCGATTCCTTCTATAAAGAGCTGGAATTCGGAACAGGAGGATTACGCGGCATTATGGGCGTGGGCTCCAACCGCATGAACAAATATACCATTGGAAAAGCGACACAAGGTTTAGCCAACTACCTTAAAAAACAATTCCCGAACCAAGCGGTGAAAGTGGCGGTTTCCTATGATAGCCGTAACAATTCGCAAAAGTTTGGCCAGCTGGTGGCGGATGTATTTGCCGCTAACGGAATTCACGTATACCTTTTTAAGGAACTTCGCCCTACACCGATGCTATCCTTTGCCGTGCGCCATTTTGGTTGCCAGGGCGGCGTGATGTTAACAGCATCGCACAACCCAAAGGAATACAACGGCTATAAGGCCTACTGGAATGATGGCGGGCAGCTTGTTGCGCCACATGACAAAAACGTCATTACCGAGGTCAATGCGATCCAGTCTGTAAATGAAATAAAATTTGATGGCGTAGCGGAAAATATCACCCTGGTCGGTGAAGATTTTGATCAACTGTATATCGATGCCAACAAGCAACTGAGCATTCACCCGGAAGCTGTTGCCGCGCAAAGCGACTTGAAAATCGTCTTTTCTTCGATACACGGCACGGGCATCACCATCGTTCCAAAAATGCTCGAAGCATGGGGTTTTAAAAATGTTCAAGTTGTTGCTGAACAGGCTACACCAGACGGAAATTTCCCGACAGTCGTTTACCCAAACCCCGAAGAAGAAGAAGCCATGAGCATGGCCAAGCAAAAGGGCCAGGATATCGATGCGGATGTCGTTATGGCGACTGATCCTGATGCTGATCGCGTCGGCTTAGCGGTGAAGAACCACAACGGCGAGATACAGTTATTAAACGGCAATCAAATCGGCAGTCTACTTACCTACTATGTGCTATCCTCGAAAAAAGAAAATGGCACGTTAAAAGACAATGACTTCATCGTAAAAACGATCGTTACCTCCAACCTTATTAGCGATATCGGGACTGGTTTCAGCGTTAAAAACTATGAAACCTTAACCGGCTTCAAATTTATCGGCGAGGTTATTACCCGAGTGCAAGGCAAAGAGAACTACCTGGTCGGGGGCGAAGAAAGCTACGGCTTTTTAGTGGGCGACTTGGTACGCGATAAGGATGCCGTGAACGCCTGTGCGTTTATTGCCGAGATGGCAGCATACTTCAAAAACCAAGGGAAATCACTTTTTGATGTCCTCTTGGAAATCTACGAGACCTATGGTTTTTACCAGGAAAAATTAATCTCATTAACGAAAAAAGGAAAAGCAGGGGCTGATGAAATTAAACAGATGATGGCTGACCTGCGTGCTAACGCTCCGCAATCGCTAGGCGGCGTCGCCGTGAAGGAGATCCGCGATTATGAAAACGGTGTGTCGACAATCTTGGCAGACAGCAGCCAATCGACCATTGACCTACCTAAATCGGATGTCTTGCAGTTTATCACCGTAGATGGTGATGTGATCTCTGCCCGCCCATCAGGCACGGAGCCAAAGATCAAATTTTACTGCTCGGTAAAGGAAAGCTTAGCAAACCGTTCACAATATGAAGAAACAGCCAAGAAGCTGGAAGAAAAAGTAAGGAATATCATGGCGGACATTGTAAAAGACTAAGGATGGAAAAATGGACGTTGCTGGAATCAAAATACCTCGTTCAACGACCTTGGGCAACACTGCGCGTCGATAAGCTGCAGTTGCCCAACGGGACGATCAAAGATGAGTACTATGTCTTGGAATATCCCACTTGGGTTAATATGGTCGCCATCACCGAAGATAACGAAGTGCTCTTCGTACAGCAATACAGGCATGGTGCCGGACAGATCATGGTTGAACTGCCTGCGGGTGTGGTTGAAGATGGCGAAGATCCGGAATTGGCCGCCCATCGCGAACTGCTGGAGGAAACCGGCTATGCATTTGACAAGATAGAAAAGATCTGCGCGCTCTATGCGAACCCAGCAACAAGTGGTAACGTAACTTATACCTACCTGCTGACCGGTGGCCGTAAGGTACAGGAGCAGGAACTAGACGCTTCCGAAGATATCGATGTGGTGCGCATGTCTATAGACGAGGCAAAGCAGTTTTTGCTGGCCAATAAAATCGGCCAGGCCTTACACAGCTCTGCACTTTTTTATACTTTTCAAAAATTAGGTTTGCTGTGAGCAAACCTAATTTTATTCCCTAAACACATCCCCTCCCCGAATAATCCCCATGATTTTTGTACCTTTGCCATATGGCGAGAGAAATCTTTGAAACGAAGCGAAAAGCATTAAAAATCAACTTAAATCCAGATATTTACGGCACCTTTGCGGAAATTGGTGCAGGGCAGGAAGTGGCCCGTAATTTTTTTGAAGCAGGTGCAGCATCCGGCACCATTGCCAAAACCATATCGGCCTACGATATGGCTTTTAGTGACGCTATCTATGGGGTCGAAGAGTCTGGCCGTTACGTGAGTCGCACGCGACTAAACAAGATGCTTCACCATGAATTTAACCTGCTTACCGAACGCTTATACGGCGAGAAGTATGGCTCGAAGAAGTTCTTCGCTTTTGCCGACACCGTTACCACCTTAAACTTCACGAAAACCAATGAGCCGCACGGCTGGATCGGCGTACGCTTTCAGCACGAAGTCGGTGGCCCCGTGAATGACATCGTTATCCACGTCAGGTTGTTGGATAGCGACTCCCGATTACAGTCCAAAGTGCTGGGTATCTTGGGGGTCAATCTCATTTTTGCTGCCTATTATTACGCCGAAGATCCGCAGACGATGATCGAGTCCTTGGTAGACAATTTATCGATCGGCTCTGTAGAAATTGATTTGGTTAAAGTATCGGGGCCCGTGTTTGAACAGGCGAATGAACGTTTGCTCAATCTGTACCTCATCGCGAAGGGCTTCGCCAAAGCAGCGATTTTCCGGCCGGATGCAAAAGCAGCACAAATCAAAGACTATCTTTATAAGAAGAACATCATTATTCTACGCACCAAATACCGTCAGAAATCCAATCCGAACTTCGACCTGTTCAACCTTGCGGTGGAGCAGTTTGAAAAGAATAGCGGCGCCACCCCAGCAGACACCGTGGTCTTGATTGAGGTATTAATGAGTAACGCGCTAGATGAAGACAACGCTATCACCGATGAAGACCTACGTTACTTCGCCGAGCGTGCCGAGTACCTCTGTTCGACAGGAAATAACATTATGGTGTCCAACTTCCACCGCAACAACTACCTGGCAGAGTTCGTGAAGTCTTTCAAGCCCAAACATGTGGGTATTGCGACCAACGTCTCCAACTTGAAAAACATCTTTAACACCCATCAATACAATAAAGAAGAGTATACAAACGAGCTTCTCTCCTACATCTCGGGCATGTTCAGCAAAGATGTGCGGCTGTACGCCTACCCGTATTTGGATAAAAAATCAAACGAGATCGTTACCACGCGAAACATGCCGGTAGCGGACGAAGCGCAGCATCTTTTCGACTTTCTGATACAGAATAAATACATTGTCGATATTGAAAATTACGACGAGAAATATGTAAAAACGGTGTAGCACCGGTACTAACAAAAGGAGGATTGCTTGGCACGCCTCCTTTTTTGTTTTCATAGTCCTCCCACCTTAAACGCATGAATCGGTATAGCTTTTCAACCTTTGTTTGTACATTTGGAAAAAGACAACATATGAAAAGAATATATTATGCCTTCCCGGCACTGCTGTTGATCGCCGCATCATGTGGAGGAGGGAAGTACGCAGCAACAGAAAAAGTTTACAAAGAAAAAGCGAAAAATTTTGCTGCGCAATATAGTCAAGCACCCGTAGAAGGACAATTGGATAGAGTGCTTTCCGGCAACAAAGAGTGGATCGCTTCCACCAACTTTGGCGTACGCAAGCCTAATTATGTTATGATACACCATACCGCGCAGAACTCGCTCGACCAAACGGTTAAAACCTTTCACAACGAGAAAGTAGGTGTTAGTTCGCATTACGTTATTAGCCGAGATGGCAAGATCGTACAAATGCTAAACGACCTTTACCGCGGTCATCATGCGGGTTTAGGTCGTTGGGGAAATGACACCGACCTCAACTCTTCCTCCATCGGTATCGAACTGGATAACAACGGCACGACCGATCCTTGGCCTGATGCGCAGGTGGCAGCTTTGCTTAGCTTATTACAGCAGCTCAAAGAGACCTATAAAATACCCCAAGCAAATTTCATTGGTCATATGGATTACGCCCCAACGCGTAAAAACGACCCATCTCGGTTCCCGTGGAAAAAATTGGCCGATCGCGGGTTTGGATTTTGGTATGACGAGGTGTTAGAGGAGCCCCCGCTGAATTTTGATCCGAAGTTGGCTTTGCGCGTGATCGGATATGATGTGAAGAATATAGATGCCGCCATCAAAGCCTTCAAAATTCACTATATACAGCGAGATACAACAACCGCCATCTTAACAGCACAGGACCTGAAAATCTTGTACGCTATTTTTAAGAAATATTTGTAGTATCGCTTATCCTTTTAGAAAGGCTAGAGGGATAATCGATTAACTCAAAATACGTCATTGCGAGGAAGTATGACGTAGCAATCTGCATTTGTGTATGGTAAGATTGCTTCGTCGTCGTTACTTCTTCTCGCAATGACGAAAATTAATCAATTTTTTACAGCTTCTTCAGCAAAAGACTAACCGCAAATTAAGCTTCAGCGTATTCCTCAATAGGCGGGCAAGAACAAATTAAGGTTCTATCGCCTTGCGAATCATTCACTCGCCCTACCGAAGGCCAAAACTTGTTCACCTTTAAATAAGGTAACGGATAGGCCGCGGTCTGCCTGCTATATGGCCTGTTCCAAGCATCAGCTGTAACGACCTCTGCCGTGTGTGGCGCATGTTTCAGAACATTATCTTTTTGATCAGCATCGCCAGCTTCCACAGCGGCAATTTCTGCACGGATGGCAATCAATGCATCACAAAAGCGATCCAACTCCGCCTTCGACTCGGACTCCGTTGGCTCGACCATCAAGGTACCCGCAACCGGGAAAGAAACGGTGGGCGCATGAAAACCGTAATCCATCAATCGCTTCGCGATATCGGCGACTTCGATGCCTGCATTTTTAAATCCACGGCAATCCAAAATCATCTCGTGTGCGCAGCGGCCATTGGCTCCGGCATAAAGAACGGAATAATGCCCTTCTAGACGAGCTTTGATATAATTGGCGTTTAAAATCGCAGTTTTTGTAGCAGCGGTCAATCCGTCTTCACCCATCATGGCGATGTATGCATATGAAATGGTCAAGATAGATGCTGATCCAAAAGGTGCAGCAGATACCGCCGAAATACCTTCGTCTCCAGAAACGGCAATCACCTCATGGTTGGGAAGGAAAGGCACCAAGTGCTCTACCACACCGATAGGCCCCATGCCTGGTCCACCGCCTCCATGTGGAATACAGAACGTCTTGTGCAAGTTTAAGTGACAAACGTCAGCGCCAATAAAGCCTGGGCTTGTCAAGCCAACTTGCGCATTCATGTTTGCGCCGTCCATATACACCTGACCGCCATTAGCGTGAATAATTTCACAAATCTCGATAATCGACTCTTCAAACACGCCGTGTGTCGACGGATATGTCACCATCAGGGAATTAAGATTCGCGGCATGCTCTTCTGCGCGGGCACGAAGATCGGCCACGTCAATATTACCAAGTTCATCACACTTCACGACGACGACTTTCAAACCGGCCATCGAAGCCGACGCCGGGTTCGTCCCGTGTGCCGATGCTGGAATTAAACAAATATTACGGTGGCCTTCCGAACGGCTTTCATGGTAAGCGCGGATAACCATCAGCCCTGCATACTCCCCTTGAGCACCTGAGTTGGGCTGGAAAGACATCTTTGCAAAACCAGTGATCTCCGACAGCCAATCATTTAGCTCATTGATCAGTTGCATATAGCCTGATGTTTGGTCTACCGGCGCAAAAGGATGCAAACCACCGAAATGTGCCCACGTCAATGGAACCATCTCCGTTGTTGCATTTAACTTCATGGTGCATGACCCAAGTGGAATCATCGAGTGACAGAGAGAAAGGTCTTTTGACTCCAGCGATTTAATATACCGCAACATTTCGCTCTCCGAATGGTAGCTGTTGAAAACTGGATGAGTCAAGTACGCCGATGTACGAACAAGCGCTTCTGGTATCGACGAAGTAAGTTCCGTAGCCAAGCCGTTTAGATCCACATCATTCAGGCTTTTTGCTTTGATTTTTGCAAAAACCTTCACAATGGTCTGTATATCTTCGAAGGTGGTCGTCTCATCGATGGAGATACCCACCGTGCCTTCGTTATAGAAGAAGTTCAATTCATTGTTGAGCGCTTCGCCCTTTAGCGCGCCCACATGGTCGCCTACCACCACGCGCAGTGTATCAAAGTACGCAGCGTTTGTTTGCTCGTAGCCGAGCGCTTGTAGTGCCTGATCCAGCAACTTGGCTAAATCATTAATGCGGCTAGCAATATTTTTTATGCCTTGCGGGCCATGGTATACTGCGTAAAAAGAAGCCATGATCGCCAATAGCGCTTGCGCTGTACAGATATTGGAAGATGCTTTGTCACGACGGATATGCTGCTCCCGTGTTTGCAAAGCCATACGTAGTGCGTAGTCGCCATTTGCATCCGAAGTAACACCGATAATACGGCCGGGAATGTTGCGCTTAAATGCATCTTTTGTAGCAAAGAAAGCGGCATGCGGACCACCGAATCCCATCGGCACGCCGAAACGCTGCGAGTTACCCACCACAACATCAGCACCCCATTCGCCCGGAGGCGTAAGCAACGTCAAAGAGAGAAGATCTGCCGCAACGCAAATGGTTATTTGCTGAGCGTGCGCAGCAGCGGTGAAGTTCGCGAAATCGGCAACGGATCCGTCAGCCGCAGGATACTGTATAAATGCAGCAAAAACGTCATCGCTCAGATTTGACTCTTCTAAATCGGCCACGCGAATCTCCACGCCAAAGGGCATGGCTCTCGTCTGCAAAACGTCTAAGGTCTGCGGATATACATTGGGCGTCACAAGAAAAACATGGGCAGCCTTGTTTTTGCGTGCACTGTAAAGCATAAACATCGCCTCTGCGGCAGCAGTAGCTTCATCCAGTAGCGACGCATTAGCCACCTCTAATCCAGTAAGATCAGAAACTGCCGTCTGGAAGTTGAGCAACGCTTGTAAACGTCCTTGTGCGATCTCCGCTTGATAAGGTGTATACTGCGTATACCATCCTGGATTTTCCAAAACATTGCGTTGGATAACGCCAGGCACTGTTACATCATAATAGCCTTGACCGATGTAGGATTTGAAGACCTTGTTTTTATCTGCAAGCTGCTTCACCTTGGCTAAATAGCCTTTTTCGCTCAACGCTTCAGGCAGTGCTAGTGGTTTCTTCAGTCGGATTTGGCTGGGGACAGTTTGCTCGATCAGTTCATCTAACGATGATACGCCTAAGAAGGCTAACATTTCTTGCGCCTCTTCTGCCCTCGGGCCGTTATGACGATCTTGAAATTTTTCTTGATAAAATACGTTGCTCATTGTTGCGCTTAACTTTTTGCTTTGCGTCGTCCTAAGTCCATCCAAATAGGTCTATAGAAAGACACTTTTTTCATATACGTTTTGAGAGTGCAAAAATACGATTTTATCTGCTAATAAATAGCCGAGCGTTTCATTTCTTTCCGACAAAAATATCACGGCTGTTTCTGTAGCCCTTTACCGCAACAAACTGCTGATTATGAAGGCGTAATTCCCCCACCTTTGTAACGTAACAAAACGATTATAGCCTATAATTTGTCTAGAAATGACCGGAAAGCGGCCAAGCCTTTTCCTTGGTTTTGGAAACCGATACTTTGTTTGATAATACGTGTCCCATCATCGATCGTCACGATATAATCCACACCGTCTGAACAGCGCGCACAGTCCGCATACACACGGTCATAAAGTTCCAACTCGTGAAGATAATTTATTCATTAATCGAAAAAAATAACACCCACGCTACAGATTAGTGATCAAAATAATTAACTATCTTTATTTCATATTTGCGACCTACATTCATTGTTATGTTGAAGCTTTCTGTAAAAAACGAGACGAGTCGATTACGGGCTGTTATTCTTGGAACGGCCGATCAGAACGGACCAACACCGGACGCAAGTGAAGCCTACGATCCAAAATCGCTGGAACATATCCTAGCAGGAACCTATCCGCTTGAAGCCGCGATGCAGCACGAGATGCATAGTTTTCTACAAGTCTTGGAGCGGCATAACGTCAGCGTATACCGGCCAGAAATTATCCCTGATTTAAATCAAATTTTTTCACGCGATATAGGCTTCGTTGTCGACGATATGCTTATCAAAGCGAACATACTGCCTGATCGAGCCGGCGAATGGCAAGCTATCCAGCACATCGTGCGGCAGCTTGCACCAGCGCAACTAATTGTTCCGCCAGAAGAAGTGCATATTGAAGGTGGCGACGTGCTCGTTTGGAACGAATTCCTTTTTGTAGGCACCTACCTTGGTGCCGATTACGCCGACCTGAACACCGCACGAACCAATATGGAAGGTGTACATTTCCTTCGAGAACTCTTTCCTGAAAAAAAAGTGATTGCCTTCGATCTGATAAAATCCATGATTGACGCCCGTAGCAATGCTTTGCATCTCGACTGCTGTTTTCAACCGGTGGGCACCGATAAAGCCATTATCTTTAAGGGAGGTTTTCGAAATCCTGATGAATACGAGTACCTTAAAAGCCTATTTGGTGAAGAAAACTTGTTTCATATTACCGCGGACGAAATGTACCAGATGTTTAGCAATGTCTTTTCAATTTCCGAAGAGACGGTTGTTACGGAAGAGCGGTTTGATCGCTTGAACCGATGGTTGAGGGAACAAGGTTTTCATGTAGAAACCATTCCATACCATGAAATAGGCAAACAAGAGGGCTTGTTACGATGCTCGACACTTCCACTCTATAGAGATTAACGCTATGAAACAGACGACAGACACTGTTCTATTGGTTAGGCCATACCGTTTCCGAAAGAATGAGGAGACGGTTGTAAACAACTATTTTCAAGCAGATATCACCGCACACAATGCCGCAGAGCTAGCCCTGCAGGAGTTTGATCGCTTTGTAGAGCAACTTAGCGACCATAAAATCAATACACTGGTGCTGCAGGATGAGGGATTGTTTGACACACCTGACAGTGTTTTTCCAAACAATTGCATATCCTTCCACAAAAGATCTGCCGTGCTGTACCCGATGTTTGCCGATAATCGCCGCCGCGAACGGCAACTAAACTATGTGGAAGCGCTGGAAAAATGGGGCTTAGCATTTGACGATTTAATAGATTACACGGCCTATGAACGGGAACATCGCTTTTTGGAAGGCACAGGAAGTTTGATCTTGGATCGAGTGAAGCGAATAGCATACTGCGCATTATCACCCCGGGCAGATGCCGGAATCGTGCATCAATTTTGTCTGGATTTAGGATATGATCCCTTTATCTTTGAGGCAAATCAAACCGTTGACGGGCTGCGCAAAGCCATCTACCACACCAATGTGATGCTTTCCATCGGGACGGCCTTCGCCGTGGTATGCCTGGAGGCGGTAGACAATCTCCTCGCTCGGGAGCAACTGATCACCCGCTTGCAAGATAGTGGAAAAAGCATTGTCGAAATTAGCGAACAACAGATGACAAATTTCGCCGGAAACATTTTAGAGGTACATGCTATAACAGGCGAGCCGCATATCGTGATGAGTACGCAGGCCTACCACAGCTTTACGGCCGCGCAGATAAAGGAGCTCGAAAAATATGGCTGTATCATACATTCCCCACTCGGCACGATAGAACAAGGTGGTGGCGGTAGCGCACGTTGTATGGTTGCAGAAGTATTTTATTAATTGCCTACCGGTCGCTAAGAAGTTCCCGACGCACACGGCTAAGACTTTCCGGGGTAATACCCAAATACGAAGCAATCATCCATTGTGGCACCCGCAGGAGCAACCCGGGATACATGTCCATGAACGAGAGGTAACGTTCCTTCGCCGTCATCGCCAGCAGGGAGTTGATTCGTTTCTGCTGTATGTAAATATTGCGCTGCAGCGAATTTTCCAGAAAGCAGGCAAATTCAGTGCGCCGTTGCGAAGCTTTTTCCATAAATGTGGGCTGTATATACACCACCGTGGAATACTCAATGGCTTTAATGTAATAATCCGAGGGCTTGTTAAAATATTGACTAGCTCTATCCGCTATAATCCAATTTTCCGGTGCAAACTGCAAGATGTGCTCCCCCCCTTTTTCGTCCAAGGAGAAAGACTGCAATAAACCACTCTCCACAAAGAAGGCATAGTGACCAACTTCACCTGCACGCAAGAGGTAGGTGTTATGCGGTACCGTCTTGAAAGCATAGTACGGCTTGAGCGCTTCAAAATCATCGCGCGATAAGCCACCCTTCTCCCTGTAGTAGGTATAGAAGCGGCTATCTTGCAAAATATGTGCGGCGTTATCCACTAGTATAGGATTGTAAATTTAAAGTCGAGCGGATTGAAGTGCTTTTCCAGCTCGTCTATCAGAGGCTCCCCGTGCTTAACATATAGCGAGGCAAAGTTTTCCGATCGCTCCTGCAGACCGCCGTTGGGGAAAAGCTTATCCTTGACGCGCTCTATTTGGATCAGCGCATCTTCGTAATTGTGTTTGTCGGCTTTAAGGAGCTTCTTCTCCAAGCTATTGATTGCTTTCTTCAATCGCGCTTTTACGGCTTCCGTGCTGGCTCCTAAGCTTGGATCAATCTTATGCGTGCGCAGCTTTATTTTGCCAAAGATGGAGTTGAGTTCCATCCACTCGTCGCGTAAATTGAGACGGTGTTTGGTATGCCGGCGCACGTATTCACTCTTCAACGCATCTGCTGATTTAAAAATACTTTTAAAGGTGAGGTCTAAACGGAATATTTTACTCGTGACACTATCGTCGGTGATCATCGCCGAATTGCGGGGTACCAAGATAGGAAACGGCGCATCATATTGATTGAAATTAGATTTCAGTTGCAGCCAATACACAATTTCTGCCCCCCCGCCTATGTAGGCCAAATTCGGCAGAATAATCTCTTGATACAACGGGCGCATAACCACGTTTGGACTGAACCGCTCCGGATGGTTTTCAATCTCCGCTTTAAGCTCATCGGGGCTGAAGTATAGATCTTGATGAAGGACTTCAAAACGGCCATCTTGCAGGCGGACAATGCGTTCGCGGAATTCATCCGTCAGGTAAAAGAAGTTGATGTCTCGCGCGTGAACCTGCGTTTGAAAGCCCAAATCCTCCAACTTCTTCGAAGCGTTCGCGATGGCTTTCACACTCTTTTCTTCCAGAATGTCCTGCTCGATGCAAGGGATGAAAACGCGCTTGAAGGCTTCCCGGTCTGCATCAATAATCACAAGCCCTTGCTGTTTGAAAAGTTCATTAACCATCGTTCTCGTGGCATCCGCTAAGGATAAACCTTGCAGATAGGCTTGCTCAACAATGGCCTTCAGCCGATCGGCATTGGGCGATAACCCAAAGGTGTTGCAATATTGCTTTACCGTATCGGCGATGCTAGCTGTAGACATCCTACCGGTGCCCGAGACAGCCGGAATGTCCCAGCTGATCTTCTTCCCAAAGACCCGCGTATGGTTAATTTCCGCAAAATCATGGTCTTCGGTAGCCATCCAATAAACGGGCACAAAGTTATAGGCTGGAAAAGCTGCCTTTAAGTCTTTCGCTAAGCGTATGGCGGTTACGATTTTGAAGATAAAATAAAGCGGCCCAGTGAATATATTGAGCTGATGCCCTGTAGTTACCGTAAATGTATTCCGCTCGCCCAGCAGGGACACATGCGCCGCTACACGCGGCGATTGTTCCAGGATCGCGCCATATTGTTCCTTCAGCTGGGCAACCAACAGCTCCCGATGCGGGAAATCTTGTCGCCGATCGATCTGTGCGCGAAATCCTTCAAAATCTGGTCGCTCTCCGTAAAATGGCTTCAGTTGCTCATCATTCGACAGATAGGCCAGTAAGGTGTCGGAAAAACTTGCGGTATCGCTGTAATCGATATAGGTTGCTTTCATTTATCTCTTCTACTTTGTTGCGTCGGGATCAAAAGATGTGAAGAATGAACTTCTTACGCATACTAATCAATCGATAAAACGAATTTGAGTATCACCGAACAGTTGGTCAAATTACATAATTTTCAGAAAAGGTCGAAGATGACATCCCAATTTAGTGCTTATTTGACAATAGCTTTATACAAGCTTATCCGATCCACAGCGTATCAAATACAAATCGCGAGCTGTAGGGCTCGCGATTTGTATGGAGGCATCTTTACTTTATTACTGTTCCGTAAAGATCGAAGTCTTCCGCCCGATCAATATGAACCTGAACAAAGTCGCCAATACGGGCATAATTATCTTTTGCGTTCAGCACCACTTCGTTATCGACCTCGGGCGAATCATACTCCGTACGGCCAATGAAATAGTCGCCATCAAGACGGTCGATTAATACGTTATAGGTATTTCCGATCTTGTTTTGGTTTTTCTCAAACGAAATGCCTTGCTGTACTTCCATGATTTGCTCTACACGAGATTCCTTCACCTCCTCAGCAATATCATCGACTAAGCTAAAAGCATGGGTCTTTTCTTCATGGGAATAGGTAAAACATCCCAAACGATCAAAGCGAGAAGCCTCCACCCATTCCAGCATCTCCTCAAAATCCTGCTCTGTTTCTCCGGGGTATCCACAAATCAGCGTAGTGCGTAGCGCGATATCCGGCACCTTATCACGGATCTGATTAACCAGATCAATTTGCTTTTGCTTGCTGGTACCGCGGCGCATGGATTTTAACATGTTGTCGCTGATATGCTGTAGGGGCATATCCAGGTAATTGCAAATATTGGAGCGCTCATTCATCGCATCCAAGATATCCATCGGGAAGCCGGACGGATAAGCGTACTGCAATCGAATCCATTCGATACCATCCACATCTGACAGATGCCGCATCAAATCAGCCAAATTTCGCTTACCGTAGATATCCAAACCATAATAGGTGAGGTCTTGCGCTATAAGAATCAGCTCTTTCGTGCCATTTGACACCAAAAACTTCGCTTCTTTCACCAAATCATCTATAGATTTAGACACATGTTTACCGCGCATTAACGGAATGGCGCAAAACGAACAAGGCCGGTTACAGCCTTCGGCAATTTTGAAGTATGAAAAATGGGAAGGTGTCGTTAGCAGGCGCTCGCCCAACAGCTCATGCCGGTAATCAGCGCCTAGTGTCGACAACAATTCGGGTAAATCATTCGTTCCAAAGTAGGCGTCCACATTCGGAATTTCGGCCTGCAATTCAGGCTTATACCGTTCAGAAAGACAACCCGTAACAATCACTTTATTAACTTTACCTTGGTCTTTAAGTGCTGAATATTGTAGGATCGTATCAATAGACTCCTGCTTAGCATTGTCGATAAACCCACAGGTATTAATCACGACGATATCATGAGCACGAATGTTGGAAGCCTCGTGCACAACTTCCATTTGGTTGCCTTTCAACTGCCCCATCAAGACTTCGGAGTCATGGATATTTTTGGAGCAGCCCAATGTCACGACATTGACCCGCGGTTTACTGACCGGGGACGCTACCTTTGCATATTTTGTTTTCATCTTCTTCTCTTCAGCGTTCGGGCTACCCGCTTTTCGGCAAGCATCCGAGCGTATCCTCAATTTCCTTTATTGCGCTCCCGAAGAAACCGCTGTATTCCGGTTCAACGTGAAACGTTTCCCTATTTAAACAAACTTTCGACGAAGTCTTTCTTATTGAACAGTTGCAAATCGCCGATTTTCTCGCCTACGCCGATATACTTCACGGGAATTTTAAACTGGTCCGATATGCCGATGGCAACGCCACCTTTAGCGGTACCGTCTAGCTTGGTCAACGCTAGCGCATTCACATCGGTGGCCTGCGTAAATTGCGTCGCCTGTTCGATAGCATTCTGCCCGGTAGAAGCATCTAACACCAATAATATTTCATGCGGTGCATCGGGCACTACTTTCTGCATGACGTTTTTAATTTTCGTCAGCTCGTTCATTAAGCCGACTTTATTATGCAAACGTCCGGCAGTATCAATAATTGCCACATCGTCGCCGTTTGCTACAGCAGACTTAACCGTGTCGTAGGCAACGGATGCGGGATCAGAACCCATGGGTTGCGCGACAACGCGAACACCGACGCGGTCTCCCCAAAGTTGTATTTGGTCAACAGCCGCAGCACGAAAGGTGTCGGCAGCGCCCAGGACCACTTTGTTGCCCGCCTCTTTAAGCTGATGTGCAAGCTTGCCTATGGTCGTGGTTTTGCCCACGCCATTTACGCCCACAACCATGATCACATAGGGCTTATGGCTACCATATTCAAAAGTTTCAAAATCATTGCTATTATTCTCCGCAAGCAGGTCTTGAATTTCTTCTTTCAGCAAGCGGTTCAGGTCATCTGTTGTGACATACTTATCTCGTGCAGCACGCTTCTGAATACGGTCAACAATTTTCAGCGTTGTGGTTACCCCTACGTCCGACATCACCAACACCTCTTCCAGATTATCCAGTACCTCATCATCGATGGTCGATTTACCGACTACTGCTTTGGTAATTTTGGAAAGAAAACCCTCTTTTGTTTTTTCCAAACCTTTATCAAGAGCTTCTTGTGCCTCTTCTGTTTCCTGCTTTTTCTTAAAGAAATCGAATAATCCCATATGTAACCTATTAGAAATGGTTATGCCTTGCTTACAACCTGCCAAATATAGGCAAAATCAGCTATACTAAAAAAGCCCTTTCGGCGTATACCAAAACGGCTTCTTTCTTTTTAAAGATAAACTTTAAAAAAGGAAAATTCCTGCTTAGCTTATTTAGAAGCTGCTGCTAAAACCTCTTTTACTTTATCGTTGTGCACCATACTCTCTTTGAAAGTATAGGCTCCAGTTTTTGCAGATTTAGCGGTAAGGACAACCTTAGTAAACTCTTTACCACCCCCTTTTTGTAACGATGCAACTGCTTTCTTTGCCATTGTTTTATATTTTTAAGCGAGCAAAATGCTCGAAAGTGAATTACTTAATTTCTTTGTGAACAGTTACTTTTCTAAGCACAGGATTGAATTTTTTCAATTCCAAACGCTCTGTTGTGTTCTTTTTGTTCTTCGTAGTGATATAACGAGACATGCCCGGAAGACCACTTTCCTTGTGCTCAGTACATTCTAAGATTACTTGTACTCTATTTCCCTTTTTAGCCATTGTTTTACGTTGTTTAATCCGCCAGCTGACAGATAGATTTCATGAATATTTTGATAACAGGCGGTGTTAATTAAATAGATCCTTTTTGGATAAATTTATTGATAACTGCTGTAATACCGTTCTTGTTAATAGTTTTGATTGCAGATGTTGATACTTTCAACGTAATCCAACGATCTTCTTCTGGAATGTAGAAACGTTTAGTCTGTAAATTCGGGTAAAATTTACGCTTAGTCTTTACGTTTGAGTGCGAAACGTTATTTCCTTTTAATGCCGCCTTGCCTGTTAAATCACAAATTCTTGACATGATATTTGATTTTTAATGTTATCTATTGTCTTTTTCCTCTTTTCACAAAGAGTTTGCAAATATCAATATTTCTTTTGGGAATTGCAAGGAAGGGAAATAATAATTTTTAAATTTTGGGAAGCACCTTGCTGTATATCGCAAAAGTAAGCTTTTTCTCCACCCGAATCGGCCGATCGCCGAACAAATAGTTTTCCACAATTCACATCCATGCCTTACGCGCCTTTCTTATTCCTTTGTATATTTGAGCGATCAACAAAACGGAATGCTCCATAAAACAAAAGGAATAGCCTTAAAAACGACGAGCTACTCAGAGAGTAGCATCGTAGCACATGTATTTACTGAAGCTTTTGGTATGCAAGCGTTTCTGATCAATGGCGCGAAGAAACCTAAAGCTAAAATATCGGCCAATCTCTTCCAGCCTTTACACCCTTTAGACATGGTGGTCTACCATAAAGATGCGGGTGGATTGCAGCGTATACAAGAAGTTCGGCAACTGCCGCTGTTGCACGAGATTCCGTTTGATATGCGCAAAAGCGCAGTGGCTATGTTTATCAATGAAATATTATACAAGGTGCTCCGTCAACAATCTGCTGATCCCTTCCTTTTTCATTTTATCGTGCAAGCCATATTATGGTTTGATACAACACCTACCGGCCTAGCCAACTTCCATCTTATATTTTTAGTTAGATTAAGCCGATTTTTAGGGTTCCTTCCACTCCAGCATACCACGCAATCTTTCCCTTACTTTGACTTGCTTGACGGTGTTTTTTGCCACAACCTGCCTGCCCACAGCCATGTTCTTCAAGAGCCGCACACTTCTATTTTTCAACAGCTATTGAAAACAAGCTTCGAAGACTCGCAGCAGGTACGGATGCTTAAAACAGAACGAAAGTACTTGTTAGAGAAGGTGCTGGAATTCTATAAGTTGCATACTGAAAATTTTGGTAGCGTACACTCCCTGTACATTTTTGAGGAGATTTTTCAATAATTTTTTAGTTGGACAAACATTTTGGAACCTATTTTGTTGAGAAACAGGATAAGTAACAAATTTTTTATAATTAAAATAATATTACCTATGGAATGGTTTCTAAAAGTTGTGAGAGACAACTACGCGAATTTTGAAGGGCGAGCACGACGCAAAGAGTATTGGATGTTTGTTCTCGTTATGATCGGTATTTATATTGCATTACTGATTGTAGGCGGTATACTAACGTTTATCAGTGAGTCATTAGGCATGATTTTTACCGGTCTTCTATCTTTGGTAGGTTTAGCTGTACTTATCCCGACCCTTGCCGTTGGTGTGCGTCGTCTACACGACACGGGTTGCCCAACTTGGTATATTATTTTTAACTTCATCCCCTTCGTCAATCTGTACTATCTGTATTTGATGATCAAAGAAGGCGATGTTGGCCCGAATGAGTTTGGTCCCGATCCAAAAACGGGTGAAAGCGGAGGAAACCCTTTTACCAACTTCCCGCCAACACCAAATAATCCGTTTAATAACCCCAACCCTTAATCATAAAAAAGCCAGATCTATAGGATCTGGCTTTTTCACAATAAATATATTTGAAATCTATTTTAGATAAGCTTTACATTTACCGCATTAAGACCTTTACGGCCTTGCTCGATTTCAAATGACACATGGTCATTCTCACGAACTTTGTCTACTAATCCTGACACGTGAACGAAGATTTCGCTCTCGCCAGAGTTAGGAATGATGAAACCGAAACCTTTGGTCTCATTAAAGAATTTTACTACGCCTTCTTGCATTGTTAATTTTGTTTTGTATTAAAACTAAAGGTATAAATTATTTTTCAATGTCTCTTTATTTCTTCCGAAAATTTTAAACGAAAACTTTTTTTTGTGGTCAAACAAATTGAAAACATATTTGTAAGAAGTATAAAACAAAGAACATGAAAAAATTGACAGGTTTACTTTTAGCACTCTGTATGGTAACAATCGCAAGCGCACAGAACAGCAACTACGAGTTTAGTAGAAAAGTCTCTACAAGAGGCTACGCAGAACGGGAAGTTACACCCGATATCGTATACCTATCGATTTCGCTTAGGGAGTATTTTGTAGATGGGAACAGTAAGAAAAAGGTAGACATCGAAACCTTAGAGAAACAGTTGTACAACGCGGCGCTCGCTATTGGCGTCAAGAAAGAGGACTTTACCATACAAAACGTGTACAGCTACAATTATGACACGAAAAAGAAGGGTAACAATGAGCTTTTGCAAGCCAAGCAATATCGCCTCAAAATCTCGAACTTGAATGGCCTAAATGGGATGATGGATAAGGTTGATCCTAAGGGGGTGCAAAGCACGTCAATCAACGGCTACGACCATTCGCAAAAGCGCCAGATTGAAAAGGAATTAAAGGTGGCAGCCGTGCAAGATGCGCGCGCGAATGCCGAGATCATCGCAACAGCTACCGGAGATAAGATCGGCAAGGTATTAGCCATTAATGACAATAGCTCTTTCGGCTGGAACGACATCATGCCTTCGCCCCGCGCCTACAGCATGGCTAAAGTGCAAATGGAGTCGGCTGATATGGCAGGTGGCATGGAGCAGAGTCTTGATATTAGCGTACGCCCAATCAAGCTGATCTGCAATATTGACGGCATTTTTGAGCTATTATAAATTAAAGTCAATGGATGTGCCTTTTTCAAGCACATCGGATAATAAATACAGAAGAGGCTGTTTAAAAACTACTACCTTTCGTCATTGCGAGAAGGAGAAACGACGGCGAAGCAATCTTAGAAAATAAAAATGCAGATTGGTTTCCTTCGGCGGTCGTCATACTTCCTCGCAATGACGCATTTTGAAGTTGATCAATTATCTTTTTGGACAGCCCCTTATAAATTCCTACCCCCTCACTTTGCTCAAGTAAAATCGTATTTTTGTACGGATGAGCAAAACAAGAATATTCGCCCTAGCCGTCATTATACTGATGGTGTTGGCGTTCTGGACAAACCCAACCAAAGAGCAGCACGAAGACGCCGTACGTGCAAAAGCTATTGTATTGCTAAAAGAGCAGGCTGGCTCAGAAAACCAGAGCATCGTTGATTTCGGCGTGCAGCTTTTTGGCAATACGCTGATCGATCAATTCATGAAAAACCACATCAAGACAGACAATTACTTTCTGTTTTCGGTGACGAAAGTGCATTGGGATAATCAGGAAACTATCCTGGGAGTGGGGGCTTTCCAACACGTTTGGCTGAGCAAAAAGATCGACGAAAAGGCCGCAGCTATTGTGGACATGATCAAAGCCCGATAATATGTTAGATATTCTTTATCAAGACGAAGAGCTTATCGCCGTAAACAAGCCGCATGGTTTGTTGGTACACCGCTCCTCTATCGCGGCTGACACATCCGAATTTGCGCTACAGATCCTCCGCAACCAGATCCAAAAAACGGTATATCCGGCGCACCGGCTAGACCGAAAAACAGGCGGCGTGCTTCTGTTTTCTCTCAATAAGGAAATGGATAGCATGGCGCAACAACTCTTTGCCGATCGGCGCATCGACAAGACCTACCTCGCCGTTGTGCGTGGATACATGGAAGATAGCGGCAGCATCGATTATCCGCTTCGAAAAGAAAACGGAACGGTCCAAGAGGCGCTAACCCATTTCAAGACCATTTCCCGGGCGGAGGTGAACATCCCCCTTGGCAAATTCGAAACGTCGCGCTATTCGCTGGTCGAAGCGATCCCTGAGACAGGCCGAATGCATCAAATCCGGAAACATTTCGCGCACGTCTTTCATCCAATCATAGCAGACCGACCCCATGGCTGCAATAAGCAAAATAAAATGTGGAAAGATCGATTTGCCATGGACACGATGCTATTGCATGCACAAAAGCTCTGTTTTTCGCACCCCCGCACACAAGAGAAAATTGTCATTGAAGCCCCGCTACATAGCGAATTTCAGCGTGTACTGGACTTATTAAAGCTACAAGCATGAAAAAATTGATTTTGGATGTATGGCTAACCATACACGGAATAGCTGCTGCATCTGGGCTGCTGTTTAAAGACGACGCCATAACGGTTATCTCTGATAACAGTAAGTTGTTGTATACCTATCATCTGAAGCAAAAAAAGCTCGATACCATGACATTGCTTTCGGGAGATGTTCTGGAAAATATTCCAAAAAAAGAGAAAGCCGACTTCGAAGCAATCACCGAGATTGACGCCAAGCTCTATGTGTTTGGGTCAGGATCCGGCAAAAACCGGAACAGTATGGTTTGCTATGATCCGAAGCTCGGTACAAAAGACAGTGTTGATCTAGGCCCTATTTATCAGCAACTAAAAACAGATTTTTCTATTGCTGATCAAGATTTCAACATCGAAGGTGCGCTGCCCTACGGCGAAGAACTTTGGCTGTTCAACCGCGGAAATGGTCCTGGCAAGCAGAATGGGATATTTATATTGGATAAGTACACCTTTGCCCCTAAAGCTTTTTTCCATGTCGCGCTCCCTACCCTGCAAGGGGTAAGCACTGGCTTTACCGATGCCACCCAAATGGATGGGAAAATATATTTTATAGCAGCAGCGGAAGATAGCAATTCCAGCTACCACGATGGGGAAGTAAAAGGTACTGTGATCGGGCGGTTGGATCCGAAAAGCAGGGCGGTGGAGTATACCGAAACCTTAGCACTCGGCCATAAATTTGAAGGCATTACCCCTTACCGTAAAACAAGACAGGCTGTCGAGTTTTTGCTATGCGAAGATCCAGACAACGATACGGCATCATCCACGATCTACAAGGTTCGAATAAAACGATAATCGATGGCGGATTTTTAAACTAACCACTATTTTTAGTCTATTAATGCCCGTTTTTTGCCTATTTTTGGAAAAAATAGAATTTATCAGATTGCTATGATTAAAAACACCGCGCTTTCCGAGCACCATCAAACCTTAGGTGCAAAAATGGTTCCTTTTGCAGGCTTCAACATGCCTGTTCAGTACTCCGGAATTAATGATGAACACGAAACAGTACGAACGGCGGTTGGCGTCTTCGATGTGAGCCACATGGGTGAGTTTATCGTGAAAGGGGAGAAAGCGCTGGATTTGCTGCAGAAAATATCGTCGAACGACGTCGCTAAGCTGTATGATGGCAAGGTACAATATGCCTATATACCCAATGAAACGGGCGGGATCGTAGATGATTTTTTGACATATCGCATTGATGAGCAGACTTACTTTTTAGTAGTCAACGCTTCTAATATTGAAAAAGACTGGGACTGGATTAGCAAATATAATACGGATGGGGTGGACATGAAAAATATATCCGACCAAACGTCGCTTTTTGCTGTGCAGGGACCTAAAGCTGCTGAAGCCTTGCAATCATTAACCGATATCGAGCTTGCTCCCATGGAGTATTATACGTTTCAAAAAGGCACCTTTGCTGGTGTAGATAACGTGTTGGTATCGGCTACCGGCTACACGGGGGCGGGCGGTTTCGAGATCTATGTGGCCAATGAAGACGCACAGAAGGTTTGGGACGCTATTTTTGAAGCCGGTGCATCGTATGGCATCAAGCCAATCGGTCTTGGCGCTCGCGATACGCTGCGCTTAGAAATGGGCTTCTGCTTATATGGTAATGATATTGATGATAATACCTCTCCATTAGCGGCCGGCCTTGGCTGGGTAACCAAGTTTTCCAAAGACTTTGTGAATAGCGAAAACCTGAAGGCCGAGAAAGAGCGTGGTGTAGACCACAAGCTTGTTGGCTTTGAAATGATCGACCGCGGCATTGCTCGTCATGACTACGAAATTGTGGACGCTGCTGGTAACAAGATCGGCCGTGTAACGTCAGGCACGCAATCACCAACATTGAAAAAATCAATCGGTTTGGGCTATGTAAACACAGCGTTCGCAAAAGACGGAACGGAAATATTTGTTTCTATACGGAACCAACCTATTAAGGCGGTAGTCCGCAAAGCGCCTTTTGTTAAATAACACGCTTTAGAAAAAACATCCGATACGCGCATAGTGACATCACGAAAAAACAGCACATCGGTTTAGCGACCGATGTGCTGTTTGCTTTTGCACTGTACGTTATAAAAAACGCTTCTTGTGCTATTTTTTCTGTTTTTTCAGTTTCGTAGGTGCTTGTGCCTTTGTCGCGGCGTTCTTTTTTACGACCTTGAGTAGCACAACTTTAAGGTAGATCAAAACGATCATAACCGCAATAGAAATAAAAAGAAAAAGATGGTTGTTTGCTTGAAACGACTTAATACCACTATACACTAAAAACGCAATGGCAAAGTTTAAAACAACATTTAATATAAAGAATTTTGTCATGATTTGTTACTCCCCTGTCCTGGCACCACCCGCTCGCGGATAAAGAAAAAGTAAGCGATACCGGCGATGATGTTGCCAAAGATGATAAAAATTATTAATAACAAGCGCTCGACGTTTGTCAAATTTTGGGAAAGCATGACCTCGCGAAGCACCAACACCGTCCATACCAGCGAGAGTAGCAGAGCGATACTAATCAACACATCGGCAAAAGTAAATTGGAAGAGTTTTAGGGCGATGGCTAATATATAAAAGCCGAGACTAAAATAAAATGCTTGACGAGTTTGCTGTATGAGATTCCGCATGGGATAAAATTACGGAATCCTCGCCAATAAAAGCAACGCCGGATCTCTTTCCGGCGTTGCCTATTCATCAGACCAAGACTTGCTTTAGAAAGCCCCCCGTTATGGGAAAATGCCCAATTCTTCGTAAGCTACACCGATCTTGTTGATCGCGCAGATGAATGCGGCTGTTCGCAGATCGCCTTTCCCTTCCAGTGAAACATGGATGTCGCGGATTTCGCGGTAAGCACCGATCATCGTATCTTCCAGACCGGAGTGCACCAAATCAATCTCGTCTGGTCCGCGCAAAATGGTCTTCCTCTCCAAATCAGAGACCCGCTTACCCGTCATCGATTCGATAATATCGATAAGCTCTTTGTACATGTTATCGTTGAAGCGCTTTTCCAAACGGCCATAACGTACACGGCTCAAGTTTTTAAGCCACTCAAAGTAGGATACCGTTACACCTCCTGCATTTAGATAAACATCGGGGAGCACTAGAATGCCTTTACTGTTCAATATTTCGTCCGCCTCGGCTGTTATAGGTCCATTCGCTGCTTCACCAATAATTTTTGCTTTGATTCGATCAGCGTTGTCTTTATGGATAACACTTTCCAACGCGGCCGGAATAAGAATGTCGCAATCTTGTTCCAAGCCTGCAGCAGGATCGGTAAAATTGATGGCGCCCGGAAAGTCAAGAATACCACCGGTTGTCTGTCTATGCGCCTGAACAGCATCTAGATCTAAGCCCTCTTCGCTGTAAATGGCACCGTTAAACTCGATAAGGCCGACAAGCTTGGCCCCAGCTTCCTGAAAATACTTTGCGGTATGATAACCCACGTTTCCAAGACCTTGCACAATGACACGTTTCCCCTCAATACCCGTCGTCAAACCAAGCTTCTCCATATCATCTGCAAACGAGACCGCTTCGCGAATACCAAAAAATACACCTAAACCGGTGGCCTCTGTGCGCCCGCGCACACCACCCTGCGAAATCGGCTTACCCGTTACACAAGCCTGCGCATTAATATCGCCGGGGTTCAACGAAGAGTACGTATCTAATATCCAGCTCATTTCGCGTGCACTTGTTCCATAGTCAGGAGCAGGAACATCGATACCTGGACCAATAAAATTCTTTTTGCACAGCTCGGAAGTATAGCGGCGAGTGATCTTTTCCAGATCAAAATCTGTATATTTTTTTGAATCAATCTTGATCCCACCTTTACCACCACCAAACGGAACATTCACAATCGCACATTTGTAGGTCATCAATGCGGCAAGCGCCATGACTTCTTCCTGATCGACCTCCATGCTAAAACGAATACCGCCCTTGCACGGTAATTTATGATGCGAGTGCTGTACCCGATACGCTTCAATAACCTCTACCTGATCGCCTATTTTCACCGGAAACTTGATCCGCAGAATAGAGTTACACGCCTTAATCTGGGCCAATACGCCCTTGTCAAAGCGCGTGTGGGCCGCCGCTTTGTCAAAATTTCGTTGAACGCTTTCAAAAAAAGTATTGTTTTCTGTGTTCATTATTGCCATACCTTCGATTTTTGTGTTTACTGTTGGTTTTATTTCAGAAATTAAATTTATAAAACTTTAGCTTATCTATTTATCATTTGAGCACTTCGCTAAAACATTTACCTTTTTTACGTTTAAAAAGGCGTTTTGTTTTAGAAGAGGTAAAAAATGCGGGTCTAACGTGGCAATTTCGTAACGGATATACCCTTACTGCAACCAAAAAGGAGGCCATATAGGCCTCCTTTCAACTCGGTGTATTCGCGATACAGACTAGTAAACGTCCATTTCGGGATCAATCTCTTCTTTCCACGCCAAAATTCCGCCCTTTAAATTGGCCAAATTGTCGAAACCTTGCTGTTCCAAAACCATCACTGCCTGCGCGCTTCGCTTTCCACTACGGCATTGAATAATGACGGGCTTATCTTTATCAATCTTATCGGATTCGATGACGATGCCGGCCAAGGGAATATTGAGGCCGTTCAGGTTAGAAACTTCATATTCGAACGGCTCGCGAACATCTATCAATTGAAATTCATCTTGACGATCCAGCATGTCTTTCAATTCTTGAACTGTAACTTCTTTCATATCTAATTCCTTTTATCTACGATAAACTTAAGTAAAGTTACGTGGATATGCAATTATAATTACAGCATGTGCTCGCGTCAGCATTGGAGGTTTACCCCTATCGAGACTTTCAATTATAAGCGAAATGTACTATTTTTAGCAGCGATGAGGCTGCTACCCTCCAATTGGGGCAAAACAGCCGGACCAAGACAACGAAATAAACATGAAAACAACATTCGTATACAGCGCTTTGCTCTCCTTTTTATATTCAGCCTCGCTTCTTCCATCGGCACAGGCGCAGGTGGCAGAATTATCCGATATTCAACGGATGGTAGAAACATTAGCATCGGATGAGATGCGTGGCCGTGCCTCGCTGAGCACAGATATTGGCCGCGCCGCTGACTTCATTGCTTCGGAATTTCGCGAGGCGGGTTTACAGCCCTACGCGGAAGATAACTATAGGCAGTCTTTTGAGGTGACAAAGATTACGAACGGCAAACAAGCAGTTAAGATAAATGGCAAACCTTTAAAAGAGGACGAATTTGTGCTGCTCAGCAACGCGGGCACGCTTTCCTGGAATACGGCATCAAGCATAGAAAATCTGGAAATTAAAGCTGGTGAAGATTTTTCACAACGCTTTCGCCAGATCGTACGCGAGAATCCAAATAACAGCATTGTTTGGGTTGATGCTTCTTTTGCGCCGATGTTAGCTCGTTTTAAAAAGATATTTTCCCGTGAAAATGTGGTACCGAAACAAGAGCAAACTAGCGACGGTCCCAGCAAGGTGTTTATCCTGAAAAAAGCTGCAGCAAGCAGTTATGAGATCAGTGCATCCACCTCGCGTGTGGATTTTCCACTGTTTAATGTTGCTGCAGTCATTCCCGGAAAATCTAAGCCTGAAGAATTTGTGGTGTTCTCCGGGCATTATGACCATATCGGAATTTTAGATGCTGTCGGGCAGGACTCCATTGCAAATGGAGCCGACGACGATGCTTCGGGTACGACGGCGATGATTGCGCTGGCCAAGTATTTTAAAAAAGCGGATATCAATGAGCGGACTTTGATCTTTGTGGCTTTTACGGCCGAGGAAATCGGCATGTTCGGCTCGAAATACTTTTCCAATCATATCGACGCCGATAAAGTGGTGGCCATGATCAATATCGAGATGATCGGCAAGGATTCAAAATTTGGGCCAAACTCGCTCTATGTAACGGGCTACGAAAACTCCAATCTGGCCAAGCTGATGCAGGAGCACCTGCGAGGAACCGAATTCACCTTTCATCCAGACCCCTACCCGCAGCAAAACCTCTTTTACCGAAGCGATAATGCGGTGTTAGCGGCATTAGGTGTCCCAGCACATACGTTCTCTACCTCACAAATTGATAAGGATAGCTATTACCACACCGTCAAAGACGAAGTGTCCACGCTGGATATCCAGAACATTAAATCCAGTATTGAAGCGATTGCGAAAGGGGTAGAAGGAATTATAAAGGGCGAGCAAACGCCGTCGCGGGTAGAAAAACTCAAGTAGCTGATCTGCCTAGCAATGCCTATGTTGTGGGTATAGTTTTCTGCATGATGTAATCATCCAATATGAAATTAAAATAGGGGATGTCAATTTCTTCGACAATATGGAAACCCTGTTTTAGATAGAAGAAGTAGGCTTTGTTTTTACGGTTAACGTTCAGCTCTATCGTGTGAATCTGCAGCGCCAACGCTCGCTGTTGCGCAAAATCCAGTAACGCACGACCGTAGCCTTTGCCTTGTACCTGCGGAAGCAGATATAGCTTTTCTATACGCAAAATATCGGGTTGCTTATGCTGTAAAGCCATGAAACCAATAGAATTGTGGTTTTCGGTGGCCAAATAGAAGCGCTGGCCGGTCTGCATCGCCTTACGGATTCCTTCCTCACTATAGAGTTGCTGCAGCATAAATTGGATTTGCTGATCGGATAGCACGTTCGCGTAGCCGTGCCACCAGCTTTGTTGAGCAAGCTTTTCGATGATCGGCCAGTCGGCTTCCTGTGCCTCGACGAACTGCATTACAAGCGCTCTCCTACCGCTACAAAACTGTCGGAATTAAACCCGAGATAAAAAAAGCCATCTTGCTCGGTTTCAAAAACGTTATCTGTGACCTTGCGTAAACCAACTACGGATTTCAGTTGCGTTTCATCCACATAAATCCGATCCCCTTTCACCTTCCATTTCTCGTACGTATGCTGCACATACACCAGACGTTTTCCCGCAGCAAAGACCACGACATTAATCGCATCCGCAACATGCAAAAACGACGGGTGTAGCGAATCACAGACAATATTCACTGCTTTATATTGATGGGCAATGAGATATTCCAACGCCTCGGTGATAAAGTCTTTTTGAATAGAAAATTGCTTAATCTGCTCTTGGGCATAGTTGGTTTCCTGATGCGTAAAAACGATATCGACCTTTATCCCTTGGGCCAATAGAAAGTCGATTGTATAATTGTCTGTCAAAATAGTGGGGCTCCACTCCAGTAGCTGTCCTAACTGCTCGCTATCTAACGCTTCGCTAGTCGCTACGATAAGTGCAGGTTCTTGATTTTCTCTGACAATATGATGGGATGACATCTGTGATAAACTTTGAGTTGAATGGACGCTATAAACTATGCTCTCGCCTGTTGGCTATTTTTGCACGGAACACATTCTTATTCGCCCAGCTGCTTCAAGGTGATATAAGCCATCAGGCCGATGCTTGTTTTAAGTGCATGCTCATCAATATCGAAAGATGGGGTATGAACAGCAGATTGAATTCCTCTTTCCTTATTCCCTGTGCCCAGTCGATAAAAACAAGCGCTAATCTCTTGCGAATAGTACGAAAAGTCTTCTGCCGCCGGCCAGATATCCAGCTCCACCACATTGTCTTTGCCTAAGTATTCGATAGCATAACCACGCGATGCCTCGGTGATGGTCGGTTCATTAATTAAAAAAGGGTATCCTTTTCGCACTTCAAAGTCACATGTTGCACCCATGCTTTCGGCAATGCCCACGGCCATTTTGACCATACGCTCGTGCGCGTCGGCTCGCCAAGTCTCATCAAACGTACGAAACGTACCTTCCAGATGCACTTCATCGGGGATCACGTTGGTAGCCCCTTGGCCAATAATTTTGCCCCACGACAGCACGGACGGTATACGCGGATCAGCATTTCTGCTGACGATCTGCTGCATAGCAGTGATGATCTGCGCCGTGATAGCAATAGGATCGATATTTTGATGCGGATGTGCACCATGTCCTCCACGTCCTTTCACCGTCATAAACAGCTCATCGCAGGATGCCATGTATTTCCCGGAACGAAATCCGACCTTTCCGGCCTCAATAAGTGGCATGACATGTTGACCGATAATGCCTGCTGGCGCCGGATTGTGTAATACGCCTTCTTTGATCATGATGGATGCACCACCAGGAAGGCGCTCCTCACCCGGTTGAAATATAAGCTTTACAGTGCCGCCAAACTCCGCGCGCAACGATTGCAAAATAGCTGCCACGCCGAGTAACGATGATGTATGAACATCATGCCCGCAAGCGTGCATCACGCCTTCGTTTTGCGAGCCATAGGTTCTTCCTTCAACTTCTTGTATAGGTAGCGCGTCCATATCTGCACGTAATGCCAACACCTTTCCAACGGGCTTCTCGCCGTGGATAAGTGCGACAACACCGGTATTGGCCATCGTTTCATGCGGAATACCTAATTGATCGAGCTTTTGCCGCACAAAAGCTGCGGTTTGGTACTCTTCAAAAGAAAGTTCCGGATTTTGATGCAAATGACGTCTGATGGCAACCGTTTCATCAAAAAATACTTCAGCAAGTTGCTTTATTTTATCTTTTAACATGGTGCATGGAGGTTTTTATTCGTAAGCCCAGATATCCTCTGTAAAGACAAACACATTGCTGTATTGGGAACGCAACACGCGCATGAAGTTCGTAGCCTCCGCTCTGCTGCGGAAATCACCTACCTTCACGCGGTAATTGGGCTCGTTATAGGTAACATAGCTCCCCATATCTTTATAGGCATTCTGGAATCTCGATTGGACAGCATAGGCTTCATTTCGGCTGGACCCCGAGAAGATCTGTACACGAAAACCACGCACTTTCACGCGTTTCGCATTCTTCTTATCCACCACTTTAGAACCCAAGCTTACCATACGCGCTGTGGTGGGGTTGATACCATTCTCTGCTCTATATTGCTGCAATACGCCAATCAGCGAATCCTTTTGTACTTCGACCACACCCGTTTGGGCATTGCTTATTTGAACACATGCAACAAGAACGAAACCTAGTATCAACCCTTTATATAACATTTCAATATTCTTTTTAACTGTTTTTACCGTGACAGTTTTTATATTTCAAACCAGAGCCACAGGGACACTCGTCATTGCGACCTACCGTCTGCTCTTTACGGATGGGCTGCGTAATCTGTTGCTCACGCGTATCGCTGTCTTCTTCAGAAACGCCGGTGGGCGAAGATAGTTCTGCTTTAGTTGCCTTAACCTGCGCCGGTTGAGCCGGAACCGGACGAGCGGCTTGGATATTTTGCGGCTGTTGCTGCTGCCCCGGAATTTCACCTTTGAACAAGAAGCTTACAATCTCTTTATTCATAGAGGCCAACATGCTCTTGAACAAGTTATAGGCTTCCATCTTATAGATTATGATGGGATCTTTCTGTTCGTAAACGGCGTTTTGAACCGATTGCTTCAAGTCATCCATTTCGCGAAGGTGCTCCTTCCACGCTTCGTCGATAAGCGCCAGTACTATACCTTTTTCAAAAGATTTGAAAACTTCACGTCCATTTGACTCTACGGCCTTCTGTAGATTGGTTGCAACTTGTATGCCACGAATACCATCACTGAACGGAACAACCACATTCTCAATCATGGCACCACGTTCCGCCATTACATTGGTCAGTACAGGCAGCGTTTGCTCGGCGATCTGTAGCGCCTTATCGTGATAGTGTTCGATAATCTGCTGGAACAGCTTATCGGTTAGATTCACTGTATTTGTTTGTGTAAACTCCTCAGCCGTTACCTCAGGATTAATGGCAAATAAACGAATGACTTCGATTTGGAACTCTTCATACGTGCCTCCTTCTTTTGCTTCGATAACCACATCCTCCACCACATCAAAAATGGTATTGTTTAAGTCGACGTCTAAACGCTCACCAAAAAGGGCATTTTTACGCTTCGAGTAGATTACTGTCCGCTGCGAGTTCATCACATCGTCATACTCCAACAAGCGTTTACGAATACCAAAGTTATTCTCTTCTACCTTACGTTGGGCTCTTTCGATAGACTTCGTTAACATACTGTGTTGCATCACTTCGCCTTCCTCGACACCCATTTTCACCATGATGTTGGATATACGTTCTGACGCGAAAAGGCGCATCAAGTTGTCTTCCAACGACACAAAAAACTGTGACGATCCCGGATCTCCCTGACGGCCAGCACGACCACGCAACTGGCGGTCTACACGACGAGACTCGTGGCGCTCGGTACCGATGATGGCTAAACCGCCGGCCTGGATAACGTCGCTTGTTAACTTAATATCGGTACCCCGACCAGCCATGTTCGTCGCAATCGTAACCTGGCCAGGACGACCAGCTTCGGCAACGATATCGGCTTCCTTTTGGTGGAGTTTTGCATTTAATACGTTATGTTTAATACCGCGTAGTTTCAGCATACGGCTTAGCAATTCCGAGATCTCGACGGATGTAGTACCGACCAATACAGGTCTGCCTTCTTCCGTAAGACGTTGGATCTCTTGAGCCACCGCATTGTATTTTTCGCGTGCGGTACGGTAGATGAAATCTTGACGGTCATCACGCTGTATATTACGGTTAGTCGGAATCTCAACTACATCTAATTTATAGATTTCCCAAAGCTCACCTGCCTCTGTAGATGCTGTACCCGTCATCCCTGACAGCTTATGGTACATCCGGAAGTAGTTTTGTAAGGTAATGGTTGCGTAGGTTTGCGTAGCATCCTCTACCTTTACATTCTCTTTCGCTTCGATAGCCTGGTGTAAACCATCCGAATAACGACGGCCTTCCATAATACGACCCGTTTGCTCGTCGACAATTTTTACTTTCCCTTCATCAACGATGTATTGGTCATCAATTTCAAATAAGGTATAGGCCTTCAACAACTGGTTGATGGAGTGTATGCGCTCTGATTTGATCGAATAATCGCGCAACAACTCTTCTTTTTTCTGCGCTTTATCTTCTAGCGAGAGATCAGAACGTTCTATATCGGCTATTTCAGAGCCTACATCGGGAAGGATGAAGAATGATGGATCTTCGCCAGACGCCGTGATCAACTCAATACCTTTTTCCGTTAATTCTACCTGGTTGTTCTTTTCATCGATCACGAAAAACAATTCCGCATCTACCTTGGGCATATTGCGGTTTTGTTCTTGCATATAGTAGTTTTCTACTTTTTGAAGAAGCTGTCTGTGGTTGCTCTCCGACAGGAACTTGATCAATGCCTTGTTTTTAGGAAGTCCACGGTAAGCACGCAGTAATGACATACCGCCGCCTTCAGCATCGCTATTGCCCGCTGCGATGGCTTTCTTCGCCTCATTGAAAACCGTGTTGATATAGGCTTTTTGTGCGTTAACTAAACGCTCAATGCGCGGTTTCAATTGGTAGAACTCGTGCTGATCGCCACGTGGAATTGGTCCAGAGATAATAAGAGGTGTCCGTGCATCATCGATTAAGACAGAATCCACCTCATCGATCATGGCAAAATGCAGTTTACGTTGCACCATAGCATCAGGAGACTGCGTCATATTATCACGCAAATAGTCAAAACCGAATTCATTGTTGGTACCGTAAACAATATCGGACAGGTATGCTTTTCTGCGTTGTGGAGAGTTCGGTTGGTGTTTATCGATACAATCGACGCTTAAGCCGTGGAACTCGAAAAGTGGCCCGTTCCACTCGGAGTCACGACGTGCTAGGTAGTCGTTCACGGTCACAATGTGTACTCCCTGCCCCGACAAAGCATTTAAATAGGTTGGCAATGTACCCACCAATGTTTTACCTTCACCTGTCGACATCTCGGAAATCTTTCCTTGGTGCAACACGATACCACCGATTAACTGAACATCATAGTGCACCATGTTCCAGGTAACTTCCGTTCCTGCAGCCAACCATGAGTTTTTCCAGATGGCCTTATCCCCTTGGATGGTTACGTTTGGCTTGCGCCCTGCGATCTCCCGGTCAAACTCCGTTGCGGTAACTTCTATTTCCTTGTTTTCCGAAAGCCTGCGAGCGGTCTCTTTCACAACTGCAAAACCTTCTGGCAAGATTTCTAATAATACTTCTTCTAGTTTTTTATCCCGGTCCTTAGAAAGCTTGTCTACCCTTTCGTACAGTTCCGTTTTCTTGCCCATATCAACATCGTCCTGATCCGCTTCTGCTTTCAGTGAAGCTATTTCGTTGTCTATATCGGCTAAATATTCTTTGATTCTATTTTTGAAGGCTAGGGTCTTGCCACGTAGTTCATCGTTAGATAATGAGGATAGCTTTTCGTATTCTTCTTTTATTTTGTTTACAATAGGCTGTATGGATTTGATATCTCGTTCAGACTTACTGCCAAATAATTTACTTAGAAATTGTAACATATTCTTTTTTTTTCTCCGTTTACCGCTGTGCAATAATGACTCCAATCCTATTTTGCAGACATTTTGGCACCAATCGGGCAAATTTACTTATTAGATGTGATAACTAACAGAATTACAAGTTATTTTTTTGTTTTGTTACGTAGCGGTTTCCCGGCGTGCCGCAGCGCCATGCTAAGGCTATCGCGTCAAGAAAAGCTCGTCTGTGAATTGGGGGATAATACCCAATGCGACAGCTTTATCAAACATCTGCTGGATAGCCTCACGACCTTGGGGGCCTAAATTCTCCGAGTATTTATTTACGTAGAGCTCAATATGTTTGTACATCACCGCCTCTTCCATTTCTTGGGCGTGTGAACGAATATAATCGATTGCCGACCTCGGGTGTTCAAAAGCGAATTGAACGCTCTCCCGAATAAGGGAATTTATCTGCAGTTTCAGCGCTTTATCCAAACTGCGTTTTACTACAATACCGCCTAGCGGGATCGGGCTGCCAGTCGTCCGCTCCCAATAATCGCCTAAGTCGACAACTTTATGCAAGCCTTTTACCTGATACGTGAAGCGATTTTCATGGATGATCAGTCCAAGATCGATCCTGCCCCCCAAAAGCGCGTTTTCTATGTCCGAAAAGACCAGTTCAACCTTGTTTTGTAACGTGGGGAATGCTAGACCCAAGAGGAAATTTGCCGTGGTATAGCGCCCAGGGATTCCAATGCTAAGCTTTTCCTCATGTTCTGACATGTTGCCGCCAGCTTCCAAAAGCTGTCGTAGCCGTGTGGCTAGCGCTTCATCTTTCGTAATGAGAAGCGGGCCCACGCCGAAGCCAAGCGCACTTCCGGCATCCAGCAACTCGTACTCTTTAGCTGCATAGGCAAACGCGTGATAACTTAATTTGGTAATGTCTAATTCGCCTTGGAAAGCTTTTTGGTTTAACGTTTCGACGTCTTGATAATCGACATCGAAGGTAAGCCCTTGGGTATCGATCTTATGATGGATCAACGCGTCAAATATAAAGGTGTCGTTTGGACAAGGAGAAAAACCCAATGTTAATTTCATTTCTATTCTTTTTTGTGGGGGGGATGTCATACATGCACGAGCTACTCTAGTACGCTACCTTGCCGCGCTGTCGCTTCTTTTCTTGGCAACGTAGCTGCTGTTGAGCATTTACATGCGAAGCTTGAAAAAATACAAAAATAGCAGCATACCCAAAAATGTGATCAAAACAATGCCTTTCGCCGTCTGGTCGTAAGGCACGGCCCTTTTATAAAAAACACGCATCAGCACGAGATTGATGCCTGCCGCAACAACGTAAAACGCAAAGGGCTTTGTTGGAAAAAGCTGTGTAGGCAGGCTGGTGTATGTCGTGAGCGCATACGCGAGCAAAGGAAACACGGCTCCCAGACCGACGCCGATCCATATACTATCTCGCATGATCGATATCGAATGTCCAGGAATTTAAATCCGTGATCGCATGATGCGCAGTCATATCAAACTGTGTCGGAACGACGGATACATAACCGTTGCTTAGTGCAAAAACATCGGTATCTTCACCCTTGTCCAGTAGCTGGAATTTTCCTGTCATCCAAAAATATTCACGTTCGTACGGATCTACCCGCTCATCAAATTCCTCAAACCATTTTGCCGTAGCTTGTCTGCAGATTTTGATCCCCTTGATTTCTTTACTCCGATGCGGGAAATTGACATTGAGCAAGGTCGCTTTCTGCAAGCCATTTTCTAGCACCTGCTCGGCGATAGCACGAATGTACGGCCGGCAATGCGAAAAATCTGCCTGATGCGAAAAATCATCCAACGAAAACCCGATGGACGGAATGTCTTCTATAGCGCCTTCGACCGCAGCAGACATGGTTCCAGAATACAGCACATTGATGGAATAATTTAAACCGTGGTTGACCCCGGAGACGCATAGGTCTGGCTTTTTGCCTTTAAATATTTTGTTGACGGCCAGCTTGACACAATCTACAGGCGTGCCCGAGCATTTATACATCTCTACGCCTGCGTAGAGATCAATCTTGTCCAATCGAAGGGGCTTTCCAATCGTAATAGCGTGCCCCATCCCAGACTGTGGACTATCCGGTGCGACGACCACCACATCTCCGATTTTTTGCATCTCCTCGAGTAAAACTTTGATGCCGGGAGCGGTTATTCCATCGTCGTTTACAACCAGAATTGTCGGTTTCTTTTTTGCCATATGCGAATTTAACAAAAACATTTAGGAATTTATTACAGGAACAGCGATCAAAAAGCCTCAAAAGCTACGCATGCCTTGTAGGTCATACCTAGCTTATCGGCGGAAGGGAAAAGTAAAATTGTCGGCAAGAATGGCAACGTTTCCGAAGATAAGCCTACCGAGCTCCACGATTAAACACTATCTTCGATAGATTATCAATCTTTGTTTATTAAATACGTATTATGAGTCATACCATTTTCGAAAGTCGTTACGCTATCGGCCCCAACGAGACTAAATCATTAGACACGAAAGGCCTTCGCGAAAATTTCCTTATCGAAAAAGTGTTTTCCGCGGATAAGATACACTTTGTTTATACCCATTATGACCGTTATATGGCTGGCGGAGCAATGCCCGTTCAAGGCAAGCTACAACTGGAAACCATAGACGAGCTTTTAAAAGAGCCCTATTTCTTATCCCGCAGGGAGCTGGGCGTTATCAACGTGGGTGGAGATGGAACAATTGAAGTGGACGGAACGTCTTATGAAGTTAACCACAAAGAAGCTTTATATGTCGGTAAAGGCGCGAAAGAGGTGTTCTTTAGCAGTAATGATTCGGGCAATCCGGCTAAGTTTTACCTGAATTCTACGCCGGCGCATCAAAGCTATCCAACAAAACGTGTTACCAAGGCTGAGGCCAATAAAATAGAATTGGGTTCGTTGGAAACGGCAAACCACCGCACCATCAACCAAATGTTGTTGAACAAAGTTGTCGACACCTGTCAATTACAAATGGGGATGACAGAACTTAAACCCGGCTCGGTATGGAATACCATGCCCTCCCATACGCACGATCGGCGCATGGAGGTATACTTTTATTTCGAGGTGCCCGAGGCGCAGGCCGTTTCCCATTTTATGGGCCCAATCGACGAAACACGTCATATTTGGATGCAAAATGAGCAGGCCGTGATCTCGCCGCCTTGGTCGATTCACTCCGGGGCAGGAACTAGCAACTATACGTTTATCTGGGGTATGGCAGGCGAAAACCTCGACTATGACGACATGGACAAATGCGCCATCACTGATTTACGTTAATTCATTTTTTGATTTCATACAGCATGTCTATATTAAATAAATTTGACCTGACGGGAAAGGTCGCCCTCGTTACCGGATGTAAACGTGGTATTGGAAAAGCGCTAGCAGAGGCCTTAGCCGAAGCCGGAGCAGACATTATCGGTGTATCCGCCTCGTTGGAATTGGAAAATTCTAAAGTAGCCGATTCTATCAAATCTTTAGGTAGAAACTTCTATCCCTACCAATGTAATTTTTCTGACCGCGCATCGCTATACGCTTTTATCAAGAAAGTAAAGGCCGATCATCCGGTAATCGATATTTTGTTTAACAATGCGGGCAACATTCTTCGTACACCTGCGGCGGAACATTCTGACGAATTTTGGGACGAGGTCATTGAAATAAACCAAAACGCGCAGTTTATTTTAACCCGCGAAATAGGAAAAGAAATGCTTTCACGTGGAACGGGAAAAATTGTATTCACAGCTTCTTTATTGACTTTTCAGGGAGGCATCAACGTGCCTGGTTACGCCGCATCAAAGGGCGCCATTGGCTCGTTGACAAAAGCCTTTGCTAACGAATGGGCTAGTAAGGGCGTCAATGTGAATGCAATTGCTCCAGGCTATATTGCTACCGACAACACGGAAGCTTTACGTGACGATCCGGAGCGCTCGGCCTCCATTTTATCGCGGATTCCAGCGGCGCGCTGGGGGCAACCCGAAGATTTTAAGGGCCCGGCGGTATTTCTCGCATCAGACGCTTCTGACTACGTGCATGGTACGATCCTTACTGTCGACGGCGGCTGGATGGGGAGGTAAAGTAATAAAAATGGGAACTTAAAAGTTCCCATTTTTATTACAGATACAATCCCTTTTTATCAATAAACTCCCGCACGCTATCCACGGTGTAATATCGAATATCTTTCTTTTCTTTAATACATTTCCGAAGGAAGGTAGAGGAAAGTTCCATGAGTGGTGTTTCTGTCATGATTACGGAGGGGTGCGCCTTGAGTTCAGCAGCGTCATAGCCCGGGCGGGGGTAAACGACAAGCTTATAATCCCGAAGGATAACATCCGCATTCTTCCATTTGGAAAACCCTTGCAAATTGTCTTCACCCATAATCAGCAGAAACTCCTTAGTTGGATGCTTTTCCTGCAGATGTGTCAAGGTATCAACCGTATAAGAGGGTTGCGGAAGGCTAAATTCAATATCCGAGGCGCGCAGATTATCCTCACCCGCTAAGGCCAGGTTAACCATTTCCAGCCGATCGTACATATTGCTCAAGCTCTTCTTTTCCTTGAAGGGATTTTGTGGCGATACGACAAACCATACCTCGTCGAGCTCCGTAAAATTAAGCATGTATTTGGCAATGATCAGATGCCCCACATGGATAGGGTTAAAGGAACCGAAGAATAAGCCTATCTTTTTCATTGCAAAGATTACTTATTTAGAAAATCCACGACGAGCTGTTCAGCTTCCTCGCAGGCTGTATCCAAGTCGAAGTTATTGAGCACCACATCAAACTTATCTGCATAGCTAAGCTCGCTTTCTGCCTTTGCAAAGCGCTCTTGCAACTTTTCTTCCGTATCGGTACCGCGGCCGCGCAAACGATCTTTCAATACCTCCAAGGATGGCGGGTTTACAAAAATAGCCAGCGCTTTCTCCGGGAATTTAGATTTTAAACGAAGCCCTCCGACAACGTCAATATCGAAGATAACAGATTTGCCCTCTGCCCATATACGCTCCACTTCCTTGCGCAGCGTGCCATAAAATGTACCTGCATACACCTCCTCAAATTCAATAAACTCGTGCTTCGCTATTTTATGTAGAAAATCCTCTTTGCTGATAAAGTAATAATCTTTGCCATCAACCTCGGCACCTCGGGGGGGGCGCGTGCTGGCCGATATAGAAAAAGCCAGTTTATCAGCATGCTTGTCCAACAGTCGCTTTACAATAGTTGTTTTCCCGGCACCGGAAGGCGCAGAAAATATGATTAGTTTGCCGCTCATGCTATAATACGTTAAGCAGTTGTTCTTTTATTTTTTCGAGTTCCTCTTTCATACGCACCACGATCTGCTGTATGCCGGCATCATTTGCCTTAGAACCCAATGTATTAATCTCGCGACCCATTTCCTGCGATATGAAGGCTAGCTTTTTACCGTTTGAATCACTGGCATTTAATGCCTGAACGAAATAGTTGCAGTGGCTCCGAAGTCGTACTTTCTCTTCGGTGATATCGAGCTTATCGATGTAGAAAATAATCTCTTGCTCAAAGCGGTTCATATCTACATTTTCCTTCCCTACCGTCTCGTCTAGATAATGGCTTATTCGCTCGCGAATGAGCGGAATGCGATCTCCTTCGGTGCCTTCTACCTGCTTGAGGTAAGAGAGAATCATTTGTACACGGGTTTCCAGATCGTCTTTCAGGATCTCGCCTTCATCTGCTCTGAATTTGTTAAATTGGTTTACTGCTGCATGATAAGCATCCATGAGTACCTTTCCTTCTTCTTCATCAACGGTATCCTCATTGGACGTAACAACCTCTGGCATGTTAAGGGCCATCTCAAAAAGAGAAGCGTGCTCCTCACCTACTTGCGTAGCCACCTCCTTAAGCTGCTTATAATATTTTGTGAGCAGTGCCGCATTGATTGTCGAAGCCTTTGCGGTTTGATCGGCATACTCCGCCGTCACAAAAATGTTGACCTTCCCGCGTTCAATCAATTTGCTGGATTCTGATCGTAAAGCAAACTCTTTATCAGAAACGGCCTTAGGCAAACGAAGATTTAATTCCAGAAATTTCGAATTCAGGGATTTTAATTCGACGGTATATTTAACCTTCCCATTCTCCTGGGAGCCAATACCATACCCTGTCATAGATTTTATCATACGCAAAGGTATGAAAAGTGAAAATTAAAACTGTGATAATTGCGTGTAAATATGAAATTAGAACAGCTTGCTAGCGGGAGGCGCTCTACCAATCGTGTTTGGCGATGATAACGCTCAAGTAGGTTTTATACGTTGCCCCTTCTGGGATGCGTACAAAACCGATCCCAATATCCTGTAGCGAACCATTCCACGCGTCAAGGCCTAACACGTGTTTCCGATGCATAAAGCCTGGCGAACCTTTGCCAATAATGAAAGCCTTGATTCCGTCTACAGCGGTCGGGTGATTGGCTGCTATAGACTCGAAATTGTTTGCCGAGCGCTTCTTCAACCAAGCGTTGTTTAACGTGTAGCCGGATTGGACAATGTAGTGATTGGGGCCAATCCCTTCGGGGCTAGTGTGATCAAAGTAGTTTCGCTCGGCCATGTCGCGTGCGCGGCGCTCAGCCGCCTTAGCCAAATCATCGTTCCACCTTAATCGTATTGTCGAAACCTGTCTAGCATCAAACCGGACACCCAAGGCGCGCATCATCTTTTTCGGGTTGTCCCGAAATGCTTGCAGGTACGCGAAGGCTTCCTTTGCTGCAGCCCGATCTACAGTTATCTTTTTTCGCTGCGCATAGGAATCCGTCATCAGCAACAACATCACAAAAATAGAGAAAATACGCATTATCATGTTCCTTTAAAAAGATAGACTTTGGTTTACAACGATTGTTTAATGATAGCGAACCTACGCCGCCAAATAACGTCTTGTTGGGAAGACAATGGCAAAGAAAAAAATAACATCGCTGAGCGACTGTACAAACCTATGTAAGCAAAAAGGAAGCCCTACAGAGCTTCCTTTTTCGTACTAAATTTTTCTTTTATAAATCCGAACAGAATGGGTAATACCGAAATAAGGATAATACCGATAACGACTTTCTCGAAATTGTCGCGAACCCAAGCAATGTTTCCAAGGAAATACCCAGCTAAGGTTAAACCGACCACCCATAGCACGCCACCAATAAGGTTGTACGTCAGAAATATGCCGTAATTCATTTTACCGACACCCGCAACAAAAGGAGCGAAGGTGCGTACGATAGGAACGAAACGGGCAATGATGATAGTTTGTGGGCCATGCTTGGCATAAAAGCCGTGTGTTTTTACAATGTATTCCGGCTTGACCAACTGCTTTCCAAACAAACGGAGCTTGACAAATTTGTCGCCGGCGTATTTACCGATCAAATAGTTGCAGGCATCGCCAAGAACTGCGGCAACGAGCATCAGCCCGATACTGGTATAAATATCCAGCATGCCTTGCGCGGCAAACATCCCTGTTGCAAATAGGAGTGAGTCACCAGGCAGGAATGGCATAATCACTAATCCAGTTTCGACAAAAATAATCAGAAATAAGATCAGGTAAATCCAATAATGATACTCGGTAATAAGAGCGGCCAAATGATCATCTATATGCAAGATGAAATCAATGACAGACGAAATGATTTCCAAAACGGCGCGTTTAGATGTTATTTAACATGACAGGCATCACGAGCATCAAAATATCCTCGTTCTCTTCTTTTATCGCTGGAATCAATAGCCCGGCCCTGTTTGGTGTGCTCATCTCAATGACCACTTCACTAGAGCTTAAGTTATTCAGCATTTCCACTAAAAATTTAGCGTTAAAACCTATTTCCATGTCTTGTCCTTCAAATTGACAGCTCAAGCGCTCGTGGGCCTCATTGGCAAAATCCAGATCCTCGGCAGAGATGTGTAACTCACTTCCTGAAATTTTCAACCGCACTTGGTGGGTAGTTTTATTCGCGAAGATCACCACGCGACGCAGCGTATTCAAAAACAACAAGCGATCCACGGTAAGCTTATTGGGGTTTACCTGTGGAATGACAGCTTCGTAATCCGGGTAACGCTCATCAATCAAACGACAGATCAAGTGGATATTACCAAACTGAAAGAATGCATTGGTGTTGTTATATTCAATCGCCACCACGGTTTCATCGGAAGGTAACGATGACTTCAACAAGGTCAACGCCTTTTTGGGAAGAATCAGTGAAGTCGGCTTTTCTGAAGTTACATCCATGCGGCGATAGCGCACTAATTTATGTGCATCCGTCGATACAAAGGTAATGCCCTGCTCAGCAAGCTGTACCAACACACCTGACATCGCTGGGCGCAACTCATCGTTACTTACTGCAAAAATCGTTTTGTTGATGGCTTCGGAAAGAATAGAAGCGTCTAAAGAAACACTGGAAACATTGTCCACAACGGGAATCTTTGGAAAATCATCCGCATTTTCGCCGCTAAGTTTATATTTACCGTCGCCTGCACTAATCTCAATCGCTAAGGTGTTGGTATCCACAGAAAAAGCGACAGGCTGATCGGGAAGTGTCTTGAGCGTCTCAATCAAAATTTTTGATGGCATAGCCACGCGACCCTCTTCCTTCGCCTCGATTTGTAGAGAGGTCACCATGCTCGTTTGAAGGTCTGTTGCCGATATTGTCAACAAATTATCTTTGATTTCGAACAAGAAATTTTCAAGGATGGGAAGGACCGTACTGCTGCTTGAAGCTCCGCTAATTGCCTGTAGTTGTTTTAATAAAATTGAAGTGGATACAATAAATCTCATTTCCTGAATTTTATAGTTTTTTTTATATGCAATATTACAGAAAAGAATCTACATATTATAAACACAATGTGTCTTAATTCCTGTCGCCATTTAATTAATTAGTACATTTGTACCATAGAATATGCAGTTCAACGATATCATAGGACACGAAGAGGTGAAGGCGCATTTGCTCCATACGGCGAAGGACAACCGTGTGAGTCATGCCCAGCTTTTTTTAGGACCGGAAGGTTCGGGAAGCCTGGCCCTGGCTGTGGCCTATGCGCAGTATATCAACTGTGAAAATAAGCAAGAACTGGATAGCTGCGGCGTCTGTAGCTCCTGCAAAAAATACCAAAAATTGATCCATCCAGATCTGCACTTCTCTTATCCATTTTTTGCGAAGGGTAAAGATGAGGTGGCCGTGACGTATCTAGAAGAATGGCGCAAGGCATTTCTTGGAAACCCCTACATGGGGCTGGATTTTTGGCGTCAAAATTTGGACGCCGAAAATAAACAAGCAAATATCAATATTGCTGAAGCACACGACATCATTAAAAAACTGAGTCTAAAAGCTTTTGAAGCAGAGTACAAAGTTCTTATCATGTGGCTACCGGAGTTTCTGGACGTGCAGGGCAATGCCCTGTTAAAGCTAATCGAAGAACCGCCTGCGAAAACGTTGTTTCTCTTGGTGGCCGAAAATCAAGATCGCATATTAAATACAATTATTTCCCGGACCCAGTTGGTCAAAGTATCCAAACTGGATCACGAAAAGGTGAAACAATACCTGATCAGCGATTTTAACGTGGATGCGCAACGCGCTAACGAAATTGCCTTCATTGCTGATGGCAACATCCAGGCGGCAATAGATCTGCTCGACGAAGAAGCAAACCCCTATTTTGATGTATTGATACAGTGGTTGCGCTTTGTGGTGACAGATTCTGGGCTTAATATCATTCGGTTTTGCGAAGAGGACTTTCCGAAGCTCGGACGCGAAAACCAGAAAAATTTCTTACTTTATGCCATTAATATGTTACGGCAAATCATCCTGATACAACAGGGCCTTCAACAATTAGTGCTTTTACAGGGTCAGGAGTTAGATTTTGTTCGAAAATTTAGTGAAAATTTTACCGGTGATCAATTGGAGATGGCGATTGATATGTTGGAAAAAACGCATTACAAAGTAGAGCGCAATGCAAATCCTAAAATTTTATTTTTAGATTTATCTTTGCAATTGGTTTTAATATTTAAATATCAAACGTTCCCACAAGGGACTCAATATATATAAAAGAAGAAAATATGGGATGTGGCAGTTGCTCATCCGGAGGTGGGTGTGGTAGTAGTACAACTACTGCTGGAAAAACCCCTGCAGGATGCCAAAATAATGGCTCTTGCATGACTAGCGGATGTAATAAATTAGATGTTTACGATTGGCTATCCGATATGGATTTGCCATCAAATTATAAACCTTTTGACATTGTAGAAGTAAGATTTAAAGGCTCTCGAAAGGACTTTTATATCAATACGGATAACCTTTATTTGGAGATGGGCGAGATGGTTGCCGTGGAGCCCTCTACGGGTGGCTTTGATATCGGCCATGTGTCCTTAACAGGTGAACTCGTACGCTTACAGCTCAAAAAGAACAATGTCAAAATCGAAGATATTGCCAAAAAGATCTATCGGAAAGCGAATGAAACCGATGTACTGAAGTACAACGCTGCGAAAGACCTGGAATGGGAAACTATGCACCGAGCGCGCAATCTAGCGCTGGAGCTTGGCCTATCGATGAAAATATCTGATGTCGATTATCAAGGCGATAAAACAAAGGCAACCTTCTACTACACGGCTGAAGGTCGGGTAGATTTTCGCGAGCTAATCAAGCGGATGGCCGAAGCTTTTCGGATTCGGATTGAGATGCGGCAAATCGGCATGCGGCAGGAAGCTAGCCGTTTGGGCGGAATTGGTTCTTGCGGACGCGAGCTTTGCTGTTCGACGTGGCTTACCGATTTCAAAACGGTATCAACCTCGGCGGCGCGTTACCAAAACCTATCGCTGAATACACTAAAGCTGGCCGGCCAGTGCGGGAAATTGAAATGCTGCCTAAACTATGAATTGGATAGTTACATGGATGCTTTGCGCGATATCCCGACCAACGTAGAACGCTTGGACACGGAGGTCGGCACAGCCTACCTGCAGAAAACGGATATTTTCAAAAAGATTATGTGGTACTCTTACCCTGGTGCGGAAAATTGGATTCCAGTTGAGGTGAAAAAGGTAAGGGAATATGCCGAAATAAACAGAGACGGCCGTAAGTCGCAAGACCTGACGATAAACTTTGTTCCGGAAGAGGTGCAAAAACCCGTTTCCTACGATTACGAAAACGTTGTGGGACAGGATTCACTGACCCGCTTGGACGATAAGAACAAACGCAAGAAAAGGAAAAAACCGAAAGGCAGACGAGAGCCTGGACAGGAAAGCAAAGCACCGGAACAACGACGTGTAGAGCCTAAAAAGCCGGAAGCAAAGGAAAATAAATCCGCAACGCCTGCCAATCGGGATTCAAACCGGGAAGGTGCAGAGCAAGCGAACAAGCCGAAAAAACGCTTTAACCGCAATAAAAACAGGAACAAGAATAGAGCCTCAGAAAACAATAAGGGACCTGCCGGAAACGAATCTTAACCGGCAAGGCTTTTCTCGAAGCAAGATGGAAACGGCGTGGCAAGCGTAAAAACGGCGACGAAGCGATCCTTGGTCTGTAAAAATGGCTGATTGGTTCTAGCAGCCCCCTGAAGCTCACGCTCAAAGTAGTGCGCATACCGTTGCTGGTAGCAGCGGTCATGGTTGTGCTTCCACTTGCCCTTGGAAACCTAGCCTTCTGGCCCTAATTCGCGCTTTTGCAGGTTTTAGACATATAGTATGAAAGATCTCTTAGGACGACTTCTTTTTTTATCCATGCTCTTGTTAGGAAGTGCATGCGGTGATTCGGCGTTGTTTGAACGCAACGAAAGCATTCCCAATCGTAGCTGGAGCTATAGCGATGTTCCGACTTTCGATTTCCACATTGCAGATGCTGGGCGGAAATACGATATATGGGTGAACGTACGCCATACGAATGACTACAAATATTCCAACCTTTTCATCCTGTTGCGGCAGCATGGTCCGGGATTAAAAGACACCGTGCAGCGTTACGAAATCAAGCTCGCCGAAGCTGACGGTCGCTGGACGGGAAGTAGCGCCGGCAATCTCTATGCAAGCGAACGCCTTGTCAAAAAAGACGTGATGTTCCCCGATACGGGCCATTATAGCTTCGCTATTGAGCAAAACATGCGGGAAAATCCACTTAAGGAAATCGCTGATGTTGGACTAAAAGTGGTAGAAAAGCCATGATCTTGCTCATACGTTGGCTTCTTTTTCCTTTCTCGCTCTTATATGCCAGCGTAGTTTGGCTACGAAATCGATTATATGATCTCCATGTACTAAAAAGCACGTCGTTCCAAATTCCGGTAGTGGTGATTGGAAACTTGGCCGTGGGTGGTACCGGCAAAAGTCCGATGGTAGAATATGTGTTACGTACGTTGAAATCAAGTAGCGATGTAGCCGTACTTAGTCGTGGATATGGTCGAAAAACCAAAGGTTTTCGCGACGTCCGTATCGACGATGAAGCCTTTCAAAGTGGAGATGAGCCCCTTCAAATTAAACGTAAGTTTCCCGAGATTACCGTGGCCGTCTGTGAAAACCGGGTGCAGGGTATTCAGCAACTCCTTCCACACTGCAAAGCGGTGCTGCTAGATGATGCTTACCAACACCGGGCATTGAAGCCAAGCTTCTCTATCCTTCTATTCGACTACCAATCGCTTTTACAGCCTATGCTTCCGCTTCCTACAGGCAACTTCCGGGATGTATTGCGAGAGACTGCACGCGCCCACTGCATAGTCGTGACCAAATGCCCGGAAATACTGGACGCTACGGTAAAATCTGCAATAACGGCAAAGCTCGGCAGGCATAGTCAAGCTCCTCTATTCTTTTCTAAAATTGCTTACCAAGCTATTCAGCATAGCACAGGGCACAGCACAGCCGCCCCCCCGCTTGCTGAGACGACCGCCCTACTGGTAACCGGTATTGCAAAGCCCGAGCCGCTACGACAATACCTCGAATTGAAGCTGAAACACTTGGAGCACCTCCGTTATGGTGATCACCATCCCTTTACAGCGGCAGATCTGGTCGACATTGCCCAGCAGTTCCATACGCTACAAGGTGAACATAAAATCATCATCTGTACGGAAAAAGATCTGCAGCGCTTACCGGCACCCTTTCTCGCCCAGTATCCCGTATATTTTGTTCCTATCCAACAGCAAATCATGTTTGGGGATGCTCCCGTCTTCGATCAGTTGCTTAAAAGCGCCTTTCGCCCCAGCGAAGTGTAAAATACTATTAATAGAGGTTAAACTATCCTAAATAACTTTCTCTGCATGAGGTAATTAATTCAATATGTACTATTTTTAACGATGCAATACATAGCCGATACGATCGATACCAACAAAAGAATATCTGAATCGCTGCAAGGCTAGATGTGTATTGCCACGTAAACGGCGTGTAGCGAGAAAAAAGGAAAATGCAACCATGGCTAAATAAACGAAGTGTATATACCATAATGATAATGGAAGAGCAAATTTTATACATATGAAAAAGTTAACAGGACTACTAGTAACGATGATGTTCGGGATGAGTATGATGGGTTTTGCACAAGAGCGGCAAGGGCGAGGCATGCAACAGTTAGCCCCGGCCGATCGAGCCAAAACCACGGTTACAAGATTGACCGAGGAGCTGGAATTGAGCAGCGCACAACAAGATTCTATCTATAAGCAAGTCTTTGCGCAGGCGACGGAGGAAAAGGAAATCTTTAGCAAAAGCAGTGGCGACAGGCAGGCGGTGCGCCAAAGCATGCAAACTACGCGGGAAAAATACCGGAGCAAAATACGGGCGTTTCTAACCGAAGAGCAAGCGAAAAAATATGACACACTGCAGCAGCGCCGTCCGCAAGGTAGAGCTGGCCGCTCGTCATGAGCCCTTCTTGATCTAGTAAAAACCAAAGGCGATTAGCATGACTAATCGCCTTTGGTTTTTGTGCTTTAGCGCATGAGACATCTTGGAAGCATGACGTGGTCGAATCGTTAATGAACGTTAAATAGTAACATACCTGATACAATTGGAGTAATAAATGTACGTGTTCTGCTGTTATAATAGCAGTGAAAAGCGTATACATGGTTGAACAATACATTTGAAAGAAATGAAAAAATTAATGCTAACAGGTATCAGTTTATTATTTGCCGTGACCTTGACAATGGCGCAAGGCAATCCGGAGGAATTGGCAAAACAGGAAGTAGCATTACTTACCGAAAAATTAACGCTCACGGAAGATCAGCAGACACGTGTTTTACAGATTGTTTGGGAGGGAGCTAAAGCAAAAGAAATCGCTAAGGAAGATGCAACACTATCTCCGGAGGTTCTTGCAGAATCGCTGCATAAAATACAAGCGAGCGCAGACGCACAGGTTGAAGAACAGCTATCCGATGCGCAAAAACCGCTGTACAAAAAACTTGCTTCTGAACGTCCGAAGGAAAAGGCTGCTAAGCCTGTACCTGCGCCCCATGCGCTGCCAGAGTAAGGGCGAAACAATAGATAGTACACATCTTTATAATCGCTATAAATAGATTTCCATTTTGGGAATTACGTTGAACAAATGAAAAATGGGAGCCATTCGTGCTCCCATTTTTTATAGTGTCTTTGCTGAAACAGCCTTGCTATGCAAGCACAAGATAGCGCTTGAACGGCAATGCGCCGCACGCTGGGAAAGACGGCCGTAAACAAAACATGCGAAACCGATGAGGCTTCGCATGTTCATGTTCAAAAAATGTACAACAGACCTTTATGAAGTTTTAAGCTTCTTCTGGATATCCTGTACATACGTTTTAAATTTCTTGTCGGTCTCTATCAAGTCCTCTACTGTTTGGCAGGCATAGATCACGGTGGAATGATCGCGGCCGCCAAAGAAACTACCAATAGATTTCAGAGACGATTTCGTGTGGTTTTTTGCCAGATACATCGAAATTTGACGAGCTTGCACAATTTCTCTTTTTCGCACTTTTGATTTCACCATCTCCACAGGCACCTCAAAATACTCGCAAACCAACTTTTGGATATATTCCATGGAAATTTCCTTGTGCGTATTTTTCACAAAGTTTTTTAGCATGGATTTGGCCAGGTTTAAGTCGATTTCTTTTCTGTTCAAGGTAGATTGTGCCAGAAGGGACACCATAGCGCCTTCAAGTTCACGTACACTATTGTCAATTTGAGTGGCAACGTATTCCATCACGTTCTCTGGTAGTTCAATACCATCGGAATACATTTTTTTCTTCAAGATAGCCATTCTGGTCTCCAGATCTGGAATTTGGATATCTGCCGATAATCCCCATTTAAAGCGGCTCAACAAGCGCTCCTCTAATCCTGACAAGTCCTTAGGAGCCTTATCAGAAGTAAGGATGATTTGCTTTCCTGACTGGTGCAAGTGATTAAAGATATGGAAGAAAATATCCTGGGTTTTCTCTTTCCCTGCGAAATTATGCACATCGTCCATAATAATCACATCCATAGCCTGATAGAAATTTACAAAGTCATTGATCGTATTATTCTTCAAAGAGTCCACGAATTGCTGACAGAACTTTTCACAGGAAACATAAATCACCAGCTTATCGGGTAGATTTCTTTTGATTTCGTTACCGATAGCTTGCGCCAAGTGCGTTTTACCCAAGCCTACATCGCCATACACCATTAAGGGGTTGAAGGACGTGCCTCCGGGTTTGTTTGCTACGGCAAATCCGGCGGAACGCGCCAACCTGTTACATTCCCCTTCGATAAAATTATCAAAGGTATAGTGGTGGTTCAGCTGTGGGTCCACCTGTAGCTTTTTTAAGCCGGGAATAACAAAAGGATTTTTGATATTCTTGTTCAACGCTACAGGGACAGGAATAGATTGCTTTTTGCCTTCCGCACCATTGCCGTTTGACGGAATATTCGTGGTATAGGGCGTATTGGCAGATGACTTATCGACAATAATATTGTACTCTAACCGACCTTGCTCACCTAAGAACTTTTTGATCGTTTTGCGTAGAATCCCAACATAGTGTTCCTCTAACCACTCGTAGAAAAATACAGAAGGCACTTGAATAGTCAAAACGTTTCCATTTAGACCTACCGCTTTCACGGGTTCAAACCAGGTCTTAAAACTTTGCGCAGGAATATTGTCTTTTATGATTTGAAGACAGCTATTCCAGACACTTGTACACGTTTTTTCCATTCTTAAATTGTTAATAACTTGAAAACCAATATTTGACAAAAAAATTGTTTAAAACTTTCGCTTAAGACGAAGATGACAAAAAAAGCCGAGCTAAAAAATTAAAAATTTAAAAAAAGGTAAATACACTATTAGTCAGGTGTTTAAGTAATTTTTATCGGTTATTTTGCTAAAGAAAAATTTTCTTTTTTAGTTTTCAACAGCACAGCTCCTTCTTGATTACAACAAGTCTTTCGGAGTCAAAATTGCACGAGGGCGCTGTTGGGTGTGGAAAACTATTGACTACTCTTCGTGTTTAAATATACGGGTTTTTAAATCAAAAAAAAAGTCCTTTAAAAAAGATCTATGCAACGGAATTTTATGGCACATTTTTTCTAAATCACAATTACTCAGCAACCTTCGTACCACAATTCACTTGGCAAAGTTTTTGATAAACATACTGTATTCGCTTAATTTGGATGGGGCGTTTGGGTTATGTTGATAAAAATCTTGCTACACCTTTTTTAGCACTACAATCTTGCAAAAAATGAAGTCAATTTATGCGTAAAGGATTTGGAATTTTCTGGTTGCTATTCTTTTTATACTTTATTTTTGCGCACCCGGCAATTATATATTACAATACAGAATTCAGAAATACGAACCTTGATCTTGTCAATCCGAACTTCGCATTGTTCAATCTGGCGCTAAGTTTCATGCTATGGGCAGCAGTATTCACGATCGCGATTTGGCTCATCCTAAGATACACCGTTGTTGCCAAAAGGAATCTCAAAAAGCTTTTAAATACGGGTAAGCGACTACAGGGAGAAATTGTAGAAGTGAAACCGCTTAAATCAGCACATGCTAAATTTAAAACTCAAACAATTGTTTTGAAATTAGCAAACCTTGCCGGGGAAACAATCTGGCACAGCATGAGCTTTACGGATACAAAGCCTGAGGAAAACAGGTACCAAGTTGGCAAGATGTGCTACTTACGTGTGGATCCAAAGTTTGAAACTAGCCCCTATGTTGTTTTGGAAGAAAGTTTGGTTAGCGTAAGCTGGTTTCTCATGGTCGTATGGTGTATGTTCCTAGCCGCGGTATTGTATTATTTTACATTTTCTTATGATCTTGAAAATGGGGGATTTGGTTGGCGTTTTTTATCCACTTGGCACCCCTTGGTCGTAATACCTGCTTGCATTATTTTTTTTCCCGGGATCATCTTTTTAATACTTAGATATGTTGTATTCAAAAAGATGAACATTGGCCCAGAAGCGACCGTATTGAAATTCAAAGGCAAAAGAGCGCTTGCATCTATTGGACAGATTGAGCAAACAGGAACATCTATTAATGATCAGCCTGAGGTGCGCTTCCATGTTCAATTTCATGATGCGCATGGAAACCTTCATACGCCGACCATTAAGAAAATAGTATCGTTAATAGATCTGGGAACCATTAAAAACAGCAAAGAAAAAATGTTGTTCTATGACCCTGAAAACCCAAAACGGGTGGTGTTCGAGGAAGACTTAATGAATGAACGAAACATTGTATGAGAAAAAATATCCTGTTCATGACAGTTTTGTGTGCTTTGCTGGTTTTATTCAACGGCTGTGACTCGTTTGTAAAGACGATTGAAGAAACCAAAAGCGGAGCAACCCGAAATGAAAACATAACTTCCGGCGAAAAGTCAAATGCGCTTAAAGCGGAATCTCAAAACGAGCATAGTGCTCCTATTGACACGCCAAACCATGGCTTTTTGATGGATACATCCGCTTTGCTGCGAGCGGAAGAAGCGTTGCGAAATCGTCCGGAGCTACGCGGCAAGGAGATTTTCATATACATGTCTATCCAGTTTTATGACGACTACCGCATTTATCTAAAAATTCAAAACCCGGACAACCCAAAATATGTAGATAGTTACCATTATGATAAGGGCAGATGGTCTGATTCTAAACCTGTCATCCTTTCTAAAAGGGATATTGTCTCCAAAAATATAGTCAACATAAACGAGTTACCTTTTAAGAATGCGCATCGTGTGTCCCGCATTATACAAGATAAACTTATAGAAATTGAGAGCAAATCAAAAGATTACAACGTGTACGCAATCACATCAAATAACAAAATCAGGTGGTATCCCCGTTCACTTACAAGTGATCGATCGAGATACACGATAGAATTCAATGCTGACGGCTCGCTAAAATCTTTTGATCAGGACTGATCAGGAGATGTATAGCTAATACGATTTACCTAATAATATTATAAAGTTTTATTAACGTTTTCATAATATTAGACTGCTAGGTTTGCGGCAACTAATACGTGAAGAAATGTATCCTAAACCATCCAGATTACTCTGGTTGTTGCTTTCAATCAGTACCGCTTCAATCTCAGGGAGCGCCTATAGTAAAGAAAGCAATAGCTTAAAAACAAACATTGAAAAAGATCAACAAAATTTACGCGGTAAAGTTCTAGATTCTCAAGGCAATCCTATCGCTGGCGCTACCGTAAGCAACAGCCGTACGAAACAAAGTGTACAAACGAGTAACGATGGAACCTTTACGTTGCCTGGGGTTGCGGGCGACACGATTTCGGTTCGATATATCGGGTTTAATCCGGTCGATCAACACATTACAAAGGAGGATAACCTGATATTCTCCATGGAATCGCAGTCCCAAGCGATAGATGAGGTGCTCGTATCCATCGGTTATCAACGCGTTCGCAAGTCGGACGTTACTGGCGCTATTGCCAGTGTCAAGGCGGAAGAGCTCAATTTAAACGCACCTAAACTATCGCAAGCTTTAGTGGGTAAAGTTGCGGGTGTACAGGTGATGCAAACTAGCGGTGCGCCATACGATGGCACAAAGATACGGGTGCGTGGCATGGGCTCTATCAACGCGGGTTCCGATCCCTTATATGTTATTGACGGCTACCCTGCGGGCAACAACTTAAATATCAACCCTAATGATATTGAAACCATCGACGTGCTAAAAGATGCCGCTTCGGCAGCGATTTACGGATCGCGAGCAGCTGGCGGCGTTGTTCTGATCACGACAAAGCGCGGAAAAGAGGGAAAAAGTAATATCGACTACGAGGTTGTGGGAGGCTTTGGCCAGCTCTCCAAGAAAATCGACCTCCTGAATGCTGAGGAATTTATTGACCTATTGATCGATGGGCGGAATAATGCCTACAAAGATCTTGTGGTGAACAGAGGCGGTACCTGGAATGATGCGATGCGCATGGACAACAACGCTACGCGGGTCGGTCGCGTCGGAAACGCAGGATCGGTATCCATCCCGGAAGAGTATTACGATTTTGCAACGGGTACGGCAAAGCGTGCGCAGTACGATACCGACTGGCAAGATGCATTATACCGAAATGCGCCTTTCCAACGCCATAACTTATCTGCCTATGGAGGAAATGATAAAACACGATATTTGGTAAGCGGATCATTTCAAAACCAAGATGGTATCATGCTCGGTACAGACCAGCAGGTATTTAACTTCCGCACGAACATTGACTCCAAAGTCAATGACCGCTTGACTGTAGGCGCGAACGTGTCGTTTACATACAATGACAACAACGAAGTAACAACTGGTCGCTACGACCGCAGCCCATCAATGGCAGCGTTGCTTTACCTGCCGACGCTGCCCGTTTACAACGAAGACGGGAGCTATGCCCAATATTTAATGGCGGATTTATCGGCGAATAATTTCGGTATTCAAAATCCGGAAAACCCATTGGCTTACGTAACCATGATCAAGAATAACCGCCGTGGTAAACGTGGGTTATACAACGCTTTTGCCGATCTTGAAATCTTAAGCGGTTTGAACTTAAAAATAAATGGGGGATTATCTACCTACGATGAAAAGTACGATTATTTCCGCCCTACGAGTATCTCCAATGGAAATAATCCACCGTATTCTGCTCAAGCAATAACAGGTGCGTACGCTGATGCACGGACCAGAAGTGAAATCGATAAATTGGTGGAGACCACGCTGAATTACAATAAGACGTTCAACGGAAAACATCAGATAAACGCCCTTTTGGGTTATTCGGCACAACGTACAGATACGGATCTCAAGCATGTACGAGCCAATGGCTTCCAGAACGACAAAATTGGGGAAATCACGGATAAAGGCGCAGATCCAACTAATTTCACCTTACAAGATGCTTTTAAAAGAGTAACAACCTTACAGTCGTATTTTAGTCGGGTCATGTACAATTACGATGCTAAATATTTTCTATCGGCATCGTTTCGTACAGATGGATCTTCGCGTTTTGGATCCGAAACAAAGTGGGGCACGTTTCCATCCGTATCTGCCGGCTGGACACTGTCTAATGAAGAGTTCTATACTAGCTGGTTAGGAAACGGTTCGTCCGTAAAACTAAGAGCGAGCTGGGGCTTAAGTGGTAACAACAACATTGGAGATTACCGAAACATGACAACGATGAGCTCGCCAGGAGGAGTCATTATCGGTGATCAGGTCGCCACGGGCTATTGGCCTAATGACTTCCAGGATACCGGATTGGGATGGGAGTCTACCTCGCAATACAACGGCGGGATAGATATTGGGTTGTTTAATGGGCGCCTGAATATTATGACGAACCTCTACCTTAGTCGCTCGTTCAACCTCTTGTTCAATCAACCCGTGTCTGCTCTTTCTGGAGCCACCTCTATTTTGACAAACTTGCGCGAGAGCAAAGTGGAAAACAAAGGATTTGACGTACAGCTGGACGCCACATTAATCCGAACGGGAGATTTCCAATTGGGCTTTAGCGGTAATATCAATGTGAACCGGAACAAAGTGCTTGACTTAGGAGGTGCGGCAACGATTATGACCAACGGCGCCGAACGATCCTATATCACCCATATTACCCAAGAAGGAAGCCCTATTGGCATGTTCTATGGATTTCAGGTTTTGGGTGTAGCCACGGAGGAAAACTATAAAACGGTAGCGCCTTCCGCAAGCTCCACAAACCCCATGCAGCCTGGCGATCTATACTTTGAAGATGTAGATGGCAATGGTGTCGTGAATGATGCTGACAAGCGCGTGATCGGCAACCCCCACCCTGATTTCACCTATGGTTTTGCGTTGAATGCTTCTTACAAGCAATTCGATATTCGGGCGTCTTTTAACGGATCCCAAGGCAATATGGTTTTGGATGGATACGATTATTACTTGTACAATATGGAGGGTTCTGGAAACCAATACGCAGACGTTGCGCAGCGCTACCGCTCTGCCGCCGATCCAGGAAACGGCAGCGTGTATCGCGCTTCCCGTGCAGGCACCCAAAGTAACAGCACTCGCCTTTCTTCTTTTTACCTGCAAGATGGCTCCTTCTTACGGATGACAAACGTCATGCTCGGTTACAACGTGCCACAAGCCTTAGCAAGCAAGTTAAAGATTGCTGGCGTACGCGTATTTGCTAGCGTTGAAAACCCATTTACCATCACGAAATATAAAGGCTATAACCCTGAGCCTGACTACGACCAGCGGGGAAACTTAACGCCTGGTGTAGACTATGGTTTATACCCCTTGGTTAGAGGGTACAACTTAGGCCTGAAAGTAACATTCTAAAAAATTGTTCGAGTAAGCTCGTCCCCTTTGGAAGAGCTTACTCTTAAAAAAATACTGTCATGAAAAAAAGATATATAGTACCCTTTCTTCTATTGAGCTTAGCGTCTTGTAAAGAAGATTTTCTGAATCAGCTCGACCCCAATGCGGTTGTTGTGGAAAAATTTTTTGAAACTGAAAATGATGTATTGCTTGCTGTCAATGGTGCCTACCAGGCATTACGCTCAGGAAACAATCTGGGTGAGAGTAGCACGCTATTTAGCGAAGAACGATCAGATAATACAGGACGTGATGATAACCAATCAAACGCGGGAGAGCCATTTCAATTCAACGATTTCTCCATATTACCCAGTAATTCCTATTTAAAATCACATTGGGCAAATATGTATGATGGTATTGCGCGATGCAATACTATTTTGTCCAGAATTGACCAAGTCTCCTTCAGCAATGAAGACATCAAAAAGCGTTACCTTGCTGAAACGAAGTTTCTACGCGGTCTACTCTATTTCCACATGGTACGCAAATTTGGCGATCTACCGCTGGCTACTGTAGAAGTAACCAATAAAGAGCAAGCGCGCGAGCTAGCCTACAGACAACCGGAAGCGGCAATCTACGAACACATTGTGAAGGACTTAACAGAAGCGCTTGACAGTAATTTGCCCAACACGCAATGGGAATATGCTGTTGGTAGAACGTCAAAAGCAGCCATCAACGCTATTTTAGGACAGGTCTATCTCACCATGGGGTCCACCATGACAGATAACAAGACGGTAAACTTCCAAAATGCAGAGAACCATTTAGCTGCATCGTATGCTATGCGGACATTCGGTAAGCTGAACGAAATACCCTATGAACAGGTGTTTGATGTGAATAGCAAGATGACGTGTAAGGAGTTAGTCTTTCAAGTGCAGTATCTACAAGGCGATCAAAATTACAGCTCATCCATCGCCCGTAATAATCAGGCGCGTGGCGAAACCATCAACTCCCGATATCCATCTACCGGTATTGGTGGAAATGTCAAAATGGATTTGGTCAACGATTACGAATCCAGTGATCTTAGAAAAGATTTCTCCATTAAATTTGCGGAACACCCGCAAGTAAGCGACTGGTTTATCACGAAGTTTCGAGACAATAGCGACGCGTCAGGTTCGCAAGGCTGGGGCGGAAACGATTGGATCTTGATTCGCTATGCCGACGTGATGTTATTACTTGCCGAGGCGAAAATGAACCTCGGAAAAGAGGCCGAAGCTGTGGCTTTGCTCGACGAAGTACGGGAAAGAGCTGGTTTACCATCCTATGCTGCATCAAGAAACATCCCTGTTTACAATACGAAATACCCCACCTTGAAAGATGCTATTTTGCACGAGCGCCGCGTCGAGCTGGCCTTCGAGAATCACCGTTGGTTTGACTTGATCCGGAACTATGATGCGCAAGGCTTAGTAAACTATTTCAAAACCAAAAGTCAAGCAGATTATGGAAATGCGCAACTCTCGAATATCAGCACGAAAGATCGCTATTATCCTATCCCGTTCGACGAATATCAATTGGATCCGACAAGGATGTATCAAAATCCCGGCTATTAAACCAATCCGTTACTGGGCAATGTGCTAAAAACTATGATCCTGATGCTTGTGCCTGGCGATATGCAGCCAGCACACGCTCAGGATTATCTTTTTGATGGATCGGCAACCGAAGTGATCCCTTTATAGCATTGACTAAACCGTTTTAATTCCCTAATTTAGGCGCAAATCAACTTGCACATGCTTCAAAACCTCAACCTATTCGCCCTTGCTATCGCTTTGTTTATTGGTTCACTTCCTACGCGAGCCCAGCAACGATTGACAGATCAGGTAAACGTATTTCTAGGCACCTCTGGCGATCACGGGCAGCTATCGCCCGGCGCCTCGTCTGCTTTCCACCAAATGAATATCGCACCGCAAACATCGCCACACCTACATGCAGGCTATGAACACTACGCGAAGAAAATTCTCGGTTTCACGCACAACAGGTTCGAGGGTGTTGGATGTATGGGAAGCGGGGGGCTGCTCTTGGTACAGCCCTATCTGGGCGATTCTGTACATGTATGGAACAAAGCGCAGGAGCAGGCTGGCCCCGGCTTTTATGAAGTACATATGAAAGAAGACCTTGAGGCGCGTTTCGCCGTTCACGAAAATGTAGGTGTTCATCAGTACAGCTTTAAAAAGGGAAAGAAAGGAATCAAACTTGTATTAAACCATGCTTTCAACGGTGCATTTGTTTCCAACACCTACAGCATACAGCAAGATGGCTTGCTGCTGGGCCAGATAAAAGCAAAAACGACATGCCATGTAGGAACCTATACGATTTACTATGCCATCGCTCTGCCTGAAGGAACTGTAAGGCGAAGTGAGCAGCTCGTTGATGTTGTTTTGCCCATGGAACTGGAGGAGGTAAACCTGAAGATAGCTTTCTCCGCGGTAGATGAAGCATCGGCTTTGCAAGCTCTTCAAAAAAACCAGGGAGAGGATTACCAATCGCTGAAAAACCGTTCGCAACAACATTGGGAAGAACAGCTGTCCCATATTGTGGTGAAGGGCGATGCCGAAAGACAAAAGTTATTTTACAGTCTGTTTTACCGCACATTGCAGTCGCCCTACCAAACCTCGGAAGAGAACGGCGCGTTTCGTGGTACGGACGGGAACCTACACCGCGCAAAAGGAAAGCGCTACCACGGGTGGGCGATTTGGGATAATTACAAAACGCAATTGCCTTTGCTAGCGCTGGCGTTTCCAAAGCGCTATCAAGATATCAGCAGCTCTATTGCTGATCTGTACCGATATGGCAAATACGATTTCGCCGGACCACACGAACCCGCAAACTCCGTACGCACGGAACACGCTGCGGTGGTATTGCTAGACGCCAAGAAAAAGGGGTTTGACGTCGATGTGCGCGGTATCACAGACTCGCTCATAAAAGATACCACCCGCTTTGATTTTTCGAAGCCAGATAAATACTTAGAAGCGGCGTATGATATGTGGGCAATGGCGCAACTTGTGCCGCGTGATGCACAACGGTATGTAGACCGCAGCAAAACGTATGCATCCATCTGGAATAAAGAATTTAAAGACATCTCAAAAAGAGATGTCGATCGCATGTCAGCGCGAAATATGTATCAAGGAACCATTCGGCAATACCGATGGAATGTTCCATATGATGTGGCTGGCTTAACGCAGTTGATAGGTGGCAAGGCCATCCTTACCAAGCAGCTGGATGATTTTTTTGATAACCACTATTTCAACCGAGCAAATGAGCCCGATATACAGTCGCCAACCCTTTATTATGCGAGTGACAAGCCTTGGCGATACCAGTCGCTTGTGCAGGAGCTTGCGCTAGATACGGTGGTACAATACTACTTTAACGACAACAGCCGTGGGATCGATCCACATATCGACCGTATTTACAAAAACGAGCCCAAGGCTTTTGTACGTACGATGGACGACGACGCCGGCGCGATGTCAGGTTGGTTTGTGATGACTGCCCTCGGCTTACACCAACCCTTGGTGGGCGAACCTATTTACTATGTCAATGTGCCCCTGTTCCCTGCTGTTACGTTAGGTAAAGGACGTTCTGCATTTACTATAGAGGTCATCAATTTTGGCGATAAAAATCGGTACATCCAACGGATCCGTCTGAACGGTAAAGATATCAACCGCCTCTGGCTGCGCCATGACGAGATTGCAAAAGGTGGACGCTTGGAAATTGAAGCTGGCGCAGACCCGTCTACTTATGGGGCAGACACCCTGTGGATCTCCGATCTCTCCAACGTTAACTCGAGGCAGCGGCAATAGTTGTGGCGTATGAGCTCCCTAATCGTCCCGCGTGCATTCGCCGGGCGATTATGCCCACCTAAAGAAGCGCTAAAAGTACGTCATGATTGTTAATGACATCATGATCCTTTTTTAAGGGAAGGTGCTTGCGGTACACTCATTTCCGTAAAGGATCCCAGCCTGCAAGCACGGCAGACTGTGTATAACGCTTCACATCCTTTTTACGAAGTTGTTTGGACCACGGAGCTCGCTTTGACAAGTCTTGGGCTCCCCTGCCCCCACTGGCATACTCCGCATAAAAGGCCGTCTTCTCTTTATCCGGGAAATTCTTATCGCCGGGCCAGGCATGCCAGCCCTCCGGCACGATATGTGTGCCCATAGTGCAGTTCAGAAAGACCGTCTGGGCATGCGGGCGCCAAGGTCGGCCCAGAAAAACCTTCGTTACCGTACTATCGTGCGCAATCAGGTTGCAGGATTGAAAGACAAAGCCATATGCATCCTCCCGACTGGTAGATGCTGCCGTGAGGTAAGAATTGGATAAGCTCTCTATCGTGCAGTTCAGAAAATATGCAGCTGCTCCACCAAAGATGAAATCTGTTGTGCCGCTGATGTGGCAATTTTCAATCATGTTTCGCGTGCCTCCTTTAGCAAGATAAAGGCTGTCTTGGTTTCCTAAAATCGCACAGTTGCGAATTAAAATACGATCACCCTCCGTGTGTAAAGCCACAGCCTGTCCTACACGGCCAGACGTATTCGCGATCGTTAGATCTTCCAGTGCACAGTCGTTTGCTCCTATGAACACGGTGTATGACGTGTAGGTGCTAAATTTTGTATTTCCGGTCACATCAATGCCGCGAAAGGGCTTCCCCGAATAGTCGTCAAAACGAATGATCGTTTTGTCTCTGCCCCCTCCCTTCAAGCTGATGTTGCGCTTAAAGGAAGGGATAACAACCTTCTCATTGTAAATCCCTGGTCTGATAAGGATAGTCACCCGTTTCTCCGCATGGTCGCGAACGTGGTTAATAGCTTCTTGTATCGTCTTAAAATCTGCGTCGCCTGTTTGAGAAACCGTCAACTCATACCTGTTGTCGATGGTCTGTGCAAAGCTAAAATTGTTCGCGAGGCAAAGCAGCAATACGATGAGTGTTTTATATGTGTCCATCTTTTTAGTGTATAGGTTCAATTCTAAACCAATCTATTTCGGCGTAGCCACTATCGTTGATGGTATTATCGCGCAGGGCATACAGGCCCAGTGTTGCTCCAATCCATTTGCCAGGCTTGGCGACGAATGTTTCCTTCAGCGATGTATAGGTTTTGCCGTCCAAGCTGTAAGACCAATTGCATACGCCGCCCTTGGCTACTGATACGCGTAAAAAAACGTAAGCTTCGTCTCCCACCTTAGCAAGCTCTTTGGCGGTTTCCTTTCCGCTCGTGAGACCCTCTTTACATACACCAAAAAATAGCGTTTGCTCTCCCTTCCCCTGCTTGATATACAGGTGGCTATAATCTTCGCCCACCACAGCAAAGCCTGCTCGTTCATTTGGAATTTTAGCATTGCCTACTAGACGCAACTTTGCTGTGGCCATAAATTCCTCTGCGGGAAACTTTTGGGTCAGTACATTGGGAACGTCTAATAAATTTTTTGCCCCTTCAGGTAGTTGCTTGGTATACAGCCGCAAGTGGCCGTCTTTGCTCGGCATCAGCCAGGTTCCATCGGGGTTGGCCTGCCACTGCCATTGTTTGCCGAGTCGAGGGCTGTCAAATTCATCAGATTCTGCAGGCGTTTCTATCGGGAATGTTTTGCCGACGTTAGGTTTTCGATGCTGCAAAACTGGCTCACCAATACCTGTGTTTGATTTATCTACACCAATGACCGGCCAATCGTTTTGCCACTTCATGGGCTGCAGATGAACGATACGCCCATAGGCTTCTTTATCTTGAAAATGAATAAACCAGTCTTCGCCAGTTTGCGTATCTACCCAAGCACCTTGATGCGGGCCGTTGATGGGCGAGCTCCCTTGTTCCATCACGACCTTCCGCTCATAAGGGCCATATATGTTTTTTGAACGGAGCACCAATTGCCAACCTGTCGACACGCCGCCAGCAGGCGCAAATAGGTAATAATAACCATTCCGCTTGTGTACTTTAGGACCCTCTATCGTAGGATCCAGCTCATGCCCATCATATACGATCGTTCCGCGGTCCAAGACCTGATCTCCGCTTTCGTTCAGTCGCGCTATCGACAAAACACTTTTTAACCCAGCTCGGCTGCCGGCATAGGCGAAGGCTAAGTAGTTTTGACCATCCTCATCCCAGAAGGGACAGGGGTCGATCAATCCTTTCCCTTCAAAAACCAATATCGGCGCAGACCATGCACCCGCCGGGTCTTTCGTCTTGGTCACATAAATCCCGTAATCCGGATCGGGGTAGTAGATATAAAACTCACCCTTATGGAAGCGTATCGATGGCGCCCAAACGCCATTGCCATGCTGCACGCTATTAAATACTGCAACCGGTTGCTGGTAGGGCAACACATGAGAAAGGATACGCCAATTAACCAAATCCTTCGAGTGGAGTAATGGAAGTCCTGGTGCGTGGTTGAAGCTAGAAGCAATCATGTAGTAATCATCGCCCACACGGATAGCATCCGGATCGGAATAGTCGGCATGCAAAATAGGGTTCCTGTACTGGCCATTGCCAAGATCGGCAACCCAAACGGAAGAAACGGTTTTCTCTTGTGCTATGGTTTTATAGCTAGAAATGAGCAGCGCAGTAATAGATAATAGTACGTACTTATTCATGGGTAGGGGTTTGATTTATAGTGGTATTCACAAGAATACGCAATTTGGCCAGCGAAACAAATAAAGTTTTGCGCAATCGTTGCCGGTAACGATTGCGTTTAATTATGTGGATAAATCCAAAAAAATGCAGAAATTCAGCTGCATAAATTCAGGTAAACCACGTTATAAATCCAGCGAATGAATAGGGCATTTTTTTTAGGTGTAAGCTTTCTTTCCATACTGACCATCTGTTGCGGATTGATGTTGCCGAAGAAGAAGCTCACGATTTGGATGATGGGCGATTCTACGATGGCGATCAAGGCTCCGAACAAGTTTCCAGAAACAGGCTGGGGCGTGGCTTTTGCGAAGCTCTTTAATGAGGATGTGATGATCAAGAATATGGCTAAAAACGGTCGTAGTACGAAGTCTTTTATACGCGAGGGTCTTTGGAACGAGGTTTACCGCGGTATACAGCCCGGCGATTATGTGCTGATACAGTTCGGCCACAACGATGAGAAGATCCACAAACCCAATACCGGCGTTACGATAGATGAGTACAAGAAAAACTTATCGCTATTTGTAAGGGCTGTGCAGGGAAAAAAAGCAACGCCCATTTTATTAAGTCCCATTGCGCGTCGCTCGTTCGTCGATGAAGAATTGCAAGACACGCATATGAATTATCCCACGGCCGTTCGCCAAGTTGCGGATAGCCTTCAGGCTTCTTTCCTGGATCTGACAGAACTTAGCACAGCGCTACTTGTTAAAGAAGGAGAGCTAAAATCACGGGAGCTGTTTTTGCATCTGCCGAAAGGCTCCCCCAACTATCCCGAAGGCGTTATCGACAATACGCACTTGAATGAAAAAGGGGCGGCATCCATCGCCGCGTTAGTGGCGAACGAATTACGCAGGCAAAGACATCCCTTGGCGAAAGAATTGAAGAAGTAAAACATACAAGATATAATGAGAAAACTTATTTGTGCGGAACCGGGCACCTTCGTGTACACCGAAGAAGAAATACCAACACCGGGCGTTGGAGAATCGCTATTGCGTATTCGCAAGATCGGCATCTGCGGAACAGATATTCATGCGTTTGCGGGTCGACAGCCATTTTTCAGCTATCCGCGGGTGCTGGGTCATGAGGTCGCTGCTGACTACGTTGAAGGTGATGCCCCAGGCTTTAGCAAAGGGGATAAAGTGACGGTGATTCCTTACTTTACAGCGGGGAAAGACATTGCATCGCGCATGGGGAAACCAAATTGTAGCACAGACATGCGCGTCTTGGGGGTGCATATTGACGGCGCCATGGCCGAGTATGTCGTGGTACCCTCGCACGCGATCCGCAAAGAAGAAGGGCTTGACTATGATGATCTCGTATTGGTCGAACCCTTGGCCATCGGTGCACACGGCATTCAGCGAGGAGGCATTATCCCCGGCGAATTTGTTCTTGTAATCGGTGCGGGGCCTATCGGTTTGGGGATTATCGCGTTGGCCAATATTGCCGGAGCAAAGGTCATCGCGCTCGATGTGGATGAAGCGCGACTAGCACATGCGCGCAATTTGGGCGCTAGCCATGTAGTATCTGCACGTGATGAAGATGTTTTGGCTCAACTGCAAAAACTGACAAACGGCGATATGCCAACCTTATTGTTTGATGCAACAGGAAATACGGCCGCCATTAACCATGCTTTTCAGTATATGGCACACGGCGCACGATATGTATTGGTGGGATTACAAAAAGAGGAAATTCACTTTAGCCATCCCGAATTTCATAAACGGGAGGGCACACTGATGAGCAGTCGGAATGCGGTCGGAACAGACTTCCAATATGTCATGGAACGTTTGCGTGACAAATCATTAAAGCCCGAACAGTTTATTACGCGGCGGGTGAAATTTATGGAAGCATCGGCGCTGTTCGCGGATCCGGCCTCGCCCCTAACCTCTGGAATAAAAACGGTGATCGAATTCGATTAACCGGCATTGCGAGCGGATACAACAGCAAGACTTACTGCATGCATCCTTATTTTCGTTAAACCACAAAAACGGATCGACATTGACCGTTCTACAGCAACGCAAACGTTACCGATAACGTTTGCGTTCTTAATTTCGGCTCTATGGGGGAGTAAAGCAAAATTTAATAGCTAAATTTCGGGGCAACCAATTGATGGGAAGTAGATTGTATGATAAAATATGTAAGCCTTTTGCTTTTATGTGCCCTGTTCTTTGTCCAAAACAGTTGGGCCAAAGACTATGATTTTGTGGTGGCGAAAGACGGTAGCGGGCAATTTACAACCGTTCAGGCGGCAATCGATGCGGTTCCTTCCTTTCGGAAAGAGACCACAACAATTTTTATAAAGAAGGGTATCTACAAAGAAAAAATTATCCTATCAGTGCCGAAGCAGCATATTAAGCTGGTTGGAGAAGATGTATCGGCCACTATACTCACTTTCGATGACTACGCACAGCGTAAAAATCTGTTCGGAGAAGACATCGGCACCTCAGGTTCGGCAAGTTTCTATTGTCTGGGGGATAACTTTACGGCAGAAAATATCAGCTTCGAAAATAGTGCCGGTCCTGTGGGGCAAGCAGTAGCCTTATGGGTTGCTGCAGATAAAGCAACCTTTATCAACTGCAGGTTTTTAGGCTTTCAAGATACGTTATACACGTATGGGAAGGGCGCTCGGCAGCTGTATGTACATTGTTATATCGAGGGCACGGTTGATTACATTTTCGGGTCTTCTACAGCTTGGTTTGAAGGTTGTGAGCTACATTGCAAAAATAGCGGCTACATTACCGCCGCATCCACACCCGAGACCTCATCATTCGGCTATATATTTAATAACTGCACCATAACAGGCTCGCCTGATGTGCAAACGTTTTATTTAGGACGACCATGGCGCCCTTATGCGAAAGTCGTATTCATGCATAGCAGCATCCCGGCTTTTATCAGCAAAGCCGGTTGGGACAACTGGGGGAAAGCGAGTAACGAGCAAACGGCTTTTTTTGCGGAGTATCACAATACCGGTGCCGGAGCTTTGTCACAAAGTCGTGTCAAATGGGCAAAACAGCTTTCCACACAAGAAGCGGAAAACATCTCGCTAACAGCGGTTTTCGGGGATTGGCAGGTTGACTTGCCCTCCGCAGATCATGCTCATCTCCGGTAACGATTGCATAGTTTTTTCTTTACAATGAGCAGCAAACACTGTAGACTTGTTAAAAGAATCGCTACCAATTTTAAGCAATATAATGATGATAAGAAATTCAATTAGAGGTAAAAGAATGAAGCAGACAGCCGTGCTGTTGCTTAGCCTATTTGGCCTATCGTACACTTCGGCACAGGAGCCTACACGACCAACCATAGCACAAGTTAGCTTTCCTCGAGATACCACCAATATCGCTACATTTGGCGCAAAGGGCGACGGGCAGTTCTTAAACACCGAAGCTATCAACAAAGCCATTACCTCTGTCAGTCAACAAGGCGGCGGTGTCGTATTGGTGCCTGCTGGACTATGGCTCACCGGCCCAATAGAAATGAAAAGCAATGTGAATCTCCATGTTGCGCGCGAGGCCGTTGTGTTATTTTCCGATAATTTTGATCACTATAAACTTGTCGAGTCAAATTGGGAAGGCGAGCCGGCTTGGCGTAACCAAAACCCTATCTCTGGAAAAAACCTGGAAAATATAGCCATCACCGGATCCGGCATTATCGACGGTAACGGCGGCGCGTGGCGTATGGTGAAACGCAGCAAAATGACCGAAACACAATGGAAGAATCTTGTTTCCTCGGGTGGCGTGGTTGATGAAAAAGCGAATATCTGGTATCCTTCAGAAAGCTCATTGCGAGGCGCACAGCAGAAAAAGGCCGGTGTTATACGTCCCGGCACAACGGTGGCCGATTTTAATGATGTAAAAGATTATTTGCGCCCGAACCTTTTGGTTTTTACATCCTGTAAAAAAATATTACTGGAGGGTGTGACTATTCAAAATTCGCCTGCCTGGAACCTACACCCGTTGATGTGTCAAGACTTAACGCTACGCAAACTATTGGTTCGCAACCCTTGGTATGCGCAAAATGGCGATGGTGTAGACATTGAATCCTGCAAAAATGTGCTGGTAGAAGATTGTACCTTCGACGTGGGCGATGATGGTATCTGCATCAAATCCGGACGAGACAAAGCAGGCCGCGATCGTGCGATGCCAACAGAAAACGTGATTGTCCGCAACAGCATTGTTTACCACGCCCATGGTGGCTTCGTAATCGGTAGCGAAATGAGCGGTGGCGCACGCAATATCTGGGTGGATGATTGCTCTTTCATTGGCACCGATATCGGTCTGCGCTTTAAAACGACTCGTGGTCGTGGCGGAGTAGTCGAGAATATCTTTATCAACAACATCAATATGGTTGATATTCCTGGCGAAGCCATCTTGTTTGATATGTATTACGCCGCTGTAGATCCAGTGCCGCTGATAGGCGATAAGAAGCAAGAAATAAAAGTGCAAAAGCTTCCCGTAACCGAGGAGACCCCGCGTTTCCAAAACTTTGTCATCCGAAATGTACAGGTTAACGGGGCCGATAAAGGAATATTTGTACGCGGATTGCCGGAAATGAATATCAAAAATATCACGATCGAAAACACTAATATTTTAGCAAAAAAAGGTATAGATATCATCGAGGCGGATGGTATACACTTGAAAAACGTGAAGCTTAACAGCAAGTCTTCTACGCCGCTTGTCCATATTCACAACGGGAAGAATGTCCGTATCGATGGCCTGACGCCTGTCAATGCGACGGATTTGCTGTTCCGGGTCGAAGGCGCGGAAAATAAAAATATAGCGTTGAGCAATTCCGCTTTACAAAGCGTCAAGCAGCAGAGCGAATTTATCAATGGCGCTAAAAAGACCGTACTTACTATCAAAAAATAAATCATAGACCAAGCATAGATGAAAAGGAATTTACTAGTTATTGTTTGTTTTTTACTGATTACGCCGGTCCTGCACGCACAGAAGGCCGTTTCGGAACAGATGGCGCTCACGGCTATGGACAAGCTCTTTAAAGATGCTCGATTTACGAATCCAGAAAAAGGGCCTACCTGGACCTATGACATGGGTGTGGTGCTGGAAGGCGTCGCAGAAGTTTGGCGAAATACGGCGGATCCTGTTTATTTCCAATACATTCAAAACTGGATGGATCAATATGTCAGCGAAGATGGCCACATCCGTAATTATAAAGCGACAGAATACAATATCGATCACGTAAAAAACGGCCGCTCCCTTTTATTTCTTTACAAAGTAACGGGCAAACAAAAATATCTGAAAGCAAGCGAAAAGCTATATGCGCAGCTCAAAACGCATCCAAGAACGAATGAAGGCGGTTTTTGGCACAAGCATATTTATCCGAACCAAATGTGGTTAGACGGTTTGTACATGGCACAGCCCTTTTATACAGAATATGCGGCTTTAATGGATATTCCAGAGATCTATGAGGATGTGGTAAACCAGTTTACCTACATGGAAAATCATGCACGAGATGCGAAAACGGGTCTTTTATACCATGGATGGGATGAATCGCGCAAAGAACGCTGGTCTGACCCTAAAACCGGCCTATCCAAGCATTTCTGGGGGCGCGGAATGGGTTGGTATGCCATGGCGTTGGTGGACGTGCTGGATAACTTCCCAGAAGATCATCCTCGGCGCAAGGAACTTATTCAAATTCTAAACCGCACTTTGACAGCTGCTGCGAAATTCCAAGATAAAAGGTCTGGCGTATGGTATGATATACTTGACCTAGGCACCCGCGAAGGCAACTATCTGGAGGCTTCGGCATCCAGCATGTTTGTATACGCGATGGCTAAAGCCGTAAGAAAAGGCTATGTTTCGTCTTCATTTCAAAAAAATGTAGACAGAGGGTATGCAGGCTTGCTGAAAGAATTTGTTACGCCGGCCGGTCAAGATCGAGTGGATCTAAACCGTGTGGTGGAAGTGTCTGGCCTGGGGGGTAAAAAATACCGCGACGGAAGCTTCGAGTATTACATGAGCGAACCGATTCGGACCAACGATCCTAAAGGTGTAGGCGCTTTCCTGTTAGCATCTTCGGAAGTGGAATTTGCAAAGCTCCCGAAAAAGAACAAGGCTGTCACGGTCACGCTAGATAATTTCTATAATAACGAATTCAAAAAAGGTCCAAGTGGCCAGCTGGAGCCTTACCATTACCTATGGAATGGTGATGACAATAATGGTTTTTCGTTACTAGGTCGAATTTTCGAACAACATGGTGCAACACTACACACCCTTAAGGATGCACCAAGTACCAAAACGTTAAGCAAAAGTGATATTTACATCATCGTCGATCCCGATACGGAAAAAGAAACAGCAAAGCCAAACTTCATGAATGAAGCCCAGGCCAAAGAAGTTGCCAAGTGGGTACATAAAGGTGGTGTACTGGTTTTATTATTGAACGATGCGGGAAATTGCGAGCTGACTAAGTTCAACGTACTTCCTCAGCAGTTTGGGATCACCTTTAACGAGGATAGTCGGAACCGGGTCAAAGGGGACCAGTATGAAACAGGTGCTATCGCCATTCCTGCTGGGACAGGTATTTTCGAGAAGACGAAGAACATCTATATTAAGGAAATATCGACCATGCAAATCAAAGATCCGGCAAAAGCCTTGGTGACAGATCAAGGAGACCATATCATCGCCACAGCGAAATACGGAAAGGGCACGGTATTCGCCATTGGCGACCCTTGGCTATACAACGAATATGTCGATGGTAGAAAGCTGCCCAAGACATATCAAAACTTTGACGCAGCAAACGAGTTGGTGAGCTGGTTGGTTAAGCAGGCAAAATAAAATAGGAACTGATAGCCTATTTTGGTGCAAGGAGACAGGATTTTTTGACCCAAGAAAGGCTTTCAATAAAGAGAAAAGATAAATAAGATAGTAGAATAGATCATGTTGCTTTCAAAAGAAAATTTAGAGAAAATAACGGCCAATCAGGTGGAGCTGCCCACGCAAGGCTCGTTTGCACTGCCCGAGCGTGTGCTGCAGTTTGGCACCGGTGTGCTGCTGCGCGGTTTGCCTGATTATTATGTAGATCAGGCAAATAAACAGGGCGTGTTTAACGGCCGCATCCTCGTCGTGAAATCGACCAGTAGTTCCGGTGCAGATGCTTTTGCTCAGCAAGACGGCCTGTATACCCTGTGCATTAAAGGAAAAAAAGACGGCAAGGAAGTTATTCAATATACGCTTAACAATGCCATATCACGGGTGCTGTCGGCGTCGACCGATTGGAACAGCATTTTAGAGGCGGCAAAGAACCCCGATCTGGTTGCTGTCTTTTCTAACACCACGGAGGTGGGTATTGTAATGAGTAATGATAAATTGACCGATGTACCGCCCGCCTCTTTCCCGGGTAAGCTATTAGCGTTTTTATTTGAGCGTTACCACTATTTCAAAGGTGACGCGGAGAAAGGTCTCGTGATATTACCGACCGAACTTATCTCGGACAATGCACAAAAGCTAAAGAAAATCTTATTGAGCCTTGCGGCACAAAATGAGTTGGATGCCGCATTCGTTTCATGGTTGGAAAGCGCCAATGATTTCTGCAACACGCTTGTCGACCGAATCGTTCCCGGGCGCCTACCCGCAGCAGAACAACAGGATACTGAAAATCTGTTGGGCTACGAAGATGACTTGATGATCATGGCGGAGCCCTTTAGCCTTTGGGCGATCGAGACGGCCTCGCCACGGGTGCGCGAAAAGCTTTCCTTTGCATCCGTAGATCCTGGAATCGTGCTGGTCCATTCCATTGATAAGTTTAAGGAAATTAAACTTCGCTTGTTAAACGGTACCCATACGCTAAGCTGTGCCGCAGCATTGTGGAGCGGCTTCGTCACCGTAAAAGAAGCGATGAACAACCAGGCTTTCAACGACTTTGTTCGTGGGCTTATGCAACAGGAAATCGGGAAAGCAATTTTAGATCAGTACATTGAACAGGCTGATGTGGATACCTTTTCCAGCAGTGTCATCGATCGGTTCAGTAACCCGTTCTTAGATCACCGCTGGGAAAATATTGCCCTAAATTTCACCTCGAAGATGAACATGCGCAATATTGCGCTCATCGAGAAGTGGTACAATAAAAATTTGGTTCCTCCGCAGCATATTGCCTTAGGCTTTGCGGCCTATCTGCAATTTATGAACACGCAACATGTGGATGGAAAATATTTACAAACCATTGGCGATGTGACGATTGCGCTGCAGGATGAATTTGCACCGCAGCTTCACGACTATTGGCAAGATAAAAGCACCGTGGCACATCGCGTATTGCGCGACGAAAGCTTATGGGGTAAAGATTTGAGTAAATACCCAGAATTTGAGCATACCGTACAGCGCTATCTAGACGAGATGGCGGAAAACGGTGTGTTGAAGACAATTGAAAAGTTAAATGCAGTATGGCAAGTAGAATATTAAGGATCCACCCGAAAGACAACGTGCTGGTTGCGTTGCAGGATCTATCAAAGGGCGAGGCGATAGAATTTGAAGGTATAAGCTATATCCTGGAAGACGACATTCCGGCGAAGCATAAGTTTTTTATGCAAGATATGCAACAGGCTGATGAGATATACATGTATGGCGTACTGGTTGGAAAGGCACAATATGCCATCCCACGCGGCGGCCTTATGAACACCGATAACACCAAGCATGCGGCCGATCCCTACACGTTCCGGCCGTACAACTACCATTGGGAAGCACCTGATGTATCGCGCTTTGAAGGCCGTACGTTTAACGGTTATGTACGGAATGACGGGCGCGTAGGCACAGCAAACTATTGGCTATTCATTCCTACCGTTTTTTGTGAGAACCGAAACCTCGACGTCATTAAAGAGGCGCTCTATAATGAGTTGGGTTACTCCGTAACCGGCAAATACCGTTCTTTCACGCACGAGCTTCTCGCCGCTTATGAGGATGGGCAAGATATTGCCAACCTTTCTCCTGATGCGCTGAGCGTGGCCTCCCATACGAAGAATCGGGTGTTCAAAAATGTAGATGGCATCAAGTTTCTTAACCATCAAGGCGGCTGCGGCGGTATTCGTCAAGATGCGGCCGTGCTGGGCAAACTACTAGCTGCTTATGCCGATCATCCTAATGTAGCAGGTGTAACGGTGTTGAGTTTGGGTTGCCAGAACTTGCAGCTTACGGATTTGATGGATGATATCAAGGCGCGGAATCCACAGTTTGCCAAGCCGATGTTTGTTTTCGAGCAACAGCAGTCGAAAAGCGAAGAACAACTGATTAAAGAAGCCATACAGAAAACGTTTGCTGGCCTGGTAGAAATCAATAAGCTCAGCCGCCAACCCGTGCCATTGAGTAAGCTTACCTTAGGGGTGAAGTGTGGTGGTAGCGATGGTTTCAGCGGCATCTCGGCTAATCCCGCCGTTGGTTATACCTCAGACCTCTTGGTCGCTTTAGGTGGAAAAGTGCTGCTGGCGGAGTTCCCTGAGCTTTGCGGCGCGGAACAAAACCTTATCGACCGTACCATTGAGCCCGATGCGGCCCATAAATTTATAGCGCTGATGGGAGCTTACAGCCAAGCGGCAGAAAACGTAGGTTCCGGGTTTCATATGAACCCATCACCGGGGAACATCCGCGACGGTTTGATTACGGATGCTATTAAAAGTACCGGCGCCGCAAAAAAAGGCGGCAACTCGCCGGTTGTCGATGTGCTGGATTACACCGAGGAAGCCACAAAATCGGGGCTCAGCCTGGTGTGCACCCCCGGCAATGATGTCGAAGCAACGACAGGAAAAACCGCATCCGGAGCCACGTTGATCCTCTTCACCACGGGATTAGGTACACCAACGGGAAATCCGATTTGTCCGGTTATCAAAGTAGCAACCAACAACGCCCTCGCCGCTCGCATGGCCGATATCATTGATATCAACACAGGTGCCATCATCGACGGCGAAAAAACCATTGCGGAAATGGGTGAAGATATCCTTGAATATTGTATCAAAGCAGCTAGTGGCGAAGTAATCCCGAAAGCTGTTCAGTTAAATCAAGACGATTTTATTCCTTGGAAACGCGGAGTAAGTCTATAACAACAACAAGCATGAAAGCATTTTTAGACGAAAACTTTTTATTACAGAGCAAAACGGCGCAGGATCTTTATCATCAATTTGCAAAGCACCTGCCCATCATTGACTATCATAACCATTTAATTCCAGAGCAGATCGCGAATAACAGCCGCTTTGATAACATCAGCCAGGTGTGGCTAAACGGCGACCACTACAAGTGGCGGGCTATGCGCGCCAATGGTGTAAATGAGCAATACATCACGGGTGATGCTTCTGACAAAGACAAGTTCTTAAAATGGGCAGAAACAGTGCCCTACACCTTGCGTAACCCCTTATACCATTGGACGCACCTGGAGTTGCAGCGGTATTTTGGTATCACCGATCTGCTGTCGCCGAAGACTGCGGAGAAAATATATGAAGAAACGGCAGCGAAGCTTGCTGAGCCAGGTTATGACGTTCGCGGTCTTTTACAAAAGATGAATGTAGAAGTCGTGTGTACGACAGATGACCCTATCGATGCGCTCAACTTCCACCAGCAGTTTGCCGCAGCGCAAAATAGCCTAAAGATGTTACCGGCCTTTCGACCAGACAAAGCGATGAACGCGGATGACGTGGATGCCCTAAACGCTTATATCGATCAGGTAGAGTCGGTTACGAATACATCAATCGGAAGCTACCATGAGTACCTTGATGCTTTGAAGAGCCGGCATGACTTCTTCGCAGAAAATGGCTGTTCGGTTTCGGATCACGGGTTGGAGCAGATTTATGCCGAAGATTACACGGACGAAGAGATCGCAGCTATTTTTCAGAAGATCCGTGCGAAGCAAGCTTTAAGCTATAGCGAGAACCTAAAGTTCAAATCGGCCATGTTGGTCCAATTTGCAGAATGGGATCATGAAAAAGGCTGGGTGCAGCAATATCACTTGGGCGCTTTACGCAACAACAACGCACGCATGCTGCGCGTAAACGGCCCCGATACCGGTTGGGATTCAATCGGCGATTTCTCTCAAGCACGGGCGTTGTCTAAATTCTTAAACCGCTTAGACAACCAAGATCGCTTGGCCAAAACGATTCTTTACAACTTAAATCCAGCGGATAACGAATTGATGGCCACGATGATCGGCAATTTCAACGACGGCTCGATAAAAGGGAAAGTACAATTTGGATCGGCTTGGTGGTTTTTGGATCAGAAAGATGGTATGACCAAACAGATCAACGCACTATCCAACATGGGTTTACTAAGCCGTTTGGTGGGTATGCTTACCGATTCGCGCAGCTTTTTATCATTTCCAAGGCATGAATATTTCAGAAGACTGATCTGTGATATTTTCGGTGAGGATATCGAGAAAGGCGAATTGCCAAATGATTTGGAATGGATTGGCAAAATTGTAAGCGACATCAGCTACAACAATGCAAAAGAATACTTTAATTTTAAATAATGCATAGCGGAAACGTGCTCAGTTTCGGGGAAATCCTCTTACGTATCTGTCCAGACCTGGCGACGGATTGGGTAGCCGAAGGGGCCTTGCCATTTTACATTGGCGGAGCCGAACTTAACGTTGCTACGGCGCTTTCCCTCTGGGAGGTGCCTTCCTCCTACCTCTCGGCGATGCCCCGAAATGCCATCAGCGAGGGCATTGCGCAGCATCTGCACAACAAAGGGGTGAACCTCGAGCCCATGCGTTGGCAAGGCGATCGGATAGGAATATACTACTTGCCGAAGGGCAAGGATGTAAAAAATGCGGGGGTAGTATACGATCGTGCTGGTTCTTCCTTTGCGAATCTGAAAAGAAATGATATAAACTGGGACACTGTTTTTCATGGCGTGACCTGGTTTCATTTCTCCGCTATCTGCCCTGCCATAGGTGTTGAGCTCGCGGAAATATGCTTGGACGCTGTGCTTGCGGCCAAGGAAAAAGGAATTACCGTTTCGCTGGATCTGAACTATCGCGCTAAGCTTTGGAAATATGGTAAAGATCCTATTGATGTAATACCGGACCTAGCGGCACATTGCAAGCTTATTATGGGTAATATCTGGGCCGCACACAAGATGCTCGGAATAAGCCTTGATGAGCTGTTTAAGGTTGATCAGCTGGAGTATCCAAAAGAAGCCTTGCTCGAACAAGCGGCCAAAACCAGCAAAGAGATTACTGACCGTTATACAAACTGTCAGTATGTTGCGAATACGTTCCGTTTTAACCATTTTGAGAAAGGCATAAAATACTACACATCCCTGTATGTGCAGGATGCCCTTTTGGTATCAAATGAGTATCTTTCGGAAAACATTATCGATAAAGTAGGTAGTGGTGACTGCTTTATGGCAGGATTGATCTACGGGCTTTATCACGAACGTACGGCTAGCGATACGCTTGAGTTTGCGACAGCAGCAGCCTACGATAAATTATTTATTCCAAGTGATGCGACCGTAAGTTCGGCATCAACCATAGAAAAAAGAATAAAACATGACTAAAAGAAAAGAGGTCTTAGACGCTATTTCAACACAAGGGATGCTTCCTTTATTTTTTCACACCGACGTGCAAGAGAGCGTGCATATCGTGCGCACATTGTATCAAGCGGGCATCCGCGTTTTCGAATTCACCAATCGTGGAAGCGAAGCCCCAGCGGTATTTGAAGCATTGCTGGCGGCCCGCGATGCAGAAATGCCCGGTTTACATTTAGGCATTGGCACCATAAAAAATACGGACGAGGCTAGCCAGTTTATCGCACTGGGGGCAGACTTTATTGTGGCGCCCATTGTTACGCCTGCCGTCGGCGAACTTGTTCATCAAGAGGAGCTTTTATGGATTCCAGGCTGTATGACGCCAACGGAAATCACGCTTGCGCAAACACATGGAGCTTCGCTGATTAAGCTTTTTCCGGCCAATATTCTCGGACCCGGCTTTTTATCCGCCATCCGAGAATTGTTCAAAGGCCAACTTTTTATGCCCACGGGCGGCGTAGATCTAGAGCTGGAAAACCTCCAATCATGGTTCAAAGCAGGGGTTTGTGCCGTCGGCATGGGCAGCAAGCTAATTGATCCTAAGCGCGTAGATGGACTCGCAGAACGAACAACGCAAGCTTTGTCCTTGGTAAAACAGGCGCAACAAAGTTAAAAACCCGTCTGAAAAGCTGGAGGCTATCGTCATGGTACTATAGCGCCCAAATGACGACGCAATCTTATCGTTAACACCATGCTGATTGCGTTGTTACAAGTTCTTGCGATGACGGATTTTATAGGCCATCATACCTTTTTTAGAAAGCACATCAACACATACGTCGTAAACCATAATTTTGATATTTTTATTTTAACATTTTAATTTCCAAGCTACCAATGACTAATGAAAAAAAGGGAAACTACAGGTGGACGATCTGCGCCCTCCTGTTTTTTGCGACCACGATAAACTATATGGACAGGCAGGTGCTATCCCTGACCTGGAAAGATTTTATTAGTCCAGAATTTCACTGGACTAACAGTGATTATGGACTGATTACAGCCTTGTTTTCCATTTTCTACGCTGTAAGTATGCTATTTGCAGGGCCTTTTGTGGACTGGATGGATACCAAAAAGGGGTTTCTTTGGGCTATTGGCGTATGGTCATTGGGGGCGATATTGCATGCATTCTGTGGTATTGCAACCTCAGGAATCGTGGCCGGCGAATGGTTTGTGGGCTTTGAAGGCGCAAAACATGCCATTGGCCAAGTTCAAGACGTAGCCCGAGTTATCAATGTCAGTGTCGTATTGTTCATTTTTGCGCGTTTTGTTTTAGCCGTGGGCGAGGCGGGAAATTTTCCAGCTGCCATCAAAGCTACTGCGGAGTACTTTCCAAAAAAAGATCGTGCCTTAGCGACCAGTATCTTTAATGCCGGCGCAACTATAGGTGCCCTGGCTGCTCCCCTCTCTATTCCTGTCATCGCAGCCTATTGGGGTTGGGAGATGTCTTTCATTATTATTGGTGCATTAGGCTTTGTCTGGATGGGATTTTGGGTCTTCTTGTACAATAAGCCACATCGAAATCCAAAAGTAAATGCCGCCGAGCTGGTATACATCATGCAGGATGGCGATCATGAAGAAGAGACAACGCCGGAAATGGCTGTCCCTGTCGTGAAAAAGAAAATGTCTTTGGCTACATGCTTCAAATACAAGCAAACGTGGGCCTTTGCTTTTGGTAAGTTTATGACAGATGGTGTTTGGTGGTTTTTCCTGTTTTGGATGCCAGCCTATCTTTCCGCCGTGTATGATATTAAATCGTCAGACACGGAAGGGCAACTCGCTATTTTCGTATTGTATCTGATCACCTTACTATCGATTATCGGTGGCTGGCTACCGACATACTTTGTCGATAAGAAAGGATTAAACCCTTATGACGGGCGCATGAAATCCATGCTCATCTTTGCCTTCGTTCCCTTGACTGTATTATTCGCGCAGCCCTTAGGCCATATTTCGTATTGGATCCCTGTTTTGCTAATCGGATTGGCGGGTGCGGCACACCAATCTTGGTCTGCCAACATCTTCTCGACTGTCGGAGATATGTTTCCGCGACGTGCGATAGCTACGGTGACCGGTATCGGTGGGCTTGCTGGTGGCGTGGGCTCCACGTTTATCAATTTTTTCTCTGGAAAATTGTTTGATCATGCAAAGGAAACGCAAATGACATTTTTGAATTTTCAAGGTGAAGAGGCTGGCTACTTTATTGTGTTCTCCTTCTGCGCTGTTGCTTACTTGATTGCTTGGGTAGTCATGAAAAGCCTGGTGCCGCGCATGGAGTTGATCAAAGATTAACCACATCGACTTATTTTAATACCTAAATAGTTTTAACAATGGAGTTAGATTTAGAAAGCATATTTTACGGGGAGGAAGATATCCCCGCCGAATATGCATTACAAGAGCAAATCGATCAACGCGAGTTCTTGTCGAATGGTGAGATGTTGCCCTGGACGGGCCAGGTTAGTGAGGTGTTTTCTCCGATCTGTGTGAAAACAAAAGATGGGCTTCAACGAAAGCGCATCGGCAGTTATCCGGTATGTACCGAGAAAGAATCTATGGAAGCTTTAGACGCAGCGGTGAAAGCATATGACAATGGCCGCGGCGAATGGCCCACGATGAGCGTCGCTGACCGGATTGCCTGTGTGGACCGCTTTACGCAGAAGATGATTGATAAGAAAGATATCGTCGTCAAGCTCATCATGTGGGAGATTGGGAAATCGTTCACTGATTCTGTGAAAGAATTTGACAGAACCGTGGAATACATATATGCCACGATCGATGCCTTGAAAGATGTCGATCGCGACTCTTCGCGTTTCCAGATTGAGCAGGGTATCATCGCGCAAATAAGACGTTCGCCACTGGGCGTTGTGCTGTGTATGGGACCATTCAACTACCCATTGAACGAAACCTTTACCACACTTATTCCTGCCCTCATTATGGGTAATACACTTTTATTCAAACCACCGAAACACGGTACGCTTTTGCACTATCCTTTGTTAGATGCCTTCCGCAGCAGCTTTCCAAAAGGTGTTGTCAACACGATTTACGGTCGTGGAAACAAAATTGTTCCGCAATTGATGCAGTCCGGCAAAATCAATGTTTTGACGCTGATCGGATCAAGCCGAGTGGCTGATGAGTTGAAGAAGTTGCACCCCCGTGTAAACCGCTTACGTGCTATTTTAGGGTTGGATGCAAAAAATGCCGCCATTATCACCAAAGACGCAGATCTAGATCTGGCTGTTTCGGAAACCGTATTAGGCTCCTTGTCGTTCAACGGACAGCGCTGTACGGCATTGAAGATTATTTACGTGCATAGAAGTATTGCACAGGAATTTTTGAAAAGGCTAAGTGCAGAAGTAGGGAAGTTGAAGTATGGCATGCCTTGGGAAAAGGGCGTTGCGTTAACACCGCTACCGGAAGTCAATAAGCCCGCTTATTTGACCGAATGCCTGGAAGATGCGAGAAGCCACGGCGCGAAGGTTGTTAATGAGCATGGCGGCGAAACCGTAGAATCTTTCTTCTATCCGGCTATCGTCTACCCGGTCAATGCGCAGATGAAGCTGTACCGCGAAGAGCAATTTGGGCCGGTTATTCCTGTCGTTCCATTTGACGACTTAGAAGAGCCAATCGAATACCTTATCGAATCTTCGCACGGGCAGCAGGTTAGTATTTTCAGTAATAATGCAGCGGTTATATCCTCTTTGATTGATCCATTGGTAAACCAAGTGAGCCGAGTAAATATCAACGCCCAATGCCAGCGCGGGCCAGACACTTTTCCGTTTACCGGCCGCAAAGATAGCGCCGAGGGTACCTTGTCTGTTGTCGACGCCTTGCGCTCGTTCTCGATACGGTCGTTGGTAGCCACCAAAAATACGGACAAGAACAAGAAATTATTGAACGAAATTGTTCGCGACGACAGTTCAAATTTCCTGAGCACAAAGTATATTTTTTAATTTTCTCTTTTCGTGCGGGTAACAGCAATGTTGCCCGCACGTATTCGAGTAAGCTCCAGCAAGCTTGGCTTTCTCGTCTATTTTGGGTATCATTACGTAATTTTACTCACATGGCGTTCGAAAACTACACGATAAAAGATATTGCCAGGGCTTTAAACCTCTCTCCTTCAACGGTCTCTCGGGCATTGCGGGATAGTTACGAGATAAGCACGGAAACAAAGCAAATCGTATTGGCCTATGCAGAAAAGATCAATTACCGAGCAAACCCCATCGCCCGCAGCTTGAAAGAGCGCAAAAGCTACAGTATCGGTATCATTGTCAGTGAAATTGCTAATAATTTCTTTTCACAAGTAATTGACGGCATCGAATCGGTGGCTTACAGCAAAAACTATCAGGTGGTGATCTCGCAGACGCATGAGTCTGCGGAGCGGGAGCGCCTGAATGTGGAACACCTTTACTCGCGATCTACCGACGGGCTACTGATGGCCCTATCGGCTGAAACAAGCGACTGCTCCTATCTTGAAAACCTCATGGCGAAGGGTTTCCCCATTGTGTTTTTCGACCGCGTACCTGCACAGATTCGTTCGCATAAAGTGATTGCAGACAATAAGCAAGGTGGGTATGAAGCGGTCCGCTATCTGTCTAAAAAAGGATGTAAAAGAATAGCGCATGTAACGGGCGCAAAAAAGCTCTCCATTACCAAAGAACGTCTGGAAGGGTATAAAATGGGCTTGCTCGCCCACAACCTTGATTTTGATCCGGAACTGGTTAAATATTGCGAGTATGGCGGCCTGCACCAAGGTGAACTGGAAAAGGTGGTAACAGAACTGCGCGATCAAGATTATGACGGCATTTTCATATCGGGGGACAAGTTAACAACAGGCTATCTGCAAGCCATGAACGAACAGGATAGCCAGAAACTTGACAGCATCATTATTGCTGGATTTACCAATTCTAAAGTGGTGAATATCTTTTCGCCCACGATTACGGCCATAAGGCAGCCTGCTTTCGATATGGGACAGCGGGCAGCGGAACTTCTTATCCAACAAATTGAATCCAAGCAAACAGTTACCGATTTTCAAACGGTGATACTACCGACCACACTCATCGAAAGAAAATAAAATTCCCCCACCATAGGGCAGGGGAATGAATATACGTACAGGCGCGATTTATCCGCCCTCCTAGTTATTTAGGTTCGGATTGTTATTCGATTCATTTTCCGGAATCCCGAAAATATAATACGGGCTGTTAACCGTAAATTCTGCACCGGCATTATTTTCTGTTCGCGTTGTCGTATGGCCTATGGCGTTTACGGTCTGCGTCCTTCCGTCCGGCAAGGTTATGGTAACCCGTACGGGCACGGTTTCGCCTTGCGGATTGACCGTGGTATAGGCGCGTCGTTCGACTTTACCTTGCGTTCTGATGATGTCAGCCAGGGCAAAGCCCTCTCCCCAAAGCTCCTTCCGGCGTTCTAGCAACACTTCAGCAATCACATCATTTTGTGTTCTGCCCGCTAACGATAATGGCGTCGCGTTCCTTGCCGTCCGCAATTGGTTGAGCGCGCTCGCTGATTCTTCCAGCCTGTTGAGTCTAGCATACGCTTCCGCCTGAATCAAGTATGTTTCGGCGGCACGTATAAGGACGATATCACCGGTCATGTCTTCACGAAATTTAAATTTTGCATAGCGCAACAATCCATATCGCGCCGGCGCAGCATTGTCCCAGGAAAAAAGTCTGGACCGAACATCCTGCTCTTCAAAATATTCTTTAAAATGAGGATCCGCCATAAAGCTGTAATAATACGATGCCGGTGTCGTGACGTCCAAGAAATGGAAATGATAGCTAGCCACGCTTTGATCCGGCCGCTGACCATGGCCCCATATCCACTCGGCATTGGCCAAGTCGTTAAAACCTGCTCCATACTCTTCTCCGGACATCAGTGCATAACCTGTACGTGCCGCTGCGGCTTTCTGTGCCGCGGCTTCCCAGTTTCCTGTTTGCAAGTATGCACGAGCCAGTAGCGCTTGTACGACCTGCTTATTTATTTTGTACTTCTGGCTAGCTGGCCTTTGGTATCCGTCCAATAAGGCTTCCGCTGCTGTTAAGTCGCGGATGACCAAATCGAAAATCTCCTTCAATGTGGCTTTCGGATTTCCTACGGTTTGTGGTCCGGTCGGCTCGGTATAGATAGGCGCTGTTTTTACATCCGGATCTTTTAGATAGCTCAATTGATAAAATGAGGCCAGCGTCAAATAGCTATGTGCCCGAAAAGCCAAAGATTGTCCTTTGAGCTGTTGCCGCAATGCATCATCACCGGGGATATTATCGACGTTAGCCAATATAATGTTGTTCGAATTGATGGCCGTATACAAGATGCTCCAGAAGGCGTTTACCCGCGTTCCAACACGTGTATGCATCTCTAAATAATCGTAAGGGCTCAGGTACCCATAACGCCCGCGAACTACTGCGACGTCGCTACCCATTGCATCACTAGCGCGCAGGATCGATGCATATCCTGGATTGGCGAATGTAAAATACGTATCCATGTACGTACTCCAGGTGCCGTTTAGTAGCGTCTGCAAATTTTCAACGTTGTCGATGACAACAGATTCCGGTACGGATGTCGTCGGTATGGTATCCAAATAATCATCGCATGAGCTCAGTCCCGCTACGATTAGCAGGGTCGTGAAAAGGCGGTATATCGTGTTAAACATGTTCTTTTTCATTGTATTGATAAGGTGTGATCGTATTTAAAACCCAAAATTTATTCCTCCAGATACGACACGCATAGCCGGATACCGGAAATAGGTGGTTCCACCCACGGATTGTTCGGGATCCATCCCATCGTGGCCAAAGAATGTCAATAGATTTTCCCCGAGCAGGTTGGCGCTGAGTCTTCCCAGTCCAAGTTTGTTCGCGATGCGCGTGGGAAACGTATAGCTTAAGCTCAGGTTTCGCAGGCGTACGTAGGACGCGTCGTACAAAAACCGTGTCGATTGACTGGCCGCTTGCGCGCTTGCGCCGCCCAAACGAGGCACATCGGTTTCCGTGTTCTCCGCTGTCCATCGATTCACCATGTCTTTATGCCAAGCCACGCCTGCCGTACCATTGTGGTATAAAGCGGGTATGTCGCCATCCAAAATCTTTCCACCTAAGCTGTAGCTAAACAGAAAAGATAGTTCGAAGCCTTTGTATCCAAATGTATTGGTAAGCCCACCATACACATCGGGAAGGGAGCTGCCCGTATAGTAGAATGTGGCCGCAGAATAGTTACTTGTTGTGGTTTTACCAACGACCTGAGCAACGCCATTCGCGTCAACCTCGGTAATATCTTGGTACCAAAGCGGATTCCCGTTTGCGGGATCTACCCCAGCCCAGTCACGCAGCCAAAAGTCGTATACCGATCTCCCGACTTCCATCCTTTTTGTTCCGCTTATAATCTGCTTTTGAGGCAATGAGGTGATTTTATTTCGGAAATGTGCGATGTTAAATGCTATATCCCAACGGAAATCCGCCGAACGGACGGCTGTGGCTCGCAAATCCAGTTCTAACCCGGTATTTTTCAAACTGCCGACATTCTCATCAATAGCTGAAAATCCGCTAGATGGTGGTAATGGCCTGGAGAAGAGCAAATCTTTCGATCTTCTTTCGAAAAACTCTAGCGTTCCGCTAAGGCGGTTGTTAAATAACCCGAAATCAACACCGATATTGAGGTTTAAGTTTGTTTCCCATTTCAAGCCGGGTGTGGGCAAGCGTGATGGCCTGACGCCACCTTCCCCTAAATTATTGGCAATGGCATAGAGCGCTTCATAGGCGTAATAAGTACCTATATTATCATTGCCTTGACCGCCGTAGCTACCTTTTAGGTTAAGCAGATTGATCCAACTGGACTCGCGTAAAAAATCTTCCTCAGCAAGTTTCCATGCACCACCTAAAGACCAAAACGTGCCCCAGCGCTGTTCCGGAGAGAAACGGGAAGTGCCATCAGTACGTAAGGAACCTGTAAATAGATACCGCTTATTGTAATCGTACTCTACACGCCCCAGAAAACTCAATATCCGATGATCCTGGGATGATCCGGTAAAGCTATTAAGCTGCGAGGCCGCAACCGGTTCATAGAGATACGGCAATACAAAGTTTTGTCTGCTACCGTTAAAACTTCTCGAATTATAATTAAAAAGCTCTTGCCCCACCAACACTTTTAAAGCATGGCCCGTGTCGAAGCTTTTATCATAGGTTAGAATATTGTTTTGGGTCCACGAAACATTTCGTGCGTTGCTTTTGGAAACCGATCCATTAATGTTAGCGGATCCGCCCAATAGTGGGTTGGTATAATTGTGCCCTGTTTGGTTCCTATAGTCAATATTGTAAGAACTTCTTAAGGAAAGGTTATCCGAGAACTTAACTTGCACAAATGCTCGTGTAGAAACCTCATCTTTTAGTGTTTCACGCAGATCCAGATCATACGTCCCGAGCAAATTCCAATTTGGGTTGGCCGCACTCGGTCTGTAAGAGCCGAAATCAATCAGGTGTTCGCCATTGCTATCGGTGGCATAAGAACCGTCCGGATTTCTGGTATACACCGGGTAGAATGAAGGCAAGCGGCGTCCAAAATTTATCACGTTGGAAACCTGGCTGTCTTCGGATTGTGGGTAATCTTGCTTGGTGGCCGTTGCGGAGATATTCACACCCACATCGAGCCATGGAGTAACATTTACCGTACTGTTGCTCCGAATATTGTACCGGCGGTTGCCTGAACCTACACCGATTCCTTGATCATTTAGGTAGTTGCCGGATATGTAATATTGATTGTGCTCTCCTCCGCCACTAATATTCAGCGTTGCTTCCGTTCGCGGGGCTAACTGTTCGAGTTCGCGTTGCCAGTTGTCATTCCATAAGGGGGTGGCACCAGGCACTATTTTTCCATCCGCTCCCACAGGCTGTGGAAAATTTGTACCATACGGATTAATGCCGAGCTCCTGCACCACCCGACCACTTGCCAACTGCGCTGCCGTTGCTGGCGTATTGGTGGTGACCAACTGGTTGTATAAACCCTCCCAATAAAGTTCGAAATATTGGTCGGTGGTTACGTGCTCATAGTCCCTCACCGCTCTAGATGAGTATCCCTGTGTAAAGCGAGCGTCTATGGCTGGTTTGACGCCAGATCGGCCTTGCTTCGTCGTAACCAATATCACGCCATTTGCAGCCCTTGATCCATATAATGCGCTAGCCGTAGCATCCTTCAGCACACTGATAGACTCCACATCAGCCGGATTGATGGCGCTCAAACTTCCGCCATAGGGCACGCCATCAACCACATAGAGCGGGTCACTGGATGCATTGATAGATCCAATACCCCGAATTCTGATGGTGGCGTCTGTGCCCGGCTGTCCGCTGCTGGAAACCGATTGTAATCCTGGTGCCAAGCCCTGTAATGCTTTCGAGATACTACTCACTTGTGCTCGCTGCAGCTGTTCGCCACTAATGGTCGATACGGATCCTGTAAAATCTGATTTTTTTGTTGTCCCGTAAGCAATCACGACGACCTCATCCAGATCCTCTGTAGATTGGGTTAATTTTATGGAAGACAAATCGCTTGCGGCTGGAACTTCAAGGCTGCTGTAGCCAACAGAACTAACGATCAATGTGCTACCACTGGCAACATTTTGCAGTGTAAAGCGACCATTGGTATTGCTGTTAATCTGTGTTGTCGTGCCCTTTACTTTAATCGTGGCTCCGGCGATAGGCTTACCGGTTGCGGCCTCTACAATGGTGCCTTGGCGGCTGGTCTGCGCAACCAGCAGCGTGAAAGATGAAATATAGGCGAAGGCAAATAAATAGTATTTGAGTTTCTTTGTCATTAAATTAAAAATTGATTGTTCGTGAAATTAGTGCAGACCTGGGTATACATTCATGCTATGAGCTTGCCCTGGCATAGCTGTGTCAACGCCTACACTTACCGTGTAGGCATATTAAATGCGTACTTCAAGATGAACAGACAGATGTATCTATCCCGGTAATTTTAGGAGACGCTGTGCTTAACAATGCCCTTAAAAGTCTTTCGTTCGACACATGAATGGCCAATGACAGACATGCCTATCATGAAGTTTGGGTTTGCTTTTAAAGATCTAGCGTATAGCAGCGACCAAATACGTGAACCCATAGCCCGACGAATTTGATCGCTGGTGCATTCGGTCGTATAAACGGAGGGGATTAGGTATAAATTTTAATAATTCATTCGCGTAAGCTAAAGAGCGTGGTAAATTCGATAATAACATAGTTTTTCGATAGATTGTGTAGTATGGGTGCAAATAAACGAATTAATATTTAATCTATCAACATTATAGACTATTATTTTATCGCTATTATTTTTCCCACATGGAGTTGGCCTGGCCTCCAATTGATAACGTCGCTAAAACCATACACTTCTATCACCCAAACGACAAAATTTGTATATTCATCGTCTTAGGGGCGAATCACAGCGGATTTCCTCCCACGACTAACGCAGAGAAAAAAATATATGGGAAAAACTTATACCATAAGACAGGTTGCGGTAAGGGACGAAGTTACCCTCTCCTCGTTAGCCAATCTTACCATCGATGTTGTTAAAAACAATGCTTCTATAGGATTTATGGCATCCTTAAGCTTTGAAGAGGCGTTGGTCTTTTGGCAACAGGTCTTAGATCGGGTAATCGTTGGAAAAGTGATTTTACTTGCGGCCGAGGACGCCGATACCAAACAATTGATCGGAACGGTACAATTGCTTATTGACCAGCCGGCTAATCAGCCCCATCGGGCTGATGTAGCAAAAATGCAGGTACATAGCGAAGCACGGCGTTTGGGAATTGGCGAGCAGCTATTGCGCGCGATTGAAGAAGAGGCGAAGAAAATAGGCAAACATATCCTTGTCTTAGACACCGTAACAGGAAGCCCGGCGTCCTACTTATATCAAAAACTGGGGTGGATAAAAGTAGGCGACATCCCGGAGTATGCGCTATTTCCGGATGGCGCTTTTTGCAGCACCACTTATTTTTATAAAAAGCTAAGGTAGATTTTTTCCACGCCCCAATGCAGATGGTGCTACTTGTGAAAAACGCACCGAATGTCTTCGCAGCCTTCGAAAGGCTTCGCGTTTTTATGCGCTAGCCCTACCATTTATTATTATTCACTTCCTTTCGTTGGCTTAAACACCGCGAGTCGGCTTGTTAGCACAAACAGGAGCAAACCGAAACAGGCGAAGACGCCAAATGAGTAACGTAGGTTCAGGATTTCAGCGATATACCCGATGAGTGGCGGCCCCATGAGAAAGCCGAGATAGCTTACGCTGGATACCATGGCGAGGGCCACGCCGGAAGAAATCGTTTTGTGTGTCCCTGCGACGGAGTATACAGAGGGAACGTTACATGCAACGCCTAGCCCCACCAGCATAAAGGCCAGCGTGCAGAATAGCAGTTCCGGAAAGACAACGGCACTCATCATGCCGACAAACATCAGCACACCACTAATTTGTAGTGTACGCTGACGGCCGATCCTGCTAATTACCGCATCACCGATAAATCGGCCAACGGCCATCATCACCATAAATGCAGCATAACCTAAGGTCGTCAAACTGTCTGGCGCCTTCACGATATCGTGAAAATAAACCCCGCTCCAGTCAAACATCGCCCCTTCTGTAGCCATGCTACAAAAACCAATCACACCTAGCGAGATAAGCAGCTTATCCGGTTTGAAAGAAAACGATTTTTTCTCCGTGCTCCCCGAAAGATCTTGTATTAGAAAAGCACGGTTTACCAAAATATTGATTAGCATTAGGCCTATAACAATATAGAAATGGGTGGACGTATCAATCCTTAAATTAAGCGTAGCCAGGCCAATCAGCGCACCCGTAAACCCTGCGATGCTCCAAGCACCATGAAAGGATGACATAATGGATTTTGCATACATCCGCTCAGCAAGAACGCCTTGTGTATTCACGGCGATATTGCAGATGTTTCCGAAAACACCAAATAAGAGCAGTGCCCCACCTAACTGCCAGGCATTCCCTGCAAAAGAGATGCTACAAAGCACCAGCAAGTAACATAGCGCCCCGATCGGCAGGAGACGGTGGCTCCCGTATTTGCCGACCAACTTACCCGAGAGGGGCATCGTCATCAGCTGCCCTACGGGAAGCATCAGCAGTATCGTGCCCAGTTGGGCCTCCGTCAGATGAAGATGTTCCTTGATAATCGGAATGCGGCTCGCCCAGCTCGCGAACGCTATTCCTTGTCCGAAATAGAAAAGAGAAACGGCAAGGCGTATGCGCTGTTTGCTTGCTTTGAAATGTGGTAAGGGTGGGGTGCTTGAAGGTGAATCCATGCTGCGGGTAATTTGATTGCAAAACTACAGCTAATTTCCTATAAATCTACAGTCAAATCATATTCAGGGGCGGCCCTATTTTTCACAACGCGTTTTTAATTTGATTTTGGGAGCCAATCTTTACATTCCTCTATGTCTTTCTCGTGCTGACGACTACCTGGGGTACGTTTAAAAAAAACGAGATCTATTTTTGACCTCGTTTTTAAACCGCCAATCATTAACTTACATATTGGGTTTACCTGGCGCGATGCCCATCCGTTGCAAATTTTGTCTAATCTCGGTTCTGATTTTTACCATTTCTGGATCTTGGTAAAAAAGAAGTATTTTTTTACTCTTTCCATCGACATCTTGCGGCTTATCATTTAACAACACGAAATGCGTGAAGGTCTCGGCCCCATCCTCATCGAAAGAACTACAGGCATAAGCACTGACAAATTCCCCCGGTAAAGCATTGAAAATGTCACTCTTATTCATAGCGATCAATATTTCTTCTGGTAATTCAAACACCCTGTTCCAAGAAATGCCAATCATTTGGGTTATAAAGGAGCCCTCTTTATAGTTGACGCCATAGTTATCGCTTTCCGGATAATACTGTAAATAAGCTTGTGATTTATTCAATGTGATGTAATGTCCAAATTCGTGAATCATAGCATATGTAGCGATGTCATACCCCAACGTGTTGTGTTTGTAATCGGGTGCTGAAAAGTTCGGTATTTGCGTTCTACCCTTTTCAAAATCATAGGATATGTTGAGCGAAAATTGACTTATCGAGCTGTTTTTACGGCGCCCAATAGTGGCGTATACATTGGAACCCTCTTCCGGATAAGATACCGTGAACCGCGTTATTTCCTTTCGATAGGCTGCCGGAATAATGTCTGCAAAAAATTTAAATCTCTTTTTATGTTCGTCTATCGCCTTCTGTTGTTTTTCCCAGATCTCCTTATCTATAGACCCGTCACTCGGTATTGGAAAAACCTTATCCAAGACAATCGTATTACCATTTACATTGTATGTTACAATAAGATTATCAAATTCTCGATCATCCCCATCGTCGGGAAACAAAATTTTTTCTTCATGATGAACATCACTTTTCTTACAGGACGAAATTAGCGATAAAGTCGCGACTATTCCGACAAAAAACAATACCGATGTAAATGATTTGTTTTGATTAAGCATTATATATGTGTTTTTTTGATTAATAAACGTCGCGAAAATAAATATTTATTCTAAAAAAAGAAAAGAAATCGAAAAAAAACAAAAACACAATGGAACCTAATCAAATATAAAAGAAATATAAATAACAGCACAGGGTGTATCACCACTTATTTGAAACACTAAACGAGATAATTATCACAAAGAGAAACCTTTATTTTTCTGACGTTAAAACTAGGAGAGCGCGCCCTATCGTGATGCGGGAGAGCGCACCAAACCAAAATCCGGTGGATGTACCAGGGCAAACAAAAATCGCTTATCAAAAACTTCAAGCCGTTGCTAACGGAAATGGGTCTGTTGTTTTATTTATGGAGAAAAGAATAATTTTTTAATACCATCTTAAATCAGTCCGTTTTTAAAATATGATCTTTACCATCTGCTTTAACAGTTATCCCAAGGCGTTTAAGCGAGCACTCCATCTCGGCCATAGCAGCAATACGATTACCGTTGACAAGGCCATTCTGCCATGGGGCGTAAAGCTAGGCATCAAGAAAATAATGCGGTCAGCGCTAGAACGTCATGCCGCACAACAGACTACCCGGTTACCTCTAGTATAGATCTGGCTCGGTAATGCCTTTCGCATGATACGAAGCCTTATTCATTTGAAAATGCATTTGGGTCATTAGGTTTAAATAGTCTTTAAGCGATCCAAGATTGTGTTCCTTTCTCAGTTGATCGACGCGAGCGGAATCTAACAAACCAAATTTCGGAATTGCCCTTCCTGTTGTCCTCACCAGATAATCTACCTGAGTTCCAAAGCGCTGTTTTTCACCAGCGTTCACTTGCACCCGATCAAAAAGATAAGCATAGTTCTCCGGGTTTGCATTCTCCCTTTTTACTTCTTTCTGCATCGCCTTTAACACCTTCCGTTGAAATGCGGGGTCATGGTCGCAGTGCTGCACCAATAGCCAAAAATGATTGGAGCTTTCTTTACCCACTTGCTGGTAACCCAAATAACCATATCGGGAAAAATAACCCTCAAGGACTTTGTGATTGGTCTGAAAAACGCTGTCCTTAAAGGCTTGCCACTGTTCTTCTGTATAATCTTTATATTTCCCTGTCCTCACCTTCGCTGCTACTTGATCGATGGCGACCATTTCGCGCAGTTCATCTTTCATCCGCTCGCGCTCCTGTTCCTGCACAGGCTTGGCTGTTTTACAACTAAAAGAAACGAAAGCGGTAAAAAGGGCGATGGTGAACAGAAATTTTTTCATGATTTAAAGAATTGTAGAGCCGCTCTAAATTAGGTAATGCTTACGACATAACAAAACGAACACATTTTGGTAAGAACAAATTGCTCCTGTTTTATCATGGGATATTGGCTTGAGCCTTGCTTGAGCGGGTGCATAACGGAATATAGCCACGAACTATGTTTGGCAGCTGTGCCGCATCCAAAGGTTCGTTTTTTGTCAGTGCTATATCACATGGTAAAAATTAACGCAAAACCGTTGCGATTTTTAGCGCTAGCTAGTACATTTGTGAAACATCGACTTCGTAGCTCAGTTGGTAGAGCAACAGACTCTTAATCTGTGGGTCCTGAGTTCGAGCCTCAGCGGGGTCACCTCTTGGGACAAGTCTGAAAATAGCAGATTTGTCCCTTTTTATTTTCTTATATTTTACTGATATTCTGACATATATACGTTGATGCTGAATTTGTTTTTGGGGTTCGATGTGGTGTATCGTAACATCACCTCCGGTTTCTAATTTCCAAATAGGGCTTGTAGAAATTGGCCTAGTTAATTCTTCTTTGTACATTTCAAAAAATGGTTTTTTGTGAATTAAGCCATTTAAAAGACCAACCTTTGTCGATGCTGTATAATTAATGGCAAATCCCAGAATGATCTCATTATTTCTCAAAATACGTTTAGCTTCGCAAATGGCTAAATCTCTATCTTCCATTCTTTGAAGATGATAAAGAAGGCCGTACAGTATGATACTCCATATCGCTTTCCACAATATGCACTACGTCTGCCTTGGCCTGTCTGTAATTGGCTTGAAAGGTGAATTTCGTGGCAGAATGTTTAAATTTGTTTGTTTAAAATACGTCTATGGAACTTTCAAACTCGAAATACGAACAACTGCTCGACAATATTGGTGTTACCATTGAGCAGGCGAGACAGAATGCCATTAAGTTTGTAAATACTGAATTGGTGAAAGCTAATTGGGAAATTGGCAGGCACATTGTAGAATATGAACAGCACGGAAAGGGACGGGCAGAGTACGGAAGCGACTTATTGTCAAATCTTTCCAAAGACCTTAAACAACGATATGGCAAAGGATATGGCAGGCGGAACATTTTAGATATGCGACGTTTTTACCTGATGTACCAAAAATGGCAGGCAGTGCCTGCCAAATTGAACTGGACACATTTTGTTACCTTATTGGGGGTATCGGACGACACAGCAAGGAAATTTTATGAAAAACAGTCTGTACTGGAAAATTGGGGATATAGGGAACTTGAAAGACAAATAAATTCGTCCCTGTTTGAACGCTTAGCTTTGAGCAAAGACAAAAAGGGCATATTGCAACTTGCAGAAAAAGGGCATATCGTTACCGACCCCACTGAAGCGATAAAAGACCCGTATGTTCTGGACTTTCTCAAAATACCACAAAGCCACCGTATGACGGAAAAGGCACTCGAACAAAAGATTATCGATAATCTACAGTTGTTCCTGCTCGAATTAGGAAAGGGCTTTGCTTTTATTGGCAGGCAATACAAAATATCTATCCGCAACCGTCATTTTTACATTGACCTTGTTTTTTACCACCGTATTCTGAAATGTTTCGTTCTCATTGATTTGAAAATAAGACAGGTTGAACACAATGACATAGGGCAGATGAACCTTTATCTAAACTATTTTCGCACGGAAGAGAATGTCGAAGATGACAATGAACCTATTGGCATTATTCTCTCCGCTGAAAAGGACGAAGTGTTGGTGGAATATGCAACTGGAGGCATTTCCAATAAGATATTTGTTTCCCAGTACCAACTTTATCTGCCGGATAAAAAAGAATTACAGAATAAGGTAAAGGAGATATTGCTAAAAAATCTGTAAGACTTAAATGTAGCCCTATCAGGTAGCTGTTACTGTTGTTCAACCGCCTCAAATCTTCCCAAAAAAGAGTTCGAGCCTCAGCGGGGTCACTTTATAAAAAGCCGTTTTTCTAAAGCAGAAACGGCTTTTTACGCTCTTAGGGCCGCTTGAAATCTTCAACGATCTTAACATCCAAAAGAGCCGAGCCTTATCATTTCTCTATCGGTTTTCCCGTAAAACGGTTTTGAATACGTTTATAAGCTATTTTAAATTGGCGTCGCCGATAAAATGGTCGTACGAACAAATTACATCAACAATACCTTCCAAGCATCCATTACACGGCCGTTTTCCAATAACTGCTTGGCTTTTAAATGAATTCGTGTGGTGCGGATATACGTATCCATGTTCGCATCAAGTATTTCTTTCATTTCATCTGTTTTGCTAAACGCCTCCACCTCCTCATGAGATGGCAGCGTTTTTACAAGTGCTAGTAAGCCTAGATTATTTCCTGTTAGCATTGGGGAATTTTTAATTTCTTCGGGTAAAGCATCAATGCCCATACTCAGTCCAGTCTGAGTGGGTGGCTTAGCGATTTTGAATAAACTATCTGTCGTTATCCTACAATACCAATCAGCACCCAAACACGATCCGTTATCATCGACCGCCAACATGCTGCACTTCGAACTAAAACTACAGAATTTTTTAACGATAGTATGGCACGCCACAAACAAAGCGCTTGCAGATGATGACCTGTTTGACAAATCCTAAAAGAAATCTACTCCCTATTTTTTATTCTTGCCCGTTGTAAACAGAATGGTAGGGCTAAAATCGATAATACGTCGATAGCAAAAAGTTTGCGGGACGAAGGCTATACCAAAACCCCTGTTTAAAATACCGCTAAGGGATGCTAACCACCAAATTGTACAAAACCTTGCTGAGCTCTTTGTTTTCTTTGGTATCCGTTACAAATTTTAAATCCTCTTCATTTAGGGCGTCTGTGCCGTGCTCCAGTATTTTGTAAACCAAGAGAATAAAATCATCAAGCAATTTGAACTTTTCGGGTAGGCCGGTGATGTCGGCATACTTCGCAGGTAAGAGCACCTGCAAAAACCCGGAAAGATCTTTTTTTATTTCCTTTTCATTACCTTTTTTTGCAAATAAGATGCTGTGCATCGTTTCAGAAAAAACTTGTATAAGCATGTCATAACCGATAGCCGTAAACGATTGCCATTCCCAATCGTCCTTGATCCTTGTGCCTTTCCATTCCGCAAAGGCGAGATACATCTTTGGGAAGGTTGCACCACATTTTTCAAGAAAAGCATCCACGTTATTTTGTTTGAGCTGCATCCTCCCCAAATTATGCAACTGCTGTATTTCACCCCAAAAAAGACCCCAACAGGCATATTTTTGCATGATGTATTGCGACGCCTCTATATTCTTGAGGGTTTGCGTATTCGCCGCATCATAATCACCCGCTTTATAGAAATAATAAGAAAGGTTTCCGCCACTTAGCGCTGTAACCCAACGCAGCGATTCCACAGTCGTATTTTCAACCAACGAATGGGCCAATTCGAATTGAATGCCCGCTTCTACCAGATCGCCCTTTTTACTTGCTGCAAAACCAACGTTGTATAGGTCTAGTAATCGAATGATCTGGCCGTCGCTTTCCAATTTATCATGGATAATAGAGTCTATATATTCGCCAAAAGAGTGATTGCTGCGGATAGGAGTTGAGGTATCATGTGTTTTTTCCATCATGCTTTTATCAATGTGTTTTACGCGGTTAGGCAGGAACGGCTTGTTTATGCAATATATCTTTCACTTTTCTATATACAATTTCTCGCTTTTTGTCCTCGTCAAAATTATACACACAGAAATCTTCCCCGTTAGCCTCTATGGCCACCTGGGAACAGCCCCCGTTACACAAAGGAAGGATACCACAGCTATGGCAGGGTTTATTCCGAAGTTTGATATCCATTCTGCTGTGAAATTTCTCATTCCAGATAATATTTCCTTCATCATTCAAAATGCCTTCTCTGCTCGTCTCGTTAAAGTCGCGCGCTGTGCACTTGAACACATTCCCATCATAGTTTATTGTCGCGTGGTTTTTCTTATCCGCATAGCAGGAACCAACAAGGTTGTTGGGAATATTTCCGTCTCGTGTTGTGATCCCTCGTTCGCGGAAGTAGTTGATCAGATAGTCCAGCCTATCGGTCAGGTCCGTAGCCGTTTCTTGCCACACCTGATGGAAAGAGATATCAAAATACTTCCGCTCTTCGCTGCTCATATCGTGAAGATCATCGTAAATCTCTTCAATACCGTCCAGATTTGATTTGGTAAAATTTATCCGTGCAGTGACCGGAAGCGCATGACGAACGAGCAATTTCATATTGTTCAGAATATCGTCATACGACCCCCGTGCTTTGGAAACAAAACGTACCGTATCATGTACAAAACGGTTGCCGTCCAAGGTAATCTGAAAATGCCCGAGATTGTATTTTTTGAAGTAATGGATCATATCCTCTCGGAGTAGGAATCCATTTGTGGTGATATTCTGATCGAAAAATATATCCCTCTCGGCACAAAACTCACCGAGCTTTTCCATCATAGGGATCATCAATTTGTCGAAGTAGAGCAGCGGTTCGCCACCGAACCAACCGATTGTCAATTGCCGTATACGATCATTTTCATTAAAGATATTGATGACGTGATTGTAGATATTCTCTACGGTGTTTTCATCCATTTTCGATGCTTTGATATGCGATTCGTAGCAATACCAGCATTTAAAATTACAGTTCATCGTGGGGTTGATGATCAGGTAATAGCGGCTATCATCGTTGTCGATGGTGTTCATGATCTTCCTGACTTGCTCGACCTCGTCGAACCCACTGTCAACGATAAAGCGATTTTTTTCAAGATGATCGTAAAACGTCTCGTGATACGCTTTTAGCGCAGCTACCTCTTCATTTTCTACCGCAGCCTGGTATAAATTTTCCAGCAAGGGGTCCATCAGCACAAGTCTGCTCGTCAAGGTATTAAAAAGGACGGTGTTACTATCATACTTCAGGAAGTAGTTAAATTGACTGTTTTTCATGGTCGTGATTTGGTTGTAAAAATCATCGGGAGAAGATACGTTCTCCCGATGATGGAAAGAAAGCTGTAGGGAAATTAGGTTGTACTACCGCCGCAGTTCGCTACGGTGTTTGTCGGGCAGCCGCTGTTTTTAACATTGCAAGGCACATTGATGTCGTCGATAGGCAGAAGGCTATCGGCATTGCCTGCTGCCCCGGTGAAACCACCTGTTAATGCCGCACCATCTTGCTCGGAGATTGGTTGTAATTCCTCTTTAAGCACATCTAATACTTTCTTTTTGATTTCTTTTTGATTACCCATTTTTTTAAGTTTTAAGTTATTCATTATTCTCTACTCTATTTAGGGTTTTCGAGATCCCCCATAACTATAGTTAATTCATCCTATTTCGTTCCGTCGTATTGCCGGATTGTACTTTTTTGACATTCACCTTTTTGCCCAAACTGAAATTGTAGATCAAGTTGACCGAAAAGCGCCTCGTCAGGTATTTCTGATAAGCCTGTAGCTGCAAATTTTCGGTAACACTGTTATAGTCCATGCGGTCGTTATTGAAGATGTCTGTAATAAGGCCGCGCACTTGTAATTTTTTGTTGAAAAAGGCTTTGCTGATGGCAAAATCAACGGAATAGTTTGGCACATAAACGAGGTTTGCGATGATATACCGCGATTGATAATACCCACTAAGCTCAATCGTGAGGTCGTTTTTGAAGTTAAAAAGCTGCGTGCTCTTTCCTTCGAAGATTGTGCGGTTATTACGTAGCCCCGCGTACTCCAATTGATGACGGTAAACAAGAGCATTGTTAGTCATGCTCCACCATTTTGTTACGGTTATTGGAGCGAAAATATTGACTCCATACATATATCCGCGATCTAAGTTTTGCCAACGGTATCGGCTAATGAGGCCATTTGACGGCTCGTCACTCAGTAGCGACCCGAACGTCCCATCCAGGAGTGATGTAAAGAACGTAAGATCATATTGCTTGTAAAGCTGATACGACAGGTTGATGGCATTGGTGTATTGCGGTTTAAGACCCGGATTTCCTAAAACATAGGTGTAATCATCCGTTCGCCATTCAAAAGGGTTAAGGATGTTAAACGTGGGTCGTTCCAAACGTCTATTATAGCGCAGCGCCAAGGAGTGATTTTGATGGAGATCGTATTTAACATACATAGAAGGAAATAGACCCAAATAATCTCGGTTGAATGTAGACAGGCCTACAGAGTTTCCTTCAGAACGCGTCTTTTCTACACGAAGACCCGCTTGGAAAGCAAATTTATCCAACGAAAACCCGTATTGCCCATACGCCGCAAATATCTCTTCCTGGTAATCAAACGTATTGCTTCTTTCCTCGTCTTTCACATACCCATCATTGTCCCAATATTCATAAAGGACATCATTTACAGTATTCGTCTTGGTATATTTTAGCCCGGCTTTCAACTGTCCGCGGCCCCCTATTTTCTTGGCAAAGTCGGCGGATACATTATAGTTCTCGATATCAGTTGGTATAGCATTTCGGTAAAGGGAGTCAAATAGAAAATTGTTCCCCTGATCGGTATATCGGGATAGAAAATTAGCGCCCGACGTTCTCGACAGACTGGTATAGTCGCCGATGAAAATAAGCGTAGTGCCTAGCGTATCCATCTTCCAATCGTAATTGAAAGAAACATTATTAAAGCGATTCCTATTGTCGGTATTGAAATCACCCGAGATAGTATTGAACCGGTTGTTGCGCAAATCGTTTAATACTGCGCTGGACTGTGTTTGGCTTTTCGCGTCATTAAAACTGCCGTTGTATTCCAGCCCCACGGTATGCGCATCATTGATGGCATAGTTGGTGCCCAAGCGCACATTATGCGCTCTGTTTTTATATGCGGTCTCACTATCCGTTTGGTAGGTGCTTTGGTCAGCAAAACGCCGGTCTCCGAAAGTGGCATCGGCTTCTCGCTGCGTATAGTTATAGCTGCCATAGGCTTGCAATTTCTCGCCGCCGTAGTTCAACTGTGTATTTCCGTTGTAGCTTGGCCAAATCGGTGTTGTTGCGCCGAGACCGATGGTGCCGTTCCACCCTGATTTTGTACCCTTTTTTAACTTTATGTCCAGAAGGCCACCACTGCCTTCCGCTTCATATTCTGCCCCTGGATTTGGAACAACTTCAATGGAGGCAATGTCTTCCGAGCGGAGCGTAGCGAGGTAATTTTGGAGCTGATCTCCGCTAAGCCTCAATAGTCGGCCGTTCACCATCACCTTGGTTGATGTGTTTCCGTTGATGCTGATCTGGCTACCCTTGACCATTACGCCGGGAGCATATTTTAATAGCTCGAAAGTCGAACGTCCTGACGAAAGAATACTTTCACCAACGTTCAAGACATAACGGTCTACTAAACGGCTTACCAATGGTTTCTTATGGGTTACCGTGATTTCTTCGAGTAAGGTGCCCTCTAGCTCCAAATACAGATCTTGCAGAATGGTGTCCTTTAGGATCTGAAGGCTTCTTTCCAAAGGTTTATAACCGACCATACTGATCTGGAGGACGTAGGCACCGTTAGGTACTTTGTCAAAGGTAAATTCACCGCTCTCATTGCTTACCATCCCTAGGTCCTGACGTCCCGCCGTTGGCGCCTCTGCTGATAAGCGCACAGACGCAAAAGCGATGTCTTGTGCATGTAAACTAAGCACTTTCCCCCGCACTCGGCTCTCTTGCGCTAGACTACACTTCTCAGTGACAAGGAAAATAAAAAAGAGTGCTAGTAAACGCTTCATCAATATCAGATTTAAGTATCTCGGTAACGTATTTCAAAGAAATAGGTAAAAGCAATTTGAGGGTATATTTTTAGACGAACGGACTTTTATTTTCGATGAAATACAAAACGATGGGGGTTATGTACAGCCTCTAAAAGCGAAAAAGGCTGACCGGCAAAAACCGATACAACCTTTTTCATTTGCTTTTCCATTTACTGATTGAATACTATGGTTCCCGAAACGGTTTCGCTCACAGTGCCCGTCGTTGTTCGCCCGAAAGCATTTTTGCTACCTGTTTCTTTAGTCAATTTTACGACGATCTTCTTTTTCAAGTTTAGTTTGGTGTTCATAATAAAAGGGGTTAGATAAGTACTACCCCTAAACTACCAGACGTAAAGACCCGGGAGGCTTTTTTTCGACTAAAGGCCCTTTTTTTTCGATGAAATGGCTAAAACAATTCTTTGAAATGAGATTTAACAGAATCCCAATAAGTGGCACCGATAGAGATTCTAGGTTCTTTTGGTAAAATTGTTTCGATCTGTAAATCTTGAATAGAACGGATTGCCGATAACTTGACAATGCATGAGCGGTTAACCCGCAGGAATGTTGGCGTTGGCAAAAGCTCCTCCAGTTTTGACATGGTGACATGTACAATGACACGGGAGTCGAGCATAACAAACTCCATGTAGTCTGCCATCGCTTTCACCATGACAATATCTTTCAGGTAAATTTGTACCAATCGTTTTCCTTCTTTAACCCAAATGCTGTCCATATCGACATGTGCTTGGTCGGGCTTTGTGTTGAATTGCTGGCTGTTTTTGAAGCGTATATGCGCCTTGTTCACTGCTTTTAGGAAACGGTCAAACGGAATGGGTTTCAATAAGTAGTCGGTAGCGTCTAGCGCATACCCATCTATCGCATACTCCGGATAGGCTGTGGTAAAGATCACCTGAGCACCTCGTCGTTCCATCATAGAAAGCATCTCTACGCCGGTCATTTCGGGCATCTGGATATCCAAGAATATCAAATCTGGGTTGGCAGTATTGATAAATTCCAGCGCAGAAATAGCATTATCGCAACAGCCGATCACTTCGATAAATGAAACGCGTGCTGCCAGCTTCTTTAGAATTTCTTGTGCAATAGGTTCGTCGTCAACAATCAATACGTTCATATAAGCTCTTTTAGATGTTAATCACTTTCTTTCTGACTACCTAAGATCCAAAACAAGTTCTACGGAATATTCCGTATCTGTTTCCCGGCTTGATAGTGTATGCTTTTCGGGGTACTCCAATTCTAAGCGGCGCCGCACATTGATCAAGCCAATGCCGCCCTCGTGCGTATGGCGAAGCACCCTCCGTTCGTCCTCTTTTTTATCTTTCGGAACGATTACCGGCTTACTATTTCGAACGATAAACTTGAGCAAACCATCCTTTTCGACAAGAGAAGCTGTAACCCATGATGTTGATGCACTGGCATTCACGCCGTGTTTAAAAGCATTTTCTATAAAATTAATGAGCAGTAGCGGCCGAATTTTCAGCTCCGATTCCGATACATGATGAAAGTCGACTTCTAGGTTAAGCTTTTCGGGTTTATGCCTAATTTTCTCCAGATTGATGTAGTCTGTCAGAAAACCCACTTCTTCTTTCAACAAAATCCAGTCTTTTTTTGATCCTGTAATAGAAAAACGCAGTAAATCGGAAAGCCTAGTTATGGAGTTGGCCGCCAACTCGTTGTCGATAACCATGCCGTAGATATTATTTAGCGTATTGAACAGAAAATGGGGTTGGATCTGCATTTTTAGGAAGTGAAGTTCCATAAGATTGCGTTCTTTCTGTGCGGATAACTTTTCACGCTGGCTCTTATAAAAGTCTAATGCTGTTTTTAATAAAATGGTGGCAAAATTGTAAAAGAATATCGTGGTGAAGGCCCAGATCATGGGGCCGTACGAGAACAGGTCGCTCCACGAGCGGACGCCATAAAAGTTGAGTTTAGCGAGGTAGGCTTTGTTGTCCGGGTAGGCCATCTGGGAAATCCATAGCGGGACGGTAGCCAAATAGATGCTGCTTATGTAGCCAGAAACAACTGCCAAAAATAGCAACAGCCATTTTTTCCGCCGGATTAATGGGAGGATTATGATAAAAAAGAAGTAATGGTTCAGGATGATCGCGACCAGAAATGTCGCATTAGAGAGCAGGCTGATTCGGCTGAATGACGTGGTATTGAATAAAGGGAGGTGGTTAAAAAAACAAAGAAAAATAAATACACATCCCCAAAAAAGCAGGTGAATGCTTATCCGAATTTGGGGTTTGGTATATAGTAATGACAGTTCGTTATTTGTGATCATGGCGATACATCAGCTGATTGTATATTTTTTCACCGTATTTGTAAAGCGTAAACTCGAGTAATCGTTGGTTACTGCTAAACCAGCGATTGATACTCATATGGATATAACTGGAAAGATTTTCTAGCGGTAAGTCCAAGGGTGCTAATGCCGTGTTCCGTTTGGTCAAGATAGCGGAGGTTTGCTCCGTGCCGCCCAAGATGTCTTTCCAATCCTGCTCCTCTGCCCGAAATCGATCATCAATCTGTCGATTTGTTTCTTTGTCAAATTCGTAAGAAAAAGCTTTTGCCATCTTAGCACAGAAGTTTCGACGATCTTCCATAGCGAGACCAAACAAAAGTAACCAATTGTCTATATTTTGCAAACAGCCATAAAACCGTGCCCGATCATCTTCGAAGATATCTTCTTCTTGCAAAATGGCTAAAAAAGCTACAGAATCATGAAAGAAGGCCTGCTCACTAGCCAACATGGCGCTGCTGCTATACCGATCAATTTCGCGCTGGTAGGTATCTAACTGCACTTTCCACACCATTCTTGTCGACAGATAGGGTGCCAACAGGCTGTCAAGCTCTTGCAATATTTGCCCGGATGATACAGCCGCTACCCCGGCAGGAAGATGCAAACGCAGACGGATATGGTAATGTGGATCATTATAGCGGATAAAAAAGAATTGATCTACCTTTCGACTGACCAATAGCGAGTCGGTAAGTGTTTGAATGACCTTAACCAGCAGCTGATCCGAAACATAAGCGCCGCAATAAATCTTGACATACATCCATTCGCTACCTGGAAAAAAAACGCGTTGTATGCTTTCGTCTTCGCTATCTGCATGATAGCTGTTAACCGGGCTCTTTTCTGGCCGGCTTAACGGCAAAATGAACTGTTGCACATAGTTGTTTGATGACGCTGTATTGGGTTCGTCCAAGAGCCATTCAGCAAGTTTGGCCGCGGACTGTGGCTTAAGCTCATGTAGTAATAGCGCGAGATACTCCTCATTGTCCGTATCGATAAAAAGTTCGTTGTCGCCTTCCACCAAGCAAATAAATCGTGGAAGTTTCCACAGCGTCAGCGCTTCCTTTAGCCGTGCAAATGGATTATCGGCACGCTTGATGTTTTTTATTTCATCGGCCTTGATTTGCCAGGTAGCTTTTTGCAGCACAACATTTCCAACCGTCATGCGCGGGATAAACCGCAACCAATTAGACCAATTTCCCCAATGAAGGTGCAGACCGATTTTTTGTTGATGCTGGATCGATGCTAAAAAACGGTAGAGAGGAACCTCACTCAACATATAGTTATGGGCATGTGTAAGGTAGGGCTTTACTTCCTTGTTTAAGCTTTTGGAAAATAGGCATAATCGATCCCTCTTTACAGAAATATAAAGATCGTCAACGGCGATATTTTTCCCTTCTTGACCGGAAAGGTAAGTAAGGTAAGGTATTTTATATGCCAAAATATCGTTGTTTCTTGCAATATTCGCCGTCCGCCCCTCCGGTGAGAACAGGATTTCGGCATGTATCTGGGCGGTGTCCGTCCCGGCCGCGGAAATATCGCTACACAGGGCAGTAATTTCATCGTTCATATAGCCGAAACGTCCCAAAAGCGAGAGTCCATTCGCCCCGCCAACACTCTGAAGCAGCAGCTGATTGTTTGCCAAAAATAGCCCCATAACAGCGATCTGTTGTGGTAATTTCGGAAGTTGGCTTTCAAATTGTTCCAACGCCGCGGGCGAAAGTCTAATTTCCGTTTCGCCATTTTCCAAGGCGTTTCTAAGCTGCTCCTGTAGCCAAATTTCGATCGCGCCGAGCGATTTTTCTGGAAGTGGCCGTTCCTTCCCCCCAGATTTGGACAAACTGTCTGCCATCTCATTAAACGCTGCCGTGCCCAACGCTGCTTGCGCAGGAAAGCCAATACCAAGTTCCACGTCTATAGCTTCCATCAAAGGAACAGATTGATCACCATACTTTTCGACAAAAAGTTGTTTAAACCTTGCTATTCTGCGTTCGTGGCTCGATTCTGAAGGTGTTAATTTCGCCAAAACAGCCATGGCCTGTTGGATATTTTTAACGATCGTTGGGGAAATGTCTGTTGTTGCGGCTGGATGAGACAAGTCAACTTGGAATAGGTTTTTCGTTTCTGTCGTGATAGCTAATTCTTGCAGGGACTGTAAGCATGCGTCGATGTCGTGGGACGGAATTTTTCCAAGTGGATAATCGGCCAGTTTTTCCATGGTCTCTTGACATAGCTGCAGGAACAATAGGTATGGATGCGCGGCACCGGAAGATACTTTATCCACGGCGAGGAGGAACGCTTGTAGTTTTGAGATTGGATCTTTACTCGTTAAAATCGACATAACATCAGCAACGAAAAAATCCGCACGAATAAGTTCGTCTGTGTAGGCTTTACGCTCAGCTAACGAATAGCGATCATCAAGGAAATGAATAAGATCAGTTTGTGTGCATGGCTGTTTTTTAACGCTGGCTAATAGCTTATCAAGCAGATCATCTCGCTGAAAGGAGGCTATTTGGTAGTTCAATTGTCCATTTGTCACTTGTGTCTCCAAATAACGATAAGCATCTCCAACCAAATAAACAGAGTTGTTAACTTGATAACGCAAGATTGGCCGTAAGCTTTCGTTGTTCGCTATCGATCGAAGCAGTTGAAACAGCACCTGCATATCCAGGCGTACATGTCGATTTTTATGTGAAGTAACCGCTTGATTTCCATCCCCTAAGTGTACCACATTGCAGCCAGCATAGGTTCCATAAGGAGTAGATCGCGAACAAGCACGCACGACATACTTTTTTAAACTATGAAGGATTCTTGCTTGTTTGTTTGGTGGGATCTTATTTTGTCGCAAACGAATGGCCTGATCGAAGAGATCTGGCGAAGCCCAATGCAGGCTCTCCATAAAGACATCATCGCTTAACTTTTCGACAACGAGCTCCTGCAGGGAACGCGTGGTTCCTTGCGGTTCAAATAAGGTATCATATGTAAAAATAGGACGCCTAAGTAATAACCTTCCGAAATCTTTAAACACAAACCATTGTTTTCTTGAACATTAACTACTGCAGGATGCTACCAAAAATGCGGTAGAAAATACTTTTTTCGTTGAGTAGTATCTCGCCACTGCCCTCCATTAAGGGGAGTATGGGTATTTCTCTTCCCCGTGAAGTTAATAGTTTATTGTGGATTAAAGAAATAGTCGCTTGATGTTTATCATCAGTCTGTATAGGCAGGATGGACTCGATGATGCCGTCCAGAAAGCCATACTCGGCATCTGGGTAATCATGCAGGGCGATACGTACCTGCTGCCCAGGTTGCACATTCCCTGCTCCTTTGTTTGGATAATTGATTTTCATATGAAACCCTGTGGCTATGGGAACCACCCAGATTGTTTCTTCTAAAAGACCGTCTGTATTTCGACTGCTTACCCTATAAATCGAACCCGTCATCGGCGTGGTTACGGGAGATATTTTATTCTCGGATTTTTCTATTCTTAACAGCAATGTGTCGCCAGGTTTTACCCGATCTCCTTCCTTGACCAGAAATTTGTATTCTTCATTCGCGCTTTCTCTGCGTACAGTGACTTTCCCGGGTTGTTCCTTCGCTTGGATGACTACTGTGCCGACAATAGAATCCGGAAAGCGCACGAAGCCGGATATAAATAAGCTAATGGTAGCGACCCCGAACAATACGGTTATACCCCAACGTACGATCCATGGCGGAATGCGACCAACGATTTCGTCCATCTCGTTGCTGACGCTTTCTAATGCTTGCGTTAATCTTGGCATACTCTGTTTTTTTAAGCGGCGCCCAATTCCAATTGATTTTTCACTAATTCAAAATAATACGCCCTATTTTTCACTAATTCCTCGTGGGTTCCTTGTTCCACGATTTCACCCTTATGCATCACAATGATTTGATCGGCGTTTTTCACCGTGCTTAAACGATGTGCAATTACAAAAACGGTTTTTCCCTTGTAAAACTCATCCAGGTTTTCCATAATGATCTTTTCATTGTTTGCATCAAGCGCACTTGTGGCTTCATCAAAAAATAAAAACTTGGGGTCCTTATAGACTGCACGCGCGATAAACAATCGTTGCTTTTGTCCGCCGCTTAACCCCGAACCCGAATTTCCTATGCGGGTAGAAAAACCTAACGGCAAACGCGCGATATCCTCCTCTAAATTGGCTAGCCGGACGGCATCGTAAAACTGCTCTTCCTTAATCCGGTCGCCATCGACAGCAATATTTCGCGTGATAGAGTCCGAAAAAACAAAACCTTCTTGCATAACGGTTCCGCAATTGTTTCGCCAGAGCTGTGCCGATATATCTTGTAAGTTCACCCCATCGACGTAGATATTTCCCATCGTGATTGGGTAGAACTTCAGAAGAAGTTTCATCAATGTCGTCTTTCCGCTTCCACTCGCTCCAACGACCGCTGTTATTTTACCTTTCGGAATATGCATAGAGAGGTTTTTTAGAATCATCGGACTTTTCGGCGATCCATATTGAAAGGAAAGATTCGAAATCGTAATCCCTCCCTTTTCATCTCTAATATTTTTTAAGAAACGGGAATGGTTCAAGAAAAGCGCTTCGGATTTCTCTTGCGGCATGCGTGGAAAATTATTCTCATTATATCCTATCAGGTCGTCTTCCGAATCTTCCTCTGGCCTTTCATGTATCTCTCCCAAACGATCTAAGCTTATTTTCGCATCTTGAATGCCTTTGATAAATTGGATAATCTGGTTTAACGGGCTGTTCATCTGGCCAATAATGTAGGATATACTCAGCATCACGCCGAGAGAAATTTCCTGATTGATAACAAGCATTGCAGCAGCGTAACTGATGATGATATTCTTTAGCTGGGTAAAGAAGGTGGCGCCTATCTCTTGATATTGCTCTAGTGCAAGACTTTGTATATTTACTTTAAAAAGCTTAGCCTGAACACGCTCCCATTCCCATCGTCTTGTCTTTTGACTGTTATAAAGTTTTATTTCTTGCATGCCTGTTATAATCTCGAACAGGCTGTTTTGATTCTCTCGAGAGCGCTGAAATCTACTGTAATCTATATCGCGGCGTCTGCGTAAAAAGATGGATATCCACAGTATAGAGAGGGCACTACCAATCGCGAAAATAAACAGCAACTGCGGGTTATACATCGCTAGAATAACCGAAAACACAATTAAATTGATAACGGAAAACAATGTGCTAAGCGTTGAACCCGTAAGAAAGGTCTCTATACGATGATGGTCATTGATTCGTTGGGTGATGTCACCCACATTTTTTGATTCGAAGAAATTAATGGGCAACTTCATCAGCTTGATCAAAAAATTGGAAATAATCGTGATGCTTATGCGTGTGCTAACATGGAGCAGCACCCAATTTCTGATCAAATCGACCGCTATCCCGCCCATGAACAACAAAAGCTGTGATAGTAAGATGAGATGTATAAAGTCTATTTTCTTTCTCATCACCCCGAAGTCAACCAAACTTTGCGTTAAAAATGGAAAGCACATACTAATCAGGCTGGCGAGCAACATGCCCAGAATCAATTGCGTAAAGTATTGCTTATACGGTTTCAGGTAAGAGATCAAAAAGCGAAATCCCTTGTTCTTTTTCGCATGTTCCTCTTGGTCCTCATAAAAAGATGGTGTAGGCTCTAACAATAATGCTACCCCTTTGTTGTCGGCGCTTAGCCAGCAACTCTCAAAAACTTTTCGCTCTAGCCGAATAAGATTATGCCCCGGGTCGCCCAGCACTAACTTTTCGGTTTTTCGGAATAGATTCTTTTTTTCAACGTCGTAAAGAACAACAAAATGCTCTTGGTTCCAATGGAGCACACAGGGTAAAGGTACTTGCTCCGATAGTTGTTCAAAGCTTAATTTTGCAATGATTGTTTTAAATCCTATTTTTTCGGCAGCCTCACTCAGTCCAAGCATGCTTACGCCGTTCTTCGTAATATAGGAATTGGCTCGCAGGTAATCTAAATCATACTCCTTTCCGTGGTAAGCGGATACCATGCGCAAGCAAGTTGGACCACAATCCATATAGTCCAATTGCTTGTAAAACTTAAATTTGCTTCTAAAGATGCTCATAAAAAGTCTGGTTACTGAAGGTGTGTGACAATCAGTTAGTCTCCGCCAAGAGAACCAACGGTAGGCCAGTTTTGGCAGAGACTAGTTCCTGAATTATCGTTTCTCCCCCCAGCTAATTTTTCTCCATCGATTTCTTCAATCCCATTACCCACTTGTGGGTCTTGGGTAATGCCGAATGCTTTTAATTCATCTAAACGAATTGTTTTTAAAGCCTGTTTTCGATTATTTTTTTTATCATTTTTTGCCATAGCTGTTATTTTTTAATACCAATGTCGCTTAAGAGGTCATTGACACGCATGAGATCCAGTGTCGTGTCCTTTAGCTCATGTATCGGGGGTTTTGCTTCTCGATACCCACCAAAAAGATTGCTCGCATGCTGATCATTCATTTTAAATTCGTCACAATTGTTTAGTGTTTTATTCTGTTCCCCTTTCCAAAATAAATTGAGAAATTTCCTCATGATCGTTCCAGGTTAGTTTATTAATTGTGTTAATTAGTCCATGCATAAAAGTAGGTTGCACATGGCTTTATCGCTTTTTTTTTCGATGAAACAGGTCTTTTTTTAGACGAATAGAGTCGCACGGTACGCTATTGCTCTACATGCTGTACTAGAATGCATTGCAGGATGCTGCTCTGTCATAGAAAAACAGAAAAAAAACCGCGGGCTTGGAGTCGCCGCGGGCTGAATATTTCATGATGTTGTTGAAACCATTGACTACAACTAATTATCCCACCACACAGCGATTTTATATACCATGCTGCGCAGAGCTCGGTATCCTCTCCGTTTTGATGGGATGCGTGTTTATTACACAAAACGAGTTCAGTTCGTCAACAAAACTGCTGGCAAACTGAACATTGTGTATGATCGTATTTTGGTATTTTCGGTTTAAATTGAAACGAAGAAAGCCTTAGACGCTTAAGAAACCATGGAGCTCGTTTTTATCGATGTAGCTAATCTTTTGGCCGCAGAAACAATGGATACAGCATCGTAACCACATAACTTCCATAATTCTACCTGCTCGCCATGCTCTACAACTTCGTCCGCAATTCCCAAGCGTATTACTTCTACATTGTAGCCATGATCTGCCATAAACTCTAACACGGCAGATCCTACACCACCCATTAGGCTACCATCTTCTACGGTAATTACCTTGGTGAAGGTAGAGAAAACCTCATGCAAGAGTGCCTCATCCAACGGTTTTGCAAACCGAAGATCGTAATGAGCTGGGTAAATACCATCTTGGTTTAATAGCTGTATCGCTTTGGAGGCTTCGTTTCCGATAGCGCCAAAGCTTAAGATAGCGAGCTCTTCGCCATCTTGAATTTTTCTACCCTTCCCGATTTCAATTTCTGTAAATGGACGTTTCCAATCGGACATCACCCCATTTCCACGAGGGTAACGGATAACGACCGGTCCCTTATCCGGCAGTTGTGCGGTATACATCAAATTACGAAGTTCTTCTTCATTCATCGGTGCGGACACCACCAGATTCGGAATACACCGCATAAAGGCGATATCATAGGCGCCGTGGTGTGTCGGTCCGTCTGCACCGACAAGGCCTGCCCTATCCAGACAAAATACTACATTCAGCTTTTGCAAGGCGACATCGTGAATCACCTGGTCGTAGGCGCGTTGCATAAACGAAGAGTAGATATTACAAAAAGGTACCATGCCCTGCGTAGCTAGACCCGCACTGAAAGTCACGGCGTGCTGCTCTGCTATACCAACATCAAACGCCCTATTCGGCATCGCCTTCATCATAATGTTCATAGACGAGCCAGAGGGCATAGCCGGGGTAATCCCCATAATCTTATCGTTCGCTTCCGCCAACTCCACCAAGGTATGTCCAAATACATCTTGGTATTTTGGTGGCTGCGGCTTTTCAGCGATGCTCTTTTTTATTTCTCCAGTGATCTTGTCAAACAAGCCGGGCGCATGCCATTTGGTCTGGTCTTTTTCTGCCAGGGCATAGCCTTTACCTTTTACGGTAACAGCATGCAGCAGTTTGGGTCCTGGAATATGCTTTAAATCTTCGATTGTTTTGGCCAGCTTTGCTACATCGTGCCCATCAACCGGACCAAAATATCGGAAATTCAACGACTCAAAAAGGTTAGCACTTTTAAGCAGCGTGCCTTTTATACTTTGTTCCAATTTTTTCGCCCAACCATACGCATCGGGGCCATTCTTGGATATCTTAGCCAATACGGCTATAAGATCATCGCGAAACCTGTTGTAGCTTTTAGACGTTGTAATGCTGGTGAGGTATTCTTTCATCGCGCCGACATTGGGGTCGATAGACATGCAGTTATCGTTTAGGATAACCAAAAGATTAGACTTCTCTATTCCGGCGTGGTTCAGCGCTTCAAAGGCCATCCCTCCTGTCAAGGCACCATCACCGATGATAGCCACATGCTGCCTATCTGTTTCTCCTTTGTATTCCGACGCTACGGCCATCCCTAAGGCCGCGGAAATTGAGGTTGATGAATGCCCAACGCCAAAGGTATCGTATTCACTTTCTCCACGTTTTGGAAAACCCGAAAGTCCGCCAAATACGCGGTTCGTATGAAACTCCTCCCGCCTTCCGGTGAGGATTTTATGCCCATAGGCTTGATGGCCTACGTCGAATATAATCTGATCATAAGGGGTATTGAGGACGTAGTGAAGCGCAACGGTCAATTCCACCACACCTAAGCTAGCCGCAAAATGCCCTCCATTTACCGACACGATATCGATGATAAACTGTCGCAGTTCATCGCAAACTTTCTCCAGTTCCGTGGATTTCAATTTCCGTAGGTCGGATGGATAGTTTATTTGTTGTAATAGTGGACCGGCCTCTACTTGCATATCTTCTCTTGTCTATAAATAAGTTACAAATTAACGACTTATTAGCTAAACTACAGAACAATAAATCCAAATAAAAGTTTATTAGCCCTGGCGGTTTTGGGAAAATATCGTTCAAAATTCCCTATCAATTGCTTATTTTTGAACCAACTATGCAAACAGAGGGTTACGAAATAAAGCTAGAGCAGTTTGAAGGTCCATTTGATCTTCTTCTATTTTTTATAGAACGAGATGAATTGAATATCCATGATATTCCAATATCGAAGATCACAGATGATTTTTTGGACTTCATACAGAAAATGCAATCACTTAATATCGAGTTGGCTAGTGAGTTTATCTTCGTGGCATCGACGTTGATGCGCATCAAAGCCAAAATGCTCTTACCCCGTCCTGACCTTGATGAGGCTGAAAACGAAATTGACCTGAAAAAGGAACTTACCCAAAAACTTATCCTCTATAAGCAGTTTAAAGAAATTTGTGTTGATTTACGGGTATTGGAAGAACAGCGAAGCAAGGTGCATAGCCGAGGCAACATCTTATCAGACAATAAACTAGCACGTAAAAAAGACAATACCGACGAGCAACTGGACTCTTTCGATCTGTATAAGTTAATGATGGTCTATGAGAAATTGATGTTTACCTATAAGCACCGTATCCAAGAGGTAACACATACCGTTGTAAAATATCCCTACACCATCGAACAACAAAAGAAAGCTATCGCCGAACTTATAGAAATAAACAATAAACTCGACTTCCAGCAAATGCGTAGTCATTCCGAAAACAAGGTGCAATTCGTGTACAATTTTTTAGCCGTATTGGAAATGCTACAACAACGTCTTTTGGAAATTCAAATAGGTATGGGCTATAACAATTTTTGGATAGAGAAGAGAGTTGATCTGAATTAAATTATGCGCCGCTCGCCGCGGCAAGGCAGTACTTTTGGAGAGCAAAAGTACTCAAAACTCCGTCGCTTGAAACCTTTGCAGGAAGGGATAGTACATGGGCAATGTTCTACATATTGCAAAGCTTTCGATGCGACATTTCGTTTAATAATGGTAAGTGCAATTAAAAGTATGAATTAAAAAGTCATCAAATTTTTAGGACAACTCTTATCAAACTTTATCTCACTACGCAATACTAATTACGCACTACGCTCATCTACATACTAAGTACTAACATCTATAATCTCACTACCCATCACGCAAGATTGCCGCGCCGTCGTACCTCCGGCTCGCAATGGCGAAAACGATTAATCAACCAGCTTATCTCCATACTAAGTACTAAGGTCTACATACTAAATAACATACCTCACTACGCATTACCCACTACCCTTATCTACATACTAAAATCTAAGTACTCAGTAACATATCTCACTACGCAATACTTGTTACCCACTACTCCCTAAGCTTTTCCATCCCGCAGGCGCTCCAATTGATCTTTCAAAAACGCAAATTGCTCTTCCCGTTTGACCGTAGAAAGCTGCTTCAACGCATCAATACCCGCTTTGAGTGCCGCCTCTTGTTTATCGCTAAAGGAGTTTAGTAAATCGCTCAACTGGTCTGTTTCTAAAATCCCATCGACGATACCATAGCGTATAGCTTCTTCCACATTGAAATATTCCGTATTCAGGCATAATTGCAACACTTTTTTTTCGGGCATCACGCGCAATAGACCGGCCATCACCTGAAATGGAAATATGCCTAATTCAAGTTCGGGCAAGCGAAACCGAACCTGCGGCGAAGCATACACATACGTACATCCCAATACAAAAAGGAACGCGCCGGCTATCACATCGCCTTCCACCTTAGCAACGATAGGCTTCTTAAAGCTATCCATGACCTCACCCAGCGATACATCTGTATGTATTATGCTTGGATTAGGCGTGTCTAATGAAGGATCCCTAAACGTTTTCAAATCCATGCCGGCAGAAAATACAGGCCCTTCCGCTTGTAACAGTAATACCCGAATGTCCTTATCCGCATTGAATTGGTTTAGCGCATGCGCAATTTCATTAATCATACCCGGCGTGAATGCATTTCGCTTGGCGGAACGCGCTAAGGTTAGCACACCGATATGATCTTTTTTCTCCGCCTTTATAAAATTATACATCACGTGCGATTAATCGTTGAAAATTCTCCATCATCCTGATTACTTGAGTATCATGTATAGCTGAAAAGCGCTTCAATAACAATTCCGAGGGAATATTGCCTACCAAATCATCCTGTGCAAAGGGACATCCTCCGTAGCCCATTATGGCGCCTTCAAAGGTACGACATCCGGCATCAAAAGCAGCATTTACCTTAGCGAGCGCAGTTTCCGAGCGGCTGTGCAAATGTATACTGAGCGCTATATCCGGAAACGACTCGCCAATCTGTAGTAACAAGCGCTTCACATCGCCTGCTGAAGCCTGCGATGTTGTATCGGCAATGGAAAATTTACGAATGCCTATTCCTATAAGCTTCTCCATCCAATCGAGCACGATTTCCGGATGCCAAAGATCCCCGTAAGGATTGCCAAAAGCCATCGATATATAGATCATCAATTCCGGACCATTCTTTTGCATCAAAATATCCTTACTGGATAAGACGGATTCAAAAGCAGCGGCGGTAGAGCGATTTGTATTGCGCTGTTGAAACGTATCGGATACCGAAAACGGATACCCTAGATAATCTAGGCCCTCAAGACTACTGCCTATTTCCGCGCCTTTTTCATTGGCGATAATGGCGATAAATTTGGTCTTCGTCGTTTTGTCAAGCCCGTCCCATACCGCTAGGGTATCCGCTAATTGCGGTACCGCCGTTGGCGATACGAAGCTTCCGAAATCAAGGAAATCAAACCAGCCGCTTTGCAGCAAACCGTTAAGATAGCTTATTTTTTTATCCGTCGGTATAAACGAAGGTATGCCTTGAATAGCATCGCGCGGACAATCGACTATCGCTATGGCATTGGTTTGCTTAGACATCGCGTTTAATCTCCCTGGATATAACCATCTTTTGTATAGCGCTGGTACCTTCGCCAATAGTACACAGCTTCGCATCCCTAAAGTACTTCTCTGCGGGATAGTCTTTTGTAAATCCGTAACCACCGTGAATCTGCACGCTCTCATTCGACACTTCTACAGCCACTTCCGAAGCATAGAGTTTCGCCATGGCACTTTCTTTCGTTACTTTCTTTCCCTCGTCCTTTAATTGGCCTGCCTGCCTAATCAACAGTTCCGATGCTTCTATCTTGGTAGCCAGATCGGCTATGCTAAAGCCGACCGCCTGAAAATCATATATCTTTTGATTAAACTGCTCGCGTTCATTCGCATAACGCAATGCCGATAGATATGCACCACGCGCTATGCCCAGTGAAAGGCCCGCAATGGAAATGCGACCGCCATCCAACAATTTTAGCGCCTGCACAAAACCTTCCCCCTCTTCACCAATAACTTGATCTTTGTGTACGCGGCAATTGTCGAAAAAAAGGCTCGCGGTCTCTGAGGCCCGCATACCGAGTTTATCGAGCTTCTTGCCAGCAGAAAAACCGGGCGTACCTTTTTCAATAATAAATGCCGTCACTCCTTTTTTATCACCTTTAGCGCCGGTGCGAACCATAACCACCGCCACGTCACCACTGATAGCATGCGTGATAAATGTCTTTGAACCGTTAATAACATAGTAATCACCATCCTTCACTCCAGTGGTAGACAGTCCTCCGGCATCCGATCCAGAGCCGGTTTCGGTGAGCCCCCACGCTCCAATCCATTCTGCTGTGGCCAGTTTGGGCAAATACTTTTGCTTTTGCTCTTCATTGGCGAACGAAAGAATATGGTTTGTACATAATGAATTATGCGCAGCTACCGAGAGCCCAATGGAGCCACATACTTGCGATATCTCGTCTAAAATGGTGATGTATTCTTGATAGCCTAGACCGGCGCCGTGATAATGCTCGGGTACCAGTACCCCCATAAAGCCATATTCACCCAGTTTCTTGAAAAGATCTACAGGAAAGAATTGACGCTCATCCCAATCCATTACATACGGCTTGATAAATTCGCGTGCAAATTGTCTGGCACTTTCCCGCACCATCGTTAATTGTTCATTTTCGTAGATACGTAACATAATATTTTGTATGTTTATATTGGATTTACGAAATTTATAAAATTATTTTCATATTTTAAAATTCCAGTAATTTAATTACGATTAACCCTTTATAAATTGATAAGTTTTTAAAATAAATCGGAGTATGCTAGAATTATTGCAACTTTTAAAGCGTAAGAGTGAAAAACTTCATTTAGGCGGCGGTGCCGATAAAATAACGAAGCATAAAGAAAAAGGAAAGCTAACGGCTTGGGAACGGATTTTTACCTTGCTTGATCCGGATAAAGCATATGTCGAAATCGGGAAATTTGCTGGCGACGATTTATATACAGATCATGGTGGCTGCCCCAATGCGGGTGTGGCGGCTGTGATGGGTTATGTCTCCGGACGTCTCTGCGTTATTGTATCCAATGACGCTACCGTCAAAGCCGGTGCCTGGTTTCCGACTACAGCGAAGAAGAACTTGCGAGCGCAGGAGATAGCCATGGAAAATAGACTACCGATTATCTATCTCGTTGATTCCGCCGGTGTGTATCTACCTATGCAAGATGAGATATTTCCTGACAAAGAACATTTTGGTAGGGTTTTTCGAAATAATGCAAAACTGTCTTCTATGGGGATTCCACAGATCTCCGCTATCATGGGGTCTTGTGTAGCGGGTGGAGCTTATTTGCCTATTATGTCGGACTATGCACTTATCGTGGAAGGTACCGGATCGGTATTCCTGGCAGGTTCCTACTTGGTCAAATCATCCATAGGTGAGGTGATCGATAATGAAACCTTGGGTGGTGCAACAACGCATTGTGAAATTTCCGGTGTGACGGATAACAAATTTCCGGACGACGAGCATTGTCTCGCTGCTATCCGAAACATTGTTGATAAGTTTGGCGAGCAGCCAAAAGCAAATTTCTCGCGTATAGCTGCCGGAGCGCCAGCTTACGAGCCAGATTTTATCTGCTCCTACCTACCGCAAGACCGTTTAAAATCCTATGATATGCGGGAGATTATAAAAGCTATTGTTGATGCTGGCTCGTTGGAAGAATACAAAACTGACTACGGCAAAACCATCATTTGTACACTAGCCCGTGTTGATGGATGGGCGGTTGGCATCGTGGCCAATCAGCGCGAAATTGTCAAAGCAAAAAAGCCGGGCAATACGAATGAAATGCAAATGGGGGGTGTGATATACTCCGACTCTGCAGACAAGGCCGCACGCTTTATTATGAATTGCAATCAACAACGTATCCCGTTGGTTTTCCTACAAGACGTTACTGGATTTATGGTCGGTTCGCGATCGGAACAGGGTGGAATTATCAAAGATGGTGCGAAGATGGTTAATGCCATGGCAAATTCTGTCGTTCCCAAATTTACATTTATTGTCGGCAATAGCTATGGAGCTGGTAATTATGCTATGTGCGGAAAGGCCTACGATCCGCGGTTAATTTATGCTTGGCCAACAGCACAAATGGCGGTCATGAGTGGAGCATCTGCCGGTAAAACATTATTGCAGATTCAGGAAGCGACATGGAAGGGTCAGGGCGTAACCCTTGATGAGAACGAGAAAAACAAAATACTTTCGGATATACAGGAGCAATATAATGAACAGCTTAGCCCTTACTATGCGGCTGCTCGGCTATGGGTGGATGGGGTAATCGATCCACGTGAAACGAGAAACATTATCAGTTTAGGTATTGAAGCAGCTAACCATAATGCAACAGTAGACCGCTACAATGTGGGGGTGATTCAGACCTAGTAGAAGGTAGTGTGTGGTGCGTAATGCGTAGTGAGATATGTTATTTAGTATGTAGATCTTAGTACTTAGTATGGAGATAAGCTGGTTGGTTAATCGTTTTCGCCATTGCGAGATGGAGGTACGAGGGCGCGGGAATCTTGCGTGTTGCATAATGTGAAGAAGTGTTTGTGTATTGCTTTATAAAGCACAAACAAAAATAAGTAATGCTGAAGATCGCCGACTACAATGGAGTCGAACGCCGACAACATAGGGAAGGATATTTATTGAAAGCCATTAATCCATTCACGATAAATATGTTCAAACGATGCCAAGCTATCCGGATTTCGCATAATATCCTTAGAGACTGCCTTCGCTGCAGGCTTGCCTGAAATGATCTTCTTTACCGGAATTTCGAGCTTTTTACCACTTAACGTATACGGGATTTCGGGAACCGTAAAGAAAAGATCGGGAACATGCCGCGCGGAGTATTGCTCGCGCAGTGCTTCCTTCAACAGCGGAACAACATGGTCCAGATGTTGGTCGTCAGGCAATTGCAAAAACAAGATCATTTGTGCCGGCTGACGCTCGTCCTCAATGGATATCACCAAGCTATCTATTACGCCTTCAATAGTCTGTACAGCATTATAAATCTCCGCAGTTCCTATCCGTACCCCGCCCCTATTAAGCGTTGCATCCGATCTACCGTGCATGGTGACTGTGCCATTATCGGCTATTGTTATCCAGTCGCCATGGCTCCATTTGCCCGGGCGCTGACAGAAATAGCTCTCCCTATATTTGCTGTGCTGCGGATCATTCCAAAAGTAAACTGGCATAGAGGGCATGGGCTTATATATAATCAGCTCGCCCACCTCATTATACACCTCTTGTCCAGCCTCATTGACAGCCACAATAGCAGATCCCAGGGTACGGCATTGTATCGTACCGGCATATACGGGCAACAGCGAGCAACCTGATAAAAAGGCGCTACATACATCCGTTCCACCACTCAACGATACAATATGCGCTTCCGGAAATTTCTGCTGCAAGTTTTCAAAAGTTGCAACAGGAAGTGGTGATCCTGTGGATCCGATAACCTTGGGCTGATAATTTTCTACTGCTAACGGATGGATAGCGGCATAATAAGCTGCACCAGCGCCAAGGTGGTCTACACCTACCTCGCGAAGGTATTGCCAGAAGTCTTGGTGATGATTATAGTGCAGCGCACCATTATATAGACATAGCCTTGCTCCACAGAGCAAGCTGGACAAAGCATAGTTCCACATCATCCAACCGGTCGTCGTATACCATAAAAAGTTCTCGCCAGCCTGAACATTTTGATGAAGTGCCAACGCCTTCAGATGCTCCAGCAGATTTCCACCCGTGCTGTGCACAATAGCTTTAGGTTTGCCCGTGGTACCCGATGAGTACAAAATCCAAATTGGATGATCGAAGGGAACACGCTCGAACACTAAAGACAACGCTGAAAAATTTTCAAAAATATGTTTCCATTCCTCGCTATGTAGACTAATACAATCCGTCAGACTCGAAACATGCTCACGAATGGTATCTAACGTACCCTGTTTTTCAAACACTCTTCCATTATATTGGTAAGTCACCTCCATAAAAAGGAGCTTGGGTTCAATAAGGGAGAATCGTTCGACAATGCTCTTATCACCGAAATCTGGCGAACAACAGGACCATATTGCACCAAGCGAATTAACCGCTAAAAATATAGCGATAGTTTCTGCTGTATTATTTAAAACACCAACAACGCGGTCACCAGCTTGCACACCCCTGCTGCGCAGAAATTGTTGGATAGCGGAGACTTGTCTTTCCAAGTTTAGCCAACTTACTGCACTGTACTTATTTCTTTCATCCTTGTAATAAATAGCAATGTCTCCCGCTTTTCTACCAGCAAAAATATGCTCGGCGTAACTTAAACGAATACCATCAAACCACCGTGCCGCTATAAAATCATCGGCCGATGGATCCCATGAAAGAATGCTGCTATATGCTCCGCTGTATTGAATCGAAAAGTAATGCAGTATACTTTCCCAAAAGGCTTCTAGGTTTTCCACAGACCAGGTATACAACGCTTCATATGTTTCGAAGCTATAGTCTAGCCTATTTTCTAGATACTGTTGGTAATCAAACAATAAGGATTTCTTTGTATAAGATTCATCGGGTAGCCAGAGCGGATTTCTCATATCGTTTACTATGGTTTAATGCAGCAAATTACAAAAAAATATAGAAAAGCAGTTGGTGCTATCCGCAAGGGTTTGTACCATAAAAAAGCGAGCTACCTATATACATGTAGCTCGCTTTTTTATGGTACATTTTATAATGCTATAAAACTAGTCTGTATTTTCGTCGCTGGAGGTTCGCTGAAACGCATTCCAGCCCTGAGCCTGTATTGGATGAAGATGACCAGACTTGGAGATCATAGCACAACCTGCTGCCTCTTCTGTTATATATCCGATAATAGAAATATCCAGTTGATTTTTTACTTTATCGTATTGATCTTGGGGAACAGTAAACAAAAGCTCATAATCTTCCCCACCGCTTAATGCGCAAACCGTCGGATCCAAACCAAATTCCCGAGCGGTGTCATAAGTCATCGGATCAATCGGAATCTTATCTTCATACAGTCTGCATCCCACCTGGGAAGCTTTACATATATGGAGAATTTCAGACGCTAAACCGTCGGATACATCGATCATCGCATGTGGCTGTATGCCGTAGGTCTCAAATAATTCCACAATATCTTTACGGGATTCGGGTTTTAGCTGCCGCTCAACAATATAATCCTTGCCTTCCAAATCAGGTTGAATATTCGGGTTTTCCATGAATATATTCTTCTCCCGTTCGAGCAGTTGCAAGCCCACGTAAGCACCACCAAGGTCGCCGCTCACGCAAAGCAGGTCTCCCTCTTTTGCACCCGAACGATATACCACTTTTTCGGCATCGGCATAACCAATACTGGTAACCGAAATCACCAAGCCTTGCGCTGATGCGGAAGTGTCGCCACCCACCAAATCGACATTAAATTTTTCACAAGCTATGAGTACACCTTGATAGATTTCTTCCACAGCTTCGAGTGGAAATTTGGAAGATAAACCTATGGAAAACGTAATTTGAGAGGCTACGCCATTCATGGCATAAATATCACTCAAATTAACCTGAACAGCCTTGTATCCAAGGTGTTTCAAAGGCACATAGCGTAAGTCAAAGTGTATTCCTTCCAGTAATAAGTCTGTGGAAATAAGGGTTTTCTTATCACGGAAATCCAACACGGCCGCATCATCGCCAATACCTTTTGTGGTAGAGGCTTCTTTTATCTCGACGGCTTTCGTAAGGTAGTCAATAAGCCCAAACTCACCCAACTCATTAATATCTGTTCTTTGCTGGTTATCAAACATGGGGTTGTAAATTAAAAAGTCAAAATTGAAAAGTTAAAAGTAAAAACTATGAAGTTAAAATTGAAAAATACAACTGCTCATTCTAACTCATTTTACAAGCCAAATCGTTCAGAAATTTCCAGCATACGTTCGATAGGTTTTCTCGCACGCTCGATAACCTGTGCCGGTAAATCTACTTCCGGAAGTTCGTAATGTAGACAATTGTATAATTTTTCTAAGGTATTTAACTTCATGTGCGGGCAATCGTTACATGCACAAACGTTATTTGGAGGTGCAGGAATGAACGTTTTCATCGGACTAGCTTTCTGCATTTGATGCAAGATACCAGATTCAGTAGCCACAATGAACTGTTGCGCACTATTTTCAATGGTATACTTCAACATGCCAGAGGTGGAGCCCACATAATCAGCCTGCGCGAGGATATGATCTTCACATTCCGGATGAGCGATAAACTTTGCATCAGGAAATTGATTCCGCAAATCGTTTATCTTGTCCTGCGAAAAAATCTCATGCACCATACACGCACCATTCCAAAGAACAAGATCTCGACCGGTTTTCTTTTTAACATAATCGCCTAAGTTCTTGTCTGGACCAAAAATAATTTTTTGATCGGCCGGCAAACTTTGTACAATCTCTACCGCATTACTTGATGTACAAACGATATCGGAAAGCGCTTTCAACTCTGCTGTACAATTCACGTAGGTGATAACCAAATGATCAGGGTACTGCTCTTTGAACTTAGCGAATAAATGGGGCGGACAGCTGTCAGAAAGGGAGCAACCCGCCTTAAGGTCAGGGAGTAACACTTTTTTGGATGGCGACAGAATTTTTGCTGTCTCGGCCATAAAATGGACACCTGCAAATACGATCATATCAGCATCGGTTTTAGCCGCTTGCTGCGATAACCCTAGACTGTCTCCGATGTAATCTGCAAGATCCTGAATTTCAGCATCTTGATAGTAATGAGCCAAGATGACCGCATTCTTTTCTTTCTTAAGTCGCTGGATTTCAGCGACAATATCAAGTGTAGGGTCTACAGGCTCATCAATATAACCCTTTGCCTCTAAATCTTTTTCAAAGGTTGTATTCATTATCTTTTCTTCTCTTCAGTGTTGTTCACTTGGTTTGACTAAGCGACTTGACAAAAGTAAACAAAGAAAATGAAACGAAATCCACATTCCCTTTTTCCAATAATTTATAATCTTTTTTTAAAGAAAGAATCTTGTTGTTTATTAGTCTGTGGAAAATGGGGATAAGTGCGCTATTTTTATTTTTGAAATGTGAGTTTTCGGCAGTTATCCACAATTTATCAACATGAGGAGATGGCTTAAACCCTGATTTTCAAATCACTGATCTTTTCCGTTTTTTACTTTCCATATTTTTGTGTTGATTCTTTCGTGTTCACAATTTGTTAATATCTGCTTCACTTTTCCTTAATTCTCCGATTAGATTTGTGGGAATATGGGGCTCGCTGTGGAAAGTTTTAAAGTTTTCAATTTTACTGCACCGTTTTTATACAGGTTTTCCACATATTTTGTTAATTTGTTTCTTCTAATTCAGATACAGCCCACAGTTAATAACAGGTTATGGCACATAGAAAGGTGGATTTTTTAATTATTGGCTCCGGGATAGCTGGTTTAAGCTTTGCGTTGAAGGCAGCACAATTGGGTAAAGTGTTGATTTTGACGAAGTCTAACGAAGATGAGTCTAACACTAAGTATGCACAGGGCGGTGTCGCTGCAGTTGTGGATAAGTCTGATAGCTTCGCGAAGCATATTGCTGATACTGAGGTCGCTGGGGATGGTTTGTGCAATCCAAAAGTTGTGGAAAACGTGGTGAAAGAAGCTCCGGCCCGTATCAAAGAGCTTATCGACTACGGTACAAACTTCGATAAGGTCGATGAGGAACACTATGACCTGGCTCGTGAAGGCGGTCACTCGAAACATCGTATCTTACATTATAAGGATATCACCGGTTACGAAATCGAACGCGCCCTGCTCGAGCAGGTGCACGCCCATCCTAATATTGAAATGTTAACCCATTACTTCGCGGTGGATTTAATTACGCAGCACCATAAAGGTGTGCATGTGGATAAGGCGACGAAAGACATTTGTTGCTTTGGGATATATGCGTTAAATACAAAAACGAACACGATCGAGACATTCCTCAGTAAGATTACGCTGATGGCTTCTGGTGGTGCAGGTCATGTGTATAGTAGTACAACCAATCCTACCATAGCTACAGGTGATGGTATAGCTATGGTGTATCGTGCGAAAGGTAAAGTGCGAAATATGGAGTTTATACAATTCCACCCGACATCCCTATATAATCCAAAAGATTCGCCAGCATTTTTAATTTCAGAGGCTGTCCGCGGCTTTGGTGGTATTTTGCGAAGAATGGATGGTGTATCCTTTATGGAGGAATATGATCCACGTGGCTCGTTAGCCTCACGGGATATTGTAGCCCGCGCAATAGACAACGAAATGAAGAAGTCGGGTGTCGACTTTGTCTACTTGGACATTACCCATCGTAAAAAAGCAGATATTTTAGCCCACTTCCCTAACATCTATGAAAAATGTTTGTCTATCGGCTTAGATATGACCAAAGATCTTATTCCGGTTACCCCGGCCGCACATTATGCTTGCGGTGGGATCTTGGTTGATGAAGTGGGAAAGACGTCCATACAGCACCTCTACGCTTGCGGCGAGTGCTCATCAACGGGTCTACATGGCGCGAATAGGTTAGCCTCAAATTCCTTGTTGGAGGCTGTTGTCTATGCCCATCGTATTTTTGAAGATGCTGCTGCACGTTTACCAGAACTTTTCTTTGATACGGCAATTCCGGATTGGGACGAGTCAAAAGTGGCTTCGCTAAATGAGGAAATACTCGTTACGCATAACTTACGCGAAACCCAGAAACTGATGAGTGATTACGTAGGGATAGTCAGATCCGACTTCCGGCTAGATCGCGCGATGCGTCGACTCGGTTTTCTACATGAGGAAACGGAAGATTTTTACAAAAATACAAAGCTCTCTGTTAAATTATGTGAGCTTCGCAATGTTATTCAGGTCGCCTATTTGATCGTGAAATCAGCCATGCTTCGCAAGGAAAGCCGTGGTCTTCACTACACCACGGACTATCCTCAAAAATCAACATCTTTAACCGATACAATCTTATAATATGCCTGTTATCTTACCTGTAAAAGGCGTAGCGCCTGTCATTGGTGCTGACGTTTATATTGCGGAAAATGCCACGATAGTTGGTGATGTTGTTATCGGCAACAATTGCTCTATTTGGTTTAATGCTGTAGTTCGCGGAGATGTGAATTATATACGCATAGGAAATTATTCGAACATCCAAGACGGCGTCGTTATCCACTGTACTTACGAGCGAAATGGCACGGACATTGGCAACTATGTGAACGTGGGCCACCAAGCTATTGTGCACGGTTGTAAAGTACATGATTATGTACTCATCGGAATGGGGGCTATTGTTATGGATCGTGCTTTAGTGGAGTCTAATGTCATTATCGCCGCAGGTGCCGTGGTATTAGAAGATACCGTGCTGGAAAGCGGCTATTTGTATGCGGGGGTTCCCGCAAAGAAGATAAAGCCCTTAACGGCCGAGCAAATGGCTATGCTGAAGCAATTGCCGCATAACTATGTGCGCTACAGTTCTTGGTTTAAAACAACTTGACCCAAATACACGCTATTTGGGTAAGGTGATCGTTTCGTTTTGATCCCAATTGGCGCGTATGGTAAATGTTTTATCCAAATACCAAATATACTCTGCCTGTTTGCGGGCGTAGACGTCAGCTGGATCCCATTTATTGTTCTTATTAGCATCGTAAATAACCCGTAGCATATATTTTCCTCCAGGAAATTTCGTGTAGTTTATCTTTCCGCTACGTTGATCAATGAGCCGGCTATCAAATACCTTTTCTTTTTCCTCATTGGTGAGTTCCACGATATACTGCATGGTACTATCTAGCCCATTGACGGTAAACGTTATATTCCCATAATTATCAGATTCATCCATAGTAAATTGCTTCTTGGATTCTTTGTTTACATCGTCAAAAGGGCTTCGTAGCGCGTTCTCTTCAATAACCAACTCATAATTTCGCTTCGCTCTCCAATTGTAGCGGATATGGTATAGATTCTGGTTAGCACTGTCTTGTTGCAACTGAAAATTTCTTCTGGAAACAGAGTCCTCATAGAGTACTATTTTCCCTTTGTCCACATTCGATAGCGGTGTGACACTTGTTAATTTGATATGGCTCGTCCTATCCACCTTGTTGGTAATATTAAAAATAGGCTTTATTTCCCGGTCGTACTTAGCATTTTTATTAGTTCGTATCAATATGGTATCACGGATATTTTGATCAGCGCTGAGTAGGATCTTAACGGAGTCCAATTCTTTGTTTGGAATGAAAATTCTTACCGAATCATTGTTCAAGCTATAGCGCGTTATTTTGCTTTCGTTGATGTCGGCAGGATGCGTAATTTGCACCTGAGCATTATTGATCGGTTTGTTGAACGTAAGCAAGATGTTCCCGGTAGGCTCTATCTTTTTTTCCAACGTTCTGAAATCTTTCGGATAGGCTTTTGTAATTTCAAGTTGTATATTACTGGTATCTTTCTTCAGTACAATACTGTCCATAAGAAAACCGATCCATTCATCGTTTCCATTGAATATCCGGTCGTTGTTTTGCTCTTTCAGTGCATATATTCGATAGGTGTCTTCCCGTAAATTGCTAAATTTAAAATTTCCAGACGAATCTAGTCCGGTGAAAATATTCGCTTTTCGCTTTCCAAAAATAGAATCTTGTCGCGTTGGAATAAGGAGGACTTTGATATTCTCATCTTTCTTGATGTCAAAGGATTTCGTAAATCCATTTTTAACAGAACCACTGATGGATAAGGAATCCAATTCTGGACCCGTTGAAAATACATAATTATAATTTACGATGGGATTGCTTTCATTATAATCGACTAAGCCCTTACCAAAATTAATGGTATAGGTAGTGTTTGCCTCCATGGAATCGGGCAGCTGGATAACGAGGTTCTTTTTTCTAACCTTGAATAATGGCTGCTGGTCAAGATCGGGACTGATACTGAATTCCTTAAATTGATTATTCAATTTAATATACTCATCAAAAGTTAACACAATTTCCTTGTCTTGGAAATTTCGCGAAAAATTAGCAGGGGACTCATTGAGTATTTTTGGTGGTAAAGAATCTTTCGGACCACCTGTCGGTCGCTGCACATTTGCGCAGCGATTGAATGTCAATAGTAGTAGGATAATAAAGCCTACTAAAGACAGATATTGAAAATTTACGATTTTAAGCCCTTTTGAGACGCTTTTATTATTTTCCGATAGTTGAGTCATAAATTTAAAAATACTCGCTTGAACCCGCTAATTTAAAGTTTATTAATTATATAATTAACATGTTGATTTACAATATATTAGCTCATATGAACCATCAATACGCTGATATCGGATGGTGATACCCCTGATATCCGTGAAGCTTGTCCCAATGTACGGGGCTTCACTTTCAATAATTTTTCCCGAGCTTCAATGGAGAGAGATGATAGCGACTTGTAATCAAACTCCGGATTGATCTCCTTGTCTTCCATTTTTTTCATCTTGTTTACGATCTCCATTTCTTTCTCGAAATAGCTCTCGTACTTAACTTTGATTTCAGCCTGTTCAATTGTATCCTGATCAAAAGAGCTTAATAGATTAGCAAATCCTCCGTCAGCTTCTATCAAATCGGCTATACGCACCTGTGGTCTCGTGAGGATATTAAACAGTCGAGACTTTTGCAGGAGTTCACTCGATCCTAATGCCGTTAAAATAGGATTGACCTTGTCTACCTCGGCGCTATGCTGACGCATATAGGTAACGATATCATCCGACTCTTTTATTTTCCTGTTTACTTTTTCGAGACGTGCATCGTCAACCAATCCAAGCTTATGCGCAATGGGTGTTAAGCGGATATCAGCATTGTCTTGTCTTAGTAACAGGCGATGTTCCGCGCGAGAGGTAAACATACGGTACGGCTCTTCCGTACCTTTAGTGACTAAATCGTCGATCAAAACCCCTATATAGGATTCCGATCTTTTTAAAATAAGTTCGTGTTCATCACGTATTCGCTGATGCGCATTAACCCCAGCTATGAATCCTTGCGCCGCCGCCTCTTCGTATCCGGTTGTTCCATTGATTTGACCAGCGAAGAATAGATGCTTTACGCGTTGCGTCTCTAACGTTAAATCAAGCTGCATGGGCGGAAAAAAATCGTATTCGATTGCATACCCCGGTCTATACATTTTCGCATTTTCAAACCCAGGTATGTATTGAAGAGCCTTAAGCTGTACATCTTCAGGTAAAGACGTCGAGAAACCGTTCACATAGATTTCTACCGTTTTGAAGCCTTCAGGTTCGACAAAAATTTGATGGCGATCGCGTTCGGCAAAACGGTTAATCTTATCTTCTATAGATGGGCAGTAACGAGGACCTAATCCTTTGATTCGTCCAGTGAACATCGGTGAACGGTCGAACCCCGTCTTCAATACTTCATGAACTTTGTCATTTGTATAGGTTATCCAGCAGCAACGTTTTTCACTAGGAATTTCCACATCGGTATAGGAGAAACGTCCAGGATTCTCGTCACCCCATTGCTCCTCCATCAAACTGTAGTTTAGTGAACGACCATCTACACGCGGGGGGGTTCCCGTTTTCATTCTGCCTGACTCAAAACCTAAGCTTACCAATTGTTCGGTTAAACCTGTTGCTGCTTTCTCGCCGGTTCGGCCCCCTCCTATTTTCTTTTCTCCGATATGAATGACGCCATTTAAAAATGTTCCGTTTGTGAGCACAACGGCATCAGCCTCGATACGCAGACCCAGCGACGTGATCACCCCTTGCGCTTTCCCATTTTCTACGATGACTTCTTTGACAGTGTCTTGCCACATATCGACATTGGCAAGCGATTCCAATGTTAAGCGCCACTCCTCTGCAAATCGCATTCGATCGTTTTGCGCTCTCGGACTCCACATCGCCGGACCTTTCGAACGATTGAGCATACGAAACTGTATAGTAGATTTGTCGGCGATGATTCCAGTATAGCCACCCATCGCATCAATCTCTCGTACAATTTGACCTTTCGCTACGCCACCAATTGCCGGGTTACAGCTCATCTGCGCAATGACACCCATATTCATTGTAATCAATAAAACAGATGAACCCAAATTCGCTGCCGCCGCTGCCGCTTCGCAACCGGCATGACCCGCACCCACTACAATAACATTATATTTCTTAAACATGATTCTCTTCCTATATTTCACGTGGAACATCGGGTGTTTTAAATATTAAACCTTTCCCAGATGTATGTTTCACGTGAAACTCTATTATTTTCTTAAATATATTCTGCCAGCTCTATCCACCGTTCTGTTTTCTCATCTAAAGATTTCTTTAAATTTCCGATCTCAGCGGCCGCTTTATTCAAATCTTGATAATCCGTTAGACCAGCCATATCGCTTTCCCTCGTAGCGATGAGATCCTCCAGATCCTGTATTTCCTTTTCCAACGATTCGTATTCTAGGGTCTCTTTATAGGATAACTTAATTTTTGAGGTTTCTTTAGCTACAGCAGCTACTGGTGTAGGGATATCCACTTTCTCCTTAGCCGACTTTAGTTTCGCCTCTTCTTCTGCTTTATGATCGGCATAGTTTCCATTGTAAATCCGGATGTGACCCTCGCCTTCAAAAATGAAAAGTTGTTCACTTAACCGATCGATGAGATAACGATCGTGGCTAACTAAGATTAATATGCCTGGGTAGTTATCTAAAAACTCTTCAAGAATATTTAAGGTGTAAATATCCAAGTCATTAGAAGGCTCATCTAATATTAAGAAATTCGGACTTTTCATTAAAACGCGCATCAACTGCAAACGCTTCTTCTCTCCCCCACTCAGCTTGCTAATTAAATTAAATTGCTTTTCAGGCGGGAATAAAAATAGTGTCAAAAGCTGAGATGCCGTTATCGTGTCTCCATTCGCCATCTTGATATACTCCGCCACATTCTTGACAACATCCAAGACTTTATCACTGTCCTTAAATTCCAATCCGCCCTGTCTATAATAGCCGAAAACCGTGGTCTCGCCAATGTCGACTGTCCCACTGTCTGGAGGAAGCTCTGCTGTAATCAAATTAAGAAAGGTTGATTTACCTGTTCCATTTTTTCCAGCTAGTCCGATACGATCTCCTTTTTTGAAGGTATAACTAAAGTCGTTGATAATCTTGTTTCCGTTGAAAGATTTGTGAAGGTGGTCAATTTCTATAATTTTGGAACCCTGTCTAGATACCTTGACTGATAATTGAACGCTATCATTTTTACGAGGACCTTTCGACTTTTCTTCCAAATCGTAATACGCTTCAATGCGCGATTTTGACTTTGTGCCTCGTGCCTGAGGTTGTCTACGCATCCACTCCAACTCTTTTTTCAACAAGTTTCGAGCTTTGTCGGCCATCACCACATCGATTGTCTCGCGTTCTGCTTTCTTCTCTAGAAAATACGTATATTTCCCTTTATAAAGATATACCTCGCCCCGATCCAACTCGCGAATTTCATTGCATACATTGTCTAGGAAATACCTATCGTGGGTAACCAACAGCACGGTTTTATTACCAGTGGTCAGTAATTTTTCCAGCCACTCAATCGTTTCTATATCTAAATGGTTAGTTGGCTCATCCAGAATGTAGACATCAGGCTCGTCTATCAAAAGCTTAGCCAAAGAAAGACGCTTCTTCTGACCTCCAGATAACTCGTTAATATTTTGCTCAAAATTGGAGATCTGTAAACGATTTAAGATAGTCTTGATGTTATATTCGTACTCCCATGCTTCTAATGCAGAAAGTTTATCCGTAAGATCTGCCAGCCTGTCCTGGTCGATATCATCTGATGCGAGTAGCTCTTCATACTCCTTGATCAATTGCTGTTGCTCATTATCTGAACTATAGATAAAATCATTGACCGTATTCAGTCCATCAAAATTTGGTTCCTGATTGAGGAAGCCGACGCGAAGTCCTTTCTCTTTGACCACTTTTCCAACTGTAGGCGATTCAATCTCAGCCAGGATTTTTAATAAGGTAGATTTACCGGTACCATTTATGCCAACCAACGCTACGCGGTCTCCTTTTTGAAGTCCGAAGTGAAGATTTTTGAAAAGCCATTTATCATGATAGGAATGGCCTAATTGTTCTGTGGATATAATGCTCACTATTCGTGTAATTTCTTGTATACAAGTGTCTTATAGGTGATCGATAGTATATTATTCAACTTTTATTGAATAATAGATACATTTCTTGTCGATCATCATTCAGTTTTTGAAAAATTGGTTTTGATCTATTCTTACAACACGCTATTTTCCAATTACAAAAGTAAGCAAATAAATGTGGTATTCGCGAAAGGTATACGCTATCGCGGCATTAATTTACATAAGCATTAAAAATTTAATTGAGCTTGTAGGAAGCGATCAAATTAAATCTCGGTATATCCACCAGAAAGTGGCTTCCATCCAGTTCCTTGTTCATTGCGTAATAACCTTCCATAAAACCTATATCGCTTTTTAAGTTGCATCCCGAAGTATATTGATGTATACTTCCTGGAGCGAGAATAGGTTGTTCGCCAACAACGCCTTCGCCGTCTACGCTTTTATAGTCGCCGTTTGAATCGAAGATATCCCAATGTCTACTCACAAGTTGTATGGTTGAATCACTTAAGTTCTCAATCGTAATTTGATAAGAGAACATAAAATGCAGCTTTTCTGGATTAGAGTATTCGGGCTGATAAACAACGTCTACGGATACTTTTACACCTGCTGTGATCTGTGTAGTCATTTGAAAACAAACTTATTAGTCATTGCCAAATTATTAAAATATATTGAAAACTCAAATTTTCTTTTATTTACTTCAATCAATGGCATACGGCAGTCGTTTAATATTTAGTAGTTTTGAATATGTCAAAAGGGATTTTGTATCTTGTTCCGGTGCCTTTGGCCGAGGAAGCTGCATTTGCATCGTATACAGCGCTGCACCATGAAGTTATCGAACAGCTCAAGGAATATGTCGTGGAAAACGAAAAGACGGCTCGTCGGTTTTTAAAGCAAGCAGGTCTGAAACGCCCGCAGGGTGAATTGACGATGCATGACTATGGGAAACACGCGCGTGAATCGGTGAATTATGATACCATTTTTAGTTCGGTGATGTTGGGGAATGATATCGGCTTGATGTCCGAGGCCGGCTGCCCAGGGGTGGCAGATCCCGGTGCAGAAGTTGTCGCAGAAGCGCATAAACGAGGGATAAAGGTCGTTCCGCTTGTCGGTCCTAGTTCCATTTTACTGGCCTTGATGGCTTCTGGATTTAGTGGGCAAAAATTCGCCTTTCACGGCTATTTACCTATTGATAAAGCCGAACGATCCAGAAAAATTAAAGAGCTTGAAGCGCAATCGGCAAAAGAAAAACAGACACAAATTTTTATAGAAACGCCCTATCGCAATAACACGCTATTGGGCGAATTGTTAAAACAATGCAAGGAGCAGACGAAGCTTTGCGTGGCCAGTAATCTCACGGCGAAAGACGAGATGGTTGTTACACATAGCATATACGATTGGAAGGGTAATGACGTCGATCTTCACAAAAAGCCGACAATCTTCCTATTGTATGTGCCACACTAGTATAAAGAATTATGTTGGAGATGCTGCCTGAAAATATCACAACCGAGATGTTGTATGTCGCGCTAGCCGCTGGCGCAATGCGTATTGTGATTTGGATTATTTTCGCCTACACCATATACAGTACGCTGAAATTGGTGAAGAAAGAAAACAGAAATATATTGCCGGGCCAGGTGTGGTATGTTGCCCTGCCTTTATTCAATATTTACTGGAATTTTGAAGTTGTCCGTCGATTGACGGATTCCCTCAATAATGAGTTTTTCGATCGACAGGTCGAGGTTGAAGAACGGCCCACCCAAAAGTGGGGTATGCTGTTTGCATGGACATTTTTAATAAGCAATATCCCACTCCCGCTTTTCATACTAACGGTGGTTTTTGTTTTACATCTGGTATATTTTATCACCTACTGGGTAAAAATTCACGAACACAAGGTATTGCTTAAAATGCACATTCAACAATTTGGCGAGGATTATACGGTGCAAAATAAGGAAGATGAAAATTAAAGAACTCACGCAATATCTGGAGGAGATTGCCCCGCTCTCCCTTCAGGAAAGTTATGACAATGCAGGGCTAATTGTTGGAAACCCCGATGAGGAGATACAACGGGCGCTCATCGCATTGGACTGCACAGAAGATATCGTCGATGAAGCCATCGAGAAGGGTTGCGATATCATCATTTCCCACCATCCTATTGTGTTCAAAGGCTTAAAAAAGCTTAATGGAAAAAACTATGTAGAGCGGGTGATTATCAAGGCTATTCAACATAATATAGCGCTTTATGCCATACATACCAACCTCGATAATATCTCGGGAGGTGTAAGCAGTAAACTGGCGGAAAAACTTGGTTTGGTATCGCATGCGGTATTGCAACCTAAACAAGGATTGCTGAAAAAACTGGCTGTATACGTTCCGCGGACACATATCGAACTGGTTCGCGAAAGTCTGTTTGCCGCAGGCGCCGGCGGAATAGGTAATTATGATCAATGCAGCTACAATACCGTGGGCTATGGAACGTTCCGAGCCTTGGAAGGCGCCGACCCGGCAATCGGTATAGTAGGCGTGCAGGAACGTGTCGAAGAGACGAAGATTGAAGTCGTGTATCCCGCCTTAAAAGAGCGGTCCATTTTAATGGCGATGTATCAATCTCACCCGTATGAAGAAGTTGCCCACGACATCATTGCACTGGAAAACCCGCATTTCACGGTCGGTTCGGGCGCTATAGGTAACCTGGAACAGCCGATGAGTGCTGGCGATTTCCTTGCCTACCTGAAGCGCAAGCTTAATCTACACGTTATTCGGCACACACGCCTGCCCGATAAACCCATAGAACGGGTTGCTCTTTGCGGCGGGTCTGGCGGCTTTCTCTTGAGCGAAGCTAAGCGCTCTGGAGCTGATGTGTTCATCTCCGCAGATTACAAATATCATGAGTTCTTTGATGCGGAAGATGAAATCGTTATCGCAGATATCGGACATTTTGAAAGTGAACAATTTACTCAAGAATTATTATTAGAAATTATTCAGAAAAAATTTGCTAACTTTGCTGTCCTATTGACAGAAATAGAGACAAATCCTATAAAATACTACAGTTAATAATCCTAAAAAATCATATATTTGAGCCTCCTAATTAAGCATTAAGGGGCTTTTTTTATGGATTTAATCCTGCTTAAAGTGCAGTTGATACCAAAATTGATACCAATAAAATGATTGTAAATAATAATGAAAAATATAGGTTTTCGGAGCCTAAACACACATTTGAGGCAAAAGGCAACTTGGTAAAAGTATATGTAAATTACTATTACGAAGGTAAACGTTGTGTTTATAAGTTTGCAGAGGGGTTAAACACTAAGTACTTCACCATTAAAAAAGACATAACTAATCGTGAAATTAAAAAAAGAGTAGCGGAACGTTTGCAACTAATTAATAGCATAGAACAAAAACTAAGGGAATGGATTGATACTAGAGAATTTGACCCAACTAACAAGTTATTCAAGCTACCAAGCAATGAACTATCATTGCTTAGCTATTACAATGACTTTATTGAATATAAAACAAGGGAAAAAATAAAGGCTAGCAGTCTTATTCAATACAAATCAAAGTTGAATACCTTCACAGAATATTTGACTTCTATCAAGCAGGGAAACATTAGCTTAAGTAATGCAGATAAGCATTTATTCATATCCTATTTTCAGTACGTAAAGGCTAATAATGTATCAGATGCCTATTATAATGACATACTGAACTATCATCGGATGGTGTACAACTACATAATTGACATTAAAGAGCAAACAATAAAAAATCCTTTGAAGGTAATTAAATCAATTACCCTAAATGAGTCTGAAAAACATCAAATTATTGAATCGGAGTTTGTGAATGACAGTTTTATGCAATTACAAAATTACGCGAGTATGGAGTTAATGTTAATTTGTAAGTTCTTATTCTACACACTGCACCGACCTGACACACTTGTTCGTTTACAATTATCGGATTTCAATTTAAGTAATAATATCCTGCATATTCCAGCGGATAAAATTAAAACAGGTAAGGCGGTTACAATACAATTGCACCCATCACTTAAGGAAATCATTGAACAATACATTGCAGATAATGAAGTAAATGAAGACAGTTATCTATTCGGTTATGAGTACGTTCCAAGCGTTAGAGGACAGAAAAAACAATATCAATTGTTTGCTTCAAACCAATCTCACAGGCAAGACTACACTCTAAAATTCAGCCATTTCAGAGATAAACAAATTATCAAGGCGTACAAATCTAATCCATCATTATCACGCATATTCACCCCTAACCATACACTTTACGGTTACAAACATACTAGCATTGTATTTTTAAGAGAGAATAATTGGACATTGGAACAAATAATACAGATTAGCGGACACAAAAAAACGGAAATAGCACAGATTTATGCAAGGCAACATAAGCCGAAACTACCTGAATTTCCCAAGCTATAACAACAGCTATAACAACGAAAGGGGCTTGTATCGATGGCGTAGCCATGATACCGCCCCCACTTAAAACCCCTCCTAAACCTTGTAATAACCCCACTATTACCCCCTACTCCCCCCCCATTACCGCAGCAAAGCAACAACAACAAAAGTCATTGAATTGTAGGTATCCCCCTATGCCGCTAAAAAACGGGATATATCGGCATTTGCTGGGTGGGTTCGTTAATGAATCACGCCTTAAAAATTTTTTGGTAATTTTTTGAGTCTGAAAATAAAGGCTTTGCATTCGCTCCAACAAGCAAACTACACAATAAGTCATCCTTATATTACATTAATCCTAGTCGAAAAATTTGGGTTTGCTTCATTGTTGACCTATGTTAGTTGATATCGGTTAATGTTAATTGCATTAATCCTTTAATTAATTTAAAATCCCCTTGTAAGCGCTTTACTTATAAGGTCTTATTGTAGAAAAATATTGTCACATTAATTACTGAAAATTGAATATATAATGTTGTATAAAACAATCAAAAACAAAGAAAATATTAAAAATATCATCCATAACACAAGGTATGTAAGTACGGTTGTATTAGATGACTATAAGCTTAGATTGACCAAGCATTTGAACAGTGGAATAGTCAAGGTTACAAGGGTAAATACAAGTGCAGGTAAGCAAGCAATATTTACACCTGAAGAATCACAAGAGAGAATTAAACAACGTAGGAGAGACAAATACAAGCAACAGGTGAGCCAATACAAAAAAGATATAGATAAGTCTTTGTCTATCAAAAGCAAAAACAAGCTTGTAGAAGCTACAAAGAAATTCTATTCAGAGCATTATCAATTCAATTATTTTCTGTCCTTGCAGGACGGATTAACAATAGACAAAAGGGATAGAAATATAGCCAAGACAAGTGATGGTTATCACCAATTGCGCAATCAAGACAAATATCAGATTGCACGAGCAATTAGCCTACAGTCTTGCATTCAACGCACGGAAAAATACATTCAATCCCTTGTCAAGAACGGCAAACCTATCTACGACAATTATTACTACGTAGTGCATAAGAGCCACTATGACAACAGTTACCACGCGCATATTGCAATAAATATAATAGATACCACAATTGCGAATGTACATACATATTTGCAAAATAGGTGGCACTATTCCACTCGAAAAAAGCAGATGGTAAAAAAGGTGTATGACATTAAAGAATGTATAGGTTACATGAACGAGGAGAAAAAGAGGCTGAATGCTGAAGAAGTTTATGCAGAATGTAATATAAACAAATGCAGTAATAGGCTCGTCACTCAATCGGATTTGGTGGATGATATTAATTACTCACTAAAAACCTATACTCATCCCCAAACGCAAAATAAGCTTAAAAGATACGGTATAATTGGACTGCACAACTAAAGGGGTTAAAACCCTATTTTCATTATATGTTTTTGATTGATAGCCCCTGCTTAAGGGGCTATATCAATCATTTTTTTAGATAGTATGCTACGTTACTATCAAAATCATTTTCTTCGGTGACAATAACCAAAAATTGTCCATCGAAATAGAAATCAAACGAGGAGTGAATACCATTTTCATCTTGCATAGAGAATTGCATCGTTTGTTCGTTGTATGTTCCAATTGATACACTGCTTCTACCGTCTACAGTAGATACGATTCTAAAGGATTTATCAGCAAGTAATGTTAATTCAGATTGAATCTCTTCGTAGTTTTCATCGTTTTTATCACTTTCGATGAATATGCCCTCCTTAACAATGCCAGTTTTTTGGAGTATATATACACCAACTAAAGTTTCATCTACTTTTTCTTTTGAACAAGATAAAATAGTTCCTACTAATAAAAGAATTGGAAACAAAATGAGCTGAATTTTTAGATTTTTGGCCTTCATATTCATGGTTTTATATTTCATAAATTTTGTACTACTGTTAGTAGATTGAAAGGTTACGGATATAGACTTTTCCTTTGTAGGTATATTTTATATCAAGACTAGGCTTATATGCTGGATTAGTCAGTCTGATAGTGGCACCGAATATGTTATTTCCTGCATCGGTATGAAAGTATTCCTTTCCTATATGAGTTTCTCGGATTGTCGTCGCGGAATTACCATCTTTAAGTAACAAATCAATTTCATTGATGTCTAAATCAGCTGGAGACGATATGTAAAAGCGGAATGAGCCTATTATATATCCGTTACTATCTGTAAACTCTTTATTTGTAATAGTGGTTGTAACGTATTCCTCAACGTTATCAAACACAGTTACAGCAAATTCTCTTTTTATGTCTGGATTACTTTCTGAGTTAGCAGTGATTATTACATCGCCTTTCTGTAAGGATGTAACAACCCCTTCAGTACTAACTGTGGCGATACTTTCATTGGAACTTTTCCAAACCAATTTTCTATTTTCAGCATTTTCGGGAACAACTGTCACAGTAATACGTTCTTTTTCACCCAAAAGAATCAAGTAAGTATTTTTAAGAGGCGCGATGTCTGTTACACCGAGTAAACTAACATCCATTTTGTAGACAGCCTTTTTATTGCCATTTTCGCTAGTAGCGGAAATTTCTACCTCTCCGTTTCTATAAGTCTTTACGAGTCCGTTGTGGTCAACGGTAGCTACATTATGATTGTTTGACTCCCATTTTACATTCTTATTGCTAGCATTACTTGGATAGATTGTCACCTGTAGTTGTACCGCTGAACCAATAATGGCTTTGCCAGAACTAACTTCAAATTTAACTTCAGCCACAGCAATCTCACTTCCGATGACCTCTTTTTCATTGATAGGTTCATCTTTCGAACAGCCTACAAACGAAAAGAGCATTAAATTCGCGAGGCAACTTAAAATAAAATATTTCGACATTTTATAAAAATTAGTTGAATAATATGGTTTATCGAGCTGTAAAAATAAGGCTTTTAAGCCCTATATCAAAATCCTATTATTTCTTTTCTTGGTAAAATGCCGAAGGGTAAGAAACATAAGCGTAATGAAAGAGGGATTCTTATCTTAGCGAAGAATATACGAAGATATAGAGAGAGTAAGGGAATAACGATTGAACAGCTTGCAAACGAAATCGATGTAGACTATTCGCAAATTAGTCGTATTGAGCGAGCGCTAGTCAATACAAATATTTCAATTGTATTTGATATCGCTGCTTTTCTCGGCATTAAACCTTCTCAATTGTTGGAAGAGGATTAACTACACTAAGTTTATCAAATATTTTCGATTGCAACTTTGGTATTGAAATTCTGGCTAGATTTCATGCTATAGTTTTCTATATCTAATTTCTACCGTACATTATTTTTACATTTGTAGATGCAAGATAGTTACGATTTCAGAGCATTAAGAATGCTATTACAGCCTTCGATTCATTTGTACCAGATTCTAAATTATTATAAAGAAGAGGATAAGCAAACTATTCTGCACTACTTGGCTACGGAAAAACCAGAAGAATTGCTTACTTTTCTTAATGGATTAATTGAAAACATAAGCGAAGATATAGAGAGCCGTAAAGGTATAGTCGCAAAAGATAATATTCTAGATTTAGAGTCGATAACTGTGCAACTGCATATAAGATTATTTATTTCTGAATTACGCGAAAATTATGCGAATATCCGAGATTTGCTTTACCATAAAGATGATTCCGACGTCGAAACAATCCTGTCAATAGTTAACAAAGAATTAGAGCGTAACAACATACAAGTGCCTGAACATATACTAGTTGGAATACGAAGTAAGGTGCTTGAGGGTGTTAAAGAAGCTTTTACGCCTTCAACTAAAGTCAATGATGAAGAGAGTAATATAGTCAATAAAATGGAGCTTAAAAACTTGAAAAAAATAATCAGAAAAAAATAGTATCTTTGCCCGTTGTATTGTTTTTAATCAATCGCAGGTTATAATCTCAAAATGGGTATTATTGAAACCAAAATTGATACCAATGCATTCATGAGTCAAATTAAATTGACTGGAAATAAGTAAGTTAAAAAATATCATATAAAATACTACAGTTAATGGAACAAACCGTAGAACAGAAGTTAAAAGCATTATGGGCGTTGCAGTCCATTCACACAAAAATAGACAAGATTCGTCAGGTACGTGGCGAGTTGCCTATTGAGGTAGCCGATCTTGAAGACGAGATTGCTGGTCTTGATACGCGTATCGAAAAAATTAGAACAGATCTTGACGATCTGGAAGATTCTATCGTGAAGCGTAAAAACATGATCAAAGATGCGCAAGCAGCCATCAAGAAATACGAAGGACAGCTAAACGAGGTGAAAAACAACCGTGAATATGATGCTATTTCGAAAGAAATCGAGATTCAAGGGTTAGAGATCCAAGTATGCGAAAAACGTATACGTGAGGCTGAGTTTGAAATCAAGAACAAAACAGAAGGCTACGAGAGCACGTTGAAAAACGTGGATTATAGCAAAGGCGAGCTTGATGTGAAGAAACAAGAGTTGGAGACAATCACCTCTGAAACACAAAAAGAGGAAGATGCGCTAAGCGATAAGGCCGAAGCTGCTACAACCCACATTGAAGATCGCTTGCTTAAAGTATACAGCAAATTGCGCAGTTCTTTCCGAAATGGGTTAGCCGTAGTTTCTATCGAACGCGATAGCTGCTCGGGTTGTTACAACAAAATACCCCCTCAGTTGCAATCTGAAATTCGTCAACGCAAAAAAATCATTATTTGCGAGCATTGCGGACGTATTATAGTTGATGAGGGTATCGTTTTCGAAGAAGAGAACGGATAATTGAAGAAAAAAAGTATTTACAAAGGGCTGGTTTTATAAACCAGCCCTTTTTTTGTACAAAATCTATGATACATATACGAAAATATCGTAAATTCCATTATTTTTGACGGAATTCATTAGTTACTATCTTCATGAAATACAAAAATTCTATCGTTTGGTTTGGATTGCTTTGTACGAACATCTTATTGGGCTCTACACAGGCACAACCGAAGGAAACATGGCTGCTGCGTAGTCCCAGTATCAGTGATAAACACGTATCGTTTGTCTATGCGGGCGACATCTGGATCGCCGACAAAGACGGTTCCAATCCGCGCCAGCTTACTGTAAATCCTGCTGTGGAGCAAAACCCCATTTTCTCTCCCGACGGGCAACAGGTTGCATTTACCGGTAATTACGACGGCAATACGGATGTATATGTTATATCCATCAATGGCGGTGCGCCAAAGCGTGTTACGCATCACCCTGCAGCAGATGTGCTACGTGGTTGGCTGAACAACAACGAAGTTTATTTTACCACCACACGCGAGTTTACTTATTCCCTAGGATCCAGGTTGTATAAATCGACAGTAGATGGCGAAATGTCTACACCTTTACTGATGCCAGAAGCCTATCAAGGTAGCCCTTCGGCAGATGGTCGTTATTGGGCATATATAAAGAATACGGACCCAACGGAACGTGATCGCGTCGCCTTCAAGCGCTATCGCGGTGGCGGCATGCCTTCGATATGGATTTTCGATACACAAACCAAAGATGTGGAAGCTATCCCTGGCGAACGCTGTAATGATGTGAAGCCCGTATGGCTCGGCGATAAAGTTTTTTTCTTATCAGACCGCGACAAGATAGTCAACATCTACAGTTACGACACGAAAACAAAACAAGTTACGAAGATCACCAATTACAAAGATTATGATGTACGGACCTTGAATGGTAAAGGAAACGAATTGACGTTTGAGTATGATGGTCGCATCCATATATTAAATACAGGCAATAACAAGGTTCAAAGTTTGGCAATTCGTGTAAACGCCGATGCATTATACAGAAGACCGCATTACATCGATATGGGTAAGGACATACGTTCGTATGGAATCTCCCCTACCGGCCAGCGCGCTTTGTTCGAAAACCGTGGCGAAATTTTTACAGTACCCAAAGAAAAAGGTGATGCACGAAACATATCCAATTCGCCGGGCTCTCATGAGCGTTTTCCAGCCTGGTCGCCAAACGGTAAATGGATATCGTACCTATCGGATAAAAACGGTAAATATGAGTTGGTGCTCCGGGATCAAATGGCCAAAGATGAGCCCATCTATATCCCGCTCGGCCAGACGTCTTTCTATTATGAGCCCACTTGGTCTCCAGACTCTAAAAAGCTTTTTTACAATGACGCCCACCTCAACCTATATTATGTGGATATAGAGACGAAAAAGGTGACGTTGGTCGATAATGACAAATTGAGTTCCACAACAGGGCGTACCTCCAATCATTTTCAGCCCGCATGGTCTTATGATTCCAATTGGATAGCCTACATCAAAAGCCTTGGAAACGGTGTCCGTACCATGTTTATGTATAACCTGCAAACCAAGCAGCAAACGCAGATCACAGATGGTATGAGTACCGTTAACCAACCAACGTTTAGTCGCGATGGGAAGTACTTATTCTTCACCGCCAGTACGAATGTTGGGTTGACAAACTCCGGCTTACACATGTCTGCCTATGAAAAAAATGTGAGCTTCAACGTATATGCCTTTATTCTTTCCAAAGACACGCCATCTATTTTTAAGAACGAGAGTGATGAAGAAAAAGTAGGCGACGAAAAAAAGGACGACAAGAAAAAGGAGGAGAGCAAAGAAAAAGAAGAGCGTAAAAATAAGGATAAAGAAGAAGGTGAAGCAAAAGACAGCAAAGTTGTTAAAACAAAGGTTGACCTGGATGGGATAAACAATCGAATTGTTGCCCTACCCCTCCAACCGGGTTACTATCGTCTCGATGGCGCAACCGAAAATATGCTGACCTACATGCGCGGAAGATCCATTGGTGTGTATGACCTTGTCAAGCTGGAAGATAAAACAATCGTTGACAATGCGAACGGGTTTGAGATCAGTGCAGACGGGAAGAAAATGATCTACAGCAGCAACAAAAATTATTTCATCGTGGCAGCCGGTCAAAAGCCCGCTGCGGAGAGCGGCAAGCTGGAGTTTAAAGACATCAAGCAACTGGTCGATCCCGAGGCGGAATGGAAGCAGGTGTTCCATGAAGTGTGGGCGATGCAAAAAGAGTTTTTCTACGTTGAAAATATGCATGGTGTTGATTGGAATAGCGTAAAAACAAAATATGCTAAGTTCCTGCCATATGTAGGGCACCGATCAGATTTGGGCTATTTATTGAACGAGATGATGGGCGAAATGGTCGTGGGACATAACTATATTTACCCAGGAGACCAGCCGTCGAGCCCGTCTGTCAATACAGGCACGCTAGGTGCTGACCTAGAAGCCGTTAAAAATGGATACAAGATTTCGAAAATCTATACGCGCCTGGATTGGAATCCGTCCTTTAAAGCACCGCTGGCCGAGCCGGGATTGAACATTAAAGAGGGCGAATATATCCTCGCTGTAAACGGAATAGTATTACAGCGTGGTATCAATATATACCAGTTGTTGGAAAACACGGTCGATAAGCAGGTAACCTTAAAAATTAATAGCACGGCATCGTTGCAAGGTGCTCGGGAAGTCGTTGTTAAACCCATCGCTTTTACAGACGAGATTGCTTTGCGTCGCATGGATTGGGTAGAAGGAAACCGCAAGAAAGTGGATGCCCTTAGCCAAGGAAAAATAGCCTACGTCTATATGCCAAATACGGGATCCGACGGCTATACCTATTTTAATCGGTATTACTTTTCCCAAATGGATAAAAAAGCACTTTTACTCGACGAACGTAACAACGGAGGTGGTTCAGTGGCCGATTACGTTATCGATTTGCTATCCAGAGACCTCATGACCGGTTGGAAGATTCGCGATGGAAAGAGCTTCACGACACCTGGAAACGGAATTTTCGGGCCGAAAGCCATGATCATCAATGAAAATGCAGGTTCTGGTGGTGATATGATGCCTTATATGTTTCGTTTTAAAGATCTAGGAAAGCTGGTAGGACGTACAACAATGGGCATCTTAGTTGGAATTTCCGGCTATCCGCCGCTGTTGGATGGTGGTAGTATCACTTCGCCTAATTTTGGTATATTCGATCTGCAGGGCAACTACATCATCGAAAATGAAGGCGTGGCACCCGATATATTTGTAGAACAAATGCCAAAAGACTTGTTGGAGGGCCGAGATCCCCAATTGGAAAAAACGGTTAATTTGCTTATGGAGGAAATGAAAACCTATCCATATAAAGAGCTTAAAGATCCGAAAGATCCGATTCGAGTTAGATAAGCAAAAAGGAGCGAAATTTTCGCTCCTTTTTGCTTATTAGCTTGTAGGAATGTTTATTTTTAACGTATGAATGTAATCCATACAGGCGAGAAGAGCCCATGGTCCGATCTGTTGCTGCTATTTGGGATGGCGATACTATTTACGGTACTGCTTCAACTGTTCATACTGATTATATCGTTCGCTCTTGGCCAAGATGTTACCGCATTGCTGTCGGGAGCTAACAGGCCAGATGGTGAAACCAGCTTCCTGCATTATATGACCTTGGCCTCTGGCTCGGTAGGCTCATTTTTGCTCCCGGCATACTTCCTCCAACTCAGGCGACCTCAGTATACATTTTTTCCATCCAATAATGTGCGAAATGTTTTACTCTACCTGTTTCCGCTCGTGTTCTTATCCGTTTCGACCCCGCTCATGTCGTTGCTTGCCGAGTGGAACATGCAGATGAAGCTTCCGGAAGCATTTGACAGTGTAGAAGGATGGATGCGCACCCAGGAAGATGCTATGGGCGAACTGACAGCGCATACGGTGATGGTGACCACATGGGATAAGCTTGTATTGAATATCATAGTTATCGCTGTCTTACCGGCTATCGGAGAAGAATTCTTTTTCCGAGGTTCGTTGCAACATATATTTCAGCGTGTTTTAAAGAATCATCATGCAACGATATGGATCGTTGGGACAATTTTCAGTGCGATACATTTCCAATTTTATGGTTTTTTCCCCCGCTTGTTTCTGGGTGTTGTTTTTGGTTATACCGTGTGGTGGACGGGCAATATCTGGTCGGCAGTTCTTGCACATTTCGTGAACAATGCATCGGTTGTGCTCTTGGCATTCCATTATGCCCGGCAGGGGAAAGCGTACAGCGATTTGACGAAGACCGATTCTTACGCAATAATTATGTATCTTGGCAGCTTTGTTTTCAGTATTATTATCGCTCTGGTGTTTTACCAATATGCGAAAAAAAAGAAGCTATATGGAAAAAGGTTGGGTTAAGGTAGCTACCTATACAAACGAATTGACAAGTGAGATGATGAAACTATTGCTCGAAGAGCAAGGTATTCCCGCTGTCTTATTAAATAAGCAAGATTCATCGCTTAAATTTGGTCGCATTGAGCTCTTCGTTCGGGAAGAAGATGTGGTTGAAGCCGGCACCTATATTCATGCAGAAAATTCAGAGGAAGTAGATGAAGACTAGGGCTATAACCGGTTTCTTCTTTATCGCCGTTTTGATTGCTGCCGTATTGTGGGGAGCTGTAGCATTCGTGTCATTTTTCGCTGTTGTGGCAGCCTGCGCTGTATACGAGTTTTATAGCATGGTTCAAACAGATGACAACAAACCTATGGTTGTTATCGGTTGCGTAACCACGTTTGTGAGCCTAGGGCTGTTGAGTATGGTGCTGACTGGCCATTTGCCAGAACAATATTTGCTGCTCGTATTTGCCGCAATTTTCGTTGTCTATATCAATGGGTTGTTTCGAAAGGAAGGCCATCCCATATCCAGCATTGCCTATACCCTTTTCGGGATGATTTACGCCGCGGTACCTTTCGGAATTTTTATGAATCTGGGCTTCTTAGAAAGTGCTTACAATGCGTATGTCCCGCTCGGTTTTCTGATCATCTTATGGACCAATGACACCGGTGCCTATCTTGCTGGACGTAGCTTTGGTAAGCGGAAACTGTTTGAACGCATCTCGCCCAATAAGACATGGGAAGGCTTCTGGGGAGGTTTACTTCTTGCATCGGTCGCATCCGCTTGCTTAGCTCGTTATTTCACCACACTAACGCTGGGCCAATGGATTGTTGTTGGGCTATTGATCAGTATATTTGGAACATTGGGCGATCTTGTAGAGTCAATGCTGAAAAGAAACTGTGGGGTAAAGGATTCTGGCCGGATATTGCCCGGACATGGCGGCCTGCTCGACCGATTTGATGGATTGCTCATGGCTGCCCCGTTGGTCTATTTGTTTTTGAAGTTTTTTGTTTACCCGATTTAACGATAAAAACGAGCGTGGAGCGCTCCATAAACGCTGTAGAATGATGAAGATAGATAAAGCAACCTTCGATTTCCTAAGACAATTAAAGGCCAATAATGATAGGGAATGGTTTCAGGCTAATAGGGCAAGTTATGAAGATGCGCTCTCGAATGTGAAGGATTTCATTACTTCATTGATTCAGGAGCTCGCCCGGTTTGATCCGCATATCTCGACGGATATCCAGGCGGCTAAATGCCTGTTCAGGATATATCGGGATACACGTTTTTCTAAAGACAAAACGCCCTATAAAACTTGGTTTGCAGCAGGAATATCGCTGGACGGACGGAAATTAGAAGGCCCCGAATATTACATACACCTCGAACCCGGAAAAAACTTCTTAGCAGCGGGGTATTGGCGCCCAGGGAAACTGCATTTGGATCAAATAAGACAAGAGATCGACTATAATTTTCCAGCGCTTCAACAAGCCTTAGAACAGGGGGGCTGGACAACTGCCGACCTCTCTACAGAAGATAAACTGAAGCGGCCGCCTGCAGGCTACAGTGAGGATGACCCGCATATCGATATACTCAAATTAAAAAGCTTTATCTTATATCAAGCGTTTGATGATGCAGCACTAACGCATACCCAAGGCATACAGCACCTCGTGGAAACCGCGAAACGGATACATCCGTTCAAAAACTTTATCCACCAATCCTTGGATCAGTAGGGAAAACTTACCTTTCCCATACACACGGCTGGCGAATCTTTAATTTGCGTGACATGCTCAGCAGCACCAGCCACGGTTTCATTGGCTAACACGGCGAACAGACAAGCCTCTTTGGCATCTGGATCCACGCCTAGTACATCGAAGCCCTGGATTGAAATCGTAGGAAGCAACGCACCTAGTGCGGCCATCAAAACAGGGTTATGCAAACCTCCGCCACTGACGTAGACTGCTACATGATCAAGTCCTTCTGCCTGCGATTTTATGCCATTCGCCATCACAACAGCCGAAAACTGATTGAGTGTAGCCATGATATCTGCCGTCCGCAAATCGGACGTGCCAGAAAGCTCTTGAGCGCGTGCAAGGTACTCTAGATTGAAAACTTCTGGTCCGGTTGTTTTTGGAAATGCTGCCGAAAAAAAGGAGTCGTCCAGTAAAGCTTGTAATAGCCGCTCATCGACTGTACCTCGTGCAGCCTCTGCTCCATGCTCATCCATTTCTTGATCCAGCGCACTTTTCATAAACTGATTCATTAATGTGTTTCCTGGTCCTAGATCGGTGGCGTAGGCCTGATTCTCGGAATTACGGCAAGGAATGTAGGTGAAATTTGATATGCCGCCTATATTCAGTAGGATTCGATTCTCTACCTCGTCTGCAAAGAGTAAATAATCGCCGTAAGCCGCTAAAGGAGCGCCCTCGCCCCCAGCAGCAATATGCTTTTGCCGAAAATCGGCTAAGGTGATGATACCTGTATGCCTAGCGATATGATCAGCATCGCCAATCTGTAGCGTGCTGTTAGGATAGCTCGTTGAACCATCCAGGATACGTTTAGGGGCGTGGTAAACGGTTTGTCCATGGCTGGCGATCAGATCGATCGTTTCGCCCGCTATTCCCCAGGTGGCAAGTGCCATGTTGATGAGCTGTGCGTGCACGGCGCCGACATGGGCATGCAGTCCGCACAAAGCCTGCTGATCAATTGTTCGCTTTGCGAAAATCTCGCGAATCTGCGACCGGAAAAGATCATCATACGGGATGGTAACGAACCGTTCCAGTGCTAAAGTTGTTTGCTTGCCGCTACCGCGTATCTCACAAAGAGCGATATCTAAACCATCCAGGGATGTGCCAGACATCAAGCCGATAATCTTTCTGCTGGGTTTAGCGCTCAGCCTGTATAATTTTTCAATCTGCAGATTCATGCTCCTAAAATATAGAAATCTATGTTTAAAAGTGTTATGGAACACATTTAAATCTGCCAGAATGTCTAAATTTTGGTTATATCAAAGGATAATTCTATTTTTGGGCAAAGAAAAAAGATATGAATTTTCCAGCAGAATTAAAATACACTAAAGAGCACGAATGGATTCGTGTAGAAGGTGAAGAAGCCGTTATCGGTATCACTGAATTTGCGCAACGCGAGCTAGGAGATATTGTTTTTGTTGACATCAATACGGTAGGTGAAGAAATTGCAGAAAACGAAGTTTTCGGCACTGTAGAGGCTGTGAAGACGGTATCGGATCTTTTTATGCCTGTTACTTCTACCATTTTGGCCGTCAATGAAGCTATTGATGCTTCTCCGGAATTAGTCAATACAGATCCTTATGGAGACGGCTGGATAATTCGCGTGAAATTGGCTAACATCGCTGATGTTGATGCGTTGCTATCTGCAGATCAATATAAAGCTGAAGTTAACGCGTAACCTTCAACTGCAACAAAAAATACGGCCGCTGAAAAACAAGATGTAAGCGTTATTGTGAGAAGCGGAACAAACGACGAAGCAATCTGCGTTTTTATCATCGTAGATTGCTTCGTCATACTTACTCAAAAGATCGGTCTTTAGTCGGCAAGCACAGGTCTGTAGCCCCTCTTTATTAGAATCAACCTATTATTGTACCGTTAAGGTCACGTCGCTAATAACCTTTGCGCCCTGCACCTCTATCGCTGTTTTGATCTGTCCATTTTTGGTGAAAAGGGTTTTCTTATCCAACGTGTACGTACCGCTTACCGTACCGACTTCTTGGGCAGATTGATCTAATAGTTTTCCAACAACGTCAATAACATACCCCTCTGCACTTTCTTCCTTAAACGTCGATGTTGTTTCTGTTTTTGCAATCAAAGGGTTATTCGCCATATCGGCACTGTTTTGCCACGTGGCCCCCGGTGCTACAGGCCCATCAGGCAGCGGTGTAGAGATATTGGAAAAGGCCGTTTTGTCCATGCCTTCGCCCAAACCTTCTGGAAGAACCACATCTACCGGTTTTCCCTTAGGCGTCAAAACCAGGGTAATGGTTTTGTCGATAATCTTTGCAAACTGCGAGCCTAGCATCTGCGACATTTCATCTTCACTTTCCTCTTCCGAATTGTACGACATGGTCATCATTCCTGCATCCACATCCACCTTAATTGCTTTCGTCACAGACTCGATCTTAAAGTTATCTCCCTGCTTTTCCGTTGGTGTCATGATCATTTTCATATTCATATCCATGATCATGCTTTGTGGGCCGTCTACGTCGGTTTTGACCAGCATATCTATGTTTAGCGGTTTTCCAATTTCTGGATTTAATTTAAGATCAACCGCCTTTTGTGCAAAAGAGATAAATCCCATGCAAAGGGCTATACCCGTAATGAAGTATTTTTTCATAGTAATATTTTAACAAAAGTGAATATACTAAAAAAAGAGAGAATTTACTGTCTTTGCGCGTAAGCTAAGGGCAAAAGGATGGTTTTGATGAGACAGTACAATTCGGCCACCCATAAAAAAAGGGACTCCCAGCGGAATCCCTTTATATATGCTCTGTAGGAGAAAATTACTTTTTCAGGTAAGACACTTCTTTGACCGCTTTCACAACTTTCGCTACACTTGGCAAGGTGGCTTCAACCAATGTTGGCGCATAACCCAGAGGAACATCAGCCGATGTAACGCGGATAACAGGTGCATCCAAGTAGTCAAAAGCGTCTTTCTGCACGCGGAAAGCCACTTCTGAAGAGATAGATGCTAGTGGCCATGCTTCCTCCACAACAACAAGTCTGTTTGTTTTCTTCACCGACTCGATAATGGCAGGGAAATCGATAGGACGTACCGAACGTAAATCGATTAATTCAACATCGATACCCTCTTTTGTAAGTTCTTCAATTGCTGGAAGCACCACCCGAGGAATCATTTTCCCGAAAGAAACGATAGTCACATCTTTTCCTTCTTTGATAACATTCGCTTTTCCGATTGGCAAGTAGTATTCTTCCTCTGGAACGGCTCCTTTATCACCATACATCACCTCAGACTCCATAAAAATTACAGGATCTGGATCGATGATCGATGATTTTAATAGACCTTTAGCATCGTAAGGGTTAGACGGAACAACTACTTTTAAACCTGGCGTGTTTGCAAACCAATTTTCAAAGTTTTGTGAGTGTTGAGCAGCCAATTGACCCGCGTTACCGGTTGGTCCGCGGAAAACGATAGGACAAGCAAATTGACCGCCGCTCATTTGACGGATTTTAGCAGCAGCATTGATAATTTGGTCAATAGCTACTAAAGAGAAATTGAATGTCATGAACTCGATGATTGGACGTAGACCGTTCATAGCTGCGCCAACACCAATACCAGCAAAGCCAAGCTCCGCAATAGGTGTATCGATTACGCGCTTTGCACCGAACTCGTCTAACATACCCTGGCTTACTTTATAAGCTCCATTGTATTCAGCGACTTCCTCGCCCATCAAGAATATTTTATCATCTTTACGCATTTCTTCGTTCATCGCCTCACGAAGTGCTTCTCTGAATTGTATTTCTCTCATCAGTTGTAAAATTGTGTCTTTTTTGAATATCGCAAAACTACTACATTTAATTGATATTTCGTAATCGATTTGCTGCAAAAAAGCCCCTAAAATGTCATTATTTAGGAATGAATTTGAGCACGATAGATGCTTTATTTATAGCAAACAGATGAGAAGTTCGTGCAGAAACGTATTTATATTTTTTACCGCTAGCCCAATCTGCCAGCCGTCCCTATTTCGCGGCTCCAAATAATTCGAGACAGCGCGAAATTGAAGTGCCGGAATCTGCTCGCGCTCCGCCACAAAGAATAAAGCGGCTCCTTCCATAGATTCCATAATGGTCCCGCGGTAGTTGGATAATAGCTTGGCGATACTATCTTCCGCGCCATGCACCTTATTAACGGTTATTCCATGGGCTTGAGGAACCGGCGGCAGAGGCCGTGCTAATTCCGGCATATATTCCGTAAAGTGATGTTGACCAAAACCCAATTTGGCGATAGAAATAAAGTTTTCACGATCTTCCGCGCCGAACTCAAAAATTTCATCGCTTGCAATGCGATAAACAGAGCCCAACGCAACATTTTGGTTTAGAATCCCGCCGATCCCCACTTGAATAATCAAGTCTGGCCTCCTGTTCTGAAGCGCTTTTGTAAGCGCGTAGGTCGTTGATACCATCCCTACCCCGGTGATGAGATAAGGTATTTCTTTTTCCTCGAGGTATGCTATGGATGGATTGATTTCTTCTTGTGTGGCGGCAACGACCAGTAGTTTCATGAGCATTCGTGCTTAAACAGGTGAAGTTACTAAAATATAGTTTTTATGCATTATATTTGTTTACATGATCCACATCACACGACGCGAAAGATTTTGCGCTGCACATAAGTTGTATCGGGAAGACTGGTCTCCAGAAAAGAATGAGGCCGTGTTTGGCAAATGCTCCAATCCAAATTGGCATGGCCATAACTATGAATTATTCGTGACCGTTAAAGGGGAAGTCGATCCGGAAACGGGCTTCGTCATTGATCTGAAAAAGATGAAACAACTGATTTTGCAGCACGTGATCGATAAGTTGGATCATAAAAACATTAATCTCGATGTGGATTTCATGGCGGGTAAGCGAGCCTCTACCGAAATGATCGCCATTTCGATATTTGATGTGCTGAAGCCCTATTTTGAAGAGGAAAGTGTAATTTTGCACGCAGTTAAGCTATACGAGACGGAAAATAATTTTGTAGAATACTTCGGCTAGACCCCTTCAGGGTATTGTGTTCCGATGTATCTCCTGCGGAGTGTGCGGTATGACCTCGCTTCGCCATACTAATTTACTATATTACGTTACAGACAATGAGTGATCTAACATCTTTTGAAGACGAAGAACAGGATGGTTATATTAAAATAGACCGATATAACGAAAAGCGCGTGGAGAAAATAGCAGCGCATTATCCCGCTATTTTAGAGTCGCTGGGCGAGAATCCGGCGCGGGAAGGCTTGGTAAAAACGCCAGAGCGTGTTGCTAAAGCCCTTCAGTTTCTTACTCATGGTTATGACATTGACGCAGCAAAAGTTTTGCGCAGTGCCATGTTCGAAGAAGATTATAGCCAGATGGTTGTGGTAAAGGATATTGAGGTATATTCCATGTGCGAACACCATATGTTACCCTTTTTTGGCAAGGCCCATATTGCGTATATCCCAAATGGGCATATCGTCGGCTTAAGCAAAATACCGCGTGTGGTAGATGCTTTTGCGCGCCGGTTACAAGTGCAGGAACGACTCACGAATGAGATTCGCGATTGTATCCAGGAAACGTTGAAACCAGCAGGCGTTGCGGTCGTGATGGAATGCAAACATATGTGTATGGCCATGCGTGGCGTACAAAAGCAAAACTCGGTAACAACAACATCTGCTTTTACCGGTGCATTTCAGAACGATGTTACACGCTCGGAATTCCTACGATTAATAACAGCATCTTTAGATTGATAAAAATTGATGAAAAAAGGCGCTTCCACGATAATGGGAGCGCCTTTTTTCTTGCGCACGTCAGCGGCATAGGATTATAAAATGTGTTAAAGTATTTTGGTATATCAATGTACTTATTACTTTTGTGTTTATGCTTGGACAAGAAGAGGCATTAGTAGCCTACTTAGAAAACACATGTGATGCAGAAAATGGTTTACTAAAGCAGATAAATCGGGAGACCTATTTGAAAGAGACGATGCCGCACATGCTGTCGGGTCATTATCAAGGTCGTGTGCTCGCCATGTTGTCCAAGCTCGTCAAGCCAAAACGTATACTGGAAATCGGAACGTTTACAGGTTACGCAACCTTGTGTTTGGCAGAAGGTCTTGATAGTGAAGGCCTCATCTATACGGTCGATATTAATGAAGAACAACAGGAGCGCGTCCAAAATTATTTTGACTCCTCTCCGTTTGCAGAAAAAATTAAGTATTGTATAGGTGATGCAACAGATGTCATCGCTCGATTAGACGAGAAATTTGATCTTGTTTTCATCGATGCGGATAAAAGGAACAACCTTTTTTATTTTGAAACGTTAATTCCTCATGTTCCACGTGGAGGATTGATTTTGATTGATAATGTGCTCTGGAAAGGCAAAGTTTTAGCAGACCAGCCAGATAGCCAAACAAAGAAGGTACTAGAATTAAATGAGTTTTTAGCAAAAGATACACGAATAGAAAAGTTGATTTTGCCAATACGAGATGGGCTTTTTGTGTTACGCAAAAAGTAATTGTTGAACTAAATGTATATGTATGCAAAAGACAGGTATTAGTAAGTACGTCGTCGTACTACTGATGTTTGTGTTTACTGTCACCAAGACAAACGCACAAAAATTTTCACCAAGCAGCTATATTGCAGAGCACAAGAGTATTGCACAGCAATTAATGAATGAAACGGGGGTGCCAGCTTCCGTCATCTTAGCGGTAGCGATCCACGAAAGCGCTTACGGAAACAGCAAAATCGCACAACACCTGAACAATCATTTTGGCATAAAAGGAAAAAATAGTAGCAGGAAAATTCGCTCCGCTTATAAGGGCTATCGATCCGTCCGCGAGTCTTACCTCGATTTTATCGGTTTTTTAAAACGCAGAAAATCAACCAGTGATCTGTTTGATGATCATGGCCAGGAAGATTACCAAAGTTGGGTAAGAGGTATCGGCCGATCAGGTTATTCCACGACTTCAACCTGGTCTTCTAAAGTGCTCGCAACCATTAATCGCTACAACCTGGATGAATTTGACCAAGTCGAAAGAAAGAAAGCTGTTTTAGCAGAGGTTAAGCAAGCGAAAGCATCAGATTTATTACTAAGTTCCATGGAGAAAAATGAGTTGCCCACCTCTTTTACATCCACCCAGACGCATGTTGTTGGTACTGGAGAAACGCTATCTTCGGTAGCGAAACGCTATGATACCTCTATTGAAGTATTAAAAAAGCGGAACAATTTACAGTCCTCAAAACTTTCTATAGGTCAACGTTTATTTCTATAAACCCAACAGCGTAAGGCTCCATATCGAATGGCTATACTACCTCAAGCAATATCGCTAAGATGAACATCAGGCATTTCTTCTTCCTTCTGCTGGCGGCGTCGATCGGTTTCACGTCTTGTGCTTCGAAAAGATCACGTGTTTTGCAACACCCATCTGGTCCATCCAAACCTAAGCCCGGAACGGTTGGCACTAAGAAGCCTGGAGCAATCTCCTCATCAGGGTCAGACTACATTGCGCGCTATAAAGATATTGCCATCGCAGAAATGAATCAATTCGGTATTCCTGCCAGTATCAAATTAGCGCAGGCCTTATTGGAATCAGGAAACGGGAACAGTTATCTGGCTAAAGAAGCAAACAACCATTTTGGAATAAAATGCGGCGGCGTTTGGACGGGGAGATCCGTCAATAGACCCGACGACCAGTGGAACGATTGTTTTCGTGTTTACGACAATCCAGAGCAGTCTTTTAAAGACCACAGCCAATTTTTGTTGCGTAAGCGCTACGAGAAACTATTTACGTTAGACAAAGATGATTACCGCGGTTGGGCTAAAGGGCTAAAGGCCGCAGGCTATGCCACTAATCCACGTTATCCCGATTTGTTGATTGATCTTATCGAACGCTATGAACTCTACCAGTACGATCGCGCCGAGCGGTCTTACGTAGCCAAAGAGCAGCGGGAAGAGAAAGTAGAGGAAATTATTGAGGTCAAGGCCATAGTCGAACCAGAGGCCAAGACGGAAGAGATTAAGCCCGCAGTAGCTATGATTATCCATGAGGTCAAGGCGGCAGATACCTTATACAGCATCAGCAAACGCTATAACATTAGTGTGGAGCAGCTTAAAGAATGGAATAACATAGATTCTGAAAGTTTGGCGTTAGGCCAGCTGCTGGTCATTATGAGGTAAACGATAAAAGTTGTTAAAATTTCAAAACCTAATACACTTTCCTGTAGTTTTATAGGCGTGAAAGATCTGAAGCACATATTTTTCACTTTTCTAATTACTTTTATTTCTTTTTCCAATTATGCCCAAACAAAGCACGTCCAAGGCATTGTTTTTGACAAGGAAACGAATCAACGTATAGGAAGGGTGTTTATAAAAAACGATAGAACAAAAGAGAATACCTTCAACAATGTGAGGGGGGAATTCGATTTGTATGTATCCTCGGGCGATAAGATTGTGACCGAGAAAGAAGGATTTTTTGCAGACACCATCCATTATACCGGACAGAAAGTGCTTATGGTATATTTAAAGCGATCCTCCATTTATATTCCGGAGGTAAGCGTTGTGGCTAGAAGGTCGCCAGAGGAGGTGCTTAAGCAGCGGCAGGAAGATTTTAGCAAAGCGTATAAGCTAGCTGATCCCGGCTCCATCTTCAGCGTAGGGCCTACCGGCGCAGGAGTGAGTATTGGGGCAATTTACAGCATGTTCAGCCGCGAGGCAAAAAATGCGCGAAGGCTGACCCGGATTATCCGACAAGAATATGAAGACAACGTGATAGATTCTAAATTTACACCTGATTTGGTCTCCAATCTTACTGGACTTTCCGGTCGGAAATTAAGTAACTTTATGAGCAATTTTAGGCCAAGTTACTACTTTGTCACGGTGGCTACGCCTTACGAACTTTCCTCTTATATACGAAGCAAGTATGAAATATTTAAATTAAATCCTAACTTGCGCTTTTTACCGACTTTGCCTGACATTAATTTAGAAGTTAATAATTGAGAAGATGATGTTTAACAGAATCAAATTACCGCTCGTTGTTTTTGCGCTTTTAGGTGTTCAATGGAGCTTCGCTCAAGTTGATTTAAAAGATCTCCGTGCAAAACCAGATACCAACTTTGTTGAACAATCTAAATCTCCTGTAGATAGAATAAATCAAGTTATTATTCCAATTCCGAAGCTGGGCCTAGAAGTAGACTACTGGAAACATTGGACGAAATTTGGGTTAAATTTAAACCAAGCGTCTTTCAGTAGCAATTGGGTCGGCGGTGGTGTCAACTCGATGGCGATCTTAGGAACAGCCTGGCACAAATCAGAATACAATAAAAATAACCTGCAATTTACGACAGAAGTTGATCTGCGATATGGTAAAATTCACAATGAAGGTCAATTAGCAAAAAAAAATAATGACCGGATCTTTTGGGATAATAAACTGGCGTACAAGCTTTCTCGAAGCTGGGCTCTGTATTTTTCCCTTACTTTCGAGTCGCAGTTTGATGTGGGTTATAGTTACATAACAGAAGAGGGTATCGAGCGACGGAGGGATTTTATATCGAACTTTATGGCGCCCGGTTATTTCACCGAATCTTTCGGTTTGGAATATAAACCGGATAACACTTTTTCCGTACGTTTAGGTACGGGTACGGCAAGACAGACTCTGGTTTTGGATGATCGTGTAAAATCTTTGACCGTGGAGGAATATGCAAGACGCTATCCGGATAATCCACCCATAAGCAGAGATCAGAATAACTATGGCTTGGCGCCAGGAGAGTCTTTTCGGAATGACCTCGCCTTTCAGATTACGGCAAACTTGGACAGAAATCTTTCGAAAAACCTAAACATCAAAGCCAGGTATAATTTATTTGCTGACTATAAGGAATTGGACGATCCTGATCATCGCTTAGACGCTGTACTTACCGCAAAAGTGTCAAACTTAGTAAACGTTTCGTTGACCGGAATTATGGTTTACAACTCTGCCGAGGTGGCGCGTGTTCAATATAGCCAAGCGCTGGCATTAGGGTTAACATACAGTCTACCGAGATAACAGGAAGTAAATTTGAGAAAAGCGTCTTCATTATACCTTTTATTGCTATTAACGATTGCCTGTGGTACGCCTAAGCGGAAAGTCTTGCAAGCAACAGCAACTCCTATCTTACGTTCGGATACGGTCAAGATTAATACGGATGCCGTGGCCCTTGCCCTGCCGGAAATAGGAGAGCAAGCCGTAACCGAAGCGCAAGCTGTGGCGATTGCGCCGCTACTGTCTACCGAGGATCGGGTGCAGCTTTTAATGCGCCAAGGGATCAATAAGAATGCAGACTGGACAGAGGCCATTCATTATGATGTCCGTAAGCCAAACTTCGTCATTATTCATCATACCGCGCAGCATAGCTTAAGCCAAACCGTCCGTACATTTCAGCTCGAACATACCAAAGTTTCCGCACACTATATTGTGGGAAAGGATGGCCGAGTGGTGCAAATGCTGAATGATTATTTGCGCTCGTGGCATGCGGGTCGATCCAAGTGGGGCAGTATTACGGATATGAACTCCGTATCATTAGGTATAGAGTTAGATAACAATGGGCGAGAACCGTTTCCTGAAGCACAGGTACAGTCGCTTATGGTTCTTTTGGATACATTGAAGACTAAATATCAGATACCATTCACCAATTTCATTGGCCATGCAGATATTGCGCCAACACGAAAAGACGACCCCAGTATGTTTTTCCCTTGGAAGCGACTAGCGGAACGGGGTTTTGGCGTTTGGTACGACGAGTCCAACCTCATTCCGGCTCCTTCAACTTTTAATCATGTGGATGCCTTGCGCATTATTGGTTACGATGTCTCTAATTTACGCGCCGCAATTATTGCATTTAAAAGGAAGTTTATTGTAACGGACGTTAGCGAGGTATTGACAGATTACGATAGACGGGTATTATATAATTTATATCGCCGGTACTTTTGATTTGAAGATCGGTTGCAGCAATAATCCGAAAAGTACAACACAAGCACAACCGACTAAGTTTAGCCAAAGGTAAGCCATAACATCAGCCTTCCAAATAGCAAAAACGACAAGTTCAGATAGCACAGCCGCCCAGAATACTGCTTTTCCTCCAATGCTTTTTACGTAGAACGCAACAATGAATATACCCAGAATGGATCCGTAAAACAAAGATCCCAATATATTGACCGCTTCCAGCAGATTTCCCAATTGACCGGCAAATAGTGCCACGATTAAGCTAATTACACCCCAGAACAACGTAAATATCCGAGAAGCATTCAAGTAGCCTTTATCCGACCCGTTTTTATTAATAAAACGTTTGTAGATATCAATCACCGTGGTGGAAGAGAGCGAGTTTATTGCACTGGCGGTGGCACCCATAGATGCTAAAAAAATAATTGCAATCAATAGACCTATGAGTCCTTTCGGGAATATCGAGGTCACGAAAGAAAGGAAAATATAATTGTTGTCGTTGAGGTCTGCCTTGGGGTCGTTCTTTTTGAGGAGCTCTTCCATCTGCGTGCGTAGCAGCTTATCGTGCTCGTTGTAATCTTTCAGCTGCGTTCCGGCAGCATCTACTTGCCTACTGTTTTCCGTACGCAGTCCCCTTGTCAGTTCTTCGACAGCACTCTTTTTTTGCGCGCTCAATGCTTCATGCGCCAAAATAATTTTTTCGTAATCTTGCCTGTATTCGCTCTTTTGAATCTTTTCCACCTCGACCTTATTAAAGAAGAGCGGCGCCGTATGAAATTGATAGTACGTAAAGACAAGAACCCCGATAAGTAAAATACAGAACTGCATGGGTATCTTTAGCAGGCCGTTCATTAGCAATCCCATCCGCGAATCGCGAACGGATGACCCGGTGAGGTACCTTCCAACTTGACTCTGATCGGTTCCAAAGTAGGAAAGTTGCAAGAAAAAGCCGCCGATAAGCCCGGTCCATACCGTATATTGATTGTTGAGATCCAAACTCCAATCGATGGCGTTCGTCTTTCCGGATTTCCCGGCAATATGGATGGCATCTGCGAATCCGACCTCATTTGGCAAATAACCAACCACCATGATGCCTGCCGCCAGCAGCGATACAAAGATAATGCCCATTTGCAATAGCTGCGTGTAGGATACCGCCTTTGTGCCGCCCCAAACGGTATAGACGATGACTACCGACCCGATGATTAAGGTGGTATACGTCACGTCGAGATTGAGAATCGTCGATAGAATAATGGAAGGAGCAAAAATAGTAATACCGGTAGAGATACCTCGTTGTATCAGAAAAAGCGCTGCGGTCAGCATTCGGGTGTTCACGTCAAATCGGTTTTCCAGAAACTCATAGGCGGTGTATACTTTCATCTTATGGAAGATCGGTACAAATGTCACGCACAGGATAATCATGGCCAACGGAAGGCCAAAATAGAATTGCACGAAACTCATTCCAGAAGAGTATGCTAAACCGGGCGCAGATAAGAAGGTAATTGCACTCGCTTGCGTGGCCATGACGGACAGGCCCACATTATACCAAGGAAGCTGACGGTCGCCAACCAGAAAACCATCAATGTTCTTGATTCCCCGACTCCGGTACATGCCGTAGGCGACAATGAGGAGCAGGGTGACAAAAAGTACTACCCAATCAATAGCACTCATGAAAAATATACGGTGAACCAGGACATGAAAAGAATACAGGCGACCAACCATATACCAACCAGTATATAGAATTGTCGCCAGCTCTTAACTAAAGGAGGTAAACCCTTATCTGTCACTTGGTTTATGAGGAAGTAATACGCTAACAAAAAAGATAGCGAAAATTAAACCAATGACAATACCCGATATAAAACCTAAGAATGTACCACTTACCACAATAGAAATTAAGGCACCAAATACAGTTCCAACTAATATAATTATTCCTTTAACATCTAGTGTGTCGTTCTTTTCTACTTGATTTTCCATGATGTATGTTATTCTAATTTTCTTTTGCTAACAAATTTACAAATAATCTGGTAGCTCCGGCAACCCCAGCAGGCAATTGTCTGAAAAAAGATAAGCCCGTATACACAAATTTGCCGTTTCCTACCTTACAAATGAGTAGCGAGCCTTCGTGTTGCGGTTCATTTTTATCAGCCATGCGCAGCGGCGTACGGTAAGCGGCATCGATATTTTCAGCGAAGTAAAGGCCTCGCTCCTGCACCCAACCCTCAAAATCCTGTTTCGTAATTTTATTCGGATAGTTCAAAGCCGGGTCTGATGCATCCGTGAATGTGACCTTGGCATCTTCTTCAGTGACGCGCGCGCGAGACAAGGTGAATGGCTTTGCTGCAAAATTCTCCACTTGCAGACGGCTATTCACGTTGTATTGCATCAGCACCACGCCACCATTATTCGCGTAAGCATATAATGCGGGAAGCGCTTTTTCAATTGATGCATTGACGTTTAATAACCTTACGCCCCCGATGATGGCATCATACTGTGCTAAAGACGCCGCGTTTATTTTCTCCGCATGTAAGATGTCAACCTGTATGCCGAGATTACGCAAGGCCTCCGGCACCAAATCTCCCGCACCCATCAAATATCCAACACGAGCTACGGTTTTTTCGATCGTAATGGGCTTTATTTTAACGGCTACCGTCGGAAACCACGCTTGCCGCGGGATATGGTCATAAGCAATCTCCCGAATACCTTCGAGCAGTTTTCCATCCGCAAAGAAATCCAATGTGCCTTCCCCGGCAGCCGATGAATTTTTGACCCGAATTGTTTGAGTAAGCGTATTCGAAGCTTCCGTAAAGCGGATATCAAACTGCTGCGGAAATACCTCCCATCCCGCCGGGATTCCTTTTATCTCAATAGAAGATCCCTGTAGAGCAGCATCATGACGTTGGAAGGTCATATCCAACGTACGCTCCTCTCCTTTTGGAATGAGCAATACGGGCTGCTCGGCACTGCCACTCAGCTTAGGGACTACTTCCAGATAATCGTTTACTTCGCCCCGCACGGGATCGACGAACCGGTATTGAATGGGCTGTATACAGGTAATCGGAACGTCGCTGATACGAAGTTTGATCACAGCGGCAGGCAAGTCGACATTCATGGGGTAGCCCACATCCTCTGGCCTCACATCAAATTTTCCCAAGCTATGTGGCCTTTCCAACCAATAAGGCTGCGTACTTTCCAAGTTGGGCGTAGCCCTGTCTAACGTAACGTACGCATTGGCGGGAAGTTGCTTATTGAGCGTTTCGCCATTTATGGAAACGATTTGCGCAGAGACATTTGGGTTTCGGGCTATGATTTCCGCTTTGAAGGGAATGGAAGAACCACGCGTAGCGCGCGGCATGGCTGTTACGGCTTCCAGTTTAATTCCAGCGCAGGCTAACAGTAGGTTTTCGACTTCTGTGATTTTTCGTGTCTTCCAGTAGCCATCTGGCAGCCCTTGCAGTGATTGCCATATCGTCGCTAATTGGGGTATTGATCGTTGCGGTTGCTTATCATCAAAACCCTGCAACAGGATGTCGATTTCTTTCTTGACCGCCGCGCCCCCTTCCACACGATTCCAGGTAAGATCAACGTTATCAAACAAATCTTTTTTAGCCCTTTCGCCGGCTACATATTCGAACGTTTCGAAAAATTTACCATTCGACGAGGCGGAGCCGAAGCCTTGACTTTTGTGCTGAGACCGACTTAAGGCAGAAATTTCGCCGTGGGATTTGCCTAGTAATGGATTGAACTCGCCAATATCAATTTTAAGTTGGTCTTTATTTTCTCCCTGCATGCGCATAAAACTGGCGGTATTCCACAATAAGCGCTTTGCCTTCCACACCGAAACATCGCTCAGCTGTTCTGGAAACATTGCTGGATCGGCGGCTGCCAAGAACGCTTCGTGCGCCAGGATTGCCGAAGCTTGGTGATGACCGTGCCCGCCGCGCTCATCAGGGGGGAAACGCGTAATAATGATATCGGGCTGCAATTTCCGAATAAGCCAAACCGCCTCACGAAGAACCTCATCCTTCTTCCAAAACTGGAAAGTTTCGTCGTACGTTTTTGAGAAGCCAAAATCATAGGCTGATGAAAAATATTGTTCGCCCCCATCTATTTTTCTGGCTTGCAAAAGCTCCTGTGTACGAATAAGCCCCAATTCGATGCCTTGCTCGGTACCGATGAGATTCTGACCGCCATCGCCTCGCGTTAACGACAAATACGATGTTCTAACCTGCCGTTCGGAAGCCAAATAGGAGATCAACTTGGTGTTCTCATCATCGGGGTGTGCTGCGAAATAAAGCACAGAGCCCAAGACATTAAGGCGCTCCATGTTTAGCCTGATTTCTGATGAAGAGCGCGGTGTCGGTGCCTGTGCAAAGGAAAATTGAATATAAAGGGTAGCGATAAGTATGCCTATGTAATGTCTGCTCATAGTTGTTAAAAATAAAGAATATTTCGCGCTTACGCAGCGCCGAAGTAAATAAATTTGAATGGCCGAATCCCGATCGATTGCAGCACCTAAAACCGGAAGCAAATTACCAAAAATTTAATAGCGTAAAGGGCGCTAGCAGCACCCCAAAGAGCCACACATTTTAGCAGCATGTAATCGCGACAAGTAACAGGATAAGGCTCAGGACCTTTCTATACAACTTTCGCAGCGACAGCCGTGCTACACATTTCTATATTTTATGTATACTTGTAGCGTAGCAAATGAGTATTATCTATTCCATAGATCTATTGGGCACCATGGTGTTTGCGATATCCGGCGCCATGGCGGCAAACCGGAAGCATATCGATATTTTCGGTGCTGCTTTTACCGGATTTGTCACCGCTATTGGCGGCGGGTCGCTGCGGGATGTGTTTTTGAACCTCAGACCGGTTTGGGTAGATGATGGGAACTACCTTATTGCGATTTTAACCGGAGTTACCATTTCTATTTTAGCCAATAAATATTTGGATAGACTAGCCCGGACGCTGAGTTTTTTTGATGCCATCGGCATCGGTTTCTTTTGTATTGTTGGGGTTCAGAAGTCGCTCTCCAACGAAGCCTCGGCCATTGCCGCGATTATCTTAGGAATGTTCTCTGCCGTGATGGGTGGCGTGATACGCGATACCTTGATGAACGAGACACCATTGATATTCCGAAAGGAAATCTATGCCACAGCCTGCCTTTCCGGGGCCATACTGTACATTGTGTTGGGATTATTCGAGGTAGACTCTACCGTTAATGCGTTTTTGTCTGCCGCAATCATTTTCTTCATCCGGCTTGTCGCGGTGAAGTTTAAACTTTCGCTTCCCGTCATCGGTGGGTAAAAGCGAAAAAGAGACGCTTGTGGCTATCTCTTTTTCTTTATTTGCGGAAATCTCATTTTGTAACCCACGCGCACCATACCTTTCGAAATCGAGTCCAATTTGCTTTTCAACATGGCCTTTTTCAACGGGCCTAATTTGTCAATAAACAGTTTCCCTTCGATATGGTCATACTCGTGCTGTACAATTCGCGCCGCTAGTCCTGACAACTGAACTTCCTGTTCATCAAAATTCTCATCCAGGTAGTTGATAAGCACATCAGACGGTCTAACCACTTCTTCGCTGATATCAGGGATACTTAAACAGCCCTCGCTAAAGGCCCATTTCTCGCCAGTCTCCTCAATAATGATTGGATTAATCAAGACTTTCTTGAAATCTTTTAAAGATGGATCGCCTTTCTCGTCGCCATCATCCTCGGCGAACGGAGAAGCGTCAATAACAAACAACCGGATAGGCAGACCAACTTGGGGGGCTGCTAAGCCAACACCACGCGCGGCATACATCGTTTCAAACATATCGGCAATGGTCTCCTTCAGGTTGGGATAGTCTTCATCTATTTCTTCTGCCTTTTTCCTCAACACCGGGTCGCCATACGCTACTATAGGTAATTTCATACGTTTTATTTTCCATGCAAAGGTATCAATAATAATTTATACACATTTAGATTCTGCTAACTTTGTATGAAGAATGATGGCAATACAAACCGATAAAATCGACGCCTTTATACAGCATGTGTCAGCGTTATTACGGACAGATTTCGAGCGAAAAGATGCCGAACACTATTTGCTGTTGCGCGCTGCTTCCCTTGACCTTACGTTGATCGTATACCTACCCGGAGCGGGCCAGCGCCTGCCCCACGCGACCAACCGAACGATTCACGTGGACTACGATCAGGTGATCTTAAACGCCGATAAACTATCCGCCCGCTTGGCATCGCTCTTCGGAAACGGACAGGTGGTCTATGCCCGAAAAACAGTGGCCGCCCGTGTCGATAAGCGGGTCACGCTATCCTTTCTTGCGGAGCACCACCTGCAAGGTGCCGTACCGGGCAAATACCGGTACGGCCTGTTTCATGAAGGCGAGCTGCTATCTATAGCGGTCTTCAGTGGTGGCCGGCGTATGCGAAATCAACCCGAAGCCTATCGTTCGTTTGAGCTAATACGCTTCTGCCATAAGTCTAATTACCGCGTTGTCGGCGGACTCTCCAAGCTGTTAAAGGCGTTTATAGATGATTTCCAGCCAAACGATATCATGACCTATGTGGATCGGGATTGGGCACAGGATTCCAACCTCTCTGCACTAGGCTTTCAGGAAGTCGGAGTTATTCCGCCCCAATGGTACCGCATTTCCGATGGTGTGCGTACCGCAATCACCGATTTGGAACAGCGCGAGGTACAGTCAGAAAACCCCTCTACAGCCTATTTAGTCTGCAACGCAGGCAGTACAAAGTTGGTTCTCTCATTATGAAAACCCACTTGGGATACGTATATTTAGCCAAGGAAAAACACTTAAACGAAGATAATCTTATGAAACGTAAACTACGTATGGGTATGGTTGGCGGGGGCAAAGACGCCTTTATTGGCGCAGTTCACCGTATCGCGGCCTTTATGGATGGTAAAATAGAATTGGTGTGTGGTGCATTCAGCGTAAATCCTGAAATATCGAAACAATCTGGAGAAGAACTTTTCATCGCACCCGACCGTGTATATGCCACTTACGAAGAGATGATTAGCAAAGAGTCTGCACTTCCCGAAGGCGAACGCATGGATTTTCTAACCATCGTTACGCCCAACTTTTTACATTTCGGGCCAGCCAAACTAGCGCTTGAAAACGGCTTTGATGTGGTTGTAGAGAAACCGATGACCGTGACGTTGGATGAGGCGAAAGAATTACAAGATATTGTCGATAAAACAGGTCGTACCCTTTGCTTAACCCACACCTACTCGGGCTATCCTATGGTCAAGCAAGCGAAAGCAATGGTTAAGGATGGACATTTTGGCAAAATACGAAAGATCGTCGTAGAATATCCTCAAGGCTGGTTAAGCCGTCTTTCCGAGCGGGAAGGAAATGCGGGCGCGGCTTGGCGCGCTGATCCAAAAAAATCTGGCTTATCACTGGTCATGGGCGATATCGGGACGCATGCTGCACATTTAGCAGAATACGTAACCGGACTTCGTATCAAGGAGCTATGTGCTGATCTCACTACCTTTGTAGAAGGACGCTTGTTGGATGATGATGGATCGGTGTTGTTACGCTTTGAAGACGGCGCAAAAGGAGTCTTGATGGCCTCGCAAATATCTGCGGGAGAAGAAAACGCCGTGAGAATCCGTGTATATGGTGAGAACGGAGGGTTGGAATGGGCCAATGAGGATCCAAATAACCTCATCATTAAAATGTTGGATCAACCTCGTCAGATTTATCGCACCGGTAATGCCTATGCCGCACCTTATACATTAAGTTCGTTTGCGACGCACAATACGCGTATTCCTGCAGGCCATCCAGAAGGTCTATTGGAGTCGTTTGCAAACATTTATAGAAACTTTGCCGCTACGGTTAGCGCGAAGCGAGAAGGCAGAACGCCTACGGCGGAGGAGCTTGATTTTCCTTCAGTCCAGGATGGCGTTCGCGGAATGGCCTTTGTGCAAAATGTCGTTGCCAGCAATGAAAGCAACGAGAAATGGACTAAATTTGTTCTGTGATAGGACAGACAACAGATCATACAAATGATAATCAGGTGTCGGGGATATCGGCACCTGATTTTTTATGCGTTATTTTAGGGCCCACTGCCTCTGGAAAAACGGCCCTCGGCGTTGCGCTTGCCGAACAAATGAAGGGAGAAATAATAAGTGTCGACTCCCGACAGGTGTACCGTGGGATGGATATCGGCACCGGGAAAGATCTATCGTCATATCAGCATGTACCTTACCATTTGATCGATATTCGCGAGCCGCAAGACCGCTATGATATAGCGCAGTTTCAAACTGATTTTCATCAGGCTTTTTCGACCATCGTCTCGCGCGGAAACCTGCCTATAGCCGTGGGCGGCACGGGGCTTTACATGCACACGCTACTCCTTCCGCAGCCCTATACGCAGGTGCCGGTAGATCCAAAATTGCGGGAAGAGCTTTTGCCACTGGATAAGACGATCTTGATGGAGCGACTACGACATTATACACTCCCCGCCGACTTTAAAATAGATTACAGCTCCCATAAGCGATTGATCCGTGCTATCGAGATTCTGGAACAGCTTCAATCCGGGTATACCGTAGTCTATGAGAAGCCGCGGTACAGACCACTCCTATTTGGGTTAAACCCTCCTTTAGTCACAAGGCGGCAACGGATTAGCGAACGGCTTGCGGAGCGAATGAACGGCGGTCTACTGGAAGAGGTCCAGGGATTATTAAACCATGGACTAACGCATGAGGATCTCCAATATTTTGGCTTGGAATACAAGTATAGTTCGCTGTACCTGCTCGGTGCCTTGGATAAACCCACATTCTTAAGCCGGCTTGAAACCGAGATTCATCGCTACGCGAAACGGCAGATGACGTTTTTTCGCAAAATGGAGAAAGACGGGTTGAACATTCACTGGTTGGAAGGAACAGACCGAGACGCCTGTGTGGAAGAAATTCGTTGGGTCATAAAAAAAGGGTAACGTGTGTCACGCTACCCTTTTTCAATCCTGTGTTAAAGCTTAATTTCTTCTTCTTTGTTATTAAAGAATCGAAACTGTGTGAGATGGTAAGATGATGCGGTTTTGATTTTAATCCATTTACCGTATTTAAAAAACCATTTCACTCTTCTTGAGAACAACCCTGACGTAATGTAGGCGCCAATATAGGGATGCACAGCAAGCGTCACACCCTTTTCATTTTGCTCTTGCAAAATGAAACTTAAATTATTTTCAATGTCGTCGAGCAAAACGATGCTCGAGCGAATTTCGCCAGTACCTCCACAAGCAGGACATTTCTCACTTGTCACGACGCTCATTTCTGGTCTGACGCGCTGTCTTGTTATCTGCACTAAGCCGAATTTGCTTGGCGGAAGAATCGTATGTTTAGCGCGATCATTCGCCATGCATTCCTTCAGATAGCTGTACAGCTCTTTACGATTGGTTGGCTTATGCATATCGATAAAATCGATAACTACAATGCCGCCCATATCCCGTAATCGCAATTGCCTTGCGATCTCCTTTGCGGCCTCTTTATTGACCAGCAATGCATTTTCTTCTTGATTCTCTTTGCTGGCAATCCGGTTTCCACTGTTCACGTCCACAACGTGGAGTGCTTCGGTGTGCTCAATGACAAGATAGGCACCACCCTGTAGGTTTACCGTTTTGCCGAAAGACGCCTTAATTTGCCTTTCTACGCCGAAATGGTCAAAGATAGGCTCTTTATGCTTGTAAAGCTTAACTATCTTTTCTAAATCGGGCGAGATTTCCTGTACATACGATTTGACTTCGTCGTGGAGGGCAAGATCATTGACATGAATATGCGTAAACTCGTCCGTCAAAATATCACGCAAAATGGTAGAAGCTCTATCCATTTCTCCCAATACTTTGTGAGCGGGTTCGGCAGTTTTAAGACGTTTGGTAAAAAGTTCCCATTTAGAGATTAAGTCTAAGAGGTCTTTCTGCATTTCCTCTACGCCCTTACCTTCCGAAACTGTTCGGATGATCACGCCAAAGTTTGCTGGCTTGATACTTTCGACAATTTTTTTAAGTCGGTTACGTTCGGGGTTGCCTTTGATCCTTTTAGAGATGGAAACGGTACTCGAAAACGGAACCAATACAACAAACCTACCTGCAATAGAAAGGTCAGAACTCAGTCTGGGTCCTTTTGTCGAGATAGGCTCTTTTGCAATCTGTACTGGTAAAAGCACGTTTCGGCTTAAAATGTCCGAAATTTTCCCTGCTTTATCAATGTCCTTTTCAAGTTTCAAACTATTGAGCAGCTTCTCTTGATAGCTGCCGTTCTTTACAATACGCGTTAGCTTGAGTAAAGACTGAACCTGTGGCCCTAAATCCAAATAATGTAAGAACGCATCTTTTTCGTAGCCTACATCTACGAAAGCGGCATTTAGGCCTGGCATGATCTTCTTGACACGCCCGAGATAAATATCGCCTACGGCGAAATTATTATCAGCCTTTTCCTTGTTCAGCTCAACAAGCTGTTTGTCCTGTAGTAAAGCAATAGTTACTCCTTTGTCAGGAGTGGAATCGATAATTAGTTCCTTTACCAACAGCTACTTTTTTAAGACCTGGATACAATATGGTGTACCCCGTCTGATGAAACATAAAAACTCGTTAATGAAAAAATACAATCTACAGTTCTACCAGAGTGAAACCATAGATTGTACAACGTCTTATGCGGCTTCAGCCAATAAGATCAACAAGCTTATTTTTTCTTGTGTCTGTTTTTTCTTAAACGTTTTTTACGTTTGTGAGTAGCCATCTTGTGTCTTTTTCTTTTTTTTCCGCTTGGCATAGCTTTAATGTTTTTAAATGATAAATTAATATGTTAATTACTTGCTCAGTTCTTCGACACGGCGTTCGATGAATTGAGATAGGGTCGGATCAGCAGCTAGCTCCTTACTTTTCTGAAAAGCAGCAATAGCTTCGTTCTTCAACCCGATATTTTCATAACCTGTGGCCAAATAAAAATATGATTCGGCATCAGGCTTCAACTCGACAACCGTTTTGAAACGCTCAATAGCCTTGTCGAATTGACGGGATTGCAATGAAAACAATCCCAATGTTTTGTTTGCTTGAATATTTTTTGGATCCTTAGCGACTACTTCCCTCAACAAAGCAATACCTGCCATAGGATTGTTCGTTCCAGTGACCATAGCGGCCCCCAAGCCCGTTTTTGCATCCAAGTTGTTCGCATCCAGCGCTGTAGCCTGCTCATAAGATTGAATTGCCAATCGATTGAGCTCGGTCGCCATCGCTGTATCTTGCAAATTGGTATACGCGGAGCGAAAAGCATCTCCGGCTTTCAACCAATATTCAAATTTAGGGCTAATTTTTGCCATTTCCTCATAAATAAATCCGCGAGGCGCATCTTTGGCTAAATCATCCCATTTTTTTGCCAGTTCTTCTAATAAAGTAAGCTTCTCTTCACCTTCTGCAGCAGCCACTTTTGCTTCCAAGGCCGTAATTTCTTGCGCTAAACTTCCGTTGATCGATTGCTTAGTCATGTCGGATACGCTCTGGAAATTAAAAGCTGATGATGCTTCGGTGGTTGTAGAGGCACTTGCTCCTTTATTATCCTCTACCAAACCTTTTATAGGGCGCGCAAGCAATCCACCCATAAGGGCAACTACAATAACGATGACTATGATTTGTTTGGTATTCATCCTGATTTACTTGTTTCCTTGTTTAACCTTTTCAACAAAAACTTTTGCAGGTTTGAAGCTTGGCACAAAGTGCGCAGGAATGATGATCGCTGTGTTTTTTGAGATGTTACGCGCTGTTTTCTCTGCTCTTTTCTTCACTACGAAACTTCCAAAACCCCTAACATACACATTCTCGCCACTAACCATTGCATTCTTAACAACTTTAAAAAATGCTTCAACTGTTTCTTGAACATCTACTTTCTCTAAGCCCGTTTTGTTAGAGATCTCCGCAATAATTTCTGCTTTAGTCATATCTGTTTTTACTGTAATTATTTATTTCTCAACCCTTAACGCTGTAGCAGTTTGGGATGCAAAAGTATCTTTTTTTTATGACGTTTAAAAATTTATTTCTGTTTTTTTGACAATCGTGACGGTTTGGAAACTTTTAAGTATCAGATATTTACCAAAACCAAGGCCAATAATGGTTCTTTCTTTTCCGTGTTGACCTGCTTTACACGGTTAGCTTTCAATGGCTTAGGATGGAGGGAAATAGCGGAAAACGCCACGTATACTGTGCGCGCAAAGGTGCTGGAATGGTATCGCTGATTTATCGATAAACGGGGCTTTCAGAACACATTTTCAGGCAATTTATCGGAAAAATGGGATAGCGCTTTAGCTGCAAAATGACTAGCAGGGCTATTGCAAATGAAAATTCAACGGTATGTTTAAGCTCACGGATCCAGTGAATCCCTGTATCGGTTTAAAATTATCTTTGGTACGCGTATCAAACCCGTAGCCAATACCCAGATCAATAATGGATAGTAAACCAATACCGACTTTTGGCGTAACCGTATAAGGTGTAACCTCCGCTTTTATAAACGGGAAAATGAGTTTGGTGCTTACGTAATAGGTGAGTCCCAGCTCCGGAATGACGGTAGACTGGTCACGCATCCAGGTGAAATTGGCACCTGCATCGATCTTTATATACTGATGGTCATTTGGAGCAAATAATCCCCATCCCGATGCTTTTAGAAAGTTTCCACTTTGATATTGCCAACCAATAGATGGCCCCCAAATCCATTTATTGCTCTTTGCTTCTTGAGCAACACAGGCTTGTATGGCAACGCATAGAAAGAAAAGGAGTATATATGTCTTGTTCATAAAGGCAATGCTTCGAAATTAGATGCATAACAACGTTCGCAAGCATCAGGCCAAAATAATTTCTTACCAGGATAAACACGAGATGAAGGCTCATTTTATTAGCAACAATAGCTTGTGATACCCCATTTAAGAGTGTTTTGGCGATTAGCAATGGGCATGCATTTGCGTGCAGTGCCCCTTGCGGTGGCTTTTCGAGCAGATAGGATGACAGCGATGCTTGCGCAACTAAACTATTCAGGTAAAAAATACGATACCCATATTGAGAATTCGTGTGCAATGATACCTTTGTATAAAATAGGTACAGGACTGTTCTTTTTTATGGAACCTGTTGTGCCGACGTATCATAAATTACAGATTAATAGCTATTACCGCTTTATTATGAATAAACGTATCTTTTTTATCGCCTTGTCCTTCGGGATTAGCACGCTTGCTATGGCGCAGCAGCCATCATTTCTGTCGTATCCAGCGTTGAGTCCAGATGGAAACACGCTGGTGTTTAGTTTTGAGGGCGACCTCTGGAAAGTCAGCAGCGGAGGGGGCGTAGCACTTCGTCTGACGGCAATGGAGGGCAACGAGATCTCACCCCGGATCTCACCAGACGGAAAATGGCTCGCATTTTCATCCAATCAAAATGGCAACATGGATGTATACACGATGCCGCTTGCTGGAGGTGACATACAGCAGCTTACGTATCACGAAGGTATGGACGAGGTGGATAGCTGGAGCTGGGATAGCCAAACCGTTTACTTTACATCTTCTCGCTACAACCGGTTTTCAAGCTATAAAGTTAATAGAACGGGTGGAACGGCGCAGCGGATTTTTCCGCATTACTTCAATTTTATACACGGTATTGCGGAGACACCTTTTGGCGAACTGCTATTCAATGATTCCTGGGAGAGTTATTCTTCCGCCAATAGAAAGCGATATAAAGGCGCTTTCAATCCAGATATTCGCTCGTACGACCCAAAGAGCAAAACGTTCAAACAATATACGGATTACGTGGGCAAAGACTTTTGGCCGAGTGTAGACCGTAAGGGAACGATCTATTTTGCATCGGACGAAGGGAACGATGAGTACAACCTATATACCTTTAACGCGGGAAAGAAAGTTGCACTCACCACGTTTAAGGAATCCATTAAGAGACCAGTCGTGGCTGCCGATGGTGGCAAAATCGTTTTTGAGAAAGATTATCAGATTTTCCTGTATGACACGGATAGTAAAAAAACGACGCAACCCGCCATCCAGTTAAGCCGTAACAATGTATTGGGTAAAGAAAAGGAGTTTGATGTTAGCAACACCATTAGCGCTTTTGATATTTCTCCGGATGGAAAGAAAATGGCATTTATAGCACGGGGTGAGCTTTTCGTCAGTGATATCGATGGCAAATTTGTTCGGAAGATGCCGGGTAGCGGCGAGCGGGCCATGGAGGTGAAATGGCTAAAAGATAATAAGACCCTACTTTACAGTCAGACGTATCAAGGGTATCAAAACTGGTTTTCGCGAACGGCAGATGGATCTGGCAGCGTCAAGCAGCTGACTACTGACCTTCGCAACAACCGAAATATAGCCTTTAATGCTGATGCAACCAAAGCCGTATACCTGAGTGGGCGGGATGAGGTAAGATTGCTGGATCTGGGATCGCTGAAAAGTAGCCTTATCGTCAAAGACGAGATTTGGGCCTTTCAAAACTCTGCACCCTCTTTTTCTCCGGATGGGGCTTATGTCTTATTTACAGCCATTCGAAATTTCGAACAGGATATTTTTGTGCATAATATTGCTTCAGGGTCGACGACAAACTTGACGAATACCGGCGTTACGGAATCTAACCCGTATTGGTCTCCTGACGGAAAGTATATTTATTTTGCCAGTAATCGTACAAAACCTTCATACCCGACGGGCATGCAATTTTCCAGTATTTACAAAATGGCCCTGGAAAATATAGAGTCGCCCTACCGTAACAGCAAATTCGATGAGCTCTTTACCGAAACAAAAACAGATACGAAAGACAGCGTCAGTAAGAAGGATGATAAGGCAAAGCCAGCCAATAAAAAGCTTGCTACAAGCAAAAAACCTGCGGTGAGCATTGATCTGAAGGGATTATCAGACCGGATCAGCCTGGTGAGCCCAGCAGCGGGCACGCAATATAATCCGCTGGTGTTTCAAAAGGGCGATAAAACTTATGTTTTTTTCTCCTCTAACCATGAAGGGGAAAACGGTGTGTACCGTTTGGTAAGTGAGCCTTTCGAAGAGAATAAAACCGAAAAAGTAGCCGATGGGTTTCTTGGCGATTTAACGGAGGTCGGGGGCAAGTACTTTGCGCTAAGTGGTGGCGCTATCCAAAAATACAACTTGGAGGCCAATAAGCTGGATAAAGTGACGATGAGCTATAAATTTACGAAGGATCTTTCGCAAGAATTCAACCAGATGTTTTATGAAACATGGGCGGGCATAGAAGAGAACTTCTATGACAGTACATTTCACGGGGTCAATTGGACGGCGACAAAACAGAAATATGCCCGCTATCTAGACGGCATCAATACGCGTGCCGATCTCCGGATACTACTCAATGATATGCTCGGCGAACTCAATTCGTCTCACTTGGGCTTTAGCTCCACCGGGGCGGAAGAACGGAAGAATTTTAACTTCGTGACCAACGAGCTGGGCATTGTTTATGATAACGAGCTTCCGACCAAAATTACGCGTGTCCTGCCGAACGGTCCGGCCTCTCGAAAAGGGGTTGATCTGCAGCCGGGAGACGTCATCCTAGCCGTTGATGGTAAAAAAATAGATCCTAAGCGAGACCGCGACGCCTACTTCACAGCGCCCTCGCTATCCCCGGAGCTACAACTTACGGTAGCACGGGCAGGTAAGGAGCATCAGGTAAATATTCGCCCGCAGAGCAGCAGCGATTTCAAAGACCTGCTTTATGAAGAATGGATCAAAGGAAACCGTAGCAAGGTAAGCGCCTTGAGCAACAATAGGATTGCCTATTCGCACATGAAAAACATGGGCGGCGAGGAGTTGCAAACGTTCTTGCTTGATATGGCCGAGCAGGAAAATAATAAAGAGGGTATTATTTTGGATCTGCGCTATAACACTGGCGGAAATGTACACGATGAGGTCTTGCGCTTCTTACAGCAACGGCCTTACCTGCAATGGCAGTACCGCGGTGGAAAGAAGGCACCGCAGGGAAATTTCACGCCAGGCGGAAAGCCTATCGTATTGTTGATCAACGAGCAATCGCTGAGTGATGCAGAAATGACGGCGGCGGGCTTTAAGGCGCTAAAACTAGGCAAGATCATCGGTACAGAAACCTATCGCTGGATCATTTTCACGTCGGCGAAAGGCTTGGTTGATGGCTCGATGTATCGCGTACCCGCATGGGGCTGCTACACGCTGGACGGAGAGGATCTGGAGCTCACGGGTGTTGCGCCCGATATAGCGGTTCGTAATTCCATAACGGACCGCATTCAGGACAAAGACCCCCAGCTGGAACGAGCGGTAGAAGAGATTCTGAAAGACTTGAAATAGCACGAAAAAAAACCGTGCTTTATAGCGCCACGCTTACGCTTCTTTTTAAATGAAGCGTAAGCATGGCTATTTTTTTGCAAGCACAAATTATTGTGTTAACAAATACTTAAAACAGACTTGCTATGGAGTTAACATGCCATGAATAGCTTTGTGTTCACGTAAAACAATAAAGCACGTCATGGTTCCATCACCCAATAAGCAATTTCTGCGCTGTTTTTTTCTCGCCTTTATAGGTGTTATGTTGCAGTTTAACACCTCAGCACAAGGTACACAAGCCTCCATACGCGGCGTCATCACCAATGCAAGTCAGCTACATGTCGCTGGAGCCACCATCCGGGTTCGTAACGAGTCTACCGGGTTCACGACAACTTCTGTAACAAATGAGGGCGGAAATTACGACATCAAGCAGCTTCCGTTGGGTGGGCCGTACACCGTCACAGCAACGCATGTGCAAGAAGGTGAAGGTATGGTCACAAACATCACCCTCAATCAGGGCGATGTTGCACAGGTAAACATTCAGCTCCTTGCAAACAATGTTTCTTTGGACGCGGTAGAGATCAACGCCTCCGGCTTGAAAAACACACGCGATTACCTGGGAGCAGCAACGGCGTTTTCAACCAAAGATATCAATACACTCCCTGTAAATGGTCGAAACTTCACGGTACTTACGGATTTATCGCCATTAACCAATGGCGGAAGTATTGCCGGCCAGCTTGGATCGTCCACAAACTTTACCATTGATGGTATGAATGCCAAAAACCCAACCTCTTCGGGATCGACGACCTCCCGTAGTGGTGCTCCGTATTCGGTTTCTATGGAGGCCGTGCGGGAATTTAAGGTGGTGACCAACCAATATGACGTGACGTTTGGGCGTAGTGGCGGAGGTACGATAAGCGCCGCCACCAAATCGGGTACCAACCAGCTGACGGGTTCTGCGTTTTTCTTCAGCCGCGCAGATTGGTTGACCAGTAACTATGATATCCGCGGTAATAACCGCATAGGAAACTATACGACGAATCAATATGGCTTTTCTTTGGGTGGACCTATTATCAAAGATAAATTGCACTTTTTTCTAGTATGGGACAGGCAGCAGGATAATAGATCCTTACTAATTGCCGATGTACAATCGCCGGCAGACGAAGTCCTTTACCGCATCAACCAGCCGACGCTAGATCGTTACCTGGAGATCGCACGAGGCAAGTACGGTGTATCTGCACAGCAGCAAACAGGGTCTATCGATAAAAAGAGAACATCCGACGCCGGATTTCTTCGCCTGGATTGGCAGATTAATGAGAAAAACCTCCTGACCATTCGAAACAACTTGACGTATGACTACAACCCGTTGGGCTTGGGCGATAACTCGAACATCAATCTACTCGAATCCTACGGTAATGACAAGAACTTTGACAATAGCTTTCTTGCCACCCTACGGACATCCATCTCGCCGCGCATCACCAATGAGCTTAAGGTGCAGCATTTATATGTTTACCAAAACAGTACACAAAATGCCCAGATCGGGAGCGGGTATATTCCTCGAGCCATCGTAGACGATTTGGTGTCGAATATTAACGGAAACAACCTATCGACGTCCATACAACTGGGCGGGCACCGTTTCGGGCAGGAAAGTTTCCGCAACCATGTTTTTCAACTCACAAACAATCTATTCTACGATACCGAATTTGCCAAATACACGTTCGGGGTTGATCTTATGGCGACGCAATCGAACTCCGTGTATGGTTCCGAGGTGAACGGAAGGTTTCACTTCAGTAGCGACCAGGCACAAGAATTAACAGCTATTCAAAATTTTGATAACCTAAATCCATATCGTTTCTACAGAGAGGTTCCGCTAAAAGATGATGTGACCGTCCGCGGAACAATTATGAACGTTGGACTTTACGGGCAGATGCGCAAAAATATCGCGGCCGGCTTGGAAATGACTGCCGGCTTGCGGATGGATTATGCTGCATATCCGAAAGCAACGTTCAACCAATTGGTTTTCGATCAATTGGGTATTCGCACAGACAATCAGCTTGCTTCGTTTATCGTGCAGCCACGGATACAGTTTAACTGGGATATCAACGAAAATCAAACAGACTATCTACGTGCCGGCGCCGGGATCTTTGCTTCTGATATTAATAACTATATGATTATCAATAACCTCACGTTTGATGGGTCAAATTTCGCGACCGTCGATGTGCGTGGAGCTGATGTACCGAGACCCGATTTTAATGCCTACAGAGCAAATCAGGGCAGTATCCCGACGCTTGCGCAGCATCAGCTGGCCACGATCAACTATACGGGTGAAAATGCGAAAGTACCGACAGTGTATAAAGCCAATTTGTCCTACAATAAGTTCCTAACCGATCGCTTCAAGTTAGGCCTGTCTGCCTATATGAGTTTGGCGCGTAACAACTACACGTATATAGACCGCAATATGGTAGATGATCCGTTTTTCAGGTTAGCGAATGAGGCTAACCGAGGCGTGTATGTTCCCGTAGACGCGATGCCAACCAACGCAGAACCAGCAAACTGGCAAGACGGACGGAAGTCAGACCAGCTGGGCCGCGTTTTAGAGCTCACGAGCGTGGGTAAAGTAAATCAATTTGCGGTTGTGTTGGATGGTACATACCGCTACTATGGAGATGGCGAGATTACAGCGAGTTACACGTGGAACGACACCAAAGACAACACGTCATTTAACGGAAATGTAGCCAACTCGGCAACGCTTTCGCAGCCCGTAGTAGATGATCCGCGGGATCTTCGCGCCATTACTTATTCATCAAACCATTTCCGGCATAAGGTTGTAGCTTATGGTACTGCACCTACGTTTTACGGCGTGAAAATAGGTCTTCGTTTTACGGGAACAGGCGGTACCCGCTATAGCTTACTTTCTGGTGGTAATACGAATGGTGATTTTGTAACCTCATCCAATGACTTAGCCTTCGTATTTGACTACCAAAATCCCAACACGCCCGAGATTCTAAGAACAGGCCTGCAAACGATTTTGGATAATCCGGATGCCAGTCAGAGCATCAAAGATTTTATCCGCTCGGCTTCTGGACAAATTGCAGAACGCAATGGCGGTATTAATGAGTTTTATGGTACCATCGACCTGCGGTTGGCTAAAGAGATCAAATTTTACAAAACGCATGGCGTGGAACTTTCGGTGGATGTATTCAACGTCGCCAACATGCTCAATAAAGAATGGGGTGTGTATAGAGCTTATGGCAATACGGCGCTGTATCGCGTTACAGGCTTCGACCCCGCTGCGCAAGAGTTTCGCTACCAAGTGAATACCCAAGGCATAGCCGGATTTAACGGAAATCCATGGCAGTTACAGATTGGTGCACGGTACGCATTCTAATTCATTTCGCTAATATCCCACCTCTATACGATAGGCTGTCTCGTTTCTGAGGCAGCCTTTATTTTTAAATTGGAAATATCAAAAACATTTTTGAACTTTGAAAATCAAAGAACTTTAAATTTATTTAAAAATGAAAATGATATCTCCATCCAATAGGCTCATGCTTATGCTATCTATCATCAGCGGGATCTTATGTATACCCCTGATCGCAATGCAATTTACCGACGAAGTAAATTGGACGGCACTTGATTTTATGGCCGCTGCGATACTATTAGTCGCAGGCGGCGCTATGTTGGAACTTTTGTGGCGCAAAGTTCCTGTCAAATCTCATCGGATCATGTATAGCGTAGGTGTATTTCTTTTATTCCTTATTATTTGGGTCGAGTTAGCTGTCGGGATTTAAGGTGGTGGAGTGTATTTGAACTATTATTGAGCTCGCCGTTTGATTGGATAATACGAGGTGAACGATCTTTCAGCGCGATGTTGTCCAGGGATCACAGCAGGTGTCTGAGCTAGAAACAAATACTGTGTAAAAAATAAGAGGACTCCAATCGCCATTAGAGTCCTCTTACCAACAATTAAAAATCTTTTGTCTAAACTTCCAAATCAGCAATTTGAGTTTTTAAAAAACTAACGGTAGCCGTCGACAGTTTTAAAATAGTAACCTTTAGTATTAGTAAAAATAGGATAAATAGCTAGGAATAGTCAGGCGCTTACAAGAAAAACTTTTCCACACCATTGAAGTTATAAACAACAGCCAGGCTTGTGCCCTTATGATGCTGTCTTCAAACCTATTTCCTCTCCCCGAATTTATTTGTCGATCGATCCTAAAACGCGCTGCATAAATCCATTCAGGGCCTCTTTTTTTGCGACGCCTTCTTTAATGGATTTGTTAACCTCAACGGCTCCATACATATTGGATATCAGTTCGCCGATAACATCAAGCTCTTCATCTTTAAGCGAAGGAACTTCGGTCAAGGCTTCTAACGTCTCTATGGTTTCCAATACGAAATCAACATCGTTTTGCTCGATGAAATCCAGCAGGTGTTTAATTACGGGTAACTTCATTTAAAAGGTCGATTAAGCCATCAATTTTGTTTGTTTGCACCTGATTGATTAATGTTCCGTTTTTAAAGGCTGCAAATGTCGGTAAATTGTCTACGTTTGCTAGCTTCCTTGATTCCGGAAATTTCTCTGCATCCACGATAACGAAAGATAGATCGTCGTGCTCTGCTGCGAGCTTTTTAAACTTTGGCTTCATAATGCGGCAGTTTCCGCACCACGATGCTGAATATTGAACCAATACAATATCATTACTCCCTACAACATCGTGTAAAGAGTCATTCTCTAATTCTTGTAACATGTGATGTGTGTTAATAGCGAGGAGAGCAGAGTTGCTCCCCGCGCTGATAAATGTTTTATTAGTTGGCCGATAGGTATGAAGCAACACCATCGCGCGTAGCGTTCATTGCTTCTTTGCCTTCTTCCCAGTTTGCTGGACAAACCTCGCCATGTTTCTGAACATGCGTATAGGCGTCTACTAAACGAAGATATTCTTTTACGTTACGACCAAGTGGCATATCGTTAACAGACTCGTGGAATACTTTACCGGTCTCATCGATTAGATACGTTGCGCGGTAGCTTACTGCAGAACCTTCTACTAAGGTACCGTATTCTGGATGTTCAACTTCCTTCATTTCCAATATACCCAATACGCTTGATAGGTTGCGGTTTGTATCAGCAATCAATGGATATTCTACACCTTCGATACCACCATTGTCCTTGGCTGTATTTAACCATGCGAAGTGAACTTCTGCTGAATCGCAAGATGCACCGATAAGGATCGTATTACGTTTAGCAAATTCCTCAGCTTGTTCTTGGAAAGCGTGTAACTCTGTAGGACAAACGAACGTGAAATCTTTCGGATACCAAAATAATAACACCTTTTTGTTCTCTGCTTGCGCTTTCTCAAAAACATTGATCGCGATATTGTCGCCTAAATAATCGATGGCATCAACAGTGATGTTCGGGAAATTTTTACCTGTAAAACTCATATATTTTGTTCTTTCTTTTTGTGCAACAAAGATACTCTTTTTTTAAGCCAAGCGACATCAAAAATATTGATAAACTATTGTTAAAATCTATAGTATCTGCTGACTGGATATAGAATATGTTTATTTAATAAAGTCAATAAAAAGACTATTTTTGTAAGGCGTTTGTCTGGCGTAAATGGCCCCGTAGTTCAACGGATAGAATAGATGTTTCCTAAACATTTGATAGCAGTTCGATTCTGCTCGGGGCTACAACCTTATGTATCGATTAATATCATTCGATATCTTATCTTACTTAAAAAGCCCTCAGCGTAATCACGGAGGGCTTTTTCAATTTCCACTTATATCTTTTAAAATTCTTTAATATCTTTATGCACACACTTTTTTGTGTGCAATCTTGTGTGCGACTATGGCGAGACCCAAAATTTACTTTAAAAAACGACTAAAAGAGCATGATGGCCAGTTGTGGCTTTATTACTCGTATGGTGGTAAAAGCCGATTGGAATACTACACTGGTATGCGTATTGAAGAAAAACATTTTAATGATAAATATTGGGAGAGCAGTTCCAAAAAGCCTGTTAGAAAAAACTTCCTATTTTCTGATCAATATAATACCCGATTAGACGAAATGATCGCTTTTGTAGTTTCGTTAGTTGTTGAAGACAGAGTATTTGAAGTTACGGATCTGAAGGCTAAACTCAATAAGCAATTTAAACCCGAACAGTTCCAGCCGGAAGATAAAGCAATCGGATTTGTTGAGTATTGTGAAAAGCTATTGGACGAACGTCGCAATGGATTAAGAACTATTGTTTCGGGGCCTAGGCAAGGGCAAAACTATAAGCCAAATAGTTTACGAAACCCAGGTACTACTCTAACATCTTTAAAATCTTACGTGAGCTATTACGGTTTGCGAAGCTTGGGCTTTGAGGATATAAACCTGAGTTTTTACCTCCATTATAGAAACTTCATACTTTCTGAAAGAAAAAATACCTTGAGCACTTTCGCGACACGGATTAAGGATATCAAAGCCTTTATGAACGAAGCGTATGAAGATAAGCTTCATAGCAATGAAGGTCATAAAGCAAAGCGGTTCATTACTCCTAGTTATGATTCAGACGCTATCTATCTAACACTTGACGAGATTAAATCTATAAAGGAGGCGACAATACCGGAACGATATCACCACGTGCGAGATATGTTTTTGATTGCTTGTTACTCCGCGCTTCGCTTTAGCGACTTTTCTCAGCTTACTATTACAGATATAGACGATCGATTTATTCGCGCAAAGCAGAATAAGACCGAGAGCCGTGTTACCATACCCATTATGAAGGAGCTGAGAGATGTCTTAGCGAAATATGAGAATGGTTTTCCAAAAACTTGCAGTATGCCGCATTTTAATAGGACTATAAAGGAGATAGCCGCTTTGGACGCTGTAGGTATAGATCGCGCGGTCGGTGTTGACGATGATGGAAATTTGATTATGTGGAGCTCGATGATTTCAAGCCACACGGGGCGACGCTCATACGCAACTAATATGTTTAAATTAGGGATTCCGAATCTTTTGATAATGTCAGCTACAGGGCACAAAAAAGAATCCGACTTCCTGAATTACATAAAGGCTACTAACGAAGACCGATCTAAATTACTAGCAGAATGGATGGATAAATTAAATCTTTAACTATTCGCCTTTATCGTAGACATCGCGTACCAGCTTATAAACGATCTTTTTAAGCTCGTCGTATTGCCTCCCCAGGTCCTCATAGTCTTTTTTAACTGTCGTGACGTCAGCTATCAGCGTTGATTTATCTTCCTCCCCAGATATCATGGTACCCTGACCGGTACAGTACCAGTTAATGTTAAATTTATACTTGTTTCTAAGGATCCGTAAATGATGAAACATCAGTGGGCTTTCGCCTTTTTCAACTCGGCTAATGTACGGTTGTTTTGTTCCTAATAATTCCGCCAGCTCCACTTGGGAAATTTGATGCTTCTTGCGGAATTTAACCAATCGAGCTGCTTCGGATTTATAACTAAGCTCTTTATCCACGCTCATATCTTAGAGAAGTTAAATTTGAGATTTTTAAAAAACAAGCCATCCGCAACTTTGAATAAATGTTCATTGTTGTACGTCAGACGGTAATTCGATACAATCGCTTCGTCCATTATCAATTGAATATATTCTCCGATGTATTCTATCCACAGTGTATCGTGATCCTGAATGTTGATGTTTAAAACACCCTCAGTGCTTCCGGTTTCGGTATCCTTTAGAGCAGCTAACACATTAACGGATACCAACCTGGTCCTACTTGGACGCGGCTGTTTCCCTGACACTAAAAATACTTTTTCATCGCCGGTCGATTTAAATATTTCCCGCTCCTGTAAATGCTTCTCAACCAGCTCCGAAAGATCGATTTTGTCTTTCACGTTTTCAAAATATGGTGCCATTATATCTCTGATTCTCTTTTTACAATGTTGAATACCAAAGCCACGTCTTCTAGGTTCAGTTCAAAATCCGGAAAAGCATCTTTATCCTCGTTTAATGAATGGAGTGTCAGTATTCCGTTCTCAACATCGTGGGATGTTAGCTCCTTAAAAAGTATTCCGTCGTTCTTTGTGACAAAAACGTAGAACGGATATTTATGGGTATGGAAACGAGAGTTCCAAAGTTCCTTTTTTAGCTCCCGACCTATGATTACGTCTCCGTGGACGAAGGTAGTACGACGATCAACGTCCATGCTATCTCCGATAACACGAAATGCTCTGTACTTGCCCTTGTGATATTTGTAAACAGTAGTAACGATGTATTCCTGATCTTCCAGATACTCCGCGTCCGCAAATCCTGTTAGATATCCAGCTTTGGCGGTTTCCGGCACTAACGGAACTTTCATTCTATATACCCCCGGTGAAATTTCATAAAATTTAGTGTTGCCTTCATCATCGAACATTGCCATCTCATCATCAGCAATAGCTCCTAAACCTTTACCATTTGTAAGTAAAAAGCCCGAACCTTGTGGGTTGGGCATTTTGCTATAAGAATTTTGTCCTGCGGCGCTCTGGGATAATTCCGCATCCTCTTTGTATTTTATCTCCGATCGTCCCAATATCCATTCGATATTGTATTCCGAGAAGACTCTTTCTAATTTGGAAATAGTCTCGTTTCTCATCCTACCGGCCTCCTCCGGAGTCGACTTAATTAGCTTTGTAAGATTTCCGGCATTCATCTCAAGCGCTTCGGCTGCCAGCTTTTGCATGACGAACTTTTCTCGGATGGCGGTCTTTAAATTTTGAAGCATTGTGGAAAACTATATACAATTATATTTGTTTCAAATTGTATGTAATTGTATTTTTGTTGTATCAAATAATACAATCGCATATAACTTATTTTACAACAGTATTAAACAAATATAGTACCTAATTACCATTTATGGAAATTTTAGACAAAAATATACAACTGACTATGAGGGAAAGTCTTTTATCGTTGGTTCCGGAAAAACAATGTTTACAGCTTTCAGAAGCGAAAAAGCAGTCTATACGCAATACTATTCAACTTTTGAAGAAAGATTTTCCTGATATAAAATTCAGAACAAAAGTCGACGGGGGATATGTAAAAGTTTGGCGCAGGAATGTTCTGAACAAGCGTTAGCGGCCGATAATACGGCCAAAATGTCAATATCGTAATAAATAATAAAATAAAAAATATAATTATAGTTGTATCTAATTGTATTTAGTTGTATCTTTGACTATCGAATAACAAAAAGCCCTGTTGTAGCAGGGCTAAAAGTAACACACACCATAATGGTGTATGTATTAACACAGATCAAAGGTATGGAAAATTTGACAGTAATTAGTGGCAGCAATCACGATTTTGTATTTATTGACCACGAATGTGACGATTTAGGACTTACAGCTTTCTTCGTTCCGGTAGAGTTGTACAATGATGGATTTTACGAAGATCAATCATTGATACCAGTTAGGGTAGAGTATGTTTCTCAAGGTGTAGAAAGAATAGTTGGCGGCTGGGAATCGCCAATTATTGAAGAGGCAGTTATAAAACCGAAAAGCGAGTATTTTGATAGTGAGAAGGCAGAATTAGCAGCCCTTGAGGCCGCACAGGAAATAATTATACAATATGAGTATTCCAAAGTATGACCACATGATCTACAAGCTAGTTCCTCACGGAATCGAAGTGATCTTTATAAATATTGTCGATGGTGTAGAAGTAATATATGAAGATTTTTTTGATCATCAAGACATCAGTTCGATCCAAAACCAGTTTTTGAAATATAACTAAGAAGTATATTAATTATAAAAGTAACACACACAAAATGAAAAATGTATTTAATTATCTAAACAGCTTGGTAGAAGAAAATCTATCATCCGTTGAAAGAGCCGTCATTTACGAAATGATCTTGTTCTTCCTGCAGCTAGTAGCGATCATGCTATTCATTCTAGCAGTTTTATTAGGTTCAGTCTATCACTTTAAATACTAGTTAGCTATGAAAAATCTAGTTAAAGCAGTGCTTGCCGTGATGGCCGAAGTAAAGAACATTGAGAAAAATATGACAGTGGGATCGGGCACCAATTCTTACAAAGGGGTGTCTGACAAAGATGTAAAGCACGCGATCGGCGCCGTCATGGAAAAAAATGGACTGGTATTGTTTCCTATCGAGATAAAGCCAACTACAAAAATTGAGCGGTGGGAAGAAAACACTTCTTATAATGGCAATCCAACGACTAAAACGAAGCAATCCGTTTTTACTGAGGTAGAAACCAAATACATGCTTATGCACACTTCCGGCGAATCAATGGAAATTGTAGGGTATGGGCATGGGGTAGATACGCAGGACAAATCAGCAGGAAAGGCAACGACCTACGCATTGAAGAACACTTTGCTTTATACTTTCTTGGTGCCTACAGGAACTTTGGAAGATGCCGACAATACGCATTCCGATGATCATCCGGTGCCGGGCGATAAAGCGCAGACCAGCCAAGACAAGAATACTACGGATAAGCCTGCAGCGCAAAAAGAATCGGTTCCGGTAGGCATACCGCCTACATTGCCAAAGGTTATTGGAAAGGTTGCTTCCGTTGATGCTCTTAATACCATTTGGAACAACAATGCCAAGCTACATGAGAATAAGGACTTCTTAAAGCTTATAGCAATGAAGCGCATCGATTTTGCTGGCAGTAAGGAAGATCTTTCGACTATTTTCGACGACCACCAAATACTACACACCGATAGCGAATTCGTGACTGCGCTCAGTGCTAAGAAAAAAGGGTTTATTAACGCAGAGGGTCAACAAAAACAAACAGCGTAACTATGTCTTTATTTGATTTAACAACATCGATATCGTCACCCGAACTGACCGAAGCTGAAAAAAGACAGCTTTTTATAAAAACCCTAATCAAGGAATTTAAAAGTGGGGTAGCTAAACTTAGCTACTCTGCCCTTTCCAAATTCAAACGTAGCCCGAACGCGTTTATCAATTACAAGATGAAGAGCTTCGAAACTACAGATTCGATGATTTTAGGAAAACTTGTTCATGCATTAGTTTTAGAGCCGGATACTATTAATGCCTCATTTTATACCGACGAAGAAATGGTTAAGGAAATTGGCGGGGCTAGCCCTCGATCAACTAAAGCCTACAAAGAGTGGAAAGCAAATCAATTAGAAATATACCCCGAAAAAGAGCTTGTTTCCTATGGCGTATTTCTTCAAGCTAAACGTATGGCTAAAGCAGTCCTAAGCAATCGAGCAGCAAAGCACATACTTAGCCAAATCCATCAAACCGAGCACAAAATAGAATTTGAGCACGATGGTATCAAGTTCACATCTTTTCTTGATGGACTTGGCGAGATAATCCTAGATCTGAAAATTTGCACGGATGCAGATCCACGGAAGTTCCAGCGGGATATCATCTACAATAATTATCACATTCAAGCCGGCGTGTATACGACCGCCGTGGGCGAGGTTCTACCGTATTACATCATCGCAGTCGACCGCGAATGTGAAGTATCTGTGCATCACCTAATGGAAGATTTGGTAATGAAGGGTATTTCAATCTTTGAAAAGCTTGTAACGGAATTTAAGCAATGCTTGGATAAGGAAAACTTTGATGAGTCTTTCGATTACAGAGCGTATACGGAAGAGGGGGTTTACAAAATGGATGTTCCACCTTACTTAAATTAGAATGGCTAAAATACTTTTTTATGACCTAGAAACGACCGGTACCATGTTCTGGAAGAATGGAATACATCAACTATCAGGTGTAGTGGACATTGATGGTATCGCTAAAGAATCTTTTAATATCAGAATGAAACCTAATCCAAATGCGGTGATAGATGACGCTGCATTGAAAATCGCCAACGTAACGCGAGAAGATTTGGAAAGTTACGGCACCGGCATGATCCAGGGATATGGTCAATTTATAAAGATGCTTGGCAAATATGTAAGCAAGTTTGATAAGAAGGATAAATTTCATCTTTGCGGCTTTCGGAATAGTGGTTTTGACGATCCCTTTATGAATGCATGGTTTAAACAATGCGGCGATAACTATTTCTTTTCATGGTTTTGGGGAAACAGCCTTGATGTAAGTGCTATGGCATCAGAAAAGTTTAAAGACGAGCGCGCGACAATGCCAGACTTCAAACTGAAAACCGTTGCGTCCAAGCTAGGTATTGAAGTTGATCCTTCAAAATTGCATGATGCAATGTACGATATTGAATTGACACGACAATCATACTATAGGCTATGCAAGATATAATCCAAAGCAGTCTTGATAGTTTGCTAAAGAACGCAAGTAGTCTATCAATAAAGGCCGAAAGCACGGCAATGCAAAACCTTGTAAAAGGCGAAGTGGATAAAGTCACACATTTGGTGACCATCCGACAATTAACAGGAATCGTAAAACAATTAAAAGATCGTTTTGATGGAAAATCCGGAAAAGAACTTGGAAAAGTTGATCATTCTAGTTACCCAGATTGGTGATGCGATTAGTCAAGAGATCGACAGGGATAATCCCGACGAGCTCCTAGGTAAACTACAAGAGCTTGCCGCTCTTCAAAGTACCGCTTCATACGCTCTAGCATTGGCCGAGCAGCTGTACAATGCCAAAATAGCTAGCTTACTTGTTAGCGGCCTATACATAAAATATACTGCCACTGATCGAAAGCAGATATTCGCAGAATTGGCAAAAGAAGAACTTTTCTATTACAATCTAATAGAACGGTTCACAAAAAACATAAGCTATTCCATCGAGAGTTTCCGAACGATGATCTCATATATGAAAATGGAATTTGAAAAGTCTAAGTATCAAACAACGTAAATATAAAGCACATGGAAATAAAAGGAAGAGTACATGAAGTACACCCCACTCAACAAATAACAGAATCATTTAAAAAACGTGATTTGATTGTCGCATATGCCGAGAATCCGCAATTTGTAGAATACATCAGTTTTCAAGCTACACAAGATCGAGTTTCCATTTTTGACAACTTGAAAATTGGCGATGAAGTCGAAGTATCATTTAATCTTCGCGGTCGCCCCTGGACCAACAAAGATGGAGTGACCACATTTTTTAATTCGCTTGTAGCGTGGCGCGTTAACAAATTGGAGGCTCAGCGTCCAGCACAGCCGACCGCGCCTAGTTACGCCGATCTGCCGCCGATGGGCATAAGCAGCGCGGATGACGATGATCTGCCATTCTAGTATTCATCAATTAAAATAAAATATGAAAGAATTAAACGAAAACATCATCACTTGGGCACAAGATAAGGGTATCTTCGATAGCTCATCGCCTTTAAAGCAGTTAACAAAGACTTTTGAAGAGGTTACAGAATTGGTTACCGCTTTAGTCCAAAAAAACGAAGAAGAGATCGTGGATGCGATTGGGGACGTGAACGTCACTTTAGTTATCCTGAAAAAGCTAGCCGAAAGCACGAAAGAAAGCGGCGACTTGGCCAATTCCAAAATATTTATCTTGATCAATTGGATCGTTGAAATATTCAAGAAAATCTGCCAAAACAAAGATGTAACTATTGATGTAGTTCGCGCACAAGAGATGTTGCACCGTGTTGCCCAAGAGAACAATCAAACGATTGAATCATGTACGCAATCAGCATACAATGTTATTGCAAAGCGGACTGGTAAGATGGTAGACGGCGTATTCGTTAAAGATGATCCTACCGAAGCTAACTCTTTGCAAGCAGCCAAGCCAGCAAGAAAAAAGCCGAAAGGAGGTATTAAAACCAATGAGTGATATTAAAACGCTTGAGCAGGTGCCGGTTGCCGTAGGTTTGATTTTAGAGAAGCTGTCAGCATTAGAGATAGAGATGGCAGAGCTAAAAGCAAAGTATGAAAGTGCTCCTGCTGCTCCAAAATCGGACGACGAGCTGTTAACCGTTAAAGAAGCTTGTGTATTTTTAAAGATTAAGCAAAATGCTCTGTATCGATGGAAAAGGGAAAAACTAATTCCATACACTAAGATCGGGTCGAGAACCTATTTCAAAAAACTAGACCTCGAAAATTACAGTAAGTTGGACATCAGAAAAATAAAAAGAAGATGATAAAGCAAAAGGGTGACGGTGCATTGACCGCAGTTAAAATTCATTACCTATCGGAAGTATGTAGTCTATTGACACACCATTCGCTAGAGTTTGTTAGATCTGCTGGTACGATTAAGAATCATGTTAATAGGATCCGGCAAAGCGCTAGCGCTATTAAAACGACTCTAGCAGTGGATAACATCAGGATGATTGAAAGGCGGGAAGAAAATGTTTTTGATGAAAAGTCCGAGCTTTATCACTTGATCGAACTTGTTTTTAAGCTTGGCCTTTCATCTCTCCCTGAAATCAATCAAGTATTGAAGGAGCTATTTAAATCGAAAATAGATAGTGATCACCATTCTTTGGATCTCTAAATATAACTGTAAGTTATGCCAGTTATATTAGGTGTGCAGTCGCATTGCACGATAACGTTTTCTAATAATATTTGCCCACTTCCGGGACGATGCGACCGTCATGGAAAAGTGGCTTAGGTATCATATGGAAAATTTAAAAGTTGGAATGTGGGTCACTCTTGATGATGATGGTCACATTATGATAGGAAGAATAACCGAAGTACTAAACGAGGTCGTAATCTATGTGAATGATAGGATGTTTCTACGCTGTGAGCATAGCATCCAGCCGTTAACAACCGAGTTTATTGACCGTTTAAAAGGGGAGGTAATCAATGAATGGGCAAACAATCAGTAAGCGCATGCTACAGGTCGTAATAAGTGGCGGCATACTCGTTTTATTCTTTATGGTAGCTGTAGCTGCTTTTAAGGATGGCGTGTACACCTTCGCATTTATTGCAGTAACCTGGGCGATTGGGTGTAGCACGATGACATTCTTCTTGATCGGCAGAAGAACAGGGCAGGAATAAATTAATAATACTATGGGCAGAAATCTATTTACAATGTCTAACGTGCTAGATCTGGATTTATTCAGCAACCCGTTGCCAAATACAAAATGGGGGAATTTCCTGCATTTATCCGCGGCTAACTTAACGGTGTATAACTCTAGATTAGATACGTTATACTTGGCTAAGTACAATTCGAGATTATTCAAACGACACTACAGACGATTAAAGAAACTAAGAAGGTCAAAAGGCTATTCTATTGCATACATCGAAATGATGTTGCTAAAGCTCAGAGATATTCGTTTCCGTAATACTGAGTATGAAGAGCTGCGTAAATCGTTTGCATCGTCTAGAAAAATGCTTTTTATTGCTCTCAATAAAAATCAAAAAAATTGTCAACACTGCGGATCGGATAAGAATCTGTCAATAGACCATATTAGACCTCTTTCTAAAGGCGGATCTAATAACATATCGAACATGCAGATACTTTGCGTAAGCTGCAACTCAAGAAAAGGCAACAAATGGCATTAAACTCATTGGGGTGGATTAAGCTCCATAGGAGCATTTTAGACTGGGAATGGTATGATGACCCTAATACAAAGATTATGTTCCTACATCTTCTTTTAAAGGCAAATCATAAGGATAAAAACTACAAAGGTTCAATTATCAAGCGAGGCGACTTGGTGACTGGAAGGATGGTTTTGTCAGCTGAGTTAGGCATGTCAGAACAACAGGTTAGAACATCGTTGAATAAACTAAAATCAACCAACGAGATAACCATCAAAACAACCAACAAAAACAGCGTTATATCGATCGTTAACTATGATTTGTATCAAGAAAAGGATGATGACCAACCAACAACACAACCAACTGGCAGCCATCAAACAACCAACGGAAAACCAACGAGTAACCAGCGGTTAACCACAAACAAGAATGTAAAGAATATTAAGAAAGAAAAAAATGAAAGAAGTCAAGAAGAAGATTTATTTGGCGCTTCCGCGCACCAAAAATCATACGATGATTCTGATCATGTAGATAATCCGGAAAAGGAAAAAGAAAAAAATTCCGCCAAAAAAGAAAAAGCATTTGGAAAGGCAGAGTTTCGATTGGCACTAGTCATGAAAGGAGCGGATCCTCAACATGTGGAAGACTGGCTAAAAGTTCGGGTTGCAGCGAAAGCTTCTTTCACCGAAACGGCACTAAACAAATTGTTGAGTGAATGTGAACGCAATAACTACCCTGTAGCCATGGCGGTTCAGGCATGCGCAGAATACAGCTGGAGGGGATTCGAATATCAATGGATTTTAAATAAACAAAAATATGCAACAGGACAAAAGGCAGTTAGCACAAGTCAAAACAGGCAACAGCGAGTTGACGAAGTGGCCAACCTTAGAGGCCTTGCAAAGTCAATTATCAGCAATGGTGATTAGAACTTCGGTTCAGGCAATAAAATCGAACGTACCATCAGTGGGTAAGTTAAAATCGATCTACGGCGACACGAAGATTAAAGCACTTCTTGTCGATATGCTTGCCGACTTTATAGAGTTCATTAACGTCGGTAAGACTTTCAATGGCTCTCAGTTAGCGCAAACCGTTCAGATGATACAGCAATACTTCCCACACTTCAATTTAGCCGATCTAAAGCTATTTTTCGACAAAATGAAGCTAGGACATTACGGAAGCTTTTATGATCGAATGGACGGGCAGCTAATACTTGAGAAGATGGAAGAATACAATCAGGACAGAATGAACGAGTACGAAAAGCTGAGAGTTGCGCGAGATAAGGAGGTGGTTAAGAATAATCCTATCGGCTCCGGCTATCATCCCGATGTGGTTCAGGCGCTGAAAGACGCGATCGGCGAGAAGAGGCCGTTTCAACAAAATGTCTCAGCACCACGCACGCCTACAGAAGCCGAACTCTTCCACCAGAGATGCCTAAAGCAATTTGACAATCTATACCGGAAGCATGGGCAACAGGTATCGACCGTTCGATTTTTGGTGTTCGGAAACAAGCGGTACACAGTAGACACGTTTATCGAAAGAAAAATTAACAATATAATCACTAAAACCGAAAGTAATGAAAAACATTAAGCAGAAAATCGTCAATAGACTTCCCAACATCTTAACGACCAAAACAGGTTTGTTAAAACTAAACCAGGAGCAAAAGGAAGCATTAGCTGAAAGACTTGAACTGTTCTTTCGCTTAGAATTTGGAAACGCGAGTGAGGAAATTAATTCGGAAGCATCTGGCGATCTTCCAACAATATCACTAAACTAATGATCAAAGCGAAAATCGGTAAGTGTGTTGATTGCTCGAAGGAATCTAGATTGACAGCAGCACGATGCCAATACTGCTACTGGAAGCATAGAAAGGACGTCAAAAAGTCGAAAATAGTAGACTCCGGTATTACGATTGTTAAGAAACAAGCGAAGCCCATACGTTTTTTAAGTAAAAAAAGAGCAGCTCAAAATGTATTGTATCTTAAAAAAAGGCGTATCTTTATGGAGCAAAACAACACATGTAAAGCAAGATTGTCTGGATGTACCTATTGGTCTACGGATGTTCATCATCCACAAGGGAGAATGGGAGGTCTACTGACAGACGAAAGCAAATTTATAGCGCTTTGCCGTAACTGTCACAACTTCATAGAAGAGAATCCTAATTTTGCAAAAGAAAATGGGTTTTCGATAAGTAGGATCTGATGGGGGCGGAGAGCGAAATACAAAAAGCCTGTGTAGACTGGTTCACGCTAAAGTACCAAAATAGGGGATTAGGCCTAATCGTATCTATTCCGAACGAGGGAAGGCGTAATGCTCGGACCGGCGGTCGACTTAAGCGAATGGGATTGAAAGCGGGCTTTCCGGATCTGCAGGTCATTAAGAAGGGAGATATACTCTTTATTGAAATGAAAACTCAGCGAAAGAATAGCGAGACCAGCGATAAACAAGATGCTGTACATTGCGTTTTGCGATCATTGAAGCACAAAGTAATCATTTGCCGTAGTTTGGATCAGTTCATTTCCGCTGTGGATAGATTTATGTGCTCTTAGATATAACTAAAAGTTATACAAATTATATTCTATATGGTTGCCGAAAAAATGAAGCTTAAAATACTCGCTGCAATTGCAAGCGATTTAGCTGGGCACATCGATTCGCTATTTGAGAAAATTAGCGAAGAATCGAGAAAGGATTATTCCGCTCAGCAAGTAATTGACGGATATGAAGCGGTCACAAAAGTGAAGGTTCCGACTGAAAAATCGGCTCATTTGAATCGTACACCACGCCATGTCGTGGATATACATCGTGCTGTTGTATACATATTCTACGTATTGAATTGCCCGTTCTATGCCACTTTCGGCATCCATGAACAACTTCGCAGGAATAAGCTTGATGAAATATCCGCAAGCTTAAGCATCAATAGACGATACATCGCCTACTATATAATCAGTGGGCGACACCACTTTAAATTTTACAAAGACTTTAAAGAACTAGTTTTGCAGAATTTAGAATATAACGGAAAAGTATAAAAATTATATAGTATAATTTGGATATATAAGAACGCTTTTATACCTTTGATTTAAAGTAACACACACAAAATAATTATTGTATGAAAATAACAGGAATGACACCTGTAAGCGTAGTTGAAGCTATGCCTACGGATGAGAGTACCTATCTATTTGTAGATAGTTCAGGTATTCTGCCAGCTATGTATGTAGCCCCGGATGAAAGACATTTTGCAACTGCTGTAGGGTATGACATATGGCTACGGCCTAAAGAAGCTTTAGACTCTTTGCGACCTTTTCATCCGATTATCGAGGTTGATTTATCAAAGAAGCCAACACTTTTAGAAAGTGAGGCCACGCATGAATAGAAAGCAATTAGAACAGGCTATACGCCTAATATCCATGTATGACGCTAGTAGTGTGGATATCGGAACGATAAACGAAACGTTTGGCCTTGCGCTGACGGAATCATCAACGAGAGAGGAAGCTTTGACGGCTTTTATTGAGGCTAAGGGGATTGAGTTGGAAGAACAAAGTAAGTGGATTAGGACGGCAGTTGAATTGCCGCCACCTAACACCCTCGTATGGGCAAAAAGATCTTACAGAGGAAATCAGACTATATATTTTGCCAAAAGGAATTCGCAGGAATTATCCACCGATCCTGATGCGTCGAGAAACTGCCACTGGAAAGGAATACCATATGATAGACTTGTTCTTCCTTCAGATTCTAACGAAGGCGTTCATTTCGGCTACTCATTCAGTGATGTAACCGTATTGGAATGGCGATTTGTCGAATCACCTAGTTTGGAAAGCGAGGTAACCAATGGATAAGCTAACACTAGAACACATATCGCCTTACTTGGCGTATGGGTTGAGAGTATTGCGCCCTGACGGAAAAACAGTTTTGCAAGTTGAGGGCACTGCTAACGGGCTTTTAATTTTAATGGAACCCAATCAATCCAGCAATACGTACGGTGACTTCTTAGGAAACAAACCCATCCTTCGCCCCCTATCCGACCTAACCAAAGAGATAGAGCATAACGGAGAAATCAAAACTAAGATTGAATTTTTGGTTTTAGAAACTGATACATATTGCGACGCTTATCAGGAATGGCTAGAATCATTTCTTGACAATCCTGAACAATCGAGAATTGTGCAGGCACCCTATGAAGTTTTCAATGAATTAGTAAAAGAGCACTTCGACGTTTTCGGCCTAATCGCTGCCGGCCTAGCTGTTGACATGAATACTTTGGAAGGAGGTTCGAGCAATGGATAATACAGTAGAAAACAGATTAAAGTTTTTCGCGATTTATTGGGGCCAAAGGGTTTGCCTTGCAGTTTATCCTCACGAGGGCGAACATATAGACAAAGTAGGACAATGGAATATACACCATGTAAGCCATTTAAGGCTTAAGCCCATATCAGGAATAACTGCTGAAGATGCTTGTTATATAGCAATGTTATTGGTTCAACGGCCTGACTCAATGTCTAAGCTTACTGAAGGGAATGTTAAAGTTAGGGGCAGGATTGACGGAGATCACGCTTGGGACGAATTAGTAATGGAGTTTGGAGGCAGTTTTAATTATACCGTTAGATATAGAGGTGGCGATTTTCTTGTGTGGATAGATAAAGGGCGTTCAGAATGGAACTCAAACAACCACCTAGAAGTATACGACTACCTCCGTTCGAAAGGCTATGCGCTTCCTGCCTATGGCTTATCAGTTGATGAATTAGTTAAACGAGGATGGATTGTTTTAGAAGGAGGCCCCCAGTGAATAGCCCCGAAGTAATCCAATCCCTAGAGCAGGTAGAAGCGCCTGCTCTGGAAGTGCATCCTGGCGTTTGGGATATAGCGCCGGAAAGAGAGGAAGTAAGCGACATCGAGGAGCTAAACCAACCTCGTCCGCAATTAATGATGTTTACCAAAAATCAAACCCAGAGAGGAGGTGCAAAGTGAGTAAGACACAACTAAACATGTTCTCAGCAATGCGTAGCACATTCCAGGAACAACAGGAGTTAACAGTACAATCGATGAATGCTTATGGTCCTAAATATGATCACTGGGTATTCGCGTGGTCTGGAGGAAAGGATAGCACAGCCACACTTACCTTCGTTCTTTATTTAATCGAATCAGGACAGATAAAATCTCCCAAGAAAATAACTGTGTTACTCGCTGATACGAGATTAGAGCTAACACCATTATGGATGTCTGCAATGTTGATCTGTGATCAGTTGCGGAACCGATCAATCCGTGTCGATATTGTTACAGCTTCTATTGAAGACAGATTTTTTGTGTACATGTTTGGCAAAGGTGTCCCTCCACCTTCCAACACATTCCGCTGGTGCACTCCTAAACTTAAAATTGATCCGATGATGAAGCATCTTGAGCGCCTTTACAAATCGAAAGGTGAAAAGTTCCTATTGATCACTGGTGTTCGGCAAGGCGAAAGCGCTGCACGGGATGGCCGGATCTCTATGAGCTGCGGAAAGGATGGCGCTGAATGCGGACAAGGTTGGTACCAATTAACTGCACCGGACTCTATCTGTGATAAACTTGCTCCGATTCTCCATTGGCGCGTGTGCTCAGTATGGGACTGGCTAAAAATATTCGCCCCAATGGCGAAGTATGGAGCTTGGAAAACAGAGCAGGTAGCAGACAGTTATGGCGGAGATGAAGCGGAAGAGAAGAACGCAAGAACTGGATGCGTTGGCTGTAATCTTGCCAGTAAAGATTTATCGCTCTTGCTTACCATAAAGAATCCCTTTTGGGCATATCTCGCGCCTTTGCTGAGATTGAGAGAAATATACGCGGAATTGAAGAAGCCACATAATAGGCTGCGTAAAACAGAACTTCAGATCAAGAAAGACGGTGATTTGGCTAAAAATCAAAATAGAATGGGGCCTCTGACATTCGAAGCTCGCCTATGGGGCTTACAACAAGTAAGAGATATCGAAAATGATATAAATACGATCGCCGAACGTGAAGGAAAGCCCACTATCTCCCTGATCAACAATCAAGAGGAATCAGCTATTCGCCGGATGATTAGCAATAACACGTGGCCGCAGGGCTGGGATGGAACGGAGAAGAAAGGAGATGAACCTTTTCTACAGAGGTTCAATGATGGGACTTCACAGCCTGACTTATTTTTTGACATTACATAATGAACCCTCACACCTACCCCATAGAAACGATAGCAGCAGCCATGGAACTGTTGCATGCAGGCAACACTATTGCGATGGTTGCGCAACATTTTGGGTGCTCCGTTGCAACAGTTTCAAGGTGGTACATCAAGTACTTAGGCTACCGAGGGCGCGAGGGATTTTCCATCACCCTCCAAAGCAAAAACTGGAATATCGACGAATTCGCTGATAATTGAGATTATCGACAATATCAGTGATAACATACATGTTTAAACCTACAATAATGTACAAACCAACTACAAAAGGATATTTTTCAGGAATCGGCATTTTCGAAATCGGTTTACAGGAAGCCGGATTAAATTTCGTCCAGTCCTTAGACATTGACAAAGGCGCAACTGCTATAATGAAAATGAATCCGCAGTATTTCTCGCACAATATCATTACAGAGGATATTAAGGATATGCTGGTGACTCCACAAACTAAATCGGACGTAGTAATAGGCACGTACCCATGTACCAAATATTCCGATATCGGCGACATACACGGTGTGCGGACGGGCGATGAGCTATACTTACACTTTTTTAGGCATGTGGCCATCGAGCAGCCGGAGGCTTATGTTCTTGAAAACGTTCCAGGAATGATGAAGTTTCCGGTAGTCGTCGAAGCAATGACCAAGTTACCGCAATACTACGTTCAGGTATTTTGTCCAGTGAACGCACTGAATTGGTTACCGCAAGACAGGAAACGAGTGATTATCATTGGAACTAAAAAGCCTTTCAATTTTCGGCAACCGGATAATGTTCGTAGAACTACCGTAAAGGATATTTTGGAAAAAAATCCTCGGTTGAGCATTCCGAAAAATGTATATGCTCGCGTGAACGGTGCATATCGCGATAAGCCCATAATCGTCGATCCCTCAAATAGCAATTCCTTTGCGCCTACTTGTGTAGCACATTACAGCAAAGATCAAGGTACAAGACTAGTCGTCGATAAGAATTTCGTTGGAGGGTTGCGGCCGTTCACCGTGCGTGAGTACGCAAGGCTTCAAGGCGTGCCAGACGACTTTGTTTTTCCAACACACGGTGATGGCAGCGACATCAAAAAGAACTTCATGTACATCGGCAACGGTGTGCCCAGGGAAATGGGAATATGGGCAGGTAAAGAGCTCATGAGATACTTTAATTAAGCAGCCACTGCGATGAATATTCTCACAGTAGCTGCATCAATCCTATTGTTTGGGCTTATAGTCTATCAACTCTTTCATTCTGCTAACATGCGAATCAACAATAGTTTGCTCAACCCAATTCAAGGGGAACTCGAAAGACTTCATTAAAAGTCTTGTTTTAAAGTAGTTATCATTTTTCATTTTATCAACAAGGGCTCTATTATGCCCTTCATACTCATAAATACTATGCAAAAAATGAAAGTGACCAAAAAAGTGAAAATAAATTTCAATAAATAAACAATGCGTAAATTTTTAATCATGTCCGCTCTCATTCTAGGAATGGCAGCGTTGACGACAACCACAACAATCGAAGTGAAAGCTCAGCCTAGCACTTGGGATAGCGGAGACTATGGTACTATACCAGATCCCCCCCCGGCTTATCCATTACCGGTGCCATATCCGGGCGGCCCTACTCCATGGGATTGGAAACCTTGGCAAAACCCGCTAGGAGGATAGTATTAACAGGGGCGGTTGTATAGCCGCCCTAAATTAAAGCAAACCTCTTTGAATATGGATTGGATACATAAATTGCATTTTACGGTAAGCCGTAAAGTTTGTAAAATTTTGATTCATAACTTTCACTCATGAAAGAAGCGTTATTAAGAATGGCTTTTCCTCCCCCCTAAGACTTCCATAGATCTAGTATTGATGCTTGAAAATTTAAACAAAATATAATGCAAAAAAAATTGAAATTTATTGGATTTGCGAAAACCACGTGATATATTTGACAAACTAATTTACTTTATGAATAAACTAACAATTATTATCCTAGCAATTTCATTGCTTTTTTTGGGCTGTGATAGGCAGAACGAATTTCCCAACCTTGAGGAAATCGAAATTGCTAGCATTAAGTCGAGTTTCAATCGTGCGGCCCTACTAGACAACCATACGCTATGGGGAAGTCTAAACAAGAAAATAGATTGGGATGATCCTACTGCGATCAAAAGAGACTCTTCTGCAACTTATATACGGGTGCGTATATTGGATTCCATAGATTTTGGATTAAAGAAGACAGATGTAAAGCAATACTATCAAGTATGGATTAAAGCAACGAAGGGAAATGGAAAATATTCTTTGAGCTATCTTACCATGGTGACTAGCATGCCAGCAAATGATTTCGATGGTACAATCTTTACAGAATCAATAACTGAAACAGCCGCGACTTACGCCAATGTTACACAAGGAAAAATTGTCAGTTCTAGACGAATAGGAAATTCTTCATACGGGAAAAAAATGGGGCCCGGAGATGAATGCAGAACAATATGGACAATCGTTAATGGCGTTTACAAAGAACATCAAGTTTGTAATCAAAATGACGATCCTTTTAAGCCGGAAACCGAAGAACAAGTGCCTGAAGATTGGGATGGCAGCGGCGGCGGTGGCGGCGGTGGCGGCGGTGGCGGCGGCGGCGGCGCAGGGTTTGGATACATATCCGACGATTTTGAAATGCCCTTAGAAAGCCCTGCTGTCGATCCTTCTGACTACGTGGAATGTTTTGGAAACATTCCCAATGCAGGTGCAAAGTTCAAGGTTTCTGTTCTCGTTCAGGAACCTGAACCAGGTAAATCTTCACATTATGGTGCCAACGAAGTTGGTCACGCTGCTATTTCTTTAACGAAAATTGGCACAAACGGCATCTCTATTACTCAAGTTTTAGGCTATTATCCTGTAGGAGGGAAAATTTATAGAGACCTTAATGGACCGTCAAAAGTCGTCGACAACGGAGCAGATTCTGGTCAGCCGATTGGATACAACGTATCTATTGATTTCGATCTGGGTAATGACGCGGCAAGATTTCAAAAGATTTTAGATAAAGCATCAAGTCCTTTGCCTACATATAACGCCTTTAATTCAAATTGTGTACGCTATGTATATGATGCTGTGAGAGCAGGTGATATAAGCTTGACAATTCCAATAAGTTCAGTAACGATTATAGGTGTAACCGGCTATCCAGGAGGAGTAATATATCTTTCTGCGTATACACCTGCGGCTTTGGGGCAGCAGTTGCGGCAACAAAAGGCAAATGGAGATACTAGAGTAACTTCTATGCTTTATAATTTAACACCACCAAAGAGCAAAGGACCATGCAAATAAAAAAAAGTAAACTAAAAAATATTATGCTAATAGTTGCAAGTTGCGCAACGGTTGTATATTTAACTAACTACACTTTTATATATCTATTCCTAAAAAGAGACTATTCATATAGTAACTTTAATGGCACATTCAGATTTAAAGAATATGGTATGAAAGGATTAAGTTATTCAAGTGCAAAAATTTCCTACAATTCATTTTTAGAAAAACATCCTGACATTAAGGATAAGCAATTGTACAGAACATTTTGGATAACTCCATGGAGGTTTTGGGAATGGAACCAATATCTAAATTACAGTGAAAGGTTCAAACTACCCTATATATCAGAATCGGAAATTAGTAAAAACCAGAAAGAATAGAACTGTCATTAAACATTCCGTTTTCCAAAAGCCTCTAACAAATTAGGGGCTTTTTATTTTAGGGCTTTCCGTAAGAAAAGTCCAGATACATTCCCCACATTGCCCCCATGAAACTCACCCTTATCCCAATCAATGAACGGCTGCCGACCGTTGAGCACTTCAATCACCCACTCGATACTGTCCTATTCTACGATGTCAATGGCGTAAAGTTCCTGTTTGGTAAGCGCAAAGTACTCTCCACTTTTAAAGAGGAATGGATCGACAAAGGCTTCGTTAGCTGGCTTGAAGAAACCCAGTAAAGGCCACTACCTATTACTTTCTACCACCGCCATACGCCAGCCTTATTTCACTCACATCAAGCCAAAGCAAATCACGACCGGCCACGGTACTTATTGGCACATAAGCGCCGATAGGTTCTTCGGATTCGTTTATTTCGTCACCGGCCTCGCAGTCACTCATGATCTTAGCGGTGAAAATGGTGTCTGGATCTGAAAATGTTAGGTCTGCCATTAGCGCGACAATCCCATGCCGTTTGAAAAAATCAGCAGCTTCCGCACCTGACACCTGCTTGGTGTCTGCTATGGTACTATCGAAGATCGCAAGTTCGGCATCGGCATCATCAGGATATCGCTCACGAAGAAAGGCTTCGTAAAGTTCTTTATTACCCGTTCTAATTGCTTCGTTCCGGATAATCATTCGCTCTGGACTAAAGCTGAAGTGAAATTGATCCGGGAATTCCCTGAATTGGTAGATATTGTTGTAATCCTCTAATTTATCCTGTAGTGCCATGTTTGTTTTTTTATTTTAAGTCACCAATAAACACCATGCCGATGAGATATTCCTCTGGGATGTTATCTAGGGCATCTTGTATTATGAGAAAATGAATTTCATTTAGCGGCTGCGAGTGATTAGCTAGATATTCGTTATCTATCTGCATCAATCTTTCGATGGCCATCTTCTTCGGGTACCAAGTTGGATCTTCACTCGTTATCGGGGAAATAGAATGCAAAACAGTATAGCCCTTGCTTTTGAGCATTTTTAATATACTGTGTGTTAAAGCAACGAATTCCACGTAAGTTTGTTTAGATTGGTACAACTAATATACGATATTTACGAATATGTGCTATCATACATCTACTCCGTCAACGGAAACATTAAAGACTGTAATAAAGGACGCTAACGTTCATTATCAGTTTGATACTATATATCACGTTAGCGGCTTTTCCCGCCCGATCCTGCCGGTTACACTGAACAACGATATTGACAGTATAGTTCCGGCCAGATGGAAATTTTTGCCGTATTGGGTTAAAAGCGAACAGGAAGCAGATAAGTATGCCAATACGCTAAATGCAGTAGGCGAAGAGATATTTGAAAAGGCAACATATAAGCGATCTATCGGCCAGCACCGTGGGCTGCTCTACGTCACAGGATTCTTTGAGCCGCATTCCACTAACGGGAAAAAGAACGATGAGACGTACTATGTGAGTGATCCTGAATCGCCAATCTTCACACTGGGCATTGTATGGAACCATTGGCAGGATTACGACACATTCGCTATACTCACTACGGAAGCTAATGAGTTCATGGCCGACATCCATAATATCGGTAACCGAATGCCGCTGATCATTCCCCAGGATAAACGGCACAATTGGCTACTTGCCGATGGCCGTGAAGAGATAGAGCAGCTGATCGTTCCCTATGATGGCGAACTAAAAGCACATAAGACTTTCCGCGTGACCTCTGCTCGAGGAATCGAAACAAACATACCCACTATTGCAGATCCGATCTAATTTTTAGCAAAATTTAGCTTTCATAAATACTAAAATACTTAGCAATTTTGTTTTATGAAACCGCTAGAAATACATGTACGAGATAAGGTGATATTCGCGAGAGTGAAAGAAATGCACAGATCCATAGGCTCTTCCGACTATACGCTATATGATAAAAATGGAGTATCAATCTATATATTTCGAAACACTATGGGGAAGTGGGAACACGCCTACGGGAACCTTGCCGACGATGTCCGTGAGGCTTGTTTGGATGCGCTGATACTCCGTTTTGACAAGAACTGTACAGAAATGTTCTACTACAAAGGCGAACGGCAGGTCGTCGATGTAAGCTTCGCTGCCGGGGGAAGCTCGTGGCACGTTTTGGTAAATAGGTATCACAAAGGTTCGATCAAGTTGAGCGACATGACTATGGAGCTAGCGTACAGCGAGCACAATCGCTGCGAAGCACTCACCTGTGAAAGAATAGAAAAGTATTTTCGGTGGATCAGAGAGGGGAAAATTAAGGGAGGGTAAAGATGATATTATTTCAAAACTCTTTCATGCGAGCGTTGTTAACCAAACTAATGGTTATATTATAATTTCGATGTTTTTTTGTAGATCCCCTGTCCCATGGACGGGGGATTTCCATAAAACTGTAACCTAGCCAATATTTCCCATTAGTATTAGATAATCGTAGTATTACCTGAATTTTGAGATGTAGAATAATTCTCAACTACCATTATGATTCATATTTTCAGATAAAATATCATCGGAAATGAACTATAAGCTAGTAAATTCGTGCCTATCTAAAATTTGCCATGAACTATATTGCTAAAGATAAAGTGACGATGAACAAAGTTTGCTATGTTGTAAAAAACATGAACGACGGAAGGTTGCTTGCATATACGGAACAAGAACACGCAGTGTTATCTGCGGCCGTATTGGAACGAACTACAGGCGTAAAACATGAAGTGATTATGTGTTACCTTGATAAGCAGGTTGTATTTATGGACGATAACCTAATTTCGAAATAGCCATTCTAAATAATATGATCACGCTAGAAAAGCGCTGTAATTTTTGCGAATATTAGTTTGCGTTTTCCCTACCTTCGCGCATGACAATCCCAGAGCTTAAAGCATTCTTCGAAGGCAAGACCTTCACGCCCCCTATCCAGATCAGCCCTGACCAAATAGTAGAAGATCCAGTGCAATTTCTCCATACCCAATTTATAATGGTTGATCAATGGTCAGACAAAAAGCCGCTGGATAGATGCCCTGCTTATTTGAGGTTGATGAAGTTTTGGGAAGCAGTGCATTGATGATATTCTTTGTAAGTATCCAAAAAAAATACATGAGTAATTCGTATGATGTCACTGAAATTTGTTTAGGTTTGTAAGAATCGCCCACCCCATGGGTATAATTTCATAAGCAGACTCTCCATGGAAACATGGAGAGTTATTATGTTACAAACTTTACTAAAATAAGCTTCTCAAGTATTTTCTCCACATTATTATTGATGCTCGATAAATCATCCACGAATTACTCAAAAATTCTTGCTTTAATAATTATTATATATTAATTTTCCACTGCATTTACACGCTGCTATGAAAATGGAATATTAATCTAAAATTCCAGTTGACTTTTAAAATGTTTATGAAATTTTTCCGGGGAGCACTAAGCTGATGATCCCTTCGTCAACTGACGAGGGGATTCTTTATTTTATGACTAATATTATGATAGAAACCTTCTGCCAATAGTCTCAAGCTTCTGATGAAGTTCTCCTTTTGGCTCCATAATAGTTTGTTTATCGAGCGCGATAACCTTATATCTATCATCCTCTTTTCTGACTAGAAACTTCTCTTCGAATCCTTGGTAGCCAGTTAACAGGACAGATAGGAACTCGGTGCCTTTTGTCACCTCGGCCGTATACCAAGATTGCGTACCATCTTTACCGGAAATTGTCAACTGTAGATGTTGTTTCATAACTTTTGATTTGGTCGTGCAAAAGTAAGGCTTTATGATTTTACTGGATTAAGGTTTTCAGTAATTGTTGATTTATGTCAATCGTTAAAATATATATATCGTTGTGGTCACAGAGGGAGTTCACTGCGGAGTGCTTTTGACAGGCTTATTTGAGGGTTGATGAAGTTTTGGAAGCAACCTTTATCCAATTTCAATGTATCAAAACTCACTTCTCAACTGTGTTTAAATTGATACATGTCGAATCAATGGTTCCAATAGAATGGTATAATGTGGAGAAGTTTAATATGAATGTTAAAATTCGATAAATCCTTTAAAGATTTCACTTTATTTGTTAATTTGTACAAAAGCAATTATTAAGCATATGTACAACGCGAAGCAAATAGCTGAATTTTTCTTAGCTAGGTATGGGAGCACTGGTTCTATTACGCCTATGAAGCTGATCAAACTTGTTTATATTGCTTACGGCTGGTATTTAGGTCTGACGGGAAGTAAGTTGTTCCAGGAAAACCCGGAGGCTTGGAAATACGGTCCCGTAATACCGACTATTTATAAAGAATTTAAGGCCTTTAGAAATGCGCCAATAATGTGGATAAATAACGCTGAATATACCACAGGTGATGAAACTACCGATAGTTTTTTAGATAGAATTTGGTCGGTTTACGGATCATATACCGGAACCCAATTAAGTGCAAAAACTCACATGCCTGGAACTCCATGGTTTAAAGCTTGGAATGATGTGAAAAATCACAACAAGGTGTCTTTGCAAATGGACCATCAGGAGATAGAACGTCATTATAGACAATTGGCTGCGGGCGATGTCAACCAATAAATCCAATCCTGCCTTCAGTAAGCTTATTGAATCTTTAGGAAAAATTAAGCCTGAGACGTCACCATCTGTAACCTCAGATGGAAAGTCTAACGAAGAAGAAAAAATATTTGAGGATGGAGACGATTACGAAGCTGATACACAAAAAGAACGATTTAAAAGATACCGAAACAATACTAAACTTAGGACGCGATTAGCAAAATGGGCCGTCACCGTCGTTTCGGTGTGGCTAATTTTCGTAGCAATGGTATTACTGATTAACAATAGGGAATTGTGTTTGTCTGACTCTGTGTTAATAGCACTTCTTACGACAACCACCGCAAATATTTTGGGAATTATGTATATCGTTCTAAAGGATATATTCAACGGAAATTCGGAAAAATAACTTGCATATTAGGGCTGTCTTTTTAATCATCTAAAAATTAAAAAGGTTATAACTTATCCCAACCCCTACCGTCGGCGTAAAAGCCTTTACTGACGGTGCGTAATGCCATCCAGCCTGAATACCTACCCCAAACCGCCTTGGCTTTATTGGCGTAACCCTACGGAAGTGCTCGACATGATTGATCACCATATTGGTATCAGGTGAAGATATGTGCGTTACCAAGTAATCCTTAAAAAATGCTCTACGTTGCTCTGTGACTAAATCTAACTTTGCGTTGTAGTTGTAAACTAAAGTTGCCAGCCCCGTAGTATCTTTGCGTACGCTGGCCGAAAAATAACGTCCCTGAAAGTAGGTTACCATCCGCTTTAATGAATCGATCTCAGTAAGTGCAGCATTAAGCTGCCCTGATACTGAAGCATTCACCTGTACCAACTCTTTAATCCGGCCATTAGGATCGCTTATGTCCGATGCTTTCATTTTAAGCGCTGGCGCTAGGGTATCCTGCACATAGGTTTTGTACGCGCCAGTAATATGGTTTTCGGGCAAAATTCCCTCACGCGGCTGGTAGGTCACGATATTCGCACCCGTTGGCGTTTTAACACGGCTGAGCGGTATGCTATCCGTTTGGGGATTAAGAGTTTCCTTCGCTATCATGTCATTCTTACTACCTGTGAAAAGTCCGAAAAATGAGTTGAGCATAAAGGCGATCACTATGAACGCCAATAAAGCTATTATTATGTTTTTTAACATATCATCTTTTTTTGTCAAGTATCTTCTTAGCATCCGCTTCGGTGTTATCACGTAGCGTGCTATCGGCATACCTTATTAGATTGTCCTTACTTCTTGCTTCCTGCTCAAGCTCCTGTATCGTGTACTCCTTTTCCCATATCCTATCTGTCATCATATTCACACGCTCAACGGCATCGTCACGCTGCTTCTTGGCATCGAAATAGAAAGTGGTGGTTATTGTAGCTATAGCGGCAGAAAGACCTGTAAGCGCCCAACTGTAGAACTGCCCCCTATTAGTCAGGTCTTTCGCTTTTTCCATTTTATTTAATGCTGTTAATACTGTCCAATTGCGCCAAGAGGCTGTTAGCTACGCTGTCCGCTTTGTGGTCACGATCCATCATTGATTCCTGAAAGTAGATTGTGCTATCCTGCTTTTGGATGATCGTGCCTTGATTGTCTAATGCCTTTGTTTGCCGGTATAGCCCGGCACCTAGCAAAATGCTAAGCACCGCGCATACGATCAGGTTTAGCCCTGTAAGCTCCGGCTGGTATTTTATGAGTGTTTGTTTTATTTTACGCATACCGGTAATATTAACTTTGTGCTCGTTTCACCAAAATCTTTGCAATCCCGTCTGCAAGCTTTTCTTTCCACTGCTGGTAGTTGGCCATATCTGTGGGATTGCTGATGAAGCCAACTTCAAGGAGGGCCGATGATGCTGCCGTGTGTAGAATACCGAGCTTACCACGAGCAGATTGAGATTCCGTTTTAACTCCACGGTTAGGAATCTGTAATGTTAAAGCGGTAAGGGCTGACAGTTCCTTGGCGATATCCAATGATAAGCCACGTGCGTTATTGGCAACCAATACTTCAGCTCCCGAAGCTTTCGGCTGAATGAAGCTGTTGAAATGAATATCCAAAAGTATATCATTGGTAGTAACAGTTTGCTTAACCTTGGCAATCACCTGAGCGAGCGTATCGCGATCATCATCCAAAATAACGACGACCGACTTATCATGCCTTTTGATGGCTGCGTGAATGAGGCCCCGAAGCTCAATGTTCAAGGCGTTTTCCCGAAAGCCATTTCCTATGGCTCCCGGATCGGCATTGTGATGCCCTGCTATTAAATAGATCTTTCTCATTTTACATTAATTTAAACCGCCACCGTCTTTATTGCTCCATTCTGAACATAACTCAGGCGGCTTTGGTACTTAACTTTTTTGATTTCATTGTAATTGGTGTAAACCTCGTTTCCTGCCGGAAGATTGATGCCCGAAAGCGGCGTATTGATGAATACGCAATTTTCAAACTTAGCATCTGCAAAAGTTGTGGCCGAATGGTTGAATGCGGCCGTTTTATCAGCTACAAAGATGACATTGCGAAATTCGAACCCAGCAGCATTGATCGAAGTGTTGCGGAACAATGGCGCTACAATACTTGCGGCAGTGGATTTGATCAGGATCACCACATTCTCCAGGACAAGCTTACCCGTAGCGAGGTTACTTGTAGTATGCATGATCGAAGGTCTTCCAAAAAGATCCTCTACCACAAGAATGGAATCGCGGATCGTCAATGTTCGTCCTGGCTGAATGTAGGGAGCAATGATGGAAGATTCGTTGATCGAGACCGATCTTTTTAAGGTACCGTAAAAATTGCTCAATACAGCATCCCTGTCGGACACGCCACCACAAATGGAATTGATGTCTTTCACAGCAATCTTATTGTAGGACGTCTTTTCCACAATGCCGCTACGGGCTACAACATCCACACCCTCAACGTAGGCGTTTTCGACAACCAAGTTTTGGAATGGATTGACCTGCTCAAGCTTAGTTTCGTGACCATTAAAGGCCGCACCCATATTGTTGCCACTTATAACCGTCGGTTTGGAAATGATCAGATCCGGATGACGTAAAGAATTGGACAACCAGTGATATTGATACCCCACAGCACCACTTTTAGAAATTATACGGCAATCGTGGAAAGCAATATCGTTGTACACGATACCATGCCAGGCATGGTCCAAAAACCCGCAATCCTCGCAGTATACGTTTTCGGTAGAACCGTAGGCAACGCCGTCCCGAAAACCGCTTCCACGCTGATCGATATGACGGATGTCTACGTTTTTGCAGTTCGAAATTTCCAAAATGGAACTCCATTTGTTCACGCTTTCGATCTTGTGGTTGGATGGAGCGTCTGCCAAAGAGAAATACATATAGTAGTTCCCGGCTGGCCATCCCGTACTATATCTTTGGGAGAACCACGCGGCATTGCCCGGATTCGCTTCCAGATATGGCATTGCTTGCGCTTCGGTTAGGTTCATATAATTTTGGATATCCCTGCCACAACGGACACCGTCTACGAATACCACTGCCATGCCGCGGTCTTTCACACATGCGTCGTATGATCGCTGGAAACGGTAGATATTGTTATAGCCGGCAACCTTTTCAATACTGCCTGACGGAATAGTGACGAGGTTGTTGAACAGAGGATTTGCACCAGAGCCATAGACACTGATCAAAATGTTATTTTTGTTCTGAATGATGCCGTATTCTTCGATAATCGATCCACGTTTTACAAGCAAAGCATCACCGCTAGCCATAAGTGCAGCCGCTCTTGTGATAGTCCGTACCGCCGTGGCTTCGGTTAGTCCATTATTGCTATCAGTTCCATCACTGGCTAGATAGATGTTCTTTGCGCCAGCGATCTGCATCCGCAATAATTCCACCCCGAAACGGCGCGCATAAAACTTGGCCGCTGCAAAGTTCTCACTGCTGTAGCTGCTCAGTAGTGGAGATGACGGCTTGATTGTTTTCGCAGAAATATCTGTGTTCCCAAGTTCGCCCTGCAACACATCAATTTCGGTTTCTACAAGATCTAGCCGCTCGCTGTGTTCCTCCACTACGTGCGCCATGCCCTTATCGCCCGAAGGAATCATTCGCTTGACAGAAAAACGGGAATCTGGGTTACTCCACCCACCTGCCATCCGCACATTGATATACATCCTGACAGCTTCCGCATTATCTGGCCATATCACATCTATCGGTGCGTTATAGGTATCCTTATCCATTTGTTCTGAAACATCTACAGCTCGTATCTGATTAGAAGCGTTGGTAAAGGCATAGAGCGGCCGACTGGTCGATCCTATGTTTTCCGTCTTACTGGCAATGCGGATCCTTGTACCGGCAGCTAATCCCTGCAATAGCACATATCCTGCTCTGGAATCATCAGAAAGGATATTGCCGGATGCAGGAGTTGGTAAAAGATTTCCGCGTGAACCAAAGTAAGATCCTTGTACTACCTGCGACTTGTACTCCTCAAATTGATCGGGAACGCCATTCACTTTAAGACTGATTGCTTCGACTTCTGTTTCCAATGGTTCTACATCGGGGATAGACTCCATAGCAGTAGCGATCTTGCCATCAAGCACACGACCCTGATTCGCTGACAGCGCATCTTCCGTAGAAGTTGATGTAAGACTATTCACGGCAGGCGTTTTGGGAAGATCGCCCATATCGTACAGCGCCCATGCGGTTCCGCTCCATCCCCAGACCCAACGTTTACCCTTTGCCGCCTCAATTGCGCTACCGTTCACTGAATACCATCCCGGCGATGCTTCACGTTTTCGCATCTGCCCGGCAGGACCAGGAGCAATAACCGTAGCGGCTGCTGATGTGCCTCCACCTTTTATGGGATCAAGTTCAGCGCCATCAATGAATAGCCCGTTTTTTAGTTCATCCTTGCTGATCTTACCGATGGTCTTATCATCGCCAGTGTCGGTCATGATCTGCTTTACTTCCGCGTATTTTTTGGCCTTTGCATCCCGTGGCCATACCATTTCTGCCATATCTTAATTAATTGTTAGTTATTACTTTGTTGAAACATCTCTATCCAGTAGTCACCTTTAAAGAAAAAAGTCTTGATAGCATATCGTCTGAAACTATTGGAATTAGTTGCCGATCCATTCTCCTGTATGATCGATCCATTATTCGACACCAGAAAGAAATCGTTGTTGCTCAGATTTTTAATCGTTACCTGATAGCCGAGCTCAGGGTAGCTGGGAAGGGGAATGTTCCCGGGAACAACTCCCGGATTAATAAATACCATCGAGAACTCTTCATTTATAGCTTGCCCAGTGCCCGTGATGGTCTGAAATGCTTTCGCTATTGCTTTAAACCGCGACATCCCGCTTTGCACATATAAAGCGTAATTGTGGTTGCCATTCTTTGCATCCAGTTCCAGTGCTACGTTCGTGTATGGAAACTGCGGATCAGCTGTAGCCACCGTATTGAATATGGAAGCGGCTGCGGATTGTCTTGCCCCAAATTGCTCTTTGTACAGGTTCCATGAGAATTCGCGGCGCTGGCCACGGATGGTTCCATTCTCGCGGAGCATAAAGTATTCAGGTGTCAGGAATACCGATCGTCCATTAACATCCCATGTATCATTTGTACCGACACGAAGAGAATTGGAATCGATCTTAAATCCACCGACCTCGCCTTTAAAAGCTTTCATGCTACCATCTTCCAAAACCTGAAAAGGAGCTTGATACCGATTTGCGGCTGTAGCCCCTGCCCAGAATCTTTGCGAAAGGTTGCCCTGATCTGCCAGTCCGGAAATACCGGCTTTTTCGAAGCCCTGAGAACCGACACTAATAAGCTGCGCAAACAATTTCTCGACGTTGATCTGATAGGCTGAAATCGTATCAGTGACGATCTGACCGCCTGATATAAGTGTGTAGCCTTTGGTTGATTCAAGTGACCTGCGCCCCTCGATCACGCTTGACAGGATCCCAAGATTGAAATACCAATAACCTGCTTCAGCTTCCGTGGCGAATTGCGTTTCCGACAATACCCATTCCCCAGTTAAAGCGGTGCGGCTACACTTAGCGGCTAGGTAATATGGCTTTAATGGATCCAAAGCTGATACCGAAAGCGGCACAAGGTTCCATATATATCCAAGCCCTTCAATCTTGTAGACCTTGTGGATCAACCTGCCACCGCTGATAGAAAATGCATTAGGATTTCCACCAACATTGGTCACGTAGGTTACGCCGTCCAGATCATAGAACATAGATTGGGTACCGAAGAAGCCCACTATTGCTTTAAGCAAAGGCTCCTGCAAGTTGCCATCAGGATCCAGTACCTTACCAATGAACTCATTCAGCGCAACCACGTTCCGGCGATCATTTTCCCACGATGTACGGCTCACCTGGGTTACGACGTTACGCGTCTCCTTGATGTCCTTCTCGACCTTCTGCATTCGATTGTACGTGACCTCGTTCGCTATCTCGGAGGTAAAGCGCATGCCGTTTTCCAGCACCTGTGGGAAATGTCCCGGATAGGAAACCGTGGTTACTCTGATATCGGCATCAAGTCCGATCTTGTCATTCTTTACGTTGATAATATCACCGGCATTTAAAGTATAATTCTGAACCTTTGCGCGATACAGGTCGATTTCAAGCGAATAGCGAACACGAGGCACTTTATTGCTGTCAAGATATTCCTGCGCCTTTTCTTTTAGCTCTGCAAGCGCCGCGTCAACGTACGACTGCGGCATACGAATACCGACAATAGTATATTTATCGCCTATTTCTGCTCGGAACAGGTCGGCAGGAGTTAGCTTACCATTGCTGTCCTTGTTAGCTTCGTAGCGGATCTCCTTGCGTGCATGGTTGTAAGAAAGTATTTTGAAAGCTTGCCCGTTCAGTGCCCCGGAGGAGAAAACGACCTGAGCATCGGTATTTGCGATGCGCTGCCCATTTAGATCGAAATCCAGACCGCTATCAGCAATTACCCAGGTACCTTCATTAATCTGATCAATTCCGCTCACGGTGCCAGTGCGATGCGGATAGATATCCTCATTGCTATACGATCCCTCACGAAGTCCGTAAGCTGCGATAGCTGCTGCATCTTCAAGATGCCCGGGCATGGTGAGCCGTTTCGGTCCATATCCAGCAGGCAAATTCTGAGAACCACCGATAGCGAAAGCGCGGGTGATGATTCTACCGCCGTCGATGTTCTCGCGGCTCAGGCTGTATAGCCCATTACCTTTGCCATAGGAGAAGGAAAGGGCGCGAACCTGACCAACCGTTTTCTTTACGCTGATCACCTTGCCACGGATAATCCATTCGAGTTCAAACAGCTCCGCAATCATGGTAAGGGCATCCCACATATAAACATTATCGAATACGAGCGCTTTAGGCTCAGTCTCGTCAAGTTCGCCCAACGTCCAGCCAGTATCACTTCCATTGACAGAGTCCAAAAGCATAGCCATGTAGTCGCTTAGGTCGCCGAAATACTCCACATAGGTCGTACCCTCATCTTTGAGTAGCCAGCGTTCTAGGTCATGCCGTACACCTTGGAAGATGATGCCGTAAATATTCATTCCATCATGGCCGTACGTAGGTACCAGATTAACGTTCATCCGCTCACCCTTATAGGTGATGTAATCTCCAACTTGGATATCAAGTAGAACAGGTACCGTGAAATCAAATACAAGCTCGTGCGACCCCATCAGCGCATCGCTGAACGTTGACACATTTAACGGTAGCTTTACCGTCTCGACCTGTTTCCTGTATACCTGTATTTCCATTTTTAAAAGTTTTGCGAGTATGCCTCGACATATATCTGATCACCCGATTCCGTTACGATCAAGCTTTCCTCATCAGCGAGCTCAAATACGTTGATCGTCGGGGCGTAATTGTTTTCAAGCGTCAATGTGAACTCTGCGTACAACTTGCCGCCGGTCCATATCGGCGTGAGCGTATTAAATGAAGGGCTATCTATGTAGCGAAGCTTATACGATAACCCGAGCGTGTGGCTTGTTAAGATGAAGCCTTTTGGATCGGATAGGATCGCTAAGAGCGCTGCACGCTTAGCCATAAAGTCTGGAAGATCTTTTGCTTCAAGATAGCAGCTGACATTGTATTGGATTGCTTCGTAAACAGTCGGGCTTAACTCATCAACTTCTTTGCCGTGCTCATTCTTCCAGTCGTATGAATAGCGTTCCTTTGGCTTGGGAAAACGTAGCAGCTGATTGTACAAGGTGCCGCGTTTAAAGTGGATTCCAAGCGCTTCCTGCGTCTTATCGTTAAAACTAGTTCCTAGCATATGCCCCTCCCAAGTTTTTATCAATGTTTTGAAGGTGCTTCACCGCCGTATCAAGCCGAGCAACTGTATTTGCCGTATTGATGTTGATTGCGTTAAGCACAAGAAGCTTGTCATTAGCTACCTGCAGAAGTGATACCTGCGTTTTGTTCTGTAGCTCCATAGCATTAAGCTGGCGCTTCCATATATCATAGCCCGCGCGGAATGTGCCGACAATTTCGGAGCCGGTGGATTCTGTGATGGATTGAGCGATAGATTCGGATTTGAGTGAAGAGCTTTTATTGTCTTCTAGCCCGAGAACCTTTCTCATGTCTTCTATGCGCTTATCACCTTCTGCCCGGATTGCATCCCATTGTTTGCGAAGTTCCTTGCGCTCATTCTCGTCCATTCCGTCTTCGGCAAATGTCGCCATAGTCTCATACCATGATTGCATTTTCTCCTGTAGGTAATCACGTGAAAATTTTTGCATCATGTAGTTTTCCATCACCTTGTCAAAACCATCCGTCCAAGCCTGAGCAGCGTTTTGGCCCTCGTTCAAAAACAATTGGCTTACTTCGCTCAATAATGAAGAAAACGCGTTACCTGTGGTTTCCTCGCGTAGTTTGTTCAGAGTTTCGTCGTAAAGATCTATCTGTGCTTGCAGTTGATCGATAAGTTTCTGCGTATAATCGTCTACGTTGCCCAAATTAGCTTGATATTGCAATGCAGCAAGCTTCTCACGCGCCTTGGTGATATCTTGTGGCAGACTTTCTAGCCGCTGGAACATATCCAAGTTTTCTAGCACGTTATTCGCGCGCCAATATTCCTTCGAGGTGACCGACCAAGACTTTAAAATTTGCTTCTGTGTCTCGCCATTATTTAACCTGCGAAGAATATCATTGGCGAATTGATCGTTGTTAGTTAGCATATAGCGACCGGCCAACTGGTTGTTGATATCTATCCAGTTTGAGCGGATGTTCTCTAAAGATTCAGCATATTTATCCAACCGATCGGCTCCATAGATTTCTGTGATAAGCTCAAGCTGACGTTCAAGTGCCTTTGTAACAGCTTCAGTTACTCTGAGCTGCCGATCGTTTTGAAAATCGTATTGCTGTTGAATTTCTGCGTTAGCCTGTTCCCGCGCTCTATTGAACCCGTTAGAAATAGCAGATCCAAGAGAAAAAAGCGCTCCGGCAATAGCTCCAATAGCTCCAATGGACGACAAAGCCTTCCCGGCTTCATTCAGCGTTCCATTTTCGTTTCGTTGGTTTTCAGCTAGTACCTGTGAAAGTTGCGAAGCTGTACGGAGCATATTTGAGATGGTCTCTAATCCACCATCTAGATTGTCTTTAAATTGAAACGAACTTTGCACCAGCTGTCCGAATCCATCGGTCATCTGTGCAATTCTACTTAGCATCCCCTCGTTAGCAGCTTGCTCGCCTTGATCGAAAAATTCGCTAAAGATTTTTTTTAGATTTGCCTTTTGCTCGTTGCTCGCATCGGTCATACCGTCGATAATCTTGTAGACAGACTCCTTCCCAATCTTGAAAGCACTTGAGAGCAACGTTTGGGAAGATCTCTCAATATTCTCGATAGCTTTTTTGTATTCCGGACTATCTTCTACCTCATCGATGAAAAGCTGCTTTTGCGATTCATCGAAAAGTTGCTTTGCTCTTTTTGCTCTATCAGTTTCTCCCTTAGCCTCTAAATCAGCAAGTTCCTTGTTAAACTTTTCCGTTAATTGTACCCTTTTTTGAGTGTACGTCTGGTATTGGGATAATAACGTGTTGAAGGCACCTTTTTGCTTGTCTCCCTGATCTTTCATTACACTATCTAAAGCTTTGAACAGTGAGGTTTCATTGTACGTCAACCCAATAGAGAACATCTTTGAAATTAATGCTGCATACTCTGCACCAATCTTAGTTAATGCAGTTTTGTATTTTCCATATTGACCGTCCGCGACCTCTTCTCCAAGCTCAAGTTTTAAATTCTCGTATTTGGAGTAGTTCTCATAATCTTGCTGATAAAGCTTAATTCTTTTATCCGTAGCTTGTCGATCTTGAACTGCAGTTATGGAGTTTTGCATGCTAGTATCTAGTCCAACAAGGGATATCCGTTTCCCCTTTGTATCTCTATTGTACTTCTCAATAGCCTTTCGGATCTCAGCGTACTTGTTTTTGACACTTTCTATTTCCTGCTGATCACGAGACATCTGTTTATTTAAATAGTCGGCATCTGCCTTAGACCAACTATCAAGAAGCTTTACTCTTTCATCTTCATCCCTCTGGATTTGTTTCCGAAGTTTTTCAGCTGCAGATTCTTGCTTTTTAGACGATTTAATATTCATGTCGTCATACAGCTTTTGCCATTTATCGACTTCTTTCTTCGCCTCCGCACGCTTGGCATCGCCGACTGAATTTTTGTAGACTAGATTAGCATCTTCCAGCTTTTCTTGAACCTCTGCCATGGAGAAAATGCCTTTTGCTTGACGCGCTTGAATAGCCATTTCGGAAGTTACCCCACGTGCATAAGCTAAAGTTGCTTGTATCGCCTGCTGCTGCTCAATCAAAGGCTTTTGTAGTCTAGCTAGATAATCATCGGGTGTCTCACGTTTCAAAAGGCTTCGATCCTTTTTGCTGTCCTCGTAGAGTTTTTTGAATGCGGGACTGTCAATAGTAAGGTTTTGGATATTCTTATTTACTTCTGATAGCTGCTTTTGCGAATTGTCTATGAAACGTTTTCTTGCATCATCACTATAACCTTTGATAGCTTCAAAACTGTTTTTATAGGCCTCCGTAAGTTTTTCGACATTATCGGCATTTGGCCTACCAGGCACGAAGAAATCAGTAATACCTTCAGCGAGATTCTTTTTGAAGTTAGCCCACGTTACCGAAAGGCGATTTGTTTTTTCAGTTAACCCCTCGACTGCAGTTCCGGATTTAGCCATCTCGCGTTCGATGATGTTGCCTACGGAGGCCGCAAAATCGCCGGTTTTGCTGATTTCGTCATTTAGCTCGACAGCGGAAATACCTAAATTATCCAGAATCAGTTTGGACTTGCGACCTAATCCCGTAACAAATGAGTTTACCAAATAATCAACACTCTGTCCAGTTTCTGACGCCCGTCGAGTAGCGAATTCCAACCCTTTTGCCAAGACATCCATGGGGATACGGAAATTGTCCGCATTGACAGCAAGTTTCATTAACTCTAGATCCGATACGGTGCCTCGGGTCGCAGTGCGAAGCTTTTCTAAACCGCGAGTATCCCCGATTTTCGCAAACCTCAGTTCTATACCTTCAGCTTCTCTGGCAATGTCATACAGCTCTTTACCAAAAGCAACAAGCTGCTGCACAGAGAAAGTGATGCCTAAAGCGCCGGCAATACCTCTTGCGGATCCCAACAACGAAGAAATGCCTTGACCTCGGGTTCCGTTTAGCGCGCGGTTTAGCCTTTCAATTTCCTTAACTAGATCCTGATATTCTTTACGTAGCTTGCCACCAACGTTAATATTTTCCCTTTGGGCACGGGAAAGGTTATCATATTTGAGTTTGAGTTGAGTAAGCTTAGCCGTCTTTTCTGCAATAGAGCCAATAGTTTTACGCTCGACAGTCTCTAAGCTGTTCAGCTCTCTTTTGGTCTCAGCTATTCTACCTTTAACTGCATTTTGCTGCACCATAAGTGCTTTGGTGGAGTCGGTGTATTGCTTCTGGGTGATGTCACCATTTTTGAAAGCAGCAGTTACCTCCTTTTGCGCAGCGGCGATATCCTTGCTTTCCGTTTCTAGCTTTAAAAGGGAAGTTGTTAAGTATTTAGTTTGCGAATCAACACCTGAATATGCGGATGTAGCATCTTGAAGAAGCTCCTTATATTCTGAAGAAAGACTATCAAGAACCGATTTTTGCTTTTGGCCTTCTTGTGCAACAATTTGCCCGGATTGACTTACGCTATCAGTAAAATGCTTCTGATTTTCATTAAGCGCTTCTAATTTATCACTAATAGATTTACTGCTTTTGGCGTATTGCTCATTGGTAATGGACCCGGCCTTCAGCTTTTTGTTAAGCTCATCGAGTTCAGAATTCAGTTCGGCAATTGCCTGCTTGTTTGCCTTTGCGAAGGCTTCATTTACAGATAGGGTTGGCAAAGGTGAACCGCTCCCAGCGCCGTGTGCCCCAGCAAGCTCATTCAACGTGTCTTGTGCGGTAAACTTGGGCGTAGTCTGTTTTTTAGCCTCATCAGCATATGATTTTAGTTCCGCTTTGTTACTACGAATCTTTTCTGAAAGCTGGTCGCGAAGGCCATTTAATTGAGCAGTCTTATTGATATGGTCCTGCTCCGTGGTGATACCATCACGGAACTCCCTGTTAAGCTGGTTTTGCTCATTCCGGATCTTTTGAAGGGCAAGTTCAGCTTTTGCTATCTCAGAATAAAAATCTTTAGATTTATTGGCGAAAGCATCAAACGCAGTAGTAGCATCGTCAAGGATAGATTTGTATTGGCCAGATGCTTTGGCAGCAGCTTTTTGAGCAGACGTATTTCCTACACCACGGCTGTTAACATCCTGAATCTTTTTCAAGAAGGAATCTAAATTTTGCTCAGCCTCTCTGCTGTCAAATTCAGCCGTAAATTTTAGCGGTTTACCATCAAGCTCGATAGCCATTATTTATCCTTTTTCTTTCTGCCTTTGAATCTTGCGGCTAAATCTTTACTTGTTAATTCTGCAGGAGGCTCTATTTTGTTGCCATCCTTGTCGTATTGCGGTACGCTCATATTCAGCATAATTAGATTTTGATAGCTGACTGACCAAAGCACTTCACTAAATGTTAGCCCCCAGTATTTCATTGCGTTTCCGACAATCTCCCAGTAGTTTATTTTGTACGTACCGGGCTTTCGCTTTCTTCGGGGGCTATTATCTCCTCCGTTTTGAGGCTCATCCCGTTTATCGAGATGATAGAACTTAGAAAAGAATCTGTATCGATACTAGCTTGGACAAATAGCAGGAGGTCGTTCAATTCCACTTGGGACAAATTGCGTATCTCTCTAAGCATCCATTTAGGCGGTACAGATTCTTTATTATTCAGAACGATCGCTATGGCCATAACTAAGGCATCGATATGTTCACTAACCAAAAGCTGCGCTCTTGTCTTTGAAACGTCCTTCGCAATCTTGTCAATGTCTAGCTTTAGAGCATATTTGCTGTACAAGCCTCGGGCGCCTAATGTTATTGGTTTCACGTGAACAACTCGCACATTAGGGCGAACTTTGAATCTGAATAAGAGCTTTTCGAACCAGTTCCGCGGTTCAAGTGTAAAAGTAAATTCTAGCGGCTTCTCAGCGAAGCTTTCGAAGATTTTATTATCGTTCATTGCACTTTGTAGGATATAATTTATATAATTCTTAGTTATATACAAAAGCCCTTACAATATCTTATAAGGGCTTCTTTAGCACATCAACTATTTTTAATCTTCCAGAGGTTCCTCTATTAAGATATCACCCAACTCATGATCTTGTGCCGTAATTGTTAATGTAATAGTCGCTAACGCTGATTTTGACAATGCCCATGTGATTAGCGCAATTACGTATCCATTGGGAATGTAGATCTTGTAATCATCCAAAGTCACAAGTTCAAGTGCCTTTGTGATCTCTACAGTTTCCTTTCTTGCCCAGCGTTTTCCTACTTGCGCCGTCGCGGGAGTGACGGTACCACCTTTCAATGCGGCAATGTTATCCGCGGATACATCGTACAGCTGAACTGTAAATACGGTTGAGCCCTCCGCCGTTTCTATTCTTCGATATATGCCTTTTTTCTGCTCGATACGCACATCTTCGGTTGTCGGTTCAGACTCCGTTACGGATGCAGAATCAATCTGCGCGTCTTCCAACTCTGTAAAAGCCGCTGGTAAAGCGTTTGGAAGAACATCAGCTATGCCGATCCGCTTTAATCCTAAACTTGATTTTTCTACTGCCATAGCTATAGATTTTTAATAGTTAATTTTACTCTGTTGTTAATTATCGTTTGCTCCGCTTCGGGAAGAATGATTTGATTGACCAGCTCGACCAGAACATGCTTCTTTTTATCATAATGCCGCTTCAATACAATCTCGCTGAGCGCCGAAAGGACTTTAATGCGTGTCTGGTCGGGGATATCCATCATTGTTACCTGTCGTCCATCAACAATGTTGGTGTACTTTGGATTCGGGATGTATATGTTAACTGGAAATATCCCGGTTTGAAGTTCCTCGAAATCTCCGTTCAACACATTCACAGTTATATCTTCCAAAGCACTATTTGTAGGCCGGAAGTATCGTCTGACTGTGCCTTTAATCCCATTTTTAAGCGAGCTAGTCCATATGAGATTAAACAAATGATCCAATGCATCAGCTGCTGTCATACCATTCTTTGTAATAGTCGAGCAAGCATCATAGAGCTGCCCGTGATAACCCATTTATTGTCTTTCGCCTCAACGTAAGAGGCGTAGTCTTCTCCTGCGATAAGCATCATTCCTATGCCAGATGGCGGTACGTTTTCCTCAGCGACCTTTTTACCCTTCGCTAAGCCTTCAGATCCATCGCCCATTAGCTTAAAATTTTCGTGGATGATAAGACCATCTCTAAAAACGATTGTCCCAGATGAACTTCGCAAATTGTAAGAATGGTTCATGTAGTCTGCATTCGTTCTAATGTCCTCCGCAATAGTGTCAGCAAGAGATACCAATATGGAAGCGACCTTTTCAAGCATCTTTAGCTTATAATCGGCAATCTCCTTTTTGACCTCAGAAACATCGAACTTGGGCTTTATTAAGACAGCCATATCCTAGTGACTCTTTGCCCACGTTCAAAATATACGACCTCACCTTCCCCAAAAACTTCGTTCGTGTCGTTAACTGTGATCTTCACCAAGGTATTGAGCGGCAGAGCATCAATTGATTTCTCTGTAAACACTAAATACGAATATTCGAGGGCTACACCTCCTTTCACAAGCCTCTGCCCATCTTTTGTACCGCTTTCCGCTCTACACGAGGCAGTGATGTCTCGCGTGTTAGACTCCGGGAAAATCATGTTTCCATTTCCATCTTCGTAGGGAGGTATGCTTTCTAATATCGAAGCATGTAGCGTATGAATTCGTTTTCTGATCATCGGATCCGGCTTATGTCTTTCACACTTACGGAGCTCGTCAAGGCTTTTAGAATATCACCCCGCCCGTATTTACGAGCTAAATAAAGAAGCCTGTCACGCATTAGCTTAGCATCCTTTGAGGTGCTGTACTGACTTTCTGATTCCGAAGTAACAGCTATTGACTGAAACAACAGGTCAATAGTACTTTTTTCTACGATAGGCAGCAAAGCAGCACTGTAATCGCTTGCGCCGTCAAGGCCAGCGTTTATCAAAGCGAGCTCTACTGCTTTTGAATCTACCTCGATGCCAAGAAACTGCTGAAAGGCTTCTTTAATGGTCATGCTACTCTCCCTTAGTTTTAACGATACGAATTGACTTCGCAGCTTTGAAACCAGGGAAAGCATTCCACTCAGCTTCTGTGATCTCAGCTAATGGTTTACGCTCTCTCCAGCGTGATAACAAGATGTTGTCAGAAACGATGTACTCAATACCGTTCACAGGATTTAGCTGTTCATCAGCCAAAGCGTTATGAATAACACCAAGTTCACCGCCTGGAATGAAGATCGCATTGTCAGCATTCCAAGAGCTGAAGCTAGATTGAACACCATCAGTCTCCACAGCCGCTTTGTCGTCCACGATTTCAAAAGTTGGCAATAGGTTTTCTTCCAGTGCAGAATTGACGTTAACTAGCGTAGGCACGTATTTCGCACCACTGTTTCCGATGTATGCTTTTACATAATTCTGAACGGACTTATTGGTAGAGATCTTTCTCCACAAAGAGCGAGTGATCAAAATCTTGCTGATCGGTTGTGCGTCCGTAGCATCTTCTGCTGCTTGTGTCTCCCGATTGATGTCAGCGATGATATCGTGATCAGGATTCGCCCAATCTCCCGACGCAGGCGTAATGTTCGTATCCTTGATTACAGGCACATCGAAAACAATACCGTCTGGATTATTCGTGGTGTCGATTGTCACACGGCCGGTAGATAGGCCTTGTTTTACCATACTGTCAACACGACGGGCGACAGAGTTACGGGTGTATAGGTAATCATCGATCATGCTTGTGATGATCGAAGTAAGGCGTTGTGAACCTGAAACAGATGGAGAAGTCAATAGCAACTCGATATTACGTAGCTCCTGCGCATTTAATTTACGTCTCACACCGATTGCAGGCACTTCGCCTTTTAACTTTTCGATCCCCTTACGAGCACGTAAAGTAAATTCAGATTCACGGCTGATTACGGATGCTAATGACTCGATGCCATCTTCTCCGATGACAGTGGTAAAGTCGAGTGAGACACTCGGCGCTTCCGTTCTAAAGTACCGCTGGTACCAAGTAGGAGCGAAGCGCGTATTGTTTGCTTCTAAGATTACATCAGGGGTTAATCCCTCAGCAGCCAAAAACGCTAATAGTTTTGATTTTTGATATTCCATTATCCCCTAATTACTTTGTTTGTGAAAAAATGACGTTTGGCAATGCTGCTTTAGTCGCTGCTGAAACGAAACCGATACGTCTCGCATACACCATACCCCCGACAACCGCTGTTACTGGATGCACATTCCCGGCTTTGACCTGCACAGGATTGTATAACAAAGCGTTGCCATCACCTGAACCGATTTTATTGCCTATTGCCTCAGCTTTGCCATAGGCGGCGGCCAGCTCCACTACATCGTGTGTCGTTTCGGCTTTGTTGATAGCGGAAATGGTTTTGCCATTTACCTTGTCACCCACAGCAAGCGGATGACCTTTGGCGACTTCGATTGATGTATCAGCGGTGACGATCGCTTTTGTCACTACGGCCGTTTTTACAGCGACTGCGGTGCGTGCAGATTCGTCAACCATGATAACCGTACCAGAACCGATGATGGCTCCGTCTGGATATCCTGAAACATTAAGTGTGAAACCACCAGTCAGCACTTGCAATGATTTGTCGTGCTGAAACACCGGAATACCGGCGTTATAAGTTTCTCTTTGAACGTTGAACATTGATAATTCCTCCTTAGTTGGTTTTGTTGCGCTCGTTTTGAGCTTTCAGGTTTTCTAAGACCTGTTTTCCTGTAGCAGTCAATGTCTTTGACGCTTCAGGGAGTGCGCCGCCAGCATTAGGTTTACCAGGTGATCTTTCGTTCGCGTTTTGCTTTACGTGATCTTTGTTGAAGGCTTTGAGATCCTCCATTGCGCTGTCAAACTCTTCTTCTGTTTGTGGCTGCCATTTTGTTACCAAAGTGGCGTTTTTGATACCGTTAGCTTCTGCTAGCTTCTCCCATTTCTGCGTAAGCGAAAGGGAATTATTGTGCTGCAGAAGCTGATCGATTTTCTTTTCCAACTCCGAAATCTTGTCCACTTGTGGCGCAGGAATCGCTGGATTTGGATTGTTTGGTTGTGGATTAGGATTAGGCGACGTTGGGTTCTTTTTCTTGTATTCGTTGATGTAACGGGTATTCTCCGATTGCATCAAAGTGAAATAAGGCTTAGCCCCCTCTATAGCCGCTGTAATATCTTCATCCGTGCTTTCATCTGACAGGCTTGCACTGAGGTTTGTCGCCAACCCTTCAACTGTCGTCGTTCCGAACCCATTACTTGCAACTAATGGTTTCAGAACTGCTAAAACTCGCTCTTGAATATTCATGCGTTATGATTATGTTTAAAATCGTAGTCACAAATTTCCGCATGTGAGAGAGAGCGAACGAATTTCGACCGCCTTATTAGGTGCTAAGAATATTTTGTATTATTAATTGTAAAAGAAAAAGCCTCCGAGTGGAGGCCTTTATTATTTCTTTAATGCTTTTTTGATCTTGCTAGTGTAGACTTGGATAGGTATTACTTTGTCTACTTTGGCACCGTTGATCTCGAACTGCAGGACTGCGCGATCAATCGGCAGCTTGCCATTCTCTTGAAAGTATTTGTTTGCCTTCCGGTAATCGAAAAGGACTGCGCTATTGATAGCACACTTTAACACCACTTTAGACTCCGGAGCTATTATAGTAGGCGGCGATACGCTATTAGCTTCCTTTACTTCAATACCCAGCATTTGTGCAGTCGCTCCGCTGGCATCCTTAACAGGAATGGTTTCTTCTGATATTACGTAGTAGGAGCTGGGCCATTGAAATGATATGGCTTTATCTAAGTTGTTACGAACATTGAAGTAAACGTAACCCATGCCTACATCTTGAATAAAGATCGATAACTCTTCATCAGTGTGCGTGAACTCTTTGGGGGCCTTCCCATCGAATGCTAAGCTAACGCTGCCGATGTTTTGGCCGAATTCTTGAGCGCTCGCCGTAATCGAAAAAAGTAGGACAGTTAATATGTGTATTATCCTCATATTGATTATCATAATCTATATCGGCAAATGTAATGAAAAGTTTAGGAATACGTTTTTTTTACATTAAAAAGGAAAGGAGTCTAAATCATCTATTAGCGTAGGTTATCAGCTACAAAAATATTACCATTAATAATTCTATTTGGTGCTTTCGAGTTTTATTATTAACTTTGGGTAATATATAATTAAAACATGGACATATATGGCATAAACAACATTACAGGGGTCTCTAAATCTTTAGAAGTTTTAGAGAAACAGCTTGAAGGCTTGAAAGCCTTCCAGAAGATGGACCTAGCTAAATATTTTGAAATTACTGAAAATCATTTTGATTTATTAGTATCCACTTACCAACTATCTGATCTTATATCTTTTGAAGACAAGATTGAAGATTTGCTTGAGTCGGTAAGGAAACACGGTGTAAAATTTCAAAAGCCTTTTCTTTTGACCATTATTCGAAGAATCAACCGGAGGATAGAGCGTCTTAGGAAGAAGATATCAAAAAGGTTCATTGACTTTAGGATAGAAATAAGAACATTTGCAAAAAAAGTAACAAGAAGAAATACGGAGGAAGAATTAATTAATGTGGTACTTGAAATATTAAGAGAAAAAAAATTATTACAAACTCACATTAATTACGTATGGAAAAAAAACTTGTTTTGGTCATATTAGACCAACTTCTAAATGCAGATGACATAACTGAGAATCGAAAAGAAGCTTTAAAAATTGTTCGAGATGAGGTAGCAAAGTCAGGAAACAGAATTTCGAAAGAAAAGATGATGGATTATGCTATACGAATATCAAATATTCTCGCCACAATCTGGAAGTTTCTGGAATAGAGATAACAACTAAATGAAGATTGGAAATACAATCAAAGGATTGAGAAAATCCCAGGGGCTTAATCAAAGCGAACTTTCTGAAAAAGCTGGAATAACGCAAACGGCACTTTCACAAATAGAAGGGAATAAAAAATTCCCAAGCCAGAATACACTTGAAGCTATCAGTGCCGCTTTAGGTGTAACAAATGCGGCGATCTATATAATGTCTGCTACTGTTGACGATGTTCCTGCAGAAAATAGAGAAACCTTCAAAAAGGTCTATCCAAGCCTCAAAAATATGTTGGAAGAGCTGTTTATTTCGTAGGCAGCTCTACCGACATATCAATGCAGCTATTTTAAACCCAATTTTCTGGACATCGTAGCATAACACCTTCATACTCTATCTCAGCATCTAATAGACACTTTTTGAATCTATTTTCAAATCTCCCCAAATCAATTCTAGCATCGCATGCGTCTTTTAAAGTAACAGAGTGTCGATTGGGAGGAAAGTGCACGTATATTTTATGGTTTGGGTCGATTTCTTTAGCAAGTATTATAGCTGGCTCTAAATCACTATCTCCACTAACAATAATTGATGTGTCACACGAATTATTAACAATATTTCTAATTAAAGAAATTGCGATGTTAACGTCTGTCTGCTTCTCCTCAAAGGTAGTGAATGATTGCCCGCCAAAAACAACCTCCTTTTGAAGAAATTTTCCATAAATCACCTCAAATTTGTCACTTCTGCTATTAGCTTTTAAGAACGCACTTTGTCTATTTTTCTTATCCTGATGCGTGGGTCTAGCAGTACAATAGTAGATTTTATTTAATACTTGGTTTTCTTTAATAAAGCATTCGAAAAACTTCACAAGATCTAACCAGTAAAATTTTCGCCACTGCATACTCTTTAGTCCATAGTAGAAGTTGAATCCATCTATGTAGACATTAACTCTAAATTTATTGTCATTGGCCATAATAAGGTAAAAAAAAAGCTCCCAATATTCCGGAAGCTGGATCCAACGACGCATTGCGCTGGAGGGGTTTGTGTTATTAACAGCAAAGTTAATACAATGTTGTCTATTTCCATAAAATATTTTAAAATAAATTTTGTCGACTTGGGATCGGTTGCTAAAAAACATCACCGCTGGAAAAAAGGACGATGAAATTGGGAAAAGAATAAAACCCTGCGCCCTCGGTCAAGCATTTATGACCCCTTATTGCTTACTTACTTTGCTCAACCCAACTCGTGGGTAGTGATGTTTTTTGTTGCAGGTGTGGACAGACTCGAACTGCCGGTGTCGGACTTGGAAACCGATGCCTTACCAACTTGGCTACACACCTTTTTTGCCATTTCTAGCGATTTCTTTTTCTGCCGCGGAGATAACGCCATAACTCCCGATAGATGATTATCCCAATGGGGATAACGAAGATGATCAGGATCACGAAAGCATATGTATACCTCATGGCTTCACTTCCTCGCTTCAAGTATCGGTATTCCCGCTTCTGTAGGAACATAGATCTTGTCGCCCTTGCTGTTCCTGATCGCATCGATCTGCAGATACTTTAGATACTCGCTGTTCCCTTTGAGTGATTCGCCAATGATCTTGTTTGCCTCAGCTACTCCTTTGGCGCGCTCGACTTCCGCCTGGGCTTCGGCTTTGGCGATCTTGATCTTTGCCTCCGCTTGCAGCGTTGCGCTCTCGTTTTCCGCTTTAGCTTGTTCAACCATGGCTTTCTTGGAGTTCTCAGCTTCGACCAGCGTTGCCTTTCCGTTGTTTTCCGCGTCTTTTAATCGCTGCTCTCGGGAGAAATCATAACACGATGTTACAGACATCAACAATGCGCATAGCGCGAACATTAAACCTACTCTTTTCATGTTAAAGAACTAATTAGTGAGCGGAGCAGGAGGGAATCGAACACCTCGCAACCAACATAACCACATAACCGAAAGGGAATCATCCTTCAAGTTTTACGAGCGACTAACTTCAAATGTGATCACTGCTCCAAATTGTGCCGGTCTGTTCCCGGCTGTCAACCTATCCTCAGTAATAACCTATCTACCGAAATCGCCTTTTTACTGATCCATCTACGTCTTTCCGTATATCGTCAGATAGCATCGATTAGAACTTACTTTCAGTATCCATCTGTCTATGTGCGTTGAGGGGCGCGCAGGAATCGAACCTACCTCCTCTAACACGGTTGTACTTCCCGTAGTCACCCGGCCAAGCGCCCCAAAAATGCCCGTCTTTCCGAGTTGTCAACTACTAAACTTTCCTATACCGCTCGGTTTGCGTTTAGTTAGATTCTACGGTAAAATCCGCGCAAATCAGATAAGCATATCCCGACTACTTATCTGGCATAACCAATCCGGGGTTGAGACAGGAGCCGGATTCGAACCAGCAACTATTTTCGCCTGTGTCGGTAGTCGTCCTGTCTTACTTGTCAAAGGGGGTCGTCTTTTTCCCAAGCAGTGGAGCCGTTACAATAGCCACAATCCGATAAGTCTAGCAAAACCACCATCTACCCCAATGATTTTACCGCGTCTACCGTTTCGCCATCCTGTCAAAGTATCGGTCTATTCCCGATCGTCAAGCCTATCCGTTGTGCATATCTGCGCACGGGTTGCGTTTCCGTGGAAAAGAGTGGATTCGAACCACTGTTTCAAGGCCTCCCCGTAAAACGGATCTCAGGTATCTTGCGTCCTAGCCTCTAAACGACTTCCCCAAATGTACCGCGGGAAACGGGGAGGATCCCGCGGGTACCAAACCAATTATTAACCTAAATTATGAACTATACTAAAAGACGGAATCGAACCGTCAAAACAAGGGACACAGAAAAAGCCAACCAGACCTTTTTAGTTTAACCGCGTGGAAAGAGCAGGATTCGAACCTGAAGTTGCGTGCTATTAGGATACTATTCACACGTCACGGGCGTTTCAACTTATAACCCTCATTGCGTCTACCAATTCCGCCATCTTTCCAACTGAACACTGGGTGTAGCGCTATCCGCCATCATTTCGCGCTTACTCTGCCCATTTCTACGTAACCGAACAGCAGACGAAGGCTTTACACCCAGTACTCATTTAAAATTTCAAATAACTTAAAAAAGGCAGGGGTCACACCCACAAACATAATCACCATGTCTAGAACAATGCTATGTTTACCATTATTAGCCTTTCTACCTCTCTGTCCATCACGTTTCGCCGTTGCTACTTTGTCTCAGTCCATATCAGGGTTTTGTACAATGTACCAGAATCGAACTGGTGTTTTTAGGCTGAAAACCTAACGTCCTAACCCCTAGACGAACATTGCAATTGGCATACTATTACAGATTTCAAGCCGAATACCATAAAGGTCTTACATCGGAACGTTCTTCACGTTGTGGTATGCCAGCACTTTAGAATTGCAAAGAAGCGACCGTCGCAGGTAATAGGATGTGTCCACCCTTGCACAAGCTTTATGCGCCCTTATTGCGTTTTGATTCACTCACCCTTTCGGGAACGGCCGCTGATGCGATTCGTCCAATCGACTACGTGTCGTTAATCTTCTCGAACTTGGACTATCTTGATGTCTTTCGATACTTCAAAGGTAAAAAACAATATTTATATATGCAATAAAAACTATATAAATATTATAATTATGCGTTATATTTTAGGTTCAGAAACTGGCTGTGCTTCCCTGACCATCTGCAGATCCTGCTTTGTTTCCTCAAGGATCTGCTCAAGCTCTGCCTCGACATCCGAAACCTCGCCTAATATAGTCATGGCAGTCTTCCGGCTCAATAGCTTTGATGATACCATTTTCGATACGTCACCGATCAATTCAGTCTTGTTAACTGGCAGCGCATCTTTGAACTTGATTGATGGCATAATCCCTTCCATATCTTGAAACTCGGCAGGAGAGAAACTGATCAACATCTTTTTAATAACATTCAACCGACGCACGAGCATTTCCTTTAATCGCTTTTGATTCTTGTTTCCCTTCAGCTGTGGCCCCATAAAAAGGAGCCGCAAAGCGATGCCGCTGGTGCCGTTGCTCATGAGCTGCGACATTGTATTAAAGCTGATGTCAGGTGTATTGGTAATATCGAATTGCTCCTGCTTCAGTTTATCGAATTCCATCTTCTTAGAATCGACCATTGCATCCGGCTGGGCGAATGAAACGCTACCGCGACCACCGTTTTCGCCTTTGACCTGCATGACCTTGGCCACTTCACCTTTGGATGGTAGGCTTTCCGCTTCACCCTCTACAACCATTGTAGGATCACCGTAGTAGTCGTTCGTATCGGCAAGGTTTGACACATTGTTTTCTTCGCGGTCGGCTAATGGCTGGATGTTCGCCCACTCTGGACGCTTTTGCGAATGGTAAACGATTGGGAGAAACCCATAACCCTCTTTTTCTTCGATTTCCCAATCTGCACCATCGGCCTGACTACCTAATAGGATCTTTTCAGAAGTGTAGAAGTCGAAATGCATAGTTTTAGTGTCGGTAATGGGATTAACGGTCTGATAACCTCGCCCAAAAGCGATAAGGCCATCGTGCTCATCCCACACAGGAAAGATGTCATCACCGTTTTCTTTGCAAAGGAGCATCATACCGGGACGGCGTTCGCTTCCTTCCAGCGGCGTGCCCTTCCAGTAATCCTTGTCAATGAAGTCATACCAAAGCTCCGCGCAATGTGTCTCGATCATCCGACGCTCGACAATATCTTCTGTCTTGTAGGAAAGCTTATTGTCTGTCCACACCTTCTGAATGAGCGCAAAGAAGTTCTCTTCGTTTTCCTCTCCATTGAAGTCAATGGAAATGTCCGAGCCGCACTCAAAGAATACAGCCGACTGAACGATCTGCTGCTGCCGCGCGAGCTGCAGGCGGTTTACCTCGACCTCTTCGTATTCTGAGGAGTTTCTACGTTCATTCGAAATAGCATCGTCATACTCTTCCCCCTCAAATTCAAGTTTTCGGTTCTCGCGGATGGCCGGATCGTTAACGTCGTGCAAAAACGGATCATACTGCCGCATGGCCTGTTCCACGGTCATTGTTTTGGAACCAAGCTTTATAATTCGCTGGCCTTTGCTAATAACTTCATACAGGGCTTTGTATTCACCCCCTAATAATTGTTGTAATTGTTCTAGTGTCATCGTCTTACCCTTCTTTTAGGTGATCGTACGGCCTGTGCCGCTCGTTTAGTTTTCTGTTTGGCGTGAGGATCGTTTTTCGTTAAGAAATCGAACGCATAACGTATTGCGTCAATTGAGTGATTCCACTTATCAATTGGAATACCTGCTTTTTTATCATTCCAGATGTAGTTTTTGAGCTCCGTGCGAACGTTTCGGCTTCGCGGCGTGTAAACTATGGTGTAGTCGGCCATCTTAAGTAGCGACGCATTTACGGAGCCGGGAGCTTTCCAGCATTCCACAATATTTACTTTTCCCTTCTTGATGTCCGCTATCAATCGATCCTCCGCGCTATCACCCACAACCAAATCGTTCGGCAGCTTGATACGGGATTTGTTCAGTTCAATGATGTCGTTCGTTCCTAGATGCTTCGTATCGTAATACTCCTCGTCGACATGAATAAGCATCTTCTTACGATCCACAGCCACACGTATGAGCGTATCCGGATCGACAGAGAATCCGTAATCCTGTCCGTAACAGTAGGGGAGATACTCGTTAAAATCTCCTTCCATCGTTTTGGGAAGAATAACACCTTCTTTGATGTCTGCCCACCGACCGATGACAACGTTTGCGTACTTCGTCATTTGGAACTTGGAGCGGTCAAAAACGCCCTTGGCATCCGTTGCCTGCGCGATCGACTCTTGCTTAATCTGCTCAATGCGCTCCAAGAAGTTATCCGACAGATTTTCTACGTTGTCGAGATAGCTCGTATGGATGTGCAGCACATTTGGGTGTGTCGATATCTGAACATCAACGCCATCGATCGTTACAATCTTGTGCGTATCCTTGATGTACTGCTCGTAAACGAAGTGGGAGTCGTCCGTAGGGTTCATTATCAGGATGATCCTGTTCTGTATTCCCTTTTGACGAATGGAAAGCATCAACTTTTCGTAACTATCAAAGTCGGTCCATTCCTCCATCTCATCGCCAACAAACGTTGTAAGACCTTGGATTGACTTTAGCTTAGCTGTTTGATTCCCGGATCCTGTCTTAATACCGCGGAACATGATCGGCACTTTCGAGAACTTATTGATGATGTTATTCTTTTTGATCTCGAAAAAGTCACTGGTACCTTCCAAATCGATCTTCTCCTGAAATTCTGGAATAACAGAATCGGCCGCTGAGGACATCGTGTAACGGGAGAAAAGAATGCTGTGCCCTTTCTCAAAACTCAATCTTTCAAGGAACAAAGAGCCGTTGAACGACTTTCCGGAGCCACGGCCGCCAGTGATCAGGATAATAAACTTATCCGTGTTCTCATAAATGGGAACGTAAGGCTTAGCGACCTTTATTTTAGGACGCGTCCTAGTTATCTTCCTCTTGCTCGCCGTCGAGACCTTCTTCGCTATCGTCTTCGTCTGTGTCGTCATCTTCATTGTTGGCTTGCAACCATGTGGCAATGTTTATGCTGCCGTTGAGATCTTTGCCGTTTGTTGTGACATCGAGCTTTTTACCATCAATAACTTTTTTGCGCCATTCCTCGTCATTATTGAATAGCCAGGTGCTTAGAGCTTGTGCATTTGGAGCAAGCTCTTCCGTTGTTTCCAATACGACCATTCCGTCAGCATGGATATCCGATTCATCATCGAAACGGCTAGGAATCTTTCGGGTAGTCGTCTTGCGCTTTAAGCCTCCCAAGGCGACCGCAAGATATTTTTGCCGAACAGCTGAATTGATTTTGGCTCGCCCGCGCGCTAAGGCTTCGGAAATGTTATCGTACTTAGATTTAAGTTCACAGAAATAGGTAACATTCAAATCCAATTCAATAGCTATTTCGCGGTCGGTCATGCCCTTCTTTGCGTAGTTCTCACATGCTGCGGAAAAGCTTTCGCTTTCATATTCGTATTTGTTGTCTGCCATATTACCACCAAACTATACCACCGTAGACAGCCCAAAACACAAATAACAACAACAATGTAGGCAATGCCGTAAGTATTCCCCAATCTTCGTATTCGTCAAACTGTCGAACTATCCAAATGATAAATAAAATCGTCAATACGATCATCAAGACTAAATGCCATGAAAGGGTTATTATCATATCTATTTGTATTTAATTATCTCTTTTACGGGTTCAAACTATTGTAAACCCATTTTTTTATTCGCATCCGGCTGTCTTGACATCTCAAAATCGTACGCATCGTGCTGTAATGATCCGCAGGCGATGTGATACAAGGCCAAATTAGGCTTTAACGTGATGTCTGTGATGATCCATTGCTCTTGATTGGAATCGGTTTTTAAATACACGATATCGCCAAAAGTGTACTCTGTAAAATGTTGATGCATCCTTCTTTTGCATATAATTGTTATAACCGTCCGTTATATCCGTGCCGACAACTAAGAATTAAATAGCCTCTCTGCGACCTCTTCGCCTTTAACGATCTTCTCATACAGATCCTTTCCCATGGCCTCCATAAATTCAGCTTTGTTCTGGAACGAGTCGAAAGATAGGAGAAGGACCGGCTCACCTTCCCAACGGTCGTCAACTTCATTGCTGTACTTTTCTTTCTTCGCTTTGATTTCTTCTTTGCTAGCTGGTGGGGTCAGCTTCGATGCTTTTTCCATAATGTCCGTAAAGTCCACTGATGGTGACTCGAGCTGCAACATCGTTAGATCGATGTCATCCAGTCCGGCTAAGATTGGATCAATATCACCGATGATGTCGGCCATTAGATCCGCGTCGAATTCACCCTGTACCGATTTCGAGTTAAGGAAGATGTTTTGCTCTTTTTCCTCTTTGTCGTTTAAGGTGACTTTTTCCACGGTGATGTCATAGTCGCTTTTCGGGTAGTGGTTGATCTCGTCCAAGATTGACACGCGCTGGTGCCCACTTACGAGGTTTCCCGATAACTCATTCCATACGATGCCGCCCATAATGCCCACACGTTTGATGTTTGCTTTGAGCTTCTTTCTTGCATCAGCAGATAGCTTGCGTGGATTATAGTCAGCCAGCGCGATCTGCGAACGCTTGAGCGTTATTGATTCTGATGATTTATGCTTGTTGGTAATCATGTTCAAACATTATTGATTCAGCTTGGGGAAACTCTTTTAGGACTTTAACGTAATCGCCTGGTGAATACTTCCGGCACCAAAGCAAGAAATTTATATCAGCAGGCGATACGCCCTGTGATTGATGCTTCGGGTCATACACTGTAGGACGCGGCAGTCGCATCTTATCGATGTATGCAAGCACATGTTTGTTCGTCCATCCCTCAATCGGGTAGACGTTTTTTGTTTTCGCATTATAGCCCGGCGTTCCCACCTTATCCAATCCCATCATCATAAGGCGGCGCTGTAGTCCGTCGGTTCTCTTAAATCCGAAGCAAGCCCATTCGATCCCCATTTCGGTTTTTACATCCTGCGCGATCTGTGCCAGTGTGCGGCGCTTTAACTTCTCATGGCCGCGATATCCAAGATAGCTGTTCTTTTGATAGCCATACAGAGCGAAATGCGGCCTTTCGATGAACTCGATGTTCTGGTACCGTGCCTGGTGCACCTTCTTGAAAGCTTTGATATGAGAAAGGTCTTTGACCGTATAGAGGTAAACACTTACCACTCGATCAAAGACCTTGGAACACATATCTGTTAGCAATATAGAATCTTTGCCGTTCAGTGAGCTGAACAGTACAATTTGATTAGTCTGGTGCCTAATCTGATTCAATATTTCTAACGGCGTCATTATCGGGTAACTCTACGAATTCCGGTTGGTTGACGCATGTCACGACGTGCTGCCGTGTTAACTGGGGTAACGGTTCTTACGCCACTGTTTGATGTGCTGATCCTGTATCTAGGCCTTGCACTTCTTCTTCGTTGCTCTGCTGTTTCTGCCATAAGTTATAAAGTACTAGAAATTCCTTTCCAATACCTTACCAAGCTCTAGGACAAAACATTCATCACCTTTTTCGAATCCTTCTGGAATTACGTTCTGAAATTCGACGATATAAATATCTTTCAATTCAACTACTGCGGTCTTACGGCTCTTGTGATATCCTACGGCTAAGATGATCTTGTCGATAGGTTTCCGGAACTCGTATTCGCCGTCTTTGTTCTTATCAAAGAACATCTTGAAATAATGATCGCTTAAACTTCGATATTCTTCGATCTTTTCCCCCGACAGGATCTGATTAAAAAATACTTCCTTAATGATCAGAACAGGTGTTTTTTGTGTTTTACTCATAAAAAGCTAGTAAGGCTTTGAAGTAACAAATTTACCCCAAAGCCATATATATACAGATTTTAACGCCTGATAATAAAGCTACATAATATTTTCGACGCTTATCTTATAGCTAAAGCGAACATGTTATTAACAACGTTTTTTGTATTATTCGTGATTTTTCGCTGCCAAGCGCCATTGAATCTTGACCAGTTAAAAGAATTACGCTTTAGACTGTCGATTACTTGTCTAGATGGTTTCTCATCGTGCTTTACTTGGATCCTATCGTCAGTATAATTTACAATGACGATGCCGCCATCAATTTGATATTCTTCGTTTGGGCGTTCCGCTTCTTTTGCAATGTCAACAGCAACTTCTCGAAGATTCCACACAGAGTTACGGCTAGTGATGATAGGCTTTTTCTGAGAGGAATTTAGCTCTTCAAGAAGTAATAGACATTTTTCAACCAACTCTTTTTCACCGTTTTTTGCAAGACGTTCAATTTTACCTGTAATGGAAGAAACAAATAGCGCACGGTTATAGGGCTCAGTACCGTTATCTATATCCACAATGACGGCGGCAGAATGTATAATATCCTTCTTCAACAACTCGAACTTCTCATCCCTTTTTTGGGATTCGGGCTTGCTTCGCTCAATACGTTTTTGGATTGAATTTTGTGTTTTATCGCGCCATTCTTGAAACGCCTGGTATTTATTATGTTCTGAGTTTAGCGCTTTTCTGTTTCGTTCTACTGGAAAATTAGCTGGCCCTGTTACCATAGACGATGCTGTACGACCTTTCGCGCTTAGCCAATCTGAATATAGCCTAATATATTTGTCTGTATACCAATTGTGGTCTTCTTTGGGTAATAGATTCAAATCAGCGTTTAATTCAGCAATATGCTCGTTGATGTTCATTCGCGCAGCTCGATCTGGATTCATCGAAGTCCAAGTGTGAGCCAGTCTTGCTTTATCGTAAAGTGAAAAAATTGGTGATAGCGTCAGCTCGTAGATATCATAAAGAAACGCTTTTACCGTGCCGAACTCACTAAAATTCTTGCCACCTGCTACCTTTTCTTTGACGTACTGATTTAAAGATCTGCCCACGGGGATGTCCAGGTTGGTCATCCTGTTAAACTCGTGTGTCACGATATCGCCGTGATTCAATACAGAGTCGATGATGTAGTCTGCGAAATCATCGCAGTTTTTAAATGATGTATTCATGTGTGTGTTACTTTTAATAACACAAATATAGTTTTATTATACTATATATCCAAATAAAACTATATTGATTTATTCATCGAGGAACTCATTTATATTATCACGTAGTTCTGTTAATACCTTTTTTGCAGCTTCGACATCATGGGGAAGAATACGCTGGGTGCCGCTTCCAATTACATATTGTTTTATTTTATTCGTGAGTTTGTTCCGAGCAACATCCGCCGATAGATTCGGGTACATTTTAACGGCTAGCTCTTTCCGCACTAAGATGGGATTAGCTTCTAAAAATTCTTTTAGCTCCATAGATACAAATATATGCAAATGATACTATATTAATCAACAACTTTAAAAAAGTGTGTGCGGATCAGTGTGTATAATTCAGTTGACTTTGATAAGTTGCTGGTCGACAGATCCAATCAACCCTGTTTAATAGCCTGCTCGGGGCTACAAAACAAAAAAGTGCTATCCCTAGCACTTCCTCCTTTCTCCAATTCCTCTCCAATCCTTACTACATATCAGATCCAATCGATTATGGATACGTCGTTCTCACTTTGCTAACTTTCCAGCCGTCCTGCTCTTGACTCAAGGTAATATAATCTACACGTGTGAAGTTTTCGAAAGTCATCGTGGCTTTAGCCATGCATACTTTCCCACTCTGATCTAAAATCTCGTAACTCGTCTCGCAATTGTAGGTTACACCTTCATGCGCTTTCAAAAAATCCGTGTAGGCTTTTTTATCGAAGCTGTCCTTATTGGCGCCGCTGCTGTATTCAAAGTCCTCGGCGAAAAGGTATCTGTTAAGCGCCACGCTACCAAGTGTGGTGGCTTCCAAATAGCTTTTGATGACGGCAGTCGATTCGACGTTCTTCAAGGGATTTGCTTTTTCGGCTGCGAAGGAAGCAAACGAACTAATCATGATAAATGCTGTGGCGATGGTTGTTATTATCTTTTTCATGGTTGTATTGTTTAATATTTTAATTTCTTATTTCCTATTTGATACCTCAAAGGTAGGATGTTAGGCCGTCCAGCCGAATAGCAATTAGACGGAGCGCGGATGTTTCTCGGTAAATGCGATGCTTTATTCGGTAAATGTTTTGAGGAAATTCGCCGACCTCTAGAAAGAAGCGATTGATGCGGACAAAGCTGATTAGCGAAAGATTCCATATGCAAAACGAGCCAACAGAAGTTATCTGCTGGCTCGTCTATACGTCATTGTGCGGATGTGGGCTCTCTTGTCGTGTATGCGGATGATGAGCGGTTATCATGATATATGATAAGGATTTCGATGATCCTTTTCTTCATCCGTGTCCGGATACGATGTTCGCCGTAGCAGGCGTGTACCCATCCACTGGATAGCCGCCATTTTATTTTACGACTATCACTCACCCGCGGGCACCTCTAGAAAGGCCCCTACGGCAGCGGGAGTCCCAAAATTTGGCGTGCCGTCAGCATTCCAGCTAAACTTCTGCATGCGCGTGCTTCTTACATTGCCACAGCCATCATTGTTCGGGTGTGATTCCATATTGGCATGGTAGATGATCCAGTCTTCGCTGCCATCTTTCGATTTAAAAAAGCCATTGTGCCCAGCGCCATAAGCTGTGGGGGCTTGCGAAAATACGGGTGTGGGGTGCTTGGTCCAGGAGGCCATCAACAGTGGGTTTGCACCATTCGTCAGCTTCATCATGCCGAGCGCGTAGTCGTCGGTTCCGCAATAGCTGGCGCTGTAGATCAAGAACGTGTCGCCCGCGTTGTTTTTCAAGATCTCGGGGCCTTCATTCACGCGGAAACCTTGCCGCTCCCAGGCATGCTCGGGCTGCGCTATCATGACGGTCTCGCCGCTTAACGTAAAGGGGTTCGACATCTTCGAGATATAGATATTTTGGGTTAGATCTCCCGTGCGTGCGCCGGGACGCCCTGACCAGATGAAATACAACTCGTTTCCGTGTTCGAAGATGCTTCCATCTATGGCCCACTGATCGGTTGGCTGCGTGATGAGCTGACCTTTATCTACCCAGTTGCCTGTGGTTGGATCCTCATTCGCATTTTCCAGCACAAACATACGATGATTAACATCCTGTCCATTGCTAGCGGTGTAATAGATATACCATTTCCCTTGCAAAAAGAATAATTCCGGAGCCCACACATCTCGGCTGTTTGGGCCGGCGCTTGGTGCCGTAAACACCACTTTGCTGGCGGCGGACGAAAGCTCGCTCATTTTTGCTGTTTTGCGTATCTCGATGCGGTTACCAAGGGTTTGCAGGTAGTAATAGAAGTCGCCGCGCTGCGCCACCCATGGATCGGGTGCGGTATTGAGCAAGGGATTTTGGAACTTTGCGGGGCCTGTCGCTTCCGGAGCTTTTGGTGTCGGCAAATAGGGGCCGGCACCACGCTTATCGCAAGCAAGAGCAAATAGGATAAAGCCGATATAGAGAATCTGTTTCATGGTCATGGTGTTAACGTTTGGAATATTCGAAATAGTCCAGCTCGCCATACATCGATTGATGGCGAATACTGACTTTGTGCGGGCCTGCTTCGAGTGGAAATATCAAGTCAAAGGTTTGCCATACATTCCAGCCTCTGTTTGGAATAGCATATACTTGCGCTGTGGCCTCCTTATCATCGATATAGACTTTGTGGGAGGTACCGTTAAAACCGGTGCCTGCCGCAATGCGGATCAGGTAATCGCCGGCCGTAAGAATTTGTATGGTGGCGTCGATGCCGCTGGAGGCGTTGTCTATGGCGCCCACCTTAGCTTGGTTAGAGGATGTTTGCCGAGTCTCTTGGTCGTTTGCCACACGCGCTAATCCGCGCAGTGTTGCATTTTCCGCTTCGATACGGATGGGGAGCACCCTGATTCGTGCGCGCACTTCATTGCTTTTTATTGCATTGCCCGCGCGATCAATCAATACCGCATGAAAAGCGAGCTGTTGATCAGGGACATTTTCTTGAACATCGTACTCAAAGGTGTACGGAGCGACGGTTTTCTCGCCAATCTTTTCGCCATCCTTATAGAAGTCGACTTGCTGGAGCTGTGCTCCGCCGTAAGCGCTTAGTCCTTCTGCGCGTAACACAAACTTGCCTGTGGCTACCGCAACGCTGTCTGCCGATAAGGTAATGCTTGGCGGAAGCGCGCTTGATGGTATTTCTTCCTCGCGCTCACAGCCGCTCAGGATAAACAGGAAGCTGATCGCGATGATATAAAATAGATTTTTCATAATTTCCTTTTTAATCAATGGGTTAATAGCCGGGGTTTTGCGTGAGGTTCGTACTGTTGTCAATATCGGATTGTGGGATTGGATACCACTCATGCTTGCCCTGCACAAAGTTGTTGAAATCCGGATCGCGTTGGCGCAAGGTGTTTAAATTGTTTGCCAACTCACCCCAGCGCACCATATCGAAATAACGCCAGCCTTCGCCTGCGAGCTCCAACTGCCGCTCCTTCTTGATTTGCTGGCGGAATGCCGACTGATCCAAACCGGGTTTCGCCACAGTAAGCGTTCGCATATTCACGCGCGATCGAACGCGATCAACATAGGGGTAAGCGGTAGCTGTTTGTCCCAACTCATTGAGGCATTCGGCATACATCAATAAGATGTCTGCATACCGGATCATGCGGTAATTGTTGGGCGAGCTAAAGCTCTCGCCATTTTTAGAGTCATCATTCAGGAGCTTGCGAAACCATACACGCTTATCGTTTCCGCCATAAATGGCTTGCCACACCTGGCCGTATACCATTGTAAAAGCAGGGCCACGCTCGTCTGCATTGTCGTATAGGAAACTTACGGCGGCGCGTGGGTCTCTACGGTTATCGATCGTCCGCTCTTCCTCGAAGCTATCGACAATCCATCGTCTGGCGCCACCATCTGCGTATCCCGGACCGGGATTCGGCGGGGCTAAGAATTTAGGAACCGAAGCGCCCGTATTCAAGCTGATGCCCGGGTTGGTGTCGTCATCGCCATTTTCTGCCGTGTTTTCCTTGTATTGTATTTCGTATACAGACTCTCGGTTATTCTCCGTCGTCTGTTTGAAATTGTCGGCATAGTCGTCCATCAAGCCGTAGCTGCCGGCGCCCTCGCCTGTAACCAGCCAGTCCATCGCTGTTTTCGCTTCGCTAAACTTACCTTGTTGTAGGTATACTTTGGCTAATAAGCCATGGGCTGCGCCCTTGGTAGCACGGCCTATATCTGCGCCCGTGTAGGAGACCGGTAAATCTACCGCCGCCTCCGTGAGGTCTTGTGCAATCTGTGCGTAGACTTGGTCGGGTGTTGCGTTGGCCGGATAGTCGGCCGCCGTCAAAGGCGTTAGCACCAGCGGTGGCCGCCCCCAAAACACGACGAGGTTAAAGTAGTTCAGGGCGCGAAGGAATTTCGCTTCGGCGATAACTCGTTTTTTAACCGTTTCGTTCATAGTGATCTGCGGCACATTCAGGATGACCTGATTTGCTCGGAAGTTTGCATGGAACATGGCATTCCACGCGTCGCTGCTGGTATTATTGCTGGTAAACGCAAAGGACATATTGTTGTTGAGGCCAATATCGCCACCAGAGCCAAAGCCTTCATCTGAACGCAGCAGGTACAGGAAGTGCATTCCGCGGTTGTAATAGGAACTCCCCCTGTTGAGCGCGCTGTATACGGAATTTATTCCCTTAACGGCATCACTTTCGTCTCGCCAAAAGGATTCCGTCGTCAGCATATCGGGATTGGGCTCGTCAAAATTCCGTTGACAACCGGCGCCAAAAAGGGCTAATGCTGTAAATATGGATATGATTGATCTTTTCATGGTAACGTTCTTTTTCTGTTCGATTGATTAAAGGCCTAATGATATTCCAAAAGAAAATATTCGGTTAGGCGGCCAAGCACCCACATCGACACCGGGCTCCAGATTTGCATTGGCGCCAACCACGTCTGGATCCAAGCCCGTGTAGTTGGTAATGGTGAAGAGGTTTTGGCCACTTACATACACCTGCAGGGAGGGGATATGCAGGCGTTTCAAAATGCTTTGTGGCATGTTGTATCCCAGCTGCACATTGCTTAACCGAAGATAGGATCCATTCTCTAGCCAACGATCGGTATCGCCACGAACGTTAGAGATAATTCCTTGGTCGACGCTCGGATCGCCAGGTGTATTACTGGTGTAAGATACGCCCAAACGAGGAAAGTCCGTCGGGTTTTCGGCCGTCCAGGGAACGATGCCTCGCCGGTAGTTCGAGTAGCCCATGCCGTCGAAATCGCGACGCAAATCGTTGTACAATTTGGTGCCTACAACCCCATACAGCTGCATGTTGAAGGTAAAGTTTTTATAATACGCATTCCAGATAATGCCAGAGGTAAAAACAGGCCATGGTGAGCCGGCATAGGTTCTATCGTCTGGCGTTATGTCGTTATCGGTACCTCTGTCGAGCAGGTTTACATATCGTACATCACCGGGTTTCGCAATGCCAGCCTGTGCGCGGTGTGCATCAATTTCAGCCTGATTTTGAAACAGGCCATCCGTTAATATCACATAGTATTCACCGATGGAGCGGCCTACTTGGGTCCTGGTATTGCCTGATTGAATATAATTTCTTGGCAAACCAGTAATAGGATCAATTCCCAAATTACCCAGTGACAGCACTTTATTGCGGATAAAACTTAAGTTACCGGAGATATCCCAACGAAATCCATCTTCGCGGGTGGATGTGGGGCGATAGCTGAGCTCAAACTCCAAACCTTTATTTTCAATAGAGCCGATATTCGTCATCAGCCCGGGACTGCCTACACTTCCTAAGTATCCCGGAATAGGAAGAAACAGCAAGACATCGGAGGTGACGGCGCGAAATGCATCAACGGAAAGCGTAAATTGTGAGTTGAAAAGTGCGGCATCAAAACCCAGGTTCAAGGTGGCTTTTTCCTCCCACCGCAGGTTTGGATCGACAAGGGTTACCTGTGCACCGCCTACTTGCGTTTCCTGTGCACCGGAACCAAATACGGCTCGTGGCGCTTGGTTGATAAAGCCTACATACTGGTAGTTGGATAGGTTCACCGCCCCTAAGACGCCGTAAGATCCTCGTAGCTTGAAGTCAGGCATCCAGCTTACGTTATAAAAGTCTTCGTTACTTAATCGCCAAGCTAGCGCGCCAGATGGAAAGAAGCCGTTGCGGTATGTTTTGCCGAAGCGAGAGTCCTTATCCGATCGAAAGGTAAACGTCGCTAAATAGCGATCGTCATAGGTATAGTTTAACCGTCCCAACCAAGAGTCTATGAAATTTCTGCCCCGGCTACCGGAAGCGATGCTTTCGCCCGTTGCCGAATTGATCGTCGTAAAATATTCGTCGGCAGAGGCCAGCAGATTGGTTTTTCCTGCGCCAATGCCTGTTCTTCCTATGGTTTGTTGGGTGTAGCCGACAACGCCGTTGAGCTGGTGCTTGTCTATGGTTTTATTGAAGTTTAAGGTGTGCTCGAACAGGTAACTTAAAAATTGTGACCGTTCCTCATCGATCCGTGTTGGCGGGTCGATCTGATTCCAATACCAAATACCTTTACCGCGTAAGGCAGTGTTTTTATCGAAACTTGTCTCTAAGCCTGCGTTCAAGCGGTAAGTAAGCCAGTCCAATACATCGACTTCACCATATAGATTGCCCATGATCTTTACATAGTTATAGGATGAGTTGGTGATGTAGGCCTGCGCCACTTGATTGCGGGAATACGTCCTGGCGTTGTTGGAGCCGATGCCCCAGCCGCCGGGATTTGCTTCGCTGATAAATTCCTGACCTTTGATAGGAATGATGGGCAACATATTAAAAGCATCATAGAATGGGTTTCCACCAAATGCACCACCTGAAAAGGGAGACTGACCATAAGACGAGGAGATCAATATGTTTTCGCCTACGCGCACCCGTCCACGGGATCCTTCGGTATTGATGCGGAACGCAGCGCGATCAAATTTCCGCTCGATCATCGTGCCCACATCTTTAAAATAAGAACCCGACATGTAGTATTTCGAGGTTTCCCCGCCGCCTGCTATGGATACATTGTAGTCCTGAATACCGCCGGTGCGGAAAAGCTCATCTGCCCAGTTCACGTCGGTGCCGTCGTAGTTAGCTACCGATGCTTGAGGGGTGTAACCAGCATTTTCATAGGCCTGCCTGTTCATCGCGACATACTCCGGGCCGTTCATCATGTCATACATCTTTGGCAGGTTGGTAACGCTGTATCGCGCAGAGGCATTAACCTGCATCGGCCCCGTTTTCCCCTTTTTTGTGGTGATTATGATAACGCCATTAGCCGATCGCGCGCCATAGATGGCGGCAGCAGACGCGTCTTTCAACACCTGGATACTCTCGATGTCATTGGTATTGATGGTGACGTTCGGATCAGAGAGCATACCGTCAATCACATACAACGGATTAGCATTGCCATAGAGCGTGCTGAGCCCCCGGATGTTGACCACCGCGCCCTGCCCGGGGCCGCCCGAATTTCTGACAACCAAGCCGGAAGATTGACCTTGTAGGGCTTCCGGCAACGAACGCGCGACTTTCGCCTCGGTGTTTCTGACCGATACCACCGATGCCGCACCTGTAAGATCTTTCTTTCTTATCGATTGGTAACCAATGACCACAACCTCGTCGAGGTCTGCCGCATCGGCTTGTAAAACCACATCTAGCGTTTGCTTGCCCGCTGCTGGGACCTCCAGGTTCCTGTAGCCCACATACGAGAAAATAAGGGTGGCGGGATCGCGCTGCACGCTGATGGAATAACGCCCATTTGCAGCGGTGATCGCCGCGCTGTTGGTTCCTTTTTCCGTCACAGAGACGCCTTGGATAGGGTTTCCGTTTAGGTCCGTTACCGTTCCTGTCAATATCTTCGTTTGCTGTACGTCCGAAGAGCTTATTTCCTGGAGCATGCTGTAACGTGATGTATTGACCAAAGAAGCCTTTGGCGCTGCGTCAGACCGGCTGAGGGGTACAGACGACAAAAGGCCCAAAAGGACTGCGAAATGTATCATGTTGACTTCAAATTAGGTTTACCTAGCAAATATAAGCAGGAAGGTTTTCGTGCCGATTGCCTTTTCCATTCAAAATATCTACATATTGTATCAACTTGTCTTAATTTGAGATAGGATTAAGGCAACGAAGCGACACCTAAGGTTGTCGTTTTTGCATCTCGCTTCGTAGGCTTTGCTATTCGCGGATTAAAATACTGGTTTTCAGGTATGGAATGCCGCAGCGGTTTCCTTTACTTTTATGTTAAACGAAATCCAGATGACTGTCAGCATTTTTCTGATAGCGTCGAGCGATCCTAAATATAGGAATGTCATGAAAAATTACATCATCCACGTATGTCTATCATTTGCAATACTGGTATTGAGTTGCTGTTCGAAGAATGGGGATGCGACGCCACCCGGAGGTTCCTCGCTGACAGGAAAAATCTATTATGCGCATTTTGATGGTTTCTCCATGCTTGATCTTCCCACGGGCGAAAAAACAGTGATAAGGCCATCCGGCACACATTACAATTGGTATTTGACAGCAGACGGAAGCACACTGATGGAAATGACAGACGGCCGGGCTGGAGGAAGACCCGATCACATAAAGTTTAGCATAAAATCTATGGCGGATGGCGTCGTTCGTAATGAGTTTTTTTACCGCCCGAGGAATGGTGGGTCAAATTATCAAGCGGCGGATCTTTCCCCCGATAAAAGTATGATCTGTATATTCCCTTCTTTTGATGAAGGCTATGTATTGTTAGATGCAAAAACAGGCGACTTCTTAGGGGAAATAACGGCTATAAATGGCGAGCGCGTTTCTCGTTATGAAAGTTTCGTGTGGTTGCCAGACAATTCGCTCGTGTTTAAATGGAAGAATTTTATTGTAAGAGGGAAGCTTCCTTTCGATGTAATTAGCGTTGTTCGGGAGTTTGATACCGAAGATTTTGGCTCGTTCAGTAGTAGTCATGATGGGAACAAGCTGGCATTTAACTACCAAAATCATATTGCTGTGATGCATGTAGACGGATCAGAATTTTATTTAGCAACCAAAGGAGACAAGATCGAAAGTAACGCAGCATTCTCCCCAGATGGCAGCCAACTGCTCGTAGGTACAAATTTTCAAACCATACCAGTTCCCGGCAGTGTGCCCTCCAGTCAGCGCTACATGAAAGTGATACCGCTTGACGGCAGAAGCTACGATCCAAACAGCGATGCCGAGGTATTGCCCGTTTTGGTCGCCGGTGAAAAAAGTGCCGAACCAACCAAAGGACAAATGGTGTGGGTGCGGTAGATTGGTGTGAAATAATTCTCGATTTGCAGCACGCTGTCTTGACATCCATCGTTAAAAGAAAGGATATGCAGCATGTGATTTTCCAGGCTAATCTGAATAAGGGAAGGCTATAAAAGGCATGTATCCAAACAAAAAAATCCTGAAGCGGGGAGCCTCAGGATTTTTACTAACTAACCAATTATTAACCTAAATTATGAATGATCAAATATACCACTTACCGACCGAACTGTAAAAATTTACCCATCGTTTTAACAAAGATTAACACCCTGGTGTGTGGTATGATCTGGGGTCAGCAAAACAAAAGTGGTCTGCCCATGCAGACCGCTTTTAACTAAACTAAACAACGAAATATCTCACGACATGTCTGGTATTGAAACATTGATTTTTATACTTATGGGTAGGTGGTCACGACTTTGGTTACTTTCCAACCATCTTGATCTTGGTTAAGCGTAATGTAGTCTACGCGGGTAAAGTGCTTAAATTCCATGGTTGCTTTAGCGACGCAAGCTTTTCCCGTCTGATCTAACATTTCATAGCTGGTCTTGCAATTGAAGGTGATGCCTTTATGAGTTTTGAGGAAGTTCAAATATTCCCGTTTGTTATAGATGACCTTGTTAACGCTGTTCCGGTATTGGAAGTCGTCCGCGAAGAGAAACTTGTTGAACGCAATGCTGCCGAGCGTAGTTGCTTCGAGGTAGCTGGTGATAATCTTTGCGGAGGTAAAATCTTTTAAAGGATTTGTTTTTTCTGCGGCAAACGAACTAAATGAACTGATCATGATGAATGCTGCGGCGAGGGTTGTTACTATCTTTTTCATGTTTATAAAGGTTGCTGTTTTAAATATTTTCAATTTTTTCTTTTTCTATTGATGAATCAAAGTTAGTTGTTGGGTCTCTTTTGTCGAATGACAATTAGATGGGTAGCCGATGTTTGTCGGTAAAAACCGGTCTTCTGTCGGTGAATAAATGTATATCTGTTTGACCTTGCCATGTTGTTGTTATACTGATTTTGCATATGGTAAAGGTATGACAATGGTCTTGCCAATTGTTTCAATCTATTGTTTACTAGATTGTTGTGTTGTTTTTTTTCGGTGCCGCATGTTCGGTATTGAACAGGCGGCTGTCCGGCAATGGACAATTGCGTATGCTGCTCGCTAACAGCAGACATGCGGAAACAACCATTTCGCTGAGTTGACGGGATACAAATGGGCGGCTTCTCTTTAATGAAAAAACGGATGTATATATCTATTTATGTGGAAAAATTCGTCTTTGGGATTTGTATTTAAGACACTTGGTTTTGCTCTTTTGGGGTGATCTGGCAAAGCTTCGAAAAGCGGTAGACAATGCATGCATCAACGACATGTGATGCGAATGGGACCCTTTATATGATCTACATCAATAGCAGATCCTTTCTGCGTGATTTGAACCTTGCCCAGTTTATGCAGGCTGATGGCGACATCAACGATATCTTGCATGTGCTCACGCCAATCTTCCGGATAGAGCATCCGAGCAATTTCAGACGGACACACACTCTTTTGCGGCCCACGAGCAGCTGTGGTAGACAAAATTGATTCGGAGATAGCGGTATCCGCTACAAAGTCAAACCCTTCATGGTGCTCCCAAGGCCCACCACGATAAACCCAAAGGTCTAATCCGCTAGCGCGGACCTTAAAGGGCGCAAAGTTATCGCTGAGCTGCGCAAGCAGCTTTTTCGAGGCCTCTGGCGTCACCTTGTTTTGTACGGTAATATGTGGTTTAAAACGTTGTTGATCCTGGGGGACTATATCTGCCGCAAAAGCGGTGCGTAAGCGCTGATGAAGGCGCTGTAGTTCCGGGGAATCAATATGGTAAGCAACACCGGCACCCAGATGCATCAAGCCACTAACCGCCATCGTAAACGGTTCAAATCGAAATCCGCGTAGCAGCTCCAATGTGCGGGGGTGGTCTGGAAGTTTGTGAAATAGCGTCAGGTGTGCCCGCAGGTAGTTGCGTTCGGGCGGGAAGTATTTCGCACGTAGGCGATCAAAAAAAGCCTGACTTTTCGTGTCGAGGCGCAGCGTCAATATGAATATTATCTTATCTTCTGTCGTTTGCATCGTTCTGAGCAAAATTTAACCTCTTCCCAAACCTTCTCCCACTTTTTTCGCCAAGTAAACGGTCTGCCGCATATAGCGCATACTTTTTGGGGAAGATCTGCTTTCTTAACCCCGTTCATGCTTCCATTGTTTTTTCATCGATGCATATTTTTCATTGGCTTCTGCTTCTTTCCACCGGGTATAAAATACGTTTGCCGCAGCCGCCTTCTCCATATCGCCGGTGCCGCGTTGCAGCAATGCGTAATCGTTTTGCTCATCGTATTTCTTGCCTCCTTTGTAATTGGCATAGCGCCGGGCACGCGTGTAGCCCATTTGCAGATATTTCCGCGCCATGTCGGCCCCGACAAAGTCATCTGCTTTCAAGTATGCGGCAAATAAAGCAAATATCGCATTGCTGCTTTCTACGGCGATAGCCTCCGTTTTGAAGCGCCAATACTGCCCGATTTCTGATTTGTAGGGTTCACAGATCAACACCCCCTGTTCGCCCTTACCAACGAAGTACCGCTCCGGCTCTGCACGATAATCAATGTCCGGCTTCCACGCGTATCGAGACTTGTCGAAGTTAAGGTAACTAGGCTGCTGTTTTTTCATACCGATGAAGAAGTTGGTCACATCGCCCAAAAATCGCTTGCACAATGGTCGTATACGTATTCATGAAACGTGCCAAAAATCGCATTAATGAACCGTTTGCTTACGTCAGCAGCTGCTTGGTCGGGATGCTAAACGAGAATGTCGCCCCTGCACCATAATCACTTTCCGCCCATATTTTTCCTTGGTGTCGATGGATAATCTCGGCACTCAAATACAGGCCAATACCAAAGCCAGAGATGTTCGGGTTATTACCCTCAACGCGGTAATAGCGGTCAAATAATTTTTCCAACTCAGTCGATTTGATTCCGAGGCCTTCATCTTTGACACTTACGATGACGTTGCCACGATCAAGACGGCAGCTAATTGTTACTTTTTTATTCTTCGCATATTTCACAGCGTTGCTTAGAAAGTTCGTGATAACTGTGGCAATCTTTTCCCGATCGGCAATCACGTTGATGCGTTCAACATGCAGTTCAAAAGGTTGGTCGGGAGCCAAGAGCTTAACTTCTGCTACAGCAGTAAGAATCGTCTCTTGCAGGCAAAACTCTGTTACGTTAATCTGAATTTTACCGGAATCCAATCGCGAGACATTTAAAAAGCCGTTGATGAGTACGGCCATCTTTTGCACTTGCTGTTCTATTTTTTCATAGACCGATACACTAAAGCCATCGCTTGCCTTGTGAGCTTTTCGTAACCCCATCTGGGCATAGCCTTTTAGCGAGGAAAGCGGCGTCTTCAGCTCGTGGCTAACCATACCAATAAAATCATTTTTGCGAAGATCATCTTCTTTAGACTCCGTAATGTCAAAGATGGTGCCCACTACAGAGATAACGCGGCCGTTCTTGTCTAACTCAGCCTTGCCCGTAGAATTGATCCATTTTCTTTTGCCCTCATTCAACGGTTGTATTTGGTAATCCAAACTAAAACCCCCTTTTGTATCAATAGCCTCGGCAATAGCGGCACTAAATCGTTCACGATCTTCGGGTATAATGAATTGCAATGCTTGATGATAGGTTAATGGGGTGTCTGCAGCGATGGCGTGGATCTCGCGAGCGCGCGGTGAAACTTCAATAAAATCTGTAGCCACGGTAATTCTATAGAATCCCATATTGGAGGAGTCCATCGCAAGCAATAGCGTATCGGCCATCTTTTCGAGCTCATAACGGGCCAATACCTGCTCGGTTACGTCGGCAGCTACGGCTATCAGTCCGTTGATTGATCCGTTTTCATCACGTAATGCTTCGATGGTAATGTTGAGGTAGATGATGTCTGGCGTTCCCCCATTTCGTGATAGCGTAATTGTTGCATCCGTCGACACAAAGTGCTTGCCGGTTTGGTAAACGCGATCCATAACCTCGCCGAAACCCTGCTCGCGAAGCGCTGGAAGAATCTCCATCAACGGCCTTTTATCGATTTCACTTTTGGTTTTTCCCCATAGGTTCAGCATGCGTTGGTTCGCCAGTTCGATCACGTGCTTAGGACCGCGATAAATAGCCATGGCTACGGGTGCTTCGGTAAGTAAGGTTCGCAGTTGTTCCGTAGCATGCCCCCGGGCCTTATTGATATTGATCTGCGCACGGACTTTTGTAAGGAGTTCCGCCGCCGAAAAGGGCTTCACAAGGTAGTCATCCGCGCCAGCCTCCAGACCATCGATTCGCGCCTCTTCCCCTGCTCGCGCCGATAAGAAAATAACCGGCAGGCGAAAGAGCTCCTCGTCATTACGCAGTTGTTGAAGCATCGCCTTGCCATCCATGACGGGCATCATCACATCACTCAAGATTAAGGAAGGTGCTTGTTGTTGGATACGGTTCAGCGCTTCCTGTCCATTGGATGCCGTTTCGACCGTGTAAAAGGGATCAAGTAGGCGCTTTAGGTAGGCACGCATATCATTATTATCGTCAACAATGAGTATTCGGGTTTGACGGTCCACGGTGTTATCCTGGACAAGCGAAGCGTTATCTGGCAGTTCGGTTTCTGCATCCCCATCTAAGCGCACCGCATCGGGGAGCAGACTGTACGCTTCGCGTATAAATGCGCCACTGACCTCGCTCGTTAGGATAGTTTCGCTGTTAGAAACAACCTGATTTTGAGGCAAATGCTCTTGTCCGGCCGGAATTTTTACGGTGAACGTACTGCCACTTCCCTCCACACTCGTCACAGCAATTTCTCCGCTGTGCAGCTGCACAAGTTCATGGACTAACGACAAGCCGATACCGGTGCCCTCATGCGTGCGCCCGGCTGTGTTTTCTATGCGATGAAACCGTTCGAACATATGGGGCAACTCCTTTTCGGGAATGCCCACACCAGTGTCTGTTACCGCTAGTGTAGCTGTATCACCAACCTGCCTAAGGCTTACGGTTATGGTGCCTTCTAATGTATACTTGAAGGCATTGGAAAGAAGATTTAATACTATCTTTTCCCACATCTGCTTATCGATATAAAAGTCGCTTTCAAGCGGCAGGCAGTCGACGACCAAAGCCATACCGGCTTTTTCTATAATCGAGCGAAAGCTACTGGCCAAATCTATGGTGCTCTCTTGTAGGTTAAGCTTTTGGTAGATTGCTTGCGCACGCCCCGCTTCTACCCTGCTGTAATCCAAAAGGTTGTTGACCAGCTTCAGCAAACGCAGCGCATTACGGTGCGTCGCTTCTATCTGTGTACGGTGCTGCCCTTGGAGATCCTGCTGCTGCAAAAGCTCCTCCAACGGGCCGAGCATTAACGTCAAGGGCGTGCGAAATTCATGACTTACGTTACTGAAAAACGCTGTTTTCGAGCGGTCAATTTCGGCTAAGGCTTCTGCGCGCTTCTGTTCCATAGCATAGGCATATACATTGGAGACAGCTGTGTTAAATGTGCTAGCCAGTTGGTCGTAAAAATGCAGGTAGGGATTATCTAGCGCTCGGCAGGCACTGACGCCGGCAATGATAAAGCCGAAAAGACTAGCCTGCCCGGTAATGCGTATAGGCAGGACAATCGCGCTGTGTGGGTTGATATCATATGGCCCACAAGGACTGGCAAGAAGGAGCTCTTCCAGTCCGTTTACTTCAAGTAGCTCACCGCTATCCACAAGTTGCTGTAAGGGCCAGATGGTATCGTCCACATCAAATTGCAAGGGCGCCAGGGTATGCCCCGGGGCTAAGCCTGCTGCACTCAATAGGTTTGCGCCGTTGTCCTTCAATTCATAAAATAATAAGAAAGGAAGATCCAACTGAAAAGCCTCATACAAGGCATCGGTTTGCGCTGCAATCTCTTGCACCGTTTTCGCTTTGCCGATGGCGGCCCCCACGTCTTTAAGCACCTGTGTGCGCCGCGCACTGAGCATTTTTTCAGTCGTTTCAGTAATCGGGTGAAAGATACCGCCGACACCTCCCGATTCGTCGCGTATGGGAGCGAAAGAAAACGTCATCCAGGTTTCTTCCAGGTAGCCATACCTGTCCAAGAACATACGTTGATCTGTGATATAGGTTCCTTCGCCATGCTGCCCGCGCGTAAACTTATCGCCCACAACAGGCAGTGCCGTTTCCCAGCAGATGCGGAAGTTTTCTCCCATTGATTGCGGATGCTTTGCGCCGCAGATAGGGCGGTAGCTATCGTTGTATATCTGGATGGTTTCCGGCCCCCAAGCGATCAGGATGGGAAAGGTCGAGGAAAGACATAAACTTACCGAAGTGCGTAAACTTTGCGGCCACTCTTCAATGGGTCCTAATGCGGTTTTTGACCAGTCCATGGTGCGGATGAGTTTCCCCATTTCCCCGCCGCCGGATAAAAATTGTTCCGTACTTTCGGTGATTTGTTTTGACATAGTGTGTTCCAACTTCCGTAAAAATACTGTTTTTTGATTACAACAGCAGATTTCGTTTCGACACGCATTTTCCGGTTATATGATTAGTGGGTGTGCCAACCTGTACACGGCAAACGTTTATTCAGCCTAATTGCACAGGCTACGATCCACATACGTTTTGTTTCCGTTGGCATTGATGTAGTAACATCCTCCGCGCGGACCACGGATGTACTGCCGTTGCTTCGCGCGACTGGATGTAGCCTGCGAAGAGACGCTGTATTTGCTGGCTCCCGCCCGCCCGTTTGCTGTCGTGCGCTGTGTGGTTCCGCCATCTGACTGTACATATTCCCACGTGCCATTTGGTTTCAGTAGCACGGTGCGTCCGTTGCTGGTCGTCGCATATTGGTTTTGAGCGTAACTCAGGAAAGAGATCGTGGTCAGTAAGAAGGTCAATAATAGCTTGTTCATTTGCTTGTTTAGGGTTAATGATTTGGAATAACGAAGATACATACCGCTGTTGAGTAATGCAAAAATCATTGAAATAAGCCGTGCGACCTAAGTTAAATGTTGTAGAGACCCATCAATATAGATTAGCGTATATCGCTATGCGGGATGAACAACAGCGCGTACTCGTAAGAGGTTCGACACAAAAATCACATCTTTTCTAATCTGCTATCTTTTTATAGCTGTCGCTACAGCCTTCGGCACAATTAAGGTAGCTGGGCGTAAGCTGTAGCAAACCATTTGAGAGGGAGTAATATTCTTCCTGAACGCCCTCGCTCAGCATTGTGCTTTTAGTAGCACAGTCGTAGTCGAAAATAATAGAGCTGTCTGTCAATCGATAGTTCCCATTTCGGCAATCATTGTACTTTTGTTTTTGAAACGTTCCGTCAACATGAAAAACTAACTCGTAACCGTTTTTCACTTCTACATAGCCATCAGGCAGTCCCCAATCTTGGCCAACCAACTTCCACTTGCCCGTCAGCTCGTTGCTATTGACAGGAACATCAGTTTTGTTACAGCCAAAAGCCATTAAAATGAGAACGATTACAGACAGTATATTGAATGTTTTCATCTTCGATTATGTTGGTCATCAGTTATAAACGAAGGCAGGAGGATGATTGCTACATGCGTTATTGCACAGCGGGCTGTCGCATCAAACGAGCAAGCACATCGGTAAAAAGTTGAACTGATTTACCTCTTTGCTGAGAAGTGGGTCTTCCTCACACACTTTTTATAGTCTTGTCTTGTAATAAAAAAAGCCTGCAAGCTGCAGACTTTTTTAACTAAACTAAACAATGAAATGTCTCCCGACATGTCGTATATTGAAACAAAAATCTATTCAGGATTTGCGTATGTAGTTATTACTTCGCTTACTTTCCAGCCGTCTTTTCCTTGGTTAAGCGTGATATAGTCTACACGGGTAAAGTTCTCAAATGTCATGGTCGCTTTTGCCAGACAGGTCTGCCCGCTTTGGTCTAATAGTTCATAGCTTGTTTTGCAATCATACACTAGGCCTTTCTGCGTTTTCAAGAACTGTAGGTACTCTGTTTTTGAGAAAACATCCTTATTGCTGTTGTTCCGGTATTCAAAATCTTCGGCAAAAAGAAACGTGTTCAGGTCTATGCTTCCCAATGTCGTTGCTTCCAAATACGTAGAAATAATTTTCTCTGATTTGACATCCTTTAATGGATTGTTTTCTTCTGCCGCGAATGCGCTGAAAGAAGTGATCATCAAAATTGCTGCTGCTAGGGTTGTTGCTATCTTTTTCATGCTGTTGCTGTTTTACGGATTGTTATCTTGTTAATTTTTTTATTTCTTATTTGATGACTCAAAGGTAGTGCGCTATGTGGCCCGGTCGAATAGCCATTAGATTAATGGCCCGGGTTTCTCGGTAAATCCATCCATATTTTCGGCGAATGGATCTGTCTTGTTCGCTAAGCGAACGCCTTTCGTACCTGTTTCATGTTAGGATGTATGCAACGCCGCTGCCAGAAATGATAAGAAGCTGCTTTTTAGCGACTTGTATTTTATCGAGCGAACAGTGCGTGTACGCCAGCGAACAGTGGGATGTCCGCAACTGAACAAAAAGTACAAGATAGGTGGAATTCCAGATCGTTTCCATCATCCGATACCGAAAAAGAATCGTTTGCTTTTTACGGCGGATATGTACTATCGTTGTCCATATTATCGTAATTTAGACAGGATGAATAACCTAACCATGAAGTGCTGTAGTGTCCTTATTTTTGTTGTTTGTGCAAATCAAACATTTGGCCAGCAGTTGTCTAAACAGATGTATGCAAAAGACATAGCATTTATTTACACGCATCTGAAGCAGTCTGCTTCTTATAAGACGCAGGCTGATCGGCATAAGCAGGTCGACGAGTGCTATCAGAGACTGCTCAAGACAAGCGATGATAGCGTATCAAAATTTAACGCCTACATGGACTATCATGAATTGATGGATGAGGTACTGGATTTTCATAATAGCATTATTGGAAACTCTCCGAAGTATAGCTTAGAAGATTTGAAAGACTCGTCTACACTGGCAAAGATGCATGCCGACAACAAGCACATCTTTCCGAACATTCAAATGAATTTAGACAGTTTGGAAACAGTCCTTTCCGAAACAGATACGAAGGAGCTAACGGGCATCTATCACTATAAAAATATAGTAGAAATTGCTTTATACAAACAGGCGGCTCATTACAAAGGTATTGTATTACGGTCGAAACTTCCTGCTTGGTCTCGGGGCGAAGTGATTTTTTCGCTGATCCCTCGAGGCGATAAAGGGTTTCGCATGTTTATGGGGGCATATGTAGATAAACAGATGCTGTCTGTGCCGGAATACTTTAAAGAAGGTTTGCTCTTGTCGTCCGGCTGGTCTAAAAAAAATCGTTCGCTTGGTAAATTTCCCATGGAGACACAACGCGTCGACTATGGCTTTAGAAAATTGACGCAGGATGTGGACTATGTTTGTATACCATCTTTTAGCGCATCCGAACCGAAGCTTAATGAGGCAATCTTGTTTTATGAAAAACTCCGCAATATCGATCTCGCTAAGCATTTGATCGTAGACGTCCGCGGAAATAGTGGTGGCGGAAATAAGAATTCCAACAAATTGTATCAGATCCTTTCAACATACAGTGGTTGTTTGCATGTGCTTGTAGATCGTAGAACGTGGAGTAATGCAGAGCAGTTTGTAATACGTTTGAAGGCTTTGCCAAATGTGAAGGTCTTTGGTGACCGCACCGGTGGGGTGCTTACCTATGGACGTAATACCGGCAGAGAGTTAAAGACACCCTCGGGCTTTTTTAAGATAGCTTTTACAGACATGAAAGAAGGCTGGAAGCACTATTTACCGTATGAAGGCATTGGCGTGGAACCCGACGTCTATTTACCATATGATAGCGATTGGATAGAGGAGGTTTTATCGGTACTTGACGGTAAGTGATCCAAAAAACTATTTTTCAAGCGTGTTGGAGCGTTTTCTAAAGTAGATGCAAAATATTCCGACATTATAGATTAAAAAAAGTATTATTGCAGCAACGACTACAAAAACCGATATATACATAATGAAGATCCTTGTAATCCTTACGTTTTCAAGCATTACTTTGCTTTGGCAAGCAGCTTATGGACAAGCCCCCAATACGCGTGCTTTGGTATCCGAATTTATCGAATTGATTCAAGATCATGCCTATATGCGGCATACAATCGATTTAGATTCCGGACGCACGGCGCTGTTAGAGGAAACAAAGAATATCTCAGAAATCAGTGCGCTGAAACCTCATTTCAAGAGCTTCCTGAAGAAATTAAAGGATCACCACTCCTCTATTTCGTATATAGAAGCTGACGAAGAGGATGAAGATGAGCTGGATTTCTTGGAAAAGTTTGCGCACATAACGTACGAAGAAGCGGGCTATCCGCCCCTTCATTTTAAAAGCGACTTATTGGAAGGACGATTTGCATATGTCAATATTCCCGGTGTAGCGTTAGAATATAGAAAATACATTGAAACGATAGGAAGCCAATTGCAGGAGCTGGATGCTAGGAATCCGGAAGCATGGATTTTTGATGTGACAGAAAATGATGGCGGATCTATTATACCTATGTTATGGCAAATGTATGCGCTAATCGATCAAGATACTATACATTCCTTTCTGAACAGCCGAGGCCAAGAAGAGAAACAGACCAGAATAATGTGGCAAACAAACGGAGAGAAGTTTGAAGAAAGGTTGTTTGAATTATTTAAATTAAACGATGTATCATTACACCCGGTCAAGCTCAGCCATACGGATATTCCTATCATTTTATTAACTAGCCAAAAGACGGCTAGCTCAGGTGAATTTTTCGTTGCCGCCTTTAAAGGGCAAAAAAATGTTACAGTGATTGGTCAACAAACGAATGGATTGACCTCTGGAAATACAGCCTATCCGCTTGCTAAAAGTTATTTACTCAATCTAACAACAGATGTGTTGAAAGATCGCAGCGGGAAGCGCTATGCCATTGGCGAAGGGATTGCGCCCGATAGGCTCGTTGTACTGGACGCCGACTTGCAAAAACTAAAAAAGACGGATGCTGCCGTGAAAGCGAAATATATTGATGCCGCGCTCGGTTTTCTTCGAGAAGGTTCGACAGGGAAATAATGCGGAGCACAGTTCATGTTTTTTGTTTTCGGAACGATAGACCATATTCTGTTTAGCCTATGAGGAGTCGCAATGATTTTAAAAGATTGCACATGTTGGATGGCATGGAAATTTTATATGCTCAGCATCATCGGCTGGATTTTCCCGACCATACGCATGATACGTTTAATATTGCGCTGATCCTGAATCAAACGTTTTCCGTGAAACTGCCGGGTAAAGTACTTCGCGCGCCAATAGGCAACTTGTGCATTACGAATCCACAGGAGGTGCACGCCACGCCTTGCGAGCAAATTATGGGAAATACTTTCACTACGTTTTACGTCGCACCGGATGTGCTTAAAAGCATGAATGGCGAAGCAGATGTTTTCTTTGAGGAAAAGGTGATCTATGACGAAGCGTTGTTTTTGGAATTTCTTTCACTTAGTCGCAAGCCTTCAGACACCGCTGCGCAATATGAAAGGCGGATGCTGAACTGCCTAGCAGTGTTGGTGCAGAAGTATGCCGTTCCTTCTACGTTTAAAAGCAGCGACCTGCGTTTGTTTCACGAATTTTTAGATGAGCACCGGCAGCAAAGTTTTTCTTTAGCGGATACCGCAAAAAAATTCGGAATGGATTCATTTAAGTTTCTGCGGTTATTTAAGCAGGAAACAGGACTTACGCCCAATCGCTATGTTATCCAAAAAAGAATCGAGGCCGCGAAAGATCTGCTCTTGCATGCTGATGATTTGTTGGAAGTTGCCGTGTCAACCGGATTTTACGATGTTCCCCATCTCACGCGCGAATTTAAAAAGATAGTGGGGGTATCCCCCGGGGTTTATCGCAACAGCGCGTTCAATATCGTACAATTTTAAATCCCGATAATGCGTTAGTTTTGGCACGATGAAACTAAAAGACATGTTGTTTCGTATTTTGCTGTTGGGATGTGCGTTGTTATTTTGGACGTTCTCGTTAGCGCAGGAAAAAGAAACTTTAGCCGTAAATCATAACGAAGTAGAGCAAGCCATCCGGATGCATGAACCCTATAGGGCACGATATTACCTCCTTAAAGATCGTGTATACCAAATAGCGGTTGAGCAGCATGGTATAGACCTTTCGCTCACACTGATGGACAGTAAAGGAAAATTACTCGCCGAAAAAGATTCGCCAAATGGCCGCTTCGGCCTGGAAAAGCTGGTGTATTCGCCAGATTCTTCGGCCTACTACACGTTGTCCATTCATCCGCTCGATTACAAAGAAAATACGGCAGAGGGCTCATTTCGTTTGCGCACCACCAGCATAACCGATACCTTGACACGTTTTACAAAACACGCATTGGAGGCGGATTTCATGATGTTACGAAACGCCTATTTGGAAACTAGATTAGGCCTTTGGTATCATACTTTCGCGGAGTTTGATAGTCTTTACAGGGAGCAGCGTGCATTGATTGTGGATGGAATGACCGCGTTGAACTTTTACAACCTGGTAGCACCGTTTACTATGCAAACCCGAGAGGGGCATGCCTCCATTCGCTTATCAGACGAAACAAATAATTATTTTAGGCAATATGGCACCTACCTTCCGCTATTGGTGAAAATAATCGATGGTAAGGTGTATGTATTGGAGAGTAGCGATGCTACGCTAAAGGGTGCTGAAATTACGGCCATCAATGGCCTGAAGACGGAAGATGTTCTTCAACGCATGTTTGCTATTGAACCGGCCGACGGCTATAATATCACCAGTAAAATGCGATGGGTAGAAGACATCTTTTCCAGCTACCTTCTTCGTTTGTACGGCCTATGCGATACGTATGCGCTACACGTCATAAAGCCAGCAACCTCGAAAACGGTATCCATACAAATTCCTGCTGTGTCTTCAAAAACGTATAGTAAGATGCGTAAATCGTTTAAAAACGTAAATCCACTGCTGTATTTCAAAGAACCGTTGCAGATCGAAATGGATAGCCTGTCCGCTTACGCACGACTGACGATCAATGATTTTGGCACCAACTGGTATCCAGGAGGCAAGGCAGGCTTTAAAAGTAAAATGGATAGTGCTTTTCAAAAAATTCATGATCTGCGGATCAACAACCTCGTGATCGATCTTCGAAAGAATGAGGGTGGCGCTCAAGGGATGGAAGATATATTAATGTCGTACCTCATTGATAAAAAGTATACGAAGTATCGGTACGTTGAAGTTCCTGCGGATAGCTTTTCGTTTACCTCGATGACAGATTATAGCGGCAAAGACAGCGTGCTCCGCGCAAAGATGGGTCGTGAATTTTTTCGTGATGTGGATGGTCGATTTGTAAATATCCCTGGTACTTATGAGGGCCTAAGTCCGAGCCCTTGGCATTTTTCTGGTCGGATATTTATATTGACGGGAGGATTGACGTTTTCTGGAGGCTCAGAATTTGCGGCGCTTGCGAAAAACCACACATCGGCCGTGTTCCTCGGCGAAGAAACCGGAGGTGGATACTATGGCAATAGCAGCGGTTACTTTTTAAATTTCACCTTGCCCAACTCCGGTCTATCCGGTCGCATTCCTCTGATCAAGTTTATTGTGGATACTCCGGACAAAAGCGTACCCTTTGGCCGGGGCCTGATTCCAGACTACGAGATTATTCCAACAATTGGAGATTATCTACAGGGCAAGGACCCGGTTCTGGAACAGGTGCAAAGGCTTATTAACAGGGCTGATAGGCGACAATAGATTGTCTTTGTTTTTTTTTCGCTTGGTTATTCGAATTAATTAATAGTTTGTGAAGTTTTTTTGAAAAATTTTATCGAATAGTATTTTAAATGCAAATTTCTCTTAGCATTATTTTTTGTAATTTATTCTGTATATTCGTGTTGCGCAAACCCTGGCTATTAAAAGATTAAATCGAAAATCATGAAAACCATACGCTTCTTTCTTGCTTTAGTAAGCATAAGCCTAAGTTCCTGCACATCAATTCTGATGCGGTTTATGGGGGTACAGCATGTGGCGCATTTTGATGAAAGTCGTTACAGGCAAAACGCCTCCGCGCTACTGGCTAAATACCCCGGTCCTAAACAAGATATTCTGATAGCAGACACCGGTCTAATACGTTATTCCACACTGTTTGATTCGTTAGAGAGTAAGTTTGCTCTACAGCCGATACAAATGCTCTATTTTGATGCCGACAAAAAGCTACGCTCTTTTCATGTAAACTGCTTGGCGCCGGGTGGCGTAGGGAAATTAAAATGGAATATCGATGATCGATTTGCTAATTATATACCCAAAACAGCAGCGCCAGTAGACTACGAACAATGGAACGTTGACGATCTAACGGAGAAGCTTGGCATCAATGAGCTGGATATACCAGAGGGGAAGGATGTGGTGGTATTCTTTTGGTCCAGACTGCTTCACAAGCAGGTGAAGCACGCGCACAAGGAAATTATAACCAATATTAAAAACCATGTGAAACCCGATGATTTTCCGGTGATTTTGTACCTCAACACAGATAAGGTTTACGCGTCGCTAAATAGTGGGGGTATAGATAGTACATTCTTAAAAAACGTGCTAACAGAAGATGAGTACAAAAAACACCGACTAAAAGTGGCTGGAGAAAAACGTGCTCAGGCGGTAGCAGATGATATGTAATTTGTAAAGGCGGTTCCATACGATCGCAAGTGGCAGCATTCTCCATATTATTAAACACGAAATCATTTATAGTGGATTGACAACGGATAGAGAACGAAACTTCATATACATAGAAAACCCTAAAGCGGGGAGCTTTAGGGTTTCCAAACTAACTAACCAATTATAAACCTAATTATGAATGCTCAAATGTAAGACTAAATTTCGTATTCTCCCTTACTGCTATAACGATTTAACAAAGAATTAACATATCAGATATCGGTATGCATTGCTCCTGAGCATCGTACGTGTTGCACCGCTATCTGCGCCGAACACTTTTCTACCCCATTGGCGGAGCTCGAGCCCAGTAGCTACCCGTTTACATATAGTTTAGCTTCCAAACGTCTTTACATCTTAAGGGTTTGCAACGTAGCAGACTAATACTAAATATCTGTTTACAGCTAGATTATTGATGTGTTAAATAACGCCTGCCATGATCGTAAAACAATTTAGTTGTTTATATTCACTCGTTCAATAGCAATCAACTAAACCATGAAGCGAATAAACATCTTTTTCTTTGTCGCGTGCCTGCTGTCTGCATTAAGCCAGCGGATGGTCGCGCAGGAGGCCAAACTTCCCACCCGATGGACGACTGCCGCAAAGCGTGCTGAAGTACCTTTGCCCGAATACCCTAGACCCCAAATGGTGCGCAATGATTGGCAGTGCCTAAATGGCAAATGGGCATACATAGGAGGAAAAGATGCACCAAATGCCCTGCATCCAGACAAAGAAGTTGTCTTTCAAGCGGACGCAGAAACTATTCTGGTGCCTTATTGCCCGGAATCCTACCTATCAGGAATCGAGCGTAAACAAGAAATCAATATGTGGTATAAGCGGCAATTCGATTTGCCAGCTGCTTGGAACGGGAAAGACGTGATCTTGCATTTTGAGGCGGTAGACCATGATGCCACGGTATTTATTAATGGACAAAAAGCGGGGAGCCATGCTGGCGGCTATGATGCTTTTCAGCTAAACATTACATCTTTACTCAAAAGCGGTGCAAATACTATTGTGTTGGCAGCGCACGACAGAAACGACGGTAAATATCCATCCGGTAAGAATGGCCCGCGCGGCGACTATACCTTTTCTTCCGGCATTTGGCAATCCGTGTGGCTGGAACCCGTTAGCAAAACACATATTGAAGCCATCAAAGTATTGCCTGATTTGGCTGGCAAGCGGCTTCAAGTTGCAGTCAAAACATCGAGTAAAGCAACCATTTCTGCCATAGCTTACCATGGAAATAAAGCCTTGCCCGCTGTAAAAGCACAGGCCGATGAAACCTTCTACATCCCGATTGAAAACCCGCACGCATGGTCGCCAGACGATCCTTTTCTCTACGATTTAAAGTTGACGCTTCACAACAACGATGGAATCCTAGTAGATGAAGTGAAGAGCTACTTTGGTATGCGTGATGTTCATCTTGGAAAAGTGAATGGCGTTGTACGGCCGCTGTTAAATGGCGAGTTTGTGATGCAGGTGGGGCTTCTCGATCAAGGCTATTGGCCGGACGGCATATTGACCGCCCCAACAGAAGAAGCGCTTAAATTTGATATGGAATATACCAAGAAAGCCGGCTACAACCTCATTCGGAAGCATATGAAAACAGAACACCAACGTTTCTACTACTGGGCAGATAAAATGGGGTTGTTGGTTTGGCAGGATATGCCTTGCCTGTGGTATCCGGATGAAGATACCACAATTTATCGAAAAGCGTTCCGGGAGGAATACCAAGCGCTTATCGACCAACACTACAATTCGCCATCTATCATTGCATGGGTGCCTTTCAATGAAAATTGGGGTGCCTTTGACGTGAAAAATATTACCTCGTGGACTAAACAATATGATCCTTCGCGGCTGGTGAATGGCAACTCAGGCTTCAACAATAATCCATCTTACCAGAAGGCCTACGGTGATCCGGGTAATGGTGATTTTGTAGATACACATATTTATGTCGGGCCGAAAGGCGCATCAGAGCCGGACGACAAACGTGCAGCTTCGCTGGGGGAGTTTGGTGGTGTGGGGCTGTTTGTCCGTGGGCATATGTGGCCGGTGGAAAATAATGCCTATGCGTATGAACCAACGACGGCAGCATTAACGGATCGTTACGTATTCTTAATGGACTTTGTGGAGCAGCTCGTCCGCTATAAAGGCCTAAGCGTTGCGATTTACACACAAACTACCGATGTGGAACACGAGGTCAATGGCTTATTGACCTACGATCGGCAGGTGGAAAAAATGCAATTGGATCGTATACGGGCCGTGAACCAAGCTGTAATAAAAGCAGGGGCTAAAAGCGCAACAGCGACGAAGTAATTGCCGCTGTTGTGTTTTTTTGGGAAGCAATGCTGAGTCAAAATAAGTTTGTTGCAATGTCATTGATAACGCCTCCAGGCAATATGGTTTTAGCGCAACACATAGTTTTTTCTATATTTAAGGAATAATATTTTTTGCGCACCTAACGTACATGACAAAAAAAGCGGTAAACAGCATTCTTACGATCGTTATTGCATCCGTTTGGGTGGTTAACGGATTATATTGCAAAATACTGGGAGCCGTCCCCCGTCATGAACATATTGTAGCTGAAATTTTGGGTTCGCCACATGCCAAGTTGATTATAGTTGCCATCGGCTTTTCCGAGGTTGCATTGGCCGTTTGGTTTCCATCGTGTTTCTATGTATAGCAATAAAGCTTGATTAAACCCAGATAAGGATACACGTACGCTTATCTGGGTTGAAGATATAGAAATTCATTGCCGTGTTCAACACGTAGACGACTACAAGGTTAACAACACGGTTTGCTTGCTTTGATTTCTATAGATAACTACGGTTATTTGACTCATATAGCTATCGCGCTTGACGATGCGTTCCAGATCTGCGCTGGTTTTGATCGGTTCATGTTGGCAAGTTACAACAACATCATTTTCACGCAGACCACTATTACGGAGCGGACTGTTCGCCTCCAACTTGACGAGCAGTGCACCCTCTATAGCAGGAAGCCCTGCAGCAGATTGCTCGCCAAGCGTTTCGATCGATTTAAACTGCGCACCTTTCCAAGATAGAACCGTGGCGCTAGCCATCGTTTGTTGTGAGCTTAGCTTCGGAACCGCCGGCATATCGACGATTTTTTTTAGCCGCGGCGCCTGCACGCCAAAGGAATTCATAGCAAAATTTTGAAATCCTGGAGGAACATTGCCCAACAATTGAAAATCGCCTTGAGCGGCATTTTTAAAATGAAGATCAATGACTTCACCACTGGCTTCAACGCCTTTACTTTGGTCTTTTTTAAGATCTGCTGCCGATGAATAATAATTGTAGTTCACCGTATCACCCCAAAATTTTACCTGGATATCAGCATGGCTCTGCATAACAACATTGTTTCGAAAAACATCATGGCTATCCTTGAACCAGACATGCGGATGAAAGCCATTATTGATCAAGATATTGTTATACACGGTGCGATAAAAGCCTTCTCTAAGCTTTAGTCCACCGCTGAGGCAAAGGTTATTGTAGATGCGGTAGTTGGAGGATCCGTCGTCTAAATCAATGTCCCAGCCGTGGTCGCACTGAAACCGATTGTTCCGGATCTGTGTAGGTTGCATCGCATCCAAAAGCACCCATTCAGGGTGTATAGCCGTTAGCTTATCCATTTCCTCCCGATCGGGATGCCAAAACCGATCGCGCCCCCAAGAATTGAAGGCGCCGTGGTCGCTGGTTTCCAATACGGTTTCAAAAACGTCGTTGTAGGCAATGTCATGGCCGCCCCAGTTTCCATCGCCAATGTTGATGCCTGCGCGAGGCACGATGTAGATGCTGTTATGTAAAACGCGGATAGCCGAGGCCATGGAAATCTGAACGCCGGCGACTTGCTTTTCAATAAGACCGATGTGGCGAATCAAGTTGTTGCTGGCTTCACAGTCCTTCGGAAAATCATCGGATTTTGGCCCTGCTAGGCTGTCTATTTGCGCTAGCGGTACAAATTCCTCGTAACGGAAAGCAGGTGAGCGCACGGCGTTCGTACTGCCCACAAAGTTGATGGCGCCGGCACCTATGCGTTCAATGAGATTATTGGCGATCAAGATATCCCGGTTGTAATTGCTTACGAAGACGGCGTTTCCGCCCAGGTCAACAAAATCAGAACCGGTTACTTGGCAACGTTCCGCACCTTCTATTTTTACGGCACCTTGCCGGTAGATCGTCCAGTCACTTCGTAAAAGAGGTTCTGAAGTCTTCATGAAGGTGGGTGCCGTATGTGTAAAACGAATGCCTTCCACGCGGACGTCGCGCACCGGATGCGCTAAGCTACCTTGTATCGTCAGGATGTTTTCCAATAGCGGAGCCTCAAATTTCTCCGTATTCGGATCGATGCCGGTCTCGGGATAGTAATAAAGCGTATTTGTTTTTTCATTCAGAAACCATTCCTGGGGCGCATCCAACTCTTCGAATACATTGTCCACGTAGCGATAGGTCTCGTGCATAGGGCTTGGGCGGTTGTTCTGTTCGCCACCGGTAAAGGTGAGCTTGCCCTCCTGATCTTTACCGCTCACGCGGTAATGGAAACCACCCCATCGGCCAATATGCAAAGCATGTACGTAGGCCGTGGTCGGATCCTTCCAGCGTTGCACGCGCTCGGGACTTAACGCGTCTGCTGCGTATCCCTGAAAGGGAAGGACGGTTGGATCATAATTGGGATACCGCGCCCTGTTTAGCAGTCGGCCATTGGCGTAGAGCTGCTGAAAGCTGAGCGCTTTAGGAACTTGCGCCTTCCAGATGCCTTCCTGGTATTTTTCCCAGGTTAGATGTAGCGCAACTGCAGCGCTCAGTGTTACCTGTTGTCCTTCCTCCGCTTTGATTGTTAACGGTGCGTTTTCAGAGCCGGATTCGGCGGCCGTAACGACGAGTGGTTTATCCAAACGATAGGTGCCCTGGCGGATAACCATTTCGATAGGGGCTAAAGAACCACTTTTTTTCAATGCGACAATACGCTTCATCGCGGCATGGGGGCTAGCGAAGGGCCGGGAAGAGGTTCCTGTATTGCTGTCCTTTCCGGTTTGCGCAACATAGATCTTCTGTACCGAGGTAGACTGTGCCACGGCCTGCGTGAAGCACAGGGCAACACAGCTGCTTACGAGTAAGGGGTAGGCTTGTCGGATAATAATGGAAATAAATGTTATCATGTTATTGGTATAATGGATTTTGAGGAATATTGTTATTGGTAATTTCTTCAATCGGGATAGGCCAAGTTTGGTTGTACAGTCCTACCGGAACAACAAGCGTAGCACCGCGTTGCTGTTGAATACGGTTGAAGGTATTTGTCCGCTTCATCGTCATCCAACTCAATCCCTCTTGGTGCATCTCCCAATCCCATTCCTTCCATATCGCTTGCTGAAGTTGCTCTTGGGTCAGATCGCTCAAATCTGGCACATGTGTGGGATTACCTTTATCCACCCGTGCCCGGCGTCGGATTTCGTTAACGTAGGCGTAAGCCTGTGCAGGTCCGTTCAGCGCATTTTCCGCCTCGGCGGCAATCAGAAACATTTCGGCGTAACGTAGCAAAGGGATGCTAAAGGAAACTTGAGCTCCACTAGGAAGCACACCACGATCGATGAGGGCTGCATCGACAAATTTATGGAAGAACGGACGCTGTAAAGGCCCATTTGGCGCGGGATAGTTTTGCATAATGCCCCATGCCAATCGCCGATCGCCCGTTGGAAAGCTTTGTATAAAATTGCTAGAGGGAATGAGTGTAGGAACATAACCTTCCGCTGTGGCCGAGGCACTATGCAAGCCGTTACCACCACGTCCTGGAACATATTGTTTGTCCCAAATGGATTCAGACGTGTAGGCCATGTTATGGAAAGCAGCGGCATAGTCTTCTGTTAAGGAAAATCGCTGCGAATTGATCACCAAACGCGCTTTTTCCAGCGCATCGCTGAAGCGTTCTGTTTGGTTGAGCGGGTTGCCCGCCATCGTTAAATACACGCGGGCCAAGAGCGCTGTCGCGGCTAACTTATACACCCGGCCCACCTGTCGGGCTTGATCGGGCAGGTTGTCTTCCGCGAAAAGCAGATCTTGTACGATTTGCTCATAAACTTCTGTTTGCGGCGTCCGAGGGAGCCGTAGGTTATCGTAATTTTCCGCAAGAAGCAAAGGCATCGGCACGTCGCCAAATAGCTGCACCAAATTGAAAAAGGCATAGCCTCGTAAAAAACGCGCTTCGGCAGTAAGCTGGTTTTTAAATGTCTCATCCAGCGGCGCGGCGGGCAAATAGTGCAAGATAAAATTAGCGTTCTTGATCATCGAGTAGGGGCCATTCCAGGCATTTCTAGCGTTAAAATAGAAGGGCGTTGGCTGGTTATTGTAGATCGGGAGCGCTTGTTCTGCGGCAGCGGAGGGAGGCGCGTAAAGGTCCGTTATCATCTCATGCGTAAAAGAAACGTATAAGGGCAGGCCACTGTATATACCCTTTACGGATGTTTCATAGCTTCCGGGGTTTTGGAGGAATTGCTCCGGGCTCAAAACGGTTTTGGGCTCTTCCTGCAGCATTTTTTCGCAGCTCTGCATGCCAATGGCAAGGAGCATCATCGTAAGTAATTTATAGGTTGTGTTCATACGGATCAATCTTAAAAGTCAACTCTTAAACCGGCTGTTACTGATTTGGCTGCAGGATAGTTCCCGCGATCCCATCCGTTCACCGAGGCAGCTCCCCAAGATACTTCAGGATCGTAACCACTATAGCTCGTCAAGGTAAGGAGGTTTTGCGCACTGCAATACACCCGTAGCCTGGAAATCTTTAGCTGGCTGCTCCATGCTTCTGGTAAGGTATAGCCAACCGTGATATCGCGAAGACGGAGGTAGGAGCCATTCTCCACCCAAAGGGAGTTCGCATAATCGCGAATCGGGCTGCCGCTATTTTCGCTGGGACGATCAAAATTCCCCTGGCTTCCGGGGCCCGTCCATCGGTTTTCGTAGGCCTCCCGCGTAGGCGTCCAGCGGCCATTTAGCGATACATTGTACTTTCGAAATTCGTTGACAATATCGTTGCCGTAGCTGCCCACAATTAACATAGAGAGATCAAAATTTTTGTACTGAAATTTATTGTTAAAACCAAAAGTGAACTTGGGCTCCAAGCGGGTGAGCACGGTACGGTCTTCCGTGTCATTGACAATCCCCTCGCCATCCCAGTTTTTGAAGCGGTAGTCACCTGCTCGCTTCGAAGGTTCGCCGTTGTCTATCGCCTCTTGATCGGTTTGGTAGATACCTTCCACAGTAAATCCATACAGCTGCATCATCGATTGCCCGACAATGGTTGGGAACCAGTTGCCCCCCGTGTTGATCTCTTGAAAGGTTATGGGATTGCCATAGGCGTCGTTGCCAAGATCCAACACCTTTGTTCTGTTCGCAGAAACATTCAATGTGCTGGTCCACTGCAATTTTTCGCCGAGGTTGGGCTGCACCGCAAGCTGAAACTCAAACCCGCGGTTTTGCACGGCTCCGACATTTTGCAAAACGGATGGAAAGCCACCAGATCCGGGTAAAGTCACGTTGAGCAAAAGATCCGTTGTGCGCTTGTAGTAATAGTCGGCCTCAAACTGTATGCGGTTCTCAAAAAGGCCCAATGCCAGCCCCAGATCGAGCTGTTGGGTCGTCTCCCACTTTAGGTTGGGGTTCTCCAATGCGCTGAGAAAAAAACCGGTATTAATCTGGTTGTCAAAAATCACATCGGTGTTCGCGACATTGGCTAATGTCCTGTAGTTCGTAATTGCTTGGTTTCCAGAGCGCCCGAAAGAGCCGCGGACTTTTAGTAGCGATATAGTTTCATTATCACTTAGGAATTCTTCCTGGTTGATATTCCAGGCAATCGCCGCAGAAGGAAAAAACGCAAATTTATTATTCGCGCCGAAACGCGAGGATCCGTCGTATCGGCCGGTTAATGTCAGGAGATAGCGATCGTCATAGTTATAGTTTGCTCGAGCCAGGTAGGATATGAGTTTGTTGTCTGAAAAAGTACTAGAAGGCAAAGCTCTAACGATTGCCGAACCGATGTTGTTGGTCTCGTAAATGTCACTTAAGAACCCCACGCCATTACCGCTATTTAAACCATCCCCCTTGCTCGTCTGGTAGGTAAAGCCGGCAACAAGGTCGAGTTTATGTGCATCAAACGCTTTCTGGTATTCTATCGTGTTCTCGTTTACGAATGTGGTAGAACTTCCGTAGTTTTTGCTTGCCACACCAAAAATCGAATTACCATCCGGGTCGGTGCGTTGCCCCAAGCTAATATTACCAGGGAAATATTGATCTGATTTTGTATAGCCATGATCTACTCCGGCACTCAGCCGAATTTTCAGTCCTGATACAATCTCATAGGCGAGATTGGTATTGCCGATAACGCGCAAATTATTAGAGACACTGTTCCAATTGTCGGATATTCCTACTGGATTGGTCTCGCCCCAAGACACGCCGGTAAAACGCGTGTAATTACCTTGCTCATCATAGACGCCCAGTGTTGGTGGCATCACGATGGTCGCCCAGGGAATGCCTCCGCCGCCATCGGCACTTTCATATTGCGCGCGGTTGTATTTTGCGTTTTGCAAGGAAACGTTTGTGGCAAGGGTTAGCTTGTCTAAAAGCTGGTGTTCGATATTGGTTCGAAAAGAGAGGCGCTCGAATCCTGAATTGCGAATAATACCATCCTGATTAAAATAGCCAAATGAGGTGAAATACTTCGTCCGTTCATTACCGCCACTGATGTTTACATCGTGGTTTTGCATCATCGCGGTTCGATAGACTAAATCCTGCCAATCCGTACCTCGCCCGAGTGCTTGAATTTGTTCTGCAGACCAGGGAAGCGGATTTCCGTCGTTGGCTGCAACCTCGTTCTGTAGATTGGCAAATTGCGTAGCATCAATCAGATCGATCCGTTTTCGTAACCATTGTGTGCCGATATAGCCGTTGTAACCAACTCGTGTTTTTCCGCTTATGCCTTTCTTCGTTGTAATCATAATCACTCCATTAGCGCCCCTTGAGCCGTATATGGCCGTAGAAGAGGCATCTTTTAAAACGGAAATATTCTCGATATCTTCCGGGTTCAGCTGTGCAGATAGATTATCCAAAGGCAGTCCATCAACAACGTATAGCGGAGCATTACTCGCTCCGATAGAGTTGAGCCCGCGAATTTGGATCTTCATGCCCTCACCGGGTTGACCCGAGGCTTGGTTAACCTGCACGCCAGGTGCTTGCCCCTGTAGCGCCTGTGCCACATTGGAGATACCATTTACTTGGCGAATCTGTTCGGCGTTTACCGTGGCAACAGCGCCCGTCAGATCGGCTTTTCTGACCGAACCGTAACCGACCACCACCACTTCATCCAAGCCGGCCGGTTCTTCTACAAGCTTTATTTGCACAGGAGTGCCGTTGTATACAAGCTCGCGGCTTCGGTAGCCGATCAACGAAAAAACTAAGGTCGCTGTACCCGCCGAGGCTCCGGTAAGTTCAAATCGTCCCTGCGCATCAGTGGATGTGGCAACATTTGTTCCTTTCAGTTTGACACTGACGCCTGCTAGGGGGCTTCCCAGGCTGTCGGACACCGTTCCCGTAATGGTTTCTTGTATTGGTGCGGAAGCCAATTTACTAGGCGCGTTTTTCTTGTCTGCACCTGCGCGGATTACCATAGACTTGCCTTCCAGTGTATACGTCAAGGGTTGGTTCGCGAACACCTGATCCATAACCTGTTTTAGAGGGCTTTTATTGACCTGTATCGTTACGGGTCGAGATTCCTTTAGTAAGCTACTGTTATAGAATAATCGGTAGCCGCTTTGTTTACTGATAGATTTCAGCACGACATCTAGTTTTTCGTTTTTATACGATAATGTGATGTCCTGCGCGTACGCTTCGCCGTACACGTCGCACAGCGCGACGCTCAGTAATAAAAAGAGGAGGTTGAATCGTACGGATAGTTTCTTGCGACTCATACCTAATCTATTTTTTTCTTGCGGTTTGTTGGTTTCCTCCTGCCGAGTAGGCGTTAGGAACGTAAGCATGAAATTCATACATTTAGTAAATTTTGTTTGTTAATGGATAGCGGATAATTATCTTTTAATCAACTTAATTTGATTTAAAGAACGGTGTTGCTGGAACTTCACCGTTCTTCCCTTTTTCTTTCTTTTACATAGGCCTTTTCTTTGTTTTGATGTATACTTTTCCATGTTGGTAGCTGTATTCCAGTTCCCCCGAGCTTTTTAAGGTTTCCAAGGCTTCACCTAGCGGGATGTTGCGCGGCATATAACCATGGAAAGAAGAATCGCTACTTCCTGTGTATACCACGTCAATATTGTACCAGCGCGCCAACTGTTTCACGATATCGCCTATGGCAGCATCATTAAATACAAAAGCGTCAGCGCGCCATCCCGACACTTCTTCGAGGTCAGCCTTGCTTACGCTCATAGTCCCATTTGGGTGCAAAACACTACGAAAGCCGGGGTTGAGCAGCTTTTCTTCATTGTCACTTTTGTTTCTTACCCGTACGCTTCCTGCAACGAGTGTTGCGGTTTCGGATGTTTCATCTGTATAGGCCTTGACGTTGAACTGTGTGCCTAATACCTCAATTTGTTGGCGTGCAGTGTTCACAATAAACGGAATGCGGTGGCCTGCAGCATCCGTTTGTTTTTTAATTTCGAAAAATGCTTCGCCTTTCAGTTCAATCTCTCGGCGCTGTGCAGCAAATTGCTGTGGAAAGCGAAGCGTACTCCCCGAGTTGAGCCAAACTTTTGAGCCGTCGCTCAATGATAATTGATACGTTCCGCCCATTGGAACCACCATTTCGTAGAAGGCCGTCGCTTGCTGATCCTGATGAAGTATTTCGCCTTTTTCGTTTCTGATCGCTTCGCTGTCGAGAAGCAGCTGACCGCTGGTGCTATCCAAAGACAGCTCATCGCCATTTGCCAAGCGCAGGGTTGCCTTGGAGCTCGCCGGAGGAACTTGTTTCATGACTTGTATTTTCTGCTCCGTCGTCGCTGTCTGCAAAAAATAGAAGGCAGCCCATCCGGCAAGCGTGAGGAGACTCACCGCAGCAGCATATCGCAACCATATAAGAATGGATTTACGTCGCGCGCGTACCGTGCTAACGCCAAGTTCCTCATCCATGACATGCTCGACAGCAGCCCGGTGTTTCTCTTGGCGCATAAGATCCATAAAAAGCGCAACCTCCTCCTCAGAAGCTTGCCCATTCCGGTACCGACGAACCAATTGCCTATATAATCGCGTTTGTTTACTCATGATTAGCTCGCGAGAGGGTTTATTGCTCTCGCTGTTTAGTATATATACACACCGGCCAACTATTTTAGGGTACCAGTTTTTTTATTTTTTATAGCATTGTGGATATTAGATGTTAGTAGATAGTACAGAGTAGGTAGATTGGGTAGTGGGTAATGCGAATTGAGATATGATGTGTGCCAAAGTCGGCGTCATTGCGAGCCGGAGGTACGAGGGCGCGGCAATCTTGCGTGTGGAGTAGTGCGTAGTGAGATATTATAGATGTTAGTAGATAGTACGTAGAAATGGTACTGTGTAGGAATTTTTTTACTTTTTATTTTTAACCGAGCGTAGCGAGCTCATCGAAGATAATTTCAATTGCACAAACTAGTATTAAGCAAAGTGTCGCCTCGAAAGCTTTGCAATATGTAGACATCTGCTATTGCACAAGCCCTCCCTGCAAAGGTTTCAAGCGACGGGGTTTTGGTTGGGATGTGGTAGTGCGTAGTGAGATATGCGTATTGCGATGTGTTTATCTAGATTTTAGTACTTAGTATGTAGATAAGGGTAGTGCGTAATGGGTATTGCGATAAAATGAGGGAACAATAGGTTGCACTTTCCTTACTTAACGGACATGTCGCCTCGAAAGCTTTGCAATATGTAGACATCTGCTATTGCACAAGCTCTCCCTGCAAAGGTTTCAAGCGACGGGGTTTTGATTACTTTTGCCCTTCAAAAGTAATGCCCTGTCCTGGCTAAGGACGGACGGGATATGGGTTGGACAAAACCAGAAACAGGTACATCCTCTGCTAAAACAAGACCTACTGCAACAACCCTAAAAGACTAAAAAACACGACAATATAGTTTACATCGATCGGGCCGGAAAGTAGCTGCCGAAAAGTTTTCATCGCTTGCATCATATATTTCTTGACGGCGTGCCGACTGAATCCCATTTCTTTAGCGACATCCTCATAACTCATTTGGGCTTCCCTGCACAGCGAAAATACCTTTTGCGCTGCCGGCGATAATTGCTGAAAAGCGTTATTGATAAACGCTTGATACTCTTTATTCTGGATCATATTTTCCGTGCTGCGTTCGGAGAAGACATAATGTTGGAGTAGCTCCTGCTGGGAAGCCTTCGAGCGGCTTATGGACCGGAGCTGGTTAAGCGTTTGGTTTTTCGCCATAACATAGAGGTAGGGTTTAAACAGTTCTACAGAAGCCAGTGTTTCTCGTTTTTCCCAGACCTTGACAAAAATTTCCTGAACAATGTCATCAGCAAGATTAGGCGATTTAACGTACCCTAAAACAAAATGATAAATTTGTCGAAAATACGTGTCGTAAAGGGCTTCGAAAGCCCGCTCATCTCCCTTTGCTATGGCATATAACAAATGTTTTTCCATTTCCGTTGGTATACCTGTGAATTTTCGTTGGCTTTAACTGCTTACCAAGATAGCACACCAATCATCAGGTAATTGACTTTTCGACTGGATTAAAGCTTGTGTTACACATTTAATATTTTACGAATATAATGTAATTTGCTTTACGATCTATGGCCTAAAACTGTTTAAAGATTGAGGTGCGGCTAACCGCTCCTATTTTAAAGGTCGTCGCTGGATAGAAGTCCTAAATAAGATCCAGATCTTTTAGTAACTAGTTTGTAAAGCATTCGATTATTATGGAAAATTCTCAGGTTGTTGTGTTTTTTAACAGGCGTACCTCCACACAGTCATGCTCGGGCTGACGATAGTTGCGAAGCGAATGTAAATACAAATCCGATGTTACACAAACTTAACCTTTTCTTTATGTGGTGTTTATGAAGTTTCTCGTAACTTCGTGTTGTACATTGTGTTTTTCAGTAAAAGAATACCGATCATGAAAAAGCTCAGATACTTCCTACAGAAAATTGTTTTTCGTTTGTTCATAAATCAGTTCTCTTCATTCTATTCGCCACTTCGATCCCATAGGATTAAATCGGCCTAATCTACCAGATGGTAAACTTTCGAAACAGATTCTTGTTTAAGATAGAGGTTTACAGTAATCAATACATGCATGCATTTAACTAAGGAGGCCTTTGGCGATGACTTTGCCTGGGGCGTTTCCACTGCGGCCTATCAAATAGAGGGCGCGCATCAGCACGATGGTAAGGGACTCTCTATTTGGGATGTTTTCGTGCAGAAAAGGAATAAAATTTTTCAAAACCATAAGGGCGATATCGCATGCGACTTCTACAACCGCTACATAGAAGATCTGCATTTGATGCACCGTATGCACATTAAAAATTACAGATTTTCGATTTCATGGAGCCGCATATTGCCGAATGGAACAGGTGAAGTCAATCAAAAAGGAATCGACTTTTACAATCGGCTGATCGACCTTTCCCTCGAATTAGGCATTGTTCCCTGGGTTACGTTGTATCATTGGGATTTGCCACAAGCTTTAGAACTCCGTGGCGGATGGATAAACAGAGAAGTGAAAGACTGGTTTGGCGACTACGTGGGTATATGTGTGAAACATTTTGGCGATCGCGTTAAAAATTGGATGGTGCTTAACGAGCCAACAGTGTTTACTGCGGCGGGGTATTTTTTTGGCGTACACGCACCCGGAAAAAGAGGTCTTGACAGTTTTTTGGCGGCGGCTCATCATGCTTCGTTAGCCCAGGCATATGGCGGAAGAATTATAAAATCTTTGCAGCAGGACAGCTGGGTCGGGACCACCTTTTCGTGTTCACACGTGGAACCCTTTAGCAATCGCGATAAGGATATTGTTGCTGCAAAAAAGGCTGACGTCTTGCTCAATCGGTTATTTATCGAGCCCCTGCTTGGCTTAGGTTACCCCACGATGGAGATTAAGTCACTCAAAAGGATAGAGCGCTATATGCAGCAGCATGACGAGGCTGATCTGCGCTTCGATATGGATTTCATTGGTCTTCAAAATTACACCCGCGAAGTAATTCGCTATGCGATGTTTGTACCATATTTGCAGGCCAAGATCGTCTCCGCGAAAGATCGGAAAGTTCCTATGACGGCTATGAACTGGGAAATTTATCCGGAATCTATTTACCATGTCCTGAAAAAATTCAGTGCTTACCAGAACATTCCGCCGTTGATCATTACCGAGAATGGTGCTGCCTTTCCCGATCAGGTATTGGACGGCGAAGTGGATGACCCTAAGCGATTAGGCTATCTGCAAGACGCCCTACAACAGGTGCATAAAGCACAGCAAGAGGGTGTGCTGGTGAAGGGCTATTTCGTGTGGACTTTTCTGGATAATTTTGAGTGGGCAGAGGGTTATTTCCCGCGTTTTGGACTGGTGCACGTCGACTTCCAATCCCAAAAGCGCACCATCAAATCGTCAGGACGATGGTATGCAAATTTTCTAGCGTAAAGCCCCAAATGAGTCTTCGTAAGCAGCACTGATCGCCTCTTGCTGACCAGCTTGTCGCTAAGATGCTGCGCAATACCAGGCTAATCAGGATCCCTCTGCTGAAGAATAACTAATTTGAAAAAGCCAGATCGTGGATCTTGAAAGCCATCAAAATAGCTGTTCCTAAAATAGAGCGTGCTGTCGGACGACCAGAAAATATCGACAAGCGTGCAAAGGGCGAAGTCGCTCGTATGAAGATGAAGCGGAAGTTCGGCGTACTTTTGGTAGCCATTTCGGCTTCGTTGCTGTAAAAAATAACTCGAACATTCCTGTCCGGGGAACCAGCCGTTCAATCGAAACGGCCTTCCCGGCGACTCATTTATATAACTGGGATTACCAACAACTTCTGGTCCCAGCAAACCCCTGCGTAGATCGATCGTATAATCTGAGGAATGTCCGCCCTCGAAAACAAGAATATCTTCACTTGGGTAGTAGCGAACGAACCCAATTTCCATAAACTCCGGCCTATCGCGAAATGTAAGCGAATCACCATTAGCGAAACGCACAGAATAAAGCGCCCCTCCGTGAACACTACTGTCTACGCTGCTTTTGCCCTCCTGAAAGACCGATGCGCCGAAAATTACCCGTCCTTTCAAAAGCGTTTTCGTTTCTGCCAGATCTTCCACATACGGCAGTGTATCGTGTTGTGGCAGCCTGCGAACCTGAAAATAGGCCGCTGAGTCAATTTTAAAAATGCGTAGCTGGCTATCGCCGAACAATAGGCTATCCTGTCCACGTTCTTCAACATGAATCGAATCTACGTTTAGGTTTTCGTCCTGAGGTGCCGGCGCTCCGCATGACGCCAATAGCAATAACGCGATCCATAGAAGCGATTGGTTCCCCATAATCAAGATGTTTGATGCCATTAAACTCATTTCCCTGGATGCAATGAATGAATAGCGATGAAATTAGCAATTTTATATACAATTTGATAATTATCGAACCTTTTCTTCCTCTTCTCTATTGCTAAGCTGCGCCAACTTCACTTGAATGGATTCGGCCTCGTTTATCGGATCTAAAATCGTTGGTTGGTTAACAAAAAGTCAACGGTAGGCATAATGGTTTATTCATTATCTTTGTTATTGATGATCGATGGAGATGCTCCAATTGCCGATTATCTGCCAAAAGTAAACACGTATCATATGAAAAATAGCAACATGCAACTTAGCGCGGAGGAGATAACGGAACTTTTAAACATTTTGGCTGACCGCTTTCATAAGAATATGCAGCGGCATGCTGATTTTAGCTGGGAGATGGTTAAAAATCGTTTGGAAACACAACCTGAGAAGCTTGCTGTTTTGGCGGCGATGGAACGAACGGAAGGCGAGCCTGATGTGATCGGGTTTGAAGTAGCTAGCGGCGCCTATATCTTTTACGACTGCTCGCCCGAAAGCCCGAAGGGACGCCGCAGTATTTGCTATGACCGGCAGGCATTGGATGCACGAAAAGCGAATAAGCCGGAAAATTGTGCGTTGGATATGGCAAACGAAATCGGCATCGATATCCTGACCGAAGAGCAATACCGAAACCTGCAGCAGCTTGGTGAGTTTGATCTAAAAACATCCAGTTGGGTGGCTACACCGGCAGAAATCAGGAAGCACGGCGGAGCACTCTTTTGCGACCGGCGTTATGGCCACGTGTTTACTTACCACAACGGCGCTGATTCCTACTACGGTGCTCGAGGCTTCCGAGGGGCGGTGAAAATTTAATTAGACATATGTTATATTTGATCAATTAACATAAAGGTCTGTTAGCGAGCGCGGTATACTGTATACGTTGTGCTAGTTAAATGCATCCATTCTGCAGAATTTATCTGCGGTGAAGGATACTCGCTATGCACCACGTTAAAGCGCAAAAACAACCTTTAAAATCGCCATACGGCCGCGCAGCTCGTAATTGTTCTGCGCTTGCTGATTCGCCGAGATACTGTAGGTTTGGAATGTCTTGATGTTGGCTAAATTGCTAAGGTTGAGCTCTAGGTCTGTTTTCCATTTCGCTATGCGGTAACGCGCAAAAGCATCCAAAAAGAAATAGTTGAAATCGCTCTGCACAGCTTGACGTGTGTAAAGATGCCTTCCAGTGACGCGGACAACAGCGCCTTTAACAGGATAAAATGGAATGCTGATGTGCTGTGCGGCCGAAAAGATGCTGTTTGCTAAACCTGGAAAATCACGTTGTCGAGAGGTGGACCACAGGAGGCTGCCTCGGTAGGCAAAGTCAATCCGTTTCCATATTTTGATCGTCATTTGTGGATCAAGGGTATAGCTGGTATTGTGAAAAGGTAGCAGTGCATCGTTAAACAGCTGTTGAAAATTGCTGTACGACCAGCTTGCCCCAAGTTTCACCGTGCCGGAAAGCGGCATTACATATTTGTCTACGCCCAAATGCGCGTTAAAGGTGTTTACGACATTAGGAAGGGGAAGCAGGACGGTCTGCGATATATCGTTGCTGATTAGCTGCGACAACATCGCTTCGCGTCGTTGTCTGCTATACTTTAAACCAACGTTAGAATAGAACATATCGAATGTCCGGTTTAACCGATAATTGAACACAAATGCATGCGTGTTGCTTTCATTGATTTCAGCTGTGTTTTGCGATAGCGACCTGTAGTTGCGGATGATAACACCGCGGTACACATCTTGGATATTGCCGAAGTTGTTCGAAAAATTGTAATTAAAGTCCAATTCATCCTCGCTCCAAGCTCGGTATTTCATGCTGAAGTTAGGAAGAAAAAGAAATCGATTTTGTGCCTCATCCAGACCATACGTCGGATCGTGATAGGTGGTGCGCTGAAAGCCAAAAGGCAGGGAGAGCGATGTTTCCAGGCGCTTATTCTTCCACCCATACTCCGCCTGTCCCATATATTGACCGCGCAACCATCCCATGGCGTTACTGCTCGAATCAAGCTGCGCCGCGCCGATAATACCACCTTGCTCGATCGCTATAGAGGAGTTTAGTCGTTGGTTTTCCAAACTCACGTTGAACCCGTAGTATTGGCTTATTTTTCCTTTGGGCAAACGGTACCCGGAGGAAAATCGCGTGTAGAAGTTTGGAACATCCAATCGTTGGATGGTCTCTTCGTATGGTTGATCCTGGTTTAGGAAGTTGGGAAATATCCCCGGTTGCAAGTGCAGCGACTGCGGTTTTGAACCGTAATGGATAAACCAGCTTAGCTGTATAATCTTTCCATTTGCCAACTCCGGTACGTACTCTAATTGGTTAGACAGTCCACGTATCTGATGGTGTCGTTTAGCTTCAATATCTTGTCGGTTGCTGTGTATCGCTGCCCAGTCCCTTTCCTTTTCATATTCCAAGGATAGGGCATTGCTGATGAATTTCTTTTCTACATTTTTATTTGCCGACAAACGGATGGCGGCAAGAAACTCCTCCAATTCGCTTTTTTGTGTCTCGAAGAGAGATACCGTTTCTGTCGGCGTGAAGAAATCTGTTTGGCCGCTAAAATTTTGATGGCTGTGGTTGTAAAGGGCCTGAATATTCGATTTAAGTTGCCAATTGCGTTTTAAATTGAATAGGTTATTGGTGTTGATAGCGCCGCTGTTATTGAAAAAGTAGTGCTGCTTGGCCAGTGGGGGTGCGCCTACCGTGCCCAAAGAGAGCAGGTTGTTGACGGGCATGGTGCCAAGACGAGCCAATGTGTTTTCTCGGCTGTAGCCGATCAGTTCATTGCTGAGGTCAATCCCCGTGTTGTTCCCGTTTAACACGTTTAGCATTTTGTATTTCTTATTGAACAAGATGTTATTCAGCTCACTTTCGTATTGTTGAGGAAGCCCAGCGCCGATTTTTGCTTCCGCTGTCATCTTAAGTTTCGCATCTTCTTTAATAACTAAGTTGAGCGCAACCTGATCGGTAAAGCGTTTGTTCTTAAGTACTTTAAGATGCTCATGGTTGTTCAAGACCTGTATGTCTTTTACCATCTTGTGGGGGATCGTTCGCGTGCCTAGCGCATAGCGGTCGTCTAACAGGTCATCGCCATCGATATAAAAATTGGAAATCTCTTTCCCTTGGTATTTTATACGTCCTGATTCGCTAACTTCCATGCCGGGAATGCGCTTGATAACATCACCTATGCTTCGATCTTCTTCTTGGGCAAACTGCCCAACATCATAGGCCAGTGTGTCGCCCAGTCGACGGATCATCGGTTTGCTCTTGACTTCCACGTCTTCCAGCAGTATCGCTTGCTCCTCTAGCGAGATGACAAAGTTTTCTGTCACCTCTTGCAAAGCGATGTGGTATTTTTTGTAACCCAAATGGTTTACTTCCAAGCGGTAGCCTGCCGGATCTTTGCCGAAAGGAATGTAAAACAGGCCTGCAGCATCGGTGCTTTTAAATGCCACAATCTTGCTGTCTGATGATAGAATGCGGATGCTTGCAGAAGGAATAGCACGTCCGCTTTTGCCATCAATTAGCCGGCCTGTGATGGCGTTCTGTTGTGCCAGGGCAAAAGCACAACAAAACGTCCAGAATACGATGATATAATAGCGCAGCAAGGTTAAGGGATTAATTCGATGGGATTATTTGTGTTTTTCGACGGTGAATAGTTTTCCGCACTTTTTATGTTGACTGATTTGATTCGGCTTGCATCGAGTGTCGAGCTCGAACTACTTCCCGCAGCAGAACCCGAGCTTCGAACCGTAATCGTAGCACGGCCTGCCCCCCCGGTCGGTGTGGAACCGGCAGCAACACGGATTCTACCTTTCGCTTCCATGTAAGCCTGTGGGTTAGCCTGAAAGGCTTCTTGTAGTTTACGTACTTCTTTCTGGGTGGATGGCTTCGCATTTTCTGGCGCGGCGAGGGCGATAGCGCTATTGTCAAGCTTATCGAACCCCGCATACAGCCATTGCACATCTTTTTTTGCGTCAGCTGCCTCCAAGATCAAGCCGGGCAAACCGTGAAGCTTCCATGGTCCAGCAGAAAAGGGAAGCTCGCTTGCAAACCAAGCGCTGTATTCCCTTCCTTTAAATGCAGCCGTTGCTTTTTGACAGCTGTAGCCGCCAATGGTTTTGGTTTCGTCAGTTATCGTCCAATCTAATATTGGATAGTCCACGTCTAAAGCAAAATTGTCTCCACCAATAGTGACAATTTCTTTCATTTTTTGCTTGTCAAACAAGTAGGATTGAGGGATTCCTGTCGTATTTCGCGTAATGTTTAAGACTCCGTCGAAACCAGGATCTTTCAGCTGCTTATCGATTTCCTCTTGGGCGCGTGTTTTGGAGTAACTGGTGTAATAGTTGCCCGTTGTGCCGAGATAGGTAACAACCTCATCACGTAGAAATTTTTCTCGCTGTGTACTATCGTTCACGTGCGTGAATGTATAGTGCACTTTGGCCAAGGCCTTTTCTGAGTCTTGCGCAGAAAGCCTTGTAACAGCTAGCAAGCTAAACAAGGCATAAGGAATGAATGATTTTATATACATGGCATTAGGATTATGAAGAAATCAAATATATACGAAAAAATCGTAAACATAAAATTTTTTCGTAATTTTTGATTTGAATCTTATCTTTTTTGGACGTGTTCTGCTCGTTGAGCCTTTTGGCACTATACTTGGTAAACTGATGGGGTAAAAGAAGTTGAAAGAGATGGAAGTACTATCAAAAAATAAATTGTGGACGCTGTTGATAGCAGCGATATTTTCATTAAGCATGTTATCATGTAGTGAGGATACAGTGGATAATATTGGGCGAGACACAGCGTTGAATATCATTCGTGCGAATAAATGGTTTGATGTAGTCAAGACGACTACTGTGTCGGGCGGAACACCGGAAACCACAGTATTGGTCGCAGAGGGGGAGACACTGGAATTTAAATCGGATAATTTCGCCTATGTTTTTACGGGAGGGCAGACAGTTTCTTATCCGTACCTACTGGAAACAAACAAACGTATGGTGTTCGACGGCAAAACCTATGAAGTTCAGGAAAGTATTATTCAAACGGTGACGCGGCTTACATTGGTGAATAACGAGGCCGGCGTAACAACAACGATCGTCTTTCGGAGAAGATAATTTATACATACACTTAAATACATGAGAAGGGTGTGCAGTGAGCTGTGCACCCTATTTATGTTTAGCCTTTTATCGAAGCGTATTGCATGGCAAAACTAGTCATCCACGGGGACGCCCGTAATATCAATTACGTTGAGCTTAACTTTAGGCTACATTGCAATGGGCTTGCCATCACGGGCTAAGAAACCAATAGCGTTGAGTGAATTTAAGTTGGGATAGAAGATCGAGAAACGTATTAAGCCATCCACGACAGGTTCGATAAGAATAAAGCCGTTATTGTAACAAGCATCTTTGCCCGTTTTTATCTGCTCGCGAAAAAGAAGTTTGTCCTTTTTCTTTTCGGCCAAAATCCACTTACCTCCACAGCCTATCGAAGGATAGCTGATTCTGTAACGCCCGTTTCTGCAGATCAGCTTCATATCCCAAAAGCTATCTGCATCACGTTGATAGCCTTGACCAATCCAGGTGCCTTCTAACGATCCAAAAACAGAGTCTGCCTGAAAACTGCCATCGGTAAGGATAATGGTGTCCGTTGGAAGAAATGTTTTTGGTTGTTCCCTTTCGGAAATACGCCACCCGGACGAGAGTTGCTGGGCCGTCGTTAACGAGAAGAGACATAGGAACATCCATACTACGAGTACGCCCTTGCGTAAATGTTTTTTGCATATACGGCCTTTCGGTAAGGGGCTAGCGAACTTCTGTTCGGCTACTTTTTCGAGCAACCCGTTTTGCCATGCAAATAAATGATTATTCATAAGGATGTGATTTTTGGATGTATATAAGAATAACGTTTAATCTCGCGTTGTGGTATGAGCGTGAAGGGGGCTACTAGCAAGATACGTCCGCTTTGTCACCGCGCAGCAAATATGTATATTAGCGCCTATGCAAACAGTATTGTTTATCGGCTTGGTATGGCCCGAGCCGAAATCTTCGGCGGCTGGCACGCGTATTATCCAGCTGGTAAACCTATTTTTAGCGCAGCGGGCCAAAGTGCTGTTTGCATCGGCTGCAGGAAAAACACCTTACAGCTACCCACTAAGCAGCATCGGCGTGCAAGAAGTGGACATACAACTCAATGACAGCCGCTTTGACGATTTCATAAGCACATTGCAGCCGGATGTCGTGATTTACGATCGTTTTATGATCGAAGAGCAATATGGCTGGCGCGTTCGGCAATTTTCGCCACAATCGCTCAGCATGTTAGACACCGAAGACCTGCACTTCTTGCGTCAGGCTCGACAAGATGCCACAAAGAAAAGCGAGCCGCTGAACCTGCACAACGCGATAGCAAAAAGAGAAATTGCTTCTATCTTGCGCTGTGACCTCTCGCTCATCATTAGCCGTCAGGAAATGGCGATCTTGCAGCAGCATTTTTCCGTGCCCAATACCTTGTTGTATTATTTGCCTTTTCTGGAAGACGAAATTCTGGAAGCCGATGTACGCGCTTGGAAACCGTATAGCGCCCGCACAAACTTTTTATTTATCGGCAATTTCCTGCATGAGCCGAATTGGCATACCGTGCAGCGACTCAAGTATGAGGTGTGGCCGCTGCTGAGACAGCGCCTGCCGCATGCGGAATTACATATATTCGGAGCATATGCCAGTGAAAAAGTGTATCAGTTGCACCAACCAAAAGAACGTTTCCTGATTAAAGATCGGGCGGCAGATGCACGGGAAACGATGAGCAATTATCGTGTTCTACTGGCTCCCATTGCTTACGGTGCTGGAGCGAAGGGAAAGTTTATTGATGCCATGCAAACCGGAACACCCAGCATCACGACATCGGTGGGCGCTGAGTCGATGCGTATGGATGACACATGGAACGGATTTGTAGAAGATGATCTGTCAAGCTTTGTAAACCAAGCCATTTATTTGTACGAGGATGAAGCGACCTGGCAAGCGGCTCAGCGGTCCGGCGTCGACCTTTTGAACAATACATATGGGAAAATGCACATCACACCGGCTTTTCTAAACCATATCAATCAACTGCTCTGCGCCTTGCCGGCTCACCGGCAGCAACATTTTATCGGCGAGATCCTCCATAGCCAGCAAGTAAACAGCCTGAAATATATGGCGCTATGGATTGAGGCAAAAAATAAGTTATAATGGCGCATGAAGCCAGTAGCACGGCGTCGCTAGCAGCGATTGGTAAGCGGCGTGACCCGCAGCGCTAAGGGAGGCTTTGCGGTCAGCGTATCAAAAAAAATACGTATTGTCGTGCTTGCCAATTAAAACCTTTTTTCTATATTTATCTTTAGCTAAATGGTATTAGTGTGAAATACTTAGCCATTTAAACCTTTATCGTTTATCACAGAGAAGAGATTATGACCGATTATCAAATAAAAGAAAATGCAGAGATGTATGATGCCATTGTCGTGGGATCTGGTGCTGGCGGTGGTATGGCAGGCTATATACTGGCTCATGCCGGACTTAAAGTGCTGATGCTCGAGGCAGGGCCTTTTTTTGATCCTGCAAAGGATGCATTGCAATTGCGCTGGCCATGGGAATCCCCTCGAAGAGGTGCATCGACAACGCGCCCCTTCGGTGATTTCGACGCTGCTTTCGGCGGTTGGCAATTGGAGGGCGAGCCCTACACAACGGTGGCTGGAACTGAATTTGAATGGTTTCGTGCGCGCATGCTTGGTGGTAGAACAAACCACTGGGGGCGTATCTCCTTGCGTATGGGCCCGGATGATTTTCAACCCACAGACGGCGTTACCGAAGCTTGGCCGATAACCTATGATGAGGTAAAGCCATTTTACGATCGTGTGGACCGTATGATAGGTATCTACGGTACCGTAGAAGGTATACGCAACGAGCCGGATGGCATCTTTATGAAACCGCCAAAACCTAGGCTAAATGAGCTTTTCATCGCTAAAGGTGCGAAAAAAGCCGGCGTACCGGTTATCCCAGGTCGTGGATCGGTACTGACCGAGGCATCACCAGAAATAAAAGGCCGCGGCACATGCTTTTACTGCGGACAATGCGGTCGCTCGTGTAAAGTATACGGCGACTTTTCTTCATCATCTTGCTTGGTGATGCCGGCCATGAAAACAGGCAACCTTAAAGTGATAGACAACGCGATGGTACGCGAAGTGCTGACCAATGATGAGGGGATCGCCATTGGTGTTTCTTATGTTAGCACAACGGATATGCAAGAATATGCTGTAAAAGGAAAAACCGTTATTTTAGGAGCCAGCGCATGCGAAAGCGCACGTATCATGCTCAACTCAAAATCGGCGGCACATCCAGGCGGCGTAGGCAACAGCAGTGGCTTGGTAGGTCGCTACCTGCACGACTCTACGGGAGCAAGTCTTTCCGGGTTTCTTCCGCAACTTCTAGACCGTAAACGCTATAATGAAGATGGCGTAGGAAGTGTACACATCTACTCGCCTTGGTGGGAGGATAATGCTAAATTGACGTTTCCACGTGGTTACCACATCGAATACGGAGGAGGCTTACATATGCCGTCTTATGGATTTACAAATTGGGTTCCCAATGTAAACGGAAAGGTGCCTGGAAAGAATGGCGAGAAAAAAGCTTCTGGCGGGTATGGCAAAGGACTGAAGGATGATTACAGACGGTTTTATGGGGCCAATGTAGGCATGGCAGGCCGCGGAACAGCCTTGGCCAGAAAAGATAACTATTGTGAAATAGACCCTACGCGCGTCGATAAATTTGGTATTCCTGTGCTCCGTTTCAACTACAAGTGGGCAAATGACGAGGTGGCGCAAGCTAAACATATGCAAGAAACCTTTCAATCGATTATGCATGAGATGGGGGCAGTCATTACCTCAGAAATTCCAGGTGCAGATACGCTCTATGGCTTAGAAGCGCCAGGCAAGATTATCCATGAGGGGGGCACCACTCGGATGGGCAATGATCCCAAAGTATCGGTGCTTAACAAGTGGGGACAGGCGCACGACTGTAAAAATCTCTATGTCGTGGATGCTGGTCCGTTCGTACAACAAGGCGACAAGAACTTGACTTGGACTATTTTAGCACTGTCGATGCGCACCGCGGAATATATTTTGGAAGAGAAGAAAAAATTGAATAGCTAAGAATATAAAGATGAACAGAAGAGATTCGTTAAAGGCATTAGGTCTTATCGCTGCTGGTTCAGGCGTATTGGCTACAGCTTGCAAGCAAGATAAAGCGAAAGATGCCGCCGCGGTTGCCGATACCGATAAACTGCCCGGTGTGCAGGACTTTGAGCACCAACGAAATAAGCAACTACAGGCAGAAAAATTTTTCACCGATCATGAGATGGCCACGATCACCGTGCTAGCCGACATCATTATCCCAAAAGATGAGACTTCGGGTAGCGCCTCCGAAGCGGGCGTGCCTGATTTCATCGAGTTTATGGTCAAAGATCTGCCGGACAATAAAATCCCGATGCGGGGTGGTTTAAAATGGATGGATGTGCAGTGCCAGAAACGCTACGGCAATGTTTTTATCAAATGTAAAGCAGAGCAGCAGATCGCGTTGATCGATGACATAGCCTACCCGGAAACGGCGAAACCAGCCATGCAGCAAGGCGTTGCTTTTTTTGCGCTCATGCGTAATTTCACCGCGTCTGGATTTTTTACCAGCGAAATGGGTGTCAAAGACATCGGTTATGCGGGAAATAGACCCGGCGTGTGGAATGGTGTCCCAGCAGATGTGCTCAAAACATATGGCTTCGATACAGAAGCGTTTTTTGGCTAAGGGAAAAAGGGCCTTAACGCCCACTTTGCCCACCGCGTACTGTTTTTTCGTATCTTTGAACACAAACGATATCCAAAGATATGTTAGGTTTAAAACTATTGACAGACCCGCGGTGGGCAAATATTGCCGAGTCTAATCTCCATGAAATCCTAAGCGATCATGCTTGGTGCGAGCAAAAGGCGGCCTCAAACGCCATCATGCTCATCACACAGAACCCCGAATACGAAGATTTGGTGCATGAATTAACCGCCATTGCGATTGAGGAAATGCAACACTTCCAGATGGTCATCGATATTATAAAGGAACGCGGCTACACATTAGGACGCGAGCGCAAAGACGATTACGTTGGGCGCTTGCTCAAATTTGCCAAGAAAGATGGCTCGAGAAACCAAGCCTTCATAGACCGCTTGTTGTTTGCTGCTATGATAGAGGCTCGAAGCTGTGAACGCTTTCGCGTGCTCTCCAAAAATATCAAAGACGAGAATCTGGCAAAATTTTACTACGACCTGATGGTATCCGAAGCCAATCATTATACCACCTTTCTCAATTTTGCGAAGAAATACACCATCGATGTGGATGTCGAGAAAAGATGGCAAGAATGGTTGGATTTTGAAGGCGAGCTTATTCAAAGCTACGGCACGAAAGAATATATCCACGGATAAGAACTTCTTGATGTAGGTCAATGTTCAAGGATAGTAATGCCCGTACTTTTGTATAAGAAAGGAAAGTAAATATGATTGAATTAGGAATAGGCATGTTCGGGGATGTGCAAATTGATCCCTCAACAGGAAAAATACAGCCAGCTGCAGAGCGCATGCAGCAAATCGTTGCCGAAGTAAAACTTATGGATGAAGTGGGTGTCGATTTCTTCGGCATAGGCGAGCACCACCGGGAAGATTACGCCGTAGCATCTCCTGAAATTATATTGGCCGCGGCGGCAACAATAACCAAGAACATCAAACTGGGAAGCGCGGTGTCGGTATTGAGCTCCGCAGATCCGGTCAAACTTTTTCAAGACTTCTCAACAGTAGATCTTTTGTCAAACGGTCGTGCGGAACTGATGGCCGGTCGAGGTTCTTTTATCGAATCGTTTCCATTATTCGGCTACGATTTAAAAGACTATGCTGAACTTTTTGATGAAAAGTTGGAACTGTTGACCCGCTTAAACAAGCAAGATACTATCACTTGGTCGGGGAAGTTTAGAAAGCCTCTTATCAACCAACAGATTTTCCCCCGCCCGGTAAATAACAGCTTGCCGATTTGGGTAGCAGTAGGCGGCACAACGTCCTCCGTAATTCGCGCCGCACGCTTGGGCTTACCGGTTATGTTCGCTATCATTGGAGGTGCGCCAGAAAATTTCAAACCGCTGTTTGAGATGTATCAGCAATCTTGGGTCGATAACGGGCACGATATGAAAGATTTCCAGGTGGGCGTTCATATGCATGCATTTTTCGGAGAAAACAGTAAAACTGTTGCCGATCAATACTACCCTATTTATGCCGCACAGATGAATCGCATCGGCGCAACGCGCGGCTGGCCGCCTTATCAGCGCTCGCAATACGATTTCGGAAGATCTATTCATGGCCATCTTGTGGTGGGTGATGTTAATCAAGCTGTTGAACAGATTTTGCATACGATCGACATGTTTGGCTTAACACGATTTTCAGCACACATGGATGTAGGAAGCCCAGATCATATAGATATGTTGAAGTCCATTGAGCTATATGGAACGCAGATCATTCCAAAAGTGAAGGAGGCGTTGAAAAAAGCAGAATAAATATTTTTTCACCTTTATGGAATAGCGGAAAGCCTTGCATCTTTATAACTAAAATAGAACGTTATGAAGAAGCTATGTTTTCCGCTATTTATTTTAGGGGCGCTGTTGATGGCCTGCAATAGTACGCCACAGGTGACCAATGAAACAGCTCTAGCCGAGGTAAGTTTAACCGGCAATGCTGTAGCCGATGTTGTGGGACAAGCTAGCCCGGAGCAGCGTCAAGCGGCACCGGCCAACGAAGCGAATCCAGAAGCGCCGCTCCGTTCTATCCCTCAGACAAAGAAGATCATCCGCAGCGGAAATCTCGCAATTGAGTCAAAAGACATGACCAAAAGTAAGGTCGCGCTGGATGCGTTATGTGATAAACATGGGGGCTACTACGAACAGGAAACACTTACCAATAACGGGAACTACAGCAGCTATTCGTTGGTTGTTCGCATTCCGGCAAATCACCTCGATCAATACCTCAGGGCAATTGAACAAGGCAACGATAAACTAACCGAGCGGTCGCTACGTAGCGAAGACGTATCCTTGCATTATTTTGATACCGAATCACGGTTAAAAAGCAAAAGGTCGTATCTGGAACGTTACCAACAAATGGTCGGACAAGCCAAAAATGTAAAAGATCTTCTCGATATTCAAGAACAAATCCGGCAGCTACAAGAAGAAATCGATAGCCAAGAGAGTTTGGTGCGCGGTCTAAAAGACCAAGTCAACTACAGTACGTTGTCCATACAGCTCTTCGAGTACCAAGCAAATTCCCCAATGGGCAGCAAAAGCTTTTGGATTCAATTGAAACAAGCCGTGGCCGATGGTTGGAGTTTGATCGCGGAAATTTTCTTGACAGTCATCAGTTTATGGCCGATACTTATCGTGCTTGGTCTTGTTTTCGCTGGCTGGCGGAGGTATCGAAAGTCAAGAAATGGAAAATAATGCACATCGGTAATCAAGCAGGAAAGCTAGGTTAGACAAGATATTCTTACAAAAGAAGGACGAACCGCGATGGGAGGCTTATTTAATTTGCGTATCTTTGCTGCGTGGAAAATCAGAGTAAATTGATCGATATCAGAAGTTTAAGTTTGTCGGAGCTTAAAGAAAAGCTCACGACGATGGGTGAGCAGGGCTTTCGCGCCAAACAAATCTATGAATGGTTATGGGTAAAATCATGCACCGACTTCGATCAAATGAGCAACCTCAGCAAGCCACTCCGTGAAACATTAAAAGCAAACTTCGAAATTCGAGCCGTAAACGTTAGGCAATCGCAGATCAGTGCCGATAGAACAATTAAGAGCAGCTTCACGCTCTATGATGGGAATGTGATTGAAGGGGTGTTGATTCCAACGCCGGATCGTATGACTGCCTGTGTGAGCTCTCAGGTAGGCTGCAGCTTGACCTGCAAATTTTGCGCTACCGGCTATATGGATCGAAAACGCAATCTTCAGGCCGATGAAATATATGATCAAGTCGTGCTGATTGCTAAGCAGGCCGAAGAGAAATATCAACAGCCACTGACCAACATCGTGTACATGGGCATGGGCGAGCCGCTGTTGAACTACAGTGGTATGATGAAGTCGGTGGAGCGCATCACAGCGCCTGACGGCCTCAACATGGCCGCCAAGCGTATCACGGTATCTACTGCTGGTATCGCTAAAATGATCAAAAAGCTGGGTGATGATGAGGTCAGGTTTAACCTAGCGCTCTCCTTGCACGCTGCCAACGATAAAAAGCGGAACGAGATCATGCCCATCAATGAGCAAAACTCATTACAAGCATTAGCAGAAGCTTTGAAATATTACTACGCTAAAACCAAGAATGCGGTCACCTTTGAATACATCGTTTTCCATAATTTTAATGATGAGATTCAAGATGCCAAAGAGCTGGCGAAGTTTTGTAAACACGTGCCGTGCAAAGTAAATATCATTGAGTATAACCCAATCGCGCTGGCTGATTTTGTCAATGCCGAAGCCGATAAGATAGACCAATTCGCTGAATATTTGCGCGGTCAAGGTGTCATCACCAACGTCAGACGCAGCCGCGGCAAAGATATCGATGCAGCCTGCGGGCAACTCGCGATCAAGGAAAAGGATGCTGATTTGGTGGCTGATTAAAAAATGGTACATTTGCATATACCAATGCTGGGCCTATGCAAATCAGACGACATTGGGATAGCTTCCTGTCTATCCTTTTTCCCCCCTTATGTGCATCCTGCGAAAATGTGCTGTTGAATCAGGAAGAATTTCTTTGTTCCTATTGCCAGTTTCATCTCCCGGTTAATGACCATTACCTCTTTGCAGATAATGAGGCCATGCGCCGTGTAAAGTTCAAGGCCAAGATAGAATCGGCAGCCGCTTTTCTATCATTTTCAGAATCATCACTGGTACAAACCCTAATGCATAAGCTGAAATATCAAAACGAGCTTGAAATAGGCATCTATTTGGGGCATGAGTTCGGCAAGCAGCTCGTAACATCGCCCCACTTTAAAAATATAGACGTTGTCGTTCCTGTTCCACTACATCCGAAAAAGAAAAAGAGCCGCGGATACAATCAATGTGATAGTGTGGCAGAGGGCATAGCATCGGTTTTAAAAATACCCGTGAATACGGTTGATTTGGTTCGGGGAATAAATAACCCCAGTCAAACCAGCAAGAGCAGGATGGAGCGGTATGATAATGTAGAAAATGTCTTTAGCTGCCTAAGCCCGGTACGATTTAACGGTAAGCATGTGCTTCTGGTGGATGATGTGCTCACTACAGGCGCGACCATTGGCTCTGCCGCACAGGTATTAAACAGTGCAGGGTGCCGCGTATCCGTTGCCACGTTGGCCATCGCTTAGATTACTGAAAAAAGGAGGAGAGTAGCTACCACTATTCACGTTACTTAAGCGAGGCTGCTCCAATCAAAACAAATAGCGCAACGCGCTGAATTCGCTAAGACCTAATAGCCCTGCTTTTTCTGATGCAGCAGCAGGTAGCTCAACAGTGCCATGCCGATCCCCATGTAATCCGCAAAGATATCCCACCAGTCGGCCATTCGACCAAAGGAAAAATATAACTGTATAGCTTCTGTACCAAAGGCCAGTGCGCTAGTGATCAGTAAAACTATGATAAATGTCTTGATCTTCGAACCTCGACCTTTGCCCTGCAAAATGCCACCGCGTAACAACAGCGTGGTGAATACAAAGAAAAAACCGCAGTGAGCAAGTTTGTCGAAACCTTCGAAGTAATTTGTATTGGGTAAATTGCTGGAAGGGAGACCCATCAAGAGTAACATGATAATACCCCAAAGGATGGCCAAAGAATAGTTGTATAAGAATCGCAACATCAGCCATAAAAGTCGCATTATTTATGCAACTTTCAAATTTTCCGATTAAAAAAGTCCTTTTTGCGCTACAAACAACAACATTTGCACGCACTTGAAAATATTTCAAGCTGATAATCAACGTTTTATAAAAATGTAAGGTACTATGTATTGCATAGTACAATATTAAACATATATCTTTGTATTGTTATGATAGCTGAAAATACACAAACCCAAATGAGGAAAGGAATACTGGAATACTGTATTCTTTCTATAATTTCCCGAGGGGAGATATATGCATCAGATATTATTGCTGAGCTAAAAAAGGCACAACTATTAGTTGTGGAGGGCACATTATACCCGCTCCTAACCCGATTAAAGAACAATGGACTTTTAAGTTACAATTGGCAGGAATCCACCTCGGGTCCTCCCCGGAAGTACTATGAAATCACGCGTGAAGGGCAGGATGTGTTAGCGAAGCTTGATATCACGTGGCGCGAGCTTTTGTTTGCCGTACAAACATCGTTAGAAGGCAGAAATTAAAAACAATCACTAATCTACTATACAAACAAGGTCATGAATAAGACAATCATCATAAACATAAACAGCATCGTTTTCCACATTGAGGAAGATGCATACGAAACGCTGCGGTCGTATATGATCGACATCAAAAAGCATTTCGGAAATACGGCAGAAAGTAAAGAAATCCTAGAAGACATTGAAAATCGTATCGCAGAGATGTTTAACGAACGTATCCAAAGCGGGCGTAAGGAAGTCATCAACCTGGAAGATGTGCAAGAGGTTATTGCGCGAATGGGGAGCGTTAGCGACTTTGAGCAAAGTGAAGATGCGAGCGATGACATCCATGAGGGGCAAGCCACGAATACGGTAAAACCAGATAATTTAGGACGGAAGCTGATGCGTGATCCAGATGATAAAATCCTAGGCGGTGTATGTAGTGGTTTGGCGCATTACTTCGGTATGGAACCGAAATGGCTCCGCGTTTTGGTTGTGCTTTTTGTGCTGATTGGTGGTTCAGGCTTTTTGGTGTATATCATCCTATGGATTGTGATGCCTGTTGCCGAAACGCGCGCCGATAAGATGGCTATGCGCGGTGAAGTTCCCAATCTGCAAAACTTTAAAAAATCATTCGATGAGGAAGTAAGGAGTTTTTCGAGCGAATTTGCCGGTGCTGGCGAACATATTGGTAGAGGCGCACGCACAGCGGGTAACGCGCTGGGCGGATGCCTAGGAGCTATCGGAAAAATGATTGCTTGGCTGATGCTTATTTTCACAGGGTTGAATATCCTCGGGCTGTTTATCTTTTATGTGTTCAATTTAATGAACCTTTTCGGCCTGGAAAATCCGATATTGTTCCCTCCTTTGGCAGTCTTAGCCTTGGATGATGCCATCATTGCCCTTACCTTTGGTTTCTTGGCTATGACCATTCCGTTTTTAGCGCTTTTCCTGTGGCTCATTCGTGTGCTGTTCAAAACGGATAAAGTAAATAATTATTTGTCGTTAACGATGTTCGCCGCCTGGATTGTTTCGGTGGTCGCTGTTATCTATTACTGCATCTATGCTTCGCAGGATTTTCGTGAGAAAAGTACAATCAATGTGCAGAAAAATATTACTACACAAAAGGTCTACCACTTCAGTGAGAAAGATGTGCGCATTCTGGATGCCAGCGAAAAGGATTCGTTGCGATCGAAATTTAACATCAAAATCGATGGTCAAGATTTGCGAAACTACCTCCATAACAGTATCGGGATCACGTTTGAAAGTTTGGATTCTTTGGCGCAGCCTTATATACAATACAATTATTCCGCAAAGGGCAAAACATATCAGCTAGCGGCCGAGCGCGCAAAAGGGATTGGCTATGAAGCCGTGCAAGAAGGACAAAAAATCTTATTCCCAAGCCACTTCTTGTTGCAAAAAAATACGCTCGATCGTGATCAATATGTCGGCGTGACGGTTTACCTACCTCGTGGTGCGAAGGTTGTTTTAGAACGTAATATAGAACGTAAGCTGCGGGATGTTCCGTGTTGGGAATGCTTGAAAAATTATGCGGATCATGACCATCAAAAATATACCGAATGGACGATGTCCTCGACGGGATTAGTATGCGCGCAAGCGGAACCCGAAAAGGATGATGATGATGAGGAAGAACAAGTAACGGTTAAAAAATCGAGTAAAGAAGAAGAGGAGAGCTCCAGTCAGCGCGATTCTGTCATCACGATCGACGGTTCCAATGTAACGATCGAAGTAAAAGATAAAAACGTAAAAATTCAGGAAAAAAAATCAAAAAAATAAGCCCTTTATTTTAATCAAGCGCACGCACTTTTTCTACAACGGGCGGTGGTAAAACAGCCCGTTGTAGTATCATCACCAATATCTACAAACTATCTATGAATAAACTATACCTATACCTCTCCTTAAATTTTTTTTTGCTTTTGGTGATCAGCCCGGCTTTGAATGCCCAGCAACTTCCGAAAGGTGAAGTGCGGGGAACCGTGTCTGCCATAACAAGCGAGCCCCTTCCCAATGTCTCCATTTATCTATTAATGCCAAAATCGGAAGCCGTTATCAAAACTGGCGTAACGGATGATCAGGGAAACTACCACCTAAAAAATGTTCCGAATGGCGAGTTTATTCTGCAAGCGAGCGCCGTGGGTCACGAAGTTTTTAAGTCTACACCAATAAAAATTGATGGGAACCCGGTTCAGATGGACAGCATCACGCTCCTCGTGCAAGCTCAATCCATTGGCAATGTTACAGTGGAGGGCCGGGTGCCGCTTGTGCAGCAACGGGACGGAAAGCTAATTTTGAATGTAGAGAATTCTACACTAGCTGCGGGAAACAATGCCTTGGAGGTGTTGCAGCGTGCGCCGGGAGTAAGCGTAGACAAAGATGAAAATGTGCAATTGATGGGGCAGGCCGGGGTAAACGTAACGATAGACGGACGCCAAACTTTTATGACGGGTGAACAGTTGGCAACCTTCCTGAAAGCAATGAATGGCGACCAGATAAAAAGCATTGAAGTGAGTACGGTGCGCAGCGCGCGTGACGATGCCGAAGGGTCGGTAGGAACCATCAACATTGTGTTGAAGAAAAACAGATTGGAAGGATTCAACGGTACACTCTTGGCAAGTGCTGCACAAGGGGAATTTTTCCGCGGCAACTCATCGCTTACATTGAGCTATAAAAAGAACAACACGAGCGTCTTTGGAACCTATGGCTTCACACGGAACAAGCGGCAGTTTGATTTGGATCTGATGCGGACCATTGCTTCCGATGAAACAACGCGTGTTTTTGATCAAGAGGCATCGCTTATCGAAACCAACAAAACACATAACTACAAATTTGGCATCGAACAAAAAACATCAGATAGAAACACGCTATTGGTGCAATTTTCCGGCGATAACGATGATGAACAATCGTTAAACAGCAGTGTAACCAACATTGGAGCCCGCCAAGGTAGTGCCGATTCGGTATTGAATACCATTACGAATAGTAAAACACCATTTAATCGCTATTCTGTGAATTTGAATAATGAATTTAAACTGGATACACTGGGTGGAAAGATCGTCTTCGATGCTGATTGGAGTGCCTTTCGTAATCGATCGGATATCAACTACGACTACCAGACATTTTTTCCTAACGGCGGCCTTATTTACGCTCCTGAATATTGGCGTACCGCAATGCCTGTTGATATTGATATCTATGTCGGAAAGCTAGATTTTGTCAAAAATATAGCGAAAGGTAAATTGGAATCGGGTATTAAATATAGCCGAGTGAAGTCAGATAATGACCTCACCTTCGAAGAGTTTGTTGACGAACAATGGCAACGCTTCCCGCGAAGACAAAATCATTTCGTATACACCGAACAAATAGCGGCAGGCTATGTGGATTATAGCAGAGAGTTCGGAAAAGCAAGCCTGAAACTCGGCGTCCGCGCAGAGCATACCACGTCAAATGCACATTCCATAACTACCGATACGATCAACAAACGGAGCTACCTCGATTTCTTTCCCTCGGTAAGCACGTCATATACCTTCAATGAAAACAATATTGTATCGTTAAGCTATGCGCGTAAAATATCAAGGCCAAACTACAGGTACTTAAACCCTATGCCCTACTATATCGATAAGTTTACCTATACGTTGGGAAATCCATTCTTGACGCCACAATACACTGATGGGTTTACGCTGAACTATACCTGGATGAAGATGTTCAATTTCACGCTGGGCACAGACATTACCAACGACGCCATGGTAGAAAGCTTAGGGCAAGATGAGGAAACCGGCGAATCTTGGATCAAGCAGGAGAACCTAGCGCAGACGGTAACATCTTACCTCAATATCAATGCTCCCGCGCGGATCGGTAAAATCTGGTCTATGAACAACAACCTAACCGGAATCTATATGCACTTCAAAGGGCCCATCGCGGGGGACGTGGTCGACCAAGGCTCAGTATTCTTCCAAGGGCGTAGCACCAACAACTTTACGATAGGCAAAGGTTTCTCCGCTGAACTATCTGTTAATTACAACAGTTCTTTCCTTTATAATGTATATAAAATTCATGCGCGCTGGGGCACCGATCTGGGCGTTAACTACACCTTCAAGGACAAACGAAGCTCGCTAAAACTTGCCGGCACCGATATATTCCGTACGCAGAAAAACAATGTATCGACCAATTTCGGACGTTTCGACTCGCAATTTAGGCAGTATAACGACAACCGGGTTATTCGATTAACGTATACCTATAAGTTTGGAAACCTAAAACAGCAGACTCGCCGTAACAACGCAGAATCAGAAGAAAAGAGTAGAGCGATGTAGAGGTAGTACTGCGTATATAGATTTTAGTATGTAGTATACAGAATTGCGTAGTGCGTATTGCGAATGAAGATCGTGATAGATAGTACTCCTTCTATAGAAATATTTTAATGTCAATCTATTGCCTCCCACCATTATTAAACGAAATGTCGCCTTTTTATAGATGATAGTATGTAGTACTTAGTATGTAGAAAGCTTTGGTAGATAAGTGATTGCAGGGATCATTATTAAACGAAATGTCGCCTTTTTATAGATGATAGTATGTAGTACTTAGTATGTAGAAAGCTTTGCTAGATAAGTGATTGCAGGGATCATTATTAAACGAAATGTCGCATAAGTTTTGTTGCGTTTGTAGTCATTTGCCTTCGCACTATCTAATAAGGATGCAACAAAACTAAGCGACGGGGTTTTGAATACTTTTCCCTACAAAAGTATTTGCCTTGCCGCGGCATGCGGCGGAAGGGATATGCGTTGGACAATCCGTTTAGAAACTAAATTACCCTACAAAGTATTTGCCTTGCTGCGGCATGCGGCGGAAGGGATATGCGTTGGACAAACCGATGAAAACTACACAGCCATCCTACATTTTTCCTTATACTTGTATTTATGAAATTGAATAGTATCGTTATTTTTTGTGCGTCCAGTTTTGGCAATACCTCGGTATATAAAGAGCAGGCAGCTTACGTCGGTAAATTATTAGCAGAGCGGGGTATTCAGCTCGTTTATGGCGGCGGCAGAGTGGGACTGATGGGTACCGTGGCAAATGCTGCGCTCGATGCCGGCGGGCAGGTGGTTGGCGTTATCCCGCATTTCTTGAACTCAAAAGAAAGAGAGCATACAGGCATCACAAAATTAATTACGGTGGAGACCATGCATGATCGAAAGCGCATTATGAATGAGCATGCCGACGGGGTTATCGCCCTGCCAGGAGGCTTCGGCACACTGGAAGAACTTTTTGAGATGATTACATGGGCACAACTTGGGCTTCATAAAAAGCCGGTGGGCCTGTTAAATATAAATGGTTTCTATACACATTTGATCAAATTTATTGACCATATGGTTGATGAAGGCCTACTGAAATCCGAGAATAGAGCCATGCTATTGGTCGGCGAAACGATCGAAGACTTGTTAGAGAAAATGGCAAACTACGATCCGCCTGCTGTAACAAAGTGGATTGAAAAAGACGAAATTTAAACATTTATCGCCGCGGCTTGTTTATATAGGTGGATTTACTTTGTGTTTACGACCCGAATGAGATCGGTTGTAGTAAACAACTCGTGTAGACGGATAGCGCCGTAATAGGCCGGCATATGCAGGGCCGCGGAGTGAGATGTCTTCCTGATTTTTACTACGGGATGTAACGGAAATATGAGGTGAATTCAACATCGTAAAGAACAAACGTATAACCATGAAAAAACTATTCTTTTTAGCTCTGGGAGCATGCCTATCAACAACGGTATTTGGACAACATCAACTTACAGAAGTTTGGGAAACTAAAGACCTGCCCACACCGGAATCTGTTCTTTACTCTGCGAAAAATGATTTGTTATATGTTTCTCTTATTGATGGTGATGCCATGGGCAAAGACGGTAAGGGCGGCGTGGCTATATTGAACCTTGATGGAACGATCAAACAGAAAGACTGGATTACGGAAATGGATGCGCCAAAAGGCTTGGCACTTTACCAAGATTTGCTGTACGTTGCAGACATTACATCCGTTTGGATTATCGATGTGGTCACCGGAAATGTAGTTAACCAAGTGGAATTTCCAGGTGCCGTCATGCTGAATGATGTGACCATCGACGATAATGGTGTGGTCTATGTATCGGACACGCGCTCTGGAAAAATATACCAAATGCAAAACAACAGACCCCAGGTTTATCTGGAAAATACACCTGCTGTAAACGGGCTTAAATATTTAAATGGTCATCTTTATGCCCTTGTAGGGCCAGAGTTGTGGAAAATTGATGCGAACAAAAAGCATAGCATCGTAGCCAAGGGGTTTGAATTAGGCGGCGATGGCCTAGAGCCTATTGGCAATAACGAGTTTATCGTGACCTGCTGGGGCGGGCTGATCTACCATGTGAAGGCTGATGGCTCATTTGATAAGCTGTTGGATGTTCGCGGAAAGATGAATACAGCCGATTTAGGGTATCATCCGCAAACGAATACGCTTTTTATCCCTACCTTCAATAACAATAGCGTAAAAGCATATCGATTAGATTAAACACAAAAGTAACGAATAAAGGCGCGCACCATACCCCAACTTCTGTGGTCTGGTGCGCTTTTGTTTTAACGCTGGTACAGCAACGAATAGACAAATGGTTATAGGCAATGCAATATTTTGTCTTTTTTTTATTTTGCCGTTGATTACCTTTGTTATAAAATGAAAACGATGACTATAGAAGAGCTGTATGGGCGATATAAAGAATTGCCGTTGGTCTCTACCGATACGCGCAATATCACACCGGGCTGTATATTTTTCGCTTTGAAAGGCGAGAAATTTAATGCAAACACCTTTGCTGCACAAGCGCTTGAACGGGGGGCGCGCCTTGTTGTTGTGGATGAAGCACAATATGCGGAGGACGAACGCTGTATTTTGGTTTCCGACGTACTCTTGGCTTTACAGGATCTGGCGCGTTTTCATCGGGCCCAGTTGAATATCCCGATTATCGGTGTTACCGGCACCAATGGGAAAACAACGACGAAGGAGTTATTGCATGCCGTTCTTTCGCAACGTTATAAAACGTTTGCCACGAAAGGCAATTTAAACAACCATATTGGCGTGCCTTTAAGTTTGCTCGCCGTTGATGGACATACCGAAGTGGCGGTCATCGAAATGGGAGCCAACCATCAGCGAGAGATCGCTTTTCTTAGTGCTATTGCCGCGCCCACACATGGGCTGATTACCAATGTAGGGAAAGCCCATCTCGAAGGCTTTGGCTCTTTTGAAGGCGTCAAAAAAGCAAAAGGCGAGCTGTATGACTACCTCAAGCTTCACAACGGCGTCTTGTTCATTCAAGGAGATAATCCGCACTTGCAAGAAATGGAAAAAGCACGTCAGATCGATCAGGTGGTGCGTTATGGCTTTTCGGCGGATAACAACATTGTGGGACAGTTAGTACATGCCAATCCTTTTTTAACGATAAACTGGCGCCTGCAGCATGAAGAGGTCGTTAATAACGTCTCGACGCAATTGACAGGGTCGTACAATGCAGAAAATATTTTAGCAGCAGCAGCAGTAGGCAATTTTTTGGGACTGTCCGCGTCTGAAATTAACCAAGGTCTAGAGGCCTACACCCCAACAAATAATAGATCGCAGGTCGTACAGACAGCGACCAACACCGTTATTGCGGATTATTACAATGCCAATGCTAGCAGTATGGCGGCGGCATTAGATAACATCGCCTTTATTGATGCGAACCAAAAAGCAATCCTTCTGGGAGATATGTTTGAAATGGGAGATGAAAGCTACATAGAACACCAGAAGTTAGTGGAAAAGGCAGTTGCTATCACGGCCGCAAGGAAGATTTTCGTCGGCCAAGCCTTCTTTGCACATCAATACGCCGGTGCCGAATTTTATGAAACGACTGAGGAAGCAAAACATGCGTTGCAAGCTCGCCCAATCACCCATAGTACGATTCTACTTAAGGCATCCCGCGGTATGGCTTTTGAACGTCTGATGGAGGTGCTTTAGGAAGCCCTCGATGTGTATTCATTCCCGCAGATTTTTGTCCTTGCGGGACAAATATTCCCTCAAAGCGCATAATAAAAGAAAATCCAGCCTCAAGAAAAGTGTGTTTTACCTACCTTGAGACTGGATTCTACGCTATGTCTTCTTTCAGAAAACTATTTTTTAATAATCTTCCTTAAGATTCCGTATCCATATCGAATGAAAGCTGTTTCTCTTTATTGATCAGTTGAGCAACGCTGGTATCGTTTAATATCTGGAGCATGGCGTTCCGGACTTCGACAAAAGTATCGCGAATACCGCAGGCATGCTCCTCGACGCACTCTTCGCAAGAGCGGTAAAAATTCAAGCTCACACAGGGAAGTAAGGCGATAGGACCATCAATTAACCGCATGACCTGCGATAAAAAGATGTCCTCAGGCGCCTTGTTCAAACTATACCCACCTCCGGCACCTTTCTTGGAATATAAAATACCGGCGTTACGCATTTCCAGTAAAATCTGTTCCAGGAATTTTTTTGGAATACGTTCTTCCTCTGCAATTTTGATGATTTGCATCGGCTCTTTTCCATAATTTCGTCCTAGAACCATTAGCGCCTTGATGGCGTATTTCGTTTTCTTAGAAAGCATATGTATACCTTTAATCAATAACCCGTATAGCCACAAAGGTACGGAAATAAGTTTGCTCCTGAAACTATTGTCCTAAGACCTCCACAATGGGCTTTCCAATATTGCCATTTGGTTCCATAATATGCAGCAACGACGAAATAGTCGGTGCGATATCCACAATATGAACCTCTTTATTACTAACGCCCGGTTTGATGCCCCAGCCCATGAATAGTAAAGGAATGTGCGAATCATAGGCGGTCCAGACGCCATGCGTAGTGCCTGTACCTCTCGGTGAGCCCGAATACCACTGCGGTTCCGCAATAATTTGAATGGCGCCACTATTTTTACGGTTGTATCCGTTAATAATCTTCTCCCGGATTGGCGCAGGGACAAACATATTTTCACCGCCTTCCATATCAATTACGTAAGCAATACCTTCTTCTTTTTTCAGCGTTTTGATGATATTGGCCTTCACCCGCTTTTCGTCAAGTTTTAGCGAATCAATAAGTGGGTAGTTTAAATGCACCTGATAGTTTGTTAAGCTGCGAACCAATTTATCGCTACCAAACTCGCGCACTAAGCTCTCGTTAAGATTTCTTTGTATTTGACGACCAAATAAATACCCGCCATTTCCTTTTTGATCCGTGAAATACATCGGGTTGTACGAGGCAGCATGATCAGCAGTTAAGAACAGCGTGTAATTATCTTTCCCGACATGTTTATCCAAATAGGCTAAAAATTCGGCGATATCTTGATCCAGGCGAAGGTAGGTGTCTTCGATCTCTACTGCCGAAAGTGAATATCGATGACCTACGTAATCTGTTGCGGAAAGACTTACACATAAAAAGTCTGTCGCGCTGGTTGGGTTGTTGCCCAGCTGTTCATTTTCGATAGCGGCTTTTGCGAAATCCAGCGTGAATGTATTCCCTTGCGGCGTGGTTTTGATCAGCTCATAGCCGGCATCTTTCATTAACGACGATGTTTTCCGCGGAAATGTAGGCGTCTCTTCACCAGCCCATTTACCTTCATAGGGGTTATTGTCTGCGATGCTGTTTTTAGCATAGGTTTCGATAGGATACAACGTATTCCAGTCCTGTTTGAGATATTTCTCTGCCAGCTTTTGTTTATTGAACGTTGTTACCCAAGAAGGCAACTGCTTCATATAAAAGGTGCTGCTAATCCAATCTCCGGATTTGCTTTCAAACCAATAAGCTGCATCGGCAAAGTGACCGGCAGGCAGAATGCCGCCGCGATCTTTAATCGCCACGCCAACCACTTTCGACTGGAAATTTGTGGCCAGCTTCAGTTGATCGGTCACCGTGGATGCGAGCAAGTTACGAGGTGACTGTTGCCCCTCTCGTTCCGTGGTACCCACACCTTGTACATTGTCATCCTGCGTGCAATACATCGATTGCCCGGTGGCCTGAATGATCCAGTCGTTGCCAGCGATACCATGGATCGAAGGAACCGATCCTGTATAGACAGAGCTATGCCCGATGGCGGTATAGGTCGGAATATAGTTGATAATGGTGTTTTCACAGGAAAACCCTTCGTTTAGTAATCGCTTAAAGCCTTTATCGCCGTAACGATCCGCAAAACGATAGAGATAGTCCCACCGCATTTGATCGACCATAAGGCCGACCACTAATTTTGGTCGTGCAGGTTGAGCAAACGTTGGTAAGGCTAGTGCCGCACTCAATAGACCTGTAAAAAATGATTTCCACATACACATGTTTTTTGAACGAAGGACTAAAGTAGGTGATTTTTTAGAAACATCCCTGTATAAGATTCGTTACATGCTGCTAAGCCCTCTGGTGTGCCTTCAAAAACAACTTTACCGCCCTTATTACCTCCTTCCGGTCCAATGTCAATCACCCAGTCTGCCGTTTTGATCATTTCCATATTGTGCTCGATAACAAGTATGCTGTTGCCCAGTTCAATCAGCGCATCAAAGGCTTTAATCAATTTTTGTATATCATGGAAATGAAGCCCAGTGGTCGGTTCGTCAAAAATAAAGAGTGTCTTTTTGCTATTGTTCCCCTTGATAAGAAACGATGCCAGCTTGATACGCTGCGCCTCACCGCCCGATAGTGTGCTGGAGGCTTGGCCAAGTTTTACATAGCCCAACCCTACATCTTGCAGCGGCTGGATTTTCGCTAGAATCTTGGGTTGGTCGCCGAAAAATTCAATAGCTTCGTCTACGCTCAAATCCAATACATCCGACACCGACTTCTCTTTGTACAAAACATCCAGTACGTGTTGCTTAAAGCGTTTCCCGCCACAAGCCTCACAAGGAAGCACAATGTCGGCCATAAACTGCATCTCGATCTTTACTTCACCATCGCCTTGGCACACGTCGCAACGACCGCCCTCAACATTAAAGGAGAAGGCCGCTGGCTTAAGCCCTGTTGCTTTTGCTGCTGGTAAAGCAGCATACAGCGCACGTACCTCGTCCCAGCCTTTCACATAGGTTACAGGATTAGATCGCGAGGAACGGCCGATAGGGTTTTGGTCGATCATCTCTATTTGCTCGACGCGTTCAATATCGCCCTCCAACGCGTCGAAGATACCTGTTTGTTCGCCTGAGTAGTTGCCGATAGCTTTCTGTAAAGCAGGGTAAAGAATGCGTTTCACCAACGATGTTTTGCCCGATCCGGAAACACCCGTAACTACGGTAAAGACATTCAGGGGGAAGGCCGCGTCAATGCCCTGAAGATTGTTTTCACGCGCGCCTTTCACAACAATATTGTCTGTCCATTTCCGTCTTTTCTTCGGTGTCACGATCGTAAGCTCGCCGTTTAGATAACGACCCGTCAAGCTTTTTTTGTCTTTCAGAATCTCGGCATAGGTGCCGGCAAAAACAAGCTCTCCGCCGTTGATGCCCGCCTCTGGGCCAATATCCACCAAGTAGTCCGCAGCCTCCATCATTTCCTGTTCGTGCTCGACCACGATAACCGTATTCCCAACATCACGAAGGGATTTAAGTACACCGATCAACCGTTGTGTATCGCGAGGATGAAGGCCAATGCTTGGCTCGTCCAATACGTAGATAGATCCAACAAGCGAACTTCCCAAAGACGTCGCTAAATTGATCCGCTGCGATTCACCTCCTGAAAGGCTGTTGCTTAGCCGGTTTAAAGTCAGGTAGCTTAAACCAACATCGCATAGAAACTGAAGTCGGTTTATAATTTCGGCTAAAAGGCGCTTGGCAATAGTCTGCTCATTCTTGGTTAAGGAAAGCCCAGTGAAAAATTTCAGCGCTTCGTCCAACGGCAATAGGACAATGTCTGTAATAGATTTATCGGCAATCTTGACGTAGGTGGCATCTTTCCGTAACCGAGAACCCTTGCAATCCGGGCAATCTGTCTTTCCCCGGTAGCGAGAAAGCATTACACGGTATTGTATTTTATACGTTTGTGACTCGAGTTCTTCGAAAAACTGGTTTAGTCCGGAGAAATATTTGTTGCCCGTCCAAATCAGTTCCTGCTGCGCTTTGCTGAGGTCAGCGTACGATCGGTGGATCGGGAAATCAAATTTCAGTGCATTGCGCACCATACGGTTCAGCCACTCCCCCATTTTCTCCCCTCGCCAAGGCGCGATCGCTCCATCATAGACGGATTTGCTTTTATCTGGAATAACAAGGTCCGCGTCAATCCCTATCACTTTCCCATAGCCCTCACACCGTTTACAGGCGCCATACGGGTTGTTGAAGCTGAAAAAATTTGGCGTGGGCTCCTCGAAAGTAATGCCGTCCAACTCAAAACGATCGGAATAGTGTTTCTTTGTGCCGTCGATTTCAATGTAACACTCGCCCTTACCCTCAAAAAACGCCGTCTGTATCGAATCTGCAATACGGCTATAGGTATCGTCCTGCTTATCCAAACGTACGCGATCGACAACGATCTGCAACTCATTGGGCTCAAAATCCCTATTCTTTACCGATGCATCATCGATCACATTCTCGATTTTCTGAATTTTATCCTCGAATAAAATGCGTACAAATCCTTTTTGAAGAAGAAGCGATAACTCTTCCTTCAGTTTCCTTTTATTGACAGGATAAAGTGTGGCAAATATGGTAATTGTCGTGTCCTCAGGAACAGCCATCAGCTCATCAATAATAGACGAAACAGTATCTTTCGTCACTTCTTTGCCCGACACGGGCGAGATGGTTTTACCTATACGAGCATAGAGCAATTTGAGATAGTCGTAAATTTCGGTCGATGTGCCGACCGTCGAACGCGGGTTGGAGGTGATGACGCGCTGTTCGATAGCGATAGCAGGCGCAATTCCTTTGATGTAATCCACCTCGGGCTTGTTCATCCGGCCCATAAACTGCCGCGCATACGATGATAAACTTTCTACATACCGACGTTGACCCTCTGCATAGAGCGTGTCAAAAGCCAGTGACGACTTGCCCGAACCGGACATCCCGGTGATAACTATAAGCTTGTTTTTCGGGATATCGACATCGATATTTTTGAGATTATTTACTCGTGCTCCCTTAATTTGGATATATGATTTGGCGTTTTGTTCCGATTTATTTGACATACGTTGCAAAGGTAACGAATTTCTAAGATTTTCGTTCTTCCTCAATCTTCCCAAGCGAGCATATCGCGCTTTTTGTTGCGTTCAGGTGATAATAGTAAGTCGAATGAAATCAGCAACTTGATGCGCGCGATCTAGTAGTGTTTTCTTGTGGGCTGCTATTCCTCCTCGTCTGCGAGGCTGGGTTCATTTTCTTCTGCCAGATGCAGCTTCGTCAACAACTTGTCCACCTCCGCCTCGGACGAGCTTAGCTTCGCTCGGCAGACGGCGATGAGCGATGCGGCGCGCTGGATCTTGCTCGTAAGATCATCAACATTGATCTGTCCCGATTCGATATCCGAGACGATAGCTTGCAATTCCTGGAAGGCGTCTTCATACGTATATTCTGTATCCATAACGATTGGTATTTTTTATTTTACAACAGTACTGATTATCTTCCCCGCATAGAGGATCGTTTCCAATTCTTGTCCAACGCTAACGGAAGCCTCACTGCTAATAGCGCGACCATGCACGCGCGTAATGCTAAACCCCCTTTTTAGGAGCTCTTTCGGATCGGCTAAGCGCAATAGCCGATCGACATTGTTGATCTCCGTTGCACGATCTTTCAACAACTGTTTTGCAAACAGCTGCAGTTGTAGTTGCAGACTACGGAGGTCGTTGCCCTGCTTACTGAGAGCAGCCTTACTGCTCCACGAAATAGCCTGCGAAAATGTATGCAAGTGCTGCTCTTCCAAAATGAATCGAGTTTTTACAGCGTCAATAATGCGACGCAGCGACTCATCAACCGGGATCGCAAATTGATGAAATTTCTGGATCAGAAAGTCGGCGAGTTCACTAGGCGTTATGGCGTTTTTATACGCCACCATCTCACTGACCGTCTCATTCGTAGAGTGGCCAATACCCGTGAGCACCGGAATGGGAAACATCGCAATGGCTTTGGCGAGTAGATAATTGTTATACGAGGACAGGCCGACCTCGCCGCCACCCCCACGGATGATCGCGACCGCATCGAAATCCTCAAGGCGCTCGGCGATGATCGCCAGTTGTCGGATGATAGAAGCAATCGACTTATCGCCCTGAAGTAAAGCCGGAAACAAACTATACTCGAACCGATAACCCCAAGGGTTCCCCTTAATGATTTTGAAAAAATCGGATAGCCCTTTACTCGTTTCCACCGAAATGATGGCTAGCCGCTTCGCGATCAGCGGAAAGGCTAATCGCTTATTGGCATCAAAAAGCTCTTCTTCCTGAAGCCGGCGAATGCTCTCGCGACGCTCCTTCTCCAGTTCGCCCAAAACAAAAGTCGGGTCGATATCAACAATTTTCAAGCTGAAGCCATATAAGGGATCATAGGCAATCGCCGCTTGAAACAAAATGGTGATACCTTCGCGCAGAGGCTCTCCGAGCAGCTTGATAAACAGTTGGTTGATTCGCTGGAAATCTGCTTTCCATAATGTCGATCGCATTTCGGCAACGATCTTTCCCTCCTTTTTCTCGACCAACTCTGGATAACAGTGTCCGGAATGTGTATAATGATTTAGTTTATTCATCTCTGCCTTGATCCAATACAAGCTTTTGTATCGATCGGCAATGGTCTTTTGCACACTTCGCGATACTTCCAATAAGGAAAATATGGTCTTGCTATCTACGATTTCCGGCATAAACCAAACATAGATAAAATTGGGCTCAATTACAATATCGCGATACTGTAGTTTGATAGCAGAAAACACCACGGCACGCCCGGGTTGGGCGAATCAACAGGCGATAATTACAAATGTTCCAAGTAACTATGCCTATTTCTGCGTTTTATTTTTAAATTTACGTAGCAATACAACGACTTAAATCAGCCTTTAACATGAATATTAAATGTTTCACTATAGCTTTAGCTACCTTTGCGAGCGGATTATTTCATATTGCGCCAAGTCAAGCGCAGTACAAGCAGACGACAAGCAATGAAGCGATGTTGCTCAATAACGCACAAAACCTGATTCCGCTGAAAAACCTCGATCAGCATAAAATTGCGGTGGTGACGCCATTTCCAAATAAATATAAAGCCTTTATTGATGGACTGAGCCGGTATGCTGATGTAGCCAGCTTTGACTTTAATCAGTACGACGAGCAAACCAAGTATTTCAACACCATCATTGTCGCGGGTACGGATGACGATCTTCGTAACGACGTCTTATTAAAGGCAACACAATCGCTGGTGAACAAGAAGACGGTCATTGTTGTGCGCTTTGGCCGTGATTCTGGACGCGCACCGTGGACGCAAGTAAGTTCATCCAACCAAGGGATAGTGCTGCGTTACCCAACTTTCAATCAGACTGCTCAGCAATATGCCGCAATGTCTATCTTCGGTGGAATGGCCATTACAGCCGGCGATAACAAAACGGAACAAACCCGGCTGCAATATACGCAGGGCGAAGGCGCTGGCTTAAATGTGAAGCGAATGGCAAGCAAGATTGAGGGGATAGCCAAGGAAGCGATACAGCAACGAGCCACGCCGGGCTTGGTCGTGATGGTCGTTAAAAATGGACAGGTGATTTTCGAAAAGGCATATGGCACCCATACCTACGACAAGAAGCAAGAAACGAAGGTTACCGATATTTTTGATTTGGCTTCCGTCAGTAAAATTGCAGGAACCACTCCCGTAATCATGCATCTGCAAGAACGCGGATTGATTAATTTGGACAGTACGATGGGCTATTATCTTTGGCAGGCCAAAGCGAGCAATAAAAAAGATATCCCATTACGATCTGTGTTGCTGCACGAGGCTGGCTTTACACCATTTATTCCGTTTTATAAAAATTTGAAGAAGGGTGATTTACAACGCACTGAAGATTCCCGACACCAGGTCAAAGTAGCTGATAGCGCCTATCTGCTAAACAACTACTACAGCGATATCATGTGGCCCCAGATGTTACAATCTGCCGTAAAACCGATAGGAAGTTATGTATACAGCGATATTAGCATGTATGTGATGAAAGAAGTCGCCGAACACATAACGGCCATGCCTATGGATGCGTATGTACAGCAGTTGCTTTACAAACCCATCGGCATGAAGACAGCAGGCTACAATCCAAGGCAGCGTTTTTCGAAGAGCAGTATTGTTCCTACAGAGCACGATACTGCTTTCCGCAAAGTTCTCCTGCAGGGTTATGTACACGATCAAGGTGCCGCGATGGCTGGAGGCGTTGCGGGGCATGCCGGGCTGTTTGCGTCGGCCAATGATTTGGCCATTTATGGCCAATTGCTACTTAATCGCGGACAATATGGTGGCGTGCGCTTCTTTAAACCAGAAACCGTTGATTTGTTCACGTCTAAACAGTCGCTAACCAGTCGTCGTGGTCTGGGATTTGACCGCTATGACCCCGATGTGAAAAAAGGATATCCATCAAAACTTGCGAACTCTTCGGTGTTCGGCCATACCGGATACACAGGGACATGCATTTGGATAGACCCCCAGAATCAATTGGTGTACATCTTTTTGTCCAACCGTGTGCATCCACAAGTAAGCGATAAGCTGCTCAACTTAAACATCAGGAGCCGCATTCAAGATGCGATTTATGAAACAATAAACGAGGCCAAATAAGAAGCTAAAGATTTGCGCTGTATCCGATGGAAACCGTAAAATCAGACAGACATATCATCTTTCATAACAAAAATCTAGTAACATGCAGAAAACGATTGCTACCATGGCCATCATCGTGTCAACTGTCTTGTCGGCGGTCGCACAAGATCATGCCGCTTTCCACAAAAGCTTGATCGTTGTTGATGGGCACAACGATGTGATTTACGAATCCTTGTTGAAAGGGCGTGATATTGGCAAACGACTTAACGTAGGACATACGGACATCCCCCGATTGCAGCAAGGTGGTGTTGATGTGCAGGTTTTCGCGGTATGGTCGGATGATAAGAAATTTGGAAAAGGGCAGGCTTTTAAACATGCCAATGCACAGATAGATGCCTTAGAAAAAACGGTAAAGGCAAATCCCTCAGCGATTGCAATAGCGAAAAGTAGCGCGGATATTAAGGCTATATTGAAAACAGGAAAAATTGCCGCCTTGATTGGCATTGAAGGGGGCAATATGATAGAAGGAAGTATAGAGAACCTTGAAGCGCTCTACAACAGGGGGGCGCGCTATCTGACATTGACCTGGAATTACAACCTTCCCTGGGCGACTGCTGCTGCAGTAGAGTCGAAGACGACAGGTGATAAGGGAAAAGGTTTATCTGACGCAGGGAAAGCTATCGTTAAACGAATGAATGAACTCGGCATGATGGTCGATCTGTCTCATGCGGGCGAGAAAACGTTTTACGACGTGCTGGCGATCAGTACCAAGCCGGTGCTGGTATCCCACAGCAATGCGTATGCGCTGATGCCCCATTACCGCAATCTTAAAGATGCGCAGCTGCAGGCGCTGAAGAAGAACGGTGGCGTCGTAGGCGTAAATTTCTATTCAGGTTTCTTGGATCCTGGTTTTTCAGCACGCGCCAAAAAGTTATATAGGCAGCATGTTGGAGACAAGGGAAACTACAACCTATCTGCAACGCGCCAATATGAAAAACTGCCGCGCACGTTACAACGCAAAGCAGATGCTCCACTTAGCCTACTATTGGATCATATCGATTACCTTGTGCAAAAAGTGGGTATAGACCATGTCGCCGTAGGCTCCGATTTTGATGGCATCGAATCAGCGCCACAAGGGCTGGATGATGTCTCCAAGTTTCCGGTGCTTACCGAAGCATTGCTAAAGCGCGGATACAAACAAGAGGAGGTCGCCAAAATTATGGGCCTCAATTTCCTGCGGATTCTGAAAGAAAACGAATAACGATGGATTCCCTTACCCAAACAATGCGCTAAAAAGATTCTCCAATGTCGCCATCGGCCGAATAGCGATATTGTACTTTTTCGCATCCAGTCCTTTGGTGTTGTATTTGGAGATAAAGATACCTTCGAAGCCCAATTTTTCTGCCTCGGCAATCCGTTGCTCGATTCGGTTCACGGCACGGATTTCCCCGGATAAGCCAACTTCACCGGCGAACGTCAATTGGGAAGATAAAGGGATATCTTGCTGGGAAGAAATTAAAGCGGCAATAACGGCCAGATCGATGGCGGGATCTTCAACACGAAGACCGCCCGCGATATTCAAGAATACGTCTTGTGCACTTAACCGAAAACCGAATCGCTTTTCCAAAACAGCAAGCAACATACTGAGTCGCTTCGTGTCAAAGCCGGTGGACGTACGCTGTGGCGTACCGAAGGCCGAGTTGCTGACCAAGGCTTGAACCTCGATCATGATGGGGCGCACGCCTTCCAACATTGCGGCAATAGCCACGCCACCAACAGGCTCTTCCCGCTGCGACAGCATAATTTCAGAAGGATTGGAAACCTCGCGCAAGCCCGAACCCTGCATCTCATAGATACCGAGCTCAGATGAAGAACCAAAGCGATTTTTGACCGATCGCAAAATCCGGTAAACATGATGGCGATCTCCTTCAAATTGCAAAACCGTATCTACCATATGTTCCAATACCTTCGGGCCAGCAATGGAGCCGTCCTTAGTAATATGCCCCACGATAAACACAGGCGTGCTCGTTTCCTTGGCAAAGCGCAACAATTCAGCCGTACATTCGCGGACCTGAGAGACCGAACCCGGCGCTGACTCCATTTGCGTAGAATGTAACGTCTGTATAGAGTCTATCACCACAATATCTGGCTGTACAACTTCTATCTGTTTGAAGATATTCTGGGTTGAGGTTTCCGTTAATATATAGCAATTTGCCGTGGAGCTTTGCACAAGACGCTCAGCACGCATCTTGATTTGCTGCTCGCTCTCCTCCCCAGATATATAGAGCGTTTTTACCTGCGGGATGCTCAACGCCAATTGCAACATCAGCGTGGACTTGCCAATGCCGGGCTCGCCTCCAATAAGAACCAGCGACCCTGGAACAATGCCTCCGCCTAGCACGCGGTTAAACTCCCGATCGGGTGTGGCCAGGCGCTGCTCGTCCTGATAAACAATTTCGTTAATCACAGCAGCTTTGTTGGTACGACGCGTCGATGCCGGAGCTGTTGTGCTGCGCCATTCCGGAACCTTCGAACTCGTTTTCTCCACAACTTCCTCCACAAAAGAGTTCCATTGTTTACAGGATGGACACTGACCCAACCATTTTGCCGATTCGTAACCGCACTGCTGACAGAAATATGTCGATTTTGCTTTAGCCATTCCACGAAATTAGGAAAATCAACGCAGATTATTTTTCCAAATAATCATAGCTAATTGTAACAACTTGTTCTTACCTTCGACATATAGCCTTATATGATTAATAATCTGGAAACGGAATTTGTAGACTTGCTGGAGGAATACCAAAATATCCTCCATAAAATCTGTAAGCTATATGCGGAAGATTTGGAGGCACACAAAGATTTGTTTCAGGAAATGGTCATCCAGTTGTGGCATTCTTACCCAAAATTTAAAGGGGAATCTAAATTTTCGACCTGGGCATATCGAGTCTCTCTAAACACAGCAATCTCTTTATACAGAACGAAAAAGCGGCGTATCGCCACCGTAGAGCTCGACCATACGCTGCAAAATATTCGTTATGAGGAGTATAATGATGAACAAGAAGAGCAGTTACGGTTTTTGTACGCTGCGGTAAGGCAACTAAATGACATTGAAAAAGCCTTGGTTTATATGTATTTGGAGGACAAAGACTACGCTGAAATAGCCGAGACCCTCGGGATAAGCGAAGTAAATGCACGCGTGAAAATGAACCGGATAAAAACGAAATTAAAAAGTATGTTAAATCAGCAAGGAGGTATATAATGGATGGATTGGATTTACTGAAACAGCATTGGAATAAGGATAATAATTTTCCTAAAGTAGATAAAGAGCAAATCAAAAGCATGCTTTACAAAAGTTCTTCCTCTATTGTGAAGTGGATTTTTATCATTAGTGTCATCGAACTAGCACTAGGCATTGTCTGGGCATTTATCTTGCCAACAGACGAGCGAATGCATTCCTCCATTTACAATGTGGTCTACATTGTGTTTTCTGTAGTTTTCTATGTGGTTATCGGCTATTTTATCTATAATTTCTTTGCAAGCTACCGCAATATAAAGAACACGACGAACACCAAAATTTTGCTGGAAACCATTCTAAACACGAGAAAGCATGTCAACCACTACATTCAGTTTAATATATACTCCATTATCTTTACGTTTGCCTTTGTCACTATCGAGATGATGGCTATGGATCTGATTGATAAAACTGCCGGAAATATAATTTTTCAAATTATATTTATGGTCGTGTTTATATCGTTGTTTTGCTGGCTGTTTATTCTTCTTGTCAAAGTGTACTACAAGATACTGTATAGAAGACTGGTGCGTAAATTAGATAAAAACTACGAGGAATTGGTTCGGATAGAAGAGGGATCGTAAGACGTTGCTGCGAGCATGCCCGTGTAGGAAATGCTCGCAGCAATTGCGCTCGCTACTTTAATAACTCCCGAAGTTTCACGTTGAGGTCTTCACCATGAAGATTACGCGCCACGATAATACCTTCTGGATCAACAAGGATATTTTGAGGAATTGATCGAACGCCGTACAACGTGCCAGCCGCATTTTGCCAAGACTGTAAATCCGAAATATGTTTCCAGGTAAGGTTATCATTCTTGATGGCTTTTACCCAGTCTTCCAACTTGCGATCAAAAGACACGCCCAAGATTTCGAAGTTTTTATCTTTAAATTCAGCGTAGGTCTTCACCAGATTCGGGTTTTCCTTTCTACAATCAGGACACCACGCGGCCCAAAAATCGATCAGTACATATTTACCGCGCAAGTCTGTTAACGAAAAAGGCTCGCCTTCCGGTGTCAGCTGTGTGATGCCGGGCGCTTTTTTACCAACAGATGTGCTTTCCAACCGCTTAAGGTAATAGTCGAAAGCCTTGCCCTCCTTCGATTTTTTTACCGACTTGTCAAGACCATTATACAAGGCTCGAAGTTCTTTATATTCCGGGTAGTATCCACCTACACGCTGTATCGTTTTTAAGGTCTCAATATTTTTAGGATTGGCTTTCACCTGCGCGATCAGTTCCTCTTTCGTTTGTGCGAATAAGAAGAAGGGCAGCGCAAAAAGAGCGATAAGAATTATTTTTTTCATGAAATGACGTTATTTTATTCGTTTGTACGATCAAATATAAATAATCCACTACTTTAGTGGAGTAACTCTTTGGTAAAATGACAAAATCCTTTCAATACCCAGCTATAAAGTCGAAACTGCCCGATACAATGCTCAGCATATTTACGCAGATGTCTGCCCTAGCAGAAAAGCATCAAGCCATAAATCTTTCGCAAGGCTTCCCCAATTATCCAGCGTCGCCAGAATTGATAGCCTTGGTAAACACCTATATGCAAAAAGGCTATAATCAGTATGCGCCGATGGCCGGCATGATGGCTTTGCGGGAGCGCATTGCTCAAAAGATAGATGTCATGTATGGGCTGGATGTTCACCCCGAAACCGAAATAACCATTACCGCGGGCGCTACGCAGGCTATTTTTACAGCCATCGCCACGCTCATCCGACCAGGTGATGAGGTGATCATTTTTGAGCCGGCTTATGATTCGTATCGTCCCAGCGTAGAGCTGTTTGGAGGGAAGGTTGTCCCGATCCGCCTGCTGGCGCCAGATTTTAAAATCGACTGGGAATCTGTGCGGGCTGCGGTAACCGACAAAACGCGATTGCTGATCATCAATAACCCGAACAACCCATCCACAAAAATGCTGCGTAGGGATGATCTCATGCAGCTGGAGTCTCTATTAAAGCAAAGCGAAGCATTTCTACTCAGTGATGAGGTGTATGAACACATCGTATTTGACAACCGTGCACACGAAACCATACTGGCTTATCCGTCGCTTCGGGAGCGGAGCTATGTGGTGGCTTCCTTTGGTAAGCTTTTGCATACGACGGGCTGGAAGCTCGGCTATGTCATTGCGCCATCTGTACTGACCAATGAATTCAGAAAAGTGCATCAATTTAATGTGTTCAGCGCCAATACACCTATGCAGTTAGCTATTGCGGACTATCTGAAAAACAGCGATAACTATCTTTCTCTCCCTAGCTTTTTTCAAGAAAAGCGCGATTTTTTGACACAGGGTTTGCAAGGCTCTCCGTTGCGCGTGATCAATAGCGAGTCCACGTACTTCCTTTTGGTGGATTACAGTGCGGTAAGCCAGCTTTCCGAATTCGATTTTGCAAAATACTTGACAGAACATTATGCCGTGGCGACCATTCCCGTGTCCGCATTTTACAGTGCCTCCTGCGAGCAAAATCTGGTTCGGATCTGCTTTGCCAAAGACCAAACAACCCTTGCTAAAGCTATTGATTTGCTCCATAAGATAGTGTGACAATCGATTGCGATGCGGTTCCTGCATTTTTTTGCAGGATTTCGCGTGATTTTTAGTTTTTGAATGATTTTATTTTTTAAATTTGTTATTCAGGTTGTTAACAATATAATTCTCCTTATTAATGGCAAGATTAAATTTATTAGAGGAAACACGCTTTGAACGCGTACCGGTAAAAGTATACCCCGGGCAAAGCGAAGCCTCTGTGGATGTGGCGAATCGCATAGCCGCAATTATCACGGAAAAACAAAAGAAAGGTGAGAAGGCAGTATTGGGATTAGCGACGGGAGCTACTCCTGTTCAGGTATACAAAGAGCTCGTTCGTTTACACAAAGAAGAGGGGCTTAGCTTTAGCAATGTGGTCACGTTCAATCTGGATGAATATTATCCCATGAAACCGGACGCTGACCAAAGTTATGTGACCTTCATGAACAAAAACCTGTTTGACCACATCGATATTCCGAAGGAGAATATCAATATCCCGGATGGTACCTTGCCGCAGGAAGAAATTCAGGCTTTTTGCGAAGCTTATGAGCATAAAATATCAGATTTAGGCGGCTTAGATATCCAAATTTTGGGGATCGGCAGGACAGGACACATCGGGTTTAACGAGCCCGGATCAGCGCCCAACTCGGGAACCCGCTTAGTGATTCTGGATGACCTGACGCGTCGAGATGCATCGCGTGACTTTGGGGGTAAGGAGAATGTGCCTACAAAGGCGATAACAATGGGTGTGGGAACCATCTTCAAAGCAAAGGAGATTATCCTGATGGCCTGGAACGAGAAGAAAGCCGATATCGTGAAGAAAGCGGTAGAAGGTGAGATCTCCGCCGACATTCCTGCTACCTTCCTGCAATTGTCAGACAAAGTAGAGTTCGTGTTGGATAAAGATGCCGCTTCACAATTGACGCGCTTCTATCTGCCTTGGTTGGCGCACGAAGTGGTGTGGACTGATACCGTGATAAAAAAAGCCGTAGTTTGGTTATCATTGAAGTTGAACAAAGCGATCTTGAAGCTTACCGATGAAGACTACAATAACAACGGTATGGCTCAGCTGGTAACAGAGCAAGGCCCGGCCTATAATATAAATATCAAGATTTTTAACGAGCTGCAACGCACGATTACCGGCTGGCCTGGTGGAAAGCCCGGCGTAGACGATTCCAGTAGACCGGAACGCGCTGAACCAGCCCGTAAAAACGTTATTCTGTTTTCGCCACACCCCGACGATGATGTAATATCCATGGGGGGTACATTCATCCGTTTAGCAGACCAAGGTCACAATGTACATGTGGCGTACCAAACATCGGGTAACACCGCCGTGTGGGATGATGACGTGCTACGATACCTGGAGTTTGTTCAGGATTTCGCCGTTGCAGTAGATGATGACAACGGTGTAACCACCAAAATTTATAAGGAAGCACGTGAGTTTTTCAAGACAAAGCAACCGAACCAAGTTGATCCGGAAATCATCCGGACAATCAAAGCCTTGATCCGAAAAGGTGAAGCCATTGCCGGAGCTCGCTTTGTAGGCCTGCCAGATGAAAATATTCATTTCCAAGACTTGCCGTTTTACGATCGTGGGAAATTTTCCAAAGAAGTGTCCAATGAAGACGATATTGCACAAACGATGGAGCTTTTGCGCCAAGTAAAGCCGCATCAGGTATTTGCGGCCGGCGATTTTGCCGATCCACATGGTACACATAAAGTTTGTTTCGATATTTTATTTGAAGCGCTTAGGCGTTTGTCGAAGACAGATGAATGGACAAAAGATTGTTGGTTGTGGTTATATCGGGGTGCTTGGCACGAATATCCTATCCACGAGATCGAGATGGCCGTACCACTTTCGCCGCAGGAAGTTAAGCGTAAGCGTTTAGCTATCTTTAAACACCAATCGCAGAAAGATGTTCCGGTTTTCCCGGGCGATGATCCACGTGAATTTTGGGTGCGGGCGGAAGATCGGACGAGTGAAACAGCCGAACTTTACCATAAATTAGGCTTAGCCGACTACGAAGCTATCGAAGCCTTCGTGCGTTGGAAATTTGATTAATAGCTATACGGATAATGAAAAAGCTCGCCTCGGCGGGCTTTTTTGCTTCCAGGTGCTGGCGTTTTTGTCGCCCCCCGCAAATAGAAATAGGCAATACCCTATTTGGCATCGAAAACGGAGTTAGCAGAAGGTGAGTGTGCTGCTTGATTCTAGAAAGACAAGCAGTTCTATCTCTACAAATTCAATAAGACTGCTTGGCCACACCAATAAGGCATAGCGTAAGGCGGTGGGAAGCATGCCGAAAAATTTCTTAAAACTCATGCTGAAATGGGTAGCATGTTTGTAGCCAGTCATCCGTGCGATATCCGAAATCCGATAGTCACCACTCATAATCAATTTCTTAGCGTACAGCATTTTGGTTTCCAACGTATAATGCATAATGGTTTTACCTAAATGCTGTTTAAAATACTTCTTCAAGTACTGCTCATTGGTGCCCACTGCTTTGGCCAATTCACTAATCGTAAAACTTTTCGCTAGGTCTTTGTCGATAAGCTGTTGCGCTTGTATGATCTTTTCCAGAAGACTCGTTTGTATGGTAGACGTGCAGCTGTGCTGTACACTTTCCAATTGCAGCGCTAGCGCGTCAAGCAAGAGACTCTGGATTCGTATGTCTTTAGCAATGTTGTTGCTAAAGTGTAGCTCTAAAACCCGAGCCTTAAGTAGATTTAACCGGCTATTATCTGCTATGTAAGACATCACATCTGCTTGAGCAGCCCAATCAGGAAGCGAATGCTCCGGGATAAAGACCACAACAATATGCTGCACGCCCGATTGGTTTTGTATAATAAGACGTTGAGCTTCCTGAATGCGCTGAATCACGTTCTGCTCGTTTCCCAGTGGAAAGCGTTCCGCATCAATGTGGTAAAAGAAGGAAGAATGCTGTTCGCCACACAGGATATTAAGAAAACCAGCGGTAGGGAAAACGATGCTTAACTCCGCGCATTCAGCGAGTACAACATAATGCAGCAGGGTTTGTAACTTGCTAAACCTGGGATGCGGAAGTGTATTGACATATTTTTCGGAATCTACATGTTTATTTTCCAATCTTATCATTTTGCTATTTAGATTAATTCTATTTTTGCAACGGTTAATTTAGACTTGTTCTAAAGATCGGCCAATATACTGTATTAATCTCGAATAATGAAAAAAATATTTTTATCATTTCTTTTAACAATAATATTTTTTGACGCATTTTCTCAAGTTTCGCTGCTATACGGATATATCACAACAAAAGAAGGCAAGCCAGTTAGCGAAGCTTCTATAAAGCTGATCGGGAGTAGCATGGCGACGATGAGCAATGCCGAGGGTAAGTATGAGTTTCGTGGAGTGCCATTTGGTAAGCAAAAGTTTGAGGTTACTTCTGTCGAAGTGAACAAAGAGCAATTTACCACCACCGTCAACCAAGCAAATCAACGTTTTGACATGGCTGTGCAGGATAAGGGAGTCGTCGGAATAGAAGAAGTTACCGTTAGCCGCAATACCGAAAAGCGCGATATGGAGATCGGTGGCTTTGCCGTAGCCGTTATTGAAACGAAGGAAGCTTCTCTCCGAAATTTAACAACAAATGAGTTATTGGATCGCACGGTAGGTGTTCGTGTAAGGCAAAACGGCGGTGAAGGGTCGCCGATTGACTATAACCTCAATGGGATGTCTGGAAGCACGATCGGCATTTTTTTGGACGGCATAGCAATCTCAACATACGGTTCCTCTTTTAATTTAAACAACATACCTCCCGCCATGATTGAACGGATAGAGGTTTACAAAGGGGTGCTTCCTGCACATTTAAGCGGTAACTACATCGGTGGTGCAATCAACGTTATTATGAAGAAAGATGCCTCGGCAAATAATATAACGGCATCGGTGTCGTACGGATCTTTCAATACATACCGGGCGGATGTAGGCGGCTTGTACCGAAATCAAAACAATGGATTTACAGTCCGCGCATCTGGGTTTTTTAGTCATTCCGACAACGATTATGAAATGTGGGGCAAGTTCTCGAAATATACCTTACCGACCCAACGCGTGCAACGCTATTACAGAACAAAGCGAGCTAACGATAAATTTGAAACCATAGGCGGACGCTTTGAATTTGGTTTCACCGATGTGAAATGGGCCGATCAGTTTTTTATCGGTTATAATATCTCCGATACGTATAAAGAGGTGCCACACGGTATCACAATGACAAAACCCTACGTCGGGCGATTTAATGAGTATCAAGCACATGTACTGAGTTTGAACTATATCAAAAAAGATTTTTTACTACCCGGTGTGGGGCTGAATGTAAATGCGGTACACAGTATGCGTTCCACGTATTTGCAAGATACCGTGAGTCAGCCCTATAATTGGGATGGTACAGTGATTATGGCACCGCCAAATCAAGATGGTATTTCCAAGCCGTTTCCACATGTTCCGGGGCGCGGACAGCAGGGCGATGCCGTAATCACCGACATTGATCGAACAATATCCAACATCCGGTCAAACTTATCTTACGACATAACGAAACGCCATCGCGTATCATTAAACCACGTGTTCGAAAATTCCAAACGTGATGACCAAGATCTGCTAAACCCTGACCGAAGCCGCTGGATCACGAATAACCAAATCATCACCAATATTTTTGCGCTTAACTATGAGTCAGAATGGTTCGATGCAAAGTTGAGGTCCAATATATTTGGCAAGTATTCATCGGTAAAATCTATACAGTTGGCTCCGCAAAATGAAGTTGCTGGTGTAATCAACTACCTTAGAACCACCAATACGAGAGACAACCAAGGTTTCGGCGGAGCACTTTCCTATCAGTTTATCCGCGATGGGTTCTTATTGCTGTCTGCTGAAAAAGCCTTTGTTGTGCCCACGGATCGGCAGATCTTTGGCGAACCAGAGGCCAACTTATTGCCAAATCCAGATATCCAGACGGAAGTCTCGGTCAATTACAACCTGGGAGCGCGATATCAAATAGCAAACAATGAACGCCATAGAGTATCGCTATATGCGAACGCCTTTTGGAGAAACGGTTACGATAAAATCATTCAACAAACACGGACAGACCCCGTCATCGAAGGCCGAGAAAATCAGGTAGAGGATATACAGGTTACGCAATTCGTGAATTTACCCCGTACACAGTCTATCGGATTTGAAGCGGAAGTTAATTATGTATTTGATAATCGGTTAAATGCCGTAGTCAACTTCTCTAAATTCAATTCCCTGTTTAAGGTCGAAACAGATGAGCGTGGTAACCCCCATAGTCTGTATGATTTGCAGGTTCCGAACGAGCCCTTTTTTACAGTTAATGGTAACCTGCAATACAGGTTTGATAATGTCTTGCAACGGAAATCAATTTTAAACATGTATTACAATACCGGATACGTAGCACCCTTTAGCACGATTTGGATCGAATCGGAATGGTTTACAACACCGGCACAATTTTCCCACGACTTCGGTGTGAGTTATGGTTTTCCTAACCGCAAGCTCATTATCAGTCTGGATGGTAAGAACCTGTTCAATGCGGAGGTTTACGACAATTTCGGTGTTCAAAAACCGGGACGCGCCTTTTATATAAAGTTGAATTACACCATTAATAATTTTAATAAATCATAATATGAGAACTAGTTTGTTTAAAACACTAACTTTTGGCTCTGCTGTAGCGCTTGCTACCTTAGCGGGATGTAAAAAAGACAATGCGCCTGCTGGAGGCCAACCTTCTGGCCCAGACTCTTGGGAAAGAAGCCTAATAACCCTTACTGCAGCATTCCCGGATGCGGAAAATACCGCCGGTAATGGTGGCACGATGGCTTATTCCATTTCATTGGACCAAGCTAAAGATCCTAATTTTGAACTCAATGTTTTCAGTAGTGGTTACGGATTGCGCTCGCAGCGAACGGCACGCGTACAAGGCTCCGTCAACGGAAACTTCCTCTACAATATCCAGTATACAGGCAACGATGGCGGGATATTCAATAAATACCGAGTCAATGGCGGGAAAGATTTTGCCGATACTGGAGAAGAGGTCAATACAGAACCTATTTTGGGCACAGCACCCCGTTGGGTGGTTGCTGCTGAAGGCGTTGGTATAGGTGTTTACGCTTCAGCGGATATAACAGCTTCGGCCGCGGGAGCAAATGCAGACTTTATTGATGTTAAAAGCACTGCGAAAATTGCTATCCTAGATTTAGATAATCCACAAATCACGCGTCAAACAGAATTCGTTATTCCATTCACCGCCGAACAGACGAAAGCAGGCTACCAAATTGGCCGTATTGATGTGCCCGTTATAAATGCTGCAAAAACCAAAGTCTTTATTGGCTGTAATTTAACACGCACAGATGTAACCAAAAAATCGACTGTTAATACCAGCGGGAACCAAACATGGAGTAGCGGTGTAAGAGAGTTAGGTACAGCGACCTTAGTTGTTGACTATCCTTCTTTGGCCAACCCAAAACTTATCTATGCTGATCCTGCGATAAGCAAGACAAACAACCACTCTTACCGCACCATGACACAGTACCTTGGTACCGATGGTCACGTATACCAAGCTACAGCAACATCCGGATCACAAATCTTGCGCATCAGCGGTTCCACAAACGAATATGACAATAGCTACAATTTCGACTTGAAAACAGCATTAGGTGCTTCAAATAACCTTTCCATAAGAGCTTGGCGATATATTAGAGATGGTATTGCAGTCGTGCTGTACACAGAGGCAACTGTCGATGGTGGTTTTATCGCTTTGGTAGATCTTACTGCAAGAACAGCTACGAAGTTGCAAACGGAAAATCAAACGGATATCGGCTTTTCAGGGCGATCAGGTAACACGTCGCAGGGTATATCAGCTATCACAGGCACGTTAAGTCAATATCAAAACATTGGTGTCGCAGGCGACTATGCCTATGTACCCATGACACCAAATGGTGTAGATGGTAACCTCTACCTCATCAATTGGAAGACCAAACAAATTACAAAAGGTGCTAAATTGAAAAATCAGTCAGGTAGTTTTTATTTAGGCGCATACTAACAAAATGCGTTGCAACAGAAACAAAAGAGGTAAGGAGCGCGCTCCTTGCCTCTTTTGTCTTCTTATAAGACTGTTCGTCAACATGCAAGGATGATTTTATCGATCATCATGTCTAACCTATAGATCCTGTGTAAGATTTCAACCCCATATCATAAACCTGTTAATTCGCAGAAAGGCAATCTACCGTTTCGGGATCATGCAGTTCTTAATATTCACTAGCGGCTTTAAAAAACTATTGATACTACTCTTTAGTTCCCCCGATCCTTCCTAGAATCATCTCTATAATAGCTACGACGATCGCAAAAAGTGCTGCTGTCCAAAAGCCGTCGACATCAAACTTGCTACCCATCAAGCTGTCACTGAGCATAATCATTAACACGGTGATGATAAATGATACCAAGCCGAAAGTCAACCAGTTTAGTGGAAAAGTAAATAAGCGTAAAACGCCACCAACGACAGCATTCACTAAACCAATCACTAAGCCCGTGATAATGGCCCATCCAAAACCATCGACGTGCGCCCCCGGTACAATAAAAGATGCAATGGCAATCACTAAGCCCGTTAGCAATAGACTGATAATAAATCTCATAACTTTCGTGTTTTACAATAAAATAATATGTGGTGAAGGTCAAAAAAAATGCCAAAAGGCAAGTTTTTGTCGGAAACGCGGAAATCAAAAATAACGATCAACGATGTAGCTTCACGGAGACCGATAAAAAAATTTTTTTTACACAGCAAATGCTATGCATGCATATGAAAAATATGTATATTTAACCTGAGATTATAAACAGAAAATAGGGTCAGGCTGAAAAGATAATGCTCATCCCGTTCGCACAGTACACAGGAAACAGATGACATGCCCGCAGTTGAAAGGTACAGGCGTCCTAGGATAGAAACTGATTCATAAGTGGGCAACCATTCAAAATCAAATTTTATACATATGAAAAAGATCGTATTAACAATTTTCACTGTATTTATTGCAGTATTTCTCTTTGCACAAGGGAATGATCCTATCGTAGGGAAATGGCAAAATCCAAGTGGCGAAGGCAAAATCGAAATTTATAAAAAGAGCGATAAATATTACGGTAAGCTTTACTGGATTAAGGATGCCAACAAAAAAGATGAGAAAAATCCCGATGAAAAATTAAGATCCAGAAAAATACAAGGGCTAGAGATCTTGACAAATTTCACGAAAGAGGGCGATACCTATTCCGGTGGACAGATCTATGATCCTAAATCGGGAAAGACGTATAGCTGCAAGATGACGCTAAAGGGGAAAGACAAGCTCGATATTCGTGGGTACATGGGGGTATCCTTACTCGGCCGCACAGAGACTTGGAAAAGAATTGACTAACAGCAAAAGACCGCAGCACGCTTGTTGCGGTCTCAACTTTTTTCGATTCGCTTTCTGTTTTTAACTTTTTCCCGTATTTTGGTAGAAATAACGCGCCATGTCAGTTAACATGTCTTATCGGGAGAATGTAAAGTTAGCCTTGCAATCCATTGTAAGCAACAAGCTACGTACCTTCCTTACGGCACTGATCATCGCCATCGGTATTATGGCCTTAATCGGAGTTCTTACCTCCATTGATGCTATCCAAAGCTCCCTCACCAACTCCTTTTCATCCATGGGTTCCAATTCCTTCAATATTCGGAATAGGGGTGTCAACGTGCGTATTGGGGATTCGGGGAGTCAAGCGAAAGTTTTTCCCGCCATTACCTATCAAGACGCGCTGGACTTTAAACGTAATTTTGACTTCGGAGCGATAGTTTCCCTCAATGCAAACGTCACCTGGGGCGCAACAGCGAAGTATAGAAATGAGAAAACCAACCCCAATATTGGTGTTCTCGGTGCCGACGAAAACTACCTCCAGACCTCCGGTTATAAACTCGCCGACGGACGCAATTTTACCACGCAAGATGTCGAAAATGCTTCAGGTGTGGTTATCATTGGAAAGGAAGTGAAAGATAAGCTATTCAAACACAATAAAAATCCATTGGGTGAGTATATCGCCCTAGGCGGCGATAGGTTTACGGTGATCGGTGTTCTGGAAAGCAAAGGATCCAGCGCAGGCTTCGGTTCCGATAAAGCTTGTTTCGTTCCGCTCTCTCGAGGACGTGCCATGATGGCGCGTGGAAACCCGTCATTTGTTATTACGGTCATGTCGAGTGATCCTTTCAAAATGGATGCGGCAGAAGGCGAAGCCGTAGCGACTTTTCGTAAAATCAGAGGCTTAAACGCCAAGCAGTCCAATGATTTTGAAATCATTAAATCAGATGCCGTAGCACAGATCCTGATGCAAAACCTAAGTTACGTTACGATGGGTGCTATCATTATCGCGTTTATCACGCTCGTTGGCGCATCGATAGGCTTAATGAATATCATGTTAGTGTCCGTAACCGAACGCACGCGAGAGATCGGTGTTCGAAAAGCAATAGGCGCAACGCCCAATGTTATCCGTAAGCAGTTCTTGATGGAAGCCATCGTCATCTGTGTGTTAGGCGGGATCGCGGGTATTATACTGGGAATTTCTATAGGCAACTTATTGGCCTTAGCGCTGGGCGCTGATTTTATTATACCCTGGCAATGGATGGGCCTGGGAATATCTGTCTGTATTATCGTAGGCATACTATCGGGCTATTACCCCGCGTCGAAAGCTTCCAAGCTAGATCCCGTCGAAGCATTACGTTATGAATAAATTAAGTGATTCATTTCATGCCGTATTTTTGAAATATAGCTTTATCTTCGCAGTCAATTAGATACACGTACTTAGATCATAGTATCTAGATCATTGGCTCTTATTTTTGAATTCTTACATTTACTTTTTTAGTTTTAATTTTGACGCATTGCTTCCGGATTTTTAAATTTTAGCTTGTTACTACTGAATTTTGACTTTTTAATTTTGACTTTTAACTTTTTAACTTCTGAATTTTGACTTTTTAATTTTGACTTTTAACTTCTGGATTTTTACTTTTTAATTTTGACTTTTTAATTTGCAACATATGTTTAAAACGTTAAAACCCGCATTAGAAAAAGAACTTGCCGCTATTAAAGAGGCTGGATTATACAAAGAGGAGCGCATCATCACGACCCCACAGGGCGCCGACATTAAGGTTTCAACAGGGGAAGAGGTCATTAATTTTTGCGCCAATAACTACTTGGGCCTTTCATCACATCCAAAAGTTATTGACGCGGCAAAAAGAGCGATTGATAGCCATGGCTATGGTATGTCTTCCGTACGTTTTATCTGCGGTACACAAGATCTGCACAAAGCATTGGAGGAAAAAATTTCTGCGTTTTTAGGCACAGAGGATACAATTCTTTATGCTGCCGCGTTCGACGCAAATGGCGGAGTGTTCGAGCCCTTACTAGGGCCTGAAGATGCCATTATATCAGACGAGCTAAATCACGCTTCAATTATCGATGGCGTGCGGCTCTGTAAAGCACAACGCTTCCGGTACAAGAACTGTGATATGGACGATTTAGAGCAACAATTGAAGGCCGCTTCCGGTGCGCGGCATCGGATTATCGTGACTGATGGCGCGTTCTCCATGGATGGCTCGGTCGCCCCTTTGGATAAGATATGCGACTTGGCCGATCAATATGAGGCCCTCGTGATGATCGATGAGTCACATTGCTCCGGATTTATCGGAAAAACAGGCCGCGGTACCCATGAATTGTTTAATGTTATCGATCGTGTAGACATCATTACCGGAACACTCGGTAAGGCTTTAGGCGGTGCGTCCGGCGGATTCACATCCGGTCGTAAAGAGATTATCGATATGCTGCGCCAGCGCTCCCGTCCATATTTGTTTTCCAATACCCTAGCACCATCCATCGCTGGAGCTTCCATCGAAGTGTTGGATATGTTGAGCGAAACGACTGCCTTGCGCGACAAACTGGAGCGCAACACGCAATATTTCAGAGAAAAGATGACAGCAGCCGGGTTTGATATTAAGCCAGGTTTCCATCCGATTGTGCCCGTTATGCTATACGACGCCAAACTCGCGCAAGAATTTGCCGCAAAGATGTTGGAAGAAGGGATTTATGTTATCGGATTTTATTATCCCGTTGTCCCTCAGGGAAAAGCCCGCATACGGGTACAGATCTCTGCCGGACATGAAATCGAGCATCTTGATAAAGCCATCGCTGCCTTTTCAAAAGTGGGCAAACAATTAAACGTAATAAAATAATAATATAAAAAATAAAAATTTGAGGTGCAAAATAATTATCTTTGCACCTCGAATTTTTTATAATACAGTATCGCTCAATGCAAAACATCAGAAATATTGCGATCATCGCACACGTTGACCACGGTAAAACAACCCTCGTTGATAAGATTTTATATTTCACTAATCAATTCCGTGAAAACGAGAATGCTGGTGAACTTATTTTAGATAATAACGATTTGGAGCGTGAGCGTGGAATCACTATCGTTTCCAAAAACGTATCGGTAAAATACAAGGATGTCAAAATCAATATTATTGACACGCCTGGTCACGCCGATTTCGGCGGTGAGGTAGAGCGCGTATTGAAAATGGCTGACGGTGTTGTGCTTTTAGTGGATGCGTTCGAAGGTCCAATGCCACAAACTCGTTTCGTGACTGGTAAAGCTCTTGGTTTAGGCATCAAGCCTATCGTTGTTGTCAACAAGGTCGATAAAGAAAACTGTCGTCCAGAGGAAGTTTATGAGAATGTTTTCGACTTATTCTTCAACTTGGGAGCCACAGAAGAGCAATTGGATTTTCCGGTATTGTATGGTTCCTCGAAACAAGGGTGGATGTCAACAGATTGGAAAAAACCTACGACAGACTTTACGGACTTATTAGACGCTATTCTGGAGCATATCCCAGCGCCTAAGATTTCTGAAGGTACTTTACAAATGCAGGTTACCTCATTAGACTATTCAACATTTGTAGGTCGTATCGCCATAGGTCGTATTGCGCGCGGGGTGATTAAGGAAAACCAACCCGTTTCGTTAGTGAAACGCGATGGAAAAGTAGTAAAATCTCGAGTTAAAGAATTGCAAGTTTTCGAAGGTTTAGGCCGTATTAAAGTTTCAGAAGTTCATGCAGGTGATATCTGTGCCGTAGTTGGTATCGAAGGTTTCGAGATCGGTGACACGATCGCAGATTTTGAAAATCCAGAACAATTGGAAGTAATGCATATTGATGAGCCGACGATGAATATGTTGTTTACCATCAATAACTCACCGTTCTTCGGTAAAGAAGGTAAATTCGTTACCTCCCGCCATATCTATGACCGTCTGCAAAAAGAATTGGAAAAAAACCTAGCATTACGCGTGGTTCCTACAGAATCGCCAGATGCATGGTTGGTATATGGCCGTGGTATTCTTCACTTGTCGGTATTGATCGAAACCATGCGCAGAGAAGGTTACGAATTACAAGTAGGACAACCACAAGTAATCGTTAAAGAAATTGACGGCGTCAAATGCGAGCCAATCGAAGAGTTGGTCGTTGATGTACCGGGCGATGTTTCCGGTAAGGTAATTGAACTGGTAACACAGCGTAAAGGCGAGTTATTAATTATGGAGTCTAAAGGCGAAATGCAACATTTAGAGTTCTCTATCCCATCACGTGGTATCATTGGATTAAGAAATAACGTCTTAACAGCCACGGCGGGTGAAGCGGTTATGGCGCATCGTTTGAAAGGCTACGAGCCTTGGAAGGGTACGATCCCAGGTCGTTTGGCGGGCGTATTGATCTCCTTGGATACAGGGTCTACTACCGCGTATTCAATAGATAAATTGCAGGATCGTGGACGTTTCTTTGTGGATCCAGGTGTGGATATTTATGAAGGCCAGATCTTAGGGGAACATATCCGTGATAACGATTTAACAATTAATATCACAAAAGGTAAGCAATTGACGAATATGCGTGCATCAGGTTCAGATGATAATACACGTATAGCGCCAGCAATCAAGTTCTCACTGGAAGAATGTATGGAATATATTCAGGCAGACGAGTACATTGAGGTTACGCCTCAATCGATGCGCTTGCGCAAGATTTATCTTTCTGAAGGCGATCGTAAGATCAACGCAAAAAAATTCCAGTAAATCTAAGAGCCTGTTTAAATAACAAGGAAGACAGGCTTTACGATAAATAAACAAGCAAGAGGAGCTTCAGTTGACTGGAGCTCCTCTTGTTTTTGCCGTTAGTTTCCTATCTTTAATTATGGATAGGCTGGAATGGCATGTGGTAATTCCTCCGGAAAAAGAAGGAGAGATCATTAAAGTAAGGATAGCAGGCAAAGCGATTTGCATACTGCGCTCCGATGGACAGGTCTACGCTACAGCAGCGCGTTGCCCACATGCGGGTGCCGACCTATCTACAGGTTGGTGCGAAGGACGTAAGCTGGTCTGCCCATATCATCGGCACCGTTTTGATCTAAGCACGGGAAAAGGCGATGCCGGGCAAAACAATTTTGTCCCGGTCTACCCCCTTAAAGCAGTGGAGGGGGTTTGGTACGTCGGCTTTACCACAAGCTGGTGGCGGAAGTTGTTCTAGAACGGCAGCACAGCATAGTGACGAAGATATCCCGTTACCTTGTCAGATCGCGCAGCTTGTGTGCTGCAACTTCACGGATCAGTGCCCGAGCCAGTATCCTGTTCGGATCAAAGAGCGGTAACCCATCACTTTCTTTCTCGTGTAAAGCGAGGTTAAATTCCGTTCCTCCTAGGATGATGGACTGTGCTCCTGCTTTTTTTAATTCGGTTACGGCATTGATGATTTCCTGCCGCGCACGGTTGCTCACCGGTGCTGAAACCGCTTTGATGCCGTAAGTCGGGTCAGCGATCGCCGCCTCTATTTTCTCTTGAAGTTGTTCGTCGGCTTCCACGGCTTGCAGATCATGCTTCGCTAAGCTATTGCGGTACAATCCCGTATTTTTTGTAACGGTACTTGCCAGCACGCCCACCTGTATGAGGTCACCTTCTTGCTTAATAAAATGTGCAGTTTCCTCGACAAGGTGAAGCAGGCGTATGCGGCTGCCCGCTTTATCGAGTTCCTCTTGCACCACCTCAAAAATACGTGGGGCGTGGGCCGCATGGCAAGGCATCGCCACTACAGTAGCACCTTCTTTTTCCAACTCTAAAATGTTGCTCGCAATAGCGTAAGCAGGGTTTTCATCCCCTTTTCCCAACAAATATGCTGCCCTATCGCTAATCAGCTGTGGCTGCGAATAGAGTAAAATGGGAAGGTGATCTTGCTCCTTCTCCACGCGTGTTTCTTCAATAACCTTTGTTGCGATGTCTAGCGCAGCAAGTGGGCCGACACCTCCTACTATTCCAATCATGTCTTTCGTTCTTTAACGTTACATAGGCTTGTTCGGTAACAATCCTGTTTCTGTAATATTCAAAAATGAAGCCAAGTTGCTGTGTGGAAAGCAGCCAAGCAAGGGGCTGGAGAGATTGTGGCCTATTTTTGTATTTACCGACCTTGAATTCTTATCTTTGTCCCGAAATTTAAATAGAAGTAATGAGTAAAAATAAATTTTTCCCCCTTTGTTTGGTCGTGGCAGCAGTTGTAGTAGGCTGTCAAGATCAAAACACATCACAACAGACTGATAATCCATTACTACTCAACTACGATACGCCATTTCAGGTTCCGCCATTTGATAAAATCAAGGATGAACATTTTCGTCCGGCATTCAAAGCAGCTATTGCGCAACACAACTTAGAAATCGACTCGATTGTAAACAGCTCGGAAGAGCCAACCTTCAATAATACGATCGTAGCACTGGAAAATGCAGGGAGCTTATTGGCCAACGTGCGCACAGTATTTGGTAACTTAAACAGTGCAAATACCAACGATTCTATACAGGCTATAGACAAAGATCTGGCGCCTGTACTATCTGCTCATTCGGATGAAATATCGCTCAATGAGAAGCTCTTTGCGAAGGTGAAGACGGTGTATGACAATCGGGAAGCACTTAATCTCGATGCTGAAGATGGGAAATTGCTTGAAGAGACCTATAAAGGGTTCATCCGCTCAGGCGCAAACCTATCCACAGAAAACAAAGAGAAGCTTAAAAAGATCAACGCGCAACTCTCCGTTTTAACCACTGAATTTGGACAGAACCTGTTGACGGAAAGTAATGCTTTTGAGTTAGTGATTGATAAAGAGGCCGATCTGGCAGGTCTTCCTGCAGGCTTGATTTCTGCCGCAGCCGATGAAGCTAAAGCGAAAGACAAAGCAGGAAAATGGGTATTTACCCTGCAAAATCCATCCGTGATGCCATTTTTGCAATATGCAGACAACCGCGAACTGCGCAAAAAGATCTGGGAAGCTTACCAGAAGAGAGGTAATAACGACAACAAGAATGATAATAAAAAGGTGTTGGTCGAGATTGCTAACTTACGACTGCAAAAGGCGAAATTGCTTGGCTATGCGTCCCATGCAGCATATGTATTGGAAGAGTCAATGGCTGAAAATCCAAGCAATGTGTATGCCTTGTTAAACAAGATATGGGCACCTGCATTGGAAAAGTCTAAGGCTGAAGCATTCGACATACAGCAAGAAATTGCAGCCGCCAAAGATACGTTTACGGTAGCGCCATATGATTGGCGGTATTACCAAGAAAAAATTCGCATGTCTCGCTTTGCATTAGACGAAGCACAGATAAAACCCTATTTCAGTTTACCATCGGTGCTGGAGGGAGCTTTTGCGACAGCAAACAAGTTATATGGATTGACTTTCATTGCGTTGAACAATGTGCCAACATACCACAGTGATGTGGAAGTTTTTGAAGTAAAAGATAACGATGGTTCACATCTTGGCTTGCTCTATGCCGACTTTTTTCCTAGAGCATCTAAACGAGGCGGCGCTTGGATGACATCCTACCGTCCGCAAGGCAGGAAAGATGGCAAGCGTGTGGCGCCTGTTATCTCCATCGTGTGTAACTTTACGAAACCTGTAGGTGATGACCCTGCCTTGCTTACTTTTGATGAAGCAACAACACTATTCCATGAATTTGGCCATGCCCTGCACGGACTATTATCGAATGTGAAATACAGAAGCTTAGCAGGCACGTCCGTGCCACGTGATTTTGTGGAGCTTCCTTCACAGATTATGGAAAACTGGGCAGCAGACCCTGAAGTATTAAAGTCCTACGCAAAACATTATAAAACAAAAGAGGCAATTCCAGATTCGTTAATAGCAAAAATGGAAAAAGCAGGTACGTTTGACCAAGGCTTCGCGACGGTTGAATACTTAGCGGCATCATTGTTGGATTTGGACTACCATGCTGCAACGAAACCTATCCCGGCTGATGTCAATGCTTTTGAAGCAGCAGCCATGAAAAAGATCGGCTTAATTGATGCCATTATTCCACGCTACAGAAGCACCTATTTTCAACATATATTTGCGGGAGGCTATTCATCCGGATACTATGCCTATATATGGTCTGAGGTATTAGATTCCGACGCATTCGCCGCATTTAAAGAAAAGTCGCTTTACGATGCAGGAACAGCCGCCTCGTTCAGAAGAAACATTTTAGAACGTGGAGGAACGGGTAATCCGGCCGAGATGTATCGTACCTTCAGAGGCACGGATCCTAATCCGGAGTTTCTAATGAAAAAGCGCGGATTAAACTAATAACCAACAAAAACCCCACGAGGGGCAGCATTCACAGCGAAAGGTCGGGAGAAATTCCGACCTTTTGACATATATAGGATAGAGTAACTTTCCTCCGCCTGCTGATTCGAGACTTAACCCCTCCTTATGTATGTGATGTGTCGATTCGCTCAGCGATGCACTGTGTGTTCTTCCTCGCATGAATTTAGCCAGCAAGAAGCCGGCTGATAATTAACCTGTGAAAATAAAACGAAAGCATTTGCAGTTGTGATATTATTATTTATATTTGTTCTAAATAAAAATAAGATATGTGTCAATCCATCATATTAAGTACGAACGGAACAACATCAGTTAGTTACTGTCAACACTGCGGCAATTGTTACATCTGGCACCAAACGTTTCTACTGACCTTTGATACAGAGCAGTATGGCTGCTTTTGGAATGTCATAAAAGAAAAGATGGGTGTTGAGGAATTTTTCCGATTTCCGGATGGTATCGCACGCATTGTTTTAAATACACCCGTGCGAGAAATTGTATTCACCTTCACGCATGAGGAGTGGATAGACTTTACAAAATCAATGAATGAAGGTTTTTACATGCGACAAATCCATGAAATGATTCATCCCAATTAAGATACTAAGTCCTAGTAGCCTGTCGTCGTTTCTCAAAAAATAGGTTAGCTAGGCACAATTTGCAACAGCTCCATTACCCTTTTATGCTGAACAGCCAAAAAAGATAATGGAGCTGTTCGCTATATACTTAGCGAATTAAACTGCAGGTCATACAGTTTTTTATAGTAGCCATCGATGGCCAAAAGTTCACCATGCGTCCCAATTTCTTTGATCTCTCCTTTATCAAATACGATAATCTTATCTGCCTTTTGGATGGTGGAAAGTCGGTGTGCAATAACAATAGCTGTGCGTCCCTGCATCATGTTATCAATAGCGGTCTGGATCAGAAGCTCCGTTTCTGTATCAATGGAAGAGGTGGCCTCATCTAAAATAAGTATGGTCGGATTATGTACCAACGCCCGAATAAACGATATCAATTGGGCCTGTCCGGAAGACAATGTGGCACCGCGTTCCTGTACTTGATAATCAAAGCCTCCAGGCAATCGCATAATAAAAGAATAAGCACCCACCTTCTTAGCCGCTTGGACCACTTCCTCCCGTGTGATGTTCGGATTATGCAGGGTGATGTTGTTGAAGATACTATCCGCAAAAAGAAAAACGTCCTGGAGCACGGTGGCAATATGGTTCCGTAAATGACTCAGCTCATAGTCGCGGATATCTGTCCCGTCAAGTCGGATGGTGCCCTTTTGGATCTCGTAAAAACGGCTCAGGATATTAATTGTCGAAGATTTTCCAGCACCGGTGGCACCAACTAAAGCAAGTGTTTCGCCCGGATTGACCGTGAAATTAACATCCTTTAAAACCCATTTTTCATCGTTGTATGCAAACCATACGTGCTCGAAGTCTATTCTTCCCGCAACATGTTCGGCCGTGTGCGTACCCGTGTTGGGGGTGAAGGCATTCGTGTCTAATACCTCAAAAATTCGCTCGGCAGATACCATACCCATTTGTAAGGTGTTAAACTTATCAATAAGCTCTCGTATAGGTCTGAAAATCATGTTGATATACATCAGAAATGCCACCACAACGCCCGGCGATATCGCATTAGCCAAGATCTGCTTCGAGCCATACCACACCAAAAGACCCGTGGCAACGGCCAAGATGATCTCCAGCACCGGAAAAAAGATCGAGAAATACCAGTTGGCACGAATGTGGGCATCACGGTGTTTCTGGTTGATGGCGTTAAACTTCCGCATTTCTTGTTTTTCACGTGCAAAATATTGGATGATAGCCATGCCGCTTATATGTTCCTGCAAAAATGTGTTTAGGTTCGAAACCCAAGTTCGAACGTCTACAAAAGCAGACTTCATGGATTCTTTGAAGATATAGGTTGCCCATACCATAAGTGGCATCGGAATGAGCACAATTAATGTAAGACTCCAATCGGTGTAGAGCATGACGCCTAAGATCACGACGAGCTGCAGCAAGTCGCCAATGATCTGGATAAGTCCCTGCGAAAAGATGTTGGATATCGTCTCTAGATCGGAGATCGTACGCGTGATAAGCTTACCCAGCGGCGTGTTATCAAAGTATTTGAGCCGTAGATTGGTGATGTGGTTAAACACTTGGATCCGAATATCACGGATCACATTTTGGCCCAAAACGTTGGTAGCCAGTGTATGGTAGTAGCGAATTACTGTTTGTCCAATGAGTAAGGCCATCATTGCGATTAACATCGTCGTCAATCCAGAGGCATCTGATGTTAAGATATAGTGATCTAGCGTATACTCAATGAGCAGCGGTAGCGCTGGAGCCACGGCAGCTAACAGCACCGTGAGAATAACAGATGCCCAAAAGATGCCCTGATATGGACGCATATAATAAGCCATTCTTTTTAACAGCTTGCTGTCGTATGTTTTGCCAGATATTTTTTGTTCGCTCAACCTGTTAGTCAATATAAGGATAAATAACTCTTGTTAAATAGAGGCCATGGGCGGGCACAGAGGTGCCTGCTTTTGACCGATCTTGGCTGTTGATAACATCAACAATGGATGCGGCAGGTTTGTTTTTCAGCCCAATATCAAGCAACGTGCCTACAATGGCACGTACCATGTTGCGAAGAAAACGGTCAGCGCTAATGTGAAAGACCAACTGCCCCTGTTCGACGATCCACTCTGCTCGGGTAACGGTGCAGATATTGGTAAACACCTGAGTGTTGCTTTTTGAAAAGCATCCAAAATCCTGCTTTCCCAACAAGTAGCGGGCTGCATCATTCATTTTTGTTACATCAGGCTGTTCGCGGAGCTGCCACGACTTGTTTAAAAGAAACGGATCTTTGCCGAAATGAATACGGTATTCATAAGACCGCGCTGTGGCGTCAAAGCGCGCATGTGCATCCGGATGTAGAGCAAGTAAACGCTGCGCAGCGATGTCCGCAGGCAATAGCGAATTTAGTGCATGTAAGAAACGTGTCTGATCCCGAATCTGATTTTCTTCCACATCAAAATGTACAAAAAGCTGTTTGGCATGTACGCCTGTATCGGTGCGACCAGCACCTATAGTTTCCACCGTCGTACGTAATATCGTTTGTAACGCTTCGTTAAGCCGCTGCTGCACAGATACGGCATTATCCTGCACCTGCCATCCGTGATAACGGGTGCCATCATAACATAGCTCTAGAAAAAAACGTTGCATGCTATTTTCCACCGTGCAAAGGTAGCTAAAAGTAGGTTACGCTGCTGCGCATAAATTAGAATCTAACAATTCCATTACCGGAAATTAGCGCCTAGCAAGCTTGCATAAATAAATAAAAACGCACAGCGCATCAATCAAATTGGATTTTTTGATGTTTATAGTATATTTGTTGTGCTGTTTAAAATAACATTATGATTCAACGTATACAGACCTTATGGTTGTTAGCCGCATCAATCACTTTATTAGGATTGTTTGTCTTTCCGTATGTCAGCTTTATTGACTTGGTGGGCCTTGGAAAACAAATATTTGTTACCGGAACATATTCCTCATTGAATAATGAGATGAGTCGCGAAAATAGTTCCATCTTACAAGCCATCTTCGCCGGCATAGTCGCGGCATTCCCATTGCTTACTATCTTTTTGTTCCGAAATAGGAAGAAGCAGCTGTTGTTTGTAGGAATCGCTATTGCCTTGATCGTACTATTAGGTATTTGGATGTTCTTTTCGGCAAGCAGCGTTTTAGATACAATTTCGCAACGGCTTCAGGCCGGAAACATAGGTGTTGCTTTCTTTTTATTGCCCATTGCCATCATCTTCCTGTCGATGGCCATAGGAGGTATCCGCCGCGATGAAAAGTTGATCAAATCTGCAGATCGTTTACGATAAGGCTATGAATGGATTAAAGTGGTATATCGTTCCCCTTGTATTACTGCTCGGACTGAGCGTGCGTGCGCAAGAAAATGAGGGAAAGAACATGCTCGACAACATGCAGATCGATATAAAAAGCGTGTCTATGAATGGGAAGAAGGACACGTTAACGATCGACTTATTCCTGATCTCTTACCAACTGGATCAACGCGAATTTAAGTTGAATACCTACGCCACCCAGGTGGTGGATACGAAGGGGCAGCAGCATCTGTATGCGTCGATGAAGATGGGCCGTGTAACGATTAATATCGCCGATCGGCAAAACTACCTGCATTATCTATTTGAAGAAAATGTACCGGTTCCGTTGACTATTCAATACGCCGCTTGGGCGGGAAAAAAACCTAAAAAGCTACTCCTGGTCTTCGAAGATAGTGCCGAAATCGGAAAATTTATAACACAAGAGGTGGATCTGTAGATCCACCTCTTGTGTTTTATAGGGCTATTGCGGAGCAGTCGCTATGTTTGCTTGTTTACCGCGAATAGCGGAATTGCTGTTTGTCCATCATCGACATTTGATCTTTCATCATTTTTATCTGATCGGCCAGCAACTTGTTTTTATCTGCTTTCTTCGCTTCGGCAAGTAATTTTTCCGCTTCTCGCTTATTTCTCTTTGCCATTGCCACACCCGCAAGGCTAAGTTTCGCCAACGCCACGTTATGATCCATATGCAAACCAAGCGTCAGCGCTTTTTTGAAAAACTTCTCCGATTGCAAGGGCGCACGCTGTGATTCGATAATGCCCAACAGCATATGATAATAACCATATTGTGCAGAGATAAGTTGTTTCTCGTAATTGGTGATTCTCTTCAACCACGCTTCAGCCTTTGGCATATTTTCCTTACGCAGGAACCACTGGGCGAGCAACATGTTTTCATTAAAAAATACAGTAACCCAAGCCAGGATCGTGAGTAAAATACCTAAGATACCTAAGCCCCAATGTCCAAACCAAAAGAGTACTACTGTTCCGATAAGCAGCAGACTACTCAGGATTATTCGAACTATATTCGACATATTGATGTTTCTTTAAAGATGAATTTAGCCACAAATATCCGGTTATTTTGGAGCTTATACAACTCGTTTAGCTTATAAAATTGTAAAATTGTACATTTGTTGTATGTCAGAACGTTATCATCCAAGCTGGGAGCCTATACTGAAGCCATTGCTGAAGCAAGATTTCATGCGAAAATTATCCATGTTTGTTCAGCAGGAACGAAAAACGTCGCTCGTGTTTCCTCCTGAAAACTTGGTATTCAACGCCTTTAAACTGACCGCTTTTGAAGATGTTAAGGTCGTTATCCTGGGGCAGGATCCCTACCATAACGATGGGCAAGCCCACGGACTTTCATTTTCTGTTCCAGCAGGTATCATGCTGCCGCCATCATTGCGAAATATTTATGCCGAGCTGACTACCGATATTCCGGGCTTCGTGATGCCCCAGTCTGGAGATTTGACTGCTTGGGCAAAGCAAGGCGTGTTGCTTTTAAATGCAACACTGACGGTGCGCGCCCACCAGGCGGCATCGCACCAAAAAAAGGGTTGGGAAGAATTTACCGACCAAATCATTCACACGGTATCCCAAAAGTTAGATCACGTGGTGTTTATCCTTTGGGGAAGTTATGCACAAAAGAAAGCAGCGCTGATAGACGACAAACGACATTTGATTCTCAGATCGGTACACCCCTCTCCACTTTCCGTATACCGCGGATTCTTCGGCTGCAAGCATTTTTCGAAAGCCAATGATTACCTTGCCGCGGCGGCTAAATCCCCGATAAATTGGCAGGTCTAGGCATATCGCTCTTTTAGACCTTTATACTGATGGTCAGCGATATCAAGCTTTTGTATGTGGGTTATACGAATTTTGCGGCCTTGTTGCTTAATATGCGTGAACAATAGGTGGCTGTCATAGGTGATTTCGAAGGGCTCTTTCAGGTTGATCGGCTCCATAGGCTCTCCTAACACCACGTATTCCAGATCTCCCTTTGATGTAAACCGCTTAATAATCACGCTGTCTTCGCTCGTTGCCTGTACGCAAAACCAAGCGCCGTCACCTACGCCGCCCAAATACTGCGCATCCTTTGGAACGCTGATGGGTTTTGACGGGAAATGCATATAACCGATGATGAGGTCATTGGGTAGACACGACGCCTTCTTCCGGTTAACGTTATCCCCTAGCTTCTTCCATAAAAAGGCAAAAGATTGCCAGCGATTCATCTTGAAATGTCTTAGACCCTGCTCGATCGTGAAAGAATAGATCATTCGGTTAGAAACCGCATTGACAACATTACTGATAGGACTGGCCTTGATGGTTTCCGGGAAATTGATGCTATGGTTCCACCGGTATTTCTGGGAGGCCTTCATTAACATCCGTGTTATAAAACGCGAACAGTTGTTGTTATTTTTCGCGACAGCTCCATAGGGGTAAGTACCCTGATGTACACAATCATCACCATACGCTTTCGCCAATTCGAAATTAATGCCGTTAGCAATAGAGAAATACAAAATTCCTTCGCCATACATCGCATTTTTTAGCTGCTCCAATTGTAAAATGATCTGTTCAAGATTGTCTATTTCTTCACCTTTGAAGGTTGCTTTAAACTTGATTTCCAAGCGTGGGTCCGAAAATTTTGAGCGGGCACGACCGTAGCCACGCGGCGTTATGTAGCGTCCGAAATCGTAAAAAAGCATCTCTCCTGTATCTCTTTTCAGGATCACAATACCGGTGTGGCCGACTTTGAAATTCAAGTTTTTGACAATGCCTATTTTTTTAAAAAACATCATCCATTTTTCGTCACCCCGTATCGTCGCATCTGGCCAGGTAAGAATCAAAGCCAAATCGTTGTATTCCATTTGGTTAAACTGCATCAAATCTCCATTTAATAGGCAAGCGGCACAATAGGTTCTTTTTTACTCGTCGACATAATCATCATCGTTTGAAACGTTTTTACGAAAGGAATCTTTGAGATTTTTTCCATGATGACGGTCTCATAGGCCTTGATATCTTTCACGTACACCTTAAGAATGAAGTCGCAGTTGCCCGTAACGTGATGGCATTCCGTGACTTCGGGGATCAATTTCACCGCTTCAACAAATTCAGGTATAGCATTTTGGGTATGGAAGTCAAGCGATATTTGAATAAACGACTTAATGCCCAAGCCTAGTTTTTCTTCATCAACAAAGGCGTGGTAGCTTTTGATAAAACCGGAATTTTCCAGCTTGCGAACCCTTTCTAATGTAGGTGCAGGGGATAGACCAATGTTGGACGCCAGCTGCAGATTCGTTATTCGGCCGTTCTCTTGCAACAACTTCAAGATCTTTAAATCTGTTTTATCAGGTTGGTAAGGCATTTTTTGTATATACGTAAATCGAATATTTAATTTTACAATCAGTAAATATACGAAATTTTATTTTGATCAAAAGTCTTTTCGTGCTTAGGTTGGTCATAGATAAAATTTATGTTAACAGGCTATTGTTATCATATTAGATTATTCGAAATCATGTGAATGTAAAAAAGCAGATTCTCAGATCGTTCACGAAGCAGCAGAAAGAGATTTATATCATTTTTTTTGCTGATATGGCTTATTTATGGCCAGCGGTAATACCGTTAATTGTATATTAAATCGTATCTTTGTAGTCCAAATTAAGGTAGGAATCGCCGATTAAAATAAGGGGAAGAGAAATGAGTACCAAAGACGACGAATTACTAAAAGAGTTAGAACTCGAAGAATATAAATACGGTTTTACAACCGATATAGAGATGGAAATTGCTCCGAAGGGGCTTAATGAGGATACAATACGTTTAATTTCCGAAAAGAAAAATGAGCCTTCTTGGCTGTTGGAATGGCGCTTAAAAGCATTTCGTCATTTTTTAACGATGAAAATGCCTACTTGGCAAAACTTTAAAAACCCAGAAGTGGATTTTCAGGAACTTTCTTACTACGCAGCTCCGAAAGCTAAGAAGCAATTGGAGAGTATGGACGAAGTGGATCCCGAATTGATAGCGACATTTGAAAAACTAGGCATTCCTTTAGATGAGCAAAAGATCTTAGCCGGCGTTGTCGCTGTGGATGCTGTATTTGATTCCGTCTCGGTAAAAACTACATTTCGGGAAAAACTGAAAGAGCAAGGTGTCATCTTCTGTTCTTTTGGTGAAGCTGTTCAAGAGTATCCGGAATTGATCAAAAAATACTTAGGCACTGTTGTTCCGCAAACGGATAATATTTACGCGGCATTGAATTCTGCTGTTTTTTCTGATGGCTCGTTTGTCTACATCCCAAAGGGCGTGCGTTGTCCTATGGAGCTTTCGACATACTTCCGCATCAACGCACAAAACACAGGGCAATTTGAGCGCACGTTGATTGTTGCCGACGAAGGGTCTTACGTATCCTATTTAGAAGGGTGTACAGCGCCTATGCGTGATGAAAATCAATTGCATGCTGCTGTGGTGGAATTAATCGCGGAGCGCGATGCGGAAATCAAGTACTCGACTGTGCAAAACTGGTATCCTGGCGATAAAGACGGAAAAGGCGGTATCTATAATTTTGTCACCAAGCGTGGTATATGCAAAGGTGATAACGCAAAAATATCCTGGACACAGGTGGAAACAGGTTCAGCCATCACATGGAAATATCCTGGTGTTATTTTGAAAGGGGATAATTCCGTAGGTGAGTTTTATTCGGTGGCGATGACACGAAACAAACAGGTGGCAGATACCGGAACGAAAATGATACACTTAGGGAAAAACACACGCTCCAAGATCGTGTCTAAAGGGATCTCCGCAGGTTTAAGCCACAACAGCTACCGCGGCTTGGTAAAAATTGGGCCGAATGCCGATAGAGCACGAAACTTCACCCAATGCGATTCGTTGCTGATTGGTGATCGCTGTGGAGCACACACCTTCCCTTACATTGAAAACAAAAACCGCACGGCAAAACTCGAGCACGAGGCCACCACGTCAAAAATTGGGGAGGATCAGGTTTTCTACTTGAACCAACGGGGAATTGATTCCGAGAAGGCCGTAGGGCTGATCGTGAATGGTTACGCGAAAGAAGTGTTAAACCAATTGCCCATGGAGTTTGCCGTAGAAGCGCAAAAGCTCCTAGCAATATCGCTAGAAGGTTCAGTAGGTTAAATTTTAAAAATTAACGATGGGACGTCGATTGTCGACGCTGTTCGTAAGCAATACAGAATAACATGTTATCAATCAATAATTTGCACGCGTCTATAGAAGACAAACAAATATTAAAGGGATTAAACTTAGAAGTTAAAGCAGGCGAAGTCCATGCTATCATGGGTCCAAATGGTGCGGGAAAAAGCACCTTGGGAAATGTACTGGCCGGCCGAGATTCTTACGAAGTAACGGATGGTACGGCATTGTTGGATGGCGTCGATCTTCTAGATTTATCGCCCGAAGATCGTGCACGGGAAGGTCTATTTTTAGCCTTTCAATATCCGGTAGAAATTCCGGGGGTATCCAATATTAACTTCTTAAAAACGGCTGTAAACGATATACGTGAATATAAAGGTTTGCCTCCTATGGAAGCAAAGGAGTTTTTACAAACCGTTAAGGATAAACAGAAGCTCGTTGAATTTTCGGCCAATCTAGCTAATCGTTCACTGAACGAAGGTTTTTCCGGCGGCGAGAAAAAGCGTAATGAAATATTTCAGTTGGCGATGTTAAATCCTAAACTGTCTATCTTGGATGAGACTGATTCGGGATTAGATATCGATGCCTTACGTATCGTTGCAAACGGGGTGAATCAATTGCGATCAGCCGGCAATGCTTTTGTCGTGATTACGCACTACCAAAGACTTTTGGATTACATTGTTCCGGATTTTGTGCATGTACTTTACAATGGCCGCATTGTAAAAACTGGCCCTAAAGAACTTGCGCTGGAATTGGAAGAAAAAGGATACGATTGGTTAAAAGAATACGATACGCAAACCGCATAACAAAACTTATCGATGGATAATTTCAATAGCGGATTGATAAAAAATAACATGAGTACATTAGTTGCAGATTCATTATATCAACAGTTGGTTTCTTCGTTCCATGAAATTGGAAATGCCCAAGAGCCTGCAGAGCTGCTTTCTTTGCGACAGGCAGCCTTTGAGCGCTTTCAAAAGGAAGGCTTCCCGACTGTTAAAAACGAAGAGTGGAAATACACAAACCTACATAGCCTGATCAGTACACCTTACGTATTGGATACCGAGCTTACGTTACCTAATAACATTGACCTTGACAAAGCTGTTATTCCAGAGCTTGACGCATACCGCATCGTGTTGGTGAACGGGCGATATGTCGCTGCATTATCCGCTCTGGATGAAGAAATGGGACTTGTTGTTAAAACCATAGCAGACGCGCATGGGGAGGCAAATTTTCAGAAACACTATGCACAGCATGCCGATAAAGCTGATAATGTTTTCGTACAGCTAAACACAGCATTACAACATGCCGGACTATATATTGCCGTATCAAAAAACAAAATTGTCTCCAAGCCCGTACATATTATACATGTCGCCGCAGGAGACACCGAGTTTTTCTCACAAACGCGTAATCTTATTGTGTTGGAGGAAAATGCCGAAATCGAAGTAGTAGAATCGTTCATAACCCATGCTGCTGCCGCAAAAAACCTAAACACAAAGGTTACCGAGATTGTTTTGGACAAAAACGCCAAAATGCAGCATTATTATTTGCAAGTATCGCAAGATAGCAGCAATTATATTCATCACACCGAAGTCTGCCAAGAGCAGCATAGCTTGTACAATAATTACAATTGTAATTTACCTGGAGCATCGTTTGTTCGACATAATATCAATGTGAGATTGGATGCAGAAAACGTAGAGTCTCATCTGTACGGTATCAACTTGACCTCGGGCAAGCAATTGGTCGATAATCATACCATTGTAGACCATATGAAGCCGCACTGCGAATCTTATGAGTGGTACAAGAATATTCCGCAGGAAGAGTCTACGGCAGTGTTCAATGGTAAAATCTTTGTACGGGAAGATGCACAAAAAACAAATGCTTTCCAACAAAATAATAATATGCTAATCGGCGATAAGTCTACGGTTTATACCAAGCCACAGTTGGAAATTTTTGCCGATGACGTAAAGTGCTCGCATGGTTGTACGATGGGCCAATTTGATGATGAAGCCCTATTCTACTTGCGCGCCAGAGGGATTGGAGAGGAGTCTGCACGTATTTTATTGGTCCATGCTTTTGCTTTTGATGTTACCTCTCGTTTTTCAAACCAGGTCGTTAGAAACTATGTAGAAGATCTAGTTGCTGTAGGTCTTGAAGGGAAGGCAAGTTAAAAATGTGATTTACCTGTCAACAGGCTTTTTATAAGATAATGAAAGCGTTTGGTTCCACCGAACGCTTTTTTCGTATACATGCTTTACTTATGCTGAGATGTGTCGGCCGTTAACACCAGCTTTTATTGCACAAAAAAAGCTCTCCGTTTAAGAGAGCTTTAGAGCGAAAGACGAGATTCGAACTCGCGACCCCAACCTTGGCAAGGTTGTGCTCTACCAACTGAGCTACTTTCGCTGATTGTGGTACAAAGGTACCAATTTAACAAATAGCTGTCAACATGTTTTTGAAAATTAATTTGAAGCTTCGCGATGCCTGCAGGGCAAGTCACACCCTGGTGTATTTCGTTAGGCAGAGAGCCGTACTACACGCGTATGGCATCCACGCAATTAATGCCATCAATAGCAGCAGATACGATGCCGCCCGCGTATCCAGCGCCTTCACCACATGGATACAAGCCAGCGACTTCCGGATGTTGAAAGCTGTCCTTGTCACGCGGTATGCGCACCGGCGATGATGTTCTGGATTCAACACCGACAAGAATTGCTTCGTTCGTATAATAACCTTTCATTTTCTTGCCAAATAGAGGTAGGGCGCCGCGCAAAGCCTCATGCACAAATGGGGGTAAAACCGCGTTGAGATCGGCACTTCGAGTTCCGGGCTTGTACGAGTTATCGGGCAGATCGTTCGACAGCCGATTTTGTACAAAATCAACCATACGCTGCGCCGGAGCTACCAATTTTCCGCCGCCAGCTTGAAACGCCAGTCGTTCTATATCGCGTTGAAAATCCAGCAGAGCAAATGCATGGCTACTGGCGTCGGGGACATCTTCCAAGTTTACTTGAATAACAGTGCCTGAATTAGCATGTGGATTGTTGCGCTTAGAAGGTGACCACCCGTTAACGACGATCTCTTCATGTGCTGTGGCGCAAGGCGCTATGATGCCGCCAGGGCACATACAAAAGGAAAATACGCCACGGTTGTTGACCTGCTCCACCAAGCTGTAATAAGCTGGGGGCAGGTTTTCATGTCGTGTAGAGCAATGGTACTGCGCACGATCAATAATATCTTGCGGATGTTCTATACGTACACCTAAGGCAAAAGGCTTCGCTTCGACCATCCAACCCTTGCGTTGGAATAGATAGAACATATCCCGAGCGGAGTGACCGGTTGCAACGATTACATGATCAGCGGCTATCGTTTCCCCTTGATTGGTTCGTACACCTTTTACTTTTCCAAATGCTTCTAAAATATCATCAACGCGACAGTCAAATCGGATCTCTCCGCCATACTCCAAGATCTTATGACGCATATCCTCAATGATATGGGGGAGTTTATTTGTTCCAATATGTGGTCGCGCGTCAACTAGGATATCTTCCGTAGCGCCGTGATTTACAAAGATCTGTAACACTTTCTGCACGTCGCCGCGTTTATTGGATCGTGTATAGAGTTTCCCGTCCGAATAGGTTCCGGCACCGCCCTCACCGAAGCAATAGTTAGATTCTGGGTTTACTACCCCCTCTCGATTAATAAGTGCGAGATCGCGACGGCGATCTTTCACAGACTTTCCACGTTCCAGAACAATGGGTTTGAGTCCTCTCTCCAAACAGCGATAGGCAGCAAATATGCCCGCCGGCCCCGCGCCGACGATGATAACCGAAGGAGCATCGTGCACGTTTCTCATTGTCGGAGAAAAAACATGCGGAGCAGGCGTTTCATCAATAAAAAACAACACGCGTAATCGATAGCGTACTTGGCGCCCACGAGCGTCAATAGAGCGCTTCACGATGTGCTGCCCCTTAATGCGGTCTTTGTTGATGTTTAATTTCTGGCTGCCGATATCCCGTAAATAATCGGTATCGTGTATGTATTCGGGCGCTAAGGCGATTTCGATCTCTTTTTGCATATACTCGTGCTGGGTTTTTATCCCAAAACCTTGCAAAGTTAAGCATTGTCTGCCAAAATGCCTCGTTTTCTCAGCTTGGTATATGCTTTGTTAATACTTTCTACTGTTAAACATTTTTATTATTTTTATAAAAAATAGATTAAAATTTTGCACATGAAAAGATTACTAATTGTTTTTGTTGGACTGTTCACCGCTCTTTCTTTCAGCTCTTGTGGTTATAATACGATGGTATCGAAAGATGAAAACGTGAAGGGGAAATGGGCACAAGTGGAAAATGCCTATCAGCGTCGCGCAGATCTTATTCCCAATCTAGTTGCCACCGTAAAAGGTGCGGCGCAGCACGAGGAAGGCACTCTAACAGCGGTTGTTGAAGCGCGCGCTAAAGCGACTTCAGTTAACGTCGATCCGTCAAACCTCTCCGATGAGGCAATTGCAAGTTTTCAGCAAACCCAGGACGCACTATCCCAGTCTATCGGTCGGTTATTGGTTAGTGTAGAGGCATACCCTGACCTCAAGGCTAATGCTAATTTTCAGGAATTGCAGGTGCAGTTAGAGGGAACAGAAAACCGGATATCTGTGGAACGCAAAGCTTTTAATGATGCCGTGCAAGATTACAATACGACCGTACGCAGTTTTCCAAATAATATTATGGCCAGTATGTTCGGATTCAAAGCCAAAGGAACATTCAAAGCAACGGAAGGATCTGATAAAGCCCCTACGGTTGCATTTTAATAAAGCACATGCAGGTGATAAACGGCGGTAGCGTATTGCAAAACGTCGTTTTAGCCGTTTTTGTTGAAAGATGACGGATATATTAACAACAAGTGAACAGGAGCGCGTGGTACAAGCCATCAGCGTGGCGGAAAGCAAAACTTCGGGCGAAATTCGCTTGGTGGTTGATCAGAAGGTAGCTGGCGCTTCGGTAATCGAGGCAGCAGTCTATTATTTTCGCAAGCTGGAGATGGATAAAACTGCTCTCAAAAATGGCGTATTGATCTATTTGGCCGTCGAAGATCACGAATTTGCAATCATAGGCGACAGTGGAATCAATACAAAGGTCGGAGACGATTTTTGGGACGAAACAAAGGAGCAAATGGCTACGCTGTTTAAAGCAGGGAGCTTAGTGGAAGGATTGGTAGCGGGTATTCATCATGCCGGAGAGCAATTACAACTTTTTTTTCCTAGTCGACCCGACGATGTGAACGAACTTCCCGATGACATTTATTTTGGAAAAAACTAATTCATTCATGCATGTACTAACAGGGTTCCTACCCGCTAAAAGGAAGCTGGTCTTCTTTTTTATAGCGTCATGGCTATCGGTCTTTTTTGTACAAGCTCAGGATTTGCCAGCCGCACCAGATCACTTGGTTACGGACTACACAGGCACATTACATGCCGATGAAATACAGACGCTGGAAAATAAACTTCTGGCTTTTGAAGATAGTACCTCAACACAGATCGCGGTTGTACTTATCAATACCACGGATGGCTACGAAATCGCTGACTATGCGGTTCGCTTGGCTAAAAAATGGGGTGTTGGCGGGAAGAAATACAATAACGGGATTATGCTACTGGCTGCGATCGATGACCGCGCCGTAACCATTCAAACAGGATATGGCCTAGAGGGAGCGTTGCCAGACGTGATCACCTACAGGATTATAAAAAATGAAATTACGCCCGCATTCCGCCAGCAGGATTATTTTGAAGGCTTAAACCGCGCTACTGATGCGATAATATCCTATACAAAGGGAGAATATAAGGCAGATCCACGGGAAAGAAACCGTAAGAGTGAGGGCGGGGGCGTGCCTTTTGTGGTGATTATTATTGTGATCATCATTATCATATCCATCGCCTCCAAAAATGGTGGCGGCGGTAATCGTGGCGGACGAGTACTCACTGGACGCGGTGCGTCTGATCTATTTTGGTGGAGCTTGCTCAATAGCTTAGGAGGCAGTGGTGGACGTCGCGGCGGAGGCGGCGGTTTCGGAGGTGGCTTTGGCGGCGGAAGTAGTGGTGGCGGCGGCGGATTTGGCGGCTTCGGCGGAGGTGGCTTCGGAGGCGGCGGTTCCAGTGGAAATTGGTAACAGGCCAAAGTTGACTTTTTGGCTTTAATACAGTCAATACATAGGAGATAAGTCGAGATAGTGATATGAAATGTGTGTTGAAAAGCAAACATCAGCGCATTAACGATGACCATACAAGAATAAATTTTATACACATGAAAAAAATAACGTTAACATACATGGGGTTGATTCCAGCGCTTTTATTCGCACAAGAGGAATTCACCCTAAACGGTAAAATTGGAAATACGCAGCCGGGAGCAAAAGTGTTCATCCAATATCAAGACAACGGTCAGGGTGTTATAGATTCGGCGAACATAACAAACGGAGCCTTCAAATACCAAGGTGCTGTTGCTGAACCCACACAAGCCCGTATGTTTCTTTCCGCAGAAGGAAAAACGATGTCCGAACTACGAGAGGGCAGCCAGCGTCCGCCAATGAACTCGGTTTATTTATCTAAAGGCGTCATCCAGTTTGAAGGAACAGATTTTGAATCGGCAGTAAGTAAAGGGAATACAATCAACGACGATTATGCGAAGTACAAAGGTTTGCTGAAAGGTCTAGAGACAGAATTCGCCGCATTAGATGCCGAATATCAAGCCGCTTCCGATGAACAAAAGAAAGACGAAACGTTTATTCAAGGATTACAAGCGAAGGCTGCTGTGATCTACGAAAAGCAAGAGGCTGTCAATCAAGATTTTGTTAAAGCCAACCCCAATAGCTATGTCGCTTTGTCGATCTTAGATGAACTGGCCTCGCCGGAGAATCTAACTTCTTTTGTCAAACCGGCATACGACGGTCTTGCCGCGAATTTGAAAGCGACCACATTAGGCAAAAGATTAGCCGATAAGGTGGCATCTATGGAAAAATTGGCTGTTGGTGCTTTGGCGCCTGATTTTTCGCTTCCTGATACCACGGGTAAAGAGCTTAAATTATCGTCGCTAAGAGGTAAATATGTTTTGGTTGACTTCTGGGCCAGCTGGTGTGGCCCTTGTCGCCATGAAAATCCAAATGTGGTGGCCGCCTTTAATAAATTTAAAGACAAGAATTTTACGGTATTGGGAGTTTCCCTAGATCGTCCGGGTAAGAAAGAGGATTGGTTAAAAGCTATCCAGGACGATCAATTGGGCCAGTGGCCTCAGGTCTCCGATCTCCAATTTTGGAATTCTCCGGTAGTGGAGCTCTATTCGATCCGCGGGATTCCGCAAAACTATTTACTTGATCCTAATGGGAAAATCGTCGCCTCAAATTTGCGCGGCGAAGCTCTGGAAGAAAAACTACAGGAAATATTGAAATAAGAACTTAAAGTAAAGCACAAGAAAGGCTATCTGAGACAGATAGCCTTTTTTTGTGCCTGTGTTGTTATACCTGTTATAACGACAGGATCTCCACGATTCTTGTCAGATTCTCATTAATCTTATTAATGTGCTTGATCGCTTTGTTGAAAGGGGTGAATTGCACTTGGCCACAGATCAAACCCGCCATTTCTCCGCGGCGTCCCGCAATCAAAGCCTCTACAGACGCTACACCAAGCCTGCTCGCTAACACGCGATCCATACAGGTTGGTTTTCCGCCCCGTTGAATGTGTCCGAGGATAGATAAGCGTACATCATAATGCGGGAAGTTCTCCTGAATCCGTTCAGCAACAACAATTCCGCCCTCCTTATCGCCTTCAGCCACGATGATAATACGAGAAGATTTATTTTTGCGGGTTTTGTCCAGCCTCTTCATAATGGCGTCGTAGTCTACTTGCAGCTCTGGAATCAAAACAGCTTCAGCACCGGTACTAATACCGGAACGTAGCGCGATCAATCCAGAATCGCGGCCCATCACCTCGACCACAAATAAACGGTCATGCGATTCCGCAGTATCTCTGATTTTGTCGACGGCGTCAACAACGGTATTTATTGCGGTGTCGTACCCAATAGTGAAGTCTGTGCCGGCAAGGTCATTATCAATCGTTCCGGGTATCCCGATGATTGGGATATCAAACTCTTCAATAAATTTGGAGGCGCCTGTGAACGTTCCATCGCCGCCGATAACAACAAGGGCATCAATTTCCAGCTTTTTAACATTTTCGAATGCTAGCTTACGGCCTTCATATGTTCTGAACTCGTCGCTTCTGGCCGTTTTCAAGACTGTTCCGCCGCGTTGAATAATGTTTGCTACAGATTTAGCATCCATAGAAATGATATCGCCCTGCACCAAGCCATCGTATCCTCTGCGGACACCAAAAACATTAAGGCCATTGTAAATACCGGCTCTAACTACCGCCCGAATGGCTGCGTTCATTCCCGGAGAATCGCCGCCAGATGTTAAAACTGCAATATTTTTTATCGTTTTCATGTTATAAGTTGAAAGTGTCTTATTTATTTTTAAACAAATCAATTCCCCGCTGTAGATAAGCGCTATAGGCCGAAATATCATAATTTGCACCCGTAGGAGGAAGTAGTACCTTGCCTTCGGTGTCTACAATGACGTACAGAGGCTGCGAGTTGCTGTTGAAAGTCGCTGCTTGAAAGTCACTATTCTTTTTACCAATGGTGTTGATCTTCTTTCCCGAATAGCTCGACACATACTGTTCTTCGGCCTGCATCTCGGTGCGGTCGTCTACAAACAGTTCAATCATCACAAACTCATTCCGAAGCAGTGTGGCCACTTGCGGATCTGTCCATACATTGGCTTCCATTTTACGGCAGTTTACGCAGTTCCATCCTGTGAAATCGATAAGGGCGGGTTTGCCAAGGTCTTTGGCGGCTGCAAGTCCCTCCTCATAATCATAGTAGGGCTCGAAACCTTTTGGCGTGCCCCGCTCATGGAAAATCTCGTAGTATTTTTTCTTTTGTCCGCCCGCTTTATCCGTTTGTGGCGTGGTTGCATACCCCGCTACGGATAGATCAAAATCCTGTGTTGCCGATGGTGGCAAAAAGGCTGATATGGATTTTAGCGGAGCACCCCACATACCGGGCACCATATACACCACGAAAGAAAATACAATGATGGCAAAGATCGTGCGGGGAACCGAAAGATGTGTGAGCGGACTATCGTGGGCAAAGCGGATCTTGCCGATGAGGTAAAGCCCCATCATGCCAAAGATGACGATCCATAGCGCTAAAAACACTTCGCGATCTAACCAGTTCCAGTGATAGGCCAAGTCGACATTCGATAGGAACTTGAGGGCCAACGCCAGTTCTAAAAAAGCGAGGACCACCTTGACACTATTAAGCCAACCACCTGATTTGGGCAGCGATTTGAGCATGGAAGGGAATACCGCAAAGATGACAAAAGGGATCGCTAGAGCAAGGGAGAAACCGAGCATACCTACAGCAGGCCCTAAGCGCTCGCCTTTGGAGGCCGCTTCCACCAATAGGGTACCGATGATCGGCCCGGTGCAAGAGAACGATACCAATGCAAGGCTGAAAGCCATGAAAAACAAGCCGAGTAAGCCTCCCTGGTCAGACCGGGCATCGATCTTGTTGACAAAAGAACTGGGCAGTGTCAATTCGAAAGCGCCGAAAAAGGACGCGGCAAAGGCCACCAATATTAAAAAGAAAATAAAGTTGAACACGCCATTCGTAGAAAGCGCATTGAGTGCATCCGAACCGAAGGTGATGGTAATCAGCATGCCTAAGGCAACATAGATAACAACGATAAATAGGCCATAAAGCAGCGCCTGCGAAACGGCCTTTAGCCTCGACCCTGCACGCTTGGTGAAGAAGCTCACGGTAAGAGGGACCATAGGAAATATGCAAGGCATAATAAAAGCAGCGAAGCCACCCAACAGCCCGGCGATAAAGATGCCCCACAACGATTGTTTTTGCTGCCCGGCATCAGCCTGTTGGCTTGCGGCGGCGGCGGCGGAACTATCCGGAGACACGGTATCCGCTGGACTTTCGCTGAATACCAGATCTTCAGGCACGCTCAATAGCGTATCCGCAGCGGTGGTAGATTCATCGACGCTTACAGAACCATCCGTAAACGTTACATCTTCCGCTGAGATAAGACTGTCTTGTTGAGCTAATGCAGTATGGAGAGAGAGAAATGTTACGAGTTGTAGAAGTACAACACACTTTGTTAGTAAACGCATGCCTATTATTGATAAATCGCTAAAATAAAAAAAAGGCAGTAAAACCCACTGCCTTATTCATTCTTATATGTACAAATACTACTTAATTGTGACGTTGAAGGCATATTCCTCCGGAGGGAGGCATTGACTCTTATCACAGGCCATAAACTCAACAACGCCTTTTACTGTTGTCTGGTCTTTATTTAACTTCACCTTTTGTTGGAACGTTACCTCCTTCGCATAAAAAGGGACATTCATTTTAAAGTCTTTTTCATATTTGGATTGCGGATTAGGTGCTGCGACCTTTCCGTTTAACGCGAAGTCTTTGGACGGTGTAAATTGGAACGATGTCGAGATCGGCCCCCCCTCAGGCACGTTCAAGCCATAGATGTGCCAACCTTCTTGTATGGTAGCTTTAACAAAAACAACGGCTTCTTTACTATTGAGTTTTTTGGAAGCTACGGTCCATTTTACGGGGTTGTAAATTTGCGCAGCCGCACCAAAAACCGTGCATAAAACCGTAATAATTACTAAACTTAATTTTTTCATATACATATTGTTTACTTGATGGACTACTCGCACATCGTAAAGTTTAAATCAAAGCTAGAAAACATTTGCGAATATTAATAATCAGAGGCGTTAATGGGAAAGTAAATTTACTGTTATATTATAAAGGTAATTTCCTTATTGTCGAATGTACGTATTTGATTATCAACCAAGACATGTAATCGACCCTGCTCATCCACTTTTTTGATCTCCGCCATTGTCTCTATCCCATCAATCAGAAACGCAGCGACAATACCTTTTCGGAATAATTGATTGTTATAATAGCGAAGTAGGGAAATCCCATCAGCGCGTGCAGAAGTTTCATATACTGTTAAGATAGTTGTTAGCAGCGCGATGCATAGATTTTGAAGATCTATTTCATCTTTTGCGATGCTCTCCAGGCGCATAGATGTGGTTTTACCTGCAATGGAATCCGGAAAGGAAATTTGATTGGCGTTAACGCCAATACCGACAATGGAGGTGTGTATGTTTGCACCGGCTAACTTGTTTTCTATTAATATGCCACATATTTTTCTGTTATTGATGTAGATATCATTCGGCCATTTGATGCGGGCGTCTAAACCATATTGTTTCAACCCCGTCTGGATACCAAGGCATACGATCATGTTTAAATCAAACGATTTGCTGCTAGGGAAGTTCTTAGGGTAGAGCGCAAAGCTGAACGTGAGGTTTTCGTCTTTTGACGTGAGCCAGGTGCTGCCACGCTGCCCTCTACCATGCGTTTGATTCCTTGCCATAATGGCAGTCGCTTCGGCAAGTGGCTTAATATTTGACAAAAGTTCTTTCAAATAATCATTCGTAGATGATACCTCATCCAATACAATTAAATTTTGTCTAAGGTAAAGTCGGGAAAATGTGTTATTTTGCAAGGGAGAACAATTAAAAACAGTAAAATATTATTCAAAACTAATATTTTTTAATGAGTAAAAATACAAAAACGCAATTGTCGGGAAAGCTTGCTGAAGTGGTAGTCTTGGGCATGCAGGAGAAGAAGGGAAATGAAATTGTGCGAATGGACATGCGCAGCGTGAATGCTACCCTCTCAGATTATTTTGTTATTTGTCATGCAGACTCTACGATACAAGTTAATGCGATCGCAAAGAGTGTAGAAGATGAGGTTTATAAGGCCTTTGGACAAGAGCCTTGGCACAAAGAAGGGCACGGTAACGGAGAATGGATTTTATTGGATTTCGTGGATGTGGTTGTGCATATCTTCAAAACAGAAAAAAGAAGCCATTATGGCATAGAAGACTTGTGGGGAGACGCACAAGTGCAGTCGTATCAAAGTGCGTGACACTTTTAACAAATAATAGACAGATATAACAAAATATAATGAAGAAAATTCCGAATAAAAAAGTGACACCCGTTCCGCCAAAATTTAATATGATGTGGCTCTGGATATTGATTATCCTTGGTTTTTTCGGTCTACAGTACTTCTTTAGCAGCGAGTCTACTAAAAAAATAACGTACGCGGATTTTGAAGAAAGGATGCTTCGTCCTGGCGATGTGGAGCGGTTGGTAGCTTTCAAGAATAACGATTTGATTGATGTTGAGGTATATATCAAAAAAGATAAACTTAGTGAAGATAAGTACAAAGAAGTAACGCCCAATTCCAATTCACTGATGCTCACACCGTCTGCGGGCCCTCAATATGTGTTCACGGAACCTTCTGCGGAAATATTGGAGAAAAAACTAAACGCTTCGCAAGATAGCTTATCATCCGACCATGCAAAAGTTGCAGTGAACTATGAGGATCGCTCAAACCCTTGGGCGGGTTGGTTTATTTCGTTTATGCTGCCGCTATTGATCATCGTGGCAATTTGGATGCTGCTCATGCGTAGAATGGGTGGCGGAGCCGGCAGCGGTGGCGGTGCTATTTTTAATATCGGTAAATCGAAGGCGCAGCTTTTTGACAAAGAATCGCAGATCAATATCACATTCAATGACGTGGCGGGGCTGGAAGAGGCGAAGACAGAGGTTATGGAAATCGTCGACTTCTTAAAAAACCCAAAGAAATATACGGATTTAGGTGGTAAAATTCCGAAAGGCGCATTGCTAGTCGGCCCTCCGGGTACTGGTAAAACATTATTGGCAAAAGCGGTGGCTGGTGAGGCACAGGTTCCTTTCTTTTCGCTCTCTGGCTCTGACTTTGTGGAAATGTTTGTCGGTGTAGGTGCTTCTCGTGTACGCGACCTTTTCAAGCAGGCTAAAGAAAAAGCACCCTGTATCATCTTCATCGACGAGATCGATGCTATCGGTCGTGCCCGTGGTAAAAACTCGGTCATGGGGGGCAACGATGAGCGCGAAAATACATTGAATCAATTGTTGGTAGAGATGGATGGATTCGGCACGAACCTAGGTGTTATCATATTGGCCGCAACCAACCGTTTAGATGTCTTAGACTCTGCGTTGTTGAGACCCGGACGATTTGATAGACAAATTTCTATTGATAAACCCGATTTAATTGGCCGTGAACATATTTTTAGTGTACACTTGAAACCGCTGAAGCTTTCTGAGGAAGTGGATGCTAAAAAACTATCGGCTCAAACACCTGGTTTTGCGGGTGCAGAGATTGCGAACGTGTGTAACGAAGCCGCACTTATTGCTGCAAGGAAAAACAAAACTGCCATAGATATGCAGGATTTCCAAGATGCGGTAGACCGTGTGATTGGAGGGCTTGAGAAAAAGAATAAAATCATATCACCAGATGAGAAAAAAATTGTTGCCTACCATGAGGCCGGGCATGCGATTGCAGGTTGGTTCTTAGAGTATGCTGATCCATTGGTAAAAGTCTCTATCGTACCGCGTGGCGTTGCCGCTTTGGGCTACGCACAATATCTTCCTAAAGAGCAGTTTTTGTATACTACAGAACAATTGTTGGATAGCATGTGTATGACTATGGGCGGTCGGGTGGCCGAAGATATCACGTTTGGACGGATCAGTACAGGTGCGCAGAACGACTTGGAACGGATCACCAAGCTGGCCTATGCCATGACAGCTGTTTATGGGATGAACGACAAGGTCGGTAACGTGTCTTTTCGCGATAGCTCTGGAGATTCGCAGTTTCAAAAGCCCTATTCAGACCAAACAGCTGAACTTATCGACGAAGAAGTGCGCATATTGATTTCAGCAGTCTATGAGCGAACGAAACAGTTGTTGGTTGATAAACAAGATGGTCTGATCAAGATCGCCGAGAAGCTATTGGAAAAAGAGATCCTGTTTCAAAGTGATTTGGAAGAAATCTTGGGCAAACGTCCATTTGAGAACAGGACCACTTATGATGAATTCGTAAACGGCGGCGTCGATGGTGGCGGAGTGCCGCAGACTGACTTACCATTAGACTTACCTCCGGAAGGTGGTTCTACTGAAGCTAAAGCTGAGGATAAAGACAATTTCAAAGGCTAAGAACGAGACATCGGCATAAGAAAGGGCAACCTGGAGAGGACAAGGATTACTAACAGCTTACGCGTTACGGTAGGGAATTATAACGAAGCAATCTTCGTATTTTAAACATGCAGATTACTTGGTCATCGTTTATCCTAGACGCAACCAAGTTAATATCCTTCCTCTAGGGTTGCTCTTTTTATAGCGTAAAGGTTTACTTGTAAACATGAATATCAGAAACACGACAGCTAAGGAACGCATGTTGAAGAAAATTCGGCAGGCACTACTTCAAAAGCGGGAAAATCCCTATCTGGATTTTGAAGATTCTCCTCTTTATAAAGACGAGACCGAGCCATTAGACCTTACTTTTGCCCGTGAATTGACCGCTGTTGCAGGAAATTTCGTGTACTGCGATGGCGAAATTGCATTGATCGAAAATCTGATATTGCTGGCTGAGTCGTTGAAAATTAAGAAAATACATGCCTGGGAATATCCTGTGCAGCAGCTTTTGGATCAATATGGCTTCCCCGTTTATACAACGCCCAACAATTTTCAACAGGCCGATGCAGCCATTACGATTTGCGAGGCGCTCATCGCAAGAAACGGGAGCGTGTTGATATCCAATGCCGATGCTTCGGGTAGGTCGCTCAGCGTTTATCCGCCTGTGCATATCGTTATTGCTAAGGCGTCTCAACTCGTTATGGATGTAAAACATGCGTTGCGTAAGGTGCAGGAGAAGTATGCCGATAGACTCCCCAGCGTGTTGACGATAATAAGTGGCCCGAGCTTGCATACCAACTTTATAGATCAGACCCTAGCCGTAGGGCAAGGCTCCAAAGAACTCTACGTTTTTTTACTAGAAGATAGATTTTAACGACACGAACACCATACCATGATTGATAGCCTATATTCTACACCTGTTTCCTCTTTGATATTTGCTTTGACGATTGGGACGAGTATCTTTGCTTTTTCCAACCCGCAATGGTATGGCAAGTTCATGCTACATCCTTATACCATTTACAGGAATAAAGATAAATATTACACTGTTTTAAGTAGCGGGTTAATTCATAAAGACTGGATGCACCTCCTGTTCAATATGATTACTTTCTACTATTTTGGCTTTGCGCTGGAATCGCTATTCGTCGAGCTAAGTGGATCATTGGGCCATCTGCTTTTTGCAGCAATCTATCTCATCAGCTTGGTCTTAAGTGATATCCCGACCATCTTAAAGCAAAAAAATAACCCGGGCTATTACAGCCTTGGAGCGTCCGGCTCAATTTGTGCCGTACTCTTTAGCTTTATTCTGTTTCAACCGAAGGCGCCGTTAGGTGTTTTTATGATTATCCCGATGCCTGCCTACGTTTTTGCCGCGTTGTTTCTTGGCTATAGCATTTGGGCATCCAGAAAATCCAATGATGGTATCAACCACGAAGCGCATTTGTATGGCGCGTTGACGGGGGTTGTCCTGACATTGGTCTTGTACCCTTGGGTATTGCAACATTTCGTCGCCAGCTTTTAACACCTTATCCTGCCCAATTCTCCCGGTCCAAGCTCCTAAAATGTATGGCCTCCGCGATATGGTGGTTCTGTATATCTTGTACCCCCTCCATATCCGCTATCGTTCGCGCTACTTTAAGTATTCTATCATAAGCGCGGGCAGATAAGTTTAATTTTTCCATTGCAGCCTGCAATAGTCGCTTACCTACCTCATTGATTTTACAAACATCTCTAACCGCCTTCGTTCCCATTTGTGCATTGCAATGAATAGCGCGCGAGGAAAAAAAACGTTCTTCTTGCGCTTTCCTTGCCAGTATCACCCGAGCACGTATGGATGTGCTAGGCTCACTTATTCTGCTGCTTGCCAATTCATTAAACTCGACGGGCGTAACCTCCACATGCAGATCGATTCGATCGAGCAATGGCCCTGATATTTTACTAAGATACCGCTGTACAACGGCGCTGCCGCAGATACATTCTTTTTCCGGATGATTGTAATAGCCGCATGGGCAGGGGTTCATTGCCGCAATAAGCATAAAGCTTGCCGGGTAGTCTACTGATGAACGGGCTCGGGAGATCGTGATACTTCGCGATTCTAGAGGCTGCCGCATCACTTCCAGTACCGTACGCTTAAATTCCGGCAGCTCATCTAAAAAAAGAACACCATGGTGTGCTAACGATATTTCTCCGGGTTGTGGATGCGAGCCGCCACCCACCAGGGCAACATCGGAGATGGTATGATGCGGTGCTCGAAAGGGGCGAATCGTCATTAAAGCGGATTGTGCTCTGAGCTGCCCGGCTACGGAATGAATCTTTGTTGTTTCTATGGATTCTTCTAGCGTCAATGGCGGGAGTATGGTCGGGAGACGTTTTGCTAACATGGTTTTTCCAGCCCCGGGTGGCCCGATTAGGATGACATTGTGTCCGCCAGCAGCAGCGATTTCCAACGCTCTTTTTATGTTTTCTTGCCCTTTTACGTCTGCAAAGTCTACGTCATAATCATTTATATGATTAAGGAACTCTTGCTGAATATTCAGCCGCAAGGGGACAATCGTTTCTTCCTCACTTAAAAAGGAGACAATTTCTTTCAAATTATTGACGGGCAATACATCAATATGTTGCACAGCAGCCGCTTCTCGTGCATTAACTTCGGGGAGCATAATGCCTTTAAATCCATCTTTTTGTGCTTGTATGGCAACGGGCAGCGCGCCTTTGATGGGTTGAATTTCGCCATTCAGGGATAGCTCACCCAAAATAAGGTAGTCGGATAGTAGCCGGTCAGGCATTTGCCCGGACGCCGCTAAAATGCCTACGGCCATAGATAGGTCATAGGCGGAACCTTCCTTTCGGATATCTGCCGGTGCCAAGTTAACAACGATCTTCTGTCGCGGCATCCGAAAACCAATCGTAGCAATCGCACTTTCAATACGTTGCCAACTTTCTTTTATCGCATTATCGGGCAGTCCAACAATGTAATACTTTGTTCCAGTCGATATGTGAACCTCGACGGTTATGGATGTGGCTTCGATGCCGTGTACGGCACTACTAAATGTTTTTACGAGCATATGGATTACAATGGTTTCTTTAAAGATAAAAAAATTGTAGAAGAATACCATTTTATTTTTTATCGGCAGTTAGTAATTGGGTCAGAGTTTTGTCGATATTCCTTATGTCGATCGTGTGGGCCAAAATAGTTTTGTATTTTTAAAACGTTTAGAACGATCATTTGTTAAACATATATCGTCTATATATCTTTCATTACTAAAAGACAAATCTTATGAACGAAAACGGTAAAATAGTTACAGCACTGTTGGCCGGCCTAGCGGCGGGAGCAGTTTTGGGGTTGTTGTTTGCACCCGATAAGGGTTCGGAGACAAGAGATAAGCTTCATGATTCTCTGGCAGATCTTGGCGATGCAATAAAGGAACGTGCCGAGGAACAACTCGATCAACTGAATGATTTAAAAGAAAAGCTTGTTGCAGCCGTCAAATCAAAAGTTTCTCATGTGGAATCTGCGATTGACGACGAGATAGAAGAACACGCATAGTATTCGAGGGTCGCTTCGGCGGCCCCATTATTTAAATACAAAAGAGGTCGAAATCATGAAATGATATCGCCCCAATTTTTGGGCCGCACACGTATACATGTGGGCGTTCGCCTCTCACAAATTTATTATTCATGGAAGAAGAAAAATTCTCATTTAGCGGTACGTTTCAAAAAGGGAAAGAATACGTAGACACCCAAATAAAGCTTCTGAAATTAAAAGCATTAGCGAAGGGATCGCGTATTTTGGGTTCCTTAGTACTTGACGTTTCTAAAGTTGTACTTACTCTGTTTATTGTATTTTTCTGTTCGCTGGCGCTTGGTTTTTTTCTTGGAGAGCTATTGCATAGTAATGCTCTAGGATTTTTACTGACGGGGGTTATTTTCTTCGTGATACTGTTGTTAATCCGTGCCTTTGAGCCAAAGTTGGAAGCTATTTTTATGAATATCACCATCAGTAAGCTAGCGAATAAATGGGATGGCGATGAAGACGAAGATGTAATACAGGAGAAAGTTAAAACGGATATACATGAAGAGTTCACAAAAAATAAATAATCTGGAAGATTTGAAGGTAGAGATTGCTCGTCTTAGTGTTCGCAAGAAGGAGCAAGAGCTTTATCTGCTTGATCAGTATGAGCTGCTAAAAGCAAAAGTAGAAAGTCCGATCCGCTTTTTTAAAAACTTTACCACGGTTGTTCCCGGAGCCGGGATCGTGAAAGGTGTAGCGTCTAATATAAGCAAAGCGATGAAAGGGAAGGATGCGGACTGGCTAACAAATGTTTTACAAATAGGCACACCCTTGGTATTGAACTCTACCCTCCTCCGCAACGCCGGATGGTTGAAGAAAGCCGTCGTTTTATTGGCCTCTGAAACGGCTGTCGGTCAAGTGAACCAAAGCAAGATCAGCGGTTTGATAGGCAAGATCACCAGTTTTATAAGGCCGAAGGGCAAAAAGAAAAAGAAGAAAAAAGAGTTGTTGCCCCCTCATGTGCTTGCAGATGATGCAAATGCTGACTTGGGTCTTACAACTCCGAGCGAAACATACTAATGCGTATGTTTCGCCAAAAAGTCTTCATAAGCTAAAGCTATCCCCTCTTTTAAAGAGGTTTTATGTTTCCAACCTAGGTCATGAAGCTTATTCACGTCCATCAACTTTCTGGGAGTTCCGTCAGGTTTGCTTTTGTCAAAGGCTATGTTACCCTGGAAACCTACAATCTTCTTGATCAATTTTGCAAGATTTTCGATGCTCAGATCTTCTCCCACACCCACGTTTATAAACTGTTCGTCACTGTAATTATCCATAAGGAAGATACAGGCTTCACCTAAGTCATCGGCATACAAAAATTCGCGCAACGGCGTGCCTGTGCCCCATATGGTCACGCTCGGCAACCCGTTTATTTTTGCTTCATGAAACCGACGGATCAAAGCAGGTAACACATGAGAATTTTCGGGATGATAGTTGTCATTTAGGCCATAAAGATTGGTTGGCATCGCCGAGATAAAATTGCAGCCATACTGGGCGCGATAAGCTTCACACATTTTTATTCCCGCTATTTTCGCAATAGCGTATGGTTCGTTTGTCGATTCCAATGTACCGGTAAGCAGGTAATCCTCCCTTAAAGGTTGAGGAGCAAGCTTCGGGTAAATACAGCTAGACCCCAAGAACAATAATTTCTTTACAGACTGAATATAGGCTTGGTGGATGACATTCGTTTGAATAGCTATATTCTCATACAAGAAATCTGCACGATACGTGTTGTTGGCCATAATGCCACCAACTTTGGCTGCGGCCAAGAACACATAGTCGGGCTTTTGGTCCGCAAAAAATGCGGCAACATCAGCTTGGTTGCGCAGATCCAATTCTTTGGACGTTCTTTTGATAATGTTAACGTAGCCCTCGTTTTCTAAGGCCCTAACGATTGCCGACCCGACCATGCCGCGATGGCCGGCTACGAATATTTTAGCTTCTTTTTCCACGGTAATCTATTGATTAGTGCAAATATAAGGTTATTTTTGCGCACAAAATATGAAAAATGGGTAAGGACAAGTTAAGAAAGTTTGCCGAAGTAGCCACCTTTGACAACGTCATACAGTTGGACGCAGGAAAGGTATTTAAAGGATCATGGTCTGAGAAGTTTTTTAAAAACAATCATCCAGTCATCTTGGAATTGGCTTGTGGCAAGGGCGAATACACCGTCAACTTGGCAAAATTATTCCCCGAAAAAAATTTTATAGGCGTAGATTACAAAGGTAACCGCATCTGGCGTGGTGCAAAAACGGCATTGGAAGAAGGGATAGCTAATGTGGCATTTTTACGTATACAGATCGAAACGATACTGGAATATTTTGCTGCCGGCGAGATCGACGAAATTTGGATCACCTTCCCTGACCCCCAACCTCAAATCAGTCGTGAAAAAAAGCGATTAACAAATCCTAGGTTTTTAGACAAGTATAAAGCTATTTTGGCGGAAGATGGCCTTATGCATCTTAAGACGGATAACGACGATTTTTTTGCGTATACCTTGGAGCAAATAGCATTGCTTAAGTTAAATAAGCGAAAAGAAACAAAGGATCTTTACAAATCTGATTTGGTCGATGATGTACTTTCTATAAAAACCTACTATGAGCGGAAATACTTAGCCCATAGCAAAAACATCAACTATGTACAATGGTCGTTCTAATAAGCGCGTCGTTTGTTACTTGTCTCGGAATGTGTAGTAGTAGTCTTTGATCACGATATCGACAAACTCTTCGGGCCGCATTTGCGGTTTAACATCGAGCAAGGCGACTAATTTGTTACTCAGTGCGAGGATGATATTGTAATCTTTTCGCTCGTAACCTTTTTTATAGACTTCCTTTATGGTGTTTGCATCGTCGTCGGTGAGGTGCATCACTTGCGGGAATGTAACGGTATATTCTTGGGTAATCTCTGAGAAGAGCGTTTGTTGAATAGCGATATCCTGCTTGGTACTGATGACAGCCGTTTCTGCTGCAATATCCCCGATACGCTGTGCGTTTCGCGTCGCAATAATGCTGCTAATGCCCAGTGCGCCCATGCAAAGAAAGATATCCACGATGGTGCAAACCCAGCGTACAAAGTATTGGTAAATTGTAGCGCGTGTTCCATCTACCTTCACTACCTTGATCTTCATGATGATCTTCCCTACCGTCTGCCCATGAAAAAAGCTTTCCATAAAAAATGTATAAAATAAAGCCGGTAGCAAAAAAAGCATGTATAAGCCTGCGGCCAACCAGCTATCTGCACTTTTAAACAGGCCGATATTGCTCAAAACACTAACAATCAATATCGAATAACAGATGATAATGAAATAATCGATGCCAAACGCAATGATTCTTGAACCAAGCGAGGCTAGTTTATATTCGAACTTGACGTTTTGTGCTGTGTTTATTTGTAGTCTATTCATCGGTGCATACATTATCTCATCAGGCGGCAGCGCTTTTTTAAATGTCGTAGTTCCCTGGAGCACGCTTCCCTGCTGTTTGTTCTCCGCATTAACCTTCATCGCATACGCATAAGAAATAGCTGAATGTAAGAAATTGTTTTGAAAGCGCAAATTATTCCGCGGACTTCTACTGCGAAAGTCACTGATTTTGCGACTATCAAAGAGATTTTTTTCCATACAAAAAGAATTGCATTTACATGCAACATTTATTAAGTTTGGTAAATCGGTTATCAATTTAACACATGAGAGAAGCGTCCTTTATCGATCGAAATAAGGAAAAGTGGGTATTGATTGAGCACAACCTGCGCAACAGAGCAGATGTGGCGCCCGATCAGCTGGCTTCCAATTATATGGAATTGACTAACGATTTGGCATACGCCCAAACCTTTTATCCGAAATCTAAGACGAAGGACTATCTAAATGAGTTAGCGATATTGGCTCACCAGCAATTATACCGTGATCAAAAATCTTCCGAAAGCCAGATCAAGCGTTTCTTTATGCATGAAATTCCCGAGGCTATTTGGAAGCTACGCCGACCACTGCTGTACTCGCTTCTGCTATTCTGCTTTTCAATACTAATCGGCGTTATTTCCGCACATTATGATGTGAATTTTATCCGTTTGATCTTAGGTGACTTTTATGTGGATATGAGCATCAGCAATATTGAGGCTGGTAATCCAGCAGGCGTATATGAAGGAGGGAGTGAAATCGGTTCTGCCTTAGCTATTACCATAAATAACGTGCGGGTGGCGTTCCTGGCCTTTGCCTTAGGAATCTTTTATAGTATCGGGACTGGATACATTCTTTTTAGCAACGGGATCATGGTTGGCGCCTTCCATTATATGTTCTATCAGCATGGTGTCTTGAAGGAAGCGATGTCGGCTATCTGGATACATGGAGCCATTGAGCTGTCGGTTATTGTTATTGCCGGCGGATGTGGTTTAGCCATTGGTAATAGCATTCTTTTTCCAGGGTCGTTTACGCGGCTGGAGTCCTTCAAGCGAACAATTAAAACCGCCTCAAAAGTATTGGTCAGTACGGTTCCTTTCTTTATTGTGGCTGGTTTTTTAGAGGGCTTTATCACCAGATATTACCAAGTTTCTATTTGGATGTGTATAGCGATCATTATCGTATCTTTCCTCTGCATCGGATACTTTTATGTGATCAGACCATATCATTTGGCGAAAATTAAAGGATGGACATAGCGTTTGAATTTAGAAGAGAAAGGAAGCTCGGCGAAATCGTGCAAGACTTTATCAATCTCCTGCGGATTGTCTTAAAGCACTTCTTTTATACCATTTTTCGACTCGCGGTTATACCGCTCTGCGGCATGTTGGTTTTGGTATACTATATTACCACGAAGATCAATCTGACTTCAACAGCGCGCTTTAGCGAGTCGCTGGATATTTTTGGGATAGCTTCTATAGCCATCGGATTGTTGTTGTTGGTCGGTATGGTTTTCTTTGGACTAGCCATCGAGTACTTTATTCTGCTTAAGAACAATCGAAATACGGATTTCAATTCGGCTGATGTCTGGCAGGCCTTTGTGCAACATATCGCCCTATACCTTAAATTTTTAGCGGTATCTATCGTGGCAACGCTAATTCTGGCTATTCCATTTATGATTTGTGTGCTCATCTTAGCGTTTATTCCGCTTGTAGGAAGCTTTGCGATTGGGATTTTAAGCGCCTTTATTGGTGTTTGGTTCTTTTGTTCGTTTTTATTCTATCGGGAAGGCTATTTCGACGCAACAAGCAGTCTGCAAGAAACTTTTTCGATCCTGCGAAAAAAGATAGTTGATTACAGCGTCTCTTCGTATATCGTCAGTTTTGTATTTCAAATTTTGTTAATGATGCTTTCGCTGATGCCTACCATCATATTCGGTTTGATCGCTTACAACACCATTGGTTTTGATGACACTTTTTTCAATACGCTTTTAGGGCGGATGCTGGTTTCTTTAGGTGCAACGGTGGTCGTATTTCTTTCTATCGTATATTACATGTCTTCCGTATTGGTTTACGGCATTATTTACGAAACAGCGAAAGAAATTAAGTATGGTCAAGATATTTACGAAAAAATAGAGCGTTTGGGAGGGCGAGATGATGTCCGTTAAAATGCAGTGTTTAGGCATCATCTATGGTATGATGCTCCTCTTTTGTCATGCCCAAGATACCATACCCAGCCAACTTTCCCCAGATAGCCTTCCTACCGATTATCCAGAAGATGTCGATTTTTTAGCAGAAGGCTACTATGATCATGTACCATCTTTCCAGAATATGCCAAAGGTGGATACGGCCGAATTTTCCATACGCTCAATACCCTATAAAACAGAGGAGTTTGATTACGACAAAGAACATGTCAATCAGGTAAGTCTGTTCAAACGGATTTTCGATCGTATAGGCAGGTGGTTGGATCAATTGTTTCCCAATACAAACGCATTCCAGTTTTCCGACATTTTCTACAAACTTTTGGCGGTAATTGCCATCGTCGTGCTAATATGGATCGTGTATCGTGTAGTCATATCCCGCAAGCGCTGGTTAAACCCCAGCGATGAAAAGGACGACGATGTAGAAGAAATAAAGTTCGTCGAGAAAAATCTCTTGGATCTTGATTTGACGCGCTATATTGACCAAGCGAGAACGGAAGGTGATTTTGTCCGTGCGATACGTTACTTGAACTTACTGAACATACAGCTTTTGGCAAAGAAAGGGTTAATTGATTGGAAACACTCGAAATCGCACGTGGAACTCATCGATGAGTTGAAAGATGATCAACTCAAGAAAGAGTTTGCAGGCAACGTGGACATCCTCAACCGGGTATGGTATGGAGGGATGTCGCTCGATGATAAGAAGTACGAGGCTTTTTCACATTATTTCTTAAATTTTCAAGCAAAATGGCAATGAAAAGTTCAGGGAAATTGGGTGTCATCTTACTTGTGTTGACTTTTTTAACGATTGCCCTCGTGGACCTGACCCGTGATAGACAAATCGACTGGACGAGAACATATGACCAACGAGACAAGATCCCTTACGGACTGTTTTTTACCCGAACGGAGCTTTCAAAAATATTAGGCAATGAGGCTAAAGTCCGCGACTTTACTGCCATGAATTATCCAGACTTGAAGGGTTTCCTCCGCGGAAAAGAAAGGGGCAGCCTAGTCTACATCGTTGATGGAATGTATGATGGAAAAGAAGCGGTTGCCGAACTTGTTGCTTATGTAGAACGGGGCGGCGAAGTTTTTATTTCCGCGAACAGCTTATCCATAGCGTTGCTGGATACGCTTGGTCTAGATCAAGAATACTATTATCCACGAGACTTCAATGACGCGATAGATATTAAAGATCGGCCTTTCACGTTGACAGACGGAACAAAGGCTTTCTACAAAGATTTGGACTATCCCGGATTGTTTTATGAGATTGATTCTGTTGGTATAAGTAAGATCGGCTATTTTCAAGCCGAAGGTCGGGAAGTTCCTAATTTTGTGGAAGTTAGGCGAAAAAAAGGACGTTTCTTGCTCCATCTCGAACCCCTCATGTTCACCAACTATTACATGTTGAAGGAGCCGAACTACAACTATGCCGCCACTGCTTTGAAACTATTAAAGCGCCCCGATGTTTTTTGGTACGACGCACGGGCTAAAAGTAATGATGCGGTTCAGACACCATTGCGTGTTTTGTTGCAAAACGAAGGTCTAAAACAAGCTTGGTACATCTTGCTATTTGGCTTGCTCTTGTTTTTGCTGTTTCGGAGCAAACGCGAACAGATGGCGATACCGGTTATAGAGCCGGAGAAAAACATGTCGAAAGAGTTTGCAAAGACTATCGCCACGTTATATTACGAAAGTGGTAATCCAGGTAATTTGGTACAAAAGAAAATTGAGTATTTTCTTTACGACATTCGCATCAATTTTCTATTGGATACGCTGACACTGGACGAGCCTGGGTTTGCCAAGCATCTCTCTACGAAAAGCGGGGTCCCGCTTGCGGACTGTGAGTACATCATAGCGTTAGTCATAAAGTATCGCAAAGTCACCGCGACAACCGACGACGAACTGATCGAAATCAATAAACAGATTGAAGAATTTAAAAATAAAGCCAATATATTATGAGCGAGCTAGATAGTAAATATGCGCCTGATTTTGAAAACAGGATTGACTTAACTGTATTGGAGGCAAAGATGGGCGCTGTTGCTTCGGAAGTTAAAAAGGTGATCGTCGGGCAGGATGATGTGATCCGGAAATTACTTATTTCCATACTCGCGGCAGGACATTCGTTGATAGAAGGTATGCCCGGCGTCGCTAAAACGTTGACTGCAAAACTGATTGCAAAAAGTACACATGGAGACTTCAAACGCATTCAGTTCACGCCCGACCTCATGCCGTCAGACGTGACCGGATCCTCGATATTGGATCTTAAAACAAATGAATTTCGCTTTCTTAAAGGGCCTATTTTTGGAAACATTGTTTTAATTGACGAAATCAACCGCGCACCTGCCAAAACGCAATCCTCGTTGTTTGAATGTATGTCCGAATATCAAGTAACGGTTGACGGACACACCTATGCGGTACCACGCCCGTTTGTGGTTTTCGCGACCCAAAATCCAATCGAACACGAGGGCACATACCGCCTTCCCGAAGCACAGCTTGACCGTTTTTTGTTTAAGATCAACGTCGGCTACCCAGCTTTCGAAGAAGAAATGGATATCCTTCGTGAACACCATGCGCAAAAAGCAAAAAACAAGGAAGAATTGGTACAGCCTGTGGTTGATACGGAGGAGCTCCTCCACTTCCAAGATCTTATCAAGCAGGTTTTTGTGCATGACGAAGTGTTCAGCTATATCGTGCAGGTAATTTTCAATACACGCTCCAATCCGAATCTTACCTTGGGCGCATCGCCTAGAGCGTCCATTGCATTACTAGAGGCCTCTAAAGCTTGCGCTGCCTTACAAGGCCGGGATTTTATAACACCTGATGATGTAAAGTATGTCGCTCCTAACGTGTTGGGGCACCGCGTCATATTGACTCCTGAAAAGGAAATGGAGGGCTTTACAAGCGATTACATCATTCGGCAAATTGTAGATAGTATAGAAATACCACGATAATGCGTTTTATACGAAACCTGTATCTTACAAATATTTTCTTTTATGGCGTACTGCTTCTCGCCACCTGTTTCGTGCTGTCATTTTTTATACAAGCGTTTTTCATCGTTGCTTCGCTTCTTTTTTGGATTTTTGTAGGATCTTGCGCATGGGATATTGTTGTGCTCTATGCGAAGAAAAACCTTATTGTTATCGCTCGCGACTATCCTGAAAAGCTTTCCAATGGTGACGAGAATGAAATGGGCATTATCGTGCAGAGCTTTTATCCGTTAAAAGTCGGTATACGCGTGCTGGAGGAGTTTCCCGCGCAACTCCAATTGCGCGATATCAGCTTCGCTTTGCCGTTAGCCGCTCGACAAACAAAACGTCTTCGCTATACCATACGCCCCACCAGTCGAGGTGTGTATACGTTTACACGTTGTCACGTGCTTGTTCATCATGTGGGTCTTTTTGAACGAAAATTTACCTTGCAAGATCCACAGACGATATCTTGCTATCCTTCGTTCATACAAATGCGTAAGTACCAGCTATTGGCAACAACAGACCGCTTGGTCGAGCTGGGGATTAAACGGGTTCGGAAAATTGGGGCAACGTTGGAATTTGATCATATTCGCTCCTATGTTAGGGGGGATGAGTTTAGACACGTCAATTGGAAGGCTACGGCAAAACATAAAAAATTGCAAGTCAATCAATATCAGGAAGAGCGATCGCAGCCTATCTACGCTTTGATAGATTGCGGTCGGGTTATGCGGATGCCTTTCCAAGGACTCACCTTATTGGACTATGCTATTAATTCGACTTTGGTGCTTGCTAATGCAGCGATTATCAAACAAGATAGAGCGGGCATGTTGACATTTTCAAAAGACGTAGGAAACCATGTCTCTGCTGAGAAGCGAAACAATCAAATGCGGATTATATCAGAGAAACTGTATGGCATAGAAACAGATTTCCAAGAGTCTGAGTTTGGCAACCTTTATGCATTTTGCAATCGACATATTAACAAGCGCTCCTTGCTTATGTTGTATACCAACTTCGAGACAGTAGATGCCTTGGCTAGGCAAATGCCGTATTTGCGCATGCTCGCCAAAACACATATCGTGGTTGTTGTGGTATTTAAAAACACGGAACTTATCGCGATGTCCAACGCGGGCGGGGCGAAGTTGATTGATGTCTACAATCAAGTCATAGCAGAGAAGTTCGTTTACGAAAAGAATTTGGTTATTCAAGAATTGAATAGACAAGGCATTCAAACGATTTATACCGCGCCAGAGGATCTGACGATCAACGCTATAAATAAGTATTTAGAGATAAAGGCGCGAGGGTTATTGTAAGAATGAAAAGAAGCAAGATCAGCACCGTTTTTAGACACTGATCTTGAATACTTCACTTTATTACAGCGAGAATGCTGTCTTTATTTTTTCGACGTAGTCCAACTTTTCCCATGTAAACAATTCCACCTCGACAGTTTTTGTTTCGCCCGTGGAGCTTTCGAACGTTTTGCTAACCGTTTTTGGCGTTCTGCCCATATGTCCATAGGCAGCGGTTTCCGCATATATCGGGTTCCGAAGGCCAAGACGGGTTTCAATACCGTAAGGGGTCATGTCAAAAATTTCTGCGATTTTATTTGAAATCTCACCATCGGAAAGATTAACCTTACTGGTTCCATAGGTATTTACATAGATGCCCATCGGGTCTTTAACACCGATTGCGTACGAAATTTGTACAAGAATTTCATCTGCAACACCTGCCGCGACAAGGTTTTTAGCAATATGTCGGGTGGCGTAAGCTGCGGAACGATCTACTTTGGACGGGTCTTTTCCAGAGAAAGCACCACCTCCGTGTGCTCCTTTGCCGCCATAGGTATCCACAATAATCTTACGGCCTGTCAAGCCTGTGTCGCCATGAGGACCACCTATCACAAATTTTCCGGTAGGGTTCACGTGAAACTTGATATTATCGTTGAATAAAGCCTGAAGTTCCGGCTTTAATTGAGCTTTTACACGGGGAACCAAGATGTTTTTCACATCTTCGGTTATCTTGTTAAGCATCTCTGCTTCAGGAGCAAAGTCGTCGTGCTGCGTAGAGATCACAATAGTGTCGATGCGCTGGGGTTTATGGTCGTCGCTATACTCAAGCGTCACCTGCGATTTCGCGTCAGGCCGCAAGTACGTAATTTCTCCATTTTCTCGACGTAAGGCTGCCAATTCGAATAACAAGCGGTGCGCAAGGTCCAATGCAAGCGGCATGTAGTTTTCGGTTTCGTTGTTTGCGTATCCAAACATAATGCCTTGATCACCGGCTCCCTGTTCTTGTTTTGTTTTACGATCGACACCTTGATTGATTTCGGCAGATTGTTCGTGAATAGCGGACAGTACACCACATGAATTTGCTTCAAACATGTATTCTGACTTCGTATACCCGATCTTTTGAATGACAGATCGCGCGATCTTTTGAACATCCAAATAGATTTTTGATTTCACCTCTCCAGCCAAAACCACTTGCCCGGTCGTAACCAACGTCTCTATGGCTACGCGGGAATCTTCATCCCAAGCCAGAAAATTATCGATCAAAGCGTCAGAAATTTGATCTGCTACTTTATCTGGGTGCCCTTCGGACACCGACTCTGAAGTAAATAAATATGCCATTAAGCGTTTTTTTAGATTGCGAGAGCAGGAGAGATGCAACGAAAGTGGAAAAACAGAAATGTTGGTTTTAGCACTTTTTTACTGTGGTTGCAATCTCCTATGACATCTTTCATTATGCCATACGCAAATCAGTCCACATTTTTTGTTAGCAAAAATACAAACCTTTCCCTGATAAAGGAAACCGAAAGCAAAAATGTTTTGTAAAAGCTATGCCACATTTGTCTGCAGCGTATTTCGATGGCCAAACACATTCATCGGCATGCCGTCTATACGCGTGCAGGAAATAAATAAACGATGGAGGTATATAAATTGGTGGTCGCAATTCTATATCTTTATAACCTTAAAATGGAAGTATACGATGCGTCAACGTAAACGAATTTTGTTTGTCGTCAATCCGATATCGGGCGGTAAGAAGAAAACCGCCTTTAACAAGCAGGTGTTGGAAGTACTTGATCTGGAAAAGTTTGACCCTACATTCAAAATAACGGATCATCCAAATCATGCCTACGAACTGGGCAAATCTGCTGTGCTGGAAGGGTACGACGCTGTAGTAGCTGTTGGCGGGGACGGTACCATCAATGAGGTGGGTTCGGCTATCCTAGGCACGGATATGCCCTTGGGAATTATTCCGGAAGGTTCTGGAAATGGATTGGCGTTGTATCTAGGGATACCGTTGAATGAGTCTGCTGCGCTGCGTCGAATCAATAGATTTGAAACGGTAGATGTTGATACGGGCGAAATTAACGGACGCAATTTTTTCAATATCACCGGCCTCGGGTTTGATGCTTCAGTGAGTGACCATTTTGCGACCGAGAACATCCGTGGACCAGTAGGCTATTTACGCTCGATCATGAACGTGCTGGGGGATTTCAAACCGAGCACCTATACCCTTATCATTGATGGGAAAGAATATAAAAAGGAAGCCTTTATGATCAGTGTCGCAAACTCGCCCCAATATGGTAACAATGCCTATATCGCTCCGCAAGCATCTATTACCGATGGTATCTTGGACGTCTGCGTGGTGCATAAGTTTCCACTTTACTTGCTACCGAAGATGGTCTTCCATTTGTTTACTAAGAGTGCCGATCAGTCTGAGTACGTGGAAATCCTTCCGGGAAAGAATATTAGAATTATTCGTGATGAGAAAGGACCTGTGCATGTCGATGGCGAACCCGTAGAAATGGGTCGAGAGCTCGAGATCGGTATCAAGCATAAATCTTTAAAAATTATTTGTTAACACGATGGCGAAACAAAAAAAGCAACGATTTGAAGGCATTGTCTATTCAACAGCCAACGACTTTGATTATGTAGAATCCACACCTTCGGAAGATGTTACCACCCTGCCCAATAATCAGCAGCGGCTAAAAGTCATGCTCGATAAGAAAGCCCGTAAAGGAAAAGTTGTTACAATCGTCGAAGGTTTTGTAGGCACGGAAGAAGACTTAAATGATTTAGCAAAAGAATTAAAACAAAAATGCGGTGTTGGCGGTTCAGCAAAGGACGGAATCATTTTAATTCAAGGCGATTTTAAAAACCGGATATTCGACATGCTTAAGGCGGCTGCCTATCAGGTCAAATTGGTTGGAGGTTAATTAGTTACAACCGGTTGCGTAATTTGGAGCTAAACCGTTGCTATGTATTTGGCGGTGCGCATAAATGAAGATCCGTTAGGGATAGAACCCGAACAGACCTTATTTACCACTAAGTGAACACTTACTTATTTTTGGTAGTTAATGATTTTTTAATTTGCATAAACCAAAAAAAATAGTTTTCATTGTAAAATATATCGCATTAAACGGCGTTAAAGCATGAGGCGACGATGTGTTAGGAAGGAGAGGAAACCGCGGCTGGTTTATCTAATATGGAGCCTATTGAAAGATGTATAAATTAATGCACAGAAAATTTTATTTTTAACACAAAATAGTATATTTGTTTTGCTTAACAGCAAGATAGATGGCAATACATTGCACAAATTGAATTAAACAGTAATATTAAACAACAGTAAAAATCTAAAAATTAGTAAAAAAATGGCAAACGCACCAAAAACTACTACTCCTGCTAAGAATGAAAGCGGAAATTCAGGTAATTTATTTGCGAGTTTAGCAATCATCATTTGTTTCATCATCGGTTACGTAGTATGGGCATATGTTATGGGAGCACCTTCGAATTTCTTGGAAGAAAATCCAGAAAACCAACCAAAACCAGGAAACTATTTAGGAATGGTTTATCACGCTGGTGTGATCGTACCTGTATTGATCGGTTTATTCTTAATGGTATGGGTATTCTCTATCGAACGTTTCTTAGTAATCAGCAGAGCAGCTGGAACAGGCAACGTTGGTAACTTCGTTAGAAAAATTCAGTCATTAATTAATGGCGGTAATATTGATTCAGCTATTGCTGAGTGTGACAAACAAAAAGGTTCTGTAGCGAACGTTGTAAAAGCAGGTTTATTGAAATACAAAGATGTTTCTGCTAACACAGGATTAGATGCTGAAAAATCAGTAGTAGCGATCCAAAAAGAAATCGAAGAAACAACTGCATTAGAAATGCCAATGTTAGAGAAAAACATGAACGTTATCGCTACATTAGTTTCTATCGGTACATTGACAGGTCTATTGGGTACGGTAACAGGTATGATCAAGGCCTTCTCCGCTCTTGCAACAGGTGGTGCTCCAGATTCAGCTAAATTAGCAAACGGTATCTCTGAAGCCTTGATCAATACGGCTACAGGTATCGCGACTTCTACATTCGCTATCGTCATGTACAACATCTTGACTGCAAAAATTGACAACTTAACTTATTCTATCGACGAAGCTGGTTTCTCAATCGTACAAACGTACGCTGCAAACCACAAGTAAGAAAACATGATATTTTTTCAAATTCTTTTATGGAATTTGTGAGGAAAGATCATCATCATTAAAAGGAATAAGAATTGTTAATTAAAGAAGTAAAGAAAAATGGGTAAAGCAAAAGTAAAAAGAGCCAGTACCTCCATCGACATGACGGCGATGTGTGACGTCTCGTTCTTGCTTCTTACGTTCTTCGTATTAACGGCTACTGCTCGTCAACCTGAAGTGTTGGTCGTGGATACTCCACAATCAACCACGCCGGATAAATTACCGGATGATAACCTTGGTGTTATCTCGGTAGCGGAAGGCAAAATCTTCTTCGGCGTGAAAAATCCAACGGTACGCGAGATCACGTTGAAGAATATGTCGCAAAAGTACGGTGTTGCATTTTCAGCAGAGGAATATGAGAAGTTTAAACAACTAGACGAGTTTGGCGTTCCTATGAAAAATTTGCGTCAACTACTTTCGTTGCCTAATGAACAACGCGATGAGAAGATTCAGCCAGGTGTTCCTGTAGATAGTACAGAAACAGCTTCAAATGAATTGTATTCTTGGGTTCAGGAAGCACGGAAGGCAACAATTGAATACAATCGTTCACGCGAAGGAGAGAGAGACTTTGTCGATCCAGGACCGATGAAGGTTGCTATCAAAGCCGATGCAAATGAGAAGTATCCAATTGTTAATTTGATTATTGAAACGTTGCGTAACCAAAAGCAGAACAAATTTAGTTTTGTAACAGGCTTACGCGCATCCGAGCAATAGTCGTTTAATTGAAATAAAAAATGGCAGAATTAAATCAGGATAGTGGTAAAGGAGGCAAAGGCGGCAAGGTTAGAGCCAAGAAAGCTGGTGGTAAGGTCGATTTGACCGCCATGGTAGACTTAGCGTTCTTGTTGATCACCTTCTTCATGTTGACCACGTCATTAAATAAACCACAGGCGATGGACGTTGCGATGCCTGATAAAAATAAGATGGACGCGAATGACAATCTAGAGATTGCCGATAATCGTTCTATCACGCTTTTATTAGGATCAGACAATAAAATCTCTTGGTACTACGGACAATTAGCGAAGCCGATTTATCCACCAGTAACGGTAGATTATGGTAAAGAAGGCATCCGTCAGGTTTTGCTAAAAATGCAAAAAGAGGTACCAGCGCGTTCTGGCGGTAAAGATTTGATCGTCGTAATCAGACCTAGTGAGAAATCGGTACAACGTAACCTTGTCGATATCTTAGACGAGATGAAAATTGTAGACGTGAAGCGCTATATGATTTCCAAGATCAACAATGACGAAATAGAGGTGTTAAAACGCGATGGTCTATTTAACGACTAATTGCATAATTAAGTAAAATATGTTTGGTTCTAAATTAGATATATTCAAAAAAGAATGGCTTGATGTCGTTTTTGCGAATAGAAACAGAGAATATGGTGCCTACGATTTGCGTAAATACGCGCCGAAGGCGACCAATATCGGTCTACTCGCGATCACTGCAAGCGTTCTTGTTTTGAGTGCTCCAAAAATGTTTAACATTAAGGTTTTTCCAGATAAACCTGTAGAAGAAGCACCGGTCATTACCGAGGTTACACTAGAGGATTTGGATATTCCGGAGCCAGAAGAAGAAGAAGAACCTCTTCCACAGGAAGAAGAGCCACCTCAGCGTATTGCGCAGGAGCCGCCAGCAGAAGATTTAGTGCGTTTCCCGGAGCCAAAAGTGGTGCCTCAAAACCAAGTGAAGGAAGAGGTCGTTTCTCAAGAAGAAATTAAAAAAGAAAATAAAACACCTGCACGTATTACGTTAAAGGGAACTAAAGGGGCTGCCGGTGTACCGACAGGCGAATTTGGTCCTAAAAAGGTGGAAGGACAAATTACCGGAAGTGCTACAGGCGATCCAGACGGTAATGAATCCAATAAGATCTTTACAGCGGTAGAGGTAAATCCGGAGCCAATTGGCGGACTTGCTGCCTTTCGTAAATGGGTAGGTGATAACTACACATATCCACCAAGCGCAATTGACGCTGGTGTGAAAGGCCAAGTTGTCGTATCATTTGTTGTTGAGCGCGATGGTAGCTTAACAGATGTGAAAGTCGTGAAGGATTTGTCATACGGTACAGGTCAAGCTGCGGTAAATGTGTTGAAAAAAGCGAAAAAATGGAAGCCAGGTATTCAGAATGGTCGTCCGGTTCGTGTTGCCTACACATTACCTATCTCATTAAACCTTCAGCAATAGTATGAACGGTTTGCGTAACAGCACAAGAAAATTTAGTCAGAAATCGCCAACCCAGCGATTTCTGTCTATTTTAGGGCTAGCGATGTTCGCCTTTTATTTTACATTGGGCGTTCTCATCATCTTTTGGAATGGATTTCCTATAGAAATAGACCCTACCTACAAAAAGTTATTCGGAATCTTGCTGATCGTGTATTCCTTTATGCGTTTTGCCCGATTATGGCAAAACAATTTTAGGCGATAATCTGCTTAGTGGATTAAACTTTCTGCGGTTTTCTACTATCTAATAAGTATGTAAACAGAACCATCGTAGGAGTGGTGTCGTTAATAAAAGCAAAAAATTGGTAAACAAATAGAGATGATGAGCATGAAAAGTATCATAAAGGCAGGTGTAGTTCTAGGACTTCTGGTTGCCGCTTGTTCCCCCAATAGGCAAGACGGAGATCGCCTCGCTGATCCGGGCCGCACGCGGGAAGAACAAAGTCAGGAGGACATACTGGTTGGTACGCTTTCGGTGGCTGTTGATGAATCTGTTATGCCCTTGTTAAAAGAGCAGGAGGAGGTTTTTTTATCGGCCTATCCCAATGCCAAGCTTAGCTTTATTACAAAGCCTGAGGTTTTAGCTATCCGCGAGTTGGTGTCGGGAAAAGCAAGTGTTGCTATCCTAGCTAGGCCGCTAAACGAAGAAGAAGAGGCATCTTTCAAACAGCGGTCCATCACCCCTCGAACCTTCGCTGTTTGGTCAGATGGAATAGTTGTTGTTAGCAATACTAAATCGGCCGATACGAGCGTTACAATATCGTATTTAACAAATGCAATGAAAGGGAAAAGTGTGGATAGCCGGAAAATTGTGTTTGATAACATCAACTCCAGTAGCTTTAGGTTCCTAAGAGAGCTTGGCCAAATGGAGAAGGCAGCTTCCACCTTTGTCGAGGCGGGAAGTGGAGCAAAAAGCGTGCTTGAGGCGGTTGCGCAATCGCCAGATAAATTGGGTATATTGGGCTATAACGAATACAGAGATTTGATCGCATCATTTCCAAATAAAAATAATATTCGTATCTTGAGCGTGCAGAATACGCTTGGAGAAAAGGCTGATAACAGATTTTATATACCAAATCAATCAACTATAGCCGCCGGACAGTATCCCTTGCAACGCACATTTTATGTACTGAATTATCAACCGAATTTAGGGTTGGGCATAGGTTTCTCTGCTTTCTTAACCGGTGATCGTGGTCAACGCATCGTGCTGAAGGCTGGTTTAGTGCCGGCTACCATGCCAGGGCGGGAGATCATTGTACGAGATAATATTTAACAATAGAAGAATAAAATAGAACACAAATAGATTATGACAAACAGCAAATTATTTTTAAGTCTATTATTGGCTGGAACAATTGGTTCTGTAAGTGCCCAAAGCTTAAAAGATGCGAAAGCTGCGTTGACAGCAGAGCAGTACGATAAAGCAAAAGGAATTCTTAAGAACTTGGTGGAGAAAAAGGCAAAAGATGGGGAGAATTATTTCTACCTGGGTAGAGTTCATTTAATCAATGATAAGGTTGACTCTGCAGCCATTGTGTTTAACCAAGGGTTGACAAACGCTCCCAAAGAACAGTTGAATAATGTAGGGTTGGGGATTGTCGATTTAATGAGCGGCAATCAAAGTGCAGCGGAGACGAAGTTCGCCACAGCAGTATCTGGATTAGGTAAAAAAGATTATTTGCCATTGTTGTATATTGGTGAAGCCTATATCGACGCTCCTAAGCCTGACTACACAAAAGCGATTGAATATCTAACGCAAGCGAAAGCTAAAAATGCGAAAGATGCGACAATTTTAGTTGCTCTTGGTGATGCTTATGCCGGCTTAGGTGAAAGTAGTCAAGCTTATGTGAACTACCGTGATGCTGAATATATGGATCCTGCATTATTGGCACCGAAAATCGGCCAGGCAGTAATCTCCAGAAGAGCACAGGCTTATGACGTCGTATTGGAGCAATTAACAGCTTTGACACAAGAGCATGCTGACTATGCGCCGCTTTACCGTGAGCTTGCTGAGACCTACTATCTGTCGTCACTAAAGGCTCCAGAAGATCAGTATCGTGAGATCAACCAAAAAGGTGTAGAGAACTACAAGAAATATCTTGAGCTGACAGGTGATAACTCGGTTGAGGCGAAAACACGTTATGCTGACTTTTTGGTATACTCAGGTAACTATGCCGAGTTGAAAACCGTTGCTGAAGAATTAGCTAATGCGCCTGGGGTTGATGCGAAAGTATACCGTTATTTGGGATACATCGCCTACAACCAAGACAAAGATTACGCGAAAGCTGCGGAGTATATGAATACGTTATTCTCAAAGGTTCAACCCGAGCGTTTAATCCCACGTGATTATTTGTACGCAGGTTTGGCTAACTTGAGTGCCGGCGATGAAGCGAAGGCAGGCGAGCTATTGAAGCAAGCGGTAGAGAAACAAACAGAAGATGATAACTTGGAGACAGAAATCGCGGAATCCGCGTTTGCGAAGTACCAAGACGGAGACGTAGATAATGCGATCAAAATCTTCCGCGTGGTAGCTGTTGATACAGCTTCTGATTACTACTACGATGCAAATTACTATTTGGGTGTCGGTCAATATCAAAAAGGGTCTAGAATCATTTCACCAGCTGAAGGCGAAGAGGTAACACCCGAATTGGGTCAGACAAAACTAGCGGAAGCAAAACCTCTTTTGGATGAAGCTGTAAAAGCTCTTGGCCTTGTGACTGCTGCGACCAAACAAGACGTTAAAGATAAATACCTCGTAAACGGTCTTTATTTCAAAGGTCTATCCGAGCTCGCTTTAGATAACGTTGTTTACGATCCGGAAAACGTGAAAGGTTTGTACTTGGATTCGTTCAACCAATTATTGGAAGTGATCAAGGCCTCTGGTAAATCAGATGAAACGACGAACTCTTACATAGCGGATGCCAACAACTATATTGGTTACTACTACTACTTTAAAGGAGATAATGCGAAAGCAAAAACCTATTTCCAAGAGACGTTGAAAGTAAGACCAGATGACGAAATTGCTACGCAATTTGTTGATCAGTTATAGTATTAAAATACCATTAAAATTTGAAGGGACTGCTTGCAGTCCCTTTTTTTATTGGGAAAAAATGATATATTTGTTATTGAGAACAGATAATAAACTAGTAATTATGGAAAGTGTAAACCTAAGCAGCACTCCAGTAGATTATATACCTATTTTATTACAATTAGGTGTAGCCGTTGGATTCGGTGTTTTAACAATTATCGGAACCCATTTAATTGGGCCTAAGGTTCGTACTGAGAGCAAACTGGGCTCGTTTGAATCGGGGATTGAGGTAGTTGGTAACGCTCGTCATCCCTTTTCTATCAAATATTTCTTGGTTGCGATCTTGTTCGTCATATTTGATGTGGAGGTTATATTTATGTACCCTTGGGCGGTAAATTTTCGCGAATTTGGCTTCGAGGGCTTGATCGAGATGTTCATTTTCATGGGCATGCTGTTGTTAGGCTTTATCTACGTTATCAAGAAAAAAGCGTTAGACTGGGATTAGTTAGTCGCGCTGCAGGGATTTAAAACGTCCATCTCACCATCCATATAAACTGAAGTATACATCTAAAAAACAAAGCCATGAGTAAAGTGACATTGGCAGAAGCGCCTCCAGGCGTAGAGGGATCAGGATTTTTCGCAACAACATTGGACAAAGCTATTGGCTTGGCAAGGGCGAATTCGCTATGGCCATTGCCTTTTGCGACCTCCTGTTGTGGAATTGAGTTCATGGCCACGATGGGTTCAACCTATGATTTAGCACGTTTTGGGGCTGAGCGACCTAGTTTTTCCCCGCGGCAAGCCGATATGTTATTGGTTATGGGCACCATAGCGAAGAAGATGGCTCCCGTGTTACGGCAGGTTTACATACAAATGGCAGAACCGCGCTGGGTGATCGCTGTAGGCGCCTGTGCGTCGAGCGGCGGTATATTTGATACCTACTCTGTATTGCAAGGAATTGATGAAATTATTCCGGTAGATGTGTACGTGCCCGGCTGTCCGCCGCGCCCTGAAGCTATCTTGGATGGTGTTCTAAAACTGCAGGAGATTGTGAAAAATGAATCGTTAAATCGTCGGAATACTCCAGAATATAAAGCCTTATTGGAGAAGTACGGTATCGCAACAGATAATGGAAATGGATAAATTGGATAACCAAATCATCCTCGAAGCGCTTCAAGACAGATTTGGGGCGACATTTGTGGTATTGGGCGAGCCACATGGTCTTTTAACGCTAGGTGTAGAATCCAATCAGCTCATCGCTTTCCTGGAATTCGTTAAGAATGATCCTACACTTCGATTAAATTACTTGACCGATATCACGGCTGTTCATTACCCCAAGCAAGAAAAAGATTTTTGTATCGTATATCATTTGCATAACATGCTGCATAACGTAAGGCTTCGTCTTAAGGTCTTGGTTTCCGGCCCTACGCCAACGGTGCCTACGGCCACTGTGCTGTGGAACGGCGCGAATTGGATGGAACGCGAAACTTACGATTATTTCGGGGTAATATTTGATGGGCATCCAGATTTGCGACGCATTTTAAATATGGATGAGCTTGAGGTTTTTCCGATGCGAAAAGAATACCCATTGGAAGATCCTAATCGTGTTGATAAAAAAGACTTTTATTTTGGACGTTAAACCTGTAATGAGACTGCGAAATGAGTAAACCCATCACCAAGATAACGCCAAATGCTGGCGTATTTTATGATAACGACCCGCAGGATGAGCTAATCACCCTTAATTTGGGGCCAACCCATCCCGCAACACATGGCGTATTTCAAAACGTGCTGCAGATTGACGGCGAGCGTATCGTAAGCGGCGTATCTACGATAGGCTATATACATCGTGCTTTTGAAAAGATCGCCGAGCACAGGCCCTTCTATCAAATCACGCCGCTCACGGATCGACTGAATTACTGTTCTGCTCCGATAAACAACATGGGCTGGCACATGACGGTCGAAAAGCTGTTGGAGATAGAGATCCCCAAGCGGGTGCAATATATGCGCGTGATTGTTATGGAGCTGGCGCGTATCGCCGATCATATTATTTGTAATGGTATTCTCGGCGTGGATACGGGGGCGTTTTCCGGTTTCCTCTATGTGATGCAGGAGCGCGAATTTATATATGAAATCTTCGAAGAAATTTGCGGCGCACGTCTCACCACAAACATTGGTCGGATTGGTGGCTTTGAGCGCGATTTTAACGATATCGCCTTTCGTAAAATTGAGGAATTTTTAGAGCGGTTTCCGCCGGTGTTGAAAGAGTTTGAGCAACTTTTTGTGCGGAATAGAATTTTTATCGAGCGTACATCTGGCGTAGCTGCGGTGACGCCGGAGGAGGCGCTGAGCTACAGCTGGTCCGGTCCTATTCTTCGCGCTACAGGCGTCGACTATGATGTTCGTGTCGTTGATCCATACAGCTCTTATGAAGAGTTTGAGTTTGATGTTCCGGTAGGGACTTCGGGTGATGTATACGATCGGTTCATGGTGCGGAATGAAGAGATGTGGCAGTCGCTACGAATTATCAAGCAAGCGTTAGCGAAGATCGCGAAGGAGCCGAAGGGAGTTTTCCACGCGGATGTCCCCGCTTTTTATCTTCCGCCGAAAGAACAGGTTTATACCAATATGGAAGCCTTGATCTATCATTTCAAAATTGTGATGGGTGAGTGGGAAACCCCGCAGTCAGAAGTGTATCATGCTGTCGAAGGCGCGAATGGCGAACTGGGCTTTTACATGATTCATGACGGAGGGCGCTCTCCATACCGATTACATTTCCGCAGACCATCTTTTATTAATTACCAGATGTTTGCTCCAATGAGTAGCGGAATGCTAATATCTGATGCGATAATTAACATGAGTAGTTTAAACGTAATTGCAGGAGAACTCGATGCTTAGTATCCAAGAAAATATGACGGTAGAATTCACGCCGGCGCTGCTTGATCGCTTCGCCGATGTGGTATCTCGCTATCCAGAAGGAAAGCAAAAGTCAGCGCTGCTGCCGATACTGCATTTGGTTCAAGCAGATTTCGGTTGGTTGAGTGTTGATGCTATGGACAAAGTAGCGCTATTTTTACAGATAAAGCCGATTGAGGTGTACGAGGTTGCAAGCTTTTACAGCATGTATTTTTTGCAGCCCAAAGGTAAATATGTTTTGGAGATCTGCCGGACAGGGCCTTGTTGTTTGGTGGGAGCAGAGCGTATGATGCAGCATCTCGAAAACCGACTTGGTGTAAAAGAGGGTGAGGTTACGCCTGATGGGCTTTTCTCATGGCGCGGGGTAGAGTGTTTAGCGGCTTGCGGTTTTGGACCGGTGCTGCAAATTGGCCCTGAATACACGTTTTACGAAAATCTTACAGCAGATAGCGTCGATCATTTGATCGATGATCTGAAACAAAAGGCAAAAAATCAATAAGACATGGCACGTAAGCTATTACTGACACATATTGATGTTCCCGGCATAAACACCCTAGAGGTTTATCGGCAAAAGGGAGGTTATCGCGCTGTGGAAAAGGCGTTGAAGACAATGTCTCCGGACGATGTCGTGGAGGAGGTTAAAAAATCAGGTCTTCGCGGGCGAGGTGGCGCTGGGTTTCCGACCGGCATGAAGTGGAGCTTTCTTGCCAAGCCCGAAGGCGTTCCACGTTACTTGGTGTGCAACGGAGACGAATCGGAACCTGGAACGTTTAAAGATCGCTTTTTGATGACCAAAATACCGCATGCCCTGATCGAGGGGATGATTGTGTCGAGTTATGCTTTAGGTGCCAATACATCCTATATCTACATACGTGGCGAGATGATGCCGCAGATCAGGATCGTAGAACAGGCGATAGCCGAAGCAAAAGCTGCAGGTTTTTTAGGTAAGAATATATTGGGCTCGGGGTATGATTTGGAAATATATGTACAGCCCGGGGGCGGCGCTTATATCTGTGGTGAAGAGACGGCGCTGTTAGAGTCGTTGGAAGGCAAAAGGGGCAATCCCCGCATCAAGCCACCCTTCCCTGCCGTTGCTGGTCTTTACGGCTGCCCGACGGTTGTTAATAACGTAGAGTCTATCGCGGCTACCGTGCCGATTGTGAATGATGGCGGTGAAGAATATGCGAAAATAGGTATTGAACGCAGTACGGGAACGAAGCTTATATCTGCTTCAGGTAACTTAGTACGCCCAGGTGTGTATGAGATCGAGTTAGGGCTCCCTGTTGAGGAGTTTATATACTCCGATGCATATTGCGGTGGTATTGCCAATGGCAAACGCCTGAAAGCTATTGTGGCGGGTGGTTCGTCGGTACCTATTTTACCAACCAATCTGGCCACCACAACTGCTAAAGGAGAAGCAAGGCTTATGACATATGAATCGTTGGCTGATGGGGGCTTCGTTACGGGAACGGCCATGGGATCTGGCGGGTTTATCGCATTTGATGAGGACCAATGTATCGTACGGAATACCTTAAACTTTACCCGGTTTTACCACCACGAAAGTTGTGGTCAATGTTCGCCCTGTAGGGAGGGAACGGGTTGGATGGAAAAAGTCTTGCACAAAATTGAATACGGACAAGGCGATGTAAGCGATATTGAGCTTTTATGGGATATCCAGCGTAAGATAGATGGCAATACGATATGTCCGCTTGGCGACGCATCGGCATGGCCGGTAGCGAGTGCAATACGTCATTTTAGAGACGAATTTGAATGGCACATTTTGCATCCAGAGGAGTCACAGACGAGAAATTTTGGATTAGCACACTATGCGGATCCGCTGGCACCTGTTGTTTAGTAGAGTTTTGTACATAGATAATGTAAGAAAGAAACGATGGCTGAAGAAGGAAAATTTAAGGTTACGATAGATGGTATTGCGCTTGATGTAGCACCAGGAACGACCATATTGAACGCTGCTCGTCAGATAGGAGGTGATATTGTACCTCCTGCGATGTGCTATTATTCGAAGTTGGAAGGAAGCGGGGGTAAGTGTCGGACCTGTTTGGTAAAGGTTTCTAAGGGTTCAGAAAAGGATCCACGGCCGATGCCAAAACTGGTAGCTTCATGTCGTACGACAGTGATGGATGGTATGGAAGTACAGAACATCACCTCGCCAGATGTGGTAGAAGCGCGAAAAGGCGTGGTGGAGATGCTGTTGATTAACCATCCACTGGATTGCCCAGTTTGCGATCAGGCGGGAGAATGTAAATTGCAGGATCTTGGTTATGAGCACGGCGCCGATCAAACACGCTACGAGTTTGAAAGACGCACATTTGAACGGATTGATATCGGCGATAAAATACAACTGCACATGAACCGATGCATATTGTGTTACCGTTGTGTGTATGTCGCTAATCAGTTGACTGAAGGCCGAGAGCATGGTGTGATTCATCGCGGCGACCACTCCGAGATTTCCACGTTTATTGAGAACGCGCTAGATAACGACTTTATCGGCAATGTAATCGACGTTTGTCCGGTCGGGGCGCTAACAGATAAAACCTTTCGTTTTAAAAATCGGGTGTGGTTTACCAAACCGGTTGAGGCACACCGTGACTGCCCATCGTGCTCCGGCAAGGTGACCCTGTGGTACAAAGGAGAAGAGGTTTTGCGCGTTACCGGACGAAAGGACGAATTTAATGAGGTCGATGAATTTATTTGTAATACCTGTCGTTTTGATAAAAAGAAAACAGCAGACTGGACGTTGGAAGAGCCTACGCCGGTTGACAAGCAATCGGTTATCAACGCCAATCATTACGAAAACTTTACACCGCCAGCAGTAATAAAGGAAGATACGAAACTGCAAGCCGCTAATGTAGAACAGCTGGCTCGGGTAGAACGGTTAAAATAAGATCAAGAACATGGAAGGAGCATTCATTTTAGAAAAATTAATTTTGGTGGTTATTGTGTTCACCGTGTCTTTGGTCATTGCGATGTATTCGACCTTGGCGGAGCGCAAGATCGCGGGATTTATGCAGGATCGCTATGGGCCGAACAGGGCTGGATTTGGCGGGCTTTTACAGCCGCTGTGTGATGGGGGTAAGTTCTTTTTCAAGGAAGAGATTATTCCGGCCGGCGCACATCGATCACTATTTATTTTGGGACCTACGTTGGCAATCATTACAGCTTGCATTAGTTCCGCGGTGATTCCCTGGGGGCAAACATTGGATATTAACGGACGGCAGATAACCTTACAAGTGGCAGATATCAACGTCGGTGTGTTGTACATCTTTGGCGTCGTGGCTTTGGGTGTGTATGGCATCATGTTGGGTGGTTGGGCATCTAATAACAAATTTTCTTTACTAGGTGCTATTCGTGCGGCATCCCAAAGTATAAGCTATGAAATCGGGATGGGGCTATCCATTATTGCTTTGCTGATGGTCACGCAAACCTTATCGATGAGTGAAATTGTTGCCCAACAATCAGGCTTTGTCAATTGGAATATCTGGGTACAACCCCTCGGCTTTTTGATCTTTATGACTTGTGCGTTTGCCGAGTGTAACCGTGTGCCTTTCGATTTGCCGGAATGTGAAACAGAGCTTGTTGGCGGTTATCATACGGAGTATTCATCGATGAAGCTTGGCTTGTATATGTTTTCGGAATATATCAACATGTTTGTTTCCTCCGCACTGATGGCCGCACTGTATTTTGGAGGATACAACTTCCCGTTTATGCATGATCTTGGTCTTTCTCCAAACTGGATTACGATTCTAGGGGTGGTCGCATTTTTCATTAAGATTTTCGGATTCATTTTCTTTTTTATGTGGATACGCTGGACTTTACCTCGTTTTCGCTACGATCAACTGATGAATCTGGGATGGAAAATGTTGATTCCACTCGCTATTGCCAACATTGTGCTGACAGGAATAATTACGATTGTGAAAGACACCTACTTTGCGTAGGCTCAAGAAAACAAAAAGGAGTGAGTATATCGTATGCAAGATTAAAAAAAGATAACTATGCAGTCATTATCAAATAGGAAAAAGGTTCTCGAACAGAAACCCATGAATTTTTGGGAGCGCATGTATCTACCGGCGATCGCGAAAGGATTGGGGATTACGATTCGCCATTTTTTCAAAAAAATTCCAACGGTCAAGTATCCAGAAGAGAAGCGCCCGTATTCCAAAAACTTCCGGGGTCAACATTCGTTGAAAAGGGACGAGGCTGGCCGAGAGCGATGCACGGCATGTGGTTTATGTGCCCTTTCGTGCCCGGCAGAAGCCATTACGATGATTGCAGCCGAACGAAAAAAAGGCGAGGAAGCGCTGTATCGAGAAGAGAAATATGCGGCGGTTTATGAAATCAATATGCTGCGCTGTATATTCTGCGGACTGTGCGAAGAAGCCTGTCCAAAGGAGGCTATTTATCTAGATGGGCCACATGTGACAGCAGAATATCTCCGGAAGGACTTTATCTACGGGAAAGATAAATTGGTGGAGCCAGCATTTGATATTAAAAAACTAATCCAAGATAAATCAAATTAGGATGTCTATATTTTATTTGGTGGCTTTTCTGGCTATAATTTTCGCGCTGATGACCATCTTCACGAAAAATCCAGTGCACAGCGTTTTATATTTGGTCGTTACCTTTTTCACACTGACGATCCATTACATTTTGCTCAATGCGCAATTTTTAGCGGTCGTTAATTTCATTGTATACATGGGTGCTATTATGGTATTGTTCCTTTTTGTGCTCATGCTTTTAAATCTCAATGAAGAGAGTGAGCCGATGAAGTCGAACCTCGTGAAGATCATGGGGGCGGTAGCCGGAATGTGTTTGATAGCGACTTTCCTGGGAGCCTTTAAAGTGATCACCCCGAATAATGAAATGGTTGTCGGGAATGCAGAGATAGGCTTGGTGAAAAATCTCGGTAAAGTATTATTTAATGAATTTTTGTTGCCCTTTGAGATATCATCTATTTTATTGCTTACCGCAATGATAGGAGCTGTTTTATTGGCGAAGAAAGACCCGAAAAAAGTATAATGGAAAATTTTGTCACGCAAATGCAGGGCGTACCGCTCAATCACTACATCATATTTTGCAGTATTATCTTCGCTATCGGCGTTACGGGGGTTTTGATACGCAGAAATGTCATCATTATCATGATGTCTATAGAGTTGATGTTAAATGCCGTCAACTTGTTGCTAGCGGCTTTCTCCGTATACCGGGGAGATGCTAGCGGTCAGGTATTCGTATTCTTCATTATGGCTCTGGCGGCGGCTGAAGTCGCGGTGGGGCTGGCCATTATCATAATGGTGTATCGAAATACGAAATCTGTGGACATCGAATCCCTAAGTAAACTTCGTTGGTAATTGAATTATAGACTTTATAGCTTAACTAAATAGTATGTCTGAATTAATTTGGCTTATACCCCTCCTCCCATTCGTTGGATTTCTAATCAATGGCGTCATACGAAATCATGCTTCTAAAGCATTGATCGCCGTTATAGGTTGTGGAACCGTGCTGGGATCCTTTGTGCTGAGTATACTGGGCTATTTGGAGATTGCGGAGCTACGCGAGGCGGGCGGAGTGGCTGCAATCACCTCGACACTGTTTGAGTGGTTCACCGTAGGAAATATACAGATTGCCATATCCTTTCTATTGGATCCACTGAGTGCTATTATGTTACTGATCATTACTGGCGTGGGCTTTTTTATTCATCTGTACTCCAGCAGCTATATGGCCCACGATGCAGGTTTTGGTAAGTTTTTCGCATACCTGAATCTATTTATCTTTTTTATGACGATCCTCGTCTTAGGATCCAATTATTTGGTGATGTTTATAGGTTGGGAAGGCGTCGGCCTATGTTCCTACTTGTTGATTGGGTTTTGGTTTCAACATTCATCCTATGCATCAGCAGCCAAGAAGGCTTTTGTAATGAACCGCATTGGTGATTTAGGATTCTTATTGGCCCTGTTTTTTATGCTAGAAACATTTGGCAGCTTGGAGTATGCTGCCGTGTTTTCCGAAGCTGGTGGTATGGCGGTTGGCGACACTACGATTCTTGTTATTACCCTATTGCTATTTGTGGCGGCCACCGGTAAATCTGCGCAGATTCCACTTTTTACTTGGCTTCCCGATGCCATGGCTGGACCTACACCCGTATCCGCATTAATTCATGCAGCGACGATGGTTACTGCAGGAATTTATATGGTCGTCCGATCCAATGTACTTTTCATACTTTCCCCTTTGTCGATGGAGATTATGGCTGTTGTCGGCGTGGTTACTGCATTAGTAGCGGCATTTATCGCCATTACGCAAAATGATATTAAGAAGGTATTGGCCTATTCTACGGTCTCTCAACTAGGATACATGTTCTTAGGCCTGGGCGTAGGGGCTTTCACAGGAGCCTTTTTCCATGTGTTAACCCATGCTTTTTTTAAAGCGTTGCTTTTTCTTGGTGCGGGATCTGTGATACACGCCCTTCATGACGAGCAGGATATGCGAAAGATGGGTGGCTTGCGCAAAGGATTACCCATTACTTTCGCTACGATGCTCATTGGTACCATTGCGATAAGTGGTATTCCGCCCTTTGCGGGGTTTTTCTCTAAAGATGAGATTCTTGCCCATGCTTTTCAGCATCATCCTATATTTTGGGTATTAGGTTTTGTTACCGCGCTCTTTACGGCTTTTTATATGTTTAGACTGCTCTTTCTGACGTTTTTCGGTACATTCCGTGGTACAGAGGAGCAGCAAAAGAAGATTCATGAATCACCGTGGCAAATGACGACAGCGCTCGTGACCTTAGCCTTACTTTCTGTTGTTGGCGGATTGGTGAACGTTCCTGAGGTATTAGGCGGAGAGCAAAAACTCGCTAATTTTCTTGCTCCGGTGTTCGCGAATAGCGATATGGGCGCGGCAGGTATGCACTTGAGTCATATGACCGAATATGTGCTGATGGGGTTGTCTGTATTGGCTGCTATTGCGATGGCAGCATGGGCGTATGTTAAATATGGTAAAAACAAGGAAGTTCCGGCTGCGGACAATAGCCAACAAGGAATTCTGTATAAACTTTCTTACCATAAATTGTATGTCGATGAGTTGTACGATGCGGTTATCGTCAAGCCCCTGCGGCAGCTCTCGGTCATATTTTTTAAATATGTAGACAAGATGGGTATTGATGGTTTTGTAAACGGTGTCGGCGAGTTTTTTATTGGATCAGGAAAAGGAATTCGTCTATTGCAAAGCGGGCATGTTGGATTTTATATTATCATGATGGTTTTTAGTGCCGTCGCTATTTTAATTTATGGAATATTGCACATGTAAAGAAGCGGATCGCATCGATACACAAATGAAAAATGCTTAGCTTTTAGACTTATACACTATGAATTTGTTGCTGGATAACCTATTTATTTTATTGTTACTACCGATTGTTTCGGCGCTCATCTTAAGTTTTGTGCGGCAAGCATCGACAGCTAAATGGATAGCTTTAATGATGGCCCTGCTATCGTTAGGATTGTCTCTTCTTTTTCTGGCGTCATTCGTCCCTGATGCGACAATTCAATTTGAGCAAAGCTGGACATGGATTGCCTCATTGGGCGTTGATTTTCACCTAGGCTTGGATGGAATAAGCATGCCCTTGCTGCTGCTGACGAATGGGCTTATTCCTTTAATTATCCTCACTTCATTTAAAAAGGAGTATAAAGGTGGGTTTTATGCGCTTGTTTCTTTTATGCAGGCGGGTCTATTGCTAGTCTTTCTAGCGCAAGACGCTTTTTCGTTTTACGTCGGGTGGGAAGCCGCCTTGATCCCCATCTATTTTATATGTGCGCTTTGGGGCGATGGTGATCGTGTACGCGTGAACCTCAAGTTTTTTATCTACACCTTTTTAGGGAGTTTATTTATGTTGATTGCCTTGGTTTACCTATATAATCAAGGCACAACGCGTAGTTTGGAATGGGACGCGCTAACCACATTGCAATTATCAGAGTCCAGCCAACGATGGGTGTTCTGGGGATTTCTTTTCGCCTTCGCGATTAAGATTCCTATATTTCCTTTCCATACCTGGCAGCCTGATACGTATACCCATGCACCCGCGGGCGGAACAATGTTGCTTGCCGGCATTATGCTGAAGATGGGTGTTTATGGATTGATTCGATGGCTGTTGCCTATTACCCCTTTCGCTGTGTTATCATACAGTACGATACTGATGGTTTTATGCGTTATAGGGATCGTGTATGCATCGATTATAGCCTTTAAACAGCAGGATGCAAAACGATTAATCGCTTACTCTTCTATTGCACACGTAGGCCTTATAGCTGCAGGCGTTTTTTCTTGGCATACTGAAGGACTGCAAGGGGCGGTATTACAGATGGTAAACCATGGCCTGAGCGTGGTCGGTTTGTTTTATATTATCGATATTTTGCAACAACGAACGGGAAGCCGCGACCTGTCTGCTTGGGGAGGATTAGCCACACAAATGCCGAGATTAGCAATTGTTTTTCTGATCATCTTGATGGGCGCCATTGGGCTGCCGCTGACGAATGGATTTGTGGGTGAGTTCCTGTTACTCAAAGGGGTTTTCGATTTTGGAGTGTGGTATGCTGCATTTGGCGGACTGACACTGATTTTAGGCGCAGTTTACATGCTTCGATTTTACCAGAAGTCCATGCTGGGTACAGTCCGCGATAACGTGAACGTGGTGTCGGATATTGCAGGGAATGAATTACTTGTCTTAAGTGTAATCGCTTTTTTTACCCTGCTTTTAGGGGTTTGGCCTCAGGCAATATTGCATCTGTCGGAAGCATCGGTTACCAGTTTATTAAATAACATTAAATTTTAGCGATTGAACGTACTATGGGAGCGATAATTACATTGGGTATATTAGGAATACTATTACTATATCTCGGACTCTACAAGGCTAAACAAGCGCTACTGCCAACCACGATCATTGGCCTTCTAGTCGCACTTGGATTTTCATTGTCGCTATGGACGAAGGATGCTACGGCACTCTATCACGGCATGGTAATATTTGACCGCTATGCTATTGCATTTTCAGCTTTGCTGATTATCGTGACAGTTTTGATTTTGCTTCTTTCAAAAGAATACTTCCGAAGTATCAGCGACAATATTGCCGAATACTATTGTTTAATCGTCTTTTCGCTGATGGGCGCTTTATTGGTGGCGGCGTACCACAATTTTGCCATGCTGTTCGTGGGCATTGAAATTATGTCCGTGGCTCTCTATATTTTGGTCGGGATACGAAAAAGTGATTTTGCTTCGAACGAAGCGGCGCTTAAGTATTTCTTGATGGGTGCTTTTTCGACCGGCTTTCTATTGTTTGGCATTACACTCATTTATGGTGCGGCCGGAACATTTGACTTAAGTGGCCTTCGGGAATATGTGATGTCATCCACCGCTATATCCCCGTTGTTTTACGCAGGTGTATTGCTGATGCTTTGCGGTTTATGTTTTAAAGTGGGAGCGGCTCCTTTCCATTTTTGGACGCCAGATGTGTATGATGGCGCTCCGATATTAATAACGACCTTTATGAGCACGGTCGTTAAAGTAGCTTCATTTGTTGGTTTCTTTCGTCTTTTCAGCATGGTCATGGTTCCTGTCAGTGAATTCTGGACGCCTGTCCTGCTCATGATTACGATCATTACACTATCTATAGGTAATATAACAGCTTTGCTGCAGGTAAGCTTTAAACGAATGATGGCGTATTCAAGCATTTCGCATGCCGGCTATATGCTCTTTGCAATCGTGTCGATAGGGCCGGCTTCTGCATCGAGTATATTGATGTATGCTGTGGCGTATTGCTTCGCTTCGGTCATTGCCTTTGGAGCTTTGATTTTGGTGAAGCGGAAAACGGGATCGGAGCAATTTGAGTCGTTCAACGGCTTGGCGAAACGAGAGCCCCTCCTAGCATTGGTATTGACGGTGGCCATGCTTTCCCTCGCTGGCGTGCCGCTAACGGCTGGATTTATTGGTAAATTTATGATGTTCAACAACGTAATGGGCAATTATAATATCATGTTATTAATTATTGCTGTGATCAACGCAGCAATAGCCGTTTACTATTACTTGCATGTGGTGGTGAATATGTATTTTAAGCGTGGGCACGAAGAACCAGCAGACCGTATAATGATATCAAACAGCTATACGATAGTATTGGGCATAGCTGCCGTGCTTACTATTGTATTCGGCGTTTATCCAGATGTTATCATTGGCTTGATTTAGCAAAATTTGCACACAGGATATATGGAAAAGTAAGTACGCTTACGCAAGATCTTAGCTCACTCTGGTGAGCTTTTTTATGCTATAGGGATTGCGATTTAGTTTTCATCTGTTTTTTCCAATTTCATTTCTATCTTATATTACAAATTGTATCTTTATACGGGGTCACTTTTAATTATGCGGATATACAGGTTGTTAGCGGTTGTCTTGTGTTTGTTTTCATTATGCTTGTGTGTTGGGCAGGTGAAGGCGCAACGCACGATCGAAGGGGTAGTGGCTGATAAGCGTAACGCGCATAAAATACCATTGGCAAGCATTGCGATTATTGGCTCAGCGGAGGGTACATCCTGCGATGCCAACGGCCGGTTTAAATTGATAACAAATAGGAAGCCTCCGTTTCAGCTTCTTGTTTCAGCTATTGGATATAAAGATGAAATCATTGATTACAAAGCTGCTCAAGGAACGCTTAGCGTTGCGCTGGAGAATAACGAACAGGTCATAGATGCCGTCGAAATATCGCGAAAAGTAAAATACAAAAACCGCAATCCAGCGGTGGACCTCATTCAACAGGTGATAAAAAACAAGCGGATCAATCGCTTAGAGAATCAAGCGCCTCTCGCCTTTAAGCAATACGACAAGTTGCAATTCGGGATGGTCAACCCACCTCAAGGCTATAAAAAGGGGTTGGGGCCTATAGGCTTCGTTTTTGACAATGTGGACACGATCACGGTACCCGGGAAAAAGTTGCTCACTATTTTTATGCAAGAGCAGCTCAGCGATGTTTATTCGAAAAATAATCCGAAAGCCTTTAAGAAACGGGTGAAATCTATCAAACAGACTGATTTCGATCCGCGTTACATCAATAATCATAATATTCAGTCCTATCTATCATATCTTTTTCAAGATGTAGAGATATATGATGAGAATATCTTTATGATCAACAAGTTGTTTTTAAGCCCCATTGCAAACAACGCTCCTGTATTTTATAAGTACTATATCACGGATACGGTTCAGACCGCAGACGGGCGTTTTATTGAGTTAGCATTTGAACCACGGAATAAGACGGATCTGTTGCTGAGCGGTAAGTTGCAGATTACGATGGACGACCGCTTTGCCGTGCGGCTTGCCGAGTTGCATACAAATAAGGAATCGAACCTCAATTGGGTCAATGATGTCGAAATCGAATTGGTATACCGCCCGAATGAGCAGCAATTTATGTTTCTGGAAAGAAGCAATGTTAGTATCGTTTTCGGAACGGACAGAAGAGATGCGGTCTATGGCCGTAAATCGTCCCTGAATTACGATTATGATTTTTCTCCAGTGCTTGCCGACGATGTTTTTGCTGGCGCTCCAACGGAGATTCTACCCTCCGCGAAGGAAAATGATGCCTTGGTTGCCCAACAGCGGCCGATACAGCTTTCACCTGTCGAAGGTCGGGTATACAGCAATATCGATTCGCTCAATAACAACAGGACGTTTAAGACGATGCTGGCGATAGGCTATTTACTGGGCTTAGGCTATTATCCGGTTGGCCCTGTAGAGTTCGGCCCTTTGGAATACCTTTACTCCCGCAATAATATTGAGGGGAACCGTATACGCATTGGCGGTAGAACGACAGCTGCCTTTTCGGAGAAGCTATTTATAGAGGGCTACCTAGCCTATGGCATGCGGGACGGTGAATTGAAGTATTTTGTACGCCCCACGCTATCGCTGAATGGTGAATCTGTAGCTAAGTTTCCAGCCCACTATATACAGGCTGCCGTGCAGCATGATATATTTGATCCGGGTAGAAACCTTGGTTTTAGAAAAGGCGATAGTTTTTTCCAATCCATCCGTAGAAATCGTCCGACAAAATGGATGGATACTGATGCTTATCAAATCACGCATTTGATCGAATTTGGGAATCACGTCAGTTTATCCAGCTCTGTTATTCATCATCAGCGTCGCGCGATTGGTGATTTGCGGTTTATATCGTCGGCTGACCAAGCCACACCTATGCCCCAGATTAACACCAATGAATTACAGTTTATCTTGCGCTGGGCGCCGAATGAAAAGTTTTACTACCGAAACCTGTCGCGTAATACGATCATTGAGAAGTATCCGGTTTTTAACCTGCAGTACAATCGGGGACTGGATGGCTTCCGTGGTGGCGATTATGCTTTTGATGCGCTACGGGCATCCGTGTCTAAGCGATTTTTCTTAAAGCAGCTGGGGTTTGCCGATTTCACATTGGCCGGAGGAAAGATCTGGGGCACGCTTCCTTATCCCTTGTTGGAAATCCCAGATGTCTTTCGGGAAGAAGATCGGCACGTGATTGATTTTACGTTGATGCGCAGTACAGAATTCGTCGCGGATGAATACGTTAGACTATCGTTAGAGCATAAATTGGAAGGATTTATCTTTAATAAAATTCCATTGATCAAACGGCTAAACCTGCGGGAGATCTGGGGGGTGAAGATGTTTTATGGAAGTTTGATGGATAATAACAATCCTTATGTAAGCGACGAGGTCATTCGATTTGATCAAAATGCAGAAGGACAAACATTGACGCATGTGATGGACAGGTCGCCATATTGGGAAGGAAAAGTGGGTATTGATAATATCTTTCGCATCTTACGCGTTGAGTATATAAAGCGCCTTAACTATTTAGATTTACCGGATGTGCAGCGCGATGCTTACCGCGTTAGTGTGCACTTTAATTTTTAAACGAATGGAACAATCGACTAATTTTTTAATAGATATTCCGAATCATACCGCTTATCTGACGATCAATAGACCGGCGAAATTAAATGCGTTGAACCGAGCGACTTTGGTGGAGCTATCATCGATTTTGCAACGGCTTAAGGACGATAAACAGGTAAGGGGAATTATCTTAACCGGTGCTGGTGATAAAGCTTTTGTTGCCGGAGCCGATATTGCTGAATTTCGTGATCTTTCCGAAGATGATGCTCGTGAACTAGCCGCTTGGGGCCACCGTGAAGTCATGGATGTGCTGTACAATTTTCCGAAGCCTGTTATCGCAGCGATAAATGGATTTGCGCTAGGTGGTGGACTCGAGCTGGCTTTAGCTTGCCATATTCGTGTTGCCAACGATACGGCGAAAATGGGACTTCCGGAGGTATCATTAGGGTTGATCCCGGGATATGGCGGCACGCAACGACTACCGCAACTCGTGGGAAGGGGCAAAGCTTTGGAAATGATGCTGACGGGAGAAATGATTTCTGCAGCGGATGCGCTGCAGTGGGGGCTGGTCAACTATGTTGTTGCTCAAGAGGAGTTGCTCTCCACCTGCGAGCAGCTTTTAAAGAAGATCTATGCAAAATCGTCGACGGCTGCGGCGGCAGCTATTAGCGCTGTTAATATCGGTTTAGCAAAACCCGAAGATGGATATCAAGCGGAGATCCATGCCTTTGGCGCAGCGTTTTCTACTGCTGATTTTGAAGAGGGCGTCTCCGCATTTCTCGAAAAGCGAAAACCAAACTTTTAAGCGTTTGTTCCTATAGTTGATAGAGCTATTAACTATATGAATCATCCGGTATTTTCCCAAAAAGAGCGTAATATTATTATCCTCCTTATCGTTATCGCGTTGGGTTTAATTTTGCTTTACGCCACACGGGGGATATACGGCGCCTTTCTAGGTACGTTAGTGATGTATACGCTGTTTAGAAAGCTCAATATCTTTCTGATAGAGCAATGGCGTTGGCCAAAGCCCCTCTCGGCGGTGATCATTATCCTCGCCTCGATCTTCATCATTGTTCTCCCTTTTTTTGGCATAGGAAGCATGTTGGTGAAGAAGGCCATGCAGCTGCAACAAGATCCGGCTTGGATCAACCAAATGATCGATGCGATCAATGATTTCGCTGGCGATAAGCTTGGCAAACCTGATCTGGTCAAAGAGCAAATTGAAGCGAGTGCGGCATTCTTCGGCACCTTATTAACATCCGTATTGGGCGGCGCGGCCAATGTGTTTATCGAAATCACGGTCATGTATTTCATCTTGTATTTCTTGTTTGTGAATTATCGGGGTTTTGAGCGAGGTGTTATTCACTATATGCCTTTTGATGAGCAGCAAGCGTCTGTCTTTGGTACGGAACTGAAAAATATAACATACTCCAATATTGTAGGGCAAACGGTTATCGCTATTGTGCAGGGCGGATGTCTAGCCTTGGGCTTTTGGATTTTTGGTGTGCGCGATGCGCTCTTCTGGGGCGTGATCTGCGCTATATTATCGTTTGTTCCTTTGCTGGGGCCGCCGCTGATTTTTGTGCCCGCCGCATTGATCCTTCTTTCGCAAGGGCAGACCTGGCAAGCAGTTGGCCTGCTCGTCTGGGGCTTTGGCCTTGTGATCAATATCGATAATGTGTTGCGCTTTATCATCAATAAGAAAGTAGGTGATATACATCCCCTCATTACCGTTGTGGGTGTCATTATCGGCCTACCGTTGTTTGGGATCATGGGGTTGGTGTATGGCCCCTTGTTATTAGCCTATTTTTTGATTGCGGTCAAGGTCTATAAAACCAACAAGCGCCTCTCGTTAAGAAAGGCGCAGTTAGAAGATAGGCAGTAATATTGTTTAGTAGCCAACGCCAGAGCGCCTAGGCTGCCGAATCGCAGGCCAGCTGCTTTCTCCGCGAGTGCCGCCGGTAGGCATCACCCGTTGTTCCCGGTTCACGAGCTCACCCTCCTGTGCAGCCATATAGGCCATTACAGCAGTCAAGATGACATTATAGCGCAGATCATCAAACACCAACTTATCGTAGGTATCTAAATTTGTGTGCCAAGTATTGTTGAAATATCCCCAAGATAATGAGCTGAGCATAAATGCTGGAATTCCAGCAGCCACAAATGAGGCGTGGTCAGAGCCGCCGCCGCCAGGATTGCCAGGAAACGTGGTCTTAATATCTTTGGTGATGTGGTTAGGAACAGCCTGCATCCAGCGACCAATAAAGTCGTAAGCATGTACAAAACCAGAACCATTGATATTTTCTACGCGTCCGGTACCGTTATCTAAGTTAAAGACGGCCTGTGTTTTTTCGACAATTTCCGGATTATCCAACACGAAGGCTCTGGAGCCGTTTAGCCCCTGTTCTTCACTACCCCAAAGTCCGATTAAAATGGTACGTTTTGGGTTCGGGAATACCGCTTTAAGCACGCGCGCAACCTCCATCATGGCGAGTGTACCTGTGCCGTTGTCTGTTGCGCCAGAACCTCCTTCCCAAGAGTCTAAGTGGGCAGATAGGATAACGTATTCATTGGGTAGCTCGGTTCCTTTTATCTGCGCCACCGTGTTGAAAGATGGAACGGTGCCAAGATCTTTCGAGCTGGTCTCTATCTTCACTTTGGGAATAATTCCGTTCTGCGCTAAGCGATAGAGTAAACCGTAATCTTCTAGGGAGATATCGACAGAAGGCACTTTTTTGGTGCGTGCGCCAAAAATCTTATTTGCCCCAAATTCTCGCGACCAAAAGCTGGAAAGGACACCTAAGGCACCGGCTTCCTCCAGCTTCGCCGGGATGGAATTAGCAGAATATCCTGTTTTGGCGATATTGGCATTGAACACGCGAACCAACGAATCGCGCTCTTGTTTCATGTGTTCAAAAGATTCTGGGCGGGCGTATTTTTCCCAGTCGTGATCTGGTCGACCTGTTGGTTGGTACATCGATGTCATGACATATTTCCCTTTCACCTTCGGAAGCCAAGCGACGAAATCAGCAGAGTCTTTAAATGTAGGCAAAACAATTACTTCACCCTCGATGGCTTTTCCTTTCGTACTCGGGCTCCAAGCTAGCTGCGTTCCGGCAAGTGTTTTTAACCGCGGCGATGTCATATCAATATGAGAGATACCGCGCTCCCAGCCGCGCCATTCGCCGAATTGTTGTTTCTCCGCATCAATCCCCCAGCTTTGGAAGGTTTTTACTGCCCAATCATTGGCTTTATTCATTTGGGGGGTACCCACGAGTCGTGGTCCGACGACGTCCAGTAATTGGAAAGCCAGGTTTTCTAATTGCGAGTTTTCATTAGCTTCTTGAACAATTTTTTGTACGATAGGGTCCAATTGCTGCGCTTCTTGCCGCCCGTACTGTCCGAAGGAGCTGCCGTAAGCAAAGAGAGCCATAGCGCAGAGCGCTATTCGTAGTTTTTGATGTGTGATCATGTATGCGTTGATTAGTTGTCGCTTTAAATCTCGCTAATTTTTACGGAAAATGGCAGTCTGTGACTAGATTTTTACGATCCTTTAATAAGCTAGCGCGCGATGCGCATGCGAAAGCTGCAAATTCTTCCGCAAATGGCCGCAAATGTTCGATCCTAAGATCTTAGCGCGTTAAGATTACGTAAGCTGAAATAGCCAAGTTTATGGCAATGTTATAATTAAATTTTTGGTTCGCTATTTAACAAGATCATTCGCATCCGTGTTTTGACTAATTAGGTTAACCAAAATGTCTTTTGTCTTCTTCGTTGATTTTTATTAGCGGAACATTAAGTAGAAAGTATGTTGAATTATTTTAGTTGAAATAATTCTTATAAGATAATAAATTGACTTAATTGCTATTTTTCGCTATATTTAGTTCATTGGAGTTTAGTCGTTTAACCCTTGCTTGGTTTGTGTGTGCGGTATGTTGAATGAAATGCTTGGTAATAAAGACATTTCGTAAACTGATTTACCGCACGAGCGAAGCAGATAGAAAACAAACGATTTTTATCTCAGAAACCCGATTGCAGAAGTGTGAATAGCCAAACGCAAATACTGAATTATGAATAAGCAAGATAAGAATTGTCTTCCATGAATTTGACAAAAAAGCAAATAAAGGCAACGATACTCATTGTCAATGCCCTTAACGCTTTTTAAAAATTCATTTTTGAAACCATTTAATACAGAATTATATATGTCTACAGGATTAATCGTATGTGTGATCGTTGTTGTTTTAATACGAACGGCGTATAAATATAATCAGGGAATAAAAATCAATCATGTTGGAGCAGCCGACTACGCGCTAGTCGCGCTCTTAGCCATTGCTATTGCATTGTTGATTTGATAATATTTCTGAATAAAGACTCGGGCAAAACTTTCCGTTCTTGGACGCACGGCTGGAGCACTATAAGCCATTAAGCCGCTAGGAAAAGCAAGGATTGTTTGGTTCTTGCTTTTTGTAATGTTCAACAGCTCATAGTATGCAATTTATTATTGAAATAAATCTTGTTATTCTTATTGTTTCCGTTTTTACCCGGCTCATGTTTTTAGTGCTCAACCCACATGAACGGGTTGCCACTTTTTTTCGAAAGACTGCACTAATCAATCTTGTCATAGAATTCTTCTTTAATTTACTTGCGTTATGTGTCTTGATTTCCTGTTGTACGCTAGTTTCGTCTGTTTTTGCCCTCTCTTCCGAATTCCAATATATCCTCTATTTGAGTGTGGTGTCAGTTATTGTTCACTTTTATTCCTATTTTTTTTATTATACAATTGACACCTATCTCAACAAAAAGAAGGAAATAACGGAGCTCTTTTCGGAAGCAAATTTGGTTAACCGTAACATCAGCGTATATGAATACGATGACAAAGAATTTAACGCTTATTCTACCGGGGTGTTTTCTAATACAAGGCAGATCCTTTTTTCTAAAAAGCTATACGAATTATTAAATAAAGAGGAGCGATATGGAATAATTATGCATGAGGTTGCTCATTTTCAACATCATGATTTGCTTAAAAGGTATATGCTACAAGTTGGATTAACGATCGTGTTTGCTTTTTGCATGTATTCCGCTAATCAATCTGATATAATAGATGAATATTTGCTAACCGCCATTATGGGGGGATTGTACGGCGGATTAAACGTGACCCTAGTCGGTCTGATTTCGAAGAAACAAGAGCATGTGGCAGACCTGTTCTCCCTTCACTCGACTGGCAAACCTTATGTAATAGACGCCTTAAAGCGGATGAATACAGCTACTCAAGGATTGTTAAACAAAAAATCATTAAGCTACCCAACCCTAGATGAAAGAATTCAATTTATTAAAAAACATTCAAGGACTTAAATTTGTATAAATGAAAAGAATACCATTACTATTTTTACTATCCGTTGTGTCTTTTAGTTTATTTGCACAACACCGAAAATTTGGCTATGTTGAGTTAGGCGGCACAAGTGTTTTTACTTCCCTAAATTTCGACATGCGAGTTAATAAAGAGAACCCGGATGGCTTGGGCTTTCGTGTAGGTTTTGGGAGTAGTTTCGGCGCGTTCGATATGGATAAAATATACACGGCTCCGGTAGGAATAAACTACGTGTTTGGAAAAGGGAAAAGCGGTCTTATCGTTGGGGCAAATAGTGTTTTCGCCATCAACGGCGAGCCCAAAGAGAAAAAATCAGGCGATTTCAAATCGGTTATTTTTTCGGCTGACATAGGGTACAGGTATACGCCTACAACGAATGGCTTTGGTTTTCAGGCGACCTACACGCCGCTATTTAATACGGTCGACGGTGCGATGCCCTTCTGGATCGGTGTAGGAATAGGGTACTCCTGGAAATAAAAAGAGGGCTATCTATCTAAAAAGCAGATAGCCCTCTTTTTCAACGTGAAGTTATTCTTGGACAGTATGCAATACGTCTTAGCGCCAGGCCTTATATTGATTGATTAACCCATTGGTCGACGCATCATGTGAACTTACTTCATTTTCATCAGCAAGTTCTGGAAGGATATTGTTGGCAAGCTGCTTGCCCAATTCCACGCCCCACTGATCAAAACTGTACACGTTCCAGATAACACCTTGTACAAAGATTTTATGTTCATAAAGCGCGATCAACGTACCCAAGCTGTAAGGGGTTACCTTTTTAAGTAGGAAGGAGTTTGTGGGTCTATTTCCTTCAAAAACCTTAAAGTTCTTTAACGCCTCGATTTCGTCTTCTGATTTACCAGCTTTTTTCAGTTCGGCGACCACTTCTTCCTCATTTTTTCCATTCATCAAGGCCTCTGTTTGCGCGAAGAAGTTGGAAAGCAGGAGCTGATGATGTTTTCCTAAGGGATTAAGCGAAACGGCAGGCGCGATAAAATCGCAAGGGATAAGCTTTGTACCCTGATGAATCAATTGGTAAAAAGCATGCTGCCCATTGGTTCCTGGCTCACCCCAAATGATTGGTCCGGTTTGATAATCGACGCGATTTCCGTTTCTATCGATGTATTTTCCGTTACTTTCCATGTCGCCTTGTTGGAAATAGGCCGCAAAGCGGTGCAGGTATTGGTCGTAGGGTAGGATAGCGTGGCTCTCGGCATCAAAGAAGTTATTGTACCAGATGCCTAGTAAAGCTAATATAACTGGGATATTTCGCTCGAACTCCGTCGTTTTGAAATGCTGGTCGGCGCTGTAGGCTCCTTTCAGCAATTGTTCGAAGTTATCAAACCCAATGCCGAGGGAAATGGAGAGTCCTATCGCCGACCACAAAGAATAACGGCCGCCTACCCAGTCCCAAAACTCAAACATATTTGCTGTATCAATACCAAACTCGGAAACACCTTTCTCATTCGTACTTAACGCGGCAAAATGCTTTGCGACGTCAGCCTCAATGGCGCCAGCTGCTAAGAACCATTTCTTTGCCGACTGCGCATTGGCCATGGTTTCTTGCGTGGTAAATGTCTTTGAAGCGATTAAAAACAAGGTTGTTTCTGGGTTTAAACCCTTCAATGTTTCGGCGATATGTGTACCATCCACATTGGAGACAAAGTGTAGGTTCAACCGCGTTTTATACGATTTTAGGGCTTCCGTTACCATGACTGGCCCCAGATCAGAGCCGCCGATACCGATGTTCACGACGTCTGTAATCTCTTTGTTCGTAAAGCCTTTCCAACTGCCGGATAAAATTCGGTCGGTAAAGTCCTTCATATGAGCCAAAACAGCATTGATTTTAGGCATAACATCTTCGCCATCCACGATCAGCGCTTCCCCAGATTGGTTTCTTAGCGCCGTGTGCAATACCTGTCGGCCTTCGGTTTGGTTTATTTTTTCGCCGTTGAACATCGCATCTATAGCTTTATCCAATTGGCATTCCTTCGCGAGCTGGATAAGCAGCGCGAACGTTTCGTCGGTGATTCTATTCTTGGAAAAATCAAGTAAAATATCCTCCAGTTGCACCGAGAACTTTTGAAACCGTTCGGGATCTTCTTCAAAAAGTTGTTTTAGGGATTTCTCATTGACCGATATATAGTGATCGGCTAGGTATTTGTAAGCTTGTGTTGTTGTAAAGTCTACGTTTGGAAACATGATCATGATGTTGTTTGTACCAAAGATAAGTATTGCAACAGTCAATTCTAAAATTTTATGGGAATAGCAGGTATTTAAAGATAACCTGTGCCCGATTACGTTTTTCCGTTTTTACTTTCTATTTTTGGCTATGACCAAAGAACAGATTCAGGACTTGAGGGATAGAGTAACATCCCTAAGGAGGCATCTTTGACATTGATGCCAAGAAAGAAGAGATAGCTGCGAATACAGAGATTACGTTACAAGCTGATTTTTGGGATGCTCCTAAAGCGGCGGAAAAGGTGTTGCACGAAATAAAGAACCTGAAGGTTTGGACCGAACATTTCGATGCCGTCAGCGCTGCCGTGGAGGATGCCGGGGTGATGTATGAGTTTCTGCAGTCCGGCGATGCTACGGAAAACGATGTAGAGTTGCAGTATCAAGAGGCTTTACATCAAGTTGAAGAGCTGGAATTTAAGAACATGCTCAGTGCCGAAGAAGATCAACTTGATGCCATTCTGCAGATAACGGCTGGTGCCGGCGGTACCGAGTCTTGTGACTGGGCGGCCATGTTGATGCGGATGTATATTATGTGGGGCGAAAAGCATGGCTGTAAAGTTACCGAGCAAGATCATCAGGAAGGTGACGTTACGGGGGTCAAGACGGTTACGCTGCAGTTTTCAGGAAACTTCTCCTATGGCTACTTAAAAGGGGAGAACGGTGTGCACCGGCTAGTGCGCATATCACCGTTTGATTCAAATGCAAAGCGACACACATCATTTGCTTCGGTTTACGTTTATCCATTAGTGGATGATAACATCGAAATCGATGTGAAGGATTCCGAAATAGAATGGGATACCTTCCGCTCGGGCGGTGCAGGTGGACAAAACGTGAACAAAGTGGAAACGGCGGTTCGTTTGCACCATAAACCTACAGGTATCATTATCAAAAACCAGGAGTCCCGTTCGCAGTTGCAAAACAAGGAAAATGCACTCCGGTTGCTAAAATCGCAGCTTTATGAAATAGAGATGCGGAAACGGCAGGAAGCTACAGCGGCAATAGAAGGTTCCAAGAAAAAGATAGAATGGGGTTCGCAAATTCGAAACTATGTATTACATCCCTATAAGCTGATCAAAGATTTAAGAACAGGTACGGAAACGTCTAATACGCAGGCGGTATTAGATGGGGATCTGGATGAGTTTTTGAAATCGTACTTAATGGAATTTGGAGGCTAGAGGCTTATCGAAAGAGACGCGGTGTGCTCGTGCAAACCGCGTCTCTTTTTATTAAAAGGAATTCTTCCACATCATACTTTCGACGGGTCGAATGGTCTTGTTATTATATTTCGCGTTGCCCTTACTGTTGTATGGCGTTTCAATATCACCTTCCACAACGAAGTAAATAAGCTGACCTATGGGCATTCCTGCGTATACGCGCACGGGCTGTGCCGCTGAGATCTCCAATGTCCACGTATTACAAAAACCTACATCGCCCTTGCCGGCTGTCGCGTGGATGTCAATACCTAAACGGCCGGTGCTGGATTTGCCTTCGAGAAAGGGAACGTGGGCATGTGTTTCTGTATACTCCACCGTCACACCCAGGTACAAGGTGCCAGGTTGTAATATATAGCCCTCTTCAGGAATTTCAAAGTGATGGATTTCATTATGCTTTTTCGCATCGAGTACTTCGCTTTTGTACGTTGCCAAATATTTTCCCAGATGGACATCGTAAGAATTTGTTCCTAAGCATTTTCTATCGAACGGCTCGATAACAATCATCCCGTTATCGATTTCTTCTAAAATTCTTTTATCTGATAATATCATGTGTCATACGTCAAGACCCCTGCTTTCAGGTTCTGAAAGGGGACTTCAAAAATACACTATTGCTTCAATTTCAGCAACTTTAACTTTTAATTTTGTAGCACGCCATTCATTGTTACCAATCTTCAATTTTTAAACATATATTGGGCGTTAAATTTCTAATTTACTTTATGATATGGGGCTAGTATATCTCCGGGAGCTAAATAGTGATACCAAGTTTGCGATTTGGAAAATTGAGGAAACCGTAGAGGAGCTGTTGGGCCGCTTACAACTTGACGAAAGGGAGAAAGCGAAACTCGAGAGTTTATCGAAAGGCAAGCGTACTTTACATTGGTTAACGACGCGTGTTTTGTTGCGTTATTTGCTGAAAACGGAGGGTTACATCGCGTGTCCATCTGACGAAAACGGAAAGCCTTTCCTGCCGGATTATCCCTTTGAGATTTCCCTAACGCACTCCTACGAGTATGCCGGGGTATTGATGAGTGGCAACGGTAAGTGCGGGATAGATTTAGAAATTATAAAAGATAAGGTGCTGCGTATTAAGGAAAAATTTCTGAAGCCCAACGAACTGGCATTTATACAAGAGCATAATGTAGAGCAATTGTATGCCTGTTGGTGTGCAAAAGAAGCGGTGTATAAATTGCAAGGGAATAAAGGAGTATCGTTTTTGGACGATATGACGATATTACCCTTTCAATACCGGCCGCAGGGCGTGATGACACTGTTGTTGCGGAAAGAGTCGAAATCTTTTGCCTTTCAGGTATACTACGAAAAATTTCAGGACTATATGCTGGGCTATGTCGTTGATGATATTAGTTCTTAAATAATTCTTGACGAAGGCTTTTGTATCGTTCAAGTGCATCCTCTGCTTGGTTTAGGTCAAGCTGCTGCATATAAATTTGGCCTAGCTTATCGGCTATAGCCAGCTGCAAAAGTTTATTATCCTCTGTTTCGGCAAGGGCATTGGCTTGAATAAATTCTTTTTGCGCTACTCGATAGTTCTGTTGGATGAATTTAGAAAAGGCTAACATGTATTCAATCTCCGCCAGTTCACTCATGTAATTTTTACTTTTAGCGAGGTCTCTTGCCTGGATCAGAAACCATTGCGCCTCTGTATGCTTATTTTGCATTTGATAGATTTTTGCCAAGCTTTCCCAAGCGATAATCTTTCTGTCGTACGCTTTGGCACGATTGAGGAGAGGAATCGCTTTTCGAATGATATTGTTTTCCGCGGAACGATAGTCCTTGTCATGTGCTTGTATCAATGCAATTTTGACCAATGAATTCGCCTGCTCCACAATGCTATGCTGTTTCATGGCACTGTTATAAAACGCTTCCTGAAAATATCCGGCCTGCTGTATGTTTTTATCAAATAGATACAGATTGCCCAAGTTGTATTGTATAATACCCACGTCAACCGCATTAGTGGTCTTTTGAGCGTGTTGAAGTGCAGTTTGCAACAAGCCAAGTGTTTGTGAAACCGATCCATCGCGGAGTGACGCGGCGGCGTACGCATGTATGATCCCATAAGCCGTATTGTAGTTACCGCGCTTGAGCTCTTTTTCGATCAGGGAATTCCAAGCTAAGGCAGAAGCAGGTTGCGGACTTAATAAATATTGTATGTTAGACAAATTGCCTGTCGGCTTAAAATCTTCCAAAAGGCGCTGAAAGTCCAGCGCACGGTCAATGCTGTCTTGGAAATCGACTTTGGCCGCGTAAGAGTCTGTCAGAAGCTCTTGCCGCGTGCGCGGTGCAGGTAAGACATACACGGCGGGACCAATTCCATGAAATGTTGTGTCATATTTCGTGATATAGCCTGCGGGGTCTAGCGGCTCGTTTTTTTTCTGAGCCACGGCAGGTATTGCTGCCGCTAGGCACTGCGTGATCGAGGATATATAGATAACGTATTTCACGAATGATTGCATAGTTTAATCGTTTGCTGTTTTATCAAATGTATAAAAAGTTTCTTATTGACGCTGTGGATGCATAGGGTCATTAAACAACAATTATCGCCAGTGCTACGCTAAATGAACATACTGCATACAACTGTAGCGGTGATTTAACTTACTTTAACATCTGCATGAAAGATGCTTAAAAGTGCCTTCAAGTTGTTGTAATTGAATATTTACATAAATTTTGGCTGGATATTTGGTTATCTGAACGTAATATAACTTGAAATCGGTATCTTGATGAAATTATTTTAAAAGTCAGCCGTTATTTTATAGTTCGTTTTCAGTATTTTTAGCGCAAGCAAAAACCGGATATGGTGCTTGTATACTGAAAATATTGCAGTACATGTGTTTAAATAAAATCTCTTATATGTTTAAGAATATAGTATTTGGTCTGGCTTTGATTTCGGTCGTAGCCTGTGGATCAAAGCCCCGTGTGAATTTGGAAGAAGGGATGTTGGAATTAAAGCCTTCTGCCCAGCATCAGGTGATTGCTTCGGAGGTCGCTAATCTTCTGGAAAATTACAGCTACAAGAAGGTGCCGATGACAGACTCGCTGTCACGTATTGTTTTTGCCAATCTGTTAAAGTCTATGGATCAAGGTCGCAACTACCTGCTGCAGTCTGATATAGACGATTTCAAGAAATTTGAAAATACCATCAGCCAGGACTTTAGAAAGGGAGATCTATCTGCTCCGTTCTATATCTTTAATGTTTATTCTAAGCGCTATTTGGAAGCGATGGAATACGCACTCACGCAAATTGATGCCAAGCATGATTTCAACGTGAACGAGAATTATGTAGCCTATAGGGAGAAACTTCCCTATTTCAAGAATGATGCAGAATTGAAAGATCAATGGCGTAAACGGGTGAAATATGATTTGTTAAACTTGCGGTTGACAAGTACGGAAAAAGATTCCGTTGATGTGGAAAAACACAAAGAAACGTTGCGCAAGCGTTACCAAAATATTATCTCGCAGGCGAAGAAGACAAATTCTAATGATGCATTTCAATTGGTGATGACCTCATTGACCGATGCTGTTGATCCGCATACCACATATTACAATCCATCTTTTGCGCAGGCATTTAACGAAGGGATGTCCAATACGTTCGAAGGAATCGGTGCCCGCCTGCAAATGGAAAATGAAATGGTCACGATCAAAGAAGTCATTGCCGGCGGTCCGGCTTTTAAAGACAAAAGTCTAAATGTGGATGACCGTATTATTGGTGTCGCACAAGGGGATGGGGAGTTTGATGATATCATTGGCTGGCGGCTGGACGCTGCGGTAGCCAAAATAAAGGGCCCGAAAGGCACAACCGTGCGTCTTAAAATCATTCCTGCCGGACAAGAGTTAACGGCGCAGCCCAAAATAGTGGCATTAAAGCGTGAAAAGATCGTTATCGCCGAGGAGTCCGCGCAGAAGGAGATCAAACAGATCAAAGGTGAAGATGGTAAAACCTATAAAGTTGGGCTTATCAAATTGCCGAAGTTTTATATCGACTTCGACGCTTACCGCAAGCGCGATCCTAACTATAAGAGCACCACGCGTGATGTACGTTTAATCTTGGATACGCTGCGCCAAGAGAAGGTTGATGCGGTCGTGTTGGATTTGCGCAACAATGGTGGCGGATCGTTGCAGGAAGCCATAGAGTTGACCGGATTATTTATTGATAAAGGACCGGTTGTTCAAGTACGCGATGTGCGTGATCGCGTTGAGGTCGATAGCGACGAACAAGCTGGTGTATCATGGGACGGACCATTCGGCGTACTTATTAACCGTTTTTCCGCTTCAGCATCTGAAATTTTTGCTGGTGCAATTCAAGATTACGGAAGAGGGGTGGTATTAGGCTCGCAATCATACGGAAAGGGAACCGTACAATCGGCCATTGAAATGTCCAGGTTTATCAGCGCAACCAACAAACTCCTGTTAAAGGCGAAAGGCGAAGACAAAGATCCTGATACCCCGAATGGCGCGCCAGAATTTGGGCAGATCAACATCACGATGGGTAAATTCTATCGTGTGACGGGTAGCAGTACACAGCATAGGGGCGTAACGCCGGATGTAGTATTCCCGACGCAGTATACCGCTGAGAAGTTTGGTGAGAGTTCGGAGCCATCCGCCCTTCCGTGGGATCAAATAAAGCCTTCGTCGTTTAAACGTGTAGCTGATTTGGCCAGTGTCAATCAAAAGCTGAACAGCATCCATCAAGCGCGAATGAAAAAATCACCTGAATACCAATATCTTTTGGAAGATATCGATGAATTTAAAAAGCTTGATTCGCTCCAAGAGATCAGTTTAAATCAAGTGGAGTTACAAAAGGAACGCGATAAAGCCAAGGCAAAAAACCGCGCACGTATCAATAAGGGATTGGAATTGCGTGGCCTTCCACTCTGGAAAGAAGGCGAAGCACAGCCCAAAACCGATTTCGATTTCGTATTGGATGAAAGCTTAAATGTGATGGCCGATATGATAAATTTGGTCAAGAAATAATCATTATCCAACGCAATGTTGGTTTTACCGAAGGGAGCTGCTCAACGCGAGTAGCTCCCTTTTTTCATTAGCAGGACGACTGTTCGCTTAAGCATATCGCCAACCAATTACAGGTATAAGGTTGTGATTACAAGGAACGGGGTAACGGCTCCAACTACTCCAGATTAACGTAAACGTTTGTTTTTTGAGGGACGGTGGTGGTGTACGCATGCATGTTATGCGCTTGCGCGTTCTCGTTGTTCAGCCAGATATCTGCGGAGCGTAAGCGCGCGTAGAGGAGCCAAGCGCTCATGAGGGTATTCGTGGCAGCTGTTGAAGAGGAGTGTAAAAAAGCCCGATGAGCTTAACGATTTTACGCTAAGCTCATCGGGCCGCTTTCCCGTAAACATTGGGAGTATGTAACTGCTGATTTATTTTCCGGCTTTGTGTCCTTTAACAGCGAAAAACAAAATGTATAAGTATGCTGGTATCATGGCGTACAGAAAAGCATGTTGGAAATCAACTTGCAAAGAATCTTTTAAATATCCATACACTAGCGGCCATATCGCTCCTCCGGCGATTCCCATAATCATAATGGCAGACCCTGTTTTTGTAAATCGTCCTAGACCTTTAATTCCTAGAGGAAATATAGCAGGCCACATCAAAGAGTTCGCAATCCCAAGTAGTGCCACAAAAATAAAAGATATAGTACCTGTAGTAAAGACAGAAATCGTTGTGAATAGTATACCTACAAGGGTACAGATACGAAGGGCAAATTGCTGCGAAACAAATTTTGGAATTGCGATGATACCAATGATGTATCCTACTAGCATACACAGTAATGTGAAGGCCGTAGCATAGGTCACGAAGAAGCTACTCACATTCAACTCTCTACCATACACCCCAATGATATCTCCGGCCATTACTTCGACGGCTACACAAAAGAAAATAGCTAGCGACCCTAGGAAAAGGTGAGGAAACTGAAATACGCTGGTTTTACGCAGCACAACTTGTGAAGGATCCACCTCTTCTTCCGCATCGACGTCTACCTCTGGTAGCTTCGTGAACTTTAAGAAAATCGCAAAGACGACAAATATAACGGCGAGGGAAATGTATGGCGTGTGCACGCGAGCAATAAGTACGTCTAAAATAGCATTCTGCTCTGCCACATTCGTAGCAGCCTCAAGCTGCGCGGTTACCTTGCCGGCATCTTTCAGAAACAATGTACCAAAAAGGATAGGAACAATAATACCGGCAGTTTTGTTAAAAAATCCGGCAATGGAAATCCGTTGTGCGGCACTATCGATAGGTCCGATAATGCTTAAATAGGGGTTAACTGCCGTTTGCAACAAAGCCATTCCGGATCCCTGAATAAAGATGCCCGTCAAGAAAAGTCCGTAGCTTCTGTTATCCGCAGCAGGAATAAAGATCAACGAGCCTAATCCAAGGATGATCAAGCTGGCCACCAACCCATTCTGAAAGCCAATTTTTTTGAGAATCCAAGAGCTTGGTATTGCCAAGAAAAAATAGGCGATGTAAGAGGCAAATGTCACAAAAAATGCTTGCAAATCCGTTTCAAGGTTACAGGCAATTTTCAGAAATGGAATCAGTGTGCCATTAGCCCATGTAATAAAGCCAAGAATAAAAAAAAGTGCACAGCATATAGCCATGGGGCGGAACTCAGTTTTTCCGGAGGTTGTTGAACTCATTCTTTTAATTTGTTAGTCTTTGTGTGTCGTGATACGGTAAGCGCTTACGCACTTCTTTGTTTATACAAGACTAATAAAATATATTGACATTTAGAATAGGAAGTCGTGATCAAACGGTTGCTCTATGTAAAAAGTTAGAGAGACTACGTTGGGCGGAGTCTCTCTAAAACCTAAACCGTATCATAAAACCAATTAATGGTATTTGTATATAGTACAACGATGCTGCGCATATTGTTTTAAAAAAATATTATTTTTTTTCAATGACCGCCACCGTCAGTCGCGATACACAGATCAGCACGTCTTTTTCGTTTTTTATTTTAATATCCCATACGTGGCTTTTTGCTCCTAAGTGTAAGGGTGTGCAATAAGCAAATAAAGTCCCTTCATGGACGGATTTAAGGTGATTTGCATTGACCTCCATCCCCACGCCCGCATATTTTTCGTCATCAACCACGAGGTTGGACGCCACGCTCCCTACGGATTCAGCTAAGACCACGGAGGCGCCACCGTGCAAAATGCCAAAAGGCTGCTTGACTTTGTCGGTTATAGGCATACTAGCGATCAGCATATTATCGTGGATCGCTGTTGCTTTTATCTCAAGATAACCTGTCATGTATGTTTTGAAAATAAGATTAATCTCCGCAATGGAGTGATCTTTAAACCAAATTTTCTGCATGCTCTTTGCTTTCATTGTTTAAATAACGCTCCTGAAGGATGATGCGGTGATGTGTCAGATGCCCTGCAATAACATAGAGGAAGGCTTTAACAGTCACTAAACGACCGGATGCCATGCCTTTGCGGGACAACTCGGTTTCATTGAATGTATCAAATAGGAGGAGGTTCGATTTGCGTAAGAAGGTAAACTCTTCTTTTATGCTTTCAAAGGAACGTTCATTGTGTCGCGCGTTTTGCACGAACTCATCTTGCTCGAATGGTGCGAGTTCGGTCATGTCGTTCCTAGCGAATCGCAAAGCACGATAAGCCATCACACGCTCGGTATCAAGGATGTGGCACAGCACCTCTTTAACGCTCCATTTTCCTTCTGCGTAGGTAAAATCGCCTTTGTCTTCAGGTATGCCCTGTATAAATTCCGGGAAAGTTGTCAGCTGATGTTGGAGTTCCTCTAGTACAGAGCCGACTACATTTTCTATGTAATCTGTGTATATTGCTGGATATTCATCAGACTTGAGTGGGTTCATATCGAAGATTGCTTTTAAGTATAATTCTAAATGTTGTTCCTTTACCTAGTTCTGATTCCTTCACAAATATTTGGCCTTGATGATAATCTACCATACGCTTTGTTAAGCTAAGACCTAATCCCCATCCGCGTTTTCGTGTTGTAAATCCGGGTTGAAAGACGGTATCAAAATTTGATTTTGGAATGCCTCTTCCCGTATCGCTAATGTCTATAAAAATTTCCTCTTTTGCAATGTTATCGATAATGTTAACCACTATTTTTCCTTCTGACTCAATCGCATTAACGGCATTTTTTAACAAATTTTCTATAATCCAGTCAAACAGGGGCACGTTTAGTTTCGCTTCCACCGTCTTGTCACCCGTGAGTTGGAACGTAATTTTTTCGCTTGTTCGAACACGGAAGTACTGTACAAAATCTTGAATAACGGGGAAAACCATATGGCTACTTAGCGTTGGCGTGGATCCGATCTTTGAAAATCGGTCCGCAACAATCTCCAGCCTTTTTACATCCCGTTCCATTTCGTTCAATATATTATCCTCCTCGGCGTCAAACTTTGTTCTTACGAGCTCCAGCCAGCCCATAAGCGACGATATGGGCGTGCCCAATTGATGTGCAGCTTCTTTTGCCATACCTACCCACACGAGGTTTTGCTCCGTTTTTTTAATAGAGTTAAAAACCGTGTACGCGATGATGAGGAAGAGCGCGATAAGCGATAGTTGTAGATACGGAAAGATGCGCAGCTGGCGCAGTGCATCGGAATCGCGATAGTAAACCGACCACACTTCTCCCGTATCCAGCTGAAGGTCGATAGGGCTATGGTTTCGCTTCATCCTCGCCAATTGCTTTTCAAAATAGATGGGGTCATAGACAAGGTTCTGATCTGCAGTATCCACCAGCTCTTTAATGTTCGTTTTTGTAGAATCGAGCCCTCGCCAAAATATAATGTTTCCTTTTTCGTTCGTAATGATTGCCGGGATAGATAGGCTGTCTCGAACGGCATACACGAAGCTTATAAACTGGTCGTCGACATCCGGCATCGTCACGATGCTGCGCGTACTCATTGCCCATACTTCAGCTTTCGTCCTTTCTGACTGCGAAAGGCTTTTGACGAGGTAGTTGGTGTAAAACAACGACGCGCCCGCGATGAGTGCGGCAAATGTAAAGAGAAACACCTTCCACCTTTGTCTGGCCTCGTATTGATAAAGACGGTCCTTATTGATGATCATGGAATGCAAAATAGACATTTTTTGGGATTCCGAAAAGAAGGGGATGCATTAAGTGCGATGTTCTCTTTCACGGAGAAATGTGTAGTTTTGTGGTTATGAGTTTGCAAAGAAAAGTTAGAGTCCGTTTTGCGCCTAGTCCAACGGGCGGTTTACATCTTGGGGGCGTGCGCACCGCCTTGTTCAATTACCTTTTTGCGCGCCAGCACCGTGGCGATTTTGTGTTGAGAATTGAAGATACCGACCAGACACGTTTCGTGCCCGGCGCAGAAGAATATATCTCCGAATGTTTAAGTTGGTGCGGTATGACGCCGGATGAGAGCCCCGAAAAACCAGGACAATACGGCCCCTACCGACAAAGCGAGCGGAAGCCTTCCTATCGCAAATATGCAGAGCAGCTGGTACAAGCAGGCTACGCTTATTATGCGTTTGATACAGCGGAGGAATTGGATGAGCAGCGAAAAACACAACCTAATTTTCGCTATTCGCATGAAAATAGAATGCGTTTGCGGAACTCGTTAAGCTTATCCGCAGAGGAAACGGCAACGCTTTTAAGCGCGCAGACACCGCACACAATCCGTATTAAAATACCGATCGACGAAACCGTATACTTCGACGATTTGATCCGAGGTCGTGTTTCTTTTGAGACTAATTTGGTGGATGATAAGGTGTTGTTAAAGGCGGATGGTATGCCAACCTATCATTTGGCCGTTGTTGTTGATGATAAAGCGATGGATATCTCGCACATCTTCCGGGGTGAAGAATGGTTGCCGTCGGCACCTGTGCATATCCTTTTGTGGGATTATTTGGGTTGGAAGACCGAGATGCCACAATGGGCACATTTACCATTGATTTTAAAGCCCGACGGAAATGGCAAGCTAAGCAAGCGCGACGGTGATCGCTTAGGATTTCCTGTATACGCTATGAATTGGGCCGATACAAAGTCGGGTGATGTAGTAAAAGGTTTCAGAGAGATGGGGTTTCTACCGCAAGCTTTTGTGAACATGTTGGCGCTATTAGGGTGGAATGATGGCACCGAACAGGAAATCTTTAACATGGAAGAGCTTATCGAAAAATTTTCCATCGAAAGGATCAGCAAAGCAGGAGCAAAATTTGATTTCGAAAAAGCAAAATGGTTCAATCATGAGTGGATTAAGCAAGCAACAAACGACCAACTTTTGCCACAGATCAAAGACATTGTTGCTGCCCATAGCGATAAAAAGGTATCCGATGATTATTTACAAGCCGTTCTTTCCCTAGTCAAAGAACGACTAACTTTTGTTGAAGATTTTTGGGCACAAGCTTCGTTCTTTATAGACAGGCCCGTAACCTATGATTTTGATGCTGTAAAACCTAAGTGGAATGCGGAGAAAGCAAGCTTTTTTGAATCGTTTGTGCAGGAATTCACAGCGATTGATAACTGGGAGGCGCCGGAAATTGAAAAGTTTTTCAAAGAAAAGGTTTCCGTTTCGGGTATTAAACTTGGCGAATTGATGATGCCTTTTCGAATTATGTTGGTTGGCGGAAAGTTCGGCCCCGACGTGTTTGCCATTGTTCAGCTGCTGGGTAAACAAGAAGTTGCATCACGTGTGTCGTTGGCGTTGCCTCACCTGGGGTAAAGCAAACGGCGTTGTCCAACAAAAAACCGCGGTGCTTTTTCCAAGGCACCGCGGTTTTTTGCTTATGTAGAGGATAAGGGCAGGCTAAAGCATATCATGCGAAAACGTTTTATTGTTTTCTAGCATATAGGCCATCGTACGTATTACGCGATCATGTTTCCTGACAAACGGATTTTCCTCGTTCCACACATAACCAGCAAGAACAGCGCATATTTTTCGTTTAACATCTTGGTTTTCAGGCCGATGAAAAAATAGTGTTTGCAAATTTCCGGTATACCATTCCCGCACATAGGTCGTAAACACATCGATACCACGCTGCATATAGTCCGCGAACTCTACTTGCCAATCTACGCGTTCTCCCTTTAGTTGTCTAAACGCTAGCTTTGCTGCCAGGATTCCCGATTCCGTAGCAAAACATACACCTGAAGAAAATACAGGATCCAGAAACTCCGAGCTATTGCCCGTCAGGGCAAACCCATCTCCAAACATTTTGTTCACTGCCGCCGAATAGTTCTTCAAGTGAATAGGTTCAAACTCAAATGTCGTGTCGGCGAAGCGCTTGACATAAAAATCAGATAGAAGAATCGCTTTTTTCAAGGCCTCAGCGGTGCTGGAATCCCCTTTCAATTTCTCTATAAAGTCGGTGTGGGCGACAATACCCAAGCTGGTGTTTCCGTTTGAGAAGGGAATCACCCAAAGCCACACCTCTGTTTCTAAGACATCGAACGATATTTGTGTGCCCTCGATGCCGGCAGGCCGGTTAATATCCTTAACATGTGCGAAAATAGCGGAATGCGGATTAAGTTGTGATGGCTTATCCAGATGCAATAAGCGCGGCAGCACACGACCGTAACCACTCGAGTCAATCACAAATTGAGCGCGAATCTGGGAAACATTGCCAGATTGATCCTGGATAGTCGTAACCGATTCCCCGCCGTGAAATGCGATTGCCGTCACGGTGGTTTCGAAAGCAATGTCCACACCTTTGCGCTGTAATTCTTGCGTCATCGCTAAATCAAAATCAGCTCTCGGAATCTGCCAAGTATAATCCCAGCCTTCACCAAATTTATTGCTGAAATCAAAGATGCTGATCACTTCACCGCGAATAAAACGTGCCCCCGGTTTTTTCTGGAAATTTTGCTTTTGCAAGGCATCCATCAAACCAGCTTCTGCAAAATGGTCCATCACACGCGGTATAAGGCTTTCACCCACAACAAGCCGGGGGAATTTCGATTTTTCAATAACCTTCACACGAACATCCTTTTGCTGGAGATAACCTGCAGCAACGCATCCGGACGGACCAGCCCCGATAATTAAAATATCTACTTCCTCGATATGCATATAGGTAACAGATTACTATTAAATTATATTACTTTTGCAGGTGTCTAAATATCCCACAAATGTAAGAGTTATATTTGTGCTTTTTTTGGGCGTTAATCTAAAAAGTAGAAAAGAACCAGCAATCAGATGATTTCAGTTGATAAAAAACTTACCTTATCTCAAGTTTATGAGGTGCTATTTAATGATGAACCGCTACGTGTACAAAACGAGGTGATCGACGTTGTTGAAAAGAGCCATTCGTTTCTAAAAGAATTTGCTGCAAATAAAATAATTTATGGTGTAAATACTGGTTTCGGCCCGATGGCGCAGTACCGTATTAAAGATGAAGATACGCATCAATTACAATATAATTTAATACGAAGTCATGCCGCTGGCACAGGTGATTTGCTTTCGCCGCTGCAAGTTAAGGCAGCAATGTTGACTCGCCTCACCAATATCTCGAAAGGGAAAAGTGGGGTGCACAGGAGCGTTATAGATCTTTTGCAGGTGTTTGTCAACCAAGACATTACGCCTGTTATTTTTGCGCACGGTGGCGTAGGAGCGAGCGGCGATTTAGTACAACTTGCGCATTTGGCCTTGGTATTAATAGGCGAGGGCGAGGTGCTGTATAAGGGCGAGCGCAGACTTACTTCAACGGTTTTTGAAGAGCTAGGTTTAAAGCCGATCGAAGTGGTGGTTCGCGAAGGGCTTTCCCTAATCAATGGCACCTCGGTGATGACGGGGATTGGACTGGTCAATTTCTTTTACGCGCGTAAACTCTACGACTGGTCTATTTGGCTAGCGTGTACGATGAATGAAGTGGTCAAAGCACATGATGACCATTACTCGGCCACGTTAAACGGAGTTAAACTTCACCAAGGGCAGCAGGCCGTGGCTTCCGCAATGCGTGAGCATCTAGCGGATAGTAAGCTTATTAAGAAGCGAGAAGAGGATCTATACTCTGGAAATAACCAAGAAGAGATTTTTAAAGACAAAGTACAGGAATACTATTCCCTGCGCTGTGTGCCGCAGATTTTAGGACCCGTGTTGGAGACCATTACACAAGCTGGACAAATTCTGGAAGATGAATTAAACTCCGTCAGCGACAATCCGATCATCGCTGTGGATGATAGAAACGTATACCATGGCGGAAACTTCCACGGCGATTACATTGCATTGGAAATGGATAAGTTAAAACTTGCTGTAACGCGGTTGACCATGTTGTCCGAAAGGCAGCTCAATTATTTAATGAACAGTAAGATAAACGAGATTTTGCCTCCATTTGTGAATATGGGCAAGCTTGGTTTCAATTTTGGAATGCAGGGTGCCCAGTTTACCGCAACGTCGACCACCGCGGAAAACCAAACGCTTTCTACTTCCATGTATATCCACAGTATCCCGAATAACAACGATAATCAAGATATCGTGAGTATGGGAACCAATGCGGCTGTTATCGCCCATAAGGTCATTGTCAATGCGTTTGAAGTACTAGCTATTCAGATGATATCGGTATGCCAGGCGATCGACCTGTTAAATTATCAAAATTTTGTATCTTCAAAAACAAAGCAGGTTTATCAAGATGTTAGAACCATCATTCCAGCATTTTCTGAGGATAAACCGCTCTACCCGGCAATACAGCAGGTAAAAGAATATTTGATGAAATAATTATGAAAAGTGCATTGGTAACAGGGGGGTCACGTGGTATAGGTCGTGCAGTTTGTCACAAATTGGCTATTGAGTTAGGCTATCACGTACTGATAAATTATAAAGGAAATGAGGCGGCGGCGATGGAAACCTTGAACCACATTCAGGCGGCCGGCGGCTCGGGAGAATTGCTACAATTCGATGTGAGCAACGCCAAAGACGTGTTGGATGTGCTTGGGGCGTGGTCGGCCAAAAATGCGGATGCGATAGTGGAAGTGATTGTGAACAATGCCGGTATTGCGAAAGACGGTTTGTTTATGTGGATGACTCCGGAAGATTGGTCCTCCGTTTTACACATTTCCCTACAAGGCTTTTATAACGTCACAAACTTTTTTATTCAAAAACTGTTACGTAACAGGTACGGTCGGATTATCAATATTGTCTCGATATCTGGTGTAAAGGGTACCGCAGGGCAGGTGAATTATTCGGCGGCGAAGGCCGGCGTGATTGGTGCTACCAAAGCATTGGCACAAGAAGTTGCCAAACGTAATATTACCGTGAATGCTGTAGCGCCCGGATTTATACGGACAGATATGACGCAAGATATGGACGAAAAGGAACTTACGAAAATGATTCCGCTAAACCGCTTTGGAGAAGTGGATGAGGTTGCCGACCTCGTTTGTTTTCTGGCGTCCAAAAAATCAAGCTATATCACCGGCGAGGTGATTAATATCAATGGTGGAATTTATTCGTAAGAGAACATATGAATAAGCGCGTGGTGATCACTGGAATGGGGATCTATTCCTGTATCGGAACAAACTTAGACGAAGTCAGGCAGTCCCTTTTTGATGGAAAATCGGGAATTGTTGTGGATCAGGAGCGTTTGGATTTCGGGTTTAAGTCGCCATTAACCGGTATGGTGCCCACGCCCGACCTCAAGAAAGTGCTGAGCCGGAGACAGCGCATTAGCATGGGTGAAGAATCGGAATATGCCTATATGGCGACGGTGGAAGCTCTTCGGAATGCGCATCTCGATGAAGAAAGCGTCCTCAGCCGAGAAGTGGGTATCCTGTACGGCAACGACAGTGTATCAAAAGCTGTTATCGATGCCACGGATATCGCTCGAGAAAAGAAAGATACACAATTGATTGGTTCAGGCGCTATTTTCAAATCCATGAACTCCACCGTGACGATGAATTTGGCGACAATTTTTGGTTTATCGGGTGTTAATATGACGATTAGTGCGGCGTGTGCCAGTGGTTCACACGCGATCGGCTTGGGATTTATGTTTATTCAACAGGGCTTGCAAGATCTGATCATCTGTGGAGGGGCGCAAGAAATCAACCCCTATGCAATGGCAAGTTTCGACGGACTTGGCGTTTTTGCTACCGATATCGAACACCCTACACAAGCCTCGCGCCCATTTGATAAAAAGCGTACAGGCTTGGTCCCTAGTGGCGGTGCGGCAACGGTTATCTTGGAAAGCTACGAATCGGCAATCGCGCGTGGCGCGCCCATCATCGCAGAGGTACTCGGTTATGGTTTTTCCTCCAACGCTGGCCACATATCTACGCCCAATATCGAAGGCCCCGCAAAGGCTATGCGAAGGGCTCTGGAACAAGCTAACGTGAAACCTGAAGACGTTGATTACATTAACGCGCACGCTACGTCTACACCCATTGGCGATGCCAATGAAGCGAAAGCCATATTGGAGGTTTTTGGCAGTAGGCCATTTGTAAGCTCGACAAAGTCAATGACAGGGCATGAGTGCTGGATGGCAGGATCATCCGAGATTGTTTACTCCACGTTGATGATGCAGCACGGCTTTATCGCACCATCCATCAATTTGGAAGAACCCGATGATGATCTACACGATTTAAATTTCGTTTCCCACACAATAAAACAAGAATTTGATATATATTTGTCTAACTCTTTCGGTTTTGGAGGAACCAATTCCGCATTGGTAGTCAAGAAATTTAATAATGAATAATAAGGTGAGCATACATCAAAAGATAAACGAAATATTGATTGAGGAGTTTGAGGTTGACGAGGAGGTTATCAGTCCGGATGCATCTTTGAAAGAATCGCTCGACCTAGATAGCTTGGACTATGTTGATTTGGTTGTTATTATTGAATCGAATTTTGGCGTAAAACTCGTTGAAGCAGATTTCGCAGAGATGGTAACGTTCCAGGATTTTTATGATGTAGTAGCACGCAAGATAGGAGCAAAAAACTAACAACGTGCAATGAGCCAATGGGACGGAAAATCTAAAGGAACACTCCTTGGCTATAAGATATTTGTATTTCTGATAAAAAAAGCAGGTGTCAGGGCGGCGTATGCTCTCCTTATCTTCGTGGCACTGTACTATTTCCTCTTCAATCCGAAAAGTTTCCGAGCGGTATACTATTACCTCCGGCAGCGTCAAGGTTACGGCTTTTGGACGGCATTTTGCGCTGTCTATCGCTTGTATTTTGTATTCGGTCAGACCATCATTGACAAAGTCGCTATTTCTGCAGGGTTGCGTGATCGGTTCACGTACGAATTTGATGGCATTGAAACACTGAAGGACGCGTTAGACGCCCAACGTGGGGGTATTTTAATATCTGCGCATGTCGGCAACTTCGAGATAGCCGATAAGTTCTTTGCCGATATCGATCTTAATTTTCAGATCAATTTGGTGACGGTGGATCAAGAACGAACACTAATCAAAGAGTATCTGGAAAGGATAAATGCGGAGTCGTCTGTGAAGTTTATCCATATCAAAGAAGATATGTCACATGTTTTCGAAATTGGGGATGCGTTATCCAATAACGAGCTCATTTGTTTCACTGGCGATCGATATTTCGAGGGTATGAAGACATTGGAGTGTAGCTTTCTTGGCAAGGAGACTTCGTTTCCTGCCGGGCCCTTCCATATCGCTTCGCGCTTGGGTGTGCCGGTAATCTTTGTCTATGTAATGAAAGAGAAGAATCTACATTATCATTTGTACGCACGTCGCGCAGAGCAGGTCAAGCGAAGAGATCCACAATCTTACTTGGAAGCCTATCGCACTAGCGTGGAGCAGATGTTAGCACGATACCCGCTGCAGTGGTTTAACTTTTTCGATTTTTGGTCATCGAACAAAAACAATTAAAAGAGACAATGAAAAGGGTTCTGTTTATTTATTTTTCTCAATCCGGGCAACTCGAAGAGATTGCTAAATCTATCGCAAAACCCTTTTTCGACGATGCATCCATAGCGGTCGACTTTTACGAAATAAAGATGGTGCATCGTTTTCCTTTTCCTTGGACATCCGACGCTTTTTTCAATACGTTCCCGGAGACATTTGCACAAATTCCGGAGGAGATACATCCCCCAGCAAATCATGTGCTTGATACACCTTATGATCTGGTCGTTTTGCATTATCAGGTTTGGTATTTGAGTCCGTCTATCCCTATAAATTCATTTTTGAAAAGCAACTACGCAAAGAAGATATTGGCCAATACGCCGGTAGTCACCGTGAGCGGCAGCCGAAATATGTGGGCGTTGGCACAAGATAAGGTCAAGGTTTTGCTGCAGCAGAATGAAGCGCTTTTAGTGGGCAACATTGCCCTAACGGATCGCCACCACAATTTGGTATCGGTGATTACCATTGTAGATTGGATGTTTTCTGGCAAGAAACGAAAGGCTTACGGGGTTTTTCCGAAGCCGGGTGTTTCAGAAAAAGAAATACAAACAGCAGATAAATATGGGAAAGTTGTGTTAACATGCCTAAAAAAAGGTATTTTTGAAGGTTTGCAAAAGCAACTGGTGCAAGAAGGCGCAATTGACTACCGATTTTTTTTGGTATCCATGGATCAAAAAGGAAACCGAATGTTTAAAATTTGGTCGTCCCTTATTCTCCGAAATCCAAGGAAAAGGAAGCGCCTCATCAGCCTATTTAAATACTATGTGGTGTTTGCCATTTATGGAATTTCCCCGATAGTTTATCTCATAGAGCTGTTCCTTTATCCGCTTTTATACTTTTTGAAGTATAGGCGAGAAAGGCAACATTACGAAGGAATTTAACATGAACGAAGTTTATATAAATAAAATAGCGAAATTTCTGCCCAACGCTCCTGTTGACAATGAGGGTATGGAGTCTTTTCTCGGGAAGATAAATGACCGGGAATCAAAAGCCAGACGAATTGTGCTGCGCAACAATGGTATAAAAACCCGTTATTACGCGTTGACCGAATCCGGATCACCCACCCATACGAATGCTGAGCTTACCGCTGAGGCGATCAACGGCCTTTTCGACGATGCTTTTAAAGCAACGGATATGGAGTTGCTGTCCTGTGGCACCTCTTCGCCCGATTATTTAATGCCCTCGCATGCGGTGATGGTACATGGCGAGCTCGGAAATCGAAATGTAGAAGTGAATTCTGCTGCCGGAAACTGTTGTGCAGGTATGAATGCGTTGAAATTTGGATTTTTGTCTGTAAAATCAGGTAATACGAACAATGCTGTTTGTACCGGTTCGGAAAGAATGTCTTCCTGGATGTTAGCAGACCATTTCAATAAAGAGGTCGAGAATCTTAAACAATTGGAGCAACAGCCTATCATCGGTTTTAATAAGGATTTTTTAAGGTGGATGTTGTCTGATGGTGCTGGAGCTATGCTTTTGGAAAACGAAGCCAAAGGCGAGATGTCTCTAAAAATCGAATGGATGGAAGGCTACTCCTATGCGCATGAACTCGACGTATGTATGTACGCAGGCGCCGACAAAACCGAAACGGGCGCTTTAAAATCATTTTCGGACTATACGTCTGAGGAATGGTTGTCGAAATCCATATTCGCCGTGAAGCAGGATACCAAGCTGTTGGATAAACATATTCTATCCAAGGGCGTGGAAAGCATGAAGCTTGCTATGGAAAAAAACAACATTAGCCCTGCTGATATTGACTACCTGCTTCCTCATGTTTCTTCGCAGTATTTCGTCGACGGTTTATACCAAGGTTTTGCCGATGCGGGTATTGAAATAGAACGAAGTAAATGGTATATGAATTTGCGTGACGTGGGTAATGTCGGTGCGGGATCGGTGTACTTGGTTTTAGAAGAGCTTTTCCATAGTGGAAAGTTGAAAAAAGGGCAACACATCATGCTTTGTGTTCCGGAAAGCGCTCGGTTTACGTACGCTTACGCTTATCTAACCGTGTGCTAATGAATTTGCCGATAGCCGGGCCCCAGCTCCTAAACCTTATCCCGCAACGTCCGCCGATGGTGATGGTATCCGGTCTGGAATTGTATTCTGCAGCCGATTTGACGGCGAGTTTCCTCATCGAAGCTGACAATATTTTTGTTCAGGAAAACACCCTTGTCGAGAGCGGTTTATTGGAGCATATGGCACAATCGGTTGCCCTGCATACGGGCTTTGGTTACCATTTGCGTGGCGAGACGGCTCCTGTAGGCTACATCGGTGCGATGCAGCAGGTGGAGATTTTTGCTTTGCCAACGGTTGGCGAGCAGATCTACACGAATGTGCAACTCATTCAAGAGTTTATGGGTGTCACTTTGGTAGAAATTATTACTAAATTAGATGAAGTGATCATTGCCAAATCGCAAATGAAGACGGTAATAGCAGAAACATAATGGCTGAATACGTATACAATACCCTTATCCATATCGAGGATTTTCTCCCCCATAGATCGCCCATGCTGATGGTCGATTCTATTTTGGATATTTCAGAAAACCATGTAGTCTGTAGCTTTGTTGTTCAGTCGGATAATATTTTTTTAGAAGATGGTTATTTTCAGGAAGTCGGCCTTATGGAGAATATGGCACAAACCTGTTCGTCCATTGTGGGACAGCGATTCTACAGTGCAGACTATGATCCTGCTTCTGACAAGAGAATAATAGGATTTATCTCGGGCGTGAAAAACATGACGATCCTGAAGCTGCCTGTGGTAGGCCAGCGGATTTTGACCGAGTCAACGCTAACATCAAAATTTGATGGCGACGATTACTCCATTTGCACCATGGTTGTAAAAGCGAAGCAAGACCAGGAATTGTTGTCTACAGCCGAGATAAATTTGTATTTAAAAAAGCAATAACAGCGATGAAAAAATCAGAAGTACCTCAAGATAATGGGCGGGTTTTTGAAAAAGGATCGAGGGAGCTCTATTACGCAGTTGACGACGACGGGCAGTATACCACGCAGTTAAGTACCGGCTGGGATGCGAAAACCGTTGTTCAAGATCAGACGATGTTAGCGCTGCAGGAACGGATAGACAAAGCTCAGCAAGATGTCCGCAAAGGTGAGGTAAGTCCTATCGTATACTTTATGGAGTTGCGTCGAATGGATTGGCAGTTGTTAGCAGATTACACCGGCTTTTGGAAATGGCGTGTAAAACGACATGCTAAGCCGGCGGTATTTAAAAAGTTGAACGATCGGACACTCGCGAAATATGCGGATACATTCGATATCAGTGTGGAAGAATTAAAAAATTATAAAGGCGATTAATGCAACTGAATTTTGAACACCAGATAACGGCGCATTGTGAGAACGGCGTTGCATCCAATCTACTTAAAAATAAAGGGCTGCCCATTAGCGAGCCTATGGTTTTCGGTATCGGATCCGGACTTTTTTATGTGTACTTACCCTTTCTCAAGGTCAACCATGCGCCAGGTTTAAGTTACCGCCCCGCCCCGGGATGGATCTTTAATCGTTTGGCGAAAAGGCTTGGGCTGAAGATCAAAAGACTCAAATTCTCGGACAAGAAAAAGGCGCAACAGGTGCTCGATGAGAATCTGGCCAATAATATTCCTAGTGGATTGCAAGTGGGCGTGTACCATCTTCCGTATTTTCCGGAAGATTACCGCTTTCATTTCAATGCGCATAACCTTGTGGTTTATGGAAAAGAAAATGGTAAGTACCTCATTAGTGATCCGACTATGGAAAGCGTACATACACTTACCGAAGCCGAGTTGGAGAAAGTGCGTTTTGCAAAAGGGGTACTCGCGCCGCGAGGACATATTTATTACCCGATATACATTCCAGAGAAAATTGACTGGGAGAAAGCTATTACGAAAGCGATAAAGAAAACCTGTAGCGACATGTTGGCCCCGGTACCTATTATAGGCGTTCGCGGCATGCGTATGGTGGCTCGCGCGATACGAAATTGGCCTAAAAAGGTAGGTGTAAAGAAAGCGAACTATTATTTAGCGCAAATGGTACGCATGCAAGAAGAGATCGGGACCGGCGGCGGCGGATTTCGCTACATCTATTCGGCTTTCTTACAGGAGGCGGGTCAGAAAATCAACAATCCGGCATTGGTAGCGCTTTCGCAAGAGATGACCAGCATCGGTGATCTGTGGCGCGATTTTGCCGTGGATGCTTCTCGCGTATACAAGAACAGAAGCAATCATGATGATGTGTATAATAAGCTATCCAATGATTTGCTGCACTTAGCAGATTTAGAAGAAGCTTTTTTTAGAAAATTGAAAAAGTCCGTGTGAGCGAAATCGTTATACATATTAGCGAGCTTTCTAAAAAGTACCGAGGCGCCGATAGTTTTGCCCTGGAAAGGCTGAGTTTGGATATCTTTCGAGGTGAAGTCTTTGGGTTGTTGGGTCCGAATGGCGCTGGTAAGACTACGCTTATTTCTATTCTATGTGGTTTGATAAGCCCAAGTTACGGATCGTTCACTATTCAGGGGTTTTCCTACGGAACGTCTGCGGCACAGCTAAAAGCGTCTATTGGCATCGTGCCGCAGGATTTCGCATTGTATCCTTCGTTAACGGCGAAGGAAAACCTGCTGTATTTCGGAGCGATGTATGGCCTCAAGGGCAGAGCCCTATCGACAGAAGTCGATCAGGCATTAGAAAGCTTAGGACTTGCCGCTCATAGCGGCAAACGCGTGCAGACATTTTCCGGAGGAATGAAAAGAAGGGTGAATCTATTGGCGGCGGTGCTACATAAGCCTGCTGTACTTTTTTTGGATGAACCGACCGTAGGTGTAGACGTCCATTCCAAAAAAGCTATCCTCGATTATCTCCAGAGGCTCAATGAAAGCGGGACAACCATTGTGTATACCTCACATCATCTGATGGAAGCACAGGAGTTCTGTACCCGGGTGGGTATTATCGAATCGGGGCAGTTATGGCGTATCGGCACGCCCGATAGCCTTATTTCATCTGTTCCTGGCGCGAAGAGTTTAGAGGATGTATTTATTGATCTAACAGGAAAGGGATTTCGGGATGTCTAAGTTTATGATGTCTATCCGCAAAGAAATGCTTTTACTAGCTCGCGATACGGGCGGTATTGTCATTCTTTTTGTTATGCCCATGATATTGCTGCTAGCGGTTACCATGGTGCAAAGCGGTTCCTTTGATTCCCTTTTGGGAAGCCATATGGACGTGCTATTGGTGGATAACGATGGGGGGGACATCGCTAAACGCATACAGGACCGCTTTAGCGATGATGATAATTTGTCATTGGTGACCACTCTTGATGGAAAACCCATCGATGAGCTAGCCGCTAAACGGCTCGTGCACGAGGGTGCTTATCAACTTGCCATTGTGTTACCGCGGGAGTTAAGTAGCGATCTGAACGTACACGTTAAACAGAACGTTGATAACATTTTAGCGGAATTTGATTTCAGTAGTGACAGTACGCAGAAAAAGCCTATCGCTGTGGCCCCAAAAGAAATTAAACTCTACTTTGATCCGGCAACGCAGGCCTCTTTCAAAACGGCCGTCAAGATGTCCATCGACAAGTTAGTGTCTAATATTGAATCCCAGACCATCTACCGTATGTTCCAAGAAGAACTAGGTGAGGGTGCTGATCGGCATTTTCAGGAACAGCAATTCATTTCTTTTAAGGAGGTCGATGATGCAGACGATACCATACAGACCATTCCCACTGCCGCTCAACACAACGTGCCGGCTTGGGCTCTTTTCGCTATTTTTTTTATTGTCGTTCCGCTTTCCATCAATATTGTAAAGGAGAAATCGCAAGGAACGATGGTTCGTATTCGAACCAGTCCAACTTCTTACGCACATTTTTTATTCGGGAAGACAGTCAGCTATGTGTTGATAAGCCTCATCCAGTTTTATCTGATGTTGCTCGTAGGGGTATACGTTTTTCCCTATATGGGGCTGCACCCTTTTCAGGTCGGCCATTATTTTTTCTTATTAAGCCTTATCGCGCTTTTCAGCGGTTTGGCGGCCGTAGGTTTAGGTATATTGATTGGTACAGTTGCCAGCACACAGGAACAATCAGCACCGCTTGGTGCTACGCTTACCGTAGTCTTGGCTGCTGTTGGCGGCGTTTGGGTGCCGGTGTTCTTAATGCCGACAATGATGCAAAAACTGGCCGTGCTATCGCCGATGAACTGGGCCCTAAGCGCTTTTTATGATGTGCTGCTGCGGCAGGGAGGAATTATGTCAATTGTTCCTGCTATACTTTTGTTATTTTCGTTTTTTATACTGACCCTATTTATTGCCGTAACCTATGATAAAAAGAAGAAAACCATATAATGTAAAAACGGCCTTGACCGAGAGCGTCACTATACCGGTGCGCTTTAGTGAGGTAGACTCCTTAGGTATCGTGTGGCATGGGCATTATATTTTATATTTTGAACAAGGTCGAGAGGCATTTGGTAAGACATACGGAATCGATTACCTGACGGTTCAGAAAATGGGCTATACAACGCCGATAGTAAAATCGACATGTGAACATAAACTGCCCCTACGGTATGGCGAGAGCGCACGTATTGTGACCACCTTCTCGGATACACCGGCTGCGAAGATGATTTTCTCCTATCAGATTTTCAATGAACAAAACGACTTGGTTTGCCAAGGTGAAACAATACAGGTATTCTTAGACCGGGATAACAATTTGGTATTAAACACGCCAGATTTTATGCTTGACTGGAAAAGAAAGGTAGGTTTGCTTTGAGCTTCGGGGGCGCTGTATATATCCATGATTTTAACTGCTTCACGCCGCTGGGCAAGGATGCTGACGCAAACTGGGCAGCGCTTGTGGCAGGCTATGGCGCCATCAAACCCCGTAAGATTGGCTTTCTAGACGAGGTGTATGCCTCGCAGATCGGCACTTCCATAGCGGAAGTGGATGAGGCAGTTGGGGAAGGCCGTTTGGCCTATATGCTGTCGCAAGCCATGGCACCGATATTAGACAAACATAGGCCCACGCCACGTACGGCACTGGTATTAGCGTCTACAAAAGGTGAAATAGGCTATTTGGAAAAAGGAGAGAAAAAAGAAGCTGAGCTTTATCGACTAGCAAAAAAGATAGCGGCAAAAGCAGGCATACGGACAGAGCCTATTGTGGTGTCCCATGCTTGCGTTTCCGGCGTTTTAGCCATCAATGCGGCGAAAAGGCTGATTCAAATGAATCAATATGACGAAGCCATTGTTTTGGCGGGAGATGAATTGAGCGCATTTGTGCTGTCCGGATTTCAAGCATTTCAGGCCCTAAGTCCTTTTCCCTGTAAGCCGTTCGATGCGGATCGGGCAGGAGTTTCTTTAGGAGAGGCCAGCGCATGTTTGTTCTTATCTCGGGAGCCCAGTATGTTTACGATCCGCGGTGAGGGGGCAATCAATGATGCGAACCATATTTCCGGACCGTCACGTACAGGCGAAGGTCTTTTTAGAAGTATTGGCACCGCATTACATGAGGCTAAATGGGAAGCAGGCGCGATAGAATTCATTGCTGCGCATGGCACCGCAACAGTCTATAACGATGAAATGGAAAGCATCGCCTTTAATCGCTTAGGCCTATCAGGCGTGCCGATAAACAGTTTAAAAGGCTACTATGGTCATACCCTTGGTGCCTCCGGACTATTGGAAACGGTCATCACGTTGAAATCCATGCAGGAAGGAATTTTACTTCCTACGTTGGGCTTTGAACGTTTAGGAACGTCGCAGCCACTAAACGTTTTGGGCGGGGTGACGGAAAAAAAGGTTCAACGTGTTTTAAAAACGGCCTCAGGTTTTGGAGGTAGCAATGCAGCAATATTGATCGAGAAGATATGGTAGAAGCAGCGTATATACAAAAGGTGTGTGTCGTGCGTGCAAAGGAGGTTGTCGTGGATGCGGTTTCGCGTTTCTCGTCCGACGATGCATCATTCGTGGATTTTTACAAAAAAGCCTTTCGAGAGCTGAACCCCGACTATCCAAAGTTCTTTAAGATGGATGCCCTCAGCAAGCTTGCCGTTTTAGCCGCCGAATATTTGCTGGAAGGTGAAAGCCTAGATGATTTGGCATTGGTCTTGGCGAATCGCTCAGGGAGCTTAGATACCGATGTTCGTCATCAAGCAGCTATTCAGCATGAAGGGGAATATTTCCCTAGCCCGGCGACCTTTGTGTACACCTTAGCCAATATATGCGCCGGTGAAATAAGTATTCGGCATGGTTTGCAGACCGAGAATGCCTTCTTTGTTTCGGAAAACTATCCGATCGATACGGCGTTTTCCTATACCGAATACCTGTTGAAATCCGGAAAGGCATCACAGGTGCTGTGCGGCTGGGTTGAACTTTTTGAAGAAAAATATGAGGCTGTTTTGTATCTTGTTTCCCCTAAAGGAACCAAAAAACACACAGCAGAAAACATTAAAGCGTTATTTGCATAGGCATTTACGAAATTGTGCGATGCAACAACCGAACAATATTATTTATAAAATAGAAATGGCAGAGTTAAAAGAAGAATTAAAGGGGAAGATTATCGAAGTGTTGAATCTTGAAGATATCGCTGTGGCAGATATTGCTGATAGCGATCCATTATTTGGCGAAGGCTTGGGCTTAGACTCTATTGATGCATTGGAATTAATCGTATTGATGGATAAGGAATACGGTATTAAGTTGTCAGACCCGAAACAGGGAAAATCGATTTTTCAATCAATCGATACCATGGCGGCTTACATTGCCGAAAACCGCACGAAGTAATGGCGGGGGCGGGCGTTGCCATCACCGGAATAGGGATCATTTCATCGATAGGAAAAACGATGGAAGAGAGTCAACAGGCACTATTGTCTGGTACTCATGGCATTTCTCGTATTGAACATGTTGACACCAAGCTGCGAGACAATATATGGGTTGGGGAGATCAAATACTCCAACGCAGAGCTTGCCGACCTTTTGAAACTACCGGCTGGGCATAATTACACACGCACAGCCATGTTGGGGTGCTATGCCGCGCAAGCAGCAGTAGCATCTTTAGGAAGCTGCGATATGGATGCCTACAAAACGGGTCTTATTTCGTCCACCAGCGTGGGAGGTATGGATTACACAGAACGATATTTTTATAAATACTTGGAAGATCCGGCGCTACATCCTTATATCAGCACGCATGATGCAGGTGATTCCTCGCACAAAATAGCCGACTACCTGGGCATTCAGGGATTGGTGACTACAATCAGCACGGCTTGCTCTTCTGCCGCTAACGCCATCATGATGGGGGCGCGGTTAATTAAACATGGACGATTAGACCGCGTGATTGTCGGTGGAACGGATGCCCTGAGCAAATTTACCATCAACGGTTTTAATACGTTGATGATCTTGAGTGATGAGCTATGTCAGCCATTTGACCAAGATCGTAAGGGGCTTAATCTTGGTGAAGCCGCCGCTTATTTGGTATTGGAATCTGAGGAAGTGGTTCGTAAGGAAAATCGCAAGCCACTGGCCTATCTTGCTGGTTATGGTAATGCGAATGATGCATTTCATCAAACCGCGTCATCTGACAATGGAGAAGGGGCGTTCTTAGCGATGGAGAAAGCATTTACCGTAGCAGGTTTGTCAGCTTCGGCGATTGACTACATCAACGCACACGGCACCGCTACCCCGAATAACGACCTATCGGAGGGACGAGCTTTGCAGCGTATTTTTTCGGATGATATGCCTCTCTTCAGTTCGACAAAAGCATTTACCGGACATACGTTGGCGGCGGCCGCGGCCATAGAGGCCGTATTTTGTATCGTGGCGCTGCAACAGCAAATCGTGTTTCCAAATCTTAATTTCAAAACGCAGATGGAAGAACTGGATTGCTCTCCCCAGACCGAAGCGCGTCCCGCGCAGTTGGAGCACGTGCTATCAAACTCATTTGGCTTTGGAGGTAACTGTTCATCTCTAATTTTTTCAAAGGCGTGAAAAGAAGTATATACATCAACGGCATAGGAGCGGTGACCGCACAAGGTGTTTGGCGGGCAGATTTCTTTGTTGAATCGCATCCCCTACAGCATGCTGTGAACGCTGTACAACAGCCATCTTACAAGGAGCTGATTAGTCCAGCCATGGCGCGGCGCATGTCGAGGGGTATCAAAATGGGGATCTATGCCGCGCAGCAAGCCCTTGATGAGGCGCATATTACCATCCCTGATGCCATCATCACGGGAACCGGTTTAGGTTGCTCGGAAGACTCCGAAAAATTCTTACGCAATGTTTTAGATAACGAGGAGCAGTTTCTGACCCCAACCGCTTTCATCCAGTCTACACATAACACAGTAGCTGCGCAGATTGCGTTGCGTTTAGGCTGCAAGGGATATAATTTTACCTACGTCAATCGTTCGGTGTCTTTCGAATCTGCTGTGCTCGACGCCTTGATGCAGCTACACGATGGGGAGGCAAGCTCCATTCTTGTCGGTGCGGTAGACGAAATTTCGGATCATACAGCTCGTTTGCTGCAGCTTATCGGGTATATTAAACCATCGGATGTGCATGAAACGGTGAAGGAAAGTAAAAGCCCGGGCGCAAATTACGCGGAATCCGCGACGTTTTTTACGCTGTCGCAAGAAAAGACGGCGCAATCGTATTGCGAAATTTTGGATCTGTGCTTGCAAAACAAGGTGTCGCAGTCCGAACTTCCTACATTTGTAGACAAATTTCTGAAAAAGAATGGCTTACAGCTACAGGATATAGACGCTCTCGTATTAGGTTACAGCGGTGATTCCGATTTTGATGGATGGTATGAACAGGCAGAGCAGCTTTTTGATGCTACAGTATCGTTATACTACAAACATCTTGTTGGGCAGTGCGATACGAGCTCCGCGTTTGGTTTAGCTATGGCTGCACAGTTTGTTAGCGACCAAGCTATACCGGAGACTGCGCAATATAACACCACAACCTTAGATAGACCACTTAAAAATGTATTGCTGTACAACCAGTTTCGTGGTGAAGATCATTCATTGGTTCTTGTCAGGTCATGCTAAAGCATAAGCTTCTGTTTCCGGTATTTGCGGTGCTTGGCATTGCCGCTTTGCTATATGCACTGCGGTCCGGAACGTGGGGCTTTTTTATTGCAACTATTGGTGTGGCTCTTGCTGTTACTGCATGGGGCTCTTTTGACATCCGCCTAGGGTATTTTACTACCGCGAAGTTCCGGAAAAACAACCCACCGCAAAAGGTCATCGCCTTGACTTTTGACGATGGGCCATCGTCGCACACCGTTGAGATACTTGATCTTTTGGCTCGCTATCAGGCTAAGGCCACTTTTTTCTGTATTGGCAAGCAGATCGAGCAATACCCCACTATTTTTAAACGGATTATCGAAGAAGGGCACAGCATTGGAAACCATACCCGTACACATTCGCATCGTTTTGGTTTTTTAAATACCGCGCAGGTTATCGCTGAGATCGAAAATTGTGATACCATTATCGCCCAATTTTTAGGCCATACGCCGGCTTTGTTCCGCCCGCCGTTCGGCGTGACTAATCCTTCGGTGGCGAAAGCAGTCGAAGTATTGAATAAGCAGCTTATCGGTTGGAGTAATCGTTCATTGGATACCGTCATCACGAATGCGGATAAAATTTACGAACGCGTAAAGTCGAGGCTTCGCTCTGGTGATATTATCTTATTGCACGACACATCGCAGCGTAGTGTTTATGCAGTATCAAAGCTGTTGGCGGATATGAAAGCTGAAGGTTATGCCTGCGTTTCTGTAGATGATTTGTTAAATTTGCCCTTATATGAAGACTAGCGCATTTTATTTTTTTCTTTTTTTCGTCCCCTTTTTTCTCGGGGCGCAGACACGAAAGATGACCGCGGCAGAGGTCACCACTTTTCAGCAAAAGCTTAAGAAGGTGGCCGAAGTGAAGAGCCTGTCTGCTGATTTTGTTCAGTATAAACATGTGAGCTTTATGAAAAAGCCTGTAGAATCCGCAGGAAAGGTGTACGTCAAGCAACCCAATAAATTGAGTTGGGCGTATGTAAGTCCGTTTCAATACAAAATGGTGTTTAGAGATGGGAAGGTCTTTATCAATGATCAGGGTAATAAAAAAACGCTCGACATTGGAAATAGCAAGCAGTTTGAGAAGATCAGTACGTTGATTTCTTCCAGCATGAAGGGCGGCGGTTATGATGAGAAAGAGTTTGCAGTATCCTATTTCAAAAAAGGAAATGCCGATCTGGTGAAACTTATTCCGAAGTTGAATGACGCCAAAAAATATGTAAAAGAAATCGAGCTTTTATTCTCGACGAAGGATGGGCAGGTAGAAGAAGTGAAGCTGATTGAGCCATCCAATGACTATACCCGCTTTGTTTTAACAAATAGAAAAATAAATACAGGAATTGAAGATGCGGTTTTTAATCTTTAGTGTAGTGCTTATTGTTTCATTTAGTTCCTGTGGGACGTATAAATTTCCGAATGCTGTTGGCGTGCGGGAGTCTACGCAGCAGGAGCTTAATAGCTACTATGTAGATACGACGCAAACGTATGTATACCGGTTCAATATGCAGGCCTTTAAGCAGGCGCAAAACGGTAATCTTCTAATAGAGACGCAGGCACCCGAAATTCATCGCATAGCGATGATCAGCGATTTCGGTCAGACACTTTTTGATATCAGCATTTATCCGGATCGGTATGATTTGCATTATGCGATGCCTGACCTGAATAAAAAGCTGCTTTTACGGGAGGTTACTGATATTTTTAGAACGCTGACCGCTCGTCGCTATGCCCAGTCTGCGCTTTTATTCATGGACAAACAGCACTTTCCGGTCTATGAGGTCGACCATACTTATTATACGCTAAAGGAGCGGCATGTGGCGCAGATCTTGCGCACAAAAGCAGGGAAAGAAAGATTTACGATAGAATTTTTGGATGTTGACCAACGTATCGCGGAGGCTATACGGGTTACACATGCCAAGTATCCGATCACATTGGATTTTAAGTTGGACAGGAAACAAAGTAATTTATAATACGAAGAATGAGTTTACTACAGGGATTTTATCAAGTGGAGCAATTTGTTGAACAGGGAGCTGGCAAACATGTGGCATCAGTGCGTTTAAATCCGCATCACGCCATATTTCAAGGTCATTTTCCTGGTAATCCGGTAACGCCAGGCGTGTGCATGATGCATATCATAAAGGAGCTCAGCGAGCTTATTGTGGACCGGCCTCTTTTTTTATGCAAATCGTCCAACGTAAAATTTATGGCGCTCATTAATCCGGAACACAATCCGCTGTTGCGGCTGGAGCTCGATCTCAGTGAAGGGGACGACGGCACATTGAAGGTTAAAAACGTGACTACATTTGGCGACACTGTGGCATTGAAATTGACAAACGTTTATAAAAATAAGGAAGCATAGCAAATGAAAACGGTATTGTTGGTTTTTCTAATAATGGTATCGCGTGGAGCGGTAGATTTGACTTCCGTGAGAAAAAATTTTGAAGAAGCCAAAGATTCGAAGGCAGTTACAGAAAAACTCTACACGATGTTGTGCAACTACCGAGAAGACGATCCCTTGCTTATCGGTTATAAAGGTGCTTCCTTTACGCTGAAGGCGCGTTATGAGCAAGGACGATCGGAAAAACGAGAGATGGTGGCGCAAGGGATTAAAACAGTAGAAGGGGCGATAAAATTAGCACCTAAAAATATAGAACTTCGTTTGATACGACTAGCCGTACAAGAAAATTCTCCTAAAATTCTGAAGTACAAGATGAACATGCAGGAAGACAAGCAGCTGATAGTTGCTAATTTTGCGGCGCAACCTGCCGAGGTGAAGTCCATGATCAAGCGGTATGCGAAACAGTCGGCATTTTTTACGGCGGAAGACGCGAAAAAAATAGGGAACTAGGGGTATTCAACTATGCAGGAAGAGGTAGCAGAAGCCAGAGAAAAGCAAGCCGTTGTCATTATTGTACCCACCTACAATAATGCGAAAACGCTTGTACGTGTTTTGGACGGTATTCATGCTTACACGAACCGCATTATTGTGGTCAACGATGGTTCTACCGACGGCACGGCCGATATTCTTCTTCGCTACCCGGGACTAGATATCATTACATTTGCGCAAAACAAGGGAAAGGGTGCTGCGTTGCGGGCGGGTATAGCCAAGGCCAGAAAACAGGACTATGACTACGCCATAAGTATCGATTCCGATGGGCAGCACTTTCCGACAGATATCCCTGCGTTTAATGAGGTGCTACAACAGGCCACGAAGCCAGTGTTATTGATTGGCAGCCGAAATATGAACCACGACTCGGTTCCTCGCAAAAGCAGCTTTGGCAATCGCTTTTCAAATTTTTGGTTTTGGTTTGAAACCGGAATTAAGCTCACAGACACCCAGTCTGGATTTCGTGCTTATCCCTTAAAGGCCATTTCCAAAAAGTTTTACACCAAAAAGTTTGAGTTTGAAATCGAAATCATCGTACGCGCCGCCTGGCGTGGTATTGAGGTGAGGAATATTCCTATCCAAGTGCTTTATGATCCTGCAGAACGTGTGTCGCATTTTCGGCCTTTCAAGGATTTTACGCGTATTAGCATCTTGAATACGGTATTGGTTTTTTTGACCTTTTTCTATATCCTTCCGCGCAATTTTTTTAGAAGCTTCAAAAAAAAAAATCTAAAAGATTTTATTAAGCAAAACATTTTAGGAAGTCAGGATTCGCCAGAGAAGAAAGCACTTTCTATAGGACTCGGTGTCTTTATGGGTATTGCTCCGGTTTGGGGCTTTCAAACAGCAATCACCATTACTTTAGCCGTGTTCTTGCGGTTAAACAAAGTGTTGGCATTCGCCTTTTCCAACATCAGCTTTGCGCCATTTATTCCCGTGGTTATTTATGCTTCGCTGCTTGTGGGCGGTTTACTTTACCCTTCTGATGCGACGCTCGACTTGGATCGCATCACGATGGATACGGTGAAGTCGCATCTTTGGCAGTATATCGTAGGCAGCATTATATTGGCGGCCGGCATGTCTGTATTGATCGGCTTCTCCAGCTACTTCTTTATGAAGTTTAATCAGCAGCGAACGATTTCAACCCGGTAATGGAAGCGCTATTCTACCATATCTATACAGCCGTACAAAGGCGTAAATTGCTCGCTGCGATCTGCGCACTCGTTTTTTTAATAGGCTGTAGCTTTCTGGCTGTGCAGATTCGATTTGAAGAAGATATTACCCAAATACTGCCCAAAAACGAAGATGCTGATGAACTATCCAGAGCATTGAAACAGCTTAACTTCTCCGATAAAGTTACCGTCATTTTCGAAGTCGAGGGGGCTATAGCAACACATCGTCTAACGGCGATGGCGGATGCGTTCATAGATTCCTTGGGTCGCGACACCGCATTTATAAAAGGTATCTCGGGCAAAGTAGGGCAGGACGAGGTGGAAGAAAGTTATGATTTTGTATACCGAAACCTGCCGTATTTTTTAGACTCATCGTCCTACGCCACGATTGAGCAGCGTATTCAACCGGACTCTGTCGTGCAGCGAACGGCCGGAAATTATCGAGCATTGATGGCACCGACCGGATTCGTGACAAGCCGATTTATTCAGAAAGATCCGTTAGGGATAGGGTTTATTGCCTTGCAAGAGCTCCGTGGGCAGGGTATCGGCGAGCATTTTATATTGCTTGACGGCTTCATCGCCAGTAAAGATAGCAGCAAAGTCCTGTTGTTTCTCGATCCGGTTTTTCAAGGAGCTGATACGGAACACAATACGGCCTTAGTCGCTTATCTGGAGTCGCTTCGTGAAGATCTTCAAAAAAAGTTTGCCAAGCAGTCTATATCGTATTACGGCTCCAGCGTTGTTGCCGTGGCAAACGCTAAGCAGATAAAGCATGATATCTCAACAACGGTTTTGATCTCCACAGCGGTGCTGATGGTACTATTGGTCTTTTTTTACCGAAAGATATACATCCCTGTCCTGGTATTTATACCGACCATATTTGCCGTGGCCTTTTCATTGGCTTGCTTGTATATGTATAAACCAGTGATCTCCGCCATTTCGCTCAGTATCGCCGCTGTACTGCTAGGTATTACCATTGATTACACGCTACACGTGTTGACACATTTTAAGAAATCGGCCGATGTAAAGACGCTCTATAAGGAATTGACACGTCCGCTTTTGATGAGTGGCGCTACTAATGCGGTGGCGTTTATCTGCCTGCTCTTTGTGCACTCATCCGCCCTTATTGACCTTGGTATATTTGCGTCGATCTGTATTTTCTCCTCTGCGGTATTCACATTGCTTATCATTCCTCACCTTTACCGACCGAAAAAGGAGCTTCGATACAATTCGTTGATCGATAAAATCGCTGCCTTTTCGTTTGAGCGTAACAAGCCGCTGATCGCGATCTGTGTGCTGCTGCTCGTTATAAGTGTGTTCAGTAGCAGGTGGGTCGGTTACAATAACAACTTAGCCGCGTTAAACTTCATGCCGGAAGATTTGCGTAAAGCGGAGCAGAAATTGGATTCACTACTCAATACCTCATCCAAGTCGCTTTATCTTGTAGCCACTGGAGACAGCTTTCAGCAGGTTGCACGGAAGGCTGATCAACTTTACGTTTCTCTGACCCGGGCAAAGCAAGCCGGGGAAATTTTAAATTATTCCGGGCTAACAGCGGTGCCGCTTGCAGAAACTGCTCAACATAGGCATATCCAAGCTTGGCAATCCTTTTGGACAAGCGCGCGCATTTCTGATCTGCGCTCTCGCCTGGTAGCAGCAGGACAACAGTATGACTTCGCGCCAGATACACACGATGAATTTTACGCACGCTTGAACAGTAAACAACCTGGGCTTACCTTCGATGGGTTGATGGAAGCCAATTTTTTGGGGGCTGGCGATTTTATGGCTGCTCGTGATGGCTTCTATACGATATCGACGTTGGTGAAGGTCGACCCCGATCAGCGGGATACTTTTTTACAAAAGATCGAAAAAACCAATGATGTTTTGGTGGTCGATCGGCAAAACTTGAACGAACGTTTCCTTGGGCAGTTACGAGACGATTTTAATCGCCTTATTGGTTATTCGTTCATCGCCGTACTGCTGATCTTATGGGTGTTTTTCCGGCGCGTAGAATTAGTGCTACTGAGCGCTATCCCCATCGCTTTAACGGGGTTGATGACTGCCGGGCTGATGGGCCTATTCGGTTTGGAGTTTAATATCTTTAGCGCGATTGTGTGTACGCTGGTTTTCGGACACGGCGTAGACTTCAGCATTTTTATGACGGCGGCACTGCAAAAGCAGTACAGCACAGGCAAAGATGAATTGCAAACCTATCGAACATCCATCCTGTTGGCTGTGCTTACGACGATATTGGCTATCGGCGCACTTATTTTTGCAAAGCATCCGGCTTTGCTGTCCATCGCGTCGGTATCCCTCATCGGGGTTTTCGCAGCGGTTGTTATTACCTTCGTGTTTTACCCCATCTTATTTCGGTTTTTTATTTCTAACCGGGCGAAGCAGGGAAAATCTCCCTTTACGATCACGACACTGTTGTTTTCGACGTTATTTTTTGTGTACTATGGGCTTGGCACCATCATTCTGTCGTTTCTATGTCGAACCATTTTGATGATTCTGCCATGGACAGCGGAACGAAAAGACTACATCTTTAGAAAGCTAATGGCGCTTTTTATGAAGTCTGTTTTATATATGGATCCGCGTACAGCGAACAAAACTTGGAATCCCTATCAAGAGTCGTTTCGCAAACCTGCCGTGATCATCGCCAACCATAGTTCTTTTTTAGACACCTTATCTTTGGGTATGCTGATCCCCAAAGGGATCTTTCTGGTGAACGATTGGGTGTGGAACTCGCCAATTTTTGGGCGTGCTGTGAAAGCTTTAGGTTTCTATCCTGTAAGCCAAGGCTTGGAAAATGGCAAGAATGTGTTGAAAGATAAAGTAGATGCGGGCTATTCACTAATTGTGTTTCCGGAAGGCACGCGATCGTATACTAATGTGGTCAAGCGTTTTCATAAAGGAGCATTCTACCTCGCACAAGAATTTAACCTGGATATCGTTCCGGTCTATTTACTTGGCAATGCTGATGTATTACCCAAAGGCGATATGATGATCTTTGGAGGCGCACTCAACCCGGTTATCGGTGACCGTATTTCGCCAAACGATCAGCGTTTTGGGAATGACTACGTTGGTCGTACGAAGCGTATCAACAGTTACTTTCGCAAGCAATATAAGGAGTGGCGCTATCAGATTGAAGATGCAAATTACTTCAAGAACAAACTGCTGTTAGCGTATTATTTCAAAGATGAAGATATTGTGTATGCCGTAAAAAAGGATTTCGAGCAGTATGCGAAATATTACCGCATGCTTGATGCGTATCTCTCCGATCAGATAAAAATTGCTCACTACTCCGATACGCATGGACATTTTGATTACCTGTTATCGCTGCAACAAGGCAGACGTCATATCCTTGGATTTATTCAAGACGAAGAGAAGCGTTCCGTGGCAAGTAGTATCTATTGGCAGCAGCAGCGACAGGTTCGGTTTTCAGGTATTAGGGCTTGCGATGCAGAAACATTGGTGATACATCCGGAGACAGACCTCGCTCTTTTTCCGGTTGGTCTATTGCGAGAATTTCAAGAAATATATACTTTTAAGGAAGAAGCGCTGCTACAAAATGAAGGTTGGAAATCGGTAACGCTAAACGCAACGCTGATACGCTATGAAAAACAATCCGGATCAAGAGAAATATGATGTTGTCATCGTTGGTAGTGGCCTAGGCGGCTTGGTTACGGCAGTCACTTTAGCAAAAGAGGGGAAACGCGTTTGTGTATTGGAAAAAAACAATCAGTTTGGCGGAAACCTCCAGACTTTTGCCCGCAACAAAAAGCTTTTTGATACCGGTGTACACTACATTGGGGGGCTTGCGCCCGGACAAAATCTTTTCCAATATTTTTCGTACCTCGGTATTATGCCGCGCTTGCAGCTCCAGCAGATGCCGGTTGTTTTTGATCGTATTTTATTTGGCGATGAGGCTGCAAGCTATCCCATTGCGCAAGGCTACGGGGCTTTTATAGAACATCTTGCTGCGTCTTTTCCCGCCGAGCGCGCTGCACTCGCGCAGTACGTCGACGATTTAGAATACACCTGCCATGCCTTTCCGCTGTATTACGTAGCGGAGGGTGAAGGATACAAATCGGCGGTTATGCAGCAGAGTGTGAAGGCCTATATGGAAGCGTTGACAAGCAACGAAACACTACGTGCAGTTTTGATCGGCAACAATTTTTTATATGCTGGAGACGATGATAAAACACCCTTTTATGTTCATGCCCTTGCAGTAAATTCGTACCTGCTTAGTGCTTATCGTTGTAGGGTTGGCGGAAGTCAAATCAGTAAATTGCTTGTTAAAGAATTGCGGAACCTTGGTGGCGTGGCGATCAACCGTGCCGAAGTTTTGGCCGTGGAAACGGAGGCGGGTAAAATTGCGAGTGTAAGCACCCAACATAAGAAGCGCTTTGTCGCCGATCTTTTTGTCTTGAATATTGACCCCAAGCGCGCCCTAGAGCTCGTCGGGAGATCTCATTTCCGAAGCAGCTATTTTGATCGTATCCAAAATCTACCGGTTACCACCTCTTGTTTTAGTTTGCACCTTGTGCTCAAACCAAAGGCAGTACGCTATCAGGCCCAAAACCTGTATTATCACGATAGTGTCGAGTCCGTGTGGACAGCGACGCGCTACGCGCCAGCTGATTGGCCAACGATGTTTATGCTGTCTATGACTGCGGATCCAGCACAACCTGAATACGCCGATACGATAACGATCCTTACCTACATGCATTTCGACGAAGTAAAAGCATGGGAAAATAGTTTCAATACGGCGGTAAGCCCTGATTCGCGTGGTGAAAGCTATGCCGCTTTTAAACATGAAAAAGCCCAGCAATTACTCGACAAAGCGAGCGTGCATTTGCCTGGCCTGCGCGACAGCGTTGCCCAGCAGTACGTATCAACACCCTTGTCTTACCGTGACTACATCGGCGTGCATAGAGGGAATCTCTATGGACATCAAAAAGATGCAAACGATCCGCTGAAAACCTTCATCTCTCCCAAAACGAAAATAGATAATCTCTATATGACCGGCCATGCGGTGTACATGCACGGCATATTAGGAGTTACCGTTGGTGCGATGGCGACCTGCTCCGAGATATTGGGAAAGTCGTATCTATTCGAAAAAATCAAAGCTGCAACAAGTCAAGAAACAGATCTGTAGTTACGCGCAATAAGATTTCCGGTATGAGGTATGTAAGAAGATTTTTATATCTTCACAGAGCATGTGTTTTGAGGGCTTTTAACAAAAATTCTTAGCCTTACATGCGGGCTAGCAAAAAATATGAAAATGGAAGAAATGGCGATGGAGAGGCAAACAGCTGTCGAGATAAAAGCTTATCAGGAAGAACTGTTGCGAAGGCAACTACATTATCTGAACGAAAAATCCCCGTATTACCGGGCACTTTTTGCTAAGCACGAGATTGATGTATCGCGTATCCAGACATTGGAAGATCTCTCCCGTATTCCTACGACAAGCAAAGACGACATACAACAGCATAACGAAGAATTTTTCTGCGTAGAACCGAGCGAGGTCATTGACTATTGTTCCACATCCGGCACGTTGGGGCGTCCGGTCTCGTTCGGCCTTACAGAGCACGATCTGGAGCGTTTGGCCTACAATGAAAGTCGTTCCTTTAGAACGATAGGTATAGCGAAAGGTGACATCGTACAGCTGATGACGACGATGGATCGACGCTTTATGGCTGGGCTTGCTTATTTTTTAGGCTTGCGTAAGTTGGGAGCCGGTATTTTGCGCGTGGGTTCCGGCGTACCTCAAATGCAATGGGATTCTATTTTACAATACAAGCCTCGTTTTTTGATCGCTGTTCCGTCATTCCTCTTGAAGATGATTGAATATGCAGAACAACATGGTATAGATTATCGAAATAGCAGCGTAGAGCGTGTGCTTTGCATCGGCGAGTCCTTGCGCGATCAGCATCTTCAAGATACGCTGTTAACGAAGCGCATCCGAGAAAAATGGCCGATACACCTGCATTCTACCTATGCATCGACAGAGATGGGCGCGGCGTTTACCGAATGTGCTGCGTTTCAGGGAGGGCATGTACATGAAGATCTTATCATCACGGAGGTGCTTGATGAATTCGAAAACCCTGTTCCTGACGGCGAAAGCGGTGAGCTTGTGATTACCACGCTCGGTGTACAGGCTGTTCCATTGCTTCGCTTTAAAACTGGCGACGTGGTTAGGCGCTATAGCGAACCGTGCACATGTGGGCGCAATACCTACCGGATTGGCCCGGTAGAAGGGCGTAAACAGCATATGGTTAAATATAAGGGTACCACCTTGTATCCACCAGCCATGCATGATCTTTTAGCGGGTTTTCCGCAAATTGACCAGCATGTCATCGAGATACTAGGCAATGCTATCGGAACGGATGAGATTGTCGTATATATCAGCGCTAAAAATCCATCAGATGAGCTCTTGTCCGATATTAAAGATCATTTTCGCGCTAAGCTGCGCGTTACCCCCCGTATAGAATGGCGTGCCGCGGAAGAGTTGCAAAAGATAATCTTTAATCCCATGAGCCGAAAGCCTATTACTTTTATTGACAAACGCTAGTGGCCGGCCGAAGTCAACATTGCCGCTAGCGTAACAATTCCTGTATATCTTCTGTGGAAAGCGATTTCACAAAGCTCTCTTCTGTGGTGATCAATGTAGAAGATATTGCTTTCTTGCGGTTTTGAAGTGCTAATATCTTCTCTTCGACGGTATCCTTACTAATGAATTTATAGATAAATACATTTTTCGTTTGTCCGATGCGATGTGAGCGGTCTACAGCCTGCTGTTCTACAGCAGGATTCCACCAAGGGTCTAGAATGAATACGTAATCGGCTTCGGTTAGGTTAAGGCCTACGCCTCCGGCCTTGATAGAGATTAGGAAGAGATTCGTGCCCGGGTTCTCTTTGAACGTAGAAACGGCTTCAGCACGATCGCGGGTGCTGCCATCCAGATAGGCATAGGACATGTTCTTCGCTTCGAAATACGTTCTAAACAAATGCAGGTGTTTTACGAATTGCGAAAAAATGAGCACTTTATGTCCTTCTGCCGAAACGGAGTTGATCATTTCGACCACCGTTTCAAATTTTCCCGACGGAAGCGCGTGGTCCTCGCCAAGCATGTGCGGGTGATTGGCAATCTGCCGTAATTTCGTTAAACCCTGCAGCAAGATAATCTGGTTCCCCTTGCCGTTTTGCTTCAACGCATTGTCGAGTATGGCATTTCGGTATTCTGATTTGGTGCTTTCATACAGTTCCGCTTGTTCCTCAAGCATCTCACAGTAAATCGTTTGTTCCGTTTTCGGCGGTAGTTCTTTCGCGACCTGATCTTTCGTGCGGCGTAAGATAAATGGTTTGATGATCGCCTGTAGGCGGGTTGCTTTATCTTCGTCTTTCTTCTTTTCGATGGGTGTCACAAATTCCTTTTGAAAATAACTGTACGACCCCAGCAAGCCTGGGTTTGCGAAATGCATTTGCGACCAAATATCGCCTACAGAATTTTCTATTGGTGTACCACTAAGCGCTAATTTATTACGGCTTTTTAAGGCTTTAATTGCTTTGAATGATTTGGATGTTGGATTTTTAATATGCTGACTTTCATCCAGAATAATGTAGTTAAAAAAGAACTTGCTGAACAATTGTTCGTCGCTACGCGCTATGCCATAGGTGGTAATGATCAAGTCAAAATGCGAGAAGCCAAATGGGTCGCGTAATCGATTGCTCCCGGCATGGATCAGCAAACGCAGCTCCGGTGCAAATTTTTCCGCTTCTTTTTGCCAGTTATAGATGAGGGAGGTTGGGAGGATCAATAGCGATACTTTCGTTTGGTCGGTTTTATGAAGCATCTCCTTCTGCTGTTGGAGCAAAGCTAAAGTTTGTACGGTCTTACCCAAGCCCATGTCATCGGCCAGGCATCCGCCAAATTTATAATGCTGCAAAAAATGAAACCAGTTGTAGCCTGCTCGTTGGTATGCGCGGAGTTCACCTTTAAAAGACTGGGGAAGCGGGGCTTCGTCGATCTGATCGAAGTTAAGCAATTGTTCCAGTTTTCGGTGAAAAGAAATCTGCGTATGTTCTGAGATTTCATAAAGTAAGCCAATGTGCGTTTTGCTAAGCTTTAAGCTGTCTTTTCTTGTGGTAAATTGAAATAGGTGCTCGTATTGAGAGAACCATTCTTCCGGTATAATCGCGATTTCTCCAGTAGGCAGCTGAAACTCGCGAATTTTATTGAGTATATGCTCACGCAGCTCAATGAAGGGCACTTCGTGTGTTCCGAAATAGGCAACGGCATGAATGTCAAACCAATCATTTCCTTCCTCGATGCTAATTTCAAGCGTGGTCTTCCCAATGATAATACGTTTATCACCTTTTGCCTGCTTGATGAGAAAACCAACAGCCAGCAATTGTTCTTCATGGGTGTTTAGCCATTCCAAAATGCTGGCACCTTCCTGAGGAAATATATAGCTGCCAAATAAGGCATCTTTTTTTTGCAAGCCCAATTGTTCCAAGTAGCTCACCTGCTTTTGCTCCCAAGCTAATGATCGTTTTATGCGATGAAAGATGTAATCATCCGTCTCCTCGATATGTTCCAGCCTTACCGTAACGGGATACTCCGCTCCTGATGCAAATTCATAAGGCCCGTAATAGAAGGAGAGCTGAACAAACGATTGCCCTGACGAGACATAGAACAACTTTAAAAGCGGTGTCGCATTTTCTTTGTGTGTTTTGATCGTAAAGCCTTCCGCATAGACATTATGCTTTTCGATCAGCCCGGTTACAAAGGTTTCAAAGTACTTCTTCTCCGTCGAGCGTGGCACCGCGATATAGCGTTTCTGAAGGAATGGACTTAATTTTTTGCCGTCAATTTCCTGATCAAAATGGTATAGGGTGTTTTCCAGCAGCAGCCAAGCTTGTTTATTAATCACGACCTGCGCGCCTTTGTACATGAAATCCAGCCTGTTTCCTTCATACTTCAGCGTCGGGAAATAACGCGTTTCTTCGTCATTCCGTCTAAAGTGAAAGAGGATAGATGTTGGTTGTGTCGCGATCTGTAGCGGCTGATCGGCGGGATAGCCATCCTTACTCATTAGAAAGAGTGGTTTTCCGGGGAGAAGGGCCAATACCGAAAGCATTTTCTGTTCGATCTTGGGGCGAATGAAGGCAAAGATCTTTTGATCAAAGATTTTACCAAAAAAATCGACCGGTCGCATGGCCTTCTTATTGTATCGTTTGATGATATTTGTCTGCTCTATTTCATCAAGCAGTTGAATCAGTTGGCGATCGGTTTCGTCCAATGCGGCCGCAAAATCACCAGCGGTGTTGGTGAAAATACGCTTATAGCTTAATGAGTAAGAGCCGTTGGGGTTTAACTGGACGATGTGGGGTTCGATCAGAAAGCCCAAGTAAGGATGTTCTCCTAAAGCGTAAACTAATTTAAATGGTAATGTATTGTCGACCTGTTGCATTAAATGAAATAGAGCCCTAAAAAAAGGCTCTAATATACATAAATTGGAGCAAAACATCTGCTTTATCTCCAAAACAGTTGATGTTTTGTCGAACTACCGAGTAATTTCCCCTCGGAATACAAAATCTGCTGGTCCTTTCAAACGCACGTTGGTAAAATGCGAACCATTTTTATTAAAGCTGATATACAGTTGTCCGCCCAGTACGCGTATCGGAATCTCGATATCTCCTTCCCATTGTTGTTGCACTGCGACTGCCATTGCTGCTGCAGTAACGCCGGTACCACAAGCCAGCGTCTCGTCTTCCACACCGCGTTCAAACGTACGAACGAAATAGCCGTTTCCTTCCGCTTCAATAAAGTTCACGTTTATGCCCTCTTCTTTATAGCGTTCGTTATTTCGGATCCTATATCCCGCCGTGTACACATCCAGTTCGGAAAGATTCTCGACGAACGATACATAATGCGGCGAACCGGTATTCAGTACATACGCTTCACCATCGGTTGTGACCTGCTGCACATCTATCATACCCAGGTCTACCTGGTTAGCTGATATTTTGGCGTCGTGATCGCCGTCCACTGCCAAAAAGGCAGTTTCACTATTGATTATGCCTAAGTCTCTGGCAAATGCGACAATGCAACGTCCTCCATTGCCGCACATCGTTCCTTCCCGACCATCGGCATTAAAGTACAACATCTCAAAATCAAAATTTTTTATATCTTGAAGTAGCATCAGTCCGTCCGCACCTATCCCAAATTTTCGATCACAGAGCTTTTTAATAAAATCTACATCTGTGGGGCCGAATATAGCCGATCTGTTATCGATTAGGATAAAATCATTGCCAGCTCCCTGGTATTTCGAGAAAAGCAGTTTTCCGCTCATTTGCTTGAAATTTTCGATTAAAATTAATATTCTTGTTACAAAAGAAGTTTCGTTTGTTAAATGATGTTAAAAAGCTCGTATCGGCATTTTAGTTAACATTTTTTAACTGCCAAAAGTAGACACAACATTTCTAATGGTATTACATTTGACCTAACCTTTAAACAACGTAAAACTAAAGATTTTTTTTAATATAGAGATTTATAGCAAATAGTAACATGAAGAAGATAGGAGTAAGTTTATTGACGGCTTTTGTCGGTGGAGCCGTGGCAATTGGGGGGTATAAGTTTTTTGAGAACAAGCAGATGGATAAGATGACTTTCGAAGAGCAACAGAAAGTTTATTTTGCAAACAATCCAGGTGCGGAGATTGTGTCATCGACGGGGAACCCAGATTTTACACAGGCAGCAGCATCGGTGTCGCCCGGTGTAGTTCACCTTAAGGTAACGATGTCAGCTCGTAACTCGCAACGTGGCGGTGGGGGCGGTTCGCCGTTTGATATGTTCGAAGAGTTTTTTGGTATGCCGCAGCAACGACGTGCACAGCCTCGCCAGGCTATGGCATCGGGGTCGGGGGTGCTGGTGTCTCCCGATGGATATATCGTGACAAATAACCACGTCGTGGAAGACGCGGATAAAATAGAAGTGCAGTTGACGGACCAACGTACATTAGAAGCGAAAGTTATTGGTCGTGATCCGGATTTTGATCTGGCACTCGTGAAGGTAAATGCAAAGGATCTGCCGTTTGTGAAATTCGGTGATTCGGATAATGTACGGATCGGCGAGTGGGTGTTAGCAGTTGGTTATCCGTTAAGTTTACAATCAACTGTGACGGCAGGTATTGTCAGCGCAAAAGGCCGTCAGATCGGTATTTTAGGTGAGCAGGGTCAGGGGCAAGGATCGCCTTACGGCTACGGACAGCCGCAGGAGCCGCTGGTACGTACCGCTGTAGAGTCGTTTATCCAGACCGATGCTGTTATTAACAAGGGTAATAGTGGTGGAGCGCTAGTTAACGCGCAAGGCGAATTGATCGGTATCAATGCTGCGATTGCTTCTCCAACAGGTGTGTATGCCGGCTATGGCTTTGCGATCCCTGTGAATTTGGTTAAAAAGATCGTTAACGATTTCAAAAAATTCGGAGCGGTACAGCGCGGTTATGTGGGCATCAACTTCCGCGAAATGGATGCGAGTATCCGTAAAGAATTTAATCTCGAGGATGTTAATGGTTTGTACGTCTTTGACACGGTTAAAGATGGTGCTGCAGCGGCAGCAGGGATCAAGAAGGGTGATATTATCACTAAAATTGATGGAGCTACCATTTTGTCTTCAGCAGACTTGCAAGAACGCGTAGCAAGGTTGAGCCCTGGCGACAAATTAAAATTGACCTACAAACGCGATGGTAAAGAGAAAGAAGTGAACCTAACGTTGAAAGCGCAAGAAACGAAGAAGTCTGCCGAAGAAGAGGCAAGCAGCAAAAGCGCGACAGAAATTTTTAACAAATTAGGAGCAAGCTTCACGCCTGCATCTGATGCACAGAAAAAGAAATTTGGCGCGAATTCAGGTGTGGTGATTACCCAAGTACACCGCGGAGGCATGTTTGAATATTTCGGTGTGGAAAAAGGGTTGGTGGTTACCCATGTAAACGGTAAGCCGGTGAATAACGTAGACGACGTAGAGTCTGCGCTAGCGAGTACAAAACGCAACATCGTCCGTATTACAGGTGTATCCGAAAGTGGAACGGTGGAATTCAACTTTCCGATTGAGTATTAATTGAAGATTTGGTTGATTAGATTAGGGGTAGATCGCGCGAGCGGTCTGCCCTTTTTATTTCCAGAATATGCTATTTTAGCCGAATGAAAATTCTAATGGTTTGCTTAGGCAATATTTGCCGTTCACCACTTGCTCACGGTATATTGGCGCACCTCGTTCGCGAGAATGGTTTGGATTGGATAGTAGAGTCTGCCGGTACGGGTGATTGGCATATCGGGCACGCACCGGATAGGCGTTCTGTCAGCGTAGCTAAAAAATATGGCGTGGACATATCTGCACAACGTGCGCGCCATTTCGCGCAGACGTTTTTTGATCAATACGACTATATCTTTGTGATGGATGATAAGAACTACCGTGATGTGCTCTCACTTGCTCGACACGAGGCAGATCGCAACAAGGTAAAAATGTTTTTGCTGGAAGGTATTGTTCCTGATCCGTATTTTGATGAAACACAATTTGAACCCGTTTATCAGCTTATTGCAGATCGTTGCCAGGAGCTTATTGACGAGCTAAAGAGTGAACACTACCGTTAGCGGACTATCCGCTCATCTATCTGATGGCTTTTCTGGCAGGACTGCGGTCGGCCGGGCAGCTTACAGTAGAAAGTCTTTAATAATTTCCTACTTTTGTGTGCAGGCCACCCTACACGGGCTATAGCACATTAAAAATGAAAATAGCAGAAGTAAATAAAAAATGGAGTGAATTGCAGCGCACATTAGCGACGGAATTCGATATGGACACGCCAGACCTCAAGGTGGTGTTGTTTCTAATTGGTGTACAGGAGCTCGGCAAAGGACCACAAACGTTCTCCAAGCGCGAGAAAGAGGAGCTGATGCACATCGCAACCTGCCGTCTGTTCAGTGCAATGGGTTTTTATGAGCTCAGGGGGTTGGACGAGGAAGGTTGGCCACACTGGGAACTTGTTAAACCCATCCCGAACTATACGCTGTTAGAGCAGGAACTTATTATAAAGTCATTAATCGTAGACTATTTCGAAGATACGTATACCAATTAAGCAGCATGATGAATCAACATTTAAGAAAAATTTTAACCATCGTTTTTACGCTGTTTTTTGGAAGCGTAGTTTTTGCGAAGACGCCAGTCTTCCATTACGTAGTCATTAAAACAGATAAGGGTAATTGCTTATTAAAGCTCTACAATGAAACGCCTAAACACCGGGACAACTTCGTCAAATTAGTTGATAACGGCTTTTTTGATAGTCTTCTTTTCCATCGTGTCATCCACAACTTTATGGTGCAGGGCGGCGATCCAGACTCGAGATATGCAGCCGAGAAGCAAGCCCTTGGCAATGGCGGGCCGGATTATACCATTCCGGCAGAAATGCAGGAAGGGCTTATCCATAAAAAGGGGACTATTGGGGCGGCACGTGATAACAATCCCGCTAAGCAATCCTCTGGATCTCAGTTTTACCTGGTGCAGGGCCGAGTGTTTAGCAACGCAGGGCTTGATTCGCTCGAGCAATTTCGCTTGAACGGGAAGAAGCTTAGCGATGCACAGCGTAAAGCCTATACGACAGTAGGAGGTACTCCCCATTTGGATGGTAACTATACGGTTTTCGGCGAGTTACTGAACGGCGTGGAAACAATAGACAATATTGCGGCGGTAAAAACAGATGACAGCGATCGTCCGGTTCAGGATGTACGCATGTCAATGACCTTGTTGACACGTCGGGAAGCATTGAACCTGGAACGCGAGGCTGCTGGACTGCCGCCAAAGACCGATGTGATTACGCGATTTTTTGATCTGTTTTCCTCAAAAAAATATTAATGAAAATTATTACTTATAATGTGAATGGCCTACGTGCCGCTTTGAAAAAAGATTGGCTAGGCTGGGTGAAGACAGTTAATCCCGATGTTATTTGCCTGCAAGAGATCAAAGCAAGTCAAGACCAGATTCCCGAGATTTTGTTTTTAGAGGAGATGGGCTACGAGCACTACTGGTACCCAGCGCAAAAAAAGGGCTATAGTGGTACGGCTATCTTTACCAAGATCACACCAAAGCACGTCGAGTATGGATGTGGCCATGAAGACTATGACTTTGAGGGTAGGATGATTCGCGCAGATTTTGACGATGTATCCGTAATGAGCGTTTATTTTCCGTCTGGAACAACCGGTGATATTCGTCAAGATTTTAAGTATAAATTTTTAGCCGATTTTCAGGAATACAGCGATAAGCTTCTCACCGAGAAACCTAACCTGGTCATCTCGGGCGATTACAATATCTGTCATCGGGCGATCGATATCCATAACCCAAAATCAAACGCTAATAGTTCTGGCTTTTTGCCCGCGGAGCGCGAATGGATGGAAAACTTTATCCATTCAGGATATATCGATTCCTTCCGACACCTGAATCCGGATCCTCACCATTACACCTGGTGGAGCTACCGCGCGGGAGCAAGAGCGCGGAATCTGGGCTGGCGTATCGATTACAACATGATATCCAAACCGCTTGAAACGCGTTTGGTATCCGCAGCGATTATCCCTACCGCAATACACTCCGATCATTGCCCGGTATTGCTTGAGCTGCGCTAGCTCAAGCTTTTAAGAAGTTCGCGTGAAGGTAGCCGAGCATTTCGCCGTTTCCTCTACTTTGCAGGAGAGCAATGTCACGGCATGTGCCTGTAGTTGTTGCGGGCCGATTTCCTCTACCAGATAACGGGCTATATTTTCTGCTGTCGGGTTGAAGGGCACGATAACTAGGCTGTCTTCGGTAATAGCTTGCAGCTGTGGCAATAACTCATCAGCTTCCCAAATTAAAAACTTATGGTCGAAGTGCTCTTCGAGCCATGCACATAGGGTTGATTTGATCACTGAAAAATCAACCACCCTTCCAATCTCGTCCAGCTGTTCGGCGGCTATCGTAAAGTGTATACGGTAGTTATGTCCATGCAGGAAGCGGCATTTTCCTTCGTGGCCAACGACCCGGTGGCCGCAGGAAATATCGTGGTATCGTTCAGCAACTATCATGGGGCAAAGATACAAATTGATTTTTAGAGCCTCGTGTCTAAAAAAACAGCATGGCTATACTCGGAGAAGCCTTGTATAGCCATGCTGTTTTTAATCAAAGGATGTGTCGTATGCCTATTTTTGAATAAGACGCCCCGGAAACTGACTGATGTTTTCCAAGGTCAGCTGCTGCATAACTTGATAAAGCTGCGCTTTGAAGAGATTGATGGTGTGTTCTGCACCTTCGTCGCCCAAAGCACCTACGCCATACATAAATGGTCGCCCCATAAAGTTGAAGTCGGCGCCCACGGCGTGGGCTCTTGCCAAATCTACACCCGAGCGGATACCGCCATCCAGCATGATCTTAACTTTTCCGGTATACAATGGGTTTTGCGCTAAACGGATTAATGAGTTGATAGAAGATTCGCCTGCGTCAATTTGTCGACCACCGTGGTTAGACACGATAACGCCATCAACACCAATATCAATGGATGCCTGCATATCTTCTTCTGTCGTGATACCTTTCAATACCAACGGCCCCTTCCAGATGTCGCGGATTGCTTTTACCTTTTCGACGTTTACTTTCCCAGTAAACGTGCGGTTCATAAACTGCCCAAGCTGGCTGAGGTCCAGGCCTTTTTCCATATAAGGTTTGAGGGTCGCAAAAGACGGGATTCCGTGTTGCAAGGTTTTTATGCCCCACAAGGGTCTTAACATCGCTTGTACCACATTTGCTATGTTCATTTTCGGAGGCATGGACAGTCCGCTTTTAATCTCCCTGTATCGCAATCCAAAGGACGGAACGTCTACCAGCACAACCAATACTGGGCATTCTACCTCTTTCAAGCGGCGAAGGATGTCATCGCGTAACCGGTCTTCAGTAGGGTGGTAAAGTTGAAACCAAGCTTTACCATCTGAAACTTCCGCGATGCGCTCGATGCTGCTTGTAGAAACAGTACTTAGCGTATATGGGATGTCATGTTTAGCGGCTGCTTTGGCCAGAATCTCAGGTGCATTAGGCCACATTAGGCCTTGTAGGCCAATGGGAGAAATCCCAAAGGGGGCGCTGTAACGTCGCCCGAATAGTTCGACCGACATATCGATATCACCCGCGACATGTAAATATTGCGGCTTAAGTAAGATATCGTCGAAATCGCTTTCATTTCTTACGAGGTTTAACTCTTCATTGGCACCACCTTCCAAATAATCAAATGCAAATTTAGGAATTCGCGTTTTAGCCTTGCTCTTAAGATCTGCAATGGACGGATATTTTGGATTGTACTTATAGAGAATTTTCTTACTCATGTAAACGACGGTTTAAAATTTTAACAGACGAAGATACGCACTATTCGCGAAAATACCATCCTGTACCGGTAGGTATTATACGATTTGTGTAAATAGATTTTGTTATATCAAAACTTAATTCTTATCTTAGCACCGCTTATAGAGAAAGGCCGAGGGAATAGACCCGCTGAAGCCTTAGCAACCTGTCACTAGACAAGGTGCTACATTCTACTCCGGATAAGCTGGGGAAAGATAAGCTGAGATCACTAGTCCTAGTGTCCTTCTCTCCAAGCAGCAATATTTAAGGAAAGAAAAATTTAACAAACACATTTATGTTATTAACAAACAATTTAGGATATCCTCGCGTAGGTGCATTCCGCGAATTGAAGAAGGCTAATGAAGCATATTGGGCAAAGAAGATTAACGCTGATGACTTATTGCAAGCCGCGCTCAACATTCGTGAGAACAACTGGAAAACACAGCAGGATGCAGGTATCGACCTGATTCCTTCTAACGACTTTTCATTTTATGACCAAGTGTTGGATTTGTCGTTGACCGTAGGAGCTATTCCAGCACGCTATAACTCCTTATTGGACAAAATTGACCGTCAATACAATTTGGATCTGTACTTCGCCATGGCGCGGGGTTTTCAGGAGGATGGTGTTGACGTTACGGCGATGGAAATGACGAAATGGTTTGATACCAATTACCATTACATCGTACCGGAATTTACGAAAGGACAAACCTTTAAATTAACTTCGGAGAAGTTTTTAAACGAATATAACGAGGCAAAGTCATTAGGTATCGAAACAAAGCCAGTATTGATCGGGCCTATTACGTACCTGCTATTAGGAAAAGAGAAAGAGGCTGATTTCAATCGAATTGATTTGATAGATGCGCTTTTACCTGTTTACGAAGAGATTTTAACGAAATTGGCAGCAGCGGGTGCGCAGTATGTACAAATCGACGAGCCATTTTTGGCTTTGGATGTTGATGCATCAACGCGTAGTCTTTATGCGACTGTTTTCGAAAGATTGGCGGCAGCCGCGAAAGGTGTAAAATTAATTGTAGCAACTTATTTTGAAGCGCTTCGCGATAACGAAGACACAGCCGTGAACCTTCCTGTTCATGCCCTTCATCTTGACCTGGTGCGTGGTGAAAACCAATTGGATAGCGTTTTAGCAAAAGTTCCAGCGTCATTAACCCTTTCCCTTGGTGTTGTCGAAGGTAGAAACATCTGGAAAAATGACTACGAGAAGTCATTAAGTAAAATTAAGCAAGCGGTGGATGCTTTAGGTGCTGAACGCGTATGGGTCGCTCCTTCCTCATCGTTGTTGCACGTGCCTTTTGATTTGGACAATGAGGATAATGAAGAGTCGTTGCCCGCAGAAGTAAAAAACTGGTTAGCTTTTGCGAAGCAAAAACTGGCAGAAGTAAAAGATCTAGCGGTATTGGCTGATGGTGAAGTCGACTCCAAAACAGCCGAACGCTTCGAAGCGAATAAAGCTGCTGCTGAAAGTCGCCGTACCTCACCGTTGATCCACAAACCGGAAGTCAAAGAGCGTGTAAGCAACATCACAGACGAGGACGCAAAACGTACGTCGGTTTTTGCAGCGCGTAAAGAAGCACAGCAAGCGAAGTTCAACTTACCATCCTTTGCAACAACGACCATCGGTTCATTTCCACAAACCAAAGATGTGCGTAAGTGGAGAGCAGATCTTAAAAAAGGCGCTATCAGCCAAGAAGAATACGATAAAGAAATTGCGGAAGAGACAGAAAGAACGATTCGTTTGCAAGAGGAGCTAGACATCGATGTATTGGTGCATGGCGAGTTCGAGCGTAACGACATGGTCGAGTATTTCGGTGAGCAATTAGCCGGCTATGCCTTCACGAAAAATGGATGGGTGCAGTCGTACGGTTCACGTTGCGTTAAACCGCCTGTAATTTATGGAGATGTATACCGTCCGGAAGATATGACGGTGCGCTGGTCTGCCTATGCGCAATCGTTGACCAATCGTCCTGTAAAAGGAATGCTAACCGGTCCGGTTACGATCTTGCAATGGTCATTCGTTCGTAACGATCAGCCTCGCTCGACGACAACCTACCAAATTGCGTTGGCTATTTTGGATGAGGTACAGGCTTTGGAAAAAGCAGGAATCAAAATCATTCAGATCGATGAGCCTGCGATCCGTGAAGGTTTACCATTGCGTCAAGCTGATCAACAAGATTATTTAAACTGGGCGGTACGTGCTTTCCGTGTTTCATCATCCAATGTAGATGACGATACGCAAATCCATACGCACATGTGTTACTCTGAGTTTAACGATATTATTGAAGATATCGCCGCTATGGATGCTGATGTGATTACGATCGAGACTTCGCGTTCACAAATGGAGTTGTTGGATGCTTTCGCTGCTGATTTCAAATATCCAAATGATATTGGACCTGGCGTTTACGATATTCACTCGCCACGTGTGCCTAGTACCGAAGAGATGGTGAACTTATTGCGGAAGGCAAAAGCCGTAGTTCCTGCAGAGCAACTTTGGGTAAATCCAGACTGTGGTTTGAAAACGAGAGCTTGGCCAGAAACCAAAGCAGCCTTGGAATCCATGGTGGAAGCCGCAAAAATCTTGCGCGCTGAGTAAAATCAGCAATTAGAATTATAAAATAAGCGACAGCCTGAAATGTATATTTCAGGCTGTTTTTTTTAGATTAGATACAAAAAGTGTTTTGCGCGCAACATTTTCCGCACGCGGTTGTTCTTTATAAAAAAACTACGATGAAAAGATTCTCTTATTTTACCGTGTTCGCTTTTGCAATCACGATGTTAACGAGTTGTCAACTTATAGGCGATATTTTTAAAGCTGGCGTTTGGTCTGGTGTTATTCTAGTGGTCGTGGTCATCGCGATTATTGTTTGGATTATTGCAAAAGTTGCCGGAGGCGGAAAACGCTAACACGTTTACGCCTCGAAAACCAATACGACTAGCCCATTGGAGAAACTGTATATGTCGAGTTTCCCACCGAAGCAAAGTCAGGTATAAGTCGTGGCTGTCCGCACCATCTCGTCTTGACAGCCACGATGTAACATTTTTTTGACCAATCTGCTTCTCTTTTAACAGGTTTTTTACAAATAGGCATTGCCAGCATGATACAGGCTTCTTAGTTTTGTCAAGCATGTTACACAAGTTGATTCATTTTTTGGTTTTGTTGAGCTATCTAAATATCCTTGGATATGAAGCTAGCGCAAATATTCCTGAGATTGAAGATGATTATCTTTTAAATGGGGAATCCCTTTTAGAGTTTGTGCTGGATGATGTGCTTGACCTGCCGGTCAACAAAGAGACTGATGATGTAGAGATCAGGTACGAAGAGTATCGTGCCATTCCGTATTCCGATTATATCCTTCCTATTTTTGTGCTTATTTTGGGTACCCTGTTTTTGTTCAGGCCCCCAACCCAAGACCAAAAGCACCCCGTGTATGACGCGAAGAAGCGTCAAATCATTCCCGGCTATTATGCTTTTTTATATCGGTTAAAACCATTTTAATCATCGGCTATTCCGAATAGTTTCCTAATTCTAGGTTTAGCTTTGGGCATCAACGGCGAAGAGTTGATGTTAGTTCTTGGGTCTTATCCCTGTGTGATTATATGTTTTTAACAAAAAAAGTAAATGAATAAATCCTTTTTGTTTTTCCCCGTCGTGGGGATGCTGTGGCTATTTGCCAGTTGTAACGGACAAAGTGCCGAAAATAAATCTACGTCCTTACGTGAAGTCCCCGTTGGTGGTTTGTTAACCATGGATACGACTATTTATCAATATTATATAGCCGACATACAGGCCACCCGAAATGTTGAGCTGCGCTCGAGGTTAAGTGGTTTTTTGGAAGAGATCTATGTTGATGAAGGCCGAATGGTGAAAGCCGGACAGGTTCTTTTTCGGATAAATGACGAAGAGTACAGAGCGGATCATGCGAAGGCAGAAGCGGCGTTAAACACCGCAATTGCTGAAGCAAAAAAAGTGGAACTGGAAAAAGAACGCACTCAAAAACTTGTTGAAAAAGATATCGTCTCGACAACGGAACAGGAGCTTATTGCTGTGCAATATAAAGCTGCGCAATCCAAAGTTGCGCAAGCCAAGGCTGTTGTCAATCAGACTGGAACTCGCTTAGCCCGTACACTCATCAGAGCCCCATTTAGCGGACGGATCAATAGGATCTTGTTGAAAGCCGGATCACTTTTAGAAGAAGGTGCGCTTATAACAAGCCTGTCGGATGTCAGCGACTTAAATGTCTATTTCGATATTTCTGAGGCCGAATATCTCAACTTGGCTACCGACTCAACGTTTAGCAGCAGCAATTTTAAAAGGAAGGTCAAGCTGGAGTTGGCCAATGGTCAAGAATATCCGCATACGGGTGAAGCCCGTTTGGTGGATAACGCGTTCGAACCAACCACAGGTTCCATTTCATTGCGCGCCAAATTTCCGAATGAGGCCGGTTTGTTAAAACATGGCTCCTCCGGTAAAATCGCGGTGCCGATATCCACAGGTCTTACTCAATTCGTACACCAGAAGTCGGTTTTTGAAATTCAGGATAAAGCATATGTCTACGTCGTGATGGATGATGCAACCGTAAAAATGAAACCATTTATTGCCGGGCAGCGTGTGGGACATTATTATATCGTTACGGACGGTCTGGATGCAAATGACCGTATTGTGTATGAAGGCGTACAAGGCCTTCGTGACGGTATGAAAATTAAGCCCATAGCACAGAAATAGAAGGTTACACATTTTACGAGTTTTAGTCTATGTTTGAAACATACATAAGAAGGCCAGTATTATCGCTGGTCATATCCATATTTATTACTTTGCTGGGATTACTGGCATTGTTTAGCTTACCGATCACGCAGTTTCCCGATATTGTACCACCCTCTGTGGTTGTTACAGCAAACTATACGGGCGCCAATGCAGATGTAAGTACAAATGCGGTTGCCATTCCGCTTGAAAAAGCAATTAATGGTGTTGCCGGCATGACATCCATGAATACCGTGACAACCAATAACGGTACGACATTAATTCAGGTTGCATTCCAGGTCGGCGTGGATCCCGACATTGCGGCGGTTAACGTCCAGAATAGGGTTACTACCGTACTGGATGAGCTTCCGGAAGAAGTTATTCGGGCGGGTGTCACTACCGAGAAAGAAGTGAATAGTATGCTGATGTATCTTAATATCTATACATCGGATGAAACGGCTGATGAACGCTTCATTTACAACTTTACGGATATTAATATCTTAAAGGAGCTAAAACGTATCGAAGGTGTTGGTTTTGCCCAGATTATGGGGATGCGCGACTATGCCATGCGCGTTTGGTTAAAGCCAGATCGTTTGGCAGCCTATCAAATCTCTACGGATGAAGTGATCGAATCCTTGCGCAGGCAAAACATCGAAGCTGCACCCGGGCAGACCGGTATCAGTTCGGATAAGACCACCAACATGCAACAGTATGTGCTTCGCTATCCAGGGAAATTTTCCGAACCAGAAGAATATGCCAACATCGCTATTCGTGCCAATGCAGACGGCTCCATTATCCGCGTGCGTGATATTGCCGATGTAGAATTCGGCTCGCTGGATTATGAAATGGTTTCCAAAACGGACGGTCGTCCGTCAGCATCCATCATGGTAAAACAGTTGCCGGGATCGAATGCCCAAGACGTTATCCAGCGGGTAAAAGATCGCATGGAGGAATTGAAAACGACAAATTTTCCGTCGGGCATGACCTATACGATGGGCTATGACGTATCCCGCTTTTTGGACGCGTCCATTTCCAGTGTGGTGAAAACCCTGATCGAAGCCTTTATCTTGGTATTCCTCGTTGTTTTTATATTCCTACAAGATTTCCGGGCCACGATTATTCCCATCTTGGCGGTGCCTGTCTGTTTAATTGGTGCGCTGTTTTTCATGTTGATGATGGGCTTTTCCATCAACCTATTAACGTTATTTGCGCTTGTCTTGGCCATCGGTATTGTGGTCGATAACGGGATTGTGGTGGTAGAGGCCGTTTATGCAAAAATGGAGGAAGAACATCTTCAACCGATGGAAGCGACCTTAGCCGCTATTAAAGAAGTGGGCGCTGCAGTTATTGCCATCACGCTCGTGATGTCTGCCGTGTTTGTGCCGGTGGCCTTTTTATCTGGCCCCGTCGGGATATTTTACCGGCAGTTCTCCTTAACACTGGCATCCGCCATCGTGATCTCAGGAATCAATGCTCTGACGTTGACACCCGCCTTATGTGCGATTATTTTACGCTCTCCACACGATAAGAAGGAGTCTAACAGTTTACTGGCGCGATTCTTTAAAGCATTTAATGCTGCGTATGATAAGACGGCCGGACGCTACCGTAGCCTTTTAGCCAGGATCGTTGGTAGAAGGATAATAACGATTGGCTTGCTCGTGGCGTTTTTCGTGGTAACCTGGGGAGCCAGCAGTGTTTTGCCTTCCGGCTTTATTCCTACCGAAGATCAAGGTATGATTTATGTCAGCGTGACTACACCGCCCGGGGCTACTGTCGATCGGACAGAGAAAGCATTGGACGAAGTGGACGCTATCGCCCGAAATCTCGAGGCGGTTGAGACCGTATCCACGCTAGCGGGTTACAGCATACTGACGGAAGTTTCCGGTGCATCATACGGCATGGGGATGATCAATTTAAAAGCATGGGATCAGCGTGCGGAGACCGTTGACGATATGATCAATGAACTTCGGCTGAAGACCGCGCATATTGCCGATGCCGAAATTGAATTCTTTCCGCCACCCACCGTACCGGGATTTGGTAATGCTTCCGGATTTGAGTTGCGGCTATTGGATCGAAGTGGCAATGAAGATCTGGGTAAAACGGCTGAGGTGTTAGACCAGTTTTTGGCCGATTTAACGGAAACAGATGCGATAGAAAGTGCTTCCTCTGGATTCGACGTGTCCTTCCCACAGTATATGTTAAATATCGATTACGATTTAGCGGCGAAAAAAGGCATATCGGTGGAGAATGCTATGAACACGCTGCAGACCTTAATGGGCAGTTTTTATGCTACGAATTTCATTAGGTTCGGTCAGATGTACAAGGTCATGGTGCAGGCAGACCCCAATTACCGCCAGACACCGGAGGATGTTTTGAAGTTATATCTTAAAACGTCGGATGGCGAGATGGTGCCCTATTCCTCATTCATCACGATGAAACGAATCTACGGACCAGAACAGATTACCCGATACAATATGTTTACATCGGCCATGATCACCGGACAACCAGCGCCCGGCTTTAGCACCGGCCAAGCCATCGAGACCGTTTTGCGCGTAGCAGAAAACCTGCCGCAGGGGTATTCCATAGAATGGTCTGGGATGACGCGTGAGCAGGTGATCTCCGGCGACCAAGCAATCTATATATTCGCATTGTGTCTCGTTTTCGTGTATTTATTGCTTTCCGCTCAATACGAAAGTTTCTTGTTACCTCTTCCTGTCATTTTATGTTTGCCGGCGGGTGTGTTTGGATCTTTCTTGTTTTTGAAGATTTTTGGGTTGGAAAATAACATCTATGCGCAGGTGGCCCTAGTCATGCTGATTGGTTTATTGGGTAAAAATGCAATCCTGATTGTAGAATATGCGGTGTTAAAACAGAAGCAGGGCATGGGTATCATCCAGGCCTCTATCGAGGGGGCTTATGCGAGGTTGCGACCAATCTTGATGACTTCCTTTGCCTTTGTTGCCGGTTTGATTCCACTTATGGTGGCTTCCGGTGCCGGTGCCATTGGTAACCGAACCATCGGTACAGCTTCTGTCGGAGGTATGGTAATCGGTACGCTACTAGGCGTCATTATTATCCCCGGTTTATTCGTTCTGGTATCACGCGAAAAAAAGAAAAAGAAGACTATTCCGGCGGTGGCCACCCTATTGCTGTTTCTTGGCTTCGTCGTGTCCTGCAATGTTCCTAAACAGCTGGAGAAGGAACAGGTGCAATCGCTGCCTACAGCTTTTTCCCTTGACAGCTTGACTGCGGACATGGATAGTAGCACTATCGCTCACCAACCTTGGGAAGCAGTCTTTACGGATGTGCATTTGAAAATGCTTATTGACTCCGCTTTGCTGTATAATTATGATTTGCAGCAGGCCATTAAGCGTATCGAGATTGCGCAAGCAAGTTTCAAACAGCGCAAGGCGGCCCTCTTACCGAGCTTAGATTTGGCCGCGGAAGCGGGTTTGCGGAAGTATGGGTTTTATACCGAAGCCGGGATTGGTAACTACGATTCCAACTTTTCTGAAAACCTTCGGGATGATGAGAAAATTCCTGAACCGGCGGTTCCTGATTATTTCATCGGTGTGCGCGCCTCCTGGGAGCTGGATCTTTGGGGTAAGCTTAAGAGCCAGAAAAATTCTGCGTTTAACTCCTTATTGGCAGAGAATGAAGCGAGAAGGTTGATCGAGACGGAGCTGGTGACTAACGTAGCCTCTGCTTACTATGATTTGCTAAGTCTGGATGCAAAAATCAAGGTGTTTGATAGTAATATTGAACTTAACGAGCGCGCCTTGGAAATCTCCATTTTACAGAAAGAAGCTGGGCGTAAATCGGAGTTGGGTGTTCGCCAATTTACGGCAATCGTAGCTGGTGCAAAAGCGGAACGTGAAAAGGTCAAGCAAGAGATTGCAATTTTAGAAAATCATATTAATTATTTGGTAGGCCGCTACAACCAGCCGGTTGAACGTTCCGCAGACGGGTTTGCCAATAAGCGGCTGTTCGAAAAGCTGCAGGTGGGTACCCCTTTCCAGATGTTGGCTGCTCGTCCCGATATTAGGGAGGCCTCGTTTCTACTTTTGGGTGCGGAACAAGATGTTAAAGCTTCGAAGGCGTCCTTTTTGCCTACGTTGGTTTTATCTCCTTATATGGGCTTACAAACCTTTAGCTTCAGTAAGCTTGTGGACTTCGATAAATCGCTAACCTATGGTTTGCTTGGCGGGCTTACGGCGCCTCTTTTTAATCAACGGCAATTAAGAAGCCAATATGAAACGTATAAGGCTACGTACGGACTCAGCTTTCTGGAATATGAAAAGCGGGTTTTGCAAGCCTATAATGAGGTTTCCAATGCAGTAAATACACAGGAGTTTATCCTCAATAGAGAGCAGCATATTCGAGATCAAGTTGTGGCGCTGCGCGGGGCGGTCGATGCCGCCAATGAATTGTTTATAGCGGGCAGGGTGTCTTACTTAGACATCATTACAGCGCAGAAGGATGCCATCGTTGCAGAAATTGATCAGGTTGAAATTCAGAAAGAAGAACTGCTCAACGAAATCGTGATTTATAAAGCACTCGGCGGAGGTTGGCGATAAGCAAAACAGGAACGAATAATAAAACGAGCGCGGCAAAACCGCGCTCGTTTTACTTATGAGGATGATCAATAGTGGTTCAATAGCGCACTAGGAACCGCTAAACGTTCGGGAGTGTAACTCCAACTGTGTCAGTGGATAATTAATCTAACCCTAAAAGCCTCTATTGAGCTTGAGTCTATCCCCAAACCTAATGTAAAGTTGC
>NZ_SNZV01000002.1 GCF_004364125.1 Sphingobacterium paludis | reverse complement strand
GCTAGCGTTCATCCTGAGCCAGGATCAAACTCTCCATTGTAAAAATGAATTGTTCGACTCCCGACTATTTATCAATAAATAATCAGAATCGTTTTTGTTGTATCTTACGTTCCGAACTGACAGGTTGATTTGTTTGTTATTGTATAACTTTCATCTTCCGACTACTCGTTACGCTACATGATCATATCTCTTAAAGAACTGTTATCGCCGCCGCGTCGCGCTTTGGCATCCTATATATCGTGGCATCGCTGCCCGAACTATCTTTTTTTGTTTCCCTCCGTTTCGTTGGGACTGCAAAGGTAGAAGATTTTTCCGGATCCGCAAAATAAAGTTGAACTTTTTTTTCGCTGCCCCCAAAGGGCAAAAACCGGCGAAAGACCCCTTGTATACAGGCTTTTCCATCTCCACGTGTTCGCTTTTCAATTGTCCCTCCCTTGCGGAGTGGTGCAAAGATAGAACTTTGGCACGATCCCCGCAAACATTCCCCGCTTATTTCTTGCCAAAACACCGCAAGACACTGGGGATCTGTGGAATATTTTTATCAGGCGCTCCTGTTCACCCGCCATTTGGCGCCACCTGATCGGAAGAGCTTGATACCAAAAGGAAATGCTGTTGGGCTATTCATCGCGTGTTCATCGGTCTTGAGCAAAGAAAAGCTTGTAAAAAAAATTGCATCTAGCCCTTTAGAAAATCTTTACTCGGGGAATCCAATTATTTGTTTTGCCTAGCTGCCCCCCAATAATGCACGCTATCCAAAGATCATATGAAGATCGACAGGCCTTGTAGGATCAATAACGCGCAAACCGATGCTGTATACGTGTGCGAGATAGTATAGGAATGTATCGACCAATACAAAGGACGCCGGACATGCTTTACTTGCAATTTGGAATACTTTTTGTTATATTACCTATATTAAACAAATAAAGAAAGGTCATTAATGATTAAAAAAGAAAAGTTAAAAACTACCAAATTAGAGAAAAACCCATACATGTATTACATGACAAATTGGGGATTCGTTGAGCAGAGCTCCGAGAAAACAGACATCAGGTCTAAAAACAACAAAAGAGGCTAGTCCTCAACTAGACGTAGAAAAAAGAGGTGCTTTATGATAAATAAGGCATTTTATTTTTTCCGTCAGAACCAACCATCATTCCGCATTTCCGCGTTCATCTCTCCCCTCCTTCTCCTCTACGATTTCATTTTCAAACAAAATACGTACCGACGGCGTATAGGTATCGTCGTGCTGACCAGATCGAGTAGCCCAAAAGAAAGCCCCTAAGAAAATTAATGCAATCAATATACTGCAGCCTATCAAAAAAAATATAATATTCATCGCTATACTACCTTTATCGGTCTAAGACAAACGTCTTGTTATGTCAAACCATTGCGTCGGGCAAACCAACGTGTGGCTAAACTGGTGAAAGAAATAATCGTCACCGTGCTGATGGGCATTAAGACCGCGGCAAACAAGGGCGACATCGTCCCCTGCACAGCAAAACTTAAACCGATCATGTTATACGCTAAAGAAATGGCAAAGCTCATATGTATAACTTTTACCGCGTCTTTAGCAAATGCAAAAAGCAACGGTAACTTTCCAAAGGAAATCCCATCCAAGATGGCATCACAACTTGGCGAAAAATTATTGATATCGTCAGAAACCGCTATCCCCAGATCGGCTTTTTTCAAGGCTCCAGCATCATTCAAGCCATCGCCCAGCATACATACCTGTAGGCCTTGCTCCTGCCAGTCTTCTATATGTCGCAGCTTATCGGCGGGCTGCTGATTAAATATCAATTTTGACGATTTAGGAAAAATAGCCCGCAGCGCATCTGCACGTCGTTCATTATCGCCAGAAAGCAGGTGTAGCGTATACTTATCTTCTAAGGCATGAACCACATTGGACAAGCCTTCCCGCCAAGATTGCTCCAGCGTAAAAAAACCGCATACATGATTATCAATCGCTACGTAGACGGCGGTACCCTCCATCTGCCTCGGCCCGATAGATACGAACTCGCCAGATCCTACCTTAACCTCCTGGCCTCCGACCGTCGCATGGATACCTCTACCCACCTGTTCATCAAAACTCGTTAGCTCTAATGGCCGATCTTCGGCGAGCCAGTGCACAATTTCCCGGCTCAACGGATGGCTCGAATGGCGACACACCGAATAAAGCAACTTCCGATCATGTAAACTTAGGATTCCTTCAAAAAGCATGGTGGATGATTTCGGCGAGGAGATCGTACCGGTTTTATCAAAAACCACACAATCTATTGCGGCCATCTGCTCTACGACTGCAGTGTTTTTTACATACATTTTATTGCTATCCAAAATGGAAAGTGCCGCCGACAAGGTGAAAGGCGAGCTTAACGCCAGTGCACAGGGGCAAGCGATAATTAATACCGCGGTACATGCTTCCCAAGCGCGAGACGCATTGTTTTCCATCAGCCAAAATAGCGTTGCCATGATGGCTATCGCTAGTAAGCCCATCGTAAAATATTTGCTTATAAAACCGATAAAAGTGTCAAACTTCTTCTCATAGTGCTTGAAACTTTCGTTATTCCACAGCTTAGTTAAGTAGCTTTGGGAAACCGGCTTGACCACTTCTAATTCAATGGCTTCGCCTGTTTGGCGGCCTCCGGCGTACACGATCTCTCCCAACGATTTCGGAATGACTTTCGATTCGCCTGTTACGAAACTAAAATCCACCGCCGCGCGGCCTTGCAACAGAATGGCATCAGCTGGAATAATTTCATTGTTTCGCACGCGGATCCTATCCCCGACCTGAAGACTGGCCAGTTGTACCGGACGATCCATATGCTCATCCACCACCGTTACAGCAACAGGAAAGTATGAACGGTAGTCGCGTTCGAAAGAGATATAGTGATATGTACGTTGCTGTACCCACTTTCCGATCAAGATAAAAAACACCAAACTGCATAAGGTATCGGCAAAGCCCGGACCTGTCTGGCCTATAACCTCCACGGCTGTACGTAAAAAAATAACGAAGATACCTAGTGCAAGTGGCACGTCCAAATTGAGCTGCCGTTGTCGAATACTTTGCCACGCCGAATAAAAATAATCCGAAGCGCTGTATAGCAGTGTAGGTATAGCAAAACCCAAATTCATATAGCCAAAAAAACTAGCGTAATTTTTTTCGAAGGCATCCATGCCAAAATACTCCGGGAAACTCAGCATCATCGAATTTCCGAAGCAAAATCCTGCAACAGCTATCTTGGCTACTAATGGATGAGTATGCGCACGGTTACCTTCCTTCACCACATCTTGCAGCGTGATCTTGGGCTCGTAGCCAATCTGTGTGAGGAGATCCACCAAACCGCGCAAAGAAAGGTTATCGGGCTTAAAGGTAATACTCGCCTGTTTCTTCATAAAATCTACCTGCGAAGCCAATACTGCCGCATTAAGTTTATAAAGATGCTCAAGTAGCCAGATACAAGAGCTGCAATGAATTGCCGGGATGTATAGGGTAATAATCGTCCGGTCCTCATCTTGGTAATCTACCAGCTTCTGCACAATGTCCGATTCATCCAGATACGACATATCTGTCGGGGCATTTTTCTGCGACTTCCCAGGATGGCTATTGTAGCGGTAGTAACTATGCATATCCCTTGCTGTCAGCACCTGATAAACAGTTTGACAGCCTAAACAGCAGAACGAATGATCATCAAGCTGATACAACCCTCCTTCTATCGCGATGCCATCACCGCAGTGGTAGCAGGCTGATTTTTTCTCTACATCCTTAAAGACGGCCATGGCTTTGCTTATGTAATTTCTGGAATATTGCTGATGTTGACTTATTATATGGCTTGACTAAAAACCTTCTCGGTACTTTGTGCGCGGTGCAGGCGTTGATCGAAAGCCATACAGATATTTCTTAAGAAAGAGCCTCCCAAAGTCGTGGCCTGCACCATAGATCCTTTTATCTCAACTAGTCCGTCCTGTTCCAACGGTTTCAAACGTGCCAGCAAAAGAGCAGACAACGCGGTTCCCGGATCAAGCTGCACATTGGATCGGCACATCATGTCTAAAATATACTGCCGGACACGACAATCCTCCTGATCCAAAAGATGGCCTTTACTAACGGGCAAGCGCCCTTGATCCAGCAGCTGATAATATTCCTCTACTGTTTTTACATTCTGGGCAAAACTATTCCAAGCGTCGCTGATAGACGATACGCCCAATCCCAACAATAGCGGCGTATAGCGGTCGGCATATCCCATGAAATTCCGATGTAAACGTCCCTCTTCTGCTGCCTTAAACAATGCATCCGATGGTAGAGCAAAATGATCCATTCCGACATCTCGATAACCCGCTTGTTCGATCATCGCCTTCCCTACACCATACAATGCTAACTTTTGCTTTCCCGCCGGCAAATCAAATTCCGTAAACCGCCGCTGCCCCGGCTTCAACCAAGGAACATGTGCATAGCTATAAAAGGAGATACGATCGGGCTTTAGCGCTAAGGATTGTCGGATGGTTTCTTCAACTTTCACTTTGCTTTGGCGTGGCAATCCGTAAATTAAATCGAAATTGATTGAGCGATAGCCTATTTGCCGTGCGGCATGCACAACTGCTGCAACCTCCTCAATAGATTGATGCCTGTTGATCACGTATTGCACTTCCGGATCAAAATCTTGTATACCCAAACTCAGACGCGTAAAACCAAGGTCATACAGTGTTTGAAGATGTTCGTTTGATGTGTTAGCCGGATGCGCTTCAAAGGAAAAAACGGCGTCATCGGCCACCTGAGCACCATCTAGCAATGCGGAAACTAATGATTTCAAATTCGTGGCTTGAAAAAAAGTTGGCGTTCCTCCCCCGAAGTGAATTTCACTGATCCGGATATTTTCACCCAACACCTGCCTATACATTTCCCATTCTTTCAGGAGATAGGCGATGTAGGGAATCTCTACCGCATGATTCTTGGTAATGCGTGTATTGCATCCGCAATAGGTGCACAAGCTTTCGCAGAATGGCAAATGCACGTAAAGACTAATACCTGCAGTCTTCGAACTTTGGTAAGTCGCTTGTAAACGTGCTACCCACTCGTCAACCTGAAACTGATGCTGATCCCAAAAGGGTACGGTAGGATAGCTGGTGTACCTTGGGGCCGACACATTGTATTTATCGGTTAATTTATCTAGTATGGTTCTCATCTGAAGGGGTATTGAAGGGTGTAATAGAACAATCTTTAACACAGCAGCACGCCGTGCCAACACACCGGCCACTATCCCATAAATTCAGATTTCGAATGGTTTGCTCCGCAATTCCTTTTGCCGTTCGATCGGGATACGGTGTATTTGCCACTTGTATATTTAAATCAGCAGCGCGGTACAAATCAATATGATCGGTGTTTAAGGAACGGGTAACAATCTTTTGTATACCGACCTCCTTCAATTGATCCAAGATATCGGCATTCAGCCTGTCATCCGCGGATACAATAACGACCTCCTTCCCAGATGCGTAATGCAGCGTATTATAATTCAGCGCATTGGAAATTAATGTCAAATCATGAACTTTCCCATTGGCACGGGCAAGCAGCTCCTTTTCAAAATCTTTTATATTATAAGCAACAGCTTTCATGAGGTCTTTTCTGTAAAGTATACGCACAAAAGTACCCTCGGATGACGTAGCACAGCATGTGTTGCATCAAATAAGAAAATGATACTGGTCACACAAAAAGAATGCGGCCTTGTGGATGTTCATATTCCATAAGGCCGCATTGTGCGTTATAGCTGCTTGCAGATCCGTTAAAGGATAAGGCTTAACGCGTTAAAACTTTACGTTTCTTAACTTTGCAATAGAAAAAATTCGAATCGCATTTCCTTCCTTCGTTATTAGGCGTTCTTCTTTAAAATCCGCTAACATACGGCTGATGGTTTCATTAGCTGTACCGGCCAACGCCGCCAAATCGTCACGTGATATACGGATCAAAACTTCATCTTGCGCAGGCGAGGATGTCGTTTTTTCAGCAACATTCACCAAAGCATTTGCCACACGCTTGCGTACTGTATCGTATGCGAAGCCCAACATTTGCTCTTCTTTCTCCCGGATGTTGCCGGATAGCAACTTAATAAACTTGCTGGCAATAGAAGGCTTATTATACATCAACTCGAAAAAGCGCTCTTTTGGGATCAGCGCAATCTCCGAATCTTCGAGTGTAGCAGCATTATCACTATATTTTTCATTTAGTAAGACCGCCTCATAACCGAAAAATGTGTCATGTATATGGATGTCCGTAGAAAGCTCTCTTCCATCTTGGTAAAACAGGAAACTTCGCACTTTCCCTTTCAGCAGGTAGTAAACGAAAACCGGGGAATCACCGGCTTCATAGATTGACTGCTTTTTCTTAAAAATCTTGACTCGGGCATCTTTTACCAGATCGTGTAAGAGGTACTGCTGTTCATCTTCATTAAGATGAAGATGTGCGCGGTGCGCAGCCGTTCCGGTCAACTTTTCGCGTTTTTTAAAGCGACTTTCAATAGCATTCAAGAGCTCAATATCATCAAAAGGCTTAGTCAAGTAATCGTCTGCGCCCATCTCCATTGCCTTGCGCAAATCAGCACGTTCGGATTTAGCGGTCATAAAAATAAAGGGAATGCCGGCCGTCAATTCATTCTTACTCAACATATACAGCACACCGTAGCCATCCAATTCAGGCATCATGATATCACACAGAATAAGATCCGGCTTATTTTTTATTGCCAGATCGACACCAACTTTCCCATCCGGCGCGGTCAATATTTCGTAGTCGCCAGTGAGCGACAGCACTTCGGCCGTACCTTCTCGAATTTCGAAATTATCTTCAATAATCAGTATTCTTTTTGCCATTATGGTCCTACTATTGCTGGAACGTCATTTTAAATACAGCACCTTCATTTATGGCCGAGGTATATTCCATCACACCATCCATAAGCTGAACATACCTTTTAACAATATTAAGTCCAAGACCCGTCCCCGGGATATTCCCAATATTTTGAGCACGGAAAAACGGTTCAAAAAGACTTTTTTGATCTTCAGTGGGTATACCGATGCCGTTATCGCGAATACAAATCTCGCAGATATCGTCCTTTATTTCAGTAGAAAATTCAATGAACGTATCTTCGCCCGAATATTTTATCGCATTGGAAATTAAATTTATAATGCTACTCTTTATCAAGTGGCTGTCCAAATAGAAGATGCCGACATCACCGGTATGTTGATATACAATATGTTGATTTTTTTTGCAGATCATCTGCATTTCTTCTGTGATTTCCTCGGAAAGTTCTACCAGATTGATATCCGCTTTATTGGCAACAACCTTCCCTGCCTCCAATTTCTCCAGGGAAAGGAAATCGTTGAGAATGTTGTTGAGCAGCTGCACGGCACCACGAATGCGATGCGTGTGTTTGATCACGTTCTGATAATCCGGGCGTTCCACGTACTTTTCGATCAACGAAGCGGAAAGTTGCACAGCGCTCAACGGCGTACGAAACTCGTGTGAGGCCATCGACACAAAACGTGATTTCATTTGGTTAAGTTCCTTTTCCTTCTCCAAGGATAGGCTTACGTCTGATTTCGCCTTCTCCAATTCGGAGACTAACTTGATCAAATCTTTGGTTCGCTCGCTAACCTTCGCCTCCAGCTTATTAGCATGCTCCCGCAATTCGTCTTCTGCTGAACGCTCTTTGGTCAAGTCATGGATAAACCCCGTAAAAATGTTCTTATTCTGGTAATAGACTTCGCTGACAGCCAATCGAAATGGAAAGGTCGTACCATCTTTCTTTCGCCCCATCACTTCCCGACCAATGCCAATGATCTTTTTGACACCGGTATGCTGATAATTGGTAATGTACCCATCGTGCTTGCTTCGATCGGGCTCGGGCATAAGCATCGCGATATTATTGCCAATCACTTCTTCTGGTTCGTAACCGAATAGCGCAGATGCTGCCGGATTGATCGACTCCACTAGCCCACGACTATCAATAGTGATAATACCATCGATGGCATTGTCGATGATAGCGGATAAAAGCTTTGCGGAGTCAACCATTTTTATTTTACCAGCTTTTTATATTTTATGCGCTTCGGTGCGGTATCGCCTAAACGCTTCTTTCTATTTTCTTCATATTCGCTATAGTTCCCTTCAAAAAAGTAAACCTGCGAATCGCCTTCAAAAGCCAAAATATGGGTGCAAATCCTGTCCAGAAACCAACGGTCGTGGGAAATGACCACCGCACAACCTCCAAAACTGTCTAACCCCTCTTCCAAAGCGCGGAGGGTATTCACGTCAATATCGTTGGTAGGCTCATCTAGCAGCAATACATTGGACGACTTTTTGAGCGTGATCGCCAGATGCACACGATTTCGTTCCCCACCGGATAATATACCGACCTTTTTTTGTTGATCGGCTCCGTTAAAGTTGAATTTTGAAACGTACGCTCTAGAATTTATAGGGCGGTTACCCAATAGGATATTGTCGTTACCATCTGTAATATTTTCCCAAACCGATTTCTCCGGATCAAGATCATCGTGATTTTGATCCACATAGCCCAGCGCGACAGTCTCACCCACCCGAAACGTTCCGGCGTCAGGTGCCTCTTGCCCAGTTATTAAACGAAACAGCGTTGTTTTCCCTGCACCATTGGGACCGATAATCCCGACGATTCCGGCTGGCGGCAACGAAAAGCTTAAATTTTCGAACAGAATTCTGTCGCCGTAAGCTTTCGAAATGTCGGTTGCTTCGATGACCACATTCCCAAGACGAGGTCCGGGAGGAATGAAGAGCTCCAATTTATCTTCACGCTCCTTGGTTTCCTCGGAGGCCAATTTTTCATAGTTGTGCAAGCGTGCCTTGGATTTAGCATGCCTCGCTTTCGGTGCCATACGCACCCATTCCAGCTCTCTCTCCAAGGTCTTTTGGCGCTTGGTTTCTTGCTTCTCTTCTTGCGCCAAGCGCTTCGCTTTTTGATCAAGCCAAGAAGAATAGTTTCCTTTCCAAGGAATTCCTTCCCCACGATCCAACTCCAAAATCCAACCAGCCACATTATCCAAGAAGTAACGGTCGTGCGTTACGGCAATGACTGTACCTTTATATTGCTGCAAATGCTGTTCTAGCCAATCGATAGACTCGGCATCCAAGTGGTTGGTCGGTTCATCGAGTAGTAAAACATCGGGTTCCTGAAGCAATAAGCGACAAAGTGCCACGCGTCGACGCTCTCCTCCTGACAAATTGGCAATAACCGCATCAGGTTCTGGACAGCGCAAAGCATCCATGGCACGCTCCAATTTACTATCGAGCTCCCACGCATTTGTGGCATCTATCTTATCCTGCAACTCGCCTTGCCTAGCAAGTAGTTTATCCATTTCGTCGGCATTTTCGTAAACTTCCGGAAGACCGAACTTTTCATTGATCTCCTCGTACTCCTTCAATATCGCCGTCGTTTCTGCAACGCCTTCTTCCACAATTTCGCGCACAGTCTTCTCTAAATCAAGCTGTGGCTCTTGTGCTAGGTAACCTACCGAATAGCCCGGTGAAAAGACCACCTCACCTTGGTATGATTTATCAAGGCCTGCGATGATTTTGAGCACAGACGATTTACCGGAGCCATTTAAACCAATGACCCCTATTTTAGCTCCATAGAAAAAGGATAGGTATATGTTTTTGAGAACTTGTTTTTGAGGTGGGTAAATCTTGTTTACGCCAGCCATAGAAAAAATGATCTTTTCGTCAGACATAGGTAATTGTAAAATGCTACTTATTTGTACAAATATAGTCATTTTTATTTCCAAAGGACTGCCATTTTGATAGTTTACGGGCTGTGGCGTAATTGTTGATAAAATCTAAGAACAACGGCATAGGATTTATAATTTATTTTTTACATTTATATCATCCTATCATTTAACAAAGGAAAGGTTTAATACATGGAAGCAAAATTTTCACCACGCGTAAAGGATGTAATCTCCTACAGCCGAGAAGAAGCGCTACGGCTTCGCCACGACTACATCGGCACAGAGCATCTTTTGCTCGGGTTGATTCGTGAGGGCGATGGAGTTGCTATAAAAATTTTAAAAAATATTGGGGTTGATACGGCAGTCATTAGGCAGTCTATAGAGGATGCCGTGAAAGGCTCGTCGATGTCTAGAGCTCCAATCGGAAATATGCCGCTTACAAAGCAGGCGGAGAAAGTTCTTAAAATAACCTATTTAGAAGCTAAGATTTTCAAAAGCGACATCATCGGAACGGAACACTTGCTGCTAGCGATATTGCGAGACGAGGAAAATATCGCCTCCCAGGTATTGCAGCAGTACAGCATTACGTATGATCTCTTTAAAAACGAAGTAGAGCAAAACAAAACGACGATTACGGATGAGGCATCAAGCTCACCTACTGGTGACGATGATTTCGCCGACGACGATCAGCAATTTACAGCACCGAAGAAAGTGTCAGACATCAAGTCTAAAACACCTGTACTTGATAACTTTGGCCGGGATTTGACCAAAGCTGCTGAGGAAGGTAAGCTGGATCCGATTGTCGGTCGTGAAAAAGAGATCGAGCGCGTGTCGCAGATTTTATCACGTCGTAAGAAAAACAACCCAATCCTTATTGGAGAGCCGGGTGTCGGTAAATCGGCGATTGCGGAAGGCTTGGCCCTGCGCATTGTGCAGCGTAAAGTTTCCCGCGTACTTTTTAATAAACGTGTGGTTACGCTTGATTTGGCTTCATTGGTTGCTGGAACAAAATACCGAGGACAATTTGAAGAGCGGATGAAGGCGGTGATGAATGAATTGGAAAAATCTCCAGATGTTATTCTGTTTATCGATGAAATTCACACTATCGTCGGCGCCGGCGGCGCCTCTGGATCATTGGATGCATCCAACATGTTCAAGCCTGCTTTGGCTCGGGGCGAGATCCAATGTATCGGAGCAACCACATTGGACGAATACCGCCAATACATTGAGAAAGATGGGGCATTAGACCGTCGTTTCCAAAAAGTGGTGGTGGAGCCTGCATCGCACGAGGAAACCATTGAGATCTTAAATAGAATCAAAGATAAATACGAAGAGCACCACAATGTGACATACACTGCTGACGCTATCGAAGCCTGTGTTTCGTTAACAACACGCTATGTGACTGACCGTTTCCTACCGGATAAAGCGATTGATGCTTTGGACGAAGCGGGTTCCCGTGTGCATCTTAACAATATCCACGTTCCACAGTCTATCATCGATATTGAAGAAAAGATCGAGGAGGTAAAGGTAGAGAAGAACAAAGTGGTGCGTAGCCAAAAGTATGAAGAGGCTGCAAAACTACGCGATACCGAGAAAAAGCTTTTAGATCAATTGGAAAAGGAAAAAGCAGCTTGGGAAGCAGAAACTAAATCCAAACGCTATACGGTTTCCGAAGACAATGTCGCTGAGGTTGTTGCGATGATGACCGGTATTCCGGTGCAACGTGTAAGCCAATCAGACAGCCAAAAGCTGTTGAACATGGGCGAGGCCGTGAAAGGAAGAATCATTGGTCAGGACGATGCTGTTCAGAAATTGGTGAAGGCTATTCAACGGACACGTGCCGGGTTGAAGGATCCTAAAAAACCAATCGGCTCTTTCGTGTTCCTCGGTCCAACCGGTGTCGGTAAGACAGAATTGGCTAAAGAATTAGCCCGATTTATGTTCGATTCTGAGGATGCGCTCATCCAGATCGACATGAGTGAGTACATGGAGAAATTTGCTGTCTCACGTTTAGTGGGAGCGCCTCCGGGATACGTCGGTTATGAAGAAGGTGGGCAATTGACCGAGAAGGTACGCCGCAAGCCATATGCTGTTGTGCTGCTGGATGAGATCGAAAAGGCCCATCCAGATGTATTCAACTTGTTGCTTCAAGTCTTGGATGAAGGCCAATTGACAGACAGCTTAGGCCGTAAGGTAGATTTTCGCAATACCATTATTATCATGACATCCAACATTGGTGCACGCCAGTTGAAAGAATTTGGTCAAGGCGTGGGTTTTACGACAGCAGCCAAAACTAATCAAGCAGATTCGCACTCACGTGGAGTGATTGAAACGGCTTTGAAGAGAGCCTTCGCTCCTGAGTTTTTGAACCGTATTGATGATGTTATTGTCTTCAATTCATTGAGCAAAGAAAATATCTTCAAAATCATCGATATCGAACTGAAGTCTTTATTCAATCGTATCGAAGGATTGGGTTACCATATTACCTTAACGGATAAAGCGAAAAACTTTATTGCGGAAAAGGGCTATGACAGCAATTTTGGCGCCCGTCCTTTGAAACGAGCGATTCAGAAGTACCTCGAAGATCCCATTGCGGAAGAGATATTGAAGGGGGAAGTAAAAAATGGCTCCCAACTCAATATTGACTACAGCGAAGAAAAGCAAGAAATCGTTGTACACGCGGTTAATCCGGAGGCTTCAGACAGTTCTATCGCTTCTGACGTGACACAGCCGGACGATAAAAACGATACAGAAAAGGATTAAGGCCTGTTCTAAACAATTTAAAAAGCTCCATTTTTAAGATGGAGCTTTTTTTATGGCTTATTTTTTGATATAAGTTTAAACCATTAACACTTTTTAACGTCTTTATAAAAAGAGAATTATATTTTTAAAAACTTATACACTATATCATGAAGAAAATTCTATTGGCCTTTCTACTGGGGACGGCAACTTTAGCAGTAGGCACGAGTTGTACAAAGGAGTATTACGACACTATTTTCCCGAGTTTCACATTAGTATACCAAAGGACTGCTGACCAGTGGCAAGGAACAGATAATCAAGCGATTTTACGCCTATCAGTTCCCGAGCTCACCCTCGAACGTTTAAGACAAGGCGTTGTAACTGTTGCTTACAGCGACGATAATGAGGTGACATATAAATCTATTGGTACCCAATCTGGACAATCTTACAGCTTTCAATATGGTGTGGGATATGTGGACATTAAGGCTGAGGACCCTATCTTAGGTGATTTTTTTGTCGAAGTTCCAGAGACAATTTTTATCAAAGTTACTATAACAGATGCTGATTATGTAGAATAAATCGCTTCGAACACGATGCTTACAATATAGGCACTGATTTACAAAATAAAGACCCGAGCATTGTGTTGCACTGCTGCTCGGGCTCTAGCTATTTAACAAGGCGCTTTATAACATGTGTCGAATTCAAATTTATTAACTGAACGCTCTTTTTATTCGTAACAATTCGGGAAGCTATAATGTGACTGTTGTAGTGAACGTACTTTATATGAACTGAACGCTAAGAACTAAGAAAAATTCCTAATATTAATAAGTTATTTTGGATAACATCTGCAAATACCAGAATATAGCATTATGAAACAGAGATCAGCGGATTTTTGGTAACAAATAATTGATTACCCATCAAATTATTCTATTAAAGAGGGATCAACGTTCTGAAAAAGCATAAACCATAATTAAAGCCCACTACCCACATGGGGCAATTCCAGCTCAAACACATTTATTTTTAAATAAACCATCCCTTCAATATCTTTCGACTTATCGCTTGGGAAGTAAGGCTATAGCAATCGCAATAGGCTGGAGACACACCTTCATTCTGCTATGAGTCTACCCGAGATTTACTAAAAACTGTATCTTCTCCCCACCTCTTTGCACCACCTTAGTACGTTTTCCGTACAGCAATGCTCAATTCCTTTGCTAATTTATAATTTCATTATCCTTTACTTATTCATACATAAAACCTACGCAAAAGGTTTATATCACTTATGACAAAAATCCATAATAAAGATAAAAAATAATTTTTTAATGAATAAAAAGACAACACCCTCAGAATTGAGCTACAAAACTAGAAATGGCATCGATATAGATCCATCCGTAGTTCGCGCGTTTGACCTTTTCGGCTTAAGTAATGAGAAGTGGCAGCGGGATCATATCTACTATAATTTAACCGAAGAAAACCCAACGGGACGTTTAAACTTAAATATGGTAGAAACCATAGTCTCTTTTACGATATCAAGAGCTGCCCTTTCAAAGATCAGCGATCAAACCGGCGATCCGGTTTTGGCAACGTACCCTAATCAAACCATCGACATACCAAGTGGAACCACCACAACCCAATTGCATCAAATTATTCAGAAGAACGCTTGGACAGATGGACAATTTGAATTCAGATTTGATGTGTTGATAAACAATAAAAGAGGAGTGGGTAGCGTACAACAAATATATTATCCTATCACCCCAACCGATCTTTTCCATATTACGAACAACTATACAAAAAAAATTGTTAATGGAAAAGAACAGGCGGTGATTGTATATTTTCTTAATGATATACCAAGAGGGGGAACGGAGATCAGGGGTAGTCAAGAGGTAGTGGTAAATCTTCCAATTATAAACTGGGATATACAAACTAATGCTCCGTTATGGAAGATTTCACTGTATGAAACAGATTCGCAAGAAGTTATTCAAACGAAAGAAAGCGTAACCAACGAATTTGCTACCAATTTTGGGCTAAATGTCGGCATAGAGTTTTTTATAAAACTAGGTTTTAATTTCGGCATTTCAAATAAGGAGACCTTTACAAGGGAACTAACAATTAATAGAACTGCTGGGGATGATGATTTAGGCTCGGTATTCATCGATTTTGGACACCCAGTTATTAGGAGTATAGGAAGAGGCGGTAACTTAACTTTGCATGAATACAAAAATGAGTATTTCAGTTTGAAAGTAATTCCAAAAAGGGCTTATTAGATCGGTTTTATTCAATAAAAAAAGAAAAAGCCCATTGAATAATGGTCCATTAATACTTTCATTGATAATTTAAGGTTCGAGCCATATAAACCTACTCGGGTCAATCCCAAAGGCCGACCGAGATAAAAATATCGGAGTTTACGAGGAAGCGCGATGAAGCAATCTACATTAATAAAAATGCAGATTGCTTCGTCGTCGTTCCTCCTTCTCGCAATGACGTTAACGGTTTGTTTTCTAAATAACTCATCCCCCTATCAACTCCCTAGCATGTTGTAGCGCAGACTCTCCGGGGTTCGTACCACTCAGCATTTGCGCTATCTCTAAAACACGCTGTTCGGCACTTAGTGGAACAATATTAGTCCGTGTCTTTTCTGCTTCATCGATTTTATATACTTTAAAGTGCGTATGACCTTTCGAAGCGATCTGCGGTAAGTGCGAGATCGCCAACACCTGCATGTTCGTCGCCAGTCGCTCCATGATTTGGCCCACTTTCAAAGCAACTTCACCGGAGATTCCTGTATCGATCTCATCAAAGATGATGGTTGGCAAAGCGGAGCTACTTGCCACCAGCGATTTGATCGCGAGCATAACCCGCGACAGCTCTCCGCCGGAAGCCACGCGATGTATAGGCTGTAATGTTTGCCCCTTATTCGCGGAAAACAAGAATTGCACCTCGTCTGCTCCACTCGCCTTATAGCGATCGACGGGAAGCACATCTAATGTTATCCTTAACTGAGCGTTGCCCATACCCACCTCACTTAATACCGCTTGCACATATTCTTCTACCTGTTGACGCACCGCATCACGCGACTGGTGGAGCTTATGGCCTTCGCGTTCCAGGATCAGCAGACTTTTATCTACCTCGCTTTGTACTATAGCCAATCGCTCTTCCCTATTAGCCACAGCCAATATCTTTTGTTCCAATTCGTTTTGCAAATGCAATAAAGCGGTCACAGTCTCTACCCTATGTTTTTTCTGCAGGCTGTACAGTATGCTCAGGCGATCATTGACCGTAGCTAAACGATTTTCGTCCATGTGCACCTCTTGACCTAAAGCATCTACCTCCTGCGCAATATCCTTGATTTCAATCTGCGCACTTTGCAAACGTTCAGCCAACGTCGTGACCGCCGGCAAATACCTTTGCACGGCTTGTAGATGCTGCAACACGTCCTTCAAGGCTTGATTGACGGACATATCTTGCTCGTCCAGTAGATGAGAAGCGCCCAACAATCCACGCTTTATTTCCTCCGCGTTTTCAAGCTGATTGATTTCCTCCTCCAACTGCTCCTGCTCGCCCTCTTGCAGCTGCGCCTCCTGCAGCTCATCGAACTGAAATTGATTGAAATCGAGCTCTGCATTTGTCGTATGGATATCGGCTTGCAGCTGCTCCAATATCTGTACCTTGTCTTTATAGCCTTTTAATGCGGTTCTGTAGGCTGCCAAGATCTCTTGATTTTTAGCCATGCTATCAAGTACCATCAACTGAAAGCGTTCCGTATTAAGCTGCAAAGTGGCATGTTGGGAATGTATATCAATAAGCAGCTCGCCCAGCGATTTGAGCACCGCTAACGTTACAGGAGAATCGTTCACAAATGCACGCGATTTCCCATCAACAGCAACTTCTCTTCGGATAATCGTCTCCGGTTCGTAATCCAGATCGTTATCATCGAAAAACGCCTGCAGATCGTAAGCCGCCAGTGCAAAAAAACCCTCTATAACGCATTTCTGGTCTTCATTAAAAAAGTGCTTTCCTTCTGCTCGATTACCTAAGATCAGCCCCAGCGCTCCCATAATAATTGATTTACCGGCCCCGGTTTCTCCTGTGATAATATTTAAACCTGCATCGAATTGAATATCGAGATTCTCAATAAGTGCGTAATTCTTAATAAATAGCCTTTTTAACATATCTTGTCCTTGTTTCGACCGCTTCTCTCCGTCTGCATCTGCGGCTCGAGTTTCGCGATAGTAGCCATACATCCATCGGCATTTAGCAACGTGTTAATATCAAATAGCAACACACGTTAGCCGTGCTTTCCTTTTTGTATGCTATCGCTAAATAAACTTCACCAATAAGCATCGGCAGTCCTCCAGTCCGTGCCGGATTAAGCTATCAAATATACTTAATTCGGTGTGGATGAGAAACGCGGACTTTGCAGTTTATCAAATAAAAATAATAAGTTTGCAAGCGATGGCAGATTTTTCAAAACAACTTAGTAAATATATGCCGGAAGCTGCGGCACCTATTATTTCCGCCTGGATCAACGACACCGGATGCAGGTTCCGCATATCGCGAAGTCGGCGAACAAAGTTGGGTGATTACACAGCGCCATTCCGCGGCGACACGCACAAGATTTCCATCAATCATGACCTGAATACCTACGCTTTTTTGATTACAACCATTCATGAATTTGCGCACTTAAAGACTTGGCAGCGCTACAAGCACAGCGTAAAACCGCATGGCGTGGAATGGAAATCTAGCTATAAGGAATTGATGCAGCCGTTTCTAGGATTGGCCATATTTCCGACAGATGTTCAACAAGCTATTGTACGTTATATGGAGAACCCTGCCGCCTCGAGCTGTACCGACCTAAACCTGTATCGCATCCTTCGTCGCTATGACGAGGCTGTCGATTCTGGTGCGAGTACCATCGAAGCTATTCAAGAGGGCAGCGTTTTTCGGATAAAGGGTGGGCGTATCTTCCAGAAGAAAGAACGGTTAAGAAAACGCTATAAATGTGTTGAACTGGCAACCGATAAAGTATATCTTTTTCATCCCATTGCCGAGGTATTCCTTTTACAAGAGAATCCGGTACAGCCGGGTAGTCTCCCGATTTTTAAACAACATAACACGAAATAAGCAAATTTATCAACCTGATCTATGAACAGCATCTTGTAAACCATTTGATTCCATTATATATGAAGAACCACATACTTTTCCTCTGCAGTGCTTTTCCCCTGTTTTTCGCCTGCAATGAACAAGGAAATAGCTACGACGCAACACAGCTTGATAGTACAGCCTTAACGGCTATTACGGAAGCATCCTACAGCAACTATGTTAAAACGCTATCATCGGATACCTTCCAAGGGCGGAAGCCCTTTACCAAGGGGGATACACTTACGGTAAATTACATTGAGGAACAATTTAAAGCCCTGGGGCTAGAGCCGGCGAATGACGGCTCCTATTTTCAGAAAGTACCGATGGTAGAAACGGCTTCTGTGCCTATGCAAAAATCGTTGACATTTCAAGGAGAAACTGGCAGCTTTACTGCCGAATACCTATCGGATTATGTAATCGGTAGTCGTCGACTTCAATCAGCGATTAATGTTCCGGAATCTGAGCTGGTTTTTGTGGGTTTTGGGATTGTCGCACCGGAATTTGGTTGGAACGATTATGAAGGTATCGATGTCAAAGGAAAGACCGTCGTAGCCATGGTCAGCGATCCCGGCCGGTATGATAACACGCTATTCAAGGCAGACACGATGACCTACTACGGACGCTGGACTTACAAATATGAGGAAGCAGCCCGACAGGGTGCCACAGGCATACTTCTTATCCACGATACCGATGCAGCAAGCTACGGCTGGAATGTGGTGCGAAGTGGCTGGTCGGGGCCACAACTTAGCTTAGTTGAAAACACGAGTGATGATAAAGCGACGGCATTTGAGGGCTGGATACAAGCTGCCACCGCCAACAAATTATTTGCGCTGGCAGGACAGCCAGCAGATATACAAGAGCGTGCTAAGAAGAAAGGCTTCAAGCCCGTACCATTGGGCGTTAGCACCGCGGTACAGTTAAAAAATAGCATTCGAAAATCCAGCTCTAATAACGTACTTGCCAAACTGCCCGGTACAAAACGGGCTGATGAGGTGATCATATACAGTGCACACTGGGATCATTTGGGCATTGGCGAGGCAGTCGATGGCGATTCCATCTACAACGGCGCAATAGACAACGCCGCCGGCGTGGCTGCCCTTTTCGAAATTGCAAAGGCTTTTCAAGCTGCGTCGGTAAAACCAGAACGAACCATCGTGTTCTTAGCGGTCACAGCTGAAGAAGAGGGCTTACTGGGCTCTGCGTACTACGCGCAACATCCGGTTTTTCCGTTGCGCAACACGGTAGCTAATCTGAATATGGACGCCTTCAGTGCACTGGGAGCAACGCGAGATGTATCTATCGTAGGGGTCGGGCAAACCGAAATTGAAGACTACGTGCACCGCTCCGCTGCAAAGTTCAATCGTACCGTGCATGGTGATGCAAACCCTGCTTCAGGGGGCTTTTATCGTTCCGACCATTTCAACTTCGTGAAAGTTGGCGTCCCTGGCCTCTTTATGGGAAGCGGCAGCGAATTGATTTCAGCAGATTCCATAGCAAATGCAAATCGTAAAAAAGCGCTGGAAGGCCGCTACCACACTGTCGCAGATCAGGTGGATGAACATTGGGACTTTGCTGGCATATTGGAAGATATACGCCTGTTTTTTGATATAGGCTATACAATGAGTATGGAAAAAACCTTTCCCTCGTTTAAAAAGCAGTCAGAATTTAAAGAAATAAGTGATAAGCGACTGGCAAAATAGTACCTTTGTCGGGGCAGCTACGTATTTGCCCTACAGCATCCGCCGAATAGGCTAAAGCTGTATGTTAGAGAAGAGATAATGTACAAATTTTTAAATTTATGTTAACCGGAATGAAACATCTACATTCGACCCTAGCCATCGTTTTGTTGTTGGCTTTAGTGATTGCTATCGTAATTACCCTTTCAAATTATTTAGGAAACAAGGCTTACAACCGTAAAGTTGCGTTGATTGGCTTCATATCCGCTCACCTGCAATTGCTTGTCGGATTAATTATCTATTTCGTATCGCCGCTGGGCATACAGTCTTTTTCAGGCGATAACATGAAAAATAGTTTATCACGTTTGTATTTTCTAGAGCACCCCTTAATTATGATCATTGCTATTGTATTGATCAGTGTGGGTTATATCAAATCCAAGAAGATCGCCGATGCGAAGAAAGCAAACCAAACGGTTTTAATTTTCTACATCATTGGCCTTATTTTGATCCTGTCCAGAATTCCATGGAGCACCTGGTCTTTGTTTAACGGCTAAGCGGTCTCCCCTGTATACACTAAACAAGCCCAAATCTTTCGATTTGGGCTTGTTTAGTGTATACAGGCAACGTTTCTATCCATCGTATACGACTCATGCAGACATGGGTAGAGTAAATAAAAAAAGCTAATCATTGTCTAACGATTAGCTTCATTTATTTTATAAAACAGCATCTAGTATCTGTTCTTTCCAAATCCTAATATCCCAAAAACAACTTTGAACGCGATTACCGTTGCCACAACCATGGCTAAGTTAGCGATCAATGAAAACATAAACGTAAATTGATCTAAAGCGGGAAGAACGTCAGGAACAAATCTGATGAATACTCCTACTAACCCAATCACGATAGCGACAGTCAATGTAACATAATATTCCGTGCGGTTTGCGTTATTATCTGTTTTTTTTGCTGGTCTTTGAGGCGCTGTATTTTCCATATCAGTCTAAAATCTTTTTATACAGGGCAAATGTACGGAAGAAATAGTCAAAAGTCAAACATAAAAACCTAAAAGTGGCCATCTCAAACTCCTGGATTCTGTTACCAAGTACGACCATGGGTGGCACTCCCCTTTCGTGAAACCTGACTACTGTAAGGGATACACGCGGTAAACCACGCAAATTTTAACTAATATTGCAAAAAGAACTATTACATCGTGATGCGAGCATTCTATATCATGCCTTTTTTTGTTTGCTGTGTGCTTCTGACAAAAGCACAGCCACAGCATATTGGTAACTTTATCGTGAAGGAAAACCTGACCCAAAATGGGAAGTTGGCCATCATAGCTGTAGACAGCGCAGAGCAACCCTTGGAAACCATTAATGGAACGTTTGTTTTTAACCTGAACGGCTTCGAACAAGATTTAGCGTTTCATGATGGCGTAGCCGTCGTGAAACATCCTTTAGCGTCATCCACGTTTGTGTTTTTTAAACATAAAAACCAAGAAAGCTCCGTTGGTAAATTGTATTATATCTATAAATCGGATCAAGCATTGAAACCCTTCAAAATTAATGGGCTACTGCTTTTAATTATTCCCGGCGCCTTCTTGCTAGTGGGCTATCTATTCAAACGCTTCTTAACGGTGCTGGTTATCTTGGCCATCATCTATGGTTATTTTCACTATGCAAAAGGCTTGGATTTCAGCAAAATTGTGGAAAGTATATTCGCAGGAATTAAAGGCTTTGTTTAAAAAGGTAGGCCTACGCTAAAGTTGTACTGTATAAAGTTATACCGATCTGGCCGTCGTGCCTCATAAAACTGCCTCTTGAACTCTCCTGCGTTAAAAAACTCTTTGATCACCCATTGGTTGCTTCCTTTAAACTGCGGATCTTTCAGCTTAAGGCCCGCATCCAGACGGATCATAAAATAATCCATATCCAACCGCAGACCGAACCCTGTGCCCAGTGCAATCTGCGATAAGAACCTATCAGCCCTGAATGTGCCCTCACCGGATGTCGTAAATTCATTGTCGCGAAGCAGCCAAATATTTCCGGCATCTAAGAAAGTGGCGCCGTTTAACTTGGCCCCCAAAAATTTATTAAGTAAGCGAAATCGATATTCAGCGTTGGCTTCGAGCTTGACTTCGCCTAACTGATCGAGGTTACGAAGGTTCAAGCGTAGCTGCTCATTTTGAAGACCACTGCGATCGTAGTTCCCAGGGCCAAGCGTGCGCGCCTGCCAGGCACGGATGCCGTTCATTCCGCCGCCGTAAAAGCTCTTCTCGAAAATGAGCAGCTGGGAGTTGTTGCCGTAAGGCACGGCAACACCGCCATTGAAGCGAAGAACAAACTGCCTGTTCCCGGAAAGGTGTTTATACCAACGGTAGTCAAGTTCTGCCTTTGCATACTGCAAGTATGGCACGCCGAACAACAGTTTTTCACCTTCAGCAGAAGTGTTAAATTGAAACAGGTTAGCGGCGAGTCCGAGTAGATTTCCACTGCTTTCCAATCCCAGCCGAAAGTAATTGAAGTCTTCCAAACGAAGAAGACGCTTGGCGTTATAGGTAAAAGCATATTGCGCACCTAGCCCAAAATATTCGCGGTTGTTACTGCGTATATACAGACGGTAGCCCTCTTCTTCTAAACGGCGCGCGAAGTCATCATTTAAGCGTCCCTGCCTGTATTCAATAGAGATTGGCGTTAAACTATGCTGCGCATGCACATCGCTGTACCATATGTAGTTTAAGGTGTTTGTAAAATATCGGTTCGAATAGGTACCATCCTGTTGAAAGAGCTGTACCGTGCTGGAAAACGTGGTGCGGGGTAAACCATATGTGCCACTACTAGAGTTTTCAAATGGCGTCATCAAGCGTGGAACGATGAGGTTCACGCCGATCTGAAAGTCGTTATTAAAAATTTTGCTGGCTAAACTGCCGTCCAACCGCGGATCAAATAGCACGCCATATCGTGCTTTAACTTCCAACTGTTCGGCGCCTCCGAAAACGTTGCGATGCGAGAAGGTATTACCAACGTTGAAACCGCTCATACCCGAACTGAAGGTAAATTCGCCTTCTACTTGGTTTGCCATGACGGGTCTTGGCGTCAGTTCATAGGCTACGTGAAGCCTGTTGGAATCTACCTTTTGGTAGTTTATTTTCACGTTTCGGAAGCCATTCATTTCATACAACCTATCATAGGCCTGGATCTCCTTTTTTAGGTTGTAACGCATACCAGACCGGACATACATATACCGGGCTAGTGGAGCGAGTTTAAACCGCCCCGTTTCATCTTTATATTGGATCTTGGATATGGAATGATAAAGTGCCCTTGACTTCCTGTTGCTGGTTTGACCATAAGGGAGGCGTACCGTTGCGGAAACACTGTCAATATAGTAGACCACATGCGTATCGTTTTCAGATGGATTTTGGATATCCACATGTAAATTTGCCTGTTTAGCGACGGTATTGGTATCTATCCCCACGCGCATATATTGCCGCAAGTATTCGTAGTAACCAAGTTCTTTCAACTTTGTATACAACCGCTCTCGCTCATCCAGCAGATCGCCACTATTAAATTGTTCGCCGGGTTTAGCTTTCGAATAAGGTAACACTGCCTGGGCATAGATGGTATCAATTCGACTGTCTACGACATGGTGGGTTATTTTTCCATACCGAAAAGGCTGTCCTAAGGCCACATCAAATTGCAGGATCGCTTTCTTATTTTTAACCATAGCGACAGGCTCTACGATGGCGTTAAAATAGCCGCGTGTTTGAAGAAACCGATTAATTTGAGTAGCTGAAAGTTCGACCAGCGAAGAGTCGAGTACATGAGGTGCCTCCCCCACATTGCGTATACCGTCTCGTTTATACCTCCCGTCTTTCGTATTAAACCAGTTATAAATCGTCAAATTTAAACGTGAATTTGGCTTTACTTCTGTTGATATGTACGCAGATGCATCTTCTTTAAGTTCTGGAGAGACACCCTCAATTTTCACCTTCGTTACCAGCGCTTGGTCGTCCTCCAAATACTTCGCAGAGCGACACGATGCTAGAATTAGCAACAAAAGCGTTATACTTGCAAAGGCAATAAAAATATCTTTTTTAATCATTAAGCGATGTTATCAAAAGCACAAATCAGTCTAGTAACGTCATTGCAGCATAAAAAATTTCGCAAACAACACGGTCTTTTCCTTGTGGAAGGAATAAAATCCGTGTTGGAATTTATTTCGTCCAATTATCAAATCCATAGCATATTTACCACAGCAGAAGCTGCGGCAAAAATGCCTAATTTACCGCAGAAAATAAAATATGTTGAAGTCAGTGCCGCTGAATTTCATAAAATTTCTACATTAACCAACCCGCAAGGGGTTTTGGCATTGGTTCATTTACCGGAGGCGGAGGCGTTTGATTGGACGATCGTTCGGAACGAGCATAGTCTGCTACTGGACGATATTCAAGATCCGGGAAATTTGGGAACCATCATCCGAACAGCAGAATGGTTTGGAATTCGGCAGCTCATCTGCTCGCTGGGCACGGTAGATGCCTACAATTCGAAAGTAGTGCAAGCGACGATGGGCTCTTTGGCGCGTATAAAGATTACGTATACAGACTTAGTTGATTTTATTGCCGATGCCCAACTCCCAACGTACGGAGCTGTTTTGCATGGAGAATCAATCTATAAGACGGATTTCGGAAAAGCCGGGCTCATTATCATGGGCAATGAGGGGAACGGAATTAGCCCTGCGTTGCTGGAGGCCGTGGAACATGCGGTTACCATACCGCGCGTAGGCGAGGCAGAATCACTCAATGTGGCAATCGCCACCACGATTTTTTGCTCCGAACTGACGCGGCAATCTTTAGCTAAAAAATAATGGTGAACGATTCAAAATCGATATATACACTACCTTTCGCCCTTCTTTGCATGAGTTCGCTTCTTTTTTCAGCGAGCTTTAATATGATCATCCCTGAGCTTCCCAACCACCTGAGTAAAATGGGCGGCGGAGAACACAAGGGGCTCATTATTGCGCTCTTCACGTTGACGGCTGGTATCTCGCGTCCCTTTAGTGGAAAGCTAACAGACCGTTGGGGCCGGGTGCCGGTGATGGCCGTTGGCTCTGTTGTTTGCTTTGTCTGCGGATTTCTCTACCCGGTAATCAGTTCGGTCGCCCTCTTTTTTTTACTTCGCTTGGTACACGGCTTTTCCACAGGGTTTAAACCCACTGCAACATCTGCCTATGTAGCCGATATTATTCCACAAAATCGTTGGGGTGAGGCGCTGGGGATGCATGGCTTATGCTTTAGTATAGGCGGTGCTATTGGCCCTGCTGTGGGTAGCTTTATCGCCCAAAACTACGGGATCAACCCCATGTTTTACAGCTCCTCGCTTTTCGCTTTGCTCTCCATCGTTATTGTAATAAACATGCGCGAGACCTTACAAAATAAAGAGCGTTTCTCTACCTCGATGCTAAAAATCAGGCGTACCGAGATACTCGAATGGCGTGTGTTGCCTGCCGCAGTCGTGACGCTCCTTTCGTATTCCGGCTATGGCGTGATCTTAACCCTTATACCCGACTGGAGCGAATATCTTGGCATTGGAAATAAGGGCCTTTTTTTTACCGCTTACACCCTGTCCTCTATCCTGATTCGCTTTATATCCGGAAAGGTAGCAGACCGCTATGGCCGTATACATGTCATGATTGTGGGCCTTTTTATCGTTGCGCTTGCTGTCCTTCTTATTGGCCTAGGAGACTCCATTGAAGGTTTAATTGCAGGAGCAATTATCTATGGTATCGGTACGGGCATCCTCTCGCCCGCAGTCAATGCGTGGACTATCGATCTCAGCCTACCGCAGCACCGTGGCAAAGCTATGGCCACCATGTACATAGCACTTGAAGTGGGCATCGGCGGTGGGGCGCTGTTGGCTGGATACGTCTATAGCGATAACGTAACGCGTATACCACACATTTTTATCGTCAATAGCTTCATTATATTGATCGCTTTCTTCTACGTTATTTTTTGGAATCAGAAAAACAAAAGCAGGACTTAACTGTTGTTTGAAAAAACATTTTTGATGGAAAATAATTCAAAGAAATTTCCCTACGCACTGGATTTGGCGGCAAGTCTTCTAGCGATGGCGTTGTTGTTGGGTTTTATGTACGCGACAGAGACCGTACTTGTGCCGCTGCTCTTTGCTATTTTAATAGCGATTTCTTTGTATCCGATGGCTCGCTTGTTTGAACGACTACGCTTAGGAAAAGCTACCGCGGCTATACTGTCTGTCATTGTCGCTATCGCGGTGCTTTATGTCATTGGCTGGTTTATCGTCCATCAAAGCATAATTATAGGTAAAGATGCTACCGCCATCACAGATAAAGTGATGTCTGTGCTGGAAAGAGCGCAGCGCTGGACCGAAGAATCATTTGGTATTCAGCGGAGCGCCCTGATGGATCAATTGCGCGATCAGGGAAACAAGATGATGTCTAACGCAGGGATGATGGCTTCTGCAACATTTGGGTCGATTGGCAATATTCTTGCGGGTGCAGTGTTGGTGCCTCTGTTTGCTTTTTTTCTACTCTACTACCGTGATTTCTTTCGGGAATTCTTTTTCAAGGCATTCAAAAGCGTGCCGCAATCTAAGGTCCACGAAACACTAAATAAGATCTATTACGTTGTGCAAAGCTATCTATTAGGACTGGTTACCGTGATGGGAATTGTCGCCATTTTAAATACGGTAGGTTTGATGGTTATGGGCATTGAATATGCTTGGTTTTTTGGAACCTTAGCTTCCTTATTGATGCTATTGCCTTATATCGGAATCGCCATCGGCTCCATATTGCCCGCCTTGTTTGCGCTGGCCGTGAAAGACAGTGCCTGGTACGCTGTAGGCGTCATTGCCTGGTTTCAGGTGGTACAATTTTTAGAGGGGAATGTCATTACCCCAAATATCGTAGGTAGTAAAGTCAGTATCAATCCCTTAATGGCGATCATTGCTATTTTATTGGGGGGCATGCTATTTGGCCTATCCGGGCTAATCTTAGCGTTACCGCTTACTGCAACAATCAAAGTAATATTTGACGCTATTCCATCTATGCAAGCTTTTGGCTTCCTTATCGGCGAGCCTGAAAAGGAGCATTTAAAAATAAACGCCACGCAGGAACTCCTGATCAAGTGGGGTGTTGTGCGTAAGCCTAAAATGGAGAAAAAAGTCAAGATCGACGTGGAAATTGATTCAAATAATCCCACGGCGCCCACTAAAGTTCATTACAAAGAAATACATGAATCCGAAATCAACCCCTATGAGGAGTTGCCTAACAAGGGAGAAGGGAAAGATGCTCAGGACAACGATTAGTTTAGTATCTTAAAGATCAATTCGCGCAGGATGTCACCACTACCTGTAAATGGCCCGACATCCATGCCTTTTGTCTTCAAGTCGCAAATACTTAAATCGTGAATAATAGCGAATGTTTTTTTTCGGTTGAAATTTCGCGCGGCGGCTTCATATTCTTTCAAAAAGAAGCTGTGTACACCAAGCTGCTTGGCGGCTACCTGCGGTGATTTATCCGGTAGGTAGTGGTATTTCAGTATTTTCGTGAAGTATGTGCCTAAGTTTCCAATAACCATGGGTAACGGATTTGATTTCGGGTTCGCGACGAAGTAATCTACAATCTGTATGGCTTTTACAGCATTCCGTTTAGCCAGGGCCGACTGGAGTTCAAACACATTAAAATCTTTGCTGATACCGATATTCTGTTCAATATGGAGCGCTTGAACTTCCTGATCTTTCGCTACATTGAGCAATAGTTTATCAATTTCATTAGCAATTTTAGAGAGGTCTGTTCCCAAGTAGTCCGCCATCATGGCTGCTGCTTGCGGATGTATCGTACGGTTGGCTGCACGAAATTGTTCCACGATCCATTCCCCTATCTTATTGTCGTAAAGTTTTGCCGACTCAATAACTACACCCACCTTCTCAAAAGCCTTGTAGATTTTTTTACGTTTATCAAATTTGCCGTACTTGTAGGCTAAGACCAATATTGTGGAAGGTGTTACATGCTCTAGATATTTCCGCAAAAGCTCTTCCTCGGATTTCCATTTTAGGTCTTGTGCTTCTTTAATGATGATAAGTTGGTGGTCGCTCATCATGGGATAACGCTTTGCAGCGTTCACGATATTGATTATGCTGCTGTCTTTTCCGTACAGGATCGTTTGGTCAAATCCTTTCTGCGCGTCGGTAAGCACTTCTTTCTCCAGCTTATCGGCTATGAGGTCTATGTAATACGACTCATCGCCGTGTAAAAGATATACAGGACTAAACTTTCTTTTCTTGATATCAGTAAGGATGGCATTCACATTCATACCCGACGAAAATACGAATTTCCCACGTTTAATTGCGGATTTGAGAATTTTGTTCTCCGCTAAAATTATCTTATTTTTGAGTATGTCTGAGCTTATTCCGCTGAACTTACCGGCTTACTCATCCAAGATTACGCAAAAACTGGATAAGCTGTTTATTTTTGATGAGTTGCGCAAGAAAGATCTGGTACTAACTCCGGAGGAGTGGGTCAGGCAACACTGGATCCATTATCTCCATCGCTATAAACATTATCCAAAAGCACTTATGCAGATCGAAGGCGGGCTTCGCTTGAACACCCTGAGGAAAAGAAGCGACCTATTGATTTACAATAATAAAGGCGAGAAGATCCTTTTGGCAGAGTTTAAAGCGCCAACTGTCAAAATTACCGACAAGGTGTTTCATCAAATTGCAAACTACAACAGTATACATAGAATCCCGCTACTTCTGGTTAGTAATGGTATAGAGCACCATTATTGCAAGATAGATTTTGCCGAGGGCAAGTTTTATTTTTTATCAGAACTGCCAAATTATAATTCGGCGCTTTATTTGTAGTTAAGATTTAAATCTTATTTTTATATTGGTCTTTATTATAACACAGAAAACACAACAGCAATGAACATAGATAAAAACGAATTCAGAAAATATGCCATCCAACATCATCGTATAGGTAGTCAGCATGTAGACGGTTATATCTCCCGTGTACAACAAACTATGCCGACAAACCTTACGCCTTACATTATCGAGGAGCGTCAAATGAATGTAGCGCAGATGGACGTTTTCTCTCGGCTGATGATGGATCGCATCATCTTTCTTGGTGATGGTATTAACGATCAAGTTGCTAATATTGTGCAGGCTCAACTTCTGTTTTTGCAGTCTACCGACGCGCAACGTGATATTCAAATTTACATTAACTCACCAGGAGGTAGCGTCTATGCGGGCTTAGGTATCTACGATACGATGCAATACATTTCTCCTGATGTAGCAACGATCTGTACAGGGATGGCAGCCTCCATGGGTGCTGTGTTATTGGTTGCAGGTGCAAAAGGAAAGCGTGCAGCATTAAAACACGCTCGTGTCATGATCCACCAACCATCCGGCGGTGCGCAAGGTGTGGCGTCTGATATGGAGATCAACCTTCGCGAAATGTTGAAGCTGAAGGAAGAATTGTATACCATCATTTCTGAGCACTCTGGTCAGCCATACGAATGGGTCGAAAAGTCATCCGATCGCGATTATTGGATGAAGGCGGCAGAAGCAAAAGAATTTGGTATGATTGATGAGGTACTATTGCCGAAAAAAGAAGTTAAATAACAAAATCAACCGATGAGTAAGATTAATAATAGAGATATCCGTTGCTCATTCTGCGGCATCAGCAAAAACGATGCACAGATGCTTATTGCTGGTGATGGTGCTCATATATGCGATCGTTGCGTGACCCAGGCAGGCGAGATTTTAGCGGAGGAATTGAAGCAGCGTAAAAGCAAGTCTTTACAAACCACGCTTAAACTGGTCCGTCCTATCGAGATCAAGCAACATTTGGACGAATATGTTATCGGACAGGATGATGCGAAGAAAGTGATTTCGGTCTCTGTTTATAATCACTATAAACGCCTGAACCAAAAAGTAGATAAGGACGAGATAGAGATTGAAAAGTCGAACTTGATTATTGTCGGCGAAACGGGAACAGGAAAGACCTTGCTTGCTAAAACTGTTGCAAAGATCTTGAATGTTCCTTTCTGCATCGTAGATGCAACCGTGCTGACGGAAGCTGGCTATGTGGGGGAAGATGTGGAAAGCATCCTGACGAGATTACTCCAAGCTGCGGATTACGATGTGGCTGCGGCAGAACGCGGTATCATATACATTGATGAAATCGATAAAATTGCACGCAAAAGCGATAACCCTTCCATCACAAGAGATGTTTCTGGAGAGGGTGTACAGCAGGCTTTACTGAAAATATTAGAGGGGACCAATGTAAACGTACCACCGCAGGGTGGGCGTAAGCATCCGGACCAAAAGATGATTTCCGTAAACACGAGCAACATTTTGTTTATCTGTGGTGGTGCATTTGATGGCATCCAAAAGAAAATTGCAAACAGATTACGGACGCAGACGGTCGGCTACAAGATGAAAGACGATGAGGAAGAAGTAGACTTAACGAACCTCTACAAATATATCACGCCACAAGATCTCAAAAACTTCGGACTTATTCCAGAGCTGATCGGCCGTTTGCCGGTGTTGACGTATTTGAATCCGTTGGACAAAGAGACCTTGCTCAATATCTTAACGGAACCAAAAAATGCACTGATTAAGCAGTACATGAAATTGTTCCATTATGAGGGGGTAGAGCTTACGTTTGATGAGGACGTTTATGATTTCATCGTTGAAAAAGCATGGGAGTTCAAGTTGGGCGCCCGCGGTTTGCGCAGCATCTGCGAAGCGATCATGCTCGACGCGATGTTTGAAATACCAACCTCCAAAGAAGAAACAGGCGACAAAATATTCCATATCAATTTGGAATACGCCAAGAAGAAGTTTGCTAAATCAGATATTAAGAAGCTTCAGGTAGCTTAAAAAAATCCCTCAGCGAGCTGAGGGATTTTTTGTATAAAATAAAAATGGATGTGTGCGCTACACAGTTCCGAAGGTTTAACGTAATAGAATGCATATGACAAAAAAGAAAACAGTAGAAACGCCAATTACGCCGGGTTTAAAATCGAAGAAAGATATCGTGAACAATTGGTTGCCGCGCTATACCGGGTGTCCGCTTGAAGAATTTGAACCATATGTGCTGCTAACCAATTTTTCAAAGTACGTGAAAATGTTTTCCGAGATGAACGACAATGCAGCAATCTATGGAGAAGACAAAGCCATGCAGGCCTGTACAGCGGGCGGCATCACCATTATTAATTTCGGCATGGGTAGTCCTATGGCCGCCACTGTGATGGATCTACTTTCTGCCATCAGTCCGAAGGCTGTGTTGTTTTTAGGTAAGACGGGGGGGCTGAAGAAAAAAATACCGGTAGGCGAACTTATCCTGCCCATTGCGGCCATCCGCGGCGAAGGGACATCTAATGATTACTTCCCACAGGAAGTGCCGTCACTCCCCTCTTTCGCGCTTCAAAAAGCGATATCGACTACCATTCGTGATTATTCGCGCGACTATTGGACGGGAACAGTTTACACCACAAACCGCCGCGTTTGGGAGCATGATAAGGCATTTAAAAAGTACTTAAAGACCATTCGCGCTATGGCGGTTGATATGGAAACTGCAACGATTTTCAGCGTCGGCTTTTCAAACAAAATACCCACGGGTGCGTTATTATTAGTATCAGATCAACCCATGGTTCCAGAGGGTGTAAAAACTTCTGAAAGCGATTTGGCGGTAACGGCAAAGTATGTAGAGACACATCTTAATATCGGCATCGATGCTTTGAAACAACTAAAGAACAACGGGTTGACTGTTAAACACCTTAAATTTTAAACGGATCGTGTGTCCTGATTTTGCGCTATAAAATAGACTATGTGGTATAACAATATTTTGGAAACCATCGGCAACACGCCCTTAGTAAAGCTAAACAAAGTAACCAAACACCTGAAAGGGACTGTGTTGGCAAAGATCGAGACCACGAATCCCGGGAACTCTATCAAGGACCGTATGGCCATCAAAATGATCGAAGACGCGGAGAAAGAAGGCTTACTCAAGCCTGGTGGAACAATCATTGAAGGCACATCGGGGAATACCGGTATGGGACTTGCTATGGCAGCTGTCGTGAAAGGCTACCGATGTATTTTTACGACAACCGACAAGCAATCGAAGGAGAAAATCGACGCCCTACGCGCCTTTGGCGCTGAGGTGATCGTTTGCCCCACAAATGTCGACCCTGAAGATCCACGCTCCTACTATTCAGTATCAAGCCGCCTGGTAAAAGAGGTGCCCAATGCTTGGAAAGCCAATCAGTATGATAACCTATCCAACGCCCAAGCACATTATGAACAAACGGGCCCCGAAATATGGGCGCAAACCGAAGGCAAGATCACACACCTCGTAGTTGGTGTGGGCACCGGCGGCACCATATCTGGCGCGGGTCGATACCTTCGCGAACAAAACCCGAACATCAAGATCTGGGGAATTGACACCTACGGATCAGTCTTTAAAAAATACAAAGAAACAGGCGTGCTGGATAAAGCTGAAATTTATCCCTATATCACCGAAGGCATTGGCGAAGATTTTATTCCCGCGAACGTTGATTTTGATGTTATCGATTTATTTGAAAAGGTATCTGATAAAGATGCCGCGTTAATGACCCGTGAACTAGCACGTCAAGAGGGTATCTTCGCAGGAAATTCAGCAGGTTCTGCCATTGCCGGATTGCTGCAATTAGGAAGATCTTTGCAAGAGGATGATGTGGTAGTCGTTATCTTTCATGACCATGGATCCCGATACATGGGAAAAATGTATAATGAAGATTGGCTTCGGGAACGGGGCTTTTTGCAAGATAAAAAATTAACGGCGCAAAGCATTTTGCAGAAGCGCGGCGATCAAGATACCGTTATGGCCGATGTAGGGCAATCCATACTCGAAACCTTTAACTTGATGAAGGCATTAAATATCTCGCAAATACCGGTAACCCAGCAGGGCATGGTCGTAAGTAAGGTCACAGAGTCCGACATCCTGAATGCCCTCTTAGATAATCCCTCCTTAAAATCGGCACCAGTAGAAACAATTGCGAGTAAGGTGTTTCCTTTCGTGGATCTTAATACCTCGATCGATAAAATTTCCACATTGATTGATAAAGAAAATCAAGCTGTACTGGTGGAAGATGCGCAAGGTAAAATAAACATCATTACCCAGTACGATATAATTAACGCTATTTCTGAGATCTAAAACCGAAATGCCTATTGCTCATCTATACGCTATATTAATTAATAAGGTTCTTTATGGAAAGAAACAGTAAACTGAAGCGATTCGAGTATTGGCTAAAAGCCAGGTTAGGAAAAATAGCGTTTATTGATATTGAAAAGCATACGAAAAAACGTTGGTATGGCAGCGATTATGGCGGCTTTTACGTTAATCCAGACCTTCTCCACGCACATTCTGTGGTCTATTCATTTGGCATCGGGCAAGACATTTCCTTTGATAAAGAGCTGATTGAGCAACACCAGTGTTCGGTATTTGGATTTGATCCCACGCCGAAATCAATAGATTGGGTTCGCGAACAACATCTTCCCCCTCAATTTCATTTTTACCCTTATGGGCTGGGGGTCCATACGGAGGAAGTCAAATTCCATCTGCCACGCAATAAGGACCACGTTTCCGGTAGCATATTTGATCATGGCCTTGTTAGTGAAGAAGATTATGTATCAGTTCCGCTAAAGAGCTTCTCCGATATTTTGATGGACACGGGACACACCAAGATCGACGTGTTGAAGATGGATATCGAAGGCTCGGAATATGTGGTCATTGATAGCATTTTGGAATCGGGGATTGAGGTTAGCCAACTCTTGCTTGAAACGCATGAACGCTTTTTTACCGATGGTAAAGCGAAGGGAACAAAGTTTTTCAACACCTTGCATCAGCATGGCTATCGGATATTTGCTATTTCTGACACGTATCAGGAAATTTCGCTTATCAAGGTTTAATGCTCGAGCGATAAGGGAAAGATTGCCTGCCGGCTATTCTTCTTTTGGCTCCACCTCTTGGATAACGTAAACGTCTTCGTTATCCTTTTTCATTTTGTAACGTTCTCGCGCGATACGTTGGATTTCTGTAGGACTAAACTGTGCATCTTTTATGGACTTCTCCATACGCTCGATCTCCGTTTCATAAAACTCCTTTTCGTTTTCCAGCTTACTTTTTTCTTGCTGATAAGCAAATTGCGTGCTTAAATCATAGCGATCGAAGAAACATATCCAAACGACAAATGCCATTCCGGCAATCAGATACTTATTCCGTATAAGACTCAGAAATCTATCCATACAACAAAGGTAAATATATCTGTCTAAACTTACGCAGAATTTTGCAGAGTTTCATCTTTGCATAACATACTTATAGCGGATAATGTTGCATTATCGACAAACAACTAATTATTACATGAAGAAATAAATTTGTAAAAATAAAAGATAATTGTAAATTAGATTACTATACGACGCAGCCAACATAAGTTGGCAGTAACCACAATTCTGGTCCAATGCCAGATACTGTCTGCCAATCCTATTAATGGACGAGTCATATCTAAATTGATGATGAAAAAAACAATAAAACGCGCCTTGCCAGCCCTGCTTCTTGGCATGAGCATGACACTTGCTCTCTGCGGTTATGCTAAACATCAGATCCGGCCTTTTAATGCACTGCATTCAACGATTGATGGAATGATAATGCTATCAGACACCACTCAAGCCATTACAATACCTAAAGGGAATGAATTCACTGGCGTTCTTGTTATCGACGACAAAGTTGAATCCAATCATAGCAAGATAAAGGATAAAGAATTTACAAAAAAAGTCAAGAAAATGGTGCTTAGAGAGAAAGCGACGCCCGAGGATGTGAAGAAATATGGAACAAATGCGTTGAATGGCATTATGTTTATTACGACAAAATAGATCTTCTGATCTGGTAGTATGACTCCTACAGTAAAAAATAATGTCCTTAGCAAGCCATAGCTACTAAGGACATTTAAAATATCACGAGATTGTGATTACTTATTTTTTGATTGCGTACTTAAAGTTTTTACCGATGAAACGCGCGTTTTCACCTAGCTCCTCTTCAATACGCAGCAATTGATTGTATTTTGCCATACGGTCTGAGCGTGATGCCGATCCTGTCTTGATCTGGCCACAGTTTAATGCTACAGCTAGGTCAGCGATCGTCGCATCTTCCGTTTCACCAGAGCGGTGAGACATTACAGAAGTATAACCAGAGTTTTGTGCAAGCGTTACCGCATTGATAGTTTCTGTCAACGAACCAATTTGATTTACTTTTACCAAGATCGAGTTTGCTGTAGCGTCATCGATACCTTGCTGTAAACGTTTTGTATTCGTTACAAACAAATCATCGCCTACAAGCTGAACGCGTGCACCGATTTTGTCCGTTAACGTTTTCCATCCTGCCCAGTCGTCTTCAGCCATACCATCTTCGATAGAGATGATAGGGTATTTTTCTGTCAATTCAGCAAGGTAAGAAGCTTGCTCTTCGCTAGAACGGATAGCGCCTTTATCACCTTCGAACTTCGCATAGTTGTAGCTTCCATCTTTGTAGAACTCTGAAGAAGCACAGTCAAGCGCTAAACAAATATCTGACCCTGGTTTGTAACCTGCAGTTTCAATCGCTTTCAATACCGTATCCAACGCATCCTCTGTACCGTCGAACGTTGGGGCAAACCCACCTTCGTCGCCTACTGCAGTAGATAAGTTTCTATCGTGTAAGATTTTTTTCAAGGTATGGAATACTTCTGTACCCCAACGCAATGCTTCAGAGAATGATGGTGCGCCAACGGGCATAATCATAAACTCTTGGAATGCGATAGGTGCATCCGAGTGCGAACCGCCATTGATAATATTCATCATTGGGATGGGTAACGTATTGGCGTTAACACCACCGATATAACGGTACAAAGGTTGATGAGACTCTTGTGCTGCAGCTTTAGCAACGGCTAAAGACACGCCAAGGATAGCGTTAGCACCCAAAACGCCTTTGTTCTCCGAACCGTCTAGATCAATCATGATCTTGTCTATCGTGTTTTGTTCGAAGACGTCTACACCTTTTAATGCCTCCGCAATTTTTGTATTTACGTTTTCAACAGCTTTTAAAACACCTTTACCTAGGTATTTTGACTTATCACCGTCGCGAAGCTCTACCGCTTCGTGAATTCCTGTTGAAGCACCTGAAGGAACAGCTGCACGTCCGACAAATCCGTTTTGTGTGGTTACATCTACTTCGATTGTAGGATTACCGCGCGAATCAAGAATCTGACGCGCATGAACATCAATAATTAAACTCATTTTTTTATATTGTCTTTTTCAATTTCCCAACTTAGTGTATAATCAACACTAAGATAACATTTATACTTAGTATATTCAAACTTAGATAAAATTTACCTACTAATCCACATTCTATTTAAAAAACAAATGCAGATTCAAAAGCCTTGGATTAGGAGGTTGTAAGCCGTGCCAAACCGCTGAAATAAAAGAGGCCAAACCAACGGTTTAGCCTCTTTTATGGGTGGCTATGCTTTAATCATAGCAATGAAGTCGTCGAATAGGTACCGCGAATCGTGCGGACCTGGTGAAGATTCCGGGTGATATTGTACCGAGAATGCTTTCTTGCCTTTCACGCGAATGCCCTCAACGGAGTTATCATTCAGGTTCACGTGCGTCACCTCTATTTTATCGGATTTTTCGATATCTTCCGCAACCACACTAAATCCGTGATTTTGTGATGTTATTTCGCAGCGATTAGAGATGATGTTTTTTACAGGGTGATTGATACCACGATGTCCATTGTGCATCTTTTGCGTGCGGATACCGTTCGCTAGGGCCAACATTTGGTGTCCTAGACAAATACCGAACATCGGTTTTTCGGCATCCACAATTTCCTTTATCGTCTCGATAGCATAGTCAATCGCCGCTGGATCACCAGGACCATTTGAAATGAAATAACCATCTGGATTCCACGCTTCCATTTCTGCAAAAGTAGTTTTAGCCGGAAATACTTTTGCATATACTTGACGCGAGTCGAAGTTGCGAAGGATATTCTTTTTGATACCTAAGTCTAATACGGCGACACGGGTTGGCGCACTCTCCTCGCCATAGAAATAAGGCGCTTTGGTGGAAACCACAGATGATAACTCTAGACCTTCCATAGAGGGCACACTAGCCAAACGTGCTTTAAGCTCTTCCACATCTAAATTTTCGGAAGAGATAATGGCATTCATAGCCCCCTTATCACGGATATGGCGCACCAATGAACGGGTGTCAATATCTGATATACCAACTAGGTTTTGTTCCTCAAAGTAGGTTTGTATCGAAGAATCTGCCATTTGACGACTGTAATTGATATTGTAGTTTTTACATACCAAGCCCGCAATCTGAATTTTTTCAGATTCGGTGTCGTCCTCGTCAATACCATAATTACCAATATGTGCATTCGTGGTTACCATGATTTGTCCGTAATAGGAAGGATCCGTAAAAATCTCCTGATAACCGGTTGTCCCTGTATTGTAACAGATTTCGCCCGTTGTCGTTCCAATTTTTCCGGCAGCCTTGCCATGATAAACCGTTCCGTCTTCGAGCACCAAAATTGCTGGTAATTTACTGTAGTTGGTCATTCTTGTATATTAATGTATAAGGTTCCTAATGTAAACGTTGGATACAAAAAAAGCCCAAACGGGCTAAAATCAAATCAAATATCCTATGCGATTCAATGTAAACACTGAATTCTTGCCACGCTGCAACGAGATATGTTACCCCATTTTTCACGAGAGACAAAGGTAGGTATATAAATTAAAAAGTCAAAATTAAAAAGTCAAAATTCAATGGAGAAGTCAGAGGCAAGAAGTGAAAAGTTAAAATTCTAAATTTAGAATTATCTTCGATGAGCTCGCTCCGCTCGGTTCAAAAGTGAAAATTTAACATTCAACAGTAGCAAAATTAAAAATCATCCTCTATAACTTCCTGCACCCTTCCAATCTGCCCATCTTGTAGGCGCACCTTGATACCGCGGTGGTGAAATGCTGCTGAGGTTAGCAGGTCCTTGACAATGCCTTCTGTCAGTGCTCCACTGCGTTGATCTTTTTTTAACACAATATTCACCAACATCCCGGGCTTAATATTCGCTCTTGTTTTTCCGTCCATTTCGTGTGCAAACTAGCGGCTACTTCCGACCTGGAATGACCAATATCAGGAGTAGCCGTTCTATAAACTAAATTACCATTTTATAATATCGTTGCCTAGGGTAAATATCATCAAGGCAATCAAGATAAAGAAGCCTACCATTTGGGCTTTCTCCAAAAAATTATCGCTGAGAGGCTTTCCTTGTATCATTTCTACAATGAGAAATATCACATGTCCGCCGTCCAATGCCGGGATGGGCAACAAATTCATAAATGCCAATGCCATAGAAAGCATACCCACCAAGCTCCAAAATTTGATCCAGTTGACCTCTGTACCAAACATTTTGGCTATCCCAACCGGGCCTGAGAGCGCTTTATCCGCGCGCACATCACCCTTAAATATCTTTCCGAAGCCTTTTATATTGTCGGTTACCACAGACAACGCCTTGTTCGCGCCTATCGGAAGCGACTCTATAAATCCGTATTTTTGCACGATGACAGGAAAATCAACTTCCCCTAGATTCAACCCAAGTGCCGCTGTAGAATCGACGTTTCCATTCACGACAACCTGTTCATCACCTCGCATCAACGTCACCTGTATGGCTTTCCCTACGTTATTTTTTAGCGCTGCAGTAAACTCATCGTAAAAAGGTGTTGCTTGACCATTCACAGCGATAATACTATCACCTTTCAGGATGCGCATCCGCTCTGCTTCAGAACCTTTACTCACCTCATAAACGCTATTCAAGAGATGCCGTGGGCTAACAAACTCATTTTTTTTATGCTCGGCCACCGCATTGAGTATATCGGCAGGAACCTTCAAATTCTGCTGTTTACCGCTGCGCTCAATGGATAATACCGCGTCGCCCATAAGCACTTCCGAGCTCATTACGTCACCAAAAAACTTCACGGCAGGCTTACCATTCACCGCAAGAATCTTGTCTCCCGCCTGAATACCAATTTCTTTTCCGATGATACCAGGCACCACACCGTACTGTAATTTTGAGTTGTCGATGTCATTTTCGCCGTAGCTAAAGGTCATCATCCAAAACACCACGATACCGACAATAACATTGACTATTATGCCACCAAGCATAACAATAAGCCTTTGCCAAGCGGGTTTTGAACGAAATTCCCAAGGTTGTGGCTCTTGCTTGAGTTGCTCGGTATCCATCGACTCATCAATCATTCCGGCAATCTTTACATACCCGCCTAAGGGTAACCAGCCAATCCCATACTCGCAGTCTTTATAGGTAAACTTAAATAGTTTTACACCCCAAGCATCGAAAAAAAGATAAAACTTTTCGACCTTTATGCCAAATGCCCGCGCAGCCAAAAAGTGCCCTAATTCATGTAATATAATCAAGATTGACAAGCCTAAGATAACTTGCCCGATCATTATCAATGTTCCCATTAAAAAGTAAAAATTAAAAAGTCAAAACTAAAAAGTGAAAAGTCAAAAGTAGTAAGTTAAAAATTAAAAAGTCAAATTGAAAATTTAGCCATTCAACTTATCCTTGCTTATCCAATTTCAACAGCTACATGTAAGACTTACGTTATGTATTTACACCTTATCTATTAAATCCCGTGCCACGATCCGCGCTTGCTGATCAACAGCCAGCAAATCGTTTAAAGACGGTTCCTCTATTTTATTTAGCTGACATAATGTCGCTTCGAGAAGATCACTCATGCCAAGAAAAGCGATCTTATCTTCCAAGAAAGCAGCTACTGCTACTTCATTAGCTGCGTTAAGTACACAAGCCCGATCTCCCCCATCCCGCAGGGCATCGTAAGCCAGCTGCAGATTGCGGAAGGTATGCAAATCAGGCTGTTCAAACGAGAACGTTGGATAATTTAAAAAATTAAACCGCTCGAAATCGTTTGCTTGTCTTTGCGGATATGTTAACGCATTTTGAATAGGCAGTTTCATATCGGGGAGTCCCATCTGTGCTTTCATTGATCCATCTCTAAATTGAACGATAGAATGGATAATAGATTGTGGATGCACGATGACATCGATTTGCTCAACGGAAAGATTAAAAAGCCATTTTGCTTCAATAACTTCCAAACCTTTATTCATTAGCGATGCAGAATCAATGGTGATCTTCGCGCCCATTACCCAGTTTGGATGTTTTAACGCCTGATGTTTGGTCACCTCTGCTAAAAAAGCACGGTCTCTTCCCCGAAACGGCCCGCCAGAAGCAGTCAAATAAATCTTTTCGATTGCTTCTTCCTCTTCGCCAAGTAAACATTGAAAAATTGCGGAATGCTCGGAGTCTACTGGTAACATGGCAACGCCGTGCTGTTTCACGAGGTTCATGATCAGTTGCCCGGCCACCACCAACGTCTCTTTGTTCGCTAGCGCAATGTCCTTGCCTTGTTTTATAGCGGCCACTGTGGGTCGCAAACCAGCAGATCCTACTATCGCGTTGAGAACAACATCAACCTCCGGACGTTGCACCACCTCTTCCAAGGCATTCTCGCCACAATACACGGCGATACCGGTATGCGCTAAGGCGCTCTTGACTTTAATATATCCTTCAGCTTGTAAGATAACGACTGCAGAAGGCAGAAATTCCAATGCTTGGGTGATCAATAGATCTGCGTTATGGCTAGCAGTCAAGACCGAAACTTGCAGGAGGTCCGGAAATGCACGCACCACATCCAAGGCTTGCGTGCCTATACTACCCGTGGCACCTAGTATGGCGATTATTCTTTTTTTCAACGTTTTACTAGAATTAAATAATGTTCTTTAGCAGCTCGGGATCATCACCGCCCTGATAATCCTTCATCATATCATGGTAGGCAACCGCCATCACCAAACTAACGGAAGGAATGATCACAAACGTATTGATAAAGCTAAAAGCCTTCGCCATAATGAAATAGCCTAAGTATTCGCAAGAGGCTTGCAACATATACGCCATTCCGATGACCATGAATAAGAGCAGTAAGCTTATCGTATTTCCCTTCGTTAGCGCCACACTAAGTTTACAGGAGCGAAATACATGAAAGTTTTTATCGACCATGAAGTAAGGAAAAAATGTAATTCGAATCAGTACAAACAACATGATAATCCCCGTTATAAAAGGATTTACTTCCATACTGAGGGTTTCCATATCTACATCTAGGTACAACAACGGAAAACTGATGATAGAGGACAGCAGATAAACCAAACCAACCAGAAACGAATAAAGAATAAATCCGAACAGAAAATTAAAGAACTGCTTAGTAGAGGGAATATAATCCTTGAAATCAGCATGTTCGATACCTCGAGCAAGTAGAAGTGATCGCTTAATTAATACCAGCTGTGTCCCGAAGAATAAGGTCAGAAAGATAAAGCACAGCAAAGCCTTAATGGCATAAGCACCCGTATCAGACAATGTCATAGCCAAGTATGAAGAAAGGTTTGAAGTCACGAACAACAAAAAGCATAATCCCGCTATTGAAAAGTAATGATTTTTCAATAGGGCAAGCGCTCTCAATACGACATCGTTGGCTTTAAATGTACTCTCCTTTAAATACTGTAGCATGCTAAAAAATGATTATGCAAATATGAGATTATTTTTGGTAGCGACACAACTATTGTATTCGACACTAATTAAAATCTGCCGGCACCGGTTTTTCCAAAAGATACTGATAATAAAAACGGACACGTTCTTTAAAATCGTACGCAGACTTAGATCGTGCAAATCCATGCCGGCTACCCGGGTAGATCATCAATTCAAAAGGAACGTTTCTATCCGTCAATGCATCAACCAACTGCGTTGTGTTTTGTAAATGCACATTGTCATCGATATCGCCGTGCATAATGCGCAGTCTTCCTTTGTATTGATCGACATAGCTTAACACCGATCCATTTTTATAACCGTCGGGATTGTCCTGAGGCGTATCCATCCATCGTTCGGTATAGTGGCTATCATAAAGTTCCCAGCTCGTTACCGGCGCTCCGGCTACACCAAAATCAAAGTAATCGGCGCCTTTTGTTAGTGCTAGGCAAGTCATATATCCTCCGTAGCTATGCCCGGTAATCAACAATTTGTTTTTGGCCACCCAAGGCTTCGCTTTTAACCATTTGGCGATACTGATGTAATCAATCATCTCCCACTTACCCAAATTTCGATGCATTAATGCAACGCCTTTCTTCCCGAAATGACCGGAAGCGCGGTGATCGCAAGCAATTTGGATAATACCTTCCTGAGCCCAATATTGATTAGACGTTCCTTTCCAGGTATTGCGCACGCTGCCCGCATCTGGACCACCGTAAATACTCATGACCACTGGATAGGCTTTACGCTCGTCAAAATTTACGGGGTAGGTTATAATGACCGGCAGTTGAAACTGGCCGTCTTCTGAAGGGATGGTAAAATATTCTGTCTTCCCAACATGGTAACGACCGAAATCCGCCGAGCGGCTATCCGCCAGTTCTTTTATCTGTTTCCCTTTATTGTCCAGCAATGCGACTTTTGTCGGCGTACTGACATTGGAATACGTGGTTATAAAGTACTTCCCATCGGGCGAGACCGATACGTTGTGGGAAAAGTCACCAAACGTTAGTCTCTTCATATTTTTGCCATTGTAGTCAACACGATAGAGATCTACTGTTGCCGAATTTTCTTTCCGTGCAGTAAAATAAACAACCTTGCTTTTTTCGTCTATGAACGCTAAGGAACTTACCTGCCAATCGCCCTGCGTAATGGCGTTCAACATCTTACCATCTAAGCTATAAAGATAGTAATGCGCCCATCCGGTACGATCGGACTTCAAGATGTAGTGCTTTTTGTCTGCCAAGTAGGTGATACGTTCATCGTGATCCAAATTGATCCAGCTCGGTTGCTTTTCGTCGTAGGTTTCCTTCTTCGTTCCGTCATTAGGGTTCACGGCGTAGAACTTCAGGTTATTTTGCTCCCGGTTCATCCATTGCACCATGATCGACTGGCTATCGAAGCTCCAATAGGGTTGACCAAAGTATTGATCAGTCTTGGGGTCGAAATCTGCCCACACAATAGCGGATCCTGATACCTCAACAATGCCAATTTTAACCGCTGGGTTTGGATCTCCGGCTTTCGGGTATCGGGTTTCTTCTAAATATCCATGCTGCCCTTTAGAGACGTAAATAGGAAACATCGGAACCTGACTGTCGTCGAAGCGCATGAAAGCAATCTTTTTACTATCAGGCGACCACCAAAAAGCTTTATAATTGGTCGAACGCCCTAAGATCTCCTCATAATATACCCAAGATGACCAACCGTTATAGATGACATCGGTGCCGTCATGGGTGTAGCGTGCCTCCTTACCTGAGGCCAGCTCCAAACTATACAAGTCATTTTTTCTGGTAAACGCTACATACTTTCCATCCGGCGATAGCGTCGGGTTCTTCTCCTCTACATCCGGCGATTGTGTAAGCTGCTTGGCAGGCTGTTCACCATAGCGAATAAACACATCGTTATCTTTTACGAAAACGGTAACGTCTGCCTTGGCCGGCGGCGTGTAGGCTGTACGGTTTCCACTTACAACGTCTACGCGGTAAAGTTTCCCGTCCTGCACGTCCCGTTCAATATAGTGCTGATTATCGGCCCAACCCGTATATTGATTTATTGGCTTGGTGATCGATGCCTCCTGCCCCCAAGACTGTTTAAACGACAAGTCTTTTTGTTGAGCGGATAGTTGCGAAATAAATAGTGTACTCAGGAATGCCCCTGCTATAATTTTATTCATCTTAGATTATTGATAAAGCTACGAAATTAACAATAATAAAAATTCCGGACGGGGATGCCGTGTAACATATTTAAAAAAAAAGCCACTTTAAAGTGGCTATGCTATCGTCATGTACAGAATACCTAAAAAGTAAAGTCGTCTTTTCTAGCGTATTCGTTGCTTTCATATGCTGAATCTTCTGGATTGGCTTCGTATCGCTTTTCCACGACATCTTGATTGGCTTTGATGTAATCAACAACCTCTGACAAACCTTCAGCAAATTTCTCAAAATCTTCTTTGTACAAGAAAATTTTATGCTTGATAAACTGACCGTCTTCAAAACGTTTTTTGCTTTCTGTGATGGTCACGTAATAGTCGTTCGAACGAGTTGCTTTAACATCAAAAAAATAAGTTCGTTTTCCAGCTCTCACCTTTTTTGAAAATACTTCTTCGCGCTCTTTGTTTTCAAAATCTCCCATTAGTATTGTAAGTATTTAAGTTTTAATCCTTTTTCAGCATAAATATATAATAATTTAATTCAATGCTCCAACTTTTTAGAAAAAAAAATTAGATTTCGCTATTTTTTTTGTAAACAGCATGGTTGAGGTGTTTTAGCCGCTAAACCGTATCGGGGAATTTTCACCGAAAAAATGCCGGCCTTTACCGAAAAAGTGTAATGTATTACCTATTTTGGCTTACTGATTCTCCTGTATTGCGGTACTTTTGAATCAAACAAATAACACACATAGTAATGGAAAGAGAAAGAGATTATAAAATAACAACGCCCCCACCGATACCGCCAAGAAACAACAAAAGCGCGAACATAGTCGGAGCGGTCATCGTTTTCTTAGGATTGGCCCTGTTGTTAAAAAACCTAAGTTTGGGCATTTGGTTTCCTCGCTGGATATTTGGATGGGAGATGATCTTAATCATCATTGGACTGGTGATCGGGGTCAACTCACAATTCAAGAAAAAATCATCGATTATCTTAATCTCCATCGGTAGTCTGTTTCTATTAAAGGATTTAATGGATCTATCTTTCGGACGTGTGATTGTCCCTTTAGGAGCAATTATCTTAGGTATTTATTTGATCATGCGTAACCGCAGCCACACGCCGCCACCGATTCCACCAATGCCGACGCCTACGCCAGAGAAAGATGAATTTGACTGGGATAAGCGTGTTACGGAAACCGATCGTGAGATAGACGGCAACTTTCAATCTCCTTTTGATCGTACAGAGACGTCTGCTGCACCAAAGCAGGCGTATGACCAAAAACAAGGTCAGGGCTATACGTATGAAGGAGAAAACTACATCAAGGTAGATTCTGTCTTCGGAAACGCGACAAAGATCATCTTCTCCAAAAACTTTTTAGGCGGCACCATGACCAATGTATTTGGGAGTACAAAAATCAACCTCTTGCAATCCGACATACAGCAGCCTGTAGCTTTGGATATATTTCAACTTTTTGGAAGCACGAAGATCATTGTGCCACCGCACTGGATCATCGCAACTACGGTGTCATCTATTTTAAGTGAGAACGATGATCGCCGGGTAATTTTAACCAACATTTCCGACCAAAACAAGTACCTGTATATTACAGGTACTTCGATCTTCGGAAACATCACCATAAAAAACAGTTAAAAAGGCGGTAGATGATATTTAAGCTGACATCCAAAAACCGCTTGATCCACGTGACGACGTGGACCATTTGCATTTTATACTTTTTTGTATCCTACTTTTTGTTGTGGTGGGATTGCAGACCGAAGCCTGTGACGCCTTACGAACCTATGATCGGCGCACTATCCATTACGATCTGTTGTTACCTCATCTATAGTACGCTGCAATATTATTTACCGCGTAAAAATCAGTATACCAAGATTATGCTGATTTGTGTTATCCTGACGGTGATGAGTGTGGGCTTATCCATTTTTTTGCTCAATCAATTTTTTGATCATTTCTCACTCTCCCATTTTTACGAAGTCCTTCCCTATCGATTTATCATAAACTTTCTGCTGTTACTATGCGTGATTATCATCAATATCTTCTGGAATATACAGGAGGAATACGAGGACAACAAGAAAAGAAAGGAAGAGTCTGAGCGCATACTGCGGGATGCGGAATTGTATAATTTAAGACAGCAACTGCAGCCGCATTTTCTTTTCAACAGTTTAAATTCGATCATCGCACTCATTGGCATTAAGCCAGATGAGGCACGCAACATGACCTTTCAATTATCAGATTTCTTGCGGGGCACAATGCGCAAAGATGATAAGCAATTGATCCCGTTAGCTGATGAAATTGCACATTTACGGCTGTATTTAGATATTGAAAAGGTGCGTTTTGGCCATCGGCTAACAACAACCTTTCACCAAGAAGAAGATGCCGGACGGGCAAAGGTGCCATCCATGATCATACAGCCTTTGCTGGAAAATGCGATCAAATTTGGCTTGTACAACGTTATTGGCGACGTCCAAATTACGGTGGATATCCGCATGGTTAATTACATGCTCCATATCACCATCACGAACCCATTCGATTCTGACCAGTTTGAAACAAAAAAAGGAACCGGCTTTGGACTCTCCAGTATAAAACGTCGTTTATTCCTATTGTATAGCCGCACGGATTTATTGGAGACATCAATTAAAGACCATATATTTACATCGACCTTAAAGATTCCACAATATGATTAAGACCATTGTTATTGATGATGAGCCATTGGCGCGCATGATAGTTATGGAGTATTTGAAACAACATGCTGATATTCAAATTGTAGCTGAATGCGGCGATGGTTTTGAAGGCGCAAAGGCTATCCAACAGCATCAGCCCGATTTGGTATTTCTGGATATACAAATGCCGAAGTTAACGGGCTTTGAAATGCTGGAGATTGTAGATGATATGCCGAATGTTATTTTCACGACAGCCTTTGATGAGTTTGCCATCAAGGCATTTGAAAAAAATGCCATTGACTATTTATTGAAACCCATAAGTAAAGATCGTTTTGAACAGGGCCTTCTGAAATTCAGAAACGCCTATAATAACAATAGTTCAACGCCGCAGCAAACCTCTTCTAAGGTGGCCGCCATCACGGAAGAAGAATCACTAGAACGCATCGTTGTAAAAAATGGCACGCAAATAAAAATTATTCCCGTGCAGCAGGTCACCTATTTGGAAGCGTACGATGATTACGTCAAGATCAACACAAAGGACGGTGTATTTTTGAAAAATAAAACCATGAGCTCTTTTGAAAAGCAACTTGATCCGAAGCAATTTGTTCGCGTACACCGCTCTTTTATAGCAAAGGTCGACCAACTCGCAAAAATTGAGCCTATGGAAAAAGAGAGCTACATCGCGACGCTGCTTACCGGTGAAAAGATTAGTATAAGTAAATCCGGCTACGCACGACTAAAACAAGTTATAGGTCTATAATTGTCTTTCGGTTAAGACTTCTAGCTCTAAAAAGGAAAGTTATTGATCATACTGTACTTGAGGGACAGAATATATGACTGTATGATAAGACTTATGTAAGTTTGTTTCCGTAATTTTGCGCTCATGAGGCGCAAATTATTTTTTATATTATTTCTGTTTTCCACGTTTACGGGCGTTTTCGGACAGAGTAAAGCCGAACTCATTAACCGAGCGGTATTTAACAAACTTGAATTCTTTATCAATACGCAGATGACAGACTCTATTTACAGCCTGGCATCTGACAATTTTAAAAAGCAGATTCCGGCCGAACAGATGGCATTTGTTTTAAACAAGCTCTATCAGCTGGGTACCGTAAAACAGGTCGATGTGGTAGATTTCAAACAGAATACGGCCACGTATTTGTTACAGTTTGATGAGCACGCTTTACATGCTAAGCTGGCCTTGGACAGCAGCTTGCATTATGAACTGCTCGCGTTTGTTCCCGCAGAAAAACCGATTGCAAAAAAAACCGAGAAGTCGGAAGTCATCAGCAATGTAGAAAAGGTTTCACCCTTAGATTTTTATATTGATTCTTTAGCGAACAGTTACGTGAAGAAAGGCAATGCGCAATCGCTATCCATTGCTATGTTTCATCAAAACAGCTACAAGACGTTTTTTTATGGCGAGACCGAGCAGGGAAATCAAACCTTACCGATCGAAACCAGCCTCTATGAAATAGGCTCGATCACCAAAGTATTCACCGCGGTGCTTTTGGCAGATTTGGTGACCAAAAATAGTGTACAGCTCGATGACCCCATCGGCAAATTTCTTCCGGACTCCGTTGCGCAGAATCCGGCCATACAAGGTATCACATTGAAGCAGTTAGCAAACCACACGTCGTCGCTTCCCCGCCTAGCCGATAATTGGAACACCGTAGCTGATTTTGACGAGCGCGATCCTTATGCCGCATACGATCGCAAAGCACTTTTTTCCTTTTTGAAACAGTTCAAGGGTGGTAAAAATCCGGGTGAAGAATATGAATACAGCAATTTGGGCTATGGTCTATTGGGTGAATTGATTTCCATCATAACCAAAAAGCCGTATATGCAATACTTACAAGAAACGCTATTATCACCTCTTCAAATGACAAGTACGCTGGAGAAGGCTGATCCAAAAAAGAAACAGGCCTTTCTGAAAGTCTATGACGAGGAGGGCAATGAAACGCCTGTTTGGAATTGGAAGGCCATGATAGGAGCCGGCGGGCTAAAATCCAATGTGAAGGATTTAACACTTTTCGCCGTGGAACAGTTCAAGATGCCATCCGACGATCTTCAGAAAGCCATGGCGTTGACGCGGCAATTTACGTTCTTCACCCCGAATAACATGGATATTGGTCTTGCTTGGCACATGAGTATGCTTGACGGAATTATCTATTACCGACACACCGGTGGCACGGCCGGAAGTAGTTCGTTCATTGGCCTGTCTCCAGACACCAAAACGTCGCTGGTGGTGCTTTCAAACCAGTCTGAAAGCGTCGAAGAGATCAGTGTAGCGATCATGGAGCGATTGCTTGAACAAGCAGAAAAAAATTAGTCGGTCCGCACACATGTTTCCCATGACAGAACGCTTAGTCCGTGAAAGCAGTTCTAATGGGCTTGGGCGCTGCAGACTACTTTTACACGGCACATGGGTAACGGCTATTCGTCTCAATAAAGATAGTCGCCTATTAACGTGCTGTGTTTATGGGTTATAGCGGCTTTTCAGTAAAATGCTAAAAAGCGGTCAGGCTCCGGCTTATGCTTTTACAAGAAAGGAATAATCGTCGACACCTTGCTTTCACCTTGGAAAGACTTCACGAGCTTCTTTGTAGCGGCGTCGTAGATATAGGTGGCAGGATAATTTTCAGGACTAAATTTTTCAATGAATTCCACACTTTCTTCCTTCCAGAACGATACATTTTTTCTATTTTTTAATCCTTTGGCATACATATTAATATAGCCATCTACATATTCTTTATCATTCATCGAGATAAAAAAGAGGGCAGCTTGTTGGAATTTCGTTATATTTTTGGCGATATCCTGACCCAGCTCTTGGCAATGGCCACAGCCCGGATCATAAAATACGAGTACTAGCTTGCCTTTCGTGGGTAGCATCTTTTGAAAAGTGGCGTCCGGGTTGTAGTGGTTCCGAAGAGTTGTTAGGGTTGGTAGCTGCGTAGGTTGCTTCTGTCCGAAGCAATAGGGCGCTAAAAGAATCAGGGCTACCAATAATCTTATTTTTGTCATTATTAGCGATTTGAGTGAACGATGTGCCCTTAATTCCTAATATGGGGGCCGATGTATGGGGAAAATAACATATATTTGGTTACAAATCAATATTTAAAAGACAAAAAATTCGATATTGTGAAAAAACGCATCGCTATCTTTGCTTCAGGCTCGGGTTCTAATGCACAAAAAATAATGGAACATTTCAAGTACTCCAATATGGCGGAGGTATCATTGGTGTTAAGTAATAACCCCGACGCCTATGTATTGCAGCGTGCAGATAACTTTGAAATACCATCGCATGTTTTTGATCGTAAAACATTCTATGAATCCAGTGAAGTGGTTGATATCTTGAAAAGATTGGAGATCGACTTAGTCGTTCTTGCTGGCTTTCTATGGCTGATTCCTGAAAATCTTTTAAAGGCCTTCCCAAATAAAATTATCAATATACACCCGGCGCTTTTACCCAAGTTTGGCGGTAAGGGGATGTATGGTGATCGCGTTCATAAAGCAGTGCTGGAAGCAGCGGAAGAAGAGCACGGCATTACTATACATTTCGTAAACGAAAATTTTGACGAGGGCGAGGTGATACAGCAGGCGAAATTTAAAATTGACGCGGACGATACCTTAGAAACCATCAAATTTAAAGGGCAGCAACTGGAACACCAGTATTTCCCAAAAGTGATTGAAAATTTATTGAAAAAATATAATTAAAAATGGGAGCCCTGCTCCCATTTTTAGTTCTTAAAATAATTGAGGCAAAAACTCCGTGAGGTACAGCCTCCAATTGGCCCAGGTATGCCCTCCGGCACTCTCTCGATACGTGTATTTCATATCAATAGCATCCAGTTTTTTGCGATACTGCTCGGCAGTCTTGTAAAGGAAATCGTCTTTTCCCATACCGATCCAATACAGTTTGTAGCCTTGTTTGCGCTGCTTAAGTAAGTTCTGATCGAAGTTGGCGAATACCGGACTGGAGGCGTCCTGACTCATCCGAAAGGCAGCGGAAAAAAGCCCCACATAATCGAAGGTATTGGCGAGGTAGGACGAAATAAACAATGTGTGCGATCCCCCCATAGACAGGCCGGCGATAGCACGGGATGCTTTTTCTTTTTTAACCCGGTAATTTTTTTCGACAAATGCCAGTACATCTTTGAAGGACTCTTCCATTTTGCCGGTTCCTACATCTGGAGTCGCAAATGCTATGGGATATTGCCCTTTACTGGACTCTCCCGGCGCCGCGGCGTTGGACACATGACCATTCGGCATGACTACGATCATCGGTTTAATCTTTCCTTCTGCAAGCAGATTATCCAAAATTTGCGAAACCCGTCCTAACGATGGCCAAGCTTCCTCATCGCCCCCCATCCCATGCAGAAGGTACAGCACGGGATAGCGCTGCTTGCTTTCTTCATAGCCTGGCGGGGTATAAATGGTTATCCTCCGATCCATCTTTAATGTCGGCGAATTATACCAGCGTCTTGTCATACTGCCGTGCGGAACATCTTGCACTTGATAGCGCTGTGCTTGCTCCCCACCCGTCAGGAAATAATTGAATGTATTGCTTACATCTCGTATTTGGTAGACATTCAAAGGGTCGTTCACTATTGCGCCGTCAATATCAATATTGTACAAAAAAAGATCGGAAGGCAACGCTTCACTTGTATATGACCAATATTTACCATCTTTCACCATGAATTGTTTGCCGCCAATTGGGCCTACGCGCTCCATCCAATTGCCGACTACCTGAACTTGCTTTGCATGGGGTGCAAACACCCGAAAGGTAACGCGGTTATCAGCCCCTACCTCAGGAGACAACACGCGCGTTTCTTGATTCAGCTTGATATTTTCTTGCGCCAAAACGTTCCCCAAGATACTGAAGCCGGACAGGAAGAAAAGTATAGACGATATTTTCACGTTCATAAATTCATATTTTATACACTAAATGTACAAAAAGTACAGCAGAAGGATGATAATTTATGCCATTGAACCTAAAGATAGTGCAGCGTAGCTACAGATGGACGATCATGAAGTTCCAAAAAACGATTTAATACGCGCAAAGGTGACGTTTGTTAGTCCAAAATTTGTATCTTTGCCGCTCCAAACATCATACAATGAATCATCCTGTTAAGATTAAAAATGCTTTGGTGTCAGTTTATTACAAAGACAACTTAGCCCCCCTCGTTCAACTGTTAAACAAATATGGAGTCACTTTCTACTCGACAGGCGGTACGGAAGCTTTTATCCGCGAACAAGGCGTTGATGTCGTGCCGGTTGAAGATCTAACGAGCTACCCCTCGATTTTGGGTGGACGGGTGAAGACACTTCATCCGAAAGTATTTGGCGGAATTTTAGCCCGTCGTCCCTTAGAAAGTGATCAACAACAACTTACGCAATACGACATTCCAGAGATTGACTTAGTTATCGTTGATCTTTATCCTTTTGAGGAGACTGTGGCATCGGGTGCGGCACAACAGGACATTATAGAAAAGATCGATATCGGTGGTATATCGCTTATCCGCGCTGCAGCAAAGAATTTCAATGATGTCGTGATTATATCATCAAAAAACGACTACAAGGAACTGGAAGCTATTCTGGCCGAGCAAGAAGGACAAACGAGCCTTGAGCAACGGAAAGAATTTGCAAAACGTGCTTTCAATACATCGTCTCACTACGATACGGCTATCTTCAACTATTTCAATGAGGAAGCGCCACTACCGGTATTCAAACAATCTGTTCAACAAGCCCAAAGTTTACGATACGGAGAAAATCCGCATCAAAAAGGAACATTCTTTGGCGATTTGGATGCGATGTTTGACAAATTAAATGGCAAGGAACTATCCTACAACAACCTCGTTGATGTGGATGCGGCGGTTGCTATAATTGACGAGTTTACGGCACCTACTTTTGCTATCCTTAAGCATACCAATGCTTGTGGCGTTGCTTCGCGTTCTACGGTTAAGCAAGCTTGGCTTGACGCATTGGCCTGCGATCCCGTATCTGCTTTTGGTGGGGTATTGATTACCAACGGTGAGGTGGACAAAGAAACGGCCGAAGAAATAAACAACCTATTTTTTGAAGTGTTGATTGCTCCATCATATACGCCAGAGGCGCTAAGTGTACTTACCGCGAAGAAAAATCGAATTATTTTGCGCCGCAAGTCTATTACACTGCCAAAAGCGCAATTTAAAACCTTGTTGAATGGGGTAATCTTACAGGATAAGGATAATACGGTAGAAGGGCCATCCGAAATGACAACGGTAACCCTTACGCAGCCAACCACCGAGCAGTTAGAAGATCTGCATTTTGCGAATAAAATCGTGAAGCACACCAAGTCGAACACGATCGTTTTTGCAAAAAACAGCACGTTAATCGCTTCTGGTGTTGGGCAGACCTCGCGCGTTGATGCCTTGAAGCAAGCCATTGAGAAAGCGCAATCCTTCGGTTTTGAGATTAAAGGAAGCGTTATGGCCTCCGATGCATTTTTCCCTTTCCCAGACTGTGTGGAAATTGCGGGCGAGGCCGGTGTGGCGGCTGTCCTTCAACCTGGTGGATCCATAAAAGATCAATTGTCTACCGACATGGCAAATGACAAAGGTGTCGCTATGGTTGTGACGGGTGTAAGACATTTCAAGCACTAATCTGGTGCCTTAAAAACAAATAAAAAACCCGATATATTGCTTTATATCGGGTTTTTCTTTTCAGCTTCTTTTATCCAGGCAGATCGTTGAAGTCGTTAACCTGGCGAAAATCGGCAATACGAGATCTTCAGGCGACGCGGGCTGTTATAAATAACCGAGCAGCCAATAGATGATCATAAACGCGATGATGGTCCCGAAACACCCAAAGCCCAGCTTTCGTGCTCCCCAGCCTGCAAACAATACTTTAAAAAATCTATTCATAATGCGTAAGTTTTAAGTTGATCTTATTTTCTACCGATCAACTTGCAAGAACAGTGCCGTGAAAGCAGTTATTGCTTAATAATATCACGAACCTGCAGCTTCCCGGAAAAGTGGGTGTGTAGGTGTCGCCCATCACCGTGTATGGTCCAGACTTCGCTGGGCTGTACCTTATCGATAAAATAAAGTAAATCATCCCAATCGATATGATCGGAAATGTAGAGTTCGATATCATTTTGCCGCTGCAGCCTTTCCCAGCCGGAAGCAAATGCCTTCAGTACATTTTTAGCCTTAAAATAACTGTTGAAGGTCAACGGTGGAACAAGATAAACCTTATTAGCAGGTCCTTCTTTCATAGCCTTTCTGTTGTACAAACTGTACTTCATCGGCGTGGGCCCTAGCTTTTCGTATAGTTTATGTATGGGATACATTTTATGGTGAACCAGCACCTCGCGTTCAGGCAGATATTGATTTATTAACGCAGTTAAACGCTGTGCTTTTCCCAACGTGTAGCACCCCAACATGATGTTGCTCGGTTTATCTTTTAATTTTAAAATTTCGGCTGTAACATCTGGATGTTTGACGCCCGGGTTAGCAAAGGTTGATTCGGTAATCAGAACGTCAGCTTGCACGATCTCGATCGCTTCACAAGTGGCATCGTCCTGCAACTTGTAATCGCCGGTATAGAGGTAACGCATACCTTTGTATTCCATTAAGATCTGTGCAGAGCCAAGCATGTGTCCGGCGGGTAAGAACGTAACCGCCACATCCGCTATGGTGAAGTGGCTTCCAAATGTTGCGACACGCAAGCTTTCCTCACTTATCTTGCCAAATTTGTTACGCATAAACGCGAAAGTGGCTGCTGTGGCATACATAAGTCGGTGGCCACTGGTCGCATGGTCGCCGTGCGCATGAGAAATCAAGTTACATGCTACCGGGAGCATAGCATCGATGTAGAATCCGCCATAGCGGCAATAGTAACCGTGTTCGGTTTTTACAAGAAAATCGTCTAATATCATTTTATGGTGGAGGAAGCTTCGATAAGAAATGCATGTAATTTCAGTACCTGTGGCAGCAGGGGCTGCTCGCCATTATTGATGATAACAAAATCTGCCAACGCTATTTTTTCGGTATCGGGCATCTGTTTATTGATTCGGTCTTTGACCTGTTCTTCTGTTGCATGATCTCGCGCCATAACACGCGCTATTCTGACCTGTTCAGGAGCAGTTACCAATAGGGTGTAGTCAAGGGATGTATAGGAGCCGCTTTCAAACAGTAGTGCCGCTTCTTTTAGCGAATAGGCCGTTGTCTGTTTATCTGCCCATACGTTTCCATGCTCGATCACCAGCGGATGAACGATGCTATTCAAACGAGCCAATTGCTCTTTATCTTTAAAAACGCGGGACGACAAATAAGCACGATCAAGCATATCATCCTTATCGTACACGGCAGCGCCAAAATTTTCAATCAGTGCCTGCCGAATGGCATCGCTGGTATTCATGAGTTCCTTAGCTTCCTTATCTGCGTTATAGAACGGCACACCCAAAGCCTGAAAGATTCTGGCCACATAGCTTTTGCCCGATCCGATTCCACCGGTAATGCCAACTTTTAATCCCATTTCTCTTTATTTATCGTCTTACAAAGAAGTCTACGTTTTGCGGCTCCACGCTAATAAGTTTGCAGTAATCTGGTATTTTGGTGATAATCACGGGTAAACTTTGCACGTTGTTTTTCTCCCAACTTTCCATATCTACAATTGCTTCAAAGTCTCGCGACGACCATTTATTATAGTCCTTCAGCGAAACTAAAAAAGCTACCTTCACCTTGCTGGGCAGTGTGCGCACAGATGTATAGCGATCTGCATTTTCTACTTTAAGAGGTAGCTCCACGACTTTTTCGGTGATCTCCCCGACCGGGATGCTGATCTCGGAAAACGTTGGATAGATCGTAATGTTGTTTTTTTGATGTTTATTCAAGTAGGCTACCGTTCGAATGTCAGCACCGACATTGACGCCTTTAATGGTGTCGGTCTCCAAGTATTCGATATTGGCCACGTCTTCCAAAGGGCCTGTTACGGTGACATACTCTGGGTTTGCCCGCGTATCGCCAATAATGCCGTACTGCTTTTTAAATTGCATGTTGTAAAGTGGGCGTACCGGGACTTTCCGTTGTGTTTGTTTGGAGAAATCGAAATACAGTGTATCTGGACTTACGGACACAACTTGGTTATCGCTTGGGAACTGCCGGTTTACGTAGCCCAGCTGATTGGTGAACACAATAAAATTTCTGGTTTTCAGACCGCTCAAATCAACTTGGATATGTGGCGTATCTGGGTGCAACCGCTTTAGGAATATTTTCCAACCACTTAACTTCATCCGGATGTTCACCGTATCAGATTGCAGCGGATGAAATGCTTTCTTCTCCGGGATATTTACGTAAGAAATACCCGCATTAATGGTGTACGTCTGAACGGTCGAAACGGCAAACAACAGCCAGGCGACGAAGGATATACCCATACATCGCAAAAAGATTGCTATTTTTCTTCGTTTTGCCTTGCTGATACGAGGTTGAGCCATAACGACAAAGGTAAATGTTTCCGTGCCATATCTCCAAGCTTTGGCTATTTAATCGTTTGCCAAGCATCTATTCTTGTTTAGTTGTGCAATCCACACACACGTTTGAGCCCTTTCAGACCAACTGGTGCATGCCCAGACTTTGCCTTCACCACTTTATCAACCTACAGAAGCCATCCCATTCATAGTGTTTCAATTTCGTAAATAAAACAGCTATTTATTTCATTCCATCAGTGTCTATGTAGGTGCCATGGTGCAATTTTTGGAACACACTTACCACACACAAAAAAGCAACCTGTTCGAGGTTGCTTTTGTTTTTCTATGTATAATTGCTATCGTTATTTCTTTACCGTATCGTTGTTGGCTGCTCGTGAAGCGTCCAACGCAATCGCTGTTTTGTCAAAGCGAATGCGAACACCTGACCCTACATCAATCAAGAATGTGGTCTCACTCACCTCAACAATGCGTCCGTGAATGCCTGCGTTTGTCACTACTTTCGAGTTGACGCCAAGTTCTTCGATATATTTTTTATGATCTTTCTGCTTCTTCATTTGCGGTCTGATCATGAAGAAATAAAAAACCACGATAATTAAGATCATTGGCAAAAAGCTCATTAAGTTGCTTCCACCGGGTGCTGCTTGTAATAGTGTTGTAATCATATTTTAAAGTAAAAATTAAAAAGTCAAAAGTCAAAAGTTCAGTTAAGACTTTTCAAAGTAAAAAGTAAAAATTATCTTCAATGAGCTCACTGCGCTCGGCTAAAAAGTCAAAAGTCAAAAGTTCAGTCAAAACTTTTCAAAGTAAAAATTGAAAAGTTAAAAGTCAAAAACCAAAAGTGAGCAGTCAAAAGTAAAAATTGGAAAGTTAGAGATCATCATCAAGAAATCAAACTTCGCAATTAAAACTAGTTCTCTACCCTATTTCTTCAGTACTTCGCCTTTCAGTTGTATCGTCGTTACGTTGTTTTCTGCATTGGAAACAACCGTTACAATCTTCTGTTGCTTACCTACTTGGCCATTGCTATCGAAGCTTACTTTTATCTCTCCGGACTTTCCGGGAAGAATAGGCGTTTGTGTATAAGATGGCGTTGTACAGCCGCACGATGCGGATACTTGTGAAAGAATAACGGGCGAAGTACCGGCATTGGTAAACGTATAGACATGCTCTACGGTTTCTCCCTCTTTAACCTGTCCAAAATCAAAAGCCGCTTCGGCAAACTCTATCTTGCCCGTTCCTGAAGCACTCGCTTCATTGTTGGCAACACTATCGGCGTGCTCCGCGTCTTTTGTCCCTGAATTACCACAAGAAACAAGTACGGAGGCCGCAACGCAGAAAAAAAACGTTTTCAACATATTCCTAATCATTTATTGTTTATGAGCTCTAATGCTCGGTTTGTCTGATAAAGAATTAATCTTTTAAGCCTCTACCCTGTTTTTGAATACGTCCGTCTTGCGATAGATCCGCAAGAATCTTATCCAAAATACCATTGATAAAGGTATTACTTTTATTGGTACTGAATGCTTTGGAAAGCTCAATATATTCGTTAATCGTAACTTTAACCGGAATAGTCGGGAAATTCACTAACTCACATATAGCCATCCGCATCAGTAGGGTATCGACCAAAGCGATACGATCGGCTTCCCAATTTTTTGTTTTTTGGGAAATCAGGTCCTGATACTCTTTGCCGTAACGAATCGTTTGTTTTAATAAATCGATAATAAACTCACTATCTTCCTCCCAGCTCGGTGTAAGCTCGGCCAGCTTATTATGTACAGGGCTTTCGCTACTGAAGTTCTTGAACGTTTTGGCAATCATTGCCTGTAACACTTCCTTATCGACAGTCCAGTTGATAAACTTCGTATCGAAAACTTGATCTATTTCAGTGGATTTTAAAACGATTTTCTTGAAGATGAATTTGATGATATCTTTTTCACCAGCGATCGAGTGGTCTTCTTGTTTGAGATAAGCCAAATACTCTTCGGACTCTTTCAGCTGGGCAAAGATAGATCGAACAATTTCAGGGTCAAACGTCCAGGAAACGTTATACTTCTTCACACTTTCCAGGTACGCGCGGTTTTGACGAAGCGACTCAATAAAACTGTTATTATTCAGCTTTGTTGTATAAATTTTATCCTTCTCTGTCGGTAAAAACTTGTTTGCTCGCCCTTCAGCATCAGTTAGCACATACTCGGCTACCTCATCCAATAGGTTCAATGTCCAGATATACATCTGGTTCACCTCATCTACACTCTTTAGCAGTGCTTTCTCGAAATCTCTCACTTGTTTATCCTCTGATAAACTAAACGCGTAAAGCGTTTGCATTACTTTTACCCTCAGGTGCCTTCTGTTAAGCATAATTTAATTTAAAGAACGATTGTATATAAATAAGAACGTATTATACTTGTTATGATGCAGAGCGCAAGGCTTTAACCGCCTTGTGTTCCTTTATCTTTTTAATTTTTTGATGTCAAAGATACGTTTTTCTGCCAATTGTTTCGCGGCATCAAAGGTCGTAATGTTTTCTTCTTTTGATCGTTGGATAACGTTGCGTGTGGCGTTATAAATGTTTTTCACCAATGCTTCTGTGCGTTCATTGCCATATCCTTCAATTTCCGAATAACAGCTTATCAAAGCGCCCGAATTGATTAAAAAATCTGGATTGTACAGAATATTGTGTTCCTGCAATAACTTGTTGGTCAATTCTTCGTCCTTCAATTGATTGTTGGCCGACCCGGCTATGATCTTACAGCGCATACGGGGCACGGTTTCCGGATTGACGGTTCCGCCCAATGCGCAGGGAGCATAGACATCAGCATCCAATTCAAAGCTGGTGGAATAGGTGATCGGTTCAGCCTTGTATTTAGCCGCGATCTTCATTTTTCGCTCTTCCGTCATATCGGATACGTAGACCCGAGCATTCTCTGCACGCAACATACCGACCAACTGTTCGCCGACGCTCCCGACACCTTGTACCGCAACTTTACGACCAGCAAGGCTATCGTCGCCATAAAGCTCTTTTATTGCTGCTTTGATACCGTAGAAAACACCTCGAGCGGCAAACACGGTGGTATCTCCGCCACCATTAAGCGATGCTGGCAAGCCCGCTACATACTGTGTTTCAGAAAGCATGTATTCCAGATCCTTCTGTGTGGTGCCAATATCCGTAGAGGCAATGAAATTTCCATTTAACCCTTCTACAAATTGCCCAAAACGACGCATCAACACCTCCGTCTTATCGGTGCGGTTGTTTCCTATAATGATAGCACTGCCGCCTCCTAAGTTAAGTCCGGCTAATGACGCTTTGTAGGTAATCGCCTCAGAAAGCCGCAACGCATCGTCAATAGCTTCGGGAAGCGATTCGTACGGCAGCATGCGTACGCCACCTATCGCTGGCCCCAACGTGGTGTCGTGTATGGCAATGATAGCCTGCAATCCTACCGCCTGATCGTGACAAAAGAATAAATTTTGATGGCCTGAAATGCCCATCTTTTCAAAAACCGAATTGCTTGCCGCCATAGTCTATAATGCCTGTGCTTACCAATAACTTTTGCAAAAGTAGGAAATATTTCTCGCACCCAATTTCTATAATTTGCTTTATTTACACAATTGCAATATGTTGACACAAGTGCGCGCTTTGCGCGGCCATATTTGAAATTTTAGCCTTACATTTGTGGCTGATGAAAGAACTCGCTTACCTCAATAAATATTTTTATAAGTATCGTTGGAAATTGATCCCGGGCGTACTGTTTGTTATCATTTCGAACTACTTTGGCATACTACCTGCCAAAGTAATACGGGAAGCGTTTGACTTGGTCAAGGAGAACATTGATCTGTACCGCCTTTACGACGGTTTCGCACGCCAAGAACTTGTCTATGAGGTATTCGGTAGCAGCCTATTATTTTTTGGTATCGTCGTACTTATCTTGGCATTGCTACGGGGGATTTTCCTGTTTTTCATGCGGCAAACCATCATCCTCACTTCCCGCCATATCGAATACGACCTTAAAAACGAAATTTACAACCATTACCAACAATTGGACTTCTCTTTCTTTCGGAAGAATAATACGGGTGATATGATGAATCGCGCAACAGAAGACGTCAACCAAGTTAGAAACTACCTGGGACCCGCGATTATGTATGCCATCAACACTGTGGTGTTATCCATCATGGTCATTTATGCCATGTATGATGTGAATCCAAAATTAGCGACGTATTCGCTCTTACCTATTCCGATACTTTCTGTCATCATTCTTTACGTCAATAAAATTATCAACCACCGTAGCGAGAAGATCCAGCGACAGCTCTCCACCCTATCGTCTTTTGTGCAGGAGACGTTTTCAGGCATCCGCGTGATAAAAACATATACGCGCGAGCAGCAAAAGATGGACGTCTTCGCAGAAGAAAGCAACGTGTATAATCGCGTGTCGCTAGACTTGGTTCGGGTTCAGGCCATCTTTTTCCCATTAATTATTTTCCTTATCGGGTTTAGTACCATTATCACCGTCTATGTGGGCGGCATTGAGGTAAATAATGGCACGATAACCGGGGGCAATATTGCGGAATTCATCTTGTACGTGAATCAGCTCACCTTCCCAGCGATGTCGTTGGCATGGGTCACATCGTTGTTCCAACGTGCTGCCGCATCACAGCAGCGTATCAATGAATTTTTGAAAACACGCTCCGAAATTCCAGATGGTACTGTGGATACTAGCTTGCAAGGCAGTATCCGGGTAGAAAACCTTAGTTTCACCTATCCCGAAACAGGAATTATGGCGATCGACAACCTGTCTTTTCACATTCCCCAAGGGAAAACGTTAGCGATCATCGGCAAGACAGGTTCCGGAAAATCTACGCTGGCCAATTTGCTATTGCGGATGTATGATGCTGATGCCGGGCATATTTATTACGACAATATCCAGATTCAGGATTTAAAAACAGAACAACTACGATCAGAGATTGGCTTCGTTCCGCAACAGGTATTCCTATTTTCTGATACGATCGCCAATAATATAGCCTTCGGACAGGATACACTGGATCTAAGCAGAGCCGAACAAGCGGCTAAGGATGCCGCTGTTTATGACAATATTATGGATTTTGATGAAGGCTTTCAAACCGCCATCGGTGAACGCGGCATAACCCTTTCCGGTGGCCAAAAGCAACGCGTATCCATTGCCAGAGCATTGATAAAAGATCCACAAATACTGATATTCGACGACTGCCTGTCTGCTGTAGACACCAAGACCGAAGAAGAAATCTTACACAATCTTGGCCGTATTATGAAAGATAAAACCACCATCTTCATCGCCCACCGTATATCGACCATCAAAAACGCAGACCATATTTTAGTACTGGATCAAGGAAAAATTATCGAGCAAGGCACCCATAATGAATTGATGGCTGCAGGCGGAGAATATTTTGAATTGCACGAAAAACAATTACTTGAATCCGAATAATTAATTTCTCAAAATATTCTCGATTTTATGTATCTTGCTGGAGTTATTAACTCCTGTTATGCGCCTTTTATTCGTCATCATCTACTGCTTCCTTGCAAATATAGTGCTTGGACAAACGACTGAACTTCCTGCTATCAGCCACAGTGCTTTTACCGCAGCGGTGCCTGATGTTGGTAAGGACAAAGAAGCCTTGGTTCTTATCGAAGTTGGCCGATCAAGTCTGGAAGTTGTCGAATCCGAAAAGGCCTTGCTGGTGGTGCATGATTACAAAGCACGGATCAAAATCCTAAAGAAAGAAGGTGTAGAACAGGCGAACTTTGAAATTCCACTTTATGCTTTCGGAAAAGCCTTTGAAAAAATTATCGAAATTAAAGGGACAACCTACAATCTTAACGATAACCGTATCACGGAAACCGAGATGACAAGCAAGGCCATATTCTTGGACAAAGTATCACCGTTCCTGCATTTGGCTCGTTTCACCCTGCCTCAGGTCGAAGAGGGATCTATTATTGACATATCGTATCGAATCTTATCACCGGATATCCTGAATTTCCGCAGTTGGCAATTCCAGCAGGATATTCCGAAGCTTTCCAGCAGCTACACTGCGATCATGCCGGCAACGTACCTTTATCAGGTGAGTCTGCGAGGCCCTTACCCGCTGAAAGACACCAAGAGAGAAATTCTTTGGGAATATTTCCTACTCAACGGCGTGCGTAACGATTGCTCAAAGATCACGTATCTCATGGATAATATACCAGCATTTGAGGAAGAAGAATACATGCTGGCGCCGAAAAATTACAAATCGGCCATCAACTTCGAACTGGAGCAATACTACTCAACAAATGGTTCAAAAGTCCGTGTTACGAAAGCATGGAGCGACGTAGACCGCGAATTATTAACGGAGAAATCTTTTGGGGGCCAGCTTAAGAAAGAAGATGTTTTCACAAAAATACTACCGCTGCTCCTGAAGGACAAGAACAGTAGCGTGGATAAAGCACGTGCGATCTACAGCTACATACAGAAAAATATAAAATGGAATGAAGTGTATGGAAAAAACACGCAATATGGTATAAAGGAAAGCTTGGAGCAGCATCAGGGTAACGTTGCTGATATTAACCTCGCCCTTATAGCGGCATTGCATGCGGCCGAAATACCGGCTTATCCCATCCTTGTGTCAACCAGACAAAATGGAATCCCCAACAATTTACATCCGGTTATTTCCGATTTCAACTACGTCATTGCGGGTGCGGAGATAGATGGTAAAATCATTTTGCTCGATGCGACAGATCCGTTTCTTCCTTTTGGTGAGCTTCCTTTGCGTTGCGTTAACGACAGAGGTAGAATTATCTACTCCAAAAAATCATCTGAATGGATCCCTTTGGTTAATGAACAACCGTCATTGGTGAATGTTACCATTGTGGGCAAGATCGATAGCGCCGAAAACATCGTTGGCAAATTATGTATCAGTTATAAGGGGCTAGACGCCCTCCGCAAAAGAAACGAAATCCGTGCGTTCAACACGGAAGAGGAGTATTTAGAAGATATCGAAGTAAAGCTACCGAACATGCACTTGAAAAATGGGTCGATTTCCGATTTGTATAACACTGATGGATTTTTAACAGAAGAATTTGACATGGAACTTCCACTTCATGATTACTTACGCCATAGCGTGCTTAGCGTTAATCCAATCTTCCTAAACAGAGTGGAGAAAAACCCGTTCAATTTGAACGAACGCCTCTATCAAGTGGATCTAGGTGCTCAACGCCAGATGATACATAATGTGATTATTGAAATACCCGAGCGCTACCAAGTGAAGCAGTTGCCGAAGGATCTCCATATGAAACTGCCAGAAGAAGCCGCGAGATACAGCTATAAAGCAGTAGTCGATAACAATCGTTTGGTTTTTAAACAGGCCATCTCGTTAAATAAGGCTATCTATTCTGTGGATGAATATTTTCATCTCAAAGAGTTTTATTCTAGAATCATTCAGCAACAGAACCAAGAGCTTGAGCTTCAGAAAATGCGATAGCGCATTGCTGGAAGAACGGTTAAAAAATGTTATATTCGCAAACAAGTATATTCCGTCATTGTTAAATGATGCAAAGGAAATTCATATTCATGCGAAGTTATCTAATCGTCTTCTTTTTCTTTATCAACATCCTTCAGCTTGCTGCGCAAAAAATCATTATCAAAGATACCATTACGAACAAAGCGAAAGATACGGTTCACTTTGTCGATCAACTCTACGATATTGGCGATGGGTTTCGGGATATCAGCCGTTTTGTGCGGCGCGATACATCCAAGAAGGTGCAGGGAAAACGATCGGGAATCTCTATCCTTCCTAATATCAATTATAATCCGAGTATTGGCTTTCAGATTGGCGCAAAAGTCGTAGGGGGAGTCTATTTGGGCGACCGGGAAACCACAGCAATGTCGACCTTTGCCACTGCGTTGAGTTATACCACTCGAGGAATCATGGTGGGCTATGTTGCCCATGACACCTATACCCGCTATAACAAATGGAATATCAAGGGCGGGGTGGTGGTCGCACGCATGGTCGCATTGGATTACGGGATGGGGATGGGCAATACCGTTCCTACCGACATTCCGGAAGAAGAGGTGCTCAACAACCCGCAGCGTAATCGTTATGTCAACCAGTATACGGTTTACGGATTTAATGAGCGACTTTATAAGCGCCTATCGCCCGGCATGTTTGTCGGAGCGGGTGTTTTTATCGAGCTGAAACGCAATATCCGTACGGTAGGTGATTACGAGACGACCCCGTTGGATGTGTATAGCGAATTGACCGACTACAATGCGAGCCGATACAACAACAACGGCCTTCAGTTTAACTGGCAGTACATGACCCGAGACAATCCCAACAGCGCGTATAATGGGATCTATGCCGACGTTGTATTGCGCATGAGCCAACCTTGGATGGGTAGCGAACAGGCGGCGTATCAGTTGCAAACGGATTTCCGTAAATACTGGCCGCTGTCGTCGACACGCCCGAACCATGTTTTAGCATTTTGGCATTGGGGTTCGTATAACGTCGTCGGACGTTTAGGATACTTAGATTTGCCCGGCACAGGGCGCGACACCTATTCACGTATAGGCCGCGGATATACGGCTGGATATTTCAAAGGGAACTCTTTCTTTTACTCAGAAGTGGAATACCGCTATCCCATCCTTCGTAACCAATTCTTGAGCGGTGTGGTATTCGCCAATATACAAACGGCCGATGACCGTCTCGGAACGAAATTATTTCAACGATGGCAACCGGCCGCCGGCACTGGACTTCGCGTACTCTTCAATAAATCAACCCGAACAAATTTATGTATAGATTACGCCTTCGGAAGATTTGGCCAACGAGGCCTTTTTCTCGGTCTGAATGAAGCGTTTTAAACGCTTTAATGCTCCAGCAACGGTATAAAAGATCTACTTCGACAACCAACTATGCTATTTCACTTTTACTTAGATACACACAAACTCCATTCTATGCGCTCTACTTTGTTTCTTGCCTCCTTGATTATGGCCATGATGGGCCCAGCGACAACATTACGTGCGCAGGATAATAACGACACTACTGCCCTAAAACCAGTAACCATTCACGCTTACTTTCGGGAACAACCCTTGCTTGGGCTAACCGCATCCGGGCACACGATAGATGCCCAACAGATACAAAGCCAACAAACTACAACCTTGCTTCCTGCCATAAACACGATAGCAGGTTTACGGATGGAAGAACGTTCTCCGGGGAGTTACAGGCTGGCTATGCGCGGTAGTTTGATTCGGTCACCTTTTGGCATCAGGAACACAAAAATCTACGTTGGTGAATTCCCGCTGACCGACGCCGGCGGCAATACGTACCTGAATTTAATTGACCCTGCTGCGATCGCCTCCGTTAGCGTGCTAAAGGGACCCGACGGTTCCTTGTATGGCGCAAATTCGGGCGGGGTGATTCGCATGCAACCGAAGGGCTTCGACGTTTCCGAAAACACACGGGAATTGCTGCTTTCTGGCGGGTCCTACGGCCTATTCCAGCAGCAACTATCTCTGCAACAAAAGATCAACGATGCGTACTCGTTCTCCTTGGACCAGTCGTTCACGCGGTCTGATGGCTATCGTGAAAATACGGCCCTCAATAAAAAAACTTTTCAAACGGCACATCAATGGCATTACAATGCAACGAACAGCCTGCAATTATTTTTGCTATACACCGATCTTGGCTATCGCACGCCTGGAGGGCTAACCGAAGCACAGATGCAAGAAAATCCCCGACAAGCGCGGCCGGCAGGCGGGCCTAATCCTGGGGCGAAAGAACAACAAGCAGGAATTTACAATAAGACCTTTTACGGGGGGCTTGCTCATCATGCTAAAATAAGCAAGAAGCTGGCACACTCGGTGAGTGTATTCGGGTCAAACACCGATTTTGAAAATCCATTCATCACCAACTACGAGATCCGATCCGAGAAAAATCTGGGCTTACGCACATTCTTCTCCTTTGTTGAAGAAGACAATGAAGCTTTTATGTGGCAAATGCAGTTGGGTTTTGAAGGACAAAAAGGGTGGAATACAATCAATAATTTTGATAATGACGCTGGCCAGGCAACTGATGTGCAGTACAAGGACGATCTTACCAATCTTCAATCCAGTTTTTTTTACAGAGCTTCCGCAACGTTCTTCCGCAAGCTCCACGTGGAAGCTTCTCTAGGCCTTAATAATGCCCAGATCGACTTTACACGCCTTTACCCGGTGACGGACCTGAACAGCGGCAACATTGATTTTGGCAATATTTGGATGCCGCGCGTTGCCGCCTCCTATACACTACATGAGCGAATGACCGTACGGGCATCGATTTCGAAAGGGTATTCCGCGCCTACATTGGCAGAGGTGCGCTCATCAGATAACAGCATCAATCTAGACTTAGATGCCGAGACGGGTACAAACTACGAAGTAGGATTTCGCATGGAAGCGAGTAATAGACGATTTGTAGCAGACTTCGCTGCATACAGCTACCAGATGAACAATGGCATCGTGCGGCAGCTGCGTGATAATGGGGCGGAATATTACGTCAATGCTGGAGAAATGGATCAAAAGGGACTAGAGGCAACACTGCTCGCCTATCTTATTGAACCATCAAGCAGCAGCTTTATCAAAAGCTTAACCTACCAAGGCGCTGTAGCCCGCAATTTTTACACTTTTGGCGATTATGTGAACGGTGATGATGACTTTAGTGGTAACGAGATGACCGCCGTGCCTGATTGGACTCTTGCTAACACTGTTCAAGTTCGTTTACCACGGGGTATATTTGTGAATCTCTTTCATCATTACGTTTCTCGAATGCCATTGAACGATGCCAATACGGTATACGCCGAAAAGTATCATCTTGTACAAGCAAAAGCGGGAATGGATATTCCTTTAGGAAGCAGCACAGTAGTTCAATTCTTTATCGGGGCAGATAACGTGTTAAACGAACGCTACAGTCTGGGAAATGACATCAATGCGTTTGGAAACCGCTTTTTTAATCCGGCTCCACCACGAAATTATTATGCCGGTATAAAGTTAGGTTTGTAGTGAATTGTGTAGCTTTAAAGCTATGCATATCATCGAACACATCGTTAATCAAAAACTCATTGCGTCAATAGCGAGTGATATCCCTGTCATACGTGATGTGGAATCTGGAACGGATTTCGTAGGAGAGATCTATTACTTGGGTTATGATGCAGTGATTCTGGACAAAACACATCTTGTTGCGGATTTTTTTGATCTAAAAACAAAACTCGCCGGCGAAATTCTGCAAAAGTTTAGCAATTATCGCCTGCGCCTGGCTCTCGTCGGCAATTGGGAGCAGGAGACTTCCTCTAGTTTGCAAGACTTTATCCGCGAAAGCAATGCGGGAAGACTTATTTATTTTGCCTCCAGCACGGAGGATGCTTTAAAGAAATTTTGTTCGTGAGCATCAACCACCATGGGTCGTGTCCAAACCTACCAACTAATAGGCTATAGATATGTGACCTCTACGAGCTCAATACGCTGATGCTGGTATTAACGCGATTTCCATAATTTATTCGGAACACTTTACTACTCTCTACACAATAATGATAAAGCGGGCTATGCTAACGCTTCACTTGCATGACCCCAAAGGGGTCAAATGTCTATAGCACAAAAATACGCCATAATGTTCGACCCCAACGGGGTCGCATACCCAACACAAGATTGCTATTTTTTATACGACCCACCATGGGGTCGTTTCCAAACCTATTAACTAATAGGCTATAGATATGTGACCTCTACGAGGTCAATAGCGTGTTTTAAACCCGTTTAGATAGCAAGACAAGATCGATATATCTATCTTTCAAATAGAAAATCTTCTCGATAATCCACTTCATATCGATCTAACAATGCTTGGTATTCCTCCTGGAAAGAGCGGCGTTTGTGATGTGCTTTTTGATTATTAATATAGGTAATAACTTTTTTTAACGTAGAGTGACTGCAAGAAAAAGCCCCATAACCTTCTTGCCATTGGAACTTAGACGTTGATTTTTTGTTTTGCCTAGTAAATTCGGAAGATGCTTTTTTAATTTCACGGACTAAGTCAGACACACAGCAACTCGGCTTCATCCCAATAAGAATATGTACATGATCTGGCATCCCATTAATCGCTAACATCTTTTGGCCTTTGTTTCGAACTATTCCGGATATGTACATGTACAACTCATTTTCCCACGAGAGATGCAACATAGCATTCCTATCTTTAACGGAAAAAATAATATGAATGTAGATCTGCGAAAAAGTAGAAGGCATCTAACTAGTTTATAAAGTATATTTACGAATATACAAAATTTCGTAACGCTTCAAAAAAAGCGACTAAAAACCTCATGATGTGCTTCTAGGAATTTAAACAATTCCCCTACCCCAGCAGCCGCTCCAGATGATGATAACTAACTCCAAAATAACGTTTAGTCTCTTCAATTTTCAATCGTATCTCGGCCTGTCTTGCGGTATTGATATCTTTTTTTACGCCCACCACCAAGACATTCTTTGGCGTATGCGCATCGGAAACAAATTCGAAAACTTTGGTTTGGTAGCCGTGATACTCCATCAACAATGCGCGTAAACCGTCGGTAAGCATTTCGGCCTGTCTTTCTAGGAATATACCATGCTTCAACAAAAAATCTAGCTCGTTTTTTGTTTTTCCCTTTTCGATTTCGCGTCGAATTTGCTTATGGCAACAGGGAGCAACAACAATCAGGTCGGCGTTGTTTCTAATGCCTTTCGCAATAGCGTCATCTGTCGCCGTATCGCAAGCATGTAGGGCGATTAAGACATTTAGCCCGCTTTCGGGCGTATACGATTCGATGGTACCTTCCGCAAACGACAAGCCCGCGAACTCCGAACGCTGCGCTACTTGGTTGCAAAATTCAACCAGATCACCCCTGTACTCTACACCAGTAATGATAACATCCCGTTGAAGAACATTGCGCAAATAATCATACAGCGCAAAAGTGAGGTACCCCTTCCCTGCCCCCATATCAACGACGCGTAGCATTTCATTTTCAGGCAAAGCCTGCAACATACTGCTCAAGATTTCAATGTAATGGTTTATCTGCTTCCATTTATCTTGCATGTTTTTGAACACCTTACCCTCCGCATCCGTCAGCCGCAACTCTTGTAGGTATCGTTTGGAGTCTGCTTGTAGTTTTCTTGCCTTCGGCTCGTCGTGGCTTCTTGAAGCCTCTTTCTTTATCGTAGATTTTTCCTGACGGATAAGCCATTCTCCACGATTGCTCAATTGAGCGAATACATGTACAGACGTCGTGAAAAGCGTCGCAGCACGGAAATTATCCTTGCCCATTAGCCTTTCAATCTCTGCTACACCATCCGCTACGGCATAATTCCGCGTAATATCCTTTGTTTGATAGCGGTAGGTGAACGACAGCATGAATAGGCGTTTAATAATGACCAACTTAACGTAGATATTTTTTAGCGCCTTTTCTTCTCCTTTATAATGACCGAGGGATAGCTTCACAAAGTCGCCATTTTTTATAGCTTCAGAAAGTTGTGTGATAAATGCAGTGTGATTGTCCATATGATAAAACGTTTCCGGATGGCAAAGATACGGATTTGTAGATAGAGAGTGGGGCCGACAGGCGGTTCGCGAATCTTATTTTATCGTGATTGCAGCATTACTGTTGATGGATGCCTACGATTTCATTAAATTTGTTTATATGCAGTATCCAACAATAAAAGCCGTTTTTTTCGATATCGACGGCACGCTCCTTAGCTTTAAAACACACGAAGTTCCTCCATCCACCAAAGAAGCGATTGCGCTACTTCAAGCGAAAGGCATAAAAGTTATCGTCTCTACCGGGCGCTCTATCAATAGCATTGATCATATCAAGCACTTAGACTTCGACGGTTTTATCACCTTTAATGGAGGCTATTGCCTAACCACTACGGGTGAAGTACTTTTCCGGCAGGCCCTAGCCCCTACCGATATACAGGCCGTATTGGACTACGCAAAAAAGCATCCGCTTAGCTTTTCGTTTATGTCTGAAAAGGAAATTACAATCTATGACGTGACGCCCGAGATCGCCGGCATGTATGCCCATTTAAATTTGCCCGTGCCCCCGCTCGTTGACTTGGAAAATGTCGATGTAAACAGCGTACTGCAAACCAATATCTTCTTGGGTCCAGAAGATGAGAAAGGATTTATGGACGCTATTATGCCCAATTCTGTTGCGTCACGCTGGACACCGCTGTTTGCCGATGTAAACCCGAAAGGACAGAGCAAGCAAGTGGGCATCGATATTTTCTGTAAACATTTTGGGATCGCAATTGAACAAACCATGGCTTTTGGCGATGGCGGTAACGACATCACCATGCTAAAGCATGTCGCTGTTGGTGTAGCCATGGGCAATGCAAATCCAGAGGTAAAGGAGATTGCAGATTATGTAACGACGGATGTCGACGATGACGGTATATGGAATGCGTTGAAGAAATTTCAGGTGATATAAATATCCTCCTTAATAGCCGATACATGACGGGGATAAAAAAAGCGAGACCTGATATTGCGTCTCGCTTTTCCTCTACATGCTGTTGAATTATTCGCCGCTTTCTTTGGCAGCAAGATAACGTTCGGCCTCCAATGCAGCCATACATCCTGTTCCAGCAGCCGTGATTGCTTGCCGGTAGACATGATCTTGCACATCTCCACAAGCAAACACGCCCGCTACATTCGTAGCTGTACTATCGGCACGTGTAATTAAATAGCCGGTTTCATCCATCTCCAATACACCTTGAAAAAGTTCGGTATTTGGTTTATGGCCAATAGCTACGAAAAATCCAGTAACATCCAGTATCTTTTTCTCATCGCTCACGTTGTTGACCACACGAACGCCATTGACACCCTGCTCATTACCTAAGATTTCTTCTGTCTCGGTATTGTACAATACCTCGATATTGGCGGTATTATTGACGCGGTGCACCATAGCTTTCGATGCGCGAAATTCATCGCGGCGAACCAACATGTATACCTTGCGACATAATTTAGCAAGATAAGTTGCTTCTTCCGCGGCAGTATCGCCAGCGCCTACAATGGCTACGTCCTGCCCTTTAAAAAAGAAACCATCACAAACGGCACAGGCAGACACACCAAAACCGTTATATTTCTCTTCTGAAGGAAGGCCTAACCACTTTGCTGTAGCGCCCGTCGCAATAATGATCGTTTCCGCACTAACCCACTTTGCACCGTCAATCTGCACCTTGTGCAAGCCACCGTCAGATGAAAATTCTACTTTAGTCGCGTAACCAAAGCGTACATCTGTACCAAAACGTTCGGCTTGCGCCTTCAGGTCGTCCATCATCACTGGCCCCGTGATACCCTGTGGATAGCCTGGAAAATTATCGACTTCTGTCGTTTGCGTCAGTTGCCCACCGGGAACAATGCCTGTGTATACCACAGGTTTCATATCAGCACGCGCAGCGTATATAGCGGCCGTGTATCCCGCAGGTCCAGAACCAATTATCAGGCATTTCAAATGCTCTAATTCTTCCGTATTCGTCATGTATTATTTTTTTATTTACCAAATTTTCCCTGAAGCTGTTTCAGCATATCCGTAGTAATGGGCTTCGCTTTTTGTTCAGTTTTGGGACTTTGCTCTTTTCTAATTTCCTTCTTTTTATCATCGACCTGTGCGGCTGAGGCCCTCTCTTCTTTCTTCTTGTTTTTGAAGTCATTCCAAAGGCGCTCTAATACTTTTTTGGTATACAATGGGAAATCACCGTTTTGCATCCAGGCATAATAGCTTGGCTCCACCTCGAAAACCTGGGTAACTTTTTTGCCTTTATGCTTCCCAAAATTTATACAAGCATCGCCATCTTCGTCATACACCAAGCGACCTGCAAAATCAACCGGGTTGCTTAAGTTTGTAAACTTATGCAACGCCTCTACATCGTTCACCACGGGTATAGAAACATTGCCGTGTTTATCCTCATAAGTCATCCCTTCATACTTCGATAGCTGTGCCTTCAGCACCTCAAAGGTAGCGCGTACATCTGCTTCTGCTGTATGGGCATTGTCTAAGTTCGTATCGCAATAAAATTTGTAAGCGGCTTTCAATGTGCGCTGTTCCATTTGATGGAATATATTTTGCACATCCACGAATGCACGGCCGTCCAATGAAAAATCGATGCCTGCACGCAAAAATTCCTCCATAAGCATGGGCACATCGAATTTGTTGGAATTGTACCCCGCCAGATCAGCATCCGCAATAAAGTCACGAACTTCGGCAGCACGGGCGCGGAAAGGTGCTAAATCTTTGACATCTTCATCATAAATTCCGTGAAACATAGAAGACTCTGCTGGTATAGGCATCTCTGGATGTATACGCATCGTCAGTACCTCTTCTTCTCCATCCGGCGATACTTTCAATACGCACAGCTCAACAATACGATCTGTTGCTATATTAACCCCTGTCGTCTCCAAATCGAAAAAGGCCAACGGTCGTTTTAATTTTAATTCCATCTAATAAAGATTGATAAAAAACTTGAACAACAAAAATACAAAACTCTTTTGGTGTTATCTTATCGGCTTACAATTAATGACACTATTCTCACGTAGGGGAAGTCTACTTTCCATGCAACAATCTCGTCTCCTGACGTGCTACAACTTTTCGTCCGTCGAGGACAGAGATGTGCCAACCGCGCTAACGCTGGGTAATAAAAAAGCCGAAGTCTGGATTGACTTCGGCTTTTCAATATGTTGCCGGTTTTGGGCTAACCTAAGATTTGTTTTAACGTGTGTACTTGATGATCGACAAGCTTTTGTAAAGGGCCGGAGGCCATCATCTTCATCATCATGTTAAGCTCGGCTTCAATGACAAACGTGGCAGTTGTCTGGTTCTCACTGCTTGTCGCCAATTTCCATCGCAGTGTCATCGCAAAGGGTGTATCTGTTGTTGGAACACAGACCAATTCTTTGTTTTCGATACGTTGGCTCATCTTGAGCGCTAGCTTGGCCATGTTCTTTATGGTAAAGCTAGCTTCATCAGCTGTCGACGTCCAATTATAGATGTTTTCCGGCATCAACTGTTCATGGTTATTTAAGTCTGTTAAAAATCCATAAACCTCGGCTACGGGCTTATTGATATCAATCGTGTTTTGGATAATAGTCATAAGCGATATAATTTTTGAATTATTCCCCAGTCCACGCAGATGGATCTCTTCTCCACTGCTCCAACAAAGCCACGTCGGATTCCAGCACATAGCTATTGGTGACAGCCACTTTTATAAGGGCATCATAATTACACAGGCTGAAAAACGGGCATTTAGCTTCAGCAAAGTTGCTTATGGCTGCATCAAACCCATAGGTGAAGATGGAGACGAGACCAACCACATTACAGCCTGCCTCACGCAATGCTTCCACCGCTTGTAAGCTACTTTTACCTGTAGAAATGAGGTCTTCAATCACGACGACACGTTGGCCACTCACTACTTCTCCCTCGATCAAGTTTTGCCGGCCATGCCCCTTCGCACTGCTGCGCACATAGGTAAAGGGTAAACCCAAATCTTGTGCGACTAACACACCCTGCGGAATTCCGGCCGTCGCAACGCCAGAAATCATTTCTACTGTTCCAAATTCTTCTTGGATAAGCTGGGAAAGTTTTTGACGGATATACGTACGGATAGCGGGGTATGATAAGGTAATACGATTATCACAATAAATTGGAGACTTCCAACCCGATGCCCATGTAAAAGGGTTTTTAGGTTGTAATTTTATTGCTTTAATTTGCAATAAGGATTCTGCAACTTTTTGTTCAACCTCATTTAAATTATTCATGGCACAAATTTATAAAATTTATATGAACGAATCTCAGCTAATTTTAGCTGATTTTGTCCCTAAAAAACTATCCATTGTCCAAACAATTGGTTTACAAGATATTGACCTCGAAAAACTTTTCCAGGCCTCGAAAAATAAGGCTACGAAAGACATCACCTACCTCTACGTACATCCTGATGCAGAGCGGGTTTTTAAGAGTCTTATTCAAAAAAGCAATATCATCAAAGCTGCCGGCGGTATTGTAAAAAATGGCCATGGCGAATACTTGTTTATACACCGGTTAGGAAAGTGGGATCTGCCGAAAGGAAAAGTAGAAGAAGATGAAAAGATGCGAGACGCCGCTCTTCGTGAAGTGGAAGAGGAATGTGGTATTCGTGTGGATTATCTGGGAAAGAAGCTTTACACGACCTATCACACCTACCTGATGCGTGGAAAATTTGTGCTCAAGCAGACAAAATGGTATGACATGGGTGTTAATAAATCGCCCAACCTTGTACCGCAGTTGGAAGAAGATATAACTGATGCGCGCTGGATCAGCAAGGATGATCTGGACTTGGTGCGAGAAAACACCTATCCGCTAATCGAACAAATCGTCAAAAATCTATAAATAAGAAAGGGGGTGTCCTGCCCCCTTCCATCATATAAACATAAAACTTAACACTTACCTCTTATCCGGCCACATGGCTATCCCGCTGCGGCGTCACGTCTGTTTTACTTTTGCCTTTAAATCCACCCGGTTTGCGCATAACACGACTCTTTTTTCCTTCTTCAACCTTCTCTTTAAGCAGTTCTTGCTGCTCTGCGGTCAAGACGCTAGCCATTTCTTGATGCATACCTTTCGAGGTCTCGCGCCACTTTTCCTGCATCTCTTTCATCGCCGCGCGGTGTTCTACCTGCCGCTTTGCCTGTTCCAATTGAATGCTGTATACCTCATTGCGCTGTTTATCTGTAAACTTCAATTCTTTGTCTAAGCGCTCGGTTTTTAACTTCGCAATTTCTTCGGGATTCCGATTTTCAAAGCTGCGCTGATGGCGTATATGTTTCCGCTCTTTGCGAACAGGACGCTCTGTACTTTGTTGCTCCTGAGCGAATGTTGCTAAACTGATTCCTGAAAACAGGATAGCTAAGGATAGGATCTTTTTCATATTCGACTGTTTTAAATATAAAATCTAGTTCTTGTTTCTTTATTAGGATAGATTAGCAAAAGAGTCAAACGTTTAAATCAAGCCCCGTTAAATTATGTTAAGGGATGATAATGCGCTAGGTTTATCGCTATAGCAGTAGAATAAAAAATAAAGAAGTTAGAAATCAATGAGTTTACAAAAACATCAATAATATATTTTGGAATCCATGAAACAACTTCTATATTTGCAACGTCAAACAAGGATAACAGCAAGCCCAGCTGGCGGAATTGGTAGACGCGTTGGTCTCAAACACCAATATCTTCGGATGTGCCGGTTCGACTCCGGCGCTGGGTACTTAAAAAAAGCGAGCCAAAAATGGCTCGCTTTTTTTGTGCAATAAACCCTTTACATGTGTATGTGGAAAAGTTACCAGTTATAGGACTCTGCTGGCGATGCTTACAAAAAAAAGAGCGCGCATCTTAACAGAGCCAAGGATCAAATAGGCTTTCGACAAGTACAACATATTCGCACGTTATTAAATCAACTTCTTATTGACTTCCGTAAGAGATTGTTTAGCGATCCATTCCAATGTTGGCATTTCTTTTTGGTCCACAATCTCATTTATAATTCGTTGCTCGAGCGGGAAAGTAATTTCAAAAGCGTCTGCAAGCTGCCCACGTTCGTTTACTGTCCCCATTATCTTACCGATATTGTCGCGTACATCTTCCGGCGTCAATCCATCTTTGTAGTAGCCCAGTGTCGAAGCAAAATAAACCCTTCCAATGCGTCCTCCCTGTACCGTTAACGCTTCCCCCGTGATATTGCAGTCTTCATGAAGGAAATAAAGTATACCATTCGAAACACTTTCTGCTGTCAGGTTTTCTTCCATCCACTTCCCCATATCCGTATCTCCGATGTTGTCTTTCACTATTTTACTAAAGGCAGCTGGCATAAGTATGTTTGCATGAATATGATCGCCAAGACCTTCCCCGGCTGTCTGTCGCCCCAGCGCAAAGATGGCGGCTTTTACAATGGCGTAGTTCGGGTCGAATCCTGTCGCTGAGGTTTGCAACCAGCCCGTAGCGGCACTGGATCCAACAAATAATATCTTCCCGTATTGCTGGCGTACAAAATGTGGCCAAGCGGCTCTGTTAAGCTGCATGGGCCCTTTGACATGGATATCAACAAATCTGTCGAAACTATCGGATGGGGCGGTTTTTATCTCATCCGAAATAACGTTGGGAATTCCCGCGTTATTGATCACAATATCGATACGACCAAACTCGTTAATTGCCGCTTGCACCATTCTTTTCGCATCGTCGTCAACGCCTACGGCTCCTGCAACCGCCATTGCTTTTCCGCCGGCCTCTGTTATCTCCCTGACGACATCCTCTGCAAAGTGAATGGAGCGGGGAAGCTCATTTACCAAAACTGCCGCTCCTCTGGAAGCCAGCAATTTCGCATGGGTCCTCCCCATACCATTTCCGGCACCTGTAATCAATGCCACGCGACCGTCAAATCTTAATTCTTGATAGCTCATCATACGTGTATTTATATGGTTATAAAATTGATTATTCAGGGCATCCACAACGACATGCTAGACCTTCATTTCATGACCTGAACGAATATTATCAATGATGTAATCAATATGTATTATCGAGTTTATAACAGCTACATTAACCCTAGGCAAATGAAAAATAGCCTACAACGGAACAGTGCCATTAGCATCATTGACGATATAAAATTATAAAAATTTGTTATTCGAAACAAAGTTTAGTAAAAAATATAATTTTAATAAAACCTATTATCAAAATTACAACCAAACAAGTAATCAAAAAGAAATATAATATTCAACAGTTCTACCTATCTATTACCAGTACGCCGCGAGCCTATCGGCTTTATCCTTTCCGTATAAGGTTTGAAGAATGTTTGTAACAAGTTGCCGTGTATCGACCTGTGCATCCGGATAGGCCCATTGGTTAATAACGGCGGCGGTAGCCAGTACTTTTAAGGTGTGCGGATTATACAGAAACATCGGCCGGAGATTGAAGATCTGCTTATCACGAATAGCATGTATACCTGTGAACTCTTTTTTATCGTAAAATACGTCTGGACTATCGTTCCACATGACGATCATATCCGGGCTCCAATGTATAAGTGTTTCAGCGCTAATGTTGGGTTGATCCACTTCAAAGGGACACACATTTTCGACGCCTGCCATCTCCAAACAGGAATGCATCATACTGTTTGTGCCCGTCGTTGCAAACACACGCCCATACGCCCAGGCAAAATACACGCGTCTTTTTGTTTGCTTTGGATCTACGCGCGCTTGCATCGCCGTGATTTCCTTTTTCACGTAGGAAACGAGCTCTTTTGCGCTATCTGCTGTGCCGGTAAGGATTGCCATATCTTCCACTGTTTTAAAAACGTCGTCATATAGTTCGGCCTTCACAGCATAGACCCGCAAGCCTGCTTGGCGAAGCGCATGCACCAAGTCTTCATGAGCCGCGTACAGGACCACCAAATCTGGCTTTGCCTGTATGATTTGCTCCAGGTTCGCCATATTGCCCATACCAAATGAAGGAAGCTCTTTATTGCGAATCCGTTCATCCATACTTCCGAAATATGGAAACAGTTCCTCACTTCCATATACATCATTAAATATGCCCACAATCTTCTTTTCGGCCTGCAACATGTATAAGGCATCGAGCGCCGGTTCATACAGGCAAATGATTCGTTCCGCAGGTTTGCTCAAGGCGACGTGCACACCAGAAGCGTCCTCAACCGATAGCATCTCACTATTGTCAGCCTGTTGCGTAGCCAGATTTGTACAGCTGATTGCCACAAAGGCCACCAGCAACATAAGCGTTATTTTTATTCTTGTTATCATATCGTCAATATTATAAGTTCATACCTAAAGAAAGCCGCGCGTGAATCGGAGGCAATTGAACCCAATAAAACATATCATTTGTTGCGTTTCGCCAGGCGGTGGAATACAGTTTTGCATCGAGCACATTATTCACCATCAAATTAATGCGATATTTCTCATTGCTCCAGCCTGCGCCTAGATCTAATCGAAAAAAATCGCGCAGAGGTACTTGGTCGCTGTAGATAATGCGTTCACTCCTGCCCGAAAGCCATTGATATCCAGCGGAAATCGTAACGCCCTTTATGCGCTGCAAAGGCAGTTGGTAATGGAGCCAAGTGTTTTGAATGTGACGTACCCGGTTTATCGTTGGCAGGCCAATATTTTCCAGATTTAATTCATCCGCGCTGATTTTGGAGTCAGTATAGGCATAATTGACGACGGCATGTAAGCCTTTGGCCAATTGCCCTTTCATGTCAAACTCGACCCCCCGCGATATACTTGCTCCCGTCTGCAAAATCAAATTCGAGGTGGGATCTGTAGTCACCAATCGGTTGCGCTGAATATGATAGACGGCAAGTGTGCTGTTCCAGCGCCCATCCATCCAGTCGCGTTTTAAGCCGATCTCGTAGTTCACGCCGCGCAGTGGCTTTAACGAGCCTCCATCTGCCGCCATTCCGGACTGGGGAAGATAGCTCTGATCATGCAGGAAGTAAAGCGCCGTTTGCGTATCAACAGTGTAGCTCAACCCAAACCGGGGCGTCAGAATCACATCTTTGGTTTCCGTTTCAGTACCATAATCGTTCGATCTTCCATCAGACGCTGTCAGCCGTAACCCCAACGAGACACGTATTCTTTCCTTGAAAAACAGCATTTCATCCATGGCATAGAGCGAAGCGTAAAACATCTGTCTGTGGATTCGGTTTTCTGCCGTTGACAAGTGATTTTCGGAACCAAAGTCGCCCCCCACCCCATTATTCATAACCGCGTTGGAATATGTTGGATTTGAAATGGAAAGTGGATAAATGGCGCTGGCAGTGCCCCAACTATCCAAGCTGCGGGACGATTTATTATTTACATCCAACCCCGTCAGCATATGATGCTGGATTTGCCCGGTCTTAAAACGACCGTTAACATAGGTTTGCAAGGAAAAGACGTTGTACGTATTCGAGTCGAAAATCAAGTTCCGATCGAGAATATCTTCGTCTGCCTCGTTTTTTCCATTTACCCAAAATAAGGTTCCGTTATACCCGCTGTTGATATAGGAAAGCCTCGTCGAGAGTTGCCAGCTATGGCTTATTCGATTTTGGTAAGTCAAAAACACATTATGGTCGTTGCCCACAAAGGGGCGTATGCTAGGATCGGTAATGGTGAAATCTCTCGGTAATGTACCAAATCCGTAGGGCGACATTTGTGCTTCGCTAAGCAATAGGTAGTTTAGCTGCTGGTAAATGTATTCCACGGTCAGTGACGATTGTTTGTTTAATTTGTACCGCAGTGAAGGAGCAAAAAGCAGGCGATTGCTGCGATCATGCTGTAAAAAGCCATCGGTCTTCATGCCCATTACGTTTAGGCGGTATTGGAGGTTATTTGCGCTGTCGAGCTTCCCATCCATATCCACGGCGGCGCGCAGTAGGCCAAAACTGCCTGTAAGAAAGTCAACCTGACGTCGCGTTTCACCCGTAGGCTTTTTCGTCACGATATTGAAAGAACCCGACGGATCACTCATAGCGTTCATAAAACTACTGGGCCCTTTTTGAAATTCAACACGATCGATGATCGCGACATCATCCCCTATGGGGCCTTTTCCCAGCGGGCGCAGATCGACGCCATTTCGCTGCGCGCTGATATAACCACCACGTGAAAAAATATCTGGAGAAATTCCGTTGTGCAGCTCTTCGCGAAAAGTCCCGCTCACGTTTCGGGTCACATTTTCATTTAAGTTACTGATCACTTGGTCCCGAAAAACCTCGCCATCCAGCACCTGAATGTTTTGTGGCAGGTTAAGCAGCGAGGTTTCCAATCGCAGTACTTCCGACATTTGCTTGGGATGGTATCTTTTGTAATATTTCGAAGATACGTTAACTTCTTGTATATGATATGCCTTTACACTATCGGCAGGTATTTCTGCAGACGGTGTTTGCGCACGAACTAGCCAGGGAATAAAAACAAGTAGACAGATGACAACTTTTTTGAGCACCATAATCGCAACACGATGAGATAAATAATTATACTGCCGTGAATATAATTTGCGATCCTTAAAATTTGATAAGGATAATATTAGAATAATCTTAAAGGGAGCTATGGATGAAAACGCAATGAAGCGCAGGGGATTAGGCGATCGTGCGTAGCGGAATTTGCGCGATTTATGCAGAAACGAAAAAAGCAAGCGTTTTGCTTGCCTTGGCTATTTCTATGTAATTACGTTATTGAATGGCCTCGTGCCATATCCAGATGACGCGTATCTGTTTCGGCATTGGCGGGTCGCTTACCGTTCTATGGTATTAGTTGAGCTCGAATTTATAGCCCACACCCTTAACCGTGGAGACATAGTTCTCGCCGATTTTCTCCCGGAGCTTACGAATGTGTACGTCGATCGTACGATTCGTTACGACAACGGAATCTTCCCATATCGCTTTCAATATCTGCTCGCGCGTAAACACCTTATTGGGTTTGGAAGCTAATAGGTAAAGAAGTTCGAACTCTTTTTTCGCCAATGTTATACGGTCGGTATCGCGGTATACCAGAAAAGAATCCCGATCAATCACCAAATCCATAATTTCCAATTTATCACTACTACTGATTTCGGCTTCAGTCGTGTTGCGCCGTAATATCGCGTTGATACGACTCATCAATGCCCTAGGTTTGATAGGCTTGGCAATGTAATCATCCGCTCCTACATTAAACCCTGCAATTTCAGAGTATTCTTCACTACGCGCCGTCAGGAAGACCATAAACGTATGCTTAAACTCCGGCATTGAACGCATTAGCCGGCAGGCTTCAATACCGTCCATCTCTGGCATCATGACATCGAGGATGATCAAATCAGGATTGACTTGCTTGGCCATCTCTATACCTTCTTTGCCATTATGGGCTTGGTAAACTTGATACCCTTCCTTGGTAAGATTATATGATATTAAATCAACGATATCATGCTCGTCATCTACCACTAGTATTTTTTGATTGGCGCTCATTGCTGTTTTTTTGCTAAATTATGTACTAAATGGTAAAATAAAGTTAAAGCAACGTTATCAAATTGTTAATAGTTAACACTAGTTAAACATAAAATTTAATTTAATGTTTTTTGCAGGAAATGCTGCAATTCTTTCCCGCGCAGATTCTTAGCGATAATTTCCCCTTTCGGGTTAAGAAGATACGACGTTGGGATGGATTTAATACGGTAATCCGTTACCAAAGGTGATTTCCAAGCCTGCAAATCAGAAACCTGTGTCCATGCTAATTTATCTTCCTGTATGGCTCGCATCCAGCTCCCAGGATTATTGTCTAACGACACACCGAGTATGGTAAAGCCTTTATCTTTAAATGCATGATATTGATGCACGATGTTGGGGTTTTCTTGACGACACGGCGCGCACCACGAAGCCCAAAAATCCACCAATACATATTGACCATTAAAATCAGATAGCTTCACCACTTTATTGGTTGGCGTGAATGAGGTTATTTCTGGTGCAGGTTGCCCAACGGCTAAGCGCTTCAATTTTTTCGTTTCCTCTTTGAATTGCGTCACGTATCTATTGTCCGGAAACTTATCGGCAATCTCGTCAGCATAGGCGACAATCTCGGCTTCCGCCACTTCGGGATCGAGCGTACTGATCGCATAGAAGCCCGCTAAATTTTTATGCTCGTTAGCAAAGGCCAACGCTTGCTGCGTGTAGAGCGATAGTTTGGATTTGAATTCCGTCAGGTAGTCGAAGCGTAAGCTTTCTATTTCCTCAGCGGATTTATTGAGCGTAGCCTTTGCAAAGGCGCCCTGCAAGGAGTCCTGCACAAACTCTTTGCGTCTTTTAAACGGTGCAAAATCTTTCAGGGCAAGTGTGAGTTCAGAACCTTCCACCTGATAATCGTCCGGTTCGTGCATGTCGGCTGTAAATGTCAACTGCTCGCCCGGCGTCAGTATGATAGGATACTTGTTGTTTCCCACGGCCAAGGATAGCAACCGCGGTTGTGTCGCTTCTCGTTCAAAAGCGAACTTATTCCCATCGGCCAAAAACACCGAGTCTAGCTTGCGATCGCCTTCGTAAAAAGCGACCACTTTTACATTACCCGGGTTATCAATATGTCCGGAGACATGAATTACATCTTTGTTTGAGCAGCCCCAGATTGCGGCTACTCCGATTAACCATGCACCTAAAATTCGTCTCATTGTTTCTCCTATTTTACAAAATCTTTTGCGCGTGCTATTGCTGTGGACAAACCGCTGCTCAGTTTTCCGCCCGCCGTGGCGAAGAATGGCTGTCCACCACCGCCCCCCTGAATGTCTTTCGCTAGGTCTTTGACGATATTGCCAGCATTCCATCCCCGCTCTTTCGCCAGCTCGTCCGAAATAGCTACCGTTAGGTTTGGCTTCCCGTCGAAGTCAGCACCCAAAACCAGAAATAAATTTTCCATCTGCCCTTTCAAGGCATATGCTAATGTTTTTACGGCGTCTGCATTCGGCAAATCTACCTGAACGGCTAAAAAATTGACCGTTCCGATAGTTTCGAACTTGGACTCCAGCTCGTTTTTCAATGCCAAGGAACGTTCGCGGATCGTGTTCTCGATTTCCTTTTTCAGTCCGCTATTTTCTTCAATAACCTTCGCCATTGCCGAAACAAAATCTTTCGGATTGTTCAATAATTCGCGCATCTTGCTCACCAATTCAAATTGTTCGCGGATCACGGCATAGGCATGCGTGCCGGTAATGGCTTCAATGCGCCGTACGCCCGCGGCGACAGCCGACTCTGACGTAATCTTGAAAAAACCGATTTGCCCGGTAGCAGGGACATGTGTGCCACCGCAAAGCTCTTTAGAAAAGCTATCCTCGAAGGTAATAACGCGCACATAATCGCCATACTTTTCACCAAATAGCGCAGTCACGCCGGCGTCGAGAGCCTCTTGAAATGGAACCATACGTTCTTCTTTCAACGGTATATTCTGTCGTATTTTAGCGTTGACAATATCTTCCACTTGCTTGACTTCTTCAGGCGTGATCTTGGCGAAATGAGAAACGTCGAAACGCAACAGATCGGCATTGACCAACGATCCTTTTTGATTGACATGATCACCCAACACTTCTTTCAACGCCGCGTGTAGCAAATGTGTCGCGGAGTGATTATTTTCCGTATCCACACGCTTGCTTTTATTCACGATAGCTTTGAAATTACCCTCTAGCACAGCAGGAAGCTCATTCACCAAATGAACAATAAGTCCATTTTCCTTCTTTGTGTCATGGATGACCACCTTTTCATTGGATTCAGCAAGTAGGATACCCACGTCGCCGACTTGTCCACCACCTTCTGGGTAGAATGGCGTTACCGATAAAACGATCTGGTATTGATCTTTTCCTTTTGCGGTTACCTTCCGATATTTCAACACTTGCGTAGTCGCTTCCAACGTATCATAGCCGACAAAAACACTTTCTTCATCTTCCTGCAGCACAACCCAGTCTCCCGTATCAATAGCCGTAGCCGCACGGGAGCGTTCCTTTTGCTGCTGCAAAGCCCGTTGAAAGCCTTCCATATCGACATGCAGCCCTTTCTCTCGCGCTAGCAAATCAGTTAAATCGATGGGAAACCCAAACGTATCGAAAAGTTCAAAAGCGAAGTCTCCATCAACAGCGGCGTGATCGGCAGCGTAGTTTTCAAAACGTTGGATACCTGTTGTCAACGTTCTCAAAAACGATACCTCCTCCTCTAATACCACTTTTTGTACAAAACCTTGTTGTTGTATCAATTCGTCGAAAACGCCTTCAAATTGTTTGGCCAGCAAGGGAACAAGTTCGTTCAGGAAAGGTGCCTTGAAGCCCAAGAAAGTATAAGCGTAACGCACAGCGCGACGCAAGATACGACGAATCACATAACCGGCTTTATTGTTCGACGGCAATTGACCATCTGCTATGGCAAAGCATACGGCACGAATATGATCAGACAACACGCGCATCGCAATATCAGACTTTTCATCGGCGCCATATGCGATAGCCGAACGCTCCGCGATATATTGGATAATAGGCTGAAATACATCCGTATCGTAGTTGGATGTTTTACCCTGGATCGCGCGCACAAGACGTTCAAACCCCATCCCGGTATCGATATGCTTCGCAGGCAAAGGTTCCAACGTCCCGTTCTTTAAGCGGTTGAACTGCATAAATACCAAGTTCCAGATTTCAATGACCTGAGGGTGGTCTGCATTCACTAAATCCTGGCCACGCTCTTGCTGGCGTTCAGCGTCATTGCGCATATCAAAATGGATTTCCGAACACGGCCCACAGGGCCCCGTTTCACCCATTTCCCAAAAATTATCTTTCTTATTCCCGAGTAAAATACGATCTTCCGGGATCAACGCTTTCCAAAAATCGAATGCCTCGTTATCGCGGCCCAAGCCCTCTCTCTCGTCACCCTCAAAAATCGTAACATAGAGACGATCTTTATCCAATTGATACACCGAGGTAAGCAGTTCCCATGCCCAGTTGATGGCTTCTTTCTTAAAATAATCGCCGAAAGACCAGTTGCCCAGCATTTCAAATAAGGTATGGTGATAAGTGTCAATCCCTACCTCCTCCAGATCGTTATGCTTGCCCGACACGCGCAAACATCGCTGTGTGTCGGCCACACGAGTATATTTGGGCTGCGCCTCACCTAAAAAATACTCCTTAAACTGGTTCATCCCCGCGTTGGTAAACATCAAAGTGGGATCATTTTTTACAACGACAGGTGCCGAAGGAACAATTTGATGGGATTTGCTTTTGAAAAAACTTAAATAAGCTTCACGTATCTCTTTACTGGTCATGGACTACTAAACTTTTTTTATTGTGCGAAGTTAATTAAAAATGATTGCTCTTCCAATCCACAATCTTCGGATGCATAGATTGGTGATTAATCATGCAAATTACTGGTCTAAACCGGATTTATTTTAACATATTATACGTACATTTATACAGTAACCCACATTTTTTTATGAAGAAACTCCTTGTTCCGACTGATTTTTCAGACAATGCATTTTTAGCCGCGCAGTATGCAGCAGAGCTTTGCCAGAAACAAAAATACAGCTTACACCTCATTCATTTCTATACGGCTACATCCTCTGCTTTTGATGATGCAGAACAACAGGCTGACGCCGACGAGTCTGATCTCTTAAAGGCCGATATCACAATAAAGGATTGGGCAGATCGGCTGGAAGCTCTTTATCCGGGCTTGTTGATCTCTTTTCATAACGAACGCGGTTTGTTGGATGAGGGATTACCGAAAGAAGCCGCTCGAGAGGGCTATGCTGCCATTGTAATGGGAACCACGGGCGTTACTGCAGACAAAAATATATTTTGGGGAAGCAATACAGCTTTGATAACAGCAAAGGCGCCAATTCCCGTGATCGCGGTGCCCAATAGGCCTATTGAGCACACCGTGAATAAGGTTGGCTTGCTGACCAATTTCAACCAAGAAGAGTTACTAACGTTGCATGAATTCACACACATTTTTAAAGACAGCATCGACCTCAGTTTGATTCACGTTTACAAGGAATCCGACTCTGAAGCATCAATCAGCGCGCGCTTAGACTCCTGGCTGTTCAATATTCGGGAATTTTCCGCCGTTCGCCATATTGACAAGCTTATTGCACCGATCGTGAAAGATGATAAAGATCTGGACACGATCCCAGAGGTCGTGGCCCAACTGATTGAAGAAAATCAGTTGGACATTATTTTAATATCAAAAAGCAGGAAGACATTTTTTGAGCGCCTATTCACACCATCAGTGTCTAAAGCGATCACGCTGGCGCTGCAAAAGCCAGCATTTTTCGGCAAAACAGTTTAACATTTTCCACCATGAAAAAAATATTGATTCCCGTAGACTTCTCTGAGTATTCTCAATGTGCGGTAGATTATGCCTGCCAACTTACGCTTGCCCATAACGATGCACAGGAACTGGAATTGGTACACGTGTTTACGAACCAATCGAATCTGTATGTGAACCGAGAATATGGTACGACCTTAAAAGATCCCCAAGTTGAGGTTGCGAAAGCTGAAATGGAGAAATTGAAGGAGGTTATTCGTATAAAGTATCCGCAGGTTCGCTGTCAGGAACTCTTTAAATCGGGAAACCTCTACGAAGAAGTGAGCAAGGTTACCGCTGAATTCCAGTATGACGCTGTGGTCATGGGCACTAAGGGAACATCAGGCTTGGAGGCCCTCTTCTTAGGGAGCAACACCTATGATGTGATATTGAATACGAAGACACCTGTCCTAGGCGTTCCGAAAGGATCCGATGTGTTTAAGAAAGAGCGTATTGGATTACTTTGCAACTTTAAACCAGCGGAAATCGAAGCCTTGCAGCAAGCTATCCAGCTCTTTGGAAACGGCTTTGAGCTAATTCTCATCCACGTCAATAAAGACGATCGAGATATTAAGCTCATTGACGAACAATTTAAAAGTTGGATAGCAGAAATTATTACAAGCACGGGCATAGACGACATTTCCTACACCGTCAAATCGCAGGCTTTGTATAACCGTGCTGTCGAAAATATTTCGCACGCGATCAACAACGCCCTTATAGACGAACAAATAGATATTATGCTGGTCACAAAAAGTCGAAAAAGCTTTTTCAGACAGATCTTGGGGGAAAATATTGTCCGTAAGCTAGCCTATCAAATGACAATCCCAACGCTATTTGCACGCGTACACGCAAAAGAATAAAAAAAACAAGTGGCATACTATTTTGCTACACAGACTATCTGCGATCTTGCTACAACATATTGCAGATAGTCTTCTAAAAAGCCTCAGCGCTGCACATGCGCACTCCTGACGACGAATTACTAAGCCGAATCATGTCGAAATCTACAGCCTTTTTTTTGTCGAAAAGAAACTACAAAAATTAGCGGTGAGACACAAAGCGTGTATTTTACTTTTTTTTTGGCAAAACAATTGCATAGGGTGAAACAATATAATATACTTAGTAACATTTCTTATATGGGAAACTTTAACTTTAAAAAAAACGTAGCCTTTTTAGGCTTATCTTTCATGATTGGCGGTCTGTCTATGGCACAAGCTCAAAACACGACAACTATTGAAGGAACCACACCACTGGGGTCGGAAACACAATACAGAACTTGGTCTATCGGCGTCAACGCGGGATTGTTGAACCAAGGAAATATCTTCGGTTTTAACCAAGATGGCTTTACCAAATTAGAGCATAACGTAGGCTACAGTGCATACATTAAAAAACAACTGTCGCCATCATTTGGTATCAAAGCACAATATCTGGGCGGTAAAGTGGGCGGCACCAATGAAGATGCTGTAACCGGACAGATATCCGCTTTTGAAACAAAAATGCCTTGGTCTGCAGCATTATCGGGTGAGTGGACGATGGCGAACACCAACTGGCGCTTATTTAACAGCATCATCAAGCCATATGCTGCGATCGGACTGGGTGCCTTGAATTTCGAAACTAGCACGACCATGGATGGAATGGTTTCTACGGCTGAGAAGCAAACGAAACTATACGTACCGGTTGATTTCGGGTTTAAATTCGCGGTAGCGAAAGGCATCAACCTTGATCTAGGCTACCAACTAAACTGGGCGAACCAAGATTTCGACGGAAAGCCAGCAGGCCAATATAAAAACGATCTGTTCTCTTATGCACATGCCGGTATCGAAATCGCGCTTGGAAATGGATCAAAACCTGCGCTTAACAACTCCAACCCTGTTGCCACACTCGTAAACGACTATACGGCGAAGTACGATGATTTAAAGGCAGAGCGTGACGAACTTGTCGCGGCAAACAATGCCTTAAAATCACAAATGGAGACGTTAAACCAAGAGCTACAAGACGATGACGGCGACGGTGTAGCCAACAAATACGATAAATGTCCAAACACACCTGCTGGGGTAAAGGTCGATGGAGCTGGATGCCCACTACCGGAAATGAAGAATGAAACCCGAGTGATCGAGAAAATTGTGGTTACTGAAGAAGACAGAAAAGTGGTTGACGAAGCCATCAAAAATTTAGAGTTCGACTTAAGTAAATCGACTATCCGTTCGACTTCATTCCCATCGTTGAATCGCGTAGCATCCTTGCTTATCGAAAAGAACTTCAGTTTGAAACTTGCAGGACACACAGATAATACAGGCTCAATGCAGGTTAATATGCGCTTGTCCAAAGAACGTGCGGAAGCAGTAAAAGCATATTTGGTATCGAAAGGTGCAAATGCATCACGCATCGAAGCAACGGGTTACGGACCAAACCAGCCGATTGCAACCAATGCAACTGCTGAAGGCCGTCAAGCTAACAGACGCGTAGAGTTTACATTGTATTAATAAATAAAAAAAGACTTCTCGATTGTGCGGGAAGTCTTTTTTTTGCAGTGCGTAATGGGTAATGCGTAATGATTTTAGTACTTAGTATGTAGATGTTAGATTCTAGTACTTTTTGATTTTAACTTTTCACTTTTCACTTTTGACTTCTCACTTTTAACTTTTTAATTTTTACTTTTTACTTTTTACTTTTTACTTTTCAACCGAACATCCCCTCATATTCCTTCGTATAGCGCTTCATGATTTCGCGTCGTTTCATTTTCAATGTCGGTGTGAGCTCACCACGCTCGATACTAAACTCCTCTGGTAGAATAGCTATTTTCTTAATTTGTTCCCAATTTCCGAAATGCTGGTTCGCCAAGCGGACCTCTTGATTGACCCGTTTATATATTGCAGGAGCGGATAAAAATTGGTCCTTAGGAAGCACCGCTAGAGCTGGCTCATGTTCTTTCGCCCAATCTTTGAGGTTCGCATAATGCGGAACAATAAATGCAGCAGCATATTTCATGCTATCGCCCACGACCATCGCCTGTTCGATAAAAGGTGATTCAACCAATTTTGTTTCCATAGGCTGCGGAACAATATATTTTCCGCCCGATATTTTAAACATTTCCTTTTTCCGATCGATAATTTTCAAAAAATTACCATCGACCCACTTGCCGATATCGCCCGTATACAGCCATCCATCTTTCAGCACCTCGGCTGTTGCTTCTGGATTTTTATAGTAGCCCTGCATCACGTTGGGTCCTTTTACCAAGATTTCGCCATCTTCTGCTAATTTAATCTCGACGTCTTTTACCGCATTTCCAACGGTTCCCACCCGAATACCACGGTTATAGAAATTCACGGCAACCAAAGGTGACGCTTCCGTAAGTCCATAACCTTCAAATATAGGAATGCGTGCGGCTAGCAACACACGGATAATTCTCGATTGCAGCGAAGCGCTGCCAGAAACTACGGTTACCAATTGCCCACCCAATGCTGCATGAAACTTATTCAACACCAAACGCCTGGCGAGTGCAAGTTTCTGTCTATAGACAAAGCCATTCGCTTGTTCGGCCGGATCGAAATTCTCGGCAACAGCTATCGCCCAATGGAAAAGCTTTTTTTTCATCCCCGTTAGGGTGGCTCCGGTCTTCATGATGTTTTCAAACACCTTCTCCATTATGCGTGGCACAGCTGTCATGATGTTCGGCTGTATCTCTTTCATATGTTCTGCAATACGTTCCAACCCTTCGGCCACATACACCGTTATGCCAATATAGAAATACGTATAGATGACCATGCGTTCGTAGGCATGGCATGGAGGAAGAAAAGTCAGGGCACGTGCATGGGCTTCCAAGGGCGTCGCCTCGCGCGCCGCAAAGACGCTGCTCAGTACGTTTTTATGGGTAAGCATCACACCTTTTGGTTTGCCTGTGGTACCCGATGTGTAAATTAGCGTAGCTAGATCATCCGTCTGCACGACCGCTTTCAGCCGATTGATATCTTCTTCCGATTGGTTGCGACCGATCTCAATAAGCTCTTGCCAATTTCTGGAGTCAGCAAATTCATTGATCGCAAAAATATGCTTCAGGGAATAAATGGAGTCCGTGAGGTCACAAATGCGTTTGTAGAGATTTTTATCACTCACAATACACAATCGTATCGCGGCATCGTTGAAAATAAATTGGTAATCCGCATCGGTGATGTTTGGATACATAGCCACGGTTACCGCACCAATCTGCTGGACAGCAAAGTCAACCACGTGCCATTCATAGCGGCTCTCGGCAACAAGTCCCACTTTTTCTCCAGGCTTCACATCAAGTGCCAACAATCCTTTCGACAGCGCACGTACATCGTTCAAGAACATCGAGGTCGTTATTTTTTGCCATTGTCCGGCAGCTTTACGTGCAAACATATCCAGATCAGGGTAAAGATCCAATTGCCGATAAGCCAAATCAAAGATTCTATGTGGAGTAGTCATATAACAATTTAATTTTACGGATAAAGAAGGCAAATTAGCCAGCTTAACCACTAGAAAACGCCGTTGCATGATATTTGTTCAATACGGAACTCAAGGCTGTAGCCAATAACATTTTGATGCTATACAACGAAAAAGGCCAGACATCTTGAAGAATGCCTGGCCTTTATCAAAAAAAGAATGCTTAATATTTAGAGCGCGATGTTGGCTTTTTACCAGAGAAATCTCTGAAACCACCAGCAGATTCGCTTCTGTCTCTAGATCCGCGTCTGTCACCGCCGCGTGATGAGCGTTCGCCACCACGATAACGATCACGATCGCCGCCACGGTTTCTATCACCACCGCGTGGACGACCACTGCGGCCTTCTGAACGACCTCCGCCAGCTTCACCGGATATCTCAACCCGTACCTGACGACCGTTGAAATCTACGCCTTTAAATCCGTCGAATACTTTGTTGACTTCTGCATCTTCCACTTCGAAAAAGGTGAACACACCTTTCAGGTCAATTTTACCAATTGATTTCCCAGAAATTCTTGTGGTGTTGCAAATGAAGCCCAACATATCTCCACGGGTAAACTCATCCACAGAACCTAAATTCAAGAATAGACGGGTATAACCTTTAGAAGACCGCATAGGACGTTCGCCGCGTTCACCTCTATCACCATCTCTTCTGCTATCGCGTGCGTCGATGTTGAGGTCCGGAGCATTTTGATAGTACTCCAAGAAGCGGTTGAATTCCAATGACGCAAAGCGCTTGATGATATCTTCTTTAGATAGATCTTGCATGCTTTCCATAATTTTAGGAATGAATGGTGCGATCTGCTCTTCATTGATGTCAACATTGTGCACTTTATCGATCATTTTGAAAAGTTGCTTTTCACAAACCTCAGCTCCTTGTGGAACTTCTTTCTTTTCGAAAGGCTTGCCGATAATCTTTTCGATATGACGGATTTTGCTTTGTTCTTTGATATTCACCAAAGATAGGGAAATACCTGTTTTACCCGCACGGGCAGTACGACCAGAACGGTGCGTATAGTTTTCAACTTCATCAGGTAAAGAGAAGTTGATTACGTGCGTAACATCATTCACATCAATACCACGAGCTGCAACATCCGTAGCGATTAATAATTGAAGGCTACGCTCGCGGTAGCGTTTCATTACTTTATCACGTTGTTGTTGAGACAAGTCACCGTGCAAGGAGTCGGCATTATAGCCATCTTTCACTAAAGCTTCTGCAATTTCTTGCGTTTCAATCTTCGTACGGCAGAACACAATACCGAAAATTTCGGGATAGAAATCCACAATACGTTTGAACGCCGCATATTTATCTTTAGCCTTAATTAAATAGTAATGGTGTTCAATGTTCGCGTTACCTGTATTTTTCGTACCTACGGTAAGCTCAAAAGGATTGCTCATATAGTTTTGTGCTATACGACGAACTTCCTTAGGCATAGTAGCCGAAAATAACCAAGTTTTTTTGCTGTCTGGCGTTTCCGAAAGGATGTTGTTGATATCCTCTTGGAATCCCATGTTCAACATTTCATCTGCTTCGTCCAACACGACATATTTTACGTCGGAAAAATCGATGGCATTTCTGCCGATGATGTCTAACATACGGCCGGGAGTAGCGACAACGATCTGTACTCCGCGACGGATTTGACGCAATTGATCGGAGATGTTTGCACCACCATATACCGCAACAACATTTACATTGTCGATGTACTTAGCGAATTTTTCAAGATCTTTTGCGATTTGTAAACACAGCTCACGAGTAGGACATAATACGAGTGCCTGTGGGTGTTTTTGAGTAAAGTCAATTAACTCTAATAATGGAAGACCAAATGCCGCGGTCTTTCCTGTGCCGGTTTGGGCTAATCCGACAAAATCGTCGTTACCAGTCAGTAATACAGGAATGGCTTTTTCCTGGATGGGAGATGGTTTTTCAAAACCGATCTCAGCGATGGCATTAACAACTTCATGACGGATTCCCAAGTCTAAAAATGGGTTCATGAAATAAAATATACAATAGGCTCTATTGCCTAAGGCGGTGCAAAGATAGGAATAATATCTGATTAAACGAAGCTTTTAATCATGCATATGTCACAAAATCAATAAGATTTGTAGAAAATCGTCGATCGCTATGAACGGCTATGCTGTTTGATTGCCCGACGGCGAGATGCGCGCAAGCGGGAATGTCTTGAGGGATAATGCCGTTTGCTCGTCATATTATTGAATACAAGCGCCACGACAAACAGAATAAGGCAACCGGTAAGTACTGGGCTCAAGACATACCAATAACCCATCGAAGCTATGGTTGTGCCGCTGCTTACGGCAATGAGTGCTGTCGCTCCTCCAGGCGGATGCAAGGTCCGCGTGACCTGCATGAGCACGATAGACAAGGCCACGGCCAATGGGGCGGTAAGCCAAATGATATCAGGCAGCACCTGGGCGACCGTAACCCCGGCAATAGCCGAAACTACATGTCCACCGATCAAATTGCGCGGCTGTGCCAAAGGACTTTCAATAGCCCCATACACCAAAACCGAAGAGGCTCCGAAGGAGCCTATCAGGAAAATATTTTCAGAAACCGGAAGCCGTAGTGACTGCAAAAAAGCAATCAAAAAGATCCCAACGAATGCGCCTAGGAAAGACCAAAAATGTTCGCGCGGATCAACAAGCGTCTCTTTGTAAAAAACGTAGCGATAAACGCGCAGCTGCCTATGTAGATGCTTTTTCAAACGAAACTAGTTGCTATTCCGCTGACGGATGGCCTCATAAATTACCACGGCGGCCGAAACAGAAACATTTAACGAACCAATTTCGCCAAACATCGGGATTTTCGCCAATTTATCGGAGATGCGAATGAGATCATCTGATACGCCTACATCTTCTGCTCCCATGATGATACAGGTCGGCGTGGTATAATTAACATCGTAAATAGAATCCTCCGTTTTTTCCGTGCTGACAACCAACTGCACGCCAGACTCTATCAAAAATCGTCCTACCTTGCCCAATGAATCTTGGCGGCAAACCGGAATTTTATATAGCGCACCTGCGGAGGTTTTGATCGCATCTGGATTGATCTCTGCGGATCCCTTTTTTGGAACTATAATAGCATGAATACCTGCACATTCTGCAGTACGGGCAATAGCACCCATGTTCCGTACATCCGTCACGCCATCCAGCATCAACAGAAACGGTGTCTCACCCTTCTCATAGATTGCCGGCAGAATATCTTCTATATTATGGTATGTTATCGGCGAAATCACACCGATAACGCCTTGATGATTTTTGCGGGTAATGCGGTTCAGCTTTTCCACTGGAACTTGCTGAAAACTTAGATTATGCTCTTTCAACAATGCTTTAAGCTCTAAGAATAAGCTTCCGCTTAATCCACGCTGAACAAATATGGATTCGATCTCTTTGCCACTGTCAATAGCTTCTATGACTGCACGAATACCAAAAACCATCTGATTTGACTCTCTCTTCTCGCCCCTATCGCGCTGTTGAAAATGTTGCATTATTGAATAATAAAAAAGTGAAAAAAGTGAAATTTTTGAGCTGGCTATTTACTTCCGCTATAGAATTTCGGGGGCAAAGATACAAAAAAGAACGTTCAATTGGGGAATATGCTCGATTAACTCAAACCAAGATTAAACGCTTTTCGCAGGGTTTCCAAAGCAGGATTTTTAGAAACCATGGCCTGATATTTTTCTTGTGCGGTGTAGGGCTTACGTACCTTGGTCATTTCCACCTGTACACCCTGCAGATCAAGCGCAAAATTGTTCAGTTGGACCCGTAGGTAATTTAAGATATCAATCTTACCCACTTTTAAGTCTTCCATCTGTACAGCATTTTCGACATCCACCTCAATCAGGGTACCGTTGAGTCGTGGCGTATTCGCGGTCATGATGGTGTATAGGGTAACACGCGTCGTCTTTTTTAGATCCTCCGCGAAAGCATTCCATTTGCTGAGAAAAACATTCAGCGTAATTTCCTGATAAGCATTCCCTTGTACCAGCGCATTCTCTTCCGATTCTTCAACGGGCTTTTCTTCGAAAATGGTGTTTAGGTTGGGAATATCAATAGAGGAAGAAACCTTGCCCCATCCTTTTTTAGGTGTTGCGTTGGCACCAATTTCCGCCGGTTTGGTAGTAGGTTCTACCCGGACTTGCACAGGAGGCACCGCTTTTTGTTCGGGCTGGCGCGCCACCACTGGTGGCTGAGCGGGAATGGCCATGCCATTGCTATCTGCTGAGGCCGACGCTTTTGGCTGGTTCGCTACGGATTGTTCAGGGAGTTTTTTTTTTACCTCAGTCGACGCTGAGGGCATAAAACTTCCTTGCTTACTCAGCAGTATAGCGGCCGAAAGATGGCACATCTTTAAGAGAGCCAGCTCAACCTGTAAGCGTTGGTTTTTGCTATTCTTGTAATTGATTTCGCATTGGTTGGCAATGTTCAACGCCGACAGCAATAGCCCCGCACTCAACGCTTGCGATTGCTCAAGGTACTTACGCTTAATAGTATCGCTGACGTCTAAAAGCTTCAGGGTAGCCGGCTCTTTTGATACCAAAAGGTTCCGGATATGGGTGGCCAAGCCACTGATAAAATGGCCCCCGTCGAAACCGCTGTTTAAGACCTTATCGAAAATAAGCAAGGCTTGTGCGGCGTCTTCTCCGGCAATGCGATCCACCAACTGGAAATAATAATCGTAATCCAGAATATTCAGGTTATCAATAACCGCTTGATAGGAGATGTTTTTATTGGAAAAGCTGGCGATCTGATCAAACATTGATAAAGCATCCCGTAGTCCACCATCAGCTTTTTGTGCGATGATGTGGAGACCATCGGATTCAAAAGTGATGGATTCTCGCTGCGCAATAGACGCCAGATGCGTAGCCATATCTTCTACCTTAATCCTGTTAAAGTCAAAGATTTGACATCGCGAAAGTATCGTCGGCAAAATTTTATGCTTCTCTGTTGTCGCTAAGATAAATATCGCATAGGAAGGTGGCTCCTCCAAGGTTTTTAGAAAGGCATTAAATGCTGCTTGGGAAAGCATGTGTACCTCATCAATGATGTATATCTTGTATTTTCCAGCTTGCGGCGGTATCCGCACCTGCTCAATCAAACTACGAATATCATCGACGGAGTTATTAGAGGCCGCATCAAGCTCATGGATGCTGAACGAATTTCCATTTTGGAAAGATTTACAGCTATCGCAGGTGCCGCAGGCTTCTACACTTTCTGTGATGTTTTCACAGTTTATCGTTTTGGCCAAAATACGTGCGCAGGTAGTTTTGCCCACACCCCTCGGACCGCAAAACAAGAAAGCCTGTGCCAGTTGGCTATTGTGGATAGCATTTTTTAGTGTGCCCGTAATATGGCCTTGCCCCACGACAGAATCGAAAGTGACGGGGCGATATTTCCGTGCCGAAACAATAAAATTATCCATTGCACGAAGATAGAAAGTAAAATTTGAAAATTGAAAAGTAAAAACAGGAAAAAGATAAGGCCTGTATGCGCCAATAACCAAAATAAAAATTAGGGTAACGACCGAAGGTCTTGCAAGATCAATACCTACACACCTCAAGGTATTATTTTTTTTAAAAAAAAATGTAATTTGTTATCCGTGTCAAACGTACCAAGTCATTACGCGTATGCCTTAACAAATTGATTTATGCAAAACACTTCCCGCTTGAGGAACATAGTATTGTTCAGCTTTATCATACTGAAGTTTATTCTTCAATATCATGTATTGGGCGATGCTTACGAATTGCATCGTGATGAATTTCTCCATTTAGATCAAGCAAATCATTTGGCTTGGGGCTACCTTTCGGTTCCGCCAATGACATCCTGGATTTCCTACCTAATCGGGCTATTGGGCAACAGTATTTTTTGGATAAAATTTTTCCCTACGCTCTTCGGCGCCCTCACTATGGTCGTCGTCTGGAGGGCGATAGAGGCCTTGCAAGGAACCCTTTTTGCCTGCATACTCGGGGCTACTTGCATCACGCTTTCTGTCCTTTGTCGGTTAAATGTGTTATACCAACCTAATTCGCTTGATGTCCTGTGCTGGACCAGCGTGTATTACTTTCTACTCCAGTATATTCGCAGCGACCGGCCAAAATGGCTTTACTTTCTTGCGGTAGCCTTCGCCATCGGATTCTTGAACAAATACAATATCGTTTTCCTTTTTATCGGCCTGTTTCCCGCGATCACGATCACTTCGGCAAGAAAAGTCTTTTTCTCGTCACACTTTTACCGCGCCTTGCTCCTGGCCTTCGTCTTAGTCTCGCCTAATCTATTTTGGCAGTACCGATATGACTTTCCGGTATTCCTTCACTTAAATGAGCTTGCCGATACGCAACTTGCCCACGTCAGCCGTTGGTCATTTATCAGTTCACCGCTTTTTTATTTCTCAGGATCTCTCATCCTTATGCTCGTCGGCCTCTATGCCCTCGCTACCCAAAAAGCTTGGATAACATATAGGCCTTTTCTTTGGGCATTTGTTTTGACGTTTGCGCTCTTCATTGCCCTGAAAGCAAAGAGCTATTATGCCATCGGCATGTATCCTATTTACTTTGCATTCGGAGCGGCCTACACAGAAAAACTTTTGTCTAACAGCACATGGTTCTATCGTGCCGCACTCATGATATTGCCCATCCTATTCTTTTTACCAATGTACAACATTGCATTCCCTAACAAACCGCCCGAGTACATTGTCAAACACCAGGAGATTTACAGAACATACGACATGCTACGCTGGGAAGATGGAAAGCAACATGCCTTGCCCCAAGATTTTGCAGATATGTTAGGATGGAAAGAGTTGGCGAGAAAAGTGGATAGCGTGTATAGCCTGATAGTATCTCCAGAGCAAGCACTTGTCCTGTGCGACAACTATGGTCAGGCGGGCGCGATTAACTATTACTCCACCAAAGGGATCCAAGCAGTTTCCTTCCAAGCAGACTACGTTAATTGGTTCAATCTCAACAAGCCTTATAAGCATTTGATCCGGATCAAACAATCGCGGGAAGAGGAGCAAGAAATGCGCACAACGGCTCCCTTTTTCCGAAAGTCTGTCAAGGCGGGTCAAGTCACTAATGTCTACGCGCGCGAATATGGCACCATTATCTTTCTTTTTACCGATTCCAAAATCGATCTCAACGAACGTATACGTGCGGAATTGCAAGTACAACCGGCGTTTTTTCACCGAGATAATTAGCGTACTTGTTAAAGCGTTTAGATACACACTCCCTGAAAAAGATTACCTTTCTAGGACCCGCTTAAACAATAAAAATCCCGTGTCTCACGACAGGGGACTTTATTAACAAAATTTAATTTCAAGTATTATTCCAACATATACAGGACAGTCGTAGCGGCCTTTTTGTTTAAAAAAATTTGATTTTTCTTTAACCGTTACGGATGTCCGCCCCCACCTGCTGCACCGTATATCTGCCCGTTAGCATAGCTTGCTTCACTATCCGCTAGCTGCACAAATATAGAGGCCAGTTCAGCGGGCTGTCCTGCCCTACCTAATGGCGTATCACCACCAAAGTCCACCAGCGTCTCCGGATCTTTACTGCAGGCCTGCAATGGTGTCCAAACTGGCCCAGGTGCGACACCATTCACGCGAATACCTTTCGGGCCTAACTGCTTGGCCAGTGACTTCACAAAGCTTACATTAGTTGCCTTGGTGAGGGCATAGTCCAATAGCGTTTCTTCCGGATCATATGCCTGCACCGAGGCCGTCACGATGATGGCCGACCCTTCCGGCATGTGCGGGATAGCGGCCTTCGTGATCCAAAATGGCGCGTATACATTGGTTTTCAAGGTGTCATCAAAGCTCTCATCGGGAATATCCAATATAGAATCATAGCTCTGCTGATAGGCCGCATTATTGACCAATATATCCAAACCGCCCAATTGCTCCACCACATCTTCTATCAGTTGACGACAAAAGCTTTTATCCCGGATGTCGCCGGGTATACCAACCGCTTTTTGGCCAGCCTCTTCTATAAGCGCAAGTACATCCGCAGCATCCTCCTCCTCGGCAGGCAGGTAGTTGATCGCTACATCCGCTCCCTCGCGTGCAAATGCAATAGCCGCAGCGCGGCCAATGCCGGAGTCGCCTCCGGTGATAAGGGCGAGCCTGCCCGCTAGTCTTCCGGCGCCGCGATACGACGATTCTCCATGATCGGGCACCGGATCCATCCTTTTCGCCAGGGCGGGAAAAGGTTGCGATTGCGCTGGGTATGGTGGCCGCGGATATTTATTTACAGGGTTCTCTCGTATTATTTTCTTTTCTTTCATAGCCAACTTGTTTGTTTCAACTAACGAACGGCGTTTGGGCCATTCGGTTTTGCGGAACTGACATCCAGGAAATCAACGACGCCTTGCAGCAGAGAAAAAGAGCTTATACAAAAGGCCATACTACCTCGCCAGGTAAGTAGGTTATCGCCAGGAAACACGGTTGAGAGCTCTGTCTTTTCCATTGCATGGTTGCGGCTATTCCGCGCTGAGAAACATCAACCTACGCTCATCGTGATGCTTTAGCCGCATCACGTAGGCGCTTGATTTCATCATGTCCTTCCTTAACACCAAAAGCTTGTTTCATTACCAGGGATAGGGCATCTCCGGCCAAGTTTGCGTGATCCAGCGTAGCCTTATAGGCAGCTTTAATCGCATCTTCGCCGCGCTCGGCCTCCTCCAGAATGCTCAATCGATCCGTACCGCCAAATAACGATTTAACATCAATCCATGCTCGGTGCAGCGCTCCGGTAACGCTCGTACCGGTTTCAGCATCGCCACCTTCCCGCGCAACAACTAGGCTTAGCTCTTGACTAAAGGTTCGACTCTGTTCGCTATAGCGCTGAAAAATGCTTTTCAGATCTATGTTTTCATCCTGAATATCGGCGATGGCTTTCTCAAAGCCTGCTACTCTATCGTTGTTGATTTCGATCAACTCATTTAAAACTGCTAGATTTCCCATAATAACTGTCTAAATATGTTTTTTAATTGTATTGTTGAGGTTTGTATGTTATTAACCCTCCGATTGCCGCTGCGTTATCCCGTTGGCCAAGCAAGCAAGAAACCTACGCCTGCTAATGCGAGTCTCGCGTCACCGCATCGCCAGAACTTCCACGCAAAAAATCGAAATCAGCACCTAAATGTGCTTGCTGCACATGGTCCTGATACAGTTTTGCATAGCCCCGTTCGGAGACGGGGTAAGAAGGTTTCCACATCGCTCTACGCGCGTCAATTACCGCTTGGGAAAGCTCCACATTTAATGTCCTTGCTATGGCATCCAGCGTGATCACATCGCCAGTTTCTAGAAGCCCAAACAAGCTGCCTGTAGCGGCTTCCGGCGACACATGTAACACCACCGTACCAAACGCTGTGCCGCTCATCCGCCCGTCAGAAATACGTATCATGTCTGTTATGCCACGATCAAGCAATTTCTTCGGAATACCCATGTTACCGACTTCGGGCATGCCTGGGTATCCTTTTGGCCCTACATTTTTTAAAACAAGGATCGTGTTTTCATCGACATCCAGATCAGGGTCATCAATGCGCGCTTTAAAATCCTCTATGTCCTCGAAGACAAAGGCCGGACCACGATGCCGCATCAAGTGCGGAGAAGCCGCCGATGGTTTCAAGACCGCGCCATTTTCGCAAAGGTTTCCTTTCAGCACCCAAATTCCGGAATCCACTTTTACCGGCGATGCCAATGGCGCAATTATAGCGTCGTTGTGCGTTTCTGCATGCGCTACGTTCTCGCCCATCGTTCGCCCAGTAACCGTCATTGCGTCGCCGTGTAGGCGTTCTTTCAAATTGCGCATAACAGCGGGCAATCCGCCGGCATAATAGAAGTCTTCCATAAAAAATTCACCAGATGGCTGCAAGTTTACCAGAAGTGGAATATTTTTTTCAATACTTTCAAAATCCTCGATAGCGAGCGAAACACCCATGCGACCTGCGATAGCCAACAAGTGAATGATAAAATTGGTGGAACCACCTACGGCGGCATTCGTCATAATAGCATTTTCAAATGCTTTGCGCGTCAAGAGGCTGGACAGCTTTACATCCTCGCGCACCATATCAACAATACGCGCCCCTGATAGTTGCGCTAGCACTTTTCTCCGTGCGTCGACCGCCGGGATAGCTGCATTATGAGGTAAAGTGAGTCCCATAGCCTCGACCATAGTCGCCATGGTGGAGGCTGTACCCATCACTGCGCAATGTCCAGGGCTGCGGCACATGGATGCTTCAGCCATATACATTTGCTCCTGCGTCATCAATCCGGCGCGACTCTCTTCACTAAACCGCCAGATATCGGAGGTTGCAATACTTTTATTCAAATACCGGCCCGTCAACATCGGCCCGCCCGACACCATTATCGTCGGAATATCCACGCTACAGGCGCCCATGAGTAACGCTGGCGTAGTTTTGTCGCATCCACAAAGCAGCACCACACCATCAAGTGGATTGGCACGGATGGATTCTTCAACATCCATACTTGCCAAGTTTCGAAACAACATGGCGGTAGGTTTCATCAAGGTCTCGCCCAATGACATCACCGGAAATTCTAAAGGATAGCCTCCCGCTTCTAGTACACCGCGTTTTACCGATTCCGCTAACTCTCTTAAGTGGGCGTTGCATGGCGTTAACTCTGACCAAGTGTTGCAAATGCCAATGATAGGCTTGCCCGAAAATTCATGATCCGGAATGCCCTGATTGCGCATCCATGCGCGATAGATAAAGCCATCTTTGCCCTTACGGCCAAACCATTCTGCACTTCTTAATTTTTTATCTCCATCCATGTAGGATTGTTTACGCCTTGTGTCTGCCATCGAATAGTGAACAAACGGCCTTACATAACGTTTTTTCCAATCCGTTGTTATATCTCGTCAGTCAGGACACGGACTCCAAAACTTTGCGAAAGCAATCCATGTTGCTCGAGATAAACGTTTTTCCCTTTCTTAAAACTTAAATGGTTTTTAACAGTTCTTTTTAAAACAATATGTACATCATATGGCAACAATTATAAATAAAACAGATACAGAAGAAGTGGGTCTGCATGTTGCGGACTATGGTTCGGGACAACCCATCATTTTAATTCATGGATGGCCATTGAGCCATAAGTCTTGGGAGCAGCAGATTCCTGCCCTGGTAGAAGCAGGCTACCGCGTTATAGCGTATGATAGACGTGGGTTTGGGGAGTCTGATAAACCTTGGGATGGCTACGATTACGACACGCTAGCCGGCGACCTACATAAAATAATTACGGAGTTGCAACTCAGCAACGTAATTCTAGCTGGCTTCTCGATGGGTGGTGGCGAAGTTGTTCGATATATCAGCAAATATGGGGAGGATAATATCTCAAAAGTGGTTTTAATCTCGTCGATCATTCCGTTGGTAAAGCAGAAAGACGACAATCCCGATGGGGTTCCGCCAGAAAAACTGGAGGAGATCGCCCAGGCTTTAAAAGATGATCGCGTGGGATTTCTAAAAGGCTTTCACGAGCAATTTTACGGTGTGGATAAAGATCCGTCTGCGGTATCGAAGGGTCAGTTGGACAATGATTTCATAATCGCGTCCCAAGCGGCGCCCCAAGCTACCACGAAAGCAGCAGATGCGTGGGCAAATACTGATTTCAGAGCGGAATGCGCCAACGTTAGCGTACCGACATTGATTATACATGGAAAAAAAGATGCGACTGTACCCTTCGCAAGCGCCGGCCAACAGGCTAGCCAACTGATTAAGAACAGTCTATTGATTACGTATGACGATGCCGCACACGGCTTAAACATCACGCATGCGGAACGCTTAAATAATGACTTGCTAGGCTTTCTGCGTGCCTAGATAACACGACTTTGGAGCAGCATTCGCTGGCGCCATTATCTAGAAAGTGTTTTCTGTTATATCCTTCTGTGGAAGGTAATAATGGGAAACGCTTTTTTTGTTTGCAGCTCGCCTAACGCGTTCGCTTTCTTTATTTTTGGATAACGCCCCGGCATTATCAATAAAATCTATGCAATAATTTGAAGACGGCTCGCTGTTTTAGCTATTTTTACCGAAATAGATAAAACCGAAATGGCGCAACAAATTAACTTACGTGTTTTTAAAGATTTTTTTAAGTCAAGCAATGCCGGTGGGATGTTGCTTTTCATGTGTGTGATTATGTCGCTTTTACTGGCGAACAGCCCTTGGGCTATGTCCCTGCAAAATCTATTGGACACTGGATTCGGCTATGAGAATGATACGATACACCTCAACTACTCCCTACTGCTCTGGATCAATGACGGCCTGATGGCGATCTTTTTCTTGCTCGTGGGGTTAGAGATAAAGCGGGAAATTGTGGAAGGGGAGTTATCATCCCCAAAAAAAGCATCCCTCCCCATTTTATGTGCCATTGGCGGCGCAATAGTTCCCGCCATAATTTACCTCAGTATAAATGCTGGTAGAGCAACCGCTGGCGGTTGGGGAATCCCTATGGCAACGGATATCGCTTTTGCACTTGCCGTTATCGGACTTCTAGGAAACCGAATTCCCGCAAGCTTAAAAATTTTCCTCGCTGCACTGGCTATTGTTGATGATTTAATTGCGATTCTAGTGATTGCCTTTTTCTATTCCTCGGGCATCCATGGTACGTATTTATTATACGCGGCTATCGGTGTTCTGGTATTGATCGCAATGAATCGGTTTAACGTTCGCAATCCGTATCTATATCTAATTCCCGGCGTTTTTATTTGGTATTTTATCCACCACTCCGGCATCCACGCCACGATAGCTGGCGTATTGGTGGCCATGACGATTCCCACGAACGATACTGCTGTCGAATCGCCTCTGGAACGTTTGGAACATGCATTGACGAAACCTGTCAATTTTATCATTATTCCGCTTTTCGCTTTTGCAAACACGAATATTACGCTTACGTCTGACATGTTTGCGGGTCTTACTTCGCCACTTGGGCTTGGTGTTGGTCTTGGTTTATTATGTGGCAAGCCAATTGGTATCCTGATCACCTCTCTTGTCTGCACCAAAACCAAAATAAGTGCTTTACCCGCAGGAAGTTCCTGGTCGCATATTGTTGGAGTTGGGCTACTTGCCGGAATCGGCTTTACGATGTCAATTTTTATAGCCATCCTGTCCTTCGATGATCCCTATCACATTGCAGAAGCGAAGTTAGCCATCTTAGTGACCTCGTTGCTTGCTGGAGTTGTGGGCTATCTACTATTGCGTAAGGTCGGGAGCGCGGCGAAGATGAATGGGTAAAGAGATGCCAAATTTTTCTAGATGTTGGGTTTATTTGAGGAATGGTGTGAGGATTCGATCCTGAATTTTCGGAGCGAGGCGACGAAATAGACAAGCTTCATCCGCATCCAAAACCGCAGTATGTTGCTCAATCTTTCGCCACAACTTTTTTGCTTTTTCAAGTTGATCCAGATCGGCATATGCCACAGCCAAATACATAGCGGTTTCAAGGGTATCCGTGCCTATCAAGTCTTCACGGAAGTGCTTTGCTAACAACGGTATCGCCTCCGTGGCACGGCCTTGTTCAACCAAAATATACCCATGTAACGATTCAACAGCCATAAACTTTCCCGCAAGCGCGCGAGCTTTCAGAATCATGTCTTGAGCTTCGTCTAGCTTGTCGAGCAGTAGATATACATAAGCTAGATTATGGTAGACATAGGTTTCAAACACTTTAACATCTGGATCGTTTATATGATGCAGCAAGTTCTGCAAAATGCTCTGTGCTTCGCTATATCGCCCTTGCTTGATGTGCAGCACGGCGACGTTGATATATTGTATTTTATTAGCATCAAGATTTGAAGCATATGTATCGTAAATTTTTAAGGCTGCATCATATTTCTTTTCTTCGATCAGATCGTTTGCCTTCATCCATTCGTCTTGTAGCGGATTCAGTGATAATTCCTCTTCCTTCATAAACGGGATGCCGAGCAACTGTCTGCCGTCGGAGTCGATTGCGATGCCCATAAATTTACCCTTAAATGGAATAAGGTTTACAACGCCCATAACGAGGTTTGCAGCACCGAATATGGGTAACCACTCGATACCATCTTTGCGCAGAAAAGAGTGTGGCCAATGGTATAAAAAGTTAATAGCGAAAAATAGATTGAACAATGGACCGCCCAATATGGTGATAAATCTTCGGGTTCGCCGCTTTGTACTTCTTCTATACACGGTAAGTACGGCTCCGGAAAACAGCGTGGCATGAATAGCGAGCTTGGCGCCAAAAAAACGCCAGACTGCTATCTTGGCACCCGTTCCCAAGGTTATCTGCCAAGGACGCTCCCCTACTAAGCGAGCAGCGACGTAGTGCCCTGCTTCATGACAGACCACACTCAGCGCTAGCGCATAAAGAAACCACAGGTAGCTCCCTACTAAATAAGCCAGCATAACGGTTTCTTTCATTGAAAAAAGATGGCCATAACGAGATAGGCAATCCAGATATTCCCAGGAAATACCACAATACGTATTTTACGAAGAGTAAGGCTTACAGTGTTTATAGCATGCACGATTTGGTACGTTTATACTCCAATAGCAGTAGCAAGATAATGAACGTTCAGCACATGCGCAACTGAAGCAGCCTATCTCTTTTAACCTAAACAAAAAGATAAACAGATCGACAAAAATATACAGTTTATTCTAAATAAAATTAAAAAGACGCTCATCCAACACGTCAACGGACTATCTACCACGTAGCGACTTCACAATTTACAGCTGTTGATCGTGGGCTAAGTGTGGGCGCGAAGATGTTCTTTTGTGTTACCCTTTTATTAGAAAAAGATGTAGCCTATCAATTTTTCAGAAAGCCTACCGTTCCCCTTCCGGACGAATGGGAACGAAGTAACTTCCCGTTAAGGTCATAAATCAATACCTGACTGTCATCTTCATAAGGGCTATAGGCAGAAAGGAAAATCCGATCATCAATAATCGCTAAACCGTCGATGTATTCACGCGTCTTGGGAAAATCCGAACAGGTGAATAATGGTTTTGCAGGAGCCTGTTGAGCCTTCACATCCAAAACATATACGTCAAGTCCTATTGTGAAATATAACTTACCTTTATTTACTTCGAGATCATAAGCGTCGGCCATACCGCTCAATTTGGTTTGATGAATGATTTTTCCACCTGAATCTAACGTGTATATGTAAGCGTTATTTTCATCCCATTCCCTGGTGAGCGCATAAACATTTTCGTTATCGGTAATCAATGAAACTACCCTTCCTTTAGGTAAAGTGCCGCCTCCTCTTACCGTGTTAGTCTCGCTATCGATCAAAGAGATTTGATTGCTATAAGAATTTTGATCCGGCACAAATAGTATTCCGTTGAGTATCACCATTGAGTTGACATAGCCGGGCAAAGATATTCTCCTGATTAGGGATAGGGAATGCCTGTCCAAAATTGAAAGCTGATTAACCCCGTCGTTGAACCTTGTGCCATTACTGACATAAATAAACTTATCGTTTAACACAATAGCGGTGGGGCTTTCTAAGCCAAAGGAAGTTTCAGCATTTTTTTTAGCCGTGTAACGATTACTAACAACCAATCTTTGGGAGTCATTGAAGACACAATAAAGTAAGCTATCTTTAATGGCCGCTCCACGCAGAACATTTCCCATTTCTTCCCCGTTGCTCTTTACGTAAATATCCAGATCGATCGTTTTTAAATCGCTCGAAATAAAGTCCAGTCCGCCTCTAAAGTCCGAAAAAGTACCTTCATTCAATACAAATACCCCACCGTCAAAAGTTCCTAAAGATTTTCTATCTTCTTCTATCTCTGGATCTTTTTTGCATGAGCTGGCTACACCAATTACAACAAAAAACCACAATTTAACCATGATTTGAATCCGCATATCGTTATCTGCTACTTATCCATCAAAGATAATTGAATTTGATTAAAAAAGAACAAATTATAAATTAAAGACAATAAATCACAAATATATAATTGAAGCAATCAGATAAGGAAAATTTAACTGCAAATATTTTGAAAAACACAACATTGATGAAACTTATAGTATTCAATTTGGCAACATATCCAGACATCTGCTACAAGAACAAGAGGTCGTACTCTATACAATCATATATACCGTACATAAATCACCATATCATCGGAGAATTCGATGACATGGTGATTTAAAGACCGTGAGGATCAATCAGCTATTTTGCAACATCCCACTTCACGTCAGTGACTAACTTATCTATATGTTCATAAAATTGCGTCAGTTCCGGTGTGCCACGTCCGCCGTAGTCATTGACTTTTTTTTCCTGCTCTTTACCGTACCGTATAGCGATATTGACCGATGGAAGATCAGAAACATTGCGGTTTCCATAGGTCTCTTTCAGGTTCTGGTAGTCCAATGTATGAAGCAGCTTGACTAAATTTTCCCAGTCTGCCTGTGGTACTTTTCCAATAAATTTACCTTTAAGCTTATTGGGCAGATGGTCGCGGGCATCTAACGTCGCTGTACCATCCGCGCTGATCTGCACTTCGTACATGGGGCAAAAGCCAAAACAAGGTGTGCGCTCAACCCATATACTGCTTATATTTCCAGCTTTACTACCCCTATCTTGCTTGGCTGTTTTACAAGAAGCAAACAAAAAGGCAACGATCGCAAAAAGATATAGATATTTCATAGCGTATTTTGGATAGTGATGACCAAAAATATTGCCAAACTATACCATGCAAAAAAGACGGCCCCATCGGAACCGTCTTTTTAAAACTATTTTTACGTTGGAAAGGTCTTATAGGCCTACTGTCCAACCCTGTGTCCAAGTAGGGGCATTTACACCATTACCAGCACCTGTTGCGTTAGCATTTTCAGTAAACAATCTAGATACATCAACTGCTGCACCAGCTGTCGAAGAGCCTTTTGATTTCGTAGTGACGTTATCAAATCTAACATTGGTCGCTTTTAATGTACCTGCAGTAACAAATGCAAGGCTCTCATCGTGTTGAATATCAAATCCTGTACTCCAATTGCTTAACACAATGTTATCGAAATTACCATTCGTTCCAACACGCATTTTAATAGCCTGCGGTTCAGATCCTACTGCACCAGCTCCTATCAATGTCATGTTTTTAATGGTAGGGTTAGACAAAGGAGTCGCAGCATGATTACTCGAGTTGTTATCAGCTTCTATACCTCTGTTGCCAGCGTTCGTTCTTTTTCCGTACCAGTTTTCACCTGTACCATTCCAACCTTCTGTCCAGTCAAAAATATCATCACCAACAACAGCCGTAGATGTATTAAGGGCAACTAAATATCTCGCATTCACCGTACCACCGAACCATTCAAAAGCATCATCCGATCCGTCTAGAGATTGCACGTATTCAACCGTTGTTCCGCTACCTACACCGAAGAATGAAAGGCCATTAAACTCTTTCTCACTGTTATAAGAGTATCCAGAATATTCAATTCTTAAATATTTAATGGATCCTGAATTGTCATTTGCAACTGTACCGCCATATGTTAAATCTGAAACCTCAGCAGAAGCCGTAGTTCCTCTATTGATTGGAGCGCGGCCGCAGATTACAAGTCCACCCCAAGCACCTGGAGTTTTCGTAGTTGACGTCATGACCACTGGGCTCGTTGCTGAACCTTCTACATTAATTTTACCACCTTGAGCAACACCTATATAACGAATCTCTTGACGAGTTGCTGAAATATCCGTAGCTTCAATTATTACACCCGGTTTGATCGTTAACGTAGCACCATTTCTAACGACTACTTTACCAGTTAGTTTATAGGTTCCAGATTCTAATACTACGTCTCCGTCATTGATATCGCCTTGGAAATCGTCGCGAATCAACTCAAATGATGAGTCTTCATCTGGACCAACTGGATCGCTATCACTACAGGCAGTAAAGGCCAATGACCCCATCAAAAACCCTAGACCTAAAACTCTAGCTTTCAAAAATGTAGATTTTCTCATTTTTATGTGATTTAAATTTATAATGCAAAAATAATTTCTCATAATTTCTTAATCATTAAGACAACATTACCATTATATTAAGCACTTAAAATATGTTATATTTAAGCCCCAGGGCGAATCTTACTCCTTTCTGATAGGATAAAATTGTCACCGGTGCATTTTGGTTCTCCTGCACTCTTTCATACGTTGGATCCAATAAGTTTCTAGCTGTAACATCGATACCAAAACGTCTATTCAGTTTATACTTCAAGATAAAATCCAACGTGCCGACACCTTTATCAACCTGATTGCCTTTGCCCTCTGTCCCTAACGCATACAATCTGTCAGAAAAATGATTGTAAACAACAGTCGCCATTAAATCTGATTCGGCATTCCATTTCTTCATGTACGATACGTCAGCATTCGCCAAGAAATCAGAGGCTCCAGTAAAACTCGCATTATCGTATGTAAGATTTAAATTGAAATTCGTCTCGTTTCTAACTTTCTCAGCACTTAGATCTTGATTGGTTTTCATATAGGCAGCATTAGCTCCTACCGATAACTTATCTCCATTTTCGAATGATAAGATATCTTTCTTAATTTCTATTTCCGCACCATACACGGTACCGTAGTCTCCAGTGTTTAGAAAAGAGATATCATTAGTAGACGATGCCAATGTCACTTCGTTTATAGGGTCTTTTATATATTTCCCGAAAGCAGTTACAGATAACAGCTCGCCCGACTTAGGAAACATTTCCCATTTCAGATCTAGATTATAATCTTCAGAAGGATACAAATCTGGGTTACCTATCTTGATCTCTGTTACGTCTTCGTAGATGAAGTATGCCCTCTCCTTGAACTGCGGAAGCGTGTATGTTTTGCTAGCTCCTAAACGAAGATTCTGTTTATCACTAACTTCATACTTCAACATTAGATTAGGAAGAAGACCATTGCGGTTAAATGTGTTCGTAGTTCCCGATCTATCCAAATTTGTCCGGTAAAAGATAGACTGCATAATATTCTCATACCTGAACCCTACAATTCCCGTCAATTTATCCGTCAACCTGTAATCCACATTAGCAAAAGCCGCATGTATATTTTGTCTACCCGTATAAACTTGAGGAAAGTCTTGCACAAAACCCTCTACCCCGAAATATTCGTTAGCATAATTTTCCCTATTGAAAAAAGCGTCTAAATTATTTGGGTCAACTTGCTGCTCTAATCCCGTAGCGCTAACGCGTAAGTTGAATTGGATATCCTCAAATTCTCTTCGTTTGATTTTTCCATTGTACCCGATTGACAACTTTCCCCGAGAGTTATCAGGATCTCCCAACTTATAATTACCTACCAAATTAAATGCAAGCTCATTTTCTGTCAAGTCTTGGTAATACCGATGGTTGTCCGTTGGTTGGTTTTGTGCGATAGCCCGGAAATTCAGATTATCATCGTGCCGCGTTATGTTCTGCGTACGGTCAGGTATGGAGCTCAACACGTTATTATAAGATGCGCCCCAGTCGATACCAATCTTTTCTGTAAACTGATGATTACCTAATAATTGCTGTACAAAAAGTTTATTTTGAATGAACGTTCCTCGTTGAATGATTCCTGTTCCGTTTTCCGCTAAATCACGGATAAAGCCGCTGTACGTATCGCGAAACTGATCCGAAGAATTAATGACCAATTCGTTATAGGTAATCTTATGGTTAGGGTTAATCATGTAGTTCACGTTAAACATTGCAGTAGAATTTGTTGAAAAACCAAACCGTGTTTGATTGAAATCTTTCAAGCGTTCTCCGCCTGCAGCAACACTTCTATTTACGCCTTCTCGGTAGTTAAAGTCGCTATTATAGTTTAAAACAGCGAAGAAACTTAACCGTCCTCCGTTCCTAAAGTTGATTGATTTTCCACCCAAAATCCCAAAATTGGCAGGTATTGGGGCTACACTGACAGGATTCAGGCTGTTATTAAAATTATACCCTCCTAATGGATCATTTGGAACGCCGTAATTCACAAAACCAGTCCGATTAGGTCCTTGCTGCAAATTGAAGTTGCCCCATTTATTTGCAACGTTTGTGTTTACACTGCTACCTAAGGAGATCTCAAGTAAACCTTTCCCTGAATAGTCTTTGGCAGCAATATCGACATTACCTCCTGCAAAATCACCAGACATGTAAGAATTGTACACCTTATCAATAGCTATAAAATCTACAATGTCTGTGGAGAAAATGTCTAAGTTGATATTCTTGCGCTCTGGATTATTAGATGGAATAGGTAGCCCATTGTATGATGTAGAATTATAGCGATCGCCCAATCCACGTACATAAACTTGATTACTTCCGTCTATCTTTGATACACCGCTCATCTTAGCCATGGCTGAAGCGGCATCGCCAACGCCTTTTCTGGCTAATTCCTGAGATCCCACTTTCTCCACCATAAGATTAGAAAGTCTTCTTTCGTCTAGCAAAGCGATTTCACTTGCGCGCTCGCGGCGTCTGGTAATGACAACTTCGTCCAATGTGGAGCTGGCATTTACCAGCGATACGGGAATAAACTCCCAGCTGTTTGTTTGTAGATTAAATTTTGTAGAATCGGCATTGTATCCCACAAAAGTACTGACCAATGTATATTCGCCGCCTTTGCTTGGTAGCGCAATAGAAAATTCACCACTTTCGTCTGTTGAGGTGGCGAGATTGCTGTTAGCAATCTTAATACTTACTCCGGGAATAGGTTGGTAGGTTTCTAAATCAAGAACCTTGCCTTTAACTCCAAATTGCTGTGCTCTAACCATGGAAACATGGATGGTTAATAATGAAATGATTAAAGCAGCATGATAGGCGAACTTGTTCATAGCGTGTTAAAATTATGTTGCAATATTATCACCTAAATATTAGCTCGGTGTTATCACACGGTTATCAAAACATCACCTGTTTGTTAAGGGAATATTAATAGAACAGTAAGTTTCTGTTACACTTGCTATGCTGCAAATAGTGACATCATTCGTCATACCTCCGCAAATGGACCGTAAAATAGCTTGTGGAGGCTTACGCCAGCAAAGGGATTGTATTTTTTTCGTTAATGAGAGTAAATGCAACCCTATTTCATTCGCCGTTCTATGGAATAGTTAGTAATTTGCAACATAAAACAAAAATGTATGGCCGATACCGTCTTATCTTCTGTTAAGCTAAGCTATCAATACCCGCAAGGCGTAAAGCTCGACTTTCCAGATATACATATATTGAAAAATCAGCATAGTTTGTTGCTCGGAGATTCAGGAAAAGGAAAAACCACGCTGCTGCATCTATTAAGTGGTCTATCCAAACCAACGCACGGGGAAGTGCAGCTTATGGAAAGAAACCTCTACAGCCTATCTGGCTCTGCACTCGATGCATACCGCGCAAAAAACCTAGGATTTATTTTTCAGGAAGCACATCTACTAAAAAACCTCAGCGTTGCCGAAAATATCAAGCTCGCGCAAAGTCTGGCCAAGCTGCCCGTGGATGAGCAAGCCGTTATGCATATGCTGAGCGAGCTTCAGCTAGCTGATAAAGCCAAGGCGCTTCCTCAGCAACTGAGCCGTGGACAGAAACAACGCGCTGCTATTGCTCGTGCCTTGATCAACCGCCCCGGACTACTATTGGCTGACGAACCAACAGCTTCGCTCGATGATACCAACACTGCACTAGTTCTTAAATTACTATTTGATGCAGCCGAAAAACATGGCGCTACATTGCTAATTGCTACCCATGATAAGCGCATTAAAGATAAGTTTGTACATGCCTATCAACTGTAAGCATGGGGCTATTCAATAATACGGTAACCAACGAATAAAAAATGAGATTGGAGAATGGCAAGCCCATCGGCCTGCTGCCAAAACAACACCCGATATGAACAATATACAACTTGTTTGGAAAAATATAACACAACAGCTGGGCTCCACCTTGCTCAGCGTATTGCTTACCGCTTTTGGTGTCGCTATTTTATGCGTCATCTACATCACGGGCGATGCTTTTGAAAAACAACTCAGCAACAACACCAAAAATATAGATCTTGTAGTGGGTGCAAAGGGCAGCCCGCTACAGCTCATTTTAAGTTCGCTTTACCACGTTGACAACCCAACTGGTAATATTGCTTTAGCGGAGGCACGTAAACTCGGCGACAATCCATTTATAGAATTTGCAGTGCCTATATCTCTAGGTGACAATTACAAAGGCCACCGGCTGATCGGTACTGAGCCTAGTTACTTAGCGCTCTATGCGCTTGAAATCGGAGAAGGAAAAATCTGGAACAAATCGTTCGAAGCAGTTATTGGGAGCGACGTTGCTCGGAAGCGTGGCCTAAAGATTGGCGATACCTTTAATACGGCACATGGACTTTCGGCAGAAGGACATGTGCATGATGAACACCCTTTCCGGGTTGTCGGCATATTAAATAGATCAAATTCGGTTGTCGACAACTTGATACTGTGTAATCTAGAAAGTGTATGGGATGTACACGGCATTGCGCATGGGGAAGAAGGTGGCGTCCACGATCACGCGACGGAACAGGAGCATCAGCACGCCAATCATGATCATGAACACGACCATGCGACAGCACAGGGAGATCAGCATGACCACCATGGCCACCATCATGAGGGGCAGGCGCATGAGGAAGAGCTTGTTTCGGAAAAACCAAATGACGTATTTGTAAAAAATATTGGCGAAGATATGCTGGAACATCGCGGGGATGAGGTAACGGCACTGTTGGTGAAGTACGCCTCGCCGGCCGCTATGGGGATTGTGCCTCGTCTGGTAAACCAATCGACGGATATGCAGGCCGCATCGCCAGCGATAGAAAGCACCCGTTTGTTTTCCTTACTAGGCGTAGGACTGGATTCACTGGCTATACTGGCCTACGTAATCATGTTTATAGCCGGTTTAAGTGTTTTCATCAGCTTGTATAATGCCTTGAAAGAGCGTAAGTATGATCTAGCCATCATGCGCTCCATGGGGGCATCACAAACTAAACTTTTCGGGCTTGTGTTAGTCGAAGGCTTAGTGATCACGTTTATTGGAGGTCTTATCGGTTTGCTATTGGGACATCTTGGTCTGTATCTGATCAACCAGCAGGCCAGCGAAAGTGCAGATTTCATCGAGGCATTCCGTGTGAATAGCCAAGAATTATTGTTAATTTTGGCTGCCTGCATCATCGGTATGTTTGCGGCCCTTATTCCTGCGATTCGTGCTTATAAAACATCCATTTCGACAATCTTAGCAGATAAATAACATGAAAAAAATAATTCTTTTTGTATTCTTGAGTTTTTGCAGCCTTTCCCTTGTACGGGCTCAGGTTGGCCAGTTTCCTGAAATGAATGTGCCTGACCATACTCCCATGATGAACAGCACTTGGGAAGCGATAGACAAAATGATGTACAAAGTGACCTACGAGGGAAATAAGAAAGTGTATACGCCTACCTATCCGCCGGTATTGAAAGCATTGGAAAATAAAACGGTTGAACTTCCCGGCTATTTGGTTCCCCTAACGAGTGGCCGTTCGCATAAGAAATTTATGCTTTCCGTATTGCCCGTGATGCAGTGTATGTTTTGTGGATCAAACGGCATTCCCCCAATGGTCGAAATCTTTTTGAAAGATGGATCGGTATTGTTTACCGAAGAACCTATTAAGATAAAGGGAAAAATGAAATTTAATCCCGAGCCTTTGAAAGGCAATTCAGAAATACAGGTGGTAGATGCTGTTGTGATTAAGTAAGGCAAATACGTTGTAGGGTGGTATAGTTCCTTAAACAAATTGTCCACCCCACATCCGTTCCGCCGCATGCCCCGGCAAGGCAAATGCTTTTGTAAGTTAGTGTGTTTTCTGAAACGAATGTCCTCCCCACAACCTCTCCGTCCTTGCCAGGACAGGGCCTTCCTTTTTTTTCTAAAAAAAGGAAGCAAAAAAATCGTCGCTGAATTTTTGTTGAATCCTTGTTGGGTGGTGCAAAGGCAAATGACTACATACGCAACAGAAATAAGGCGACATCTCGTTTAATAATAATCCCTGCAATCACTTAATCTACCAAAGCTTTTCTCAATACTAAGTACTACATACTATCATCTATAAAAAGGCGACATTTCGTTTAATAATGATCCCTGCAATCACTTATCTATTAAAGCTTTTCTCAATACTAAGTACTACATACTATCATCTATAAAAAAGCGACATTTCGTTTAATATTGGCTGGAAGTGATACAATATAAAATACTTGAGCTTGTCGCAATACGCAATACCCTTTCAAATGCGACACGTCGTTTAATAAAGATTAAGTGAAGTTAAAGGTAAAAAGTGAAATTTAACGGTGGAAAGTATCACGGTTTGTATCCCGTACAATTTCTACATACTAAAGACTACAATCTACATACTGAGTACTAAAATCTAAATACTAAACACTAAAATCTAGGTACTAAGTACTAGCATCTATATACTAACACTACCTATTTAACAAAGCAATTTCTAAGCAGCTTGCTAGCGCCGCTGTTTCGGTACGCAGGCGGCTTGTCCCTAACGATACCGGATGGAAGCCTAGTTCTAGCGCTTGTGCGATCTCGTTTTCAGAAAAGTCACCTTCGGGCCCTATCAGGAGAACGTAATGTCCCCCAGGTTTACAGAGGTGGTTAAGGTATTGCTTTTCCGTATCCACGCAATGCGCAATGCATCGCACAGCATTCAAATTGTCAGCTTGCGTTTTGAAAAACTGGTTTAATGATGTAGCGGAGTGTATGGTAGGCATATACGCCTTGAGCGACTGTTTCATGGCCGAAACCACCACTTTATTCAATCGATCGGTTTTCACTTCTTTGCGCTCAGAATGCTCCGTAATGATCGGTGTGATCTCGTGCACACCAATTTCCGTTGCCTTTTCCAGAAACCACTCGATGCGGTCTATATTTTTGGTTGGTGCTACGGCGATATGCAGATGGTAGTCAAGCTTCCCATGCTCGTGCACAACGTCGTTTATCACGAGCGTCGTACGTTTCGGGTGCGGATCCAGAATAGCCGCCGTATACCACCCCCCTCGCCCGTCAACGAGATAGACCCTGTCTCCCGCAACAAGTCGCAGTACACGCACCGCGTGCTTGCTTTCCTCTTCGCTCAGCACGAAGTTTTCATGCTGTGGCTCCAATGTTGGCGTATAAAATAAGTGCATGGAATTAATCTTCGTCGATATCGTCGTTTGGCGTCTCGACAAGGTCTAGCTTAACAAACTCGATATTTTGCTGTGTCTTTTTTATAATGGTGATGGCGTAGCCTTCCACCTCTCTCACTTCGCCAACGTCTGGAATCTTCTCAAAGAAATGGCTTACTAGTCCCGCTATGGTGTCATAATCGGAACTTTCCGGTAGCGCTAAAGGTAGGTATCCATTCGCATCATGCACATTTGCTCCGGCATCAACCATATATTCTGTCTCCGAAATACGCTCAACTAATGGTGTTTCCTCATCATACTCGTCTTGGATCTCACCAACAAGCTCTTCGACAATATCTTCCAGTGTAACCATTCCTGCCGTTCCACCAAACTCATCCAGCACGATGGCGATTTGAATGCGCTTCAGCTGGAACTCCGTCATCAAGTCATTGATCTTCTTGGTTTCTGGAATGAAATAGGGTTTACGCATGATATTTTTAAGCACGACCTGCTTCCCCTTTACAATAATGGGGAGAATGTCCTTGGTATGTACGATACCGACAATCTGGTCAATATTATCGTCATAGATAGGAATACGGGAATACCCCTCTTCGGTAACGGTATTGATAAATTCATCGGCTGAATCGAGCATATCCACCGCGACAATCTTGGTACGCGGTACCATGATATTTTTAACAATGCGTTCGTTGAAATCAAACACATTTTTGATAAGTTCATGCTCTGCATTGTTCAGTGCACCACTTTCTTTACCTTTCTCCAACAGGTACTGCAGTTCTTCGGAGGAGTGGCTTGCTTCGTGCCCATGCACATCAACACCGATAAGGCGAAGTAGGAAGTTTGCAAAACCGTTTAACAACCAGATGATTGGCCGAAAGATGTAATAGAAAAACTGCAGCGGCGCCGCGATACGCATGGTGGTCGCCACCGGACGCTGAATAGCGATCGATTTTGGCGCTAATTCTCCAAAAACAATGTGTAAAAAGGTAATGATACTGAAGGCCAGAACATGGCCTAAGTTTTTGGCAATCGGTCCGGAAAGTTCAATATTGACAAGTCCAAAAATCTTATGGACAATCTCCGTCATCACAGCCTCTCCTACCCAACCTAAAGCAAGTGACGCTAAGGTAATACCCAATTGCGTTGCCGCAAGATAGCCATCGAGATGTTCTGTAATATTTTTAGCAATCTTTGCTACTTTGCTGCCTGATTTCGCTTGCAGCTCGATCTGCGAGGCGCGTACTTTGACAATGGCAAATTCCGCAGCTACAAAAAAACCGTTTGCTAAAACCAAAAATATTGTCCAAAAAATGTCGATGGCCATGTTAGGGTTTATTTATTTCCGAATTCCTTGTTATACAATTCGATACTCTCTAAAAGGATTTCCTGTGCACGTGCTCTGCCGTGAAGTCCTTCTACTTGTACAGACTTCTTTTCCAGTGCTTTGTAGCTTTCAAAAAACTGAACGATTTCCTTCATTACGTGTGGAGCAAGTTGCTCAATATCTGTAATGTAGTTATAAATCGGATCATTTTTAGCCACCGCAATAATTTTGTCATCCTGCTCGCCACCATCAACCATGTTCATCACACCAATAACTTTGGCTTCCACCAATGTCAACGGGAGAATATCAACAGAGCAAATAACTAAAATATCTAAAGGGTCTTTGTCATCACAATAGGTTTGTGGAATAAAACCATAGTTCGCAGGATAAACAACCGAAGAACTTAGTACACGATCTAACAAAAGTAGTCCCGTATCCTTGTCTAATTCGTATTTTCCTTTGGAACCATTGGTGATTTCAATAATCGCATTGACGGAATTTGGCAAGTCGCTACCAGGAGCTATCTGATGCCAAGGATGTGTTTTACTCATTAATTATTATTACTGTTTGTTTGTTTTGTTTGCTTTTAACCACCTCTTCAATAAAGCTATCGCTATCGGCAAAAAGGCGATAACAATAAGCGCAACGATAATATACTCTACGTAATTGATTATTGCCGGAAACTTAACGCCCAAAAAATATCCTGTCAACGTAAGGAGACTTGCCCATAGGAAGGCACCCAATACATTATAGATGACGAATTTTCTGAAGTTTAGTTTTACTACGCCCGCAAATATCGGTGCAAAGGTACGAATAATAGGCACAAAGCGTCCAATGACGAGAGCGGTTCCACCGTATTTTTGGTAAAACTCTTCGGCCATGATAACATATTTACGTTTGAAAAGAAAGGAGTCTTTACGTTTAAAGAGAACGGGCCCTGTTCGATAACCAAACCAATAGCCGGCAAAATTACCCAAAACTCCGGCGCCAAGAATGCCCAGATACATTGTTGTAATATCCACATCGATCTTCCCTAGGGCACAGAACAGCCCCGCTAAAAACAGCAGGTAGTCGCCCGGTAAGAAGAAACCGAAAAACAGCCCGGTTTCAGCGAAGACAATCAATACAACAATATAAAACCCTCCATGGCTCAACAGGTATTCCGGATCCATCAACTGCTGAAACGACAGCAACAAGTCTTGCATATTATCTATTTAAGGAGCAGCCGAGAGGCCGCTCTTGAAATCCCTTTTTAATACTATGAATTAGCTGAATGTGTTACTTCTGAAATGGCTTCGCGGATAGATTCCGCAATCGTAGTCAATTCGTCTTCTGTTAAATCTAGCTTGGGGCGCCCGAAATTCATATCATCCACGTTATTCAATGGAATCAGGTGAATATGCGCATGCGCTACCTCCAGGCCAACAACGGCAATGCCTACCTTGCGGCATGGAAAAACTTTTTTAATCCCTTGACCTACAATCTTGGCGAAAACCCACATACCCATATATTCATCGTCATGGATATCAAAAATATAATCAGTTTCTTTTTTCGGAACCACCAAAACATGACCATGGGCTAGTGGACGCACGTCCAAAAACGCCAGATAATCATTACTTTCCGCTACTTTATATGCTGGCGCCTCACCCGACACTATCTTTGAAAAAATCGTTGACATATTTAATCTTCATTAAGAATTACCAACAAACTTAGATAAATTTGCTAGTAATTGCAATTATAATCGCCGTGAATATTTACCGGCCACTTCCGTTTATTCCACTGTCCAAGCTTGTATGCAGCCTGAACATAATATGTTGCAAGCCCATCTTATGCATACCTTATTGTACAGCTCTCTCTATGCAAAAAAACGGCCACATATGCTGTAGCCGCTTTCTTTATATCGTATTTAGTGTGTGCGGTTATGGCAAAACCGCACATAACCGTTCACAATGCTATCGTGATATTTCTAATATCTCAAACTCCAATACACCGGCAGGTGCCTCAATCTGCGCAACCTCACCAACCGATTTACCAAGCAAACCTTGCGCTATCGGCGATTTCACGGAAATCTTGCCCGACTTAAGGTCCGCTTCCGTTTCTGAAACTAGCTGATAAGTCATGACCGCGTTATTCTTTTTATTCTTGATCTTTACATAAGACAAGGCCAACACTTTCGAGGTATCCAACACAGATTCGTCGATGAGTCTTGCCGTCGCCAATACTTCTTCCAATTTGGCAATTTTGGTTTCGTGTAGTCCTTGCGCTTCCTTCGCCGCATCATACTCGGCGTTTTCTGATAAATCTCCTTTATCCCGTGCTTCAGCTATTGCTTTAGCAATATTAGCCCTGCCTTCTGTTTTTAGATACTGTAGCTCCTGTTTCAGCTTGTCTAAACCTTCTTGCGTGTAATAAGTTACTTCTGCCATATTTTTACCTTATTTATTTTACAAAAATCAAAAAAAAGACAAGACCATACCATCCATTTTCAGGACAACATGGTCTTGTACTTGTACCTCGATTGCTAAGATAGCAAGCAAGATTCATAAAACCAAATTTCTCTTCTTTATTCTCCCTCTTCGCTATCGACAAATTTGTAACCCAAACCACGCACGGTTTGCAGATAATGAGGTTTGTCTGGATTAGTCTCAATTTTCTTGCGAAGACGAACCACATGCATATCGAGCGTACGGGTATTGACATTCGAGCTATACCCCCACACGACCTCCATCAATTGCTCCCGCGTAATTTCTTTGCTTACATTTTGAAGAAAATACAGCAATATTCTATTTTCTAGTATCGTCAGCTCTATTTTCCGTCCATCGCGCACCAGGGAATGGATGTTAGGATGATGCTCTGTATTGCCGAAACTATACACATCGTTATTTTTTGGCAAAAAGAAACGCACTTTGTTCTCGATCATGGCTACAAGCACATCCATATTGAAGGGCTTTGTTATATAATCTGTAACGCCGTAGCTGTAAGCATCAATCTTATCGACGTCCTGAGACTTTGCCGTCATCATAATAATGATATTTTCAAAGCCTGCTTTTCTGACCGATTCACAAACATCTATACCTTCTTTACCGGGAAGCATCCAATCCAATAGGACAACGGCCGGCATTTGCTGTAAGATCAGCTCTTCCGCATCATTGCCGTTACTCGTCTGAATGACTTTGTATCCTTCGGCTTGCAAACGATGGGCAACCAGAAAACGAAGATTTTCATCGTCCTCAACTACCGCTATGGTGATATCTTTACTCATAATGTTTACTTAATTCTTTTTTGGACCGAGAGGCAGAACGAGTGTAAATGTGGTACCTTGGTTAAGCACACTATCTACCTTAATTTCACCGCCCATAAAATCTACTATTTCCTTACAGAATGCTAAGCCCAATCCAATACTTCCTTGTTGATTAAACTGGTTCTTGACTCTGTAAAATTTCTTAAAAATGCTGTTAAATTCCTTTTTATTAATGCCTATGCCCTGATCTTTAAACCTAATAACAAAATTCTTTTTATTTTGTTGTACGTCGATATTTAAAAACTTCCGTTGCCGTTCTGAATACTTATAAGCATTGTCGATCAAATTTTGAAAGACGCTCAGTAGCAACGTCGTATCAACGACCATATTGTTTTGGACATCGATGTGATACGAAAAGTTTAAATCAGGATATTTCAATTTTACTGCATCAAAAATGGGCGCACAAAATTCGGCGACATCAACCTCTTCCTTATTTGGCTTTATAGACTTATTTTCTATCTGAGCGAAAGACAGCAGTTTATTCATCAAACTGTTCAACTTGTCTGCCTCTTGATCCAGTATTCTCCCATACATACGCTGTTCGTCGCTGGATAGTTTTTCTGAACTCTGAATATTATTGCCTGCTATCTTGATAACGCTCACCGGCGTTTTAAATTCGTGGGTGAGGTTATTGATAAAATCATATTGCAACTGAAATAATTTGCTATTGATGGTCACATTCCGATAAATCAAATAGGCAATAAAGATCAGAATAAGATAGATGATGGAGATTCCTGCACTAACCGGTAAGAAACGCCGATTTATCTCTTTATTTAAAAAGTTCTCTGAGCTGGTATATTGCAGCTTATAGTCAGAAAGGGCGCCTGGCAGTGAGAGCTCTGTCTGAAAATAAAATCGTTGGTCGGTTACGTTGCCCGAAACAATCGGTAAAATCTCGATCTTTTCATAGAGGTTCGGCGCCACATTTTTAATCTGGATCTTACTGGGATTGATCAAAAATAGGAACATGTCTTGGTCATACCATACTACAGGATTCTCCTGCGAAGACATAAGCCTTTTGTAAGCGAGTAGATCTGCAATGCGGGGAATGTTCATATAGGATACCTTCCCAGCGTTAAGGGTGTAAAAGACCTTGTAGATATCGCTGTCTGACATCCGCGTCGAATCATTGACGCGGTCTAGAAATGCCACAAATTTGAGCACCATACTATTAAAGTCCTCGGTATAGGCTCGGGTTTCTGTGCTTTCCTTACGTTCCGCAACCAATCGATTCTGCTCGTCTAATTGAAAAGAAATCACACTTTTTGGATAGACCAGCAAATGGTTGTACTTAATCCCAGCTTCGATAGAATCAGAATTGGTTACGGTGATGTCGTAAAATAACACACTTTCCACAAAAGCATTCTTACGAACGATGTCATTCACATACGAGGCCGCTTTGACAGAATCGAGGTACCCCTGGTAATATGATATTTCTGGAATCTTATCGTTGAAAAATTCTTGGAAGGGTTGCACGGACTGGTCGAACACTTCTACTTTTCGATTATTAAACTCCGTTTCGATAAAGTTTGCAATCATCGACCGTGCGGCCAGCATAGCCACCACGAAAAGAATGGTTACTAGCACCACAAAGGCGATTAGTAATCCAAAGTTCTTGCGATATTTTAGCTGGTTGTATGCCATGGAGTCCTACAAGTACTTGCTTAAAAAAGACGCTACTTCCTGGTAATAGCTAATAACATTTTCATCACTTTTAAATCTCCGTCCTTCTTCTTCCTTATAGATATATTTGATCGGCACATTGTTGTTTTTAAGCTTTTGCACAAACTGATTAGCATCGGTCAGCGAGCTATACCGGTCATTCCCTCCTTGCGCAAACATAACCGGTATTTTCACCCGATCAGCATGAAAAACGGGGGAAATGGCTTTAAACATTTCATACTCTTTGCTTGGGTTACCAATGATATTGTACACCAAACGTAAATACTGTTGCTGGTGGGGTGGAATTTCCCGAATATAGGTAAACAAGTTGGTATAGCCAGACATGGATATCGCACAGCGATAGAATGAAGAGTTATACGTTGCGGCGTGTAAGGCTGAGTATCCCCCGAAACCTGTGCCCATAATGGCCACACGCTTCTTATCGACTACGCCCTGATGGATCAGTGTCGTGACGCCATCGATAATATCGCTTTGAATTTTGCCGCCCCATTCTTTAAAGCCCGCTGTCCAGAATTGCTTCCCGTAACCTACGGAACCTCGATAGTTCAGCTGAAAGACGAGATAGCCACGATTTGCCAAAAACTGCACTTCCGCATCGAAATCGACGCTTTCTCGCCGATTTGGACCATCATGGACAAGCACTACAACAGGTAAATCCTTTCGAGCTTTGGAACGTGGGTATGTTAAATAACCATGAATGGTCAAACCATCTCTACTCTGGTAGCTCATGGATTGTTTGGGGGATAGTGCGGCTTTCGCTAATTTCGGATTCATTTCGGCGAGCAGCTGCGTTTTTTGTGTTTTTACGTCATAGTGATATACCCCCCCGGCATTTACATCCGTGGAAATCTTTACGATCCAGTGGTTTAAGCTGCTGTCCGTATCAAGTATGTCAATAGACTGGTTTTCGAATTGTGCAGCCAAGGTTTCGAAATGACGTTGAAACACCTTATTAAAAAAGAGCTTTTTGGGTTTATCAGCCGTATATTGGGCAAATACCATTTCCTGTAGATTGTCTGAGTAACCTTGTGATTCCAGATCGACCTCGCCATTACTGTAAAGCAAGCGTTCCTCTTTGCCGCTTTCGATATTGTATTCGACCAAAGACAGTTTGTCTCGCCCGTCGTTGGATAGTGCATAGATGATGTTTTTCTCTTTCTTTACAAAACCCAAAGGTTGAATCAGGGTTTGATAATCGGTCGTATACACCCGTTTAAAAGGTGTATCTTCTGTAGGTCTGTATAGGATACTTTCCTGCACACTATCGCTTGTCATCGCTAAGCGTACTTTACCATCAGGAGAGGGAAACCAATTGAGAATATTACCAGGATTACGCGTGACAAGCTGAGGTGACCGTCCGTCTAAAAACACTTTATACAGATCGAATGCGGTGGAGTCACGATCATTCAATGATGCGAGCAAGAATGATCCGTACAATTTTTGCGACTGTAGCCAACGCAGCCTTGCTTTCTTTACGGGCATCAACGGTATACTTTGCTCGCTATTAATGGAGATACTGAATATGCGAAGGCTATCGGAAGGCGAATGGCTATTGGAATAAACGAGGGCTGAATCCGATGCCCAGAAGAAATACTGTACGTTCATATCCGATTGGTAAGTCAGCTGTTTAGACTTTGCTTTATCGCCCAGATCGAGAATGAATATGTTGCGGCAATGATCGTCAATACCCAGATAGGCAATGCGTTTTCCATCAGGTGAAATTCGAAAATTGCTTTTCTCGGGTTTTACAAAAAAATCTTCTACAGGGATAAGTTGATCGGCACTTTGCTTATCTCTGCAAGCGATAACAATTGCCAGCAAACCCAAAGCAAAACCCCAAAGCAAAAATCTATACATGTTCTATCCTATTCCATTTCAAATATTGGCATTTTTTTATGAAAACACGCACGTGCAACCTTATTTTTACAGACAGGATGTCCGTAAATTTTGATAATTTTACGCATGATTTTATACAATATCTCCATCATCATCGATGATAGCAGCCATGATGATTTATTTCCTTGGATCAAAAGCCACTTGAAAACATTAACAGTGGAAACCAACTTACTGAAAATGTTGGACTCTCCACACGAGGGCACGACGTATTGCATACAGGTCCGAGCAGCCGATCCCAGCGCTATAGAAGCATATCAAGCGGAAATTCTCCCCGCACTTAGCGAATACATCGCTGCTAAGCATCAAGAAAAAGCATTTTTGTTTGATAGTAAAATGGAGTATCTCCCGCTAGATCAATAGCCAGTATATCGGTAAAAGTCCGACGCGAATTTATAAGTATCTCGAAATCGTCCGATGGACCCAATACGCTACTGCTCCAGATTTTCCTCGTATTGCGGATTATAGCGCACTTTTGGCGAAAGATAGTGCAGTAACACCAATCGAGAAAAGCGTAAATTAAAGGGTGCGAAGAGGAAGATCGCCGAAAAGAGCACGATGATATAAACCCAAGGAGATTCGCTTTTCGTGATGAAAGCGGTCGCTAAACCTAGACTGACTACCTCTGCTACAGAGAAAGCATAGCTTACGTACATGGCTGCATAGAAATATCCGGGTTCAATTTCGAATTTAAGCCCACAATGTGGGCAGTGTTCATACATCTTTTGTCTTTTGAACCCATACATCGGCCCTTCAAACATCTTCCCTACCCGACAGCGCGGACATTTGGATTGTAATAGGGCGGAAAATTTAGATGTCGGCATTGACTTATGCGTTATCTTTCAAAAGGAGAAATGCGCTTTGGTTGGTTCTTACGGTATTTTTTATACCACAAAATACCGACGCCCACAGCGATAAGGTATGGAATAGCGAGGAGGAATAAAATCCCGTCGTTAAGTCCTTTCCCTTGGGTATTGCCATTCGTCGTGCTATTCTCCGCATTCAATGTACACATCGCGCACTGTGCGGAGAGCTCCGTGCTAAGAAATGCACTTACCAACACGATGCACAGTATGAGTAGCGTTACCTGTTTTATTTTCATCTCACAAAAATAACCTTTTTTATGCAAATAGTTAATGCTTTACCGGAATTGCTTTACAGCAACACATTAAACTTTTCCCAAAAGCCGTCCATAGGCAACGCAGCGGTAAGCAGTGTATCTTCCTCTTTGATAGGATGGACAAAGCGCAAGGCACGAGAATGCAGACAGATAGAACGGCGCAAACTTCCTCGCGGATAACCATATTTGTTATCACCTACGATGGGGCAGCCCATATAAGCCAACTGGCAACGAATTTGATGCGTACGTCCGGTCAGGGGATTAACTTGGAGCAGGTAGTAACCGTCTAACTCTCCTAAGATCTCGTAATCCAATTCAGCAAAACTGCCACCTTTCACTTCCCGGTCGTAAGCTTTAGTAATCATTTTTTTACGATCTCTTAACAACCAATTTTTCAACGTGTCTGCTTTTCGAGGAGGCCTATTACGCACCAAGGCAAGGTATGTTTTTGAAACCTTCCGATCATGAAAAAGCCTATTCATCCGGTCTAAGCCCTTGCTTGTTTTAGCAAAGAGAATCATCCCGCTTACGGGGCGATCAAGACGATGGATGACACCAAGAAAGGCCCCGTTTGGTTTATCATATTTTGCGGTCAAGTATTCCTTGACCATTTCTTCCATAGACTTATCACCCGTCGTATCAACCTGCACGATATCACCAGCACGTTTGTTAATTGCTATATAGTGGTTGTCTTCGTAAATGACATCCTTATCCGTTATACCCATTACTTCATTTAAAAAGAAAGACACAGCTTTCCCTACCTATCTGTTTAAGGAGTCTTGTGTCGTCCTCGCTTTTTCCTTTTCCTGCTTTCTAAAATAGCCTCTGAAGAGGAAATTACTTTGAAGCGCTTTCATATTATCGTCAAGCTTTTCGGTACTGAGGTTCAGATTGCGTAAAATCTGCTTTATTTCCGTAGCTGCCTCTGGATCGTTCGTTAGCACGCCAATAGCATTATCCTTGTCATTCAGTCGAGCAGACGTAGTATTTAAATTCTCCATCAAGGCAGAAGCTGTTTGGGTAACTCCTTGCAACTGAGCGGCAGACTCCCGTAGGCTAGAAAATACGGCTGTATCTGTCGTGAGATCATGAATAAGACCTTGGTTGCTATTCAGCTTGTTCATTAATATCGCTAAATTTGCCGATGCTTTGTTTGCATCACTCATCACCTTATTGAGTGAACCCACAGAGCTTTTCAACGACAAAGCAATTGTCGAATCAGTCAACAACGCGCCAACTGTTCCTTTACCTTCCACCATCTGTCTCGATAACACAGCAAAATTTTTGGTGATCTCGACAAGATTTTCATTATTGGTCTGTAAGGTAGCGAACATGGCCTCGGTATCGGTGCCGCTAACCGACTTGACAACGTCGCCATTTTTTATTGCCGCAGCTTGGTCAGATCCACCGATCAAGCTGACAATGGCATTACCGATGAGGCCGTCGGAACCTAATTTTGCAACAACGTCTTCCCGAATAAATTCGCTGGACTTTTCCTCGATATGCATGACGACTTTTACATCATCGATGCTTTGGAACTTAATGTCTTTGACAATCCCGACCTTTACACCAGAAAACCAGACATTGTTACCCACCTTTAGGCCTTTCACATCATGAAAATAGGTGGTCACAACCAGATTTTTGCTAAATTTGTTTTGTTGTGTGCCCAATACCAGAATACCGGCCACCAGAATGACCAATCCGATCAAAACAAATAATCCAACCGTAAGCGTACGCTTCCTTTCGTTTGTACTCATATATTTTTAAACAATAAAATTATAATCATAAAATGATTTGACACGGGCATCGTCCGTATCAAAAATTTCTTTGAATGTCCCCTGCCTTTCAAATTTACCATCAAGCAGCATCACCATTCTATCCCCCACCATCTTCGCACACGCTAAGTCATGCGTAATGATAATGGAAGATGTATTAAAGCGTTCTTGAACCTCATTTATCAGCGTGTTGATATCCAAACATGTTATTGGATCCAGACCCGCCGTTGGTTCATCATATAGCATAATATCGGGCCGTAAGATCAAGGTTCGCGCTATGCCAATACGCTTCCGCTGTCCACCGGATAGCTCTGACGGCATTTGGTTGATTGCTTGCGATAGTCCAACGCCTTCAAGCACCTCTTCCACTTCCTTATTTATTTCGGCTCGCGACAGGTTTCGCTTATTCCGCACAAGAGGGAATTCGAGGTTCTCCCGTACCGTCATACTATCGTACAAGGCGCTGTTCTGAAACGAAAAGCCTATGCGTTGCCTAAGTGTGCGTAGCGCACGTTCATCAAGCTCATTAACTGTTTCTCCCAGAACCCGAACATGCCCCTTATCTGGCGTTAGTAAACCCGAAATGAGTTTGATAAGTACAGACTTTCCTGTCCCCGAACGACCGAGTACAACCAAGTTTTCGCCTTTAAACAGTTTCACGTCAACATCTCGGAGAACGTGTAAACTTCCAAAAGATTTGCTCACATTATCCACGTGGATCACGACTTCGTTCCGGTCGATATGTACGTTGTTCTTCTCCATCCTCTATTAATTTAACAGGGCCAACAATTGAACGATAAGTAGTTCCTCCACAAAAACCAAAAACATCGATGATACCACCGCACTATTTGCTGCTTTCCCGACGCCTTCTGTACCCTTCGTTGAAAAATACCCTACGTAAGAGCTTGCAAAACCTATTGTAAAACCAAATACCACGGCACGAATGACCATGGCGAAAACATCCTTGGCCGCTATCGTTTCAAAAACCTGCGTAAAAAATGCAAGCATGCTTAAATCATCCTTTCCTACAATACTGAGGTAGCCACCGATAAGGCCGATGCCCGCCACGTAGAAACAAAGGATAGGAATCATCAAGGTCGTTGCAACAATACGCGTAGAAACCAGAAATTTGGTCGGGTTTGTTCCGGATACCTCCATGGCATCAATCTGCTCCGTTACATTCATGGAGCTAAGCTCGGCACCAATTTGCGAGCCCACTTTTCCGGAAGCGATCAAAGCAGTGACCAAGGGTGCTAGGGCACGTACTATGGCAATGGAAATTAAGGCGGGCAGCATGGATGTCGCACCAAAGTCCTCCAAAGAAGGCCGCGATTGCTTCGTAAAGACAAAACCGACAATAAAGCCTGTCAAACTAATCAATGGGAACGATTTCCAACCAATTTCATAACATTGGCGAATAATCTCTTTGAACTCATAAGGTGGTGATACCGCTTCTCGCAAAAAACTCATCATAAAACGATGTATTCGTGCGAATTCGATAAGTAGTTTTTCTATTTTACTTCCCATTTAAGTATGAAGTTAACACTGCTTCCGCAAATAATAGCTTGTCAAAAATACCCGACAAATGTACAAACTTTTGTTTTTTCATTGATATAGAGTTTTCTAATTATTACATAACCAATATTATTCGCATTTGTTTACAGATTATTTCAAACATTAAACCTTCGCTTCATCAACATAGTCATAATAGTAAAATAGATTAGTTTCACCATTAAAAGATAACACTATGAAACGTTTCAATTCCCACCGCTTCTACATCGCCATCGTGACGATTTTAGTAAGCCTATTTTCATGGAGTAGGGCATCGGCTCAGCCTTACGGCGACGTGTCTTTTGATGTCTTCTATGATGAATTATCTCCTTACGGACAATGGGACAGAGATGCGCGTTATGGCGACATTTGGTTTCCAGACGTGGATAGAAACTTCCGCCCATATGGCACGAATGGCTATTGGACAATGACGGAATATGGTAACACTTGGGTCTCTAACTACGATTGGGGGTGGGCTCCGTTTCACTATGGACGCTGGGTGCACACCAATTACAACGGTTGGGGCTGGATTCCAGATTACGAATGGGGACCAGCTTGGGTAGATTGGAGAAGTGGGGGCGGTTACTATGGATGGGCGCCAATGGCACCGCGCGGTGTGACCGTATCAGTGGGATTACCGTTAAACCTTTGGGTGTTTTTACCTGTACGACGGATCTACGACCCTTATATTTCACGCCATTGGAGCTATGGTCAGCGCAACGTTTTCAATCGTACCACGGTGATAAACAATACCTACACTGTTAACAACCACCATTATTATGGAGGACCTGGCCGCCGGGATATCGAGCGCAATATTGGTCGTCGCGTTACCGTACGGGATATCCGCACAAGTGATCGTCCGGGACGCTCTCGGGTGGACAGTAGATCGGTATCACTTTATCGGCCAGACCGCAACGCGGTTCGTTCATCGGCCACGAATAATACACGTGGAACCAGCCGCAGTGCCGTCAGTAGTGGCAGGAGTGATCGCGCTACGGGAAATACGCGTGGGTCTGCCACAAGCGGAACACGGGCAACGACAGAAAGCCGTTCCACACGCGCTGCCTCTTCGTCACGCGGCACGCAGTCTGGAACGCGCAATACGGTAGGCAGCGGTCGTACGAATAGGGAGAGCGCCACGCAAAACGACATGCGAAATACGCGCGGCCAAGCCCGCTCTACAGCGAGTGGACGTGGCACAGCCGTCGAAAGCCGTAGTTCTTCCACTAGTACAGGAGGTCAGCGCAGTAGCGCAACATCTAGACCGCAGGTTGAAAACCGTAGTGCGCAGCCTACGCCGGGACGCAGCAGGGGCATGACTACCGAACGTCCTCAAAACAGGCAGCAAACGGCTCCGCCAAGCAATGAAAGCCGTTCAAGGCCTACGCAAGAGCGAAGCCGCCCTGTTCAGCAGGCCAGTCAGCGTAGTAGCAGCGCAGGATCGCAAGTAAGCCGCGCCAGTTCCGGCCGAAGCGAGCAAAGCAGCAGCACGGGACGCAGCAGATCATCCAGCACAAATGCGGAGCGTGGCTCTGGCCGCTCAACGCGCTAAGCACAAGACATATCTATTTTAATTGAAGCAGTGAAGGCGGTGATTGAAAAATCCCGCCTTTACACATGTACTGCAAAAGCCCATCCGCCTTGGTTTACGCTGTAGAACCACATAAACACCTCTTACCATACGACGCGCTCCAACAACAACGTTCTATCACCCTCCATATGCCTTTTTTTTATTAACTTCACCCGTTTTTACGAGCACATTTTTGCATGGCAACATTCTCTTCTATCCTAGATAATGACTTTTACAAGTTCACGATGCAATTTGCCGTGAGCAAACTGTTCCCAAAAGCGAGGGCGAGGTACCAATTCATTAATCGTGGAAAGCATCGCTTTCCGGCCGGGTTCGATAAAATTCTGCGTGAAGCCATCCATGGCATGGCAGCGTTAAAGCTAACTAAAGCCGAGAAACATTTTTTGCGTGAAAAGTGTCCTTACATCGATCCAACCTACCTGGATTTCCTGCAAGGATATCGGTACGACCCTGATGAAGTTAAAATCGAACAAGATGGTGAAGATTTACAGGTCAGTATAGAAGGCTATTGGTATAGAACAATTTTATGGGAAGTGCCCATCATGTCGTTGATCTGCGAACTCTATTATGAAGCTCAAGCGATGGAGCGTATACCTGATGCGGAGGTGTGTAAAATAGTTGCTGACAAAATGCAAAAGTATGATCGGCTCCATATTACCCTAGCCGATTTCGGAACACGACGACGGCACTCCTATACCGTGCATGATCTTGTCATCCGTACCTTAAAAAATCATCCCTCAAAGACCTTTATAGGCACATCAAATGTGCATTTAGCGATGAAGTATGAAACCACACCCATCGGAACACATGCCCACGAATGGTTTATGTTTCATGCAGCAAAGTACGGCTACAAAATGGCCAACTTACTCGGTTTAGAACACTGGGCCGACGTGTATCGTGGCGATCTAGGAATCGCACTTTCTGACACCTACACCACCAAAGTGTTCTTCTCTCATTTCGATAAAAAATTGACTAAACTGTTTGATGGTGTACGTCACGATAGTGGCGATCCGATCACCTTTGCACAGATGACGATAGACCATTATAAACAAAAAGGCATTAACCCACAATCTAAAACGATTATCTTCTCCGATGGGCTAGATTATGAGAAGGTGAAGAATATAGCCGCCTTCTGCCATAACAAAATAGGTTACTCTTTCGGGATCGGAACCGACTTCACAAATGATGTGGGACTTCCACGGATGAATATTGTGCTCAAGATGGTAGAAGCCAAGCCTGATGAAGGTCAGTGGACGGAAGTGATCAAACTATCGGATGAACCCAACAAGCATACCGGTGCAGAAAAAGAGATAGCGATTGCGAAAGAAATCTTAAAGATACAGGAATAATGGAACGCGACGTTTACGGAGAGGCACTGTACGACTTTCATAAGTTGAATATGCTGCAGGAGCCCCTGCTCTTACACAGCAGTTACGGAGATATTGAAGAGATGCCTATCGAGGTGTTCTTCAGGGAGCAGGAAGATTTTCCCGAATTGGAACATATTGCGTTGGCCCTTTGCGATGGCCACGTGTTGGATGTAGGTGCCGGCGTTGGTAGTCACGCCCTATTTTTGCAGAACAAGGGGTTTAATGTGGAGGCTATTGAATACTCACCTACCGCAGCGCAGATTATGACGGAGCGCGGCGTGCAGCAGATTATTCAAGGCGATTTCTTTGAACTGCGCGATAAGTGCTACGATACCTTGCTTTTTTTAATGAATGGCATAGGCTTAGCGGGAACTTTAGAAGGGCTTCGCCATCTATTACGCCATGCCAAGACGCTCCTTAGCGATAAAGGGCAGCTGTTATTCGACTCGTCCGATATTGCTTACCTCTATGACGAATACAAGATTCAAAAACCCGACTATTACTTGGGTGAAATCGAATTTCAATATGCGTACAAAGGCACGTTTGGGAAACCTTTTCGCTGGCTCTATATCGATCAGCAGGAATTGATCAGAATTGCCCGCGAAGAGAACTGGGTTGTACAAATTCTTTTTGAGGATGATAGCGACCAATACTTGGCGCGCATGGAACCAAGGAAATAGCGCCAATCTTTAATACTTTAGTCGAATCGAATAGATTATTAAATCATCAGATTGCCGCGTCGTCGTACCTCACTCCTCGCAAGGACGATTTAAAGACGTATGCCTTTCTTTCTCCAATCACTATTAAACAAGAATCGTGGTTCCGATACGAGATCTTAAGCGCCGGCCTTGCGAGAAGGCACAACGAAGCAATCTTCCGTTTAGAATCGCGGAGATTGCTTCGTCGTCATTACGATTTAAGTCGTGTGTACCTTTGTGACAGCTAATCAATCCATTCGAAGCCCGTATACGGCACTAAGACAGCGGGAACACGAATTCCTTTGTCGGATTGATTATTTTCTAAAATAGATGCAACAATACGGGGTAATGCTAGCGCGGATCCGTTCAACGTATGGGCCAACTGCATTTTGCCCTCCGAATTTTTAAAGCGAACTTTTAACCGATTAGACTGGTATGTTTCGAAATTGGAAACGGAAGAAACTTCCAGCCATCGTTGCTGCGCCGCACTAAACACTTCCATATCGTAAGTCAACGCAGACGTGAAACTCATGTCGCCACCGCATAAACGGAGTACCCGGTAGGGTAATTCCAGCTTTTGTAGCAACTGCTGTATATACAAGCTCATCTCTTCAAGCACGGCATACGATTTGTCAGGATGAACAACTTGTACGGTTTCCACCTTATCAAATTGATGTAGTCTGTTTAACCCGCGGACATGTGCGCCGTAGGATCCAGCTTCACGGCGAAAACATGGCGTATAGGCCGAGTGCTTAATGGGAAACTCTTCTTCTCTTACAATAACATCACGGTACAGATTCGTAACCGGCACTTCCGCTGTGGGGATCAAATAGAAGTCATCGCCGGTGACGTGGTACATCTGCCCTTCTTTGTCTGGCAATTGCCCGGTAGCGAAAGCAGAGGCTTCGTTGACAAAAATAGGCACTTGAACCTCGTTGTACCCCGCTTCTGCCGCCTCATCCAGAAAGAAGTTTATCAGTGCACGTTGAAGACGCGCGCCCTTGCCCTTGTAAACAGGAAATCCCGCTCCCGTGACTTTTACGCCCAATTCAAGGTCGACAATGTTGTATTTCGTCAGCAACTCCCAATGCGGCAAGGCCTCCGTATGCAGGCTGGGAATCTCTCCATGCTGCAGGACAACCTCGTTATCATCTGCAGCGTGTCCTGTGGGTACAGACGTATGTGGTAAATTTGGAAGTTGCACCAATTTGTCATGCAACGCTTGCTCAATCTCAGCAAGATGATCGGTCAATTGCTTTACACGTTCCTTATACCCGGATGATTGCGATTTTACAGCTTCAGCTTCTTCTTTCTTACCTTGGCGCATCAAATCGCCAATTTGCTTAGCGGCAGCATTAGCCTCAGCGGCAATAGCGTCTGACTCGTTCTGAATTTTACGACGCGATTCATCCAGTTGAATAAGCTCATCAACTAAATCAACCTCTTTAAAATTCTTCACAGCCAATCGTTCGATCACCGCATCTCTGTTTTCACGGATATAATTTATCTGTAACATAAAAATAAATAAAATAACATTCTACTTGGACAAAGATAAGAAGTGGAACGGAAATCAAACATTTTCATCAACATTCCAAAAAAACATTTTTATAATTTCCATTTTAACATTAAAACATTTTTATTTTTATGATATTTTCATATATTTGATATTACACTGCAAGAATTAACAATTAGTTGATATCGGGATAATTTCCAGTTCACACCGGTACCCTATTTTTGAAGTATAAAATTTAAAAAAACGATTATGTTAAAAGATTTAGAATTTTTCGAGCAAGAGATCTATATAGATCTGCTGGAGTTTGCCTACGATGGCGACGATCATACCAGCTTAGAAGATTAGTTGTCGGGGGAAGGTGATCACGAAAGTAGCTGACAACAATTCCATAGAATTCCGTCGTTACTCATCACAATACCCGACAACTAAACCTTCCTACACCACTTCTAACAATCAATTAACCGTTCTGCCTACCTTCTTTTTTCTTACACAATTCATCTATCAGCTGTTCTGAAGATGGTTTTATGGATTTCCCGGTCGGGATAATTTTACGATATCTTCGCCCATCCGGCATTACTCTTTACTCATTTAATTTCCTAACTTTGGCTATGCTTTACTTAGTACCAACGCCCATTGGCAACCTGGAAGATATGACCTTCAGAGCCATTCGCATCTTAAAGGAGGCGGATATCATCTTGGCAGAAGACACGCGTACCAGTGGTCCGCTGTTGAAACATTTTGGCATCGAGAAAAAGGTGTTTGCCCACCATCAACACAATGAGCATAAGGCGTTGGCCGAGATCATTAAGTTTTTAAAGGAGGGACAAACGATTGCTTTAATATCAGATGCAGGCACGCCAGCGATCTCGGACCCTGGTTTTCTGTTGGTACGGGAAGCGATAAAAGAGGGTTTAGACGTGCAATGCTTGCCGGGTGCGACCGCATTTGTTCCGGCCTTGGTCAACTCGGGCTTACCAAACGATCGTTTTTGCTTTGAGGGTTTTTTACCTGTTAAAAAGGGTCGTCAAACACGGATGAAGCAGTTAGTCGATGAAACGCGCACCATGATTTTTTATGAATCTCCACACCGCGTTTTAAAGACGATTGACGAATTTATTCAGTATTTTGGTGAAGAGCGCGAAGCTTCGATATCCAGAGAGCTGAGCAAACTTTATGAAGAAACGGTGCGTGGAACATTGGCAACTTTAAAATTACATTTTGAGAACCATCCGATAAAGGGAGAGTTCGTATTTTGTGTAGCTGGATCTGCTGGTTAAAGATCTGCGATGTTGGACCTGTATACTTTGAAATCTGATTTAATAACAAGATGGCTATAGAGAAATTTTTACAAGATGGACAAGACCCCAAGGTGGTTGAAAAAATCCATGATAAAATAATTGATATGTTAACCGCCGGTGAATATATCCAATATATATCGGTGCAGAAGAAGCCTGCCGTAACCCTGCTTCCGGATAGTATTACCGTGAGTAATAAGCGTATTTTTCTCTGCGAGTTTACGAAACTTGGTTTAGCGACTAATTTTGAGATTTTTTCTTGGAATGATATCAAGGACATCGCGTTTAAGGAAGAGATTTTCGGTGCAAAAGTCACTGTTATTCCACCAGCGGGGGAGAACCTGACCATAGACTATATTCCGAAAGTACAAGCGCGGAAGCTCTATCAATTGATCAAAGAGGCTTTGGAAAATAGAAACGCAACACCTGCATCGAAGCCAGCTGCACCAGCAGCGCCAACACCTGCAAAGGAGCCCGTGGATAAAGAAGAACGTCCGTCGATGAACGCAGCTAGCGATGTACCTACAGAAGCGCCGGCCGCGGCAGCGATCATTCGTCCAGATGCTGAACCAACGAAGGAAACGCCCTCACCATTACCTGGAAACAATATAAGCCCGGCGGCTGATGAAAAAAGCATAGTTACTAACGAGGATGAACTTACCCTCAAACTCAAAAAGCTGAAAACACTTTACGACCGGCAGCTCATTACCCAAGCGGAATACGAAAACAAAAAATCAGAACTCTTATCGCAACTGTAAGAAGTGAGGAATAACTACTTATTAGCGCTACTGAGCGCCTGTCTATTATGGCTGGCCTGGCCACCCATCCCCTATAGTAGCCCGATTTTGTTCTTCGCATTCGTACCGCTTTTGTTTGCCGTGGAACGCGTGATCCGGAGTGATGAGAAGCGTAAGGGCCGACACGTGTTCCGGCTCGCTTTCCTGACTGGTTTTATTTGGAACACCGCGTCGATCTATTGGGTTTACAATGCCATGAGCGCCTATTTGCCAGGATATGTTGCTATCCTTATCGCGTTGATCCCTTTTGGGCTGGGGCCACTCTTGATGGCATTGGCTTTCCGCTTGTATTATCAGCTTCGCAAAAAAACAGGCATCGGCTATAGCTTTATCGGTTTGGTCTCCTTCTGGCTAGGCTACGAATTTTTGCACCAATGGTGGGATCTTGCATTTCCCTGGATGACCTTAGGAAACGGATTCGCCAACTTCCACCAACTCATACAATGGTATAGCGTGACCGGGGTATTCGGAGGGTCTGTTTGGATTTGGGTAGCCAACATCCTCGTTTTCCTTCTTGTTTGGCAGAAGCGTGAAAAGGTAGAGGCGATAAATAGCAAGAAGCTCTATTTGGCATTAGGGGTTACTATTGTTGTACCATCTACAATCTCCTTTATACAGTATGGTAGCTACACCGAACATATCAATCCATCCGAGGTGGTCGTCGTGCAGCCTAATGTTGATCCATACGGAAAGTTCAATTCCATATCGCCCGCAGCGCAGCTTGAAAATCTGATCGCACTTTCCAACAGCGTTGGGAAACCCAATACCGAATTTTTCATCTGGCCGGAGACAGCCATCTCGGCACACGGCAACATCGATGAGGAGGAGTTTAGAGACTATCCTGCGTATGACAGTATTCAGTCATTCCTGAATACCTACAAAAATGGCAGTGTACTGTCGGGTATTGAAAGTTATCAAGTTTACAACTATCAAAAAACAATTACGGCACGCGATTATGGAAATAACAGGTTTATAGATCCGTTCAATGCAGCTGTACTAATCGATCAAACCAGCAAACTGCAGTTTTACCACAAGTCGAAGCTTGTGCCGGGCGTCGAGCAGCTTCCGTTTGGCGATTTTCTTGCTTTTATGAAACCGCTTTTTGCCCATTTCGGTGGCTCGACAGGTGGCTACGGAAGCCAAGAAGAACCATCTGTTGTCTACGCACGAAGCGGCATTGGCGCCGCACCTGTCATTTGCTACGAGTCAATCTGGGGAAATTACGTAGCCGAATACATTAGGCAGGGTGCGCAGTTTATCGCCATCGTGACTAATGACGGGTGGTGGGGCGATACGTCGGGGAAAGATCAACACCTCGCCTATGCAAAGCTACGAGCTATTGAGAACAGACGTTGGGTGGCACGTTCAGCCAATACAGGTATTTCTGGTTTTATTAACCAGCGTGGCGATGTGGTGCAACATACGACATGGTGGGTACCTGCGGCGCTGACGCAAGAGATTAATCTAAACGAAGAGCTTACTTTTTACACCCGGAATGGCGACATCATCTTATATGTGGTCCTTACAGGAGCTTTTTTTTCCATCTACAATATGGTCCGACGAAAAAGTCGCTAGCCCCGTATACTATCATGAAGGTCGTGATAGCGCTAGCAATGTACATGCCGCAGCGGCTATTTTTACATATTGCTTAAATATGTTGTACCTATTTACCATTCCTTTGCTTATTTTTGCACCATGCAAGTATATTTCGATAATGCCGCGACGACACCGCTAGAGCCTGAAGTTATAAAAGTGATGACGGAAACGATGCAGGAGAATTTCGGTAATCCATCTTCTATTCATGCCCACGGCCGTCAGGTAAAAACAATCGTGGAAAAAGCCAGAAAAACGGTTGCCGGACTTTTAAAAGCGTCTCCTTCAGAGATATTCTTTACTTCGGGCGGTACCGAAGCGGACAACATGGCGATCGTGCGGTCTATTATCGATCTAGGCATCACGCATGCAATCACCTCTCCTCTAGAACATCATGCGGTATTGCATACGCTAGAGGAACAGGAAAAGCGCGGACTGATCCATTTAGATCTTATCCGGTTGGATGAGTTAGGCAATGTCGACCTTGCTCACCTTCGTGAACTTCTTGCCGCCAACCCGCGCACGTTTGTGTCGCTGATGCACGCAAATAACGAAATAGGCAATCTGACAGATATTAGGGCTGTAGCCGAAATTTGTAAAGAATTCAATGCAGTATTTCACTCGGATACCGTACAAACAATGGGGCATTATGTTCATGACCTTAGCGATCTGCAGATCGATTTTATTACGGGAGCGGCGCATAAATTTCATGGTCCTAAGGGCGTAGGTTTTCTTTACGTCAACGGAAGAAATAAAATACAGCCGCTGATTTATGGAGGGGCTCAAGAACGGAACATGCGCGGAGGGACAGAAAATGTATATGGGATTGTGGGCCTTGCTAAAGCACTTGAATTGTGCTATCAGGAGATGGAGCAACACCGAGCACACATACAGGGATTGAAAGATTACATGCTTTCCGCACTGCGTGAGGCTATCCCTGCTGTTACCGTTAACGGCAACAGCGAAGCTGAAAAATCTCTATACACGGTTCTCAACGTATCATTGCCCTGTACCGAGATTGCCGACATGCTGCTTTTCAGTTTAGACATCGCGGGTGTATCGGCTTCCGGCGGCAGTGCTTGCAGCTCTGGTTCCGAAATAGGCAGTCACGTACTTCGTGCGCTGGCTTGCGACACAAATCGCCCATCCGTTCGGTTTTCGTTCAGCAAATACAATACTAGAGAAGAAGTGGATTTTGTCGTCAAGACATTAAAAGATCTATGTGAAAATCATCAGTAATCAACTTTCACGTTATCTAGGACGATCCTGATACGATCTGGAAAATGTTAGCGCTGTAAGCAACACATTGCGTTTGGATGGAACATCAAAAGGTGCTTGGTCAAGACACTTTTGGCTGCTTGGCCACTTCACCTATAGTCGATGAACAATTGCAGAAACTGATCGTATACCGGAGATGCATGGACCTCATGGCAGTCTTAGAAAGAATGTTTTTTTGTGCTTAGTGTTCCAACGAGTGAAGGACATAACGTTCGGCTAGATCGCCTGTGATTTCCTTACCTGATAAGTCTAATTGCCTAAGCTGATTGAGTTCAACTTTGTATTTGTAATCCAAACCTTCAAGGTTCAATTCGCCATTATCTAGTTCCCACTTGCCGGATTTGGAGAATGCTTCCATGCCCTTTCCCACGTAAACATACTCGAGTGTGTAGCCTTTATCGTTAGCTAAGGTCAGCACCGTTGCAATAGCGTCGCAATCCGTACAGGGAAGATCACCACGATAAGACCCAACCAATCTACTTTCTGTAATTTTTCCGAATTTGCTGTTGTCGACACTAGCGTTCGTACGAGTGTTTATGCAACCAACGATTGCAGAAAACGCAAGTAAAAGTCCACTTAAATATACAACAAAACGCATTACATCAGATTTTGCATAACAACTACAAAAAAGATACCACAAAATCCTAACGATGCAATTTCTATGCTTTTTTAGTCATCCCAATCATCTTCCTCTATACCCATGGCCAAATTATAGGCCGCTAACAGCTCGCCATAAGCATGTCTATTTCGCATACGTTGGGCCACTTCCATCCCTTGCTTATACATGGCTAATGATTGCTCCCGCTCACCAATTTCATCCAAATATTTCGCAAAGTGATAATATGTGCCTACATAGTCTGGATGCATATTCACCAATTCTTCGAAGCCGGCTAATGTCAGTTCTGCATTGCCCGTTTTTTTATATTCTAAGGTTAACGCATACTTCAAAAATGGCTCCTGCGGAGATTCCTGTAAAAATTGCTTGAGTTCTTCTATTCTCGTGCTCATAACATGAATTTTCTGCTAAATCTGCTCAAAAGTACGAAAACTACGACGTCTAAGGCCCATGTTTATCAAAATAGCTTAAACAAAATTTACTATGCTAGCATAGAAAATGACACTCTATTGACCTTACCGAATAAAGCCAAAATTTTGCCATTTTACAAAAATACAACCTGAACAAATAAAATATCCTTAAAAAGGACGCTATTTCATTACGATAAATCATCGATATCATGAGGCTAACCAAAAACTGACTGTATTTACGTCATCCCAGAATTGTTTGATTTTATACCCGAAAATCAATAGGTTTGCGATAAGCCGGTCGAAGAAGTTAGATTAACTTCGGTTGGCTGAATGGTATCGTGCAGCTGTGCGAACACGATGTTGCGAAAAAAATATAAACTGCTAAATATAAACTGATGAAGATACTCGTATGTTTAAGTAATGTTCCGGACACTACATCAAAAATTACATTTACGGATAATAACACCCGATTCAACAATACTGGCGTTCAGTACATTATTAACCCGTATGATGAGATCGCTTTAGCGAAGGCTGTAGAATTGGCCGAAGGCGGCAAAGCAACGGTTACGGTGATACACGTTGGTGAGGCGGATGCCGAACCGACCATTCGAAAAGCTTTAGCTGTTGGTGCCGATGAAGCTGTTCGGGTCAATGCGTTTGCACGCGATGCCTGGTTTGTTGCTCATCAGATTGCGGCCTTTGCTAAATCGCAGCAATTTGATTTGATATTGACGGGACGTGAATCGATAGACTATAATGGCGTTCAGGTGCAGGGCTTTCTTGGCGAGCTACTCGCTATTCCTTCCGTATCCATCGCGAAAAGTTTACAAGTCAATGGAGACGAAATTACGGTAGAGCGTGAGATTGAAGGCGGAAAAGAGGTCTTATCAGTAAGTTTACCTGTGGTCATCGGTACTGCAGAAGGTGTAGCTGAACCAAAAATCCCGAATATGCGTGGCATTATGACGGCGCGAAGCAAACCGCTACAGGTTATCGATGCGATCGATGTTCCCGTATTATCCAAAATTGTGCACTATGACACGCCCCCATCACGCGGAGCGGTACAACTGATCAGTAAAGATGACCTGGCTCAGTTAGTGAATTTATTGCACACGGAAGCAAAAGTTATTTAATTTCTTCAATTTTAAGAAACAAATTTATGTCAGTATTAGTATATATCGAACATGTGGACGGTGCTTTCAAAAAATCAGCATTGGAGGCCGTTTCTTTTGCGAAAGCAGTAGGAACCTTGGTGAATCAGCCCGTGTATGCACTTAGTATCGGTGAGGTTGCGCAAAGCGAGTTGGAAAAGATTGGAAAATACGGAGCAGAAAAGTTAATAACGGTAAATCAAGCAGAACTGAAGCAGTTTTTGAACCAAGCTTACGCGTCGGTTATTGCAGAGGTGGCGAAAAGCGTCGAGGCCGAAACGGTGGTTCTTTCCAACTCATTTAGCGGAAAAGGTATGGCGCCGCGTATCGCCGCAAAACTCGATGCTGCTTTGGCTGATGGCGCTATTTCACTACCCCGACTATCGGGCACGGCTTGGACCATCCAAAAGACAGCGTTTTCGAATAAAGCAATTGCAACGGAAGAGCTTACTGGCTCAAAGCGGGTGATTGCTTTAACGCCCAATAGTTTTGAACCGAAGGAAGAGCCCACGTCCATCACGATAGAGCCTTATCAACCGAGCTTATCGCCGGATGATCTTTCTACGGTGATCAAAGACATCGTACGCGCAACGAACCAAGTATCATTGCCAGAGGCCGAAATTGTTGTTTCTGCCGGTCGCGGCATGAAAGGGCCCGAAAATTGGGCGATGGTGGAAGAACTTGCTCGTGTACTTGGTGCGGCTACGGCATGTTCGAAACCGGTGTCTGATGCCGGCTGGCGGCCGCATGCAGAGCACGTGGGACAAACCGGATTGGCCGTTACGCCTAAGTTGTACATTGCAATTGGTATATCCGGTGCTATCCAACATCTTGCCGGTGTGAGCTCCTCGAAAACCATCGTGGTGATCAATAAAGATCCGGAGGCACCCTTCTTTAAAGTTGCCGATTACGGCATCGTTGGTGATGCATTTGATGTTGTACCACAGCTGATTGAGGCCTTTAAAACGTATAAAAACAACTAAACAACACTATTTAAACAAAGTAAATGGCTAGGCGTCAACAAATTGCGTCTGGCCATTTTTATTTTGTCTTGAATATTTACATCTTTGTAGGACGGTAAGGCATCAAGAATGAAGAAAATCAAATTAGATATAGTTGGGTTATCATATAGTCAAACACAGTCCGGAGCTTACGCGCTTGTATTGGGTGAAATAGGAGGCAACCGGCGACTTCCGATCATAATTGGCGGCTTTGAGGCTCAAGCTATTGCTGTAGAGATTGAAAAAATGCAACCTTCGCGCCCCTTAACGCATGATCTCTTCAAAACATTTGCAGATAATTTTCATATCAACGTGCAAGAAGTACTCATTTATAATCTTATCGATGGTATCTTTTTCGCGAAATTGATCTGCTCGGATGGCGAAAAAACGATTGAACTTGACTCGCGAACATCAGATGCCGTAGCCCTTGCCGTTCGGTTTGGTTCGCCAATCTATACGTATGATTTCATTATGGATGCCGCAGGCATCATCATTGAAAGTAATGACTTCGCTTTTTTGGAAAATATCGAAAACCTCCCGCAAAAGGAGAACACCTTGCACAAGGAACCTGAACCAGAAAAGAAAAAACAAACCAAATCTCCCTACGCCAATCTTAACGACGAACAGTTGGAAGCGACATTAAATAAAGCCATTGAGGCAGAGCAGTACGAAACTGCCGCTAAAATCCGTGACGAAATCGAACGCAGAAAATCATAATTCCCCTAACAACATACTATGTCAATTAAATTACGATTAACCATCATGAGCTTCTTCCAGTTTTTCGTGTGGGGAGCCTGGTTAATTACGATAGCGAACTATTGGTTTGGCACCAAACAATGGGACGGAACGCAGTTTGGAGCGGTCTTCGCTACCATGGGTATTGCGTCTCTTTTTATGCCTACATTGTTAGGCGTTATTGCCGACAGGTGGGTCAATGCAGAAAAGTTGTATTCCTTGATGCACTTACTTTATGGCGCTACACTCTTTTACCTTCCAGAGGTTACAGATCCACAGACGTTCTTTTACGTAATGCTTTTGGCGATGTGCTTCTACATGCCAACGCTGGCGTTATCAAATTCCATTTCGTACACCGCGCTGACGAATGGACAGTATGATCTAGTCAAGGCGTTCCCTCCTATTCGCGTTTGGGGCACGGTGGGCTTCATTGCAGCCATGTGGTTGGTCAACTTGACCGGAAACAAGGCTACTGCTTACCAATTTTATATTGCGGGTGCCGCATCATTCGGCTTAGGTCTGTTTGCGCTTAGTCTCCCTAAATGCCCGCCGCGAAACATCAATCGCCAGAGCCAATCCCTTATACAAACCCTTGGTCTAGAAGCATTCCGGCTTTTCAACAATTATAAGATGGCACTTTTCTTTGTGTTTTCTATGTTTCTGGGGGGAGCTTTGCAATTGACAAACGCATACGGCGATGTGTTTCTGGATGAGTTCAAGTTTTACCCGAAATATATAGATTCTATCGTTATCCAGCGCTCAACGATTATCATGTCTATCTCCCAGATCTCAGAGACCTTGTTTATTTTAGCGATACCATTTTTTCTAAAGCGGTTCGGTATAAAAAAAGTGATGCTCCTCTCTATGCTGGCCTGGGTCTTACGATTCGGCTTATTTGCCTACGGCGATCCCACCACCGGCCTGTGGATGATTATTCTATCCTGTATCGTCTACGGCATGGCATTTGATTTTTTCAATATCTCCGGTTCCTTATTTGTTGAGACATCAACAAATTCGCATATTCGAAGCTCTGCGCAGGGTCTCTTTATGATGATGACCAACGGCTTTGGCGCTGTGCTGGGCAGCTTATTATCGGGCTGGGTTATCGACGAATATTTTACGATCGCATTTCCCAACATAGCGAGCCTCGCAGGCTACCTTCAAACGGATGTAGACAATGGTTCTTTACGCCATTTGATACAGGAGCGTGGAATTTCGATATTTCGTGACGGTTCCTTTAGTAGCGACATTTTATTGAAAGACTGGCACCATATCTGGTTAGCGTTTGCCGGATATACGTTGGTTATCGCTATTCTCTTTGCGCTATTCTTTAAGCATAAGCATGATCGCGTAACGAATTAAACGATGAAAGAGACGGCCAAAAGCCGTCTCTTTCATTTTTTGTACATTTGTCTGTTAATATGGAAAAAACAAACATAATTAACATTCCCACCCTACAAAAAAGTTTTATTTACGATTGGACGCTTGATTGGGTTGCATCCATGGGTCTCCCATCACAGATGGCACATTTAACCAGCACCAGCCTCCTCTTACTTGCCGCATTACTCTTACTTTTAGGAACCGATTACATCACCAGAAAGCTTGTAAAAACGCTTTTCGTTCGCCTGATTACGAAAACAAGTACGACATGGGACGACAAGCTGTTGGAGAACAAGGTACTTGACCACCTAAGCCATCTTATTCCTGTACTCTTAGCCCAACAATTGCTTCCCGCTATATTCATTGGCTTTCCAAATTTTACGTATGTGATGATGAAACTGTTGTCTGTGATCATCATTGTATTGATCGTTAAGCTCATCAGCAGCATCTTAAAAACATTACGGGACATTTTTCGAAATACCAAGGCTTTTGCTGATAAGCCGATCGATAGCTACCTGCAGGTCGTGCAGATCTTTTTGATCTTCATTGCTGGAACGATCGCTTTTTCGGTGATCACAGGAAACTCTCCTTGGTCCTTTCTCGTGTCCTTAGGTGCAGCTTCTGCCATTCTTATGTTGGTGTTTAAAGATACGATACTTGGCTTCGTAGCGAGCATTCAGGTGTCTGCAAACGATTCTGTACGCGTGGGCGATTGGGTAGAGATGCCCAAATATGGAGCAGATGGAGACGTTATCCAAATCAATCTAAACAATGTGAAGGTACAGAATTTCGATAAAACAATTGTGTCTATCCCCACCCATACGCTCCTGACAGATTCTTTCAAAAACTACCGCGGCATGAAGCAATTTGGCGGCCGCCGTATCAAGCGGGCTATTCCTATCAAAATATCCTCCATACGCTATCTTACTGAAGAAGAGGTCTCGGATTTGACACGCATTCAACTGCTGGCTCCCTATATAGCGGAACGCCAAAAAGAGATTACAGCGTATAATGAGCAGGCCAATGCTGACCCCAGTATGCCCATCAACGGCAGGCGTATGACGAACATTGGTCTATTCCGGACATACATCACAAATTATATTCAGAACAATCCAAACATACACCAAGACCGGATGCTTATGGTACGGCAACTGGCGCCTACCGAACATGGTCTTCCGCTTGAACTGTACATGTTTGCGGCAAGTACCGACTGGGTGTACTACGAAAACACCATGGCCAACATATTTGATCACCTATTTGCGGCGATCAAATATTTTGATCTGGAAGTTTTTGAGTTGCCCGCATCAGATGATTTACGAGGGGTATTCAAGCAACAGCTATAAAAGAAAAAGGCTACCGATAGGCAGCCTTTTTACTATTTGTATGAAAACAAATTTTGTTTCAGCATATTTCACAATAGGCTTAACATTAACCATAACACTATGAACAAAATTACTCTACTTCAAAGGTGAGCTTTTCATATTAATTGAATATTAGCTCGCTATTAAATAAGCACTTTGCATCGACAAATTACTATTCAACGACTTCTATCTCTTTATTGGCGGTGTGCACACGCCCAAACATATCTTTTGCTTCAACGGTTATACTGTGTTTACCGATTGCAAGCTTCGGAAGTTTGATCTTCCAGAGATGCGTTGATGGCACCGCATCGGAAGGGCGCCTTCCATCAACAAACGAATCTGCACCATCAAAAGCAAGCACAGATGCGGTGTACGCCGGGTCTTGATCTGCTACCCGTTCCATCGTTTTCCAATTTCCTTTGTCTACTCGATAGCGCAACACGTTATCTTTAGCACCGATGAAGAAGTTTGCATACAAGGGATAGCGTCTTACATATTTTGCGGAAACAACAGCGGGGCCATAAAGATCAATCGCATAATCGTCGTCTTGACCGACTACCTTATAGTCAAATGCATACTTATCGTTATCGATATGCAGTATTGCGTATCCTTTCGGAGTTCCATCACGCATCGCAGACACCGGGACACCTTGGGCATTTAACTGGCCAGAATACCAGTCGCCGGATGTTGTACCTACGTTATATTCGTGGTGTGGTTGTTTCCCTTTCCATCCGTGTGAGGCGTTATAATAGTTCTGTTGCTGAAAATGCGTATGTGCCGAAAGGGATAAGGTATTTGGATAATCTTTAAGTAAATCAAACAAGCGTTGACGATCTTCATTTCTAAACCAACCTTCATTATCCGGATTCAACGGAATATGGAAGGCAAGTACAACGAGTTTTTCTTTTGGTACAAAACGGAGGTTATTTTCGACAAAGTCCAACTGTTCTTTCCGAAACCCACCTTGATACCCTTCTCCTGTGGTGGGATGTGGATAAAGCACATCATCCAAAATGATAAAATGTGCATTGCCTACATTGAAAGCATAGTTTGCCGGCCCAAATAGGCGCTCGAAAGATTCGTCGGAAAGGGAATCGCTTTTTACATCAAAGTTAAGGTCGTGGTTACCGATGACATTATACCAAGGCAGTTCCATCTGGCTAATGGTTTGTTTGTAGCCCGGATGTAAGCTCAGGTCATTCCCCACCAGATCGCCTAAGCTAATACCGAAGGCAGGCCCTTTTCTCGTCTTCGCCTCATCGACGACGGCACGTTTAAAGTAGTCCATCTCCGCTTCGTTGTAAGCTTGTGGATCGCCAAATACGAACGCAGAAAACTTGGCAGGCTCTTCAACGGGCTGTAAGGCGAAATCGACAGACTTAGGCAGTTTGCCTGTGGCGGTAACACCCGCAAACTTTAATGCCGGAGAACCCTTCGGCTTATGGATATGATAAAACTTGGGATGATTTTCTTGATCTAACGCCAGCTTGTAGCCCGATGGTTTCACGACAAAAATGATATTGTCATCTTGAACGGGCAATTGGTAATTTCCTTTGGCATCAGTTTGCACCACATCGACGCCATTGCTCACACTAACGCCAGCAAGGCCAACCTCCTTTTTGTCGCGCAGGCCATTGGCATTTGCATCGATATAAACCACACCGCGCGCCAACTCTTGCGCATGGGTAGTTCCGGACAGAGCACATGCTACAAGTGCCCAAAAGATATTTTTCATAGAAACGTTGGTTTTGTGTATTGACAAAACTAGCTTTTATGAAATAAATAAATTGTAAATGTTATATTAATTTGTCGTTACGTAATAACAGATTTACATTTGCCGCATGCCGCAGCGAGATGATGTTTTTATAAAGTTCCGTTTTAAACGGATTGTCCATCCCGCAGACCTTTCCGCCGCATGCCGCGGCAAGGCATTACTTTTGTAGGACAAAATTCAAAAGTAAAAATTCAAAAGTGAAAAGTAAGAAGTCAAAAGTGAAAAGTAATTGTATTTGATCCGGCACCATTTCTAAGTACATAGGTCTATATACTAAGCACTAATGTCTAAATACTAGATTCTAAGTACTAAGGTCTATCTACTCATTACGCAATACAAACTCTCCTCTATCTTGCATTGGCTATATTAATCATTTCCAATACTTTTTCAATGGTCGTCTTCGTTGCATCTTTCATTTTCTGATTGCCTGCAAAGTCTGCGTCCAACACCACTTTTTTGCTTTTTTCTTTATACTTATATTCCAGCTCATAACGGGGAACATCACGCCCTTCAATAGAATCTTTGCGTGGTGTAGTCATGTCATTATCGACATTCCAAAAACCCATTTCCATCGCTTTTCGGTGCAAATACAGTAGGTCATCGTCCGTCAGTTTCAGCTTCTGTTTAACGACTTGGTTGCTCCTGTTCAGGTACTGGTAATCTTGGGTAGCCGAATTGTAGGTGTTCAGCATGGAATCCCGTGTTCCGTAGGCTATCGTGATGTATTCGAAATCAGAAAAGCGATAGGGAGCATTTTTCAGCATATTGGAATAGTAGAATACACAATAGATAAAAAATGAACCGATAATACACAGTCCCAAAAATATAGCCTTCGTTCTTTTACTCATGACATTTATAGAATATGTCGCAAAAATAAACAATAAGGCTGAACTTGAAACGGTAGAGCCGGTAGAATCCGATAAGTTATGTAATTTAAATGTTAGATTTTAGGCGTGCCACATCGCACGAAATATCTATAGTACCAGCTATCTTTCATGTCTGATATAATTACTCCTTTGCGGGTGGATACGTGGACGAATTTGTTATTGTGTAGATACACGCCGACGTGGTCTATATTTTTCCCGCCAAAAGAAAAAAAGACCAGATCCCCCTCCTTTAGTTTGTTCTCGTATTTACGTTTCACGTCATCGCCCATATCTCGGGAAGTTCGGGGTAAACTTTTTCTATACACCTGGCTATAGAGCATCCCTACAAAGCCGGAACAGTCAACACCTGACTTCTGTGTCCCGCCTAAACGGTGGGGCGTACCCATCCAGTTATCAATGAACGCATAAAGCGACTTGTTATCGAGTTCGCGAACGCCAACACCTAGCAGATCGGCATAGTCCTGCATAGTAGATCCTGACAGTTGTTTTCCGCGCGCATCACTTGCATCAGTCGGAATCCCTGATTTCCCACTTGCATTGCCCGATGTGAGCACCCGCCCGGTGCTACCAGATTTCCGTCTTGCGCCACACGATGTGAGCAAAAGCATTACTATAAGAAGCGGATAAATAACAAACTGTACACGCTGTATCGATTTAACCATATAGCAAATGTAATGATTGGAAAATTGCAAGTCAAGGATCAAGTTTGTTTTTGTAACTTGCGCCAAAATTAAAAATGGATCGAATAAAGGGCATCGTTGCAGTTTTTATTGGTGCTGCAAGTTTTGGAATACTCTCCACCTTTGTCAAAAAAGCGTACGAAAAAGGGTTTACCCTTGGCGAGGTAACCGGCGTGCAAGCGTTGTTTGGCATGCTGATACTATGGCTCACCTTATTGTTTGTCCATACCTGTTATCGAGCGTATTTTCTCAAATACCCGGGCAAAAGTAACCCCTGGGTGATCCTGCTAAGCGGGATTTCCACCGGTGCAGTCAGTCTACTGTACTATAAATGCGTACAGTTGGTTCCAGCGTCCTTGGCCATTGTATTACTCATGCAATACATATGGATTGGTCAACTGATCGAATTCATCGTATTTAAAGAGCGCCCCACACGAAAAAACGTAATCGGTATTATTGTTATCCTGCTAGCCACCATGTTAGCAACGGGACTGCTTGAACACGATTTTCATACAATCGATTTGATGGGCATCTTCTATGGTATGCTTGCCGCCAGCGCCTACGCTATCTTTATTATCGTCAATGGCCGCGTGGGCAATGATCGTCCGCCCTTACAAAAAAGCGCCTACATGGTTTCAGGCGCTTGCCTATTTATCTTTATCCTCTTGCAGCCCTTTACGCTGTTTCAACCCGATACCTTCTTGAAAATTGGACCTTACGGTTTATTGCTATCCATATTTGGAACGGTGCTTCCACCGGTGATGTTTGCTTACGGCATGCCTAAAATCGGCATATCCTTGGGCAGCATCTTAAGCGCCGTCGAGCTGCCCGTGGCCATTTGCATGTCGTATTTCGTTTTGCATGAACATGTTTCGCTGCTGCAGGGCGTCGGTGTGATCGCCATTTTAGCGGTGGTGGTTGTGTTGAATATACGGAAGAAAACGAGCTAAAAAGATACTGACGCGCACAACAGACTGCGAACTTAACATTGACGATTATTGCACCTGGCCACATTGCGTATCAAACTTTCGGGCCGTACAAGTTTTCTTGTGAGTAAGAAAGGGTTATTTCAGAGGGTAGTATTTCACCTCTTGGGATTATGGATTTACAAGAGCCATCTGGTTGTCTCTTGTAAATCCATAATATCACCTGCCAAATCTCTTGCATAAAATGTTATGGAATTTCATGGAAATGATCAATCCCGAAGTGTAGAATAATCCCTGCTTGGCTGGGGTAAGTTCTTATTGGCGATTGCTGCATAAGTTGCTTGCGATGCGGGGAGTCCCCATTTTCGGAAGAAATCCGTTAAGTCTTCCCCCGCTATATCGCAAGCTGTCGTCATAAAGTAAGCCATTTTTTCGTCGTCGTTGTTCAATATAGGTTTGTCTACACGGCATTTCTTATGCAGATTCTGGTAAAAGCCATCGCCATAGGCCAACCAAAGTTGATGGAACATTTCGAGTCTATCGTAAGATAAAGGTTCGTCTGTATTAAAGTTTCGTTCTGCATCTGGTTTAGCTAGATACGCGTCTACTATATTCCAAGAATTTTCAGTTCGGCCGATAGAAAAGCCCATGGCGCGCTGAGCTGCCCGAGAAAAAATATTTACCGTAACTTCGCTGACCGCAAACCAAGTCCATGCTTGCTGATACGCATGACCTATTTCATGATATAAACCCCAAGATCTCCGCAACAGGGAAGGCGTCAAAATTTCATTCATTGAGATTTGAGGAAATGATATCGAAAATCCAGAGGTCGGAACCCCATCTGGTTTATCTGTAATCAAAAGTCGAGCGGTACGCGGATAGTGTTCAGGGGACGACCTATCTAACCCGCTAATGGCTTCCACACTTGCAGTAACCTGATCGCAAATAAGCAGCAAGCTATCGATATTGGAAGACCGGTATTGCCGCGCATTTGCTATGGTAAAATTAAGCATGACTCTATCTGAAACAAGCGTGGCTTGGTGAACACTATCACCAAACACATCCAACATACGCTGATAGTCGGCTATGCTAGTTTCACCTTGTATATAATATGGAATCTTTTTAAAGCCAGATTCGAAGGTAATTTCTGATTCGCCATGTGCTCCTGGCGAGTCGGACGTATAATCAATATATACATTGCCTCCCCACTTTTCAGGTCCTCGTCCTCCAAAGTAAAAGATCTCTAAATCGGTTTCGGTATTGATCACGTTGGTGCCCTCTTTCAGCTGGAAAAAGGTATCATACTCTCGGCCACCACTAGCAGGCGTTCCTAACATTAATTTGGGGAGATCGGTACCTGAAATCTTTCTCACATGAACCGTAATAATGGAATTTTTGTCAACATGGAATCCCGTTGGCTGCCAACCGGTGTGTCCCAACCATAACCTGAGTCTATCTGTATTCTCCACCTGTCGACTAATTTGCTGTTTAAATAGTTGCGTTCTTGGTGCGCCCAAGTCTTCATCGGCCAAGCTGATCGCCACAGCGGGCTCCTGTATAAGCTGCACTTGGTCTTTGCAGGATAGCAGAAAAAACGCTAAAGGTAAGACATAAAAAGGAACAAAGCCCCAAGATCGCAAATTGTACCGGAAAGCTGAGGAATGTGCAAAGCATCCGGTTGCATGATTGTTAGATAAATTTTTCATGTGATTGTTATTTTTAGTGAAAGTGAACCGGGGGGTAAACAAGAATGACTATCAATCCCGAAGTGTAGAATAATCCCTGCTTGGCTGGGGTAAGTTCTTATTGGCGATTGCTGCATAAGTTGCTTGCGATGCGGGAAGTCCCCACTTGCGGAAGAAATCCGTTAAGTCTTCCCCCGCTATATCGCAAGCTGTCGTCATAAAGTAAGCCATCTTTTCGTCGTCGTTGTTCAATATAGGTTTGTCTACACGGCATTTCTTATGCAAATTCTGGTAAAAGCTATCGCCATAGGCCAACCAAAGTTGATGGAACATACCTAATCTGCCAAAAAAACCAATTGATGAATTGTCATTGAATTTCCGATCTGCCTCCGGTTTGGCTAAATACGCTGTAACACTTGGCCAAATATTATCTCTGACGAACAGGCGAGGTGTCACACCCATTGCACGCTCAGCGGCCAAGGAATATATATTAACTGTAACTTCACCAACCGCACCCCATGTCCATATCTGCTGATGGGTGTGCCCCAATTCATGAAATAAACCCCAAGAATTTTTTAATAAAGATGGCGTCAAAATTTCTTCCATAGAATTTTGGGGAAAGCCTATAGCATATGTCCCCGAGAATGGATTTCCGGCTGGGAAGTCTGTCATTAAAATCCGGTTAGTGCGTGGTTGGTGTTCGGGTGATGAATTGTCAAGTCCGCTGATGCCCTCTTCAGCTTTGATAACCTGATCGCAAATAAGCAACAAACTATCGACATTGGAGTTCCGGTATTGCAGCGCATTTTCTATGGTAAACGTAAGTATCGTTCTATCAGAAACAAGCATTGCGCTGTTTACGTCATCTGCGAACACATCCAACATGGTTTGGTAATCAGCAAGACTAGTAACACCTTGTACATAGTAAGGCATCTTTTTTAATCCGGATTCGAAAGTGATTTCAGCTTCGCCAAGACTACTTGGAGAATCCGAATTGAAGACGATAGAAGCATTGCCGCCCCATTTTTCCTTTGCGGGTTGGTTGTAGGAAGCACTGAGTAAATCGGTATCGGTGTTAATTACATTTGTACCTTCTTTCAGCTGATACCAGGTCAAGTAATCCCGTCTACCATTATCGGATGTTCCGATAAATAACCTTGGCAGATCCGTTCCTGAGATTCTTCGTACATGCACCGTAATGATAGAACTACTGTCGATATAAAATCCCGTGGGTTGCATATCGTTCTGTAATGTTCTTAACTGGAGCCTTCCATGCGATTCCACTTGCCGACTAATCTTCTGTTGAAAGACTTGTGTCTTCGGAGCGCCAAGCAAGCTATCAGGGGTATTCGATACGTTTGCCATGGCCAATTCTTGGGTAAGCTGCAGCTTTTCTTTACACGATTGCGCACTAAAGGCGGCTAATAGAATTATTGAAAGAGCAATTACTCGTAGCTGCCTGCTGTGTCGAGCTCCGACAGGGTTTGTTGAAGCGTCCTTAAAACTTTGGTTTATACTATTTTCCATGATATTGTAATTTGGTGTTACATCCATTATTTTTCACTGCAGCCCTTCTACTGAGAGCTATTGTGTATAGTATCTACAAGTGATCTGATCGAATGAAACGGCACGTTTAATAATTGGAATACCTATTAAATGTCTATCGTAATTTTTAACCTTATTTCGTTATCGCCAGTTTCTTAAACACCTCGAATAAGTGTGAGAGCATCGTACGCCTTGCAGTTTATTTAGCTAGTAGTTCGTAGTGGTTGAAATTCCGATCGCACTTTATTATATATTTCTTAGAGGAGCCGCATTATCGAATAATTCATCGATCGGGGCCATCATTCAGAAAAAAAACTTGCAAATACTAAATTTTAACAACCAACAATATATTATGCTTTTCTAGTTTATAATCGTTATACAGTCTTAACGCAAACAATTATAAGTAAAAAATATTGAAAATATTTAAATAAAAAAGTGAATCCGTTACAAGAAAACGTTTTAGCAAAAAAAACAATCGTTTGTCTAATTTTTTTTCGTATTGAAAAATCGGAGAAATTTTTACTTTTGTAACAATTTCAAAAGAAGAAAATAGACTTTACATAGGGCATGCAAAGCTAATTTGAGAAACACATTACTCGCAACCTGATGAGATACCACGGAACGGTTAGCTCGTTGAGAAATGACAATTGCTAACGGAAACGAAAAAACTATAATGCTTCGAATATCGACTACTCAGATTTAATGCGCCAGCGATTCCTGCACCTCTTCCACGTCGACTTCACCTTGCTCCGTCACGGCAGTATATTTAACGGAAACAATTTCATTGACAAGAAGCGGATCGTATAACGATCGAACTTTGACATAGTTCTTAGAGAAACCATGCATATATCCATCTTTGACATCACTTTCAAACAATACCTCGCCAGTTTTGCCCAGTTGCATACTGTAAAAAGCTCGGCGTTTTTTATCGGAAAGAATGTGCAGCATCTTACTGCGGTCGCTACGTTGTGCGCCCGGGACTGCACCGTCCATTTGTGCAGCAATAGTATTTTCCCGTTCGGAGTAGGTAAATACGTGTAAGTAGGCGATGTCTAGTTCGTTAAGGAAATTATAGGTATCAATAAAATCTTCCCGTGTCTCGCCCGGGAAACCCACAATGACATCCACGCCGATGCAAGCATCGGGCATGAGCGATTTTATCTGCGCCACACGCTCAGCATACAGTTCGCGTTTGTAGCGCCGGCGCATCATTCCCAACACCTTATTGCTTCCTGACTGTAGCGGCATATGAAAATGAGGCACAAATCTTTTAGATTGCGCGACAAATGCAATAATTTCATTGGCCAACAGGTTAGGTTCAATGGAAGAAATCCGAATGCGATCTATGCCCTCCAACTCATCTAAGGCTTTCACCAAATCAAGAAATTTATCCTGCCGTTTACCATCGCGAATACCGAAATCGCCAATGTTAACTCCGGTCAACACAATCTCTTTCACGCCTGAAGCGGCGATTTCTTCTGCTTGACGAACGATATCTTCGATCTTACCCGAGCGGCTGGCACCACGCGCCAAGGGGATGGTGCAGAAGGTACAGGAGTAATCGCAGCCATCTTGAACTTTAAGAAATGTGCGGGTGCGGTCGCCAATAGAAAAAGCGGAAACGAACTGGTTTGTTTCGTTAATCGGTGCATTATGAATGACGGCTTTTTCGGTCTTTGTTAAATCATTGATATGCTCGATGATGTTAAACTTCTCGGCAGCGCCCAACACCATATCGACACCAGGGATTTCGGCAATCTCCTTGGGTTTGAGCTGGGCATAACACCCCACAATCGTCACGTACGCATGAGGGGAATGCTTCAATGCTTCTTTCACTACCTTGCGACACTTTTTATCCGCATGATCTGTTACCGAACAGGTATTGATAACATAGACATCAGCGGGGCTATTAAATGGCGTAGTTTCATAGCCCGCATCTTTAAAGAGGCGGCCAATAGAAGAGGTTTCCGAAAAATTCAGTTTGCAACCCAGGGTGTAAAATGCGACTTTCTTGCTCATGATAGTCTGCAAAAATACATAAATTGTCGCAAAATGCGTGGTGTGGAAAAATTGTGATATTGTAATGATGTAAAATAAAGTATCTTCGTGGTCAAACTTTTGGGCATTGGCTATGAAACAATATCTGGATTTACTATCGCATGTGTATGAGCAAGGGGTTGATAAGACCGACCGAACAGGAACGGGAACACGTAGTGTTTTCGGCTATCAGATGCGGTTCGACCTGCAGGCGGGATTTCCGCTAGTGACCACAAAAAAGTTACATTTGCGCTCGATTATCCATGAATTGATTTGGTTCTTACGCGGCGATACTAATATTCAATACCTGAAGGAGAACGGTGTCAGTATATGGGATGAGTGGGCCGACGAAAACGGTGACCTAGGTCCTGTTTACGGTTCACAATGGCGCTCCTGGCCTACACCAGATGGGCAGCATATTGATCAGATCTCACAAGTGATCCAGCAGTTAAAAAGCTCACCGGATTCGAGACGGATCATCGTTTCGGCTTGGAATGTGGCTGAAATACAAAATATGGCGCTTCCGCCCTGCCATGCTTTTTTTCAATTTTATGTCGCACCGGCACAGCCGGAAAAGGGTATTTTGAAACCCCGCTTATCGTGCCAGCTATACCAACGAAGTGCCGATATCTTTTTAGGCGTACCGTTTAACATTGCATCCTATGCGTTATTGACAATGATGGTTGCGCAAGTCTGTGATATGGAAGCTGGCGATTTCATCCACACGCTAGGCGATGCACATATTTACAGTAACCATTTTGAACAAACGGAGCGTCAGTTGGCGCGGGATCCTAAACCATTGCCCAGCATGAAAATAAACCCCGATGTGAAAGATATCTTTGCATTTAAATTCGAAGATTTCGAGCTGCTGGATTATAATTTTCATCCGCACATCAAAGCTCCGGTAGCCATTTAAAAAGGGAAGCGTAGTCCCCACCAATAAATTTCAGTATAATCTTTATAGAGTATGAGTAATCTTAAAATAACGTTAATCGTAGCAGCTGCTGAAAACAACGCCATCGGCAAAGACAATAAAATGCTTTGGCACCTGCCCGATGACTTCAAATATTTTAAGAATAAAACCACGGATCACTCCATCGTTATGGGCAGGAAGACTTACGACTCCATGGGTAAAGCACTCCCCAACCGAAGAAATATCGTGTTGACGCGAGATGAGGATTGGTCTGCCGACGAAGTAGATGTTGCCAATTCTATCCATGAGGTTCTAACCTATTGCCGGGATGAGCGTGAAGTATTCATTATCGGAGGCGGCAACATTTATAAACAGTGGTTGCCCTATGCAAACCGCATCTTATTAACCCGTGTCCATGCGACGTTTGAGTCCGATGCTTTTTTCCCAGAGCTTGCTGAGGGAGAATGGAAAAAGGTAAATAGCGAAGACCATGCTGTGGACGACCGACATGCTTACTCTTTCACATATGAAGTTTGGGAGCGAAATTAAGCTTCGTACTTAGTAAATTGACGTAAAAAATCTAGATTCACGGCGCTCAATCTATTGTAATCGAGTGGAAAATGCATACGGAAAAGGTTGTTTCCGTCGGAATATTCTTATATAAGCGTTCCAAACTAAACACCTATACCTTGGCATCACACATGCGCTAATCGTTCAATACACCTGTAAGCGCTAATCCTTTTGTATTTTTAAACTTTTATATTGTTTCAAAGGCTCTGTATAGCTTCCCCATAGCAGCGCCCAAATCCACAGAAGGTGGCCTTTCGATTAAAGATCATGCCTTTGTCATACTGACAATGAATCCACAAGAGCAAAACCAAACAGGAACGCAAATTTAATTCTCAAAACTTACAACATATATAACATTAACAGATACTATGTAATAATTCGTATAATTTTTACGTTATGATTTCAAGATTAACACCAAAATAAAATCATAACGATGAACAAATCATTCCACTTAATACTCGACGAACACAAGCCTATCGTAGAACAAATGAGCCAACTTGTCCCGGTGTTGTCCGATGGGAATCTAAAGGAATTTCGTACATACGTAGATAGCTTCTTTTATCCGCTACCAAAAGCGGATCCTTATCAAATTATTGAGGTGAATGCATTCTGTAAACTATATATTTATACCCCAGGCAATCAGTCTCCAAAAATTAAAATACCTCTTTTATATCACACCCACGGAGGTGGATTTGTATCCGCAAAGGCAAGTCAGTTTTCCAAAAAGAATCAAGATTGGGCTAATGAGTTCGGCGTCATAGTTGCTTCTGTAGAATACCGATTAGCACCTGAAAGCCCCTATCCCGCTGCATTAGTGGATTGCTTTGAAGGCATAAAATACCTATACGAGCATGCCGATGAGTTGCTCATTGATAAAGAACGTATTTCGATCATAGGGGAAAGCGCTGGTGGTGGGATGGCGGCTACGTTAGCAATTTATGTCCGGGATAAAAAGCCCGAGTTGAAGATTAAAAATCAGTTCTTGTTTAGTCCTATGCTGGATTATCAAAACACCAGGGATTTCGGCCCTAAAAAAAATGAATACTTGGGGGAATACGGCTGGACTTTCGAATCAAACTCTTATGGCTGGAGCGCGTACAAAGGTAATCAAACCATTAGCGATGATGAACTGGGTTACTTTTCAGCGGCTCATGCCAGAGATTTTACGAACTTGCCTTGCACCTATATACTGATTGGTGGTCTAGATTTATTTTTCGAAGAAAGCCTTGAATACACGCGCCAGTTGAACCGCGCTGGCGTCCCCGTATCTTTGGAAGTAGTAGCAGGCGGGGTGCATGGCTTTGAAGATTTCCCGACACCTGTAGGTTTAAGTCTTAAACAGAACTCCGTGAACTGTATGAAAGAATTATTATAAGCTATGAAACGGGTCCGGGAAGCACCTTGGCTCCTACCTTCACGGCTATAGTGTGTTTTTAGCAAAACCTGCGGAGCCCTACAGAGCCGTCTCCATGTTCTGTGGTCACATCATTACGCTGCTCGTATACGAAGCGCCGCCCTAGCCATCATCTTCAAATTTATGATGTCCCAAGATCTAAGTTGGGATAGGTAATTTTGACAGTTTTATCCGAGTTTCTTTTGGACGCTAAGGTAACTGCGCCACGCTACTTCATTACTTACGCAACAAGTAACAACGTAGCGAAGCATAAAACAATTTTGCATTCTTTTGATAGATATTTCGTAACAACAACAATATTTTAACAACCCAATAGTAAGAAGAAATAAACAACATGTAAGAGTAGACAGCACCAATTGGAGCTGTCTATAAAAATGCGCTGGCTTTACCTCACTTGGATATGTATGTAAAAATTCCGTCGAACTTATTGAAGCTACCTTGGACGCAACGCCGCTTCAATAAGTTCCGTGTAAAAGTCGCTTTCCTTCAAACCATAAGACCTTACCTGTTGCGGAATAAAGCTCTGTGCTGTCTGCCCCGGGATCGTATTGATTTCGATAAAATAGAATCGGTCGCTTTGCTCTTCCAAAAAGAAGTCAACACGCACCATACCCTTGCAATTTAGACGAACGTAAATCTCCTTGATGATTTGTGCGGCACGCTCTTGCTGCTCGGATGTAAGCTCTGCGGGTGTGATTTCTTCGGTTAGTCCAGGGATGTATTTCGCTTCAAAATCAAAAAAATCACGCGTAGTGCGTACTTCGGTAGCTGGCAAGACAATAAGTTCGTCTGCTGCATTACGGAAAATTCCTTGAGAGAATTCTCGTCCGGTAACAAATTCTTCCACCAGCACTTGTTTACCAGTATTTTCTGCATCAAAAGCTTTATCTAATGCTGCTGGCAGTTCTTCCAAAGTTTTCACCTTCGTCATACCGATGCTGCTACCGCCGGCATTAGGTTTCACAAAATAGGGTAAGCTCAATCGTTCTTGCACTCTTCGTGCCCCATCAGCGCGGTCGGTATCAAACAATAGCACTGAATTTGCTACGAAAAGCTCCGGAATATCAGCTAGGATTGCCTTCGTATAGCCTTTGTTCATCGTAAGAGCGGACGTCAATGCACCGCAGGATGTGTAGGGCAAACTAATCATGTCGAAATAACCTTGCAAACGACCATCCTCCCCCGGGGTTCCATGGATGATAATAAACGCGACATCAAACTTCAGCACGTGGTCATCTAGTGTTAAGGAAAAATCTTCTCGATTCACAGGTATTTTAACACCGGCATCATTGACATAGAACCAAGATGCCAGACTTATTGTAATAGGATATACGTCATACTTCTCCAGGTCGAGTTGACTTTCTACGAAAGACGCGCTCTTGAAAGACACCTCGGCCTCTCCCGTATAGCCGCCCGTTATTAATGCTACCTTTGTTTTCATTTTATTCATTTATCTTTTAAAGTCAAAGAGTCTATTTACTATGCCATCCTTCGTATAAAGCTGTTGATGATCTCGTGAAGAGAAGGCCATATAAGAAGGGTAAATTAGCCGAAAAACGTCATTGTAAAACGTAGAACAAGAGCAATAGGCAGATCGGAATGGCAGCAGTCTTTACGCTTCCATTCTTGATATTCCTTCGCGGTTTTTTGTCTTAGCGAAAACCTGTCGTTCTAGCTCATCATGCGTCCGCTGAGATTATTTCTTCGCCTTGTTACCTAAATAATGTTAAAGCTTCACAAATATAATTTGCGTTCCACGGAAAAACGAATAATTTTGCTTATTATCAATCAACGTAAAGTATAGGGGCAACAGGAAAGCAAAATGGCTTAAATATTGCTCGTATTATATCAAAGAATTCATGTCAAAACTGTTGTTGTATCTGAAAACAGATGCTTTCCGAAAAAATCTTATAGCAGCTTTAGTTGTTATCCTCGTCTTATTTTTGGGCATATACTTTGGGCTCAAAGCCTACACAAAGCATGGGGTGGCAATAGAAGTACCTCAGGTAAAGGGCATGCAGATCGACCAAGCTATTCAGGCACTGGAGAAAGCGGATCTTGAGTATTTTGTAGACTCCGTCTATCAGATGGATATGAAACCCGGACTGGTCATAGAACAGGATCCCGAACCCAAATCGCATGTTAAAACCGGCCGAACGATCTATCTCACGATTATTACACAAGTACCCCCGGATGTAGCTTTTCCGAGTATAGTTGATAAGACCTTGATTGAGGCCACTGCCATTTTAAGGAACCAATCCTTAAAAGTGGGCGACACTGTTTACGTTTCTGATATTGCGCGAGATGTCGTGTTGGACGTCAAGTTTGCCGGGCAGCCCCTACAGGCAGGCCGCATGGTCCCAAAAGGTTCAAAGGTTACCCTCGTTTTGGGGAATGGTCGCGGGGCAAGCGAGGTCGAGTTGCCTAATCTCATTGGGTTATCCCTGAGCGAAGCTCGTTTTGCCCTAACTGGTGTGGGGTTGAGTTTAGGAACCATTAGCTACAGCGGCGCAGTCTTGGATTCGCTAAGTGCAACAGTCATCAGTCAATTGCCCGATACGACGGCTGGTTTCGTGGGCATAGGTTCAACAGTGGACGTAACACTATCAAACTAAGCAAAGTTACTATGAACGACAAAAAAAGAGGATTCCCTAAATTCTTGAAAATAATTTTGCTGCTGATACTGGTCATCGGTATTGCCGTAGGCTATATGGGATATTTGGCCTTTCTCGGCCCGAGTGTTACGCGTAACGAGTCTTACCTTTACGTCCGAAGCGATGACAGCTACAGCGATGTTCTGAACGAGCTCGAAGAGAAAGGTATCGTGAAGAACATACAGTTTTTTGACTATGTGGCCAAGGCGATGGACTACCCCAATGCCGTGAAACCCGGAAAATATAAACTGAGTGATGGCCTTTCTAACAGGAGGCTGATCGGTAATCTGCGTGGCGGCTACCAAGAGGCTGTTAAGTTTAGATTCGAGAATATCCGCTTGAAAGAAAACTTTGCTGGACTACTCGGTAAAAACTTCGAGGCCGACTCGATCACATTTTTGAAAATATTAGATAACCACGACGTTGCAGAAACCTACGGATTTACCGCAGATAATTTTTTCAGTATGTTTATACCGAACACCTACGAGATCTATTGGAATACATCCCCGGACAAGATTGTAGCGCGCTTTCACGATGAATACACGAAATTCTGGAACACTGAACGTAAGGAAAAAGCGGCGGCTCTTCATCTTACCCCACAAGAGGTTAGCGTACTGGCCTCCATTGTAAAGGGCGAGGCGCTTCACAAAGATGAAATGCCAAAGATTGCCGGCCTCTATTTGAACCGATTAAAACGGGGAATTTTGCTGCAAGCCGACCCAACCGTGATCTTTGCGCAGAACGATTTCACCATACGCCGTGTTTTAAATAGGCATCTCACGATCGACAACCCCTATAATACATACCGCTTTAAGGGATTGCCACCTGGCCCTATTATGCTACCAAGTATAGCCGCTATCGATGCTGTTTTAAATTACGCCAAGCACGATTATATCTATATGTGCGCAAAAGATGACTTTTCGGGGTATCATAATTTTGCGGTCACGCAGGCTGAACACCTGGTTAATGCCCGTAAATTTCAACGTGCTTTAGACGCACGCAATATCAAAAAATAAGGTGTTCCGGAAACGATTAGCACCATCAACCGCTTCTTAGCAAAAGGTTTATATCGTTTCCTGAAATTAATTTTTATTACATCCGCGCATCTTCTATCGAAGAATATCGGAATAGTCTAGCAGGGATTAGTTTGGAAATCTTGCGCCCCTGTTCGTCATCTTCTGGGGATCCACTTTTAAAAGCTACTTAAAATCTCCGTACACCACGAAAAGGACGTATATCTACTAGGTTAAATTTAACTCCAAAATAAGGCATTATGTACAGATACTTACTTATCTTGTTTTTCGCTTCAGCTATCGTGAATGATTCGCAAGCGCAGACCAGCAGTGGCAAATCAAAGTCGAAAACGACAAAAGTTGATGTTGAACAACCCCAAAGTGCAATTCTGGAAAAGGACAGGCAACCACTTTCTTTCAGGGATGTATCTAGAGCAGCATTAACCACTATCCTGGACAAAAACAGACATTACTATCTTGACGGAAAAGTTGCCGATTACATTCCCGAATTGAGTAAGATGGATGCAAAAGCTGTTGCCATTGCTGTCATAAACGAGAAAGGAATACTAATCGGAGCAGGTAATACACAGACAAAATTCACGATGCAAAGTATCTCAAAACCTATTGCACTGATGCTAGCCGTCATGGAGCATGGTGAAGAATCTGTTTTTCAGAAAATGGGTTACTTTGGTACGGATAAGCCATTCAATCATTTTTCCAATTTGGAAACTATGGGGAAGCCGCTTAATCCTATGATGAATGCCGGAGCAATCCTGACCACATCCCTTATATCAGGCGATGGACAAGTGCCCTTCGACAAAATATTAAACATGCTGCGCTATATTACAGACAATCCGACGCTGGATTATAGCGAGTCAGTATATGCGTCTGAAAAAGAAACCGGACACCGGAATCGCGGCATGTTCTATATCATGAAAAACGCAGGGTTAATTTCAGGCTCTGAAGAGCAGCTGAACAACTATTTTCGACAATGCTCTATTGAACTGACAACGGAAGATCTGGCGAAAATCGGTTTTTTCTTTGCTCATCATTGCGTGCGTTTTGACGGTGACCAACGCTATAAAAATTCTGAAATGTCAAAATTAATTCAATCGCAGATGCTGATTGCCGGGATGTACGAATTTAGCGGCGAGTATGCGCGCACGGTGGGGCTGCCCAGCAAATCAGGTGTTGGTGGGGGTATTGTGGTAAGCGTGCCTAATCAAGCTGGTATAGCCGTCTTCAGCGCACCCCTAGATACACACGGTAATTCTGTCGTTGGTTACCACATGATTTTGGATTTGGTAAAACAGTACAACTTGAGCATATTTTAAGACAGCTCCACGGGATCTCTTACCGCATTACCAATGCTTACGTTGCCAAAGACGGTATTGAAATAGGTTTTGGAAATATCATTCCGGTATGGCTTTTGGCTTTTATGTATGAGTATTGCTTTCCTATAACGTACAACTCGTCATTTTCGAATCCTAAATTTTATTTTTCGACTTTTTAACTTTTGACTTTTCACTTTTGACTTATCACTTTTGACTTATCGCTTTTGACTTATCACTTTTGACTTATCACTTTTGACTTTTTAATTTTTAATTTTGACTTTTTAATTTTTAATTTTGACTTTTTAATTTTTAATTTTCACCATGTTCATCCACGAAACAACTATACGAACGAGATATGCGGAGACCGACCAGATGGGATACGTATACTATGGAAATTATGCATCTTACTACGAAGTGGCACGCACAGAGATGCTGCGGAGCACTGGAATATGCTATCGCGAGTTGGAAGAAATGGGTGTGATGCTGCCCGTCACCGATCTCACCTGCAAATATATTCAGGCCGCTCGTTACGACGACCTTATCACCATAAAAACATACATTAAAGAGAAGCCGAATGTGCGAATTAAATTTGAGTACGAGGTATTTAACGAAAATGGTGTACTTTTGAATACAGGATCCACACAGTTGGTCTTTGTTGATATGGAAAAAAAGCGGCCTTGTCGAGCGCCGCAAATATTTCAAGAGAAAATGGCCCTATATTTTAGCCCATAATGCAAAAAAAAATACACAGCTCCCTTTTACGCCTGAAAGCCTACGATCAGTTTATCGAGTGGACAAAGGAAGCTACTATTCCTGGGTTTGGATCCTTACCATTATATACTGTATTTACGTTTTTCTTTCAGGAGATCGCGCGTGAATCCATTCTTAACAAAGCTTCTTCGCTGGCCTATAACTTTATGTTGGCCATATTTCCGGGGATACTTTTCTTGTTTACCTTGATTCCCTATATTCCTGTAGATAACTTTCAGCAAAAGCTGTTAGATCTTATCCAGGTGGCGCTTCCGCATAACGCTTATGAATTTTTACAAGCTACGTTGGTGGATATTGTGCGAAATCAAAACTCCGGACTGTTGTCGGTAGGTTTTTTGTTAGCGACATTTTTTGCCACAAACGGCATGACTACGCTTATGATGGCCTTCAACAAAGCTTCCCTTTCCAAGGAAAAGCGATCATGGCTACGCCGCCGAGTAGCTGCAATAGGGTTATCCTTTGCGATCATTTTAGCGCTGGCCACGGGCATCGGTATCTTTACCGGTGCGGGCTTTGTCGTCAATTACCTGAAAAAACAAATTGACTATGACATCTCCTGGTTCTGGACATTCATTGTGACGCTGTCACGCTGGATTGTTCTGTTCGGCATCTACTTTTTCACCGTCAGCATACTGTACAAATTTGGCCCGAGCGATGCGAAGAAATGGAAATTTTTGAATGCGGGTGCCAGCCTAGCCACGATCTTAGCCATACTAACGTTCTCGGGTTTCACCTATTACATCGATAATTTTGGAGCCTATAATAAATTATATGGTTCCATTGGAACATTGATTGTGGTAATGATTTGGATGTATCTCAATTCGTTAATCCTGCTTATCGGCTTCGAACTTAATGCGGCCATTGCGCTATCCAAACAAAGTATTAAGATTGTTAAGCCGCGTATATACAACTCCTTCAAAGCACAAGATCAATAGAAATCGTTTTGTTCGAAAGGCTAGCGCCTGTCCCCTGGCAGCCTAAAAGCATGTCGTTTAAGGTGCCCTGATGGAGCTGGATGAAGCATGCAACAGCTGCGTAGCCCTGCTGCAGTCAGGAAAAAAACACCGAAAACATTTTTTTCACATAATCTCTTGTATATAAAAGTTTTTCGTATTTTTGCAGTCCCTACAATGTAGGGAAAAGGAGAAAAAATAATTAATGGCAAAAAAACAAGAAGCAGAAAAAGAATTAGCGGCGAAAAACGCAGAGCTACAGGGTGCTGACACTAAAGTAGTGAAAGACACCGAACAAATCGAGTCTGAAGCAGATTCAAAATTGATCGACGAAATCAAATCTAACACTTGGATTACACCACAAGGTGATTTCGATTGGGATTTGGATGAAAAAGCTTTCGGTAACTACAGCGACGCAGAGCGTAACAAACTTGAGGAGCAGTATGCAGGCACATTCAACCAAATCAATCAAGGTGAGATTATTGAAGGTATTGTAGTATCTATCAATAACAAAGACGTTGTTTTAAACGTCGGTTTCAAATCAGACGGTCTTGTAGCATTATCTGAGTTCCGTGACTTACCTGACTTGAAAGTTGGTGATACGGTTGACGTATTCGTGGAGTCTCAGGAAGACGCAAACGGTCAATTGGTATTATCACGTAAACGTGCTAAAACACAAAAATCTTGGGAAGCGATCAACGATGCGTTGGAGAACGATGCAATCATTGATGGTTTCGTAAAATCTCGTACAAAAGGTGGTTTAATCGTTGACATCAAAGGTGTAGAAGCTTTCTTACCTGGATCTCAAATCGACATCAAACCTATCCGTGACTACGATATTTATGTTGGTAAAACAATGGAATTCAAAGTGGTAAAAATCAACCACGAATTCAAAAACGTTGTTGTATCGCACAAAGTATTGATCGAGGACGATTTAGAAAACCAAAAATCAGAAATCGTAGCGAAACTAGAAAAAGGTCAAGTATTGGAAGGTACTGTTAAAAACATTACAGATTTCGGTGTGTTCATCGACTTAGGTGGTGTTGATGGTTTACTTCACATTACAGACATTTCTTGGGGACGTATTGAGCATCCGAAAGAAGTATTGGCGTTAGACCAAACAATCAACGTTGTTGTTCTTGACTTCGATGATGAGAAAAAACGTATTGCTTTAGGTCTAAAACAGTTATCAGAACACCCTTGGGAGTCTTTGAGCACAGATTTAGCAGTAGGCTCTAAAGTAAAAGGTAAAATCGTTACTGTTGCAGATTACGGTGCATTCCTTGAAATCATCCCTGGTGTAGAAGGATTAATCCACGTATCGGAAATGTCTTGGTCTCAAAACCTACGTTCACCTCAAGAGTTCTTGAAAGTAAGTGACGAAATCGAAGCTGAAATCTTGACTTTAGATCGTGAAGAGCGTAAAATGAGTTTAGGTATCAAACAATTGACTCCTGATCCTTGGAAAAACATCACAGAGCGTTACCCTGTGGGTTCTAAACAATCTGCTGTTGTTAAAAACATGACTAACTTCGGTGTGTTCGTGGAATTGGAAGACGGTATTGATGGTTTGATCCACATCTCTGACTTATCTTGGTCTAAGAAAATCAACCACCCTAATGAATTCACTAAAGTTGGTGAAAAATTAGAAGTAGTTGTTCTTGAGCTTGACGAGGAAAACCGTAAATTATCATTAGGTCACAAACAACTTGAAGAAAACCCTTGGGATACTTTCGAAACAATCTTTACTGAAGGTTCTGTTCACGAAGGTACAGTAATCAAAGTTGGTGATAAAGGTGACATCGTGGCTTTACAATACGGTGTTGAAGGATTCTGTCCAAACAAACACTCTGTTAAAGAAGACGGTTCTGCTTTGAAAGTTGACGAAGTTGCTGAATTCAAAATCATCGAGTTCAACAAAGAAAACAAACGCTTAGTAATTTCTCATTCACGTATTTGGGAAGACCAAAAAGCAGAAGCGCGTATTGAAGATTTCAATAACCGTAAGAAAGAAGCGAAAGCTGCTAACTCTGCCGTGAAGAAAGTGAAAGAATCTGTTGAAAAATCTACTTTAGGTGATTTAGACGTTCTTGCACAATTGAAAGAGCAGATGGAAGGTGATGAAAAGAAATCTAAGTAATTAGATTCCACACCATATTTTTTGAGATCCCAGGCGTATCGCCTGGGATTTTTTATTGACTAAAAACTGACTTTTTAAATGCCAAAGTTGATAATTAAAACCTTAACATTGTAGCTATTAAACTACAATATCGTTAGATGAGACCTTCTCGTAGTCTGCCGCTTTTGGCGGCATGCTTTATGCTCCTTCTTCTTAGCGCCTGCAAGCGCAACTTTCAGTATTCTGTACTGGAGGTGAAGACGCTAGCAAACGATCTAAATAAGCAGGCCATCGACCGGCTCTCAAGCACACTTCAACGCGACACCTTTTCTTTCCTCGTCATTGCCGATACGCAAATCGCTTACGACGAGCTGGAAGCTTTTGTCAAGCACGCAAACCAAATTCCGCAAGACAGCATCGCTTTTGTTTTACACGGAGGCGACTTCACCGATTACGGTGCAAATTTCGAATACAATCTTTATTACGATGATATCAAAAAGTTAAAATTTCCTGTTATTGGCACCATCGGCAACCACGATATGCTTGGGAATGGTCGAGAAATTTTCAGGCAGTATTTTGGTCCAGAAGATTTCACCTTCCATTATGGAAATACGGCATTTATCGTGTTTAATTCAAACTCGAGAGAGGTTGCATTTGATGGAAATGTGCCAAATGTCGATTGGCTACGGGCGGAAACGGAAAAAGCGCGGGAGAATAAAAACATTATTTACCTATCACACATAGCGCCTATTTCGTTTGATTTTGACCAGACCAAAACGCAGGCTATGGCCCAACTGCTGTCAACGAGCGCAAATGCCCGCCTATCCATACACGGACATTCTCATTCATTTGACTATAGAGCGTTCTTTGACGATGGTTTCCCATATTTGGTCGCGCCGACGCTGCTCAAACGCTCGTATGTAAAAGTAAACGTGGCGGACAGCATCGTTACGGTGGAAGAACTATTCTATTAATATGCACAAAACCTACCTCATCACGCTCAGCCTACTATGCACTTCCCTTCTGAGCAGTGCGCAAAGCTTTTCTACGGATAGTCTTCTTAAAAAGATTATGCCGAATAATGTGAAGTTACAATATGCTGGAAATATCGGGATGTTTTCTACGGGGTTTGGCTATGTTTCACCGAATAAAAGATGGATGGGAGATTTCATGTATGGTTTGGTGCCAAGCAGCTACGCAAAAGATCCTATACATTCCCTCACCTTAAAGGGCAAATATGTATCGCTTAACCGCGACTATATTCAATCGCTGCAGGTAAGTTGGTTACAACTAGGCCTGTGGTTCAACTATTCTTTTGGCGATCAATATTTTTTGGGATTACCTTCCTATTACGATCCAGGGTATTACTATTTCCCTACGGCATTAAATATAGGACTGACCCTCGGATCGGAAGTACGGTATAAGAAATGGGGATTGTATTACGAATTAGGCACAACAGAAAAACGGATGATCAACTATGTAAAAAATAGTGGATCTATCAATTTCAGTGAGATATGGAATATCGGTATTGGACTGGTTTATCACCTCAAATAGCCGATACGCCATACCATCCCCTTACGCTATTTCAGCCTGGTCTCTGGAAGTGGAACGTAGCCATCGTCATTTATGACTTTGGGAAAACGATGATTGCTCCAATCATCCTTCGCCTGCTCAATAATATCTCGGCTTGTGGCAACGAAATTCCAAAATATAAATCGTTCCTCCGGAAATGGCTCCCCTCCAAAAATGTACACCGTCGTGCCGGGTTTCATTACAAATGAACAGAGATGGGCATCTTTGGTAATGAGAATCTGTTTAGGGCCATAGGTATGGCCTTGATTTTCTATTTCGCCTTCCAAGATATAAAGTCCGCTTTCGCCGAAAAGATGCTCGCCGATATTGATATCCTTCTCTTCCGCTGATTTTATTTCGAGCATATACAAAGGCGAGTAAACGGGAACAGCAGATTTGTGTCCAAAAGCCTCGCCTGCTATCAATTTGTAATGCACATTATCATCTTGCCAAACGGGGATATCCTTCGATTCAATATGGAAAAACTCAGGTTCCATAAACTCCAGGTGTTTGGGCAGCGCCACCCAAATTTGCAGCCCATGCAGATACTTATCTTGCGAACGCAGTCGCTCTGGAGTACGCTCAGAGTGCGTTACTCCTTTCCCTGCTGTCATCCAGTTCACTGCGCCAGGGCGGATTTCTATCTCGGTGCCTATACTATCCCGATGCATTATACCACCGTCAAACTCATCGAAAAGATAGGTAAGCGTAGAAAGGCCAATATGTGGATGGGGCGGCACATCCAGATTTTCGTAGTCTGCCAGACAGGCCGGGCCCATGTGATCAATAAATACGAAAGGGCCTATAGACCTTTTCTGACGAAAAGGCAGTAAACGCCCCACGAGAAAATTGCCAATATCGGCCGCCTTCTCCTCTTGTATAAAATCAATATTTGACATATGCTAATCCGTTAAATCGATTACAAGTTACAAATAAAAATCCCAACCTTGAACGGGTTGGGATTGATATTACAGGCGCTGCTTGGCGATGTTACACATCGATTTTCGCGTAGCGTGCATTTTTCTCAATGAATTCCCGTCGTGGAGCAACCTCATCGCCCATCAACATGGAAAAGATGTGATCACACTCAGCCGCGTTTTGTATAGTTACCTGGCGTAAGGTGCGGTGCTCCGGATCCATTGTTGTTTGCCACAACTGTTCGGCATTCATCTCGCCAAGACCTTTGTAACGCTGCACATTAACGGAATCCTCTTTACCAGAACCTTTCAGGCGTTGGATAGCCGCCAAACGCTGATCTTCATTCCAGGCATATTCAAACTCTTTCCCTTTTTTCACCATATAAAGGGGGGGCGTAGCGATATACACGTAGCCTTTCTCGATGAGCTCTTTCATATAGCGGAAATAGAAGGTTAAGATTAAGGTGGCGATGTGAGAACCATCCACGTCGGCATCCGTCATGATCACGATCTTGTGGTAGCGTAACTTATCTAAGTTCAGTGCTTTTGAATCCTCTGCCGTTCCCACGCTTACACCTAAGGCTGTAAACATGTTCTTGATCTCCTCGTTTTCGTAAATCTTATGCTCCATCGCCTTTTCTACGTTAAGAATCTTACCGCGTAAGGGCATGATGGCTTGAAAGCGACGATTACGGCCCTGCTTTGCCGTTCCGCCAGCTGAGTCTCCCTCAACAAAGAAAATCTCACATTTATCTGGATCACTGTCTGAACAGTCGGCCAACTTGCCCGGCAGGCCTGAGCCTCCCATAACGGTCTTCCGCTGAACCAGCTCCCTGGCTTTGCGAGCTGCCGCACGCGCTTGTGCCGCAATTACAACTTTTTGTACAATGGCCTTCGCTTCACGCGGGTTTTCCTCCAAATACACACCTAATATTTCACCAACGGCGACATCGACTGCCCCCATTACTTCATTATTTCCCAGCTTCGTTTTCGTTTGCCCTTCAAATTGAGGCTCGGCAACTTTTACAGATACCACCGCTGTCAACCCCTCACGGAAGTCGTCTCCAGTGATATCCACTTTTAAATTTTTTAAAAGTCCGGATTTGTCGGCATAGGCTTTCAACGTACGCGTTAGGCCGCGTCTGAAACCGGCAACGTGTGTACCTCCCTCAATCGTGTTGATGTTATTAACGTATGAATGTACATTCTCTGAATACGTATCATTATATTGCAAAGCCAATTCCACAGGGATGCCCTGTTTGATTCCTTCTACGTATATCGGATCAGGAATTAAGGGTTGGCGCGTGCCATCCAAAAACTTCACGAATTCTTGCAAACCGCCTTCTGAGTAATATACATCCGACTTGAACGATCCGTCTTCTATAATCTCGCGCTCGTCTGTCAAGGTCAAGCGCACACCTTTATTAAGGAAGGCAAGCTCACGAAGACGATTGGCCAACGTATCATAGTTGTAGATCGTGGTCATGGTGAAAATCTCAGCGTCAGGATGAAAAGTTACCGTAGTACCTGTGTTTTCGCTCTCGCCAATTTCCTTCACATCGTATAAAGGCTTTCCTTTTTCATATTCTTGCTGAAAGATTTTTCCATCACGGTGCACAACGGCAGAAAGATGTGTAGATAGCGCATTCACACAGGAAACACCTACACCGTGCAAACCTCCGGAAACTTTGTAAGTATCCTTATCAAATTTACCACCGGCATGCAGCACAGTCATAACCAGCTCCAGTGCAGATTTATTTTCCTTTTTATTGATGCCTGTCGGAATTCCGCGCCCGTTATCACGTACCGAGATGGAATTATCTTCGTGAATACTCACAAAAATATCTGTACAATAACCCGCTACAGCTTCATCGATAGAGTTGTCTACCACCTCATAAACCAAGTGATGCAATCCCTTAATACCGGTGTCACCGATATACATGGAGGGTCTCTTACGTACAGCTTCTAATCCTTCTAAAACCTGAATATTATCTGCTGAATACGTTGATGTATTTTTCTTTTCTTCGCTCATGAAATCAATTTAAAATGAGTACCGTTTAACATTCAAAAATACGAAATTTTCCCCTAAAAATCAAACGTAAAATGCGATCGAAGCGATCGACAACATGTCTAATTAGCCCACTAGAAAGCGTATAATTTTCTTAAGATTCTGCCATGTGATAGGGAATTTCGATTTTTTATATTAGGTTTGCTAGTTGAAAATCAAAAAACTCGAAAATTAGATCAGAATGAATAAACTATTCACAACAGTAACAAAAGTATCCTTAGGCGTAGCGCTAGCCTTCGCTGCCGTTTCATGTAACCAAAATGCAAAAACAGGGAGTGCTACAACGGGCGATTCGACGGCGGCTACAAGCACGGCCACTGCAACCAAGGAAGAAAAAATTGTGTACATTAACTCCGATACCCTTTCTGAAAAATATGACTATTTTAAAGATATCAGAGCTAAATTGGAGGCTAAAGTAAAGAAAGCACAGTCTGATCTTCAATCGAAAGGACAGGCATTTCAACGCGAGGTAGCAGAATACCAACAAAAGGCTTCCACCATGAGTGCTTCCGAGCGCCAAGCTACAGAAGAAAAACTGGCGCGCAAACAAGAAGAGCTTGGAAGATTAGACCAGAATGCATCGGCATCTATCCAACAAGACGAATCAACCGAATTCAACAACGTATACAATACCATCACAGAGTACTTAAAGAAACATGCTGAGGACAATGGCTACACGTTGGTGTTGACTTACTCCAAATCAAACCCTACTGTGTTGTATGCTGATCCGAAATTGGATATCACGGCTAGCGTAATCGATGTATTGAACAAGGAATACAAAGACAAAAAGGCTAAAGAAAAGAAATAAGCAAAATTGCTTGTTTCAGAAGGCTTCTTCCCTACAGGTAGAAGCCTTTTTTATTTGGTTTTCCGCAATTTCATTTATACATTGCCGTGCGTTTAAGTGATCAACGATGGTAAGAAATATACTGCTAAAGAGCGATACAAATTTTGAATGGATTGATATTTCGGAACCAACCATAGACGATTTTACGACACTCAAAGAAAAGTATAGCCTACATGATGCATCGATTAAGGATTGCCTGCAAATTGGGCAACTACCTAAGATCGAAGAATTTGAAAATTATCACTTCCTCATCATCCGGTCTATTCCAACCAAATTTGACAACTTTTCGGATACCCTGACAGAGATCACAGAGCGCGTATCGGTGTTCTTCGGGGAAAACTTCGTGATTACGGTACACCGTGGAACAGTGGATTATTTGGAAAAACTCGCTAAAAATTTTCCGGCCCAAAAGTTACACTCGAGTAAGCTGCTCATTAATCACCTGACCTCTGAAGCGCTAAAGACCTTTGAAAATTTAGTCATCAACAAGCTCAACAAACAACTGGACAGCTACGAGGAAATGGTATTCTTACATCGACGACGCAAAGACTTTTTAAGGCAACTGTATTACATCAAGCGGCAAATCGACCTGATCCGCATCATTCTGACGCTCTATAAGGATATTGTTGACTTTTTTCACCTGAGCGCTTTTAAAAACATTTATACCCAAGATTTGAAGGACATTTACGCCCGCTCTTCCACACTTTATCGAAACATAGCCGAAAACACGGCACAATTGCTTTCCGTATACTTTAACATTGAGTCGAATCATACGAACGATATTATGCGCACGTTAACGATCATATCGGTATTTTTTATGCCGCTCACTTTTATAGTTGGTGTGTATGGGATGAATTTTGAGAATATGCCTGAGCTTGACTGGCGTTACGGCTATCCGGCTGTTATGCTCGGGATGGCCTTCTTGGCCTTACTCATCTATTACTGGTTTAAAAAGCGAAAGTGGCTGTAGGCAGATTAGCGCCTTTTGGGCGTTGTAGCAATAAAATCTTTTAGGTAAAAAGGCTCGAAGTAAACCAGATCTTCCCAAGCCGCTTGTTGATATTTTTCAAATGCCAATGACGATAAATGCGCGGCTGTATTAGCAAACCCGGATACAACCTCTACAGCAGGCTGCTCCGCAAATAACGGAACAAATTTGTCGGCACCGCTACCAAATAATACATAGTTGCTGACCTCGCTAGTCGGATTAAAAAAATCTACATCGATAATTTCTGCAGAAGTATCCCGTAGCATTTCGCCCCGCTCGGTATAGGTAGCCATATAAACTTCCATACGGCGTGCATCAATCATGGGCACAAGTATGGTTTTGCCGAGAGCCTTGCTGCCGTCGTGAATAAAGCCTGTCACCATAGCATCTAAGGTATTGATACCAATCAAAGGTAGGTCTAATCCGTAGCACATTCCCTTTGCGGTGGAGACGCCGATACGTAAGCCCGTGTACGAACCAGGCCCCATACTCACGGCTACAGCAGACAAATCTTCGCGTGCAATACCCGCCTTTTGGAGCACTTGTTCTATGAAAATGGTCAATTGACTTGCATGCTGATTAGGAAGGTCGGCATCTTGGGTGACAATTGTTTTACCATTCTTACTTAAGGCAACGGAACAAACCGGTGTTGCCGTTTCAATCTGTAGTATGTAACTATCTTTCATAAACTCACGGAACTGGATCATGGCCATGCCCGCCCCAAGGATGGCATCTTAAGATGCGACGCAGCGCAAGAGCCCCCCCCTTAAACGGACCATGTTTTACTATGGCTTCTTTCCCATATTGGGAACAAGTGGGTGTGTAGCGGCAGTTGGAGCCCAACAACGGTGAAATAAAAATCTGGTAGATCCGGATAATCAAGACGAACAGCCTTTCGAGAGGCCATTTAATGATTTTTTCCCAAATAAATCTTAGTACATTCATCACTTAGTTTATTCAGCACCACCTCCATACGCTGATGGAACTGCGCGTACGGCAATTTCTCCTTTCCAACATATTGAAAGGCAACGTGCACGTGCAAGTCATGCTCTCGCAGGAAGCTATGCAGCGTATGCTTCTGCAGGCGATAAGCCTCTCGCATACGGCGTTTCAGCGTATTGCGGTCTACAGCCTTTTTGAAGCGCCTTTTTGAAACGGAAATGATGCACTGCACTGGAATTGCCGACGATTGGTCTTTCAGGGTTAAAAAAACAACCCGATAAGGATATATAACAAAAGAAGAACCATTATGGAAAAGACCATCAATATGTCTTTTGCTGCATAATCGTTCTTCTTTCGTAAATGTATAGTTCATCGTGACAAAACCGCCGGCTCAGAGGCTCGGACGAGTCACACCGGCAACGTTATTAGCCTTTATGACGATACTCGTCAGATACGGTAAGACGTTTTCTACCTTTAGCTCTACGAGATGCCAATACTCTTCTTCCGTTAGCACTGCTCATACGCTCTTTGAATCCGTGCTTATTTCTTCTTTTTCTTTGCGAAGGCTGAAATGTTCTTTTCATGACGCTATTATGCTTGTTTTAATATTTTAATCAATCTGTCTCCTATAAAGGGGAATGCAAAAGTACAGTTAATTTGGATAAGAAGCAAACAATCTTACAAAATTTTGCACGGCGGAATATATTCCCTTTTCCGCTTTCGTCCATACAGATAGGTCGAGAATTTCTATAACAGCGTTATTTATTCCGTAATATATCACGGATTTCCGTTAACAAAACTTCTTCTTTAGATGGCGCAGCAGGAGCAGCGGGTGCCGCTTCTTCTTTTTTCTTTAAAGAATTCAACCCTTTGATCACTAAAAATATACAGAAAGCCACAATGATAAACTGGATCACTACGTTTACAAATGTTCCGTAGTTGATTGCCACTTCCTCCACGCCAGCTTGCTCATTCGCTGCTGTCAGCACATACTTCAGATTGCTAAAATCCACACCACCGGTTACAACGCCAATGGGCGGCATAATAATATCATTCACCAAGGAGGTAACAATTTTACCGAAAGCACCACCAATGACCACACCGACAGCCAAATCAACAACGCTACCGCGCATTGCAAACTCTTTAAATTCTTTAAAAAATCCCATAAAGTGTTATTTATAAATAATCAATAAACAAAGATGAAAATTAAATTTACAAAATTAAATACATATGTAGATTTTATATGGAAATAAGCAATATCTTGTTTACTTAGATAATGAACAACATTCCTTTTTTTTATATCTTTGTTTAAGGACTGAATTCATTTCCGTTAATGCGCTTTGAAAATAATACTGTGTCGAGTAAAATGAAAACGTCGTGATTTTTTTCCGTGTGTGTGACCGCTAAAAAATCTGATGACTTAATCACCTTTAAAGAACAATTTATTAAAATGAAAAAAATATTAATCGCGGATGACCACAGCATTGTCAGACTTGGGGCTTCATTCATTATTAAGGAATTGATCCCAGATGCAACTATTTTGCAAGCGGAAACTTACGACGAGGTTTATGCAGAATTGAAGAAAGACAATGTAGATTTGCTGTTGCTAGACATTAACATGCCTGGTGGGAATAATATTAAAATGATCAAGGAAATTCTGGAGATACGACCCCAGGTGAAAATATTAATCTTTTCGTCGTACGAAGAAAACCTTTACGCGCTGCGCTACATCAGTGCCGGGGCGAGTGGCTATCTGCATAAAAACACGGCCATGTCCGAGCTTAAAAATGCGATACAAAACATCATCACCCGTGGCCGCTACATGTCGGAAGCGGTAAAAGAGCTTTACATTCAAAAATTAACCACTAGTAAATCCTCCTTTGATGGAAACGACCAACTGCGTAAGCTATCCAATCGGGAAATGGATGTCGCCAAACATCTTATTAAAGGGTTGGGTATACTGGATGTAGCCAACTTGATGGAACTGAGTTCGTCTACCGTAAGTACATACAAGAGTCGGATATTTGAAAAGCTCAACGTAAATAATTTGCCCGAACTTATTGAGCTATTTAAATTGCATGATGAAGAGCAACACTAATCTGTCGCTCTTCACCATGTGTACTATTGACTTTATACCAACTGATCAATCGTTCGTGTAGGAATATCTTGGGCACTCGGCTTACGCAATGGCTGCTCATGTTGATAAGCATACCCCTTCTCTGCATCCAAATTCCACAACAGCGGCGATAAAAAGCGTATACAATTTTCAAAACCTTGATTGGTCGCCTGTAAATTGCCGGTATCTTTTGAATTCTTAGCTTCATTTTCTATTTCGAACGGACCGCTGAACCCGCTCTCATGGAGAACCGTGACAAAATCGTTCCAGTCCATATGATCGGTGCCGCCAAAACCCGGAAGCATCGCCTCATAGTGATGACGATCCCAGTCGTGCCCAGGAATGCTAACACCAGCGCTTTGTGCTAAAGCCGCGTCCACGTGCTGCATCGCATACATCCCGCCCCAATCTGTACGTGATTTCGTTTTAAGATTTCGTGTCGTTTTCACATGAATTCTCTTCAAACGGTTGATATCCATCTGCGCAATGACATCAATTGGATTCGTATTTTGCCAAATATCGTGGGAAGGATCGTAGATCTCTCCATGTGCTTTACTCGGAATCATGGCATACATCAGCTTGCGTGCCGCCAAGACAGCAGGCAAATTATTATAGGTGCTTGTATAGCGTGATGAACGCCAGCCTTCCATCGGGCAGTTTTCATAAACGATGGTAACGCCCAGATCCTCTGCGTATTTTACGATTGGGCCAAACACCCGCTTGTATTCGTCAAGGTTTTTTTGAAAACCGTCAATTTCGTTGCCCAACTCATGATTGTACCCCACGAAAGTCCCTACGCGGACATCATTTTCATCCCCGCCTAGCAAATGGGCTATGCGAATCAGGCGCAACAGATGATTTTGATTTTTAACACGCTCTGCTTCGTCTCCGCCTATCATATTTTCAAAGGCTCCCAATGACAGCTTTAAATCGGCTTGGTTAAACTGGTCTATCAATTGATCAGCATCTGTCGGCGTAAAGTTATCATAGGTTAAATGCGTGGCTGTATGATCCTCCCGTGTTCCATCTTTTCTAAAAACACAAAGATCTATTCCTTGTGCGCCTAGCCTTTTCGAAGTATCGATTAATTCATGTAAAGACAATTTATCGTAAGCGGAGCTCATCACCCAAATAGGATTATTCAATTTATCTGCCATAAATATTTGCTTTGTTTAGTGCACGTAAATATACTAAAAAAGCCCTTTAAAAGGGCTTCTTGTATTCGCTATGAAGGAAATCTCTATTTCTTATTCTTTAACTCCTGTATTCCTAGACGCAAATCCTGTGATAGATTTTTAATGTCTTGCAAACCTTTTCTCACACGTGTTCCTGCTGCGCTATTCCCTTTAACGAAGAATTTATCCGCATCGGCGTCTAAGCCATCAACTAACGCTTTCAGCTCTTTGAACTTATCAAAACTGGCCATAATGAAATGATTTAAGTGTTATAATGTATTATTAATTAACTGTGTTATAAAAATAATACCTTTTGTCAAATAAAAAAATTTTTGCAAAAAAAAGACAGCAAATTTTGCTGTCTTTCCTTTCATTGTATCGTATTTAATCTACGTTATCATGTAAGAAGGAGTTATTCGGACGGATTTCCGTTTCGCCCTCGTCGAAAGACAAGGTAAATCGCGATACCTGCGACTGCGAAGAATGAGGAACGTCCTCCAACGATTTTTGACGTCTTTTGTACGCGGGTTCATTTTCAAGCTCTTGTAAACCGTTGCTTGATTTAAGCTTCATGCTTAGCTCTTTCAAACGTAAGATACGTTCTTTCGTTTTCATCAACTGGTCTTCAAAATCAATCTCTTTCGGTTCTGCAGCAGCCGGCGTTGGCTCGCTGAACGTATTGCGTGCAACGGGAGCTTCGGCTTCGGCTTCAGCCTCGTCTTCACCCTTGCTGCCATACCCATCAAAAACGGAAGGTAATTTAAATTCGAACATCGACGAAGACGTTTTTAATTCAAAACCTCCGTTTGTTTGTACCGGTGTTTCCTCTTCGTTTTCAGGTTCATCAAAACTCAATGTATGACGTATCACCTGCGGCTCTTCATTTTTCAATACGGAAGAATGAATAGGCTTCGGGGAAGTAAAAAGATCTGTTTGAGATGCAGCAGACAAATCAGCGGTTGGCGCTGTTGTGATGCTGTTTTGAACAGGTTTGATATACGTTTGTGGGGCCGTTGTTGGCTCTTGCTTCGCAACGAATTGATTCTGAACCACTGGCTTAACAAACTGATTCGCTACAGGCTCAGGGGTTAAGGGTAACGCAATTTTTTCCTTTTCTTTCTCTTTCACCCGCTCTTCCGCTGTCTGAAAACCGGTGGCAATGATGGTTACAGACAATTCGTCTTCAAAATTTTCGTCGATACAGTTACCCCAGATCAAGTCTGCAGATAAGCCCGCTTTTTCTTGGATATAATCCGTTACGATGGCGACCTCATCCATAGTTACTTCTTTTCTACCGGAGGTAATATTTAATAGAATGTAGCGTGCACCTTCTATCTCATTATCTTTCAATAGCGGTGATGCCAATGCGCCTGTTACAGCTTCAATAGCGCGATTCTCACCGGAAGAAATCGCATTACCCATAATAGCCACACCACTATCGTTCATCACGGTACGCACATCTTTAAAATCGACGTTTACATAACCCGGAATCGTAATAATTTCTGCAATACCTTTTGCTGCTGTAGTCAAGATATCATCGGCTTTTGCGAACGCAGCCGTCATCGTTAAATTACCAAATATCTCGCGCAGACGATCGTTCGAAATGACCAAATACGAATCCACATATTTGCGCAACTCTTCCAAGCCTTCTTCCGCTTGTGAACGACGTCTTTTACCTTCAAATGTAAAGGGGGTTGTGATGATGGCCACGGTGAGGATACCCAGTTCTTTAGCTGCTTTGGCCAATACTGGACTTGCTCCTGTACCTGTACCTCCGCCCATACCCGCTGTTATAAATAACATCTTGGTATTCGTACCTAACATACGTTTGATATCTTCAATACTTTCTATTGCAGAATTCTCCCCTACATCAGGATCAGCACCAGCTCCCATTCCCTCTGTTAAACTCGCTCCCAACTGTACCTTATTGGGAATAGGACTCAACTCCAACGCCTGCGCATCTGTATTACAAACGATGAAATCTACACCACTAATCCCTTGCTTGTACATGTGGTTGACGGCATTGCCCCCGCCACCACCAACACCGATAACCTTAATTATCGATGATTGTTCCTTTAACATTTCAAATTGTATCGACATATAATAACCCTATTTAACTCTTGCTAAACCACTTAGAAATCCCCCAATAGGTTCAACAATACACATGTAATAATACCAATTTATTCACCATAGTTTTCCACATTTGTTAAATTGTGGAAAAAACACCTATTGTGGAAAACTTACTTTTTCCCGATAAAGGTATCGTCATCAATTCCGGCGTCGTCCTTGATAAAATCAGAAAGGATTTTAGTAAACCAGCTCTCTTTTTTTCGCTTTTCTTCCGCGATTTCGGTGACCTTTTCTTTCGGTACCTTTTTAGTCACCATCTCCTGTTGCGTAGCCTCATCTTCCTCCATCGCCTGCACGCCTTTAATCAATAAACCGATAGACGTGGCATACATCGGGCTCTTCAGTTCTTCTAGCGCTTGCTTATTGAGCATTTCTGTCTTGGCAAGGTACTCGTTTGGATAGCCGATGCGACAGCCGATGCCTGTAATGTACTCAACAAGCTGCACGAGGTGCTTCAACTGTGCGCCACCGCCAGTGATCACAATACCAGCAATTAATTTGTCTTCATAGCCGGATGATTTGATTTCATAATAAACGTGCTCGATAATTTCCTCCATACGTGCCTGGATAATGTAAGCCAAGTTCTTCACCGAGATTTCTTTGGATTCGCGGCCGCGAATGCCGGGCACGCAGATGACTTCATTGTCTTTATTTTCATCCGCCAATGCGGAACCATAACGCACCTTAAGCTGCTCAGCTTGATTACGCAACACGGAGCACCCTTGCTTGATATCTTCCGTTACAATATTTCCACCCAACGGAATAACAGCCGTATGACGAATGATACCCTCGTGGAAAATAGCCACATCAGTCGTACCACCACCAATATCCACCAACACAACACCAGCAGTTTTTTCTTCTTCATCCAACACAGCCTCAGATGATGCAAGAGGTTCTAAAACCAACGAAGATACTTCCAAATCCGCATTATCTACACAGCGTTTAATATTACGAATATCCGTCACACGACCGGAGATAATGTGGAAATTAGCTTCTACGCGGCGGCCGGCCATACCGATAGGCTCCTTAATACCCGGCTCGTTATCAATGGTGAACTCCTGCGGCAACACATGAATAATCTCCTCCCCCGGAGGAAGAACCAACTTATACATATCCGAAATCAGTTGTTCGACATCTAACCGTCCTACCTCATCGTAATCGCGCTTCGTCAGGATACCTCGGTGTTGAATACTTTTGATGTGCTGTCCCGCAATCCCGACGTTGACCACTTTGATGTCCACGTTTGATTGAGACTCGGCGATCGTCACGGCCTCACGGATACTACTCACGGTTTTCTGGATGTTGGCAACCACCCCGCGATTGACACCTGAAGATTCGGCTTTCCCCACGCCCAAAAGTTCAATCTTGTTCGTTCCGCTACGACGACCGACTGTCACACAAATCTTTGTTGTGCCGATATCCAATCCAACGATGATCGGATTCTCCTTTTCGTTTTCTGCTAATCTTGGTTTCATATGCTGTGTATTTCTTGCTGTGTATATTATGTTTACTGTGTTCCTCAATTCATTTTCATTTTTAACTGTAAGCTATCCAGCATCCAACCGCTTTTTCGCTCACAAATAATTTGGTCATCATACTTCACATTCACCTTCTCATACGCGTCCGCTCCCACCCTTGGTAAAATGTTCTTATAAAATACAACCAATCTATCTAATTTCTCTTCCAGCTTTGATGCATTGCCGAGCACCAATTGCTGCGTACCTACCCGCGGTACAATCTCTATATCGCCGTAATCATTCACATAAAGCTGCACGATCTGATTACTCCATAGGGGGTCGCTCTTCACATGTTCCACGATAGCCACCAAATCTTTAACCAGTTTGGTTTCGACCGTATCCAGCGCGTTTTGATAACCCTCTCGGATATTGCCATTGGCAACAAGAACATGTGGCACATAGCGCAGCGTAACAGGCACCTTTGCCCCTTTTGTATCAATGTAGTACTCACGACCTACTTTGTTCACGATCCGCAAAAGTACCTCGCGCTGTTGCACGGCGATCTGCAACACGCCATCCATATCGACATAGATCTCTGCGGCAGACACATAGGGTAATTCCATCAACGCCTTTTCCATTTGTTCGACGGGAATTTGGCTCAGTGTCTTGCCTACCACGCGGCCGAACTTTGCTTTTACCAAATCTGAAATATCGTGCTGATCGATAAAGGCCTCTTTTCCGCCCACCATAACACGCATGGAGGTGCATACCTGTGCATGATCTTTTTTCTTAACCAAGCCCATTAACATACCTACGCCAGCGAGTGCCAATAGGGCTAGAAAACTATAGCCCACTAATCTCCACGATATGTCACGAAGTTTCTTAAGCATGTTCCAACAGCTGTTTTAATGGTTTTACCAAGCGATCGATATCTCCTGCGCCAACTGTTGCGATCAGCGTAGGCTCCTCCGTTTTCACAATATCCAGTACAGATTCGGGCGTAACCAAGCGTTTGTTGTCTAATTTAATTTTATCTAATAACCAAGCTGATGTGACGCCTTCAATAGGCACCTCCCGAGCTGGATAAATATCCAATAGCAACAGCTCATCGGCCATAGCCAGCACCTCCGCAAAACCTTCTACAAAGTCGCGCGTCCGGCTGAACAAATGTGGCTGAAACACGATGGTTAACTTTTTACCTGGATAAAGCTTACGCATAGACGCTATAAATGCGCGCAACTCCTCCGGATGATGTGCATAGTCATCGACATAAATGGCTTTCTCGCTCTTAACAATATATTCGAAACGACGCTTTGCACCTCGAAACGTGGCCAAGGCTGTCCGTATGGCATCTTCGCTAATTTCCAATTGCAACGCTACCGTTACGGCTGCCACTGCATTTTCCACATTATGAATGCCTGCGATCCCCAGATGAAGATCGGAAAACAAGGTTCCATCCAAGCCCACATAGTCAAAATAAAACGCTCCGTCTGAAACGCGAATGTTCTTCGCGTAGGCATCGCTATTCTGCTCTATAGCGTAAGCGAATGTTCCGGAAAATGGCAAGCCTTTCTTAACTATCGAAACGCCATTTTCTACCAAGCGGGACAGAAACAGCTCAAACGACTCAATAAGATGGCTCTCGTCGCCATATATATCAAGATGGTCTGGATCTGCCGACGTAACAACTGCAATATTCGGATGCAAAGTCAGAAAGGACCGGTCATACTCATCGGCCTCCACAACGACGACATTGTTGTCTCCATAGAGTACATTCGTGTTATAGTTCGAACTTATTCCACCAAGAAAAGCGGAACAATCGTAGCCTGAATCCTTCAATATATGGGCGATCATTGTCGAGGTTGTCGTTTTGCCATGCGTGCCGGCAACAGCAATCGTAAATCTACTCGCACTAATGATGCCTAATACTTCCGATCGCTTATACAATGTAAATCCCTGATTCTGAAAAAAGTTTTTCAAAACTAAATCTTTCGGCACTGCCGGTGTAAAAATCAGCAATGTCTCCTCAGATGGCGTTTTGAAAGCATCTGGAACCAATGACATATCGTCTTGATAGACCACGGCGATACCTTCCTCAACCAATGCTTTTGTAAGATCGGTTTCTGTTTTATCATAGCCCATCACCTCACAACCCAAATGGCTGAAATAACGAGCTAAGCCGCTCATTCCGATGCCACCGATCCCCAAGAGGTACACACGTTTTATATGGTTGAGATTCATCATCTATCTTATTAGTTTTAAAACTTCTTTCGCAATGACCTCATCGGCATCGACCATTGCCAGCTTGCTGATTTCCGTTTGCAATTCAAAACATTTTCCTTCATCTGCCACGAGAGCAAGCATGTTATCCACGAGGGTGCTTCGCGCACTCAAATCAGACACGAATACCGCTGCATGCTTATCCAGCAGGGCTTTGGCATTTTTTGTCTGATGGTCTTCCGCCACATTGGGCGAAGGAACTAATATGACGGGTTTGCCTACCGCACAAAGTTCCGATATGGTGCCGGCGCCCGCGCGCGAGACGATGACATCTGCTGCCGCATAGGCGTAATCCATACGTTGCAAAAAGGGCAACAACACGACATTGGCCGGAAGCCGATCCTGCACGGTGTTTTGCAACGCTTCGTGGTAGTGACTTCCGCATTGCCATATCACCTGCACATCTTGTTCCGCGAATCGATCAAGCCCCGCCAGCATGCAATCGTTTAATGTTTTCGCTCCTAGGCTGCCCCCTGTCACCAGTATTGTTTTTTTGCCCTCCCGTAAACCAAATGAGGCTAGCCCTTCGCGTGTTCTACCTTCGATTTCTACCGATGAGCGGCGAATAGGGTTACCGGTCAACAAAAGCTTTTCGGCCGGAAAGAATTTTTCCATCCCCTCATAAGCCACACAAATTACACGGGCCTTTCTGCCCAAACGTTTGTTCGTTATCCCGGCATAGGAATTTTGTTCCTGTATCAATGTGGGCACACCCAATGCGTTTGCCATCATCAAAAGGGGTCCTGACGCATAGCCGCCCACCCCAACAGCAACATCCGCTTTAAACGTCCGAATCACTCGCCGCGCCTTCAGTAAGCTGTTTAGCATTTTGAAAGGGAGACCCAAGTTTTTTACAATAGACTTCCTGTTGATGCCTTGGATGTCTAGCCCGACAATTTCATAACCCGCTGCTGGCACGCGCTCCATTTCCATTCGTCCGTTCGCGCCTACAAACAAGATCTCTACATCCGGCTGTAAACGCAACAAAGCGTTCGCAATCGCAATCGCCGGAAAGATATGTCCTCCCGTGCCTCCACCGCTTATGATTACTTTGTGCGCCATGTTTCCTTATATCGTTCCTACCACCACTTTTCTTGGCTTCGAAATTTCATTTAATTCTTCTTTACCTTTTAATTCCTCAATGTTACGGCTTACGCTCAAAATGATTCCGAGTGCAACGCTTGTGAACAAAATTGACGTACCACCCATACTGACAAGGGGTAGCGGCACGCCTGTCACAGGGCCTAACCCTACCGCCACGGCCATATTAGCCAACGCCTGAATGGTTAAGCTGAAGCCCAAACCGGCGGCCAAAAAAGCGCCAAACGCTCGCGGACTCAAAGTCACGATTCGGATGCATCGATACATCAACGCCATATAAAGCATCAACAACACAGCGCCGCCAAGGGTACCATACTCTTCGATGATGATGGCGAAAATAAAGTCGGAATACGGATGGGGCAACAGGTTTCTGCCCATACTGTTTCCCGCGCCTTTACCAAAAAATTCGCCTGAAGCGATCGTCATCTTCGCAAGGTTCGCCTGATAGTTTTTATCTTCCTGAAAGGGCACATCGCCCGTGGCCACTTCTTCGGTGCGGAAAAACCCCTCTATCCTACTCAAGTATGTGGCCCGCCGCGGACCAATTAAAATTACGAGTGCTAACAAAAAACCGCCGCCCACACAAACAATAGCTATTTGCTTAAAGCTGATCCGACCGATTAAAAGCAACAATACACAGGTACCGAATAGCATCAGTGCCGTGGATAAGTTAGCCCAGGCTATGAGTACAAAAACCGCACATACGGCGCCCATAATTGGCGCAAATGATTTTTTTACATCCTTGATGTCTTCCTGTTTACGCGACAACATACGCGCTAAAAAGGTGATCAAGGCCAGCTTGGCCAAATCCGATGTTTGAAACGTTTGGTTGATTACAGGAATGGTAACCCAGCGGCTCGCGTCGTTTACCTTGTTCCCACCGATCAACGTAAACAGCAGCAAGGGGATGGTAATAATCATCAATAACTTGGATATACCGGCGTAATAGCGGTAATCCAGTTTGTGGGATAAATACATCAAAACCAATCCTATCGCGATGATTGAAAAATGTTTGAAGAGATAAAGCTCAGTACCTTTTCCCTCTTTATAAGCGAGCGTGCCAACGGAGCTGTATACCGCCAGCAACGACCAACCGGACAATACGATCACAATGATCCATATCCACTTGTCGCCTTTTAGCTTACTAAAAATTTGATCAATCATCTGCCCTAATTTTAAGATTACAAAGCCATCACCGCTTCTTTAAACTTATCACCACGCTCTTCGTAGTTTTTGAACCAATCGAAACTGGCACATGCTGGCGATAGAAGTACCGTATCACCTTTTTTTGACAGGTGGGAAGCCATTTCTACCGCTTCTTGCATCGAAGAGCTGTTGACGATGACATCCGCATCATCTTCAAAAGCTTCATGTATGCGTGCCGTATCTTTACCGATGCAGACAATAGCTTTTACTTTTGCTTTTACTAAATCGCGCAGCATTTCGTAATCATTTCCCTTATCGACACCACCCATTATCAAAATGATATCGGGCGAAAAACTTTCCAACGCATACCACACTGAATTCACATTCGTTGCTTTCGAATCATTGATATAATTCACGCCACCTATGCAGGCCACGTGTTCCAATCGATGCTCAATATTAACATACGAACTCATGCTTTCCTTCATCGTCTGATTACGCAATTCCATAGCCTTGCCGATCAAGCCGGACGCCATGTTATTGTAGACATTATGTTTCCCTTGTAATGATAGCTCTTCAATATTCATCTCGAAAGTTTCTTTGTTAGGTATGTTGATTACAATATTTTTATGTTCGTCTAAAAAAGCGCCTTGTGTAAGCAGCTGCTGCTGGCTAAAGGGCAAATGCATCGCTTTTGTTTCATGTATTGGTAGCGCCTTCATCGTTTCTTCATCGTCCATACAATAGATGAAATAATCTTCTTCGCGCTGATTTTGTAAAATCCGGAATTTCGATGCCACATAATTTTCCAGCTGATAGTCGTAACGATCCAAATGGTCCGCGGTGATATTCAAGATCACAGCTACATCTGCCCTGAACCGATACATATCGTCCAGCATAAAACTCGATATCTCCAATACGTAGCAATCGAAAACCGAACGTGCCACCTGCCAAGCAAAGCTCTTTCCGATGTTGCCAGCCAAGCCCACGTTTACACCCGCTTTTTGCAACATGTAGTAGGTGAGCATCGTCGTCGTTGATTTTCCATTGGAGCCCGTAATACAATACAATTTGGCATCCGTGTATTGAGCGGCAAACTCGATCTCGGAGATAACCGGGATATCCGATGCTTTCAAAGCTTGCACCAGCGGCGCCTTTTCCGGTATGCCTGGGCTTTTCACAACCAGATCAGCCTGTAAAATACGTGCTTCGCTGTGCTGAGATTCCTCAAAGGCAATACCTTCGGCCAGCAAAGTTGCTTTGTACGGCTCCGCAATAGGGCCTCTGTCTGAGACAAAAACATCGAAGCCTTTATCTTTTGCTAAGATAGCCGCTCCAACGCCACTCTCGCCTGCACCTAGCACGGCAAGAAAACCAGATTGAGGGTAATATGTCGCTTCGATATTCGCCATGCTACCTCGTTTTTAATGTTACTATCGTGATAATTGCCAAAATGATCGATACGATGAAAAAGCGCATGACGATTTTAGATTCGTGATATCCTTTTTTCTGATAATGATGGTGTAATGGCGACATCAGAAAGATACGCCTGCCCTCGCCATACTTCTTCTTGGTGTATTTGAAATAGGAAACCTGCATGATCACCGACACATTCTCCAATAAGAAAACACCACACAATACCGGGATCAAAAGTTCTTTACGGATAAGGATAGCAAAGGCAGCGATAATACCGCCGATAGCCAAACTTCCCGTATCGCCCATAAATACCTGCGCGGGAAAAGCATTGTACCACAGAAAGCCTGTACACGCCCCAACAAATGCACCCGCAAAAATCACAAGCTCACCCGAATTGGGGATGTACATAATATTGAGGTAGTCCGAAAAGATTACGTTACCGGACACGTAGGCTAGAATCGCCAAGGTAATGCCGATGATGGCTGATGTGCCCGTCGCCAAACCGTCAATACCATCGGTTATGTTGGCGCCGTTGGACACCGCGGTTACGATAAAGACCACGACTACCAAAAACACGATAAAGGTAACCAGATTGCCATTTAGGCCAAACGTACTGAGTACTCGCGCATAGTCGAACTCATTATTTTTATAGAAGGGTATGTTCGTCTTGGTTGACTTCACATTTTCCGCATAGTAACGTTCTCCTGTTTGCGTATCGGTCATGATTTGCACTGCGCGCGTGGATGTAGGATTCTTTACTTCCTGGCGCGAAACAATATCCGGATGGAAATACATGACGATAGCGATGAGCGTACCCAAGCCAACTTGACCGATTACCTTAAAGCGGCCGGCTAGCCCTTCTTTATTTTTCTTAAATACTTTGATATAATCATCCAGAAAGCCGATCGATCCCATCCAAATCGTGGTAACAATCATGATGAGGATATAAATATTATCCAGCTTCGCGAAAAGCAACGTGGGAACAAGGATGCCGGCGATTATAATCAGCCCACCCATAGTTGGTGTTCCTGCTTTTTGTTTTTCCCCTTCCAGCCCTAAATCGCGAACAGTTTCTCCTACCTGCCGATTGTGCAACGCGCGTATCAGACGCCCACCATATACGGTAGTGATTATTAACGAAACAATAACAGCCATGGCCGTTCGGAACGAGATATATTGGAACAAACCCGCTCCGGGAATGTGCACATGCTCTTGTAGCCAGGTAAATAAATAATATAACATTGCTCTCTATTATTGTTCGTTAAACGTTTGTTCCAAAACTTCTTTATCATCAAAATGGTGACGCACACCCTTTATTTCTTGATATTTTTCATGTCCTTTTCCGGCCACAAGCACGATATCTCCAGCCTGAGCTAAGTGGCATGCCGCGCGAATAGCTTCTTGACGTTCGGCGATGGTAAACACATTTTTTTTGTCTTTTGCATCCACGCCTGCTTCCATATCGCGAATGATCTGCAAAGGATCTTCTGTACGCGGATTATCGGAAGTGATGATTACGCGGTCGCTCATACGCACGGCCACGGCCGCCATTTCTGGTCGCTTGGTCTTATCCCGATCGCCGCCACAGCCTAACACGGTAATAATTTGCTGATTACCAGAACGCAATTCGCGAATGGTCGTCAAAACGTTCTCTACGGCATCGGGTGTATGCGCATAGTCCACAATACCTGTAATATCATTCCGTGATCGCACCACTTCAAAACGTCCTTCGGCACCTTGTATTTCACTCATCGCGGTTAACACTTTTACCGTTTCCTGCTCGAGCAAAATTGCCGCACCGTAAACAGCGAGAAGGTTGTACGCATTGAAGCCGCCTACCAATTTGACCCACACGTCATGCCCGTCAATGGTCAACAACATGCCGTCGAAATGGCTTTCTACCACTCTTGCTTTAAAATCGCACATACTTTTCAAACCATATGTCTTCTTATGCGCAAAGGTGTTTTGCAACATTACGGCACCATTTCTGTCGTCGGCATTAGTCAATGCAAACGCGTAGCGATCCAAATCATCAAAGAATTTCTTTTTTGCTTTGATGTAGTTATCGAACGTACCATGGAAATCAAGATGATCATGACTGATATTGCTAAAAATGCCCCCCGCAAAACGAAGACCTGCAATACGCTGTTGAACAACGGCGTGCGAGCTAACTTCCATAAAACAATAATCACAACCATCGTTCACCATGTCGCGTAAAAGTTCGTTTAATGCGATAGGGTCTGGCGTGGTGTGTGTTGACGGAATAATACGATCGCCTATTTTATTTTCTACCGTAGAAATTAAGCCTACGTGGTAACCTAATTTTTCAAAGAGATTAAAAAGCAAGGTGGCAACGGTCGTCTTACCATTGGTACCTGTTACACCCACTAATTTCAGCTCTTTGGACGGATCGCCATAGAAGTTAGTGGCCAACAAGCCCAGTACATAGGAGGTATCATCCACGAGAATGTATGTCACTGCACTGTCCAACTCATTAGGCAGCTCTTCCAAAACAATAACGGAAGCACCGTGCTCCACAGCTGTTGCTACAAACAAATGCCCATCGGTTTGCACACCCCGAACAGCCACGAACAACGTGCCCTTTCCGACTTTGCGCGAATCGAAACATATCGAATGCACATCGACATCGAGCGGCCCTTCGAGCTGCTTCACAGGGATAGCATGTAACAATTCTTTCAGCTTCATAGTTATCAATTCAGTGCCAACATAATTGGCGTACCTACCTTTAATTTCGATCCGGCGGTCAAAGATTGTGTTACCACTTTGCCGCGGCCAGATATCTTCGTTTTAAAACCTGCATTTTCCATGGTAAAGACCGCATCCGACAGTCCCATTCCCAATACATTAGGCACAACCCCCTCTTTCACTTGCACCTCAACAAACGGCACACCTTTAGCCGAGGTATCGGTAGGCTGAGCAAGCGCTGTCCAGCTTGACGGATGAAAACCTAAGGCTTGGTAAACGGCGTTAGACGCTTCCTTGGACCCCCCCAAAGTTAGCGGCGTTTTGCTGCCAGACGTATTCACACGTCGTGAGGCAAACGTACCATGCAAGGTCAAGTCATTCGCATATACCATGTCTGCTAATTCTTTAAATACAGGACCCGCAATGGCACCACCGTAGTAGCCTTTCCGTGGATTGCGGATCACGACAATCATCGAATACTTCGGATTCTCTGCCGGGAAATACCCCGCAAAGGATGATTGGTATCGCCTTGCGCCATACCCGCGCGCGCCATCATTCATTTGTGCCGTACCTGTCTTACCGGCAGACGTGTAAAGGGGCGAACTTAATTTTTTACCAGTTCCTTCTGTCATTACGCCCTCAAGCATGCCCTGCATTTTGCCGATAGCCGCTTTTGAGGCAATCTGCTCGCTGATGACGCGTGCCTCGAAACGCTCGACTGTATTTCCGAGGTGGCGAATCTCTTTAACAAATAAGGGAGCCACCATTTTGCCATCATTGGCTACCGCATTGTAAAGGGAAAGCATCTGAAGCGGCGTCAACCGAAGCTCATAGCCGTAAGCCATCTGCACAAGCGATAATTTGCTCCATGTCCGGCTATCCGGTGTTTTCACCCAAGGCTTTACCTCTCCAGGAATTTGTAACCCGAGTGCTTGACCCAGACCGAAATGATGCAACTTAGCCGTGTATCGTCCTGGATGCTCTCCGTAGTGGATATTCACCAGCTTGGCAACACCCACGTTCGAAGACTCTTCGAATGCTTCCTTTACGGTTAGCACCGATTTTTTCGGCGCATGGGAATCTTTTATCGTATGCGATGGAACTTTGTATGTACCATTACCGATGTCGACCCGCGTAGACGTATCTACTAAACCATCGTCCAACAAAGCGAGGTAACTAGCCAATTTGAATGTGGATCCAGGATCCGCCCCTTGCGCAATGGCGTAATTATACTTTTCCCGAAAAACACCCTCGCTATCACGCGTAAAATTGGCGATGGCACGAACCTCACCAGTTTGTACCTCCATCAATATGACGCAGCCGTTATCGGCATCGCTCGCTATAAGCTGTTTTTCCAGTGCACGTTGCGCCATATCTTGCATATTGACATCCAATGTAGATATGATATCCGAGCCATCCACTGGCGCTACTTCCACTTCCCGATTTACCGGCACCCATACACCACCTGCGATACGCTGCATAAGCTGCGAACCACTTTTCCCGTCGATATAGCGCCCGTAGGCACCTTCTAGGCCAACCAAAACTGTATCGCCTTTGGTATTTTTGTACCCTATAGTTCGCGCCGCAAGGTTGGTGAAAGGTAAAATCCGCTTATTCTCTCTCACCGTGACCAAACTGGTCGAATATCTTTTCTTTCCTTCTTTGAAAGAATGAAACAACGGAAACGTCTTAACAAGCTTTAAATCTTGATGGGAGACATTCCGCTTTATCAGCACGTAACGTGCTTTCTTTGCCCGTGCATTCTTCAGCATAGCCAAATATTGGCGGGCCGATTTATCTGCGAAATGAGTAGCCAAACGGGCAGCCAAAGAATCAACTTTTGAATTAAAGACATCATTAGCTTCTACCGGGATAGACATTGCATCAAAACGCAATTCATATTCCGGAACGGAGGTCGCCAATAAATTGCCGTCATTAGAATAAATATTCCCACGTGCCGCTTCGATTGATCGCTCCCTGATGGTCAGGCTATCCGCCATTGCTCGCCAATCTCCACCATCTACATACTGTAAGTGCAACAGCTTACCAAACACCAACAACGCGCCAAACACCATCAGCCCGAACGCCAGGTATACCCGAATAAGTATCGATTTCCTAATATTCATATGACTACGTGTTAACGTGTTATTACTTCTCTTTAACCACCTCTAACTTTATAGGCGGCTCCGTGCGCTCCCTTAATCCTAGGGTGTCTGCACGTTTTGCAATTTCGGTCTGCGTTGTTAACTTCATTAATTCCGCAGATAAGGACTTATAATCCCAGCTCAGCTCTTTCACGTCACGTCCTAATCGGTCAATAGATCTCACCGTTCGTTCGGCTAAATGCCGATTGGATATGTATACCAAACCCAATAAGGCTACAAAGGCCGCAAATGGTAAGTTTTTAGCAACCAGATAACTGGATAGCCTGTTCGTTGAAAAAATTGAGCGAAGAAAGTTTTGCGTTTCTTCGACCTTTTTCTCAACGGATTCGTTCATTTTTTCCTGAACCTCCTCACTTAATTCATTGTCTTTAATCGTATTTTTCGACATATTACGCTGAATTAAGGTTGCGTTCTGCGACGCGCAACTTCGCGCTGCGCGACCTATTGTTTATGGCCAGCTCATCCGCACTTGCCGTAATTGCTTTCCGGCTAATCACCTTGAATGGCTTTATTTCATTTCCAAAAAAATCTTTCTCTACCTCGCCACGAAACTTCCCCTTCTGCATAAAGTTTTTCACCAACCGGTCTTCCAAAGAATGATAGGACATAATGACCAAACGTCCCGACGGTTTTAGAACAGAAACGGTCTGCTCCAAAAAAGACTGCAGCGCTTCCAGCTCCTGATTCACCTCTATACGCAACGCCTGAAAAACCTGCGCATGATACTTATGCTCTTTGCCTTTGGGTACCAAGCGCTTTATCACATCCTTCAAGCCACTTACCGTAGCAATTTCAGCGGTTAAGCGCGCGGTTACAACGGTCTTCGCCAACGAACGCGCATTTTGGATTTCGCCATACATGCCAAATAGGCGATGCAAATCTTCCTCAGCGTAGGTATTCAGCACGCGCTTTGCATCCAGATCTGCAACTTGATCCATCCTCATATCTAGATCGGCATCAAAACGGATAGAAAATCCACGATCTGCAGAATCAAACTGATGCGAAGAAACGCCCAAGTCACCTAAGATCCCATCAACCTCTTTTACACCCAACAACCTTAAGTTGTTTTTTATAAATTTGAAGTTCTGGTGTACCAATGTGAAACGCGGATCGTCTATAGCATTCTTTACCGCATCTGGATCCTGATCAAACGCTATTAAGCGTCCGTTAGGCCCCAGGTGTTTTAGTATCTCGCGCGAGTGGCCACCGCCTCCAAATGTTACATCAACATATACACCATCAGGCTGAATAGCCAAGGCCTCTATACACTCTTGCAACATCACAGGCACGTGGTAAGCCGAAGGGTTAGTCATCCAAACCTCCTTCCAAATCAAAACCACCCATTACCTGTTCAGCCAAACCCGAAAAATCTTCCTCAGACAATGCGCCCATTTGCTCATCGTATTTCGCCTTAGACCACACCTCTATCTTTTCCAAGTTACAGGCCAACACCAAATCAGCCCCGACCTCTGCATATTCCAATAAACTTTTCGGAAACAAAACCCTACCCGCGGAATCCAACGTTAATTCTGTTGCACCGCTCATAAACTTGCGCACGAACTCCCGGTTTTTCGTCTGGAACTGATTAAGACGAGACAGTTGCTTTAATATTCTATTCCATTCGGTACGGGTATAGATCACCAAATTTTTCTCGAAGCCACGATTCACAACAAGACCCTCCCGCTCTACATCAGGCAGTTGCCTTTTGAGCGCGGCAGGTACCACCATTCTTCCTTTGGTGTCCAGCTTGCATTCGTATTCTCCAATTAAATAGTTCATTGTCTATGACCCTAATCAAATTTTAAATGTAAAAGTATACACTTTCTCCCACTTTCCCCCACAATACCACACAAAAAAGTTTTCCACATCGAAAACCGATTCATTACGCATATCGAAAATCAATAAATAAAAAGACTAAAAACAACATTATCAGCTTTTTAAGCTTCAATTTACTTAGCAAATATTTTTCAATAGGAGACTGGATGACGATTACCCTGCGAATGCAATTCAGCACACCGGAATACCCTTCGTCAAGCAAAATTCCGTATGAATTAATCGTTGGTGGGAAAAAGTGGCAGTAGAAACAGTTCTCGTGGCTTCGGTGGGAGAAAGTGGCGGTCTTTGTGCAATTATATACGCTATCGCGCACACCCATCACGAAAGACTCCTAATTTCATTAGGCAGATAAATGTTCGTTATTGTCCTTAAAATCCGATATTTTTGCTTACAATTTGATGGAGCGACACACCTTCTTTAAGAAAGGTGTCCTCACCTTCAACTTTCATTTAATTTTTAATTAGTAAAAGGAATGTATAGAAGTCACAGCTGCGGCGAGTTGCGCATAACCGACACAAATCAAGATGTCACACTAGCAGGTTGGGTTCAGAAATCCCGCGACAAGGGTTTTATGGTATGGGTAGATTTGCGCGATCGGTACGGCATCACGCAATTAATTTTTGATGAGTCGCGGACCGATGCAGCGGTTATCCAACAAGCAAAATCGTTGGGCCGTGAGTTTGTTATTCAGGTAAGGGGTACCGTTATCGAACGGGAATCGAAAAATAATAACATGCCCACTGGCGACATTGAAGTATTAGTCAAAGAGCTTACCGTACTAAACAGTTCAGAGGTTCCGCCATTCACTATCGAAGATGATACTGATGGCGGGGAAGACATCCGCATGAAATACCGCTACCTTGATATACGTCGCAATCCGGTAAAAAACAGCCTACTGTTTCGCCATAAAGTAACGCAAGAGGTGCGTAACTACCTATCCAACTTGGACTTTTGCGAAGTAGAGACACCCTATCTTATTAAATCTACGCCGGAGGGCGCACGGGATTTCATTGTGCCTTCTCGCATGAATCCCGGGCAGTTTTATGCCTTACCACAATCGCCACAAACATTTAAGCAATTACTGATGGTGGCTGGCATGGATCGTTATTTTCAGATTGTGAAATGTTTCCGCGATGAGGATCTACGTGCCGATCGCCAACCGGAATTTACGCAAATTGACTGCGAGATGTCGTTTATCGAGCAGGAAGATATTTTAGATGTTTTTGAAGGCTTGACACGGCACTTGTTGAAAAGCATTCATCAACTCGACGTGGAGAAATTCCCGAGAATGACTTTTGACGAGGCTATGCGTCGGTATGGGAATGACAAACCGGACATACGGTTCGGAATGGAGTTTGGCGAGCTGAATGCTGTAGCCCAACAGAAAGAATTTTCCGTTTTCAATAACGCCGAACTGGTAGTAGGTATTGCGGTTCCGCAGGCCGCAGGATATACGCGAAAACAAATCGATGAATTGATTGAATGGGTAAAACGTCCTCAAGTAGGCGCCAGCGGTATGGTGTATTGTAAATGTGAGGCCGATGGCACATTCAAATCTTCCGTTGATAAGTTCTACGATCAGGAAGATCTGGCCAATTGGGCCAAAGCGACAGGTGCGCGAGCGGGCGATCTTATTCTGATTCTTTCGGGGCCGGCGTATAAAACGCGTACACAGCTCAGCGCATTGCGCATGGAGCTCGGTAACCGTTTGGGGTTACGTAAACCCCATGAATTTGCGCCGCTATGGGTTATTGACTTCCCCTTGTTGGAATGGGATGAGGACACAGCGCGTTTCCATGCGATGCACCACCCGTTTACTTCGCCAAAACAAGAAGATATGCACCTACTAGACAGTGAACCTGGCAAGGTGCGCGCTAACGCCTACGACTTGGTTCTAAATGGCAACGAAATTGGCGGAGGCTCTATCCGTATCCATGATAAAGAAACGCAAGCACTGATGTTCAGGCATCTGGGTTTCACTGCAGAAGAAGCGCAGGAACAATTTGGATTTTTGATGAATGCCTTTCAATATGGCGCGCCACCACACGGTGGCTTAGCCTTTGGTTTAGACCGGCTAACGGCTATCTTGGGCGGGCAAGAGACTATCCGTGACTATATCGCGTTCCCGAAAAACAACTCGGGTCGTGATGTCATGATCGATGCTCCTTCTGCAATTGCAACAAGCCAGTTAGACGAACTGAGCATCGCTGTGCAAGCACCTTAGCCATTGGTCAACCCGCGTCGACCAAGTGGTCAAATAGAACCCAACTGTGCGGTCAAGTCGTACGTAGCGCTTTTGCGTAGGACTTGACCGTTACACAAAAACATGGTCCTGCAGCAGCGCATACTGCGCGAATGCAGGACATACCGGGAGCGGTTAAAGTTCATTATTGGCACTTTGTTTGCGCTAAAAGCATAAGCGAACCAACATAGAAGTTGACGTCTTTTTTATCCACAACAGCAGAGGACGGTACCCTAAATCGTTGTATCTTCCTGCCGTGCTGATTGTCTCAATACTAGTTTTTATCCTATGGCGCAAGAATTTGCAGAGCAATTTAGACAAGACAGTGCAGTTAAATCTTTTGACAAGGGTCATCGTGAGCTCATGCGGGTAAATACGGAAAAATATCTTGCCCGACTGGAGGAAGGCACCAACAAGTTTGTCGATCTGCAAAATTCGAAGAAGAAAACGCATCTATTGAAGTGGAAGACGCTGGAAAACCTAGATCGGTATTTACTGGATTTCGAAGCAAATTTTACACGCCGTGGCGGGAAAGTTATTTGGGCTAATGATGCAGAGGAAGCTCGTCAGGAGATTCTACGCATCATCGAACAACAGGACGCGCGATCGGTGTTAAAGGCCACATCGCTACTGTGCGACGAAATTGACCTGCTCAACTATCTCCAAAAAAACAAGGTTGATGTTGCCGAGACAGATTTCGGCGCATTTGTACTGGATTTGCTTCAGGAAAAGCCCTATCACATGGTGAACCGTACACTGCACTTGGAGTTTGAGTTGATCGCCAAATTGTTTCACGAGAAATATGGAACGCCTGCTGATGCCACAGCCGAACAGTTGGCCAACGCCGTACGTGAAATCATGCGGCCCAAGTACATGCATACAGAAGTTGGCATTACCGGAGCAAACTTTTTATTGGCGGATACGGGAAGCATTGCGATCACGGAAAACGAAGGAAATGCCCGGCTAATAACTGCTTTTACAAAAGTGCACATTGCCGTTGCCGGTATTGATGCCGTGATTCCTAGCCTCCTAGATCTCGGTCTTTTTTCGCCGCTATGGTCGTCGCATGCTTACGGCCAACCATCTGCAGTATACAACACTATTGTAAACGGCCCGCGACAGGCCCATGAAACCGATGGCCCAGAGGAAATGTATGTGGTCTTGATAGACAATGGGCGAACCGATTTACTTGCGGAAAAAGAACAACGACAGGGGCTGTATTGCATCCAATGCGGAGCGTGCGCACAGGTAAGTCCGGTCTACCAACTCATTGGCGGCCACACGTATCAAAGCGTGTATCCAGGTCCTATTGGCGCCCTGATCACGCCTTACATCCGCGGCAAAAAAGATTTCAATCACTTAAGCTTTGCTTCGCCCCTATCGGGCAAGCCCGATCAAGTCTGTCCGGTGAATATCGCGCTCGATAAGATGTTGCTATTAAACCGTAAGGATGCTATTGAACAGCGTCTAGTTCCGCAAACAGAGCGAAAACTCTGGCAGGGCTTCGCCTATTTTATGGAACGCCGACGTCTGCTTGATTTCTTCGGCGGCAAAACCAAGAACTTTTTCTTGCGAAATTTTTTCAAAAAATTGTGGGGTAAGCACCGCGAATTGCCCAGTTTACCGCAAAAATCGTTTTCACAGCAATGGCGAGAGCAGCAGAAAAAAAAGAATTAATACGGATCGACGTCAATCGATAAGCGTACGCCCTTATTGGTCTTATCAATCTCGAATTGCAAGATGGCCTGCTGTATTAACTCCTTCACTTTCGCTATACTGACGTTGTTCCTTTCGATTTTAAGCGTAATGGTCTGTATGAAGTGGTTCCGTACGCGAGATATTAAAGGAGGCTCCGGCCCTAACACCCTAGCGCCCAAATTCACACGCAGCAAGCTTCCTAGTCGAACGGCAGCATCGTGGGCGTGTTGCATATCGGTGTGCCTTACATCTATCCTTATAAGCCTGAAGAACGGTGGGTATTGATAATTTTTGCGCTCTTTGGCTTCGGTTAGAAACATGCCCTCATAGTCATGCTGGATTACTTGCTCGATTACTCGGTGATTGGGCGTATAGGTTTGCACGATTACCTTACCTTCGCTCTCACGGCGCCCTGCACGGCCCGCAACTTGAGAGAATAATGAAAAAGCCCGCTCGTAAGCGCGAAAATCCGGAAAATTTATCATCGCATCCGCATTGATAATACCAATGAGACTCACTCGACCAAAATCAAGACCTTTAGCAACCATTTGTGTACCAATCAAGATATCAAACTCATGATCGTCAAAAGAACTGATAATTTTATCGAAACCAAATTTTCCCTTCGTAGAATCCAGATCCAGACGACCAATCCGTGCTTGAGGGAGTAACAATTCCAATTCTTCTTCTACCCGCTCCGTACCAAAGCCCTTGCTTTCAATATGTGCCATGCCGCATGCTGGACAAACCTGAATGGGCGGTTCCATATGACCACAGTAATGACAGTGCAAATGATTGCTTGACTTGTGGTAGGTAAGACTTACATCGCAATTGACACACTTCGCTACCCAGCCACAGGTACTGCATTGCACAAAAGGTGTATGGCCTCTCCTGTTTTGAAATAAGATAACTTGCTCTTTCCGCTCCAAAGCATCGGCGATTCCTTGCACCAAAACACCGCTGAAATAGGAAAACATCTGCTCTTTGCGACCCTCTTCCGTAATATTTACGACTTGGATATTTGGTAATTGCGATTCCCCAAACCGTTGGTTAAGGAGAACCAAACCATATTTGCCCGCCTTGGCATTGTAATAACTTTCGATAGACGGCGTCGCTGAGCCTAGCAATACTTTGGCGCCATGCAGATGCCCCAAGTAGATAGCGGTATCGCGCGCATGGTAACGTGGTGCTGGCTCATATTGTTTATAGGAACTTTCGTGTTCTTCATCAACTACGATCAAGCCCAGATTTTGAAAAGGTAAAAACACTGCGGATCGTGCACCGACGACTACTTTATATTCGCCTTTCAATACCTTGTGCCATACTTCTGCGCGTTCGTTGTCGTTAAACTTGGAATGATACACCCCGAGTTTATCGCCGAAATGCAGCTTCAAGCGTTCCGTGATCTGCGCGGTCAACGCAATTTCAGGAAGCAAATAGAGGGCATTTTTACCCGCTTCGATGGCGGCTTCTATCAACCGGATATAGAGTTGCGTTTTACCAGATGCTGTGATACCGTGCAGCAGCACCACATCTTTTTCCTCGAAAAAAACATTGATTTGACGCAGCGCTTCTTGCTGCTGTAGGTTGAGTTCAAAATTTTTGGTTATCTCGACGTCTTCCCCGCCCAAGCGAGAAACAACTTTCTGTTTTAGTTCAAAAACGCCTTTGTCGATCAGCGAGGTGACGATACCGGCACTTACCCCCGTTGCTTCCATGATATCCTTTCGGGTAACTTCTGGGTTACTTTTTCGAAGTTGCATAAAAGCAAGTACAGCATCTTGCTGTTTTGGTGCTTTGTTTAACGAATCCAATAGAGCATGCCATGCTTCACCATCGGAAAACGTTGGTCCCCATTGCAGAAAAGACTTAAGTTTTGGCTTAAACCGGTCTTTTATTTCTTCTGAAATCAGGATAAATCCTTGGTCAAACAACGTCTTCAGTAATGGAAATACCGTTTTCTGCCCCAACAGCTTCACAATATCATTGACTGCGAGTTCGCCTGCAATATCCAACGCTTCCATCACCATAAACCCTTTATCGGATAGCAACGAGCGGTCAAGTCCATCACGGTCCGCGGCGACAATTTTAGTCTCACTAGCCATTTTTAATGCCGCTGGGAGAGCGGCTTGCAACACCTCGCCAAGAAAGCACATATAGTAGCTGGATATCCAGTCCCATAGCGCCAGCTGTTTATTATCCACTACAGCTTGCTCATCGATAACGTTGAGAATATACTTGGCTTCGTAGTTTAACGGGGCTTCATTCGTTATGCGGTAGACTACAGCTGCGTAGATCTTATTTCGGCCGAACTGAACGATCACTCGCTTTCCGATCGCGATATGCTCGTTCCACTCTGCAGGAACGCGATAGGTATACGTTTTTGCGATATACAACGGTAAAATAACTTCTACAAATAGTGTTTCCCGTTCGCGATGAAATAACGATGCATCAGACATAAAGACAAATGTAAAAAAAGAAGCCCTCACTTTTTAATAGATGAAGGCTTACTCTATACGGTTACCGTAAAATTAATGTCTATTTCGTAAGGCGGCAACGAAAAGGCCAATCCAGCCTACGATAAAACAGAGCCCGCCCAATGGGGTGATTGGCCCTAACATAGACAGGCCTTCCATACCGATCAACGATCGAATGCTCATCAAATACAATGAACCGGAAAACAGGAAAATCCCTAGCACGAATGCGAAAAATGACACGCGGATTGATGCATTTTTTGCTCTGGAAAACGTCGATAAAAAAAGGAGCGCCAAGGTATGGTAAAAGTGATATTGATTCGCCGTTTTCCAGGTACCCAAATGATAATCACTTATTTTTCCATCTAAACCATGTGCTCCAAAAGCTCCTAATATAACAGCGGTAAGCCCCAAAAACGAGGCTACTAATATAATTTGTTTATTCATAAAGGAGATAAAGTTCTGTTATGTATGTTTTTTTTGCGCGTATAAATGTATAAAATTAAAAGCACATTGCATTTCAATTTTTAGATTTCTTGTGCGCTGGGCTTTTCCAACACGGAGGTATTCGGCTATTTTATATCTGCATTATTTTTTATTTTTTTATTTTTGAGCCTGTTATAGATTTTGTGCGCAATGAGAAATACCATTATCCTTACTATTGTTTTATTCATCGCCGTTATCGGCGCTTCTATATACTATTTTTCAGATTTACACGGAGAAAAGAAAGAAGTGCTTAGGCCGCTCACCTTTTTGCCCAGAGAAACATTTCTCATCAGCACGTTTCACAACGATGCGACGACGGACAATATCTTCAAAGATTTTGAAATCTTTGAAGCGTTGGTGGGAAAAGCTGAAATGAGTCAATGGAAAGTGTGGAAAGACAAGCTCTTGCGAAATACCATCTTGCAGCCCTATGTGAATGACGCGGACATGTACGTTTCTTTTCATCCGGAAAAAGAAAAAATCGTGTCGCTAATAACCGTCCCTACCGCAGAAACCATCGCGCCAGAGACCCTAGCCGCCCTTATGGAGGAAACTGCAAAAACATTTAAAATCTCAGAAAAGGACAGTCTAGGAGCACGCATTTACCAGTTCGACAAGGGGGTAAAGGATAGCATCTTCCATGTGGTGTATCATAAAAATATATTTTTCGCCAGCTATTCGGATAGCCTTATCTATAAAGTCATTGATAATAAGCAGCCTAAGCTGGGCAAAAAAGCGATCGATTATTTTGTAGAAAACAACAGTCGAAACTCGCCCCTAAGCGTATACTTTGTCCACGAGCAGATCAACGCCATTTCGACCCAGCTTTTACGCAAGAAACCAGGGAGCTTTCTACAGCTATTTGATAGTTTGGGTGGTCAATCGGCCTGGAATCTTAACTTCAAAAACGATGCGTTAATTTTGAGTGGTGAAAGCGAGACGGATAAAGACCTTACGCATTATCTAGAGACATTTAGCCATCAAGCAAAGACTACCCAGCGGCTTTTCAACTATTTTCCGGAGAATACCGCATCTTACCTTTCTTTTGCGGTGAGTAATAGCGGCCGGTTCGAAGCGGATTTGAAAACCATGTTTGAGAGACGAGGTGAGTGGGAGAAATTGTCGGCATCCTTCCAAGACTTGGAGCGTCGCAGCGGTATGTCCATGGAAAACGATATACGTGGCATTTTCGGAAACGAATTTGCGGTGCTCGAGCAGAGCAATCAAACCTCGATCGGATTTATTACGTTGAACGACTCGAGCGCATTAAGCAAAAACATCGACAAAATCGCTTCAGAGGTCGGTGATTCCATCTTTCGGTTTGACTATGCTAACATCCCCTATGCTTTATTCGGCGATCCGCTAAAGTCTTTCTCGCGCCCCTACTTCGTACGTCTAGGAAACACAATTGCCCTTGCAAACAGCATGAGTTTACTGCAAAACCTACGTCAAGACTGGCGACGTGAAAACCTACTGATTAATACCCTAGGGTTTAAGAATTTTGAGAAAATACAGGGAAACGAAGCAAATATCACATACTTTCAACGCACGCGAACATCGGCGACGTTGCTTAATAATTTATTAAAACCCGCCTTTAGTCGTAATTTCCAGAACGAAGATGATTTTGGTTATCAGGATTTCTACTCGTGGTCTGCGCAGATATCCGGCAATAATGGCGACTTTCTATCGAGCATTTACGCCATTTATAAGAGTAAAAACGCGCTTGGAGCGACGCCTGATTGGACCTACGAATTTGACAATAGGCCGATAACGGCACCTTGGGTGTTCGAACATTCGGACACCAGTCAGTTTATCCTTATCCAGGAGCAAGATCACCGGGTACACGGCATACATCCCAGCGGTAAAAAGCTTTGGTCTGCCGTGTTTCATGGTAGAGTTGTTGGCGATGCGCAACAGCTGGCGGATCGCTCGATCGTCTTAGTGACCGACAGAAACCAACTTTACCGATTCGATACCCATGGCAATGGTTTCCCAGGGTTTTCACTACACTTATCCGACGAGCCCACCTACACCCCTACCATAGCGGAATTGGATGGGCAACAGCTTATTCTTATCCCTGCCGGAAAGAAACTGCTGGTCCATGCAGTGGACGGAAAAAAGGTAGGAGACTGGGAGGCGCTAACGCTAGCCGGTAAAATTTTATTTGATGTAAAAGTCCGCGACAACTTCGTCTATCTTGGCACGGACAACGGGCACTTCTACAAGCTCGATGCAAAAGGAAATGTGATTAGCGAAGAAACGCTGGATGGCAGCTTCTTCCGAAGCCCGATTGCTGTCGTTGACGGGGAAAATAAATCAAGCGCTATTGTGGCACTTGATACGACATCGACACTCGTTACCATTCGCTTCGACCAGAATCCCACCAAACGAAAGATCGGTGCTTGGGGAAATCGGGCGCTGATCAGCCTAGATGGTGAACGCACGCAAACCGCGAAGCGACTAATTGCTATTGCCGAAAAGAAACTATTCGTCACAGGACTGCCAGATGGTAATCCCATTTTCGAATATACATTCACCCAATCGGTAACCGATCGTCCACAAATTTTTAAAAACACCACTTTTGGTGATCTGATCGGAATCTCCTCGCGAGAGAACACACTTCTTTATTTATTCGACGAGAAAGGCAATGTGATCGATGGATTTCCAATAGAGGCTTTGCCGCAATTCTACTTTGGGAAAATTGATTACAATAGTGCAACCTATCTTTTGTGTGTGCGACGCGATAAAAAACTATATGCTTTTAAAAACTAAATAGCGCTACGTGAAGACGTATTCCCTTCTCTGCGCGTCTTTATCAGACGAGCAGGCTTGTTTTTAAAAAATTTCCTGAACCAACAAAATTATAGTAGGTTTGCAATCTTAGAATATTTATGCTGAAAGGACAAAGACATTTACAATTACTTGCCGAACCTAAGAAAATCGTTATCACAACGCATCATAAACCAGATGGTGACGCTTTAGGCTCATCCTTAGGTTTGTATCATTGGTTAAAATCAAAGGGGCATAGCGTGGAAGTCGTTTTATCTTCTGATTTTCCCACATTTTTAGATTGGATGCCTGGCCGCGAGGATGTCATCATTTATCCTCATGCGGCAGAGGAGGCAGCACGGCTGTTAGCGGAAGCTGCTATCATCTTCTGTTTAGACTATAGCGCCTTGAGCCGCACGAACATTCTGGAACCGCTAATCGTGAATGCACCGGGGGATAAGTGGATGATTGATCACCATTTAGATCCAGAGGACTTTGCTTCGCTGCGTTATTGGGATTCAAATGCGGCGGCAACGGCACAACTTATTTATACATTTATTAGTGAGGTTTACGAAGACAAAGACGCGATTACGGCAGAAATTGCGACTTGCCTGTACGCCGGCATTATGACCGATACAGGGTCATTTCGATTTCGTTCAACCACGTCAGCCGTACACCATATCATCGCTTCGCTTATTGAAGCAGGTGCAAGAAACTGGGAGATACATGAACAGATATACAACAGTTCGACCGAAAACCGTCTCAAGTTTTTAGGATATTGTCTGTTGAATTGCCTCGAAGTCATTCCAGCCTATAATACAGCGATCTTTTCGGTAAGCAAGGAAGATCTTCAAAAATTCGAAGTGACAACAGGTGATACGGAAGGGCTCGTAAATTACGCACTCTCTGTCAAGGGAATTCGATTAGCTGCGTTATTTATTGACAGAACTGAATTAATTAAATTATCTTTGCGTTCAATTGGAGACATTCCATGCAATGAAATTTGTAAAAAGTATTTTAATGGTGGCGGACACTTAAATGCATCCGGAGGGAGTTCCAGTGAGGAATTAAGTCAGGTTGTAAACAAGTTCAAATCCATTTTACCGGAATATAAAGAAATATTAACAAAATAAATTTAGTGATTAGATCAGAAAAATGAAGAAATCAATTTTATTCCTTTCGGCAGCTGTCACCCTGTTGGCGACCGCAGCATGCCAAAACTTCAAAAAAGGTGATGGTGGTCTTGAATATAACATCGCGAAGGATGCAGGAGCAGAAAAAGCAAAAGCTGGCGATTTGTTGTCTGTAGATATGATTGTAAAATCCGACCGTAATGACTCTTTATTACAAAGTACATACGACATCGGTTTGCCTCAAATAGTCAATATTGCACCAGACTCAATTCCAGGTTTATATGCGGGTGACTACAACTCCATGTTTAAACTTTTAGGTGAAGGCGATAGCGCTATTTTTCGTTTAAACTTAGACACGATGGCTGCAAAAACAGGCCAGCCTAAACCCGAATTTGCTGATAAATTTGTAACCTTCACGGTTAAAGTTAGAAAGCATTTCAAAAAAGGAAATCTTACCGATTCCGCTCTTTATTCCCAAATTGACAGCTACTTTAAAGGTGAAATCGAAGGGTTGAAAAAATCTGAAGAAAGCAAATTATCTAAATATATTGCTGACAAAAAGCTAGAGCCTAAGAAAACAGCTACGGGCTTGCAATATGTTATATCGGAAGAGGGAAAAGGAAACAAAGTTATGGTTGGCGATACCGCTGTTGTGAAATACACAGGTAGGTTGGTAAACGGCAACATCTTTGACACCAATAATGCTGAACTTGCGAAAAAAGAGAATAAATTCAACCCAATGAGCCCGTATGAGCCTCTTCGTTTCCGTGTAGGTCACGATCCAGTCATTCAGGGATGGACAGAAGGTTTCCAATTGTTGAATAAAGGAAGTAAAGCAACACTACTTGTACCTTCAAGCTTAGGATACGGTGAGCGTGGTGGTGGCACCATTCCTCCATACGCACCATTGGTATTTGAGATAGAATTGGTAGATGTTATTCCTGGACCGAAAACAGACGCTCCTACTGCAGATTCTATCGCAACAAAGAAATAAGAATCTTATTAAATCCATAACGAAAACGCCAGATCATTAAAAGTCTGGCGTTTTTTTATGTTCCGTTAGGTCTTATACTATGAAAAGCCTAAATTTAGCGCGTTATCCTTTAGAATATGTCTACGGAATCCTATATACTTACCGACACACACACCCATATATACTATCAAGCGGCTGCCTTCAAACTTGACGAGCACATGTCGCGCTGCTTGGAGAAAGGTATAGACCGCTTGTTCCTACCGAACGTGGACAGTGCCTCCATTCCCGCCGTTCTTGATACGGTAAAAGCTTACCCAAATAATTGCTTTCCGATGCTTGGGCTGCACCCCTGTTCAGTAAAAGAAAATTTTAAGGAAGAGTTAGCCACTATCGAGCGCGCCCTCTCGGAGACCAAGGTGTATGCAATAGGCGAGATCGGGCTGGATCTATACTGGGACAAAAGCACGCTGCAATGGCAACGAGAAGCTTTTCGCATCCAGGTAGGCTGGGCGAAAGCCTTGGGGCTTCCTATCGACATCCATTGCCGGGAAGCCTTTGACGAGCTTTTCTTGCTCTTGGAAGAACTGAAGGACGACAAGCTTTTCGGCGTGCTCCACTGCTTTACCGGAAACACCGAGCAAGCTAAAAAAGCCGTAGGCCTGGGTTTCCTTCTGGGGATCGGCGGTGTAGTTACCTTTAAAAATTCAGGTTTAGATGCTGTCGTAAAAGATATAGACCTTGAGCATATTGTGCTGGAGACCGATGCCCCCTATCTTGCGCCCGTCCCGTATCGTGGTAAGGAAAACGAAAGTAGCTATTTACATTACATTGCAGAAAAGCTGGCGGATATCAAAGAAACAGACGTTGCGCATATCGCTCAGGTCACCACAGCCAATTCAAAGAGAGTTTTTGGAATTTAAGTGTTAACGATGCAAAACATATTTATTATTTACACAGGTGGAACCATCGGCATGGTTAAAGATCCGGAGACGGGTACATTTGTTCCATTTGATTTTGAGTTGATCGCCCGCAATTTACCTGATTTGGCCCGTCTGAATTATAAGTTGACGATTCATTCATTTAGTCCGATCATCGATTCATCCAACATGAATCCCGCTATTTGGGTGCAGATGGCCCAGATCATTAGCGATAATTACGAACATTACGATGGTTTCGTTATCCTGCACGGATCGGACACGATGTCGTTCTCTGCTTCCATACTAAGCTTTATGTTGGAAGGCCTTCAAAAGCCCGTTATCCTTTCGGGTTCACAGCTCCCCATTGGCGAAATACGCACAGATGCGCGCGAAAATATGATGACGGCTTTGGAAATTGCCTCGGCAAAGGAAAATGGTAAATCCATTATACAAGAGGTATGTATACTTTTTGATAATAAGCTTTTCCGCGGTAATCGCTCCTTTAAATACAACTCGGCGAAATTTGAAGCGTTTCGTTCGCCCAATTATCCGGTGCTCGCAGAGGCCGGCATTCATATCAATTACAATCGCGAAGCACTATTGGACAATACCGATAAGGAGTTCATTATGCACAGCACGCTTGATAATCATGTCGGTGTTTTAAAATTATTTCCCGGTATAAGCCCCACATTTATTCAATCCATCTTAGATGCGGATGTACGAAGTATTGTGATGGAGACCTTTGGCTCGGGAAATACCATGACCGATGAATGGTTTTTAGATATGCTTTCAGCGGCTGTAAAAAGTGGTAAAAATATTCTTGATATTTCGCAGTGTAAGGTTGGCTCGGTTGAACTAGGACGCTATGAAACTTCGCAGGGACTCAAGGCGATCGGTGTTTTAAACGGCTATGACATGACTTTTGAAGCTGCCGTGACGAAATTTATGTATTTGCAGGGACAGCTGCCGGATCAAGAATCCGTGGCCTATTGGATTGAAAAGGACATTAGAGGAGAGCTAACGGTAAACGACTAGGTCTACCGCTAGCTTTTAGAAAATTTCAAATTCCCGACTGCCCGATCGTCGGGAATTTTATGCGGGACAAGCCTCTTTGTGGCGTCTATCAAATAGATGCTTCACGCGCTTTAATTTATAGAAATCGTAGAGCGCGATGACCAATAAGATACCACAGGTGAGGTAAAATGTTCCGTTTGCCAAATATAAGTATCCAATTCCTCCGAAAACACCACCAATCACGTAGGAGATCATGATGGTTAGCAGTAAATGGAACTTATCTACTAATGCTTTGTTCTGCCTGTTCTGGCGTTTGCTAAACATGGAAACCAACAGGGCAAGATCTGTTGTCAAGCCGGTGAGATGCGTTGTCTTCACAACTGAATTTGAGATGCTGGCTGTTAATCCATTCTGCAAGCCCATGGCAAACAACAAAGCTGCCACCAAAAATTCAGTTTCCTGCAAGGAGTTGCTGTAAAAAAAGTCGAGGTAAAGCCCTACGAATAGGATACTCAAAAATTCGAGCATGACAGGTATAGCATGCGAAATATACTGGCTCCAGCGGCCCCGTCCCTGCACGATAACAAAGTTGGACAGGAAACTTCCCAAAAAGAATAATAAAATCCACAACAATACAACGGCGCCTTGGTACCAGTTTCCTTTGCTGAGTTCCTGCGCAAAGACGGCATAATAACCAGTTATATTCGAGGTAAATGCAAAAAAAACAGTCACCGACGCAACGTTGACCATACCGGCAGAAAACGCGGTTAGCGCACCGAGTTTAACGTTATCACTTAATGTTCTATGATTACTATATTTTCTTAGCATATTGATCTGATGGATCTTTCCTTTCTAATACTATTTCTATGATACCCTTTACTTGCAAGTCGAAGTTGAGGTGCAACACGAGCTTATCATTGCTTATCTGCTGGATTTGGAAGCTTTCAATTTGTTTTCCATCTTTTCGAAGTTCCAATACATGCCCCCTCCCTTTGATCAACCACTCAATCTTGCTGTTTTGATTGGTGTCTGCTGATTGAAGCTGTCTGTTTTCCTCGAACTTCCATACGCCCAAATGGAGCTCTTCAAAATCCCGTAAGATCTCGCGCCGGAGGCCTTCTTGCAATTGCGAATTTGATGCCAGTTCTTCAGAACCATTATCTTTTTCCAAGCGCCATTCTTTTTCGACCCATTCACCTTGGATAAGGCGTTCTGGATTTTCATGATACATGACGACTAAACTGCTCCCAATCAACAGTAGTGCAATAAAAATATAGTTAATCTTTACCAATACATCCCTACTCATAGCTTACACCCCACTCCTTTCTAAAGAATATACTGTCCATGCTGTCTATTCCCTCTGAAATTTGCTCGCGCAATACAACTGGAATAATAATAGGCCCAACATCAGCAGCATTCTTTTTTAAAATTTCTGTAATATCAAACACACCTCGATCTTTCGGCGCGAACGTATAGCCTTCCGGCACGACGATGTGTGTCACTCGGCTACCTTTGAAATAGTTACGCAAATAACGTCCGTTTCTTGAGATCAAGAGATCGGAATACATCTCTGTAATACGACTCTTAAACCGAGATTTTATCATTTCACAACCTTTGATAAAATCCTCGTTCTCCAGCTTCATCAGATGATCTTCTTTCGTGATCCCCAATAAACTGGTAATCGAGTCGCCAATATCGTATCCACAAGCGAGTACAAGCTCTACCTTTTGATCTGGAGTTGTCTCCATATAGTCCAAAACGATTCGCAAAGAATCTACACTAAAATCTGTTGGTACAAGAACGCGTGCTATATTTGCCATACTGTAACTTTTTTTCAAAGTTACGGTAGCGACATAGCAATGAAATGAAACCTAGATTAGTTTTCCATTAGACTTTGCGGCGAGTTATTAGAATAGGATTAGAAAACTTCGCTGTATTAAAATGGGATTAAAAGTGCGATCGAAATGCATCTTTCCCGCCGGAATGAATTGGAAACAATGGATTGCATGCTTAACTAGCACGACGCTATGCTAGCCTCATGTTTCGAAGCAATCGAGGATCTATCGTGGGAATCTCTATCCTGACCGTGGTTCCCTTACCGAGCGATGAAGAGACAGAAAGTTGGCCATTATGCATTTTAATGATATTTCGCGCCAGAGGCAGCCCAATACCATAGCCCGAAAAATTTGTGGTATTGGATGCTCGGAAATAAGGGTCATAAATATAGGTTAATTCCTCTTCGGGAATTCCGATTCCTTCGTCCTTAATTAATATTAATACCCCATTATCGAATGCCCCCAAGGCAACGTAGGCCGTATTGTTAGCGGAATACTTGCAGGCATTAGATACGATATTGGAAATAGCTAATTGCAATAGCGGCGCCGAGCCATTGACCTTTAATTTCATGCTATCATCCGGCAGCATGCTGAAATCTGTTTTTATCCGGAAGTGTTCATTAATAGCCTTCACGGTCATTTCGGCATCCATCACAATTTGGTCGATACGGACGGGTTTGAATGTCTGGTTGTTATTTTCAAAGCCTGTACGGGCCAACAGCAACAGTGCGCTTGTTTTCTTTTCCAGATTTTCAGCGGCATCAGCTATTTTTTGTATCGAGTGCTTATACTCGTCCACACTGCGTTCCTTGGATAATGCCAAATCCGCGATACCGATAATCGAGGTTAGCGGTGTATTTAACTCATGGGAAGCATTACTCACAAAATTTTTCTGGGTTTCGAATGATGTCTCGATGCGCGTTAACATCTTATTGAATGTATCGGCTAACTTACCCAACACGCCTTTCTCGCTCCCCACGGTCAAACGTAGGTATAGATTTTCGGAACCTATTTTTTCGACCTCCCCTATGAGTTCACTGATCGGCTTGATGAATGAGCGCTTTACAAACAAGGAGATCACAATGACGAACAACACCCCAAGGAGTACAGCAATGATCAACAGGTTGCGTAGGTAATTTAAGTGATGGGTGTAAAAATAGTTCTCGGCGGAGACGCCTAAAATAAAGTGTTTGTCTTTTTGGAGGTAGTATTTTGTGGCGTAAAAGGTATTGCCTATTTTGAAATTGCTTGTTGCATGTTTATCAATCCGGCCCCAGAGATCTTTATCGAAGCCGCTACTGTGGACAATCCGGTTATCCTTGTCAAACTCAACGATGAATTCTTTCTGTTTGTCCAGTTCTTCTACATAGGTCAACGACCATTGTATGCCGCTACTTTTGCCATTAAAAATCCTTTCTGCAGCTAAATTACGGCGCAGCTCTAAGCGCTTGTAAAAATCTGTAAAGGCAAAATTGGTTATGGAATAAAAGATAAAAACTACGAAAGATACCGTGTAAATCACTAATATCGCGATAAGCCCATATAGAATCTTGTTGTAGTTACGCATCTAATTCTCGATTTTTAGTACATAACCCATACCGATAACAGTATGTATGATCTTTATTGGTGTTACTTTCTCAATTTTTTTTCGAAGATAGTTCACGTACACATCAACCACATTCGAGCCTATATCGAAATTTATTCCCCACACCTTGTCTAGCAGCTCACTCCGTTCAAAGACTTTCTGCGGAGCCTGAATGAACAAAAGTAAGAGGCGATATTCCGTCGATGTTAAATTTAAGTCCTGTCCCTCCGCATAGGCAATTTTCTTGTAATCATCGATTTCCAGAAATTTGTACGTAAAAAGACGCTTTTCTGCTGCCTGAACCTGTTTCGTGATTTCTTGCTTCCTTCTTATCAGTGTGCGCACGCGTGCTTTCAGCTCGATCAGTTTAAAGGGCTTCGATAAATAATCATCGGCACCGCTGTCTAAACCTAACACGACATTTTCCGGGCTTCCCAATGCCGTGACCATCAGAATGGGCAAATCGGTATAGCCCAACAATCTAAAATTCCGACAGATTTCCAAGCCATTCATTTCGGGAAGCAAAACGTCTAAAATCACCAGACTTACCTTGTTGTTTTGCAATTTGTACAATGCATCTTCATACTTACTGGCATGCAACACCTGATAGCCGTCTTCCTCTAGTCCCTGGATGATAACCTCGGCAACATTTTTCTCATCTTCTACCAATAATATGCGTTGTACATCCATAAGCTATTCTTCACCATAATAGGTTTATAAGAGCTAAATTATGATATTTTAACGATAATCCCTCATAAGACGGGAGGCTTTCCTTACCGCCTTTCCTTACGTGTGATGCAAATCTTGCCCTATGCCAAGCGAGTTCGCCTAAAATATCCGTACATTGTGTGTATCAACGCAGGTATTTACTGAGGTAAGTCTTGCGTTGTAAGATAGTACGATTTCACCATAAACTTATAAACATGAAAACTTGGAGTAACATGTATCTGGCCATTTGCTTATCGCTTGCCTTGGCCATCAGCAGCAACTGTACGCTAGCTGGAACGATCAGGAAAAACACCACGGAGCCCGCACAAAATGCAGCGAGGAAATCGGGGAGTATCGATTCGCTGATCCAGTATTTTGAAGAAACGACTAAAAATTTGAAAGCACAGGTGGAGGGGCTTAGTGCTGCGCAGCTTGCCTTTAAACCTTCCCCAGAGCAATGGTCTATTGGGGAGTGTTTGGAACACATCATTTTATCGGAAACGATGCTTTTCGAAATGGCAAAAAAGGAGCTTGCCAAGGCGCCACAACCTGAACGTAAGGCGGAAGTGAAAGTGAACGATGAAAACTTAAAACACATGATGGGCGACCGCAGCCAAAAGTTTAAAGCCCCAGCTGAGCTACAGCCCACGGGAAAATATACCGCTGTGAAAGTAGCACTACAGGATTTCACAGCTGCGCGAAAACCCGTATTAGCTTTCATCAAACAAGCGAACGAAGAGGATCTAAAAAACCATATTAGTGAGTACCCCACGGGCACCGTGAATGGTCATCAAAACTTACTCTTCATCGCTGCCCACTGCGCCCGGCACACCAAACAAATCGAAGAAATAAAGGCAAATCCTAAATTTCCTAAAAAGTAACGCATGAAAAAGTCAACCTATCGCATCGATATTCATGCGGCAGCAAATAACGTCTTTAGGATTATGCTCGAGCGGGATACCTACAGACAGTGGACCGAAGCATTTGATCCTGCTTCTGACTACAGTGGTGGTTGGAATAAAGGCGATAAAATATACTTCCTTGGACCATCGGAAAATGGCAAACGCCAAGGCATGATCGCTGAAATTGCTGAGCATATCCCTGACCAATTTATTTCAATACGGCATTACGGTATGTTGGACGGAGATGAAGAAATCACAAGCGGACCGAAAGTAGAAGCTTGGGCCGGAATCTTTGAAAACTATACCTTCGAAGAACAGGCCGGGGTAACCACCGTTACCGTAGATGTCGACAGCCCCGAGCAGGATGCAAGCTTTTTTGATGAGGCTTGGCCACGAGCTCTTCACAAGCTCAAGCATATCTGCGAAAAAAGTTAAAAACACGCGGGGATTTCCGAACAAAAAAATCCCCGCGTATGGGTAATAAAACAAGATCAATAAACTACTCCCTGTTCCACCAAAGCTTTGTACTGGTTACATCGTCTCCTTGATTGGCCAATGCCTTTTGGTAGTTTGCGCGGTTTGTGCTTTGCTCTTTCAAGGGATACACGAACCGGGTTGGGGCGGCACTGCCCACCTCTGGTGTAAATCGAAAGGTGACTGTGCTTCCTGAGCGAATGCCCGACCAAATGATATCGTCCTTCTTAACTAAAAATAAGGGATAGCCCGTTCTACGTATTTCTGTCCAGGCTTCTACGCCTTGATTAAATAGGGCTAAATACTTCTGGCTAAGCACGCGCTCCTGGTTCGCTGCGGGCAAGGCGGCTACGTATGCGGCAGCTTCACCACTTGTTACGCCCCACTTCTCCAGCGAGGCGCGCACGCCTTGTTCATAGGCCGCCTGATCCCAGCCTCTGTATTCGGCGATGAGAAAAGCGACTTCAGCATATTCCTGCAGCACCTCCGCGTAATCTGCAGCATTAATCAGGTCGCCGGGCAGGGAGATCGAATCTGTAGGAAACATGTTGCCCGCAGCAAGCGTTAAGCCATAAGGCTGTCCCACGTATTGCCCTTTGACGTTCGGTTTGGCAAATTTCGGCAGTCGGGGGTCGCTCGCGGTGAAAGGCCCTCGCCTTCCTTGCAATGCTTCGATCAACACGTGCGATACGGCGAAGTCTTTACGGTTAGCAATAACCGTTGCGCGGTAAAGTGGAGCTTCATTGGGCGAAGTCGCCGTATATTTAAACGTCGCATTGTCGGCATTGGAAGTAAAGACACCCTTGCTCAACGCATCTTCGATATGTGTACGCGCTCTTGCCGGATCTTTTTTCGCTATCCGCGTGGCCAGTCTTAGGCGCAGCGAGTTTGCAAATTTTGCCCATTTTGCATTTTGTCCTTTGTAAATAATGTCCGCGTTGCCAAAAGTAGTCGCGGCAGCATATTTCTGGAGCGTGTCGGCAGACTGCCTCAGCTCCTCGAGCAGATCAGTGTATATCTTTTCTTGACTGGCATAAGCCGGGGTTAAATTATCCGGGTTTTGCTGCAGCGCTTGGAAATCTGGATCGGCATTGCCATACGACTGATAAGGAACATCACCGAAAACATCCGTTAGCGAATGAAATGCAAATGCTTTTAACACGCGTGCAATGGCAATCTGGTTGGCATTTGTTCCCGCATTTCCCGCAGTCGCTGTAGCCCGCGTTGCCTCATCCGTATTCAAAAGGATAATCTCATTAAGATTATTGAGGGCCTTATAAAGCCCCGTCCAGTAGTTGTCTGCGTAGCTATTTGTTACCACGTATCGTGACTGATCCGTGTAGATATTCTGACTAAAATACTGGGCATAAAGTTGCGCACCTCGTAAGTTCATTTCTTCGTTGCGCAACGTATTCATCAATTGCTTTTCTGCACTGACCAAAATAGATGGGGTGGAAACCGCTACAGGTCTATTCGGATCGGTATTGATCTCGGTAAAGGTTTCCTTGGAGCAGCTTGCAAAAACTAAGATCAATAGCCCTGTGATACCCGACGAATATATATGTTTAATTACTTTCATAATGGCTTAGAATTTAACGTTTACATTGAAACCATAGGTTACTGGCGTAGGAATATTTCCTCCTTCTATGCCCTGTACGTTACCGCCACTGGAGGTAAACTCCGGGTCGATGTATTTACTCTTGGTATAGATATTCCAAAGGTTCCGTCCATATACTGATACGCCCAGATTTTTGATAACTTTTGCATGGGGTAGTGGAAAGGTGTAGCCAAATGTCACTTCTCTAAGTTTCGCGAACGTGGCATCAAAGATAGAAAACGTTGTTGGTCCATTGTATTCATTCCGCGCCCATTGTTGCGCGGTTATACGCGTATCATTGGTTACTGGATTGCTTACCGCGTAGGTACCATCCGGATTGAATGTTACATCGGCCTTAACACCATCCAGCACCACGCCGGTTTCCCGCACATTATTCGCTGCAGTTCTATCCAACACCCCAGCGTACATACCCACTTTATACGTTTGCGAGAAGAACTTGCCCCCTACACGCCCGTCAATCAGAAACCCGAGGTTAAAGTTCTTGTACGTGAAATTGTTTTGGAAACCGAACAAAAACTTGGGCAATACGGAGCCCAAAGGAACAAGTTGCGACGTACGCATATATGTACCATCAGCCTGCACCACGCGCTGCCCGTCATTGGCATACACAAAATCGTAGCCCAGCAACTGTCCGTAGGATTCCCCTTCGCGCGCCACGAGGTTTACCAACGTATTGCTAAGGGTTAAGGTGTTCACAAGATCATCGAGCCTAACCACCTTGTTGACGTTTCGTGCCCAGTTGACGTTGGCATTCCACTGAAAGTTATCATTCCGAACCGGCGTAGCATTTAATACAATCTCTATCCCACTGTTATCCACCTGGCCGGCGTTAAGGACCTTGTATTCGTAGCCAAACGCCGATGATACCGGTACTGGCAAAATCTGATCGCGTGTAGAATTATTGTAATAGGTAAAGTCAAAACCTAAACGGTTTCTGAAAAATTGCATATTTAAACCCGCTTCCCAAGACTTTGTTATTTCCGGCTTCAGCTCGCGATTGTTTAATACAGATGGTAAGCTATACGACGGTAATCCGGCAAAAGACTGATCGGCCATATACACTTTATACAGGCTGTACGGCTCGGTATCATTACCCACCCAAGACAACCCTACTCTGGCTTTACCAAATGACAGCCAGGAGAGATCGCGAAATGGCTCTAGCTGACTAAACACAAAACTACCCGAGACAGAAGGGTACAGATAGGAATAGCTATCGATCGGCAGTGTAGAAGACCAGTCGTTACGGATGGTTCCATCTAGAAAGAGGATATCGCGGTAACTGAGTGAAGCACTGGCGAAAGCCGATGAAATTCTTCTGTGGTATTTGTTGTTGTCAATCAATACGGAAGAAGCATTTTTCAAATTATAGTAATTGGGTATAATCAGCCCACCTTGCGTGATGCCGTAGTCTACCTTACGCTGCATATCGCGGATGTTGGCTCCGATAAGCCCTTGCAAAGAAAAATCATTCCATTGCTTTTTCGCCGAGGCTATAAACTCGTAGTTATACTCGTTTAATTTATTAGCGGATTCTTCATACTGGGAAGTACTACGGGAATAAGCCGCTATCCGGTCTTGCGAATCAAAACTATAGATGTCACCATGCACCTTTGCTTGTAAAGTCAGCCAGTCGGTTGCCTGGTATTCTAGTCCAATATTTCCATACACGCGGTCACGTTTTTCTTCCAGATAGCTTTCATATGCAGACCAATATGGGTTGTCGATAAAACGAGTAGCTTCAGCCGCTGGCGTGTTCTGCCATCCGGTACGGTTCCACGCTAAAGGCGTCCCATCCGCTCTTTTGTAGTTTTCCAGTATTTTGTAATCAACCTGCACCGCCCCCCATTGGAAAGCTTCTAGCATGATGTTTCGGTTTGACGCACCGGCCCAAGGCTTGCCTAGCGATTTGTTCTGTACGTAATTTAATACGGAACTTACTTTCAACTTGCCCAACTGTGTGCTTCCGGAAAAGTTCAGGCTATTTCTGTCCAATCTGGAATTGGGCGTCGTGCCGCGTACGTTCTTGTTCGTATACGATAACCTATAGGTCGTATTATCCCCACTGCCGGCAATGGCAATATTGTTGGTATTGGCAACTCCTGTACGGAAGAAATACTTGACATCATTTTTTGGGTAGACCCAAGGCGTAGGCTGTAAATAGCTGGAAGCATCTTCCGGGTTTAAGCTATACCATTGTAAGACATTAGTTCCGTCGAGCAACGGCCCCCAGCTTTCATCGGAAGCATAGTCTACGATCTTGTAATCAGCGCCATTAATATTGACCGTTTGAAACTCCGGTGAATACCCTTGGCCATACAGCTTTTGGCGCTTTGGAAGACGTACGATGTTTTCGAAATCCAACCCTGTGTTTACCGAAATGGAGGTGCGATCACCTACATTCGCTTTTTTTGTGGTGATCATGATAACACCATTTGCCGCGCGCGAACCGTATAATGCTGCCGACACAGGACCCTTCAACACCGAGATATTAGCAATATCATCCGGATTGATATCCTGAATAAGATTTCCTACATCTTTGCCGGCACTGCCATTTATGGTCGCTATGGAATTAAGATCCTGATTATCTATCGGTGTACCATCGACAATGTATAAGGGTTGGTTATTTCCGGAAATGGAATTTACGCCACGTAATGTTACGCGGGACGAGCCGCCCATATTTCCTCCTGAACTAACCACCTGCAATCCGGCAACTTTACCGGATAGGGCGCTGAGCGCATTTGTCGGGCGTGTTTGTAGTTCTACGCCCTTAACTTCCTGTACGGCGTATCCTAAGGCTTTCTTCTCGCGCGAGATGCCTAATGCCGTAACCACCACCTCTGACAATTCGCCAGCGGATGGTAATAACTGAATCACAAGTGTTCCTTCTTTGATATCCGTTATTGTCGTGTCGCGAAACCCAATATAACTGATCGTTATGGACGGTTGTGTTGCGTTGACGCCCAGCGAAAAACCGCCGTTGCCATCCGTATACGCTTGTGCTTTTGTTTGGTTATCCGTAACCGTTGCGCCAGCTATAGGCTGGCTATTTTGGTCGATTACACGACCTTTAAGTGTGGTTTGCGCATAGAGCTGCCCAATCGAACAGGCAACAGCGATCCCCACTACACTTAGGTAGTTTTTTGTATTCATTACAAAGACTTTGGTTTGAAAAAATTCTTGTACGAGCTAAAAAGCAATTATCGGAGACAATTTTTGGCTCAATTATCTCCTAAAGACATTCGGCAACAGATAGTATGATACATAGTTTCACAATGGATGTAAATTTCTCAGGGGCAAATGTACATTTATTCCATTAATTTAGTAGACTATCATAATCAAAAAAATGTCATTTGTATTAAATAAAAGCGTAAACAACTGAACAATAGATCAATATAAAATTAAATGAACTATTAACTTTTTTCAAGGTTATAATTTCATATGAAGACTTTATATCTAACCTTTCTGTTGGGGATTGCTATTACGCTGGGGGCTTGTAACAATGAGCAGCAGACAAATAAACAAGAAGCGGCATCGGAACGCGAAGATGACAGTACACATGACGCGAAGATACAGGATTCGGTAAGCTATGATCTGATTCACGACACGGACTCCATCCCTGGCAACATCCATGATGGTGTAGCTTCGCAACTGAAAGAACCAATAAAAGCGTTAGCTGCTTTCTATGCGGCAATGGGCGGCAGTGGCTGTGATGGCGAGCGTTGCAAGCTTACCACTGCGCTCGGACTTGGGAAGCAGGGCTCCGACGAACATAAAAAACTTATTGCGCGCTATTTCCCTAACGATAAGGTTGCGGAAACCGTGGTTGCACAAGATTGCTACCTTCGCCCCAGCGGAGCATCAACCTTTTCCGACTATGACTACCTCCGTATCCAAGAATATGGCGATACTCTCCGGGTCGATTATCGTTTGCTACAATATACTAGAGGCGAAGAAAAGTGGACGGAAGGACCAGATCTATACCTATTAAAAGACAATACATTCCACAAAATAAAGCGTAACCTTTGGACATTTGTAGAGGAGAAATAATACGATCTTCTGTATCTGTACATGATGTCGTTCCTTTTACTTAGCCGCTAACACAACAAAAACAATGAACAACGCATCGGGTATGCATACCTCGACGAAGGTATTTCAACTACTTGCCATCACGGTACTTGTAGGTGTCATTTTATTTTTTGCTAAAAGCATTCTTGCTCCGCTGGCAATTGCCGGTATCTTAGCTATGCTGTTTGTTGCGCCAAGCAACGCCTTGGAGCGGAAGCGCTTTCCGCGGTGGCTCACAGCCTTGCTTTGTGTACTCGTTTTTTTACTGGTCGCTGCTGGTCTATTTTTTCTTCTGAATTGGCAACTACAAAGCTTTTCCGACAATGTGGATGCCATGAAACAAAATTTATCGTCTCTCCTATCTCGAATTCAGGAATGGGTAGATGATAGATTTGGTATTGATAAAGAGCAGCAGAAAGCGATCGCACAGGAAGAAATGAAAGCCAGCCAACAAACTAGCGGTTTGACAACAAGCTTTGCTTCTGGGTTTATGAGTATGGCCGTCGATACCATTTTAGTTATTGTATACAGCTACCTGCTTTTACTTTACCGGGGACGCATAAAAGAATTCATTCTTAAAGTTGCCAAAGATAGCCCAACCAATAAGACAGTAGATATTATCGATTCTTCAACGAAGGTAGCAGCACATTATGTAAGCGGCTTGGCTAAAATGATCTTGGTACTGTGGGTACTCTATGGTCTAGGCTTTTCCCTCATCGGGGTAGAAAATGCCATATTTTTTGCCATTTTATGTGGTTTGTTAGAACTCATCCCCTTCGTAGGCAACTTAACCGGGACGGGCATTACTGTACTAGGGGTCGTTGCTCAGGGCGGAAAAGGCGATATGATTTTATTGGTTATTGCAATTTATGCGGCGGTACAATTTGTGCAAACCTATCTTTTAGAACCACTTATAGTGGGAAACGAAGTTAATATTAACCCACTCTTTACAATCATCAGTTTAGTCGTTGCAGAAGCGATTTGGGGCATACCAGGCATGGTTCTAGCCATTCCCGTTATCGGCGTTTGCAAAATAATATGCGATCGGGTTGACGCTTTAAAACCCTACGGCTTTTTGATTGGGACGGAACAGAAAAGAAAGCGAACAATTCCGTTCCGAAAGAAGCGTCAATAGTGGTCGGGCACCTATCTCCGGCTAAGAAAGCCAAATCTGGTAATAACGAATAAACCGCTATCTTTGCAGACATATACTGTTGAGCTATGGGTTTTCTCCAAAATAAGAATCGTTATCCGTTAAAGTATTGGATAAAACGCAGCGCTGTGTTTTCCATATGCATCGTATCCATACTGATTGTTGATTCACTCTATAAAGATCAAGGGCGCTTTTGGCTAAGTACTGCTGTGGCTTTCATCGTCTTTTTTGGGGTAATTCTGTGTAATCTTTTTGCCCACATCCACTTTGATGTTAAAGACCCTATAAAATCGCCTTTTAAAGTTAAGCTCCTCGGATATATCATGACCTTTGGTATCTGCCTTTTCTCGATCATCTTATCCAAAGAAATTGGCACGATCTCGCCTGAAGAGAATAAGATTATTCAGTCTTCACCTATAAATTTCTTTTTGTTGACAGCTTTTCACGCCGCTGTCCTAGACTTCATCGTTCTCCTCTGGCTCTATTTCTTGATGACCGATTACTTTAAAAATCAGCTAGAGCTCGAGCGTTCGAAACTGGATAAACTAAAGGAACGCGCCATCAACCAAATGCTGCGCCAGCAAGTACAGCCGCATTTCTTATTTAATGCTCTTTCCAGTCTAAAATCACTGATCAAGAAAGACACGAACATGGCTGAATCCTATTTGCTGCAACTATCGGATTATCTACGCGGCAGTTTTTTGACGTCTGACGATGGTTTGGCCACCGTTAAGCAAGAGCTCAAGCTATGTGAAGACTACCTATCTATGCAGAAAATACGATTTCGGGAGGCTATACAGTATACGATTACAGTCTCTGACGATGTATTTAAGGCGCATTTACCCATTTTTTCGTTACAACCGCTGGTGGACAATGCACTCAAACATAACCATTACACGATCGAGAATCCCTTGCATATTGATATTATACAGGACGATGGATGGATCATCGTCAGAAACAATGTCTGCCTACGCAAAAGCGCCACGGAGGACACCAATAACTATGGCTTGAACAACCTGAAGGAGCGATTCAGCTATTACTTGAAGGATAGCGTCATTATACGTGAAAAACCATCCTGCTTTGAGGTTTATGTTAAAATCATTCACGAATGAAAATAATTATCATTGAAGATGAAGATCTGACCGCTGAAGATCTGGCGCTTACGCTAAAGCGGATTGAACCGTCCTCTCAACTATGCGCGCGGCTTTCCAGCGTAAAAGAAGCTATTGCGTTTTTAAGACACGAACCAGATGTTGATTTGATTTTTAGCGACATACAACTGGGTGATGGAGAGTCCTTTGACATCTTTAGACAGATTTCGCCAAAGGCGCCTATTGTTTTCTGTACGGCTTATGACCAATATATGCTTGAAGCCTTTAAAACATTTGGTTTGGACTATATCTTAAAACCTTTTTCGGACGAAAGTATCTTCAATACAATAGCGAAGTATAAGCTGCTGCGACAAACATTCAATAAAGGCACCACAGATCTGGTCGAGGCTGTGACACAGGCTACTCAAGCTGCAGAATCCAATAAAAAGTCGCTCATCGTCATCAACGGTGACAAAATCACACCGATCCAGCTTCAAGACATCGCCCTATGTTATATCGAATACGAGAATGTATTTGTAAAAACCGCAACCGGGAAAGAATATTTAGTCAACAAGACACTGGAAGAAATGGAACAGGTGCTCGGCGCCGATTTTTTCCGCGTAAACCGACAACATATTGTTAAGCGAGCGACTGTAGCCTACGCGAATACCAGCTTATCGCGGAAATTGATACTTTCGCTACGGGTAGAACACCCGATAAAAATATCGGTTAGTAAGGAAAAATACCAGAGTTTCATACAGTGGCTAGAAGGCTGACCTCGCTTTGGTGAGATCCTTTGCCGGTCAGTAGGGCGGTTCGGCCGAAAAAATGTCCGGTTCGGCCTATTTTTACATACGATTGTGTAGGATTGCGCCCATATTTGCACAAGCATGGATGGTGGGCTTGCAACGAACAACTTACGCAATAAACAGTACGCACATGAAAAAGTATGTATTAATTTTCAAAACTTCTATCCGAACGATTTTAGATCGTTCACATCTGATCGGAAAGCTTTATCAAGTATCGAAAGAAGTGAAATTCGCTACCATTGACCTCGATGATGAGGATTTCATTTTACGCGTAGAATCGACGAAACGTAATGAGGATTTTATCTCGCGTTTCCTTCTTTTGGAAGGACACAGCGTTATATTTCTGGCTGCTTTTGAAAAAGATGAACTTGGCCGACCGCTCCTGCAGCCGGCCTATTACTAAGCATCTTCCTGTATTGGAATCGGTAAACGGTATTACTGCACTAAAACACAGCCCTAGTTACCGCGTACGGATTACTTCTTACTAACGTTCTCTGGCATAACGGTCCAGATAATATTAGCCGCATCATCCGTCACTAGCATATACTTTGGGGTGAAGGCAATTGCTACGGGCCGTCCGTAAACTTCGTCATTATCCGCATTACTAATAAATCCTGTTAAGAAATCCTGTGCTTCGCCTGCGGGTCTGCCTTTCGAAAACGGCACAAAAATTACTTTGTACCCGGAAAAGGTTGAGCGGTTCCACGATCCATGTTGCCCAATATATGCGCCCTCTGGGAAACCTTCTGCCTTATTGAAGGACAGCCCTAAAGAGGCGGTATGCGCGCCGACAGCGAAGTCTGGCGTGATCGATTTTTGCGCCATATCTTTAGGCAGCTTATTCTTCCAACGTGGATCTTCGTGCTTTCCCCAATAGGTATACGGCCAACCGTAAAAGCCGTTATTTTTAACGCTTGTCAAATAATCGGGAACCAATTCGTCGCCCAACTCATCGCGCTCGTTAACAGCAGTCCATAAAGTAGAGGTATGCGGTTCAATATCCATGCCGACCGGATTACGAATCCCGGATGCAAAGATGCGTTCACCAGATCCGTCAAGGTTTACCTCTAGAATGGCAGCCCGCCTGACCTCATGCTCCATCCCATTCTCTCCCACATTACTTCCAGATCCAACGGAAATATACATTTTCGTACTATCCGCGTTCAAGATGATGTTGCGTGTCCAGTGGTTGTTATAGCCGCCTGCGGGTAAGCTAACGATTTTTTTGCCATTGGTATCGATCTTGCCATTACGATAGGGATACCGCATTAAACCATCTGTATTGGCGACATAAAACCAATTGCCTGCGATCAACATGCCGAAAGGTTGAGCGAGCCCGCTTAAAACCGTCTCTCGCTCATCGGCGACACCATCACCATCTGTGTCGCGCAAACGGATGATGTTATTTGGACTTTTGCTGCGAAACTCGTTGTGCGAATCAGCCTTCTTATCATCGCCTTTGGTTTCCGTACGTGCTTGCGCTACATAGACATCACCGTTTGCTGCAACATATACATTCCGGGGGCTATTCAAACTATCTGCAAATCGGACTACCTGAAATCCTGCATTTGCCGTAGGCGTCTCTCCATCTTCCCAGCCTTTCACTTTGGAAAACTTATTCTTCGCCGGGGTGGCTAAAGGTTCCTGCGGGACGATCTGCATACCAAACTCTCTTTCCTGCGCCGACGAATCTGGATTGTCTGCCTTCCTTTTCTCGGTAGAGCCACCACAGGCCCACATCAAACTACATACAGCTAGCATCGACAGCCATATTGGGGTACTACCCGACGAATGTTGTGTTATCATATTAATTTTTGTTTTGTTCATAACTCCGAAAGCGTGAACACCGCTCCCCTTTACGAACCAACAGAAGCGCGAAAAGTTCTTCCATTCGGCTTAGTAGGATGACCAGCAGATGAATTGCTTTAAAATAGTTTAGTTGTCGAATCATGTATATAGTGGAATATAACTAACTTTACAACATTATTAACCCCTTCATCTTACTCTTTTTTTGCAACGGCATGGAAACTGTTTTGTCACTTTACAAAAGGCTCACGCACATTGGTGTCCATGGCGAATTATCCTATCTCGAGAGCAGAAGGGTGCAGATGCTGAATCTTATTGCGTTAAGCTGTATCCCGTTGACCTTCTTTTTTGCAATCTGCAATATGCTGCATGGCCGATACCTTTTATCGACTATTAACTTGGCTACTAGCGGGGCCTCTGCGCTAGTACTTATGTTACACGTAAGGCGTCATTACGATGCTGGTCGTTTTGTTCTTCTTACGTTTAACTTCCTGTTATTTGCTACAGGTTGTTTTCTATACCAAAATGGAGCTGTCTATTACCTACTCTGTGTGCTCATCGTCGCGTTATTGGTATACGATAAAAAATGGATACAAGTGATGGCGGGTTTAGCTGTTACCACCGTTATATTGCTAGCCACTTTTCTACCAGAGCATCTTACCGCACGTGAGGCCTTACCTGTAGGTCGGCAGCTAGTGAATACGATTGGCGCTTTGGTGTTTCTAACTTTTATTGTAGTTTTTTTTAAGCGGATACAATATGGCTACCAGAAAAAAATCGAAGAGCAACGTGACGAGCTCAAGAAGATGAATGCGGATATGCAGAAGATATTTTCTATTATCGCGCACGACATTAAAAGCCCCCTGGCTTCCTTACAGGGTGTTATCGCGCTATTTCAGGAGGGGTTTATATCGCCTCAGATTACGGAAGAATCGATAAAATTGGTCGACCGGCGCGTAAAGCAGTTAGACAGCACATTGGAAAACCTCTTACGCTGGAGCAGTAATAACCTCGGAGGCCTGCAAACGACCAAATCCCATGTATATCTCGCGGGCGCAGTGCAAGAAACTTGTTACTTTTTGGAGGGGCTAGCCAGCGGAAAAGCGATCGACTTTGCTATTGACATTGATCGCGATACATTTGTATTTGCAGACCGTGATCAGCTGAGCATGATCTTGCGAAATTTAATTAGCAATGCTATAAAATTCAGCTACGCGGGCGGCACGGTAACTCTTCAGGGCAGGCGCTCCGTGGACAAAGTGACGCTGCAGGTCATTGATAATGGCATGGGCATGAACACGGAAAATGAAAAAGCGCTATTCCGATCGCTTCAAAGACCATCGTTCGGCACGGAGGGCGAGCGAGGTTCAGGTGTCGGCCTTATGCTAAGTTACGAATTGATAAAACAAAACGCTGGAACAATAGCTGTGAAAAGTATAGAGGGCAAAGGCACCATATTTTCTATCGTTCTCCCCGTAGGAATACCGGAAAAAAAGGCGATATTGACACCTTTATAGCAACAACTGAGGCTAAGTAATATCAGCTGTTACACGGCATTCTTGGCTTTTTTTTCTTATTTTTGAATCTGTTTAATAGTGAATATATTCAAGTGCCAACGCCAATTGCATACTTGTTTCATTATGAACAGTGCGAGGACGTTTCCGCGTTCTCGCATTCTATTTAATGCTTAGGCAAGCTCATATCATGACTATGGAAAATCTTTTTGGAATAGACCAGCATATTGCCTGGTTCGATTTGGGGAATGGTGTACAACGGAAGGTGATGTCGCACAATGATCAACTTATGGTCGTAAAAGTAAGGTTCGCGAAAGGTGCGATTGGCGAGTTGCACACCCACCCGCATATTCAAATTTCGTATGTTAGCTCGGGAAAATTCAAATTCAGTATAGCCGGTGATGAGCATATTTTACGAGAAGGAGACACCTGTATTGTGCCGGCGAATGCCGTTCACGGCTGTAGTTGTCTAGAAGCTGGCGAACTTATAGACTCCTTTACGCCTTCGCGAACAGACTTTCTCGATCCGCGATAAGCACGAATCACCCAGATTAATCTTCGGCAACAAACCGGATTTCTTGCATCGAGTGTATATCCCTAAAACTGATCGACAGTCGCTCACGCGCACCATGCAGCAACTCGTAATTAGGATTCGCCTTAAAGGCACGTTCTATCTCGTAAAATGATTCAATCACGTCTTTGTTATCATCACATTCCTTAAAAACCTCTTCGTAAAACGTACCGAGGTGTTTATCTTCCGTGCTTTTGATAATGCGTATTCTCCGTTCTGGCAATGTCAGTTCCATAATGAATAGTGTTAAATGGTATTTTAGATCTATTGTGTAGAAACGGCTGAAACACTTGTTTAAAAGTTCCTCATCCGCTATAGACTTGTCGAGTCTTGAACTACTTCTGTACTATCCGTTAATTGACTTCCCGAGGCCTTATCCTCGTCCACAGTCGGCGTTGTCGTTTCTGGGCGCGCCTGATTCTTAACGGGTTGTTGGCATGCTTGTATTGCAAAAAAGCTAATCGCTAACGCCATTCCAAGTAATGTTTTCTTATGCATCTTTTTCATGTTTTGGTAGTGAGATAACCTATTTGACTGCGCAATGGTTGTGAAAAAAACATTTATCCGTATATCTACGTTTCAGCAACAGGTAGAATGTATTTTATCGCGTAATAAGCACGCCGACTGAGCATAGCATTAGCAGATAGGCTGATCGGTCACGGCTAGAGGAACACGCTATCTTGAAGGCGTGGAGAAAATTCGCTCTTCCAGTAATTTTGCATATTGCTGTGTTCCGAAGATAGAAAGGTGGTCTGCATCGTAAAAGTAGGTAGCACGCTTATCAGCGCGAGCGATATCCGGATGGTTGTACACATCAATATACTGCGAGGCGATAGGCGAGCCTTTTAGAAACGCATTGGCGTTATATCGCTCTGCCCGTAGATATTTTTCTGGACGCACTCCGAAACGTTTTCGCAGAACTTCAACTACAGGATACTCTATCCGATAGTTTTCCGTTTGGCCAATGTAGATAATAGGAACATTGTATTGCCCAAAGAATGCATCGATCTGGCTCAAGTAGGCGCTTAGTTGCTTTTTCGAATATCCCGCATAGTTTGCTGATAAAATAACCTTATCTATCTTGCTGATATGCCTAGGCAGATACGTGTCATACATATAATGCATTAAATCGGTCGGTCCCTGATATGCGGATCGAACATGTGGAGCGGGAAAAGTCTCGTCGCCGGTGGCTTGCAGAAGATGTACATGATGTTTCTGCGACAGATCGCGGAGAGTCGCTGAAAACATACCGGCATGGCAATCGCCAAGAAGAAGATAATTTGGCAAGGAATCTGAAAAGTTATGCAGTTCATTCTTGTCAAATTCTTGGAGAGGTGAATTTGCTAAAAGATGGCCCTTCCCAACATTGTATTGTGCATCTGCAAAAGAAGCTGTGTAATGCCGTTGAAAGTTCGCGATCTCCGGCAGGTTAGCCGCGGTAAGATACTTCGGCCAAGATATCTGGGTGATGGAAAAGGTAAGGGTAAGCGTAACAAAGAGTCCCGCTATCAGGGCTGCGGGTTTACGAAAAATCCCCCGTCGTTCCACTAAGAAATACGCTATGCTGCCTAAAATAAGGGAGATCAAGAAAAATAGCATGCGCTGCTCGAGCTTCTGGTTCCAAACAAAGTAGGTACATAGCACAACGATAGGCCAATGCCATAAATACCAACTATAGGAAATACGAGCGAGATAGACGATGGCGGGAAATTTGAAGAATCGAAGCTCCGGTGCCAATAGCAGGATACCTGCTGTACACCCCACGGGCAACCATGTGCTAACTGATGGCCAACCGAAGCCACCGAGCCTGATCAATCCCAGCATAGACACCACGAGTAGAACGATAAAAAACGAAGTGAGGAGATGACGAACCCGTAAGGAAAAGTAATCCTGTACCCTACGCCCATGGAAATAAGCCAGCCCACCAACGAGGAATTCCCATGCCCTGGTAGGAAACATAAAGAATGCAAATTTCGGATTGAAACGCATGTAATACAGCATCGAGGCAAAGGATAGACACAGCAGCACATAAACGAGCATTATAAAGAGATGGCTATACCGCCTTCGTAGCGTCGCTGCACCGAGCAAAAACAAAGGATACAGCATGTAAAATTGCCATTCTACGGATAAAGACCAAGTATGGAGCAGGAAATTTAATTGTGATGATGGTGAGAAGTATCCTGCAGCGCGATAGTAATGGATATTGGAAATAAAGAGCGAACTCGAAAAGGCAAATCGACTAAAATCATACAATTTTATGCCTAACACAAAATAAATGAGGACAAAAAAGAATAGCAACACCGTTAACAGTGCGGGCACCACTCTTGCCAGTCTCCGATAATAAAAATCAACTAATGAAAAATGGCCGTTGCTGATCTTTCTGCCGATAATTTGCGTCATCAGAAAGCCTGACAATACAAAGAACACGTCGACGCCGGCATAGCCATCTCGAAAGATATGAAAATCGAAGTGATAGCATACTACAGCAACCACGGCGACACAACGTAGAAAAATAATATCGTAGCGTATGTTGTTTTGGTCAGCTTGCAGCATAAAAGCGATTTTCCAGCACTAAATATATGGAATTATCTTTTCTAAAAAAGCAGTTACAAGAAATCAGCTCTTCACGAAGCTAAAATCCGCCAAGCAGCGACCGTAAAATACTGCAGGAATGATTACCTTGCGGCTGGTTTTTTAACAAGATAGCTAGGCCCTATATACTCATGCGACAAGAATACTATCAGGAGCATACGTTTACGAAGAGTTCCTTTCCGCAATCCAATATTCGAGGGATTGAATTTGACAGCTGTGTCTTTGATTCGTGCCTATTAAACCAACTAGACCTTAGCGACTGCCGATTTTTGGATTGCACCTTCAGAAACTGCGATCTGAGTTTGGTTAATGTAACGCGAAGCAGCTTCCAGGATGTCCTATTTAGTCATTGCAAGATTATGGGAGTTACATTTTCAGCGTGCAGCACTTTTGGCTTGGCATTCCGCTTTGAGCATTGTCAGCTGCAGCACAGCTCATTCACGAAATTAAAACTCAAAGGACAATCGTTCAAAGCTTGTATGCTTAACGAGGTTGATTTTTCGGAGGCTGACCTCAGTGCGTCCATTTTTGACGAATGCAACATGGAACGTGCGCTATTTCATCAAACGAACCTGGAGAAAGCAGATTTTCGAACCTCGTATAGCTATATGATAGATCCGGAACAAAACCGCCTAAAGCGCGCAAAGTTTTCCATCTTGGGTGTCGAGGGTTTGTTAGCAAAGCATGATATCCTGATTTCGAAGTAAATTGCGTAACGACCCCATACTAGAAAGCTACGATAAAATCTGGCAAAGGATCATCAAATATGCGCCTCGAGAAAATAGCTATCAGGATGGCGTTACACGTACAACTTTCATAAACCGTTTTTTGTAACTTCCTTCAAGCGTGGTTTCTGTAACCGCTTGTGCCTTCCCCGAACTTGCGTGTATAAATCGTAGACCACCCTCCATAGAGTTCGATAACACTATACCGACGTGGCCGATGCTTCGTCGAGCTGGATTGGTACCTGTAAATAGGATGATGTCGCCGGCTTTGGCCTGCGTGAGTGATACGTCTTCCCCAGCCTGCCCCATAGCGGAAGAGCTTCGCGGTAGCGCCACACCAAACCGCTTAAAAACGTAGTGTACAAAACCAGAGCAGTCGAAGCCATTGCTAGGACTTGATGCACCATATCTGTATTTCACCCCCAGCAATTTCTTAGCAAAAGCAATAAGTTCTTGCTCGGGACTGCTGTCGAACATAGGAGTAGGTCGACTAACACATCGGGGGGCTGTTGCCATCGGCTCCAAAGCGCTCGCCTTCTGCATGATCGGAAATACGAATAATATAGCGACTAGTATATAGTGTTTTACGGTCGGATAAGATACTCTCATTCAAGCAAAATTAAGAAATAAAAACTTAAAAAGCTGTCAGAATGCATTTTACGTGATTAATACGGTTGTTAGTTCACTCCGGTCCGTTGCCCATCCAAGCTTGACTGGGCAATCTAACTGCGCACAGGTATCTATATCACCACTTGCGCAAAGGCGTATTGCATGGACAGCAATCGAACTACCTATGAAGGTCGAGCGGTTTCCAAATAGCATATGCTAAACAAACTTTAACTTGCTTAAGATAGCTTCTTTTTAGATGACTATCTTTGGAAGCGAAAGCAGCCCCAATCAAAACATTGTAGCATGGAACAGGTGTTTAGTGTACTATTTGCGCATATAGCGGATAAAGTGCATATTACGGAAGAAGATAAAGAACGTGTAATGAGCTTCTTTACGCGTAAAAGACTGAGGAGAAGGCAATATTTGCTTCAAGAGGGCGATGTGTGCAAATACATATCGTTTGTGACAGAGGGACTGTTAAAATCGTATACCGTCGACGAAAAGGGTAACGAACATATCAATCTGTTTGCTTGGGAGGGTTGGTGGATTTCTGATTTTGCAGGCTTCATATTTGGCAATGAAGCCAAATTAAATATAGATGCCATTGAAGACAGCACCGTGCTCCTGCTCTCGATCGAAAATTATGAAAAGATGTTGACTGAGGTACCCGTTATGGAACGTTACTTTCGCGTCCTTTATCAAAATAGCCTTGCTACCAAAGACAGTAGGCTTATTAGCGCTATCACACACACGGCAGAAGAAAAGTATACCATGTTTCTTGATACGTATCCATCTATTAGCCAGCGACTACCCCAGCATTTAATAGCCTCTTATCTAGGGCTATCTCCCGAAACAATAAGCAGGATAAAAAGGAAGATAACCGCAACGAACACTTGATTCAGGTCAAGCGTATTTTCTGATTCAGGTCAAGTCTGTTTACGTGTCCATACGCTAATTTTGTAATAAAATAATTTTAGATATGGAAAAAACAGCATTGGTTGTCGGTTCAACGGGAATCTCTGGCAATAATTTGGCAAAAGAATTATTAAATCAAGGGTGGGAAACATATGGCCTATCCAGAGGAACGGGTAAAGACGTCGACGGCGTTTTCTCTTTACACGCAGATTTGTTGGACAGCAATAGTTTGAAACGAGCATTAGCGGATGTGCGTCCGACACATGTATTTTTTACAACTTGGATGCGCAGAGATTCTGAAAAAGAGAATATCGAGGTTAATGGAGCTATGGTTCGGAATTTACTGAATGTCATCTCCGAAAAAAAGACGGTGAAACATGTTGGCTTGGTAACAGGATTAAAACATTACTTAGGCCCCTTTGATGCCTATGTTACAAGTGGGGTACTTCCTGAAACGCCACTTCGAGAAGATCAGCCACGGTTGAGTGCTCCTAATTTTTATTACGCACAAGAAGATGAACTATACACTGCAGCGAAACGAGACGGTTTTACTTGGAGTGTGCACCGCCCTCATACATTGATTGGGAATGCAGTTGGTAACCTCATGAACATGGGAACAACGTTAGCTGTATACGCTTCTATTTGTAAAGAGGAGAATGTACCATTTATATTTCCTGGTTCTGAAGCACAATGGAACGGACTGTCGGATGTTACCGATGCAGGCATGTTAGCAAAGCAGATTGTGTGGGCAGCGGTAACTCCCTCTGCGTTTAATACAGCATTCAATGTGGCAAATGGCGATGTATTCAGGTGGCGTTGGTTGTGGAAAAAGATTGCTGAATGGTTTTCCATTGAATGTGTAGGATTTGAAGATGAAGTAAGACCATTAGTCAAAACATTGGAAGGAAAGGAAGAAAGTTGGAAACGTATCGCAAGAAGACACGGATTGGCAGAGGAAGATTTGCATAAAGTTAGTTCAGCTTGGCACACAGACCTCGATTTAAGTCGCCCGATTGAGGTGATGACAGACATGACGAACAGTCGTATGCTCGGCTTTAACGAGTACTGCAGTACAACAGCTTCTTTTTTTAGTCTTTTTGAACAATTGAAATCAGATCAGATTATACCTTAGAAGCATTGCTTAAAAGCAGGATATCCTGTTGCAAAAAAAATCAACAAAAAAGCCAACACTTGCGTGCTAGCTTTATCAGTAGCGGGGAGCAGGATCGAACTGCCGTCCGCCGGCTGGCGGATAGGAATCCTGCTGTAAAAAAATCAACAAAAAAGCCAACACTTGCGTGCTGGCTTTATCAGTAGCGGGGAGCAGGATCGAACTGCCGTCCGCCGGCTGGCGGATAGGAATCCTGCTGTAAAAAAATCAACAAAAAAAGCCAACACTTGCGTGCTGGCTTTATCAGTAGCGGGGAGCAGGATCGAACTGCCGTCCGCCGGCTGGCGGATAGGAATCCTGCTGTAAAAAAATAAAAAAAAGCCAACACTTGCGTGCTGGCTTTATCAGTAGCGGGGAGCAGGATCGAACTGCCATCCGCCGGCTGGAGGATAGGAATCCTGCTGTAAAAAAAATCAACAAAAAAGCCAACACTTGCGTGCTGGCTTTATCAGTAGCGGGGAGCAGGATCGAACTGCCATCCGCCGGCTGGAGGATAGGAATCCTGCTGTAAAAAAAAATCAACAAAAAAGCCAACACTTGCGTGCTGGCTTTATCAGTAGCGGGGAGCAGGATCGAACTGCCGACCTCAGGGTTATGAATCCTGCGCTCTAACCATCTGAGCTACCCCGCCGTTTTCGTGATGCAAATATAGTAAATCCCGATGATTTGCAAAGGAAAAAATTGTATTCAACTCACTTTTGAGCCAATAAAGCCACAAATCGCTCATTTTTAAATATATAATTTCACCTTTCGTGAAACAATAAAATTAATTATGCATTCTATTTTGATTTCCGAAATAAAACTGTATACTTACAAAATCATCAAAAAAAGTGGTTTTAATTGTTAACCAACACAAACTGTATGGAGCAAAAAGTTGAGATACGTTTAGAGTATATAATAAATTCATCGCCTCGGATTTTATTCCCTTATATTCAAGAGCCCAATGCGTTATCCCAATGGTTTGCCGATGACGTCAATTATAAAGATGGCGTCTATGAGTTTATCTGGGATGATGAAGTAAATCGTGCCCGGCTTGTTGCAAGCAAGGAAAACAAATCGGTACGATTCAAGTGGTTAGACGATGAACCTTACTACTTCGAAATCGAAATCATCCAGGATGAACTAACAAATGATGTGGCTTTGTCCATCACAGACTACGTAAAACAAGACAACCTAGACGACAGAAAAAAAATATGGGCCAATTCTATTGGCTATTTGCAAAGTGTTATCGGAGCATAAAAAATAGTATCTTTGTATCGGAATTTGTAGCAGGAAACCCGGTGTCGATATGAAGAAGATACATTTACTTATTTTACAAGCATTTATCAGACCCTTCATGGTATGTTTTTGTATCGTGATGTTCGTCCTGTTGATGCTTTTTCTATTTAAATATATCGATGATTTAATAGGTAAAGGCTTTGAGTGGTATGTATTGATGGAGTTGATAGGCTACCAATGTGCCGTGCAGCTATCGATGGCCCTGCCTTTATCCATGCTACTATCTTCGATCATGACATTCGGCAACCTCGGCGAAAGCTACGAGCTAGTCGCTATCAAAGCAGCGGGCTACTCCTTGCGTAAGGCCATGACGCCCTTAATTTTCCTTGTCACGCTATTTGCCGCCGGTTCGTTTTTGTTTTCTGATTATATCTTGCCTGTAGTCAACCTGAAGATGGGTTCGCTATTGTGGGATGTGCGCAATAAAAAAGCTGACTTTCTCATTAAGCCCGGTATCTTCAACAGTTCCATTCCGGGGTATTCTATCCGCGCAAAAAGCAAAAGCGAAAATGGAACTGTGCTTTACAATTTGATGATCTACGATCATCGGTCTGGCAATGCAACAAACAACGTGTTGCTCGCCAAAGAAGGATTCATGCAAAATTCAGCCGATAACAATTATATGATCTTGCGGCTCAAAGATGGCGTTCGGTATGAAGAATCGAGAGCAAAAAATGCGAAGCGCTATGACCCACGGCAGCAGTTTACGCGGTTTCGTTTTAAAGAGACGGAGCAGAAGTTTGACATGGAGGCATTTCAAATGAAACGTACAGATGAAAGTCTTTTTAAGACCCACCATTCCATGTTAAACCTGAAGCAGCTAAAATTATATACAGACTCCAATCGCCTGCAGCTGGATAGTGTATCCAATAATATATTTTTAGAGGGCAAGAACTATGTAACCTATCTTTCGCCATACTACCACGAAAATGGGGTGAAGCAAGTTCCGGTTAAGAAGTTTACTAACTTTTTGACCGACTACGTTCCCAAAGACCAACAACGTACACTCTTGAGCAACGCTCTTGGGCAGGTGCAACAAATGAATAACGTCTTTGAAATGAAAGAGCCCGATTTCAAAAATTATGCAGAGAAAGACATACGCTATAAGATAGAATTCCACCGTAAATTTACGCTGGCTGTATCTTGTCTATTGCTTTTTGCAATTGGGGCACCACTGGGGGCGATCATCCGTAAAGGCGGATTAGGGCTACCTGTCGTTGTCGCTATCATCTTCTTTTTAATATACCACATCATATCTACGATGTCGGAGAAGGCATCAAAAGACGGTAGTTTAGACCCTATTTTAGGAATGTGGATGGCGATCATTGTCTTAAGCCCGCTCGCGATGTTCTTGACGTATAAATCGACAACAGACTCTTCTCTTTTCGATATCGAGCAATACAAACTAAAAGTAGAAGGCGCCTGGAAATGGGTCACGATGAAATTCAAACGAAAGGCTACACCCAAGCATTCGTAGATTTTGACAAGGGTATTATACAAAAACGCGCAAAGAACTCTACCTTTGTAAACGATAGACTAACACAACATGGATATAAGATTAAATACGATCGAAGAGGCTATTGAAGATCTCAAAGCCGGCAAGGTCATCATCGTTGTTGATGACGAAGATCGTGAAAATGAGGGCGATTTCGTTACTGCTGCCCGCAATGCCACACCTGAAGTGATCAACTTCATGGCGACGCATGGACGTGGCCTCGTATGCGCCCCGCTTACGCAGGAACGCTGCGCGGAGCTGAATTTAGGCCTGATGGTCGGTCAAAATACTGCGGTATACGAAACAAATTTCACCGTATCTGTAGATCTTCAAGGCTACGGTTGTACGACCGGCATATCGGCTTCGGACCGTTCCAAAACAATCAAAGCATTAATAGACCCCAATATTCGCCCGGAAGAGTTAGGAAGACCAGGCCATATTTTCCCATTGATAGCGAAAGACGGCGGAGTGTTGCGCCGCACGGGGCATACCGAGGCCAGCGTCGACTTGGCGCGTTTGGCAGGTTTTGAACCCGCCGGTGTATTGGTCGAGATACTAAAAGATGATGGCGAAATGGCTCGACTGCCAGACTTGATGGAGGTCGCGAAGCGCTTCGATCTAAAAATTATCAGCATCGAAGACCTTATTGAATACAGGTTGAAACACGACTCGATGATCGATGAGGAAGAGACCGTTAACATGCCAACACAATGGGGTGATTTCAAACTTAAGGCGTTTACGCAAAAGAATACGGGCGAACAGCATTTAGCACTTTACAAAGGCGAATGGGATGAAAACGAGCCTATCCTTGTTCGTGTACATAGCTCTTGCATCACGGGGGATATCTTCGGTTCCTGCCGTTGTGATTGTGGACCGCAGCTTCATAAAGCCATGCAGATGATCCAGGAAGAAGGAAAAGGCATTGTTGTCTACATGAATCAGGAAGGCCGTGGAATTGGCCTGATTAACAAATTGCATGCTTACAAATTGCAGGAACAGGGTATTGACACGGTCGATGCAAACCTACAACTTGGTTTCAAGGCCGATCTACGCGATTACGGTGTTGGTGCGCAAATATTAAGGCAGATGGGTGTTACGAAAATGCGCCTCATGTCTAACAATCCAACAAAACGTGCCGGCTTGGTAGGCTACGGACTAGAAGTGGTCGAAAATGTAGAGATCGAGATCGAATCAAATCCTTTCAATGAGGATTACTTGCGAACCAAACGAGATCGCATGGGTCACTCCATTATGAAAGGTCATTAACAAGACGCCATCCTGATAACGGATGGCGTTTTTTGTTACAACATTTTAATAACTTGACTGTTTTCATGACAACGCTTACTATTTGGTCGGAAAATAGTAAAAAAACAAGAAACTTTATGAGCACAACGCTTTTCACAGAGAAAGCCTACATAGGAGGTAAATTTATAACAGGAAAAAAGACTTTTCCCGTTATCAATCCCGCAACGGGTAGATCAATAGGTACAGTTCCCGATCTGACTATCGAGGACACGAAGAAAGCTATTAAAGCAGCAGAAAAAGCTTGGCTTGACTGGAAAAATGTTTCCGTTGGCGATCGCTGTCGGCTGGTCCGCAAAATCTTTGAACTGATTGACGAGCATAAAGAGGAGATTGCAGAGATCATGACCAAGGAAAGTGGAAAACCGCTTACGGAATCGCTGGTTGAGGTGGATTACGCAAATTCATTTATGGAATGGTTTTCGGAGGAGGGCAAGCGTGCCTATGGCGAAACCATACCGTCGACCAAGCCCGGTACTCGCCTCGCAACCATTAAACAAGGGGTGGGCGTTGTCGCAGCAATCACGCCGTGGAATTTTCCCTTGGCAATGATCACGCGGAAAGTTGCGCCGGCTTTGGTTGCCGGGTGCACCGTTGTTCTAAAACCTGCGTCGCAAACCCCGTTTTCTGCGCTCGCGTTAGCAAAAATAGCGGAACTTGCAGGGATTCCTAAAGGTGTACTCCACATTATCACCTCGAAAGATAGCAAAGGTGTAGGAAAAGAATTAGCCACAAATACCTTGGTGCGCAAGATCTCCTTCACGGGCTCTACGTCGGTAGGCATTACCCTCATGCAGCAGGCGGCAACAACGGTGAAACGCGTATCAATGGAACTCGGAGGCAATGCACCCTTTATCGTGTTCGACGATGCCGATATCGACAAGGCAGTTGAAGGTGCGCTAGCCGGTAAATTTAGAAATGCGGGGCAAACCTGTGTTGCTGTCAACCGGTTTTATGTACAAGAAGGTATCTATCAAGAGTTTTCGGAACGGCTCATTACCGCTGTCAAAAAACTGAAGGTCGGAGACGGTCTAAAGAAAGGCATCCAAGTCGGTCCCTTGATCAACAAAGACGGTTTAGAAAAAGTAAAAAATCACGTGGAAGACGCGCTTGCGAAAGGCGCTACGATAGGTACCGGTGGCAAGGTTATAAAAGACCTCTTCTTCGAGCCTACCGTATTGCTGCATGTTCCGCACCAGGCGGCTATTGCGCAAGAGGAGACATTCGGCCCGATTTGTTCCTTGTTTTCATTTAAAACAGAAGAAGAAGCTATTACATTGGCAAACGACACGCCATTTGGTCTAGCAGCGTATTTTTATTCTTCCAATATCTTCAGATGTCAACGGGTAGCGGAGGGTATTGAATCAGGCATGGTTGGAATAAATACTGGAATGGTTTCCAACGCCTCAGCGCCTTTCGGGGGGATTAAGCAATCTGGTTTAGGCCGCGAGGGGGCCAAATATGGTCTTGATGAATATGTAGAAGTGAAATATCTGTGTTATGGAGCGTAATGCCCCATAACACAGGCTTACTACTACCAAAGGTGATAGCGTAAACCAAACATAATGAAATTGGGATCAAACTGTTCCCAATCGAAATGATATTTTACTTTGTAGCCCCCATACACCGATACATTTGCTTCAGGGAAATAATAACTTACGCCTAATTGGCTATTTGCCACGGTAAAACTCCTGCGCGCTTCCGGTGTAACCACCTCCACATCGTCCTCGTTAAAGCGGTAAAAATCCTGACTGAGGCCGGCGCCAACAAAAACATTGAAGTTACTTTGTTCCCGATCCAAAAAGGAGAAAAGATAGTCTGCACCTGCGGCAACGTAACCATTTCGTCCGTAGACCTGAGCTTGCACGGAGGAGAAGGTACCAAAGTCGTATTTTCCTTGAATACCGAACGCCCCATTATACGTCGGTGCTTTCAATTGCACATCGCCGTAAAAACCAAAGGCCCATTCGTGGTCTTCCTGCGCGCTCGCCGTCATAGCAAGCAAGATCAGGGTAAAAAGTAAGCTGATATTTTTCATAATTCAATCGTTTAATCTATATGCTCTCCTTGCGATTTTCTGTACTTTTTATACAGCTTAATCAATATCATGAGTAAAACGGCTAGCCCGATTAAGCCCAATACCCCAAAAATCCAATCAACTGCAGTCCGTAGCACCACCAAAAAGACGATAGCGAACAGGACAATGGTTGACAGCTCATTCCACAGGCGAAGCTGTGATGATGTCCATTTACAACGTTCGAGAGACAACATTGTTTTTATATGCTGACATTTAAAATGGTAAAAAACCAATACGCCGACGAAAGCAAGCTTCATCTGCATCCAACCCTGGCTTAGAAAAGCAGGATTTAAATAAAGCATAGTGCAAGCAGAAGCGATGGTGATGTACATCGCTGGCGTCGTAATCACCCACCAAAGCCTACTTTCCATCAGTATGAACTGCGCATGCAAAACGGTATACTCCTGCAAAGTCTTTTGTTTGGCCTCCGTATGATATACGAACAAGCGAGGCATGTAAAACAGGCCAGCCATCCAGCATACCATAAATATGATATGCACTGATTTTGCGTACAGATATAACATGTTTACAACTATAAAAGGTTCGTCTAAAATAAAGACTTAAAACGTCTTGGCAAGAAAACCAATCTTATCATTCAAGCATGCACATTACTTGGTCATACGGCCTCGCCCTGATGCATCTTTTTATCCATGGTCCTTCTCGGAGGGCACTCTTCCCTAATATCTAAATTCCTTGACAACCTCAATCGCATGTTTCACGTTATCAAAAGGGATATCTGGCATAATACCATGGCCCAAATTGAAGATAAAACCATGTTGATCACGCATTCTTTCAAATAATTGATGTATTTTTTCGGTGATCACGTTCTTATCCGCGTAAAGCACAAAAGGATCTAAGTTGCCCTGCACCGCTATACCTTCAGGAAGCGCTTGCTTGATATTTTTCAGGTCGGCATTCCAATCGACTGAAATGACATCCGGATTAGCTTCTGCCATCATTGGCGCAAATACCGAAGATCCTTTGCAGAATGATATGACAGGCACAGAGCGCTTGATATTAGCCAAGATATACGTATTGTAATAATGCGAAAAATCCCGATAATCATTCCACGACAAGGCAAGTGCCCAACTATCAAAAAGCTGAACGGCATTCACACCCGCATCAATCTGCATATTCAGGTATTGGATGGTGACGTCCGCAATCTTTTGCAAAATATAGTGCGCTAATGCTGGTTCGTTATTCAATAGCAATTTGGTGCGTTTAAAATCCTTTGAAGATCCACCTTCAACCAAATAACTTAATATAGTAAACGGAGCACCGGCAAAACCAATCAGCGGGATGCTTCCGGCTAAGCGCTGCTGTATAACGCGAATAGCGTCCGCGACGTACTGCAGTTTGTCCAAACAATCTACCGCTAAGTTTTCCGCATCGGCCTTGCTTCTAACGGGATTGCTGAAGCGGGGTCCTACGCCTTGCTCGAATGAAAGATCACCACCCATTGCCTCTGCGGTGACGAGGATATCCGAAAACAGGATGGCCGCATCAATTCCCAATAGATCGACAGGAAGCATAGTCACGTCAGCCGCTATTTCGGGCGTCTTGCACATCTCCAAAAAGCTGTATTTGTTTTTTATCTCCCAATATTCTGGCATAAAGCGCCCTGCTTGACGCATCATCCATACGGGAGGTCGCTCTGTTTTCTGTGACAGCGCCGCTCTGATTAAAAGGTCGTTCTGTAAAGTTTGATTCACTTAGCTGTATTTATTTAGTTCTAATTCTATTTTTTGAATAATGCCGAGCTGCCTTTCGGTAAGCCTCAATTTCTTCGCTAGTTCAATGTAAGCAGGAACACGCTCATAATTTTTTTTGCGCAGATTGATATTGGCGAGATTAATAAGGACAAAGCCTTTCTCCGTATCGCGTTTCCAAGGTAGGCGTGATGCGAGCTGAAAATGGTATTCTGCTTCATCTACACTATCCTGCTTCAGCCGAATGTTTCCCATCATAAACTCATAATAATTACGACGCCCTTTACGCAAGTTGTTCGGGTTCTTGATCTCCGCGAGTAAGCGCTCCGTCTTTTCGTAATCTTGTTTATGAAAGGCTTGCGTGGCCAGAAAAACCGTCCCTTCACGAAAGTGACTCCAAATGACATAGCCTATGCCTCCAAGGATGTAGACGGTAACGCTGTAATGCTGCGCATAGAGCGCATAAAGAAGGAAGGCCACCGCGATGGCGATGACAATCATCCTGGATCGAGTATTCATGTGCCTTAGACTGTTGGCGTATCGGTAAACTTATACCCTACCCCACGTATGGAATGAAAAAATACCGGATGCTTTTGATCGGGTTCAAAATATTTACGAAAGGTGAGGATAAAATTATCGATCGTTCTGGTGGATGGATAAACATCATAATTCCAAACTGTTTCGAGAATTTGCTCACGAGAAACAGCTTCGTTTTTACGCTCGATGAGTAATTTCAACAACATCGTTTCTTTTTTCGTCAACGAGGTTATCGTCCCATCGGCATGATGCAATTCGTAAGAATTGAAGTATATGGTTTTGTCGCCAATGCTGTACGAATTAAATTCCTTCAGATCGTCGGCTTTTAACCCTCGGCGAATGAGATTACCGACGCGTAAGATAAGCTCCTCCAGATTGAAGGGCTTCACTAAATAATCATCGGCACCCTTTTTCAATCCGGTGATACGGTCTTCACTGCTATTTTTAGCTGTTAGGAACATAATGGGCACTTCCGTGTTTTGAAGACGAATGGTTTCTGCAACTTGGAACCCGTCGATTTCCGGAATCATGACATCAAGCACCACAAGGTTGAATCGCTCTTCCTTAAAGATGCGAAGTGCTTTTTTGCCGTCGGTAGCCGTTGTTACACGGTAACCTTCCAATTCTAGATTTAATTTGATGGCTTCCAACAAATGTTCTTCGTCTTCCACCAAAAGTATACGCTGTTTAGCTTGCATAGTTTTCAAATGTTACTTCAAAAATACTCCCAGATGGAGTGTTATCTTTTACCTTTATCGAGGCATTATGTTTCTGCAATACGGTCTTCACTATATACAACCCTAAACCTGTGCCTTTAGTTTTCCGTGTAGATTCATTTCCAACGCGATAAAACTTATTGAATACGTTTTTTTTCTCTTCTTCCGGAATACCCTGGCCATGATCTGCAACAGAAAACGTAAGCTTCCCCAGTTCACTTTTCTTTAATTGCACAATGACATTGGCGCATGGCGGGGAATATTTAATGGCATTTTCGACAAGGTTGTTCACCACATTGGTAATCGCGAACTTGTCGGCGTGAATGACCACATGCTGATCAAGCTCTGGCTTGATGACCTGCGAGCTGCACGCATTTTTCTGCAATCTGTCAACCACAGAATTAATCACCTCGGTAAAGTCGAAATCTTCCTTCGGAAGATTAAAGCTGCGGCTCTCCAGCTTCGTAGTCAACAACACATTTTCTACCAAGTCATCCAAACGTTCGATATCTTTCAGCGAATTCGTCAAAAACATTTTTTGCTGCTCACGATCCAAATCGCGCTTTAAGATCGTCTGTATATACAACTTTACGGAAGCCAACGGCGATTTCAATTCATGCGTTACCGAAAGCAAAAAATTTTGTTGTTGTTGCTGCTGCTTATGCTCCCGGCTAAAGAGTTTTTTGAGACGCATGGCGCCCCAGATAAAGATAAGCAAAAAGAAAATCCCTTCCCCGATAATCATCCCCTTGCGTTCGGGTTCATAGCTCACCAGCAAATATCCCCACCAACCCAATTGCATGACCGCGTAAAACACCAGGAAATAAAATAAAACAAGCGCTCTTTTCATATACCAATTATCAAACAGCACAAAAGTACATATTTGAAGTAGTCATTGGAAATACTATACTTTTTTTGACACTAATACGAAATACGCCTACCTGCCAACTAATGGATGATGAACAATTCACCCGCTCGTAGATCGCTATTGGCAGTATGATGGTAGACATTTTATAAATCCTTTCCTATATTTGCACATGTTTTTTGATAAAAAAGATATTTTTTTCGATCTCGACCACACCATCTGGGATTTTGATCGGAATGCGCGAGAGACCTTGCACGATCTTTACCATAAGTACAGGTTTGACCAGCTGACCGGAACAAGCACGTCCGATACCTTTATTGAAACCTATACAGTAAATAACCATCGGCTTTGGGATTTGTATCATCATGGCAAAATTGATAAACAAACATTGCGAAAATCAAGGTTTGCCGATACCTTCACCCAGCTTGGGCTTTCGCCGTCGCTTTTCCCGCTGATGTTTGAAGAGGAATATTTAGCGATTTGCCCCACGAAAACTAACCTATTTTCCCATGCGCATGAGACATTGGCCTATTTGCAATCTAAGTACCGCTTACACCTGATCTCTAATGGCTTTAAGGAAGCGTGTGAAATGAAATTAGCCAACAGCAAGCTCTCGGATTACTTCCAAACCATTGTCATTTCGGAAAATGTGGGCGTTAATAAACCCGACCCTGCCATATTCCATTACGCCATTAACAACGGTGCCGCAGCTATAGATACGTCCGTCATGATCGGCGATAATATTGACGCGGATATCCGAGGGGCTCAAAATGTAGGCATCGATGCCATATTTTTTAATGTCATAGGCGTCGAGAAGCCCACTGATATTAAACATATGGTCACCGATCTGAAGGAGTTGCAAAGTTATTTTTAGCGATAAAGCTAACGCTTGATAATTAAAAATTAACACACTGGTATCCGAATTTTAGGGCAGCCGGAATTCCAGCAGATTAGGGGTTGCTTGTTGGTCCAGAAAACGCTTTCGTTCTATCAGATAACACGTATAACACCCCGTTGATAACAATGGATAATCCGATATTCGTTAAAAGAGGTAAGACAAGTAACACCTTTGGCCCTAACCACATCAGCAACCAAAAGAGTATAATCAGAAAGAGGCTGCATGTTGATTTTAGAAAGAAGTAGTTTTTTTTCTTACTCAACAAAAATCTCTTTACAATTTCCAGCGGGAACAAAATCCCAATGAGAATGAACAATGATGGCAATGGATAGCCCGTTTCGTGCAGCAATTTTGATAAATAAATTTCAACATTGTTGTACCGAGCATCATAAAGAATGTATTGACCCCTCATGATATATCCAAAATCCGGGAAGATAAACGTGATTGGTAGCACGACAAAAGCAAGAACCGTATTGATGGTTATTTTTCTCATTAAGACACTCATTTCCGAAGCATTAATTAATACCGCTGTAGCTCAATTACTATAAAGATAAAAATAATAACAAAATTAATTTAAAATTTTCCTTAGATTTACTAATACAATCATGTAGCGACAAGAAGCAGATTTTCGAACAAGAATGGGTTGACCTCAGCTAACTGAAGGATATGCCAAGTTTCGACTGGAATTTGCAAGGGTTTTATTAAAAGCAGTGCTCGCTGACAATCAGAAAAAGAGAAAATGATTATCAAGCGAGATGATCACGATATCATTTGTAGCTGTTGCAAAACTTCTCCCCTATCGATACATCGATAATAATACGTACAATTTAATCATGTTATCTGCATATAAATTTTGATGAATATAAGTATTGCTATACCGTCACTTCTTCTATCTGTAATCGCCTTCGTTTCTTGCAAAAAAGCCGAAAGTGTTAGGGATGAGCTTGTCGGAAAAGTAGAATACAGATTATCATCGCTGCATTCGCATGAACCTATGGATTTAAATTTTGACGGCGTAAAGAGTTCGGACTTGTTACGCGAGATACCATCTTTTTACAATAAACCGCTCTACATAAATTTTGATATACGGTTAGTAAACGTTCTATGGATGGAACCCTCGTATACAAATAAGCATATTGGCTTTCTACACGCATGGCACCTCCGATCATTATGTTCCGGTACAAAACCCCTATCATTTTAAGATCGTTAGCGATGAGCTGCTTAGGACAACACACAATCTTGAGAACAACAATTACACCTTTACAATGCCAAAAGAAATAAAAATTGAAAGGGGAGGAAGACTAACCTTTACCGCAAGACAGCGATTTATGACACCCGACGGCATTATGGAAGTGAACATTTTTGCTGTTTACAAAAAGCAATAGTTTCATATTAGTAACCTTACCGAGGTTTCAATTGATATTCAACCTATCTACCCCTCACAAAATAAGGCGCCTATATTTTGATTTCGCACATTAATACCCACTCCATTTAAGATCCTGTAAATCAATTATAAAAGATAATAAATTATACAATTGTTTAAAAAAAACACATAAACAACAAAAATAAGGTTAAATTTTTAAAAAGTGTTTTTAGATTAAATATTTTGATCAAAGATGTATTTTTATTATATTAGAATCAGGAGACCAATATTTACAAACTAAATAAGCTAACGGAGTTACGTGTAGAGAGAAAAAAAATCAAACAATTAGATACACCGATAAAAAATAATGAAATATGATAAAAACAACGATCATTTATAACTGTATTGCTGTTTCCCTCGTAGGAATCATACTCGCATTGCCCTTCATCAGCGTACCGATTTCTGTATCGGCGCCAGGAAAGGTAAGGCCTGTGCATGAAAACAGCAGGATTATATCTCTTGTAGGCGGTCGCATTGTTAAATCATATATACATATTAACAACCAAGTTGTACAAGAAGGAGATACCCTACTTGTCCTTACTTCGGAATCGCTACGCAGTAAGAGAATACACCAAGAAAACATGCGGAAGGATTATTCCGCACAACTGGAAGACTTAGAGAATCTTACCTCTAAAAAGCCGAACTATGTTATGCGGACGGGTCTATATCGAACAGAGCGCAGCTCTTTGGAGATGAAACTGGCTGAAATACAGACACAGCTCAACTTAGCTGAAAAAGAGCTGCAACGTAACGAAACATTACTCAACGCGGGGGTCATACCGCTATCTGAATACGAGAAAAGCCTATACAACCATCAGAAGTTGGTTAAGCATAAGAAAAGCACTTATGATCAACAAATAGCAGTTTGGCATGGAAAAAAAAGAGAAATAGAACAACAGATTCGATCATCAGCAACTGATATGCTGAATATAGGGCTTGAAGAAGAAAACTACGTTATTAAAGCTTCAATAACCGGAACTATAACTAACCTGCAGGGATTTACTACCGGTAGTTATATCACGCAGGGCCAACATGTCGCTGATATTTCGCAAGAAGAATCATTAATTGCAGAATGCTATGTCCCCCCTTCATCGATTGGTTTTACAACCATAGGACAATTAGTTCGGCTTCAAATCGACGCCTATAATTACAATCAGTGGGGTATGCTCGATGGGGTTGTCACAGACATAGATAATAATGTGGTGATCAATGAACGTACCGGCGAATCCTATTTCGTCGTTCGTTGCAAATTGCAAAAAGATCATCTATCGCTAAAGAATGGATATCAAGCGCGGATAGGTAAAGGCAACTCATTCACGGCGAGGTTCTATTTAACAGATCGAACTTTATGGCAATTATTACTCGACCGAGTCGATGATTGGTTTAATCCGCATCATTTGAGCAACTGATAAAGTAAGCGAGCATATGAAAGTAAATACAAAGATCAAGCAACACGATTTACGCGATTGCGGAGCCGCCTGCCTAGCATCTGTAGCCGCTCACTACGGCCTGGGGTTACCAATAGCTAAAATTCGTCAGATCTGCCATACCGACAACAGAGGCACGAACGTAATGGGGCTGATTCAAGGGTTAGCCACCATGGGTTTCCACGCCAAAGGCGTCAAAGGTGGTTTAGATGCGCTATTGCAAATTCCTACGCCTACTATAGCTCACGTTGTACTGAAACAGCAACTGCAGCACTACGTCGTCATTTACAAAGTTAACAAGCAACACGTCACCGTGATGGATCCTGGCGTAGGAAAATTTGAGAAATATACCCACAAGGAGTTTCAAGAGGTTTGGAGCGGTGTATTAGTCCTATTAGAACCGAATGAGTATTTTCAACAACGAAATGAAAAAACCTCGATGTATAGCCGGTTTTGGAATCTCATCAAACCCCATAAATCTATAGTCTTCCAAGCACTTATTGGCGCTATCCTTTACACCATACTTGGACTATCCACTTCTATTTACATCGAGAAAATCACAGACTATGTATTGATAGATGGCAATCTCCGATTACTAAACCTACTTTCAATCGGCATGGTAATCATACTGCTATTCCAATTGTTTATCGGAGCGGTGAAAAGCGTCCTGATCCTACAGACGGGACAACGCATTGACAGGTACCTTATACTCGGTTACTATAAACATTTGCTATCCTTACCGCAACGATTCTTCGACACAATGAAAGTGGGCGAAATAATCTCTCGTGTAAATGATGCTGTTAAAATAAGAACGTTTATCAATGACGCGTCTATCCAGATTGTGGTTAACATCTTCATCGTGATTTTTTCCTTTGCGCTCATGTTCACGTACTACTGGAAGTTAGCGCTCATCGTTGCTACCGTAATACCACTCTACATTTTCGTGTATTGGCTTACCAATAAACTGAACAAGCGTGTCGAAAGACGTTTGATGGAAGAGTCGGCAGAGCTTGAATCACATCTTGTTGAATCCCTAAACGCTGTTCGAACAATCAAACAATTCGGTACAGAAGCTTTTTCAAACAATAAAACCGACACTACGTTTTCCTCACTACTCAAAACCATCTATAAATCGGTATTAAACAGTCTTTTCTCAAGCACCTCGACGGAATTCTTATCACGCATTTTTACCATTGTTCTCTTGTGGGTGGGCGCCGGCTATGTCATCGACAGAACAATCACGCCGGGTGAACTTCTGTCTTTTTATGCGTTGATCGGATACTTCACTTCGCCGGTAGGTGATCTGATTAATATGAACAAGACCATACAAAACGCATTAATAGCATCAGACCGCCTTTTCGAAATTATGGATCTGGAGAGGGAAGAATCAACCGAAAAAATTGATCTGGAACCTGCGCATGTTGGACACATCGTTTTCGACAATGTATCGTTCCGTTATGGCTCAAGAGCTACCGTTCTCAGCAACGTCAGCTGCCAATTCGAAATGGGAAAAACCACCGCAATTGTCGGCGAAAGTGGTTCGGGAAAAAGCACGATTGCTTCCCTTATACAGAATTTGTATCCTTTAAAGGAAGGCAAGATATCGTTGGGCGACTATGACATCAAGTATATATCACATTATTCACTGCGATCGCTTGTTTCCTCGGTTCCACAAGACATACATCTCTTTTCTGGAAACGTAATTGAGAATATTGCTCTCGGGGAGGAAATCCCAAATATGCAACGGGTTATCCAGATAACGAAGGATCTCGGTATCCTCGAGTTTGTTGAAAAGCTTCCACAAGGCTTATTGACACACTTGGGCGAAAATGGGGCACTGCTGTCCGGAGGACAGAAACAGCGGATCGCAATCGCAAGGGCTCTGTACAAGCAGCCGGAAATATTGATTCTCGACGAAGCGACATCAGCACTTGATTCGGCATCGGAACAAACCATTCAAAATGCGCTTGAAGTGCTAAAAAAACAACAAAAAACGATGATCATCATCGCACATAGATTAAGCACCATCGCAAACGCAGATAAAATTATGGTTCTAAATAGCGGACAGTTAATGGAAGAAGGAACACATAAAGAACTCCTGATGCGCGAAAACTCTATATACAAGCGCATGTGGGACAAACAAACTACGACGCTGTAAAACCTAAATGAGGCATGACATGACAAAATTTTTAATAGTTACTTTTCTGAACTTTACACAGTCATTACTATTCGCACAAGAAACGAAATACTGGACGTTAAAAAATTGTGTTGACTACGCTTTAGAAACAAACACGGAAATTCAACGCCAGCAAGTTGACGTTGCGATGAAAACCACAGGAGTTCGCATCGCCAAGAAAGAGCGGCTTCCTTCCATAACGGGGTACTCAAACGTACATTCCATCTTCGGGCGTTCTCAAGACATATTTGGAAACATCCAGCGGAACGATAACCTAAACAGTAACATGGGCCTCACATCAGAGATTATGCTTTACAACTTTGGGGCACTAAAAAGCCAAGCTAGAAAAAGCAAATTAGAAACGGAAATAGCGGAATTGGAAATGGATATTATTAAGCGTACAGTGACTATACAGATTGTTCAGGCCTACCTGGAACTACTACTGAAACAGTCGATTCTTCAAACGCACGATTCTGCCGTAACCAATGCACATTCTTTACATATGCGAGCGAAGCTAACTTATGAGGCGGGAAGCACCTCACAAAGTGAATTGTATGAGGCTAAAGCAACATTAGTGAGAGCGCAGCAGGAACAGGCGGTCGCCAAGTTAGCAATGGATCGTGCAAAATTAAACTTAGCGCAATTGATGCTTTTGGATGATCACAGCCAACTGCTTATTAAATTTGATGCTGGAACTAACACGTTTAGATTGCCCAATAGCCTTTCGGAAAGCGATGCATACTCAGCTTCATACATAATTGACCCAAAAGTGAAGCAGATCGGCAAGCGACTTCTTGAAAACGAAATGGAAAGAAAGATTATCAGAGGAGATCGCCATCCGCGGGTTACCGGCTCCGCTACCTTTGGAAGTACCTATTTCAACCCATTTGCCTTCCAGCAGCGCCTGGGCAACTTCTTCACACAAACAGGTAACAATTTTGCGCAGCAAGTCGCTATTACGGCCAATATTCCAATTTTCAATAAGGGACAAACGCGATTAAAATTAAAGCAGATAGATTTATCAAGAGTGGGAATCGAACTGGATGAGCAGTTACAAAAACAAGAAATTCGCAAAGAAATACAGCAAATACTATTTGATTTTCGAAGTAATCAAGAACAATATATACACGCTAAGGAAGTGCTGACTTACACGGAGAAGGCCATGGAGTTTGCAAAAAAGAGTTACGAGGCAGGCCGCAGCAGCATCTACGACTACAATAACAGTCGGAATAATTTTATCCAAGCGCAGAATGCAGTATTGGAAGCACGCTATAGTACCATCTTCAGCTATAAGATGCTCCTGTACCAAACCACCGGAAGCTACGATGACGAATAAAAGAAGAGTCGTGATATACGCAGCTTCGAATAATTATATGAACCAATAAAGCAATTTGATATGCAGCTATTTAAACACATCGATCGAATTAATTTATTAGATAAGCTAATTCGGCAAAAACGGACAGGAACTCCCAACGAGTTAGCTAAACGACTAGGACTGTCAGTCTCTAGACTGTACAACGTCATCGACGAACTTAAAGGCCGCGGTGCTCCGATTTACTATTCCCGGCAGTTAGGAACATATCTTTATGAAAGCGAATATTCCATCAAGATTACCGTCGATATTACATTATTGGATGAGGACAAGATGTACAATATCTCTGGCGGGCAAAAAATATTTTCGAGCTTTTTGTTCACTACTGTTTTTGTAGAGTGAGCGAAAGTAATTTAGTAGTGTTGATCAACAAGAGCGGAATCCGAAAAGCTTTAAGAGAGTAGGATGCTATTAATTAAATTGTAAAAAATGAAAAATTTAAATTTGGAAAAACTTAGTCTTAAGGAATTGCAAAAAGATGAGCTATTAGAAATACAAGGTGGCGCCAATGCGCTTGTTACGGTTTACGGAGCTGTTGAAGCCGCCTATGAAGGGGTAAAGCGCGGCATTAGATGGATAAAAAACCGATTCTAATAATTATGCTAGGTAGAGTCTTTTGCACTCTACCTACCATATTTAATAACATCTTTATATCTACCACACATCTGTCAAAATGAAGAACTTTCTTATATCTATATCCTCTCTAATCATATATGCAATACCAGCTTATGCGCAGGTTTTGTTCGTTGATCAAAACACAAAAACTCCAATTGCGGCGCTCAATCTTTATACCCAGGAAGGCGAGCTTATTGGCTTTACGGACAACCAGGGAAAATATACAAGCACCCTAGAAAGACAAAGCACACCGGCATTCCCGCTTACAATCAACACACAACATCTATCCTACCAAAGTAAGTCAATCGTATTACAGAACTTATCCGAGCATCAAATAATAGAGGTAGTTCCTAGATCCGTCGAAATAGACGCTATAGAATTAGATTCGAAGCCAGCAGATGTCATCGTATTGACTGGATATTATCGGTCTTTAGAAACTTTTGATTCTAATACCAAATATTTTTCGGACGGAATCGTTCAATTTTACCTACCCCGTAATGGCGGAAAGGTGAGGTATAAACTGTTAGACTATCGGATATTTCGAGATTCTATTGTGCAAAAAGACTTCGATACAAAGATGGGCAGTTATTTTAAAGTAGCAAGGCTACCTAATCTAAGTGGCCACAAATTAATAGACCGACTAAAGCGATACGACATAAATAAGTCGAACCCCAATAAGCTGATTATAGAAAAAAGCAATAAAGAGACAGGACAAATCCATATCTCAGAAAAGGATCAAACGTCGAGATTTCACGTTGACTTAGTTCTGCCCGATACCGTAAAATCACAGAAAATTTTCAGCTTAGAGGCAAAAACGAAAAGCGAAGTTTACCTAGAAAACTATGCATCAAGCAATTTTAATGAGTTAAGTCCATACTATCTGACGAGCCTTTATGAGCATGCCATCGGCAGCATTAAGCGAAAAACAGAATTCGGTCATATACCCTACGAAGATGTTATTCAATTTTATGCAATGGAGCGATCAGGAATAAGTGCCAAAGAGTATAAATTACTCTCGTCAAAACTGGAAAGTAATTTATACAAGACCGAAAAGAAGAGCCAATATTCTTATAAATTTTGGGAAGATCTTGAGCGCTATGCAATCCCAGAAATCAATGATGGCCTAAAATCCAAATTAGGTACTACCATGCTATTGATAGAATGAGCGTAAAACGAAAACCGCCACTGATCATATAAAATCATTTTTACACCCGCTTAACTATTTCGAGATGAATCTCAACAAAACGAATAACAGGTTAAAGAAAACATCCACTTTAGTCCTTATCACATTAGTTGTAGGAGGATTTTTAATTGCCTTGATTAACAATTTTGACGCGTTCTTCGCGGGCTTTAGAAGTATGTTTTAAAGCCTAAACACATATGCAAGAACTAGAAAAAAAAATCAGATCCGACATAGAATTAATTAACGTTTTGCTTGCGGAACTCCGGAAATAGAAACGCGATTACCCTGCTTTTAGTCAAGCTTACCTAAATGCATATGCTGAAAAATAAACTATCGACACTATATGACGAAAAAACTTAATAACATTTATACCTGAAAGGGAACGCCTCCAGGAATTTGCCAAAGGCATATTTACTGTATCGTTCACTATAATGGTTTTAGGAGAGCTGGCAGAATGTTGCGGTCGACTAGTGGGATACATACTGAAGTAAAATCAAGCATGAAAAGACCAATTGCTACGCTGATTTTTATAGCGCTCGTATCTGCACTTCACGGGCAAACTAGGCTACATGATAGCCTAACCAATGAAAATATCGTTGGCGCAAATATCTATAGCGGCGACGGCAATTTGTTAGGTGCTTCAGATGAAGATGGAGTAATTCATTTGGATGCATTAAACAATAGCAAAATTGACTCGATATCGATTCAGCATATTGGGTATGAAAGTAGGATATTGCATTTCTCTACTTTCAAAACATCATCGGTAATCAAACTGCATCCTCGAGAAATAAAAATCGCTGATGTCGAGATAAATAATAAAAGTAAATCTGATTATGTGTGCTTAAGAACGTACTTTCGGAGTTACGAAACCTTTAATGGTAGCAGTAAGTATTTTGTCGATGGAATAGTCGAACATTACCTTCCATTAACAGAGAAGGAAGAGAAAATCTATCGTCGAATTATCGGTTACCGCGTATATACTAACAAGAAGGCTGTTCAAGCTCTTATGGAAACTTTCGGGAAATTATTTACTGATCCACCCAGTCTAGTTGCATTGTACAAGTACGCCAGTTCGAAAGATTTACCCAAAGGGTTTAAGATCATAGAACGTGATAACATCCAACTCATCGAACGCGACGGAATTAATATGGGTTCGGTCCGAAAGACTAATGCGGGCACCATCTATTCCCATTTGGAAAAGGTTGCGAGAGGGACCAAAGTTTCCAGGAGGTTCTTGAGTCTACGAGGGGAACAATATCGAACATCCATTATTGAGCAATTTAAACCAACCCATAGCTTGCACATTTCGATGGACAAACTCATTAGCAAGACTGAGGTTACTGTAGGAGCAGTAAAAAGAAATGCAAAATTCATACCTGCTGAAGCCCTTTCAGAACTGTTCGTTCTGGAAAGAAGCTATCTAAGTAAAGGGGAGGTAGTTTCAATGAAAAATTTATTTACCAAAAGCGTATTTCTAGAAGAAAAAAGCAATTACAAAGACAAATATTGGTTAGACCTAGATCGCTACAATATTCCTGCACTAGCGCCCGGCATAGCCAAACAACTTAGTGAAAATTTAATCTTGATGCAGTAGGTCAAAAAATATTCTTAAGGTTTTTGTTCACTACTGTTTTTGTAGAGTGAGCGAAAGTAATTTAGTAGTGTTGATCAACAAAAGCGGAATCCGAAAAGCTTTAAGAGAGTAGGAGCTAAAATTAAAAACACTGAAAGATGAACAGGGTAGATTTGGAAAAATTTGGGGTTCAGGAATTGAAAACTGATGAAATGGTTGAAATCGATGGTGGATGGAATCAAAATAGCGGGAGAGTTTCAGTTGAAACGATCCGCGTTTGGCAAGATATATGGAAGGGTTTTTTTGATGGTCTTTTAGCTTAATTATTATTGATATGAAAAATACAGAAAGTTTGAACTTTGAAGAATTAACGCAGGCGGAGTTATTGAATTTCGACGGTGGAGTGAGATACCCTGAAGCTTACGAACTAGGAAATAGTATCGGGAACGGAATCAGAAAAGGAATCGCCATAATAGGTATGGCTCTTCTGTTCATGTCTTAATTCGTCTATAGTGGGCATTATTAAGTAATTGCCCACTTTTTTAAGAAAAAGGAACTTTGTGAAAGAAAAATTAAAAGCGGTAGGATATTGTTATTTACTTTTCCTTTCTATTGGCTTTATCCTTATGGCGTTGATAAAATCAATAGATAATTTTTATGTAGTTAGTAATTTGGGTTTACCTAGCATACTCGAACGGGACGCCCTAGTAAGATTAAAGGAATACGTAAATGGGAATAAGACTTATGCCATATTTTTGTCGGCACTCTTTGTGCCGCTGATTGAAGAAGTCATTTTCAGACTTTGGCTTTCATTAAAGCCAAATCATATAGCAATCTCTATCTCCGTTATTGTAGTCAGCCTTGTCTTTCGACTCCGCGATCTGTTCAGCTTTAACTGGCAATCCGTTTTTATAGTCATAACTGCGGCAAGCATCTACAGCATGGTATTTATGTTCTTAAGAAGCAAAGACACCTCTAGCTATATCCGTAAGAATATCCCTACAGTTCTTTTAGGCTCTATTAGTGCTATCTTTTTTGGACTAATTCATATTGGCAACTTTGCGCCATTAAACGGAGATATTTGGTTTCTCTATCCGATTTACATAGTTCCACAGATTATTTTGGGATATTTTGCCGTTTACCTGCGCATAAAACATGGCTTTTTCTACGCACTCCTATTCCATGCATTAATAAATTTTATCGCCATTTACCCGAAACTATAACATCTGTTTGCAGTATGGTAGCGCTTATAATGAGAGGAAGCATGAAGGATCTGTTCGTTTCAATTAAACCAAACACGAATTGACCAAGGGCCAGCTCATAATATTGCAGAACAAAGCTTGACATTTTCAGATAAATTGTTTAATTTAATAAACTTATAAACACTAATAAAAAACCACACATATGAAAAAATCGATAAAATATTTCGAGAATGATTTAGATCGTTTCTGCCTTTGGGCTTTAGTTGGAATCTACCTGATAGATAATTTTGACAGCTTTATTTCTGGCTTGCGTGATGGCTTTCAAAGCATCCTATTTTGAGACTCGCGAAACAAAAATCGCGAGTGTTCATGTAAAAATTACTTGTATGTACGCTTAACTATTTCGTCATGAAATTCAATGAAACGAATAACAGGTTAAAGAAAACATCCACTTTAATCCTTCTCACATTAGTTGTAGGAGGCTTTTTAATTGCCTTTATTAACAATTTTGATGCTTTCCTAGCCGGCTTTAAAAGTATGTTTTAAAGCCTACAGGCATATGCATGAACTAGAGAATAGCTTGTAGACGTTGAGCTGGGATCGGCTCCCGTTTTTCAATCTATTAGAAGAACTAGACATGCACAAACAATATGACGGAAAAGCTTAACCACAAATTATCAGCAAACGTATGCCTCCAACAATTTACCATTGGCATGGTTGCTATATCGTCTACGAGGGGAATAATATCGAACATCCATTATCGAGCAATTTAAACCGACGCACAGCCTGCACGTCTCGACGGACAAACTCATTAGTAAGACGGAGTATTGGTTGGATCTCGATCGCTACAACATTCCTGCACTTGTGCTTGGCGTAGCTAAACAATTGGGTGGAAACCTACTTTTAGGGCAGTAGGTCGGAAATGAGCGCATTAACATACGAAATGGGCTTCCCCTTCTACAAACATCTACAGCTTATAGATACACGCTTAGGTTTAATATTTTTCAACAACACGATTAAAATCATTTATCATAGCGTGAAAAATGTATTGAAATTTGTAATTTCACTTAAAATTAATCGCGCCAACTATGAACACTATTAAATCAAGTAAACTTTTTACTGCTAGCTGTTTGGCTTTGCTGGTCACTTCGCTTTCCTTTGGAATACGCGCAGGAATGATGAATCAACTCGGTATCGATTTCCAATTAAACGCCACACAGCTCGGAACGATTACCGCAACTGCATTTTGGGGGTTCCCGCTCGCTATAGTTGTAGGCGGCTTTGTTGTTGACATGATCGGCATGAAACGTTTACTGATCATGGCTTTTCTATTTCATTTAACGGGAATTGTGTTAACAGTATTTGCACAGGGATATTGGAGCTTGTTTTTCTCGACACTGTTGATTGGTATTGCTAACGGAACAGTGGAAGCCGCATGTAACCCTTTGGTTGCAGCATTGTATCCGGAAGAAAAAACAACACGTCTTAATTATTTTCATTTGTGGTTTCCCGGCGGGATTGTCATAGGGACGCTTTTGGTTACCTTATTTGTAAATTTGGGTATAGGATGGCAATCTCAGGTAGCCGTTATGTTGATTCCAACGTTGATGTATGGCTACCTCTTTTTAAAGCTCGAATTTCCAGTAACAGAACGCGTATCTTCTGGCTATTCTCGTGCAGATATGTACAAAGCCGTTTTCAGTCCTTTATTTCTGTTCATGTTCATCTGTATGTTTATGACAGCGATAACAGAGCTATTTACTGGTCAATGGATCAGCCTTTTGCTAAAAAATGTGACAGACAACGCTATTTTACTATTAACAATAACGACAGGGATAATGGTGGTGGGACGCGCTTTTGCAAAACCCATCGTGAGAAAACTGGCCCCGCAGGGGGTTTTACTTTTTTCGGCTGTGTTTGCAGCCCTTGGACTGTATCTTTTGAGCACACTGTCCGGAGGCTCCGTCTTTTTTGCAGCACTTATATTTGGTATTGGTGTGTGTTATTTTTGGCCTACCATGATTGGTTTTGTAGCCGAAAACATTCCTAAATCGGGAGCGCTAGGACTTAACTTGTTAGGCGGAGCAGGTATGTTTGCCGTGTCCGTTTACACAATTGTTATGGGTAATTTTTACGATGGTTTAGTCATCCGACATTTGCCCAAAGGCGCAAATCTCCAGGAATACAGTACAGCAGTCCCAGGTTCCGTAGAAGCAAGTGCGTTTGCGAAAGCCATGGATCTGGCAGGTCCAGAAGTGCTTCGGGTTACAACAGTGCTTCCCGTAATATTGATTTTCGCCTTTTCGGGATTGGTATTATATACGAAGCATTTAAAGCGCCTGCAACAACGTTCTGAAGTGTAACCCACATTCCTGTCAAGATCTTGACCGCTACAGCATCCCGGAAATCAGTGATGCCTTAAGACTTGAATTAGTTTATGCTAATGAAACGCAAAGCCTTTATCAATAGAAGTTAACGGGCGTGTTGCACTGTGTCAAAATCAAAGCTCCTGCGATGACAAAGCAGCATTCGGAAGCGGAAATTGACGTCAAGATGCTATGGTATTTAGAAACAGCTAAGCGAATTCGTATTTTCGGAAAGTGTAAAAATAACACGCAAATCTCCCGTTTTTTTGTTATTTTTATAACATTTCCAGTACTTACAATATTAAGACTACATGCTATTTACTGTTTTAACAGGATTAATAACATCGAGCCTTCTCATTCCTTTTGGCAAGCTTATTAAGACAAAATGGAGTTTTTTGCTCCCGTTGATACCTGTACTTTTATTTTTATTCTACCTCCTGCATATTCCAACCATCGCTGGTGGGACGAATCTGTTGCAAGGTGTGAATTGGGTGCCAAGTTTGGGAGTCAACCTTGACTTTCGATTAGACGGCTTATCGCTCCTTTTCGCTTTGCTGATCACCGGCATAGGCTCCGCTATATTTTTCTATGCACGCACCTATCTGAAGGGGCATGTATACTACGATCGATTTTTTGCCTACCTATTGCTTTTTATGAGCGCTATGTTAGGCGTCGTTTTATCCAACAATATTTTAACGCTTTTTGTATTTTGGGAGCTGACCAGCATAAGTTCCTTTTTCCTTATTGGCTTCAATAATGATAGCAAGGAGTCACGTGCCAGTGCACTTACAGCGCTAAGCATCACCGGGCTGGGCGGTTTTTTCTTGCTCGCAGGACTAATTTTAATGGGGCAAATTGCAGGTACCTTCGTGATCAGCGAATTGTTTAACAAGCATGATTTTTTGCTGGCACACCCCCTTTATCCGTTGATTGCTGGACTTATTTTTATCGGAGCCTTTACAAAATCGGCGCAATTTCCTTTCCATTTTTGGCTTCCCGGAGCCATGAAGGCACCCACGCCAGTCTCTGCCTACCTCCACTCGGCCACCATGGTGAAAGCAGGAATTTACCTTCTTGCACGCTTTACACCGGTATTGGGGGGCAGCGAACTGTGGAATAACACCTTGCTTATTGTAGGAGGCTTTACCATGGCTTTCGCAGCTATACATGCATTGTTTCGTGTAGATCTGAAGGGTATCCTGGCCTACTCAACCATCTCTGCACTAGGCATGTTAACCTTCCTTCTTGGCTTGGGCACGCAGGAAGCCTTCATTGCGGCAGCTGTATTTACCCTCGTGCACGCTTTGTATAAAGCCAACCTGTTTATGGTCACCGGTATAATTGACCACGAAACACACAGCCGTGATATCAGCAAGCTAAGTGGTCTTCGGAAGGTATTGTTCCCTGTATTTATTGCAGCGCTGTTGGCGGCCCTTTCCAGCGCGGGTCTACCTTCTACCTTCGGGTTTATCGGTAAAGACCTTATCTATGAAGCCACGCTTCATTACGAAGCAAACTGGGCACTATGGCTCACAGGCCTTGCGATCATCACCAATATCGGTTTGGTTGCAGCGGGTTTTATGGCGGGATTGACCCCGTTTACCGGCAAACTCCCTGCTACTTTTGAAAAGGTGCACCTACCCTATCCTTCTATGTGGATACCGCCCCTGCTTCTGGGTGTATTGGGTTTAGCCTTTGGACTTTTCCCCGGAATAGTGGGCGATCTTTTCAATAACCAAGCGGCCAATGCTATTGCCCAAGCAGAAACAGGCATGAAGTTAAAAATCTGGCACGGTTTCAATACGGTATTGTTATTAAGTATTGCGACGCTGGCTGTCGGAATACTCGTTTATCTGATCAACAAACCCAGCGAACGGAAGTTGGCCGCTGTGGAACGCTTTAATAGCATAGCCCCACAGCGCATTTTCATTCGCCTTGGAAGATCTATCGTTCGCTTATCTGCATGGTATACGCAGACGTTTCATAATGGCTACCTTCGCTCTTACCATATCAAGATTATCATCTTTGCAGAATTGCTGCTTGCTTACAAGCTTTGGATAAGTGGACCAATACAAATCAATTGGGAAGAACTTACGCCCTTATCGTGGTACGAAGTGGGCATCGTCGCGATACTGCTCGGCGCCCTGTACATCATCGTAACAACGGGTTCCCGATTGACGTCTGTCGTATCGACCAGTGTCATTGGGTACTGCATATGTTTGATGTTTGTGTTCTACAGCGCCCCCGATCTTGCGATGACGCAGTTTACCATCGATACATTGACAACAGTACTTTTTGTGCTGGTACTGTACAAGCTGCCCAGCTTTATTAACATCACAAGCCGATGGATACTTATCCGCGATGCAATCGTTGCGCTTGGCTTTGGCGTTATTTTATCGTTGATTGCGCTGAAAGTGCTTCAGGAGCCGAACTCTACCGAAGTTAGCAACTTCTATGGCGAAAATTCTTACTTATTGGCGAAGGGAAAAAATGTAGTGAATACCATCTTGGTAGATTTTCGGGGGATCGATACCATGTTTGAAACGGTGGTACTATCGATCGCTGCCATAGGGGTATACAGTTTAATAAGACTCCGATTAAAAGCATCGGAAAAAGAATAGTAAGATCCGTCAGGTTGATGGATATATATGATACGTGAACATTTATGAAAAGTGCGATTTTACAAACAGCAACCCGGTACCTGTTACCTATTTTGCTTCTATTTTCTTTTTTTCTATTACTGCGGGGGCATTACTACCCTGGAGGAGGATTTGTGGGTGGATTGGTAGCTTCCATTGCTTTTGTCTTGCATAGCTTTGCCAATGGCACCGAGAATACCATGAAGATTTTACGATACAAGCCGCTCTCGCTCATTCCTATTGGATTGGCCATATCGACGTTGAGCGTGGTTGCACCCCTGTTATTTGGGCTACCGCCGATGACGGGTCTATGGTTCGAAGAGCCTATACCGGTGATCGGCATGATCGGATCCGCATTGTTTTTCGACCTTGGTGTTTATCTCGTTGTTATTGGTGTCGTACTCACCATTTTATTTACTATAGCGCTAGAGCAGTAATATGGAACTTCTTTTAGTTATTGTGATTGGTTTACTGTATTCCGCGGGGGTGTATCTTATCCTGCGCCGGAGTATGGTAAAACTACTCCTAGGAATTATGCTTCTTGGTAATGGCACAAATATCCTTATCTTCCTCTTAGGAAAGATCACCAAGGGTACGCCGCCTGTCATTAATGAAGCGTATAAAGTCTTTCAGGATATTTACGCTGACCCTATTCCACAAGCGTTGATACTAACGGCAATCGTCATCAGCTTTGCCCTTACATCTTTTGCTATTGTTTTGTTGAAACGCGTCTATGCATTGGTCGATTCGGACGACCTTGACGACTTAAATACCCCCGAAGAAGAAGATTTATGATAGACAACCATATTTTGGCTCCTATTTTTGTGCAGTTGTTTACAGCTATTGCCCAGCTTATGTTTTGGCGAAAAACGCTTACCCAACGTTTTTTAAGTGTAGGGGGAAGTATTATTAGCTTACTGGTTGCAATCCGACTTTTCAGCAGGGTGCAGTCGGATGGAATATTGACCATGAATGCGGCAAATTGGGATGCACCTTTCGGAATTGTATTTGTTGCAGACACCTTGAGTGTGACGTTGGTGCTGCTCACCTCCCTTGCTGGGGTGGCTGTATCCATATTTTCTTCCGTTAGTCTGAGTAGGCAACGGATGCTGTATGGCTATTTCCCGATCTTTCACTTCCTGATTATGGGCTTGTATGGAGCTTTCTTGACCGGAGACATCTTTAATCTTTATGTATATTTTGAGGTGATCATCATATCTTCGTTCGTACTGATGACTTTGGGCGGTAGGAAGGCGCAACTGGAAGGTGCCGTAAAGTATATGGCCATGAACATCCTCGCTTCCATGTTTTTTCTAACAGGCATTGGGATTCTTTACGGTATTACGGGTAGTTTAAATATGGCAGACCTTGCCCTGAAAATACAATCCGTACAAAACAAGACGTTAGTGGGGATCACATCCTGCTTCTTTATCATCGGGTTTGGGATTAAATCTGCTGTATTTCCGCTGTATTACTGGCTACCCTCCTCCTATCATACACCACCATCCGCCGTTGCCGCTACATTCGGCGGGTTGCTTACCAAAGTAGGTATTTATGCTATGATACGCGTGTTGAGCCTTATTTTTATACCCGATGATTTCACGAAAACGTTACTGATGGTGATTGCTGTATTAACCATTGTAACAGGTGCTTTCGGCGCGCTTATCAAATCCAACGTACGTCGGCTTTTCTCTTACCTCATCGTTTGTCATATCGGATTTATGGTAGGTGGTATCGCCATGTTTACCAAAGTTGCGCTGATGGGTACGGTGTTTTATCTGATTCATGATATTATGGTGAAGACCAATATGTTTCTGATAGCCGGGTTGATTCGCCAGCTACGTGGAACATTAGATATGGAAAAATTAGGCGGTCTTTACCGGGATTATCCGAAAATATCGCTGCTGGTGGCGATCGTTCTCTTTTCATTAGTAGGCATACCGCCCCTCTCCGGCTTTTGGCCAAAAATCTTTCTGTTTCAGAATGCCTTCAGCCAACAGCAATACTTTTTCGCAGGGGCTTTGTTGTTCGGAAGCTTTATCACGCTATTTGTTATCGCGAAAATGTGGTCGCAAGTATTTTGGAAAAATCCGCCGCAGGAGGAGCTTATTGATGACCGTTTCGCGCCGATGCCACCTTACAAAAAGTTACTGATGGTCCTACCTATCGCTTTTCTAGGAGCTATCACGCTATACATTGGGTTGAACGCAGAAGCGATCGTCAACGTTACAGATGAAATTTCTAATCAACTAATAGATAACTCTTCTTATATCGAAGCGGTATTGGGAGACAAAACGAACTAGCACATGATTAAGTACTTTTTAATGAATTTGCTTCTTTCGGGGATCTGGGTAGCACTAACGGGCTCCATGTATTACACGAATTTTTTGTTCGGCTTTATGCTTGGCTTCTTTGTGCTGTGGATTATGAACAGGACAGAAACAGATCAGCGTTATTTCTATCGCGTTCCCAAGATTATCAGTTTTATCTTTTATTTTTTGTACGAAGTATTTCGCGCGAATATACAAGTAGCATTTGACGTCGTTACGCCAAAATATTTCTTTAAGCCGGGGATCGTGAAATATCCGTTGAATGCTTCTACAGACTTTGAGATCAACTTGCTGACGACGATGTTGTCCTTGACGCCAGGCACACTGATCTTAGATATTAGCGAAGACAAAAAAACGATCTATATACATGTGATGTACCTCACTGATCCCGAAACCTTTGTTAGGCAAACTAAAACTGGATTGGAAAGAAGACTATTAGCAATTTTACGATGATTACACTCGAAACATATTTTGATTACGTGATCCTGCCCATCTTGGCGATCTCCGTCATGATGGTCTTCATTCGACTGTTCAAAGGTCCTTCTTTAGTCGATCGCGTGATCGCTCTGGATCTGATCATCACGACCGGGATCGGGATCATTACCGTGTACAGCATACGTTCCAATCAAGCTGTATTCTTGGATGTCGCCATCATCCTCGCACTGATTGCCTTTTTGGGAACCGTTGCTTTTGCTTACTATATAGAAAAACAGAAAGATGATTGATATAATTTTAGCGATCCTGAGCTCCATAGGTGCCTTGTCCATTTTGTTTGCTTCCATCGGCATCTTGCGCATGCCCGATTTCTATTTAAGGCTATCGGTTACCGTAAAGGCATCTACACTGGGTGTAGGACTGTTGCTAATATGTGCCGCCATTATGTTTCCCGACGTTTCCGTGACCACAAAAGCAATTGCCATTATTTTCTTTTTGATCATTACGGCACCCATTGCAGCACACATGATTGGTCGTTCTGCTTACTTCACAGGAACACCGCTTTGGAAAGATACGGTTATAGATGAGCTTGCAGGGATGTATAACAAAGAAACCCACGAGTTAGAAAGCAAAGAGGAGGAAGCAGAAAACCCCGCCAATGAAGGTCCGAATATCGCGAAATCGGAAGAAGAGACGGAATAAAAAATAAGAAAAAAGCATCTCCTTATGATGTTCAAACAACTTAAGAGATGCTTTTCGTACTGTAGGTTACGGCATTAAAAAAGGATACAGACTGGTGTGGAAACCTCAATCTTTTTGCCGGTATCTTGAAGCTCACCGGTGTTAAGGTCTCTCGCGAATACCGTAATATCATCTGTTGACTGATTGGCCACAAGTAAAAAGCGCCCATCAGGACTGATATTAAAATTACGGGGCTCTTCTCCCTCCGTAGCATATACCTTTTCGCGTTTTAACGTACCTGATTTTTCGACAGAAAACAAAGCAATGCTATTGGCCTCGCCGCGGTTACTGGCATATAGGAATTTAAAATCGGGAGAAAATTTGATCTCAGCAGCGCCATTTTCGCCGGTAAACCCGTCGTCGTTGATGGATAGTGTATCAAGCAGCTGCCAAGTCTTATTTCCCTTTTTGTAATGAGCGATCTGCGCCTTCATTTCCAAAAGCACATACATGTTCTCCTCTTTTTTATCGAATGCGATATGTCTGGGGCCTCCTCCGGCTGGTGTGGAAATAACAGTTTCCTCCACAAGTTGGTACGTGCCTTTTTCCTGTGCTACCCGAAAAATCGTAATTTGATCGGTACCAAGGTTTTGTACGAAAACGTGCTCTTCGTCGGCACTAAAAAAAGCTGAATGCACGTGCGAGGCTTCTTGGCGCTCTTTATCAGGACCCTGCCCTTCTTGCTGGATCAATTGGATGTGCTCACCCAATGCTCCATTGTCCTCAAGCTTAAAAACAGTTAATGAGCCGCCTCCGTAGTTGGACACAAGCGCCAACGGATGATTTTTCGCCACGGCAACATGGCATGGCGAGGACCCCAGCGTAGGCTGGCTGTTAACGAAGGAGAGGATGTCACCATCAAAAGTAAACGCAGCTACTTCGGCGCTCTTTTGATCTTGTTCTTTCACCGCATAAAGTGTCTTACCATCCTTGGATTTTGCTAAAAAGGAGGGATCTTCCGCAGCCGTGGCAGAGTATAGTGTCGCTTCACCATCTTCGGTATTAAACATGTATAGATAAATGCCTTGACTTCCTTTATGGGTATAGGTTCCGACAAACATAGGTATTTCCTGCGCAATTGATTGAAGCATAAAACAACTAAATAAAAATGTAATTAAAGTTTTCATATTATCCACATGTAATAACTGTTACAAGGTACATATTATTACAACAATAAGGAGAACAATCGAGCTGTTAAATATGGTTAAAGAATAATTACTTTTTAACATTTTTAATAATTTAGCGCGCTGAGATTTACGTATCTTTGGATACGATAGTGAGCGTTTAAAATTATGAAGAAAGGATCATTACATTCCCATTATTTCTGATAATTTTGCAATGCGTAAAGGCGGAGATTCTATGACAAAAAAATACATATACTTATTAGGAACAGTACTTATGGCGATCTGTTGTCTGCAGAATGCGGTAGGTCAAGAACGTTTGGTAGATCGAGTTGTGGCCACTGTAGGTTCTGGCATTATTTTGCAATCCGATATTGAAATGCAGTACGCACAATACCTGGCACAAGGTGAAAAGCCAAATGATAACATGAAATGTTATTTGTTGCAGCAGTTGGTTACGCAAAAACTATTGTCACAGCAAGCCATTATTGACTCGATCGAAGTGTCAGAAGCGGAAGTCGATGATAACTTGAACAGACGTATGCAAATGATGGTAAGGCAGGCGGGCGGTAAAGAACGTTTGGAAGAATTCTTAAATCGCTCCTTACTTCAATACAAGGAAGAGATGCGTCCAAGTATCGGCGAACAGTTGAAGGCGCAAAAAATGCAACAAAACATCGTGACCACGATCAATGTTACACCGCAAGAGGTGAAAAGTTATTTCACAGGTCTTAACCAAGATAGCCTGCCCTATTTCAATACCGAGGTGGAAGTTGGTGAGATTGTCATCAATCCTGTACTAACGAAAGAAGAAAAGGAGCAATTTAAACAGAAAGCAGAGGGCTACCGTCAACAGGTCGTCAACGGTTCTGATTTTGGTACAGTAGCTCGTCTTTATTCGGAAGATGGATCGGCGCCATACGGTGGTGAATTAGGATTCGCGACAAGGGATAACTATGTGAAAGAGTTTTCGGCCATGGCGTTCAAACTTAAAGAGGGCGAAGTATCACCCGTATTTGAAACGATGTATGGGTTTCACTTTTTGCAGGTTCTACAACGCCGGGGCGAAGAAGTAAATGTACGCCACGTATTGATAAAGACAAAACCAACAGCATCTAGCCTAGAACGTGCAAAAGCAAAATTGGATAGCATTTACGATAAGGTAGAGCAAGGCAAATTAGGGTTTCACTTGGCCGCGTCTACCTATTCCGACAATAACGACACGAAATACACTGGCGGTATGATTGTGAATGAAGAAGATCGCTCCAGCTTGATTCCTATGGATAAGTTGGATCGGGAAACGTTTACGGCTATTGACCCATTGAAAGTAGGTCAATATTCCAAATCATTCCTTTCTAAAGATCGCATGGGAAGTCAGGTATATAAATTTATGTATTTGAAATCTCGCGTGGCGCCGCACAAAGCTAACTTAGAGCAAGATTTTGCCAAAATTCAGGAAGCTGCCAAGCAGGATAAAGTTAATAGGAAACTTAGTGAATGGTTTGAAGCACGGAAGGAAAATACTTTTATCGACATCAATGCCGATTTCCTTACCTGCGATGAACTGAAGCTTTGGATGACTAACGAAAGCTTAGCGCAAAAATAGTAACGCTCGGTATCTTAAACCGTAGAATGGGATCAAAAACAAACGGCCTCTATTCGGATTAAGCCAACATAAAAAAAAGACTGAACGAAAAAAGCGTTCAGTCTTTTTTTATGCGCCCAACTTTTCTTACTTGCCCTTTACGTGTGTAGTTTTATCCCCCTACCCATGTAAAAAAGAAATCAAATCTTAAAGCCTTTATACGCAGCATGAAAGAAAATTCTGGACGCTATTCAGTGGACATCCAACTGCAACAAAACCGCATATCCGAGACGAGTACGAGCTAATTATTGTTTAAAGGTTCGGAGTGGATCGCGCAGCGCGCGGAAGATATCCAACAGCGTTAAAAAGTAACTATACATGGGCCCTCACGACATCCCTATATCTACAAAAGTGACGAAATATCTACGCCTGCTTGGTGGGATGGTTTAGAGATTTCATAACAAAAAAGCGCATTCCAAAAAGGAATGCGCTTTTTTGTTATGTCGTTGCGTCGCGTTTATCGCTCGAACATCATTTCGATAAGTACGCGCCATTGATAGTCATCCTTCAACTGCCATATGCGGATATAGTTAAATTTCACCACTTTCTCCTTTGAGCGTACAGAGGCCGTGCCTGATGTGTAAGCATATTCGCCACTGTAGGCCCGTCCCACGCCGGATGGATCTGTGGTTATCTCAATACGTTTTTTCTTCAGGAAAGCCAGCACATTTTTCTTGCCCTCTATTTCTGGCTCCCAAGGGTAATAGTAACGTATATCATCCGACAAAAACTCCTTAAAGGCCGCTTCGTTATTGGCTTTCAAAACAGTAGAAAATAGTTCATCACTTTGGGTCACAACTTCCTCGCGTTGTTGCAAACGAACTTTCGAGCGGTGCTTCAAATACCAAGAATCATCAGGTTCATAATAGACCAAATCAGACTTTGGCCCTTTACCAAAATTTTCAACTTCGGCACGTAGATGCGCTTTCCAATTTCCTTTTCGATCCCTGCGCCAAACGGTAAGGTATTGGCCGTGTCTTTTGACAGCGCCCACTTTTTGAAATTCCATAGGCCCCGAAGTAACCCCCCAGTCCAAACTTTTAGAAACCAACGCAAAATTGGGTTGCCATGTTAATACGTCAGGAATATTGGGCCTATTACTTAGGTAGTTGACCGCATTCACAGGAGACGGAACATACAGGGTAGATTCTTTGTCCACGATAGACATCAAAGCATCATGTGGGTTCGACGTCTTCGAGATATTTGCCGCTGTGCGATCTGCTCGTATTAAGCCTCCTACCTTATCAGGCAGCTGCGCGTGCGCAACCATCGATAGGGTCAGTAGCCATGCACAAACAAACGAACAAATTTTGATTAATTTCATGTACACATTTTTGTCGTCTTACAATCAAATCTTATTCCAAAGTGTGCCATCCTTACTATCTTTTAGTTGGATACCAGCCGCGCTAAGCTTTTCACGAATGCGATCGGATGTTGTAAAGTCTTTATTTGATTTTGCCTCATTACGTATGTTGATAATAATCTGCATCAGCTCATCCATATTTCCAGCATCTGAACCAGTCGAATCATCATGCAATCCCAAAATGTCATGAACGAAGCTCTTCATTAGTGCTTTAATTTCCGAAAGGAGTTCCGCACTAAGCTTTGCCTTTCCATCGTACGCCGCATTGATAAACCGTACAACCTCGAATAGCTCTGCAATTAAAACAGGGCTGTTAAAATCGTCATTCATCGCATCATAGCAGCGTTGTTTGACGCCTTGGATATCAAAATCACTTTTATCAGCATTTTCTGGCTTCAACTTATCGAGCAAAGAGATGGCTGTCATTAAACGTCTATATCCCTTATCAGCTGCATCTAGTGCGTCATTCGAGAAATCCAACGTACTCCTGTAATGCGCTTGCATCATAAAGAAGCGCACGGCCATAGGGGAATAGCCACGGTTTAACAAGGCATGCTCTCCAGTGAACAGTTGATGGGGCAAAAAGCCATTGCCCGCAGATTTTGACATACGTGCTCCATTTACCGTTAACATATTGGTGTGCATCCAATATTTGGCAGGATGTACATGGTTACATGCTTCGGATTGCGCAATTTCGTTGGTATGGTGCGTAGCCGCTAAATCCATACCTCCGCCGTGAATATCAAACTGTGCACCCAAATATTTGCTGCTCATAGCAGAGCATTCAATATGCCATCCTGGAAAACCAACGCTCCACGGCGATGGCCAGCGCATGATATGCTCGGGTTTGGCTTTGATCCACAACGCAAAATCCAATCGCCCACGCTTCTCATCTTGTCCACCTAGTTCACGCGTATTATTTAAAAGATCCTCGAGTTTGCGATTCGTCAATACCGTATAGTCATGGTTCTTGACATATTTTTCCACATCGAAATATACCGTTCCATTAGCTTCATATGCAAACCCATTCGCGATGATTTCTTTGACCATCTCGATTTGTTCGGAAATGTGCCCTGTAGCCGTAGGCTCGATGCTGGGCGGAAGGGTATTAAACAACCGCAAAACATCATGGAATCCCAAGGTGTACTTCTGCACGATCTCCATCGGCTCGAGTTGCTCCAGCTTCGCTTTCTTTGCAAACTTATCATCGCCTTCATCGCGATCGCCTTCCAAATGTCCGGCATCTGTAATATTGCGCACGTAACGAACCTTAAAGCCGAGGTGCAATAGGTATCGGAATATAAGATCAAAAGAGATGAACGTACGGCAATTCCCCAAATGCACATCGCTATACACAGTTGGGCCGCAGACATACATGCCAACGAAAGGCGCATTTAATGGTTCAAACTTCTCTTTTTTTCGTGTTAACGTATTGTAAAGGACAAGATGGTTTTCCATGTATTTACTAAAATAAACCGCTTATTTTTGTCTAAAGAATATCTGAATGGGCACTCCTTTAAAATCGAAATTATCCCGCAGTTTGTTTTCAACAAATCGTTTATAGGGATCTTTGATATATTGCGGAAGATTGCAAAAGAAAGCAAACATTGGCGATCTTCCTGGGAGTTGGGTTGCGTATTTAATTTTGATGTATTTTCCTTTTGTGGAAGGCGGCGGGTAGTTTTCAATTACCTGGAGCATTACATCGTTTAATTTCGACGTCGAGATTTTTTTTGTTTTGTTTTTGTAAATCTCCATGGCCGTCTCGACGACCTTGAAAATACGCTGTTTTTCCGTTACTGAGGTAAAAACGATCGGAACATCAGTGAACGGCGCAATTTTCTCTCTAATCTTCGCTTCAAACTCCTTCGTTGTTTTGTGGTCTTTCTCGATCGTATCCCATTTGTTGACAACAATCATAATTCCTTTTTTGTTCTTCTCTGCAAGATGGAATATATTGATGTCTTGTGCTTCAATTCCGTCATTAGCATCCAACATCAAAATAACAACGTCGGAATCTTCCAACGCTTTAATGGTGCGCATAACCGAGTAAAATTCAATATCCTCATTCACTTTGGATTTACGGCGAAGTCCTGCGGTATCAATCAGCAAAAATTCGTGTCCAAACTGATTATAGTGTATACGGATAGAGTCGCGCGTAGTACCAGCGATATCAGTAACGATATTACGATCCACGCCAAGAAGGGCATTTGTAAGAGATGATTTACCCACATTTGGGCGACCAACAATGGTAATTTTAGGAAGTGTTTCCTCTTCCTCATCTTCCTGCTCCGGGAAGTGAGATACTACAGCATCGAGCAACTCGCCTGTTCCGGATCCTGTAGCCGATGAAATATTGTAAATTTCACCCAACCCAAATGCATAAAACTCGGCCGAGTCGTGGTGAAGTTTGGCATGATCAACCTTATTGGCAACCACATATACGGGTTTCGAACTGCGGCGTAATAAGTCTGCAATTTCATCGTCCAAATCGGTAATACCCGTGGTGACATCTACCATAAATACAATTACTGAAGCTTCCTCGATCGCGATATGCACTTGATCGCGGATGGCCTCTTCAAAGATATCATCCGAGCCATGCACAAAACCGCCGGTATCTATCACCGTAAATTTCTTTCCAATCCATTCCGCTGATTCGTAATGACGGTCACGAGTAACTCCGCTAAAGTCATCTACGATAGCTTTTCTACTCTCTGTCAAACGATTAAATAATGTGGACTTACCCACATTTGGGCGACCAACGATTGCAACAATATTTGCCATAACTATATCCGGTATTTAAAACGTTACCTCACGGCAACTTGCTTTTATTCAAGCCCACAAAGTTACAATAAAATACCTGATTATTTAGGCTCCGCCGTAAAAATGGCTTTGCGGTGTTGCAAAGCCATTCTTGTTTCATTTAAATAAGCCAGACTTAGCTAGACCCTACTGCGTAGGGTTCTGCGTTAATGTCCCAGGATACGAATTTATAGCGTCTTGTGGGATGTAGTAAATAACGCGATAATCGGTGGCTAAGATGCTTTCGGTTTGCACTTGCGGCCCAGGATAGGCCCGTCTCAATGAGCCGCCGTTACGAAAAACATCGTAACTGCGCTCCGCTTGGTAGGCCAACTCCAACTGACGCTCTTTATCGATGCGAAGACTAGCGTTGGAAGCATCTAGATTTGTATAGCCACCGTTGACAATGGAACGTGTACGAATAACATTCAAATCCGTTAGCGCCGCAGCATAGTTCCCAAGTTTCGCGTGAGCCTCTGCCCGGTTGAGATAAATCTCCCCCAAACGGCTGATTACAGGTGAATGCAGATGGGAGTCTTCTCCCTCACGAGATGCTTTGGTAATGTAAAACTGTGGATATACCCTATTTAGGGTTATAAAGTTATCCAGCACACCGGTATACGTTTTATTATCGCTGTAATTGATACTATATACCTCTTGCGCAGCATCGACGACCGATAGCGTGTATGTTTGATCACCATCTCGACAGGTGATCACATTTCCATTGCGCGTAATAGGCGCCTGTACATAATTGAAACCATTGGCAGGGTCTTGCTTAATAAAACGGAACACTTCCGTGTAAGCTCCTGTAGTCGCATTTCGAGCATAGGTCGGCTCGATAAATGCGGCGCGCGCATCTATAATACTGTATTTTTCTGGCCTCCAATCATTACGCCCCGTTTCATTAAGCAGGTCAATATATTTTGCACTTGCATACATTTCACCCCAGCCCATTCCCCCAATATTGGCATACATACCGCCCACGCCATAAAAATGATCGGTACCCGAAAACTCAGATGCTACCCGCTTCACCGCAAAAATTGTCTCTGCATTGTTCTCTGGCGTATAGGTATTATAACGCATAAATTGTTCGCGTGGCAACAATGCATAATCGCCCGAATTGATCACCTTATCGGCATATTCCACAGCTAATTGTGCATACTGTGTGTTCGGGGATGTGTAGGTTCCGCTCATATAAAGATATACTCGAGAAAGCAGCGCTTGGGCTGCCCCTTTAGATGCATAAATATGACCATTATCAAGCGTAAGCATTTCTTCGGCTTTACTTAAATCTGCAATAATCTGTTCGTAGGTTTGCTGAACCGTAGCTCGATCGGGCAACTCCAAATTAACAACATCTTCCGGAGTACCATTGACAATCGGGACACCTAAATTGCTGTTGGGGTTTTGATAGAATGGTCTGCCGTAGGCGCGAACTAAATAGAAATACATCATGCCTCGTATGTAATAACACTCGCCCAATTTATTGTCAAACTCCGCACTTTGTCCCTCTTCGAACATATTGATGATGTTTGAGGCCTGTGCGATCGCTTTATATCCATAGTTCCAGAATTGGTTTAAGCGTCCATTATTAGGCGTCCGGGAAAAGGAAATAAATTCGTAGAAAGCATCGGTAGAGGCTCCACGGATCATCATATTGTCACCGGCATATTCACCGCATCGGTGCATCGGGTCTGCCCATAGCTTTAATTGGGCGTATGTGCCATTCAATAGAGACTCAATGTACGCATTCGGGTCATCCTCTATTCGATCAGAGTCCATTGATCCGTAAGGCAAACGATCTATATCGCAGGAAGCGAGGCCAACACAGGTCAGAATAGCAAAAAATATTTTTTTCTTCATGTTTTTCAGTAGTTTTAGAATGAAAGATTTAGGCCCATCATAAAGCGCCGAGTAGCAGGGTAAACGGATGGACCGGTGGATCCGAGCAATGCCTCGACAGGCTCTCCTAAGCTCGCCTCCTCATCAACTTTGATAGACAATTCGGGATCTACACCCGAATATTTAGTCAGCACAAACAAATTCTCCCCGGCAAAATACACGCGTAGATTTCTGACCTTATATTGATCTAACTTAAAAGTATAGCCAATCGTTAAGGAGCGGAGGCGTAAAAAGTCACTACTTTCGATAAACCGCGACGACGCTTGGTTTCCACCATCCCGGTTGTTGTATTTCGCAACGGGATGAGTCGCGTGGTCACCCTCCTTTTCCCAACGGCTCCAACCCGGCATCAACTTCATTTGATTACGATCCGTGTAGGTTCCGTCGGCATCGTACTCCTGCCGAGAATAATTGTAAATCTCTCCGCCTATTGAGTAACCGAATACAGCGTTTAAATCGATAGCTTTATAGCGCAGGGCGGTTGAAAATCCACCAAAAATATTTGGGGCAGCATTGCCTAATTTCTCGAATGTTGCTTCAGAGTAATTAGACGTTGTGGCGCGCGATGTTTCATTGCCGTTGGCGTCCCGCTGCACTTTGTACCACATCGGCGCACCGTTCTCCGGGTTTACCCCTGCCCATTCTTTTAGGTAATACGTATCAACAGGAAGCCCTGGCTCTAAAATACGCTGTGATGACCCGGCAATGCCTAAACCATCTCCTACAATAACTGGACGTACCACAAAATTGCCACTCGCATCCTTTGTTGGGTACAGTTGGGTCAGTCGGTTTCGGTTGTGTCCAACATTCAGATCTACACTCCATAACCAATCGTCGTTTCGAATGATGTCACCACCGATAGCAAGCTCAAAACCGGTATTGCGCATCTCGCCGATGTTTCTCCATATGCTGGTGATACCTACCGTTCCTGTGACTGGCACCTCATACAGGATGTTATCCGTGTTCTTGATATAGTAGTCAAGTGTTACGCGTGCACGATTATTCAATAGCGAGGCATCAACCCCCACACCTGTGGTGTACGTTTTCTCCCAGGTCAGATCCGGGTTTCCTTTTTGATTGATAAGCGCACCGGGATTCCCATTGTATCCTGATGTAGCAGATACGGCATACAGATTGTACTGCGGGTACAATGCACTAGGCCGATTTCCTACAGAGCCATATGCCGCCCTCAATTTCAAAGCGTCTACCCAATCGGCCTTAAACCATTCTTCATTATTCATATTCCAACCAGCGCTGACTGAAAAAAAGTTTCCATATTTTGCGTTGTCGCCGAAATTCGAAGCTCCATCGCGACGAAAGGAAACTTGCGCCAGATACCGATTGTCGTAGGCATAATGTACATTGGATAGCAACGATTGCACGGCCCATTCATTAATTTTACCACGTGTGCGCTCGGGCTTGTTCACGACATCCAATACCTGAAAACCTGGAATAAATCCTGTTCCATAGACGTCTAACACCTTTGCGCTATAGTCGTTAAATTCGTAAACTAAAACGCCGTTTAGCGCATGGGCACCGAAGGTTTTGTTCGCCCGCAAGATCTGACTCGTATAGCGTCTCGCAAATTCGGTACGATACTCCGTCAATCGGCCGCTTACACTTTCGCCTTCATTAGAGCGCGGGTCTATATAACCGCTGGAGGAATAGTTGTTGTAGCGGTAATTATTTACCGAAGAGAAAGTAAGCCAGTCGGTAAGTTTGACATCAAAATCAAGATTTCCCATGAGCTCGTAGTTGGTATTCGTGGAATTATTCCACTGCAAATCATACAAGTAGTTGGTACTTGCGCTGTTTACCCAACCACTGTAGCGGTGTGGCACTAAATTACCATTCGCATCAAAGGGACTATCCCACGGGAAATTGGAGTACATGGCCGTTGTAGAATATTCTCGATCTTCTACCCCTCGGCGCGCCCCAACGAAGGATGGCTTCACCGTTAACCAATCAAAAGGTTTATAGGTCTGTCGAAAACGGACGTTGTAGCGCGTAAAGTCATAGCCTCTCACCGCCCCTTGCTCGTCGTACAATCCAATGGAAAGCAAAGATTGGACAGTTTCCGTTCCTCCCTGCAAAGTTATATTATGGTTTTGCGTAAATCCGTTCTTGGTTGCAACCTTCCACCAATCAAAATTACTGTTCCGTAAATCGGCATTCCATCTGGGAAAGGCAATGGTATTTGCATTGGCGAACGAAGCATAATAGTCGTAAAGCTCCTCCCCATTCATCATCTCGAGATTACCGTTGGTAAGTTGATTGAAACCTACCTTGGTTGAGACATCGATGGTGGTTTTTCCACTCTTTGCATTCTTGGTCGTTACCACAACAACGCCATTGGCCCCTTGCGAGCCATAGATCGCCGTAGACGCAGCGTCTTTAAGAACCGTCATAGACTCCACATCATCAGGATTAAGGTCGCCAGGAGATGTACCGATGATCACCCCATCTATTACCCAAAGCGGACTGGTTGTCCCACTGAGGGTTGCCTGCCCGCGTATCACCACCGCACCTCGTGAGCCGGGCTGTCCGGTGCCCGGCGCAACATACACACCGGGGGCCTTTGCATTTAACATGTTCTCCACGGAAGGCGTCGTAATATCGCGTAGCTCATCGCCTTTTACGGAGGTCAGCGCTCCAGTCAAGCTCTCTTTTTTCTGTGTGCCGTAACCCACCACAATCACCTCCTCTAAAGCTTGATCACCGTTCGTTAATAAAACTTGTATGGAATTTCCATCGACCACTTGGGTATGCGGCTCGAAGCCTATAGCGTTAAATACCAAAACATCGCCTAACTTGGCATCAATCGTAAAGTTACCCTGATCATCCGTTGCCGTAGAACTAGATGCTTTTCCCTGCACGGAAACTGTAGCACCTGCAACCGGGCCGGATGCCGCTGTAACGCGCCCGGTTACCATTTGTTGGTAGAATGAATGTGCGTAGAATGCTGTAGTCTTTCCGAACGCGGCGTTCTGGTGGACTACGGCCCCTAGCACCACCAGGGAAGCTAGCCGAAAACTTCTACAAACAGACAAAGGGTTTGTCGTTTTTTTTATCATAAAAATGCTTTTAAGGTTTTTGTTGAACTAGTAGATTACCATAATCTTATGGAGCCAAGTTAACGGAAAGTAACCTGATCGAAGACTCTTCACGAAACGAAATCGATTGCACAAAATCACACAATCGTTTGCGCAGGAACTCCTTCGGAACCGTGCAAATTGTTCACTTTAATGTGAATTCTCCAAATATCACTTAAGGCAATGCATCAAAATCTATGACAGGAGCTATCTGCGGACTTGGAATGGAAAAGCTGCTGGTAGGCTCCACTATCGTATTAAAGAAACCACCGTTCTGTAAGTAAAATTGGTTGCTTTCTACACCTCCGATAGCGTCTATACGTTGTTTGGCGTTGTAAGTTGCGTCAACGGTGAACTTTGCTGATTGTATAGGAAGCCATGTTCCGGAAACGGTACGCACCCAGCGATTAGTGAAAAGTACCTTACGCCCTAAATGTCCGTTGTTAGGATTAAAATTTTCTAGAAAACTATGAAAACCCGACAGATTTTTATCGGTTTCTGGTCTTTTCCAGCTGGCTATCAGATACCATCCACCCTTTTCTGGAAGGTCTATCCAAGCCGTATAGTCTGTAGAACCTGAGCCATCCGGTTGACCTTTTAGCAGAAACCTATACGTTGCTCCCGCTACCCAATTGTATCGTAAAAAACTTTGTCCTCCAGATCCCTCATTTCCAAACTCTCCGGTCTGGACATCGGCGCCTTTTTTATTGAGTTTCACCCGTAAGTGTTCGGGGATATCTGCTGGGTTATCGGTGTTATGCGGACTCCAAACAGAAAACAGAATCCGACGTTCCGCTTCAGCATTTACTTGGATCCCGAAATAACCTTCCGAGAAACCGTTGCTCATAAAGTATGATCCTATGGCGTCCTCCCCTGTCGGAACTGTGAGCTCTCCATAGTAATACTGAATGGGATCCTGCGTTGGGATGTTATACCCGATGTGGCAGGAAGGACCCCTTCTAGCCCAATAGTAATAATCAGGGTCGTCAGCGTATAAAAGATTTCCTTGGGCCACTCCGCCGACTAATACATGCGATACGTCTCCAAAATAGCCACCGGTCTTTGAAATTCCTTGTATATCAACTTTTACATAGCCCGCCGGGACAGTAAAATGTCCGATTTCGTAGTCCTCGAAATCAGACCCAACTAGATCAATCTCTCTAGCGTTTCCATTAACGGTGATCTTGATTTTACTACTATTATTTGCAGGCGCAACCTTAGCCCGCAGCTTCAAGCTTACACTGCCTGAATCCTGTACCCGGAAGTAGACGCTAGTGACGCTTTCCTTGTTTGTCCAGTTGGCGAGGCCATTTTCAGTAATAAGCTCATTCGCATCCGAAGGCTTAATCGTCACGAAAGCATTGCCGGCTAATGGCACGTCATAAAAACTGGTATCTGTGGCCGTTATACGTTCTGGAATTCCTGCTAAATCTTCTGTAACATGTGCACAGGAAATTAATCCGGTCAAAAAAATGCTAAATAATGCAAGAAATTTAAAAAAGGTTTTGGTACGCATATTTCAAGTTTATTTCAGTAAACCTAAACAAGATTGTCGAGCTAAAAAAGTGGAAGCGGCAAGCAAACGATTGCGCATTTTTCTACATACAATCTAAGAAATCGGAATATGCATTCGTTTTTTCCCCTCAATCCGCTAGAGGCTTTACTAACCAAGGTCCTAATAAATAGTCTTCCTCGTGCGCTTTTTAACTCTTTCTCCCGGCGCATAGCTTCCTGCTTGGTCGAATATGCCTCGGTATAGCGTAGTTGTCAAGGGCGGAACCGGATTGTCCATCCTTTACTTCCTAATTCATTATGTGACGAGAGGCGTCCATTAAGATCTGGGGCATATCCGATATAGATCTTATCGTAATTTAAAGAATAGATTACATAAACCGTATATGCCATAATTGGTAGTATGGTATCTAAATAAGAGCTTAGCGAAACTTAAATCCAGACTCGAACTGATGTCCGCCAACTGGCGGATAGGAGCCCGACATCTTCAGTAACCTCTCCACAAAAAGCCTAACATTATGTAAAAACAAAGCCCTAAGTTTCCTTAAGGCTTATTGTGTAGCGGGAACCAGACTCGAACTGATGACCTTCGGGTTATGAGCCCGACGAGCTACCAACTGCTCCATCCCGCAATGTGTTGTGAATGTCTTCGAGCTAGGCTTACGCCTAGCTCTTTAGTAGCGGGGACCAGACTCGAACTGATGACCTTCGGGTTATGAGCCCGACGAGCTACCAACTGCTCCACCCCGCAATGTATTTTCTGTTATTTAGCTAAAGCATCGCGCTTCGCTTTTTCAATATCTTCGAGCTAGGCTTACGCCTAGCTCTTTAGTAGCGGGAACCAGACTCGAACTGATGACCTTCGGGTTATGAGCCCGACGAGCTACCAACTGCTCCATCCCGCAATATATCTTTAATTTCAACTGGTCAAGCATCGCGCTTGACTGATCGGGTTTTGAACTGATGTCCGCCAACTGGCGGATATGAGCCCGACGAGCTACCAACTGCTCCATCCCGCAATATATCTTTAATTTCAACGGGTCAAGCATCGCGCTTGACTGATCGGGTTTTGAACTGATGTCCGCCAACTGGCGGATATGAGCCCGACGAGCTACCAAAGCTCTATCCCGCATATATTTTCAATGTCGTCCATCAAGCATCGCGCTTGAATCCAGTAATGTTTCCTGTAAAAATCGCGTTTTTCGTATCGTTAACGCAAGATAACATTCCGTTTAATTGGAGTACAAAGATATTATTTGTTTCTTTGTATTCCAAATAAAAAACAGATAAAATGTCGCATAAAGCAGGATTTGTAAGCATCATCGGAAAACCTAACGCAGGTAAGTCTACCTTAATGAACTCATTAGTAGGTGAGAAGATGTCCATTATCACACCCAAAGCCCAAACAACGAGACACCGTATTATTGGCATTGTCAATGACGAGGACCATCAAATTGTCTTTTCAGACACCCCCGGCGTGATAAAACCGAACTATTCTTTGCAGGAATCCATGATGAATTTTGTTCAAGGATCGCTTATCGACGCCGATATTATCCTTTTTGTTACGGATATCCATGAGAAATATGATGAGAACGATGTGATTGAGAAATTGAAAAAAACTTCCTCACCGGTAGCCGTTTTGATAAACAAAATTGACAAATCTTCGGAGGAAGAAGTAAAAAGCAAGATAGAATTTTGGGAGGAGAAGCTGCATCCCGATGCCATTTTCGCTATATCCGCGTTGAAAGATCATGGCGTGACGGGCATTATGCAATACATCAAAGAAAAACTTCCGGAGCATGCTGCATACTACGAAAAAGATGAGTTGACGGACAAAAACATGCGATTCTTCACGGCAGAAATGATACGGGAAAAGATTTTCAAGTTGTATGACAAGGAAATCCCTTACAGTACGGAAGTGGTTGTAACATCCTACAAAGAAGAGGCAAACATCACGAAAATTGCTGCCGAAATAATCGTCGAGCGCGATTCTCAGAAAAATATTATCATCGGCAAAGCGGGTGCAATGATCAAAAAAGTCGGCACTTATGCCCGTCAAGACATGGAAGAGTTTATTGGCGGAAAAGTATTTCTTGAACTTTTTGTCAAAGTTATTCCTGATTGGCGTAGCAAAAAGAACTATCTAAAAAAATTCGGTTACGACGATTAGTCCTGAAAATAGCCGCGAAGTGCCTTAACCTGCTTTTGGTTAAGCACTTTGCCTAAATCTTCATCACTAGCTGCTTGTACCTTTTTCGCGGATTTAAAAGTTTTTAATAATTTCTCGACCGACGTTTTTCCTATCCCCGGTATGTTCTCTAGTTCTGAAACAAATGTTTTCTTACTCCGCTGATTTCGGTGAAAGGTAATCCCAAATCGATGGGCCTCGTCCCGCAAATGCTGAATGATCTTTAGCGTTTCCGATTTTTTGTCGAGATATAACGGATATTGATCTCCGGGATAATAAAGCTCTTCCAAACGCTTTGCAATGCCGATTACGGTTACCTTCTTTTCAATTCCTAGCAGCTTTAAACTTTTCAACGCAGCCCCCAATTGCCCTTTACCTCCATCAATAATGATAAGTTGAGGCAACGTTTGGTCTTCGTCCAACAAGCGTCTATAGCGTCTAAAAACTGCCTCTTCCATTGTGGCAAAATCGTTCGGTCCTACAACCGTCTTGACGTTGAAATGCCGATAGTCTTTTTTAGATGGCTTCGCATCTTTGAATACAACAATGGCAGATACGGGAAAGTTCCCCTGTATATTGGAATTATCGAAACACTCAATGTGGCGCGGCAACACATTCATGCGAAGATCTTTCTGCATCTGCTTCAATACACGTTCCGTTTTAAGCTCCGGATTCAGTCGTTCGTATTGCAGCATACGTTCCTTCTTGAAATACGCTACATTTTTATATGAAAGATCCAATAGATTTCGTTTATCTCCGGCTTTCGGGATGGTAAATTTAAGATCCCCACTTTCCTCGATGTTGATATCAAACGGGACGATAATCTCTTTGGAAGTACTTTTGAATCGGCTGCGGATCTCTGGGATCGCTAAGGCTAATAGTTCTTCTTCTGATTCATCTAACCTTTTCTTCATCTCCAAAGTCTGAGTTTGGATCACGACACCGTGTGCGACCTTGAGGTAATTGACAAACGCATGGCTATCGTCCGACGCTATGTTAAATACATCGATGTTGTTGATGGACGAACTTACTACGGTAGATTTGCTTTGATAATTCGAGAGTTTATCCAGCTTACTCTTCATTTTATAAGCGACTTCGAAATTCAGGTTAGTAACCGCATCATTCATTTGCGTTTTCAAACGATTTGTGACGACAGAGATTTTGCCATTTAGAATGTCTTTGATATCCGATAGATTCTGCGCATAATCTTCTTCAGATTGATAACCTTCGCAAGGCCCTTTGCAATTACCAATTTGATATTCTAAACAAACCTTGTATTTGCCTTTGGAAATGTTTTCTGGGGCAAGGTTTAGGTTGCAGGTACGCAGCGGAAATAACTCGCGAATCATATCTAAAATGATGTGCATCATACCTACAGAAGCATAGGGGCCGTAGTATCTGGATCCATCTTTAATATACTTTCTTGTCCAAAATATACGTGGAAAATGCTCGTTCTTGATCACAATCCATGGATAGGTTTTGTCATCCTTCAGCATCACGTTGTAACGTGGCTTATGCTTCTTAATCAGGTTGTTTTCAAGCAGCCAAGCATCGATCTCGGTATCGACAATGGTAAAAGCTATACGCGTTATCTTGCGAACCAAAACCCGGGTTTTACTGTTCAGCTGACTGTCATTGACAAAATAAGAACCAACTCTGTTACGCAGGTTCTTTGCTTTCCCGACATATATCAGTTCGTTATGTTTATCAAAATACTGATACACCCCAGGTTTATGTGGTATCCTCTTTAACTCTTCTTTATAATCAAATGACTCCATATCCACAAAAATGCCGAACAACAAATTTCGTTAAAATTTACTGTTCGGCCATCATAAAGTTATTGCACGTTAAAAACCTAAACGGTCATCATTCAGTTGTCCTTCCTCAGATGGTGTACCGTAGAACGGCGTATACCGGCTACAGTCAATTTCCCTCGTCAGCCCTCCCGGAGGCTGTGGAAAATCGTCCTGCGTATAACGGAGTTGTTTATCATTATACACCTTGCGCATATATAAACCGAAAATAGGCAGCGCAGCAGAGGCTCCTTGCCCGGAGGCCATACTGTAAAAACGGATGCCACGATCCTCCGCACCGGTCCAAACTCCCGTCACCAAGTCTGGTGTAATGCCGATAAACCACGCATCAGAGTTGTCATTCGTCGTACCTGTTTTCCCACCCATTGGGTTGGTTAAACCACCATACTCAGCGCGGCGAACACGTGATCCTGTTCCGCCGTCGACAACACCTTTTAGCATATCCACCATGATATAAGCCGACTCGCTATTAATAGCCTTCACCACTTTAGGCGTTCGCTCATAAATTGGCGTGCCGTTTTTATCTTCAATGCGCAAGATCATCGTTGGCTCAATCCAAGTTCCATGGTTCACAAACGCAGAATAAGCACCTACCATATCAAAAACGGAAGCTTCATACGCCCCCAAGGATATGGATGGATAGTTCGGAACATTGGAGGTGATTCCCATCCTCTTTGTCAAGGAAGCTACATTTGATGCGCCCACTTCGTTAATAACGTGAGCAGTTGCGAAGTTTTGGGAATACTTTAAGGCATTTTTTAGCGTGATAGGGTCACCACCCTGTACCGTGCCTCGCGGCGTCCAGTTTCCATATGTCTGCATATGGTTGGGTACCGTGAAGCACGGTGAATAACCATTATCAATAGCTGTGGCGTAGGTGAAAGGTTTAGCCGTCGAACCAACCTGCCGTTGCCCTTGCTTGACGTGGTCAAATTTAAAGTGCTCAAAATTTATCCCACCTACCCAGGCTTTTATATGCCCTGTTTTAGGTTCCATAGACATGACAGCATTACGCAGGAAAAGTTTGTTGTAGCGAATGGAATCCATAGGCGTCATCGTCGTATCGACGTTACCTTTATACGTAAAAAGGGACATCGGCACCTTTTTATTAAATTCCTTCTTGATTTCATCCTCAGACATCCCGGCGTCTTTCAATACGCGGTATCGATCCGATCGTTTCATACCGGCAACCAAGAGCTTGGCATTTTCCCCGCGAAACGGATCCGAATTGCGATATTGACGATCGAAATCTCGTTGCAATTTCATCATCCATTCTTTTTGAGCGTCTTCCGCATATTGTTGCATGGAGTAGTTGATCGGCGTGTAGATTTTTAATCCATCACGATCCAAATCATAAGGCGTACCATCTGCTTTTGTGATGGACAGGCGTTGAAATTCCTTCTTTATTTCCTCTTTCAGAACAGCGCGGAAATAAGGAGCTAGACCTTCGCCATAGTTGGAAATGCGTAGCTTCAAGTTAATAGGGTTAGCCTTTGCTTTCGAAAGTTCATCGGCCGTCAGAAAATTCTGATTGGCCATATTGTTTAATACCGTGTTTCTTCTCGCTAAAGCGTTGTCAGGAAATTTCACGGGTGAATACAACGATGGTCCCTTCAACATACCTACCAAAATAGCCGCTTCTTCGGCAGACAATTTATCGGGTGTTGTGCTGAAAAAAGTCCGGGCAGCCGATTTTATACCATAGGTATTTTTGTATCCAAAATCCACGGTATTGAAATACATAGTAATAATCTCTTCCTTCGTATAACTCCTTTCCAATCGTACTGCCGTGATCCACTCTTGGAATTTTTGCATGACGCGTTTAAACGTGTTACGTTCTCTTCGCTCGGAGAACAAATTGAGTGCGAGCTGCTGCGTAATTGTACTGCCGCCCTGTTTGTCGCCTAAGATCGTATGGAAAACAGAAGTTATTGTTCTGGAGTAATCAATCCCGGCATGGTCATAAAACCTTTTATCCTCGGTGGATATCAATGCTTGTACCAAATATGGAGATAGCTCACTATACTTCACATTGGAGCGGTTGTGCCGATAGTAGGTACCCAATACCTTCAGGTCGTCAGAAAGAATCTCGGATGCCAGATTGCTTTTCGGATTTTCCAACTCTTGAAACGACGGCAGTTTACCGAAAACCCCAAAGCGCACGCTCGCTATAAATAGCGCACCCAGAAAAATAATAGCTGCCAATATTTTCCAGAAATTAAGCGTATATCGTTTAATATCGTCTTCTGTCAATCTATTTTGCTTAGATTCTCTCTTCATAGCATTTTAAATACTTTTTACTGCCTTATATACCAACGGGTACTTTCAAATTGTAGTTCATCAGTTAACGTGCCAATTCCTTCTCGCAGGATGACAAAGCTGTTGTAATCTTCTTGTGGCACGTTCATACTTCCGAGAAGCAAAGGTAAGATTCTAGTTTCATAAGTTTTAACTTCTTCAAAAGTTTCGAACAGCGCTAACTGCAATAGATGATTTTATGTATCTAATCTGCGAGATCTCTAACGAAGCACGCACTTTGTATATTTGTTCAGCGAGTTACCTGCGTACGCTCTAAATCGTGGATTCAAAAATATTTGTGTCACTCCTAATTAAAACACTACTTTAGGAAAAAAATTAGAAATGAGCCATTAGGCTTTCACTATGCTAGTAACGAAAAAATCCGGTTTATTTTTTATTTTTCTAACCGTCGTCATCGATACGATAGGGTTAGGCATTATTATCCCGGTCCTTCCATCGCTAATTAAAGAGTTAATCCACGGAACCCTCAGCGATGCTTCGCGTTATGGAGGCTGGCTGATGTTTGCCTACGCATTTACACAATTTCTTTTTGCTTCCGTATTAGGTAATTTAAGCGATTGCTATGGGCGACGCCCCGTATTGCTATTTTCCCTTCTTGGGTTTTGTGCAAACTATGTGTTGATGGGATTCGCGCCTTCGATTGCCTGGCTGTTTTTGGGAAGACTTGTAGCAGGTGTGACGGGCGCAAGCCACACGGTAGCTGCTGCTTATATTGCAGACATCAGCAGTCCGCAAAACAAAGCACAGAACTTTGGGTTACTCGGAGCTGCCTTTGGCCTCGGCTTTATTATAGGTCCCGTTATAGGCGGGTTGCTAGGGCAATACGGCGCCCGCATTCCATTTTTTGCAGCTGGCGGACTTAGCTTATTGAATTTCATTTATGGTTATTTCGTCGTCCCGGAATCACTGAAGGAAGAAAACAGACGATCATTTTCATGGCGCAATGCGAATCCCGTTGGAGCATTTCGTCACATGGCCAAGTACCCGCAGATATACGCACTGGTGGCCTGTATTTTTCTTGTCAATATTGCTGCGCATGCCGTGCAGAGCACATGGTCTTACTACACCATGGAAAAGTTTCAATGGGATGAAAAAATGGTCGGCATCTCCTTGGGCTTTATCGGCACCCTACTTACTATTGTACAGGCGGGGCTATTGCGTATTGCTATTCCTAAATTAGGCCTCCCTAGATCCATATTAATAGGTCTGTTATTGCACAGCATCTCGCTACCACTTATTGGCTTGGCAAACTCCACATTCATGCTCTATGCTGTCAGCATTCTTTACGTTTGTGGGGGCATCGGCGGGCCGGCCCTGCAGAGTATGATTTCAAACCTCACGCCTACCAATGAGCAGGGACAGATACAGGGTGGTATAGCTTCCCTTATCAGCCTCACTGCCATATTTGGTCCCCTACTCATGAGCAATCTTTTCGCTGTGTTTACAACAGAGAAGGCGGCATTTTATTTTCCCGGTGCACCGTTTATGGCAGGGGGCCTCATGACATTGACCGCCTTGTTTACCGCCTATATTTACTTCCGAAACGTTAAGGCTTCGAAATAAGACAGACCGCATACGCCACCACACCTTCTTTTCTACCAATAAAGCCCATAGTCTCGTTTGTGGTCGCTTTAATTGATATATCGTCAATATCTAAGCCTGTAACGTCAGCCAGGTATGCTTTCATGGCTGGTATATACGCCTTTATTTTTGGTGCTTCCAACACGAGCATCGCATCTATATTCCCGATTTCATAACCTTTTTCAGCTATCAATCGCACGCATTCCTTCAACAACAGCAGACTGCTTATCCCCTTCCACTTTACATCCGTATTGGGAAAATGGTAGCCTATGTCTTCCAAATTGGCCGCCCCTAAAATGGCGTCGCAAATAGCGTGCACCAATACATCTGCATCGGAGTGGCCAAAAGCGCCGGCATGATGATCCAGCGTAACGCCGCCTACCACAAACGGATGTCCTTCTTTCATTTGGTGAACATCAAAACCAAAACCAACTTTCATTTTCATATCGCCGCTAATTTATGAATAAAAACCATCGAAAATTAAATTTTTACCGCGCGCATCAGCCCTAAAACGATACCGCCTTTTGCCATGCAATAAGCGATCTTAAAAAGTCTCATTTGCGGTGTGCAGCCTAATACATAGTGATAATTATTTCCTATTTTTGACAGGCAAAAGCTATGCAAAAGTCTATTGGGACGACAGACCATGTAATCATACTGTCAATAGATCGGTGTAGGGTTTAACAAGAAAACACATAAAAAGTAAAAAAATAATCCTCGAACTAGGTTACTATTTGGCTAAAAAGGTATTAATAAGTGAGTAAGGAAAAAAGCGATATACATATTGATTTAGAGATCCTACAAGGTATTGCAACTGGAAATAATTTGGCCATCCAAAAACTGTACAAATTGCATTTTCCGGCGATAGCAAAACTGATCATTAACAATCAAGGTAGCAGAGAAGAGGCGCAGGATATTTTTCAGGAGGCTGTAATGGTGCTCTACGACAAAGTAAATCAAGGAAACTTCACACTGAGCAGTAAATTGCAGACCTTTCTTTATGCTGTTTCCAGAAGACTATGGCTGAAACAACTTACTCGCGGGGTCTCAAAATATCATCAAGACCAGATCGATAGTTTGGAGGACTCCTTAGCTGCTGAAGAGGCAATCGAAGAACATGTACTAACGGAGGCAAATCTGAATCAAATGGAAGATGCGCTGCTGAATTTAGGCGAACCTTGCAAAACGATCTTGCACGATTTTTATATCATGAATGCTTCGATGACGGAAATTTGCGAGAAATTTGGGTATACAAATCCAGACAACGCAAAGAACCAGAAATATAAATGTCTTCAACGCTTAAAAAAGATATTTTTTAAAAAGTAAGGAATTAGAAGGTCATGAGAGACTTAGGTACGCAAGAGTTTATGGAATGGGCAGACAGTTACCTCCGGGATGAATTGTCAGTTGAGGAACGGTTGAAGTTTGAAGAGTTTTGCGCGCAAAACCCTACTTATGCAACCCAATTTTCGGAGCATGCCACTTTTCTATCTCAGTTAAAGCAAATGGATGCAAGAGCCACTTTTCGGCAGACCCTCGCAAAGTCAGCTCAGCAATATCACCACGAGCAGCGTGTCAAAAAACCGGCGAAAATCATCCGTTTATGGAATAGTTTACAATTAAATGCTGCTGTAGCAGCAGCCATCGCTATTGTATCTGTCTTTTCTACGCTCTGGCTAACCGGATACTATTCCAATCTGAAGAAAACCACAACCGACTACAGCGCATTACGTCGTGATATGAATACCGTAAAGCGGAATGTCAATGCACATAACGCTGAAATCAAGAATATCAAAAGCGACAAAGATAACAGCGAAGATATGCATTTCGGTGCCACGGGTTTTATGATTACGCGAGATGGCTATGTGGTTACCAATTATCATGTCATCACAGGAGCGGATTCGGTGCATCTCCAAAATCACAAAGGACAGTCTTTCAAAGCAGAGATTATTTTTACAAATCCTGAGAAAGATTTGGCGATTTTGCATATTAACGATTCTACGTTTAAATCGTTAAAAAACCTACCCTATACGTTTAAAAAACAAGATTCAGATCTAGGCGAAGATATTTACACGATTGGTTTCCCTCGCGACGAAGCTGTATATGGACAAGGTTACCTAAGTTCGTCGACAGGCTATGCAGGAGACACGCTTGCCTATCAAATATCCATACCCGTCAATCCGGGCAATAGTGGCGGGCCTGTGCTAGATAAAGACGGAAATGTAATCGGGATTATCAGCGGCAAACAAAAGGGCATTGATGGCGCTGCATTTGCCATCAAAACAAAAGCATTATTGGAAACATTGAATAGCATTCCCGTTGATTCGCTCAAAGGAAATATTGTACTAAGTAACCGCAACGGTTTAACCAACCTAAACCGTACCGATCAGATTAAACGCCTTCAGGACTATATCTATATTGTAAAAGTCTATTAAACAAGATTAAGTTAAAAACAAGAAGGGTGAACGCATGTTCACCCTTCTTGTTTTTCCGTAGTTTGCTAATTTTAGTCCTTATTTGGTTGCGGGGTAGTGCGTAAATAAGGCTTAATTTCCGTATACCCTTTTGGAAATTTCGCGGGTATGTCTTCCGTTTTTATGGCCGGAACCACAATTACATCTTGCCCATCCGTCCAATCAGCTGGTGTAGCTACGGAATATTTATCCGTAAGCTGCAACGAGTCAATCACGCGCAACACTTCATTAAAGTTTCTCCCTGTAGATGCGGGATATGTCAAAGTCAACTTTACTTTTTTGTCCGGCCCTATAACAAAAACAGAACGAACGGTCGCTGTAGCCGATGCATTTGGGTGAATCATGTCGTAAAGCTCAGCCACTTTACGATCTTTGTCTGCGATGATTGGAAATTCAACCGTTGTGTTTTGCGTTTCGTTAATGTCTTTTATCCACTCCAAGTGATCTTCCACTGAATCAACGCTTAACGCCAAAACTTTAACATTTCTTTTTTCAAATTCCGACTTCAACTGCGCTGTACGTCCCAATTCGGTCGTACACACAGGTGTATAGTCAGATGGATGCGAATAAAGCACGGCCCATCCCCCGTCGATGTACTCGTAAAAATCAATTGGCCCTATCGATGTCTCAGCCTTAAAATTTGGTGCAGTATCTCCTAGTTTTATACTCATATTGAATCTCCTTTCGTATTAAATGATAATCTACAAATTTAGTAGATTATTTTGCTTTTCAAAGCTTTAGCTAAAAAACCGAAACAAAACGAGGAAACATTACAATTAATTTACTATGCTAGCATATCATTATTTAGTATATTTGATTCAACTAAATAAATCTGTTATGCATTTTGAACTAAGCGAAGAGCATCAACTTATCCGCAAAGCAGCCAAAGAGTTTGCTAAATCATTATGGGAAGGCGTTGTCGAACGTGACGAGCAGGCGAAATTTCCTGACGAGCAAGTCCGACAAATGGGCGAACTTGGTTTTATGGGGATGATGGTGGAAGAGAAATACCATGGCGCCGGTATGGATACCCTCGCCTACGTGCTCGCTATAGAAGAAATATCAAAGGTGGATGCGTCTGCAGGCGTTATCATGTCTGCACATAACTCACTTGTACTATACGGATTGCAGGCTTTCGGAAGCGATGCGCAACAAGAGAAATACCTTAAGCCTCTGGCATCCGGCGAGAAACTTGGTGCATTCGCACTTTCGGAACCAGAAGCTGGATCTGATGCCACTTCGCAGCATACGACCGCTATCGATCATGGTGATTATTATTTGCTAAACGGAACTAAAAATTGGATTACGAATGGCGGCCATGCCGATGTCTATCTTGTCATTGCACAAACAGATTCGGAAAAAGGTCATCGCGGGATCAACGCGTTGATTGTAGAAAAAGGTGCGGATGGCTTCACCATTGGGCCGAAGGAAAACAAACTAGGCATTCGAAGTTCAGATACCCATTCTTTACTGTTTACGGATGTGCGTGTTCCCAAAGAAAATCGAATTGGCGACGAAGGTTTTGGATTTAAGTTTGCAATGAAAACCCTAGATGGTGGACGGATAGGGATTGCGGCGCAAGCATTAGGCATTGCTGCCGGCGCTTACGAGCTATCCTTAGCTTATTCCAAAGAGCGCAAGACTTTCGGAAAGGCCATTTGCGAACATCAAGCCATACAATTCAAGCTGGCAGACATGGAGGCAGAAATTGAAGCAGCACGCCTGCTGACATACAAAGCGGCCTGGCTCAAGGATCAAGGAAAACCGTATGCCAAGGAGGCCGCTATTGCTAAGCTTTACGCTTCCGAGGTTGCAATGAAGACTGCAATAGAGGCGGTGCAGATACACGGCGGATATGGCTATGTTAAGGAGTATCATGTGGAGCGCTTTATGCGCGATGCCAAGATCACGCAGATATACGAGGGTACATCAGAGATACAGCGTTTAGTTATTGCACGCGATATTTTAAAGTAAACCATAGCATACGACCGGATCGAAGCAGTGAACGAATTTGCTTATCATAGGCTTGCATGATTGATTTTTGCGGCTTTTGGCTGCATATGTTCAATCTCGTTGTTATTCAGAGCGCAACAATTTATCGATGGTGGCTAGGTTTCCATAATCTTCGAACGAGAAACTTCCTAGCTTCGTGGAAACATAATTCAATAAAAATTTGGAACGTTTCAGCAGCGTCTGTTGATCTTCTGGATTAGACGCAACCAACGCATCCTGCAAAAAAAGAAGCGCTAGTGGACGTATCTGTTCGAGCTCCAATTCGTTGTCAACGTAAGCCTGTAGATCGGTTTCAGAACGGGTTAGCATCCATGTTCGCTCTTTGTTAAAAAACTCGCGATATCCATTCGCTATAATCGTGGGATCGACAGGTTCATCAAAAGCCTCATATTTATCAACTAACAGCCTTAAAAACTTCCCCATCTCATTCACCCAATTGAGTATGGTATCTTTCTCATAACGTATTCCCATGTCTTATCTTATTTGTCCATTACCCGTGACGTACCATTTTTCCGTTACTAATTTCTCTAGCGCGAATGGCCCTCGAGCGTGTAATTTTTGAGTAGATATGCCAATCTCAGCTCCCAACCCGAATTCCCCGCCGTCAGTAAATCGGGTGGAGGCATTCGCATACACCGCAGCTGCATCTACCGCCTCCATAAAAATAGCAATCTTTTCTGCATCTTCCGAAACGATGCACTCCGAATGCTTCGAAGAGAAGTTGGCGATGTGCGTTAGGGCTCCTTCCAACGTTTCAACAACTTTTACGGAACATTGTAACGATAAAAATTCGCGTCCGAAATCTTCGGAGGACGCCTTCTCCAAATGCGGATATTGCAGTTTGCTTAAAATCGCGTAAGAGGGGGCGTCCGCATACATGCGCACTTGATGTTCCTTAAATAAGTTAGTCAAGATCGGAAGAAAAGATTCCGCCACCGCCTGATCAATGAGCACGGTATCCAATGCATTGCAAACGGAGGGTCTAGAAATTTTAGCGTTTGCCACAATTTGAGCAGCTTTTTGAAGATCCGCATGCTTCTCTACATACGTATGACACACCCCAGCTCCCGTCTCTATGACAGGCACTTTTGCATTCGCCCGCACAAAATCTATTAAGGTTTGCGAACCTCGAGGAATAATAATATCAACATACGCAGTTGCTGTTAGCAGCTCGGTGACATGCTTCCTTTCCGTCGGCAGCAACTGCAGCATATTTACGTTTAGTCCATGTTTGGCGTATACACCCCGAACAAGATGAACCAACACGGTGTTGGTGAACCAAGCGTCAGAGCCGCCCCGCAACAAGCATACGTTGCCCGATCGTAAACATAAGGCCGCGACGTCTACCGTGACATTGGGTCTCGATTCATAGATAACACCTACAACACCTAACGGCACGGTCTTCTTCTCCACCAATAAGCCGTTGTCCAATTGTTTACTTGACAATAATGTTCCTGCGGGATCATCTAAATCGGATACCGCCAAAACGCTATCCGCCAGACCCAAAATGCGATCTTCGGTAAGAAGCAGCCGATCGTAACGAGAATCCGTAGGCTCCATTCGCGCCAGATCCTTCTTGTTTTCGCGGAGAATATGGCCAACGTTATCTTTCAATTCAGCGGCTATTACAACCAAAAGATCACGTTTCAATTCGTTTGGTAATTGCTTCGTCCCAACGGTAGCCGCTTTTGCAGCGCTTAGTTCCTCTTCGATATTTTCTTTCATTATTTTTTTCAGCGTTATAGATCAAAGTAAAACAATGTCATCGGCATGTGCTACCGCTATGTTTTTCTTTTTGTGAATGGATGGCAGATCAACGATCGCTATTTTTGCCTTGGCTACGGCGAACACACTACCATCGGCATCAGCAATTTGAAATACCTCCCCCACTTCCAGACTTTGGTTGACGGCAATAATGCCTACCGCAAGCAAGCTCTTACGATCTTGTATTGCTTTTGCTGCACCTAGGTCTACGGTGATGAGTCCTTTAATTAAACTCCCACTCGCCAGCCATTTATTGCGAGAAGACACTTTCTTTATCTGTGCTTTACAAACAGTGCCAGTCTCTCCACGAACAGCTTTTAAGATCGCATCTTCCGTTTGCATACTAAAAATAACTGCTTGAATGCCCATTTGATTCGCTAAGCGAGCAAAATTAAGTTTAGACGTCATGCCGCCCAATCCCACAGCAGATTTTTCTTTTTTTGCGAGTAATAAGGCATCCTTATCAATAACCTGTATTTCTGGCACCACTTTGCCCTTTGCATCAAGTACACCGGGCACGGAGGTACCAAACAGTATCTGCTCTGCATCAAAACCTACCGCGATCAATGTTGCCAGTTCGTCATTATCTGAAAATTTAAGTTCCTTGTTACTCACCACGTCATTCTCATTGGCAATGGGGATCACATTGTTCTTCCATAATTCGCGATAGGTATCCTTTAACTGTAGGAATTGTGCGCGGTTTGCGAAATGCTGACGCTCACATAAACTCTGCGCCAATGCAATCTTAAAAGGCTTAAAATAGGTGTTGTAGGTACGGACGAGTAGCGGGTTTCCAATGGCTGCCGCTGCCTTACGTTCAGACAAGGTTCCTTCGTAGTTGACCAAAAACTTCTTTCCTGCTGCCACCGCTCCCGACGATACCAAAACAATATTGTATTTCGCCTGCAGCTGTGCTGTTTGCCGCGCAATCTCAAGTACAATACGCTCGTCAATCTCGCCATCTTTCGTAGTGATAGACGCTGACCCAAATTTTATGACCAGTACTGGCTTTTTCATTTATTAAAAATTTGACAATCGTTTACAGGTTTATTTAAACAAATGTAAATGTAACAAGCTTTTTGTTAAAAATTGAATGCTTATTGGAATTTTAGGTTAGTTTTTGGTACGGTTTATGGGTTAGCTGCATAGTAAACTTAAATAAGCACATGAACGTTCCCATGTTTGTAAAGCACGAACGTCGAGGAACAAAGGCAGAACATGCCGCCGGCGAATGCCCCTGATTACCCGACACTAAAAGGATCGAAAACCAGGCGGACGTGCCGGAAACAGTTTAACATTAATTATCTATATATGAACTATGCTACCCTAATACTATTAGCGCTTTCACTATCAGCATGCCATAGTCCGTCTCGTGAAACAGCCAAAGACAATAAGTCGGATATTCCGCAGATAGGCGGAAATCAAGATACGAACGGCTGCCTCACGGCAGCAGGATATACATGGTCTAAAGTGAAAGAAGATTGCATCAGACCATGGGAAGAGGCTATAACGTTAAACGTTACAGACACATCTACCAATTTTGAAACAGCCGCCTTTGTCTTGATTGACTCTACGAAACATAAAGCGGAAATCTTTCTTAAAGAAGCCGAAGAGAGCATTCTGCTGGACAGTATATCTCCACTACTCTATGCGAATAAGCAGTATCAGCTGAAGCAGGAAAACCATTGCTGGTCTTTGATTCATCAAAATGAAATGCTTTACGAAGAAGTAAAGTAGGCAACACCTACTTTATTTCTTTCCAAAACGATCTTCGTAGAGTTTTTCCATAGCAAACATCTCGTCCCGCAATTTTGCAGCAGCGAGAAAGTCCATTTCTTTCGCCGCCTTTTCCATTTGTTTGCGTACATTTTCGATGGCCTTACGCATATCCTTATCGCCCAAATATTCCATTACAGGGTCTGCAGCGATTAATGTTGCGGCATCCGGCTCTACGTAAGCTTTCGCTTCTCCCGGTTTAAAGTCAGCAACGGAGGTTTGTTCCAAGATTTCCTCTCTGGTCTTTCCTACCGTGCGCGGTACAATCCCATGCTCCGCATTATAAGCAATTTGCTTCTCCCGTCGTCGATTGGTTTCATCTATCGTGATACGCATACTGTCCGTCATCTGATCGGCATACATAATTACCCGGCCTTTGTCATTCCGGGCGGCACGTCCGATAGTCTGGATCAAGGAACGCTCCGAGCGAAGGAAACCTTCCTTATCCGCATCCAAAATTGCAACCAACGTAACTTCCGGAAGATCGAGTCCCTCACGCAGCAAGTTGACACCAACCAAGACATCAAACTCGCCAAGACGCAAACCCCGCAAAATTTCTACGCGCTCCAAGGTTTTAATTTCCGAGTGGATATAGCGCACTTTGATGTTGAGCCTACTCATATATTTCGTCAGCTCTTCGGCCATACGCTTGGTTAGCGTGGTGGCTAATATTCTCCCACCTTCTTTAATCGTTTTATCTACCTCTTCCAGGAAATCGTCGACCTGGTTGATAGCGGGGTGAACCTCAATTATCGGATCAAGCAACCCGGTAGGACGAATAACCTGCTCGACCACTACGCCTTCCGTTTGCTGCAGTTCGTAATCCCCGGGCGTAGCCGACACATATATCGTTTGATTGGTCAACGATTCGAATTCGGGAAAGTTCAAGGGCCTATTGTCCAGCGCCGCCGGCAAGCGAAAGCCGTGCTCCACGAGCGAAACCTTACGCGACCGATCTCCTCCATACATCGCTCGCAATTGGGGCAAGGTAACGTGACTTTCATCGATAACCAGCAAATAATCTTCTGGAAAATAATCGATCAGGCAAAAAGGGCGCATGCCCGGTTGACGGCCGTCGAAAAAGCGAGAATAGTTCTCTATTCCGGAACAGTAACCCAATTCACGCATCATCTCCAGATCGTAATTCACGCGCTCTTCCAATCGCTTTGCTTCGAGCATTTTTCCTTCTCCTTCCAGCTGCGTCTTGCGCTGCACCAGCTCATCCTGAATTTCCCAGATAGACTTGGTAAATTTATCTTTCGGCGTTACGAATAGGTTTGCAGGGAACAAGGCTATATCTTCAGTTTTAGACAATGTCTTGCCCGAAGTAGGGTCTATCTCACTGATTTCATCAATCTCGTCGCCGAAAAAGGAAATCCGAAAAGCGTAGTCCAGATAAGCAGGGTAAACGTCTACAATATCACCTTTTACACGGAATGTCCCGCGCTTGAAATCTGCGGTGGTACGTGCATACAATATTTCGACAAGCCGATGCAGAAAAGCATTCCTGCTGATGGTCATGCCTACCGCAAACCGAAATATGGAACGAGAAAAATCTTCTGGATTTCCCATACCGTAAATACAAGACACCGAGGACACCACTACCACATCGCGCCGGCCAGACATCAACGATGATGTCGTGGCTAGTCGAAGCTTTTCAATCTCTTCATTTATTGCTAAATCCTTCTCAATATAGGTATTTGAAGAAGCGATGAAGGCTTCCGGCTGATAATAATCATAGTATGAAACAAAATAATTTACCGCATTTTCGGGAAAAAATTGTTTAAACTCCCCATACAACTGCGCAGCCAATGTTTTATTATGGCTTAAAATCAGGGTAGGCCGCTGCGTTTCCTGTATCAGGTTTGCGACGGTAAAGGTTTTACCAGAACCCGTAACACCTAATAGTGTTTGGTACCTTTCCCCTTGTTCCACGCCTGCTACCAACTCTTTAATCGCCTGCGGTTGATCACCTGTCGGCTTATATTCAGATGTTAAATTAAACTTCATTCGAATTTTCCGGATTAAAATCTAAAAATAACGAAAAAAGAATAAATCTTTATCGCTACACTGTCACGTTCGTGGTATAAAAATTGAAAGGCTTTTAGTAAATTAGTAAAACACTTAAACAGTCTCCCTATGGTAACGATACTGACCAAAGAAAATAGTATTGCTAATCACTACCTCGTTGAGTTACGTGATATCAATATTCAACAAGATCGCATGCGTTTCCGTCGCAACCTAGAACGTTTGGGTGAAATTACGGCCTACGAAATCAGTAAAACACTCCCTTTTGTTCCTACTACGGTGGAAACACCGCTAGGAATGGCTAGCCATAACGTTTTGGAACAACAGCCCATTTTAGCAACCATTATACGTGCCGGTCTACCGTTTCACCAGGGTCTTCTCAACGTCTTTGACCGCGCTGATAGCGCCTTTATAGCGGCCTACAGACACACAAAGAAGAGCGGTGAAATCGAGATTCATAAAAAATACAGCAACACACCGAACTTGGACGACAGGATTGTCATTATCGCAGATCCTATGCTCGCTACAGGGCAGAGTCTCGTGTTGTGTTGTAAGGAACTTTTAGCAGATTACAACATAAAGGAATTGCACATAGCCGTGGTCATAGCTTCAGAAGAGGGACTGCAACATGTACGCGCTTTCCTCCCCGAAGCGCACCTATGGATTGGCGCGGTTGATAATGAAATGACTTCAAAAGCTTATATTGTACCAGGATTAGGTGACGCTGGAGATCTGGCCTACGGCAATAGAGAAGAAGGATAGCACACGTAAACACCAGCATTAATAACACAAATTTAACAGCAAATAAAAACACAATGCACACATTATCAATAAATTTATATAAACAATTTCATCACTATGGTTTGGCAAAAATACAATGGCGAAACAATTCGCTCATCGATCAACGAGGCCGTTGAGGAAATTATCAAGGCGGAGACGCATATCGGAAACAAACTAAAGGTATACATCGGTACCGACTCGCAAGTTAAGCGTGGAATTATAGAGTTTGCTACGGTGATCGTCTTTCTGCGGGAACACAAAGGTGGTTTTATGTTTATACACCGCGATCGCAAAACGCAACGGCAAAGCATCAAAGAAAGGATGCTTACTGAGGTCCAAAAGTCTATCGACATTGCTTACCTCTTGTGCCCTCTTCTGGATCAGTACCATATCGATCTGGAGGTCCATGTCGACATCAACACCAATCCAAACTTTGAATCCAATGTAGCGCTGAAAGAGGCTATGGGCTACATTATGGGCATGGGCTTTCAATTTAAGGCTAAACCGGAGTCATTCGCCAGCACAAACTGCGCCAATAAAATTGTGCAGTAAACACCGAAGGTTGCCTACTCTTTAAATGAAAGTGTATCTTTAGATGAAATTTAAAGGTATGCCTGAACTTTTCACCTCTTTATATCAGCAATTTCTTACCACAACCCCTTTAGAATGGCTCGCCACGCTATCTGGCTTTCTTTGTGTCCTTCTAGCGGCCCGGCAACATATCTTAAATTGGCCAATAAGCATCATTAGCGTTTCGATCTACGCCTATATATTTTTTCAAAACAAACTGTATGGCGATACGGTACTACAGTTTTATTTCCTCCTTACGGCGGTCTACGGTTGGTATTATTGGTCAACATCAGACACACAGGACAATCGACCAATCACGGGATTTACAACCCGACAGATGTTGGCGACAGTTTCCCTCACGTTGTTATTGGCAGCGATACTAGGTGGACTACTTCGGTTCTTCACCGATACAGATGTACCTTTTGCAGATGGTTTTTGCACCGCGGTAAGCTTCGTAGCGCAATTTCTCATGACAAGAAAAGTATTACAAAACTGGCTGATGTGGGTGTTGGTTGATTTGCTCTACATCCCGTTATACATCCATAAAGATTTACTATTGACGGCTGTTCTTTACATTGCTTTTGCTATTATTGCATGGAAGGGCTACCGCGCGTGGCAGCTCGCTTATCAAAAATAACATCGAGACGTTGAACAATAATTTAATAAAAAAAATCGCCGTCGTCGGCCCCGAATCTACCGGAAAATCCACGGTAGCAAAGTTCCTTGCTGCTCACTTTAACACAGTATGCGTCCCGGAGTACGCCCGATACTATTGTGAAGGTTTAGACCGGCAATATACCTTACAGGATGAGGTCAACATGTATCACGGGCAGCGAGCTTTAGAAGATGCATCACACGCGCTCGTGCAAAACGACTTCATGATTTGCGATACAACGATCTTAACCGTGAAAATCTGGTGCGATCACCTCTTCGGCGGAACGCCCAAAGAGGTAACGGACGAAATCCAACGGAGGAAATACGATTTTTATTTGTTAATGGACATCGACTTGCCGTGGGAGGATGACCCCCTACGAGATTTCCCGCAAGAGCGAGAACATTTTATGGCGGTGTGGGAAAAGGAATTGACGACGCTAGGTGCTCCGTATACCATTATTTCGGGAATAGGCGATGAGCGATTAGAAGCGGCGCTACGTTATTTTAAAACGATGTTATTGTAATACACAAAACGGGGCGGAAAAATTTTGTTTGATAAGGAACCAGCAAATAGACCGAATGATACAAAAAAAATCATCCTAGGAAAGTATAACTACAGCTGAAGACCGCTCCAAAAGAAACCAATCTGCATTTTTTTACAAACTATAGATTGCTTCGTCGTCGTTCCTCCTTCTCGCCATGAAGCTCGAGTACAGCAACTTTATACCAAAAAACACGGCATTTAAGTAAGAAAGACGAAGCAATCTCATTTTTATAAACTATAGATTGCTTCGTCGGCCTTCCTACTTCTTCAGTAGGCTTAATACACTAGTACCTGTATGCTTCAGGCTTATAAGGCCCTTCAACTGTAACCCCTATGTATGCGGCCTGATCCTGCGTTAAGGTCTCCAGCTCCACGCCAATATGCGCTAAGTGCAAGCGTGCAACTTTCTCGTCCAGGTGCTTCGGTAAGGTATAAACTTCCTTACCATATTTATCTGTATTCGTCCACAATTCAAGCTGCGCTAGCGTTTGATTAGTAAATGAATTTGACATCACAAAAGAAGGGTGTCCTGTCGCGCATCCTAGATTCACGAGACGGCCTTCCGCCAGCAAAATAATATCATTCCCGTCTATCGTATATTTATCGACTTGTGGTTTGATTTCAACCTTTGTTGCACCGTAATTACTATTTAACCAAGCGACATCAATTTCATTATCAAAGTGGCCGATATTACAAACAACCGTCTTATCTTTCATCGCCTTGAAGTGTTCTGGACGAACGATATCTTTATTACCCGTTGTCGTCACCACGATATTCGCTTCCTTCACCGCATCGGCCATTTTCTTCACTTCAAAACCTTCCATAGCAGCTTGCAGTGCACAAATAGGATCAATTTCAGTCACGATAACTCGTACGCCCGCTGAACGAAGAGATTCTGCAGAACCCTTCCCCACATCGCCATAACCAGCCACAACAGCCACTTTGCCGGCTAGCATTAAGTCTGTTGCACGACGAATGGCGTCTACCAGAGACTCCCGGCAGCCATACTTATTATCAAACTTTGATTTCGTTACCGAGTCATTTACATTAATCGCCGGCAGATGTAGCGTTCCGTTTTTCATGCGCTCATACAAGCGATGTACACCAGTTGTTGTTTCTTCCGAAAGCCCCTTTATGCCAGCAATGAGTTCTGGGTATTTGTCGAATACCATATTCGTCAAATCTCCACCGTCATCCAAAATCATGTTCAGCGGTTGGCGATCTTCGCCAAAGAATAAGGTTTGCTCGATGCACCAATTGAATTCTTCTTCATTCATTCCCTTCCAGGCGTATACCGGGATGCCGGCAGCAGCAATCGCAGCAGCAGCATGGTCTTGCGTAGAGAAGATATTACATGATGACCAGGATACGTCAGCTCCAAGTTCAACTAAAGTTTCGATAAGTACTGCTGTTTGGATGGTCATATGGAGACATCCGGCAATGCGTGCTCCTTGTAACGGTTTAGAAGCGCCAAACTCGGTGCGTAAACTCATCAAACCTGGCATTTCGGCCTCAGCCAACTCTATTTCTTTCCTTCCCCATTCCGCTAAAGAGATATCTTTTACTTTGTAAGGAACATACGTAGTTTCTATAGAAGACATAATATTTAATATTTAAGATTCACAAAAATAACCTATACTGTATTGATTTCAAAGTGATTTGGAAAGCATTGTAGCTAAATCTGACATTATCTTGAGGATCGGTTCTTGACTCATGTGCAGCAATATATTACATTTGTACAATAGGTTTCGGCAGGCTGAAGTCGTGTTACTACAGCGCGTGAATCTTACTTGGCAATGTATATTATTTAATAAAAAACAAGATGTATCCAGAATATTTAGTAGCCCCTATGCGTCAAGAATTAACTGATGCAGGTTTTCAAGAATTAAAAACGGTAGCAGACGTTGATACGGCAATCCCATCAGAAGGTACCGTATTTGTTGTGGTTAATTCAGTGTGTGGTTGTGCGGCAGCCAATGCTCGCCCTGCAGCTCGTTTCGCTGTGGAGAATGGCAAGAAACCTAGCAAGTTGGTAACTGTCTTCGCAGGCATGGAAAAAGATGCTGTCGATAAAGCACGTGATTATATGTTGCCTTACCCGCCATCATCTCCAGCCATGGCATTGTTTAAGGATGGCAAATTGGTACACATGATCGAAAGACATATGATCGAAGGGCGCCCGGCACAAATGATCGCTGATAACCTGATAGCAGCTTTCGACGAGTACTGCTAGTCTTTAGATTTTTGAATGTTGAATAAAAAGGCTTTCCTATTTTTCTGGGAGAGCCTTTTTTAGTACTTTAATGGTTTCCAAGCCTGCTAACATGAAGTTTATATATAGTTTATCGGTTATTGCTTTTTTCTTTCTACATGCCTGTACAACAAACAAGGAGGTTGATCTTATCGTCTACAATGCAAAAATTTATACGGTAGATTCCAGTTTTACGATTGTTGAAGCACTGGCCGTAAAAAATGGTGTTTTCGTTGACATGGGCAGCTCCAAGGAGATTTTGCGCAAATATAACGCAAAGGAGAGCATTGATGCCGCTGGAAAGCCCATTTATCCCGGCTTTTATGATGCCCATGCACACTTCTTTATGTTTGCCGACTTATTGGATCAAGTGGATCTCAATGGCGTGAAATCAGTTAGCGAAATTGTACAGCGACTCCAACTCTACCAGAATGCCCACCCTGATAGCAAATGGATAATTGGTGGCGGATGGGATCAAAATCTATGGAAATCGAATGGGTATCCGACAAAAGATAGCCTCGACAAATACTTCCCTGAGACCCCGGTTTTCCTATCGCGCGTAGATTATCACGCTGCATTTGTCAATAGCAAAGCGTTGGAACTTGCGCAGGTAGACTCCCTCTTTCAGGTGGAAGGTGGCCTTATTATCGCCGATAGCACCGGCGCACCAAGTGGAATTTTGATTGACAACGCCATGTCTCTCGTATCCCAGCATATTCCTTTATCCGAAGAACGCACGCTCCTGCTCCGCTTAAGAAGAGCACAGGATTCTTTATTATCTGTAGGGTTGACAACAATTGTCGATGCAGGCCTGACATTGGAACAATTGGATTATCTAAAGAAATTCTACGAGCAAGATTCGTTGAAGATTCGGGATTATGCCATGATTGCGGGCAATCCGCTTAGTATTGATCGCTACTTGAAGGAAGGTTTCTACAATTCCGAACGCCTAACCATACGCTCGATCAAATTGATGGCCGATGGCGCTTTAGGATCGCGGGGCGCCTGCTTATTAGACCATTACCAAGACGCGCCGACGCGTGGATTTCTCTTGCATAGCCCGGCGCAATTTGATGAAGTAATCAAAAAGCTTGCAGCCACAGATTTTCAGGTTAATACCCACGCCATAGGCGACTCCGCAAACAGGCTTATCCTCGATAGTTATGGAAAATACCTTAAGCAGCCGGAGGAAAGACGATGGCGGATAGAACATGCGCAGATCATTGCACCCAATGACTTTTCGAAATTTGATAAATTTCATATTATTCCCTCGGTGCAGCCTACGCATGCCACCTCCGACATGTATTGGGCGGCAGAACGTCTAGGTGCCGAACGCTTAAAAAATGCATATGCCTATAAGGAGCTTTTAAAACAGTATGGCATGCTAGCGCTAGGTAGCGATTTCCCCGTCGAGCACTTCAATCCGCTGTATGGGTTCCATGCTGCCGTAGCGCGCGTCGATAAAAATGGATTTCCCCAGGGAGGATTCCAAATGGAAAATGCATTAACGCGAGAAGAAGCGCTACGTGGAATGACTATATGGGCGGCCTATTCTTGCTTCCAAGAGCGCCAGCGGGGGAGTATAGAACGGGGCAAGGATGCTGATTTTGTAATCTTAGACGATGATATTATGAGCGCAGCATTCGATGATCTTCGCGCTATAAAAACTTTGCGAACGGTTATTGCGGGTAAAACGGAGTTTGAAAGGCGTTAGTGTTTGTCAGCATGCGGCCTAAGCCGTCCCACTTACGTAATCAAGCGGGGCAAAAGCCTATAAAAAAGAAGCCCCGGCTACATCAGTCGGGGCTTCGCTATATATAAATAATTCCTGTTATTGCATATCAAACAAATGCTTTTCAGCGTGATAGGAGGAACGAACCAACGGTCCAGATTCCACATACTTGAATCCCATTTTTAAGCCAATCTCTTTATACTTCTCAAACTGTGCTGGCGTGATCCATTCCACAACCGGATGATGTGCTTTTGTAGGCTGTAAATATTGGCCAATCGTTAAAATATGAACACCGACGTTATATAGATCTTGCATAGCTTCTATGACATCTTCCTCGGTTTCGCCAAAGCCAAGCATGATACCTGACTTAGTACGCAGCCCTGCTTCGGAGATGCGACGAAGACATTCCAGTGAGCGATCATATTTTGCTTGAATACGCACCTCGCGCGTCAACCTGCGAACGGTTTCTAAGTTATGCGAAACCACTTCCGGACGTACCGCAAGAACGCGTTCCAAATTTTCCCATTGGCCTTTAAAGTCTGGGATCAATGTTTCCAACGTCGTTTCTGGGCTTTCCCGGCGGATAGCGTTAATAGTCTCTGCCCAAATGGTCGAGCCGCCATCTTTCAGATCGTCTCTATCCACAGAGGTAATGACACAATGCTTAACCTGCATCAGCTTAACAGAATCTGCCACTCGATTAGGCTCATCCAGTTCTACTGCCTTGGGACGTCCCGTTGCCACCGCGCAGAATGAACACGAACGCGTACAGATGTTTCCCAAAATCATAAAGGTCGCTGTACCCGCTCCCCAACACTCACCCATATTCGGGCAGTTACCGCTTTCGCAAATGGTGTGCAGTTTATGCTCATCCACCAGATTCCGAACATGACGATACTCTTTGCCCACAGGCAATTTAACGCGTAGCCAATCTGGTTTGCGCTGCGTTTCTGCTACTCGAATTACAGGAAGTTCAATCATAAGGCAAAGTTAATCATTATTCTCTTAAAATGACGACACCTCAATTGTAGTTACAATATCATATTCGGTAGCCCGATTAAAATGTAATGAATGTCGATAAAAAAATATTTGTGATATTTGTCAGATCAAACTAATACGAAAACTAGACATGCGAATTATCCCGATCCTCTTGTTGATTTTATTGCATCCTTATTTGAGCATTGCGCAAAAAAATGGCTTGAACTTAATCCCCAAACCCAATAAAGTGGTGTACGGAGAAGGGACCTTTCAGATACCAGCGGATATCGCCTTATTTACAACCGTCGATTTCGTCGAAGCAACTGCGCTACTTACAGCATATCCGCAGCTCAAAACAGCTCCGGTTGAAATTTTAAAGAAAATTACCAAAAAGCACCAACACGGGCTTCGCATCTTGCCAGCGGAGCCTGTCGATAAAATTGCGCCCAATGCCTACCGTCTGCAGGTCGACGAATCCGGCATACTTATCAAAGCAAATGATCAAAAGGCTATGCTGGCCGGCATGTACACGTTTATTCAGTTAGGATTACTGCAAGATGATCCGCTAACGCTACCGCAATTAACCATTGATGATAGTCCGCGCTTTGGTTACAGAGGCCTGCATTTGGATGTATCCCGCCACTTCATGCCACTCTCTTTTATCAAGAAGTATATTGATCTGATGGCAATCTATAAGTTTAATCAGTTCCACTGGCACCTCACGGATGGCGCTGGCTGGCGGCTGGAGATTAAAAAGTATCCAGAGCTGACGCATACCGCCGCTTGGCGTACGCACCGCAACTGGAAAGACTGGATGGCCAATGGCAGGCAGTATACTGTGCAGGGCACTCCAAATGCAAGCGGCGGATATTACACCCAAGAGCAGGCGATGGACATTGTGCGCTACGCCGCAACAAAAGGAATTAACGTCATTCCGGAGATAGAGATGCCCGGACATTCCGAAGAGGTGTTGGCCGTCTACCCGCATCTTGCTTGCTCGGAAAAGCCATACACGCAGGGCGAGTTTTGTATCGGAAATGAGGAAACCTTTACGTTTATGAAAAATGTATTAGACGAAGTACTGACGATTTTCCCTTCGGAATACATCCACATCGGCGGGGATGAAGCGGAAAAAAAACATTGGAAAACTTGCAAAAAATGTCAGGCGCTGAAGGAAGCAAAAGGATTTAAAGATGAAGAGGAGCTGCAGAGCTACGCCATTCAGCAGATGGATGAATATTTGCAATCCAAAGGCCGCAAACTAATTGGTTGGGATGAAATATTGGAGGGAGGCTTAACCAAAGGCGCAACCGTGATGAGTTGGAGAGGAGAAGAAGGCGGGATAAAAGCCGCACAAATGGGCCACAATGTTATTATGACGCCAGGCAGCCACCTGTATTTCGATAGTTACCAAACGGATCCGCGTACACAGCCTGAGGCTATTGGCGGGTATCTCACAATTGATAAGGTTTATTCGTATAACCCCGTCCCGAAAGAGCTTGATGAAGACAAAGCAAAACACATCCTAGGCGCCCAAGCAAACCTCTGGACAGAATACATGCCCACGTACCAACATGTCGAATACATGGCTTTCCCGAGGGCACTCGCCTTGGCCGAGGTGAACTGGACAAATCAAGAGTCAAGAAATTGGATGGATTTTAAAGAACGGTTGCAACATCACTATAAACTGCTTCAGCAATTGGACGTCAATTATTACCGTCCCTCCTACCATGTTACGTCGGAAATTTCCTTCAATAAAGAGAAGCAAAGTAATACGGTCGATCTTCATTCCGAACAGCTAGTACCGAATATCTTTTATACCACAGATGGCACGGAACCGACAAGCTCCGCCACACCATTTACAAACCCCATCGAGTTTACGACGACGGCTATCATAAAAGCAGCGTCGTTTATAGATTCTGCCCGTGTAAGTCCCGTGGAAGAAATAAAATTAGATATCCATAAAGCCATCGGGAAAAAGGTCTTCTATAATAACAATTGGGAAGGCTACCCGGCGCAGAGGGAGTTTACGTTAACAAATGGGGAAACGGGCGGGCTTAGCTATCAGGACGGGCAGTGGCAAGGATTTACAAAAGATTTCGATGCCTATATAGACTTCGAACGACGTGAAGAAATCAATACCGTTTCCATGCGTTTTATGCAGATTCCCGGGCCCGGCGTTTTCTTCCCCGGAGAATACCTCGTGTTGTTATCGGATAACGGAAAAAATTACCGCAAAGTTGGGTCAATCACCAACTTGGAAGATTCAGAAAACCCCAATCTAAAGTTTAAGACCTTCACCGTAACATTGGATAAACCGCAAATGGCCCGCTATGTTAAAGTTGTTGCAACCAATGTGAATAAAGGCTTTTTGTTTGCAGATGAGATTGTAGTTTATTAAAAGATTAAGTTGGACGATGGGTCTATAAAGATGCCCCCTACACAATCCCTTCCGCCGCATGCCGCGGCAAGGCATTACTTTTGTAGGGCAAAAGTAACAAAACCCCGTCGCTGTTTTTTGTTGAATCATTAGTGGATACTGCAAGGGCAAATTGATACATACTCAACAAAAATGAGGCGACATTGCCGCTAATAATGGGAATTTGCGATAAATATTATTATTTCAACAAGCCTGTCTAAATAGGAAGTACCATCTACTAAAGTCTATTATAAACAGCCATTCCCCATTTAAAAACAAAAAGGTGCGGCTTTTAAAAAACCGCACCTTTCTATCTGTGTGTAAGCGTTTTACTATTAAAATACGTAACGCGCGGTAACACCACCATTTGCGTAGAAATTGTTGTAGTACCCAGCACCATTAACGATGTGAATCGTCGGTCTGATATCTGCTGAGAAGGCGAAAGGCGCGTTTTTAAGCTTATAATCTACACCACCTGTCGGGTAGATCCCCACGTTAAAGCCCTTTACTTCGTCAAAATCTGAAAATGTGTTGGATAGCACGGCGCCACCTCCCACAAACCATTTAAAGCCTTGAATATTTCCTATCGGAAAATGATGTTGATACGTACCTGCAAAAGATACACTGGTGAAGTCGTCCCCAACAAATCTGTCGGTATCAAAACCAGCATTAAATTCTAAAGCAGCAGGCTGAGAGATAAAGGTTTTAAACGAGGCCGCCACAACATCGTAGTAACCGCTTCCAAGACGGATACCAATAGAGTTTTTGTAATCTTGCGCGAATACGCCGGCAGTGAACAGAAGGGCTACAAAAGCCAACATCAATTTTTTCATACGTTGTAATTGAAATAATATAAAAAATTTTATTAATAGAGTATCCAAGCGCACGTTGTGATAAGTTTTTCAAACCCGTAACGCTTGCATACACAGGGCAAAACATAAATCGTGCCTAAAGTTTTAAAAAACACATCGGTTTTAAATAAATTAATGTAACTTTGCACTCCGACAAAGCAGTCGGAATTCCCTCCTCTAAAAAGGCACATTTCGTTGCTCTGTCTAGCACAACAGATTGAAAGTTAATTTTTTGAAGAAGAAAAATAATGCCTAGAAACACCTCCATTAACTCCGTTTTAATCATTGGTTCGGGACCTATTGTCATCGGTCAAGCCTGTGAATTTGACTATTCTGGATCGCAAGCTTCGCTTTCTCTGAAAGAAGAAGGGATCACCGTATCCATTATCAACTCGAACCCTGCGACGATTATGACCGATAAGGTTATTGCAGATCACGTTTATTTGTTGCCGCTTACTTGCGAAAGCATTGAGAAGATCTTGCAGGAACAACAAATTGACGCCGTTTTACCAACCATGGGTGGACAAACAGCGTTGAACCTTTGTATCGAGGCGTCGAACCTTGGACTATGGGAAAAATACAACGTCAAAGTTATTGGCGTAGACGTTGCTGCCATCGAGAAAACGGAAAACAGAGAGGAATTTCGTCAACTGATGATTGACATTGGCGTAGGTGTTGCTCCGTCGAAAATCGCAAATTCCTTTTTGGAAGGTAAAGAAGCTGCACAGGAAATTGGCTTCCCATTAGTTATCCGCCCTTCCTATACATTGGCTGGTACCGGTGGTGGCTTTGTTCATAGAAAGGAAGATTTTGACGCCGCTTTGAACAGAGGTCTGCATGCATCGCCAACACATGAGGTGCTTGTGGAGCAAGCTGTACTAGGCTGGAAAGAGTTTGAGTTAGAACTACTACGCGATACCAATGATAACGTAATTATCATCTGTACGATCGAAAACTTTGATCCTATGGGTATCCACACTGGCGACTCGATTACAGTAGCACCTGGAATGACGCTAAGTGATAAGTGTTACCAAGATATGCGTAATCAGGCTATTCGCATGATGCGTTCTATCGGTAACTTCGCTGGCGGATGTAACGTGCAGTTCTCTGTGAATCCAGAAAACGAAGACATCATTGCCATCGAAATTAACCCGCGCGTTTCCCGCTCTTCCGCGCTGGCATCCAAAGCAACAGGTTACCCTATCGCTAAAATTGCAGCCAAATTGGCCATAGGCTATAACCTTGATGAACTGCAAAACCAAATCACCAAGACTACATCCGCCTACTTCGAGCCTACGCTAGATTATGTAATCGTGAAGATTCCGCGTTTCAACTTCGATAAATTTAAAGGTGCGAACAAAGAACTAGGCTTACAGATGAAGGCCGTAGGTGAAGTGATGTCTATCGGACGTACATTTATCGAGGCATTGCAGAAAGCCTGTCAGTCGCTAGAAACTAATCGATGGGGATTAGGTGCAGATGGTCGGCAGTTGCGCAACCTTGAGGAAATTATGGATAGTTTGGAACATCCGAGTGGTGACCGCATTTTCCATATCAAAGATGCCTTTGAATTGGGCGTTCCATTAGAATCTATCCGCAAGGTAACCCGCATAGACAAATGGTTTTTAGTACAGATCCAAGAGCTTGTTCAGTTGGAAACAGAACTTCGCCGCTATCAGTTGAATAATATTCCGCGCGACTTTTTCATGACCTTGAAGCAAAAAGGGTATTCTGACGCGCAGATCTCTTGGTTGCTAGGCAACGTGTCAGAAGACGACGTGTATGCACGCCGTAAAGAGCTCGGTATCAATCGCGTTTACAAAATGGTGGATACATGTGCCGCAGAATTTTCCGCTAAAACACCGTATTACTATTCTACCTTCGAAGAAGAAAACGAATCCATCATATCGGATAAGAAGAAAATAGTTGTATTAGGTTCTGGTCCTAACCGTATCGGGCAAGGTATCGAGTTTGATTACTCTTGTGTGCATGGACTTATTGCCGCGAAAGAATGTGGCTTTGAGGCCATCATGATCAATTGTAATCCGGAGACGGTTTCGACAGACTTCAATATGGCGGATAAGCTTTATTTTGAGCCCGTGTTCTGGGAGCATGTGCGCGAGATCATCGAATTGGAAAAACCAGAAGGTGTTATTGTCCAACTAGGTGGGCAAACAGCACTAAAGATGGCTGAAAGACTGGAAGCGCTAGGTGTAAAAATCATTGGTACTTCGTTTTCTGACATGGACTTGGCTGAAGATCGCGGTCGTTTTTCTGACTTATTGAAAGAGCTTGATATACCGTATCCGAAATACGGCGTAGCAACCTCTGCCGAGGAAGCACTAAAAGTTGCGAATGAAGTAGGATATCCTGTACTTGTTCGTCCTTCCTACGTATTAGGGGGGCAAGGCATGAGCATTGTTATCAATGATGAGGATCTGGAAAAAGCGGTCGTAAACTTGCTAAAAAATCTTCCGGGCAACCATATCTTGATCGATCATTTCTTGGATCGTGCCGAGGAAGCAGAATCAGACTCTATCTGCGATGGAAATGATGTGCATATCATCGGTATGATGGAACACATTGAGCCAGCCGGTATCCACTCTGGTGATTCGTCTGCGGTGTTGCCCCCATTCAGCTTATCGAATGCGGTACAAGAGAAGATGGAAGAATATTCTATTAAATTGGCCAAAGCGCTAAATGTAAAAGGATTATTAAATATACAGTTTGCGGTAAAAGGCGAGAAAGTTTACGTTATCGAAGCGAATCCTCGTGCATCACGTACTGTTCCATTTATAGCGAAAGCTTACGACGTGCCTTATATCAATATCGCTACGAAGGTAATGCTTGGTGCCAATACGTTGAAGGACTTTACCATTGAACGTAAATTGAATGGTTATGCGATCAAAGAGCCTGTGTTCTCGTTCTCGAAATTCCCTGAGGTGGATAAAACCTTAGGGCCAGAGATGAAATCGACTGGTGAAGCCATACGTTTTATCAAAGATCTACAAGATCCGTTCTTCAGAGAGCTTTATAGCCAAAAATCTATGTTCCTCAATGCGCAATAGCACCGCATAAAGACATTAGATGAAACTGAAGAGCTATCTAACGATAGAAGCTTACGCTACTAAATCCCCGGCATACATTATGCCGGGGATTTTTTGTCTTATAAAGGCTATGCTCACTTTTGTAAACTTTGCAAAGCTTTTAAGGGGGAATTAATAGCGAAATCAGACTATTCTTTATTTCAAGAAAAGCTCATCATCGATAGAACGAGCAACGGAAGTGTTATAGAGACATATAACGTTATCCACTGAAAGGCTTTTAGAGACCGTTCTTTCCCAATTTCTATAACAAAGACCCATCCTGCAGCAGAAGCAACGCAAAAATCAAGCAATCGTTGAAGACGCGCCCATGTGGTTGAATTAAGCAACTCGTCTGATGATGGCTGTAAAGGGTTTATGATACTCAATACATCAAAATAATAACAGACGTTGGCAATTTTCAATATGTTATACGTAATAAAAACTAAGCTTATTTGTGTTAAACCGTGAACCAAAACCCGCTTTTCAAGCTGCAAGGAGCACAATCTTGCGCTAAAAAACGAGATTATACCCAACACGAGTGCATACGCAGGAATCAACGCTACATTAATAAGCATACTAATTGAACTAGTTAACCTTGCAGTTCGTTTAAAAACTTCGTCGTCGACATGAGTGAGGAGAGTTTCACTAAGAAAAATTAAATAAAACGCTTGAATAGCACACCAAACAACGAGCGTCACTTTAAATTCTTTATTGATTAGTTTCATAATGTATTTTGTACATTTACTATAAGTAATGTCGATAAGCAAGAAACTCTAATAGTGCGGCAATACTTATTAATATAAATGGTAGAACAAAAATCTGTTTTAATTTCTTGAATTCAACAGTCAGCTTACTTACCGAAAAGTCTGCCTGAAGAAAATAGCTTATTGAATCCACCCTTATCAAAGTCAGCGAGCCCGCGAGCACAAAAGCTGTAATTTCCAATGGCCCGTGCCCGCCCAATAATACAATCAGCTTTCCAACACTAAAACCGATAGCCGTTGCTTTCTTTACATATAAACCAAGTAAGAAGCCATTAAAAATGAAACTGGCAATAGTATAAATTCCAAACGACAAAAAACCAAATACATAGATTGAAGTCAGATACAAATAGTTGTTAATTAGAATATTCAATATCGGATGCAGTTTCAATTGTATTCCTAGATCTGTAATTACCATATTAGTCTTCGCGTTTACACTTCCGCTTAGGGAAATAATGGAAGCCAGTATACCTCCTACTATCCATGCGACAAAACAAATAGATACCTTTCCATACTGATAATTATAGAGTGTCTTCATTTTTCAATTTACTTAATCGTTGCTGCAGATTTGGGTGATAGAAATCGCTTTGCGTAAGTGCGCCCTGTGTCAGCTGATCAAGATTTTGAAGCATTCGTGAATAACACCCTACACCGATTTTTTTTGCCGCGTAAGAATCCGCATCATATTCAAATTTTTTCATGATGGGAACTGGAATAAAATAGGCTAATAAACCAAATACTGATGCGCCAGCTATGATACACGAAAACTTCTCCGCGATGGTAAAGTCCGTACTGATTCTAAAAAAATAAATGAGTAGTGTATAATATGTAAATGCTGTAAACAGATTATACAAGTAAAGCTGTAAGAGATGCTTTCCTTTCAAATGCCCAACCTCGTGTAACAAAATCGCTTTCACATCCGTCTCGGCCAATTGCTCTATCAGTTGTTCACTCATGACTATTAGCCTAGAAAAAGGCAGAGCACCAAATGCATAGGCATTGATAAATTTGACCGGGCTAATAACTACCGCAACCTGTAGGTTTGTTTTTGCCAATATATATTGCTCAAAGAGCGCAGTTCTGTTTCTACTTTGAAGAGCACAGAAGAATGGCTTTAAAATAGATTTATAAGAAATGAATGAGGAAATTAAAATAATGGTGATAAAGTTTGAATCATAGCACACACTCAGCATATACAACAAGCCAAATGAAATCGAAAAAAGAGCGAATTCCAACAAAGGAATTCCCCGCTTACCTTCATCTAAAATAGCACTATCCATCGTTTTGCCCAGCAGAAATGCAATAGCTTTCCCAACCACCCACTGGGAGAAGCAGATCAAAAAACCGATGAGACAACCAATCAAAAAATGTAAAATCATAAGGAGAAAAGCGAAGGCTGTATTGCCTTCGCCAATAACAAGTTAATTACAATCCTCCTACTAATGCACCTGATAATGCTCCAATAGGGCCAGCATAGGCACCAATACGTGCTCCCCAGGAGGCTCCCCGAATAGCCGTTGCGACCGCTTGTGTCGTAGCAATAGCCGCTCCTGTACCGGAGACTCCAGCTGCCGCTTCACTCTTTGATAATTCGTGTACACCCCAAGCCACTTTAGCCTGAGAACTATACGATAAAATGCTTACGGAAAACAGAAGAAAAACTCCAACCGTTAACCCAAATAAATCGGTTTTTTTCATAATTATTACGTTTATATAAATAATTACATAAAGTTAACATAAAAAATTAATGTAAAAGAATTTTAAAATGTATTTTAATAGCTTTTTTAATATACTAGAAATAATAAATCAATACTATACAAATTAACTGTGCTGGGTAAAGGAGTAACATAATTCACATTTCCAGACGTATTTTTGCGATCTAATTCTGCTGATTGGTTTTATCAGTAGGTCGCTACCAAGCGAAAATTACTTCATCATTTACGATATATAGCTCTTTTTAGAAGCGTAACATTAGCGCCGTAGCGACCGAATTAATTGGCAGCGCATTAATTTAAGAATATCATTTAAAAACATCTGTCACAGTAAACATCGTCAAGCATATCCAGCTGATAGATCGTATCACACTGCTTATGGAGGTAGTAACAGCCCATAAAAAAGGCCGGAATTTCTTCCGGCCTCAAACTATCTTGCAGATAAATATGCTTCTTAAAGTACCTTAACAGTTACATTCTTCAACCATACGTCATCGCCGTGATCTTGAAAACCAATCACGCCGGATTTTGATTTTCCGCCTACATTATTAAGCAATTCAAAAGCTAAAGGCCATTTGGCTTGGCTGAATTTGCTCGATTGGAGCATTTTTGTCCAATCCGCTGTCCACAAGCTATATTCCACAACCTTCACATCGTTCTGGTAGTGCGTAACTTTACCTTTGTTAACCACGATTTTTGCTTTATTCCATTGTCCGGCAGGATTACCGTTTTGAGGTTTTGCTGGAATCATGTCGTATAAAGATCCGGATTTTCTATTGCCATCTACACCCATTTTTGCATCAGGATGGTTATCATTATCCAACAATTGATACTCTGGACTCGATATATAGATCGGTTGGTCTTTCACCTCTTTGGCAAGGACAAACACGCCCGAATTTCCGGATTGGGAAATCTTCCATTCAAACTCCAACTCAAAATTTTTGAAATCATGGGCAAAGATCAAATCACCGCCATCGGGATTAGTAACGCCAGCCGGATTTTTTGAAAACTTCAGCATGCCGTCTTCAATCCCCCATTTCGCAGGAACTTTTTCTTTATTATATCCCCTCCATCCATTTAACGAGGTGCCGTCGAAGATAACATAGGCTCCTGCCGCATTTTTCTTAAACGCTTTAAGATCAACCTTCGGTAGATTTAAAATTTCGTACGATGGAACATCGGCATTAGCTTTTTTTGCCGTTTGCGCCTTGCACGCCAAAGTGGTTACGAGCATCGCAGCTCCAATCACATACATAAAATTTCTCTTCATTTTAAAATACTTAAGTCTAGTTGCTAATTAAAGGTAATAAAAATATAATTAAAAACCACCGCCCATATCGCCTTCTGCTTCGCCATTATCTCGCTGCTCCCGTTTTTTTGTTAAATCTTGAAGACCGAATCTGTAGGAGAACGATAACGTAACCATACGTTTCATCCAGCGGTGCTCAAAGTCGGTTACGACCTGCGGCGTTGTCGTTTGCGCTCCGAAACGGCGGGTGTTGAATAAGTCTCGAACATTAAGCGATAAGTTTGCGCGTTTGTTCATGAATTCCTTTTTTACCGCGACGTCCACACCTGTCATATATTTTGTTTTTCCTTGTGCCATCACCCGCGGTGCGAAGTAATCTCCGCGCAGCTGAAACGCCCAGTTTTTTGGAAACTTCAAGTTCGTGTTTAAATTGGCATTCCAGTTCACGCCCTCCTGTTCTTGTATCGCGAAAGCCTCGTTTCCTTCAAATTTATTATAAAATAGATTCCCGTTCCACGTTGCATCCCACCAGTTTGTGATGTTAACTTTCGTAATCAACTCCAAACCGGCAACGTTTGAGCTCGTTAAATTCTCCCAGCGGCTAAACGTTACGCTGTTTTCATCCACGAGATAAATATAAGGCTGCATAACATCGTTCATCCGGCGGAAATATGCCGTCGATATGAAATTCCACTTGCTATACGTTTTCGCAAAGCTTGCCTCAAAAGAATGGATATCTTCCGGCAGCAGGTTCGGGTTTCCCTGTCTCCTATTCATTTCATCAGAGACATCAGGGAATGGGTTAACTTGCCAGCCTCTTGGGCGTTGCACCCGGCGAGAGTAACTCAACTGAACTTTATCACCACCGTCATTAACGTCGTACGTTAAGAATACTGTCGGATACAAGCGGAAATAGTTTTGCCCGCCATCGACCACACGTTCCGCTTCAGAAAGTCCAGGCTCTTTTGCAAAATAGCGGGTATCCAAATCCACTTGTTCCGCACGAAGTCCTACCTGATAACCAATTTTCTTGGTCAGTTTGTTTTGGTAATTCGCATACAAGGCATGAACCGCATTGGTCATATCAAAATCGTTGCTGATACTGTAATCAGGAAAATATTGGTTATTTCCTGTATTTAGTGTATCAGAAAATTGCGTATCAAAAGATTTGCGAATCAAACTTCTATATCCAGCTTCAAACTTACTGTTTTCGTTGAAGGGCAATACATAGTCTAGCTGGATATTCATCATCTTTCCGTCTTCACTGGTATTATTGATACGCCCATCAGTCGGCATACCCGAGCTATAGGTTTGTGTAAAACTGTTTATACCATCTTCCGTATCGCGACCATAATTAAAGTTAGCCACTAATTCAGCTCCTTCACGATCGAATTTTCGGATCAGGTCAACATTAAACTCATAGCCTAAATCGCTCTCTTCTTGTCGTGATAAGCGCATACTCGTCCCGGACAAGCTGGGGTGATCGACATACTGATAAAGGAGATCCGCATCTCGGTTATTATCGCGTATGCTTACGTTACCGGAAACACCGATAGTGGTTTTGTCATTCAAAAAATAATCAGCGCCTAACTTCACCGTATTGTTGATCCCTCGACGAGATGTTTCCTCGGTGTTGTTAATGCGGCTATTGTTATTGGTATATAAGTTGTTTCGCGCGCCAGATCCAAGCATATTACGGCGGTTGAAATTATAACTACCGAAATAATTGAATTTTTTATTCCTGTAATTTAGGGTTACACCTGCCATGTAGTTATTGTACGACCCTGCCGAAGCAGTTGCCGTACCATTAATGCCGGTACTGACGTTCTTTTTCAATACGATATTAATAATACCGGATTGCCCCTCAGCATCATATTTTGAGGATGGGTTGGTAATAATCTCGACCTTATCAATAGCATTGGCAGGAAGAGATTGCAGCAATGCATTGACATCGCTCCCGGCCAAGGCAGACTCTCGCCCATCGATAAGTATCTTAACGCCGTTTGATCCCCTCAAGGAAACGGCTCCATCCATATCCACCTGCAACGTGGGCACATTTTGCAATAGATCTGTTGCTGAGCCGCCCACACTTACCAAGCTTTGTGAAACATCGAATACTTTTCTATCGATCCCTAACCGCATTTCGGGCGTGCGACCCTCGACAACGACTTCTTGGATTACCTTGCCATCGCCGGTCAACAAAATCTTACCAAGATTAAGGGTTTCCGTACTATTAACTTGAATATTTTCCCGGATAATATCCTGCTTTCCTACATAGGTTACCCGCAATGCATAACTGCCTGGGCGGACACCGTTAAAAGACAAGTTTCCTTGTATATCGCTTTGCGCGCCTAAGACATATTTTTTATCAGCTTGTTGAAGTAAGGAGGCACTCGCTCCAATAATGGGCTCATTCGTTTCCGCGTCTACGACGATCGCTTCAATTTTCCCTGTTTGAGCCAGAAGAATAAAGGGTGAAAGAATAAAGATGAAAAGTAACTTAACGTTTTTAGTTGATACCATTGTGAACACAGACATTTCCACAAAGCAACAAAATAAAAGCCTCTAACGTTCTATCGTAACTGCATTATTACGATGTGGCGTGTCTACTCAACGGAGACCGTCAAACCCTCGGATTTCAAAATTTTTCGGTAGACTTCCATCTCCGTAAATGAGCCCTCCAATACGACACATTTACCTTCATTGTGTACTTTCCAAGCGATCTGCTCGGCCTGCGGCTCGGTATATTGTAGGTGTTTGATCAGGCATTCGATAACGTGTTCAAAGGTGTTGATTTCATCGTTCCAAAGAACGAGACGATTGGAGGTCTTTACTGCGGCTAAGATCTCTTCTAGCGTAAACGTCTCTTGTTCGGTTTGTACACTCATACTGCAAAAATAGTTATTTTTTAAAAATTATGTACTTTTACCAGCTAATCAAATTGATATAACTTATGTTCCAGTCGAAGATAGCAGGCATAGGCTATTATGTGCCTAAAAATGTATATACAAATGAGGACTTGACCCGCTTTATGGATACAAGCGATGAGTGGATTCAAGAGCGCACGGGCATTAAAGAACGTCGTTACGCAGACCGATTGGAAGAAACGACGACCACCATGGGTATTGAAGCCGCTAAAGTAGCGATCGAGCGCGCAGGCACAACGGCTGAAGATATTGATTTCATTATCTTTGCTACCCTTTCCCCGGATTACTATTTCCCAGGTTGCGGCGTTTTATTGCAACGCGAAATGGGCATGAAAGAAGTCGGTGCCTTGGACATTCGTAACCAATGTTCAGGTTTTGTCTATGCTCTTTCCATCGCCGACCAATTTATAAAAACCGGCATGTACAAAAACATACTTGTGGTAGGTTCAGAGAAACATTCTTTTGCCTTGGACTATTCGACGCGCGGACGTGCTGTATCTGTCATCTTCGGTGACGGCGCTGGTGCGGTTGTGCTACAGCCAACAACAGAAGAAGGAAAGGGGATATTGAGCACCCACTTGCATGCCGATGGCGCAGACGCCGAAAAATTAGCCATGTACTACCCTGGCGCATCGGGCGGAAAATGGCTAGATAACAAACCGTCGTGGCCGGAACAAGAACTCGGCGGCATGCTAATGACGCCAGAAATGCTGGAAGATGGCACAGCCTTTCCTTTTATGGACGGACAAACGGTATTCAAAAAAGCGGTTGTAAAATTCCCTGAAGTTATTCAAGAAGCGCTGACAAAGAACAACCTTCGCACAACAGATATTGATATGCTTGTTCCACATCAGGCAAACCTTAGGATTTCGCAATTTGTGCAGAAAACATTAGGCCTTCCTGACGATAAGGTGTTTAACAATATACAGCGATACGGTAACACGACAGCGGCTTCAGTTCCTATTGCGTTGTGTGAGGCATGGGAAGCAGGCAGAATAAAGGACGGTGACCTGGTATGCTTAGCCGCATTTGGTGCAGGCTTCACCTGGGGTGCAGCGCTAATCAGATGGTAATTATCGATATTGGGCCGCTTTAGCGGCCCAATATCGATGGTTCTATTTCCTTTTCTTAAAACCAGAGTTGAATATGGAATCCCAGATTCCCGAACTTACTCCAAACCCACGTTCTGGATCGGAATAGTGATGCAGCATGTGATGGTCTTTTATCTTTTTGAATAAGCCAGATTTGAAATTTGCATGGTGCATGGCGTAATGACACTCATCGTAAATCAGGTAGCCAACCAAAAAGCCAGCGAAGAAGGACCACAGCGTAAAATCTTCAAAGAAAAAACTGAAGATAAAATAGATAAAGGCCGCCATGGGTATACTGGCAGATAATGGCATGACTAACCGCAGACGGTCTTTCGGGTAATCATGGTGCACGCCATGAAAGATAAAATGAATACGTTGTCCAAAAGCTGAGGTGGGATGAAAATGAAAAACCCAACGATGAAGCACATATTCTGCTAAGGTCCAGAACGCTAGACCGAAAAAGAAATAAAGTGCAATGTCGGAAATGTCCATTTCGCCAGTAGCGTAAGACTTGTATATCAAATAACAAATAACAGGCACCCAAAAAATTAACGGAACGCTGTAATGTATTTTTGTTAAAGACTCTAAGAAATCGTTCTTGAACATCCGTGTAGATTCCGTAGAATTTGAAACGTATAATTTTTTTGCCATAACCGGATGGATTTAAATAAGGCTGTAAAATTAACAAGTCTAGCACCGGTATCAAAGTTTTACTTTTTGAACTTTTTCACCGTTTTGTCAAATAACGAATCAATGTTTTTAGTTCGCAATCAGCTAAACAAACTAAAAAACTGTATTCCAACGGTATAGACCATTCTCCAAAATAAGGTGCTCTTCATCTAATAATTCGCGAATGACCGCTACTTTCATCTCGTCATTGCCCGCCGTTAAATCGTCTACAAGTTGCTTTATGGATCGCTCTTTTACCACTAACAAATTTTTAATCTCCTCGCGCAGCTTTTGTTCAATACCCCTGCGGTGCGCCCGCATCAAGCAAAGATCACAGACTTCACAATAGGTATCGTCTTGTTCTCCGAAATAACGCTGCAACGCTTTACTCCTACAATCCGTGTCATCCAGATAGGCATAAATGGCTTTCAGCTGCGTTTCCTTAATGGTCTTCCGCTCCTGTATAAAAGCTGCATCTATAAAAAGATTTTTGTAGTCTACCCGAGCCTGTAAAAACTCCAGTTGAGGCGCATCGGTTTTCGGAAGATAGCTTGCCAACTGTAGTTTCTGGAGGGAGATGAGCATATCCACGACATTGCTGTACGACGTTTTTAGTTTTTTCGCGAATTCATATTCATGTAAGGGTACATAAAACTCAAAGACGCCGCCATAAGTTCGCAAAATTAGTTTAATCAAAGGGTCGTATTTGGCCGACTGCACCTGAAACTTGTAGAGTTCTTGATAGTCTACCTCAAATTTAAAACGAGAGGGAATAAACACGGCTTCGGACACGCTAATCCACCCGTCTTTTTCCAAAAATTTAAGTGCGCTCATCGTCGGCAAAATCTCGATTTGATAACGTTTACAAAAATCAACAATATCAAAATCGAAGAAAGACCCCTTTCCTGCTCCGTAGGCAATCTGGAAATAATTCCCAAGATGATGGTACACGTGCTGTATAAATTTAACGGATGGATAACTTGCTTCAAAATTTTCCCAAAGCTTATTCCGATCCGCCTGCTGATACATCAAGACTGGAAAGGCTTTTTTACCGTCACGCCCCGCGCGTCCGGCTTCCTGATAGTAGGCTTCCAACGAGTCAGGAATGTCCAAATGGAGCACAAAGCGTACGTCGGGTTTATCGATCCCCATTCCAAAGGCATTTGTCGCAACGATAACGCGCACCTTGTTATCCATCCAGCTATCCTGCTTTAGCGAACGCACATTGGCTTCTAGACCAGCATGATAAAAATCTGCGGAAACCCCATGGTTGACTAGAAATTGAGCGATTTCTTGTGTTTCCCTTCTGTTGCGAACATAGACCACCCCGGAACCACCCAACTTGTTGATCATTCGTAACATCCTACCCATCTTATCATCTTCAGCCAGGGCCATATAGCCCAAGTTGGCCCTGCGAAAGCTCATTTGAAAAACCTGCCGTCCTACGAACAATAATTTGTCTTGAATATCTTCTACGACAGCGGGTGTTGCCGTTGCCGTAAGTGCCAGAAAAGGCACTTCCGGATGTAGGGTACGGAGGTTGCCAAGCTGCAGGTATGGCGGGCGGAAGTCATACCCCCACTGCGATATACAATGTGCTTCATCAATGGCGAAAAGACTGACTTTCATATAGCGAATACGCTCGCGCACCATATCGCTGTATAAACGCTCTGGTGACAAATAAAGAAACTTTATCCGGCCATACACACAGTTATCCAGCGCGATATCCACCTCACGATGCGACATGCCCGAAAAAATAGCGACCGCATCAATGCCTTTCTTTCGCAGATTCTGCACTTGGTCTTTCATCAAGGCTATCAACGGACTAATAACCACGCATATGCCTGCCAGCTGCATGGCCGGCACTTGGAAACAAATCGATTTTCCGCCGCCGGTCGGTAAAAGTGCCAACGTATCTCTTCCTTGCAGAATAGATTCTATAATTTCGCTCTGCAAAGGCCGAAACGAGTCGTGCCCCCAATATTGCTTCAATATAGCTAAACTCTTACTTTCCATCTTCTAATCGGGCTTCGCCCAAACATAAGCAAAATTATCTTTCAATACATAATATTCAACATGCGCAGAATCGGCCTTTTCACACAACACGCTAATGGCGTTCTCCGAGTTGGAACCGTCTAAAATAAGGAATGTTCCCCGACGTATGGAGGATAAGATACACGCGTCACTTTTTCGCATATCGCGAAATAGGATCCAGGTTGTCGAATCTGGAATTGGCGAGCGTAGGTAGCCGTCCACGATTAGCATGTTACCCAAAGCGCTACTGACGGTATAGTTCCTTCCTGCCTGCCGATTTATCTGTGTAAACCGCACTTGATCCATCTTGGCATACATGAGCAAATCGGGCCAAACTTGCGTCTTCAAACTGGGGTGGTCAATCGTGTCTAAGGTCGAGATCAATGACACTCGGCCTTTGTCAATGAACGCGACGGCTAAATCACGCTTTATGTTATATACCTTTACCCCTCTAAACGTGCTGTGCGTATGAGAATAGTACGTGGAAGAGGCACTGAACAGCAAGAGAAAGACCATTGCCAGAAATAATATAAGCTTCGATCGCATACGCCACGACATGACGAAAAACAGCAGCAACAACGTCAATAGAATCATTTCAAGAAGACCCAATTGAATCCCGGAGATCACGGCCAGTGGTAATCGCTGCACGATATACAAGCCCTCTAGCATAAACTTACATACGTATACCAATCCCATTCCGATAAAGCTATTTAAAAATGCCCATGGCGAAAAACTCAATAAAATTCCTAAGTACATCAGTAAGGTGGAGGGAATTGCAATAAATAAATTTCCCAGAAGGAAGTAGGTCGGAAACTGCTGAAAGTAATAGACGGCGAATGGCGCGGTGAACAATTGGGCGCTCACCGATACCCAGATTAATTGCAGCGTAACGCGCGGCAACCAATATCGTGGCCTAATGAGGCCATTTAGTAAGGGATACAGGGTAAATAGACCAAATACCGCCATATACGACAACTGAAAACCCACGTCGAAAAGCAATAATGGATCAAAAAGAAGAAGTACAAACGCTGAGGCAAAAAGAGAGTTTAAACTGCCATACTTCCGTTTTCCCAAATTGGCAAGTAAAAGGAAAGAGATCATTAAGCCGGCACGAAGGATAGATGGAGCCATTCCAGTAAGAATCACATAACTCCATACAGCGAGCATAATAAACAGGAAACGACACAGCTTTCCATATCGTATGTTGTCCAAAAAATGGCAGATAAGGTTTAAGAGATAAAAGACGATTCCTACATGCATGCCAGAAACGCTCAAAACATGTATGGTACCCGTTTCAGAAAAGACTTGCAAGGTTTCATTATTGAAATCGCTACGGTGGCCAAAGATCAGCGCCGCACAAACCTGCAAAGCTTCCTGGTCGTAAACAACTTTTGAAAATTTCTCTTTTAATTTATGGCGTAGGTCAAGCGCTAAGCCTACCAAAAGATCTCCCCGCTCGTGACCGATAGCTTTATAATCATCGATGCGAACGTAGGCTTGGTAGTGGATATTTTTGTTTGCGCAATAGCGCTTATAGTCAAACTGCTGCGGATTATACGGGGGCGGTATCGGCTGTAAGGTATTTTTAAACGCAATTTTATCACCGTATCGAAACTCCTGTACTTCGTCGCCGCGCGCCACACTGAGCATTACTTTAGCTGATAATGGGAACCTTCGATCACCTAATTGCCCTTGTTGAAGTACTACAGGGAAGCGAATAACCTTCGCCCGCACACTGGGTTCGTCGACGATCACACCGATACAAGTTTCCAATTGATCTTGGTCAAAACTGCTCCTTTGATGTGTTGCAAGAGGTTGCGCAACAGATAGCATACCGAAAATAAGCAAGCAAACATAGAAAAGTATAGGAAATAGAAATGGATTCATCTGCTTCGTGAAGGCAACCAGGAACAACATGACCGCAACCAACAGCAAGGCGCTTCCGCTTATGATGAGCAAGAAGCTGGGCGGCATCTCCTCCATACGGCCAAGCAAGATGCCCCCAGCATAGCATAGCAAGACCCGCAGAAAGGGCATCCTTCGAAGCGCTTCGGTGAAAGACAAGCTTACCATCTGTACCGCATTTGTATTTTTACCTCCGAGCGAACGGCACCATCACTTCGATCTAAACCAGACCCCACCGTTTCAACATTCCGGTAACTGCTCACGCTATAACGTGCCCAAAAGTCCACTTGCTTCGTCATCCGGTAACGTAGGTTTGCATACGATCTCCAGCCTTTTCCGTTGTATAACGGGAAAGAACTAGCGTACAGCACATCGTTTTCGAAGGCATACAGCCGAGCATCGTAGGAGTCTGTATGAAACATCGCCATCCGCATGTTAAGGTGAAAGGGCAATTTTTGAGGTGTCCAAAAAACATCCTGAAAAAACAGCGTTCCTCGATCAAAGCGATATTCTTTCTGGAAAGACACGGTCTCACATCGCGACCGAATTTCCCAGTGTCTGCTTAGTTTGTATTGAAAATTTAAACGTACCTGATGCCGCCATATATCAGCCAGCAGGCGTTCAGGTCTAGGATCGGGACTATTCTCTTGCTTCACTCGGTACCGATAGCGCAGTGCTATGTTTCCTTTCTTGTACCACGAGTAGGTAAACTGCGAAAAGATATCAAAGCCAGCACTAGGGGCGTCCACACGGTAGCGCAACCAAGGAAAACGAAAAATATCTACGTAACTGACCCAGTCTACCTTCCTAGCAAGGCGGTAAGAAATGCCGGAATAAACTCCGCGTTCGTTGGTTACCCTACTTCCTTCGCCTAGGGCTTGGCTAAGCGGTGCATAATATCCTTTTTGGTAATTACGATAGTTGGCAAAAACAGAGACTTTGGGGTGCAGGCTTGCTATGATCCCGTTTATTGTCGCCCAATCACCATCTATTTGGTACGCGTATTCCCCAAAAAAATATGCATTACGCAGGGTAAACTGGTAGTTCACGGCGACATTAGTACTTTGCTGCCCACGGAAACTATACAGGTTGCGCAAACCTGCTGCAGGAACGATGGTACCATTGTAACGGCTGTAAAGCGCAACGGCCCCGAGACGCAAACGCCGTCGATTGTAGTAAACATTGGCACCCGTAACCAGTTGTCGGACTTGATGCCGGTTGCGCAATTCTGTCGGTGTGCGATGCAGTCCCGTTAACGAAATAGAACGAATTTCGGTGCCACCTTCTGTTTCTACTACCGATCCAGAGAGGTGGCGCAGCGAAGCAAATGGTGTAATCTCCACATCTCTCCAACGCAAAGTGGCAGCCACGCCACGTAGAAAGTTAAACTCGTTCATGGATGTATAGGGACGAATGGTAGCTGCATGACGCGCGCTCGTCGTAATCATAGCACCCTTGCCAAAACTTAAGCCATTCCATGCAACTAACCCCTGCCCAACCTGCAACGCATAATCGCCAATAATTAATTCCTTCAAGGTTGTCTCGCCTTTCACATACAAGCTTGCTCCGTAATGATCAAAGCCAAATTGCTGTTGCTCACGAAAAAAAGGTTCTCCGGCGTCCTTTTTCATGTTGACGGCCAGCATAACCTTATCGGCCATGTTTAAGCGGTAGCGAACCATATATCGGTTTGGATCTCCCAAATACCTAGACCGGTTCGCATCCTCGATAGTGTAGCCTAGTTGCTCTTCGAGCACTCGCCCATAACGAAGTATTGCCTCCTGATCGGTTTTGCCACGGAGCTCTTTCCACGTCAAATCCCGAAAATTACCTCGCGGACGAACCGTCACAAAAGGGAGTAGCATCTCTGCTGTTTGTAGATCAAGTTCTTCTACAGCCTGCAATTCTACAACCGACAAAAAAGCGCCCGTGGAATGGCGATGTTTAATTATTCCCAAGACCTGAAGTGGGCTTAAAAATAAAAGATCGCGCAGTTCCTTGCCATCGGTGGTATTCAAATCGATCTTATGTTTTAGGTAAAAACGAAGCAGCTCGGTAAATTCACTCAGATCAACTTCTTGATCCAAGTTATCCAGAATTTGCTCCACAATCTCTTGCTCCATCGTTATCTCCGAAAAAACCTGACCGGCTGATTCAAATACCCACATAAAGAAGCATACAGTTAATATGGAAGCTTTAAAACACATAGGACATTGATAAAGGTAGCGGTGAAAGAAAAATGGATAGCATGATTGATGAGAGATCATCAAGCGGAGACATGAGTATATATGTCAAATTTGCCACATAAAGAGGCAACTTCGATGCTAGGGAACGATGGTTGGAGAAGGCAAACGCGAAGAATGTTAACCCAACCTGCGAGATGGCTGCTTTGGCTCGCCTGATTATTTCTGACCGCTTCACATGCTGTTGAAGAGCAGCTCGGCCTACACCACGGGGGTGAGTTGATGTATTACCTGCCGAATTATCCTGCGATGCAAAGATCTCCTCGTATGTCGAGCCGACAACGCCCGCCCCCAAATAAAGAGGGAAAGAAAACTGTTGAGCAGATAACCGACGGGTAATTACTCGGAGAAGTAACACCTTGATTATCATAATTCACTATAATTGATGCTTAAAGATAAAATAAATTTTCTAAAAAAAGCATAAATTGCGATAAAAATTTAATCAAGTAAAATCAAGCTGTCATGTAGCATGTGGAAGCGCTAGAAGTATGCCCAGTGCAATAGCACGTGGGGCGATAGCGAGGGCGAGAACAAAAAAAGGGGTCGAAGATGGCTATGGCCATACAAAGTAAAAAGGCTGCTCATCGTTACATGAAGCAGCCTTTTTTATAGTATTAAAGTAGACTTATCCGTTTGACAAAGCTGCAGCTCCAGAAACAATCTCCGAAAGCTCGGTTGTGATTGCAGCTTGGCGAGCCTGGTTGTAGGAAAGTTTTAGCGATTTGAGTAAATCGCCAGCATTTTCAGTCGCTTTATCCATGGCCGTCATACGCGCTCCATGCTCGGAAGCATTGGAATCTAGAACCGCCTTATACAATTGCGTTTTGATAGCTTTTGGAATCAGCTCTTCGATAATTTTTTCTTTCGATGGTTCGATAATATAATCTACTTCGGCATTGGATTTCTCCACTTCCGCTGTCTCTTGAGGAACCAAAGGCAATAGTTGTTCTGCTGTCAAAATTTGGACAGCAGCATTGCGGAACTCGTTGTAAACAACCTCTACACGATCGATATTTCCAGCTTTGTATTCCTTCATTACATATTCTGTAACCTGTGATACATTCAGGAAGTTAAGATCACTATACAAGTCATTATAGTTGCCAATGACATTAAAACCACGTTTTTGAAAGAAATCGTGACCACGTTTACCAATAGCGATGATGCTTAAGTTGCCTCGGGCATGCTGCTCCGCATACTTGCTAAAAATCAAGTTATTAGCTGTTTTTATTGCATTAGCATTGAAAGCACCGGCTAGACCTCTATTTGATGTCAACACAATAACCAATACCTTTGTGGGGATACGGTCTTGCGTATAGGGAGAGTCATTTCCTTCCACAGAAGCGGAAACTTGCGCTAAAATATCTCTTAGCTTATTGGCATACGGACGTAACTGTACTATAGCATTTGTCGCACGCTTCAATTTCGCGGCCGCCACCATTTTCATGGCCTTGGTGATTTGTTGCGTCGAGCTTACCGAGCTAATCCGGTTTCTAACTTCTTTTAAATTTGCCATATACTAGTGTCGATTTGAGCTTCGCGCATGGTCCATACAGATTATGCACCACGCGCTACACCCCTATCTGATTAATATTTTGCTGCTAACTCTTTAGCTACTTTATCTAACACATCCGTCAATTCATCGCTGAATTTTCCTGCTTTCAAGCCGGCCAACACTTCTGGATGACGTTGCTCTAGTTGCGTTAAATACTCTTCTTCAAATTTACGAACATCCTTCACCGGTACAGAACGGAACAAACCTTTTGTACCTGCGTAGATAATCGCCACTTGTTTCTCTACCGCTACTGGCGAATATTGGCCTTGTTTCAATATTTCAACGTTACGAATACCTTTATCAAGAACCGCTTTGGTAGCTGCATCTAGGTCAGAACCAAACTTAGCGAAAGCTTCTAACTCACGGAACTGCGCCTGATCCAATTTTAATGTACCAGAAACCTTTTTCATTGATTTGATCTGCGCGTTACCACCTACACGCGATACCGAGATACCTACGTTGATCGCTGGGCGGATACCTGCGTTGAACAAGTTGGATTCCAAGAAAATCTGACCATCCGTAATCGAGATTACGTTCGTAGGAATATAAGCTGATACGTCACCTGCTTGGGTCTCGATAATCGGAAGCGCTGTCAATGAACCACCGCCTTTTACCAAGTGCTTGATTGACTCAGGGAGGTCATTCATATTGCGCGCGATATCATCAGAAGAGTTGATTTTCGCAGCTCTCTCCAATAGGCGAGAGTGCAAGTAAAACACGTCTCCTGGGTATGCTTCACGTCCTGGAGGACGACGTAACAACAAGGAAACTTCACGGTATGCTACGGCTTGTTTTGATAAATCATCATAGACGATCAACGCCGGACGACCTGTGTCACGGAAAAATTCTCCGATTGCAGCACCTGACATTGGTGCATAGAATTGCAACGGTGCAGGATCTGCAGCAGAAGCCGCAACAACAACCGTATAGGCCATGGCTCCTTTTTCTTCCAATACGCGAACGATATTGGCTACTGTAGAATTTTTCTGACCAACTGCAACATATATACAGAATACAGGATGACCTGCATCATAAAACTCTTTTTGGTTCAAAATGGTATCAATACATACCGCAGTTTTACCTGTCTGACGGTCACCGATGACAAGCTCCCGCTGACCACGTCCTACAGGGATCATCGCGTCAATTGCTTTGATACCTGTCTGTAATGGCTCCGTTACGGGCTGACGATAGATTACACCTGGCGCTTTACGCTCAATAGGCATCTCGTACGTTTCGCCTGCTATAGGTCCTTTACCATCGATAGGCTGGCCTAATGTGTTCACCACGCGACCCAACATACCTTCACCAACCTTGATAGATGCGATGCGTTTTGTACGTTTTACGGTATCACCTTCTTTGATTTCGTCTGAAGATCCTAAAAGTACAACACCCGCGTTGTCTTCTTCCAAGTTCAATACGATACCTTCTAATCCGTTATCAAATTCAACCAACTCACCGGACTGAACTTTAGTTAAGCCGTAAATACGAGCAATACCGTCACCCACAGTAAGTACGGTACCCACTTCCTCGAGTTCGGCTTCTGATTTAAAGCTTGACAATTGCTCTCTAAGAATTGCCGAAACTTCATCTGGTCTTACCTCTATCATTGTTATTAGTATAAGGGGTTTTTGATTTTATTTTTTATCCAAAAGTCAATGCGAATTAAACGCCTTGACTTACAAAATATTTTTCCAATTTATTCAATTTACCGGCTATCGTTGCGTCGATCTGTCTGTCGCCAACAAGAAGTTTGAAACCACCGATCACGGAAGCATCTACCTTGTTCTTGAGCAATACCTGCGCGTTGATTTCTTGAGAAATCTTTGCCTGTAAATCATTCAGATTTTTTTCCGATAATTTCGTTGCCGAAATAACAGTCGCATTAACGATACCTTTCAATTGGTTGTATTCGCGAATAAATTCCTGAGCGATATCAACTAGAATATTACCACGCCCCTTGCTTACTAATACATTGAAAAAGGATACGATCAAGGGGTTCACCTTTCCATCGAAAAGGGCCTGTAAAATACTCCGCTTTTTATCTGCACTAATGATAGGGTTTTTTAGAACTGTCTGAATTCCCGTATTGGACTTCAAAACGACAACGATTTGATCGATATCGGCTTTAACAGCGTCTAAATTACCTTGCTCCTGGGCTAGTTCAAGAAGTGATTTTGCATATCTGGAGGCAACTGTAAAAATTGACATGTTATTAAATTATCGTTGATGAGCTCGCTACGCTCGGTTTAAAAAGTAAAAATTGAAAAATAAAAAAGCCTAATTGCTTTTCAATCTTAGTTTAATTTAACATCCTTCAACAAGTCTGCAACAAACGCTTCTTGCTTGCCTTGGTCTTGAAATTCTTTTGTCAATACCTTACGCGCAATATCCAAAGATAAAGAAGAAACTTGGTTCTTAACTTCAGCTAATGCTAAGTTCTTTTGCTCTTCGATTTCCTGCTTCGCTTGTTCCAAGATTTTCTTCGCAGAATCTTGCGCTTCGTGCTTTGCCTCAGAAACGATTTTATCTTTCAGTTCTTTCGCTTCTTTCAAAATCTCATCTCTCTCTGCACGCGCCTCTTTTAATAGTTGCTCATTCTCATTGGTTAAACGAGCCATCTCCAATTTAGCCTTCTCCGCAGAAGCCAAAGCATCAGAAATACCTTTCTCGCGTTCTTCCAAAGCATTGATGATTGGCTTCCATGCAAATTTACCCAAGATAAAGATCACGATCAATAAAATGATAATTTGCCAAAAGAACAAACCATACGAGAACTGATTAATTAATGCATCCATTGTATAATAGTATAAATGATAATATTTCTATTTTTTGTCTTTTAAAAAAGCACCTTTGCAACCAACCGTTGCAAAGGATGCCTTGTACTGTACATTGGTTTATTTACCTAAGATTAAAGCACCGAATGCTAAACCTTCTACTAGGGCACCAATGATGATCATAGCAGTTTGAATTTTAGATGCTGCTTCTGGTTGACGAGCGATAGCTTCCATAGCTGAACCACCGATTTTACCTAAACCTAAACCTGCACCGATTACGATTAAACCTGCTCCAATTAAGTTGTACATAGTAATGAATTTATAATATAAAATTTAACAAAAAATGCTTAGTGATGAGCGTGCTCCTCGACAGCCATCCCGATAAACAACGAAGACAACATAGTGAAGATAAACGCCTGTAAAAAGGCAACCAACAATTCCAAGAAGGTCAAGATTAATGTCAATACCAAAGAGACACCAATACTACCTGGCACAGTCAGTTGCTGTTGAAATAAATATACGATTGCGATAAGTCCCATCACCACGGAGTGACCCGCAGTAATGTTGGCAAACAAACGTAGCATAAGCGAAAAAGGCTTCGTAAACATACCCAACACTTCGATAGGTGCGAGTACAAATTTGAATGGAACAGGAACACCTGGCATCCAAAAAATATGCTTCCAGTAGTCTTTGTTCGCCTTGAAATTCGTAATTAAAAATGTGAAAAGGGCTAAACACAAAGTGACCGAAATATTCCCTGTAACGTTAAACCCAAGTGGAGTTAAGCCCAATAAGTTCAAAACAAAGATTAAGAAAAATACCGATAAAAGATACGGCATGAATTCTTTGTACCGGTGACCGATGTTAGGCATAGCCATTTCATCGCGAACATAAAGTACCAAAGGCTCTAGTGCACGACCCATCCCTTTCGGAAGGGCATTCGGACCTTTCTTATACGTTCCTGCTAAGCTAATAAAACCCCAAAATAACAACGCTGCCGCAAGGAATAAACCTACTACGTTTTTTGTGATCGAAAAGTCTAAAGGTTTTGCATTTGTAGCATGGTGATGCTCATCAAAGGTTAACGTTCCAGCAGCATCCGTTTTGTAGATCTTGCCGTGGTGTAGCTTGTAAAATTGACCGTTCTTCTCAACTACAGACTCTCCATGGTGAAATTCTCCAGACGAAAAAACCTGAAGACCTCCGTCAATCAAGATAACCGGCAACGGAAAACCATAGTGCTTCCCAGCTTTTTTATCCGTAAACAACGAAAAATAATAATCGTCCTCCAAGTGATGCTGACTGTATTCCTGAATTTCCTCCGCTTGGGATTTAGACGCTTCTTCATGATGCGCTTCTTCTGCGGCACGAAGTGCGGTAAACGGGGCAACAGCAAAGAAGATTACTGTAAAAAATAAAAGTGCTCTCTTAAGACTCACCATTTCGATTTACTATTGAATGATAAAAAATTTTGCGCAAAAATACAACTTTATTTGGCATTTGTTAACAAATGTTAGAACTTTTTATAGATTTACTTTTCAACAACCTTTACTCCTTGATTCACAAGCTTATAAGCCACCAAAATATCATATAATAAAAAGATAAAAAACACCACCAAAAAGTTCAATTCTAAAAAGTCGTTTTCGAATAAATTGAGGCCGGATCGAATAAACAAATAGCTCGCGATAGCCTTTACCAGAATACAGCCCAGAAATACGAAACTCAGATAATTTGGAAAAGCAAAATCTGCTAATAACAGGAGGACGGTAACCGCCAGTGAAGCTCCAAAAAAGAACAGATACATGCCCGTCAGGGAAAAATCAGTTTGTAGCCAATACGAATCAACTCCCAGATTTTGTAAGATTAATGTATGAAGGCCATAACTTACTCCTGCTAACAGCAACAGAAAAATACCGAAACGCACATACTTATTCATTCTTGTTCAAATAATTGACCTGTCTTATAAATTGATACATGGATACGACAACACCCAACATGGTTAGCCCTTTCATCCACCACTCTCCTTCCACCGAATAGCGCTCGTCCAACCAGCCGCCCAATCGATAAAACAGATAAATTGTTACGCCCATTTGTATGGGCATAGAAGTAAAGACCAACCATTTGTTCTTCGCGTTACTTCCCTTTTTTTCTTCCATTTTCCCTCGGCAACTAAAAGGACTCAAAGATAGGATTTAATATGCAGAAACTATCCTGCACACTCCGGCTTTTCCCACTTTCCTTTAAAAAGAAAGTAAAAAACTAGCCTGCAGCAAGTTCGAGCATCTTTTGTCCAATTTTAATATCCGGATAGTCGAATTCTGCCCCCAAGATCACTTTCAGTTCAGAAGAAGACTTATCTGGATTTTGGCGGATGACATCCATTATCCTCTCAAGCTTTTCTTCGGCGATAAGATCTGTCGCTTCCACCTCCGTTCCCACGTAATTGATCAAATGTCCATAAATGGTGCCTACCACCATATCCCTCTTCTTCGCAATATCTTCGATGCTTAGCCCGTCCATAAACATATCCAGCGAAATAGCCTTCGTGTCTTTTACCGCATCATCGTCAGCCGCGGATTTCACCTCGCTATCCTTTGTCTTTTCCTTGGCATGGAGTGAGTCTACAACCTGCGACAAATCACCCTCCTGCGTTAATATGTCAGCGATGGTAAGACAATGCGCTAGCTGCTCTTTTTTACGTCTAAAATCCAACAACAGCGAACGTAACTCTTCAACATACTTTTTGGTGCGTTTTTTCACTTTCCACGCTTCAATATGTTCCTGCATGGCGATCAAAACATCGTTATCAAATTTCGGAAGAAACCAAGCCACAGCAGACTGTGTGCGTTCGCAAATCTTACCGTAGTCTAGTTGCGCCTTATCGCGCAGCATAGCATATAACTGTGTGATGAATTTATTGGCCACTTTTTCCTGTTCACGTAAGGCGCCTGCCACGCCGTTCAACACGAGAAGGGCCGCATCCTTGCTATCAATATTTCGTTTTGCCAAGGATTCGCTCAACTCATCTACGCCCTCAACCAGGGTTGTCCAGCGAAAACTTTGTAAAAGGATTTGCCCAAGATAGTGCCGCTGACATAACTCCAACATTTTTGCTACTTCATCTCCTGGGCGCATACGCTTCATAAAGTCAACCACCTGAAAATCTGTACGAATGGAATGATGTGGGATTTTGGACTTCAAAACCAATCCTTCAAGCCCTGTGAGCCGGCTGAGTGCGACATAAACCTGACCTGCAGCAAACGATGTACCTGCATCGATAACCGCCCGATCAAAAGTTAAGCCCTGACTTTTGTGGATCGTAATCGCCCAAGCCAAACGCAGCGGAAATTGGGAGAAAGTCCCCATTACCTCCTCTTCGATCTTATCTTCCCCTTTATTGTAATTATAACGAATATTTTCCCAGGTTTCCCGGCGAACTGTGACATCCTCTGAGCCATCCTGAAAAGAAACAACAACTTGATGCTTATCCAAATGCAACTCCTTCACCGTCCCGATCTTTCCATTGAAAAACTTCCGATCCTCGCCGGTATCGTTTTTAATAAACATCACCTGCGCACCAATTTTAAGAGGAAGCACCTCTTCGGCAGGATACGATGATTGCTGAAATTCATCTTTAACCACCGCTTTGACATTATGCATAGTGCCGCTTAATTTCATGAGCTGCTCTTGGTTAATGCCTTCTGCCAGCTTATTATGTGAGGTTAGTGTAATAAACTGCTCACCATCTTCGGGAGAGAACTGCTCGCGATAATGCGCATTTAAATAATCCAGATCCGCTTGTGAGCACTCATTATTTCGGATATTATTTAACAAACCAATAAAGTCGCTATCGTTTTGCCGGTATATTTTGTTTAGCTCTAGGAGCACTGGCGGATGTTCGCGCAACACTTTCGCATCAAAAAAGAACGGGCTGCTGTAGTGCTGCCGCAACACTTGCCACTCATGGTCACGCACCACGGGCGGCAGCTGATAGAGGTCGCCGATGAACAACATCTGCACCCCACCAAATGGACGCATATCGCGCCGTACCGATTTTAAAATCACATCGATAGCATCCAGCGTGTCTGCACGAACCATCGACACCTCGTCAATCACCAAGAGTTCAAGCTCCTGCAAAATAGCACGGCGCTGTTTGGTCAATTTGATGGTTGAAAAAAGCCGGCTTTTGTTGTAGATATGGCTATCCTGTTCGTCCCATTTCAGCGTATAGTCTTCGATAAACACACCGAACGGCAGCCAGAATAAAGCATGTAAGGTTGTGCCTCCCGCATTCATCGCTGCAACACCGGTAGGCGCCGTTATCGCCATTTTCTTATATGAATTGTCTCGGATATATTTTAAAAAGGTGGTTTTACCTGTTCCGGCCTTCCCCGTTAGAAATAAATGCTGATTGGTTTGATTAACGAAAGAAACGGCCTGCATAAAGGCCACATTTTTACCGTCAACTTCTGTATGTCCCATGAATTTACTCCCTGATTATTGATGAACCACAAAGATAGCAATATCTATCTGTTCAGCCGAAGGTCGCAATCGATATGCTGTAGAAAGACATCGTATCCATACTCTACAATGCACGCATAATCCATTTAGCATCGAAAAAAAACGCTCAAACATGCTTTTTTTTGGTGTAATTTCAGAAAACTATTAACTTCACCACAAATACTTAAAACATGGCAGAACATATGGAGAAAGGCGAATTATTTAGCCAGATTGAAGAAAAACTAAAAACAGAAGGTTTCGAAATTGACAATATCGATCAAACAAGACCTTGGGGTGGCTTTTTCGTTATTAATGAAGACCAAGCGCAGCAATTCGCAGATCAGTACTTCGACGGATTAGATGTGCAAGGCTTAAAAATATCTGGCAAGCTAAGCCCTAAAATACTAGTTGTCGCTCCCAACAAACGTTTATCATGGCAATACCACCACCGTCGGGCAGAAATTTGGCGCGTCACACAAGGTGAAGTGGGGGTCGTAACGAGCAATACGGATGAAGAGAATGAGCTGAAAAGACTTACCGTGGGTGAATTCATTCGGTTGTCGCAAGGCGAAAGACATCGTCTGATCGGACTAGAAGGATATGGCGTGGTGGCTGAAATTTGGCAACATACCGATAGCGAGAATCCATCTGACGAAAGCGACATCGTGCGTGTACAAGACGATTTCGGTAGATAGTTGTTATTCTGAACTGGGGTAAGATCAAGTGTTTTAAAAAGCACGGAATAAAAAAATGCGTCATCGCGAGTAAGCATGACGCATTTTTACAGGGCAAGACCGGTTAACGTCGCCTGGCTCCTTATGCCTTACGAAACATGCTTTTGAGTGAATCCAAAAGTGTGGGTTTAGCAATGCCAACGCCTAGTCCGTAGGCGCTGCGCCCAATTTCCGCGTATTTATCACGCAGCGAAGGTATTTCGGAAACGGGCACCTCAACATTGGACAATGGAACAAATTCAATATCGGCTACAGCCCCGTACCGTTCTATCTTCTTTTTAATCGTATATTTAAACAGCTCGTATTCGACGGCCAATTGCTTATTAGTTACTTCATCTCGTACATCAATAGGCTTGTCCGAGCGTATATTGATTTGATACTTTTCTGACTCAAACGATTGCCAAAAGCTCACATCTTTCTGCACGTAGTCGCGCAAATTTTGTTTCAAGATACTTGCGTCGTAGAATTTTAGATACTTCCGCCCGTCACTCGTTATGTAATAAGGCTTCTCAATCGTAGCCGTGTACTCCGTAATAAAGAGGTTATCGGTTTTATCATCATGCACTACGGTAATCGTAGCATCTTTGAAAATATCGCGCTTATCGTTTCCACCATCAGGTTCCACGATGTCCATGCAGCTAAAGACGAAGTTATTGGTATGGTCTACAATAGCTTTCTTATTGGTGTTCTTGAAATACCTGCGCATAGCATTCGCACGGTTGTACCTATACGTTGTTTTCAATGTGATAAATCCTACATCGTTTTTGACTTCAAACAGAATTTGATCAAAAATGGAAAAACCAGGCGATTTATACCCTTTGCGCTGCTGCATGGTGCTTTCCGGCTTTATTTCTAAATAATTTAAGAAACTGATGAACGACCTATTTTCCAAGGAGCCATATTCATCACGCGAGGTCGCATCCACAAAATAATCCACATTTTGATGAGCGATCTTCAGGATAACATGGTTGAAATTAAAAAGCGAAGGCAGGTACTTGTTGACGTAAAAGTCTGCATTAAAATTTACCAAGACAATGCTACACTCTACACCAAGGTATTGCAGGATGCTCTTAAGAAGTATTGTTTTGGCTTTGCAATCTCCTTGCTTAAACGCATAGGTAACCCAAGGGTCCTGGGGCTTGTGTCCGTGCATCTCGTCCTCGTTGTACAGATAGCGCACACTGTTTTGCACGTACTCAATGGCGAACTGTATCTTAGCGTCCAGATCGTTCAGCGCATCCAGCCTCGTCACCAATTCTGGCGCATATTCGTCGAGCGATTTTGTTGCTAACGCGGTTTGGTAGTAAGCGTACACCAATTGCATCAACTCTTCGTAATTACGATCCGTTGCAAAATCGATAAAGGGATATACCTCCCGGTTGATATCTACTGCGTTTATATAATCGGTGAAGCCAAGTGAAAACGTTTCGCCGGGACCGATCAAGCCCTCCTCAATAGGCAACAGCTCGCCAAGGTCGTCACGGAAATATAGCTTCTTAAACCGTATAGGATCTTGACGTTTATTAATCAAATCAAACTCGTATTTGCCATACGCCCAATACACGTCCGGACTAAACCATATATATTTAATCAGCGCCTTCCGTAGAAAATCCTTTTCTGTAAAATGAACAACGCGGGTATCTTCCACGATCATAATATCGTGGAGACGAATGTCTTTGATGACGATATTCACTTTTTTTGAACTATTTAAAACACCATCTATACTTTGTGTTTCATTATCTAATACCTTGAAGGTTGTATCCGGCAACTTATCAATCAGCACACCTTCTCGCAACACTGCTATACGATGAAATTCGATATGCTCGGCTTGATACAACACAAATTCATTCACCGACGCAAAATCGAGTGTACCAGGTTGCTGAACACTATAAGCCATAAAATTGTATTCCGCATTCTGGATATCATCGGTATACTGAACCTTTCGTAAGAAATAACAGTAGTCTCTGCCATCATCATACTGCCGCTGAGAAAAGTCTGTTTCGACAATCTGCGAAAGCAACTGTTCGTCGGTGACCGTTTCCACCCAAGCTGCGGGCGGCACAATTTTATATTTCTCCCGTGATTCCTGTTCCATAAAAATCGCTTTTGTTAAATATAAGTAAAAGCGTAACGCAGTAGAAAAAAATAGTTGCTAAAATACTTGATTTTGGCAAAAAATAGCAATTTTCAGGGATCCTGTGTTTTTGTGTCTAGCCGTGCTGCTTTTTTTCCTATTTTTGTTTCGAAAAATAAACCATCATAACGTTAATGACGACTTATAACGAAGACAGTATACGATCGCTGGATTGGAAAGAGCATATCCGCCTACGTCCTGGTATGTATATTGGAAAATTAGGAGATGGCTCGGCCTACGACGATGGCATCTATGTGTTATTGAAAGAAATTGTTGATAATTCCATCGATGAGTTTGTAATGGGAGCGGGCAAAACAATAGACATTACGGTTCATGAAAATAAAGTTGCCGTCCGTGACTACGGTCGTGGTATTCCAATAGGGTCGGTAGTGGATGTGGTTTCCAAAATAAACACCGGTGGTAAATATGATAGCAAAGCGTTTCAAAAATCCGTAGGTTTAAATGGTGTTGGTACGAAAGCCGTTAACGCCCTTTCTAGCCAATTTGTTGTGCAGTCTTACCGTCAAGGTGTAACGCGCATTGCGCAATTCAGTTGTGGCGAGCTCGTCAGCGACGACCAAAAGGATACGTCGCAGCGCAATGGCACCGCCACCAGTTTCTACCCAGATGAATCTATATTCCGCAACTACAAATTTCGTACAGAGTTTGTAGAAAATATGATCTGGAATTATGTGTTTCTCAACTCGGGATTAACCATAAATTTTAATGGGCAGAAGTACATCTCCGAAAACGGTCTCAAAGATCTTTTGGAAAGAAACATTGATACCGAATCGATGCGCTACCCGATTGTTCACCTGAAGGGCGAAGATATAGAAATTGCTTTAACGCACGGCCAACAATACGGCGAAGAATATTACTCCTTTGTCAATGGGCAACACACCACGCAGGGAGGTACACATCAAGCCTCTTTTCGCGAGGCGCTCGTTAAGACCGTTCGGGAGTTCTATAAAAAAGAATTTGACGCAGCAGATATTCGCTCGTCCATTATCGGTGCTATCGCCATAAAAGTGCAGGAGCCTGTTTTCGAATCGCAGACAAAAACAAAGTTAGGCTCGCAAAGCATTGGTCCCGATGGACCGACGGTACGTACCTTTATCAATGATTTTATCAAAAAGGCGCTTGACGATTACCTACACAAAAATCAAGATACCGCAGACGCACTGTTGAAGCGCATATTGCAATCTGAGCGAGAGAGAAAGGACATTGCAGGCATCAAAAAACTTGCGAATGAGCGGGCTAAGAAAGCCTCTTTGCACAATAGAAAGCTTCGTGATTGCAAGGTTCATTTCAATGATAAAAGTGACCGAAATCAGGAAACGACACTTTTTATCACCGAGGGTGACTCCGCCAGTGGTTCCATTACCAAGTCTCGTGATGTACAAACACAGGCTGTATTTAGTCTGAAAGGAAAACCCTTAAATTCGTACGGCATGTCTAAAAAGATTGTCTATGAAAATGAGGAATTTAACTTATTGCAACACGCGCTAAATATTGAAGACGGAATTGATGGGCTACGCTATAACAACATCGTTGTAGCAACCGATGCCGATGTGGATGGCATGCACATTCGTTTGCTGTTATTGACCTTTTTCCTTCAGTTTTTTCCGGACTTAGTAAAAGCCGGTCATGTTTCTATCTTGCAGACGCCGCTATTCCGGGTACGAAACAAAAAGGAAACCATCTATTGCTATTCCGACGAAGAACGGCAAAGGGCCATCGCCAAATTAGGTGGCAAGCCAGAGATCACACGATTCAAAGGTTTGGGCGAGATCTCACCGTCAGAATTTGGACTATTTATCGGAAAGGATATTCGTCTTGATCCCGTCATTCTATCAAAAGACAATAAGCTTCCGCAATTACTGGAATACTACATGGGAAAAAACACCCCTGATCGTCAAAAACATATCGTAGAAAACCTCCGGATAGAAGTAGATTTAGAAGAAGAACTAGCAAACGCTGCTGTAGCATCATAAACCTATAGCGCAAGCATCCAACACATATGCACAGCCAAACCCTTATTCTCATTCAATGCCAGGACGCTGTCGGGCTAGTTGCGAGCATCGCACAAATTATTGCTAAACATCAGCTCAATATCGTGACGATGCGAGAGTTCGTGGACGAGGAAAATAAAAAATTCTTTCTTCGGGTAGTCTGTAGCGGCGTCCCTGCCGCCCCGATCGCCCTACAGCAAAATCTATATGCAGATTTGCCTGCCCATGCATTGGTAACAATAAACCCCGACAGGCAAAAAAAGCTGGTTGTGCTCGTTACCAAAGAGCATCACTGTCTAGCAGATATCTTGGTGCGTCATTTCTTTCAAACGCTAAATGCCGACGTGAAAGCGGTAGTGGGAAATTACGATACATTGAAAGACTTTACCGAAAAATTTGACATTCCTTATTACGTGGTTTCCCACGAACATAAAACGAAAGAGCAATTCGAGACCGAGCTTGCCGCTACCATCGAGCCCTTCAATCCGGATTACATCGTCCTCGCTAAGTTTATGCGTATCCTTTCGCCAAGTTTCGTTTCCCGGTTTGAGAACAAGTTGATTAATATTCACCATTCGTTTCTACCCGCTTTTATCGGTGCCAGCCCTTATCGGCAGGCTTACAAAAGAGGCGTCAAAATCATTGGTGCTACCGCGCATTTTGTCACCAACGATCTGGATGAAGGCCCCATTATTGTACAGCGTACAAAGTCCATCAATCATAGTTATGATGTGCCAAACTTGGTCACTGCCGGAAAAGAAATCGAAAAGGCTGTCCTCAGCCATGCCATACAATTATTGATGGAAGATCGAGTCATGCTGCAAGGCAACAAGACCGTTGTTTTTGAGTAGTGCGCATAACAAGTACACATGGCCAGAATCTTGCTGCAAAAACGTAAGACGAACAAAATGACTGATATCATTTTTTACTAAGGGCTCCATTATTTTATAGCTACCCATATTTGCCTTACTTCGCAGGTATATTATAGCTATATGAAACATGGTTTCCACATCCCAGTATTAGGACTGGCTTTTTCCATAGACACTCCACTTAAGGTCGCCAAATTCGGCATCAATTCTGTCATCTCGATCGTTGACGATGAGCTGATCGAACGGATGCGTTTGTATTATCTGGAGAAGAATAATATGCCTTCGCAGCCCATTTCAAAAAAGGAACAGGACTATCGTGCAAAAAGAATCACCGCTTATCTTGATATGATCCAGTATTTAGTGGATGCTGATTTAAAGCGTATGCAGGAGGAGCGCTTTGGCACAGGATCGGACTTAGACCGTTATTTCCAATTGTTACCGAACGACAGCCCAGAAAGACAAGCCTACTTGGATTTGCTCAACAACAAAGCCGGTGCAACACAGACCCAACTTATCGATTACCTCAAAAACAGCCTGCAGCCGGGCGATATTGATGTCAATATCATGTCAAAGGTAGATAAGATAAACGTCGATGGGCTGGGTATGCCATTGGAAGATCGTTATTCTGATGCCGCAGCAGCCCTGCGAGGATTTGCGAACGCTACATTGCGCTCCTCCGTTATCCTTTCTGCAGGCATGAACCCTAGGCTGTACAACTACCTCGCCGAGATTCCGGCGTTCCTGCCAAACGAATTAGGAGCATTCGATAAAAAAATCACGCTCAAGGTTTCGGATTTCCGATCAGCGCATATACAAGCAAAGTATTTGGCAAAAAAAGGGCTATGGGTTTCTGAATTTCGCATAGAGTCTGGGCTGAACTGTGGCGGCCATGCTTTTGCAACGGATGGTTATTTATTAGGGCCTATACTGGAGGAGTTTAAACAGCGGAAAGACCAGCTTATTGATGAATTGTGGAGCATTTATCGACAGGCTTTACAGGCTAAAAAAGAGCAACTATTCCCAGTTCCTAGCGTGCGCTTTACCGTACAGGGCGGCATTGGTACGGCTGATGAACAATCATTTTTAGTAAAACATTATGGTTTTGATAGCGCCGGTTGGGGATCGCCCTTTCTATTGGTTCCAGAAGCAACTACGGTTGATAGCGGAACATTGAAAGCACTTGCGGAAGCGAAAAAAGAAGATTTTTACCTAAGCGATGCTTCGCCGCTTGGTGTGCCATTTAACAATTTCAGGGGAAGTACAGCGGAACAGGAGCGTTTGGAACGCATTCGAGCAGGCCGTCCCGGGAGTCCCTGCACCAAGAAATATTTAATTTCCAACACCGAATTTTCCGATGCAGCCGTTTGTACCGCCTCACGCGTTTATCAACACGCCAAAATAAAGGAATTGGAAACAAAGCAACTATCTGCAGACGCTTATCAGCAAGCTTTTGATAGCATAACGGAAAAAACCTGCCTCTGCGATGGCCTAGCCACGTCGGCATACTTAACGTACGAGATTCGCAAAGCGAAGGAAAGTAGTGCGGTAGCCATATGCCCAGGACCCAACACTGCCTATTTTAAAGATACATACTCCCTTCAACAGATGGTGGATCACATCTACGGACGCGTCCCTCTCGACCTTCCGCAGAGACCTCACATGTTTATCAATGAACTACAATTGTACGTAGATTATTTACGTGCCTACATGCGAGAAGCAGCACACGATGCCAAGAAGGTAAAATTTGCGGAGAAATTTAAAGCACAATTAGTTGCTGGAATAGCCTATTATCGTACACGAGCCGAAAAGCTCAGCGAGTTTGGTTTCCTAAACTTACCGACCTTTCTATCCGGACTCACGGCATGCGAAAAGCAACTTTTGAAGCGCTAAAACACAAAAAAAAGGCTGTCCAAAAGCTAGGTATCGTAGTCATCGGCAATTTTTACCGCACACCAATGTTTTTTAGACAGCCTCAATAAAATTTGATGGCTAAGTTGTGATTGTTACTTTGCTATCTTTCGGAATTTTCCAAATACGCCCAGCGGCAGTTTTGAACCGGCCGTGGCTTGTAAGTAAAGCTCCCCTATCTCCAAATTTTCTACTGCAGGAAATGATGTACGAATCAGGTTCTCCACAATTACCGAAGAAAATCCTAAGGAGTAGGTATTTAAGATCAAGAAGTGCTCTTTCGGATCCAGCAATTGGACAACATCGCGCATCATCTCCATAATATGATCTTCGAGCTTCCATTTTTCACCTTTGGGGCCATGTCCATAAGCTGGCGGATCTAAAATGATACCATTGTATGTATTTCCTCTTTTAAGTTCGCGTTTTACGAATTTCAGTGCATCTTCGACCACCCAACGAATATTATCGATTGCGGAAAGTTCTTGGTTTTCGTTCGCCCAGGTGACGACCTGTTTTATAGAGTCTACGTGTGTCGTATCGGCACCCGCCGCCTTGGCGATTAACGAGGCGCCGCCCGTATAGGCAAAGAGGTTGAGCACTTTCGGATGAGGCGTTTTGAATGACTTTACCGAATCTGAAATGTAATCCCAATTAACGGCTTGCTCGGGGAAAATACCCACGTGTTTGAAAGACGTTAATCCTAAACGAAATTTTATGGCGACATCATCGTTTTGGTAACGGATATGCCACCGGTCTTGTATAGTTGGTGCCTTTTTCACCCAATCGCCAGACGTAGCTGAACGTCCTTTGAAACGAATATGATGTCTTTTCGTCCATTCGGCCTCACTCAAAGACTTCGGCCACACCGCTTGCGGTTCTGGCCGAATAAGCACAGCGTTGCCAAAGCGTTCTAGCTTTTCAAAATCTCCGCAATCTATAAGTTCGTAATCTTCCCAGTGTTTTGGGGTAAGCAGTTGGATATGTGTTGTTGAAGCCAAAAGTTAAAGTTCAAAAAATTAAAAAAATGTCCACGTGCAACAGCGCATCATGGAATGGAGGCTGTGTGCAAAAATATGAACTTAACAGCGACTTATCAAATCGATCGATCTCAGCCTACTTAATTGTCGTTCGGGCAGCCTTCATCAGCGGACTTGCAAAAACAAAATCATTCAGCTCCTGAACATCCGACCGCAACATTTCTTCGTTAGAGCCTTCCCAAAATTTTTCTCCTTTATAGAGAAATAATATGTACTCTCCGATACCCATGACCGAATTCATATCATGCGTAACCACGATAGTCGTACACTGATATTCTTCCGTAAGTTCCTGTATCAGCTCATCAATTAAAATTGACGTAGCTGGATCCAGTCCGGAATTGGGCTCATCGCAAAAGAGATACTTGGGGTTCATACTGATCGCCCGCGCTATCCCTACCCGCTTTTTCATACCGCCGGATAGTTCTGCAGGATACAACTTGTTTTTATCTTTCAAATTGACACGCTCCAAGCAAAAATTTGCACGCTCGATCTTCTCCTTCTTGCTCAAGTCCGTAAACATATCAAGCGCAAACACGATATTCTGTTCGACGGTCATCGAATCAAATAAGGCCGAATTCTGAAAAAGCATTCCGATATCGCGGCGGATGGGAACGCGCTGTTCAAAATCCATCCCTGTAAACTCTTCCTTACTGAAGAAAACCTTGCCCTCTTCAGGCTCATGTAAGCCCACGATGCATTTGAGCAATGTACTTTTTCCCGATCCAGACCCGCCTATGATTAAACTGACTTTACCCGGTTCAAAAATGGCATCAATACCTTTCAATACATGGTTTTCGCCAAAAGATTTGTTTATGTTTTGAATTTCAATCATATGTTAAAGCATCAACGCCGTAATTAAGTAGTCTGACACTAATATGGATATACAGCCGATCACAACAGCTTTGGTACCTGCCTGCCCTACTTCTAAAGCTCCTCCCCGCACGTAGAAACCCATGTAGGCGGGCACTGACGTGATAATAAAACCAAAGACAAATGCTTTCACTAATGCCACGGCTACTGTGAATCCGTTAAATCCACCTTGTATACCTTGGATGTAATCTGATGGCGCTACCGCGCCGGACAGCGAGCCGCCGATCAACCCACCCGTTATGGCACAAAAAATCGCTATAATCACTAATGCAGGAACCATCACTGCTCCCGCAACCACCTTGGGCAAAATAAGATAGCCTGGAGCATTAATTCCCATAATCTCCAACGCGTCAATTTGCTCCGTAACACGCATCGAACCAATCTGTGAGGATATAGCAGATCCTACTTTACCCATGAGTACGAGTGCTGAAATCGTGGGACCCAATTCCAAGATATTGGAGTCACGGTTAATCTGACCGATCACCGTCGGTGGAATAAGATCAGAAACCAGCTGAAATGCAATCTGCAACGTCATGACGGCACCGATGAACGTGGATATAATGACAATCAGACCGAGCGATCCAATACCAATTTCGTTCATCTCATGAAAAATCTCCTTTGAATATATCTTCCATTTTTCAGGCCTTTTGAAAACCTTGCGCAATAACAAAACATACTTACCAAAATGGTGGAATATCATAGAAAAATTGACTCTTAAATTAACATTATGGCAAGATACACATTTACAAGGAAGAATTTTCACCGCCTCAATGCTTTCTTTCACCGAAGATATTAACAACATAACCTAAAACTGGTTTTATAAAAAATTAGTATGTTATAGTTTTGACCTATATATTTACAGTGAAATACAAAATATGGAAAACAAAATTACCTCCGGAATTTGGTTCGTTTTTATAGGGTTGATCCTCTTGTTGCACAACATTGATGTTATCGACTTTAACTTTATCGCGACGTTAAAATATTGGCCTTTGCTTATTGTTATTGTGGGTATAAACCTGATGGTGCAGAATCGCGTGTACGGAAACTATATCAAAATCGCATGCAATGTCATTTTTCTGGGTTGGCTGACGTATGTGGGGCTTACAAAACCATCTACGCACTGGGCATCTGACCTACTGAATAATAAAGACATCAAAATCGGCGACCTGGATGATCGTGATCCGTTAGTTCAGCAGGTGGAGAGTGCCTTGGATGATTCTGCATCCGAGGCGAAACTTGAATTCAATGGTGGAGCAGGTAAGTTTAGTGTCAATAGCAGCGATATTAGTCAACTGATTACGGCCAAAAGTGACGACGACAAGATGGGTATGAATATCAAATCCAGCCTAAATAGTGGCAAGCAGATCGTGGTATTAAATGCAAAGCCAATTACGGATGGAAAAAAAACAGGTATGGTTTCCATCCATCTCAATGCAACACCGCTATGGGATTTTGAATTCAATTACGGAGCTGCCACAATTGACGGCGACCTATCCGCCTTACGGTTTAAGAACTTAGCGATAAATACCGGCGCAAGCAATATGGATTTAAAACTCGGGATGCCGGAAGTCGAGCGATCTAAAATCAATATTGCTACGGGCGCTTCTAAGATACATTTTAGCATTCCTAAAGAAGCCGCCATCAGCGTAAAATATTCCTCTATACTATCAAAAAACGCGTTTGAAGGTTTCGCAACAAAGAAAAACGGTAAGGCTAAAACGGCAAATTATGATGAGGCAACGAAGAAGTTTGACATCGAGCTAGATGGCGCAGCCAATACATTTACAATTACCCGCTATTAATATAAAATAGCTAACTTTGTGACAACACATGGACACAAAAGACGCAATTCATTTGGCTGGAGGTTACTGCAACTCCAAAACGACATATAGCAGATTTTTGACGCGGGAAGTTAAGGTTGGTGACATCCCAATGGGCGGCAGCAACCCTATTCGTATCCAAAGTATGACGACCATTGACACGATGGATACGCTGGGCTCTATCGAGCAAACCATACGGATGGTTGATGCGGGCTGTGAATATGTAAGGATCACGGCACCGAGCATCAAAGAAGCCGAAAATCTGGCTCTTATAAAAAATGGATTAAAAGCGCGAGGTTACCATGTGCCCCTTGTAGCCGACATACATTTCACGCCAAATGCTGCAGAAACTGCTGCACGTATAGTCGAAAAGGTACGAATCAACCCGGGCAACTATGCCGATAAGAAAAAATTTGACCAGATTGATTATACGGATACAGCTTACCAAGCTGAGCTGGAAAGAATCTATAAAAAATTCGCGCCGCTCGTAAACATCTGTAAAGAGTATGGCACGGTGATGCGTATCGGTACGAACCATGGCTCGTTATCCGATCGTATTATGAGCCGTTATGGCGATACACCGGAAGGCATGGTTGAGTCAGCGCTCGAATTTATGCGTATCTGTGAGGACTTAAATTTCTACAATCTAGTAGTGTCCATGAAGTCGTCCAATCCGCAGGTCATGGTAAGTGCTTACCGCCTATTGGTTGAGAAAATGGTCGCGGAAAACATGAACTATCCGCTACACCTCGGCGTAACAGAAGCCGGAGACGGTGAGGATGGACGTGTTAAATCCGCCGTTGGCATTGGTACGCTGTTGGAAGACGGGCTTGGCGATACGGTTCGGGTTTCGCTCACGGAAGAGCCCGAAAAAGAAGCACCTGTCGCGATAGCATTGGTTAAGCGATATGCGCAGCGCCAGAAAGATATCGAGCAGCATCAATCCAGAGAGATTGTCAATTTGTCTGGCGATACGATCACCACTCCGTATGAAACAGCAGAAGTAAACACGTTTATAGGCGGTTCCTTGGTACCTCGGGTCGTGGTGGACATCTCGCATGAAAACTTAAAAGATCCGTTTGTATTAACGCCTGTAGGCTACCGATATGATGCAGTAAACGATAAATACCACATGGGCGACCAATCGGTAGATTTTGTTTATCTGGGTAAGAATCTTCCCTCCTTCACGCTTCCGGGCAACCTGAAGGTTTTATACGATTACGACACATGGCAAAACCTCGCCGACAAAGGCAATAAGCACCCTGTTTTTAGTTTAAGCGAGTATAGCAATGCAACCAGCCATGATCCTGTATTGAACCTTGTCCGTATTAAAAATGATGACTTACTTGGCGATGCTTTTGCGGAACTAAAGCTGGATAAGACAATTGTGTTTGTTTTGGAAACTGCGCACGTACATGGAATGGCCGATCAACGCCAGTTTTTCAACAATATACAGGCCATGGGTTTAGACATCCCCGTCATCATCAAACGATCTTATTCTCCTGAACAGTTTTCGGGCCCCATTGGCGAATGGACGAGCCCCGAGGAGCCTATCTCTAAAATTCAACTATACGCCGCGACGGATCTGGGCGCGCTATTGGTTGATAAGTTAGGTTCGGGTGTATGGATAGACTCCCCTGCCACCCCAATAGATAAAATTGCATCTTTATCTTTCGGTATTCTGCAGGCTACACGGTCCAGAATCTCAAAAACCGAATATATATCTTGCCCTAGTTGTGGACGTACTCTTTTTGATCTCCAAGAAACAACACAAATGATCCGGAGCCGTACCAACCATCTGAAAGGATTGAAAATTGGTATTATGGGATGTATCGTAAATGGCCCTGGAGAAATGGCAGATGCCGATTACGGATATGTGGGTGCTGGTCCAGACAAAATAACCTTATACAGAGGCAAAGAGGTAGTCAAGAAAAACGTTAGCGCAGCCAATGCGCTTGATGAATTGATAGAGATTATCAAAAACGATGGTCTTTGGATAGAGGATACGGAGTTAAGCAATTAATTTTAAGTTATTAAACGGGGTGTCCATCCCACATACCTCTCCGCCGCATGCCGCGGCAAGGCATTACTTTTGTAGGGCAAAGGCTTTTCTTCTTGGTTTGTCCAACGCAAACCCCTTCCGCCGCATGCCGCGGCAAAGCATTACTTTTGTAGGGCAAAAGTAACAAAACCCCGTCGCTTGAAACCTTTGCAGGGATGGCAAGTGCAAGGGCAAATTTCTACATATTGCAAAGCTTTCGATGCGACATTTCGTTTAATAACAGTCAGTGCAGTCGAAAGTAAAAAGTCAAAATTAAAAAATAAAAAAAATTGTACGCATTACACAATTCTACATACTAAGTACTAAATACTAAATACTATCTACTCAGTACTAAAGCATTACGCAATACAAATAAACGGCTTAACGTACAGAGATACGCTTAACAACAGTCTCGGCACCGGAGGTGACGCGGACAAAATAGAAGCCTGTCGTTAATTTTCCATTGGAATCGAAAGATAAGTTCTGGATTCCTGGTTCTAAACTTCCATTCATAAGATTAAGCACCTCATTGCCTAAAGCGTCCATTACTTTTATCGTTACGGTACCTTGTTTCGCAAGTTTAAAGTTGGCGGTGATCTGCTCGGCAACAGGATTGTAGAAAACCTTCACATTATTGATCAGTTTCTCGCCATCTTCTTTCACTAGGGTTGCCTTAGTCGCTGTAGCAGAAGATAAATGAAAAGATGAGGCACCAATAGCTTGACCGCTCTGGAACATAAAAATGCTCGCGAGGGCTAAAAACGCTATTTTTCTCATCAATTTTATCATCGTGTACGAAGTGTTTTTTTAGGTAGTCGGCTTAAAATCATAATTTCATTCCATAATATAAAAACCGCCTGTCCCAAAGTTAATTGTTTTGGAAGTATCTTGGATATATTATTTAAAATAAATTTTCCATTTAACAATTTTTAACAAGAATATTCGTTGTCGGCATTTCGCTATATGTTTGGCACATAATTTACTGTAATTTTGCAGGATAATTTTTTTCACATGAAGACCCATAAGCATCACGATGCGCACAAGCTCAGTTTCGCCGGTTTACTAATAAGCTTAGGCATTATTTTCGGCGACATAGGCACATCGCCGCTGTATGTAATTAAAGCGATTTTTAACAAAGGCACCATTCAGGAAGACCTTATTTTGGGAAGCTTGTCTTGTGTATTTTGGACATTGACACTTCAAACAACCATTAAATACGTGTGGATCACGCTTAATGCGGATAACAAAGGCGAAGGCGGCATACTATCGCTGTATTCGTTGGTGAGGAAGAAGGCAAAATGGTTGATCATTCCGGCCATTATCGGAGCGAGCACCCTACTTGCTGACGGAATGATCACACCGGCGATCACCATATCTTCGGCAATCGAAGGGCTCGCCATCAGACATCCCCAAGTACCGACCGTACCGATCGTGGTCATCATTATCACCCTTCTTTTTGTGATACAACGCTTTGGAACTTCCATCGTAGGTCGAATATTTGGTCCTATGATGTTTATTTGGTTCACGACGATAGGCATTCTGGGCGCTCTTTACATCAAACATGCGCCCGAGGTATTTTACGCATTAAACCCTTACTATGCAGTTACTACCATCATTAATCATCCTAACGCATTATTTTTGATTGGTGCTATCTTTCTATGTACCACCGGTGCAGAGGCATTGTATTCTGACATGGGGCACTGTGGAAAATCAAACATACGAGTGAGTTGGATTTTCGTTAAACTGACGCTGGTATTAAACTATTTTGGTCAGGGAGCTTGGCTTATGCAACACGCTGGCACACAAATGGGCGAAAAAAATCCGTTTTACGCGATTATGCCAGAAGGATTTGTTGTCTATGGAATTGCCATTGCAACGATGGCCGCCGTTATAGCCAGTCAAGCCATGATCTCGGGCTCATTCACACTAATCTCTGAGGCCGTGCGCCTCAACATATGGCCTAAAGTATCTATACGCTACCCTAGCGACCAAAAAGGTCAACTCTACGTGCCATCTATCAACCTCATTCTTTACATCGGCTGTATGCTCATTATTGCCGTATTTAAAGAATCTTCGAATATGGAAGCGGCCTACGGTTTAGCCATCAACCTGACATTTATCATGACAACGATCCTGATGTGTATATTCTTGGCGCGCGTACATATACCCAAAGTCTGGATCGTGATTTTTGCTGCATTTTATTTGACGATAGAAGTTGCGTTCCTTGCCGGTAACCTAGTCAAGCTGACGCACGGCGGTTGGCTAACACTACTGCTTGCCTCCACACTATTTATCGCGATGTTCTCTTGGTATGGGGCTCGGAAAATAAAGAACAGCTTCGTTCGATTCAACAATATTCGGAATTACTTCTCCATTATATCCGAGCTGAGTGAAGATAAGTCCGTCCCCCTATTCGCTTCGCACCTAGTCTACCTCACGAGCGCGAATAATAAAAATGAGATTGAATCAAAGATTATTTACTCAATCATCAATAAAAAGCCAAAACGTGCAGACGTATATTGGCTGGTACATGTAGATGTGATGGACAATCCGCATACGCGTGAGTTTGTCGTCGAGCAGCTTATCCCAAATAAGCTTATCCGTATTGATTTCAAGCTTGGATTTAGGGAAGAGCAGCGCATCAGCTTACTATTCAGAAAGGTCGTGGAAGATATGGTCGAGAAAGGTGAAATCGACATCACCAGTAATTACGACACGCTGAAAAAACATAAGATCGCTGGTGACTTCAACTTTGTTGTATTGGAAAAAATGATCGCCAAAACGCACGATCTGAAATGGCATGAAAAAATTATTCTGGAAATCTATAAGATCTTGAAAAAATTTAGCCTTTCCGAAGAGAAGGGCTTTGGGTTAGACAGCAGCTTTGTGACATTGGAACGCGTACCGCTCAACATCCCTACCACAAAAGAAGTCAAACTCAAACGACTGGATTAATTTATCCATACGGCATAAAACCCAACAATAAATAAGGGAAACTTTTTCACGAAGTTGCCCTTATTTATTTACCCGGTTTTCCGAACTAACCGGTGATCTTGTTCAACTTGGAATGTCTGTATCCATAGGCAAAATAAATAATCAGACCGACGAGCAACCACAGAATAAAAATAATCCAGTTGCTGGCACCTAACTCGCTCATGAGGTAAAGATTGATCAAGATACCGATAACAGGCAACAACGAAAAATTATATCTAAAACCTAAGACCGCGAGTAATACCCAACTGCCCCAAAATACCAGTACCAACGACTTATGTTCTATAATTTCGGCGAAGGAAAGGGCACGCCATTCCGAGATGGTGCTTTGCGCATAGCTGTACACCAATATCCACGCTAAAACAAAGCCTACTCCGATAATGTATTTTCCATTTATATAGGGTACTTTAAACTTTGATCGGGCCGATAAACCTACATGGTCCATGTACAGCACACCCGCGCAAACCAAAATAAAGGCGAAAAACGTCCCTACGCTGGTTAAGTCGACAAAGAAATCCATCTTAAAGAACAAGGATGGGATAGCAACCACAATACCGGTTACAATGGTTGCGTATGAGGGTGTTTTATATTTTGGATGGATGCGTGCAAATCTTTTGGAGAGCAAACCGTCGCGGCTCATAGTCATCCAGATTCTTGGTTGCGCCAGCTGGTACACAAGCAAGGCACTGGTGATCGCAATAACGGAAGTTACCGATACGATACCAGCCATATGATCGAAGCCAACATATTTAAACACGAAAGCTAAAGGATCTTTTACATTCAGCTCCGTGTAGTTTACCATGCCTGTCAGCACTAATGTGATGGCGACATAGAGTACCGTGCAAATGATTAAGCAAATGATCATGGCTCTTGGAAGATCGCGTTGCGGATTTTTACATTCTTCGGCTGTTGTCGAAATGGAATCAAATCCGATGAATGCGAAAAAAACGGCGGCAACTGAGCCCATTACACCGCGCAAACCATTTGGCGCGAAGGGCGTCCAGTTTTCGGGCTTGATAAAGAATATTCCACCTAAAACAACTAAAATGATAATACCCACCTTGATCATCACCATGATATTACTGGCACGCTGAGATTCCTTAATCCCAATATAGACCAGCCAAGTAACTAAAAGCGTCACCAATCCGGCCGGAAAATCAAAGATAATCGGCATGTCAGCAATTCGTGGTGCGGTCATATAGGCTTCCAATCCGGCTTTATCCGCCACATTCAGCGCTGCCATGCCCTCTGCGAGAAATTTAGCATGCGCATCTAGCGCATAGCCGGGCGCCATAGTAATCCATTTGGGCAGCAGGATACCAAACCCTTCCAACATCGACACGAAATACTGCGACCACGATATAGCGACAACGGTATTGGAAACAGCGTATTCTAATACCAAAGCCCAACCAATGATCCAGGCAAAAAGTTCACCAAAAGCAACATAGGCATACGTATAAGCACTTCCTGACACCGGAACCGTACTTGCAAACTGTGCATAGGCCAATGCCGTAAAAACACAGGCAAACGCTACGAAAATAAATAATAGGGAAATCGCGGGGCCACCTTCAAAACTAGCAAGACCGATGGTGCTGAAGATACCGGCACCTACAATGGCAGCGATGCCTAACGACACCAAATCTTTCACTCCTAGCACTTTCGCCAATCCAGTACCATCCTGGGAGTCTTTCAAAATTTGGTCGACACTCTTCTTCCGGAAAAGTTTATTTATCATATCAAACTGTTAATATATTGCTTCGTTACAAAAACGCAAAAATGATAAAATTTAGGTAAACTACTTCATGTTACCCTGGATATTATGAAAAATATCCAAATAGTTTTTTAGATGGTGTTCCTTATAATGTGACAAACAAGCCGTGAGTTCATACAGGTCGGCATCAGTGGTCTGAAACACCCATACCCGCTTACAAATATTAAACAACGCATGCGCGAGGTTACTTACATCATGATAGCTCAACATGTATCTGGATTCCAAGAATCGGGTATAAAAATTTTTAAACTCCGCGATATCGACATCACCCAGCGTGCGGAGATATTTTTCGATCAGATTGGGGGAGATGTGTTCCAAGTGCTCGTACAAACGCTGCGCATTGACAATTTGCTGGTCGATCAATAAATGATCCAATAAGAGCTCGATACTAATATGGGCTAGAAAAGAAGCGCGTATAGGCAGGTGCGCTACAATCGGGTCGAGCAACTTTCGTAGTACGTGACAGTGCTCGATGAAAAATTCAGAACTGTGAAACAGCTTATCAACTTCGACATGCCGGTACCAGCCTTCCGAAACGTAGCGGGTCTGTGGGTGCGCAAAAAGGGCTTCTTCGAAACGTTGCGGATGGAAATTGTATGCCTTATTCACATTTTTAAGTAAATCCGGAAGTAGCGCGCCAAAGACGGTTTCCGCATGTGGACTATAACGTTCGAAATAATAATGCGACAAAAAATTCACAATTCAATCTGCTCAATTAATATCGTAAGATACGGCTTAATCTCTTATCTTTGCAATCTTAGTTTAAAAAATCGTAATCATAAAAAAATGAGCTTTGTAGAAGAACTACGTTGGAGAGGTATGTTACAAGATATAATGCCTGGAACCGAAGACTTACTGAATAAAGAAAAGGTTTCTGGATATATCGGATTCGATCCAACAGGCGATTCGTTACATGTGGGGCACCTGACGCAGATTATGACGCTAATTCATTTTCAAAATGCCGGACATAAACCCGTAGCCCTTGTGGGCGGTGCGACAGGTATGATTGGTGACCCTTCTTTTAAATCCGCAGAACGAAACCTGTTGAATGAGGAGACCTTACAACATAACTTGGACTGCTTGAAAAATCAACTGGCCAAGTTTCTCAATTTTGGCGACGGCGAAAACGACGCTAAAATGGTCAACAACTACGATTGGTTTAAAGATTTCAGCTTTCTGGAATTTATTCGTGATGTGGGAAAGTTAATCACGGTCAACTATATGATGGCCAAAGATTCTGTCAAAAAGCGTTTAGAGGGTGACAACGGCCTATCCTTCACGGAATTTACCTACCAACTGATACAGGGCTACGATTTCTATTATCTGTGGAAACACCACAACTGTAAAATACAAATGGGCGGCTCCGATCAGTGGGGAAATATCGTGACTGGCAGCGAGATGATCCGAAGGCAAGATCAAGGCACCGCCTACGCTCTAACGACCCAATTGATTAAAAAGGCTGACGGACAAAAATTTGGTAAGACGGAGTCAGGGGCCATATGGTTGGATCCGAAGAAGACATCCCCATATAAATACTACCAGTTTTGGCTCAACACCTCTGATGACGATGCAAAGAACTGGATTCGAATTTTCACGCTGAAGACGGAGGCGGAGATTAATGCGATCATTGCAGAGCATGATGCAGCTCCACACACGCGTGCGGTACAAAAAGCCTTAGCGAAAGATATTACCATTCGCACACATAGCGAAAAAGACTATGAGACTGCCATTAAAACTTCGGAATTTCTTTTTGGCAATGGTTCATTAGATTTTATTGCTGATTTGCAGCACGATGCCGTATTGGAAGTGTTTGATGGGGTACCACAGTTTGAAATTAACAAAAGTGATTTAGCCGCAGGTATCAACGTCCTGGATCTTTTGGCCGTAGAAACACAGGTCTTCCCTTCTAAAGGCGAAGCGCGTAAAATGCTGCAAGGCGGCGGTGTAGCGATCAATAAAGAGAAAATTAACGATATTGAACTTACGATCAATACCAGTAGCTTGATCAACAGCCAGTATATCGTTGCTCAACGCGGTAAGAAAAATTATTTTTTGATTATTGCCAAATAGCTTTTAATTTCGGTGAATGATGATCCAAGCCATTCACCGAAATTAACATGATAAAAAACCTCGCCTTCTTCATCCTATTATTACTTTTTTCAAGCTTCAGCTTGCTTGCACAACGAAAGCAGTTGAGCTATCACGATTCCTTAGGGCGAACTGTACAAACGCGCGAACAATCCTACTATTACCGTGTCATAACTCCGGATGAGCAATATCCCAATCTTCGGAAGTATAAAGAGTATTACACAAAAGGCGATCGTCTCAAACTTGTCACACGATTAACGAATGGCAGTATGACATCGTCTAAAATCGGAGAATGTCTGACATATTATGCGAATGGGCAGCTACAGGAAAAACAGCATTACAACGACAAGAATCAACTGATAGACAGCGCATATGCCTATTATCCTAACGGCCAATTGTATACGTTAAGCTTGCACAAGTTCGTTTCTTCCGATCAGCGCGTTGCACCACGTCTCCTTATGGAAGGCAACGAATCGAGTAGGCAGCGTATCGTCGAGTATATATTGGTAAAAGACAGTCTTGGCGAAGTGGTTGTTAAAAATGGAACTGGCGATTTTCCTGTTTTCGACCTGGCGAATTTGGTATTGTTGGAACAAGGACCGCTGTTGAACCACAAAAAAAATGGCGAATGGAACGGTAAATCCGGTAAGCGCACATTTAAAGAGATCTGGCAAAATGACAAATTAATAAGCGGTGTGATCAAAGATTCTCTCGGTGTAGCGACAAATTATAACGAAGACACGTATGCTGTCCCTCCGGAATATCCCGGGGGAACCTCGGCGTTAAGAAGGGTTGTCGCGAATAACTATAGATACCCCCGTGCAGCTATAGACGCAGGGGTATCTGGCACGGTGCAGATCGAGTTTATCGTTGAAAAAGATGGTAGCATGAGCAGTTTCAAGGTGAGCAAAGACCTGGGATATGATACGGGGGAAGCAGCAATTGAAGCCATAAAAAAAGCAAAACGCAAATGGTCTCCCGGTATACAAAGAGGACTCCCTGTTCGAGTTTCGTACGCATTACCTATACAGCTGAACTTGAGTAGTTAGCCAGTGATATCTCTAAAGATGGGCATTGGGCATTTATATCCTGCGCTAAAATTCTCATCAGATAGTCATCCTTTTTTTTTAAGTTTGTGTCTAGGAGGATTATCTATTTTTCATGTCAAACAAAGGAAATACGTTTAAAAATTCCAGCAATGGTGGCAGCACGAAACGCGCTCCACGTAGTGTTGGAAATGTAACATACAATAAAAAAGAGCACTTCAAATCTTTCGAAAAAATAAATTTTTCCGAAGGGCAACGTAAAGCACTTAAGATTCTAGGCATTTTTCTGCTTTTCGTATCGTTTGTGCTTGCGGTATCATTTGTTTCTTACCTCCTTACGTGGAAACAGGATCAAAGCTACATCGCGGAAACAAATGGTGGTTGGTCAACGCTGTTCCAAACAACGGAAGAAATTGCTGATGAGCGAATCGATCTTCCGGTTGTGGAGAACAAACTGGGCAAACTTGGGGCGCTGCTCGCCAATCAGTTTATTTATGAGTGGTTTGGTGTGGCTTCCTTCCTTTTTGCGCTTATGTCCTTCGTCATAGGCTACAAACTTCTTTATAAAAGATCGATCTTACCCGTTTGGAAAACGCTAATCTACTCATCTATCAGTATCATTTTTCTATCGGTTACACTTGGATTTTTACAAGACTTCCTGACTGATTCGCCTCACATATTGGAAGGCAAATTTGGCTATTGGACTAATCAGCTGATGAAGGCACAGATTGGCTCAACGGGCATAGCCGCTCTTCTGGTATTTGCATACCTGACCGCTTTAATTTTGATTTATAACCTGGATCTAAAATGGACTTGGACTTCCAGAAAAGAAGAAGAGGAAGAGTTGGAAGAAGATGATGATAATTTTGAAACATTTAGACGCACCAATACGGTGGCGACAGCTGGGTTGACACGAAACGAAGCCTTAGCCGCCACGCGTGCTGAAGTAGATGAACCGATACTGGATAAGCAGGAAGAAACGCGTCTTTCGCCTACTCCGTTAAACACGTTCAATGAAGCGCCGGCTAATGCCATAGCTGCGGCTGGAGCGCGCAAACGGGAAGAGTTTGCTATGAGCGACCTCGACGAGGAAGAAGAGCTTTCTGTAGCATTAAAGCCAACAGCAACCAATGAAATTACCTTTTCTGTAGACAATGCGGAGGATTTTGTGGATGATAGCGAACCTATTGAAGAAGAAGAACCTACCGCATTGGAAGACGGCCCCGTGCTGCGTGTAGAGAAAGTTGTTGAAGAGAAAGAGATAACAGCTAATGACCTGGTCGCTCAATTCGGCGAATACGACCCGAAGCTTGATCTTTCTGGTTATCAATACCCGACCCTCGACCTGCTCAAAGACTACGGAACGGGCAAGATCACGATCAATCAGCAAGAGCTGGAAGCCAATAAAAACCGGATTGTCGACACGTTGCGGAACTATAATATCGAGATCGAGCATATAAAAGCTACTATCGGCCCTACGGTGACACTCTACGAGATCATTCCGAAACCCGGTGTTCGGATTTCGAAAATTAAGAACTTGGAAGATGACATCGCACTAAGCTTAGCGGCATTAGGCATCCGTATCATTGCCCCCATGCCAGGCAAGGGCACGATCGGTATTGAGGTACCAAACAGTTCGCCAGAAATGGTCTCCATGCGCTCGGTCTTGGCGACGGAAAAATTCCAAAAAACGGATATGGATCTGCCCATAGCTTTAGGGAAGACCATCTCCAACGAGGTATTTATTGCCGACTTATCAAAAATGCCACACCTTCTCGTAGCGGGAGCCACCGGTCAGGGGAAATCAGTGGGGATCAATGCGATATTGACCTCGTTGTTATATAAAAAGCACCCGGCGGAACTGAAATTTGTGATGGTCGATCCTAAAAAGGTGGAGCTTTCTTTGTTTAAAACTATTGAAAGACATTTCCTTGCCAAACTTCCAAACGAAGAAGAAGCGATCATTACCGACACAAAAAAGGTGATCAATACGCTCAACTCGCTGTGCATAGAAATGGATCAACGCTATGACCTGCTAAAGAATGCGCAAGTCAGGAATTTGAAAGAATATAACGTAAAATTTGTTGGACGCCGATTAAACCCTGAGGAGGGTCATCGATTCTTACCCTTTATAGTTCTAGTAGTCGATGAGTTTGCAGATTTGATGATGACGGCCGGAAAAGAAGTAGAAACCCCTATTGCGCGACTCGCACAGCTAGCCCGTGCGGTTGGCATACACTTAGTGATTGCTACGCAAAGACCTTCGGTGAACATCATTACGGGTACGATAAAGGCAAACTTCCCGGCTCGATTGGCATTCCGTGTATTGTCTAAAGTTGATTCACGGACAATTTTGGATACGGGTGGTGCAGACCAGCTAATAGGCCGGGGCGATATGCTCTTGTCTACGGGTAGTGATCTAACGCGGATACAGTGTGCTTTTGTCGACACACCGGAGGTAGATAAGATCTCGGAGTTTATAGGCAGCCAACGCGGCTATCCTTCCGCATTTTTGCTACCGGAATATGTGGATGAGAATGGCGAAGGTGGGGGCAGCATGGATTTTGATTTGGACGATAGAGATCAACTTTTTGAAGACGCAGCGAGACTTATCGTGATGCATCAACAAGGCTCCACATCATTAATTCAGCGCAAACTGAAACTAGGTTACAATAGAGCTGGGCGAATCATAGATCAACTGGAGGCCGCCGGAATTGTGGGCCCATTTGAAGGAAGTAAAGCGCGCGAAGTGCTTTACCCTGATGAATATTCGCTAGAACAATATTTAGAAACCTTGAGAAAAAACGATTAGTGCATGAGATTACACATAGTTCTATTTACATTCTTGCTATGGACAGGTGCCGTAGCAACAGCGCAGAATGATCCGACCGCTAAAAAGCTACTGGACCAAGTATCAAAAAAGTACGATGCTTACCACAGCATCCAGTCAAATTTCAGTTTTTCGATGCAGCCGATGCAGGGAGATTCATATACCGACCAGGGAACTTTGTATTTGAACAAGCCGAAAAATCAATACCGTATACAGCTGAATGCTCAAGAATTGATAAGTGACGGTAAGGCTATCTACAGCATTTTGAAGGATGATAAAGAAGTGCAAGTGTCTACCGCCGAAGAAAGCTCAACGAGTATCGGTCCAAACAACCTTTTCACTTTTTACAAAAGTGGTTTTACATACGCAAGCCGCGGGACAGAAAAGGTTGGAGCTGACCTGCTAAATGTTGTCGAGCTAAGCCCAATAGATAGCAAAAACAATTACTCGAAGATTAAAATCCGCGTAAATAAGAACAAACATATCCACGATGTTTCAATTTTTGACAAGTCTGGCGCGCGCTATACGTATACCATAAAAACGCTGTATGTTAACCATACTTTGCCAACGTCTCAATTCACGTTCAACAAATCCAACTACCCTGGTTTCGAAATTGTCGATTTAAGATAGATCTTTATGGCGAAGACGACGCTCAAGAATTTGGCTGCGGCATTAAACATGTCGGTTTCTACTGTTTCCAAAGCGCTTAATGATAGTTACGAAATCAGTGAGGTAACCAAAAAGCGTGTCAGAGAATTTGCTCGGGAGCTGAATTATCAGCCGAATGTGCTTGCCCAATCGTTGAAGACGGGAAAGACCCAAACCATCGGTATCGTTTTGCCTAAAATGACTAGCCCCTTTGAGTCGCAGATTCTGGAAGGGATGCAACATGCTGCCCGCGAAAGAAACTACCGCGTGGTAATCATGGTGAGTATGGAGAACGAAGAACTGGAGCATGCGGCTCTTCAAGCGATGCTAGACAAGGGTGTCGATGGTCTGTTATTTTGCCCTATTCACGAGAACTCCAATGTGAAGCTTGCCACGCAAATTATTGCCCACACGCCCATCGTGATTTTTGATCGTACGGACTATCCCCTGGAAACCCATAAGGTTGGCGTGCTCAATGCCGACGGAACGTACAATGCATGTCAGCATCTTTTTGAGAGCGGCAGGCGTCGTGTAGCGATTTTCTGTGGGACGAAGCAAGGCATCACGGCCAAGCGTTTGGCAGGATACCGGCAAGCGCACGAAGAGCGGGGACTGGCTATCCACCAAGAATACATTGTTTACTGCGATGTGAAAACGATTGAAGGGCTTCATGCCGAAATGGAGCAGCATATCCTCCGCTTGAGGGCGCTCCCCCAGCCTCCAGAAGCCATTTTAGGCATTGCGGATACCATTACGACCCATTTATTAGGAGTGATGGCGAAACTCGAAATCAAGGTACCTGAGGAGATTGCCGTAATTGGCTTCGCGAATACTGACCTTGCACTGTCACTGAACCCCTCTCTAAGTACCATTCGGCAACCCACAAAAGATATTGGCGAGATTTCCGTAAATAAACTGATCGACGTTATTGACAAAAATCATCGGAACCAAATAGAATGGGAAGACATCAAATTACCCACGTCCATTCAGCTCCGACGATCGACTAAGATCTAATCAACCTCTATCTCTAGATTTAATAATGCCCAATTCGAGGCCACGGAGCTCCGCAAGCCCTCGCAGTCTGCCAATAGCTGAGTATCCAGGATTAGTTTTTTTATGCAGATCATCCAACATCTGATGACCATGGTCGGGCCTGAATGGAATAGCGATTTCTCGCTGTTGGTTTTCTTCGACTAGCCCTTGCATCACGGCATACATATCGACGTCTCCGTCCAAATGGTCGGCTTCATAAAAGCTACCGAGTTCGTCGCGTTTCACATTACGCAGATGTGCGAAATAGACGCGGTGTGCTACCTTCTTTAAGATAGCGGGCAGATCATTCGCAGGTCCAGCGCCTAGTGAGCCCGTACAGAAACAGACACCATTAAATGGCTTATCCACGCAGCGAATAATGTATTGAAAGTCTTCGATATTGCTGGCGATTCGCGGTAAGCCTAAAATAGGATAAGGCGGATCATCCGGATGAATGGTCATTTTTATACCATTGCGTTCGCAAACATCCGCTATCGAGCTTAGGAAATGCTTTAGATTTTCTCGCAACCCATCGAAGCCTATTTGCGCATAGATCTCAATGCTATCTCTGAGCTCTTGCAGGGATGGATCTTTCTCCCCTGGAATACCCATCAGTACATTATGCTGTAAATGCGCTTTCTTTTCGTCGTTAAATGTTTCGAACCGTGCTGCTGCTAAGCTCTTGATATTTTCCGGATATGACGCAGCAGCACCTGGACGCTCCAGAATATAGATATCGAAAATTGCCAAATCAATCCAATCGAAATAGAGTGCCTTTGATCCGTCAGCCATCAACATATCGAGCTGCGTGCGAGTCCAATCTAATACCGGCATAAAATTGTAGCACACGGTTTTTATACCGCAATCTGCAAGATTTTGTAAGGTCTGTTTATAATTCTCTAGGTAATGCTCTACACCGGCCGACTTTGTTTTGATTGCTTCATGGATGGTCACGCTTTCAACGACGCTCCACACCAACCCGGCCTCTTCGATAATGGCCTTACGTTCCAAAATATCGGCTGTTGGCCAAATCTTGCCATGCGGAATATGGTGAAGTGCCGTGACGATAGCCGTTGCTCCCGCCTGTTTCACATCTTGCAAGGAAACAGGATCGCTTGGGCCGTACCAACGCCAAGCTTGTTGTAAATATTGTTCTGCCATGTTCGTTATGCTTTATACGCCAGACCAGCTATTAAAACCTCCGTCCACAAATATAGTCTCCCCGGTCACAAATGCCGAAGCATCGCTCAGCAAGTAGATCAGGGTGCCTTCTAGCTCCGAAGGATCGCCCAACCGAGCGAAAGGTGTTCCCTGTACGAATTTATTCGCGCGGTCGGTATAGCTGCCGTCCGGATTGGTGAGCAGCGTTCTATTCTGTTCGGTGAGGAAAACGCCGGGCGCTATTGCATTAACGCGTATTTTATTGGAATAGCGCAGAGCCAGCTCGGCAGACATCCATTTTGTGAACCCATCCACGCCATGCTTAGCAACGGTATAACCTAAAACGCGTGTGAACGGACGACTTGACGCCAAAGAAGATATGTTAATGATGGAACCTTCGCCCTTATTGGCCATCACCTCGCCGAAAACCATGGAAGGGATAATCGTTCCATACAGGTTCAGCTCGATCGCTTTGATAGTATCAGCTATTTTATTATCAAAAATACTTTCATCAGGGCTGATTGTCGCTCCCGGGATATTTCCTCCAGCGGCGTTAATAAGCCCGTCAATAGTTCCCCACTTGGCTACGATTTGTTCGCGAGCAGCACGCATAGACTGTTCATCCATGACATCGGCAACAACAGCAAAGCCCTCTGCTCCTAGCGTATTGACCAATCTAACTCGTTCATTAGCCCGCTCTGCATTCCTACCGATAATGCAAATTTTGCATCCGGCCTCGGCAAGGGCTTTTACAAAAGCTTTTCCTAAAATCCCCGTTCCTCCCGTCACGACAATTACTTTGCCTTTTAAGGAGAACCTCTCTAGAATATTCATAGTTTGATTTTTAGTTTATAAGCCCCAATTATAGCGGTTTTTTACGGCATATGGATAGCAAAAAACCTAGAATTAACGATAACGATTTCGTAGTCCCATGGAAAAGAAAGAGAAAATAACGTTAATTTACGATCCAAAATAAAATCGCATATGAACCGTATCTTATCATTTGGTGAAATTCTTATTAGACAGCAAAGTTTAGGCACGAGCTTCTTTGATAAGAAGAACAATAAACTTGAAATCTTTCCAGGCGGATCCGAAGCAAATGTAGCAGCATCATTAGCGCAGATGGGCAATGCTGTAGCGTATTGTAGCGCCTTTCCGAAAAATGCCCTCTCTGACGAAATTTTTTCCATTCTTGAAAATTTAACGATTGATGTATCCAAGTCTATAGCTGCTGGTGATCGCATTGGTTCTTATATCTTGATGTCGGCCAATGGCTTATCAAAAGGAGAAGTAATATACGATAGAAAATACTCTAGTTTCAGTTTATTAAACGAACATGATATTGATTTTGACAAGCTGTTTGAAGGTATTACATGGTTTCATTGGACAGCCTTGACACCTGCTCTTAACGCAGATATGGCAGCGTTGATGCATAAATTGTTGGAGTATGCTGCGAAGAGAGAAATCACCATATCGGTCGATCTGAATTATAGGAATAGATTGTGGCAATATGGCCAGGAACCTATCGCGGTAATGCCACAGCTGGTGGCTTATTGCGATGTCATCATGGGCAATATTTGGGCGGCTAATAAGATGTTGGGTGCAAAGGTTGACGAAACATTGGATCGCAATACCTCGAAAGAAGAATATTTGGCTGCAGCCAACGCGTCGGCGCAGGAGGTGTTTGAGCAATATCCTCGATGTAAACATATCGCATATACGTTTCGGTTTATGGACAATCCACAGCATAATCTATTCTACGGCACCTATCATAATCGCACGACTGATGTACATTCAAAAACACTGGAGACACAACAGGTTATTGATAGGATAGGGAGTGGAGATGCATTTATGGCGGGGCTAATTCATGCGCTGGTACATGATATGAGCGCACAACAAATTGTTGATACCGCGACCGCCGCAGGTTTCCACAAGCTATTCATCAAAGGGGATTTTGGCGACGGACAGATCAGCTGGTTTTAACATACAATTTCTTCAAAACGAAAAAAGGGTAGCGATGTGTCGCTACCCTTTTTGGTTGTGGATCAAATGGATTAATCTTCTTCTTTAGAAGCTAATAGTTGATCATATTCTTCACGAGAACCTACAATGATATTGCTGTACTCACGTAAACCAGTACCTGAAGGAATCAAGTGACCAACGATTACGTTCTCTTTCAATCCTAACAAGTCATCGCGTTTACCTGCGATTGCTGCCTCATTAAGCACTTTCGTGGTTTCCTGGAACGATGCCGCTGAGATAAATGACTTGGTACCCAAGGATGCACGTGTGATACCTTGCAATAAAGGACTAGAGGTCGCTGAAATCGCATCACGCACTTCCACAGTTTGCAAATCTTGACGTCTCAATAGCGAATTCTCTTCACGAAGCTTACGCATCGTTACAATCTGGCCTGGACGTAAGGTTTTAGAATCACCTGCTTCAACAACGACTTTTTTGTCGAACAACGAGTCGTTTTCTTGCATGAAATCCCATTTGTTCACTGCTTCTTTCTCTAAGAATCTTGTATCTCCTGGATCTTCGATATTCACTTTTTGCATCATTTGGTGAACGATAGTTTCAAAGTGTTTATCGTTGATTTTTACCCCTTGTAAGCGGTAGACCTCTTGAATACCATTTACAATGTACTCTTGAACAGCCGCTGGGCCTTTGATCGACAAGATGTCACCAGGTGAAATAGATCCATCTGATAGTGGCATACCTGCTTTCACAAAGTCATTATCCTGTACCAAGATGTGTTTCGAAAGTGGTACCAAGTATTTCTTGATCTGTCCGTCTCTAGACTCGATCGAAATTTCGCGGTTACCACGTTTCACCCCACCCAAGGTAACAATACCGTCAATTTCGGTTACTACCGCTGGGTTAGAAGGATTACGTGCTTCGAACAACTCGGTCACACGTGGAAGACCACCCGTGATATCTCGTGTTTTACCCGTAGCACGTGGAATCTTCGCCAAGATCGTACCCTCTTTAATTTTCTGTCCGTCTTGAACCGAAACGTGGGCACCAACAGGGATGTTATACGAACGTAATGTGTCGCCCGTTAAATCCGCAATCTTGATCGTCGGGTTCTTCGTTTTATCACGTGTTTCGATAATAACTTTCTCTTTGTGACCTGTTTGCTCATCAGACTCATCACGGAAAGTAACACCTTCGATAATAGCCTCAAATTCAATTTTACCACCGAATTCGGAGATGATTACCGCATTATATGGATCCCAGTCAACAAGGGTTTTTCCTTTTTCAACTTTGTCACCTTCATTTACATACAAATTAGCACCGTAAGGGATAACCTGTGTATATAGAACTTTCTTCTCGTCGTTAACGATACGGATCTCGCCGGAACGTCCAATGACGACTTGGTAAGGACCATCTTCGCCTTCCTTGGCAACGGAACGTACATTCTCAAATTCGATCTTACCATCGTATTTAGCGACGATACTAGAATCTGCTGCGATGTTCGAAGCCGTACCACCCACGTGGAACGTACGAAGTGTAAGCTGTGTACCTGGCTCACCGACAGACTGTGCTGCGATTACCCCTACTGCCTCACCTAGCTGAACGCGTTTACCAGACGCCAAGTTACGGCCGTAACAACAAGCACAAACACCACGCTTAGACTCACAGGTCAATACTGAACGAATCTCCACACCTTCAATGCCGGCTTCTTCGATTTCAGCAGCTACTTCTTCTGAAATATCGATGTTAGCAGCGATGATTAACTTCCCTGTTTCAGGGTGAAACACATCGTTAAGTGGCGTACGACCAAGAATTCTATCGTACAATGGCTCCACGATATCATCGTTTTCACGCAATGCTGTTTTGTAAATACCACGCAGTGTAGCACAATCGTCTTCTACGACAATCATATCCTGGGCAACGTCATGTAAACGACGCGTTAAGTAACCCGCATCCGCCGTTTTCAATGCCGTATCCGCAAGACCTTTACGCGCACCGTGGGTAGAGATAAAGTACTCCAATACGGAAAGACCTTCTTTAAAGTTGGATAAGATCGGGTTTTCGATAATCTCTCCACCTGAAGTACCAGACTTTTGTGGTTTTGCCATCAAGCCCCGCATACCGCAAAGCTGACGAATCTGCTCTTTGGATCCACGTGCTCCAGAATCCAACATCATATATACTGAGTTGAAACCTTGGTTATCGTTGGATAAAATATTCATAACGTGCGAAGTCAACTTGTTGTTGATACGCGTCCAAATATCGATGATCTGGTTGTAACGCTCGTTGTTGGTGATGAAACCCATATTGTAGTTGTTTTTCACCTCATCAACTTCGCTTGTCGCTTGCGCAATCAAATCAACTTTTGCAGCTGGAATATTTAAGTCTTGTAGGTTGAAGGACAAACCACCTTTGAAGGCTGTTTGGAATCCTAACTCTTTCATATCATCCAAGAACTGTGCAGCACGAGCCATACCCGTGTTCTTCACAATCTCACCGATGACGTTACGTAAAGACTTTTTAGTCAATAATTCGTTGATAAAGCCCATCTCTTCTGGCACGACTTGGTTAAAGATAACCCGACCTACCGTTGTCTCTAAGATGGTATCAACAATTTGACCTTCTTTGTTTCTAGTTTTTGTTTTAACCTTGATGTAAGCGTGTAGGTCGATTTTTTTCTCATTTAGGGCGATAATAACCTCTTCCGGAGAATAGAAAATCATATCTTCACCTCTTACCACGTGGCTTTCTACACTTCTGCGGCCTTTTGTAATATAATAAAGACCCAAAACCATATCCTGTGAAGGTACTGTTACCGGTGATCCATTCGCAGGGTTAAGGATGTTATGTGAGGCCAACATCAAGATCTGCGCTTCCAAGATCGCCGCATTACCTAAAGGTAAGTGAACCGCCATCTGGTCACCGTCGAAATCGGCGTTGAACGCTGTACACACTAAAGGGTGTAATTGGATCGCTTTACCCTCTACCAAGGTAGGCTGGAAAGCTTGAATACCCAAACGGTGAAGCGTAGGCGCACGGTTTAATAGTACCGGGTGACCCTTCAATACGTTTTCCAAAATATCCCATACGACAGGATCTTTGCGGTCAACGATTTTCTTTGCAGATTTTACGGTTTTTACAATACCTCTTTCAATCATCTTACGAATGATGAATGGTTTGTAAAGCTCGGCAGCCATATCTTTAGGAAGACCGCACTCGTGCAATTTCAGGTTAGGACCAACGACGATTACCGAACGAGCCGAATAATCCACACGTTTACCTAACAAGTTTTGACGGAAACGACCTTGCTTACCTTTCAAGATATCCGATAATGATTTCAACGCACGGTTACCTTCGGTTTTCACCGCATTCACCTTACGTGAGTTATCGAACAACGAATCTACAGCTTCCTGCAACATCCGCTTCTCGTTACGCAAGATAACTTCTGGTGCTTTGATTTCGATCAAACGCTTAAGACGGTTGTTACGGATAATAACACGACGATATAAGTCATTCAAATCGGACGTCGCAAAACGACCACCATCCAACGGCACCAATGGGCGTAACTCCGGTGGAATGATAGGAACGATTTTCACAATCATCCATTCTGGACGATTTTCAATACGGCCATTCGCGCCACGGAAAGCTTCTACTACGTGAAGACGCTTTAAAGCCTCATTTTTACGTTGTTGAGAAGTTTCGTTTGCCGCTTGGTGACGTAGGTCGTATGACAACTGATCAAGATCGATCCGTTTCAACAACTCTTCCATCGCCTCAGCACCCATTTTCGCTACAAATTTTTGTGGATCTGTATCGTCTAGGTATTGATTTTCTTTAGGCAGTGTATCTAAAATATCCAGGTATTCCTCTTCTGTTAAGAAATCCATAAACGAGATACCATCTTCTTCTTTGACACCTGGTTGAATAACCACATATCTTTCGTAGTAGATGATCATATCCAATTTCTTGGTTGGAAGACCTAATAGGTATCCGATTTTGTTAGGCAGGGAACGGAAATACCAAATGTGGGCCACAGGAACCACCAAACTGATGTGCCCCATACGCTCACGACGTACTTTCTTCTCCGTAACCTCTACACCACAACGGTCACATACGATACCTTTGTACCGGATACGCTTATATTTACCACAGTGACACTCATAGTCCTTTACAGGACCAAAGATACGCTCACAGAATAAACCATCACGTTCTGGCTTGTAGGTACGATAGTTAATCGTCTCTGGTTTGGTAACTTCACCACTTGAACGCTCCAAAATAGTCTCTGGAGAAGCTAAGCTGATCGTAATCGATGTGAAATTACTTTTGATTTTGTTATCTTTTTTGTAAGACATACTTTATAAAAAGTTAAAGCTGTATGTAGAAGCCTAAGAGGTTCGAAAACCTCTTAGGCACCTGATATTAATCTAATGTGATATCTAAACCTAAACCGCGTAGCTCATGCACCAATACGTTGAACGATTCTGGTACAGAAGGTGTTGGCAGATTATTACCCTTAACGATGGCTTCATACGTTTTCGCACGGCCAACCACATCATCGGATTTCACCGTCAGGATCTCTTGAAGGATGTTAGAGGCACCAAATGCTTCCAATGCCCATACCTCCATCTCACCGAAACGCTGACCACCAAATTGTGCTTTACCACCAAGAGGCTGTTGCGTGATCAAGGAGTATGGTCCGATAGAACGCGCGTGCATTTTATCATCCACCATGTGACCTAATTTTAACATGTAGATCACACCTACAGTCGTTGGTTGATCAAAACGATCACCCGTCAAACCGTTGTATAAGTAAGTTCTACCTGATTTCGGTAATTCTGCTTTTGCGATCCATTCTTCTACCTCATCCATCTCAGCACCGTCAAAGATTGGCGTAGCGAACTTCATACCCAATTTTTGTCCGGCCCAACCCAATACCGTTTCGTAGATCTGACCAAGGTTCATACGTGAAGGTACCCCTAATGGGTTCAACACGATATCGACTGGTGTTCCATCGGCCAAGAAAGGCATATCTTCATCACGTACAATACGTGCTACGATACCTTTGTTACCGTGACGACCCGCCATCTTATCCCCTACTTTCAACTTACGTTTCTTCGCAACGTAAACTTTAGCCATTTGCACGATACCGGAAGGAAGCTCATCACCCACAGAGATGGCAAATTTCTCACGTTTGAATGCACCAAGCTCCTCGTTAATCTTGATGTTGTAAAAATGCAACGCCAACTTGATCAACTCGTTCTTATCATCATCCGTTGTCCAACCCGTTGGATTGATGTGCGTATAATCTAAGTCTGTAAGAATCTTCTGCGTAAACTTAGCACCTTTTGGCACCAATAGCTCTTTGTAAACATTGTAAACGCCTTGGCTGGTTTTGCCATTAACCACGGTGAACAACTTCTCTACCAAACGCTCTTTTAAGATCCTTGCTGCTCTGTCATGTGCGACTTCTAATTTCTCTAAAGCTTTTCTTTCGACTTCTTTAGACATCTTTTTCGCACGGGAGAATAACTTCGTATCAATAACCACACCTTTCAACGATGGAGAAGCTTTTAGGGATGCATCTTTCACATCACCGGCTTTATCACCAAAGATTGCACGAAGAAGTTTCTCTTCTGGTGAAGGATCAGACTCTCCTTTAGGTGTAATTTTACCGATCAGAATATCGCCACCATTGACCTCAGCACCGATGCGGATGATACCATTTTCATCCAAATCTTTTGTAGCTTCTTCAGAAACGTTCGGGATGTCTGCAGTTAACTCCTCTTCACCTCGTTTAGTGTCACGTACTTCCAACTCAAACTCTTCAATATGAAGTGATGTGAACAAATCTTCTGATACGACACGCTCCGAGATTACGATCGCATCCTCAAAGTTGTATCCCTGCCAAGGCATGAATGCTACTTTCAAGTTACGACCCAGCGCTAACTCACCATTCTCGGTAGCATAGCCTTCGCATAATACCTGACCTTTACTAACTTTCTGGCCTTTAATAACAATAGGCTTCAAGTTGATACAAGTATTTTGGTTGGTTTTCTTGAATTTTATTAATCTGTATGTCTTTACGTCGTCATCAAAAGATACCAAACGGTCATCTTCCGTACGCTCGTAACGGATTTTAATTTCGTTTGCATCCACGTATTCCACGACACCATTGCCTTCGGCATTAATAAGGGTACGTGAGTCAGACGCAACGCGCGCTTCCAAACCTGTACCTACGATTGGTGCGCTAGGGCGCAACAAAGGTACAGCTTGGCGCTGCATGTTCGATCCCATCAAAGCACGGTTGGCATCATCATGCTCCAAGAAAGGAATCAATGACGCAGCGATGGATGTAATCTGGTTAGGCGCAACATCCATGAAATCTAAACGCTCAGGCTCGATAATAGGGAAGTCACCTTCGTATCTTGCCTTTACTTTTGGATCTAGGAAATTACCTTTATCGTCATACTGCGCATTGGCCTGTGCGATGGTTTTGTCATCCTCATCTTCAGCGGATAGGTAAACAACCGGCTCATCAACAACAACTTTACCATTAGTTACCTTACGGTAAGGCGTTTCAATAAACCCTAAGTTATTGATTTTCGCATGTACAGCCAGTGATGAAATCAAACCGATGTTTGGTCCCTCTGGCGTTTCGATTGTACACAAACGACCGTAGTGTGTGTAGTGAACGTCACGAACTTCGAAACCAGCGCGTTCACGTGAAAGACCTCCAGGTCCTAAGGCTGATAAACGACGCTTGTGCGTAATCTCCGCCAATGGATTGGCTTGATCCATAAACTGGGACAACTGGTTTGTTCCGAAGAAGGAATTGATCACGGATGATAAGGTACGTGCGTTAATCAAATCCGTTGGTGTGAACACCTCGTTGTCACGAATATTCATACGCTCACGGATAGTACGAGCCATACGCGATAAACCGACACCGAACTGCGCATACAATTGCTCACCTACTGTACGTACACGACGGTTAGACAAGTGGTCAATATCATCCACCTCAGCTTTTGAATTGATCAAATTGATCAAGTACTTCACGATAGCGATAATGTCTTCGCGCGTTAATACCTTGATGTCATCAGCTGTGCTTAATTTCAATTTACGATTGATACGGTAACGACCGACATCACCTAAATCGTAACGCTTATCGGAGAAGAACAAACGGTCGATGATACCGCGAGCGGTTTCCTCATCAGGTGGTTCTGCGTTACGCAATTGCCGATAGATATGCTCCACAGCCTCTTTCTCCGAGTTTGACGTATCTTTTTGTAATGTATTATATATAATAGAGTAGTCTGCATTGTTTGATGCATCTTCTTTTGCAAGGATAATAGCTTTAACGCCTGCATCGATAATCAAATCAATATGATCTTCCTCTAAAACTGTTTCTCGTTCTAAAATGATTTCGTTACGATCGATAGATACGACCTCACCTGTATCCTCATCCACAAAATCTTCGATCCACTTTTTCAATACCCTGGCGGCTAAACGACGACCAACATATTTCTTTAGTCCAGATTTACTAACTTTAACCTCATCAGCAAGATCAAACAATTCTAGGATATCTTTATCCGAATCGTAACCGATCGCGCGTAGCAACGTAGTAACTGGAAATTTCTTTTTACGGTCGATATAAGCATACATGACGTTGTTTACGTCTGTTGCGAATTCGATCCAAGATCCTTTAAAAGGAATTACCCTTGCAGAATAAAGTTTAGTACCATTTGTGTGTCTACTCTGACCGAAAAATACACCAGGAGAACGGTGTAATTGAGAAACGATAACGCGTTCAGCTCCATTGATCACGAAAGTACCTTTTGGAGTCATGTACGGAATTGTTCCTAAATATACATCCTGAACAATAGTTTCGAAGTCTTCGTGCTCTTCATCATTACAAGATAACTTCAATTTTGCTTTTAGAGGAACGCTATACGTCAAACCACGCTCAATACATTCTTGAATGTCATAGCGGGGTGGATCGATAAAATAATCCAAAAACTCTAAAACGAAGATGTTTCTTGAATCAGAAATAGGGAAGTTTTCTGCGAAAACCTTGAACAGCCCTTCCTGATGGCGATTGTCAGAAGTAGTTTCTAATTGAAAAAACTCCTTGAAAGATTGTAATTGCACGTCCAAGAAGTCCGGGTAATCAATTACCTTCTTACTTGTAGCAAAATTCACGCTTTCTTTTTGAATATTATTGTTTGCCAAGGGAATAAGAATTTTAGTTTAAAAAAACTGAGCCAACTATGCTGTAATCATGTTTTTGCCAATGTCAGCACCCATTTGGCACATGTAATAATATAAATAGGAATAGACTCTGACAAAATATTGGCAGAGTCTAAACCTTTAAGGTGCTTTAATATGTGAGATTACTTGATCTCAACAACAGCTCCAGCTTCTTCTAATTGTTTTTTCAACGCTTCAGCTTCGTCTTTAGAAACACCAGCTTTCAATTCTTTAGGAGCGCCATCAACTAAGTCTTTAGCTTCTTTCAATCCTAAACCAGCTAGGTCTTTTACTAATTTAACTACTGCTAATTTCTGACCACCAGCTTCTTTCAAGATAACGTCGAATGAAGTTTTCTCTTCAGCAGCAGCTGCGCCACCTTCAGCAGGAGCAGCAGCAACTGCAACAGCAGCAGCAGCAGGCTCGATACCGTACTCGTCTTTTAAGATATCAGCTAATTCCTTAACTTCTTTTACTGTTAAGTTTACTAACTGTTCAGCAAGTTGTTTTAAATCTGCCATTTTATTTTGAATTTTTGAATGTACTTAAATAATGTTTAATGAATACACGAACTTATTATAGAGGGGTTCGTTAGCCTCTTTCTTCTAAAGCTTTTACTAATCCTGAAATTGTATTTCCACCCGACTGAAGAGCTGAAATAACATTTTTCGCTGGTGATTGAAGCGCTGCGATAATGTCTGCAACAAGTTCGTCCTTCGATTTGAGGGTAACTAATGCATTCAATTGATCGTCACCTACGAACGCTGTCTCTTGGATATAAGCTGCTTTTAAAACGGGTTTGTCACCAGCTTTGCGCAATTCCTTGATCAACTTCGCAGGAGCATTTCCTGTTTCAGAGAACATCAATGTAGAAGCACCTTTAAGTACGCTACGTAGCTCTTCTGAATCGATACCTGCTTCGACAAGTGCTTTCTCGATCAACGAGTTTTTAGCAACTTGGATCGTGATCCCTTGATCGAAACATTTACGACGAATGTTATTGATTTTGTCAACAGTTAAATCAGCAGTATCTGTAATGTAGAAATTACCGTAAGATTTAATCTGTTCGGCCAAAGCTTGAACAATTTCTTGTTTTTCTTCTTTTCTCATGATTAAATTCCTGCTACTGATTTAGTTTCAACATGAATACCAGGACTCATTGTTGAAGAGATGTGAATACTCTTGAAGTAGGTTCCCTTAGCTGCAGATGGTTTCAAACGAGAAAGTGTTTGCAACACTTCCAATGCGTTATCATAGATCTTATCTGCGTCGAAGGACACTTTACCAACTGAAGTATGGATGATTCCTGTTTTATCAACTTTGAAATCAATTTTACCCGCCTTAACTTCGGTTACAGCCTTACCAACTTCGGTAGTTACTGTTCCTGTTTTAGGGTTAGGCATCAAGTTTCTAGGACCTAAAATACGTCCTAATTTACCCACTTTAGCCATTACACTAGGCATAGTAATAATGATATCAACGTCAGTCCAACCACCTTCGATTTTGCTGATATAGTCATCAAGACCTACGAAATCGGCACCTGCTGCTTTAGCTTCTTCTTCCTTGTCAGGAGTACACAATACTAAAACGCGAACAGTTTTACCAGTTCCGTGAGGTAATGTTGCGATACCACGAACCATTTGGTTTGCTTTACGAGGATCCACGCCTAAACGAACGTCGATATCCACAGAAGCATCAAATTTAGTCGTCGTGATCTCTTTAACTAAAGCTGCTGCTTCTTGCAAAGAGTACGCTTTACCAGCTTCAATTTTGGACAGTGCCGCTTTTTGATTTTTTGTTAATCTAGCCACTTTCTTAAACTGATTTCGTTAATTAATTGTTCCAAGGTGCATTACCAGAAACGGTAATACCCATACTACGTGCTGTCCCAGCGACCATTTTCATAGCCGATTCTACAGTAAATGCGTTCAAATCAGGCATCTTATCTTTCGCGATAACCTCTACTTGCTCCCATGTAATGGCAGCAACCTTTTTACGGTTAGGCTCTCCAGATCCGCTTTTTAATTTCGCAGCGTCTTTCAACTGAACTGCAACTGGCGGAGTCTTGATGATAAAATCAAATGATTTGTCACTGTAAACTGTAATGACAACAGGTAATACTTGACCTGGTTTGTCTTGCGTACGGGCATTGAACTGCTTACAGAAATCCATGATATTCACCCCTTTAGCACCTAATGCAGGCCCTACTGGAGGTGATGGATTGGCAGCACCGCCCTTTACTTGTAATTTTACTAACGCACTGACTTCTTTTGCCATTTTGTTTTGAATTTAATTGTTAAATGTTTGTTAGTAAGTTGGAAGCTCAAACGTAACATTTATTATTCGTTGGTCATCTCGTAACAACAATGCAACCAAACGAGGTGCAAAGATATACATAATTCTCTTTATAACAAAGAAAAGAAATAACATTTTATTTCTTTTCTTATTCGGTTTACCGATTTACGATATGTGCATAAAAAAGCCCTTTTTGAAAGGGCTTTAGCTTATTCTTTTTCGACCTGCATGTAATTAAGCTCCAATGGCGTTTTACGTCCAAATACCTTAACCATAACAGTCAGCTTTTTCTTATCTTCATGAACCTCTTCAATCTCGCCTGTAAAGCCATTGAAAGGACCATCGTTAACTTTCACCGTTTCACCTACGTAGTAAGGAACATTCATGCTTTCACCTTGCTCGGCCATCTCATCAACCTTACCTAGGATGCGGTTCACCTCTGATGGACGTAGCGGGATAGCATTCCCTGCTTTATCACCTAAAAATCCAATAACACTATTGAGGTTCTTTATCGCGTGTTCAATCTCTCCGTCAAGGGCTGCTTCGATCAATACGTAACCAGGATAGTAGTTACGTTCTTTCGCAACTTTTTTACCATCGCGCATTTGGTAATATTTCTCCATGGGTATCAAAACCTGAGGCACCAAATGCTGAATACCTAAGCGGCTAACTTCGGCCTCGACATATTGCTTTACCTTCTTTTCTTTTCCACTAACGGCACGGACTACATACCATTTTAACGATTGATCTGCCATAAAATTTCTACTGATAAATTAGGACGTAATTCCGTACAACAACTCTAATAGATTGCTTGACGCTTTATCCATCACAAATACAACCAATGCGATGAGAATAGATGCTACAAGTACTACTACTGCAGAGCTTTGCAATTGCGCCCAAGTAGGCCAAGTTACCTTTTCGGTAACCTCGATATAGGACTCTTTAAAAAAATCAAGTACTTTAGCCATTATTAGTTTACCTAAATTATTTTAGCACGGGCACCAGGACTCGAACCCAGACCAAAGGTTTTGGAGACCTTCGTTCTACCTTTAAACTATGCCCGTGTAATTTGTTTTACTGCTGCAAATATAGCGTTTAAGCCGTATTAGAGCAAATATTATTTATGTTTTTTTGCGTTTTTCACCTCCACGCTAAGAGAAAAAACAAGCTAATCAGCCGTAGCTAATTAGCTTGTTTTCTATAGTAGACGAATCTAAAAGATTACGCTAAGATTTCAGTTACCTGACCAGCACCTACTGTTCTACCACCTTCACGGATAGCGAAACGTAGACCTTTTTCCATAGCGATGGCGTTGATTAACTTCACTGTGATTGTGATGTTATCACCAGGCATAACCATCTCTGTACCTTCTGGTAAAGAAATTTCACCTGTTACGTCTGTTGTACGGAAGTAGAACTGAGGACGGTATTTGTTGAAGAATGGCGTGTGACGACCACCTTCTGCTTTCGACAATACGTAAACCTCAGCTTTGAAATCGGTGTGCGGAGTTACAGTACCTGGTTTACAGATAACCATACCACGACGGATATCAGTTTTCTCAATACCACGTAACAATAGACCTACGTTATCACCAGCTTCACCGTAATCTAAGATTTTACGGAACATTTCTACACCTGTTACAGTAGATTTCAAGTTTTCAGCACCCATACCTAGGATCTCAACTGGATCACCAGAGTTGATTACACCTCTTTCGATACGACCTGTAGCAACTGTACCACGACCAGTGATAGAGAATACGTCCTCGATAGGCATCAAGAAAGGTAACTCAGTCAAACGTGGAGGAATTGGAATGTAGTTATCTACAGCATCCATTAATTCCATAATTTTCTCAACCCACTCTGGCTCGCCATTCAACGCACCTAATGCAGATCCTTTGATTACTGGAATATCATCACCTGGGAATTCGTAGAACGATAATAGTTCACGAACTTCCATCTCTACTAAGTCTAACAACTCTTCGTCGTCAACTAAGTCAGTTTTGTTCATAAAAACAACTAGAGCTGGTACACCTACCTGACGAGCCAAAAGGATGTGCTCGCGCGTTTGAGGCATAGGACCGTCAGTAGCAGCTACAACGATGATAGCACCATCCATTTGAGCAGCACCAGTAACCATGTTCTTCACATAATCGGCGTGACCTGGACAGTCTACGTGTGCGTAGTGACGGTTAGCTGTTGAGTACTCAACGTGTGCAGTATTAATTGTGATACCACGCTCTTTTTCTTCAGGAGCAGAGTCAATTGAATCAAATGAACGAGCTTCTGACAAACCTTTATCAGCTAATACTTTAGTGATAGCAGCTGTAGTAGTTGTTTTGCCGTGGTCAACGTGACCGATAGTACCAATGTTTAAGTGCGGTTTACTACGGTCAAATTTCTCTTTTGCCATGTTTATGCGAATTAGTAATTATAAAATATTTCTTAATTAATCCTTTTACAAAAGTAATAACTTTTTGTTATGCGAGCCAAAGATGGGATTTGAACCCACGACCTCTTCCTTACCAAGGAAGTGCTCTACCCCTGAGCTACTTCGGCTTTTTCTAAAAGCTTATTTACAGATAAATGCCTCCACCTTATTTTAGATACTTTCATCAAAAAGACAGAGACTTAATCAAATATTAAAAAAAATAGAGCGGAAGACGGGTCTCGAACCCGCAACCTATAGCTTGGAAGGCTATCGCTCTACCAATTGAGCTACTTCCGCTTTTGTCCGAAAACAAACCTGCTTCCGGACGTTTTAAAAAGTGTGGAGGGAGAAGGATTCGAACCTTCGAAGCCGAAGCAACGGATTTACAGTCCGTCCCATTTGACCGCTCTGGAACCCCTCCATACCTGCAATCGAAATTGCATTTTGGAGCCTCTTATCGGGATCGAACCAATGACCTACTGATTACAAGTCAGTTGCTCTACCAGCTGAGCTAAAGAGGCATATTTATTTTAAAAAACTCTCTTTTAAGAACTTCTATCCTTTCAGATAGCGAGTGCAAAAATCCAATTTACTTTTGATATTTGCAAGTTTTTTAAAAACTTTTTTTTATCGTGTTAAAGAACGCTTTTCAATCAACTTCAAGCCGTTTAACCCTGTTTGAATTTGATGATGCAAAGATAGTCACTCCACGCATACTTCAAAAATATTTATCAAAAAAAAACAGCGTTTTCGACCATATACTTGATACGCAATGAAATAATTTACATCTTGCACCGCATTTTTTAAGGCAGCTTTTACATCGATATTCATGAAATTAACATTCACTTTTAAAAACATACTACTTTTCACGCTGTTTTGCTCTTCATTTATGCCTGCTCCCTCCACTGCACAAGAGAATAATCTGGTAAAAAAAATTATAAAAAAGTTCCTTTCGTCGGAAACGGATTCTACCAGGGGGGGTAGCTTAATCGTCCTTCCAGCCGTAGGCTATGCCCAAGAGTCGGGTTTCGAATATGGAATAGCCGGTACGTATAATTTTTATTTGGACAAATCTGATCTGAATAGTCGCACCTCAAACATCACCTTGATCGGTACGTTAACCACCGAAAAACAAAAAAATGTTAAGCTTACTTCGGATATCTGGACGAAAGGCAACGAATACCACATCCTTTCTGAACTTCGGTACCGCGATTGGCCGTTCAATTTTTACGGACTAGGTTCTGATACGTGGCTTGCCGATGAAGATTTTATCGGTCAAAAGCTTATTCGGGCCAAAGTAGATGTAGAAAAGAATATTTTTCCGAACCTCTATGCTGGTGTCAATCTAAATTACGAACATTTTAGGTTTGACGATCGCGAAGCGGGCGGGATTTTTGACCAAGATAATGTGATTGGAAAGTTAGGGGGGCAATATCTGGCCTTAGGTGTATCCTCGCTTTATGACACCCGAAATAATACAACATACACGACGGACGGCCTCTATGCCCGTTTTAAATATGACTATGCACCAAATTTCTTTGGAAAAGATAACTTCGTCGGAAGCGAGGTCGAAGTCGACCTACGTGGATTCAGGCAGATCGCGAAGCCCCTTACGCTCGCTGCACAAGTGATGTATAGGGGCACCTATGGTAAAAATGTACCATTCTATGCTTATCGGGATTTGGGTGGCGACATGACCATGCGCGGATACTACCTGGGTCGGTATAAGGATAAGAATTATGCTACAGCCCAAGCCGAGCTTCGTTATCGGTTTATGCCGAGATTTGGTGTGGTGGGATTTGCCGGTACAGGCAGCACCTTTTCGTCGCAGCATGCGCTGCGTCTTGTTCCTAGTTTCGGCGGGGGCATACGCTACTTCTTTAGTCTGGAACACAATAGCACGGTTCGTTTTGACTATGCCTTTGGCGAGCAAAGACCTGGTGAAAAAAGGCAGTCGGGATTTTATCTCAGTATCAGTGAAGCGTTTTAATCAATGGTTGTTTCCGCTATACGACCCCAGTGGGGATTAAGGTCATGGAGCATATTGTCGTTATACTTCGTGAACCCCGTTGGATTCATTTTTTTATTCGTTCGCATAGCTATCTAGACATCAAAACCCGTGAGTTGGGGCACGCAGCATTCAACGGCGATTTTGTGCAGATCCGCTATTTGTCATTCCAATAAGGATAGCGCAGTAGAAAGTTTTCTTTGCGCTGCCCGTCTCGTTGCAAGAGCAAGCCAACATGAAACAGGTCTATACTAACAATCACACGTGGATCAGCGTTCCATTGATTCCAAAGCTGTTTCGATCGATAAGGTTCATGAACAATGATAATCTTTCCCGCCTCTAACAGATCAAACAAATTGGCCATTGGATCATGCCTAGGATCGATCCAAATCGCAGCCCCGGGCTGCTCGGAATATAGCGTCGTTAATGTGTTAACCCCCATATGAGAAAGCATAGCGCCCAGTAGCTTTCGGTACCGCCATGAAAACGACGAGGGAAATGAAACGGCCACAGACCCGAGATTTGCTTTTTTGTAGATCACTTGATCTGCTAGTCCATACACGAATGGCGAATGGGTTCCATGCCGGCTATTAGCGATAATGAAATGCTTGACGAGATCCACGTAGTACTGCATCAAACAAAAATAACGTATTTTTTGCACGCTACGATTGGAACTGCAATATAAAAGCGCTACCCTCCCCTTCCTTGCTTTCGACGAACAGGTTTCCCTTGTGCAGAAGCATAATCTGCTTACTTAGCGTTAATCCTACGCCACTGCCCGATTTTTTCGTGGTAAAGAAAGGCGTAAAGATTTGCTCTTGGATGTCCGCCGGCATGCCACAGCCATTGTCCTGAACGCGTATCACGGTAAACCCATCCCGTTGTAGTCCAGCAATGCTAATATAGGGTTGCTCGGCATCTTTGACTGCTTCGATCGCATTGAGCAGAAGGTTTATCAGCGCTTGCTCCAGCAGGTTGATATCTGCCCTTAATACCAAGCGGCGGTCTTTTAATATAATATCCAGATCGATATTTTTTTGAAGCAGTGTAGGCTCCAACAACTGGTAAATATTTTCAAAAAGCACTTTCAATTGGATTTCTTCCAAGTTTGGTTCATCCACGCGGTTAATAAGGCGATAGCTCTTCGCAAACTGCAACAGCCCTTCGCTGCGTCGCTTAATGGTGTATATGCCGACTTTCAGATCATCGATGTCATCTTCCGTGTATCCGTGTTCTAAGCGATCGTGTAATGTTTCGGCCAATGAGCTAATGGGTGCGATGGAATTCATAATCTCGTGGGTCAATACACGCAAAAGTTTTTGCCAAGCCTTCGTTTCTGTGGCATCAATTGCTTCATTAATATTTTGATAGACCACGATCCGAAATTTACCATCCTGCGTTTCGAACTCCGACCCGTGCATCAACAGCTTAATCTTACCCACCGCCGAACTGACCGTTTCCATTTGCTGCGCACCAAGTGTCATATGGACGGTTTTCTCATACAACTCTTCGTGACGCTTGATTAAGCCTCGAAGATTTCCCAAGTGGGGTGTCTCGAACAGCTGTTTAAACGCATCATTAATCCATATCACTTTCCCGGTATCTGCTTGATAGAAAAGAATAGCAGAATCCAGCATATTGATCACTTTATTCAGATATTGATGTTGGATTTCTTTGTCGATGCTGATTTGCTTATAAACCTGATTGATGTTATTGAAAGCCAAAAATAATTGGCCTTCCACCGTATTGGGCTTTTTAACGGCAAACCGGCGTGTGAAGTCTCGATAGCGGACAGCTTCTGAAAAGTCAACAACATGGCTCACCAATTTTCGCTCTGCGCCGAGCCAGCGATAAACCACAAGCAAAAACAGGACAAAAAGCGCCGATGCATACAAATAAAACTGGAGAAACAGCACGTAAGCAATGGCTACTGCGGCTAGGGCAATGACTGTAGTTTTGAGAAAAAAGTAGACGCTAGACTTAGTCATACTTAAATATCATATTTCTCCATCCGCCGATACAAGGCTGCCCTTGTCAATCCAAGTTCACGCGCTGCTTTGCTGATGTTGCCGCTATACCGGTCGATAGCGGATTTAATGGCCTTGCGCTCCATTTCCTCGAGGCTCTGGTTAGAGAGGGTGGGCTGTACAAACCCACTATCGGCCAACTGCTCTTGCTCAATCGGTGAAAATAAAATATCAACATCACGAATGCTTTTCTCTTCAGCCATAATGACGGCTCTTTCCAAGCTGTATTGCAGTTCCCTAACGTTGCCAGGGAAGTGGTAAGATTTTAATTTTTGAAGAGCCTCCTTTTCTAATCCCTCTATATTCTTGTGGTATTTTTTGCTGTAGAAATCCAGGAAGTGATTGGCGAGTAGCACGATATCCTCACCACGATCGCGCAATGGAGGTACCTGAATTTCAACCGTATTGATACGATAGATTAAGTCTTTACGAAACTTGCTCTCATCAGCCAGCGTCTTGAGGGGCACATTGGTAGCGCTTAACAAACGAATATCGACAGGAATTCCTTGGTAGGATCCGAGTGGCATCACCTGTCTGTTTTGCAACACACTCAGTAGTTTTGCTTGTTGTTGTAAGGCGATGTTGCCAATCTCGTCCAGAAATAGTGTCCCGCCATTGGCGGCTTCAAATCGTCCTTGTCGATCTTCGCGCGCGTCGGTAAAGGCTCCTTTTTTATAACCAAAAAGTTCGCTTTCAAACAAGGTGTCGGTCAACGCACCTACATCCACCTTTATATAGGGGCCTTTGGTACGCAGTGAGCGTTTATGAAGCGCCTGCGCAATAAGGTCTTTACCTGTTCCGTTTTCGCCCAGAATCAAGATATTAGCCTCTGTTGGCGCCACCTTATCTATCTTGTATTGCAGGTCTTCCATAACAGAAGATTTTCCCACGATATCGTTCTCATCCTTTGGTTTCTGCATGCTGGTTTTGCTCACGGTACGGTCTTTCCCTTCCTCAGAAACGGTATGCAGTGTTTGTAACAATAATTCATTTTGCCAAGGTTTCACGATAAAGTCCGAAGCCCCTTGTTTTAATGAGCGTACAGCAAGGTCCACGGCACCATAGGCCGTTATCATGACTACCTGAATATGCGGATAGTTGCTTTTTATTTTACCGAGCCAATACAAGCCTTCATTACCGGTATTGATCGCACTTTTGAAGTTCATATCCAATAACACGACATCGACGGCCTCCCGCCCGAGGATGTGCATCAGATTTTCAGGGTTCTTCTCCACAAGGACCTGCTTGACCTTGGGCTTTAGCAATATACGCACAGCGGTCAACAGATCTTGGTCGTCATCAACGATTAATATGGTGGCTTTCTTCATGAGGCACTAAGATACTTACAATTCTAATATTCCCGAATAATAATCATTTATATATTTCTGGAACAACCACTCGTATTGCTTGATTAGTAATTGGTTTCGTGTGTTGTCCAACTTTGTCTTTGCCGTGAGAAACAAAACCGAATTGCTATTGCCCGCATCAAAATGTACTTGGGCAATGCGAAAGGCTTCCTCATAGCTGCGCTCCTGCTGTTTTAAATTTCCGACGTTCTGTTTCAGCGTCGAAAGATTGAAAACGGTTTTTGCGGTCTCCTCACGAACGAAATTTTCCCGCACTTTTTTATCCCATTGCGCTTGCTGCAGATTTATTTTTGCCAGCTTTACTTGGCTGCGTACGATCATTTGGTTAAAAATGGGAATTTGAAGCGTCAGCGAAACACCTTTTGATGGGTAGTTCCGAATCTGTTGCCAATAGTTATAGCCTAGAGCATCCACACTGGAGTAGGGTGCTTGAATATTGGCACTGAATAGCAGCGAAGGATAAAACGCTGATTTAGCAACCTTGACATTGTGCTCCGCTTCGTCGATTCGCTTGTTAAAACCTTTGAAATCTGGAAGCACGAGAAGGGCCTGCTCATAGAGAGCAGCATTGGACAGCGATGTTGCTTCAGAGGGCATTGGTAAAGGATCAAGTTCCGATAGCTCATCCCGAGGTATATACATTAATCCGGCTAGCCGCGCCTCATACGTGTATAAATCTTGCTTTGTCGTTTCGACAATATTTCGTTCTGTAGCCGCCTGTCCCTCCAGATCGTAAAAATCACCTGGATTGATAGCGCCCTCGCGCTGCATAACGCCGGCTCTATGCAGGCTTTCCTCTGTTACCGCTAGCTGGTTTTCTGCCTGCTGCAACATATCACGAGATGTCAGCACCAAGATATACGCTTCAATGACATCCAGCCGCAACTCATTAATGGCACTCTCAAATTCAAATTTTCCAGCCTCCCGCGCGCTGGCTTTACTCCGGATATCATGCAGCACTCGAAAGCCATTGAATACAGGCATCGTTAACGACAGGGACTGTCCGCCGATAAAGAGATTGTTATCCACAAATTGGTTTGTTGTACTGTTGATGCTCCGCCCCTCGCTGTAGCTATGACTTACATTACCGTTTAACGTTGGTAAACGATTGTACCGAGCCTGCCTGTAATTCACCTCATTGCGAGACAGTTCCAATTCCGAGCGCTTTAGATTCGGGTTGTTCTTTATGGCAAGCGATACGCATGAAGCCAAAGACATCCTGTCTTCAGATTGTCCCATTGCAGCATAATGCACAACACAAATCAATGATAAAACGATATATCGTAAATTATTTTTCATCAAAACCTTTTCCAGCGATCAACACAGGGCGTGCCAAAAACGTAAACTATTCATAAACAACATCATGCAAACTGAGCTAAGGTACGACTGTTCGATTACGAACAACGGGTGTACGCGCTTGGACATATGTTCGATAGCTCCACTCGTACCCATCTAATTCCGTAAGAAAAACCCCGATCCTATTGATAGCGAGATGAACATATGCCATACGGTTTGCAAAAAATAGCCAGATAACTATAAAAGGCCTGTCTATAATTCGTCAAATAGCCCATTTACCGCGTTGCCGTATACCAAACAGCTGGTGAATCATCTGTCCACGACCGAACAACCACCTGTCCGATTACGAACACATACACAACCAGCATGACAGTAAACAACTAAAATACAGTTAGTTAAAAAACTGGCACATCTTTATAGGATGATTATGAGCGTGCTTTTAGAAACACGCAATTTTATACATTTTGACCTTAATTTTTAATGGATAGACCGATAGAACAGAAGCGATGGAATACGAAACGTATCTTAACCCTGACGGGTGTATTGGGTATTGTGGGTTTAATAGGTGCGAGTTACTACTTCACTAGTGGGAATAGCAAGCTCAATGTTGAAGCAGACCGCATCAGTATTGTGGAAATAAAAGAAGGAACATTTCAAGAGTTTATCCCGATCAATGGAACTGTACTCCCCATCAGTAGCATTTATTTAGATGCGTCAGTTGGTGGCCGTGTAGAAGAAAAATATGTAGAAGACGGCGCGGTATTAAGAAAAGGCGACGCGATTATGCGCCTTTCAAATACAGATCAGGAACTGAGCCTGGTTCAACAAGAGACACAAGTATTGAACTTACTTACGCAAACGCAAATTGCCCGTACCAACGCCGAGCAGGTATCGATCAACAACCGAAATCAAATGGCTGATGTGGAACAAGCCTATCGGGAAGCGGAGCGCATTTACAAACTGAACCAGAAATTGTACAATGAAAAGGCTATTGGGAGCCAAGAGTACCAAAAGTCGTTGAATGAATACAATTACCAAAAAGAACGGGTAAGCCTGACGAAACAAATCTTGCGGCAGGATTCTATTTCTTCGAGCCAAAAAGCCTATCAAGATCGGGAGACTTACAAACGCACGCAAGGTGCTCTGGAACTGATGCAACAAAAGGTTGGAGATCTGATTGTACGCGCTCCGGTAGACGGTCAGCTCACGTCTTTCGATGCTGAAATTGGCCAGAACAAAAATCCGGGAGAACGTCTGGGGCAAATCGACGTGTTGACAGGATTTAAAGTTCGCGCAGAAATCGATGAGCATTACATAAGCAGAATCTTTACCGAACAGGTTGGCGAATTTACAATCAGTGGTAAGAATTACCAGCTGAAAATTAAAAAGGTATATACGCAAGTTACCAATGGTCGCTTTCAGGTTGACATGGAGTTCACCGGCGAAGTACCAAAAGGCATACGTCGCGGACAGACGCTACAGATTCGTCTTGCGCTAAGTGATGAAACGAAGGCGCTACTGCTTGCCAAGGGTGGCTTTTACCAGCAAACCGGCGGAAATTGGATCTTTAAGCTGGATAAAAATGGCAATACAGCCTATCGGGTGGATATGCAATTGGGCAGGCAAAATCCGGAATATTATGAAGTAGTAAGTGGCTTGCAGCCAGGCGACAAGGTCATTGTGTCGAGCTATGAAACCTACGATAAAATACAGGAATTGAATATCAGATAATTAACTAAATAACATGATCAAAATAACAAACCTCCAAAAATACTACCGCACCGAAGAAGTGGAAACCGTAGCCTTGAACAATGTCAACATCCACGTAAAGGAAGGCGAATTTGTTGCGGTAATGGGTCCTTCGGGCTGTGGTAAATCTACCTTGTTAAATATCGTTGGTTTACTGGATGATCTTGATGAAGGCAGCTACCTATTCAACAGCATTGAAGTAGCAAAATTTAAAGAAGGAAAGCGTTCCGATCTGCGCAAGCACAACATTGGCTTTGTATTCCAAAGTTTCAATCTGATTGACGAGCTTACCGTTTTTGAAAACGTGGAACTTCCTTTGGTCTACACGAATGTTCCGGCGGCAGAACGCAAACGACGTGTAGAGGAAGTTTTGGAAAAAGTGCAGATCATGCACCGCCGAAACCACTTTCCACAGCAGCTATCGGGCGGTCAGCAGCAGCGTGTCGCGGTAGCGCGTGCCGTAGTCAACAATCCGAAGCTGATCTTAGCCGATGAACCTACGGGTAACCTTGACTCGAGCAACGGTAACGAAGTAATGCAATTGCTAACGGAACTGAATGAAGCCGGCACGACCATCGTGATGGTGACGCACAGCGAGCATGATGCGAAGTTTTCTGATCGCGTTATCCGTATGCTGGATGGGCAGGTAATTATGGAAACGGAGAATATAGAAGCCCGATAGTAATCTGTAGGGAAAGGTAAGGACATAAAGCTTGCACGCACGAACAATTAAAAAACCAAGTTAGATTGAAATTATGTTAAATCTTAAAATTACAGTTAGACAGTTATGGCGGAATCGCTTGTTCACAGCTCTAAATATCTTCGGTTTGGCCATTGGTATCAGCGCCTGTTGGATTGTGTTTAGGGTTGTACACTATGAGTTTAGTTTTGACCAACACATTCCTGAGGTTGATGATATCCGGCAAGTCGTTTGTGTAGATGATGTGCCTAATCCTTCGAAAGGTTTTGCCGGTATTCCGTTAGGCATGGCACCAATAATGACTGACCAAGCATTGCCCGATGCGCTGATTGTACCCGTGTACAACCAACATTTTGAAAGGTTATTTATTTCGAAAGCTGACGGAACTGAGCCCGACGTTTATGAAGAACATCCCATTGCAGGAACCAAAAGCAGCTATTTTAAGATGCTTCCCTATGAATGGCTAGCAGGAAATCCGGAAACCGCACTCGCAGCCCCGCACAGTATAGTGCTTCGTGAGGATCGAGCGGCCCTCTATTTCCCAAACATGAAGCCTTCCGAATTAGTCGGTAAAACGATCCGCGCCGATAGTACAGAATTCCAGATCACTGGCGTTGTTAAGATGCTAGCATTCCCGAGTAGCTTTCAATCGTCTATTTTCATACCGATACCCGAGAAAGAATGGTCTAATCACGATTGGCATAGTTTCAATTCTAACCATGTTTTATATATAAAATCGAAAAATGAGGCATCGGTAAGAGCACTCCTACAGGCTGCTCAAAAGCAATATAACCAGGTAGCGGCGAAAGATCATGCTTCGTTTGATTCAGCTTCTAAATTTGAGACTTTTGCGTTGCGCACAAAACACTTCGATGCAGCATACGATACAGAAGGCATTGCATCCGATAAGAAGGTCATGTACGGTTTAATCGCCATTGGATCCTTTCTGCTTTTACTGGCTTGCATTAACTACATCAACCTGAGCACGGCACAAATCCCACAACGCGCCAAAGAAATTGGCATACGTAAAACCTTGGGCGTACGCCCTATACATATTACGGTAAGTTTTTTAATGGAAACGTTGTGCGTTAGTGCCTTTGCATTACTTCTATCCTTTCCAATCGTTTCCCTTTTCAAATTTATTTTCCCAGAATTCATTCCGGTGGGGATAGCTGATTATGACAACACCGTATTACTAGCCTTATTTCTAATAGGTCTCCTGATTCTCATATCCATAGTATCCAGCCTATACCCTGCGTATCTCATTAACAAACTACGTTCTATTGAGACCTTAAAAGGTAAGGTCGAAACAAAAATTCGTGGAACCCGATTAACACTACGGAAGTCATTGATAGTTTTTCAATTTATTATTGCCCAGTTTTTTATCGTTAGTGCGTTGGTAATGAGTCAGCAGCTGGACTTTATATTACATACCGACCTGGGATTTAAATATAACGCTGTTGTCAACATCAGGATGCCTTACAAGTCTTACCAGAATAGCGAAGTAAGCCCATTATTGTACAAAGAGGCCCTAAAAAAACATCCGGAGATCGAAGGTATTTCCCTAGGCCACGAGCCTCTCAACAAGATGTACTGGGGAAGCATATACTATTTCACAGCTGATACCGGACGTATTCAGCTTAATTCGCCGCGCAAATATATAGACGAAGATTACATAGATCTTTACCAAATACAATTGCTGGCGGGCAAGAATATTCATTTTACAGATACGATGCGTGAGGTGCTCATTAACGAATCTGCGTTAAAGTCCTTGGGCATAAAGCATCCTCGGGAAGCAATCGGCAAACAACTCGTTAGATCGGACAATGCTACTTATCCTATAGTGGGTGTGTTTAAAGATTTTAACCAAAGTTCACTGCATCAAAAAGTAGGACCGTTGATTTTAGGTTCTTCAAACATCTCGAGCCAACTACAATTCTTTCATATCAAATTACCCACCGAGCGAAAACAATGGCCAAAAGCCATTGCCATCATGGAAAAGGAATGGAAGTCGCTTTATCCAAATGCGCCATTTGAATTCAAATTTAATGAGGAAAAAATCAAAAATATTTACGAAAAAGAATATCGCGCTGCCAAACTAATTGATTTAGCGACTGGCATAACGATTTTAATAAGCTGTTTCGGGCTTTTTGGGCTTGCCACACTCACCGCCTTTCAACGTACAAAAGAAATAGGTATACGAAAAGTTTTAGGCGCCTCGATCAGCAGAATAGTAGCTATGCTCTCTAAGGATTTTGTTGTGCTCGTGATTACCGCGATCGTAATTGCTACACCGCTTGTTTGGTGGGCAATGCACAATTGGTTAGATAATTTTGCATACCGAATAGAAATTCAATGGTGGATTTTTATCGTAGCCGGTTTATTAGCCATTGGCATTGCTTTAATGACAGTTGGCTATCAAGCTATCAAAGCTGCAGTAGTTAAACCTGTAGATAGTTTACGAGACGAGTGATTGTGAGTAGTGAGTAGTGAGTAGTGAGTAGTGAGTAGTGAAAAGTCACTTTCTCAGTTAGCGTCACTACAGAAGTTTTTTACTTTTTAACCGAGCGTAGCGAGCTCATCGAAGATAATTTTGAATTTTTACTTTTTTTGATCATGATCAAAAACGACATTAAAATAGCCTGGAGAAACCTTCGCAATCAGAAGCTTTTCTCTATCATTAAAATCGGCGGGTTCGCATTCGGCATTGCGGTCTCCTTGCTTATTGCCCTCTTTGTGCAGCATGAACTAAGCTATGACAAATTTTATCCAGAGGCGGATCAGATATTCCGGTTGGTTGGCGTTGCGAAGCAGGATAACGTTGTGCGGAAAGGCATTTCCCTACCCGCCCCTGCCGGGCCTACTTTCAAGGAGGAGTTTCCTGCAATAGAAGCGATGGGCCGAATGCTTTCCAACCCGCTTTTTGGTGCGGGAACCAACCAACTATCCACCAACGAAAATCCAGAGAATTTCTCCGACAATGGCTTTACTTATGTGGATCAGTCGCTCTTGGATATGCTGCCCTTGCAAACTGTATTCGGTTCGTTAACCCATGCACTCGACGAGCCCAATAGTATCGTGATTACAAAAAGCAAGGCTGAAAAATATTTCAAAGGTGATCCGATTGGAAAGATCATTTACCTAAACAACGATGAAGACAAGCCGTATACAATTCATGCCGTTATCGAAGATGTACCCAGCAATTCGCACCTGTACGGCTTTGATTTCTTTATGACACTATCGGGCATAGACTTTTATCCTGGCGAACAGCAAAATTGGGTAGCGAGCAATTATAGCACGTATATCAAAGTAAAAAAAGAGACAAATACAGCGTTATTAGCAGAACAGCTAACAAAATCTTACGTCAACGATCATTATATCCCGGCTATGTTACAGGCTGGTATGCAGGTAAACCCCATTCTCCATTCGGCGAAATTTGTATTACAGCCTCTCGAGAATATACATCTTCATTCTACAGACATACAAGATTACAAGATAGAAACCCAAAAGCGAGGCGACATCAAAGTCGTCTGGATCTTTGCCGGCATAGCAAGTTTTATCTTGATCATTGCGGCTATCAATTTTATCAACCTGTCGACTGCTAATGCCAGCACGAGAGCGAAGGAAGTCGGTGTGAGAAAGACCATAGGTTCCAGTAGAAAGGCGTTAATCAGCCAGTTTATTACCGAGTCGCTATTATATAGCGTTATTTCGGTTTTGCTAGGCATCGCGATCAGCTTCTTGCTGCTGCCCATCTTTAATAATCTAGCGGACAAGAATCTCCATATTCCGTGGAACAGTTGGTACTTTATCCCTTCGACGCTGCTTGCCACAACCGCGTTAGGGCTGCTATCAGGCATCTATCCGGCACTGTTTCTATCGGGATTCAAACCTATCGCTGTATTGAAGGGCAAGGTTTCTCCAACAAGTGGAAGTTCACTTTTTCGAAATGGATTAGTGGTGTTCCAATTTGCGACCTCGATCATGCTTATCATCGGCACGCTTATTATCAATCAACAACTGAATTTTATTCTAAATAAAGATGTGGGTTTTAATAAAGACCAAGTATTGGTGTTGCACGGAACAACAACGTTAGGCAATCAGGCGAAAACGTTTAAAGATGAGCTCAACAACATTCCTGCTGTACAAAGCGTAGCGATTAGTGATTACATTCCTGTCAATATTGACGGTTCCAAACGAAACGGCAATAGTTTCAACCTTGAAGGAAAACAACAAGAGGAAGCTGGCAAAGGAGGTCAATTTTGGGTGGTGGATAAAGATTACATCGCCACTTTTGGGCTAAATTTGATTGCTGGCAGAAACTTTAATATGGCCATAGCTTCTGATTCAGCGGCGGTGATCGTTAACCAAAAGATGGTTCAGGAACTGGGTATAAAGGATCCGATCGGCGCACACATCACAAATGGAAATACCTATACCATTATCGGGGTTGTGGAAGACTTTATTTTTGGTTCGTTGCGAGAAGAAGGCTTAGATCCGTTGTGCTTGGCAATCGGTGGAAGCAACTCCCTCATATCGATCAAGATCAAGACTACGGATCCCGCGCGGACAATAGATCACATCACCAAGGTTTGGGATAAGTTTTCGCCACAGCAAAAAATTCAATACAGCTTTCTAGACGAAGGTTTTGCAGCGCTATATAACGATGTACAGCGTACACAGCAGATTTTTACAGCCTTTGCCATCATCACGATTTTTATCGCGTGTTTGGGGTTATTCGGCTTGGCCGCCTACACTACAGCACAACGTACAAAAGAGATCGGCGTGCGCAAGGTGTTGGGAGCAAGTGTTGCCGGCATTATCCAATTGCTGTCGTTCGGCTTCCTGAAATTGGTGTTGTTAGCGCTGCTTATTGCCACGCCGATAGCTTGGTGGGCCATGCATGTTTGGTTACAAGATTTTAGCTACAGAACCGAAGTAAAGTGGTGGGTTTTTGTGCTGACGGGTGGCATGAGTCTGTTGATCGCTATGGGAACAATTTGCTACCATGCCATACGAACAGCCCGCATGAATCCGGTCAGCAGTCTGCGAGATGAGTGATGCAAAGTTAAAAGTGAGAAGTAAAAATTATCTTCGATGAGCTCGCTACGCTCGGTTAAAAAATCAAAATTGAAAAGTCTTCGATCTAACATCTATAATCTAAGTACTATTATCTATATCTAAATACTTTATCATGCTAAGGAATTTTTTAAAAACAGCGGTTCGTTACATCTTGAAAAACAAGGTGATTACGGGTATAAATATCCTAAGTTTAGCAATTGGTATCAGCGCAACATTGGTTATCTTCCTGCTGATCCAATATGATTTCAGCTTTGATAAGAACGTATCGGATCGGGATCGCGTATATCGATTAGTTAGTGATGGTGATTTTAAAAATGCGGGTACTTTGGTTCCATTGGTACGCACCTTGGAAACGGATTTGACGGGTATCGAATCGGTGGTGCCTGTATTTAAAAATAGAAATGCTAAAATCAAAGTTTCCGATGCGGCGAGCGGCGAGCCGAGGGTATTCAACAAAGAAAACGACTTTGTATTTACCAATAAGCAGTATTTTGACTTCTATCCGCATGTATGGCTTTCGGGATCGGCAGCATCGCTGGAACAGCAGAATATGGCGATTCTAACTGATAAAGACCTATTGCGCTACTTTCCGAAGAGCTCGGCAGCGGAGGTATTGGGCAAGACTTTTATTTTTGGCGACTCCATTGTCCTAGAAATAGGCGGGGTAGTAGAGGAAATGGCCTATAGCTCCGATTTTAAATTTTCAAGTTTTATTGCTGTCGCCACTATCCCACAGTATCACAGCTTAAAACAAAGCTTTGGTTGGGATGGATGGAGCAACTACTCGGATGCCAATCAGTGCTTAGTCAAGCTTAAAGCAGGCACTTCGCCTGCTCAATTGGAAGCAGATATTCTAGCCTTTGTATCCAATAATAAAAAAATCGATATCGATGGTTGGAAAGATAAATTTAAGCTACAGCCTATAGCGGATGTACATTTTAATACGGAGTTTAACTATTCAGCGATAAAACCAGAAACGTTACGTAACCTACTGATACTGGCACTTTTCCTTTTATCGCTCGGGATTATCAACTTTGTAAATCTATCCACCGCGCAATCTATTGAGCGTGCAAAAGAGATCGGAATCCGCAAGACCTTAGGCAGCTCTAAACGAAAACTGGTATGGCAGTTTCTCACGGAAACATTTGTCGTGGCTTTTGTAGCCACGCTCCTATCCATACTCCTTCTCCCGCTATTGCTGCAAGCCTTTGACGGTTTTATTCCAAAAGGACTTACTTGGCGAAATATACCAACTATGAGTATCGGCTTGTTTCTTTTCGTTCAGTTGATCCTTGTCACTTTCCTTGCTGGCTTCTATCCGGCTTGGGTGCTTACAGGCTATGCTCCGGTATTGGCTTTAAAAAATCAACTATCAAAAAATAGCAACCTTTCCAGAAGCAGTAGCATCCGCAAAACATTGACAGTTTTCCAATTTGTGTTGGCTCAGGTATTTCTGGTTGCTGTGTTGGTTGTTAGCAAACAAATCCAATTCGCGACAAATAAGGACATGGGTTTTAGAAAAGATGCGATCATTAATTTTTATATCCCAGGCTTGATGAACAACAGTGACAAAGGAAAATTATTAAAAACCAAGCTTGAAGCGATCCCCGAAATTAAGGCGCTCAGTTTCGGAAATCAATCGCCTGCATTCGCGGGCTGGATGAATACCACGATAACGACGGCTGGCGATACCGCGAGTAAGATACTTACACTGGATTCTAGAACAGGGGATGAAAATTACCTCGCTGTTTACAACATCCCATTGGTGGCCGGCCGTAATATTAGGTTGCTTGATACTACGAGCGAGGCATTGATCAACGAAAAAGCGCTAGGCTTATTAAATCTAAAATCCGCGGAGGATGCTATTGGCCTGTCACTAAACGGAGGTGAGTTAACGGTTGTGGGGGTGATGAAAGATTTCGACGTCGCTTCTGCACATTATGAAATTCGTCCGCTAATCTATTGGGGAGATGATAAAGGTTATGTAATGCACGTTGCTTTGGATCAACATCACCCGGAAAACTGGAAAGCAGCCATCGACAAAATTGCGAAGGAATATACAGTACTATTTCCAGATGATAGTTTTGAATATAAATTTCTAGACGAAACTATCGCGGGCTTCTATTTTAAAGAAGAGCAGCTATCCCAACTTCTGCGGTGGGCGGTGGCCTTATCCGTTGTTATCGCTGGATTAGGCCTTTTTGGATTGGCAATATTCACGGCAAACCAACGGGCTAAAGAAATTGGAATTCGTAAAGTACTTGGAGCTACGATAGCACAGATCGTCTTTCTCTTGTTGAAAAATGTACTCGTGTTGGTTACCATAGCCTGCGTAATTGCATTTCCAATAGCCTGGTTTCTCGTAAACAAATGGCTTCAGGACTTTGCATATCGAACCGACATAAGTTGGTGGATTTTTGCAGCTTCCACTTTAGGGTTGATAGGCGTAGCGACAGGCGTATTACTTACTCGGACGCTATTCGCTGCTCATGCCAATCCAGTAAATAGCTTACGAGATGAATGATGAAAATTAAAACGTAAAAATTAAAAAGTTAAAAGTAAAAAAGACTGGAGTTGGAAATGATAGTCGAAATCTAAAATATTATTACTGTCATCTATAATCTAAGTACTATCATCTATAATCTAAGTACTGTCATCTAAATACTATCAAATGTTAAAAAACTATATAAAAATAGCGTGGCGCAATCTGTTAATGAACAAAACCTTTTCTGTTATTAACATTGTCGGCTTAGCGATTAGTCTGGCGTCTTTTATTTTGATCGCATTGTATGTCACCGATGAGTTGCGCTACGATCAGCATCATAAAAAATCGGATCGGATATATCGGATCAACAGCGATTTGACGATAGGTGGAACAGACCTTCATCTAGCCACCTCGAGTGATCCCATGGGAGCAACACTGAAAGCCGAGTATCCAGAAGTCGAAGCATTCGTCAGATTTTACAATTCGAGCGGAGGCCGACTGCTCAAAAGAGGTGATCAATTTATCCATGAAGCAAAGATAGCGTATGCTGATTCGACCTTGTTTGATGTTTTTACGATTCCGTTGGTTGCAGGTGAGACCGCGCATGGATTAAACAAACCAAACACCGTGGTGATTAGTGAGTCAGCAGCAAAACGTTACTTTGGAACGGCAGATGTTATTGGTAAATCTATTGAAACCAATAACGCGAAGGAAGCTCCTTATAAAATCACGGCCGTATTCGAGGATATGCCCCGCACCTCTCATTTCCAGTTCGATTTTATCTTCTCGATGCACCAGGTTGATTATCCGTGGAATAGCTTTTTAAGTCATAATTTTCACACCTATGTGCTCCTAGCAGATGGTGCCGATGTGCGCAGCTTCGATCGTAATTTTGAGCAGATCATACAGAAGCACATCTTGCCGCAAGCCCGTCAATTGATGGACATCAACTCGATGGAAGATTTCCAACGTTCCGGGAACAAGATTCAATACACCTTAATGCCGCTAAAAGATATTCACTTACATTCGGATCGTTACCCAGAATTGGGTGTCAATGGCGATGTACAATATGTTCGGATATTTTCATGCATAGCTATTTTCGTGTTACTGTTGGCCTGTGTCAACTTTATGAACCTTTCTACTGCACGGTCTGCAGCAAGGGCCAAAGAGGTGGGCGTGCGTAAAGTATTGGGATCGAAGAAAAAATGGTTGATCACGCAGTTTCTAACGGAGTCGATGTTGATGGTTTGGATGGCATTTTTACTCGCCATTGGTTTATCGGCTCTCTTTCTCCATTATTTCAATACGATTGCAGGTAAGGAGTTGGCATTTGCTGACTTATTTAGCCCAGCTTTCTTATTGCTGCTTTTGCTGTTCACGCTCGTCGTAGGAGGATTGGCAGGGATTTATCCAGCATTAGTTCTATCACGGTTTAAGCCGATTTCCGTATTAAAGGGCAAGATAGACGGCGGTTTTCGACGCAGCAAATTTCGGAGTGGTCTGGTGGTTTTTCAATTTTTAACTTCTGTAGCATTGGCCGCTGGCACGATGATTATCTATCAACAACTTAATTTCATTCAGCATAAGAAAATTGGGTTTGATAAAGATCACGTGCTTATCGTAAAAGGGACACAGGCGTTGGGCGCAAATGCAGAATCTTTTAGGCATAGCATATCGCAGTTGCCAGATGTACAATCATCCAGTTTTGCGAGGTTCCTACCTGTTGCTAATTCCGACAGAAACGATAATGCATTTTCGAAAGATCCGGTGATGAATGAATCGAATTCGTTCAATGCGCAACGATGGGATATTGATTATGACTACATTCCTACGTTAGGGATGGAGATATCGCAAGGAAGAAATTTTTCCCGGCAATACGGGAGCGATTCAACCGGTATGCTCATCAACGAATCCGCTGCAAAAGTGTTGGGCTATGCAAATCCGGTAGGCCAGAAAATTTATATGCCTTATGGTGATGGTGAAAGTATGGCGTATACCGTAGTGGGGGTCGTCAAAAACTTTCACTTTGAATCGTTGCGGCAGCATGTAGGCCCCCTGGTGATGCGTTTGGGAAATAACAGGTCTGCTGCGGCTTTTCGTGTATCTTCAACAGACCTAAAGCAGTTTATTGGTAACGTTGAGCAGGAGTGGAAAGCACGTTCGCCCGCCTTGCCCTTCAGCTATCATTTTCTGGATGAGTCTTTTGACGCCATGTATAAGGTTGAGCAACGGGTAGGGAAATTAGCCATATCCTTTTCGATCTTGGCTGTTTTTATCGCGTGCCTAGGTTTGTTTGGTCTGACGACATTTATCGTAGAACAACGTGTGAAAGAGATCGGCATTCGCAAGGTACTGGGAGCCTCCATTTCTGGTATTCTCGTGATGATTTCGAAGGATTTTGTGCGGTTAGTGCTGATTGCCGTCGTCATCGGCACACCCCTGACCTGGTGGGCGATGAGCAAGTGGTTAGAAGATTTTGCCTATCGTATTGATATCAAATGGTGGATGTTTGCCCTTGCTGGATTTTTATCCATCATGGTCGCTTTAATGACCATTAGTTATCAGGCCATACGGGCAGCAAAAGCCAATCCGGTAAATAGCCTGCGGGATGAGTGATGCAAAGTAAAAATTCAAAATTCAAAAGTGAGAAGTAAAAAGTTAAAAGTAATAATGACAGGAATTGAAAATAATTAGTGAAATCTAAGATCTAATGTCTAAGTACTATAGTCTATAATCTAAGTACTATCATCTAATATCTAAATACTATCATCTAAGTACTATCATCTATAATCTACTAGAAAATGATACAGAACTTTTTTAAAATAGCATGGAGAAGCCTTCTGAAAAACAAAGGGTTTACAGCCCTAAATATATCGGGTTTGGCGATTGGTATGGCGGCAGCTATGCTTATTTTTCTTTGGGTTAGCAGCGAGGTAAGTTTCGACCGGTTCTATTTCAAGACGGATAGATTGTACGCGGTGGGTACCCGCGAACCTTTGGATAATGAAATTTCAGTATTTTTCTCCACGCCGAAGCCTTTAGCTCCGGTCATAAAAAATGAATTTCCAGAGGTCGAAAATACGACGCGCGTATCCGGTAACAACGGTATTTTGTTTACTACCGACGAACAGAAACTGACTACTGGCGAAGGTGCGTTTGTCGATTCTTCATTTCTGGAGATGTTTGGATTACCCCTGCTATCCGGCAATCCAAACGAGGTACTGAAAGATCCGTCCACTATTGTTTTATCGGAAGAGCTTGCAAAGAAACTCTATGGCACAACCGATGTCGTGGGTAAGAATCTTTCCATGGATCGTAACCAGAGTCTCACTGTAAGTGGCGTGCTCAAACTTTTGCCTAGCAATAGCCGATTTGCAAATTATGAGTATCTTTTACCTTGGACAGGTATGGAGAAGCTTGGATATGCCGACAAAAATTGGGGCAATAGCTCGGTACTTGCTTTTGTTGAGTTGGCGGAACACGCCAATCTTGCTGCTGTACAGCAAAAGATTCAAAAAATTCTACAACGTCATGCTCCAGAGTTACGTTCCGAAAGCTTTCTCCAACCGCTATCCGAGAAATATTTATACAGCAAATTCGAAAATGGTAAAGCAGTAGGCGGCCGAATAGAGATGGTACGTATCTTTATCGTGATTGCCTGTTTTATTTTGTTGATCGCTTGCATCAATTTTATGAACTTAAGCACCGCACAGTCCGAGAGACGCGCGAAAGAGGTCGGCGTCCGCAAGGTTGTTGGTGCACAAAAACGAACGCTCGTCGCGCAATTTTTAACGGAGTCTTTTTTATTGACATTCATCTCCGGGACCTTTGCGCTTCTGTTGCTTCTTCTTGCGCTGCCTTCCTTCAGCGACCTCGTTGGCAGAGCACTTCACATCAATCTTGTCTCTTGGGAATTTTGGTCTATGTTCGGAACCTTCATCCTACTGACGGGCTTATTAGCTGGAAGTTACCCGGCATTTTTCCTTTCCTCATTCCGCCCGATAAAAGTTTTGAAAGGAAAATTCTTTTCAACGCAGAGCAAGCTTAGTGCGCGAAAGGTGCTGGTCGTTTGTCAATTTGTTATCGCTATCATCCTAATCGTCAGTACGCTGGTTATCCGGAAACAGATTCAATATGGGCAAGACCGCGAAAGCGGATACCAGAAGGATAACCTGGTCTATATTCCGGAAAACGGTGACATTCAAAAAAATATACACTTGATCAAACAAGCATTAATTGATCAAAACATCGCGGCATCTGTCACCCGTACTATGTCTCCCCTCACCGAACGTTGGAGCGGATGGAATGGCTTTGAATGGGAGGGTAAAGATCCGAAAAGCAGCATACAGTTTAACAGACAAACCGCCGATGATAAACTGGTAGCAACTGCAGGATTCACGCTGGTTGAGGGTCGTGATTTTGATCTTAGCAAATTTCCGACAGACTCAAACGCAGCCATATTAAATGAATCTGCGATTAAAGTAATGGGGTTGAAAAATCCGATAGGAAGTTATATAATCGATGGGGGAAGTACTAAATTCCACATTATTGGTGTGATCAAAGATTTCATTCAAGAGTCCCCTTTTGATCCCGTGATGCCCTTAGTTTTTGAAGGTGCAAATGGCTTTGGCATGCAGACGCTCCATATCAAATTTAATCCAGCCCTCAACACCAAAGAAGCATTAGAAAAAACGGCAAAAATCTTTAAAGCGTTTAATCCTGACTACCCTTTTGAATACAAGTTCATAGACGATGAATATGCAACCAAGTTTGCGGAATCCCAAAAAATTGGACAGCTAGCCACGTTGTTTTCTGGACTCACCATTTTTATCTCCTGCTTGGGTCTTTTCGGTCTCGCAGCTTTCATGGCTGAAAACCGAACAAAGGAAATAGGCATTCGCAAAGTTTTGGGAGCTTCCATCTTTTCGATAACCAAACTGCTATCCAATGAATTTCTATCCTTGGTAGCGTTGGCTTGTTTGATCGCTTTTCCGATTGCCTTTTGGGCGATGTACAATTTCCTGAAGACTTACGCCTACCGGACAGACATTGGTTGGGATATTTTCCTACTGGCCGGTGTTGGCGCTTTGCTAATTTCTGCCGCTACAGTAAGCTATCAGTCAATTAAAGCAGCCATAGCCAATCCGGTCGATAGCCTGCGGGATGAGTGATAAAAAGTCAAAAGTGAGAAGTCAAAAGTTAAAATTGAAAAGTAATAATGACAGGAATTGAAAATAATTAATGAAATCTAATATCTAAGTACTACAATCTAACATCTATAATCTAAGTACCATCATCTAATATCTAAATACTATCATCTAAGTACTATCATCTATAATCTACCAGAAAATGATACAGAACTTTTTTAAAATAGCATGGAGAAGCCTTCTGAAAAACAAGGGCTTTACGGCCATCAACATATTAGGCTTGGCGATAGGTATGGCGGCAGCGATATTGATCCTCCTTTGGGTTCATAGTGAGCTTACCTATGACCGCATGTATAAAAAGACGGATCAATTATACCTGCTGGGCAATAAAGATAAATGGAATGACGAAACTGCCGTCTGGTTTGCTACACCAAAACCATTGGCGACAGCACTGAAATCCAAATTCCCAGAAATAAAAAATGTGACGAGAATGAACAGTGCCGAAGGCTTTCTATTTACCGTCGGTGAGAAGAAAATTACACCCGGATCGGGGCTTTTCGTTGACACCTGCTTTCTTGATATGTTTGATTTGAAAGCGATATCAGGAAATGCACAACAGGCTTTGCGCAATCCCACAGAAATTGTGCTTACCGCAACGCTCGCCGAAAATCTTTTCGGAACAACGGATATCGTAGGCAAATCGGTCAAGGTAGACAGTGCCGATGTTTTTACAGTAGGCGCTGTGCTAGAAGATATGCCAAGCAACAGCTCTTTAAAAAACACCAAATTCTTTCTTCCTTGGCGCTACATGGAAAAGATTGGATTGTCGGACGAAAGCTGGGGAAATAACTCCGTCTTTACGTTTATCGAAGTTGATCCACATACGGACATCGCTTCCCTCGGACATAAAATCAAAGACTTCTCGAAGAAAGAGAGTGAGTTTAACACCGCTGAAAATGTGTTGAAACCACTAAAGGAATATTGGCTGTACAGCAAATATGAGAACGGTAAAGTGGTAGGTGGAAGAATAGATACGGTAAACGTTTTTAGCATTGTCGCTGGCCTTATCTTGCTAATTGCCTGTATCAATTTCATGAACCTCAGTACTGCCCAGAGCGACAAGCGGGCACGCGAGGTTGGTGTAAGAAAGGTGGTAGGTGCAAGAAAATCAACACTCATCATGCAATTCCTGGCGGAATCGGTCCTGATTGCGACAATAGCCGGCGTATTGGCACTTATTTTCGTACAGCTCAGCGTTACGGATTATAGCAATCTCGTGGATCGGAAACTATCTATCGCATTTTTGGATGTACGCTTTTGGTTATTCTTTATCGGATTTATTTTATCCACAGGAATACTTGCGGGCAGCTATCCGGCCTTCTTCCTGTCTTCTTTTAAGCCAATTAACGTATTAAAAAGCAAGCTATTTCAACGGACTTCCAAGATCAGCGCCAGAAAGGTGCTTGTCGTGAGCCAATTTAGCATCGCCGTTGTATTAATCATCAGTACGCTTGTCATGAAAAAGCAAATTCAATATGGACAAGATCGGGAAAGCGGTTATGACAAAGATCGATTGATCTATGTGCACGATCAAGGGCAGATTTCGAGCAAATTCACGCTTATTAAGCAAGCACTTTTAGAACAGGGTATTGCAAGCAGCATCACACGCACCATGTCGCCGCTAACGCAGCGATGGAGCAACAGTGGCAGCTTTTATTGGGATGGAAAAGAAGAAGGCAACAGCGCCGTCTTCAACCGCTCGACAGCAGACGATAAGCTTGTGGAAACCACCGGCTTTACATTGGTAGCCGGACGAGATTTTGACTTGGCGACCTACCCCACCGATTCATCGGCGGCAATACTAAATGAATCGGCCGCGAAAGCAATGGGATTCGACGAGCCAATAGGAAAAGTTATTAAAGATCTCGGCCGGGATTGGCATGTGATCGGTGTGATTAAAGACTTTGTACAGGAATCTCCATTTGAAGCAGTCAATCCTTTGGTGATCGAAGGGGCGCATGCTTGGATGAAAACTACGCATATCAAATTCGCAAAAAATTTAAATACCCGAGAAGCTTTGGCAAAAACCGAGAAGATATTCAAAGCATTTAATCCAGATTATCCTTTCGAATACACCTTTATCGATGAGGAATATGCGCGAAAGTTTGATGAGTCGCAAAAAACCGGAAAATTAGCCAGCTTGTTTGCCGGGCTAACCATTTTTATCTCCTGCCTTGGACTATTCGGACTATCGGCCTACATGGCTGAAAGTCGAATCAAAGAAATTGGCATCCGCAAAGTTTTGGGAGCTTCCGTATTTTCACTAACTAGGCTATTATCGGCTGAATTTTTACTGTTGATTCTGCTGGCTTGCATCATCGCTTTCCCCATCGCCTTTTGGATGATGGATAGTTACTTAACAAAATTTACGTATCGCATCGGCATCGGCCCGGAAATATTCCTCGTGGCCGGCGCTACTGCTTTGCTGATTACGGTAATCACCGTGAGTTATCAGTCGATTAAAGCAGCCATAGCCAATCCTGTAGATAGTTTACGGGATGAGTGATGAAAAGTTAGAAGTGAAAAGTAAAAAGTCAAAATTTAAAAGCTAGAAGTAATAAATACAGGATTTGAAAATAATTAGTAAAATCTAAGATCTATAATCTAAGTACTACCATCTAAATACTAGAAAGCGTAAAGAACATTGCTGTATAGCGCAAAAAAATCCGCAATGAACAAGGCATGAACTGTTCGATTACGGACAGTTACTGTTCGATAGCGGACGACTATCAATTAAGAAATGCACCTCTATTCGTCAATTAAGCGGTTTTTGGTTTCGGCAGATTAGTTGCTGATCGTTTTATGTTGATGTTTGGCCTTAGCGATATTTTAAGTATGAAGAATAAGTAGCCAAGCATTACGAATGCGAGAGATCAAACATCTAAATAACGAAAACTACCATGATACTAAATTATATTAAAATAGCCTGGCGAAGTATTGTTAAAAATCGCTTCTTTAGTTTGCTAAACGTACTGGGCTTAGCCATAAGCTTGGCCGCAGCGATTTTATTGCTATCCTTCGCTCGACAAGAATGGAGCTACAACAAGCAATTTGCTAAAGAATCGAGCATTTATCGCGTTTACCTGCAAGCGACTGCGGAGTACAATTTTGAGAAGTGGACAAACCTGCCTAATGCTGTGGGACCAAACATGCTGACTGATATCCCCGAGGTAAAATCCTTTGCTCGTTTAGTGAAGCTCGACTTTACAGGCTTCGCCTCCATTCAGGCAAAAGAAGATACCTACATCGAAAAAAAAATCTTCCTTACCGATTCTGCCTTCTTCGATATATTTGATGTAGAATTTTTGGAAGGCAGCCGGCAAAGCAGTTTTTCTCGACCTAAAAGTGTCGTAATCTCGGCAAGTGAAAAGAAGAAGCTCTTCGGCGACAGCCCAGCTCTCAACCAAACGATTGTCCTCAATCAACGGGATACCGTGAACATAGCTGGTGTCTTTCAAGATTTCCCGACAAATAGCTCCTTCGATGCTACGATATTCCTAAACATGATGGACTCCTGGATGGGGACGAATGTATACTGGTCGAATGCCAGTTACCAAACGTTTTGCTTGCTGGACGGCAAGGCGATACCGGCAGATGTAGAACAGAAAGCCACCGCCTTGATCGATAAATATGTTCCGAAAGACGACCAATACTACACCCAATTCTTTCTACAGCCGCTTTCTAAAGTGCATCTTTATTCTGCCGACTTAAAAGACAATATCCTCAGAGCTGCAGGAGACATCGCCAGTGTGAAGATGGTTATTCTCCTAGCTGCACTTGTTATATTAATTGCCTGCATAAATTACATGAACCTGGCCACAGCGCGTTCGCAACGCCATGCAAAAGAAGTAGGAATAAATAAAGTCCTCGGCGCTCATCCTCATCAAATCAAAATACGATTCTATCTGGAAACAGGCCTAATCACATTTTTTTCGATTGGCGCAGGTTTGATGATAGCCTTGGCGATGGCCCCTGTTTTTAATAATCTGGTGGGTTCCAATATTTCTGCAACGCAGCTTTTCAGTGCTGAAAATATGGGCTTGAGCTTGGCTTTATGGCTCGTCACAACGCTGCTAGGGGGTAGCTATCCCGCTACATTGATGGCACGAATACCGTCCCTATCACTAATGAAAAAGATGACCTCATCGAAGCGCGGAATGCCGATTTTCCGTCAGGGACTCGTGCTTTTTCAATTTACCTGTTCCACGATTTTAATTATCGGGGTTATTGTTATTTCCTTACAAATGAAGCACGTTGCCAACAAGGATTTAGGCTACCAACCCAGCAACATCATGATTGTCCCGATACGCTCCATCCCATCTACGGATAAATATCAGAGCATCAAAAAGGCTGTCGAAGACCTTGCTGGCACGGTGAGCACGGCTACCGTACAATCCTTTCCAGGCTATGGCGAGAGTGGAAAAAATGTATACAACCCCAGCTCCCCCCAAGCAGGTTTGCCAACGTCAAATTCAAGCACCAATGGCCCAGTCGTGCAGACCTTAGGTTTACACCTATTGGCGGGCACCGACTTACCGCAGCAATTAAACCCGAACGACACGACTTGCTATGTGCTGATCAACGAAGTGGTTTCATCTTTTCTGGGCTACGCCGATCCAAACGATGCTATTGGAAAAAACGTCAGCACGGAAATGAGCCGCCATTCCGTGATAAGCGGTGTTGTGCGTAACTTCAATTTCAATAGCCTGAAAGGCAACATCGGCGGTTACGTATACTCGCGCATGAACAATCCTTCAGAGGGCTACAGGTACTTACTGCTGCGTTACGACACCAATAGGAAAGAAGATTACGTGGCGCAAATCCAGTCCATATTTGAGACACAAATACCGCAAGCTGCATTCGACTATCAGTTTTTAGATGACCATATCAAGAGCTTTTATACCGCTGAAAGCAGAACAAATAATATCGTTGCTACGGCCTCGATCCTGACGATAGTAGTTGCTTGTATTGGCTTGTTCGGACTAGCGGCATTTACTGCTGAGCAACGTAAAAAGGAGATTGGCGTACGCAAAGTTCTCGGCTCCAGTATTTACAACATTGTGCAATTGCTATCTGCGCATTTTCTTCTACTAACCATTCTTTCATTAATCATCGCAAGTCCGATCGCCTGGTGGATATTCTCTGAGTGGCTACAAAACTTCAACGATAAGATTAGCATTCCGTGGTGGTCGTTTTTAGTTGCAGGATTATTTTCAACAGGTATAGCCGTGCTGACCATCGGTTATCAAGCGCTCAAAGCAGCCAGAGCCAACCCGATAAACAGTTTGCGGGATGAGTGATAATGAGTAGTGAGTAATGAGTAGTGGGTTAGCGGGTAGTGAAAGTTATTTACCGTAGGATATCGATAATCCTCTCCTTACTTTCGATTTTTTTTTACTTTTTAATTTTTACTTTTTAATTTCCAAAACATGCTAAAAAACTACATAAAAATTGCCTGGCGAAACCTTCTGAAAAACAAGGGATATTCTTCCATCAATATCCTAGGTTTGGCAATTGGTTTGGCCTGTTGTCTACTCATTGTCTTATACATTCAAGATGAGCTGTCGTTTGATCATTACCACGAGAAGAAAGATCGTATCTATCGCGTAGTTCACGATTGGAAAGAGAAAAATGGGATGGAAACGCACCAGATATGGGGAAATGCACCAGTCGGTGCAGCGCTGAAAGCAGATTTTCCCGAAGTGCAGAAGGTCGTACAGTTCTCTGGTCAGATTTCCATTTTGCTCAAGCATGGCGAAAAAGCGTTTCAGGAAGAGCGTATTTTCTGCATGGACTCCACAGCTTTTGATGTTTTCAGTTGGAAATTTATTGCCGGCAATCCACAAACGGCTTTAACGGCCCCCTACTCGATTGTATTGACCGAAACCATGGCAAAAAAATACTTCGGCGACAGCAATCCCATTGGACAGACCTTGGAAGGCGGCGTGACCGGCGGGCGCGCTGCACCCGGAATATATACGGTCACTGCTGTGATCGATGACCTACCGAGCAACTCCCACTTTTCGTTCGATGCGTTGCTTTCCATGAGTTCTTTTCGGCAGTCATGGTCCGAAGTATTCGACCAATGGGGCTATGTAGATTTTTACACCTATCTCCTGCTACCTGAAGACTATGATATCACAAAATTGGAAACACAGGTTCCTGATTTCATAACGCGGCACCAAGCTTCGCAGGAAGGTAAATACAGCATTCACTTTGAGCCACTGCTGGGTGCCTATCTAAATTCTAAAGCAGATCGGCAACCGGGCCCTGTAGGAAGCATGCAAAATATATACATTTTTTCCATCATCGGCGTTTTCATCTTATGCATTGCCTGCGTCAACTTTATGAATCTTGCGACATCCCGATCATTGGAAAGAGCCAAGGAGGTCGGTGTTAGAAAAGTAGTAGGTGCCAATCGGAAAAACCTGATCGTGCAGTTTATGAGCGAATCGCTGATGTTGGTATTTTTCGCAAGCCTGTTGGCGCTAGCGCTGGTAGTTTGCCTATTACCATTTGTAGAGCTGTTTGCTGGTAAACGCTTTACCTTCGCAAGTTTATTCAATCCAGTAACCTTCAGTCTATTTATCGGCATCGTACTGACAACGTCGTTACTGGCGGCCAGCTATCCCGCATTTGTATTGGCAAACTTCAAACCCGTCAAAGTGTTTAAAGGTGCATCCCACTCTGCCGCTGGTGGCGCTTGGTTACGAAAAGGATTAGTAGTTTTCCAATTCGGACTCTCTATCGCGTTGATCGCGGGCACTTTTATTGTATTCTCACAACTACGACACCTACAGCAAACCGACCTCGGATTTGAGAAAACACAAATGTTAGTCGTTGATTTCAATTATGATGACCAAGTGCTGCAGAATTTGGAAGCCATCAAGCAAACCCTCGCGCAGCAAAAAGACGTACTATCTGTTTCCGCGTCGCGAAGCATACCCGGGTCTTACTTCCCTAACGCTGGGACACAAGTAGAATTGCCAGACGGAGAGATGAAGGTGCTTAACCAGGCTATTTTTGAGGTCGACGTTGATTTTATCTCCAACTTCGGCGTTCAAATGGCCGCCGGCCGACCTTATTCGAGAGATTTTCCAGCTGATACGATACACTCCTTAGTCATCAACGAAGCAGCCGCCAAAATTTGGGGATATTCGGACCCCGAAAAAATCATTGGAAAACGTTTCGCGCAATGGGGACGTGAAGGGCAAGTCATTGGTGTAGTCAAAGATTTCAACTACCTATCGCTCCACCAAAAAGTAGAGCCACTTACGTTACGGCTAGAACCGCTGAGTAGTAAGTTTATCACACTTAAGATTCGGAATGCCGGAACGCTTGAAACGGTTGCAGAACTAGCAGATATTTGGAAAAAAGCGGCACCTCACCGTCCTTTTCTATACAGTTTTCTTGATGAGAGTTTCAACCGGCAGTACGAAGCCGACTACCGCTTTAGAAGACTGTTTTCAGCGTTTTCAGGGTTGGCCTTGTTTATAGCTTCCTTGGGTCTTCTTGGCTTGGCAACCTACACGGCACAGCAACGTACAAAAGAGATCGGTATACGTAAAGTATTAGGGGCATCGACTTTTAGTATCGTTAAACTACTTTCCGTCGATTTTTTGCGTCTTGTCACTATGGCCATATTTATTGCCGTTCCGCTCGCTTGGTGGGCAATGAATCTGTGGTTGAATGATTTTGCCTACCACATCACTATTCAATGGTGGATTTTTGCCATGGCCGGCGCTGCCGCTTTATTTATTGCAATTTTTACGGTAAGTGGACAAGCCATCCGAGCCTCATTAGCAAACCCTGTGGATAGCTTACGCGATGAATGATGGAAAGTAAAAATTTAAAAGTAAAAAGTCAGAAGGAAGAAGTGAAAAATAAAAACGAACAGTACGAGCATCGACGCCTTCGCTCTAACATCTGTAATCTACCATCTAAGCACTGCAATCTGCATACTATCATCTAAATACTAAAAACGTGATTAAAAACTACATAAAAATTGCCTTTCGGTCTTTGTTAAAGACCAAGGCATTGAGCGCCATTCATATCTTTGGATTGGCCGTGGCTATTGCGGCATCCACCCTACTTTACCTGACCGCGATGTTTGAGCTTTCGTTTGATAATTTTCACAAGAATCGCGAACAAGTAGGATTAATTTACACCGAAAGCCATCCGCAAAACGGCGTGAGACGCAGCGCTACGGTTTCTACGCCGCTGGCACCACTTTTAAAATCTTCATTCCCAGAAATGGAGTATGTAAGCCGATATATGAACAGCGGCATCATCCTGCGAAACGGAGACAAGCAGCTGGAAGCAAGTAACAAATACGTCGATGCGGACTTTCTTTCCATTTTCAGCTTTACTATGCTACATGGCAACGTGGCTGCACTCAACGACCTGAACAACGTCGTCATTGATGAGAGCATGGCGGACAACCTTTTTGGTTCGAGCAACATTGTTGGCAAGCAGGTAGAGGTATATCAAAACGGTCGATGGGAATCAAAAAATATTACCGCTGTCATTTCAAAAAACCCAAAAAATTCAAGTTTGACCTTCAATACCTTATTGCGTTTTGAGCACAAGCCGAATTATCAAGCGACGATTGACAATTGGAGCCATGAAGACCATAACATATTTGTAAAACTAAAATCGGGCGCGATAAACGATGAGGCATTCACTCAAAAAGCAAAAGCATTCGTAGACCTGTATTACAAAGAGGAGAGCGACATGCGCAAGCGTGATGGATGGGGTACAGATAAAAACGGTGCTTACGTAGCACTTCACCTGCTACCTTTAGCGAAATATCACCGCAATGATCTTGATATTGGTCAAGGATCTGCTCCAATATTTCCGTGGATATTGCTCATTATTGCCGGCTTGATTCTTTTTATCGCATGTTCCAACTTCATTAATCTATCTTTAGCCAATTCTTTCGCAAGAAACCGAGAAATAGGAACACGAAAAACACTGGGTGGAACCACGTTACAACTCATGTTGCAATTGTGGACAGAATCATTTTTATTGTGTTTATTAGCCACATGCATTGGAATTGGGTTAGCTTGGGTGTTATTAGCACAGTACAATGCTATTATGAATTATAGCTTGTCCATTAGTCAACTGCTGTCGCCCGTCAACCTTGCTTTCTTTTCGCTAACACTACTGCTCCTAACCCTGCTATCCGGCGGCTATCCAGCATGGCGCATTGCAAAAGCAAATATTATACAAACCTTAAAAGGAAAAGCATCAATAAAAAGCAGCGGATTACGCAATAGCTTGACCGTACTGCAATTTTCCATTGCTATTGTTCTGATTCTAGCCACCATTATTATCAGTTTTCAGTTACGTTACATAGCAGACCGCCCATTGGGCTTCGATAAGACGGAAGTGATCAGCATCCCTATTGGCGAAGGAATAGACCATGAAAATGCGCTACAGCAGATGCGCGTAGCGTTAGCCGCTCAACCATGGGTGAAAAGTGTCAGCGCATCTGATATGAATCTTGGTCGAGGGCGAGATGGCAGCATGTCTACTAGCCGCATGGGCTTTGATTTTGAAGGAAAGCAAGTCTACACGAATTTTATGCGGATCGATTTCGATTATTTAGAAACGCTGGGAATCAAACTGCTGGAAGGCCGTGATTTTGACCGCAGCCACCCCAGCGATACGGCAAGCGTCATCATCAATACACAAATGGCCGCGCAATTGGGCGGTGCAGACAAGGTATTGGGAAAAACGATAGAGATCGATGGAAATCCGCAGGTGATCGGTATTATTGATGACTTCAATTTCCAAGATCTGCGCCGTAAGGTAGAGCCGCTCACATTATCAATCAACCCTAATATTTTTTCTGTTTCTTATCTTTTTGTACGCGTGAAAACGGATAATCTGAGCGAGAGTATGACGAAGCTCGAGGCTATTTGGAAAAAGATAAATCCAAAAGCGAATATCGCGGCTTCATATTTGGACGAAAATACGCAAAACATGTATCGCGACGAGCAGCGCTTTGTGCAGATCGTAGTCAGTGGTGCCGTTGTTGCCATCGCCATTTCCTGTCTCGGACTCTTCGCTTTAGCATTGTTAATGATTAATAAGAGAATCAAAGAAATCGGTATTAGAAAGGTGTTAGGCTCTTCAGTCATGCAAATTGTAGTGCTACTTTCCAAAGAATTTATGAAGCTGATGCTGTTGGCTTTTGTCCTTGCCTGCCCATTAGCGTGGTGGATGATGAATGCCTGGTTGCGGGGCTTCGCTTACCGTATCGACATACAATGGTGGATGTTCGTGGCAGCAGGTTTGCTCACCATCGGCATAGCCCTGACCACGATCGCTTGGCAGACGCTGCGCGCCGCAACAAGCAACCCAGTGGATAGTTTACGGGATGAATAGTGAGTAGTGAGATATTTGGATTAATAGTAGTAATGTCTTTGCGAGGAGGAGGCACGACGACGCGGCAATCTTACGCTTGTAAAAATGCAGATTGCCACGTCATACTTCCTTACGATGACGCATTTTCACTTTAACGTCTAACTTTTTATTTTTTAAATTTTGAATTTCAACTTTTTAATCTTTCTAAAAATAGCTTGGAGAAATATACGCCGAAACAAAGCACACAGCATACTAAACATTGCTGGACTTGTGGGTAGCATGGTATTTGTGCTTTTAATTGCGGCCTATATTTGGCAGGCTTATCAAGTCAACAGCAACGTCCGTCATAAACAGCAGCAGTACATGTTACAGAGCAAGTACAAGCAGCCTGGTATTGGTATGGAGCTTACGACCGTCGGAGCGCTTCCGAAAATGTTGAAAGAGCAGTACCCAAGTTTGGTAGCCGATTACTATCGATTAGATGGATTGACCTGCATCGTTTCGAATGGTACAGCGGTGTACGAGGAAAATGTCTCGCTCGGAGATCCCTCGCTTTTAAAAATGTTTGGCTTTCAGTTGTTGGCTGGCGATGCACATACCGCTCTTTCATCTCCTACTAACGTGGTGATAAAAGAAGAAGTAGCATTGAAATATTTCGGTAAAACCGATGTCATAGGGCGACAACTAAGCCTGCGTAATTTTGCCGGCGATATACAAAATTTCCAAATAACGGCGGTCGTAAAGTCTGTAGGCCAAAATTCCGTGATGGAGCTGATGCCCAGCATGCAAACCGGCATATTCTTACCCATAAGCAGTGAGAAGTATTTCGGCAGAGATATAGATAGTTGGAATAACTTATGGATCGTAGGATTTCTCGAACTACAAAAAGGCATTTCGCCCGACCAACTTACAATTCCTATACAAAACTTGTTGAAGCAGCATGCTAATGAACAAGTTTTCACCAATCTGCAACCCGACCTAAAACCATTAACAACGTATTATCTTGATGATAACAAAGGAGCAGTCCGAAAATTCATTGCAATCTTAGGCTATATAGCACTATTCCTGATCCTCATGGCCACGATCAACTTTATTAATCTCAGCATAAGCCAAAGCTTCAACCGCCTAAAGGAAATTGGCGTTCGCAAGATTATGGGAAGCAGTAAAAGTCGTCTCATCTTACAATTCATGACCGAATACTGCGTGATCGTCACCATCGCAGCCCTGCTCGCTTTAGCGGTCTATCCGTTGCTATTGCCTGTTTTCTCTGCCGTTATGATGAAACACCTTCCCGCGCTAACGGAACTGCCGCTTTCATTTTACATTAGTTTTGCCAGCGGCACACTGGCTTTAGGATTCGCGGCCGGGATATATCCTGCCGTAAAGTTGTCCACTACAGCCGTCACGAATGCTGTAAAAAGTCAACTCAGCGATCTTGGAGGGAAAAGTATGATCCGACGCACCTTGCTGTTTCTCCAGTTTGCCGTCGCGCTTATTGTCCTCATTTCCGCAGTCATCATTACCCAACAGGTCGACGTATTTATTGCCGGAAACCTAGGCTACAACAAAAATTACCTGCTCACTGCACAAGTGCCTCGCGACTGGACAGAAAAGGGTCTGAACAAGATGGAATTGGTACAACAAGAACTCAAGCAACTACCGCAGGTTGAAGAAGTCAGCCTTTCCTATGGCGTACCGAGTTCTTTTAGCGATGGCGTTCAAATAATCCGAAATCCGGGCAACAGTAAACAAACCGATGCCCTGCTTATCACATCTGATTCCTTTTATGCCGCTACTTATCAAATACCAGTTCTCGCCGGTCAATTTTTTGGTGCGCCGGGCGACCCTAGTATGGCATCGAAATTAGTGATTAATCGCAAAGCAGCCTTGGATTTGGGATACGCTTACCCCGAAGACGCTATAGGCCAGCGGATCAGTCTTTTTGACGATAGGTTTTCAGGAACAGTAGCTGGAGTGACGGAAAATTTCTACGCCAATTCTATGCATGCAGCATCTCCCGCTGTCGTTTGGTTTCCGGTAAAAGCCAGCAGCCAATATCGCTTTTTATCCATCCGCCTAAAGGCCGGTTCTTTATCTGCTGCGGTTGCTGCGATCGAGCACACTTGGCATAAACTTCTACCCAACGCGCCATTTAACTATACATTCATGGATGATACCTTGCAAAAAATATACAGCAGCGAGGTGCAACTTAAACGTGCTGCACAGACAGCAACTGGTATTTCCATTATAATCGTCGTGCTTGGCGTTGTTGGCCTTACTTCGCTTTCCATAAATCTGCGTTTGAAGGAAGTGGGAATTCGAAAGGTACTTGGTGCAAACATGCGAAACATCATTATGCTATTTAGTAGAGAGTTTTACATCTTGTTTTTCGTTGCATTGTGCATAAGTTGCCCAATTTCTTATTACCTGATGGATCGTTGGCTGATGAATTATGTCTTAAAGACGCCATTGGATCTTAAGATGTTTCTCCTACCGGTCGCAGCGCTTTCCATGGTGCTATTCCTATTTATTACCATCGTTGTTATACGCGCAAATCGAACTAATCCCATAAAAAATCTACGTGACGAATGATCACGTGTCCATACTTATACTTCGGACTTCCCCCCTTTTAAAATGACAAGTCCGAAGCGCTTAGTAAACAGCAAAAAGCAAAATGCTAAAACAGTCCCGAAAACGCCGTAGTATGCGTCGACGATGTCTCGCGTATTAAGTATTGGAATCCAAAGCTCATAAACAAAATTACAGCAGATCAATAATACGCTATAAACAACAAGAAACCTTGTCGGAATGCCCATTAGGATCCAAATAAAGCCTACCCCAGACAACATCAGGTAGCTGATCGAAAGATTAGATACATGGAGATAGAAGTCGGGCCATAGATCCAATATAAATTGAGGACGCAAAGATGCCGTCTTACGACCAAAAAACAAAAGCATAACGATGACCAAAAGCAACAGATATGCTATCGCGGCGGGAAGTTTGGGGGCATACTTAATACCATTTATTCTTTTCATACGATTGGTTGTATATATCCAATTAGTCCGGATAAAAATACATCGAAGATTTTTCTTTTGGAAATGATTCCGAAACGACTATGTGAACTATAAGTGAAGGACAGCGCAGTATGTTGTTGACAAAGTGCTTGCCTAATTAGGCAGTTCAACATCACGGATGTGAGCCTACGGCTATTTCCTATTCAAGCTTACCAATAAACAGCTTCCTTGTAAACCCTATTTTTCACATGACAAAATACCTTCTGTAGATGCCATGGCAAAGCAACCCCTAATGAGCAAACGTGAAAAACCCTTTTTTTGCGCAAATTTTTACCAATATTTAAGTTAATAAATACTTGCTAATATGAGTTCTGCGTGTTATTTTTGATATGAACCAACAAAAAAATTGACATGACATTGTGTAACTACTCCAACTTCGTATCCCGCGCACCGAGCTAAACGCCAGCCTCTCCGTTGTCGCCTACCTCTTATAGCATAGAAAACCGCAGTATTCTCCGTATAAACCGTCATAGTCTATAAGATCCGATCCTTCAGTAAGTCATCCTATCACATCCGTTTTCTAAATTATCATGATAAATAAGGTTCATCAAAGACAAATCATTACTGCCCACTTCAATATGCTTCGCGAAGGCGAAGAGAAAGGGCTACGCTTTTTTTATAACCAATTCTTCCCTGCCTTGATGAAGCGGACAGCAAGCAGCATACATGATGAATGCGCGGCTGCAAGCATCGTACAAGAAGCTTTTTTGCGGTTGTGGATATTCCGAAAAAAACTAGATCAAATTGATGATACCCTGCCCTTCTTGCACAAACAAGTAAGCGAAGCGATCAAATCTTTTTATCGCAAAACGCAGAATAGATTTCACCGAAGTTTGCTACGTCTGGACGATCTGGAAAACTATAACGATTTTATGCACAGTGATGAACAGGATGAAGATAATATCATCGATAGTAGTTGCATAGAACAGTCGCAAAGCGATAATATGGAGAAAGTGCAGGCACTCCTGCCCCACCTACCAAAAGAGCAGCAACTTATCATCGGCTTTTGTTTAAAATACAATTTTAATTACGAGCGAATTGCCTATTATCTGGGTGGTATATCCGACTACGAAGTCTGTTTGAAAGTGGAGCGTTCAATCGCATTGCTTAAGACAATTCTCTTAAGTGATTCCAAAATTGCGGCAATAAGCCATACCCAACATATCGCTATTCAGGGTCAATTTGATCATACCCAAGCAGAGATTTTCCGAATGCGCTATGAGCTGCAGCTATCCTTTGAAGAAATCGCTACAGCGCTAAAGCTTGAACCTACAGTAATCAAAAGACTTTTTGTACATGCTTATGCCCAAATCAAAAAATCGAAGCAAACGGCCTAGCCGAACATAATGGCCGAGCTGTATATAGTCGGCATAACTGTAACCTGTCCACTGGCGAACGCCAACTGTTCGATATCGGACATTTGTTAATCACCTTTTTGACACAAAACATTGACTACCAAATATTTAAAAATATGGCGTAAGCATTGTGATCTATTGATTATATCATAACCAACTAACTATGAAAAATATAATAGCTGTAGGATTTCTTTTTTTAGCGACATGTACCTACACTGCGGCGCAAACCGTTAACAATAAGTCGATCACGTGGGAAGCCAGTGACGACAACGGTAAAACGAAATTAATCGTAAAGGGTGAAGTAAGCATGAGTGATGACGATGAACGTATCGTCTCGATAGCTAAAAACGGTGCTATAAACTTCGAACAAAAGTTGAATAAGCTACAAGTTACACCAGGTGATAATGGCAAATTGATCTATCGCGTTAACAAAAGAGAAAAGGCTATGCTCGACGCAGACGACAAGAAGCTGTTGCAAAACGCGATTCATATGATGATTAGCCGGGGTATCAATGCCGAAGCACGTACCAAGCGGCTATACGCGAAAAGTGGCACAAGGGGGGTACTTCAGGAGCTACCGAAGCTACACGGCGATTACGCTCGTCAAAAATACCTTTCCACACTACTTACATTGGGCATAAGCACGACCGAGATGACCAACATCCTCAAAGCAAGTGGGCAATACCTTACGAGCGATTATTATAACGCTGAGCTCCTTGCAGATGTGATGAAAACCTACCTGCTTGAAGAAGAAACATCGACGGCCTATCTAGCAATTGTACGCAATATGAAATCAGATTACTACCAACACAGTACTTTACAAAAGCTGATGAAGAATGAGTTGACTAGCGAACAAATGACTTCGGTGGTCGGCATCATCAAAACAATGAAATCAGACTACTATCAATCGCAAGTATACAACGACCTTTTGAAGCAAGCATCTTTTGGCGGTGCGGCTTTTGAAGAAGCAATAGCGTTGGTGTTTGGTATGAAAAGCGACTATTACAAAACTGAAATCGTTAAAAATTTGATAAAACGGGAATTGACGGACGCAGACTGGACCAGCTTACTGAGCTACGCAAACAAAATAGGCTCCGATTATTACCAATCAGAACTGATCCTCAACATCGCCGATAAGATGCCGGACAAGGAAGTATTAAAAAAAGGTCTATTAGAGGCTGCTAAAACCATCAAATCCGAATATTATTATGGAAAAGTGATGCGCAAAATTACCACGTCCTCATAAAGAGAAAATTTGGAATAGACCAGAACCTCGATGGGACCACGGACAGGTGATTGATCGATAAGTTACACCGGTCTTTTCCCAAAAAACAAATAAAACAGTAATCTGATATACCGTGCGTATGGCTAACAGTTTCTTTACCTTATTTTGGCGCAATTTATTCAAGAACAAGGTTTTTTCTTTCATAAATATTGCGGGACTAGCCTTAGGTTTTGCCGGGTTTATAGTTTCCTATCAATACATTAACCGGGAAACCAGTTATGATCGTTGGAACAAAAACTTGGAAGACATCTATTTGGTGGGGCTCACGCAGGAAGGAAATCACAGCGATCAAACGCCCTCGTCCTTAGCAACAGTCCTTCAAGACAACCTCCCGGAAGTAGTACGGGCGGGTCGTAAGATTAATTACTTTTATGGCGATTATCCGATCTTTGGCGAAGAAACGATCTACGTAAAAAAAGCAATCGCTATCGATTCTGCGGCGGCGCGTATCTTCGATATTGAACCGCAGTACGGCTCCTTATACAAGTCCGCGGAACAGCATGAGGCCACCTTGGTCACGGCGTCATTAGCAAAAAAACTTTTTCCGAAAGACCCTGATTTCAGCGAACCCAAAAAAGTGCCGGTGTTAGCCTTACCCTTGGGAATGGAAGAAACAATCTACGGCGTTAACAAACATAAGGGCTTGTCATTTCTTGATTTTGACCTGCTATTTATCAAAGAAATGGGGGGCGAGCAAGATTTATTTACGTACCAAACATTTGTTCAGGTAAAAACCGGGACAGACCCGAGTTTATTGGAAACGAAGATCAACCGCTTATTTCATGACAAGCTTGCCAAGCAAGCCAATCGTACCGCTTCAACTTTTTCCAACGGCTCCATTTACCTAGACCCATTAGCCAACTTACACCTGCGACCCAAACATGGATCAAATAGTGCATACGTAACAATTTGGGTATTGGGGATTTTATCTATGGTTATCTTAACACTAGCGGCAGCAAACTTTACAAATCTAATGTTGGCACAAGCTGATAAAAGAGCAAAGGAAATTGCATTGAAGAAGGTTTTTGGAAATAACCGTGGGCGCGTGGGCGCAGAATTTCTACTGGAAGCATGTTTACAATGTGTGCTTGCTGCGTTGATCGCATTGCTGCTGCTTACCATTACCAGTAATGTTCTCGAAAAGTGGTTCAATGATGATCTTGGAAAGCAACTACTAAAAAGCGCAACCTTTTTGCAACTACTTTTCGCTTTATTGTTCACTAGCCTGCTATCTGGCGTATATCCTGCATTCATCCTCTCTGCATACAAACCCGTTCGCCTTTTGAAAGGCTCGTCAATTAGCCACGCAAACCGAATGTTCCTGCGAAACAGTCTCTTAGTATTCCAATTTGTCATTGCCCTTGTTTTTATTGCAGGCGTCATTACCGTGAAAAGTCAAATAGACTTTATGCAGCAAACGGAAAAAGGCTTTGAACCCGGTCACGTCATCAACTTTAAGAGTATAGGCCTCTACTACGATACGAAACTAGACGGCGCTTTTCAAGATCTCAAAAGCCGTTTGGCACAAAAGCCTGGCATCGCGTATGTAGCCGCCGCAAGCAACGTGCCTGGCGGCGCAGAAGCGCCCCCAAGAAAGCAATTTACCCATATTGATGGAGCTGCCGAGATGGATCATGTAGGCGTGGACATCGATTATTTCAAGACGTTAAATATCGAAACCAAGGAGGGTTCTACAACGGTTTCCCTGAGCCAACTGCTGGCAGACAGTAGCAAAAACTACGCGGTGGTCAATGAAACGGCCGTTCAAAAGCTCGGCTTGTCACAGCCCATAGGCGCAACAGTAAGTGGCTGCGCAACGGATTTCACTGTAATAGCTGTTGTGCCAGACGTGAAAGCCTACGGTTTTGAAAACAAAGTGGCCCCTACCCTCTACTCGTTTAAAGATGAGTGTGGCCCCGGTCACTTTAAAATAACCTTAATGGTAAAAGCAAATGCTGGGAAAAACGATGACGCCATAAAAGCAGTACAAGAAGAGTGGAATAAAAACCCAAATGCCGAATCTCTACCCTTAGACTACACATTTCTCGATCAACAGTACGCCCAGCAATATGCAAAACAAGAACAATTAAGCAACGTTTTATATGGATTTACCTGCCTGTCTGTCATTATCGCGTTAATGGGACTTTTCAGCATGTCTGCTTACCAAATAAGTACACGCCAAAAAGAGACAAGTATCCGCCGGATTTTGGGAGCTTCCATCGTTGCAATTTTTATCCAATTCAATAAGGTGTTTTTTAAAATCATTATCATCGCGGTGGTTTTGGCGATTCCAATAAGCTACCTCATTTTGTATCTTTGGTTAGCTAATTTTGCTTATAAAACGCCCATAAACAACTGGATATTTATTTGGATAAGCTGTTTTTTTGTGTTCATGTCGACCCTGACGGTTGCCTATCAATCGATAAAAGCTGCTCGAGCGAAACCGGTAGACAACTTGCGCGACGAATAGGAAATCATATCTTGGCATGAATAGTAGGAGTTAAAATAGAATTTAAAACATGATAAAACTAGAAAGTATTTTTAAATGGTATAATGTAGGAGGCGCACGATCCTTCATTTTGAAAGATATCAATCTTGAAATCCAGCAGGGCGATTTCGTATCCATTATGGGCCCCTCGGGTTCCGGGAAATCTACCTTACTGAATGTGATCGGTCTGCTTGATGAGCCTAACGAAGGCAAATACTATTTCTTGGACGAAGATGTATTGACCATGAAGCCGAAAAAGCGCACTGCACTATTCCAATCGCACATGGGCTACGTATTCCAGTCCTATCACTTAATTGATGAATTGACCGTCTATGAAAATATTGAAACACCGCTGATCTATAAAGATCTTTCGGGCAAAGAACGCAAAGCAATCGTAGGCGATATGCTCGATCGTTTCGGCATTGTAGGCAAAAAAGACCTTTTCCCGGCTCAATTGTCAGGGGGTCAGCAGCAAATTGTAGGGATTGCTAGAGCCTTAGCTGCTTCGCCAAAATTATTACTTGCCGATGAACCTACAGGCAACCTGAATTCCAAACAAGGCGAAGAAATCATGCAGCTCTTTAAACAGCTTAATGATGATGGCGTGACCATCATACAAGTCACGCATTCCGAGAAAAATGCAGAGTATGGTAAACGAATCATCAATTTGTTGGATGGCCAGCTGAAGCTGGACTAGCAACAGAAAACACAAAACAAACAAATAGCCGTGCAATCATATAACCACGTACAGCGCTAAACAACGCTGCACGTGGTTATTAACAGTAGTAAACAGCACCATCTTCATCCTTCCAACCACCATCCACTTTTGAATCTGTCGCTTTTCTTTCCAATCCTCCGAAAAATTAGTAAATTCGTTTTGATGAAGGAACACGAATTAAAGGCATTGATATCTTTACTGGATGATCCGGATACGGACATCTATAGAGAACTGGAAGATAAGCTCATCACTTGCGGCCCCGAGGTTATCCCCGCATTGGAACAATCGTGGGAAGAGTCCTTTGATGTGTTGCTGCAAAGCCGGGTTGAACAAATAATCCATAAAATACAGTTTAACGAGGTACAAAATGATCTGCAGCTTTGGAAAATGAGCAATAAAGACGATCTGCTGGAAGGGCTTTTAATCGTCAACCGTTATCAATATCCAAACCTCGGAGAAGAGGAAGTCTATACAAAGCTTGCCGAGTTAAAGAGAAGCGTTTGGTATCATTTAATCTATGATATGAGCCCGCTTGAAAAAGTAAAACTGTTGAACAACATTATGTTTCGTGAATATGGGTTATCAGGCAACACCTCCGATTACCATGCACCGCAAAACTCATTCATCAACAAAGTCCTCGAAACAAAAAAAGGAAATCCAATTTCACTTGCCTGTATCTATAGTATTGTCGCGCAGCGGCTGGACATCCCCATTTATGGTGTTAATTTGCCGAAACATTTTGTGCTAGCTTACATGAATGAGGAGAATCCGGAGGAAGTTTTATTTTATATAAACGTTTTTAATCGTGGTCAGGTGATGCGAGAAGACGATATCCGCTCTTTCTTGAAACAGTTAAACTTGCCTGCTAGTGAAGACTACATAAAGCCTTGCGACAACGTTGCGATCATCAAACGCGTACTGCGCAATCTGGTCGCAGCTTACGATCATGTAGCAAACGTCGAGAAACGAGAAGAGATACAGCTGTTACTGGATCTCATGGAACACAACAAGTAACCGAATTATTGCAATTCACGCACATCCAACGTCAAGCCTACCGGTATTTGGTTGCCCGTTGATAAGGATTGATCGGGTGCTACATTACCACTGTCCCCGATTGAGAATCTTGATATTCTTCTAGCTACTCGATCTGCTACATAGATGTAAGTTCCCGTTTCACGAGGATCAATCAGCACCTCCACAGGTTGAAGCAATCCGGTGGCTGCACCCGAAATGATACGAGTAGGTCTGATCGTCGTGCCCGCCGTGCTATTTAGCATCTCGGCAACGTTTTCAAATACGAGAATACGACCGGATCCTGCTGAAAAATCAACCATTGCCAAGACATTTTTCACGGTGTCATAAGACAATCCACGTAGGTTTTGCGCCCCTTCAATGGGCAATACACGTGCATTCAAACTTAAATCGGCAACAGAATCAGTCGGCCTGACATCAATCGTGGTGATGTTATCAAAAATACAAAGTCCACCTTCAGCCCCCAGCTTAGAAACCAGCAATTTATTATCCGCATAAGCGGCGCCCCACATCTGATAGCCCAACGTTCGTAACCTCTTCACTGGAGCGGCAAATCCCGTCCTACTGCGCGGACTGTCGACGACATATACGCCTGCATTCGCACCACTACCATTCACAATAAATAGCCTATTGCTCAACGCGTGGTAGGTCAAGCCCCGCACCGTGTTGTACAACCTATTTCCCATTCTACCGACATTCCTTAGTGTCCCTGTATTACCGCCAACGTTCAGCGTATAAACGGATGTATCGTTTACACCGTTTAGATTTGCACTAGCCTGAAAAAGAGACGCTAAAGTGGAGTGATAAAAAATTGGGCCGCCACCCTGCGCGTCAGACACGTGCGCCTGCGAAAAACGAAATAGGCCGGATGAGTCAGCAGGATAAACCATGCGAATATTGCTATCTGGAGCCGTGGTAGACGAGCGAAACCCCTCAAACGATACGTACAGCCGCGAAAATCTACGCATCTGCAAATCAGGCTCGGCATCATTACGCTCACAAGAGTAAAATCCGATAACAGCCGTTAGAACAATAAATGTATATTGAAAAAGACGCTTTTTTAGCATACCGCAATGATGTTTAATGTTACAAACATATAAAAATAAATGCTAGCCAAGTCATTTAGGAACCATAAGGCACGTTAAGTTTTGTAAAATCTTTCGGTTTTCCGTAAAATTGCACCATTAATACATGGACATATGAGCAACAAGGAATTGGTACGTGAAAAATTGACTTTGCCTAACGAAGGTAAAAAGCTCTTATTGCACTCTTGCTGCGCACCTTGTGCCGGAGAAGTGATGGAAGCACTTATTGCTTCAGATATAGATTTCACCATCTACTTCTATAACCCCAATATACATCCGCGCAAGGAGTATGACTTGCGGAAGGAAGAAAATATTCGTTTTGCCGAGAAGCATGGCATTCCTTTTATTGACGCGGATTATGACGTTGACCACTGGTTTGATCTAGCCAAAGGCATGGAGCAGGAACCCGAACGCGGTATACGCTGCACGATGTGTTTCGATATGCGCTTTGAAAAGACAGCGGACTACGCCGCTGAACATGGATTTGATGTGATTTCCAGCTCCCTGGGCATATCGCGCTGGAAAAACATGGAACAGATCAACGATTGCGGACTTCGGGCGGTGTCTAGGCACCCGGGAATGGATTATTGGACATTCAACTGGCGTAAGAAGGGCGGATCGGCACGCATGCTTGAAATCAGCAAGAAAGAGAATTTCTACATGCAGGAATACTGCGGTTGTGCTTACTCGCTGCGAGACACCAACAAATGGCGAATGGCAAATGGACGCGAGAAAATCGAACTGGGGAAATATTATTATGGCGACGATCCACAATAATTTTGCAAAAAAGTTTCCTTTGTAACGAAATATTAATTAATTTTGCAGGCTCAAATGCAGATGGTGAAGTATCTAAAACAGTATAGAATTCCATTTTCAGGCCTGTCTGCCGGAAAGCACAAGTTTGACTTTGAGATAGATAATAAGTTCTTTGATTGTTACGAACACAGCATAGTTAAGAAGGGGCAATTAAAAGCCGATGTAGAATTGACCAAGCAGGAAAACATGCTGGTTGTCAACTTCCACATTTACGGCAAGATTCAGCTGAATTGCGATGTTTGTTTATCCGACTTTGAAGCGCCGCAAGATTTTGAAGAGCGTGCTCTGGTTAAATTCACCGAAGAAAGCTGGGAAAACAACACGGAAGAAGTAATCGTCCTGGCAAAAACAGACTACGAACTCGATATTGCAGCATTGCTTTATGAGTATATCAACGTTCGGGTTCCATATTACAGCAAATGCACCGAGCAGGGTGTAAATTTGAGCTGCGACCCGGAGATGTTGGCCAAGATCAGTGCTGATGTAACGGAACAAGACGAGGAAAATACAGAAGAAAAGATAGACCCACGTTGGGATATATTAAAGAATATTAAAAATAACTAAAACAGAAATACGAGATGGCACATCCAAAGCGTAAAACTTCCAAATCCAGAAGAGACAAGAGAAGAACACATTATAAGGCTGAAAGACCTACTTTAACAGTATGTAAAGAAACAGGAGCTGTACACACTCCGCATCGTGCATACACAGTTGATGGCAATTTGTACTACAACGGTAAGTTAATTATTGAAAACACAGCTGCTGTCTAACGACGTCATTCAAGAAATTAAACATCCCAAATAGGTGTAAAATTCCATTTTTATACTTTAATTTGGGATGTTTTTGCGTATTATTGATTTAAAATAATAACGGATGAAGATTGGTTTAGACGTTTTAGGAGGTGATTATGCCCCCGAATCTACGATAACTGGTGCAATCGAGGCCCAGAAAATATTGCAAGATGATCAACGTCTTGTGCTCTTCGGTGATGAAAACGATACCGTTGAGCGATTAAAGCAAGCTGGAGCAAATCCAGATAACTTTGATTTTATCCACGCTCCTGATGTGATAGGCATGCATGAGCATCCTACAAAAGCGATCAGCCAAAAACCAAATTCCAGTATCGCCAAAGGTTTTGAATTATTAAAAGATAGAAAAATCGATTCATTCTCATCTGCTGGTAACACAGGTGCCATGCTTGTAGGTTCTATGTTTAGTGTAAAAACCATCCCCGGCGTCCTAAGGCCAGCCATCGCGACAAATGTTCCTAAAATAAAAAGCGGTTATGGGATCTTGCTAGATGTTGGTGCTAATGCAGACTGTAAACCTGAAATGCTTAATCAGTTCGCTTTGTTGGGAAGTTTATACGCTCAACATGTATATGGCTTGGACAACCCAAAGGTAGGCCTACTGAACATTGGAGAAGAAGAGGAAAAAGGAAATAACTTAACAATATCAACCTACCCTTTACTGAAGGAAAATTCCAACATCAATTTTATTGGAAATGCGGAAGGCCGAGATCTGTTTACGGATTTGGCGGATGTATACGTATGTGATGGTTTTACGGGAAACGTGGTGCTGAAACTTGCGGAATCTTTTTACGTAGTAACCTTAAAAAAGGGAATGAAGGATGATTTTTTTGATAGATTCAACTATGAAAGATATGGTGGAAGCCCCATATTAGGTGTAAATGCTCCTGTCATCATTGGCCACGGAATCTCTACTCCTGAAGCTATCAAAAACATGGTTTTACTTTCAAGAGACATGATAGAGTCTAATTTCATAGACAAAATTAAGTCTGCTTTCAACTAATTTTATATGTCTAAAATACATGCTGCTATTACTGCAGTAAACGGATATGTGCCCGATTATATTTTGAGCAATAAAGAACTCGAGAAGATGGTCGACACAAACGACGAGTGGATTGTCTCTCGAACAGGAATTAAGGAAAGAAGAATCCTGAAAGGAGAAGGAAAGGCTACTTCTGATCTTGCGGTGCCTGCCGTAGAAGGACTATTGAAAAAACGTGGAATTACAGCAAATGATATCGAACTAATCATTTTCTGCACCAGCACGCCCGACATGCTGTTCCCAGCAACAGCGAATATCTTGGCGGAGAAAATCGGTGCCAAAAAAGCATGGGGGTATGATTTGCAGGCGGCTTGCTCTGGCTTTCTATTTGGGCTAACTACCGGCGCGCAATTCATTGAATCCGGGAAACACAAGAAAGTGCTCGTCGTGGGCGCTGATAAAATGTCTTCTGTAGTAAACTATGAAGATCGTAACACCTGTATCCTTTTTGGCGACGGCTGTGGTTGTGTTTTGCTAGAGCCCAATGATGAAGGAAACGGACTTATCGATGCTGTCCTCAAGACCGACGGCGCTGGCGGCCCCTTTTTAAACATAAAAGGGGGAGGCTCGCTCAATCCAGCCACCCACGAAACTGTGGAAGCTGGGTTACACTACGCCTATCAAGAAGGCCGTACGGTATTTAAATTCGCCGTGACAAACATGGCCGATGTAGCCGTCGAAGTTATGGAGAAAAATAACCTTACTTCAGCAGACATCAGTTACCTCGTGCCTCATCAAGCAAATAAGCGCATTATTGACGCTACTGCTGAACGGGCAGGATTGCCCGAAGAAAAAGTGATGGTAAATATTCACAAGTATGGTAACACCACAAGTGGCACTATACCGCTGTGCCTTTGGGAATGGGAAGATAAATTGAAAAAAGGAGACAATTTAATTCTCGCTGCTTTCGGAGGTGGTTTCACTTGGGGGTCGATATACCTGAAGTGGGCCTACACGAAATCATAATATTTATTTAACTTTAAAAATTAATAGAAGAGAAATTTATACATAAAACCTACTAGAGATATGAGTATGGATATTAAACAGATTCAAGATCTGATCAAATTCGTTTCAAAATCAGGCGTGAATGAAGTCGCTATTGAAGAGAAAGACTTTAAAATTACGATAAAGACTAATCAGGAGCCAACCTATGTCACGGCTACTGTTCCAAATCCGGTAGCTGTACCGGTACAAGCTGCCGCAGCTGTCGCGCAGCCAGTTTCGGCGGTATCAACGCCAGCCACACCGGCTGCTGCTCCTCAAGAAGCGTCAAACTTAATCACGATCAAATCGCCAATGATTGGTACATTCTATCGCGCTGCCGGACCAGAAAAACCTTTGTTTGCAAATGTTGGTGACGAAATCGCTCCAGGCAAAGTTTTATGTATCGTGGAAGCAATGAAACTTTTCAACGAAATCGAGTCTGAAGTTTCAGGTAAAATCGTGAAAATCCTAGTAAATGATGCGCAGCCTGTAGAATTCGACCAACCTCTTTTCTTGGTTGATCCTAGTTAATTGTGTTTCCATTCCGGGGACATAATTCATCGCGAATATTCGCATACAGTTACAACGTTATTTATCTATGTTTAAAAAAATATTAATAGCAAATAGAGGAGAGATTGCTCTTCGTATCATTCGTACGTGTCGCGAAATGGGTATTAAGAGCGTCGCCGTTTATTCTACGGCTGACCGCGACAGCTTACACGTGCGCTTTGCGGACGAAGCCGTTTGTATTGGACCTCCTGCCAGTAAAGATTCGTATCTAAACATCCACAATATTATCTCGGCTGCTGAGCTAACCAATGCGGATGCTATACACCCCGGATATGGATTCTTATCGGAGAATGCTAAATTCTCTGCCATCTGTACAGAATACGGCATTAAATTCATTGGTGCAACGGCTGAACAGATCGAGAAAATGGGTGACAAGGCCTCGGCCAAAAGTACGATGCAGCAAGCAGGCGTACCGACGGTGCCAGGCTCCGCAGGATTAATACCTGATGTAAAAACAGGCATCAAGCTTGCCGGAGAAATTGGATATCCCGTTATTATAAAAGCAACAGCGGGCGGCGGTGGCCGCGGTATGCGTATTATCTGGAAAGACGAAGAGTTTGAACCAAACTGGGATTCTGCACGTCAGGAAGCAGCGGCTGCCTTCGGAAATGATGGGATCTACTTAGAGAAATTCGTTGAAGAGCCACGCCACATCGAAATCCAGGTTATCGGCGATCAATACGGCAAAGTATGTCACCTATCTGAACGGGACTGTTCCATTCAGCGTCGTCATCAAAAATTGGTAGAGGAGGCTCCCTCCCCTTTCATCACGCCTGAACTTCGCGAAAAAATGGGCGAGGCCGCTATCAAAGGGGCACAGGCAGTGAATTACGAAGGTGCCGGAACCATTGAGTTTTTAGTGGATAAACACCGCAACTTCTATTTCATGGAGATGAACACCCGGATTCAGGTAGAGCACCCGGTGACCGAAGAAGTAATAAACTTCGATTTAATAAAAGAACAGATCAAAGTCGCTGCAGGTATCCCTATCTCGGGTAAAAGTTATGAGCCTACCATGCACGCTATAGAATGTCGTATCAACGCGGAAGATCCATTTAACAACTTCCGTCCCTCACCTGGAAAGATTACTAATTTCCACTCACCAGGTGGCCATGGTGTTCGCGTCGACACACACGTGTATGCAGGATATACCATCCCGCCAAACTATGACTCTATGATCGCAAAGTTAATCACGGTTGCGCAAACACGAGAGGAAGCCATCAACACGATGGAAAGAGCGTTAAGCGAATTTGTTATCGAAGGTATCAAAACAACCATCCCGCTACACCTCCGCCTAATGCGTGATCCCAATTTCAGAGCAGGTAACTTTACGACCAAATTCATGGAGACTTTTGATTTAACGGAGTACCCAGAAGACGAAATTGAATAATATTTTGTTTACATAAGTATATCATACCATTCTTATCAATAAGAATGGTATTTTTGTTTCTATTGGAATTAAAATTTTACGATGTCGAAATCAAACGATCTAATCAAAGCAATAAAAGATAAGGGAAAAACGCTGGAGGCAGAAATGTCCTTTTTTGACCATCTGGAAGTATTGCGCTGGCATATTATCCGTTCAGTAATCGCTATAGCGGTCTTTGCTATCTTGTCTTTCACTTTCTACGATTTCGTCTTCAACGATATCATTATGGGGCCAAAAAACTTAGATTTTTGGACATACCGCATGATGTGTAAAGTAGGCGATCTACTAAGTCTAGACGGTTTCTGCGTGCAAAAGATACCGTTCAATATTATCAACACGGAGCTAGCAGGGCAGTTTATGCTCCAGATCAACTCCTGTTTGTTAATGGCATTGGCATTGGGATTTCCTTATTTACTTTTCGAAGTTTGGCTTTTTGTTAAGCCAGCGTTGACTGATGTGGAACGCAAGTCGGCACAAGGTTTTGTCGTCTATGCCACGATCTTGTTTATTCTCGGTGCTTTATTCGGTTACTACATCGTTGTTCCCTTATCTGTAAACTTCTTGGCGAACGTCTCCCTGAGTGAAGAGATAACGAACCAAATTACGATAGACTCCTATCTATCTACAATTGCAACGTTGACCTTAGGTTGTGGTGTGGTCTTTCTCCTGCCGATCCTCGTGTTCATCCTTTCGAAAATTGGCATCATGACGCCTGAATTTATGCGTGCCAGCAGACGTTATGCAACGGTTATTATCTTGATCATTGCAGCCATCATTACACCAACGGCAGATGTCATCACCTTATTGACGGTGAGTGCGCCGATGTTCTTACTGTATGAATTGAGTATTATGGTATCTGCAGACGTTAAAAAGAAAAAGCAACAAGCTGAAAAGAAATTTTACAACCAAAAATAGTATATCATGTCAAAAAAAATTGCAATAGGCAGCGATCACGCGGGGTTTGAATATAAAACTGCACTTATAGACTTTTTGAAAGAAGGGGGTTACGATGTGGAAGATTTTGGCCCTACGACAGCAGACTCTGTTGATTATCCTGATTTTGCACATCCAGTAGCTTCCACAGTAGAAGAAGGTAAAGCAGAGCTTGGCATTCTAATTTGCGGCAGCGCAAACGGCGTAGCGATAACAGCGAACAAGCATCAAGAAATTCGCGCTGCCATTGCTTGGCAAAATGAAATCGCTGCATTAGCCCGTCAGCATAACAATGCAAATGTGATTTGCATTCCCGCTCGCTTTATCGACATCGAACTAGCGAAAAAGATTGTAGACACCTTTGTCACGACAGAATTTGAGGGTGGAAGACATGCTACCCGCGTAAATAAAATCGCCTGCAGCTAACCGTATATTACTATGCTAAAAAACTGGATTAAAGTTTTCATTCTCTTACAAGCGCTACATAGCTGTGCTGTGGCACAGGACCCAGTACAACGTAAGTACGCCGATCTACTGACGGAAGAATCAGCAAAACAACACCTCACTTTACTAACTTCACCGGCATTTGAAGGACGTGGAACCGGCCAAAAAGGAGGCGAAAAAGCCGCACAATACCTAGCGGAACAGTTTAAATCTTTTGGCCTGAAAGCTCCTGTTAACGGAAGTTATTTTCAACCCTTGAAGCTAGTTCGCTCGTCGTACCTGGTGAAAACATTCACCTTGGATGGAAAGAGTTACCAAAATGGGAAAGATTTCTACGTCCAAGGAGATAACCCGCTAACTGATTTTAGCGCTTCCGAAGTCGTCTGTGTAGCTTTTGGTATTCAGGATGCAAAGCATGATGACTTGAAAGGTATCGACGTGCGTGACAAGGTCGTTCTTGTGATCAACGAGGATGAGCCAACCGATGCAAATGGAAACTCGGTATTAACTGGAACAACTAAAAAATCCGAATGGTCAACAAGTCGGCTGAAACGCCTTCAGGAACTCGCTAAACATAATCCAAAAATGATTTTGGCTTACAGTAGCGCGGTACCGCAAATGATTGAGCGCTTTGGCAACCGAATAACGGCGGGACGCTTCGCGCTTGACAGCAACAAGGACGCTGTTCCGGAAAAGAACGCAGCGCAAATGGCACCCGTTGTTAACATCAGCCCGGAAATTGCCAACAGCATACTGGCTAAAAAGCAAACTAACGTTGAAGCGCTTAAAAAGAAACCTAGCAGCTTTCGTGTACCGACCAAACTGCTGGCCAACATGGGAGTCTCCAAACAAAATTTTTCCGACCCTAATGTACTGGGACTATTGGAAGGTACCGATCTAAAAAATGAGATTGTTGTCATCTCCGGTCACTATGACCATGACGGCATTCTACCTGATGGGACAATCTATCCGGGAGCGGATGATAATGGATCGGGCACGGTGGGCGTTTTGGAATTGGCTAAAGTGTTTTCCCAAGCGAAGAAAGATGGAAAGGGACCACGCCGAAGTATCCTCTTCATTGGCTTTGCCGCGGAGGAAAAAGGCCTTTTAGGTTCACAATTTTATTCAGAAAACCCTATCTTCCCGCTGTCGAATACCGTTACATGTCTGAACATGGACATGATCGGGCGCATAGACGACAAGCATCTCAACGGAGATCACAATTACATCCACGTAATTGGTTCGGATAAATTAAGCTCTGAACTCTATCAAATCAACAAAAAATCCAACGACCTGTATACGAAGATGGAGATCGACTACATGTATGACGATCCTAAAGATCCGATGCGCATATACTACCGATCCGATCAATACAACTTTGCAAAACACGGTATTCCTGTCACGTTTTATTTCTCCGGATTGCATCCTCATTACCACACGCCGGATGATACAGTAGATAAAATCGACTTTCCGATGATGGTAAAGCGGGAAAAGCTAGTATTTCACACGGCTTGGGAAGTGGCCAATCGCGAGGATCGTCTTGCTGTAGATAGCAACAAAGAATAAGTACAGTCTATTGATAAGGTTGTTGATCAACCGCTACGCATACGTCATACAAAGATCCCATCTCAGAAAGGTGGGATCTTTTTTTATAACCGGCGGAACCCTTTTTTGCTTCGCTTCGCGAACAATCTATCTTTCAGATTGTTTTTAAGGTATACAAAAAGATCAGTATGGCATTCGTAGATTATTACCAAGTATTGGGGTTGGAAAAAGGAGCTTCTGCCGATGATATCAAAAAGGCGTATCGAAAACTTGCTCGAAAATATCATCCCGATATGAACCCTGACGATGATGCTGCCAAGCAAAAGTTTCAAGAAATAAACGAAGCTAATGAGGTGTTGACCGATCCGGATAAGCGCAAAAAGTATGATCAATATGGTGAAAACTGGAAACACAGCGAGGCATATGAACAAGCGCGACGGCAAGACAATCAACAGCGCGGAGGCAACCCATTTGAAGGATATGACTTCGGCGGGTATAACGGCAACTATGATGCTGGCGAATTCTCCGACTTCTTTGAACAGATGTTTGGAAGCAGATCGGGTGGCGGAAGGCAAACAAAATATCGAGGCAATGATTTCACTTCCACACTGGAACTAACCTTACAACAAGCGTACACGACGCAGCAACAAACCTTTACGATCAACGGTAAAAACATCCGGATCACCATTCCGGCCGGTGTAGAAAACGGTCAGAAAATTCGACTCAAAGGTCAAGGCGGTGAGGGTGTACATGGCGGCCCCAACGGCGATCTCTTTATACAGTTTGATATTAAACCTGATCCCGCCATACAACGAAAAGGCAACGATCTGTATAAAACGCAAGGCGTGGATCTCTACACGATGGTGCTTGGTGGCGAAATGCTCGTTGATACTTTTTCCGGAAAAATAAAAGTAAAAGTGAAACCGGAAACCAAAAATGGGACAACTATCCGATTGAAAGGACGCGGGTTTCCGGTGTATAAGAAAGAAAATGAGTTTGGCGATCTATTGATCAGTTTGCAGGTAGACCTGCCGACAAATTTATCCGACGCTGAACTAGCGCTATTCAAACAACTTGCTGCATTAAAAAAATAAGGTTATGGAACGAACTTGGATAAAAATATACGATGTATGCACCTCGCACAAAATAGAAATGAAATTTATTCGCGATCTATCGTATAGCGGATTGATTGAAGTTGTTACAGAAGAAGATGTTGAATTTATAGACGAAGAACAGCTCTTATTACTGGAACAATTTGCGTCTTGGTATTATGAACTGGAATTGAATATGCAAGGCATTGAAGTGGCCAAACATTTGCTATCAAAAATTCAACAGTTGCAACGTGAGATTGCGGTGTTGAAAAGCGTGTAGTTCGCTATCGCTACACCTAGGAAGCATTATCTAGCGCTATTGAAAAGGCGCCGATCCGTTCTCAGCCACCATGCTATCCGCAATATGTAGCGTATCGACTTTTAGCAGCTCGTCTTGCCTACTGCGGTACTCAATAGCATAACTGTTCGGACACAACGATAAAGACAACGAGTCAGGATCCTTCTTCGTCAGGATTTTCGCATACGAAATGCCGCGATTGTTCTCATACAACGTATACATTTTTAAGTAGACTACTTTTTGCTTCTTCGTTAGTTGTTGCCTGATCTTAAACGTTAGTGCCACCTTCTCGCTATCCACACAATCGGAAACTTGCCAAAAATTACGAAAGGACTCCCTGCCTTGCAGTTCCTGCGCATTGATATCAGCAAGATAGTTTAACATCTTAAATCCATCGTCTGCATGCTTATCCTTGTCAACATAATACAGCATGCTCATCAATCGCTTGCCAGCATAGGGAATGATGACATGCCTAATGACCAAGAAATCATGTTCAAAATCCCTGTAGAAATAGTGGCTATTCTTTCCATCGAATCTCTTGTAGTTCGCATAATCGAACGTATTGCGCCGATGTTTCAATACAGCCAAGTGATAATTTAGTCGGCTTTTCGGCTTGGCTGTAAAGAGGATACGGGTTCGGGAACCGTGCAATCCTACAAGGTCGAAAATTTCTCGATCTTTTGGATATAGGCTGTCCATTCTTACGCCGGTATTACCATTGTAAGCAAGATAATCCATGTAAAGCCAAACATTGACTTGCTGATGCAAGTTGAAATATTCATCCACACCATCGATAAAATGGCCTTTCTTCGCAAAGCGATAATTATTGCAAGACGCCATACTGATAACTAGAAAAAAGAGGATCAGAAATTTCATAGATAGAGTTGCTGCAAATTACGCCCTTGCAAAGAAACACCTTACACGGGAAAAATCATTTAATTACAATAGCTTACGCCATCTAGTATATACTTAACGCGATTCTAAATCGCTTTTTTTTTGCAAATTTAAGGCAATAGGCAGCGTATAAGCCACCTTAACTTTTCTTCCGTTTTGAATACCCGGACGCCAGTTCGGTGCTTCCCGTAATACGTCCAGAACAGCTTCTCCGGTTCCATGTCCCAAATCTTTAATAATCTTAAAACTACTGAGCGCACCATCGTTTTCTACGACGAAAGATACCACGATCTGTCCTTTTATAGCCGCATCGATAGCCTCTTGTGGGTACTGAAAATTATCACCTACCCATTTTCGGAAGGCCGCCAGTCCTCCCACCGGTTCTGGATTTACCTCTACCGCGGTAAATAGCTTATTGTCTTCGTCTTTCCTATCAGCACGAGCCCGAATGCTATCGCGTTGTTCTTCCGTATAAGTGGCTGTACTTTCCAGGAGAACCGCTTTTGATGTAACATTATTCTGGTCATCTTTCCGAAAAGAGGTATGAACGCTCGTCCAAGCTCGTACAACTTGCCCATCATGTTGAGCTGCTGTCCACTTACTCTTGGCCAATTGCTGCGTAGGCAATTCTACTGTACCTTCACCCTCTTTCGTCGTTGCGAAAGCTTGGCTTATCCGCCCGTCTTTCTCTATCAACAGGCGGAATGCTACGACCTTCTTTTCCGAGCCTTCCTTTATGGCAGCCGCGTTTGCCCATGCATCGAGCAAGACTTTGATTGATCCCGCATCAACAGGTTTCGGCTTCACTTGTGGCCGCGTGTAAACAGAGTCTTCCTGCATGTGCTGCCGCCCTGCCACATTCGTCAATTCTGCTCGCAGGTTAGCATCTTGATACACTGGATCAAAACTAGTCTCTTTTAAACTACGTAGTGTTGTACTTTCAACCTTATCTTCGATATCCCGAACGATGTTTTTGGCGTGTGTACTATTGAATACCAGCGTGGACAAGGTGGTCAGCCCCAAAATAGGCATAATGGAAAAGTACAGTAGTTTGTACCTTTTATGCGATCGATCTTTAAATAACATCGCAATTCTATTTTTTAAAAATGATTGTTTGGAAAATTCATGCAGAAAATGGCTGTGTTCAACCTGCATAGCTTGTGCAACAAGCAGTTCCGCATAAGCCACCCGATCTACAGAGCATTGCGCATCGGCAATACATTCATGCTGAAACTTCAGCTCTTTAAGATAATGGTGCAGTATCGGGTTAAACCAATTGAAAACACGAACGAACTCCAGAAATAGAATATCATAGGTGTGGCCCTGCCGAACGTGGGTTTGTTCGTGCTGCGCGATAATGTAGTTGTTTCTCACGTTTTCTCCCAATACGATCTTCTTAAAAAATGCAAAGCTGAACGAATTGCTTCCGTTACGAAGAATAGCAAACACGCGTATACAACGAAAACAGAGCCAGGCCATTGCAAAAAAGCATCCTGACCAATATATTCGTTGCAGTAAACCGTAGATAAAGATGCTTCCGTGCTGCGACGCGCCAATCTGCAATTCATCCTCCAACAACAGATCTAAATCAATGGTAGGAAGGTTATCTTGCACAATCGCCGTACGGGGAATTTCAATAAACAAACCAATTGGAATCAGAAGCGATACCACAACAGCTCCCAACAGATACATTCTATTGAGCTGAAAAAACGTTAATTTTTTAAGGGAAGTGCTGTATAGTGCGTAACACAATAGCAGTGTCAAATTCGCTAATATCAAATAAATCATAATACAAATGTTTATGAAGGTGGTTAAGCTTTATCTGTTTTTATTGATGATCTGCATAATCTCCTCCAATTCCTTAACATCCATCTTTTTTTCCTCCAAAAAGAAAGACAGCATGCTTTTGGCGGAATTATCGAAATAATTGTGCAGCAGCTTGCCGGTAACTAATCGCTTGTATTCCTCTTTGCTGATGGTGGGTAAATAGCGATGGCTTTTGCCAAAAGACTCATGCTTGACGAAACCCTTCGTTTCGAGAATGCGTATAATGGTCGACACGGTATTGTATGCCGGTTTCGGATCGGGCAGTTGCGCAATCACATCTTTCACAAATCCCCCACCTATATCCCACAACTCCTGCATGATTTGCTCTTCCGCTTTTGTAAGTTCTTTTAAGTCGTCCATAACTGTAGCTTAACAGACAATATCGTCTGCAATAAAGTATAAAACAAACATAAAACTAAAAATTTAGTTTTACAACTAAGGATTTAGTTTAATGGAATAACAAAATATAATCTACTGAATACCAATATTATAAAATTAATCAAGATCAATCTTTCCCCGTAGCGATTTTTTTTGCGCATTTTTTTTCTTGCGATCCAACCGATCTAATACCTTCGATTTGGGAATACGGGTCGGGACACGCTTCTTCTCACCTGCTAAAGCCGTTTGAATCAATGCTAGAAATCGATCAACAACAATTGCTTTATTTTTCAATTGGCTTCGTGTATCGGATGCATCGAGTTGTAAGTAGCCATCTTTACTCAGTCGGTTCGCAAGCTTATGTTTAAGACGTTCGAGTTGACCTTCCGTGATCACTTTGGATAAAAAGGGATTCCAATACAACGATACTTTAGACTCCACTTTATTGACATGCTGCCCGCCGGCACCACCGGAACGGGAGGTACTGAAAACAACTTCCTTTATTAACAATGTACGATCTATGGACATAAAAAAAAGTATTAAATGAGCCACTAAATTATTGCAAAACAATTATAAAACCATCCTTATATTTACGCGGTTAATTAACTGCAGATGCAGGATACAATATGGACGCCGCTAGGACCACATTCGTTTCGCATTCGCGACTGTTGCCTGATAAAAATATTACATAATCCGCGTGATTAAAAACAAACTATTCGTATGAAAATCGGTATCGTATGCTATCCTACCTTTGGAGGAAGCGGTGTCGTAGCCACGGAGCTCGGAAAAGCACTAGCCTCCAATGGTCACGAAATACATTTTATAACCTACTCTCAACCTGCCCGTCTAGATTTTTTCTCGGAAAACCTATACTACCATGAGGTATCCATGGCACAATATCCGCTATTTGATTTCTCTCCCTACGAGTCGGCTTTGGCCAGCAAACTTGTCGATGTTGTAAAGTTTGAAAAGCTAGATCTGCTCCATGTACACTACGCTATTCCACATGCTTCGGTAGCCTACTTAGCAAAACAAATTTTAGCTACCTATGGCATAGATATACCCGTAGTAACCACCCTGCACGGAACAGACATCACACTCGTTGGCAAAGACAGGAGCTTCAGCCCAGTTGTTACCTTTTCGATAAACCAGTCAGATGGTGTGACTACTGTTTCCGAAAATCTGAAAGAGCAGACTTTAGAATATTTTAACATCGAGCGCGATATCCGTGTGATTCCTAATTTCATCGATTTTTCTCGTTTCCACAACAAGAGCAAGGAGCATTTCAAGCGTGCTATTGCGCCGGGGAATGAGCGGGTTATCACCCATACATCCAACTTTCGAAAAGTGAAGAACACGCAAGACGTGGTACGCATATTCAAGAAAGTGAATGAAGTTATCCCAAGTAAATTGCTGATGGTCGGTGACGGGCCAGAGCGACATAACACAGAAGACCTGGCGCGGGAATTGGGCGTTAGTCAGGATGTACGGTTTTTAGGAAAGCAAGATGCGATTGAAGAAATACTATCCGTTTCGGATTTATTTTTAATGCCTTCCTCTTCAGAGAGCTTCGGATTGGCCGCTTTAGAGGCTATGGCTTGCCATGTACCGGTGATATCGTCCAATACAGGCGGCCTACCTGAGCTGAATGTGCAGGGTAAGAGCGGTTATTTAAGTGATATCGGTGACGTGGACGACATGGCTAGACATGCCATCCATATTTTAGAAGATTGTGAACGGCTTCAAACCTTTAAAAACGCGGCCTTTGCGCGCGCTCAGGAATTTGACCTGTCTAAAATACTTCCATTGTATGAAAAATACTACGAAGAAGTAATATCGCGCTCGAAAAAAGGCTAAGTTAATCCGCTATGCCAAAAAAAAGTTTTATCTTTGGCTTTTGGGAATGCTCCAAAAAAACAATCATGAAATATAAACGTATCTTACTTAAACTTAGTGGCGAAGCCTTAATGGGCGAACAAAGTTACGGCATCGACATCAACCGTGTGATGCAATACGCAAACGACATCAAAGAAATACATGCGCAAGGTCTGGAAATTGCAATCGTCATTGGCGGCGGCAATATCTATCGTGGCTTAAGTGCCGAGAAGGCAGGCATGGATCGGGTGCAAGCGGATTACATGGGAATGCTGGCGACCGTAATCAATAGTATGGCTCTTCAAGATGCGTTGGAAAAAGTTGGCTTAAAAACACGGTTATTAACGGCCATCAAAATGGAGCAGATTTGCGAACCATTCATTCGCCGACGCGCTGTGCGCCACTTGGAAAAAGGAAGAATCGTAATTTTCGGCGCTGGAACAGGAAACCCCTATTTCACGACCGATACAGCGGCCTCTTTACGCGCCATTGAAATCAATGCGGACGCCGTACTCAAAGGAACCCGCGTGGATGGCATCTATACAGCCGATCCGGAAAAAGACCCGACAGCGAAACGTTACGATACCATTTCATTTCAAGAGGTTTATGCAAAAGGTCTAAATGTAATGGATATGACCGCATTTACCCTTTGTCAAGAGAACAACCTACCTATTATAGTTTTTGATATGAACAAAGCTGGTAACTTAAGGAAACTGGCGGAAGGTGCAAATATTGGCACTATTGTCAGTTAAAAAAATAGCAATAGAAACAAAAAAGATATGAACGAACTAATTTCCTTGGAACTAGATGACTGTAAGGAGAGCATGGGAAAAGCTGTGGCTCATACAGAATCTGAGTTAACTAAAATCAGAGCTGGAAAAGCTTCCCCATCCATGTTAGACGGTATATCCATCGATTATTATGGTAGCATGACTCCGCTTTCGCAAGTTAGCAACGTCAACACGACCGATGCGAGAACTATCGTGATTCAGCCGTGGGAAAAGAATATCATTTCTACTATCGAGAAAGCGATTATGGAATCGAACATCGGGTTAAATCCTCAAAATGATGGCTCTATCATCCGATTGGTGGTTCCAGTACTAACCGAAGAAAGACGTCGAGACCTGGTCAAAAAAGTAAAAGAGGAAGCAGAAAAAGGACGCATCGCCATCCGGAATATTCGTAAGGATGCCAACGAATCCATTAAAAAGCTTAAAAATGACGGCGCTTCTGAAGATGAGATTAAAACAGGCGAAGCAGAAGTTCAGAAATTAACAGATAGCTTCATCGTAAAAGTTGATCAGCTATCTGAATTAAAAGAAAAAGATATCATGACCGTATAAGGTAGTACAGACCTATACGACAAAAAAGGATTCTGCGTGTCAGAATCCTTTTTTTTGTTTTGGTTTTTTGCTTAACTTTCCTCTTCAATCATCAAAGCAAAAAAATGGAGAATAGTAGAAGAACATTCTTGAAACGGGCTGGGCTAGGCGTATCAGCAGCCTTATTAAGTCCTTATCTTTTCTCGTGCCAGGGAAGTAAATTAGGTGGCGGGCCATTCCACGATTTGGGTATTCAGCTGTATTCTCTTCGGGATCTGATAACCGAAGATCCTCTCAAGACTTTGGAAACCATTCGAAAGATCGGTTACACGCATGTGGAAACTTTTGGGGTTGATGCCGAAGCTTCGAAATTCTGGAACTTATCGGTGCCAGAATTAAAAAAGGTTTTGGATGATAATGGGCTCAAAACGCATAGCGGGCATTACGATATGTCTAAATACCTTAGCCGAACACAAAGTGCCAAGGAAAATATAGAAAAGTATATTGAAATAGCACATAGCTTAGGACAGAGCTATGTGGTGGCGCCTGTCACTCCAATGGATGATATAAACAATCTCTCCGTTGCAGACTACCAGTTTGCTGCCGAACAACTTAACAAAGCGGGAGAACTGGCGAAAACAGCCGGACTGAAAATAGGCTACCATAATCATTTTTGGGAGTTCCGCAGCCTTCCTAATGGCACGAAAGGGCTAGATATACTTATTGCGTTCACTGAGCCATCGCTTGTAGACTTCGAGTTAGATTTGTATTGGATCGAAAAAGCGGGATATAGTGCGCAGTCTTATTTTGAAAAGTATCCGGGACGTTTCTCCATGTGGCATCTAAAAGACATGGACAAGAAGTTTACGACACCTGTCGTAGGGGAAAAATATGACAAGACTGGTTTTATGGATATCATGAAGGAGATTCGATATGCCGAGGTAGGCACCGGAGCAATAGATTTTGTCAATATTGCTAGTTATGCAGACAAAGCCGGCTTGAAATATGCCTTCGTCGAACAGGATGATATCTATATGCCCAATAAATTTGAGAGCGTCAAGAAAAGCTTTGACTACGTGCAGAAATTTCTAACAAAATAAAGAGAGAGAGCCATTTGTGCTCTCTCTTTATTAGAATGATGTTGTTTCTACCTCTTTCGCGTTTGTCTCCACCGCTCGGCGCAGCTCCTCTTTATAAGCAAGCACGCGTTCCGCAACAGGCGCGGAGGATGTTGCCAGAATTTGCGCAGCCAGTATGCCAGCATTCTTCGCTGCGTTAAGCGCCACGGTTGCCACAGGAATGCCGTTCGGCATCTGCAAAATAGACAAAACAGAATCCCAACCATCAATAGAATTGCTCGACTTTACAGGAACGCCAATCACAGGAAGGTGCGTAATGGATGCGACCATGCCTGGAAGATGGGCAGCGCCGCCAGCACCGGCAACGATAACCTTCAAGCCCCGTGCAGCGGCAGATTTAGCATATTCAAACATCCGCTCTGGCGTGCGGTGTGCCGAAACGATGGAAACCTCAAACGGGATATTAAACTTTTTCAAGATATCTATTGCATCTTGCATAACCGGAAGATCTGACTTGCTTCCCATTATAATGCCGACTAGGGCGGTATTCTCTATACTCATGCGTACTACGCTTTAACTTTTAATGTTTCCTGCACCCATCGGGCATTCTTAACAGCGGTTTCCCGATCGTCATTGATGACACACACGTGCCCCATTTTACGGAAAGGCTTAGTATATTTTTTACCATAAAGGTGTACAAAAACGCCATCTACCGCTAAAACCTCTTCCACACCATCATACTTAGCCAGCCCTTCATATTTAGCTTCGCCTAACAGATTGATCATCACGGCTGTAGAACGCGCCGCGGTTGAGCCTAACGGCAAATTAAAAATAGCGCGAAGGTGCTGTGCAAATTGCGAGGTAATATTACCTTCGATCGTCTGGTGACCGCTGTTGTGCGGGCGAGGGGCTAGTTCGTTAACTAGTATCTGGCCTTCCTTGGTCAGAAACATTTCAACGGCCAAAAGTCCAACTATTTGCAGATCTCCAGCTATTTTCCGCGCGATATCTTCTGCCTGTGTTTGTATTTCAAAGGGTAAAATAGACGGCGAAATTAAAAACTCGACCAAGTTGGCTTCCGGATTAAATTCCATCTCTACCAAAGGAAAAGTAGAGACGTCCCCCCGGTCATTGCGGGCAACGATCACGGCTATTTCTTTCTCAAAATCAATCAGTTCCTCCACCAATGACGGCTGCGTAAATGCTTCTTCGATATCATGAACACTATTAATCCGCTTGACACCCTTACCATCGTAACCATCGCGCCGAAGCTTCTGGATGTAAGGTAAGGCGATGGCACTTTCGTAAAGATTATCTTTCGAAGAGATCAGTTGAAACGGTGCCGTGGGTATATCATTTTGTTTAAAGAACTGCTTTTGCATACCCTTATCTTGGATAAGGCGGATAACGCGGGACTGTGGGTATACCAACACCCCTTCATCTTCGAGCTTCTCCAACGCGTCTACATTGACCTTTTCGATCTCGATGGTTATCATGTCCAACTCCTTTCCGAAGTTATAAACGGTATCAAAATCACTTAATGAACCGCATTCAAAACGGTTGCATAATTTACGGCACGGCGCATTTTTGTCAGGATCCAGTACGTGGACATTCACATTGTAATTAATTGCCTCTTGAATGAGCATACGGCCAAGCTGTCCTCCACCGAGAATACCTAACTGCAACTCACCATAAAAATCTTTCGCCATAATAACTGAACTATATTATATATTTGTTGGAAAATATTGATCCTGTAAAATACTTTCCGTTTCTATTTTTTTCTGGAGCTCTAAAAAAGCGCCAATTAATGCTTCGGGCCGCGGCGGGCATCCTTGTACATATACATCAACGGGAATAATTTTGTCGACACCTTTCACGACATGGTAGCCATGCTGCCAATAAGGACCTCCGCAGTTCGAACAAGAACCCATAGAAATCACATACTTCGGTTCTGGCATTTGTTCGTACAGCTTCCTTATACGATCAGCCATTTTAAATGTAACAGTTCCCGCAATGATCATGACGTCAGACTGTCTTGGCGAAGGCCGCGGAAAAACGCCTAAGCGATCCAAGTCATACGTAGCCGCCATGGCGCCCATCATTTCAATAGCACAACACGCGATACCAAAACTTACGGGCCACATCGATGATAATCGTGCCCAATTGAGCAAATCATCAATTTTTGCGACAACCACTCCTCCACTTTGTATTTGACCTTGAGGCGCACTCATAGCGTATCTAATTTGATTTTTTAAACTTAGGTTTAAATCCCAATGAAGGCTTCACATGAACTTTGCCTACGTTGTCTTTACTTTCCTCTTCCATAACTACTGTATCTTGCGGTACGTATTGCCGTACATGGTAAACCTTCTCGTTTAGCATATCATACGCTTGGAGAGGAATACCTACACTGACCTTGGGCGTCTGGTGCTTCGGCTTGATCCAGGATATATCGCCTCTTTTCCAAACATATAGCAGACCGATCAGCAAAATACCCAGAAAAATCCCCATCTCCACCAGTGTAAACCAGCCCCAACGCGCATCGGCCATCGCAAGATCCCGGCTCCCAAACACTGTCGCCCACGGAAATACAAAAATCAATTCGACATCAAAAAGAAGGAAAACAAGCGCGATAACGTAAAAGCGAGAATTTATTTGAACCCACGAACTTCCAAGGGACTCTTCGCCGCATTCATAGGTACTTAGTTTTTCAGGGTTTGGGTGCTTAGGAGAGAGCGTTTTCGCCAAAAGAATAGTAGCGCATACCAACAGAATACCTACTAGGGCAATCAATAATATCTTTCCATATTCCGAAAGCTGCGCGGGATCATCCATGAAGCAAAATTAATAAATATTAACGGTAAAATTAGGTAAACATCTGCAAAAATAAAACCTTCGGCAAGGTTCCTCTTTCGTAGGAATGAAATAAGCGGTAAGAGCTGTCTTGCTTTTCCATTTTTACCCAATAACACAAAAGGAAAGCTGCGCTTTCCTTTTGTGTTATCGTGTCTCTGCCTTATTTTATTAAAACGGTTTCCCAGGCATCTGTGGCATATTGCGCATCATCTTTGCAGCCATACCTGGGTTAGACATCTGCTTCATTACTTTACGCATGTCAGCGAATTGCTTCATCAACTTATTCACCTCGTTGATATCCGTACCGGATCCCTTTGCAATGCGTAACCGTCTTTTCGTATCAATAGCATCTGGGTTTTCCCGCTCGAACGGCGTCATGGAGTCTATAATCGCCTCAATCGGTTTGAAAGCATTATCATCAATTTCGACATCTTTGATTGCTTTACCCACTCCGGGGATCATACCCATCAGATCTTTCATGTTACCCATTTTCTTGATCTGTTGGATCTGACTTTTAAAGTCATTGAAATCAAACTTATTTTTACGTATTTTCTTTTGCAGTTCGGCAGCTTGCTTTTCGTCAAATTGCTGTTGCGCGCGCTCCACAAGAGAAACCACGTCTCCCATACCAAGGATACGGGAAGCCATACGATCTGGATAAAAAACATCCAGTGCTTCCATCTTTTCGCCCGTACCAATGAACTTGATCGGTTTGTTGACGACAGATTTGATAGATAAGGCAGCTCCACCGCGCGTGTCACCGTCTAATTTGGTCAGTACCACACCCGTGAAATCCAAACGATCGTTAAAGGCTTTAGCCGTATTGACAGCATCTTGCCCTGTCATAGAATCCACCACGAAAAGTATCTCGTGCGGTTGCGTTGCATCTTTAACCGCGGAAATCTCATTCATCAACGCTTCGTCGATAGCCAAACGACCCGCAGTATCAATAATGACGACGTTTTGTCCGTTTCGCTTCGCTTCTTCTACACCCTCCCGCGCAATAGCAACAGGATCCGTTGACTCACGATTGACATACACAGGCACATTAACCTGTCCTCCTAGAACCTGGAGCTGATCAACGGCTGCTGGCCGATACACATCGCCGGCAACCAACAAAGGCTTCTTACCTTTCTTCTCCCGAAGGAAATTCGCTAATTTTCCGGAAAATGTCGTTTTACCCGCTCCATTTAATCCAGCAATCAAAATGATCGTAGGCGTTTTGGCAACTTCCAATTCGGTAACGGTGCCGCCCATGAGCGCGGTAAGCTCATCACTCATTATTTTGGTCAATAACTGACCGGGAGAAATGCTGGTCAACACATTCTCGCCAAGTGCTTTCTGCTTAACGTCATCGGTGAATGTTTTCGCTGTCTTATAATTCACATCGGCATCTAACAGTGCCTTGCGAATTTCCTTCATCGTCTCCGCGACGTTTATTTCAGTAATACTTCCTTGTCCCTTTAGTACTTTAAAGGCCCTATCCAGTTTATCCTGTAAATTCTGAAACATGTATTTATCGTCTTAAGTATGCTAAGTGCCAAAGTTACAAAATACTGGCGAAGCTACCATATATTTGTAGGCATAAAAAATGCGACGCTGTAGGCGCCGCATTTCTCCAATAAAATAGCTTATTCGGTATTAATCTCTTCTTCCGAAGAGGATATATGCGTAGTATAAAAGCGTCACGAGTGCTGACAGGGCTGCAACCACATACGTCATGGCCGCCCACTTCAAGGCATCTTTAGCGCCGTCATGCTCTTCGCGGGAATGCGTTACATTTGCTTTATCCAACCACGCTAATGCGCGATTTGATGCGTCAAATTCGACAGGCAGCGTGATAAATGAAAACAAGGTTGTCAAAAACAACGCCCCAACACCAATGGCTAAAACGTAAGGGTTTTGCATAAAAGCCATCAGCAATACACCAGCCATAAGTACCCATGATGTCAAGCGCGAAGCAATGCTCACGACAGGTACCATCGCCGATCGAAATTGCAGCCACGAGTATGCTGTAGCATGCTGCACGGCGTGACCGCATTCGTGCGAAGCAACTGCAGCAGCAGCGACACTGCGCCCATGGTATACCTCCGGACTTAGGTTCACCGTTTTATTGCCCGGGTTATAATGGTCAGATAGCTGCCCTTCATTTGCAACCAGTATTTGAACATCATAAATACCGTTGTCATGCAACATCTTCTGCGCTACCTCAGCGCCCGATAAACCGGATGATAATGGGAATTCCGAATATTTTTTAAATTTATTTTTAAATCTAGACTGCACAATCCAACTGATCAATGCTATACCAATAAATATAATCCAATACATATCTTATTTCTTTAGTTAATCCTTACCAACGCTATAGGTCTATCAAACAACAGTCCATAGACTCAAAATGACCTAAATATATGAAAAAGCCTTTAATATGGCAGGATCAAATTCGAATAGCTTGGTAAACCATGTCAATATTGCTGAAAATGCCACCCCGAGCAGACGGAATGGCAAGCCACCGGGTTATCGCGATATCGACTATCCCAAATTCATCATCATATTATGCTCCTCAATCATCTTCCTTAAATTATTCAGCGCGTAACGCATTCTTCCCAAAGCCGTGTTGATGCTCACTTCTGTAATATCGGCTATTTCCTTAAAGCTCATATCACAAAAATGCCGCATAATAAGAACCTCTTTCTGGTCATCCGGAAGTCGCTGTATAATTTTGCGTAGATCAACGTTACGCTGGTTCAGCACGAGCTTGGATTCCGCACTCTCATCGGCAAACTCCAGTACGCCAAAAATGTCATAGCCATCACTACTGACCACGGTAGGACTTCTTTTTGCCTTCCGAAAATGGTCTATCACCATGTTTTGAGCAATACGCACCACCCAAGGTAAAAATTTACCTTCGTCATTATAACGACCAGACTTTAATGTATTGATTACCTTGATAAAGGTCTCCTGAAAAATATCCTCAGCGAGATATTCATCTTTTACCTGAAGATAGATGGATGTATATATCTTAGTTTTATACCTATTCAGTAAGATCTCGATCCCCGCTTCCTCCCCCGCTACATACGCCTGAATAAGTTCTAGATCACTTTTTTCTTTTAAAGCTTTCATAATAAATCTCCCAGATTTAGTTTGAATTAATTTTAAGAGTAAAGTGTTTTATAGGCTATCCTTTTTTTTGATTACAACCCAAATCAACTGAAAAAATACGAAGATTCAAATTGGATAATTGATATTTAACATTTATTTACATTCCACAACACACCCGTTATACAACTGCAAAACAGCTTGGATGAAGCATTGTTTCCTGAAAAAAAAATAAATGACCACTATAATTAGCGTTACGTCGAATAAAAAAAGAGCCCCACCGTATAGAAGTGAGGCTCAAATACCACGTAGGGCAATAATCTATTTATAGAGCGGGAACGCAGCCATCAACGATTTTACTTTATCGTGGATAGCGGAAAGCGCAGCATCATCGGAACGATTAGCCAATGCATCATGAATAAACTCCCCTATTTGAATGATTTCATTTTCTTTCACACCGCGTGTGGTAATAGCGGCCGTACCAAAACGAACACCTGACGTTACAAAAGGTGAGCGCGTATCAAAAGGAACCATGTTTTTATTGGTCGTAATACCTGCTTTACCTAACACGGCTTCGGCCTCTTTACCAGAAATATCTTTGTTACGCAAATCCACCAACATCAAATGGTTGTCTGTACCGCCAGAAATGATATTATAGTCTTTTTCAACAAAAAACTGAGCCAAAGCAGCGGCATTTTTCTTCACTTGTTGAATATAGGTCAAATACTCATCCGACAGGGCCTCACCATAGGCAATAGCTTTTGCCGCGATCGTATGTTCTAACGGACCACCTTGGGTACCTGGGAAAACCGCTAAATCCAACAATTGCGTAATCGTGCGGATCTCGCCTTTCGGTGTCTTTATGCCCCAAGGGTTTTCGAAATCTTGACCGACCATGATCATACCGCCGCGAGGACCGCGAAGTGTCTTGTGCGTAGTTGTCGTAACGATATGACAGTGTGGTAGCGGATCGTTTAATAAACCCCGTGCAATCAGACCAGCAGGGTGAGATACATCGGCCACAACAAGTGCTCCAATTTCATCAGCAACCTTGCGGATGCGCGCATAATCCCAATCGCGCGAATAAGCTGATGCACCACAGATAATCACTTTGGGCTTTTCTTGCAATGCAATTTCTTCAAGCTTCTCGTAATCGATAAGACCAGTGTCTTCCTTCACACCATAGAATAAGGGCTCGTAAAGTTTACCGGAAAAGTTTGCTGGCGAACCATGGGTTAAGTGGCCACCATGCGATAGATCGAAACCTAGAATCTTATCACCAGGCTTTAGTATAGCTAGGAACACCGCAGCGTTAGCCTGTGCGCCAGAGTGCGGTTGTACATTCACCCAACTTGCGCCAAACAACTTTTTAGCCCGATCAATTGCGATAGTCTCAATCTCATCAACCACCTCGCAACCGCCATAATAACGTTTGCCCGGCAAGCCCTCTGCATACTTGTTGGTTAAAACAGAACCTGCAGCTTCCATCACTTGCTTACTGACAAAATTCTCCGAAGCGATTAACTCAACACCCTCTTCTTGGCGCTTTAGCTCATCAGCTATTAGGTTAAAAACGACCTGATCTCTTTCCATTATTTTATTCTTAAAGAGTAAATTTTATTAAACTTCTAAATGCGATGCAAATATAATATAAATCCAACAAAAACATGCCCACCAACTTGGCATATCTTCCCGATCTTGCGAACTACGTATGTTTCATCGCGCTCTGCAGGGGTTGTTCTTGTTTTATCGCTGACCTTGGTTACGCTTGATAGCTGGAATAGCGTCAGGCCATTCTCGCTCATGCTCCCAAACCTCGTCAATGGAATTTCATAACCTAGATTTACTTATTTTAAATGATGGCGCCTGTGATTACTGCCGGTTGTGTGCAATGTTTTATTAGTGTCAAAAATGCCGCCTATCTAAAAATCTGTCTAAAAATATGTAAATTTGTTCGTTAAGTAAGGCATAATTTTGAACACGACGAATATGACAACAGCAACTGCTACAGCTCCCGTAAGCTTAACCCAAGGAGCTGTTAATGAATTAAAAAAATTGATCGATCAACAAGAGATAGGCCCAGATTTCGGTTTGCGCGTAGGCGTAGAAGGTGGCGGATGTTCAGGCATGAGCTACATTCTAGGCTTTGATCAAATGAAAGAAGGCGATAGCGAATATAGCATTGAAGGAATCCGCATTTTCATGAACAAAGCACACGGCCTTTATCTTGCCGGCATGGAAATCGACTTCAAAAACGGTTTAGACTCGCGCGGCTTTACCTTCAATAATCCTAACGCGACGAGCACCTGCGGTTGCGGTAGTTCATTTTCTTCCTAACACGTACGCTGAAGAAGAAGATTTCCGTCAGTTATGGAACACCAATACAATGCGTCTTTGCCAACCAAATATACGGAAGCGAAGACGCATTGTCGCTGATGGAACGATAGCTCTCATTCACCTCTGCGGTGCATGCATTATACTTCCTACTTAATCCCGCCTCGACGCTTGCCGGGCCAACTCTTTCCTGTATTAGAAAGCACACATTGCGTTTTAGATAGCTTTTTTCATGTAAAATGAGGCTGCTCTTTGCTGCGCTGATCATTTATTCTTATCGCGTATTAAGCGGCGTTAAACAAGGCCGATTCCCGCACGATTAGCTATTTCTTCTTAAATTAAAAATCATTAAATTAGCGACCTTTATAAAACAACAGCAAATTCGGATGTACAAGGAATATAAGCAGTTAAATCTGCCGGAAATAGGGAAAGAAATATTGAAGCGTTGGGAGTCGAATAATATCTTTGAAAAGAGTATCTCGAATCGCCCAGCAAGTAAACCATATACCTTTTACGAAGGCCCTCCTTCGGCAAACGGCATGCCGGGCATACACCACGTCATGGCTCGCTCTATTAAAGATATTTTCTGTCGTTATAAAACCTTGAAAGGCTACCAAGTGAAGCGCAAAGGGGGGTGGGATACGCACGGGTTGCCTATTGAACTTGCTGTGGAAAAAACCTTGGGCATTACCAAAGAAGATATTGGTAAAAAGATTTCTGTGGAAGCTTATAATGAAGCTTGCCGGAAAGAGGTCATGAAATATACCGATGTATGGAACGATCTGACTCAAAAGATGGGATACTGGGTTGATTTGGATAATCCATACATTACTTATCAAAATGAGTATATTGAAACCCTATGGTATCTGTTGAAAGAACTGTACAAAAAAGGGTTGCTTTATAAAGGTTACACCATACAGCCTTATTCACCCGCTGCCGGAACAGGCTTAAGTTCTCATGAATTGAACCAACCTGGCACCTACAAAGATGTAAAAGATACAACCATTGTTGCAGAGTTTCGTCTTGACAAAACGCAGGTGCACCCTCTGGTTAGCACCTTGGTAGAGACTGAGGAAGAAGATGTAGCCTTTATCGCTTGGACAACGACTCCTTGGACGTTACCGAGCAATACAGCGTTAGTGGTGGGGAAGAACATTGACTACGTTAAAATCAAAACATTCAACCAGTACACAGGCTTGCCGGTATCGGTTATATTGGCGAAAAACTTAATCAGCAAGCACTTTAAGGCTGAGGCCAAGGATGCGCCATTTCAAGATTTTCAAGTAGGTGCTAAGCTTGTGCCTTGGGAAGTAGCAGGAGAATTTAAAGGCGAAGCCCTTGTAGGCTTACGCTACCATCAGTTGTTGCCATATATCACAAGCGAAGCGTTGCAACGCGATGCTTTTCGTGTTATCCCCGGTGATTTTGTAACGACAGAGGATGGTACAGGTATTGTACACGCCGCCCCGACCTACGGTGCCGATGACTTTCGCGTGAGCAAGGAAAACGGTATCCCGGCAATTTTGGTACGCGACGAAAATGGCAAGGATGTGCCTACGGTAGATCGCACTGGCCGTTTTGTGAAGGAGATTACCGACTTTGCTGGCCGCTTCGTAAAAGAAGAATATTACAGCGCTGAGGAGCGTGCCGATAAAGAGTTCCGTCCGACCGATGTGTTGATCGCCATCAAACTAAAAGAAGAAAACAAGGCATTTGATGTCAAAAAATACGAACACACTTACCCGCATTGTTGGCGCACGGACAAGCCGGTTTTGTATTACCCGCTCGACAGTTGGTTTATCCGCACGACAGCCGTGAAAGAACAGTTGGTAGGTTTAAATAAAACCATCAACTGGAAACCGGAAACCACAGGGTCAGGTCGATTTGGAAATTGGCTAGAAAACCTTGTCGACTGGAACCTCTCGCGGTCACGCTATTGGGGTACTCCATTGCCTATTTGGCGCTCTGCGGATGAAAATGAAGAGTTGTGTATTGGTTCCCTTCCTGAATTAAAAAGCCAATTGCTTTATGCCATTGAATCTTCCGTCTTAAGTGCAGAAGAGAAAGCCATAAATCAAGAGTATCTTGATAAATTTGATACCGATGCGCTGGACTTGCACCGTCCGTACGTAGACAATGTGGTGCTGGTATCGGAAAATGGACAGAAGATGTTTCGCGAGCTTGACCTTATCGATGTTTGGTTTGATTCAGGAGCTATGCCTTACGCACAATGGGGCCTCGATCACGAGAAGCTCGAAAATGGCGACGAATATCCGTTCAAAGAGGGTTACGAACAGGCATTCCCTGCAGACTTTATTGCCGAAGGCGTGGATCAGACAAGAGGCTGGTTCTTCACGTTACATGCCATTTCCACAATGATCCGGGGTTCAGTAGCCTTTAAAAATGTGATATCCAACGGATTGGTACTGGACAAGAACGGCAACAAAATGTCTAAACGCCTCGGTAATGGCGTAGATCCGTTTTCCACGATCGATCAATATAGTGCCGACGCTACGCGCTGGTATATGATCAGTAATGCTGCACCTTGGGACAACCTGAAGTTTAACGTGGAAGGTCTCGATGAGGTTCGCCGTAAATTTTTCGGAACATTATACAATACCTATGCATTCTTCGCGCTATATGCCAATATTGATAAGTTCTCGTATAGCGAAGCCGATATAGCACTGGAAAAACGTCCGGAGATCGATCGTTGGATTATTTCGTTACTGAACAGCTTGACGAAGGAAGTGGACGAATGTTATGCAGATTACGAGCCCACGAGAGCCGCGCGTGCTATCCAAAATTTCGTTGATGAGCATTTGAGTAACTGGTACGTTCGCTTGTGTCGTCGCCGCTTTTGGAAAGGCGAATATACAGAAGATAAGATCTCGGCCTATCAAACACTGTATACGTGTTTGGATACGGTAGCAAAACTGATGTCGCCTATATCGCCATTTTTCTCTGACCAGTTGTTTCTGGATTTGCAGGCCGGAACACAAAAAGACAGCAAAGAATCTGTACACTTGACAGACTTTCCTCTGTATCGTGAGGAATTGGTAGATAAAGATTTGGAAGAACGGATGTCCATAGCACAAGATATCTCTTCCCTGACACTTTCTTTGCGCAAAAAAACAGGAATAAACGTTCGCCAACCTTTAAATAAAATTTTGGTACCCGTCTTGGACAGCTCCTTCCAAACGCGCGTGGAAAAGGTGAAAGAACTGATTCTATCAGAAACAAACATCAAGGAAATAGCCTTCATTACCGACACAACCGGCATAATTAAAAAGAAAATAAAACCGAATTTCAAAGTTCTTGGCGCGAAAGTTGGTAAGGATATGAAAACTGTCGCAGCAGCAATACAAAGTCTTGATGATTCACAAATTAATACGTTAGAAAAATCGGGATCCTTGGCGCTAGCTGGAACAACATATAGTATCAAACCGGAGGATGTAGAAATTATCGCAGAGGATGTTGCTGGGTGGCAGGTAGCTAATCTTGGAAAATTAACCGTAGCATTAGACGTCAATATCACAGAAGAATTGAGGAAAGAAGGTCTTTCACGAGAATTGGTGAATAGAATTCAGAACCTTCGTAAAGAAAAGGGATTTGAAGTTACCGATAAAATTCACGTAAACGTAACACAAAATACTGAAATTCAAGACGCTGTCAAAGATAATTTGTCGTATATTTGCACCGAAATTCTAGCAAACTCTTTAGACTTTAACGAAGCAGTTGAATCCGGAGATACTATCGAGATCGATGGTATAGAATTAAAGGTATTAATTGGTAAAATTTAATTTATGGGAACGACTAACGAAAAAACACGCTACAGCGATGCCGAACTTCAGGAGTTTAAAGATATCATTCTGGAGAAGCTTCGCATTGCAAAGGAAGAGTTATCCGCACTAACTTCAACATTGAGTAACAGTAATGCCAATGGTACGGATGATACGGCGGGCACGTACAAGACGCTTGAAGATGGCTCTGCTACATTGGAAAAGGAGCAAGTAAACCAATTGGCGGCGCGTCAAAAGAAATTTATTGATAATCTTGAAGCAGCCTTGGTTCGTATCGAAAACAAAACGTATGGCATTTGCCGTGAAACGGGCAAACTTATCCAAAAGGAGCGTTTAAAAGCAGTTCCACACACGACGTTGAGCATCGAAGCTAAGAACAAACAGTATTAATTTTTAATGAATTTTAGAATGAGGATGCCTCCATATTTTGGGGCTGCCTCATTTTTCATCTATATGAAAGGCTACACAAAACCACTCGTACTCATTGCCGTCATCCTTCTCGTTGATCAATTGTCTAAATTTTGGGTAAAACTGAACATGACCATTGGTCAAGACTTTAACGTTTTGGGGAATAAATTCCTGATTCACTTCATTGAAAACAATGGCATGGCCTGGGGAATGGAGTTCGGCGGCGAGTTCGGAAAGTTGTTTTTGACATTATTCCGGATAATCGCGGTAGCGGGTATTGGTTATGGGCTATTTTACATGGTCAAGAATAAGTACCACAGAGGATTTATATTAAACGTAGCGCTGATATTTGCGGGCGCACTCGGAAACATTATCGATTCCACCTTTTATGGTCTCATCTTTAGCGAAAGCACCTTTTATGACAAAGCAGTTTTGTTCCCAGATGGAGGTGGATATTCTTCGCTGTTCCATGGTAAAGTCGTGGACATGCTGTACTTCCCCTTAGTAGAAGGAACCTTCCCCGACTGGTTTCCCGTATGGGGAGGTGAACATTTCTTGTTTTTCCGGCCTGTTTTTAATGTAGCTGATTCAGCAATATCTGTCGGCGTATTTCTAATACTGATCTTTCAACGGCGCTACTTCAAAGAAGAGCATGTCGAGAAAGAATCGGCAAATAGCGAAGTTTTGGAAGATTAACAGCAGCCCCGATTCGATCCCGATTCGGGGCTTCTTTTTTCCCCACGTCCAGATGCATCGACAAACATCGATGTACCGCTTCCCTTCTGGCCTGCAAGTTGCATATCCTAACGAATTTTTCTAAGTTTGAACATGAAAGAAAATCTCCGCAATTTAAGAACGGTAATGCTTTGCTTATCGTTGTTGTCACTCGGAAAAATTGCCTTCGCACAGATGGACACCGAACGGTTGAAGAAACACATCTATTTTCTTGCTGATGACAACATGAAAGGACGCGGAACAGGCTCCAAACAGGTGAAAAAAGCAGCCAACTATATCGAAAAAGAGTTCAAGCGCTATGGGCTTACCCCCAAAGGCGAAAAGGGGTACCGCCAAACGTTCACGGCAAAGGTAACGCGGGTGGTCGTGAAAGACAGCATCCGCAAAGCAGACAACATCATTGGGTTTATAGACAATGGTGCGCCATACACCATTGTGATAGGCGCCCACTATGATCATTTGGGAGAGGGGCATCAAGGTAGTTCACGAGATTCCCTAGGGGTTGGCAAGATTCACAATGGTGCTGATGATAATGCCTCTGGGGTTGCTGGTTTACTGGAATTGGCTCGCCATTACGCAACCAATACGGAAAAAGAGAAGTGCAATTTGCTGTTTATCGCATTTGGGGCGGAGGAACTCGGCTTATTGGGTTCCAAATATTTTACAGAGCATCCTACCCTACCGCTAGCTGACATGCAGTGGATGTTGAATATGGATATGATAGGCCGCTATAACCCTGAAAATGGACTTGCTATCATTGGATACGGTACCAGTTCAAAATTCCCGGCAATATTTACGAACGTTAAAAGTGACATTAAATTTTACACCAGCAAAGATGGCAACGGTGGTTCTGATCAAACATCATTTTATAAAAAGAATATCCCCGTATTGTTCTTCCATACTGGGGGGCATGATGATTACCATAAACCGGGAGATGATGCGGATAAGATTGATTACAAAGCCTTACACGCTATACTAGAATTGGAAAGAATGGTGATAGACAATTCCATGAACGAAGCAAAAATGGATTTTATATGGACAAATTAAGGGATCAGCGTGAAAAACGCATTCTCGTAACGGGCTCGAATGGATTCCTTGGTCAGAAGCTTATTGATAAACTGGCGAGTGCCCCGAATGCCACGGTACTGGCTACATCAAAAAGCAGCAATCGAAATCCAAACAAAATCGGGTATACCTTTGTGGCATGTGATCTGGAAGACGATGGATCTTTTCTTAAGCTGGTAGCGAGCTTCTCACCTACCCATATCATCCACACGGCTGCAATAACCAGCGTAGAACTTTGCGATCGTGATCCGGAATTGTGCGAGCGCGTGAATGTCTTGTTTGTAGAGCGACTGGCTAAAATTTGTTCGGCACACGGAATACATTTGACGTTTTTATCTACCGATTTTGTATTTGACGGGAAGAAGGGCCCCTATGGGGAAGATGATTTGCCAACCCCCTGTAATGCCTACGGGCAAAGCAAGCTGCTTGCCGAGCAAGCCATCCAGAACACGGACTGCACCTGTGCCATTTTGCGCACGATACTTGTCTATGGTGTGATCAACGATCCCAACCGATCGAACCTCGTCCTTTGGGTGAAGAATAAACTAGCCCAAGGCGAAACCATAACCGTGGTAAAAGACCAATGGCGTATGCCGACTTGGGTTGACGACCTCGCAGACGCCTGTATCTTGGCGGCGCAAAAGGAGGCCTCCGGGATATACCATATCTCCAGTGAGCAACTCTTCAGCATTTTGGAAATCGCACAGCAGGTAGCCGATTTTTGGCGGCTGGATCAGCAGCTCATTCAGCCTATCTCGGCTGCGGATATTGGACAGGCAGAAAACAGACCTGCCAAAACAGGATTTATACTAACGAAATCGAAACAAGAGCTTGGCTTTCGCCCTACCCCGTTACGACAATCATTTGAAGCAATAAAGAGACAATTAGCATTATACACGCAGCCATGAATACAAAATTAGCAAAGGAATCCTACACCGAAATGAACGAACTGGTGTTACCAAATGATACCAACACGTTCGGAAACCTCATGGGCGGGCGGTTATTGTACTGGATGGATATCTGCGCAGCAATGGCCGCGCAAAAACATTCCAACAGTCCGGTAGTTACCGTCTCTGTAGACAATGTATCATTCAAACGGTCGATAAAATTAGGTGAAGTCGTCACGATACAGGCGCAAGTGACGCGGGCTTTTTCGACATCTATGGAGGTACGTATGGAAATATTCGCGCAAAACCTTCCCGAAGGAACACGGGAAAAGTCCAATGAGGCCTACTACACCTTTGTCGCGATCAATAAAGACAATCAGCCTACAAAAGTGCCTGAGCTTATTCCGGAAACAACACTTGAACATGAACTGTACGAGCGGGCGTCACAGCGCCGAGCTTTACGGCTGATACTGAGTGGGAAGATCAAGCCTGAAGACGCTATTGAGCTCAAAAATATTGTGAATGCGGCGCTAAAGGATTAGCAGCTCATAAAAATCTAGATCAACGTAGCGAAAACGCGCCATTGCTTGGTAACGGACCCTGGCAATGACGCGTTTTTTATAGGATGATCTTTATAGGACTTATCTATTGTTATCCTGCATTGCCGAGCGCGATGATCCGATCAAACTCCTCTACTTTTAGCGGCATAACAGAAAGTCTCCCTTGGCGCACAAGTGCGATATCCTGTAGAAATTCGTCGGCCTTAATGGTTTCCAGCGTTACTGGCGTTTTAAAAGTTTCCACCGGAGCCAAATCCACCACGACCCAACGTTCATCGTCCGTCGTCGGATCTTGATAAAACTCTTTCACCACTTTTGCTAAGCCCACGATCTCCTTCCCTTCATTACTATGGTAAAAGAGCACAAGATCGCCGTTTTTCATCGCTTTGAGATTGTTACGAGCTTGATAATTCCGTACACCATCCCAAAAGGTTTCTCCATCTTTATTAAACTGATCCCAGCTATATTTAAAGGGCTCAGACTTGACAAGGAAATAATTCATCGTATTACGTTTCAATAAAGGAGGTACTCCGTTTAAGATTCTTGTTCCAATACTTCCATTTTATCACCAAAGTGTGCACAGTAATCCCGCAAATCCGCGATGACTTTTTCGGCCATAGGATCACCACCTGAGGCGCGTAAAAACGAATCGCCTAATGTCTGTAGGGTTTCGTAAAAGAATCTTTTCATCTCATCATACGGCATCTCTTTTGTCCAAAGATCAATGCGCAACGAGTTCTTGTACTGTGCATCCCACAAGGCTAGAAACATCGCTTTGGCAGGCATTTGGTCGGCTGTCTCGCCGTCTGTTGATGACCAATCAATACTATCTGGAACGTTGTTTTCATCTAAAACAACATTCAGTTTTATTTCTGCTTTCTTCATTTTTATACGTTATTTTTTTTTTGTCGAGACCATGGCTGCAATCCAAATCTAAATTGGGTTGGAAAAGCACCAATGGCCTATCGACTAATTCCAAAATATTTTCAAACCGACAGCTAGTATTCCCGAAACAAGGACAAAGCCTATTTCCAAGATCCATAGCTTTTTTATATCCTTCACAAAAACCCTGAACAAAATATCGGCAAAGAGCAAGCTTCCTGTAAAAAGGGCGACTTGCCACCAAGGTAAAAGCAGCTGCTCGCTTCCCCACTCGGATATTATCCAAGTAATCACACAGGCCAGCACGATATTTAGCGGGGTCAATCTCATGTATTAGCGTCCTTTTTTAGTTTTTACACCCGTTCTTTTTTTTCCAGAAGCTTTCTGGCGGGCGTTGCTTTTATGCGCATGTTTCTTCTCGTGAAAGGCTCCTTTAAAATCTGGGTTTTCCTTCCGCTTCTGCGCATCGATCTCCCGAGCTATATCCTGCTTTTCTTCATAGCCCGTATCTTCCACAAATACATTTGCTGGAAACTCCTTCCGCGGTATTTCTTGCCGAATCAATTTTTCGATCTTTTCAATGTAATACGCTTCTGCCGGGTTACAAAACGTAATGGCATCACCTTCGTTGTAAGCACGCCCCGTACGCCCAATACGGTGCACATAATCTTCCACCACAATAGGTACATCAAAATTAAAGACATGACTAACGTTGGATACATCCAACCCTCGCGCTGCAACATCAGTTGCTACTAAAATACGGATAGACCCTTCTTTAAAAGCGTTGATAGAATTTATGCGCGTATTTTGACCCTTGTTGGCATGGATCACACGCACATGCTCATCGCCATATTTACGCTCCAAAAAGTGAAAGACATTGTCTGCCACGTTTTTCGTTTTACAGAAAACGATTATACGATGAAAAGATTCGCTATCGAGCAGCAAGTACTGCAACAAGTTTAACTTGGTTTTTAGATTAGGCACCTCATACAGGCTTTGCGCCACAGTCTGTGCAGGCGTTGCCTGCTCCGTTACTTCGATCACGGTTGGGAAAGCAAGGAAGTCGCCGGATATTTTACGGACCAACTCACTCATGGTAGCAGAAAAGAGCAGGTTTTGGCGCTTTCGCGGCACAACTTCTAAAATCCTGTGAATCTTCCCAATAAATCCCATATCCATCATCTTATCGGCTTCATCCATCACCAAAAACTTCAAACTTTTCAGGTTGATATCCCCCTCTAAGTATAAATCGAGAAAACGCCCAGGTGTAGCGACGATGATGTCACAGCCTTTCGCAAGCTGCTCTTTCTGCGTCTTTGGTCCTAAACCGCCGTAAAGCACGATCGTGCGCAGGTCTAAATACGTAGAAAACGTACGCACATTCTCTTCAATCTGCATCGCCAGCTCGCGGGTCGGAGACAATATCAAGGCGCGTGGGTCTTGGCCCTGAGCATACTTCAATTTCATGAGTAAAGGCAAGACGAAAGCGGCGGTCTTTCCTGTACCGGTCTGAGCAATCCCCATTACATCCTGCCCCGCTAAAATCGGCGTGATTGCTTTTTGTTGTATTTCTGTAGGTATACGGTAACCAGCCTCTTCAATTGCATTAAGCAGTTGCCTATTAAGTTTGAAATCTTCAAATGATGCCATTTGGCAAAGATAAAGAAATGAATCCACATGGGTTTTATTATTCCGCAGATATGACATTGCGCTTTATCTTGCTACTAAATTCTTCTTAAATTTTGATTTGAACAGGATTTAAATCAACTTTGTCACACATTAATTGGTTGAAAACATGAAAAAAATCTGGATTTTCTTACTACTATCGGTAGTGAGTATGACGACTTTCGCCGACGAGGGAATGTGGTTTTTAATGCACCTAAAGCGTCTTAATGAGGCCGACATGCAGAAGAAAGGCCTCAAACTGACGGCGGAAGAAATTTATAGTATAAACAATTCTTCATTAAAGGATGCAATCGTCCAATTCAATGGTGGTTGTACGGCAGAAATCGTCTCTGGACAAGGGTTGGTCTTCACCAATCACCATTGCGGCTATGGCGCTATCGCCGAACTATCGACACCGGAGAATGACCACTTGACGAATGGCTTCTGGGCAAAATCCCTGACAGAAGAGTTAAAGCCCAAATCACTTTCCGTTCGTTTCTTTGTGCGTATGGATGACGTTTCAAAACGCATCTTGGGATTGGTGAACAATGACATGAGCGAAAAAGAGCGCGAAAAGATCATCAACCAAGAGATCGCAAAGATTGAAAAGGAAAACAGCGAGGACGGCAAGTATGTGGTATCGGTAAAATCCTTTTACAATGGAAATGAATACTACTACTTCGTTTACCAAGACTACACCGACGTGCGTTTGGTGGGTACGCCGCCTAACAGCATCGGTAAGTTTGGCGGCGACACGGATAACTGGGAATGGCCTCGACATACGGGAGACTTTTCAATTTTCCGCGTGTATGGCGACAAAAATGGAAACCCAGCAGCCTACTCTACAGAAAATGTACCGCTCAAGCCTAAACACTTTCTCCCGGTAAGCTTGAAAGGCATCAAGGAAGGTGACTTCTCCATGATCCTGGGCTACCCCGGAAGAACCAACCGCTGGATGACCGCCGCAGGTATCGATCAAAACGTAAACTACGCTTACCCAGCTTGGGTAGAAGCCTCGAAAGTAGGTATGGATGCCATGAAGAAACACATGGACAAAGACCAAGCCGTGAAGCTGAATTATGCTTCGACCTATTCCGGCGTGGCGAATTACTGGAAAAATCGCCAGGGAATGATCGATGCCCTAACGAAACACAATACCGCAGCGACGAAACGTGTAGCGGAAGCGAAGTTCCAAAAATGGGCGAACAAAAAAGCGAATAAGAGCCTTTATGCAGACGTGCTTCCTACAATTAATGCATACTACGAAGCTACGAATGATAAAGCAAGACATGATAACTATCTTATCGGTATGCTTCGCTCTTCGACATTTGCGGCATTGCCATATAGCTTAGGTGCTGCTTTAAAACAGTATGCGGCGGCAAATGAAGCGAAGCGCGCAGAAATGCGTCCAAATTTTGAAGCAGGCTTTACAGAGACCTTTGAAAACATCTATCTGCCATTAGAAATCGACGTATTAGCTGACGAGCTTAATCTGTACGCAAAGAAAGCGGGAAACATCGCACCGTACATCGAAGAGCTTAACAAAAAGAATGCGGGATCATTCGGCCCTGAGGTGCAAGCCGCTTTCGACAAAAGCATCTTCTCCTCGGCAGAAAAATTGCAAGCATTCTTAACTAATCCATCAGCCGATGTGATCGATACCGATCCTTTGTACCTGATCTCCAAATCATTAATGGATAAATACCGCGAAAAATCACCGGAGGCTGATGCTTTGGCTGATAAATATCAAGCAGCATACCGCAAGTATATAGCAGGTGTATTGGCTTCCAATCCAAAAGGTAAGTATTATCCGGATGCAAACTCCACGCTACGTTTAACTTATGGAACAATTAGAGCATTGCCACAAGACCCGCGAAACGATGCGAAAATCAATAACTACACCACGTTGAAGGGCACCATCGCTAAATACAAACCCAATGATGAGGAGTTTGATTTGCCAAAACGGTTGATGGAGCTGTACGAAGCGAAAGACTATGGCCGCTACGCCGATAAAGAAGGCTATATGCCGGTCAACTTTTTGAGCGATCATGATATTACAGGAGGTAATTCAGGATCACCGGTATTAAATGGCAATGGAGAACTTATTGGCTTAGCTTTTGATGGAAACATTGAGGCCATGGCCGGTGATGTGATTTTCGATCCAAAACTTCAACGGACGATCTCTGTCGATATTCGCTATGTGTTGTTTATTATCGATAAGTTCGCGGGTGCTCAAAACATTATTAACGAGCTGAAAATCATCGAATAAGGGCTTTTCGCCCAAATAAATTGGGTTTTTATTTTAAAAATCGGATATTAGTTCTTTGTTTTTGAATATTTATTATATCTTAGAACAAGAATTAAGAGAAACTTAAAATTATATAATTGAAAATGGAAAATTACAACAAATTAAAAAGCTTAATAGCTTCAATCGAAGGCGATGCAGACAAATTCTTCAACAACGGAAATTCAGCTGCAGGTACACGTGTACGTAAAGGCTTACAAGAGATCAAAACGTTAGCACAGGAGATTCGTAACGAAGTTACTTCGAAGAAAAACGACGAAAAGAAATAATTTTTTGAGTTTAATAAAAAATCCCCTTCATTTCGTTGGGGATTTTTTATTGACGTCTCTTTTGTCCGTAACGGCCTACAACAACATATTGACCATCATAAAATTAAACTCAGCCTCCGTATACCAATCGCCTACCCGAAGTCGATCCCGCATAAAGGTTTGAAAATCGGCTCTACGCATAGGTTTATCACGTTTTTTAGCAAACTCACTATGAATTTGTGGCTGCCCCATTTCTACTTTTGTTGCGTAAATACTGTAGTGCTGCTCAGGCACCGCAAAACCTAAAATCATTCCCGGGAGACCATTAGTGCCCATAGGCCCCGAAGATAGTGGAATAGCATCGGTATAGAAAGCCACCACAAATATAGAGTCTAGCAATACACCATTGGCACGGCGGCAGTTATAGCCCGCAATATCCCGGTACTCATTTGTTATTTTCCACTTGATATGCAGCAGCGAGTCCTCCAATAGAACATTTCCACCATTATAGTCGAGCTTATTTTTGAAAACCCCTTTTTCTATATCTTGGTAGTAGCTCCCGGCATAGTCAAAACCATACCATTCCAGGTTGCGCATGATCGCTGTTGACTCCTCCTTCACCGGGTCATACCGCGATTCCGAACCGTTAAATGATAAAATGCTTTTATAAACGTAAGATTCTGGTGCTTTGCTCATCAATTGCTCCATATACGAACGGTCGAAGTTATCGCTTTTTGACAAGGCCATCTTGCGCTTCATAAAGTTCTTGAGGTGCACTCGCTTTTCGAAATGTATGATACCTCCGTCCGGAAAATAGGCGTATTGCCCAAAGCTGAGCGTGGAAAACAATGCATTGACTATACATAAGGTTATAAACTTTTTCATTATTCTGTTCCTCCTTTCATGGATGTGAAATCCCAACTTACTTTTAACATGAAATACCTGGCTATTGTATTATAGCGGTCTTGCACGAGTGTGCTGGCATTTTGGCGCCTAGTAAAACCGATGTTTTGGTTCAGTGCATCGTTAATGAAGAAATTGAGCGTTAAGGATTCATTTTTTAAAAACTTCTTAGTAACACCGGGCTGCCATAAAAACCGTTCGAATTTTTCGGAAAATACCTTTGTCGGGGCTTGATACAGATAATTAATCGTTGAATACACCTTAAGCTTCCATGGCAGATAGTACTCTAAATTCGCATTGCTGTTGTATACAAAGCCATTGCTATTCAGATCGGGCTGCAGCGAGTTTCGAAGCAGACTATAGCCCGGTCTAAATCCTATTGAAAAGTCAAACCCTTTCTTGACGCTTCTATCAAAATTTAGGGATAAAGACAAATCAATATTATCATTCTCGCTCAATGCACCATTGATGTAATTGAAATAGTTATTATACGTACCATCGAAATCCAAACTACCTCTCACTTTTTGCTTTTTTAGCAGATCGCGACCTAGACCTGTCCAAAGACTGACCGTATTCGCCACCCGGTCGAGGTTGGCAAAAGAAAGTGTCCGCCTTCCATTTTCGATCTGGATATTTTGCTGAATATTATTGAACTGCTGTGACCAGTTTAGCGATACGTACATGTATGCATTCTTTAGCATATTATAGGTGTTGAACCGGAGGTTGTAAGAATTGCTTTGCGAAGGGCGTAAGTTTTCGTTCCCCACCACAATATTCAGTTGGTCTGTATTTTGCCGCAATGGCTGGATTTGTGTTAAAGATGGGAGATTGTTATTGCGGTTGAAGCGGAAATACACACTTTTAGATTTAGACATTTTATAGCGGAAAAACACGGTCGGATTGTACGTTATGAAGTTTCTACTCAGATCCATCCCTTCATAATTATTCACTTGGTATAGTTCATCATGACGAACATTATTGGTCAAATTTGCATCAAACAGATCTGAGCGATAATTGAAAGAGAGGTTTGCCGCATGACGCGTCGTATTAAAATCAAAATCGTTACTAAATTCCTGATCCAGCTCATCATACTCACCCGTTGCAGCCGACTGATTGAACGAACTATTGATAGAGGACGATACGCCTCGACTAAATTCATACTGCAGACTAGACGTTAATCGCTTCCATAGTGGCTCGGTGTATGCAATGGACGTGCGAAAGTTATTCCCAAACGACCGCATGGTCTTGCGTTGGTCAATCTCGGAAACACTATCCAACGCAAAAAAATTAGCCGTGGAATTCAACCAACCCTCGCCCTTGCTTTCATTGTGGTTTCCGTTCACACGCAGGGATATTGATCGCCCCTCTTTGCGTAGCTTACGTGTCAAATACGCGCTATAATCTATCGATTGATTGTCCGACTGCATATTTTGGTTCGCGACATTGTCGTTAATCTGATTGCCCTCGCCATCGAACGTATTGGTTTCTTGGGATCGTCTACTTTCTACATTTCCGGCAGCAGCGCCAAGGCTTAATGTCAACGTGGTCAACGAATCAATTTTCAGGTCGTAACGTCCGTTAAAACGATGTTTCTGATCTCGCGCCTTGCTAGAGCTCTCTTCATTGGAATTCAGTACGGCATCCAACAAATTCTCTTGCAAAGTGCGTGTGCTTTCCTCTTCGTTCTCTATGATGCCAAATTTATAGCTGGTATTAAGTTTATGTTTCGAATCCTTCCAAGCATCAGCGAACGACACTCCAGTGCTTAACGCTCTAGGCCGCCCCCTCCCGTTCCAGTAATCCATAGCATCGCCCTGCCAGGAGAATGATACGGAACCATCGTCTGAAACTTCTGTACTTAAATCCGAAAATCCAAATCGATCCCTATCTTCCCAATTCAGTGACACCGTACCATCATTTGATGTAAGGCCAAACACCCCAAGTTTCTGGCTGCCGTTAAACTTGTTAAGGGCGAGCGTTCCGCTGTAGAACCCCCTATCGGTATCGCCACCGCCACCGGCCTCCGTTTTTCCAAACATGCCTTTCTTCGCATCTTCCTTAAGCTTTAAATTGATGGTCTGTATGCGTTGCCCATCATCCACTCCGGTACGATCTGCCTCTTCTGATGTCTTCTCGTAAAGCTGCACCTTGTCCACCATATCTGAACGCACATTACGTGTCACCAAAGTAGGATCATTCCCAAAAAACTCTTCCCCATCTACCAACACCTTTTCTACCGTCTTGCCTTGTGCCGTTATTTTTCCGCTTGCATCTACGGATATACCAGGCAGCATTTTCAGCAAATCCTCCACCTTCGCATTTTTCTCTACTGCAAAACTTGAAGCGTCGTATTCTGTCGTATCGCCTTTAATGACGACGGGAATTTTACCCGTAACGATAACCTCTTCCAGCAACTGGCTCACATTGCTTAAGCGTACCGTCCCTACAGCAACATCGGTTTCGGCGGTGATGGTTTTATAGTAATCACCGTATTTTGGATACGTAATAATGAGCAAGTAGGGAATCGTATCAGGGCGTAATAAGGAAAATCTGCCTTGTTGATCCGTTCGTGTGTGCTGCACTAAAATAGAGTCCTTAGCACGCAGGAGCATAACAGAAGCTTTAGCTAATTTTGTTTCCTGTTCCGTGTCATCCACTACCTCGCCCGTCACTTTGACTTGCGCATGCACCGCAAAAAATCCGGCAAATAGAATGAACCCAACGAGGGCGGTTAGTCTTTTCATAAAAATTGGTAGTATCAGATATCCTATCTACGAAAATATCATAATTCAATCGCTATTCAAACAGTATTGAAATGTTTAACATTTTTTTAACAAACTATCCCACACAATAGCCAACCTGTTCTCCCAATAGAATAAAATTATAATTGCTAGCTTTGCAAAAACACATAGCACATGCAAACGATAAAAGAATATGTTCAATCCAATCAGGAGAGATTTTTAGAAGAGTTGTTCGCCTTATTACGATTCCCTTCGATTAGCGCCGATCCGGCGTACAAGAAGGACGTGGAGAAAACAGCAGACTTCGTTGCTGAAAAACTAAAGGAAGCGGGAGCAGACAACGTCGAGGTTTGTCCGACTGCAGGTAACCCTATTGTTTATGGAGAGAAAATTATATCCGATGATTTACCTACCGTCCTGGTCTATGGCCACTACGATGTGCAACCGGCAGATCCTTTAGAATTATGGGATACGCCACCTTTTGAACCCACCGTCCGTGACGGAAAAATCTATGCACGCGGAGCAGCGGACGATAAAGGTCAGTTTTACATGCATGTAAAAGCCTTCGAATATATGATGAAAAATGACGCCTTAGCTTGTAACATCAAGTTTATGATCGAAGGAGAGGAAGAGGTTGGCTCGGCCAACTTGGCCACCTTTGTAAAAGCAAATAAAGAACGCTTGCAAAACGACGTCATTGTGATTTCCGACACGTCCATGATCAGCATGGAACAGCCGTCCTTGGAAACAGGATTAAGAGGTTTATCCTACGTAGAAGTAGAAGTTACTGGTCCCAATCGAGACCTGCATTCCGGGGTATATGGGGGCGCCGTGGCCAATCCGGCAACTATACTTGCCAAATTGATCGCCTCGCTTCATGATGAGAACAACCATATTGCTATTCCGGGCTTTTATGATGACGTGATTGAATTAAGCGACGAAGAAAGAGATGCGTTGAATAAGGCTCCTTTTGATATTGAGGAATACAAAAGCGATTTGGGCGTAGCGGATGTATGGGGAGAAAAAGGATACAGCAGTATCGAACGCACCGGAACCCGCCCTACCCTAGAGGTGAATGGTATCTGGGGTGGTTATATCGGTGAAGGTGCCAAAACGGTACTTCCATCCAAAGCGTTTGCTAAAATCTCGATGCGTTTAGTACCGAATCAAAACTCGGAGCGGATCACGAATCTTTTCAAAGAACATTTCGAAAAGATTGCACCAAGTTGCGTGACAGTGAAGGTGAAACCACACCATGGGGGCGAACCCGTGGTGACACCAACGGACAGCATTGCTTATAAAGCTGCTGAAAAAGCACTTGAAGATGCGTTTAACAAAAAACCTATACCGACACGTGGCGGAGGTTCTATACCCATCGTCGCACTTTTTGAAAAAGAGCTTGGCGTAAAAACCGTCCTTCTGGGATTCGGATTGGATAGTGACAACTTACACTCCCCAAATGAGAAGTATGGCATAGAAAACTATCTGAAGGGCATTGAAACGATACCTTCGTTTTTCAAATACTTTGCTGAATTGAGTAAATAGCATGCAAGTCTGCCTGCGGTAGCTAGCTACCGCAGGCAGACCTTTCCACCAAACAAACCATCCATAAATCGGCACGTCCTGTTATTTCCCATGCACAGGCTTCTGCCTGTACATGTAAGCCGTTTATACAAACCCTGATGACAAACGCGTCATTGTATATCAAAACAAATTTTCATATGTTTGAAAGATGCTTAGACTATTGAGAAAAATACACCGCTATGCTTATTTTGCATCGGTTCTTTTTTTCTTCGCCTTGGCTTATCCCCTCCTGCTTTTTTATGCGCGCAATCCTCATAAAAATTACCGAAAAATAGTCTCCTTCCGGAAATGGATAAGTGTTGCTGGCATGTATGCTGTTGGTATTCGGATTCATGTAAATTACGAGGCTGATGTGGATTGGTCAAAGACCTATATTATTTGTCCAAATCACACCTCATTCCTCGATATTAGTGTACTGACTTTTCTTTGCAAAACGCCATTTTCATTTATGGGCAAGGATGAATTGTTGCAAAATCCGGTCACCCGCATTTTCTTCGAAACCATAGATATCCCCGTTAAAAGAGACAGCAAAATGTCTTCCTTTAAGGCATACAAAAAAGCACTGGAGCTACTTTTCGATCGAAAATCGTTGGTTATATTTCCGGAGGGAAAGATTGATGACCACTACCCGCCAATTTTGCATCCGTTTAAACCGGGGGCATTTCGCTTGGCTACCGAACATAACATCGCGATACTACCGGTCGTGATACAGGATGCCTGGAAGATATTTTGGGATGACGGGCGAAAATTCGGATCGCAACCGGGCGTGATACACGTCCATGTGCTTGCACCAGTGGAGACCAGCGCTGTTGGAAAAGAAAACGTCATGCAATTGGAAAGGGAAGTATACAATAAAATGAAAGACACTTGGGATCTCTACAATAAATCGTAACTTCATAACAGGCTATAGCGCAAAACGTATGGAACAGCATTTTTTAATTCAGATAGATGATATCGGTAGGGAATATATCATTGGTACAGAAAAGATTCACGCGTTGAAATCCGTTTCGCTAAATATAGAAAAGGGCGAATTTGTAGCGTTGATGGGACCTTCTGGATCCGGAAAATCCACCTTGATGAATATCCTGGGCTGTCTTGACACGCCAAGCAAAGGCCAATATATCCTGAATGGTATCAACGTATCCGATATGACCGAAAACGAGCTCGCAGAAGTGCGCAACAAGGAAATCGGATTTGTCTTCCAAACCTTTAATCTGTTGCCAAAAAGCACTGCTTTAGAAAACGTCGCCCTTCCACTGATCTATGCTGGATACAGTAAAAAGAAAAGAGATGAGCAGGCATTGAAAGCGCTGGAAGACGTCGGGTTAGGTAACCGCGTAGACCATAAACCAAATGAGCTTTCCGGCGGGCAACGTCAACGGGTGGCCGTGGCTCGCGCATTGATTAACAAACCGTCCATTATCTTGGCAGATGAACCTACGGGAAATCTGGATACCAAAACCTCCATAGAAATTATGGGATTGATGGAAAATATCCACGCTAAAGGGAACACGATCATCTTAGTGACCCACGAAGAAGATATCGCTCAACATGCGCACCGGATCGTCCGTATGCGCGATGGACTTATTGAAGATGATTATAAAAATCAACATATCAAATCGGTCATTCCTCGATTAGATGCCTTAAAAGAAAAAGGTTCTGATTTTGAAAAGATATAATTTTAAAAACCTTACACACAAGTAATTATATTATAATAAATTTGATAACACCCATTTGACTTGTTTTATTTAATAATAATGTTATTTTTGCGGAAAATAGCAATTTAAATTATTAGATATGTATTGGACACTAGAATTAGCATCGCATTTGGAAGATGCGCCATGGCCAGCAACTAAAGATGAGTTAATTGACTATGCTATTCGTTCGGGGGCTCCGGTTGAGGTAATTGAAAATCTTCAAGCCTTAGAGGACGACGGAGAGCCATATGAAAACATCGAAGAGATTTGGCCAGACTATCCTACCAAGGATGACTTCTTTTTTAATGAAGATGAGTATTAGATTAACATAAAAAACGTCTCTCCATGAGACGTTTTTTATTGCCCATTAATCCTTGAGGCTCGTACCGTGTCTAACCTACTCATTAAATGAATGAAGATGTATTTTAAGTGTTTCGTCACCTTAATTTTAATGGTTTTGACAATGTCTGTAGGTCATTGCCAGGAGCAAAGTAAAGAAGATCTGGATTTCGCCGTCATTGACTCTTTTTTAACGGATCTAGATGACCCCTCCTTCCGTGCAGACGTTATTTTGAGCAAGCACATCCTCATTGAGCAGACCGATACCGACGAAGGCTATGATTATCTAGAGGCGAGCATCAATGAAATCAGACTAAACCTGCAGAGTAAGCAGCTTGACCAGATTGAGGCGATCCCTTTCCATAAACTCCCCAAAAAAGAGACCCGCGATATTGATCCAGAAGGAAAATCAACAAGTGACATGTATTTCCTATTTTATAAAGGACGGCAGATGCTTGCCCTGTATCTGAAAAATGACAAAATCGCTTCGTTCACGTTGGTATCTAAAGGCAACAATTTAGCGCACTTCGTGACCTACTAATTTCTCTTCAAAAAATTTGCACTTCATTAATAAATATTAGATATTTGTTTTTAACGAATTACAAATGAAAACAATCAATGTAAATAAAGCGTGGTGGTGGCACAACTATTGAAGTTGTGGCAGAAATCTATTGCTTGAAATTTACATCAACAGATAGTGGCTTGCCTGAATAGGTAAGCCTTTTTTATTGCACAGAATTACAATTTATGAAAGAGATATTGGCTCATTTATTTGAGTATAAAACATTTACGAAGGATGAGGCATATACCATACTCACCAACATTGCTACAGGAAAATATGACTCACACCAAATCGCTGCATTCATGACTATATATGGTATGCGTAGCATCCGGGTGGAAGAATTAAGCGGTTTCCGTAATGCTATGTATGATCTGTGTGTCAAGGTGGAGTTGCCGGGATACGAGCTTATTGATCTGTGCGGAACGGGGGGGGATGGAAAAAACACCTTCAATATCTCCACGCTAGCATCTTTTGTGGTAGCCGGTGCCGGCTATAAAGTTGCAAAACATGGGAATGTCGGTGTTTCCTCGGGCTGCGGGTCATCCAATGTGATGGAGCAGCTCGGCTATCGTTTCACGAATGATGTCAGCGAGTTACAACGTCAATTGGATCAAGCAGGTATCTGCTTCCTTCATGCGCCGCTTTTTCACCCCGCCATGAAGACTGTGGCGCCGATCCGCCGCGCGTTAGGCGTTAAAACTTTTTTTAACATGCTGGGACCATTAACAAACCCGGCGAATCCTACATATCAGGCTGTTGGTGTGTTTAGCCTCGAGTTAGCACGTCTCTATAATTACCTTTATCAAAATACCGCCAAGCAATACAGCATTATCCACGCACTGGATGGCTACGATGAAATCTCGATGACAGGAGATTTCAAAATTATCAACAACAACGGCGAAAAATATTACAAAACAGAAGACATAGGCTTCACGCCTATTCAGGCCATTGAACTAGCCGGCGGTGACACTGTAGGCGAGGCTGCTCAAATCTTTCAACATATCATCCGCGGCAACGGCACCTCGGTCCAAAACAATGTCGTGCTTACCAACGCGGCCTTCGCCATCAAAACCATCCATCCGGAAAAAACTTTTGGCGATTGTTTTTATGAAGCAGAAGAATCGCTATTGGGGCTTAATGCCTTAAAAAGTTTTAACACACTAATCGGCAACTAAAATGGATGTGCAGGTAAAGGTGTGTGGCATGCGAGAGCCAGAAAACATTACTGCGCTGGTGGCGCTTCCCATAGATTATATCGGCTTTATTTTCTATGAAAAATCTCCTCGGTTTATTCCCCATGTTCCGACTATGATATCCATTCCGCAAAACATAAAAAAGATAGGTGTTTTCGTAGACGCGCCAGAGAGCTACATTCAGGAGAAGCTGGAAGAGGGTTTAGCTGGTATACAGCTTCATGGAAACGAATCAGCCGAAGCATGCCGGCGCTTTAAGCAGCAAGGTGTTCTCGTAGTAAAGGCCTTCGGAATAGGGCAAAATTTTGATTGGCAGCAATTGTATCCGTATCTTGATGTCGTTGACTATTTCCTTTTCGACACGAAAAGTACAGCACATGGGGGAACAGGTCTTGCATTCGATTGGACACTCTTGACCGGATATCCTTTTGATGTACCCTACTTTTTGAGTGGTGGCCTCTCACTAGCAAACATAGAGGAAGCCAAGAATTTAATGGACGATAGGCTTCAAGGCTTAGACCTGAATTCGAAGTTCGAATCCGCTCCGGCTTTTAAAGACATAGACAAACTAGCAAACGCTTTGAAAATTATTAAAGATGAGTAAATATCAAGTTGACAAAAAAGGATATTATGGGCCATTTGGTGGTGCATACATCCCAGAAATGCTGTATCCAAATGTGGAAGAGCTCCAGTCAAGATACCTGGAAATCATGCAAGAAGAGAGTTTCCAGCAGGAATTTCATGCCTTGTTAAAAGATTACGTAGGTCGTCCATCGCCATTGTATCACGCCAAAAGGCTTTCGGAACGATATGGAGCAACTATATTTTTGAAAAGAGAAGACCTGAATCATACCGGTGCACACAAGATAAACAACACGATTGGGCAAATCCTTTTGGCAGAGCGACTGGGTAAAAAGCGCATTATTGCGGAGACAGGCGCTGGGCAACATGGTGTAGCGACCGCTACGGTATGTGCTTTAAAAGGTCTTGAATGTGTCGTATATATGGGTGAGGTAGATATCGCGCGCCAAGCCCCTAATGTAGCACGCATGAAAATGATGGGTGCGAAAGTCGTTGCGGCAACCTCAGGCAGCAAAACCTTGAAAGACGCCACGAATGAAGCGCTTCGCGATTGGATAAACAATCCGGTAGACACGCACTACATTATCGGTTCTGTGGTGGGGCCACACCCCTACCCTGACTTGGTTGCGCGTTTCCAATCCATCATTTCGGAAGAAACGAAAAAGCAGCTAGTCGAAAAGACCGGAAGCACAACGCCAGACTATGTATTGGCTTGTGTTGGCGGTGGTTCTAATGCAGCGGGGATGTTTTATCATTTTCTAGATGATGAGCAGGTGAAGTTGATTGCCGTAGAAGCGGCCGGCCATGGCGTTGATAGCGGCGAGACTGCCGCCACGACCGCTTTGGGCAAAGACGGTGTGTTGCACGGTAGCCGCTCTATCTTGATGCAGACTGAAGATGGTCAAGTAATCGAACCCTACTCCATATCTGCCGGCTTAGATTATCCAGGTATAGGCCCACAGCACGCTTGGCTCTTTAAAAGCGGCAGGGGGCAATATGTAAGCATCACTGACGATGAAGCCATGCAAGCCGGATTATTACTCACCAAACTGGAAGGTATCATTCCGGCCATAGAGAGTTCGCACGCATTGGCCCACCTCGAAAAAATGACGTTTACAGGTGATGAAAATGTTGTCATCTGCCTATCAGGTCGAGGAGACAAGGACTTGGATAACTACATGAAATATTTTGGTTTTTAACACATGAAAGAGAATATATTCCAGCACAAGCAGCAAAAACTGCTTTCCATCTATTACACGGCAGGTTATCCTACATTGGACAGCACCATCGATATTGCTGAGGAACTGGAGAAATCCGGCGCAGACTTCTTAGAAATTGGCTTCCCTTATTCAGATCCGGTAGCCGATGGGCCGGTTATCCAAAACAGTTCGGAGCTCGCGCTACAAAACGGCATGAATTTAAAAGTACTGTTTGAACAGTTGAAAACGCTACGTTCTCGTGTTTCAATCCCTGTTTTTTTGATGGGATATTTTAATCCGGTACTACAATATGGCGTAGAGAATTTCTGCAGATCCTGTCAGGAAGTGGGCGTGAATGGGGTCATCATTCCTGATTTGCCGATGTATGAGTACGAAGACTTATACGAGACGATTTTTAAGCAACATGGTATCAGCAACATTTTTCTGGTAACGCCGCAAACTTCCACCGAGCGGATTCGTAAGATCGACAAGCTTTCCAACAGCTTTATCTATCTTTTATCTTCCAATGCAACAACAGGTAAGAACTTGGAAGTGGGAGAATCTTCTACGGCCTATTTCAAACGCTTAAAAGAAATGGAGCTGGAAAATCCACTTGTCATTGGTTTCGGAATATCCAATGCAGAAACGTTTGCAAAAGCAACAGCTTACGCGCATGGAGCCATCATTGGGTCGGCCTTCGTAAAATTGTTGTCTCGCCCGGATTACCACAACGAGATTAAAAATTTTGTAAAAAAGATCAAGTCTTAACCATTCCAGGTAGCTAGCGGTACGCGGAGCCGTTAGCTACTCGTTGCTGATTAGATTGTATGCCGTTATGCCAACCTCTAATCCATTCTGATTTATTTTCTTATATTTGCAGTGTATGAAAGTATTCGTTGCTTATATCATGATGGTTCTCTATGCGGTCACCTGCACGGGCGCTACTGTATATATGCATCGGTGTCAAGAAGGCGATCTTATCGTTCTTAAAACGAAGAAAGAATCCATGCCTGATGCGTGTCCACACTGTATGGAATCGGAAGGCTGCGCGGAGAATAGCAACGATACCCAAACGGACTGTCACGAAAAGGAAAATTGCTGCTCAGAGATTGTCCTCGACCTTCGAAAAGGTGAAACCAAAATGGAGAACGCATCGAACATGCTTCCACTTTTTACCACTTCACCGGCGATATTGACACTCTTCTGGATCCTTCCTATCCCTGATAGCAATGATCATGTGTTTCAAGCGCCTGTTTTCCAATCTTCGCCAACCTCGGTCACGGACTCCCCTCCCTATCTTATTCATTGTAATTTCCGTATTTGATTTTTAAACTGAATTCGATTGTTTCCGTTACGCTTTGCGTGCGGCCTACCTCTTTTTAGTTTTTTATTATCAAATTCTATTACATGCATACACTATTTAAAGCATTTTTAATACTTGCCTTTACCCTTATCTATACAGCAACGTTTTCGCAACAGCGAGATACGATACAATTTGAAGTAGCAGGGAACTGCGGGCTGTGTAAACAGCGCATAGAGAAAGCAGCCAAAATTAAAGGCGTTGATGAAGCCGTTTGGGACATGGAGACCAATATGGCTACCGTTTACTTCCACAGAGATAAAACCTCCAGCACCGCTATTAAACAGGCTATTGCCGATGTGGGTCATGATACCGATGACATCCGTGCCCAGGATGACGTTTATGCGAAACTGCATGAATGTTGCCTGTACGAACGGCTGGATTCAGCTTCAGAAACAAATAGCCTGGACGATCACGAAAATCACGATCACGAGCATACCGTACGTGGTGTAGTTGTACAAGAAAATGGGAAAGGGGAACTCACACCCATTGCCGGCGTCAACATCAGCTGGCAAGAAAATCCGCAAAAAACGGTACAAACCAACGAAAATGGCGTATTCGATATTGTTCATCAGACGGGATATGCCAACCTAATCGTCAGCTTCGTCGGGATGAAGGCAGACACCATTCTGGTGAAAAACCTCCACGAGGTTTTGGTCATTCACGCGAAAGATAATGTATTGGCCGAGGTCGTGGTGTCCCGAAAACAACGATCCAATTACATCGCTAAACTTTCTCCCAATCGTATCGAAATGATCACGGCAAAGGAATTATTTAAAGCCGCCTGTTGCGATTTAAGCGAGAGCTTCGAAACCAATGCGTCGGTCGATGTAGTCAGTAGTGATGCCGTTACCGGAGCCAAACAAATCCAACTGCTGGGCTTGAGCGGCGTTTACACACAGCTAACTGTAGAAAATCTCCCCGGTCCACGAGGCTTTGCAGCACCACTTGGACTAAACAGTATGGCTGGACCCTGGATTGAGTCTATACAGATCAGTAAAGGGATGGGATCTGTAGCCAATGGTTTCGAAAGCATGTCAGGCCAAATCAACGTGGAACTCAAAAAGCCGCATAATACCGATCAGCTTTATTTTAATGCCTATGCGAATAATATGGGCAGAACGGATGTAAACCTCAATCTAGCAAAAAAAATAAACGACAAGTGGTCGGTTGGACTATTACTACATGATAACTTCATGTATAACAAATCCATGAACTTTAGCAATAATGGCTTCCGCGACATGCCTGTAGGCAATGTCTTTTCTGGTGTGAACAGATGGCATTACGAAAACGGCAAAGGCCTTATCGCACAGTTTGGAATAAAATACTTAAGTGATGATCGCACGGGTGGAGAGATCGACTTTAATGAAAGGACGGATAAGCTAACAACCAACAGGTATGGGTTGGGCTTTGACATCGACCGCATCGAGGGTTTTGCCAAGATTGGTTATGTATTTCCAAATCACAAACTGCGAAGTATAGGGCTACAAGTATCTGGCGCGCACTATCGCCAGGACAGCTACTTCGGTTTAACCACCTACAACAGTGAACAGCGTAGCGGCTACGCGAATCTGCTCTATCAAGATGTATTGGGTAGTGTGATGCATAAATACAGAGCAGGGCTGTCTCTGTCTTACGACAAATACAACGAGCAGATTGTAACGAATGACTTTCGTCGCACGGAAGCGGTGTCTGGCGCTTTTCTGGAATATACATTCGCGCCCAATGAAAAATTTGACGCTGTTTTGGGAATTCGTCAGGATTATAATAGCATCTATGGGTGGTTTACCACACCCCGAGCGGTATTGCGCTACGCCCCTGCTCCGAATACCACCTTTCGCCTAAGTTCCGGCAGAGGACAACGTACGGCCAATATATTTGCCGAAAACATGGGTATCTTTGCGTCGAGCCGGGCTGTAGATTATGCACAACTTGCTTCGTCAAGCAACACTGCATATGGCTTAAAACCAGAGGTTTCTTGGAATACGGGACTTACGTTCGATCAGGATTTTCAGCTTTTCGGAAGAGAATCTGGCTTTTCTGTCGAACTTTTCCATAACAACTTTAGCAATCAAGTGGTCGTGGATTGGGAAAACCCGCGTGCCGTTTCGTTTTACAACCTAGACGGCAAATCATTTTCCAACAGCCTTCAAGCAGATTTCCGTTTTATGCCTATAGCGCATCTAGAAACGCGATTTGCCTACCGCTTACTTGATGTACAGACCGACTATCAAGCTGGCCGATTGCAAAAGCCTTTAACAGCAAAGCATAGGGGATTTGTAAATATGGCCTACAATTTACATAGTGGTTGGAGCTTTGACTACACGCTAAACGTGGTTGGCAAAAAGAGGCTTCCTTCTACGGTAGAAAACCCTGCTGCCTATCAACTGCAAGCCTATTCGGATGCCTATGTAACGATGAACGCACAGGTTAGTAAAAGTCTGGGAAAAGAGAAAAACCTTACGGTCTATCTAGGGGGAGAGAATTTAACCAACTTTTTCCAGAAAAACCCGATCCTGGCTTTTGATGAGCCTTTTGGACAGTTTTTTGACACCAACCTTCTTTGGGGGCCGATCGCCGGACGACTTTTTTATGCTGGTTTAAGGTATACGATCAAATAACCCAACGATGCTGGACACATGACCATGTGCCGCAATATGTACAAAAAAGTCTTGCCTACTTCAAAGCGGCAAGACTTTTTGTTTACTTCATAGTTTACAGCCTTAGGCGCTAGCAATAATTACTTTTAATTCTTGATACAGTCGTGCGGTGGGTAGCCCCACCACATTCTCATAAGAACCTTGCAAAGCTTTCACGCCGATCAGACCAATCCATTCTTGTATTCCGTAAGAGCCAGCCTTATCCAATGGTAGGAAGCGCTCTACGTAGTCTAAAATTTCATCCTCATGTATCGGATAGAAGCAAACACCGGTACGCTCAACAAACGAATGGATCTTACCCTGGTACCCCATAGCAACAGCAGTAAGCACATCGTGCGCTGTTCCCTGCAATTTCCTGAGCGTGGCAACCGCCTCATCTATGTCTTTTGGCTTGCCCAAGATTTGCCCATCGTGAACGACTACCGTATCTGCCGTAATCACAAGGCTATCAACAAATAGATCATCATGAAATGCAGCTAACTTCTTCAAGGCAATGCTCCTTACAATGTCATCTGGTGATTGCTGTGGATTAAACTCCTCATCGGTTTCCCTTACGATAACCTGAAAATCTATACCAAGGTTGGCCAAAAGTTCCTTTCGCCGTGGCGACTGCGAACCCAATACCACAGGGATTCCGTCTATTTGCTTTATCAACATACTATATACTTTTTATTCCCGTTTCTACGTTCCATAGTCCGCGAAGTCGCAGAATCTTTTCCAATACATCGCGTACGCATCCCTCACCGCCACGGTATGGCGAAACGTAAGCCGCAATATTCTTTATTTCGTCTACAGCATCTTGCGGACAAAGTGCCAATGCAACATCTTTCATGCACAGTAGATCAGGAATGTCATCGCCCATAAACGCTATATCTTGTATAGCTAAACCTAGGCGCGAGATAATCTGGCGCATCAGGGTCAATTTATCCGAAACGCCTAAATGCACTTCCTTGACACCAAGACCGCTCATCCTTTGTAGAACACCTTGCGATTGCCCTCCACTGATAACGATGATATGCAGCCCCGCTTTCATGGCAAGTTGAATAGCATAGCCATCTTTAATGGAAAAACGTCTCAACTGCTCGCCAGCTTCCGTTACCAAGACAGTGCCATCTGTAAGCACGCCATCAACGTCCAACACGACGGCTTTAATTTTTGCAAACTGCTGTAAAACCATAGCGTCAAAAATAAGAAATTTGAAGCGTAATGCTTAATGAGGAGGGTCGCAATCCAGATCAGACAATTATTTATTGAAAAAAGACATTACATCAAAGGTTTGTCAGAATTTAGTTGTTATCACAACTAAATAGGCAAAAAGCATGGATTGCTTAGATTTTAGACGTACATTTGTATTGTGATCGATCAACAAGAGCAATCACGACATAACATTGTCTTTTCATAATTTAGGTTTATAATTGGTTAGTAGCAAACCCTGACGCCCATCGTCAGGGTTTTGTATGTATAACAACTATTTTCCTAATAACTCGTTAACTTTTACCTTTATCATTACCGGAAGGTTTCGCTATGGAACTTCGCATATCGGTATCTGCCTGTATATTCTGCATCTTGTAATAATCCATGATGCCTAAATTACCATTGCGAAAGGCTTCGGCCATGGCCATAGGCACCTGTGCTTCCGCTTCGATTACTTTGGCTTTTGCCTCTTGTGCTTTAGCACGCATTTCTTGCTCATTAGCTACGGCCATAGCACGACGTTCTTCTGCGCGCGCGTTTGCCACTTTCAGATCTGCCTCTGCCTGGTCGGTTTGTAGCTTTGCGCCAACGTTTTCACCAATATCTATATCCGCAATATCTATGGAAAGAATTTCGAAGGCAGTTCCTGAGTCCAGCCCCTTCGATAAGACTGTCTTTGAAATCCGATCCGGATTTTCCAAGACCTCTTTATGGTTGATAGAAGAACCTATCGTAGTCACAATCCCCTCACCTACACGGGCTAAAATTGTTTCCTCACCGGCTCCCCCTACCAATTGGTTGATATTTGCACGAACTGTTACGCGCGCCTTCGCGATAAGTTGAATGCCATCTTTTGCGACAGCAGCCACGGGCGGCGTATTGATCACTTGCGGATTAACCGATAACTGTACCGCATCAAACACGTCACGTCCTGCCAAATCAATTGCCGTGGCCAGTTTAAAATCCAAAGGAATATTAGCCTTATCTGCCGAAATTAAAGCTTTGATTACCTTATTAACGTTCCCTCCAGCCAAATAATGGGTTTCAATTTCATTGGATGTGATACGAAGACCTGCCTTCGTGGAGGTGATCATAGCGTTGGTAACCAGCGAAGGCGGCACCTTTCTCAATCGCATCAACACTAAATTCAACAGGCTTATCTTCACGTTAGAAAGTTGTGCTGTAAACCACAGATTCACCGGCAACAAATACAACAACAGAAAAAACGCAACGACGCCACCAACGATAATTAAAATTAAACTAATTCCTGGATCCATAAATCTTGACTTTAAGTAATAGCTTAAAGTTATCACTTTATTTAAGATATCCCATACATTGCGTTCTTAAACTTCCTTTTTTATAGGGGATGAGGCCCGCATTTCTTCCTCCAAAGCTTCCGTGTCGCCCCCAACAAATGAAATTATCGAAAGGCGGTAAACCATATTTTGTTATCAGCTATAGAAAGCATTGCAATTAATAGTTACTTTTGCAGAAATAGCAGACTATCAGACAAGCCGTATCACATGAAATTCAAAAAAGAAGCAGTCCTGAAATGGGAGTTATTCATCGGAATAATAGTTGCTTACCTCATCATTATCGGCACCGCCGTGTATTTTTTTACCGCGCTTGGCACCCGAGTCGACCATGTGAAGGTAGCCAATGATCGACTTCAGAAAAAAGCAAATATCCTTAATGAAATCGACCAACAGATTTTCAAAGCCATTCAGGAAAAAACACGCTACTTACTAAAGGATGAATCCCAAGACCTGAACAACTTCACCAATCTCTTAAAGCTCGTTGAACATTCCGCTATTGATTTGAAGGAAGATTTTGACGAAAATCACCCTTTCAGTAGAGAGGTGAACACTTTTGAGACCGCTAGTCGCCAGATGTTCGATGCGGATACCATTTGGAAACAAAGGAATGACGACATCATCGATAATAAAGAGTCACTTTTACAAGAGCAGTCTACGCTAAATAAGAGCATGCTCACGTTGCGTAACATGATACTGCGTGAACGGCAGCAGGTCTCCAGCGATTTCCATCGCTCGGTGACGACGCTAAAGACCACGGCTTATTTTCTTATTGGGCTACCTTTGATCTTCATTTTATTTATTTTCAATCGTGTAGTTCGGATTATTCGTGAACTGAGCCGTCGCTCAAAAGAATCATTGAAATTAAACAAAGAGATCCATCAGGCGCAGCAAAACATAGAATTGACCAATTGGGTATTAGCGGAATCCGGCCTACTGAGCGAGAAGTTGACCGGTATTGATGATGAAAACGTAATCGCGGAGACGGCATTCAATACCATAGTAAATTCGATTCGTTTTTTTGCGGGAGCATTGTACATACGCCGCATGGACTCCTATGAATATGTTTTGAAACAACAGATCGGTATTGATAACGACACCGCACCCCATCCTACGTTTCTTCATGGAGAAGGCCTTTTGGGCGGCGCAACAAAGGGAAAAGAAATCAAGATACTCAATCAGCATACCAAGGAGGTCATGACGTCTTCTTCTAGCTTAAAAGGAAACCAAATTAGCACCATTATCCTTGTTCCTCTCGTCTTCGAACAACAATGTCTGGGAATATTGGAGATTGGCGGTGCGTTTGACGACATGGCCTTGACGAAGACTTTGCAATATCTGGAACGGGTATCACGCATACTCGCAATGTCCATAAAATTCGGGCAGAGCCATATGCTGGTGGAAAGCTTGCTCGAGGAAACCCAACAACAAACCGAAGAGCTGGAGGCGCAGCAGGAGGAATTACGCATCACGAACGAAGAGCTTATTTATAAAACGAATTTGCTGGAAGCTTCAGAGGAGGAGCTACGCGTACAACAAGAAGAGCTTCAACAGACAAATTCTGAATTGGAGGAGAAAGCAAAGCAGCTTGAACTCCGTAACCAAGAACTTAATACCGCCCAGAAAATCGTAGAAGAAAAAATACAGGAAGTAGAACTGGCCAGTAAGTATAAGTCTGAGTTTATGGCCAACATGAGCCACGAACTGCGCACCCCATTAAATAGTATTCTTATACTTGCAAAGTTACTTCAAGACAACAAAAACCGAAATCTAGATACCGATCAAGTAAAATACGCCTCCGTCATCCACAGCGCCGGCAGCGACCTTTTACAACTGATTAATGAGTTGCTCGACCTCGCAAAAATTGAATCAGGCAAAGTAGAGTTGAATTACGAGCGCATTAATATGCGGGAGTTTATTAACAATCTTGAAAATCTGTTTTCATCCGCCGCCGAAGAACGCAATATATCATTCACCATAGATCTGCAGGAACCGATACCGCCCGACTTTGTCAGCGATGAATATCGCCTAGAGCAAGTGCTTAAAAATTTCCTTTCCAACGCCTTCAAATTTACAGACAAAAAAGGTTCCGTTGAATTGACGATCAAAGTGGTCAATGAGAACCTGAAATTCATTGTTACCGATAATGGAAAAGGGATTTCAGAGGAGAAACAGCAGCTAATTTTCGAAGCTTTTCGCCAAGAAGATGGATCGACCAGCCGCAAATATGGCGGTACAGGACTAGGCCTTTCCATCAGCAGAGAGATAGCTTCACTTCTGGGTGGCCGCATCACGCTAAGCAGCGAACTGCATAAAGGAAGCACATTCACCTTAATTATACCTTACAAAACTGCGGGAGATATCCCTTTAGTACAAGAACCCGAGAAAAAAAGTACCGGAAGCTTGCTGGCCAACAATCCAAAAACCGAGGTCAATGCCTTACCTGTTTCTGAAAATTCCACGCTTGAACCGCAGGAAGAAACAACGAGCAAAAACTTATTGATTGTTGAAGACGACATTAAATTCGCCGATATATTGCGAGACTTTGCTCATATGCATGGTTTTCAGGTTATGCTGTCCCACGACGGTGTCGATGCCGTACAAAAGGCAAAGCAATTTAAGCCGCATGCGATCATACTTGACGTGATGCTACCCCTCTCTGACGGCTGGGAAGTACTGAAAACGTTGAAAGGAATACCGGAGACCAAGCATATTCCTATACACATGATGTCCGCCGCGAACTTTACACAACGCGAGTTTATCGAAAATGGTGCGATAGGCTTCCTGTCCAAGCCAGTTTCCGAAGATTCGCTGAAAAAAGTTTTCGATAACATTCGCCTAAATATTAATAGTAGCATTAAAAAGGTATTGCTTATCGAAGATCAAGAATTTCAAAGCGAAATCATCAAATCTGCATTTGCCGAGCAAAACATCAACGTTATTCAAGCTTTTTCTGCGAGCACTGCGCTCAGCAAACTTGATACAGAGGAGAATATCGATTGCGTGATTCTTGACATTAAGCTACCCGATGCCGACGGACTAGACGTTCTTGATCAAATCAAATCGATGCCCAACTACACCGAGACACCAATCATCATCAACACGGCCTATGATTTATCAAAAAAACAGATAGATCACATCCAGCAATACACGAAGGCGATGGTCTTGAAATCCGGGAAAAGTAACAGCCGTTTGATCGACGAAGTGAAGTTGTTCTTAAACAAGATCATCTCTGATGATTATATGCCGGTCAAAAACATTGAGAAACTTGACAACCTCGGCAACAGTACCGACAACCTGCACGGAAAGACGGTATTGATAGCGGACGATGATATGCGCAATGTCTTTGCGCTTACCACGATGCTTCAAGGGTATAATATGGAGATTGAAATCGCTAACAATGGCCGGGAAGCCGTCGATATCGTAAAACAAAGCGCCCGAAAAATTGACATCGTTTTAATGGATATCATGATGCCTGAGATGGATGGGTATGAAGCGATAGCAGAGATCCGGAAAGATAAAGCCTTCGCAAATCTTCCGATCATCGCGGTAACCGCCAAAGCCATGAAAGGCGACCGCGAGAAATCCATCCAGATAGGAGCTAGTGACTATGTTAGCAAGCCCATTGATATTAATAAACTTGTTTCCTTAATGCGTGTATGGCTAAGTTAAGCGTATCCCATATTAGCTTCCTCGAACTGCAGGAAATTGTGGATTTATTTGGCAAGGTATCTGGCTATGATCTATCCGGCTACAGTAAATCTTCCCTCAAACGGCGAATACAGCGTGTTTTGGACTTGGAGCGCATGGATGTTGTTGACCTTAAAAATGCCATCACCAACATTGAAAGTTTTCAGACTTATCTGATGAACGAAGTTACGGTAAACGTAACCGAAATGTTTAGAGATCCACAATACTATGCGGCGCTACGCAATGATGTACTCCCTTACCTGGAAACCTATCCACAACTGAAATTTTGGAGTGCCGGATGTTCGACGGGTGAAGAAGTGTATTCGCTCGCCATTTTGTTGATGGAGATGGGGCTCTACGATAGAAGTTTCATTTACGGAACGGATATCAATGGAAGTGTATTGGAAACAGCGAGAAAGGCAATATACCCGTTGAAAAAAATAAAAAGTTACAGCGAAAACTACAATGCCTCCGGATCGCATGGTAGCCTGTCAGACTATTACACAGCAATGTACGAAGCTGCCATCGTGAATGCTGAAGTCAGGAAAAATATCCTTTTTTCTCAGCACAATCTAGCTACCGATTACATCTTTAATGAATTTCAATTCATATCTTGCCGCAATGTGCTGATCTACTTCGACATGGAACTGCAAAACAAGGTCTTTAACTTATTTTACAATTCGTTGGTGGAATTTGGCTTTCTGTGTTTAGGTTCCAAGGAAACACTATTAAACAGGGATATTATGTCTAATTTTAAGGTGATAAATAAAGAATTCAACATCTACCAGAAGATTAAGTGATGAGCAAGGCCGATGAAATCATATTGATAGGCGGAAGCGCAGGTTCGTACAATCTGATTGTAGCAATTATCGAATCGCTGCCGTCCTATTTTATATATGCAATCGTCGTGATTATACATCGCAACCCTAAGTTCGTTACCCGGATTGAAGACACGCTAGCAGCCAGGTTACACCGACCTATTATACAAGCCGGCGACAAAACGAATATATCGAAGAATATGATCTATTTTGCGGTACCTGGATACCATTTACTCGTCGAACCAGACCGCACGTTTTCCCTGGATATTTCCGAACAGATCCAGTTTTCCCGGCCATCTATTGATGTGCTGTTTGAAACAGCGGCAGAGATCTATGGGAAACGCTGTAGCGCCTTTCTGCTCTCCGGCGCCAATAAAGATGGAACAGATGGCATAAGAATCGTACAGAAAATGGGGGGAAAAGCTTTTGTACAGTCGCCAGAAGAAGCTCGTATGCGCACCATGCCTGAGAGTGCGATACGCGCCAATCAGGAAATCAATATATTTACAGATCAAGAGATCATTTCCTATTTCAGGGATCTAAAATAAAGTCTATGAAAAATGTAAATCTTCTTATTTTAGATGACAAGGAAGAAAATATCATCAGCTTATCCGCTTTGTTAGCCGATGTTCATCACATTAATATAATCAGTTCGACAGATCCGAATGAAGCGTTAAAGATTTGTTGGAAAAATGATATTGCGATTGCTTTAGTTGATGTGCAAATGCCGGATATAAACGGCTTTGAATTTGTGTCGTTATTAAAATCAAATCCAAAGACCAACCACATCATGGCCATTATGGTCACGGCGATTTCGAAGGAAGAGCGCTACTTTCTAAAGGGATTGGAAAGTGGAGCTATCGATTATCTCTACAAACCCCTTAACCCTGAAATCACGGTCGCAAAGGTGACGTCCTTCGTCAATCAAATCCATATTCAGGAAGAAATAAAGCAGAAAAACATAGCGTTAGAAGAATCCCGGAAGCAGCTCTTGGCAGCTAAGGAAGATGCAGAGGAAGCACGAAAATCAAAGGAAATCTTCTTGGCCAACATGAGCCATGAAATCAGAACGCCTATAAATGGTATTATCGGCATCATACATATGCTTCGCAATTCAGAACTCAACGTCGAGCAGAAAGACTGGATCCAACGACTGGATATTGCATCCAATTCATTGCTGCTGATTATTAACGATATTCTCGACATCTCTAAAATTGACTCGGGCATGATGAAGGTAGAGAATGAGAGTTTCTCACTGAGACAGAAGTTGGAAGATATTCGCAAAATATTTAAGGTCAAAGCGTTGGATAAGCAGCTTGATTTCGAGATGGAAATAGACCCGCGTCTTCCGGAATATGTAAAAAGTGACCCGTTAAGGATACAACAAATAGTCAATAACTTCATATCAAACAGTCTAAAATTTACGGAGACTGGCACGATTAGATTAAAAGCAGAGGTTCTTAATCAATCCAACACAGAATCTACTATCAAACTTACGGTAACAGACACGGGTATTGGTGTAAAGGCTGACGCGATTGATAAGATTTTCCTAGCTTTTGAGCAGGCGGACGATGGAATCACCAAAAAATTTGGCGGAACAGGTCTTGGATTGGCCATTGTCAAACGTCTTGCGGATCTCCTCAACGGAACGGTCAGCGCCGAGAGCATCTATGGTGATGGGTCTGCCTTCTCCTTCCAAGCGACTTTCGAACATGCGGAGCATTTTCCCAACGAGGATAAAATGGATAAAAAAGTATTTTCAAAACTGGAAAAATTTGAGGATCTAAGTATCCTCATTGCCGAAGACAACGATCTTAACAGCTTCATGCTGGCCCATATGCTTGAATCGTGGGGGTGTAAGGTCGACAATGTCAAGAATGGACGGCAGGCTGTTGAGAAGGTCAATCAGTACGATTATGATCTGATTATGATGGATACGCACATGCCGATCATGTCAGGTTTTGAAGCGATAAAAGAGATCAAGAAGAATTCCAATATGCAAAAAACCTTTATCCCAATTATCACGATCTCGGCGTCGGTACTCGAACACGAACAGGCCGCTGCTTACGAAGCTGGGGCCGACAGTGTCATCGGAAAACCGTTTGATCCGCTAGATCTGCATCAGAAAATAAGTAACCTCATCAGCAAGAAAAGAGTACAGTACGATTAAAAAATAATGATTAGCTTTGTTGAAAGCACACATATTTAATTTGTAAAATGAAAAGATTATTTGTTTTTCCAGCGATTGCTATTGTCCTTTCGCTTGCAGCATGTGGAGGTAGTGAGAATAAAAATACTTCTACAACCACAGAGGAAACCACTTCTTCATCAGAGAGCGCAACAGCCGAAACCGTCCCTGGTATTGAAAATGTAGAAACATCAAACACGATCGTTGTTGAATCCAACGACCAAATGAAATTTGACAAAGAATTGCTTCGCGTAAAAGCTGGCGAGGAGATTTCATTGACTTTGAAAAACGTAGGTACGTTACCAAAAGAATCTATGGGACATAATTTAATTGTTTTGAAACCCGGTGTAGATGTTGCTACGTTTGCTGGTGAAGCTACGGCTGCTGCTGATGCCGACTACATTCCAAAAACGGCTCTGAGCTCAATCGCAGCACATACAAAACTATTAGGTCCCGGTGAAGAGGATAAAATATCGTTCACCTTAGAAAAAGGCGTTTACACGTTCATTTGTAGTTTTCCAGGACACTACGGCGTGATGCAAGGAAAAATCGTGGCAGAATAGTACTAACGATCTACTTGATATAACAAAGCACTTATTGAATAATAAGTGCTTTGTTGCTTGTATACACTTGGTTTTTTACATCTTAAATACAATTTAGTTTATATAAATTACCTAACTTTGATACCGTAACTTTATACCAAATTTTTATGCAATACGACGTAATCGTTATAGGAAGTGGTCCAGGTGGATATGTTGGAGCTATCCGCTGTGCACAACTAGGCCTTAAAACAGCCGTTATTGAAAAATATAGCACATTTGGCGGTACATGCTTGAATGTGGGCTGTATTCCTTCTAAAGCCTTATTGGACACATCCGAACACTATCACAATGCAGCACATAACTTCGAGACACACGGTATCGGACTGAGCAATTTAAAGATTGATGTTAAAAAAATGATCGATCGTAAGAATGATGTGATCGCTCAAAATACCGCAGGTATTACTTTTTTATTCAAGAAAAATAAAATAGATAGTTATGAAGGCGTAGGATCATTTGTTGATAAAAATACGATTAAGGTAACGAAGAGTGATGGAAGCACGGAAGAGCTAAAAGCAAAAAACGTCATTATCGCTAGCGGTTCGAAACCTACGGCTTTGCCCTTTTTACCGATTGATAAAAAACGTATCATCACATCCACAGAAGCGTTGAACCTGCAAGAAGTTCCGAAACACCTCATCGTTATTGGTGGCGGCGTTATCGGCTTGGAACTAGGTTCTGTATATGCACGCCTGGGTGCTAAAGTTTCTGTCGTAGAATTTGCGAAATCAATCATTGGAACGATGGATGGCGGACTTGGAAAAGAGTTGCAGCGCGTATTAAAGAAAAACCTGGGCATGGAATTTTTCTTGGGTCATAAAGTGACCGGCGCTACGACAAAAGGTAAAAATGTAACTGTTACGGCAGAGGATCCGAAAGGACAAACTGTTGAATTGCAGGGCGACTATTGTATCGTGTCTGTAGGTAGAACGGCATATACAGAAGGGCTAGGCTTGGAGAACATCGGTATTACACCAGAAGAGCGCGGCAATAAGATTCCAGTGAACGAGCATCTAGAAACATCCGTCGAGGGCGTGTACGCAATCGGCGATGTGATAAAGGGCGCGATGCTGGCTCATAAAGCAGAAGACGAAGGGATTTATGTTGCCGAGCGCATTGTCGGTCAAAAACCGCATATTGACTATAACCTTATCCCTGGAGTTGTATATACTTGGCCAGAGGTTGCATCTGTTGGAAAAACAGAAGAGCAACTGAAAGAAGCGGGTGTGAAATATAAAACAGGTTCATTCTCCTTTAAGGCTTCCGGCCGGGCGAAGGCCTCTGGCGACACCGATGGCTTTGTTAAAGTTTTGGCTAATAGCGAAACTGACGAAGTGTTAGGCGTGCACATTATTGGTCCACGCGCGGCAGATATGATTGCTGAAGCCGTGGTCGCGATGGAGTACAGAGCCTCTGCCGAAGATATCGGTAGAATATGCCATGCGCACCCAACATACACGGAAGCGCTGAAAGAAGCTGCGCTTGCCGCAACAGCAAATAGAGCTATTCACGCATAAAAACAGAGAATATGTAAAAAGCAAGAAGGAGCATCCTTCTTGCTTTTTTAACAAAATAACACCATGAACTTTTATACCCGAAAATGGATTAAGCCAGAAGATTTAAACCCAAACGGTTCACTCTTCGGCGGAACTTTGTTGCGTTGGATAGACGAAGAAGCCGTTATATATGCCATTGTACAACTGGGTAATCCACATGTGGTCACAAAATATATTTCGGAGATCAACTTCGTGAGTTCCGCAAAACAAGGTGATATTATAGAGATGGGCATCGAGGCTGTAAATTTTGGGCGCACTTCACTCACCATGCGCTGCGTCGTACGAAACAAGATCACGCGAAAGATCATCCTTTCCATCGACAAACTCGTGTTTGTCAATTTAGACGGAGAGGGTAACCCTACCCCGCACAACAAATCGGAAATTACCTATGCCTACAGCGGCATAGAAAAGACAAATCAATAGCTTCTACTTTTTAGAAGCTATTTGCTTTTTAAGATCTCGCTCTACCCAAAATGAAACAATAGGGATCAACGACACGACGAAATACGTTATCACCCTTTTGATCGGCCATTTATACTCATTCCAGCACATAATCAGTAGAATGACAAATAGCACGACCAAGAAACCATGGATGGAGCCAGCGACTTTGACGGCTTCAGGCACATCGGCCAGATACTTAAGCGGCATCGCTAAAAAGAACAGGACAACCGTTGAAATGGCTTCCCACAAGGCAATCTGTTGAAAAATTCGTAACATAACTGATTCACAAATAATTTCCGCAAACATACGCCAAAAAGAAAGAGCTTGGCCGATTTAGTCATCTATTGACCTAAAATTGACAACTATGTGCGTAATCCGTTACGTAGCGCTCAATAAACCGAAAAAACGGTTGTTTGTTACCCGAAAAAATATGTATTTTTGAGAGTTCAGAAGAAGAACAAAGTCTTAACTACAAATATTTTCGAGTGGTATATCGTGCGCTAATTTTTTGCACGTCAATATACACTTAAGACGTTAAAATTAACATACATATGAATTACGACATCGTAGTAATCGGTAGTGGTCCTGGAGGATATGTAGCTGCTATCCGTGCATCTCAATTAGGTTTCAAAACCGCAATCATTGAACGCGAAGCATTAGGAGGAATCTGCTTAAATTGGGGGTGTATCCCGACCAAAGCCTTGTTGAAAAGTGCTCAGGTTTTCGAATACTTGAACCATGCCGAAGAATACGGTATCAAAGTAGAAGGTGGAGAAGCTGATTTTTCCGCTATTGTCAAAAGAAGCCGCGGTGTGGCAGATGGCATGAGCAAAGGCATCCAGTTCTTAATGAAAAAGAACAAGATCGATGTCATCATGGGTACGGCCAAAGTTAAAAAAGGCGGCAAAATCGAAGTAAAAGGTGCCGATGGTGCCGTCAAGGAATACAGTGCGAAGCACACAATCTTAGCGACGGGCGCACGTTCACGCGAGTTACCTAATCTGCCGCAAGATGGTAAAAAAATCATTGGCTATCGCCAAGCGATGAATCTTCCGAAGCAACCTAAATCGCTTGTTGTGGTGGGTTCAGGAGCTATTGGTGTTGAATTTGCTTATTTCTACAGCGCTATCGGCACACAGGTTACTATTGTAGAATTCATGGACAGAATTGTTCCGGTAGAAGACGAGGAAGTGTCTAAACAACTGGAGAAGTCGCTTAAAAAGGCTGGCATCACCATTTTGACCAAATCAGAAGTCCAGTCGGTTGATACCGCAGGTGATTTGAGCAAAGTTTCCATCAAAACAGCAAAGGGTACCGAGACAATTGAAGCAGAGATCGTGCTGTCTGCAGTTGGTATCACACCAAATATCGAAAACTTAGGCCTAGAAGAGGCTGGCATTAAAACCGACAAAGGTCGTGTACTGGTTGACGATTTTTACAAAACCAATGTAGATGGCGTTTACGCTATTGGCGATATCGTTAAGGGACAGGCTCTGGCCCACGTTGCCTCGGCTGAAGGTATTACCTGTGTAGAAAAGATTAAAGGTCTTCACGTGGAACCAATCGATTACAACAACATCCCTGGTTGTACATACTGCTCGCCAGAGATTGCTTCCGTTGGCTATACAGAAAAAGCGGCGAAAGACGCTGGTTATGAAGTAAAAGTTGGTAAATTCCCATTCTCAGCTTCTGGAAAAGCTTCTGCCGCTGGTGCAAAAGACGGTTTCGTAAAATTGGTTTTTGATGCCAAATATGGTGAATTATTGGGTGCACACATGATCGGAGCAAACGTTACCGAAATGATCGCAGAAATTGTTGTTGCCAGAAAACTGGAGACAACGGGGCACGAGATGATCAAAGCGATCCATCCGCATCCAACCATGAGTGAAGCGATTATGGAAGCTGCAGCTGACGCTTACGGCGAAGTGATCCACTTATAAAAAATAAGATCTGGAAAGACCGCATACATAAAAAAGGACGACGTGAGCGTCATCCCAGAAGGAGGCAAAAAGACGGAGCAATCTTAGTGTTTGAAAAAATGTAGATTGCTTCGTCATGCGTCCTAGCAAAGACGATTTTTCAGGTCTTTAACAGCCTTTTCATCCATCTACACCGATGTGCAAGCGTCTTCCAAAGGCTCGATACTGCTACTTGAAATGAAGAAACAGGGACTTTTTTCCACAGCACCTGCCAACCTTACCTTTTATCCCGAATACACGTTTGAAGCGAATGCTGTGCTCAACTAATTTTTGAGTTCCAATTTGGATTCAAAAACAACAGCCTGAGGTTTTGTATCCTCTGTGCTCCCGATTTGCGAAAAGAGCATTTCTGCAGCTCGTCTTGCCTGACGGTCAGGATATTGTTCTATACTTCCCATCGGTGGGTTCTCCATGTATTTCCATAATGGATAATTCGCGTAGCTAATAAAAAAGATATCCCGTTTCTGTACGAGCCCTTTTTGTCGCACATGCTTAATCACATCCAAAGTCACGAAGTCGTTAAATGATACAATCGCTGAAGGACGGTCAGGAAGCAACAAAAGCTTTTCCATCGCTTCGATATTTCCATTCTCCGTTAAATCGGTATTGACCACGTATTTTTCATCGAATGAGAGATTCTCTTTTAAGAGTGCTTGTCTGTAGGCAGCGGCCCGTTCCTGTGAAGCAAGTAAGTTCTCGGGACCATTTATCAACGCGATATTTTTATGACCAATGGAAGCAAATGATTGTATAGCCTCCCGCATGCCCGATGACAAATCGCTATACACCTTATTCACCCCTTCAATCTTAGGCACGCAGTCAAAAAAGACGATCGGCACCTCCGATTCCTTGAGCATATTTACAAATCCCAAATCTTCGGTATTTTTTCCCAAAGACATCAATATACCATCTACGCGATGCTTTTTGAAGGTGTGTATAATCTGCAGCTCTCTTTCCGCGTCATCATGAGATTGCCCCATTAATACCGTATAGTTTTGCTCGGCCGCCACATTTTCAATTTCGCTAATAGCGGAGGAAAAAAAAGGCTCCGATAAACTCGGCAAAATAACGCCTATCGTAAATGTACGACGCTGCTTGAAAAATATTGCGGTTTGATTAGGCTCGTAGTGCAGTTCTTGAGCCATCTTCTTTACACGCATTGTTGTTACTAAACCAATACTGGGATGGTCATTTAATGCTCGCGAAACTGTCGATGCCGAAATCTTCAGCTTGCGTGCGATTTCTTTGATCGTGGCAGGCTTCTTTTTCATATACTATTGGCTATTGGGATAAGTAAAGATTTTCTCTTTCCGCCATATTTGATAACGGAAACCTAAACTTACTGTTTTTTCAAGACTTCTCAGACAATTTTCTAGATAAATTTCTCTACATCGGTGCAATTTGGTCATCGAAATCAGTCACAAATTCTACATCATCGGGGGAAACTTCATAATCCTGCGCGATAAAATCTAGGGGAACAAGTTTTCTAAAAGTCAATTCTTTTACGAAATAAACTTTTAGCAAGGGCAAGTACTCGCTAACGTCTTGCCAGTCGATATGCTTCAGCTTGTTAAGCTGTTCCACCGGATTTCCGTCTGTCAAAATCCCCACCTTTTTTCCCGCAGCAAAGAGTGACAGTAAAGTCGTCTTTGTTTCCTCACGTAAAAATAGCTTAAGCGGTAAATGCGCATTGGTACGTAAGCGTTCAAAATTTTCAAGGTAGCTATCTTCCAGTTCAAACTGACGCAAGGCAGCAGGTATGACAGCATCCTCTCCTTCGGCTTCAAAAACCATGGTCAGATAGCCCAGTAGTTCTTTACTTAGCTCCCGGCCTTCTGTGTACTCCACAAAATTCGCAAAGAGGTAGTAGACTTGTAACAAGTAATCCCGTTTTGGGATCAGTACATCGTCTATCTCAAACATATAGACGGATCTATCGAATGTCATATTTCAATCTTACCCATTAAACCATACAGAGGGCAGCCTCTTCACCCTCATCAGCTAAAACAAACGCTCCCGATAGCGAGGAGTCAACCAAATTTTGGCCTGTGAAAATATCATTGCCCTCTTTTACAACATGGATGGTTAGCGAAGAAGGCGGATTTTCCAGTATATAACAGACATCGGGACGTTTCGGCAACAAAACAGTTATCCCATATTCTTCGAATAACACACGTGTTTCGTTCAGCGGTTGCAATTCACTCTTTCCTAAAGGCAGCACATGGGTATAGCCCTCGTCCAAACAAAGCTTTAGTAGCTCATGCGCAAAAGTAGGGTTTACTGCTGTTGGAATTTGTCGGTAGTCTCCCTTCAATAATATCGAGGGAATTTGTTCACAGCTTGCATAATGGCAGGTAAATATTGTCGATAGAAGCTTCCCAAGTCGTTGCGCAAATGGGCGCGTGCCATAAGTTATTAACAGTTTATCCATGTACTAAAGTATTTGCCCATCACGCATGTGAATGGTTCTGTCGGATATGTTGGCCAACTCTTCGTTATGCGTCACAATGATAAAGGTTTGGTTCAGGGAATCACGCAATTCAAAAAATAGCTTATGTAAAGAGGCTGCGTTTTCAGAATCCAAATTGCCTGAAGGCTCGTCGGCCAAAATCAAAGCGGGGTTGTTCATAAGTGCTCGAGCCACAGAAACACGCTGTTGCTCTCCACCAGACATTTCTGAAGGCTTATGCTCGGAGCGATGCTTTACCCCTAGTCGGTCAAGCAACTCCATCCCGCGCAACTCCGATTGCTTTTTATTTTTGCCACTGATAAACGCGGGTATACACACATTTTCTAGAGCCGTAAATTCTGGCAATAAATGGTGAAACTGGAAAACAAAGCCGATGTGTTCATTTCTAAATAAACTCATCTTTTTCTGACTTAATTCCCCTACGTTGACGTCGTTGATCACCAACCTCCCGCGGTCGGGCTTATCCAGTGTGCCAATAATGTGGAGCAACGTACTTTTACCGGCACCTGAGGCACCCACGATAGAGACAATCTCACCTTTCGCCACAGTGAGATCTACACCACGAAGAATAGGAAGCTGTCCAAACGATTTATGTATTTGACTTGCCTTCAATATCATATTGCGAAGGTAATGAAAAAGGAAGAAAACTATCGGAAGATTTCAATGCGATTGAAACCACCGCAAAATAGCCTCCATTATAACGTTTTTTACCAAAGAATTACTTGCCCCTTCCATTTAAAAACCATATTTTTACCACAAATTTTTTAAGATGAACATTCACGAATATCAAGCAAAAGAAATACTTAAAGGTTTTGGTGTAAGAGTTCAAGAAGGAATTCTTGCGGAAACTCCAGAGCAAGCTGTTCAAGCTGCACAAAAATTAAAACAAGATTTTAATTCAGACTGGGTGGTTGTAAAAGCGCAGATTCACGCTGGTGGCCGTGGTAAAGGCGGTGGTGTGAAGTTAGCTAAAAACCACGATGAAGTACAACAACGTGCTACCGACATCATTGGTATGCAATTGGTTACTCCGCAGACTGGTTCCGAAGGCAAGAAAGTTCACAAAGTTTTGGTTGCACAGGATGTGTATTACCCTGGAGAAAGCGAAATCAAAGAATTCTATGTTTCCGTGTTGCTAGATCGTGCTAAAGGCCGCAATATCATCATGTACTCTACAGAAGGTGGAATGGACATTGAAGAAGTAGCTGAAAAAACGCCACACTTAATCTTCAAAGAAGAGGTAGATCCTAAGGCGGGCCTACAAGGGTTCCAAGCGCGGAAAATAGCGTTTAACTTAGGTCTTGCTGGACCCGCGCACAAAGAAATGGTTAAGTTTATTAGTGCGCTTTACAAAGCATACGATACCATTGATGCATCGTTGTTCGAAATCAATCCAGTACTAAAAACGTCAGACGACAAAATCTTAGCTGTTGATGCGAAGGTAAATTTTGACGAAAACGCATTGTATCGTCATGCTGATTATGCTGCTCTGCGCGACGTACTCGAAGAAGATCCTACAGAAGTTGAAGCAGGAGCTTCTAACTTAAACTACGTAAAATTAGATGGTAACGTAGGCTGTATGGTTAACGGTGCCGGTTTAGCGATGGCAACTATGGACATTATCAAGATTGCAGGTGGTGAACCAGCAAACTTCTTGGACGTAGGTGGTACAGCTAACGCAGAAACTGTTAAAGCTGGTTTCAATATCATCTTAAAAGATCCGAATGTGAAAGCAATCTTGATTAATATTTTTGGTGGTATCGTTCGTTGTGATCGTGTTGCCCAAGGTGTTATCGACGCTTACAATGAAATTGGCGATATTCCAGTGCCTATCATTGTTCGTCTGCAAGGAACAAATGCTGCTGAAGCGAAAAAATTGATCGATGATTCAGGCTTGAAAGTATACTCAGCTATTTTATTGAAAGAAGCAGCTGAACTTGTTACTAAAGTATTGAAAGGATAATTTTTCTTTTTTATAAGTTTAAAAGCCTTTAGAACGCATGCTAAAGGCTTTTTTGTTTGCTGGGGCTTCAGTAGATAATGTAATCCTCAAGCGCCCATCCTCCCAAGAGCGTGCGCGCTCCTACCTAGCGGAAACCATCTTCCACAAAGCCCTATCGACTTTATCAACCAGATGAACTTTATAGGCGTATTTAAAAAATAATAAACTATTTTTGTAAGCTCAAATCCGACAACATAAGACGCTCATTATTGCATACTCATGGAACATACACGTATAAAACAACTGTTACAGTCAGAAGAAATTGGCAAAGAAGTTATTGTCAAAGGATGGGTCAGGACATTTCGCAACAACCAGTTTATTGCGATCAATGATGGCTCCACCATACACAATATTCAAGCCGTAGTTGATTTTGAAAACACCGATGAGACACTCTTGAAAAGAATAACTACTGGCGCCGCGCTTCGCGTGAAAGGCACGCTTGTGGCGTCACTTGGAAAAGGGCAACGTGTAGAAATCAAAGTAACGGAGCTTTCTATTTTAGGGGATTCTGATCCAGAGAAATTTCCATTGCAACCTAAAAAGCATAGCTTAGAATTTTTACGGGAGATTGCGCATCTACGCTTCCGTACAGGCACCTTCAATGCCATCTTCAAGGTCCGCAATGCCCTGGCCTTTGCTGTCAATAAATTTTTCTACGATCGGGATTTTGTGTATATGCATACCCCAATTATCACGGGATCCGATGCCGAAGGAGCGGGCGAAATGTTTCGCGTCACAACACTAGACCTGAACAGCCTACCACGCACGGAAGCTGGCGAGATTGACTTTAAGGAGGATTTTTTCGGAAAATCGACAAACCTTACCGTTTCTGGTCAGTTGGAGGGCGAATTGGCCGCAATGGCTTTTGGCAATATCTATACGTTCGGACCTACTTTCCGTGCCGAAAACTCAAACACGACCCGGCATTTAGCAGAGTTTTGGATGATTGAGCCTGAAATGGCCTTCTATGAGCTGGAAGACAATATGGATCTTGCAGAGGAGCTTTTAAAATATGTAATAAACTATGCCCTTACAGCTTGTTCTGATGAAATAGAGTTCTTGAGAAACCGTTTGCTGGAAGAAGAGAAATCGAAGCCACAGGCTGAACGTTCAGAGCTTGACCTTGTAGCGAAATTGCAATTCGTGGTACAGAATGAATTTGAACGCGTGAGTTACACGGATGCCATTGAGATTTTGAAACGCAGCAAGCCCAATCAAAAGAAGCAATTCAAATACCTTATCGAAGAATGGGGTGCTGATTTGCAGTCGGAGCACGAACGCTACCTCGTAGAAAAGCACTTTAAAAAACCCGTTATCCTGACAGATTACCCGCGTGAAATAAAATCATTCTACATGAAACAGAATGAACCCGATGCTCAAGGGCGTCAAACTGTGCGCGCTATGGATATCTTGTTTCCTGGAATCGGTGAAATGGTGGGGGGATCACAGCGTGAGGAAAACTTGGAAAAACTATTGACGCGCATGGCAGAAGTAGGTATTCCCGAAGAAGAGATGGATTGGTTTCTAGACACCCGTCGTTTCGGCTCAGCACCGCACTCGGGTTTCGGCGTAGGTTTTGAGCGCCTCGTTCTATTCGTTACGGGTATGACCAACATTCGCGATGTCATACCGTTTCCTAGAACGCCTAAAAACGCAGAGTTTTAAACAAGACATGTATATCACCGCCGAACATTTTCTATGTTCGGCGGTTCTATTTTACAGGGTACTTTAAAAAAAACGATCACGGCGAATCGCCGATAAGCGGTTCGATAAAAAAGAGCAAGATGTTATTAAAAATATACGAAGACAATCCCAATCCTAAAGCCATTCAACAGGCAGTAGAGGTGCTTAAAAAAGGCGGTGTTATCATCTACCCTACAGATACCGTATATGGGATAGGCTGTGATATAACCAACCAAAAAGCGATTGAACGGGTCTGCCAAATTCGTGGGTTGAAACCTGAAAAATCAAACCTATCGTTCATTTGCTACGATCTTACCGATATCTCCAACTATACCAAACCGTTCGACACGGCTGTTTTCCGGGTGTTGAAAAAGGCACTGCCAGGGCCTTTCACGTTTATCTTTAATGCAAGCGGGCAAGTCCCTAAATTGTTAAGTTCAAAAAAGAAGACTGTCGGTATTCGGGTTCCAGACAACAACGTTGTACGCGAGATTGTAAAAGAGCTGGGTAATCCGATTGTATCATCATCCATTCACGATGAAGATGAGATCATCGAGTACTCGACTGATCCGGAATTGATCTATGAAAAGTATCAAGACCTGGTGGATATCGTGATTGATGGAGGCTACGGCGGCAATGTGGCCTCAACGGTAGTTGATCTTACAGCAGGCGAATTTGAAGTGCTTCGTGAAGGAAAAGGTGATCTGGAAGATTACTTATAGATCGACCTTTTCTTGTTCTTCCACTCGCTTTTTCAATGCATAGTTGAATGCCCTAAAACCTTCTTGTGTAGGTCCCAAGATCATCTTTCTCAAGAACGGAACCAATATACCACTAAAATATTCGCCTTGTATAAATTCTGTTGTTCCATTTGCCAATGGCTTCAGCATGAAATAGTGCTCGCCGTCAAAAATGCCGGGCAAGAACAATCGACCTCGCCAACGCAGCTCTTTGTTAGCCGAAAGGCGAAGCACCTTGGGATGCATCGTCATTCTTTTTCCGTTGGGTTGCTGCAACAAAACAGTGATTGATTTTCCTACTTCGGGGGCTGATGCCAAAAAACGTACGGTTGGACTCCATTCATGATACGCCTGAAAGTTGGCGAACACGGCCCAGACTTCATCCGACGATGCGTTAATGGTCACCTGCTGTTCTATATGTAATTTTCCCATAGCCCGAAAATAGTAGATCGCCCGCAGCATTCACTTGATAAAAATCAAGAAAACTGTTTTGCGCGAATTCGGCTTAAGGTCTCGGCGCTCATGCCCAAAACCGAAGCGATGTATTGTAAAGGCACCTGATTGAAATGTTGGGGAAACATGCTAAAATAACGCTCGTAGCGCTCTTCTGCCGATAATGCGATAAAATCAAAAATACGGCTTTCCATCAACGCAAAACACTTGGCTACAAATCGCTTTTCCATCTTATTCCATTCGGGCAATTCCGCTTCGAACCGCAGATAGTCTGTATAAGAAAGCGTCCACAGCGTGGTATCCGATAGCGCGCGGATGTTCCAGCGCGCTGGCTGCCGAAAAAGAAAGGATGATACATCTGTCAGAAAGTGGCCCGCATCGCCGATCCATTGTGTGACCTCCTTCTTATCCGTTTCCGCGTACACGCGAACCAGACCGGAAGCTATAAAACTGAATCTATTGCAGCGCTCTCCCGTTTCAAGAAAAAAGGCATTTTTAGGGAGTACTTCTGGTGTAAACTTATCCGCAAACTGCAGTGCATGCGTTTTTGAGATTTGGAAGGCTTCACTAAAGATAGCGGCGATATCCATGACTAAAGGATAATAAACTCTTCAACCACAACGTGCCCTACGTATTCATTAACACGCCCGATAATCTGTCGACGCATCATAGCCAGTTCGTTTTTGATTACGGCAGACTCCACGCGCACGAAGAGTTTTTTATCGTGAATATAGATCTTTTGGGTACGATTGGCGATGGCACTCCCAATAATTTTGGGCCAAGCCGTTACGATGGATGATTCATCAAATTTCGAACGCAGCCGGTAGACTTCGATCCATTTTTCAACGGCCTCTTTAATGCCGACATCATCCTTCGTCGGAATTTCATCAAATTTCTTCTTATACATCTACCCTGCCTCCTTTAACTTCAAAAATACGAATTGGCTTTCCTATTTCCTCAAAGATACGTCTTATTCTTTCCCCATCGGTATCGGTCAAGAAAATCTGGCCAAATTCATCGTCAGACACGAGCTTCATGAGCTTACGGGTGCGATGAACGTCAAGCTTATCAAAAATATCGTCCAGTAACAGCAGGGGCTTGTAGCTTTTGCAGCTACGCAGAAAACTGTATTGAGCCAGTTTCAACGCAATTAAAAAGGATTTTTGCTGACCTTGGGAGCCAAACTTCTTCAGCAGCATGCCCTCGTGTATCGTAAACAAAAGATCATCTTTATGGATCCCCTGCGTGGTACGTTCCAACAAACGATCTTTTTCCAATGAGTTTCTTAACAGGTTTTCGAAACCGTCGCGCATCAAAGGCGAATCATACACCAAAGAAACCGTCTCCGCCCCTTCTGCAAGAAAAGCATAGTAGCGTTCAAATTCTGGAAGAAAAGCTTCCATAAAGCGCTTCCTTCGTAAGAAAATGCGCTCCCCGACATTCGCCAACTGCGCATCCAAAACTTCCAACAGACCGATATCAAACACGCCTCTTTCCTTGATCTGCTTGAGTAAGGTATTTCGCTGCAACAAAATTTTATTGTATTGGATGAGTATATCCAAATAATGGTTGTCGGTTTGCGAGATGACATTGTCCATAAATTTGCGCCGCTCTTCGCTCCCCTCGGTCACAATATTAGTATCACTGGGCGAAATCATCACCAGCGGAAACTGACCAATATGGTCGGCGAGTCTTTGGTAATCTTTCTTGTTTTTCTTGAACTGCTTCTTTTGGTTTCTTTTGAGGCTACATGATATAGTATCAGCGGCGTATTCTTTATCAAATTCGCCTTGCACCATAAACCAATCCTCTCCCTTCTTGATATGTTGCGCATCAATAGGATTAAAATAAGACTTGCAAAGGGCAAGGTAGTGAATGGCATCCAGCAAATTGGTTTTACCCGCACCGTTGGTACCCGCAAATGCATTTGCTTGCGGCAAAAATTCTAAAGAAGACTCCGTATAGTTTTTAAAATTTAAAACGGAAAGTTGTTTTAGCCACATGTAGAAAAGGGAAAAATCAAAAATAACTATTAAAAAACGAAGGGGCAAAATCTATTGCCCCGTACTATTAAATAATTTCAGAATACAGATTTACTTTATCTCTTCAAAATCTACGAATTCACCTGCAGTCTGGGTTCCCTTTCTATCTTTTGCTTCATCCGTTGGCACATAATCTACGCGGATCTCTCCCTGATGTTCGGCTGACTTTTGTTGTTTAAACTGATCAAATGGATTGGTACTCTGGTATTGATATTGTCCTCCTCCTGTCTGTCCCTGTTGTGCTTTCTGCATTAACCGTTCCGTCATCTTGCGCAATGCAAACGGCATTAGTAGGCGAAAAAGATACTTTACGCCGTAAAACACAATAAAAAATATAACGATAAATTTCAATAAAGATTCCATGCTCAAACTATTTTACCAAATTTACTAAAAATCTGGAAACCGTTTCGTCAATAAAATGTCAGCATGATGGCGTTAACAGAATTTAACGTCGTGATGTTGTGGCAATGGTCTAGCTTTTCAATTTGGCTTTGGCCTCATTCACTGCCCGGACAAGTTCCGCCGCACGGTAAGAGCCGATGATGTAAACCAATCCCTCCTTATCTGTGAGCCATACAGAGTCCTTTCCACCAGAATAGAAGCGAATTTTACCGTTTTTATGGAGATTGTAAACCGGATTATTAAAGATAAACAGGCTGTAAGGCTTACGTTCCACTTTGACAATATTGTAGAGGTCGATCTTTACCAAACGGGAAGACCAAAGCCCACTGATAATAAGAAACTTCTCTCCCACCACCGTCTTGTAATGAACCATATAGATCATAATAACCGAGACGATGATGATGCTGACGCCTACGATAAAAAACAATTGGCTTGACGCCAAATGATTAAGATTTAGATAGTAAGCCACAAAGCAAAACAATACCAAAATCATACGCACGCTTAGCCAGGTCGCATCACGCCCTAAGTATTGCTTTTCCTGAAATATATACTGTTCGTCCATAGCCCTTATTTGTAAACTAAAGTAAACACTTTTTTTGTACTTTTCGTAATCCGATAGCGGTTATCCATTCGATAGCCGGCGATCCATAGGATATGGCCATTGCCATTTATCAACAGCGGTATCTGCTTCTTCGTATACCGATCAATCTTTTGCTGAATAAAAAAGTCACTCACCTTTTGTCTTCCTGACATGCCCAACGGATAGAATGCGTCGCCTTCTTCCCAAAAGCGAATCCGTAAAGGAAAAATTAAATGATCAAAATCCAGCTTTGCTATCGTAGTATCCCGCACGATGGATACGTCCTCGCTCAGGTTCGTCTCAAAAATTCGATCGCAGAAACGGGTTAGCGCGCTATCCATTTGCACATCTACGGTACCAGTAGGTCCCTCGTGGGGTTCTGTCAAATGCCTTAGGCGGATGACATGCCTATCCAAAAGCATTTCATAGTCCGGAGACTGGAAATACCGCCCTGATTCGCCCTCCCAGGCGCCCTGAAGATCTTGCAATACCGATTTGGAAAAGCCATAAGGTCGAAATAGCTCAAACAGTAAACTGAGATTGTCTATGTAGGGTGCCAAGGCCGTTTTAAGAAGTTCGATGTCCCTTGCCTTACGCAAAAAAAGTTGTTCTCGAATAGGGCTTACAAAAGATTGTAGCAGTCGGTAAGATTCTTGAAAATTAGCGATATTGTCGACCATAATCGCGTCAAAATCTGGACTGATTTCTTTCAGCTTCGGGACCACTTCCAGACGGATCTTGTTGCGTGCATACTTTGTCGAAAAATTTGATTGATCGTCTCGAAAAGGTATCGCAAGACTTGCCACCTGTGCCGTTACCTGCTCACTGGAAAGAAATAGTAGGGGTCGGATAAGATGCCCTTGTTTAGGCAATATTCCACGAAGCCCGCGAAGCCCTGTGCCGCGTGTCAAGTTGAGCAATGTCGTCTCGATATGATCGTTCTGATGTTGCGCGATAGCAATCCATTCCGCGCTTTCTTGCACGCGCAACTCTTCAAACCATAGGTAGCGCAATTCGCGAGCGGCCATTTGGATAGAAATATGCTTATCTTCGGCATAACGCGCCGTGTCAAAATCGCGTCGCACAAAAGGCACTTTATACGCCTTCGCAAATTCGCGAACCAGTGCCTCATCTTTGTCCGACTCTGCACCTCGCAGTTTGAAATTACAGTGAGCAATCACACACGCATAACCAGCTTCTATAAACAAATAAGCCATCAGCATCGAGTCTCGCCCACCGCTCACAGCCAGCACAATGCGATGATTCTCGGAAATACATAAAGACTCCTGCAGGTGTTTTCGAAATTGACGAAGCAAATCCATAGGTCAAAGTTAAGAGATTATTGCTGCCAAAAGTATTTACCGGGAAAATTTGTCCTTTAACATTTTTTTGCTTTTTTATTAGCTATTTTTGCGCTCGTGAAACACTGTTTAGCCTTCATATTCGCATTGCTTTGCCTCCAAACTCTATTCGCTCAAGACGAACTGAGATTGGTTTCCTCTCGCTACAGTACTATTATTGAGCAGAAGGGATTTAGCAGCATCCAACCGGTATATTCGCATAAAGGGAATACACTTTCGGCAGATAGCGGTATCTTATATGAAGACGAGTTGAAGCGGCAATTTTTTGAAGCATTCGGAAACGTGGTTATCACGCAGCCATCAGGAACGGTGATTTACGCGGATCGTCTGCATTACGACGCGACACCGCAAATAGCTACCCTAACGAATAATGTGCGTATGGTAGATGCGAACTCCGTATTGACGACAAATTTCCTTGTATACAAGATGCGCGAAAAAATAGGCACATACACGGGCGGCGGCCGCATTATCTCTAAAGGCGACACCATCACGTCAAAAAATGCCTATTATTTCGAGAACACGAAGGATGCCTATTTTCGAAACAAAGTAGTTGTTCGCACAGCCAATGTAAAAATATACACCGATACGATGCGCTATAATTCCGCGCAGCGCATGACCTATTTTTTCGGGCCAACAAATATCAAAGGTACAAAAGGAGAGAATTTGTACACGGAAAAAGGAAACTACAACACCGAGACCGGCGTTGCAAACTTTTCAAAGAATAACCTCTATACGGAAGGAACCCGTTTTCTAAAAGGTGACAGCCTGCATTACGAACGTGCATCAGGCATAGGAAAAGCTTTTCGGAATGTAGTTTTTGTAGACACCTTAGATAAGTTTTACGCGCAGGGCGGATATGGCCTTTACAACCAGCTTGATGAGTCCATAACCATGACCGAGAAACCGCTGATTACGATGGTCGTAAATAATGACTCTACCGAGACGGCGCCCCCCGATAGCACGGCACAAGCCCCCCTAGAAACTGATTCAAAGAAAAACAAACGAAAAAAAGAAACCGAAGAAGTGGCCGTAAGTTTAGCGGATGAAAATACAGGGCTAGGCAGTGACTCCACCGCAGTAACAACGCTAAAGCCAGAGAAGCCTGCCGTGGATTCGGTGTATATGACCGCCGACACGCTGTTTTCTCGCATGATATTATTGAAAGATTACAAAGCGCTAAAATTCAACCTAGACCGCAGCGGTGGAGAACTTGATGTGGACGAGGATGTGGACTACGGAGACGATGATGGTTTCGATATCGGCGACAATGGCGAAGGAGAAAATTTGCTACAAGATTCTACGTTAGTTGATACCGCAGGTGTAGATAGTCTCCTGAAAAAAGAATCGCCCGGAACGGCGCAAGAGCCGGTTAGTAAAGGTACAGAAGTGAAAAAAGCTCCGGCCAAACAGCCTACAAAAACACCACCGGCCCGCGTACCACCGGAAACAGATATTGCAAAGACTTTACAGCAAGATTCTGTTATTCGCCAGCGCGCCATTGTGCCGCGCGAAGCCGAGGCAGATAGTTTGATCAACCAGGCGCTAACCGCGGTACAGAAACCTGATACCGCTTTTAAGGACACCTCCAATCAAGCGTATCTTGACACAGCTCGAACCCGGATTGTGAAGGCCTACTACAATGTCCGCATGTTTAAATCAGATCTGCAAGCGGTCGCCGATTCAGTATACTATGGGATGGCCGACTCGATGTTCCGCTTTATGGGACGACCTATGATATGGGCCGATGGATCACAGATCTCATCAGATACGATATACATGCAGATCAGGAACCAGAAAATGGATAATGCCTTGTTGATAGCGAATGCATTCATGGTGAATGCCGTTTTGGATTCCATCAAGTACAATCAGTTGAAGGGAAGAAAGATCACCGCTTTCTTCGCCAACAATTCCATCGATCGGATGTACGTAGATGGAAACGCGGAAAACCTCGTATTCTCTACCAACGACAAAACCAATACAATTACGGAAATGTTTCATGATCGAGGAGCCCGAATAAAGATCAAGATGGAAGGCAAAAAGATCATCGACTATATTACTATCCGCAAGGTGGATCAAAAAGTATATCCATTCCGTTTGGTGAACCAGGAGAACGAAGTGCTGCCCGGTTTTATTTGGCGACCGCAAGATCGACCTCAATCCAAAGAAGACATGATCAATCGTAAGCGTGAGATACCAAAAGATGGTGTGTCTGGTGCAGAAGGAAATGAAGCAAAAAGTCCGACGGATATAACGACAGAGCCGGATGATGCTGCAACGGAGGCTCCGGTACAACCTGTGAAACCGGCAGCGCGCGAAGGCGAAAAGGCAACCACCGCAGCAGAAAAAAAGAGCGAGTCGGGAAGCACGGCACCACCTATACGCTAGGCACACAAAACGACCCCGCAAAACAGAACATAATCCCTTATTTCACGCCAAGGACGGGCTGTACTTACCCCGGAAACGGAAACTTACTTACGCAACAAAAAGTCAGCAAGCTTTGCCACAGCAATCGAACGGTGACTGATCGCGTTTTTCTCGGCAGGAGTCATTTCGGCAAACGTCTTTTCATAGCCATTCGGAACAAAAATTGGATCGTACCCAAAACCGGCTACGCCACGACGTTCGGTAACGATAGTACCTTCGATAGTGCCTTCGAAAAAGTGTTGCTGCTCGTTTAGATAAAGCGAAATAACCGTACGAAATTGAGCAGCGCGATTTGCATTTGTACCTAAACGATGCAGCACCAGATCAATATTTTTCTCCATATCTCGGCTACCCGAATACCGTGCTGAATATACACCAGGCTCATTATTCAAGGCTTGTATTTCCAATCCAGAATCATCGCCAAAGCAATAAAGCCCATATTTATTGACTAGGTAATCGGTTTTTTGCTGCGCATTTTCTTCAAAGGTCACACCCGTTTCCGGTATGTCATCATGACAATCGATATCCGCCAAGGATTTGATAACGAACTTACCATCGACAATGGATTGCACTTCTTCTAATTTATGGGCGTTGTTTGTGGCAAATACGAGTTCAAGCATTCTTTGGAAAGTAAAAGGTAAAAATTAAAAAGTCAAAAGTTAGAAGTTAAAAGTTAGAAGTTAGAAGTCAAAATTAAAAAGTCAAAAGTTAGAAGTCAAAATTAAAAATTCAAAAGTTAGAAGTTAAAAGTTAGAAGTCAAAATTTAAAAGTCAAAAGTTAGAAGTTAAAAGTTAAAATTAGACGTTAGACAAACTAAAACATAACCACACAACTTACTGTAATCTACCATCTATCATCTAAGTACTATCATCTATTATCTAAGTACTACCATCTATTATCTATCTACTACCATCTATTATCTATCTACTACCATCTATTATCTAAGTACTAATAAACGTCTTAAACTCGTTCCAGAACAGCTTCTTTTTTTCGACGTCGGCAAACATCTCTTCAAAGCTAAAGGTATTGAACACGGTAGCGATACGCCCTTTCATATAGGCGTTATGTCCGATAGCAGGCAAGTTGAGCGAAGACGGCTCGACACCTAATAGGGTGATCTTCTTCGGCTCGAAAAAGGTCATGATACGTTTGAAGTCATTGGGGTTTTGTGCGTTCGCCAGATTCACAACAGCGACATTCGCTAACGTCAGCTTCAAGGCGCCGATAGTTTTTACGAAGGCCTCTTCTGCCTGTGGTGAAAAGTATGGATAGGATGGGTAACGCAGGATAAAAAGTATACCGGTCGATTTATCGCCGGTGTAGACAAATTCCTCAGCAGCGGTCGAAGTTTCCTGCGGCAGCGCCAAGATCTCGTCTGCTCCATTAGGCTGTGAAAAGAGGGCTTCCGCACCGGAGGTGAAGATGGTCTCCGACATAAGAGCCTGTAAAGCTGCTGCATTGTGCGTAACCAAGTTGCTCATCGTTCTAAATTTACCCTATTTGACAAAAGAGGAGCAAGAAGATATGCTATCCTTGCTCCTGTAAAGTATGTAATGTTTCTCTACGATTAGTGTCCTAACACGTACGAAAAAATCAATGGAACCACGATAGTCGCATCAGATTCAACAACGAATTTCGGTGTATCGATGTCCAATTTGCCCCAAGTAATCTTTTCGTTTGGCACAGCCCCGGAATAAGAACCGTAAGAAGTTGTTGAATCAGAGATCTGACAGAAATAAGCCCAGAAGGGCACATCTTCCCACTCTAAATCCTGATACATCATCGGTACGACGCAGATCGGGAAATCACCAGAAATACCACCGGCAACCTGAAAGAAACCGACACCCTTACCTGCCGAATTTGCACGGTACCACTCGCTTAAGTAGATCATGTATTCGATACCTGATTTTACGGTGCTTGCCTGTAGTTTACCTTTAATAACATTTGCAGCAAAGATATTTCCCGTTGTAGAATCTTCCCAGCCTGGACATACGATTGGCAAATTTTTCTCTGCCGCTGCTACAATCCAAGAATTTTTAGGGTCGATTTCATAATATTGCTCTAAGATACCCGAGTTCACTACTTGATACAAAAATTCATGTGGGAAGTAGCGTTCGCCTTTTTCTTCCGCGGCATGCCATACATCTTCCAGATGTTTTTGTAAACGGCGGAAAGCTTCTTCCTCTGGAATACAGGTATCCGTTACGCGGTTATAGTGTTGGTCAAGTAATTCTCGTTCCTGCTCCGGTGTAAGATCACGGTAATTAGGCACACGTTTATAGTGAGAGTGGGCTACCAAGTTCATCACATCTTCCTCCAAGTTTGCGCCTGTACATGATATAAACTGTACTTTATCCTGACGGATCATTTCAGCCAAAGAAATGCCCAACTCCGCAGTACTCATGGCACCGCCTAAAGAGATTAACATCTTGCCACCATCTAAGAGGTGAGCTTCGTAACCTTTCGCCGCGTCAACTAATGCTGCCGCATTAAAATGCAGGTAATTTTTCTCCAAAAACTGAGAAATAGGACCTTTTTGTGTACTCATAGTTTTCAATTTTCTATCTTCTCACAAAGGTAGGTAATATATTCATCATCTTCGAAAGGATGAGGGGGAATATTGACCAGAAAGCCTTTAAAGACAGCCTGCGATGGTTGGCTTGGGGATCACTTCCGTTTTAGCAATCGACTAAAAATCTGCCAAAAGAAAACGACCGGCATAACAAGAATGGCCAGTATTATTATTTCTTCTAGGCCATTGTCCACAGCAAACAGGTTACCCTCATATATTTTCTTATCTTTTGCTAAATCGTCCATTGTTCACATTTCTCCAAAAACTTCGGATCAACATCAGCACCAATTCCGGGCGCTTCACTAACAGACACACGATATCCATCAAATTGAACACCACCAGTAATCGGATCTAGAAGGTGACCAATCATGCAGGTATCCAAATCGTAGAATTTTACGTTTGCTGCGGCGTACGCGAAATGAACCTTGGCCGAGAGTGCCAAACGAGACTCCAACATGCCGCCAATCATACAGGGCACTTCATAATCAGCAGCCACGGCTTGTATTTTTAGCGCTTCTGCAATACCGGATGATTTAGAAAATTTGATGTTGATATAATCGCAGGCGTCGGTTCTACAAAGGCGATCGGCATCTTGCGGGCTGCAAACCGATTCATCTGCCATAAGGGGTATAATGGTCTGGCTGCGTAGTTCCGGCAACAGATGATCGTTGTGACTACGCATCGGCTGTTCGCAAAACTGAATCTTAAACGGCTCCATACCGTGAAGTGCCTCCACAGCATCCTCAAATGACCAACCTTGGTTGGCATCGATGCGCAACGGAATATCAAATCCGACGGCACGACGAATGGCGCGTATTCGCTCCACGTCATCTTTCGGTCTTTTCCCGAGCTTCACCTTTAAAACAGCAGCGCCCGCGGCTTTGAATGCCTCGGCTTTTTGCGCCATCACGTTGGGTTCGCCCAAACCAATCGTAATATCCGTCACAATATCCTTCCGCTGCCCACCTAAAAATCTGTACAGGGGTAGGCCCGCTTGCTTCGCAGCAAGATCATGCAAAGCAATGTCAAAAGCTGATTTTATCGTGGCATTGCCCGCAATAAAAAGATCCAGCTCTGCCATACGATCCTTGATCGCTAACGGGTTCTTACCCTTCCAAATGCGTGCAAAATCACGCGCAAGCACTAAGCAGGTATCTTGTGTTTCACCCACAATCATCGGAAAGGCAGAACATTCGCCAAGGCCGTAAAAACCGGAGTCTGTGTGTATACGGATGCAGGTATTTTGCGCGTAATCCATCACCCCTGTTGCAATAACGAAAGGCTCCATGGGAATACTGAATCTATAAATGTCGATGGAAGTAATGATCATTCGGGTCTGAAAGTTAGATGTTGGGAATAAAGCTATAAAATTTATTTTATTTATCCCGCAAATTGAACTCGGCAGTGAAAATTGGAAATTGTTCACCGACATCACCCGAAGCATAACCGATTTCGTCTTTGTACAATCATGCGTCCCCTTAAACGCGTTATTTTACCGATGTAAAAGCGTCAAATTTCGAATAAAAGCAATAAATTAGCCCCGATCATTAACGTATACTAGCTATGAAGTACCATTTGTTTGCCCTACTTATCAGTCAATTGGCTTGGCTTGTGCCATATGCCCAAGAAAAACACACTCCGCTCACCTGGCAAGACATTCCCGACTGGAAATACACGCGAACAAACGATGCTACAGCAAGCCCAGACGGCAAGTGGTTAGCCTACGTATCTGGACCCACGCAAGGAGATTTGGCACTAACGATAAAGAACACGGGCAGTCAACAGCAATATCGCTATGCCATCGGCGGGCAGCATACCCCGATAAGCTTCAACGAACACAGCAGCTTTGTTGCCTTCTATCAATCGCCTGACTATAAAACGATAAAGAGCAACCAGAAAGCCAAAAAACCAAGCCGCAAAAAGCTCTATTTGATTTCCTTGAAAGACACCGCTTCAATAATCTTCAACAACGTGCAAAAATTTGATTTTGCAAACGAGCACGGTGGATGGATAGCCCTTCGTTTTGAATCGATTGCACCGACAGCAAAAAATGATACAACCGGCAGAGGGACGGATTTATTGCTTTACAACCTAGCCAACAAACAGAAATTTAATATCGGTAGTGTCCATGATTACGCGTTTAATAAAAGCGGCACACTACTAGCCTATACCGTAGACGCGGCAGGCCAAAATGGCAATGGCGTATTCCTACTTAACTTAATGAGCGGATTAACAACACTGGTACAAAATGATGCCGCTACCTTTTCCAAAGTTAATTGGAATAAGGAAGGCACCGCATTCTCCCTATTGAAATCCAAAAAAGACAAAGCCTACAAAACACCCGTTTACACGCTTATCGGCGTCAAAAATATACATGCAAAAAATCCAGAAGTGCATAGCTATACGGGCCTCCAGGAACAAGAGATCACAGCTGGCTATGGCATTAGCGAAAACACCGCGCCCTATTGGAGCAAGGACCTCAAACGTATCTTCTTCGGCATTGCCAAACTGGAAAAAACAAAGGCTGATTCAGAAAAAGCACAAGATGCCAAGGTAGATAGTCTAGCGCAGAAGGTAAAGGTGGCAAGCATTGCCGATAGCAGCGAACACAATCGTGACAGCGTTGCTGTGAAAACGGCCTCTCGTGATCCGCAAAAGTCTACCGTGAACAAGAAGGATCTGGAAAAACCCGATATGACGATATGGAACTGGCAGGATAAACGACTTCAATCGTCACAACGCACACAACTTGAGCGCGATAAAAAGTTTAACATCATGAGTGTTTGGGAGATTGGCGCCAATACGTTTGTGTCCTTGGCAGACAGCAACCTGCGGTCAATCCGTTTGGCTCCGAATGAAAAAATTGGATATGGTCTTGATTTTTCTCCCTACGAGTATGCCTCTAATCTCGACGGACAGCGTTTTGCCGATGTCTATATTGTCGACATCGCTTCGGGCACACGCAAACTTGCCATTGAAAAGCTATATCTCAACGCCAGTTTCAGCAGTACCTTCTCCCCCACTTCCACGCATATACTCTATTACAACGATGGCAACTACTATGTGCTGGATGTAAAAACGCTGGCAAAGACCAATATCACCAAAGATATCCCAACCTCTTTTATCAGTGATACCGATGACCATAATGTTTCCAAACCGGCAACGGGCACTTATGGATGGACAGCGGACGGCCGCTTTGTGCTTTTAAAAGACAATTATGACCTCTGGAAGGTAGCCTTCGACGGCAAATCGCACACACAACTGACCGATAACTGGAAACATAAAAAGCTCATTATTACAGCTTACAACAATATCCACCCCGATGATGAGGAAATCGACCTCACGAAAGACCAATATTTTTCAGTGATCGATGATAACAGCAAACGGACGGGTATTGCACTGCTACCAGGCAACCGCAACAAGATCGACGTCGTTACACTGGAAGATGCCTATTTCGGCGCCGTCAATAAGGCGAAACATACTCCGGCCTATTTTTTCACAAAACAAACACCAACCGTTTCGCCAGAGCTCTATATGTCAACCGACAAGACACTAAAATCACCGGTCAAACTTATTGCGGATAGCGCAAAACAGCTACTTTCTGCCGGTAGTAAGCTGATTAGTTACGTCAGCGATCATGGTGATACCTTACAAGCCGTTTTATATTTGCCAGCAAACTATGTCGAAGGACAGGCCTACCCAACGATCACCTACATTTACGAGCGCTTGACGAATGGGAAGAACAGCTACTCGCTGCCAGCCTACCCTGGTGGTGGTTTCAACCGCGCTATGTATACTAGTAATGGATACGCGGTGTTGATGCCTGACATCAAGTACAAACTAAACGATCCCGGCATGTCTGCCGTAGCTTGTGTCGTGCCAGCCGTTAAGGCAGCAGTAGCAACAGGTATTGTCGACGAAAAGAATGTAGCGATCCACGGACACTCTTGGGGTGGCTATCAAACGTCGTTCTTGATCACCCAAACAAACATCTTTAAAGCGGCTGTTGCTGGTGCGCCATTGACCAATATGATTTCCATGTATTCATTGATTTACTGGAACTCGGGCTCGTCTAACCAAAGTATATTCGAATCAAGCCAAGGACGACTAACGACAGGCTATTGGGACAATTGGGATGCCTACGCAAGAAATTCACCGATCTTTCACATCAAAAATGTACAGACGCCATTGATCATTATGCACAACGATAAAGATGGGGCTGTAGATTATACGCAAGGTATCGAATACTTTAACGGTTTGCGACGCCTTAACAAGCCGGTAGTCATGCTGACCTATAACGGCGAAAACCACGGTCTTGCCAAAGAAGTGAATCAGAAGGACTATGCGGTACGCATGATGGAATATTTTGATCATTACCTCAAAGGTAAAGAAGTACCGGAATGGTGGTCTAAAGGGATTGACTTTATGGCTCTTCCTAAACATTTGGAAGAACGAGCTTTTAACGCAACTGTCACAAACGAATAAACCATATCCCCCCGCCCTAATCAGTTCGTCCGAATAGGGCGGGGATTCGATTGCGTCTAAAATATTTAAGATTAATCGCGTATATTAACGAAGCACAGCATCGATGTAGGCCGCGTAATCGTCCATATTTTCATCGTGAAAACCCTCTACTCTTCTTAGCAGTCGACCATGTTCATCTGTAAAGACAATCAACGGCATCTCTCGGAAATTATATTTAACACGCATAAAATCAACATAGGTTTTATCTACAAAGTATTGCGGCCACGCGGGCCGATTATATCGTAAACTAGCTTTCCAATCGAAAATATCCTTTGTCATTGTTACATAGGAAAGTGAAATCTGTTCATTATCCCTGCAAAGCTCGCGTAAACTGTCGATATTAAGGCTTTTCAGCGGAAGAGGAGATACGTCCACAGGGGGAAAAGCCAATATATTAAGTACTGTCCGCTTATCGGCATTTTGCACTAACCCCACCCGGAGACCAGCAAGTGAAAGACTACTCGGATGTACATCCGAGTAAAGGAAGGAGGATAAGATATTGCCGTAAAATCTGATCAGGCATAGACGGGCCTCGGCCGGCAATCTTATAGTGTGCCTGCGGATCTCTTTTAGCGTTCGTTGTTCGTATCGCCAACCAAACAACAATACATAACAACAGGAAAATATTCCAATACAGCACGCTCGCTCGTTTCACGCCAAACTGTCTCATAACAATGCAATCTATATGTTTACCATACCCTCTTTGCCCGGCCGACCAGAGGATATGATGGCTAAAATTATTCCGTTTTTCACGATCGTTGCAAAATTAGCGAAGAGCTTTATCCGTTATCCAGCAGACAGATGCTCATTGTAAAGATACTAAACACTTCTCCATTGTAACAAACAGCGCGTTAATGTACCGGTGCAACAGTTTGTTCGCCAAACCACGCATGTGACAGAACGATCTTTCCTTGGGCAGAAAGATTTCAAACAGGAATACAATATCAATAAAAAAACATCTTTAAATTGGAAATAAACCAACAACAATCTATTTTTTTTATAAAATCAGTAACAAAAGAAGTTTTTTATTCGTATATTAGCAACCTAATATTTTGAGGAGAGTATGATAAACGAAAGATTACCGGAACAAGGGCTGTATAACCCCGACTTTGAGCACGATGCCTGTGGAGTAGGTTTTGTAGCGCACATCAAAGGCCAGAAGTCGCACCAGCAAGTGAGTGATGCATTAACCATGTTGGAAAACATGGAGCATAGAGGTGCTTGTGGTTGTGATCCTGAGAGTGGTGATGGTGCTGGTATAATGATCCAGTTGCCGCATGAGTTTTTGTGGGAAGAGTGTATTAACCTAGGTATTCAACTGGAAGAACCTGGTTACTATGGTACGGGCATGGTATTTTTACCGAAGGAAGCAGACCTCAATGCTATCTGCCGTGAGGCCATCATCGAAGCCACAGCAAGCAGAGGCATGAAGTTCTTGGGCTTTCGCGATGTCCCGGTAAGCCGTGATGGCATCGGGCCAACAGCTTTGAGCGCCGAGCCGGAAATCGTTCAGTTTTTCGTTTCCCGTCCCGATGGCGTCTCCACCACCGAGGATTTCGAGCGTAAGCTTTTCGTCTTAAGACGTCTGATCATCCAAATCGTTAAACAACACCAAGAATATCCGTTGCCCTTATACATCGCATCGCTTTCTTGTAAAACTATAATCTACAAAGGCCAGTTGACAACCTATCAAGTGGGCACTTATTATGATGATTTGAAAGATCCGCGTGTCGTGTCTGCATTCGGCTTGGTACACTCGCGTTTCTCGACAAACACCTTTCCTTCTTGGTCGTTAGCACAGCCATTCCGCAATATCGCACACAATGGCGAGATCAATACATTAACTGGAAACCTCAACTGGTTTTACGCTGGTGCGCGCGCGCTTTCATCGCCCTACTTTACGGAGGAAGAGATGCAAATCTTATTGCCGGTGGTGGATCGTGGGCAGTCCGACTCGGCATGTTTAGACAACGTCGTTGAACTACTCCTCCACAGCGGAAGAAGCCTTCCACATGTCATGCTCATGCTTGTTCCGGAAGCTTGGGACGGAAATACACAAATGGATCCCTTGAAAAGAGCGTTCTACGAATACCACGCGACGCTAATGGAACCATGGGACGGCCCCGCGGCACTATGCTTCACCGATGGTAAAACCATTGGAGCAACGCTAGACCGCAACGGCCTGCGTCCACTGCGTTTCGCTATTACCTCGGACGACCGCGTTATCGTGGCTTCGGAAGCCGGCGCTTTGCCTATTCCAGAAAGTCTGATCATCAAAAAAGGACGTCAACAGCCGGGTAAAATCTTCGTAGTAGATATGGAGAAAGGTCAGATCCGCTCTGACGAAGAGGTTAAAGGCGAGTTGATCCGTCAACAGCCATACAGCGAATGGTTAGACAACTACAAAATCCGTATGGATGAGCTAGAGGAGCCGCGTGTAACTTATACTTACCTCAAACAAGAGTCCGTATTCAAATACCAACAGGCCTTCGGTTATTCCCGTGAAGACCTCGAGACAATATTAACACCGATGGCGCTAACCGGTTACGAACCGATTGGTTCTATGGGTACCGACGTGCCTTTGGCAATCCTCTCGGATCAACCACAGCATCTATCGAGTTACTTCAAGCAGTTTTTTGCTCAAGTAACCAATCCACCAATTGACCCTATTCGGGAACGTTTGGTGATGAGCTTGGCAACCTTTATCGGTAATGCCGGCAACATTTTGATTGAAGATAAAAAATTCTGTCACTGCGTGACTTTGGAGCATCCGATTTTAACATCGAGCGAATTGGAAAAACTACGTTCTATCGATACGGGCATTTTCCAAGCGAAAACATTACAGCTGTATTTCCAAGCCGATGGAAAAGCAGGCTCTTTGGAGGCAGGTTTAGAAAGACTTTGCCGGTATGCAGATGACGCTGTTCGAGACGGATTCGAGGTCATCATACTTTCTGACCGCGCTATTGATTCGCAGCACGCCGCTATTCCGTCTATACTTGCCGTATCTGCGGTGCATCACCATTTGATAAAAACCGGAAACCGCGGGGCCGTAGGTCTTGTCGTAGAGGCCGGCGACGTATGGGAAGTGCATCATTTTGCTTGTCTCTTAGCCTTCGGCGCTACGGCAATCAACCCCTATATGGCCCTAGCCTCGATCCGTACGATGAAAGAACTCGGCCAGATCGAAACGGATTTGGTTTGGGATGATCTGAAGAAAAACTACGTAAAAGCTATTTGTGCAGGCCTATTGAAGATCTTCTCTAAAATGGGAATCTCGACGCTTCAATCTTACCATGGTGCCCAGATTTTCGAAGTATTGGGTATCGACAAGTCTGTAGTAGACGATTACTTCTGCGGTTCCGTATCCCGTATCGGCGGATTAAAACTGGACGATATTGCGAAAGAAGCTCTTTCCAAACATTGGAGAGCATTTGGCGAATCGCGCGTAGAGAAAAAACTATTGCCTGAAGGCGGTTTGTACCAGTGGAAGCGCCGTGGCGAAGGTCACTTGTGGAGCCCAGAGACGGTGCACCTTTTACAAAAAGCCTGCCGTACCACGGATTACAATTCTTACAAACAATATGCATCCATTATCAATAACCAAAAAGAGCGCATGTATACGCTCCGCGGTTTATTGGATTTTGCAAAACATAGAACACCCGTTTCTATTGACGAGGTAGAACCTATAGAAAACATCATGAAGCGTTTTGCTACCGGTGCAATGTCTATGGGCTCCATCTCTACTGAAGCACATAGTACGTTGGCAATTGCCATGAACCGTATTGGGGCAAAGAGCAATACTGGCGAAGGAGGGGAAGATCCGGCACGTTTTGAGCGCCTCGCCAACGGCGATTCGATGCGCTCGGCTATCAAACAGGTGGCATCGGCCCGTTTCGGCGTTACCTCACACTACCTGACCGAGGCCGACGAAATCCAGATCAAGATGGCGCAAGGAGCAAAACCAGGTGAGGGTGGACAGCTTCCAGGCCACAAAGTAAATGACTTCATTGCACGCCTACGACATGCTACACCGGGGGTAGGTCTTATTTCGCCGCCACCACACCATGACATCTATTCTATTGAAGATTTGGCACAGCTGATCTTCGACTTAAAAAATGCAAATCGTGCAGCGAGAATCAATGTGAAATTGGTCTCTAAAGCCGGAGTAGGCACCATCGCAGCAGGCGTAGCGAAAGCGCACGCTGATGTGATCCTGATTGCAGGTTACGACGGTGGTACAGGTGCATCACCGATCAGTTCCATCAAACATGCGGGCCTACCGTGGGAGCTTGGCCTGGCCGAAGCACACCAAACACTCGTACAGAATAAATTACGCAGCCGTGTTGTACTCCAAGCGGATGGCCAAATGAAAACCGGACGCGATATCGTTATGGCGACGCTTCTGGGCGCTGAGGAATGGGGTGTTGCTACCGCAGCTTTAGTTGCTGGTGGGTGTATTATGATGCGCAAATGCCATTTGAACACCTGTCCAGTTGGGGTGGCAACACAAGATCCGGAATTACAAAAACTCTTCTCCGGTAAACCGGAAGATATCGTAAACCTGTTCCGCTTCTTGGCAGAGGAGATTCGCGAAATCATGGCTCAACTTGGCTTCCGCACCATCAACGAAATGGTTGGACGTGCACAGTTCCTTAAAAAACGTGAAAACATTGACCATTGGAAAGCCTCAAAAATTGACTTTTCCAAAGTACTCTATGTAGCGCGTAACGAACCATCGGAAAGCTTGTATAATACCCAAGAACAAGATCACGGCATGAGCATGATTCTTGACTGGGGCCTATTAAAACAGGCAAAATCAGCTCTTGATACCAAAACGCCAGCATTCGGTACGTTTAAAGTTAAAAACACCGACCGTACTATCGGCACCATGTTGTCTAACGAGATATCGAAGATCTACGGAGCAGATGGCTTACCAGACAATACGATTAACTTCAAGTTTGAAGGTTCTGCCGGGCAGTCTTTTGGCGCCTTTGGTGCAAAAGGTCTTTCTTTCGAGCTAGAGGGGGAAGCTAATGACTACGTTGGTAAAGGATTATCCGGTGCTCAACTCGCTATTTATCCTACGAGCGACAGCCCATTAACGGCGCACGACAATATCATCATCGGTAACGTAGCCCTTTATGGAGCGACTTCAGGGCACCTCTTCATCAATGGTATGGCGGGCGAACGCTTTGCAGTAAGAAACTCGGGCGCAACCGCCGTAGTAGAAGGTATTGGTGATCACGGATGTGAGTACATGACAGGTGGCCGTGCCTTGATCCTTGGACCGACCGGTCGGAATTTCGCAGCAGGAATGAGCGGCGGTATCGCTTGGATATACGATTTGTCTGGCACCTTCCGCGATAACTGCAACCAGGAAATGGTTGATCTTGATCCATTGGACACCGAAGATGAAAATGCGATTATAGCTTTATTAAAACGTCATATCAACTTGACGAACAGCGAGCGAGCCAACTTCATCCTACAGGATTGGGCAAATGAGAGAAGTAAGTTTATCAAGGTATTCCCAAGAGAGTACAAAAATGTGTTACGTAAAAAATTAGTGGAAGCTTAATATAGCGGAGGAAACAGACATGGGCAAACCAACAGGATTTTTAGAATATGAAAGAACGCTTCCTCAGAAAGACACTGTAGAAAGCAGAAAACAAAATTATCAGGAATTTGTGCACAGCTATTCCGATGATCAATTGAATAATCAAGCTGCACGTTGTATGAATTGCGGCATCCCGTTTTGTCACTCAGGATGTCCACTCGGAAACGTGATTCCAGAATTCAACGACGCCGTTTACGATGCTCGTTGGGAAGAGGCTTACAACATACTGATATCAACAAATAACTTTCCGGAATTTACGGGAAGAATATGTCCCGCACCTTGCGAAGCCGCCTGCGTGTTGGGTATCAATAAATCACCGGTAGCCATCGAAGAGATTGAAAAGCACATTATTGAAATTGCTTTCAAAAACAATTTCGTGAAAGCGAACAAGAACTTGATCAAGACCGGAAAAAGCATTGCTGTAATTGGGGGGGGGCCAGCGGGCTTAGCAGCAGCAGCCCAGCTCAATAAAGCAGGTCACGATGTCGTGTTGTACGAACGTGATGATAAGGTGGGCGGCTTGTTACGCTATGGCATTCCGGATTTCAAACTGGACAAATCCGTTATTGACCGTCGTGTGGCGGTGATGGAACAATCCGGCGTTGTATTCCGGACCAATGCGGAAGTCGGCGGAAACGTTCCCGCCAGCGAATTGCAGGCGTATGACGCTATCGTGCTTGCAGGAGGCTCTACTATCCCACGCAATCTTCCGATACCAGGTCGCGAATTGAAGGGCGTGCACTATGCTATGGAATTCTTGAAACAGCAGAACAAACGTGTAGGCAACTCGCCTATCGACGTGGAAGAAATCCATGCAGCCGGAAAAAATGTATTGGTGATTGGTGGTGGCGATACGGGCTCTGACTGTGTTGGAACGTCAAACCGCCACGGCGCAAAAAGCGTTACGCAGTTTGAGTTGATGCCGCAGCCTCCGAAAGAGCGTACGGTAGCGATGCCTTGGCCGACCTACCCGATGCTATTGAAAACTACGACATCGCACGAAGAGGGCTGTCAACGCCATTGGAGCGTCAGCACAAAAGCGTTCTTGGGCGATGAAAATGGCCATGTCCGCGCAGCCTTAGTTGTCGATTTGGAATGGGAAACCGACGCCTTGGGACGGCCCATGAAGTTTAAAGAGGTAGAAGGATCCGAACGCGAACTTCCTTGCGAACTGGTAACGTTAGCCATGGGCTTTTTGCACCCACAACATGAAGGCCTCCTGCAGCAGTTGGGTGTAAAATTAAACGAACGCGGCAATGTGGACGCTACGGAAACAGACTATAAAGCATCTGCGGATAAAGTATTTGTCGCTGGAGATATGCGCCGTGGACAATCTCTTGTCGTTTGGGCGATCTCCGAAGGTCGAGAATGTGCGCGTAAAGTTGATGAGTACTTAATGGGCTACTCAGAACTGGAGCGCAAAGATAAAGCTGTCTCATACGCTTAATTTCATATACTTTAGTTAAAGTGAGAAACCGGACTAGGTCCGGTTTTTTTTGTTTTTATAGTAGTGAGTACTGCGTAATGAGAATTGAGTATTGAGTAGTCCGTATAGCGTAGTGGGAAATTCAAGCCACGTACATTTTATAGCGCGAACGACAGTATAGACTAGACAAAGGTTAAGATCTCTCAAGAAAAAGATGACTATTAAAAGCGATTTTCACAAGCTATGCCTTGAAGTTATTACGAGTTGATTTACCCATTTTGACTTTTAAATTTTGACTTTTAAATTTTTACTTTTTAATTTTTAACTTCAACCGGTGCTGTCCCGCGTCCAACTTAACCATAGCCGTTTCGACCACATTGCTGGGCGGATAGAAAGTAGCGGTAGCGTTCGGTGGGATCAGCACGTCATAAGTGACTGCGCTTTTGCTTTTCTTCCAACTGGATTTTATTTCACCGAAGGGTGATGTGTGTGTCACGGATGAATGTTCCAGTCCTGCTGGGAAGATGGGACGAAGCTGCACATGCTTAAAGCCGGGAGCACTTTCATCCGGAATAATTCCGCCGATAGATTTAAAGAACCACCCCCCAATTTCACCAAACATCATATGGTTGTCGGAGATATCACGCTCGGCGTCGAGATCCCAGTTTTCCAGCAAGGTGGTGGCGCCATTGACCACCCACCAGCCCCACGAAGGATACGTATCCTGAACGGCAACCTTATATGCCGTTTCGCCATAGCCATTATCCTTTAGCGCATTAAGCAATGCCTTTGCTCCTAAAACCCCTACATCCAAATGAAAATTAGTGGCCTCTACCCGCTTGTTCAAATTTGCAGCGACCTGCTCACGCATATCGTCGGGGACTACGCCCCAATATAGAGGTACGCTTAACTCGGTCTGCGAGCCGTCGGCATAAATTCCGGTTTCCTTATTCAAGAATTTCGCGTTAATCGCGTCCTTGATTTTATGGCTCAATGCAGCATATTTCCGATGATCTTCGGCATGACCAAATAGCTTTGCTGCTGCAGCCAAGATACGCGCGTCGGTATAAAAATAAACGGAGGAGGTCAACTCTAGATTGGAAGTGGTTTTTACCGGAACCCAGTCGCCTCGTCCAAAAGTAGTCAGTCCCGTCGGGCTTATCCGATCCACATAGTCCACATAGCGTTTAATATTTTCATAGCACTCCTCGAGAAGATGGCTATCGCCGTAGAACATATACGCTTGCCAAGGAATAATGGCAATAGTACTCGTCCAATCCAAGCCATTAGCTGTTCCATATCCCCAGCCTCCGGTCGGAATAATATCCGGCAATACACCGTTTGGCTGCTGCTCATCCCGATGGTCGGCCAGCCATTTTTCGTAGACCGTGATCCCATCAAAATTGTAAAAAGCCGTTTCAATAGCGAGATGACCATCACCGGTCCATCCGTTCTTCTCACGCTGCGGGCAATCTGTTGGATAACCCATCAAATTGGACAGGTACGCATTATTAGTCACCCTCCACAAATCATTTACCAATTTCGAGGATGTCTTCACGCTGCCCTTGGGCTTCACATCGCTATGCATAAAATAGCTTGTAATGTTAGACTCATTCAACGCTAGAGGTGCTGTGCTGCTGACTTCGACATACCGAAAGCCTTTATAATTGAACTTCGGCATGAATACGTCCTCTTTCTTGCCACTGAGTATCAATATATCGGTTTGAAAAGGATCGTTCTCCTTGTCTCCGCGGTAATACACGTCGATGTTGGACATATCGATTCGTCCATCGGGGAGAAGGCGTTCCCCATGCTTGATTTTCACGATTGTTCCTTCCGGTCCCTTTACTTTTAGTTCGGTAATACCCGACATGTTTTGCCCCATATCAAATACATACGTTTGGGCATCGATCTTTTTGCTGGAGATCGGTTTATATGATCTTACACGACGAATGGGAACAGTTTGTTGGGCGACGATATTCATAGAGGGAGCTGCACGATAGCGTATGCCTTGCCATTTGGAATCATCAAAATTTGCCTTGTCCCATCCTTTCTGCTCCAAGCGCGCATCATAATGCTCGCCCGTGTAGATGCTGTTGGCGGTGATAGGGCCGGAAGACGTTTTCCAATCCCGTTCGGACACGATCACATCTTCGGTTCCATCCTCGTAGTGCACGTGCAGCTCAAAACAGAAGGCTGGTCGTGCCCGCCAAGGGGCTTGATGAAAATCCCACACCGCCAAGGATTGGTGATTATACCAACCATTTCCCAAAATTACCCCAACAGCATTCCCTCCAGGCTGTAGGTGTGCGGTCACATCGTGGACCACATATAAAGTACGCCGGTCGAAGCGGGTATACATAGGATCCAAGTGGTGATCACCAACGCGCTCACCATTCATGGACAATTCAAACAATCCTGCAGCAGCAACATACGCGCGTGCATATTTTACAGCTTTTTTTACCTGAAATTCTTTCCGGAAATATGGGGCTTCTCGGTGTGCTATATCACGACCGTCGCTAATCCACGTTGCCTTCCAATTACTTGCACCCAATAATCCAGTTTCGAACAAAGCGATTGCTGGCTTGCTGGCTCTTCCATCTTTATCCCATACGATGACTTGCCAATAGTAGCGAGTTGCAGGTGTCAAGGGTTTTCCGTCATACTTTACCAATTCATCCGGACTTGACTGCTTGCCCGAATCCCACATCGCTCCTCTCCCTTTCTCTACCAAAGCTAAGGAATCGGTATCTACAAGAATCTGATAAGCGGTTTGCAGGGCGCCTTGCCGATCGTCATTCAGCATCCACGTCAAACGGGGTCTTTTATTATCAATGCCGACAGGATTTACCAAATGTTCACATTGAAGATAAATAGGCTCAGCCTGCTGAATGGATTGCGCGAAACTGTTCGTCAAAAAGAGAGTGATAAGACCAAGCAATAGGAAGCTTTTCATTATTGGGCTATGTAAGGTTCAGGGGGCAAAAAACTAATCCGTTTTAGCTTTGCCTCACTAAAATAAGAAAGTTATCCGACACTAAGAAATCGAAAAAAACTTCACAGATTACAAAAAAGCCAAATTTTATAAATTAACTCTAGAAGAAAAACTACATTTAATTATTTATTTTGCAAAATATTTGGTTCTTTAAAAAATAACAAGCATATTCCATGATTAAATATAATAACACTAACCTCATCTATTTATTATGAATAAAAATATACATAACAAACATAAGCTATCAAAGTCTAAAATACGCTATTGTTTAATGGATATGAAATACGCCATAATCGTGAGCATAGTATTTTCACAAATCGATAGCGTGCAATCGGCTTCGAATAGCGACCACGTAAATCGCATCGTAATAGACGACAGCTTTCCTCTCCCTCAACAAAACATCATCACAGGATTGGTAACCAATACTTCAGAACAACCATTACAAGGGGTAACAATAAAATTGAAAAACGACAGCAAGGTCAGTACAAGCACCGATGTAAATGGCCGTTTTGTATTGAACGTGCCTAAAAACGAAATCATTCAAATATCGCTTGTTGGCCACATCACCCAAGAAATAAATGTAGCTGAAGGAAAAGATTTAACGATCATTCTCGAAGAGGACAAGACCGGTATTGAGGAAGTTGTCGTTGTGGGATTTGGAACACAAAAGAAGGAAAGCAACGTAGGTTCACAGGCAACTATAAAGCGAGAGGAACTGAAAGTCCCAGTAGCTAACCTATCAACTGCTATAGCAGGAAGGTTAGCCGGTGTTGTTGCGACCCAGCGCGGCGGCGGGCCCGTTTCAACGGGTGCGGACTTGTTCGTACGCGGAGTAGGCACCTTCGCTTCCTCGCCACAAGGGCCCTTACTCGTTGTCGATGGCGTGCCTGACAGAGATATAAACAATATTGACCCAGAAGATGTGGAGAGTTTTACCGTGCTAAAAGATGCTACAGCAACAGCTGTATATGGAACCCGCGGAGCCAACGGCGTTATTATTATCACAACAAGGAAAGGTAAGGCGGGTAAGCCCCAAATTTCCGCTGAGGTGCAGGGTGGCCTGACGCAATTTACCTATCTTCCAAAGTTTGTTGACGCCCCCACGTTTATGCGTCTTTACAACGAGGGGCAAACCTTACGGGGCAAGACACCGTTCTACTCTGAGGAAACTATCCAAAAACATGTATCAGGCGAAGATCCAGATCTGTACCCTAATGTTAGTTGGTATGACGTACTGTTCAATGATTTTGGCTCTAACAAAAGGGTGAACACGAACATCTCTGGAGGCGCAGACATTGCCCAGTATTATCTATCTATAGGATATTACACAGAAACAGGACAATTCAAAACGGAAAACATCGACAGTTACAATGCAACGTTGAAAAGAGATCGTTTTAATTTCACAAGCAACCTGGATATCAACGTTACTCCATCAACAAAATTAGCTTTTGGCGTGAATGGATATTTAACGAATTACAACCGGCCAAATGCTGGCGACAACTATATTTTTGAATTAGCTTCAGCTACACCGCCCCATATTATACCACCTCAATACTCCAATGGACAATCGCCTTACCTAGGAGGAACAAATAGAAATCCATATGAAGCGATGACACTATCGGGCATCCAAAACTCCTACCAAAACGTGGTACGCTCCAACATCAGGCTTACACAGCAATTGGATATGTTAACGCAAGGGCTAAGCGTGTCCGGAATGTTTGCTTTTGATGTAAATGTCGACAATAATTTACATCGTTGGCGAGACTTGCCGGTATATTTTGCTGAAGGTCGAGACCCAGACGGCAACCTGATTACGCGTATAACCAGAGAGGGCAGTGAAAATATAAACTTTTTATTCACGCGATTCTCCATGCGTCGTATTTACCTGGAAACATCGCTCAACTACAGCCGCACATTTGGAAAACACGACGTGGGTGGATTACTATTATTTAATCAATCTGATTTATCCGATGGTCAAGACCGTGTTACGACTTACATTGCCGCTATTCCCTACCGACAACGCAATGTGGTAGGTCGCGGGACATATGCCTATGATACACGATACCTGCTGGAGGCAAACTTTTCCTATTCAGGATCAGATAATTTTGATCCGGATAACCGGTATGGCCTGTTCTCCTCGCTAGGGATAGGCTGGAATGTTTCAAATGAACGCTTTTTTGAAGGACTAAAGGAAACCATTAATCACTTCAAGCTGCGCTACTCTTACGGAACTTCCGGGAATGCCAGTTTACAAGATCCAAATAATAGGTTTCTCTACCTATCCCAATTCGGCGTGAGCGGTGAGTATACATTTGGCTCGCCAGGGTCAACTCGATCTCTAAGTGGCTATAACGAAACGTTAATTGGTTCGCCTGTTAGCTGGGAAACCTCATATCGTCACAATATAGGGCTGGAAATGAATTTTTTTAACAATGAAGTTCAGCTTATTGCCGAACTGTTCAAGGAAGACCGCAAAGGCATCCTTTTACGCGACCTCCAATTCCCCTACATCTCTGGCTATACAAACGGCAACTTACCTTTCCGCAATATCGGCGAAACAAAAAATAAAGGCATAGATATCACCCTAGAATATAACAAAAAGTTTAATAATGGCTTTTTTATGGCAAGAGGAACGTTTAACTACAATGCAAATGAAATTGTAAGGGACAACCTGCCTCCATTTAGCTATCCATATCTAGACCGGGAGGGGCACCGTATCTCGCAACGCTTTGGTTATATCGCGACTGGACTATTTAAAAGCGATGAGGAAATAGCTAACGCCGCGGTACAGCCTGGCGATGTGCGCGTGGGGGACATTCGTTATAAGGATTTGAATGGAGATGGAATTATCAATGCGGATGATCAAACAGCAATAGGCTATGGCGACGTACCCGCTATACTCTACGGCGTAACGCTGGGTGGCGGCTACAAAGGATTTGACTTCAGTATGTTTTTCCAGGGTGCAGGTTTAGTCGACTTAAATTACAGCGCGGGCTATGCCACTACCCCCTTTCAAAACGGTCCAACCCTAGGCAATCTATACGCCGTCGCAACCGATCGATGGAATCCAGACAATCCAGATGCAGCAAGCTTCTATCCACGTTTATCGACAGGAGAAACGGTAACTACGAACTACCAAAGCAGTTCCTGGTGGATTAAAAGATCGGACTATTTGCGCCTAAAACAAGCGGAAATAGGCTACAATTTTACGGACAAAGGTTTTCTAAAAAAATTAGCGATAAGCAGATTACGTCTATATGCAAATGGCTTTAATCTATTCACCATTTCTAAATGGACGCATTGGGATCCCGAAATCGGTGATGGCAGAGGCATAAATTACCCAAATACACGTGTATATAACATGGGGATACGACTAAACTTTAACTAATACGATGGACCATATGAAAACGAAAAGGTACAGCTTAATACTCATGTGTGGCGCTATGGTCGCCAGCGCATGCAACGACAATTTTTTCAATGCGCAACCAGACAACCTACTAAATATTGACAATATTTTCAGCAATAGAGCACAGACAGAAGGCTACTGGGGCGGGCTCTTTTCGGGGATTCCAGACCCATGGGACCAGCCTTACGCGTTTTATTACAGCGCTATAACGGACGAATTAGATTGTTCAAACTGGATGTCGGAGATGCTCAACGGATACAATTCCGGCGCCTTGTCATCCAACAATGTTTCATCGCCTTATGCGGCACTATACAACAAAATTCGGCAGTGCGCTATTTTCTTAGCAAATGTAGACCGCAACACCGAACTCCTGAATGCCGAAGGAGGTGCAGAGCGTATAAGACAATACAAGGCGGAAGCAAAATTTTTGCGTGCATATTATTACTGGGTGCTAATGAAATTGCATGGCCCGGTACCCCTTATGCCGTTAGAGTCTGCCACCTTGGAGACCAATCTGCAAATTCCGCGCAGCTCATGGGACGAATGTGTCAACTTTGTGATGGGCCAAATGGAAGAGGCTAAGACTGACTTACCCGAAGATTATTACATCGGTGGATCAACAAATATTGTAGAATCAGAAGTTGGTAGAATCAACCAAATGATTATCGATGCGGTGCAGTCGGAAATAACGCTATTTTCTGCGAGCCCTTTTTACAATGGGAATGCAGATCTTGCACACTGGACAAACGTCGATGGCAGCGCTTTGATGTCTCAAAACTATGATGCAAACAAATGGACTATCGCGGCGAACCAGGCAAAACGAGCGATCACCATTGCTGAGAGCAATGGCAAAGGACTATACAAGGTAGCGCATGCAGATCCGTTTACCGCAGCCTTCCTTTCGGTTCGGAACGTTTTTTGGGATGGCTGGCGCAGGGAAGGAATATGGATACGTCCTAGCACAAACACGTTTCAATGGGAATCCCATGCAGCTCCTCGCGCTGTAAATGGTACACCCTTCAATGGACTGGCAGTTTTTCAGGAAGTGGTTGACGATTTCCGTATGAGCGATGGGCGCAGCATAAAAGAAACCGAAGGATACAACGAAAATACGTACGCAACAGCATCAACCGCATATTATGTAGCCGGGACAAACAATATGTATACCAATAGAGAGCCGCGCTTTTATGCGTATGTAACATTTAATGGGTCTGTTATACCTGGCGCTCCAAAAGCAGGCATGACACGTGTTGAATTTTACGCAACGGGAAATTCCGGCAAAAACGGTGCGCCGCGTGATTGGCCGAGAACTGGATACACCGCACGTAAGAACTTACATCCTACATATAGTCACTCCCCGCGCATCATTGTGACTCGTCCGGTTATGATGATTCGCCTATCGGAATTATATCTTAATTATGCCGAAGCCCTGAATGAAGCAAATCCTGGACATCCTGATATTTTACGCTATTTAAACCTTGTTCGTGACAGGGCGGGATTGCCAGCTTTACCGAGCGGCCTCAGCCAAGATGCGCTACGAGAACAAATTTATTTAGAAAGAAGAATTGAGTTGTGCTTCGAAGGGCAACGATACTTTGACGTAAGACGCTGGAAACGCGTGGAGACGGAAGGGTTTAGACAGGGAGGAACCTACACAGGAATGAATATGGATGCAGGGTCAACCTTAAGCAGCCCCGAGTTTCACACGCGAACAACCGCGATAGTTCGGCGTGAATGGCACGATAGATTTTATATCCTACCATGGCCGCAACAAGAACTGAACAGAAATAAACAGCTTATCCAAGCACCGGGTTACTAGCGCTCATGTAAAGAAAATTGACGTTTTTAAACAAGTTGTTTATGTTGACGTGGGCTAAGTTAAGCGTTTAGCCCACGTCAATCAAATAGTTTCTAATGCAATTTTCTATTCACCAAGCGTCGTTCCTTATTTTCAATTCGAGTCTTGATGTAGGGGTAGAGGAACACGGCACCCAAGACAATTAAGGCGCCGAGATAAAACCCAACGCTCATCGTTTCCTTTTGACCGAAAATCAATACGGCTAAAATAATACCATATACAGGTTCCATATTAGTCGTCAGGGCTACGGTAAAGGCACTGAGTTCTTTCATCACAGCAACGCCTAATACGTAAGCAAATGCCGTACAAAGTACGCCCAACAATAGCAGATAGGCCCAATCAGATCCGCGAAGCCATATCTGTTCATTGAATTCACCAGTCAAAAGCATAAATAGGGAAATCCAAAGAAAGGCACCCAGCATTTCATAAAATGTGATGACCGTCGGACTTGTCTTTTTTACCATGCGGGCATTCATTATGGAAAATATACTGGCACATACTGCGCAAGATAAACCACAGATGATACCCCATAGATATTGAAATTCAAATTTAAATATTAGGTAGATACCGAACACAATAACCAAACCTACGCCTACATCGGATAGCGCTATCCTTTTCTTGTTGATGATGGGTTCGAGAATAGATGTGAAAAGCGTGACCGACGATAGCGTTACCAGGGTGACGGATACCGTAGAAATTTTAATGGCGTGGAAAAACAGCACCCAATGCAAGCCGACCACGCCACCCACAACTAAAAATTGAATGAGGCGCTGTCTATTGACGTGCAGCGATTTTCCAAGAAAAACAAAATAGATAAAAAGCGCTATAGCGGCAATGAGCACGCGATACCAAACTAGATGCAGTGCGGAGATGGAAATAAGCCCTCCTAAAATACCCGTAAAGCCCCAAATCAAAACTGTAAAGTGTAAGATGAGTACGTTTTTGTTGATCAGAAATTTTGTCATACTATTTGGGCGCCTTGTATTTTAACCAGAAGGCCAATGTTAAAAATAAAACGTTGGGAATCAATATTGCGATTAAAGGGGGAAGTCCACCTTTCAGGGAGAACATGGTCGAAAATTGTACAAGCACCAGAAAGGTAAAACTTAGGGCAATGCCTATTCCCAAACTTAAACCGATGCCGCCACGGACTTTCTTTGAGGAGAGCGAAACACCCATCAGTGTTAGGATAAATGCAGAAAAAGGACCAATATAACGTTTATATTTTTCGAGTAGTAAGTCGGTCATCATACCTGTTCCTCGCGTTTCCTCTTTACTAATCCGATCGTTCAATTCATCGGTATCCATCGCCGTAAACACGTTATCATAAACCTCAAAATCACGAGGCAACATGTCAAGCGTGGTATCACGGCTCGTTCCTTTATCCATCTTTTCAGACAGTCCGTCGATAGTCCGCACAGTATAATCTTCAATTTTCCATTTGGTCGCCACCGAATCCCAAGTGATACGCTCTGCGATCAGCTTTTCCGTCAGTTGATCACCTTGAAATTTTTCCATGGAAAATTTATACCCTATGTTTCTTCGTGTGTCAAAATTATCAATATACACATAGGTATTTGAATCAATCTGCATATGCGTAGACATCGTCGAACCACTCACTTTCTGCGGTTTGACGTATACATTTTCAAAGTTTACCTTTATTTTATTTGTATAGGGTATAATCCAGATATTGGATACCAACGTAAACGCAAAAATCAAACCAGCAGAAATCATATAAGGCCGTAAGAAACGGTTGAAACTCATTCCACCGCTTAAAATAGGCACCACTTCTGTCTGATCCGCCATCTTAGAGGTGAAGAAGATAACAGCGATGAAGTTGATCAATGGCGTCAACATATTGAGGAAAAACGGAATACTACCCATCGCGTAATATTCTAAAAAGACACGCGACATGGGCGCCTTATTTTTGAGGAAGTCATCTAGTTTCTCCGACACATCAAACACAACGATCACTACAATGAAAATACCTACCGTAAACACGAAAGTGCTTAGGTATTTCTTTATGATATAGCGATCTATGATGTTCATTATAAAAAGTAAAAAGGTAAAATTAAAAAGTAAAAAAATCTATCTGTAGCCGAATTTTTAAAAAGTAAAAAGGTAAAATTATCTTCGATGAGCTCGCTACGCTCGGTTAAAAAGTAAAAAAATCCATCTGTAACCCAATTTTAAAAGTCAAAAGTCCATTGGCGTTGGCTCGTGCGAGCTTCTTGCTAGAACGATCATCAGTACCCAACGCTCAATACGCAATACGCACTACCCAATACTAAACGCCAACTACAGCCTTTGGCCTAGTACCTTGACCATCTTTTCCTTCCAATCGTAAAAAGTACCGGCTATAATTTGTTCGCGCGCCTGTTTTACTAGCCACAAATAGAAGTGAAGATTGTGTAGCGAAGCAATTTGCGCACCTAATATCTCTTGCGAACGGATAAGATGTCGGAGATAAGCCTTCGTATGAATTTGATCTACCAGAAGGTCACTTTCCGCCTCAATAGGTGAAAAATCATCTTTCCACTTCTCATTCTTAATGTTGATGATACCATTTTGTGTAAACAACATCCCATTTCGTGCATTCCGAGTTGGCATCACGCAATCGAACATATCAATACCCAACGCTATATTTTCTAAAATATTTATAGGCGTTCCAACGCCCATTAGATAACGTGGTTTGTCTTGCGGCAAAATATTGGTAACCACTTCTGTCATGGCATACATCTCTTCTGCGGGTTCGCCGACGGAAAGACCACCTATAGCATTACCATCGCGATTAAACGATGCAATGACTTCGGCTGATTTTTCGCGAAGATCTTTATAGACCGAACCCTGGACAATTGGAAACAAGGTCTGGTCATACCCATAAAGTGGTTGAGTGCTATCAAAACGGTCTACACAACGCTTTAACCAGCGGTGGGTCATGTCAAGCGACTTGCGCGCGTAGCTGTATTCACAAGGGTAAGGTGTGCATTCGTCAAATGCCATAATAATGTCGGCACCGATGACGCGTTGTGTATCCATCACGTTTTCCGGGGTAAAAAGATGCTTCGATCCGTCGATGTGGGAGCGGAAAGTAACACCCTCCTCCCGAATCTTGCGCACTTCCGTAAGCGAATACACCTGATATCCGCCGGAATCTGTAAGAATCGGCCCGTCCCAATGGTTAAACTTATGAAGACCACCTGCTTTCTGCAATACGTCAAGCCCCGGACGCAAGTATAAATGATAGGTATTTCCTAATATAATCTGTGCCTGGATATCTTGCACTAACTCATGTTGGTGAACAGCTTTAACAGTTCCCGCCGTGCCCACCGGCATAAAAATCGGTGTTTGAATGTTTCCATGCGCAGTCTCCACTACGCCGGCACGTGCACTTGAACCCTTATCCTTCGCCTGAAGCGTAAATTTCATATATCTTTTTCCTCTTACCCGTTGATAAAAATCGCTACAAAAATAGGATAAAAATCCGCAGGAAACGAGCGCGCTACGAAATCTTAATAAAAGTTAACTATTTCTCCTCGGTATCTTACGAGAAGACGTTATCTTTGTTCTTCTGTATGCTACAACTCGAACAATTTTACCCCCTGTTGCTGCACATTCCGTTTGGAATTTTGGCGCTTTTGCTGATTATACAGCTGTATTACATCTACCTAGTGTATGGCAAGCTGGCGGCCTATAAGGTAGAGTCTTTTCAGGATCGCGCGGAAAAACCAGCAGTAAGTGTAATCATTTGTGCGCACAATGAGCAGGAAAACCTGAAGGCATTTCTTCCTGATATTTTAGAGCAAGAATATCCCAATTTTGAGGTCGTCGTAGTAGACGATTGTTCGGATGATGACACCCCTTGGATTCTTAAAGATTTCGCCAATCGCTACCCCCAAAAATTAAAAATTGTCGAAATCAAGGAGCATATCCGTCTCAAGAACACGAAGAAATTTGCCGTGACAATGGGCATTAAAGCAGCGAAACATGAACATCTCGTATTCACTGATGCCGATTGTCAGCCGTTGAGCAGCCGATGGCTGGCGGAGGTAGCCGGTGCGTTCACGACAGAGAAAGAGTTGATCTTAGGTTATTCTCCTTATTTTAAGACCGCAGGCTTCCTTAACAAAGTTATCCGTTTTGAGACTGCGCACACGGCTATGAGCTATTTGGCTTACGCCTTGCGCGGAAATGCCTATATGGGTGTCGGACGAAATCTCGCCTACACCAAATCTTTGTTTTTTAAAGGAAAAGGCTTCAACAAACATATGCACATCAAATCAGGCGATGATGATCTCTTTGTCAATCATAACGCCACAGCAAAGAATGTGCAAATTGTACTACATCCAGATGCGCATGTTGCATCCTTACCAAAAACAACTTGGAAGAGCTATTATAAGCAGAAAGGCCGCCATGCCGGAGCCTCCGTTCTATACAAAGGGAAGCACAAACGTATGCTCGCTATCCAACTGCTATCAGCTGTGCTTTTTTATGTATTGCTCGCTGTTTGCGCCGTGACCTATCCATCGCTTTGGTTTATCCCCTTATCGGTTTACTTATTGCGCCTCTTGAGCCAACTTATTATCTTTGGCAACATTTACAAAAAGCTTGCACTTCGAGGGCTACTATGGTGGATTCCACTGCTCGATCTTTTTTACTATTTTTATATTTGCATCAACGGGATATTCAACCGCAACAAAAAGCAAAGTTCTTGGAAATAGATTTACACAAGCGCCTTGAAGCACATTTAACGCGGGCAACATGGACGACAAAAAACAACATATGAACCCTACTGTCGATATTATCTACAAATACTTCCCCAAACTTTCAGCGACTCAAAAAACGCAATTTGCCCAATTAGCAGCGCTGTATCCATTTTGGAACAACCAAATTAATGTCGTCTCGCGCAAGGACATGGAAAGCCTTTATCTTCACCACGTCCTACATTCTCTCGGTATAGCGAAGTTTGTAAACGAATTTACAGCAGGTACGCGCATTCTGGATGTAGGCACGGGCGGCGGATTTCCCGGCATACCGCTGGCAATATTATTCCCGGAAGTAAAATTCCATCTGGTAGATTCCATTGGCAAAAAAATAAAGGTGGTGCGTGAGGTAGCTGCAGCTTTGGGCCTGCAAAATGTGGAAGCAGATCACATTCGGGCGGAGGAACTTGATTATAAGTATGATTTCGTCGTATCGCGCGCTGTGACTCGTTTCGTTGATTTCGCTCCTTGGGTTCGCAATAAGTTTGAAAAGAGGGATAAAAATGGAATTCCAAACGGCATCCTGTACTTGAAGGGCGGAGATCTAAAAGAAGAAATTAAAGAGGCTCGTTTAAAAGCAGAACTACACCCACTATCAGCATACTTCAACGAAGATTTTTTTGAAACCAAGTATGTGGTGTATGTTCCCATGTAAGCAACAGAGGAATTATTAATGAACAGCTTCTGTTCATGCTGTGCCTGTATCTAAGAAAAAAAGTGAGAAATGGAGCTTCGATAAACGTAAAGCGCTCCTACATAAGAACATTTGTTAAAAATAAAAAAAGCGCCAAAATTGCGCTTACCCCTATTTAAAAAAATAAAAAAGGGCAAGCTACTCCTATCGCACCGCTCAACCAAATACCCTTGCTTTGTTCCCAACCTGGGGGAGTCATTGGGAGCTGGTCGTAAGAGACTTGCCCGCGACAAAAGTAGCAAAAAAATCACGTTCCCCAAATTTTTTTAGGAATATACAGATAGTACACTGATAGTCAACCAACAAAACTTACATCTTTTTCTTTGCATATTCCCCGCGCAATGCAAAGTAGCCAAAGACAGCCATTCCAATGCTAATAATGGGTGTTAGAATACACAAAATGATAATCCCAAAGACAAGATCTTCTTGATGACCGGTATATAATTTCGGTATTCCAAATTCGAAAACACAGAAGTAAGCGGTAACAACGGCTAACAAGATCCAGACAACACCTAATATTTTTTTTAAGGATTCCATACGTTTACGGTTTTACAGCGTTAGCATTCATTGATTTAGATATATAAATTGCACCTATTATAAAACAGACTCCCGCCACCCCAATGGGATACCATAGCCCAGACAGGTAAAAATCGACTTTACCTTGCAATTGTGCATTTGTTGCCAGGTATGTAGACACGGCAGGTAACAGTCCTCCAAAGATACCATTACCAATATGGTAGGGCAATGACATAGAGGTGTAACGGATTTTCACTGGAAACATCTCAACCAAAAAAGCCGCTATAGGCCCATAAACTAGCGTGATGTAAACGATTTGTACAAAGATCAAGATGACTAAACACACATAATTTATTCCTGATATAAGTACAGTCGTTTTTTGAGACGGCTTAAACTGCACAGCTTCATCTTGAGTGCCTCCATCTTGAGCTAGAGCTGGCATCGAGGTCGTAATATGTTTCACCGTGGTGCCATCTGTAAAGTATTTTGTTATTGTTTCTTCTAAAATCTGTCCTGCTGCCGTTTCTTTAGCCATCACTGTCTGTCGGCGCAAGTCAGCTTGTTCGGTCTTCTTTTCGATATTGGTCAATTGATACATGGCTTCATAAATAGGCCGATACGTTAGTATGGCGAGTAGCATGCCGGTTAACATGACCCATTTTCGCCCCAACCTATCACTGAGTTTACCAAACACCACAAAAAACGGCGTACCAAGCAGCAGTGCAATTCCTAATATAAGGTCGGCTTGATCGGTATCAAGAAACATCACCGTCTTCATAAAACTCATCGAATAAAATTGACCAGTATACCAAACTACTCCCTGCCCCATCGCTGCACCAAAAAGCGCCAACAACACGAACTTTAAGTTGTACGTATTTCCAAAACTTTCGCGTAATGGGCTTTTCGCCGTTTTACCTTCTGATTTTGCTCGTTTGAATTCCGGAGATTCATCCATATTCTTCCGGATAAGATAGGAGACATAGACCATGAAAATAGAAAGCACGAAAGGTACTCGCCATCCCCATTCATCAAACTGTGCCTCTGTAAGGAGTAAGCGCGTTAATAAGATAACGACCAGGGATATAAACAATCCAAAGGTAGCGGTGGTTTGTATCCAAGACGTCCAATAACCTCGCTGCCCTTCCGGACTATGTTCGGCTACATACGTTGCTGCGCCGCCATATTCGCCGCCAAGCGCCAATCCCTGCAAGAGACGTAATAGCAAAACAATCAGTGGGGCCAAAAACCCTATGCTTTCGTAACTAGGCGTACAGCCAATCAGGAAGGTCGCGCCCCCCATCAACATCAATGTCACCATGAACGTATATTTACGACCGATGAGATCTCCCAAACGACCAAAAAATAAGGCTCCAAAAGGGCGCACCACGAATCCAGCTGCGAAAGTTGCTAAGGTGGATAAAAAAGCTGCTGTCGGATTGTCAGCAGGAAAGAACTTGGTAGATAAAACGATGGAAAGACTTCCGAAGATGAAGAAGTCGTACCACTCGATTAAGGTCCCCAAAGAGGAAGCACCGATGACTTTCCATAATGTTTTCTTTGCGTTATTCATGGTCTATTTACGTTTATAGTGAGGTGTCACACCTTCCGGTACATCTTGCCCGGTAAGGCTAGCACAATATTGTTCATTTCCATTTCCAAAAGCACCATAGCAAGTTTACTCATTGGCCAATCCAGGAACAGGGCGATCTCATCGACGACGGCCTGCTCCTTATCTTGCAAGTAGTTGTAAACCCGCTGTTGATCTTTCGTCAAGTCAAGTTGGTGTAGCGGAAGCTGAATACTCGTTTCGTTCTTGACACGATCTTCCCACCCCATTAAATAGCAGAGATCCTCTGCGTTACGAATCAAGTGTGCGCGATTAGTTTTGATAAGGTAATTACAGCCCGCCGAGTACTCCTGATCAATCCGACCAGGAAAAGCACAAACGTCGCGGTTATAGCTATTAGCCAACTCCGCCGTAATTAACGCTCCACCTTTGTGTGCAGCCTCAACAATTACGGTAACATCTGCTAAGCCGGCGATAATGCGGTTGCGGGCAGGAAAATTATTTCGTTCCGGCGCTGTACCCGAAGGAAACTCCGTGAGAAGCCCTCCCTTTTCCAGCATGCGAGAAGCCAACTCCCGATGTGCTGCAGGATAGATGATATCGAGGCCATGCCCCAGCACGCCTACTGTAGGGACATCATGTTTAATAGACTGACGGTGAGCTAAGACGTCAATGCCGTAAGCAAGGCCACTCACAACAAGAGTATCCTGAACTGGCATCGCTGCTACAAGCTCTTCGCAAAGCTGGCGTCCGTAGGGCGTCGCATTCCGAGTGCCCACAATACTGACCACACGGCGACTATTGAGATTGGCGGCACCTTTGTGATAAAGTAATAGGGGCGCGTCTTCACAATGCAGTAAACGCTTGGGATAGCTCGGACTCTCTATCCATAATACTTGGATACGATGTTTATCAATAAAAAGAAATTCGCGCTCCGCTTCATCCAAATAATTTTTCGACAAAATAGCATCTACTGTTACCTTACCGATAGAAGGGATGGCGAGCAGCTCTTTCCGCGTTGCGTTAAAAATTGCATCAACAGAACCGCAATACGCTAGCAGCATGCGCGCTGTTCGCGAACCTACGCCTTTAATCTTGGTGAGTGCTATTTGTTGAATCTTGTTCATAATTGGATTCTTAAAAATAAGAATTTTGTTTAAAAGTTCTAACTTTGATTAAAAAATTAGCGCATGAAATTAGAAGGAGCACAAGAGCCATTTGACATTGAGTTGGAGAACATCGTGTATTCAGTCTTTCCGGAGGAAGAGGATGTTTTTGTTATTTTCAAGGATGGAAAAGAATACGTCAAGATTATCCGTGACAACGATACCTCCTGGTTAAAACTAAATCCTGAAACCGAGCTTCCCATGTTCGGGATGGATGAAGAGGTCAATTACATTGGTAGCAAGATCAATGAAAGACGAGAAGATTAACATCAGAGTAGCATTCCCCAGCAAAGGGTAGCCCTATAGGAATGCTCTCCCATTCTTCCCAAAAAAATGGCGAGGTATCAGCTTACTTGCAGAAGCGGGAGATATTTACCGTTTCCAAATTTCTTTCCATTTTCTATATTTAGATGGCTTAATTTGGAAACGTGCAAAATTCCCGTCGTGCATGGAGAGTAATTCGGTATCCACAATCTCAACAAATTTACTTCTATCACTTTTTGGCAAGCTCCCTGAATAATCTGCTATCATTTTAACCGCTTCCTCCTGAACGATTGCTTTTCTAACAACTTCACCGATGATGTAACGAATATCATCCCTATAGGTAACTTGCAACGGATCGGGTTCACCTAAAGATTGCTTAATTGCTGCATATCGAGTTGCAGAGCGTTCATAAGACCATATAAAAACATCTTTCAATAGATCCACACGGTTTAAATCGTAAATACCGAGCAAACCGGCTATTTAACTCGTTATCAGTTGCTTTTCTTAATTCGCCATCCTCGATCTGTTTATCATGATTACGACACTTCTAAGCTAATTGGAATCAAATATGTCGTAATACCCCCCCTATAACTATACAAATGCACCAATTTTGACGCAATTATCAAAATAATTACGACAAAAAAAGGTTTACAGCATTTTAAATATAATCTTGTTAAGGCATGTTAAAGTCGACAACTATTTGCAAATTAGTCATAGGTTTAGAAAACTTATGGTGAGGAGAACTGTATTTATTACTGTATGCAGCATGTTAACACTCTGCATTTTGCTTCGCGGGGCAGACGTTAAAAAAGTGCCGCGAATACAGCAAGACACCCTACACACGGACACCATAGCTATAGACGAAATATATATTGAACGAAAAATAGATGCCCGTTCGAAATTTGAAGACAAAAAGGCTTATCATAAAGAGATATATCTTTTAGGAGACAATAAGAATATGGTTACATTTTCACCTTTCGGTGGGATAGCCCTGAACATTCAAAAGCTTTACAACCATTTTAGCAACCGCGGACGTGCCGCTCGAAGACTGCAAGCTCAATTTGAGCGCGAGTTTGAAGAAGATCTCGCTAGCGAAATCTGGGATCCATTACTACTGGAATACACAACGCTCCGTGGAGATTCGCTCCAAAAATTTAAATTATATTGTAGTCCTAATTTGGCATTTTTAAATGACGCTTCGCATTATGAGCGTGTTGAACACCTGCTACGACATCTAAAAATGTATAGAGATTCCGTGAACGTAATCCACGATCGCTTACGTCTTATTCCCAAAGAGGGGGACAAGTAACATTGCTTCGTAAGCTCGACGGAATATCTATTACGCTTAGATGCTTGCTTTCAGCCTATCGACAGCATTCGAGAGTACGTGTTCGAAACTAATGATCAAATCTCATTTGGGCAAACCGACGTATACCACTATTACGCCCTTTATACTATTTTTCAGGATATTTTTTGTTTATTTGTAGTCCGAATTATCGAATACTTATGAGTTGGTTTAAAAGAAACAAGGCAGGAATCAGTACTGCAACCGAAAATAAAAAGGAAGCTCCTGACGGCATGTGGAATAAATGTCCGAATTGTAAGAAGCCGTTATTGAACAGCGAGCAAATTGAGAATAAATATGTATGCCAGTATTGCGACTACCATATTCGCATTGGCTCGGCAGCTTACTTTTCTATACTTTTCGACAACAACGATTTCACTGAACTTTTTGAAAACCTAACCTCCGGCGATCCTTTACAATTTTCTGATACAAAGCCGTATCCTGTCCGTTTGGCTGATAGCCAAGCAAAAACAGGTCTGAAAGATGCTATCCGCTGCGGACAAGGCAAGATGGAAGGAAAGGATGTCGTTATTGCCTGTATGGACTTTAACTTTATTGGGGGTTCCATGGGATCGGTCGTCGGCGAAAAAATCGCACGGTCCATTGACTACTGCTTGGAACACAAAATCCCATTCATGTTGATCTCTAAATCTGGTGGAGCGCGTATGATGGAGGCCGCTTTTTCCTTGATGCAAATGGCAAAGACATCAGCAAAATTGGCTCTATTGGCGAAAGCAAAAATCCCATATGTATGTCTATTGACAGATCCTACAACAGGGGGAGTGACCGCTTCTTACGCCATGCTAGGCGACATTAATATCGCAGAACCAGGTGCACTGATAGGTTTTGCCGGGCCACGCGTTATTAAAGAAACGATAAAAAAAGATTTGCCAAAAGGCTTTCAGACCTCTGAATTTGTGTTGGAACATGGCTTCCTAGACTTTATTGTGGATAGAAGAAATCTCAAAGCGAAAGTAGCAGCCTATCTCCGCTTAGTTTACGCGTAAGATTTTCCAAATATAACGAAGAAGCTCCTCTATGCAGGGGCTTCTTCGCTTTCAGGAGGTTTTAAAATAGTTTAAAAACGCCCAGCATTGACGGCGCTCCAAATAATGCGGTTCCGTTTCGTGGGCATAAGCTTCCTGCTCAAAAGAAATAGATCGGTAAGCTTTTTGAAAGTTGCCACATCGACAATAGCGAACAATAAACTCCAACAGATACCATACATAGAAAGGTAATACAGCTAGCTCTAAAGCCTGTCTAATATGGATGCGCTCGTGCTGAAGCAAGACATAGTCCGAGATAAGGCTTTGCGACCTAACAAAAATAAATGGAAAAACGGTGACCGCAACGGCGCGCCCTGCTGAAAACATATTGGTCCAAAACTTACTGACAATTACAAAGCCTTTCACCTTTCAAAATTAAGAAGTTTCCCGAAAAGATTACGGCACTGAAAAATTTTGAATATCAAACAGAGCTCGTATATTTGTTAAAGTAGAACGTAAACTATGCCATACAAAGAACGTGAAATAAATAAGTTATATTATACGATGGGAGAAGTGACCACGATGTTTGGTGTAAACGCTTCTCAGATCAGATTTTACGAACGTGAATTTGATATTCTACAACCCAAAAAAAACAAGAAAGGCAACCGTCTTTTCACCCAAGAAGACATTTCCAACTTGAAGATTATCTTTAATCTAGTGAAAGACAAAGGATATACCCTGCAAGGTGCCAGGGACTATTTACGCGCCAATAAAAATGAAGTGAAGGAAAACCAACGGGTAGTCGATTCGTTGGAGCGCCTGAAGAAATTTTTGATAGAAGTGCGCGATAGCCTATAAGCTAGCGATTACCCAACTCAATCACTTCGAGGTTTTCGATACGATCTTCCGTTATGTGAAAACGCATTAATGTTCGCACTTTATGCCAGCCTTGCTTTCCCGCGGCGCCAGGATTCAGATGCAATAAATTCAATTTAGGATCATACTGCACTTTTAGGATATGGGAATGCCCGCAAATAAATAGTTTGGGCGGATTCAATGTAATTTCGGGTCGCACTTGCACCGCATATCTTCCAGGGTACCCGCCGATATGCGTCATCCATACATCCACATTTTCGCACATAAAACGTTCATGTTCCAAGCATGCCTGTCGAATATCTTGACCATCAATATTTCCCCAAACCCCTCTAAAAGGCTTAAAGGCCGCTAAATGATCAACAATGCCTATCGAACCAAAATCTCCTGCATGCCAGATCTCATCACAGGGCTCAAAGTATCGAAAAACAGCGTCATCCAGGTAGCCGTGCGTGTCAGATAATAATCCAATTTTTTTCATCATCAGTAAGCTAAAAAGTAGGGTTTTAACAAAGTCCTATATGCCATAGTATGCTCTCCGCGGTTTTGATATATCAGCAAGTCCTCTTGCACCGCATCCCCTGCATCCTTTTGGATAGTGATTAGGCTACGAATCGGATCTTCACCTGGATAGGAAGAAATGCTTAAACGATGCCGAAAGTGCAATGCTCGTTTTGCCAACATATTGCCAATCATCTTATCAGCTAAGGCAACCGGAAGGATGCATTGGAATTTACCATCAGGAGAAAGGTGCTTTCCTACGAAGTCTAGCAAACTTTCAAAAAAAGCTTCATCGGTATGTTTTGCCAATTTCTTGCGCGGGTCAGGATTGTGTAAGGAGTTCGTATAGAATGGGGGATTTGATACAATCAAATCATAGCCATGCTGCGTTTCGACATCTTGGAAAGCACCGGTAATCGAACGCAAGCGACTGGCAAAACAAGATCTGCGGAAGTTGTAATCGGCCTGACGACTAGCGGCTTCGTCAATTTCAACGGCATCGATAAATGCTTCAGGATGGCGTTGTGCAAGCATGAGTGCAACGACACCCGTACCCGTTCCCACGTCGAGGATACGCCTAGCGTTAGCTTGGAATGCCGAAGCGCCCAAAATCACCCCATCGGTATTAATCTTCATCGCGCAGTCTCCCTGATCGACGTCGAACTGCTTAAACTTAAAAATGGAAGCCATACGCAAAGGTAAACTTATATTTTGGCGGGACTAGCTCTCTTCCCTTTTATAAGCGAATTAATTTTATTATCATTGGTACATGATTAATGTCATGGCTAAACTTTTCACACTTCTGCTTTTTCTACAGCTCTTCGCCTACCCCATCTATGCACGAGCCAATACCGACGACGCTTTGCAAGACTGTGAACAGATTACCGCCATTGCGCTAGAAAAACTTGTTCCTGCTTTAAAAAAGAATGACTATCAACCCCTCGAGAGCATACTAGGAACGATGCAAAGTGCTTGCGGAGAAAGTGAGTTCACACAACGCATGCGTATCATCCAAGCCTTAGTAGAAAAAAAGGCAACTGCCGAATTGATCGCAGACTACCTTTCAAAAAATTATCACGAAGTCCTTACTATGCGTTGGGATTATTCAGTCGAAAAAGAATATCGGCGAATCTATCAAGACAATAAGCCAGACTTTAGTTACATTCCACTCAACCACCCCATAGACTCGCTGACCAAGCTGAAGGCAAATGCATTGTTGGTTTCCTCCTCTTATACACTTAATGCGCAGGAAGAGCAAATTACGTACCTCTTTGCCGACCAATTAGATAAGTTCTACCAATCTTACGCAGGAGAAGCCACCCAACCAGTTGTCCAAGAAACGCTACCCGTAGTTTCAGAAAATGTTTCGCGTGCCAACTACGATAATAAAAGAGCGGGTGTCGTCATCGCTGCGGGAGCTGAATTTCCAATTACCGGATCTGACCCTCTTTTCAAAACAAACCCAACGGTTAGCGTCATGTATGCTTCGGGACTTTCATCCCTGTTTCTATTTGAGGGTGGAATTAAAATACGGATAAATAGCAATGACCGTTCTTTTGATTACAACCTCTATAACGAGGTGGAACATGTTAACTCTGGCGCGAGCTTCAGCCTCGGTGGAAATATTGGGATAAAAGCCTTCGATAACGATAAATTCATCATTGCTCCAAAAGCAGGTCTATATCTTGACGTGACAACAACTGGGCTAAGCGAAGTTAATTACTACGACGATGGCTATTATGATGATGAATATGAAGAAGGGGGTAGTAGCGTGCAGTATCACAACGTGAATACGATGCGTACTACCTTAGGATTAAATATAATGCGGCATATTGCCGGAAAGAAATACATAGGCCTGGAAGCTGCATATCATTACATCCCCTACAATTGGGACAGCAGCTTACTTACAACAATACAACCCAACTACGCCAGTTTGCAGCTTTTTTTCCGTTTTTAAAAAAGAAGCAACCTGACCCATAATATAAGTGCCTAATTCTTTAATAAGCGCTGGATTTCATCCAGTTTCATCAAGGCCTCAACCGGGGTCAACGTATTGACATCCAAGTTATTCAGCATATCACGTATTTTTTCTAAGACAGGATCATCGATAGCAAACATTTGAAGTTGATAAGCCTGCTTTTGGATCTTACGCATGCTATCTTTAATTTGCTCACCTCCTGTACGCTCTTGTTCCAAACGTTTTAGTATCTCCCCTGCGCGGCCGATCAATTTATTAGGCATACCGGCTAACTTCGCCACATGAATACCGAAGCTGTGCTCTGAACCTCCAGGCACTAGCTTCCGCAAGAAGATCACTTTATTATTGAGCTCTTTTACCGTCACATTAAAGTTCTTGATACGAGACATGGAGTTCGTCAACTCATTCAATTCATGGTAATGGGTAGCAAAAAGCGTTTTTGCTCGAGCCGTAGGATGGTTATGTAGAAATTCAGCAATTGCCCAAGCAATAGAGATTCCGTCGTACGTACTGGTACCGCGACCGATTTCGTCCAAAAGGATGAGCGACCGATCCGAAAGGTTGTTCATGATGCTAGCTGTCTCATTCATCTCCACCATAAACGTGGACTCTCCAGACGATAAGTTGTCGGATGCACCTACGCGTGTAAAGATTTTATCGACCAGACCAATTGTCGCCTCTTTCGCCGGAACGAAACAACCGATTTGAGCCATCAGCACAATCAAACCCGTTTGCCGCAATAAAGCTGATTTACCGGCCATATTGGGTCCGGTAATGATGATGATCTGCTGGGTTTCGGGATCTAGATACGTGTCATTGGTGATGTAATCTTCGCCAATTGGTAAATTTTTCTCGATAACCGGGTGCCGGCCACCTTTTATATCCAATAGCCTGTTCGCAGTTACAACCGGCTTTACATAAAAATTCTTCTCGGCAATCCATGCGAAGTTTAAAAGCACATCAAGCTTCGCTATTAATTGTGCGTTGAGCTGGATAGGTTTGATATAGTTGGTAATATCCAATAGAAGCTCCGCATAGATGCGATTTTCTATCGCTTGTATTTTTTCCTCAGCACCAAGGATCTGCTCTTCATATTCCTTTAGCTCTTCCGTGATGTATCGCTCCGCGTTGACCAACGTTTGTTTACGAATCCATTCCGTAGGCACCTTGTCTTTATGCGTATTGGTTACTTCCAGGTAGTAACCAAAAACGTTATTGAATGCAATCTTTAACGAAGGAATACCGGTAGCTTCCGATTCCCGTCGTTGGATTTCCAATAGATAGTCCTTCCCACCAAAGGCCACTTTACGCAATTTATCTAAATCCGCATCGACACCGTCTGCAATCACATTTCCTTTGACAATAGATACGGGCGGCTCTGCCTGTAACATCCGCTCCATTTTGTCACGGATAATCTGGCAAACGTTCAATTGCTCAGCAATAACACGCAAACTTTCGGAAGACTCGATATTAGTCAAAGTTTTCAGCTTCTCCACGGCGTACAACGAGCGCTTCAGCTGGGTAATTTCACGCGGGTTAGCCTTCTGTAAACCTATCTTCGAGATAAGACGTTCCAAATCGCCCACCTGTTTGATCTCTTTGATAAGCTCATCGCGCAAATCTCGGTTTTGCGAAAAATACGAAACGACATCCAACCGCTCGTTGATTGATTTCAAATCTTTTAGCGGCATCACCATCCATCTTTTCAGTAGGCGGGCACCCATTGGAGATGCTGTTTGATCCAAAACATCAGAAAGGGTGGTTGCATTTTCGTTTGCCGAACCGATCAACTCCAAATTACGGATCGTAAAACGATCCAACCACATGAAGTGATCCTCCTCGATTCGGGCAATATGCGAAACGTGTTGTAGGTTGCGATGTTCTGTTTCGTTGAGATAGTGCAAAGCTACACCAGCAGCCATGGTACCTAAAGGCATTCGTTCGATGCCAAAACCTTTCATGGAGTTAACCTCGAAATGCTTCAGCAACGTCTCCGAAGCATAGTCCCCAGTATACGGCCATTCATCCAAGGTATACGTGTAGTATTGGCTACCAAATTGTTCCAAGAATGTCTTATACTGCTTTTTTGGTAAAATAATTTCAGTAGGTTTAAATCCCTGCAACAGTTTATCGATATAACTCGCATTGCCCTGTGCCACTAAAAACTCACCCGTAGAGATATCCAAAAAAGAAATGCCATACTGACCCTTCTCTTCAAAAAGCGAGGCCAAATAATTGTTGGACTTTTGCTGAACGATATTGTCATTGTAGGACACGCCCGGCGTGACAAGCTCGGTTACGCCACGCTTCACGATGGTTTTGGTTTGCTTCGGGTCTTCCAATTGATCGCAAATAGCAACCCTTTGCCCAGCGCGGACTAGTTTCGGCAAATAGGTTTCCAAAGAGTGATGAGGAAAACCTGCTAGCGCCGTTTCAGACTCTGAGCCGTTCCCCCTTTTTGTAAGTACGATACCCAAAATACCAGCAGCCTTAATCGCATCTTCTCCAAAGGTCTCATAAAAATCGCCCACTCTAAACAACAGCAAAGTACCAGGATATTTGGCTTTGATGGTATTATATTGTTGCATTAAAGGGGTTTGCTTTTTCTCTTTTGCCACGGATTTCTGCGTTTTAGTGAGCCGTAAAAATAAGGTAAATGGCCGGATTTGACAAGACCTTTGTGGAGCGCCGCGCGCTGATAAGCGAATGCTAGATCTACATTTTTAGCCCGAAAGGGATCCGATAAAAACAACTTCGCTCAACAAACAACGATCTCGTGAACGCTCTACTAGGAGAATAGCAAAAAATCGCCTAGCTTTGCAGCACAATTCGTGGTCATGGCAATCAAACGCTCTACAGCAAAAAAGAAAAATACTAGAAAAAAAGGCTACAAAACATCTTGGAAGCAGGTGCTGGGCATCTGGATTCTTCGCGTCACCCTGCTGTTTTTTGCGTTCACCGTTTTTTGGGTATTGCTATTAACGATCATGAATCCGCCAGTCACTTTTCTACAACTGCAGCGGGCGTTTGAACGCAAAGCAGCAGGTAAAGAATGGAAAATTGAAAAAGACTGGCTGAGCTATGACGAACTATCGAATAATCTAAAGAGGGCTGCGATAGCGGGTGAAGATGCGCATTTTCTAACGCATAGCGGATTTGACACCGAAGCCATTCGCCAGGCATTTGAAAAAAATCAAGCCGGTAAGAAGCTACGGGGTGGCAGCACAATTAGCCAACAAGTAGCGAAAAATGTGTTTCTATGGCCCGATCGTTCATGGCTCCGCAAGGGACTGGAAACCTATTTCACCGTATTAATTGAAGTCTTTTGGAGCAAAAAGCGCATACTCGAAGTATACCTCAATGTCATTGAGATGGGTCAGGGCGTTTATGGTTCGGAAGCGGCGGCACAATATTACTTTCACAAATCGGCGAAAAGCCTAAGCAAGAAGGAAGCGGCGTTGATTATCGCCATTCTTCCAAGTCCACAAAAATGGGATGCTAGAAGGCCGTCAGCCTATGTCAACCGACGCGCAAACAACATCGTGAGGTATTTAAATTTTTACCGAATTCCAGAGTAACGTTTGTTAGTCTTTATAAATTGCGACCTCTACAGCACCATCAGCTGTTATAGCTCCGCGATACATTCCTGCCGTGTTAAAAGGCATAGCTACCTCCCCGTTTTTATCTAATGCTATCATTCCGCCATCACCACCCAGTTCGGCAATTTTATCGATAACAGCTTGCGTCGCCTTGGCAAGAGGTACATGGGTGTAAGCAACCATAGCGGCAACATCATAGGCCGCTACCGTACGAATATAATACTCGCCCCAACCGGTGCAAGATATAGCGACTTGGTCGTTTGCATAATTTCCGGCACCAATTATGGGTGCATCGCCTACTCTTCCATACTTTTTATTGGTCATCCCGCCTGTCGAAGTGCCGGCGGCTAAGCCACCTTGCTGGTCTAATGCGACACAGCCCACCGTACCAAACTTTTCATCCACATACTTCTTACGATTGCTTTGCTTATCGTCATGATCCAAAGCCGTCGCTTCTTTATCACGCTGTAAGATCCGTTGCAAAGCATCCCATCGCGGCTTGGTCCAAAAATAAGAGGGATCAACAAGTACAATTCCTTTGGAATCAGCAAACTCTTCCGCGCCTGCCCCCACCATCATCACGTGCTCCGATTGTTCCATCACCGCTTTCGCGGCTGTTATCGGATTTCTGATGGTATGCACTCCCGCTACGGCACCAGCCTTCAAAGTTTTGCCATCCATAATCGAAGCGTCCATCTCATTCTCGCCTTTATGGTTAAATACAGCGCCTTTACCTGCGTTGAAAAGTGGCGAATCTTCCATTATTTGTATAGCAGCAGTAACCGCATCAACGCTTGTACCCCCCGCCTGTAAAACGCGATACCCCTCGCGCAATGACTTCGTTAATTCGGCCACATAAGCACGTTCCAACGAATCGCTCATGTTCTTTTTCAAAATAGTTCCAGCACCTCCATGTATTGCTAATACGTAACGTTTTGGTGAAGCCTGCTGTCCGTAGCTGCTTAGCAAAAAGCCCATCAAGAAGATGCAAATAAGGGTAAGGCCTGTTTTTATCATAGGGAGTTTTCTTATCAACACAATACCATTCAAGGTACAGATTTAAACTCAAATAAGGAGAGAAGCCAGACAAAAAATATCCAGCTTCTCCCCTTGCTTACTTCTTATACCGATTATTTTCGGACTACCGTCAAGACCGCTTTATCGTTCCCACCGGATAAATCTACCGTTAGCTCATAGGTCGCACCATTTAGAAGCTGCTTCCCAGACACAATACCTAAATTGCCGGGATCGCGTCCGTTAGAACCGTTACCCACGAAAATCACATCACTGTTGCTTGCTAATCCATCGTTTTTAAACTCGCCGCCCCACCCTTTCTGATGGAAGAATTTGAAGTTGATGGAATTGGTCGATATATTTTCTCCAGCAACTACGGTGATCCGGTATTTTTTACCCCCGATAGGTGCTAGACAAAGTGCTTTCTCGGTTGTCCAACCAACTTGGTTACCAAGACTTGGCTTGCCTATGCCCTCTCCGATAATCCAGATGGCACCCGTGCCATCAGCATGTAACGTAGCCAAATTATTGCCCGTCATTGCTTCCACAATAAAATAGCGGCGATCGAAATCTGCTGTGATGCGATATTTTCCCGGGCTAGCTTGAAACTGGATACGTCCATTCTCCTGACGCATGAAGTCCGTATCCAGCCACCAATTGTCAAGCGACGGAAAGTCAGTGAATGCGATCTCTTGATTTGCCGCTAGCGTCAGATCAGCCGTATAATGGCTATCATCCAACATTCGCATTTCATTGCCATTGACTTTATAGCTTTGAAATGGCGATGCAGCGTAGGTTAGCGTATTAAATGAAAGACTATACTCGCCCGGAGAGAGATACGAAAAAGGGATCTGCTGTGTGCTACCTTGTGTCACCCGTTCATTTTCCCATCCAAAGTTTAGGGTATTGCCATGTGTACCGAAAGCCGGTGCCTGAATGTACCCTTTGACTTTCTGCGGAAGCTCCTTAGTAACCGTATACTGATTATTCCCCATGCGTTCGAGACGAATGGTTTCCGTATCGGTAATTAAGTTTAGAAATGGAAAATCTGGACGGGTCAAGGCGAGTTCTTTGGTCTCCTCCACTTTTACCATACCTACATTTTCTAGGATAAATCGCAATTCGGCCGTGCCATTTGGAATGTCTTTGTAAAAAGGTACATAAATTTTAGCAGTATAATTACCGTAGCTTTTGGTTCGAATAATCGTCTCCGCTACCTTGTCGCCACTGAAATAAAGTTGAGCTTTTACTGTCGAAAGCTCCGTTCCATCGTCGGCGACAGCCAACCTAAAACTGAGGCTATCCCCAAAATGAGCGCTCGTTGCCAACTCTTCTACAGCCAGCGTTGGCTTTCCGCCTTCTAACGGGTAGCGGTATTCTTCTTTGCAGGCCCACAAAGATGCCAGCGCCAGAAGAAGGAGGATATGTTGTACGTGCTTTCTCATTATTTCCAAGTATAAGAAACTACAGACTGTGCAGGAATATCATAACTAAAGTATTTACTACCGTCCGTAAATGTAATCCGTGTACTTTTCGTATTCTCATTCGCCAAAACTACCGCGTAGCTGTTATCCGGGTTTTTAAACGCAGAAAGTACCACATCGTCTTCGGCAAAACCTTCCGTAGCAATACGCACTGCACCCGGCTTTACAACAGCCGAAAGGTGCCCGATAATAAAATAGTGGGAATTCTTCTTGATTGTCTTATAGTCCGAAGAATTGATATCTACCGCTCCGAAACAAGTTTGGCAACCGCCCTCCCGATTAGGTCCGCGTTCTGAATCCAACATCAGGTTCCACACAATTACCGCCCGGCTCCAGTTATTCACGGTGCCTAAGGCCACTTCCTTCATATCCTCAAGCAACCGCCTACCCAAATTCTGCCCGGTATTCCATGTTCCAATGGAGGTCTCTGTAAAAATCAATTCCTTTTCTGGAGCCTTGTTATGTATATCGAGCAGCTCAGCCTTATCGCCGCCGTAATTGTGGTATGCAGCACCGGCGAAATACGAAGCCGCCTTCGCATCCGCATAGATCTTCACGGGATAGTCTTCTTCACTACTCATGTTGTCATAGTTGTAGTTGTGGTCAAATGCGTATATCTTAGTACGCAAACCTGCGGCTTGCAATTTTGGGCCAAGCGCATCGCGTACAAAATCTCTTTGCTCCGGCCAAAACATTAACATCGATGCTGAATTTCTAGGATTAAGCGGTTCATTTTGCGGCGTGATCGCGTGTACGGCAACCCCTGCAGCTTGCATCGCCTGAATCCATTTCACAAAATATGTTGCATAATCTTGGTAATATTTAGGGTTTAGATGCCCGCCAGTCCAGGAATCATAGGGTGCTAGATTTGTCAAGTCAGCGACTTTCATCCATTTTGGTGCTGTCCAAGGTGATCCCAGCACTTTAATCTGCGGGTTTATCGCTAAAATTTCTTTCAAAATAGGTATGACGTATTTTGTTTCTTCCTCCTGCAAAGCAAAATTTTCAATGCCCTCTTTATCGTTTAAGGTATACTCGCTCAGCGAGAAATCCGAGCAGCCAATCGCAATCCGAATGTAGCTTTGTCCCATTCCTTCGCTCACGCTGAATGTTTCCTTTAAAAACTGCGTACGATCTGCTTGCGACATCTTGAGCAAGTTATACGCTGCGGATCCTGTGATTGCAGATCCAAAGCCATCCATGGTTTGGTAGCGCACTTGTTCATTGAGCCGAATAGTGCGTGGCGACATATTTGATCCGGCACCAAAATCGACAAAGGATTTCTTGAACTCTTGTGTACGGGCGGCGGTTGTGGTATAAATTGTTACATCACCTGACTGTTTGCCAGGAGGCGGCTCTGGTACGGCTTCTGTTTGGCCGCTAGAGCCACAGGCCATAATCATCAAGCTGAATAAACTACTGAAGAGTATCGTTTTCTTTAAATTTTCCATTTCAATACATTGGTTTTTAATCGGACTAATAGCCCAAATTTTGCTTTAAGTTCGGATTTTGATCGAGAATACTTTGCGGTATCGGCATACGGTAGGAGTAGTTGGTAAACGGGTATACTTGCGTACGGCGCCCGCTGTCTTTTGCATATACAGCGTTCATTACTCCTTCAACCTTGTCCAATCGCACAAGGTCAAACCAGCGCTGTCCTTCAAAGGCCAGCTCTAAGCGACGTTCTTTTAGTACAGCTTCTAGCAAAGCTGTCCGATTGCCGCGCGTGCCGGACGACAACACGGCGAGTTTCGCACGGGTTCGTACTTGGTCGATAATATCTGCTGCCGCATTCAGGTCACCCCCCTCTCGCTGTATCAAAGCTTCGGCTTTTAAAAGTAAAATATCCGCATAGCGATATTTTATCAAACTGTTTACTGCCGAACGCATTTTATACATAAAAGGATAGTTATTGGCTGGATAATAGTTGCTCCACGTTGTTTGGTAGAAGACAATCGATTGGGCATAACGCACTTGATCACCTTCTTGTTGAAAAGTATTAATTAAGTCACGCGATGGCGTCACCCATTTTGCCCAAGTGAAGTTGGAATTGTAGTTGGTGAGATCACGCCCGAACATCCAGGTAACCCAATTTCCATTCCCCGCGAAAAACTGACCTTCTAAAATAGACTCACGCGTATTGCGTTTTTTTGCGTCCGTATTATTTTCATTCATACCAAAAAGGTTACTGAAGTCGTCTTCCAATGCAAAGCCATCTGCTGCCAGCTCATCTGCATATTGAATGACCTTGTTGTAGTCGCGCAAAGGCTTCTCGGCGTACACCTTGGCTAAGACAGCGCGTGCTACAGATTTACTAAAGATAGTTTTGTTTCCTGCGTTGTTGGCCGGAGCATTCGGAATCGCTTCCAGCAAATCTTTTTGAATCTGCTCATAAACTTCTTTCTCCGTACTTTGGGTGGGAAAGTAGGAAGGATACACTTCTTTGATATTCTCGGAGGTAATATCCTTTGCTACCGTAGTAACTAAAGGCACATCGCCCCATAACCGAACCATATCAAAATACACCAAAGCCCGAAAAATCTTCGCTTCCGCTTTAAATTGACCACGTTCGACGCTAGTCAGGTTATTATCGTTTACGGAGTCCACGTACTGAACCATCTTATTTGCCAGTGCGACATCTTCCATGTACCGGCTCCAGTCTCGGGCGAGCACAGAATTGGAGCCTTCAATAGAATTATTTTCAAACGGTAGCACCTCTGCACCCGTAGTGCCCGCATAGGCATTATCGGCATGTGCATCGCCCACCAGCAGCAAGTCGAGGTACCAGTGCTCCTGTCTATTACGTATCTGGTCATACATCGCTTGGCGATGGCTCAACACCGAGGCCTTATCTTTAAAGGCTACGTATTCCCCTCGCTCATCTACTCCCTCTGTCACGTCCGAGAAAGAATCCAAAGGGTCACGTGCGAGCGAACAACTTTGCAGCAAGGTGGCAATCCCCACCCAAACTATACAGTAACTAAAATATCTTTTCATGTTCATCTGATTACAATTAAAACTCTAGGTTTAGCCCTACAACAAACGAGCGGTTCTGTGGGTAAGTACCCCAATCGATACCCTGCACATGACCATTATCTCCCCATTGATTGACCTCTGGGTCGAAGCCGGTATATTTAGTCCATGTTAATAGGTTGCTAGCCGAAACAAAAGGCTGTAAACGGCTGATTCCCAAATTTGTTAAACGTGGCGTCTTCACATCATACGACAAGGAAATATTTTTTACACGTAGAAAACTTCCGTCCTCAACAAAATGGCTGGAATTCTTTAGATCGAAGCCCGCTTTAGGAATACTCGTCTGCTGTCCGGGTACGCGCCAACGATCGAGCACGCGGATGGATTGATTTTTACCGTCATACATCCCTTCCGTTTCCATACGCGAAGCATTGTAAATATCGTTACCGTAAGATCCTTGTAGGAATATACTTAGGTTAAATCCGCGATAAGACAAGTTGTTGGTCAAGCCAAATATAAAATCTGGATTTGGATCGCCGATGTACGTCCTGTCGGAGGAAGAAACACGTCCATCGCCATTCACATCGCGATAGCGTAGCTCACCGGTTTCGGGGTCTACACCATCGCTGATGTAGCCAAAAAAGCCACCCAATGCTCGTCCCGGCTCATTGCGAACCACATTATCGTCCACAAAATCGGAAGTACGTCCTGTGCTATAAATCCGCTGCAGTTCCAAACCCGTCAACCGATTGCGATTAAAGGAGATGTTGAAGTCCGTAGACCACAAAAATTCATGCACTAAATTTTTGCTACTTACATTCACTTCAAATCCTTTATTGGTCATTATTCCTTCATTGCGCATGATAGATCCGGAACTACCTCCTCCGGTTGGTACCGTCGCCCTCATCAACATATCCGTTGTCCGTTTGTGGTAGTAGTCTAAATTAACGGTTAGTCTACTGGCGAATCCTGTGAAGTCGATACCGATATTACTTTGCGTCGTTGTTTCCCAACGTAAATCGCGTGTACGTAGGTTTCCACTAAGTGATGTTACGGGCAAGGCATTTTCTTGTCCCGTCACAAACCAAGCGACGCGTGTCGCGTTAAACATCTGTAAATACGCGTAATCCGTAAGGCCAGACTGGTTTCCTGTTTGCCCCCACCCGCCACGGATCTTTAGATCATTGATCCATGAAACGTCTTCCAAAAAGCTCTCCGAAGAAAGACGCCAAGCAGCAGACATCGAAGGGAAGATACCCCACCGATAGTCGGGATGTAATTTTGAGGAACCGTCACCACGCAAATTGGCGGTCACTAAATACTTTCCATCGAAGTTGTAGGATGCCCGACCAAACAAAGACATAATCGCCCAATCGGATGCACCGCTACCCGTAGCGGTCCACGAAATCTTATTGGCAACGTTAAGTGTTTCGATCAGGTCGTTTCGGAAATGCGAACCATTGATCCAGCTATTGGTGTAGTCAGATGCGGTCCACGACGTTCCACCCATCAGATCAATACCATGGCGGCCCCATTGTTTTTTGTAATTCAGCACATTATCGAACGTAAGCACCGTGTTCATATTGCGATTGTCCGACGCTTCTCCATATTGTGTTCGGCCCCAAGTTGTGGAAAGTGGATCCAAGAATGTCGTGGCCAACCCATTCCTCCGATCGAGCGCAAGCATTGTCTTAAACGTCAAATCAGGTGTAAAGCTCACCGTTGCACTTCCTGAAGCAATCAAGCGATTTTCCCTCCCCTTGTTATTCTTTGTTCGCGCGATATTTTCTAAAGGACTGCTGATGTTTACCCCATAAAAATCGGTATAGTATTGTCCGGGGTAATCCGCATCCCAAATGGCACCATAGGTAGGCGTGTTAATCGTCGACAGTACTACACCGCCCCGGTTGGCGCCGTTACCGGTGTTGATACCGTTACGAATATCATCGGTGTAAGCTACGTTAGCAGATACCTTCAGCCATTTACGCACATCATTCTCGATGTTTGCACGAAAGTTGTAACGACGATAAAACGAGGAGTTGATGATGCCAGATTCATTAAGGTAGCCTCCAGAGAGAAAGTACCGTAGTTTCTCGGTACCATCAGAGATGGACAGCTGGTAGTTTTGCATGATTCCCTTCGTAAATGTTTCATCGAACCAGTTTGTGCGGTCTGGGAGACCTTCCGGAAGGTTAACCAAGCCAATTTCATCTTGCAGTTCTTTGTATTGTGCAGCATTGAGTGACTCCATTTTATTGGCAACACTATTTTGTGTGAGCTGCCCATTGAGCGCGATTTTGGCGTCTCCTGCTTTCCCTTGTTTTGTGGTGATCAACACCACCCCATTGGCAGCGCGCGAGCCATATATGGAAGCGGAAGAAGCGTCTTTCAAGACCTGAATATCCGCCATATCATTTGGCGATAGGAAATTGATATTATCCACAGGCACGCCATCAACCACATAGAGCGGATTATTACTGGCGTTAAATGAAGTTGTTCCGCGGATGCGGATCGAGGTTTCGCCTCCGGGCGCACCGTTCGGTTGTATCACCGATACGCCTGCAGCCCTACCCTGCAAGGCCTGTCCTGCCGATACAATCGGTCGTTGGTTGAGATCTTCTAAGGAGACGCTGGAGATCGCCGTTGTCACATCCTTACGCTTCACGGATCCATAACCAATAACTACGACATCTTCCAAAGTAGAGCTGTTGGATGTTAAGGTAATCGCTATGGATTCACTTTCCACAGTTGCCATGGCTGTTTCATAGCCGATATAGGAAACTGCTATTTGTGCTCCACGGCTGACGTTGGTCAGCGTGAAGTTACCGTCGCCATCTGTTGATGTGACGTTGTTTGTTCCCGATAGGGAAACAGTTGCCCCGACGATAGGCCCATTAGTTTGTCCATCTTTCACCGTTCCGCGTAGGGAAACGATCGTTTGTGCGCGCAAGGAAATTACCTGCAACAGCAAAAAAACGAAGAGAAAAATAGGACGCGTCATTCTTGTAGAAAATGCCATAGGTCTTATAATTTGATCTTATGTTTGGATTATAATTGTTCGCCCCAAGAGGCAATGACAAAGGTAATACGGGGCGCAGAAAAAAGATGTCGTTTCGAAGTTGGGGAAGATGAAAAGTAAACTAAAAAATAAATCAAATTATTGATAACAAGCAAGATAACGAAACAGATAAGAATAGAAAAAGTAACCTGTTTTGAGGATTAATACGAACGAATTTCGCCAATACCCCGAATTTTATCTTCAAATTTGTCTTTTGATCCGGACACTTTACCGCGTACTTTGACACGATAATTGTAAACGGTGCGCAGGGAATAGCGAAGAAACGAAGCGATCTTTGTGGAGTCGGTAATTCCGAGGCGAATCAGCGCAAAGATACGCAGTTCGGTGTTCAACAATTCGCCATCCTTCAGGCTGATACGCTCTTCATCACGGAGCAATTGGTTAAAATCTTCGATGAACGAAGGATACAGATTGAGAAATATAATATCAAAATTGCGGTACAACTCATCCAGCTCATTTTTAACAACATCCTGCGATTTCAGGATTTTATTGATATCATCGTATTGCTTTTGGGCAAAACGTTTTAGAAGTAGCTTACGTTGTTCATCGATCTTATCGATATAGCTGGAGCAGATATCAAAGAACTGCGCAATGTATTCTTCCTTGATATGATTTGACTCGGATAAGCGATTGTTGCTTTGCAATAGCTGATCATTCAATTTCTTTAGTTCAGCATTGGCCAGATGTAGCTCCATCCGAGCCCGTCGAATTTTTTTGACTTGATTGTATAGAAAGAAAAGCGCTATGACTAGGAATACCGAGAGTAAACTAATGACAATTAGATTTTGGCGTAAGGCACGTTTCTGTGCAAGCTCCTTTTCTTGGAAAGATGCGTTGATGATACCATAGAAGGATGAGTTCTCAAGCGATCGGTACCTAATGTTACAAAATGCGGCATCATTGATAGCCGCTTGGATAAATTGATAGGCCTTATCCACATCACCTTTGCTATTGTAACATTGTGCCAGACTCTGTAAAGACGCATTGTCCTTCACAACATGCTTGATGTCTGATATGGCTGATAGCGAGAAGTAGTACATGGCCTGCTCCATATCATCCTTGTTTTTGTACATCAGCCCGAGTAGATAGGCGATCAACCCGCGTTCGGGATGACTATCGTTCGTTTTTATCAAAAGGCCTTGCAAGATTTTCTCGGCCTCGGCCTCGCGGTTGTGGTAAAGGTACTTGGTGGCCAAAGCGACGCGATGCTGCAACGAAGTGTCAGGCAAGAGCACCAATAGCGAGTCGCGGTAGCGTTCACTTAGCTTAAAGTATTGCTCGTTGTTGCTACTTTGTCCATAGTGGCTGCTGAAAGCGGTGTATGCTTCAAAATAGGCTGGTACGAGCTCCTTGGCTAATGCAGTTCGATTAACGCTTCGAAGTAAGTTTTCAGCCTCAATAAACTTTCCTGTTGACGAATAGAGACTAGCTAAATAAAAATTGGCTTGATTGATTACTAACGAGTCCGCACGCTGCTCACCCATTTGCCGGTAAAGCTGCGTATAATGAATGGCCGAATCTACTTGGTATTTTCGATAGGCCAATATGAGTTCTCTTGCCAAGTCTAGCCTACCGGTTAGACTTGGCTCCTGCGACAAACGTTTTTTCAACAGGGCTAACCGTTCTATTTTCTTCTGTTCAATTTTGCCTTTTGTGCTGAACACCTGCTCAAGTATCTGCACGGTACTATCCTGCTTTGCTATGGACAGAAAAGGCGCCACAAAAAAAACAACACAAATCAAACGATAATAAAAGCGCATGTAGAAGGGTACTTAACTATTTTTTTCCTCATCTTCCCACCAATCCGTTTTCAGATCATCAATTTCTCGTCGATCTTTTTTGGTTGGTCTTCCCGTACCGCGGTCACGTTTTAAAACAGGCGCGTGGAAAACCGATTTAAAAGCATGTGTATCCTCCACAGGGGTTTGGTCTTGGTAAAACTGCACCGCAGTCTTAGCGTCAACCCGTCGCTCTAATAATCCCGTTACCAAAACGACTTTCCGCTCTGGTCCCTTCTGTATGGCATATACATCGCCGATTTTAACCACCGCCGACGCCTTCACATTTTGGCCCTTCAGCTTTACGCGCCCCGCTTTACAGGCTTCTGTCGCCAAACTTCTCGTCTTAAAAATTCGAATGGCCCACAAGTATTTGTCTATTCTCAGTTTATCTTTCTCGGTTGCTGCTTCCATGTACACAAAATTACAGCAATTTAGAACCTGTTTAAAATTTATCTACTCATTTTTTAGGTCTCATTTTGACTGTAACCTCCATTAAATTTTAAATATATCGCCGACCTGCTAGCCGTGGAAAATTTGCACAGGCTGCCAAAAATAGGCTATACACAATTCTAGCATATAAATCTAAAGAGGCACTTCTAGGAATTTTAGAACGGTAAGCATGCTGATTCGCCAAAAAATTATAATCTTTGTGGTAGAGAAGATGCGCTGTTATACAGAAATAAGCAGTAATTCATCTTCCGAATTTTCACTTTTGAATTTTCACTTTTGGATTTTTACTTTTCATTTTTGAACTTTCACTTTTGAATTACTATTTTTTAATTTTTACTTTTTACTTTTTAATTTTCAAAATGGAATTGGAATTACAGAAACTGCAGAAGCTGGTTGAAGACGCTTGGGAAGACAGACAATTATTAGAATATAAAGAATACTTTGAAGCCATTACGGTGGTAATCCAGAAATTGGATGAAGGCGAGCTTCGTGTGGCCGAGCCAATTGGCACGCGCTGGCATGTAAACGACTGGATTAAAAAAGCGGTTATCCTGTATTTCCCTATTCGGGAAATGAAAGAAATTGACAACGGCCCGTTTGTGTATTTCGATAAAATGAAATTGAAAACGAACTATAAGGAGTTAGGCGTTCGTGTGGTGCCTGGTGCAAGCGCTCGTTATGGCGCCTACCTTTCAAAAGGGGTCATTATGATGCCTTCTTACGTCAACATTGGTGCATATGTGGATGAGGGTACCATGGTCGATACCTGGGCAACAGTAGGTTCTTGTGCACAAATCGGCAAAAACGTCCACTTAAGTGGTGGTGTTGGTATTGGCGGAGTGCTTGAGCCAGTTCAAGCTGCACCTGTTATTATCGAAGACAATGTTTTTGTGGGCTCTCGTGCCATTGTGGTCGAAGGTATCCGCGTAGAAACAGAGGCCGTCTTGGGTGCAAACGTAGTATTGACAGCGTCCACTAAAATTATTGATGTTTCCGGACCAGAACCTGTGGAATACAAAGGTTATGTACCGGCACGCTCGGTGGTTATTCCCGGCTCGTACACCAAAAAATTTGAAGCTGGCGAATACCAAGTTCCATGTGCATTAATCATAGGACAACGTAAAGAATCAACAGATAAGAAAACCTCTTTGAATGATGCTTTACGCGAACACAATGTAGCCGTTTAATGCATCGCGCATTTATCGATAGAGAAGACTTGAATAAGGCCCTTGAAACGTTGAAAAACGGAGGGCTTATTCTTTATCCGACGGACACCATTTGGGGTATCGGTTGCGATGCGACAAATAAAGAAGCTGTCGAAAAGATTTTCGCGTTAAAGGGTCGCGATAAAAGTAAGAGTTTGATTGTGCTGCTCCACAATGACAACCAACTCGCGAGCTACGTCAACGACATCCCAGAGGTTGCTTACGAATTGATTGAGTATGCTGATAGGCCATTGACCATTGTGTATTCGAAAGCAAAGAACCTCGCTGAAAATGCCATCGCAGATGACGGGAGTGTAGGCATACGGATCGTGCGCCATCCTTTTTGTGAACAGGTGCTACAACGCTTTCGGAAGCCTATTATTTCAACGAGTGCCAATATCAGCGGCGATGCCTCTCCCATGTCTTTCGACGATATTTCGGAGCAGATCCTTTCAGGTGTAGATTACGTGGTGAAATACGGGCAACATGAGAAGGGAGACGGTCGATCCTCAACAGTAATGAAACTCGATCCAAGTGGAAAATTTGAATTTTTACGTAAATAGCAAATATCATGAAAAAAATAATCGGTATGCTCATCTGCACATTCGTTGCTTTAAGTATGAGCTTCGCGCAGCAACAGCTCACACCTGCGAAAAAAGGTGTGCAATACGGCAAAAAGATTGATGCCCAAGATGCGATCTCTGTAGCTGATTTGGAAAAGAAGCTGCAGAAAAATGAGAACTTTATTGGGAAGATAACGGGAGAAGTAGTGGAAGTCTGCAAAAAGAAAGGTTGTTTCTTGACATTGAAACGTGCGGATGGAGAGTCGGTCATGGTTCGCTTTACCGATTACGGATACTTTGTGCCGGCCGATATCGTAGGCAAAAAAATCGCGGTTGAAGGTCGTGCGAAAATGAAAGAAACATCGGTAGAGTGGTTACAACATTACGCCGAAGACAAAGGTGCCTCGAAGGAAGAAATTGCCAAAATTACGAAACCCAAGACGGACATTAGCATCGTGGCAGATGGTGTAGTCGTACTTAACTAGAGAACGTTATTATTGCGTATACCAGAGGCTACTTTAAAAGAGGTAGCCTTTTCTATTGCATCTTTCCCACGGTATACAGGCAATCGCATTACGATCACCAATTAATTTCTTTCCGTTTTTATTTATCTTCGCGTTACATGATGCATTTACAAACGACAGCAGCGCAATCGCTAAATTTAGGTGGACAGCTTTTCAGCTTCGAACGTCCACTGATTATGGGGATTTTGAATGTAACGCCTGATTCCTTTTTTGATGGCGGCCAACATTATCGTGCGGATCTGGCCATGGCCAAGGCTGAACAACTGTTGCAAGATGGAGCAGATATCTTGGATATTGGAGCCTTTTCCTCGCGTCCCGGCGCCCGGCTGATCAGCGCACAGGAAGAAATGGATAGAGCCCTGCCTGTTATGGAAGGCTTGCGTACAAAGTATCCAGACTGTAAGCTATCTATTGATACCTTCCGTGCGGATGTGGCAGAAGAAGCGGTGAAAGCGGGTGCACAACTCATCAACGATATATCTGCTGGAACCATTGACGACCATATGTTCGGCACCGTTGCCCGTCTGAAAGTGCCTTATGTTTTGATGCACATGCGCGGCGTGCCTGAAAACATGCAGCAATTCACGCAGTATGATGATATCGTTGTTGACGTCGCCACCTTCTTGGGTGAAAAAATAAGTGTGTTGCGGTCTTTGGGTGTACAAGATATTATATTGGATCCAGGATTTGGATTTGCGAAGACCATCGACCAAAACCACGAACTCTTGCACCGTGTCGATGAGCTACACTATTTCGGCCTGCCGCTCCTAGGCGGTATTTCTCGCAAGTCGATGATTTATAAAAAGCTGGGCATCTCGGCGCAAGATTCCCTGCCGGGAACGATCGCGCTGAATACATTGTTGCTGACCAAGGGCGTACAGATCTTGCGTGTGCATGATGTAAAAGAAACAAAGCAGGTAGTGGATTTACTTTTTTAAGAAAACTTCATGAGAAAGATTGGAGACATCGCTACTATCGGATTTGCCTTATTTGCCATGTTTTTCGGGGCCGGGAATTTACTACTTCCGCCGTTTATAGGCATACAGGTTGGTAGCCACATTTGGATAACGATATTGGCCTTCGGCCTAACGGGAATCCTCTTGCCCTTCCTCGGCATTCTATCCGTTACCCAATCCGGAGAAACATTCAGCGATCTGGGACATCGGGTAAACAAAAATTTAGCGACTGTGCTGGGCACGATTATTATGATCTGTATCGGTCCACTCATCGCACTACCAAGAACAGCGGCCACCACGTATGAAGTCGGGATACTACCGTCATTTCCTGACAGCAACCCGCTGTGGACATCGTTGGCATTTTTTATTGTCGTCTGGCTCTTCGCTATTGTACCATCAAAAGTTGTCGATTTGGTTGGAAATCTTCTTACCCCTTTTTTGTTGATCATCCTTACGGTATTGATCGTGGCTGGCATTTTGTATCCACCATCGTTACCCAGCGCAACAGCGTTATCCAGCACCGAATCCTTTTCCCTAGGCTTTACGGAAGGGTACCAAACATTGGATGTCTTGGCTTCCGTCATTTTTGCGGGGATTATTATTGCAGCAACAAAAGCGAAGGGGTATCATTCCATTCGTGAAAAGAATAAAGTGGTTATTGCCTCAGGTGCTTTGGCCGCCGTTTGTCTCCTTTTTATCTATGGCGGACTTATCTACCTCGGTGCTACAGCAGGAATAGAAGATATGGCTGTAAAACGCTCTGAACTGCTGATCCATATTTCAAATCGTATTTTGGGAAAATACGGCACGCTGGCGATCGCATTAAGTATAGCCCTGGCTTGCCTAACAACCGCAATTGCGCTCGCGGCTGCTGTGGGCACATTTTTCAGTGAACTGACCCGTGGTAGGCTTAGTTACACCTTGCTCGTAACGCTTACCTGTCTTGTCTCCGGTGTATTATCCATTACTGGTGTAGACAATATCATTCAGTTTGCGTATCCGCCGCTCGCCTTTGTCTATCCTATTGTGATTACATTAGTCCTGTATGTCGTATTTTTCGGTCGTTGGGTACCTTCGAAATCGCCTTATATTGCTGCATTAATCGCTTCTACGATAGTGGCCGTATGCAATGTGTTAAACATTCTCAACCTACTCACGCCTAATCAATTTGCTTTATTAAACAACATTCCTTTTTTTTCCTATGAGTTGGGCTGGGTTGTTCCTTCATTCTTGGCGTTTTGCATTACTTGGGGCGTTGAACGTCTACGGGGAAACACGACGCGCTCCTAGACGAGGGGCACAAATTGGCTGATCAACAGATGGGGCAGTCTTGATAAGTAAAACGTTAAGGTTATCGCGAGAAGGCCGAACGACGACGAGGCGATCTTACATCTCAAAAAAAATGCGTCGTGCTTTCCAGCAATGACGCATTTCTTATTGCAAAGCGGACAAGGGCATGGCCGCTCGTTTCACTTCAATTCATAACAATTAACGAACGCTACTGCCTGGCTTAATCGCGGTTGTCGGATTAACGAAATCTAATCTTCCGTCAGCATCTTCCGCCATCAGGATCATCCCCTGTGACGTGATCCCCTTTATCTCTCTAGGTTCTAGATTCACCAGTATCGACACTTGCTTACCGATAATATCTTCCGCTGCAAAGTATTCGGCAATGCCGGATACGACCGTACGTTGATCAATACCCGTATCGATTTTGAGCTTTAAGAGTTTTTTTGTCTTGGCCACCTTTTCCGCTTCAAGAATGGTACCGATACGGATATCCATCTTCATAAAGTCGTCGTAGCTGATATTGCCTTTTGCAGGTTCGGCCTGTGCACTATTTGCAGCATTCTGTGCTTTTGCATTCGCCAATTTTTGCAGCTGCGATGCTACTTGCTCGTCTGTGATCTTTTCGAAAAGAAGAACAGCCTCGCCCAAATCATGCCCCTCGGCGACAATGGTCGTAGCACCCGCCTGATTCCAATCTTGTTCGGCAAGATTCAACATGGCGAATAACTTATTCGCGGTACGTGGCAAAAATGGTTGCGCAAGGACGGCTAAATTCGCGACAATCTGCGTAGCAACGTAAAGCACCGTTTTGACACGTTCCTGATCGTCTTTATATACCTTCCACGGCTCCTCATCGGCTAGGTATTTGTTTCCCAAGCGTGCCGCATTCATAAAGTGGCTAAGTGCTTCGCGAAAACGGTATTGTCCGATGGATTGTTCAATATCTTTCGGGAAATTAGCCAATTCGGCCAATACCGAATGATCTTGTTCCGTCAATGCGGATCCAATTGAAACCTTACCGGCAAAGTATTTATGTGAAAGCACCATCACCCGATTTACAAAATTGCCTAAGATGGCAACCAGCTCATTGTTCACACGCGACTGAAAATCTTTCCAGGTAAACTCGCTATCCGACGTTTCCGGCAGGATAGAGCTCAACACGTAACGTAGCTCATCCTGCTTTCCAGGAAATTCTGCAAGATAGTCGTGTAACCATACTGCATGATTTCTAGAGGTGGAAAGCTTATCACCTTCTAAATTTAAAAACTCGTTAGCCGGCACATTCTCCGGAAGGATATATTCTCCATGCGCATGTAAAATGGCCGGGAAGATGATACAGTGGAAAACAATATTATCCTTACCAATGAAATGAATCAAGGTAGATTCGTCTGCTGGATTTGCTTGTTTCTTCCAATAAGTCTCCCAATCTTTTCCATTATCCAATGCCCATTGCTTGGTGGCAGAAATATAGCCAATTGGTGCATCCAACCACACATATAGCTTCTTTCCTTTAGCTTCTTCTAAAGGCACATCGACACCCCAGTCCAAATCGCGCGTCATCGAACGCGGTTGCAAACCAGACTTGAGCCAGGACTGACATTGTCCAAAGACGTTCGATTTCAATTCGTGGCGTTTGCCTTCAATCAACCACTTCTCCAACCAAGGTTGGTATTTATCCAATGGCAGATACCAGTGCTTTGTTTCTTTTAAGATGGGTGTTTTGCCGCTAAGTGTAGACTTTGGATTGATAAGATCTGTAGGATTCAACGATGTACCACATTTCTCACATTGATCACCATAGGCACCTTCGTTATGGCAGTGCGGACAAGTTCCTACGATATACCGATCGGCAAGAAATTGATGAAACTCTTCGTCATAATACTGCTCGGAAAACTTCTCAATAAATTCTCCTTTTTCATATAAATTCAAAAAAAACTCTTGGGATAGCTCATGGTGCACCTGTTCGGATGTACGATGGTAAATATCAAAATCAATCCCAAATTCTTCAAAACTTTCCTTAATCTGTTTATTGTATTTGTCGATGATTTCGCGCGGTGTAACACCTTCTTTTTTCGCTTTGATCGTGATTGCCGCTCCGTGTTCGTCGGAACCGCATACAAATACAACTTCTTTTTTGTTCAAACGCAAAAAACGGACAAAGATATCTGCCGGAATGTAAGCGCCAGCGAGATGTCCAATATGTAAAGGCCCATTAGCATAGGGAAGAGCCGAAGTAATAGTAAAACGGTTTTTGGATAAAATACTCAAGGTATAACGATTTTTAAATAACAATAACGACTGAAAAAGTAAACAAAAGACTTGCTTCTTTGACAAAGATAACTCAATTTGCGCTTAAAATAAGCGTGCAGTATGAAAATACCTGAATTTCTTAAACCTGGCGATAAGGTTGCGATTGTGTGTCCGGCGAGCTACATAAAGGGCTCTATTAATGTGGCGGTGAAAGCTTTACAAGATTGGGGATTGCAGGTGGATATTGGCAAAACGGTAAGCGCGCAGCATAACCAGTTTGCAGGGAGTGACGATCTGCGAACCAGCGATCTTCAACGCGCATTGGATGACGACAACATCAAAGCCATCTTCGCGGCCCGCGGCGGTTACGGCACGGTGCGTATTATTGACCGGCTAGATTTTGGCCGTTTTGAACAACGGCCTAAATGGATTATTGGTTTTAGCGACATAACCGTGCTACACAGCCATCTTCAACATAAAATCGGCGTGGCCAGTATACACGGGCAAATGCCAAAGTCGTTTGACGACAGCACAGCAGAAGCATTAGAATCGTTGCGGAGAGCTATCTTCGGCGAGGATATGGATTATCGCTATCAGCAATCCTCGTTTCCAAATCGCTCAGGATTAGGCGCCGGGCAGCTTATCGGCGGAAATTTAGCGATCTTGCATAGCATCCTAGCTTCATCATCAGATGGTTCATATGATGACAAGATATTATTCATGGAGGATGTGGGTGAATCCTACTATAACATAGACCGCATGCTATGGACATTGAAGCGTGCTGGAAAACTTGCGAAGTTGCAAGGTTTGATTGTCGGGGGCTTCAGCAGCCTGAAAGATAGCGACCCCTCCTTTGGCCAACGTTTCGAGGAAATAATTTTAGACAAAGTAGCGGAATACTCTTTTCCAGTTTGTTTCGGTTACCCCGCTGGTCACATCGATAACAACCACAGTTTACTATTAGGAAAAACAATTCAGTTACACGTGGAAAACGAAGAAACTTCATTAAAATACACAAGTTAACGCCATTTATTCTCCAAACACATTTATTGCATTAACAATACTTAGAAATATTGTCTAATAAAAATTTTATGGGGAGCGAGTTTGCGTAGCATATTTTCAATAATTAACGTTTTTTGTTCGATTATTTACTAAAAATATCCTGACGATTTATCCTACTGATATTCTCTCTACCTTAGCAGCATAAACAAATTATGATATGGTTAAGGAAGAAAAATATCCAAACCCATGTAACATGAGGCAGTTACTACATAGACTGTCTAACAATGTACACATACAGCTCGATGCAAGCCGCTTAGTCGAACAAACTCTAGAACGGAATCAAGGCACCCTGAATGATAGGGGAGCACTTTGTATTAGCACGGGAAAATTCACAGGTCGATCCCCTAAAGATCGGTTTATCGTCAAAGATGAAACGACTGCTGCAGCAGTTGACTGGGGCGACATCAACATTCCCCTATCCTCCGAAGTGTTTGACAATCTTTTAGAAAAGATGACGGGCTTCGTCGAAGGAAAAGAGCTTTGGAAACGTCATTGCCATGCCGGTGCGGATCCTGCCTACCGGATCAACGTAACCGTAATCAATACTACGCCTTGGGCGAATCTATTCTGCCATCATCTCTTCATCGATCCTACAGCAACAGCCTTGAACGATTTTGAACCCGAATGGCTGATTTTTCAAGTTCCTGAGTTCTTAGCCGATCCCCTTATAGATGGCACACGACAGGAAAATTTTTCCATCATAAACTTTAGTAAAAAGATGATTCTGATCGGTGGAACCGCCTACACGGGCGAAATGAAAAAAGGCATTTTCTCGGTATTGAATTTCCTTTTACCCCAACACGGTGTCTTACCAATGCATTGTTCTGCGAATGAAGGGAGCAACGGCGACGTAGCCCTATTCTTCGGGCTTAGTGGCACCGGAAAAACGACGCTCTCTGCCGATCCTACTAGAAAGTTAATTGGTGACGACGAACACGGCTGGTCGCAGGATCTTATCTTTAATTTTGAAGGTGGCTGCTACGCCAAATGTATCAACCTCCACGCAGATAAAGAGCCGCAAATTTATGCCGCTATACGGCCGGGAAGTCTCTTAGAAAATACGCGTTTTTTTGATGGCACCAATATCGTTAACTATAGTGATAGCAGCATTACGGAGAATACCCGCGCGGCTTATCCCATTGCATACATTGACCAAGCGAAGATACCTTCCATCGGCAACACGCCTTCTAACATCTTCTTCCTGACCTGCGATGCTTTTGGCGTCCTTCCTCCAATTGCGAAATTGACGACAGCACAAGCTATGTATCATTTCCTTTCGGGCTATACGGCGAAGGTGGCGGGTACCGAAATAGGTATCACAGAACCACAAACCACGTTTTCAGCATGTTTTGGAAAAGTTTTCTTACCCAGCCACCCTACAGCATACGCTACATTGTTAGGCAAAAAGCTCGAAGAAAACCCGCAAGTAAACGTCTGGCTCGTGAACACGGGCTGGACCGGTGGCGCCTATGGAGCAGGTGAACGCATCAGCTTGCGCTACACCCGCGCATTAATCCAGGCAGCGATAAGTGGACAGCTTCAAGAAGCGCATTTCGTTAAGCACCCCTCATTTTCCGTGCTTGTTCCACAGTCTTGCCCAGGTACCCCAGATTCCATATTGAATCCACGAGACACTTGGGCTGATAAAGAAGCATACGATAAACAGGCTGATAAATTAGCGAACTTGTTTATCCAAAATTTTGAAGCTTACCGAGAAGAGGCCTCTGAGGAAATTCGGCAAGCATCGCCGAAATTGCTTGCGGCTATGATCTAACGTATGGAAGCGCTTGTTCAAAAGTTAGAAATGGCCGTTATCACACATTTGTAAAAAGTTTCTATAAAGATAGGGAAGAATACAATGTTGTTCAAAGACGATCTATCTAAGCGAAGGAATAGGCCATCAATTCGTCTTTGCGAGGAGGAGGAACGAGGACGAAGCAATCTTAAGCTATCAAAAATGCAGATTGCCGCGTCATACTTCCTCGCAATGACGCTTTTTAATTATTTGATATGCTCTTTTCACCCGCGCGTCATTTTATACCTTATAAAAACACGCGTGCGTGCCAACTATCCTTTAAAGGTACCTCCCACTTTTCCGCAACTTCTTCCACTGCCGTAAGCATGTTGTTAAAAACAATCGTATCGCTATTCACGTCGCCATTTTCTACCAAGGCAGCAAACTCATCACGACTTGCAATGCATAGTTTCCCGCTACTTGAAGCTTTGTAGGCTACCTGCATTCGATCGAATAACGTTATGTCCAGTTCTTGCTCAATTTTTTTAAGCAAATGAACGGATTTATCAATCGAACAGCCTGTCACCATAGCTTGTTCTTCGTCGACCATCAGCATGAGGAATAAGTTGTATCGAACAACAAAACTACCGGCCAATTGGCTGCCATGGGCTGTCCATTGGGAAACGAACTCCTGCAGGATGTCCTCTATGCGCGTAATCTCTTCTGCTTGTAGAAAACGGTTACTCTGGTAAATCCAAACTCTCTTCATAGGCCAAACAATTAATGAACGTAATAAGGCGAGATCATCAAATAAACGATCACCCCTGTAACAGCAACATACATCCACATCGGATACGTAATTCTCGCTAGCTTCTTGTGCCGCTCGTAAGCGCCCGCAATTCCCCTGACAAAGGTAAATAAGACGAAGGGTATGATGATGATAGACAGCATAATATGCGTTATGAGAATAAAAAAGTAGACATAACGGATGACGCCTTCGCCACCATAGGGCGTCGAATCAGACGTCATGTGGTAAGCTACGTACATCACTAAAAATGCTAGCGAACAGGCCATACATACCTTCACCAAATTTTCATGCAATTTGACTTTGCCTTGCTTTATAGCGGCCACAGCCGAAAACAACAATACGGCTGTCAGTCCGTTGATGGTCGCATATATGGGGGGCAGAAACGATAAGGGCGTAACATCATAGCCTAGCTTTCTCAAATTTACGCCGAATAAAACGGCAACGGCTAAAGGAATAACAATGGATAGCAACACGATCCACTTCCTATATTTCTTCTCTTCTTCAGTAATCATAAAACTATTTCTGTGCAATCTTAGCAGGTCTATTTCGAATTTCTTCGACCACGAGCAACTTAACCTCATCTTCCAGGCGATCGACTTCTCCCTTTTGACTTATGTCATAAAAACCGCGTATGCGTCGTTTGGAATCGACTAGTACAAACTGGTTAGCAATCAAAAAGCGGGCAGAATCCGTAGGGTCAACCATCGCGTCGATCAGTAGTTGCTCTCTAGCGTACGAAAAGATATCCGATGAAGCACCAAACACCATTTTCCAATGCCCATTGTCGAGCCCCTTGAACGTTTTAGTGAACGAACGTAACGAGGATTGGCTCTCTGAAGGATCGACAGATATCGAATAAAAATTAATTAACGGATTTTCCTGAAACCGATCAGAAAGGCTTTGTACATTTTCCATCATCAGCCTGGAAAAGGACGCATCTTTTGAATAGAATAAGTGTACGATGTTTATCGTGGTATCCGATGCAGGAAAGGCTACCGGTTTACCATCGAAATTAGTGAAGATGAGTGTGTCTAGCGTATGGAAGATCGTGTCAGGATATTCCCTCCCCCAGTTACGTTTCATTTCGCCGCTCAGCTTCTTCTCGCCGAAAACAGGAAGCGAAACATAATGATTAGATCCCAATCTATTAACGGCTATATATAAAAATCCTGGCACTAGTAAGATTAATGCCAGGAGAATTATTTTTGATTTCCTTCCTTGAGTACGGTTACTCATTGAGTTCCTCTTGATTTATTAATTGTTTGGAAACAAAGGGTGCGACTGCAAGTGGTGCAATAAATAATCGCCTTCGATCAATAACAATACGATAAAATAAACAATAAATATAAATCCGATACTACAGCAGATGATAAAACCCGATTTCTCAAATTTTAAGTGCATGAAGTAGGCCACAATATAATATGCTTTAACTAATGTTAATGCGATATATATGGTATTCAAAATCATACCTTTTTCGATGACACCCCAATGGTGCACAAAGCCCAAGGCTATTAAAAACTCAAGTGCAGTCAGGGCTAAAAGAATAAAGAATACTTTCCAAATCCCTTTCTTGTCCATTCCACCATGATCGTGGTGGTCGTGTGCTGCTATATTTTCGTGATGATGTGACATTGCTGAATATAAATTATTATGCTGAAACCAATTAGATTAAGTAGAAGAAAGTGAATACGAATACCCACACTAAATCCACAAAGTGCCAATACAAACCAACCTTTTCAACCATTAAATAGGTTCCACGGTTTTCGAATGTATTATTTAGTGTCATACATAAAATAATGATGTTCAAAAGAATACCTACAGAAACGTGGAATCCGTGAAAACCAGTAATCGTAAAGAATAGATTAGAGAACTGCAAGGCAGCAGTGTAGGAAATCTCTTTCGTAAAGTATGGTGCTAACGCTTGTGCTACAGCATCACCTTCTAGACCAGTAGCTGGGTTTCTTCCGAACCAAAAACCTTCGTGATGCAAATGCGTCCACTCGATCGCCTGACAGCCAACGAAACAAATACCACCTAAAATGGTCCAAAGCATCCATTTCACAACTTCTTGTTTCTGGTTTCTATGTCCTGCATCAACGGCCAACACCATGGTAACCGATGACATAATCAGGATGAAGGTCATAATACCCACAAAAACCAACGGTTGACCGTGCTCAACAATACCTGGAACAGATTGGAAAATCTTGTCCGCGTCAATCCATGTCGGTTGCGCGAATTTTTGTGCGCCGTAATAGAGTAAGAATGCCGAAAATGTAAAAGCATCCGACACCAAGAAAAACCACATCATGATCTTTCCATACTCTAAGTTCCAAGGCGACTTACCACCGCTCCAAGGGCCGTCTTTTACCTTATCTAATTGCGATACAGTTGTTGTACTCATTTTTTACTATTATTGATTCAAAAGTAAGAAAACATAAATATAAATCCATAAAAGATCGAGAAAATGCCAAAATATAATGGCCAAATTCATGCGGAATTGGTTGTTCGGAAAAGGGATCGGCTTAAGTGCTCCCAAATAACAACGAACCAATACGATCAAGCCCGCAATAATGTGTGCTAAATGCAATCCCGTAAAAATATAGATAAAGGATTGCGAAGCATTATTATTCACAAAGTAAATACCTCGCTCGGCCAATACTGACCAAGAATGCAATTGTATGCCGAAGAAGACAAGCCCCAACACAATCGTTAGCAATAGCAACATGCGTTGTCTGCCAAGTTGCTCCCGTTTAGCAGCCAAAAAAGCGAAATGCAGAGTTACGCTACTTACGAGTATCACAATAGTGCTATACGTAAACGCAACAGGCAACAATGTTTTGATCCCCTTATCTACCCCGCTTGCCGTGTAGACAATAAAACCACTTGATAGCGCTGCAAACATCATAAACATCCCAATCATGCCCAGCCAAAGGTTAAACTTCTTAGCTTTCCTGGATTGGAGTAATTCTTCTGTCTTATATTCTGTTGTATCCATTATTTAAAAGGAATAAAATCAAACAATAACACTAATTGCGTCAGGGGCAGATAAAAGAATGAGGTAAACATCACCTTCTTAGCTGTCGCATCCGTTTTTTGCATAGCATGCTGATAGCCATAATAAGTAAACAGCATACCGCCCAACAGAGAGACTAGCGTAAATACCCAACCTCCAAAACCGTAGTAAAGTGGCAAAAAACCAACCGGGATCATCAACATCGCGGACATAAAGATCATCCACGCAGAAAGGTTATCTTTTTCTTTTGTCGGGAGCAGTCTAAATCCGGCATTTCGATAGTCTTCATCAGCCACCCAAGCAATAGCCCAAAAATGGGGAAACTGCCAGAAGAATTGAATTAAAAACAACACCCATGGCGTGATCACAATTGCGGCTTCGCTTACTGCAGAATATTCAAAGCCAAAACCCGCTGATTTAAACGCCGCATAATAACCAATTAGTGGTGGCAAAGCCCCAGGAAACGCGCCTACAAAAACAGCAATAGGCGATTTCTGCTTTAATGGCGTGTAAACGAAGGCATAAAGGATGATCGAAAAAACAGACAATAGGCCAGCTAAAAAGTTCAAACGAACGAGTAGTAAGGTACCAAATATGCCCATAAAAACGCTCAACACCAGCGCTTGTCCTGTAGTCATACGGCCTGTGGGTAATGGGCGATCTGCGGTACGCTTCATTAACTTGTCGAGATCACGTTCGATAATTTCATTGAATCCATTTGCAGAGCCGGTTACCAAAAAACCGCCAATGGTGAGGATTAACCAATTCAACCATATGATGTCTCCCTGCTGCTTCGCTCCTATTAAAAAAGAAATCGACGCAGAGAAAACCACAGTTAAGGTTAGCCTAAGCTTTATTAATTTATTGAAATCAGAAATAAACTCCTTCATGAATACGTTATGCTAATTCGTTGTTAAACCGTTGATACGGCGCCACAAATGTCCGCAACTTTGTACAAACTATCGTTTTAATTTTGTCATTAATAGCATCAAATAATATTGCGCTCCAAAAAACAAACTAGCAACAATTAGATGTGTTGTCTGTGCAAAGGCAGGAATGTTGAAACGTGCCAAAATAATTCCAGACATCATTTGTATCCCTACTAAAACGATTACTATCCAAGCATACTTACTTTGCAATGTCAATGAACTAAACTTATTTTTTACTAGGAAAAACATCAATATGTTCAATCCTAGCGACGTGTAAGCCAAAACACGGTGAATGAAATAGGGTTGACCCAAGTGCGAGACCCAGTCCGCGCGTGCTACGCCTTGATCATTCAAATGATCGATACTCTCGCGGACCTCCGTTCCGTATACTACCTGAACCACCGTCAATGCCAGTGCCACGAGGGCCAGCCATTTAAACGCGCCGACGCTCTGCCCACCTAATATCGACTTATTGCGCCAAGTCGTAGCCGAATAAAACGTGTAAATACTGATACCCACAATGAGTAGGGCCAACAGCATATGCACGGTTATAATCCAGGGCATAAGGTTGGTCGAAACAACGATCGATCCCAACCAAGCCTGCACGACGACCACAAAAACATTCAGAACGCTCCACCCTACAATGGATGGCTTTGTCTTTAAATAGGTAAAAGAGAAAAGTGCGGAGAACAACAAGCAAAATCCGGCGGCTACACCAACTAATCGATTAATGTATTCAGTCCATGTCTTTGCAGCGTTGAACGACTCGTGTTCGAGGATTGACTTATCATGACGAATTTTATCAGCCTTCTCTGGGTAGCCAAAGAATTCGACGATCTTTGCAAATCGTTGATTCTTCTTAGCACGCCCATCCACATATTGTTGTTCGTAGCCTTCTGGAAGTTGGCTGATGTCGGTTGGCGGGATAATGCGGTTGAAGCATTTCGGCCAATCCGGGCAGCCCATTCCCGATCCGGTACTTCTGACGATTCCACCCGCAGCGATCACTAAGAACAAGACGAAAATAGTAATCCTATTTGTCCTAATAAATCGTCTCTCTGCACGCGGATACATCGAATCCTCTCTTTCTTCTACTTTATGTATAAAGAGAGGTAGGTAAAAACCTACCCTTCTATTATTTCTCTATTATTTCTCTATTATTTGCTTTGTTCCACTCGTTCTGAATACGAATAGCCTCTTCGTTACCTTCAAAATCATGAGGTAGGTTTGAGCTCATCGTCTCCGAGAAAGGAACATCTTGCGGGATAAAATCCGTATCGTGACCAGGCTTGCTGTAATCGTAAGGCCAACGGTATACCGTAGGGATTTCTCCAGGCCAGTTACCATGGATATGCTCTACTGGTGTAGTCCACTCCAACGTATTGGCATTCCAAGGGTTTTGCGTTGCCTTTTTGCCTTTCCAGATGGAGCTAAAGAAGTTCCAAAGGAACGCTACCTGCGCTAAACCAGCGATAATCGCCGCCCAAGTGATCAACATATTTACCGAAACCCATTTCTCCATGAAAGGGAATGCTGTAAATGCGTAGTAACGGCGAGGCACACCATCAATACCCATAAAGTGCATAGGGAAGAATACCAGGTAAGCACCGATAAACGTCAGCCAGAAATGTAGATATCCTAATTTAGTATCCATCATACGACCGAACATCTTTGGATACCAGTGGTATACACCGCACAACATCCCGAAGATCGAGGCTGATCCCATAACCAAGTGAAAATGGGCAACAACGAAATACGTATCGTGCAAGTTGATATCCAATGCCGCATTACCAAGATAAAGACCGGTCAAACCACCCGACACAAAGAAAGATACCATACCAATTGCAAACATCATTGCCGGTGTGAAACGAATGTTACCTCTCCATAGCGTCGCGATATAGTTGAATGCTTTTACCGCAGAAGGTACGGCAATAATCAATGTCGTGATCATAAATACACCGCCTAAGAATGGGTTCATACCTGTCACGAACATGTGGTGACCCCAAACGATGAACGAAAGCACGGTAATACCAACCAAGGAGTAAACCATCGCGTGGTAACCAAAGATAGGTTTACGCGAGTTTGTCGAGATAACCTCCGACGTAAGACCTAAGGCCGGCATCACGACGATATATACCTCAGGGTGACCTAAGAACCAGAACAAGTGTTGGAACAAGATTGGTGAACCACCTTCATTCGGTAAAATTTGCCCCTGAACAACCAAATCCGAAAGGTAAAATGATGTACCTACAGAACGGTCGAAGAATAATAGAACAACGGCTGAAACGAGAACCGGGAAGGATAATAGACCTACGATTGCTGTCAAAAAGAAAGCCCAGATGGTCAATGGCATTTTCCACAGATCCATACCTTTCGTACGCATGTTCAAGACCGTGCTCACATAGTTCACACCACCCAATACCTGCGAAGCGATGAACAACGTCATACTGACTAACCAAAGTGTCATCCCTAGGCCAGAACCCGGTATCGACGTTGGCACGGCAGAGAGCGGCGGATAGATTGTCCAACCTGCGGCAGCAGGTCCACTTTCTACGAAGAAAGAAGCGACCATGATCACACAGGCTACAAAGAAGAACCAGTACGATAACATATTCATCAGCGGCGATGCCATATCTCGAGCACCAAGCTGATAAGGAATTAATAAATTACTAAACGTACCCGATAAACCGGCGGTTAATACAAAGAAAACCATCATCGTACCGTGAATGGTAACCAACGATAGGAAAAATTCGGGTTTCATTCGCCCTCCTTCAGCCCATTTGCCCAAGAAGATTTCTAAGATTGGGAAATCTTTCTCCGGCCACGCTAACTGGATACGGAATAAAATTGAAAGCACCATAGCGAAAACCGCCATCACGATACCGGTGATCAAAAACTGCTTCGCGATCATCTTATGATCTTGACTAAATATGTATTTAGTTAAGAAGGTTTCATGATGATGATCATGTGCATCATGATGAGCTGCGCCGTGCGATATAACTGTACTTGACATATTCTTTTAATAATTTCTTATTTCAATTAATTTAGTGAAGCTGTAGCCAATTCTTTCGAATCTTTCGAATCTACTGCTGTAAACTCTTTTTGCAAATCTTCAGTAAAATATTTGTTTTGCGTACTTAACCACTCTTTATATTCCTCTTCCGTCACCACAACCACTTTCTTCTGCATGTTAAAGTGACCAGAACCGCAAATCTTGTTACACAACATGACGTAATCATATTTCGGATCATTCATGCGCTCACGCATTTCCTCTGTGGTAACCGTCGGTGTAAATTGGAAGTAGTTCGTCATACCTGGTACTGCATTAATTTGGACGCGGAAATCAGGGATGTAAAACGAGTGAATAATATCTTTAGAGATGATATGAAAACGAACAGATTTATTCACGGGAAGTACGATATCAGAAGCTTGAATATCGTCCCAAGCATTTTTGTCGTTGAAATCAATACCATAGGAATTCATCGGGGTAGTCATTTTGTAGTTACGTTTACCAATCACGCCATCTGCGCCCGGGTAACGTACCTGCCATTGAAACTGTTCGCCCAATACCTCAACCTGCAAAGCCGATTTTTGTAAATCTTCCGGCACATTCGTGATGGATCTCCAGGTGAAGAAACCGAACAATACCAATACCGTCAACACGATAGCTGGAACGATAGTCCATATTTTTTCAATCGTGTCATTGTGTGGATAATAGTAGGCCTTCGTTTTCGCACGCATCCGGTATATGTATGGAAACGTGAATAACAAAAGATGAACAAGTACCAAAACCACGGTGATGATGACCGTCGTAACGATAAACATCGTATCAATCCTCTGTCCATGTTCGGTAACTGCATCACGCCATGCCCAGCTTCCCCATACAGCGTAGCCATAGTAAACGAAGGCTAAAAAAGCGACCAAAAAGATGATAAATAAAACGGATTGGAACGTGTTATTTGCAAATGGATTATACTTTCCATTCATTCTCTTGGTCAGTTCATAAATTGACAAGACTTTACCGATTACAGCAACAATAGTACATACAATTAAAAACAATAGTATGTAGTAGGTCATGTTCTTGTAAACCTGTGGATCAATCTGTTTCTCGGGTTCGGGTGTTGCGGTAGCGGTAGCCGCTGTAGCGCCCGCCGCAGAAACTGTAGAAACCGAATCTGTCGCTGCTGGAGCAGCAGCAGCCGTGTCCGCAGCAGCAGCGGTATCAGCGGTCATTGAAACTGCTGTATCTTGCGCTGTTGAATCTTGCTGAAGGGCAAAACTAGGAGTAGAAAACAATAACCCTACGGCTAGTAAGCATCCCAACGCGGCTTTGAATCTGTTATTAATTTTGAATTTCATTTCTTATTAAGACGTTTAAACGTTTTATGCTTTGATTAGAAACTAAACTATATTTGATGATGTAAACTCTCATCCATAAAAGGATGGTTTTTCGGAGCCAACGGATGTTTGCTCAATTTGCTCATCACCAAAAAAGTAAATAAACCAACGAAGCCAATAGCTGTTCCAATCTCGATATAACCAAAACCACGATGTGATTCCACGGTGCCCGGCATAATCATGATATAATAATCTAACCAGTGACCACACAATAGCAAGATGGCTACGAATAACATCATGCCGTTTTTACGTTTAGCATCGCGGTCAACAAGTAACAATAATGGCGCTACGAAGTTAATGATAATGCTCAACCAAAACCATGGTTTATACTCAGGTTCCCATCTTTTGTAGAAATAAACCGTTTCCTCTGGAATATTAGAATACCATATCAACATGAACTGGGCGAACCAAACGTATGTCCAGAAAATAGAGAATCCAAACATCAATTTACCCAAGTCATGCAAATGATTTTCATTAACCCATGACAAATAGCCCGCTTTCTTTACCAAGATCACGATAACGACAATAGTCGCAATACCGCTCACCCACATGGCTGCAAAATTATACCAACCAAACATGGTCGAAAACCAGTGTGCTTCCAATGACATGATCGTATCAAACGACCATATCGGTGTCGTAAAACCGAAGATAACGAGGAAGATTGCCGAAAGCTTGAAACTTTTCTTATAAGAATTTAAACCGCCTTCTAAATCCTCTTTATAGGATAATTTGGTAAGGATAAGAGCAAAAATGCTATATGAACCCATGAATAGAATTTGACGAATCAAAAATCCGGGGACATTTAAAAATGCAGATTTTCCTGCAACAAGTTTATCATACGCTGGGCTATTCGGGTCTGTTAGGCCTTCAGCATTCCAGTGATGATATAAATTATGTGATGTTAGACCTAAGCCTACGATAACCAATAGGATGACAGCCGCTATAGGTAAAATGCCAGCCATAGCCTGCGGAATACGCAGTAAACCTGCCGACCAACCCGACTGGGTAACCATTTGCAGCGCGACGAAAAATGCCCCGGCAGCACATACACAAGTGAAATAATAACCCATCAATAATAGGTTTGCGTACGTACGTTCAACCATAATATGGTCACTTGATATTAGGCCCATAACAATGGCTATAATACCTACGGCAATACCAACTAGACTGAGTATCTTGGCGATACCAGCAAATTGGAATTTTTCGCTGAAATTATAATCGTGATGATGATTGTGAGTTCCCATTTACTATATTGATGTTAGATTATTTTTTTTGTAATTCGTGTACATACATGACCACCTGCCAACGCTCCTCTGGCGATAATTGGGAGGCATGAGACCCCATCGAGTTATGACCATAGTAAATCGTGTGATAGATCTTACCGTCTGTCAATTCGCTCATTTGACCACCTCTGGATGACGATGCCGCGTCTGATTTTTGATACGATGGAGGTGGCGGGAAGGTTTCCAAAGCACGCGTACCTCTGGAATCTGTTACCGATCTTTCTTTTGTGATCGGGCCATCGCCTTTACCTTCCGGACCGTGACAAACCGCACAATACGTATGGAACAAAGCATCACCTTTCGCAAGGTTTTCTTGCGTTACTGCCAGCGGGCTAGTAAGCTCTCTACCGGCACGCTCGTACTCCTCTAGCGAGTTAGCAAATTCGAAACGCTCGAAGCCTATCGGATTTGTACCTGCAGGAGGTAATTGTGCAGTAATTTTGTTCTTAAAGTTTTCGTTTGGCTGATCCGGATTGAAGGCAATCGGATCATACATATTTCTGGAGAATTCCCATCCGGTACTACGTGTCTTTCCATCGCCGCAGCTGGAAACTACTGCAGCCAAAGCAAATGCAGCACATACAGATCCAAGAAAATTCTTCTTATTCATAGCTAACATATTTTCTTTCATTGTATTTAACCTCAACCGCGCCAGCATCATTCAGTAATGATTCAACCAAAGCGTGATCTGTATTTTCATGAGCATCTACCGCAATAATAAAACGATCGTCGGATGCTCTCAGGTCCATTACACGAGGGGTGCGGCCTGGAAACAAGTGGTTGCGGAAAAAGAAGGTCGCTACCATGCCAAGAGCACATAATAAAATGGTCACCTCAAATGTTACCGGAACAAAGTTTGGCAAAGGTAACGAGGGTTTACCACCCACGTTCATCGGCCAATCATGTGCCATCGTATAATATAACAAGCTAAAGCCCAAGCAGGTACCTAATGCGCCGAAACAAAACGCTGCAATAGGTAAACGAGATGGTTTTACACCCAACTTAGCTTCTATTCCGTGAATAGGCATTGGCGTGAAACAATCATATATGCTGATATTGTTTGCTTGCAATTTCTCAATCCCGTGCATCATATCATCAGGATCAGCAAAACTACCTAATATATATTTTGTATTGCTCATTGCTATTATTTTTGTTTTAATGCGTTAATGTCCTCTTGTGTAACTGAATCGTACTTGTCCAACGAGTTTGCAAAATGCTCAACCTGTTCGGCTGGGAATGCACCTTCTTGAGCCAACTTGGTTTTCTGTTGTAGCGAGGCAGATTTCAATAGCAATTTCACCTCTGCAATCGCGATACCCGGCAAGAAACGTAAGAACAACAAGAATAGCGTGAAGAATAGACCAATCGAACCAACGAAGATACCTACGTCTGTCCATGTTGGATAGAACATCGCCCATGAAGATGGAAGATAATCACGGTGCAATGAAGTAACGATGATTACGAAACGCTCGAACCACATCCCGATGTTTACCACGATTGATAAAATCCAAGAGATAGGAATACTGGTACGAATCTTCTTGAACCAGAATAATTGTGGAGAGATTACGTTACACGTCATCATTGCCCAGTAAGCCCAAGCATAAGGACCGGCAACACGGTTAGCAAACGCATACATCTCATATTCAGAACCTGAATACCAAGCTACAAAAAGCTCTGTCAAGTAAGCGATACCTACGATGGAACCTGTAGTCATGATGATTTTATTCATAGACTCGATGTGGAACATCGTGATGTAATCCTCAAAGTTCATGACTTTACGAAGGATCAACAATAGCGTTTGTACCATCGCAAAACCAGAGAAGATCGCTCCCGCAACAAAGTAAGGCGGGAAGATCGTGGTGTGCCAACCCGGAATGACCGAGGTTGCAAAGTCCATGGATACGATCGTGTGTACGGAAAGTACAAGTGGTGTAGAGATACCTGCCAGAATTAAGGACACAATCTCAAAACGTTGCCAGGTCTTCACGGAACCGTTCCAGCCAAACGACAAGACTCCGTATATCTTTTGTTTTAAACCTGTCGCACGGTCACGTACCGACGCAATATCAGGTAATAGACCACAATACCAGAATACTAAGGATACCGTAAAGTAGGTCGAGATCGCGAAGGCATCCCATACGAGTGGGGAGTTGAAGTTTACCCAAAGGGAACCAAACTGATTCGGTAAAGGGAAAATCCAATAAGCCAACCAAGGGCGTCCCATGTGGGCAACAACGTATGTCGCGGCACAGATAACGGCGAAGATCGTCATCGCCTCTGCAGAACGGTTGATCGAGTTACGCCAGTTCTGGCGGAAAAGTAATAATACGGCTGAAATCAACGTTCCGGCGTGACCGATACCTACCCACCATACGAAGTCGGTGATATCCCAAGCCCAGCCTACTGTTTTGTTCAAACCCCAAGCGCCGATACCTGTCCAAAAAGTGTATCCGACACTTACAACCCACAACATGGCACCTAATGCGGCTACGATAAATCCTATCCACCAGGCTTTGTTGGGCTTATTCTCAACCGGTAACAAGATGTCATCAGTCACTTTAGCATACGTGATGTTCTTGCCGGTTATTAATGGTTCTCTTAATATTGATTCGTTATGCGATGACATAATTGCTTTATTTCAGATTACAATAAAATTACGCTTCAAATGAATTTCTAACTTTCGTCATGTAGCCAATGTTCGGTTGAACGTTGATTTCTTCCAAGACGTAGTAGATACGTTCGCTACGTAACGCTTTAGAAACTTCCGAGTTTGGATCGTTAGCATCACCGAAGATCATAGCGTTTGCACTACAAACTCCTGAACATGCTAGTTTGATATCACCATCTTTCAATGGACGACCTTCAATCTTCGCTTGAAGCTTACCTGCTTGAATACGTTGGATACACATCGAACATTTCTCCATCACCCCACGTGAGCGTGTAGTAACATCTGGATTCAATACCAACTGTGTAAACTCGTTATTCAAGTAGTTGTCGAAACGTGAATCATTCCAGTAGTTGAACCAGTTGAAACGACGCACTTTATACGGGCAGTTGTTCGCACAGTAACGTGTACCGAAACAACGGTTGTAAGCCATATGGTTTAATCCTTCAGAAGAGTGGACCGTCGCCAATACCGGACATACCGTTTCACAAGGAGCGTGGTCACAGTGCTGACACATCATCGGTTGATGAACTACTTTCACATTTTGGAAATCGTTCAGATTCGCGATATCATCCTCTTTGGTGTAATCTACCCCATCTTCTTCGATCGTATAGTAACGGTCGATACGCAACCAGTGCATTTCACGACGACGACGAACCTCATCACGACCTACTACAGGAATATTGTTTTCAATGTTACATGCTACGATACAAGCACCACAGCCTGTACAGGCATTTAAGTCTACTGCCATCACCCATTTGTGACCTGGCGACTCAAACTTGTTCCACAAATCGTATGATTTATGTGAATCGGCAAAACGACCAGATTCTGATGCTGGATTTTTTAAATAGTTTGCGAATGTAGTTTCGCGAATAATATTTCTGCCTTCGATCGTATGGTGCGTTTGCGTTTGTGCCAACTCGTACGTTCTCGAAACTTTCGAAATCTTAACTTTAGCAGCGGTTTGCGTCACACCATTTTTAACAGTTGCAAATGGATAAGCGTTAACCCCAACGTTGTTACCCGCTTTACCTACTTTCGTACGACCGTATCCTACGGCTACGGAAGCTGAACCCAATGCCTGACCTGGCTGTGCTAACACAGGAAGCTCCACGGAGTAGTTGTTTCCTTCTACCGTTACCACACTGTTTTCACCCAATCCTAGTGCTTCGATATCCTTTGGATTTAAAGCGACGTAGTTGTCCCAAGTAACTTTGGAAACCGGATCCGGCAACTCTTGTAAGAATGCGTTGTTTGCAAAGCGTCCGTCACGAATGGCTGCAGATTCGTACAAGGCTAACTCGAACCCTTCACCAGCTAACGTCTTCGCATAGGCCTGCAAGTTGGTTGCGGCACCCTGCACGTTTCCGGTGAATGTATACGCGTTCGCTGTTAATTTACCTTTATATTCAAAACCAGTTTGCAATACATCTTTCCATTTCTTCGCGCTACCCGCTAAAATTTGGGTTTCCCAAACATTTTTAACAAAGTCAAAGATGTTGATGATGTTTCCAGACCAAACCAATAAGCTTTGCTCTGCTTGGCGCGTATTGAATACGGGGTTGATAGTCGGCTGAACGATGGTGTAATAACCTTCTCTGGAAGATTCATCACCCCAAGATTCTAAATAGTTGCTCGTTGGTGCGATCGCTTTTAATTCCGAAGCTGTTTCATCCGCACGATCGGCAAACGAAAGCGTGAAATCCACTTTAGATAATGCGTCTTTCACCACCTTAGTATCCGCATAATCATACAAAGGATTTGAATTTAAGAACATCGCAACACCTACACGTCCGGCATTTGCATCTGCTAAGAAAGTAGCAAAAGCATCTTCAGAACCTTGGTATTTTTTGGAGAAGTTATCCAGATCGATTACTGTACCGTAAGCACCAATGGCAACGTTGATCGCGTTAGCTAAAATCTGAGCATCTACATTATTTGCGCCAGCTACGACAACAGCTTTTCCTCTGTTCTTTAATAATTCTTGCGCTGCCAGCTTAATCGCTGTAGCAGCACGTTGGTTCCCCGTTAATGCACCTGGCAAGGATGAACCCGTAACTTCGTTATATAAAGAAACTAATACCGCACCTTCTTCGGATGGCTTTACTGCGATACGAACGTCCGCATTTGTACCTGTCATGCTCATACCCGATTCAAATTGGATATGGCGCGACATCTTGCCACCTTCTAAGGATTTGTAGTTTCTGTTTTTAATATAATCTTGTGTATGCTCTTCCCCATCTAACCAAGTACCTAAGAAATCAGCACCAACAGATAACACAACCAAGGCATTTTCGAAATTATAAGCAGGGATCACCGCTCTTCCGAAACTTTGCTCGTTTGCTTTGCGGATACCACTGTATGATATAGGATCGAATTGAACCAAGTTCGTGCTCGGGAAAGACTCCTTGAATTTGGCAATAGCTTGTAAAGTCGACGGGCTGTTAATCGTTCTTGAAACCAGCGTGATTTGTTTCCCAGAATTTGAAGCTTTGACTAACGCTTGTTTAACGGTTGTATCTAACTTGCTCCACTCGACATCTTTACCCCCGATTTGTGGGTTCTGTAGTTTGTTCGTCATGTCATACAGATCCAAGACGGACGATACTGTCGCTGACTCTGTACCCTGCACTAAACCAACTGCATTGGGGTTTGCTTCTACTAAAATAGGACGACCTTCACGTGTTCTGATTAACACACTTTGTCCGTTGAATGATGAAGCGTAATAATTTGGAATACCTGGTGTTACTTCTTCCGGTTTGATAACATAAGGCACTGCTTTATGAACAGGTGTACGATTACACGCTGCCAAGGTTACAGCCCCTAAACCGAATCCCAAAGCTTTCAAGAAGTCACGACGAGGTGTCTTTGTGCTCAATCCAGCTTCGTTCAATACATCTTCTACAGGAATAGGCTCGGCAAACTCACCTTTGCTCTTTTCGACGAAAGCAGGTGTTTGTTGCAATTCCTCCAAACCTTTCCAATATTTCTTGTTGCTATCCATTTAAGCTTTATATTAAAGATTGCGTATTTTCTTATTTAATTATTAATAGTGACATTTACCACACTCTAGTCCGCCGATCATTGCGGCAGTCATCTTCTCACCTTTCTTCAACTTTTCGTGAGCCTCGATCAATTGATCGTAATAAGCGTTGTCCGTGTTAACTTCTGTCGTTCTGTGACAGTCGATACACCACTTCATTGTTAAAGGAGAGTATTGGTAAACCTCTTCCATTGTTTCTACCGGACCATGACATGTTTGACATTCCACACCCGCTACCACAACGTGCTGCGAGTGATTGAAGTAAGCGAAGTCAGGTAGGTTGTGAATTCTAACCCATTGAATAGGCTTCGGATTGTTTCCGTATTCGCGTGTCTCTGGATTATAATCCAGCGCTCTGTAGATTTTAGCAATCTCTGGTGAAAGCTCCCCATCGTAATGCTCAGATGCTGTTACCGTGTTATGACAGTTCATACACACATTCGCTGACGGAATCGACGCATTTTTGGATTTGAAAGCACCACCGTGGCAATACTGACATTCGATTTGGTTCACGCCCGCGTGAATCTGGTGCGAGAATTTAATCGGCTGAACAGGCTCATACCCTTGATGAACACCAACGTTCCAAAGCGTATTCCAGCCGCCAACTGCCAAGAAAGCAACCAGCATCAGCACCGAGAAACCGACGAGCTTTTTGTTTTTCACAAATGCCTGTGCAAATTTCGCGAAGCGATTTTCCACTACTGTTTCGTTGCGCGCTTGCGCAGCTTCGATAGCCGCTTGGTTATTCGCGATAACTTTTTCTAGGGTGCGAATAACACGATTCAGCACCACGATAACAACAACCGCCAAAACGACAATGGCTATTAAACCAATGATCATGAATGTGTTTGCATCATCCGATTGTGCAGCACCAGCGGCAGCAGCACCAGCAGCAGGAGCTTCCGCAGCTTTCGTTTCCTCATCTTTTACATAAGCAATGATGTTTTTGATTTGATCATCCGATAAATCTGTAAAAGCAGTCATCACCAATTTGTTGTTCTCTTCAAACAGCTGTACAGCGGTAGGATCACCAGCAGCAACCATCGCTTGTGAATTTTTAATCCACTTCACTAACCATTCTTCATCATGACGCTCGGTCATTCCAGCCAAGGCCGGACCAACCACTTTTTTCGTCACACTGTGACAGGTCGTACATTTAGACTTGAAAAGCGTCTGACCCTCTTTAACGTCCTGCGCATTCGACATTGTAACGGCAAATAACAACATCATACTTACTGACATTGTCTTCGCAAGTTTTCCCAATAAGGATGAGATATTTCTCATATTTAGCACTTTATACTATTTATTTATGATATAAAACTTTTAAAATACGTCGTCTAAATGGTCTAAACCCTCCAAACAATGCACAAAAGTATAACTTATTAAGCAATCACTGACAATTTAATGACGCAAATTATCAATTTAAAACCATTCTAAATAAATAGCCAAATGGCGCTGTAAAGGCCGTTTTAGGGATGAATTTGGTGGGAATTTATAGCGGAAACTCTTCAGTATCTAGCCGGAAATTCTTGACATACAGAAAACAAAGATATCGATCTATTTTGCGATCTTAGTGACATGTATAAAAACCCGATTTTTCTAATAGTTATTGCTATTTTTTTCCTGTCTTGTGGGCAAACATCAGGATCGCAGGGCGCAGAAAATAAAAAGGCTAAATTAACGACGATGAGTGATACAACAAAATACAACAAATTGACTGCCGAAGAGGAATATGTGATTGTTCATAAAGGAACAGAACGACCATTTACCGGCGAATTACTGGACAACAAAGCAGAAGGCACGTATGTTTGCAAGCGCTGCGATGCCCCGCTTTACTTGTCGAAAGACAAATTTGAATCGCATTGCGGATGGCCGAGTTTTGATGACGAAATTTCAGGCGCTGTGAAACATGAGACGGATGCCGATGGCCGGCGCGTTGAAATACTTTGTGCGAAGTGTGGTGCACACCTGGGGCATGTATTTAAAGGCGAGCGGTTTACGGCGAAAGACACCAGGCATTGCGTAAACTCGCTCTCGATGAAATTCGTTCCTACGAAGAAATAGAAGATTCCCGAACGATCAGTTGGCATGGAATAGTCAACTGCCTAACCTCTTTAAGTTTCCCACTAATTTCAGCAATTAGCGTGTGAATAAGTTCGCGCGTTAATTGCTCAATATCTTGCGATACAACCGTTATGGAAGGATCATGCAATTTAAACAAAGTATGTTCATCAAATGCTACCATTTTAGGCAAACTCGTTTTGTGCTGCTTTAAGGCTTTCAGACCATCTACGGCCAGATAATTAGTCGCAAATAAAACCGCGTCTAATTTATTATCAACCACAAACTCCCTGATTTGTTCTTGTGACTCTGCTTCCGAACTATCCAAATTGAGCTTTTTAATGAAAGACTGCACACGGAATTCGTCCATGGCTTCCATATAACCGTCCAACCGATCGCGCATTTGCGTCTGGTTGGAATACAGTGATATTAAACCGATACGTTTGTTACCCCCTTCCAGCAGGTGTTTGGTTGCCTCGTACGATCCGCGTCGATTGTCGGAAACCACGTAATTCGTTTCCACAGAAGGCACAAACCGGTCAAATAACACCAAGGGGATATTATTTTGTTTGATGTTGGATATGGTATCCTCCAAACCTTCCGAAGGGGTAATGATAAATCCATCCACTTGGCGATCCATAAAGAGCTGGATCAATTCCTTTGCCTTATGCTCGTCGTTATCCATACTACAGTAGATAATATGGTACCCGGTTTCATATGCCCTGCGCTCAATATGTTTAGCAACATTGGAGAAAAATGGATTAGCAATATCCTCTACCAGTAGACCCAAAATTTTGGTCTGTCCGGTTCGTAGACTTTTTGCTAATTGGTTTGGCTTATACCCTACTTTGTTAACATAATCTAAAACGCGTTTGGTTAGCGCATCGCTGATTCGCTTTTCTTTAGCTTTATCATTAAGTATGAAGGAAACCGTCGTAACGGAGATACCCAAAGCTTTCGCAATATCGCTAATTAACACTCTTTTTTTCATATACTGGTTTACGTTCGTTTAGGCTAGCAATCTACTAAATATATTTAGCAAAAAAATAACATAGCTAAAATTTATTATGCTAAAAGGTTTTATTATGCTTAACACTTTTTTTTTCGTAATATTATCACCCCGGTAATGTAGGCTTTACGCGCATATACTTTAGGGAAGGTAGTACGGAGGGAAAGTAAAATAAACAGCCAACAACATATCATGAGAAATAAACATCTATTCGGCCTGAGCTTTTTAGCTATCGGGCTAGCAACCAACCTTGCACATGCTCAGGATCTCAATAAGCATGTCAATTTATTAATCGGTACAGGCGGACACGGGCACACCTACCCGGGAGCTACCGTTCCTTTTTCGATGGTACAACTAAGCCCTGACAATGGTAAAGGCGGCTGGGACTGGGTAAGTGGCTACCACATTTCTTCCGACAGTATTGCGGGGTTTAGCCATATGCATTTAAGCGGGACAGGAATCGGCGACTGGCTAGACATCGCGGTAATGCCGATGTTGGGCCCCATACAGCAGGCTAAGATCGATACACGCGTAAAATTCTCACGTCAGAACGAGGTTGCACAACCTGGACATTATAAAGTAAAGCTAGATAACGGTATCCAGGCAGATCTGACGAGCACCGAACGCGTCGGCTTCCATCAGTACACGTTCCCTACGGGCACTTCTAAGCCCACCATACGCTTAGATCTAGATCACACCTACAATTGGGACAAACCTCTAGAGACAGAAATCCGTATAATCAATGATAGTACATTGATCGGAAAACGATACTCCCAAGGCTGGGCTAATAGGCAACGTGTGTATTTCGCGCTACGCACATCGGCATCCATAAACGAGCTTTTGTTAAATGGCGCTTTGGTTACAGAGCAGCGCAGCATAGCCAGCAGCAGCGATGGAAAGGAAAAGAACGTCAAGGCCGTTAATGCCCAATTGGTCTTCGCGGGCAAGAGCGATGTTAAAATCAAAGTTGCACTTTCGATGACGAGTGAAGAAAAGGCTTTAGCAGCGCTTTCGGAAATTCCGACCTGGAGTTTCGACACGGTGAAAAATCAAGCACAAGCAAAATGGGAAGCTGAGTTAGGAAAAATAAAGGTGGAAAGCAGCGACGAGCGTCTAAAGACTATTTTTTATTCTGCCTTGTACCATACAGCGGTAGCTCCGACCTTATATTCCGATAAGGACGGTGCGTATAAAAATGCGAAAGGCGAATTACACAATATGCCTCATGGCGGACAACGTTATACCTTTTTCTCCATGTGGGATACCTTTCGTGCTTTAAAACCCCTATTTACCATTACACAACCTCAGCGATATACCGACATTTTGAACAGCCTATTAGCGTTTCACGATGAAAATGGATTGCTACCCGTTTGGGACCTGAGCACCTTTGAAACCAACACAATGACGGGCTACCATTCCGTACCAGTATTGGCCGATGCTGTCTTGAAAGATTGGCCGGGCGTGGATGCCGAACGTGCCTATCAGGCGATGCGCAATAGTGCGTTTCAAGAAATCCGTGAAGTGCCGGCCTATATTGAATACGGCTACGTTCCGCAGGATGTGAATGGTGGTAGCGTTACCAAAACATTGGAGTATGCATTTGATGATTACTGCATTGCACTTGTCGCCAAAAAATTGGGTAAAAAAGAAGATTATGAACTGTTTATTAAGCGAGCAAAGAGCTACGTCAATCATTTCGATCCACAAACTGGCTTTATGCGCGCAAAATATAAGAATGGAAAATTTGTAGAGCCTTTCGATCCGTTTTATTCGGAGCATGATTTTGACAAAAGTCAATACATCGAGGGTAACGCTTGGCAGCACTCCTTCTTCGTTCCGCATGATGTACGTGGGTTGGCGAAGCTGTTTCCGCAGAAAAATGGACTCGGCCTGATGTTGGACACCTTGTTCAAGGCTCCGTCGCATATGACAGGTGAAAACCAATCGCCAGATGCGAGCGGCTTCATCGGCCAGTATGCTCATGGAAATGAACCTAGCCACCATATTGCCTATATGTATGCGTACATTGGCGAGGCTTGGAAAACGCAGGAAAAGATTCGCCATATAGTGGACTCCATGTATCATGACCGCCCGGATGGCTATGCCGGCAACGAAGATGCCGGGCAAATGAGTGCCTGGGCTGTATGGTCGATGATGGGCTTATATCCCGCTTCGCCTGTTGGCGGTGAATATGTTTTCGGAAGCCCTAGCTTAGATAAAGCTGCTATCAGTATGCCCAACGGCAAGACATTTACGATCATTGCTAAAAACAACAGCCCGAAGAACGTTTATATCAAATCGGCCAAGCTAAACGGAAAAGCTTACAACAAGGTATACATTACGCACAGCGACATGCTTCTCGGTGGTGAGCTGGTATTTGACATGTCAGATAAGCCTAACGAAAAGTTCGGCAAGCAGAAGAATAGCTGGCCAACATCGATGGAAAACTAAAAAACGACAAAAAGACAGTTTCTATATTAGGTATAATTATTGGAGTATAAAGCAGGAAGGAGAACTATACATGACTGATTTTAGTAAATTAAACATTCAGGACTTGCCCGATAACGAAGGCAACAACCCAACAGATTTCTATGATAATTTTCGCGTGAAATTAAATACGGTCGAACAGTTTCCCAGCTTGTACACATTTAAGTTTATCGTAAAAGCTGAGGCAGAGAAACTTGACGAAGTAAAAAGCATCTTCACACACCCAAGCACGAAGTTTGCGGAAAAAGAATCGTCCGGCGGAAAATACAAATCCATTACGGTAGAAACCTTTGTTAATACTGCCGAGGATGTGATTGATTATTATAAAAACGTCTCGAAGATAGAGTCGGTGATTATGTTGTAAACACAACATAATAAAACGAGAAGCGCTGTCAATATGACAGCGTTTCTCGTTTAAGCTTGTTATGAAACAGGAGTTCAAAAAGTTGAATACATGCTAAAAAATGCGTCATTACGAGGAAGAATGACGAAGTAATCTGCATTTTTTCAAACATGAGATCGCTTCGTCGCTGTCCCTCCTTCTAGCGATAACAAAAGGTAGTTCCCTTTTTAAACAGCCTCGTCCTTTTTTACAAACGTTTTCAATGTTTCAATCGATATAAAACAAATATCGGCTTGACCCACTATCACTATGTAAAAAATCCTTTTCTATTTGGGAGTAATTTACATAAATCCAGTCCATCAGTCTCTTCGCTTTCGCGCCTTCATTGCTATGTACTGCCACGTCGGAGAGCTGCCCAATCGAGGCGTCATATATAAAAGATACGGCTATACTTTTTTTACTATCTAGAACCCCGGACCAGTCTGGATCAAATTTTAACACCTGACCTTCAAAACGGTCTTTAATAAAATAAGCTACTTCGGTGTACTGAATAGATTCCTTATCAAGGGAACGGTCTGGTCGAACTTTCACTGTGGTTACACTGTTTACGGGTTGCCCATAGTAAATTGCCTGTTTCCATTTAGGTTTTAATCCCGCATACAAGCTTTTGGACAGAAGATCATCTCCAGTGAATTCAACTTCACCTGATTTATGAATAAGTATATCCACCTGCTTGACATTCTCAAATAAATTAGGGTCTCGTATTATTGCGGCCCAGTCTTGTAATAAAGAGTCTCTAAAGTCATAAAAGCCCCGAGCCACCGACGCATAAACAACCACCGGACCAAAAAGCTGTCTCCCACAGGTAAACTCTTGAAAATTTACAATCTTCCGCAAAGTTATAGGATCCGTAAACACATAGAGGTGGTAACATTTCTCTTTCGTAAAAAATCGATTGTAGCTCGAAAGCAAAGGTTGAACGTACTGATTTAATACACGCCTGTAATCGAATAGAGGTACGGTAGTATCCGCAGAGAAGCTGAAATGTACTCGTTCATGCCTATTTAAATGTAACGTATCCGGCAATCTTGTAGAGATTAACTGCGCTAACGACTGCAGATCTGTTGGTTCTTGGCTAAATCCAAAAGCGGATAGAAGAAAAAATAAATAGGTTAGATAAATGCGCATATAAAAAAGTCGTTAGCTTACCACACGTCGTTTGCTTCCTATGGATAGGATGACCATTTTCTACTTTTTCCATAAAAAAAGCTGCACCATAAGGATGCAGCTTTAAATTATGCGTCTTAAACTTACGCTTGAGGCGCGTCATTAGCCGGTTTTTGTTCTTGCTTTGGCTTATCTTCGCGTGGAGGGCGAGGCAATAACACTTTACGTGAAAGTTTCATCTTGCCTTGCTTATCGATATCCAATAATTTCACGCTAACCATATCGCCTTCTTTGAAAACGCCGTCCATCGTTTCTAAACGTGACCAATCGATTTCGGAGATATGCAATAGACCATCTTTACCCGGCATGATTTCTACGAATGCACCGAAAGGCATAATCGATTTCACTTTACCTTCGTAAACTTCACCGATTTCTGGTTTCGCAACAATGGCACGAATGCGGGAAACCGCAGCATCAATAGCCGCCTTATTGTCGGCGAAGACCTGAACGATACCTTTTCCATCCACTTCTTCAATCGAAATGGTCGAACCTGTTTCGCGTTGCATTTCTTGGATAATTTTACCGCCCGGTCCGATAATCGCACCGATAAATTCTTTATCGATTGTTAACGAGATAATGCGTGGCGCATGTGGTTTGTAATCTTCACGAGGTGCGTCGATTGTTTTCTTCATCTCGTTTAAGATGTGTAAACGCGCTTCTTTCGCTTGATCCAACGCTTGGGTCAATACTTCCCATTTCAAACCATTTATCTTCAAGTCCATTTGGCAAGCTACAATACCTTTTTCAGTACCTGTCACTTTAAAGTCCATGTCACCTAAATGATCTTCATCACCCAAGATATCCGATAGGATAGCATACTTACCACTTTTCTCATCTGTAATCAGACCCATTGCAATACCAGAAACTGGCGCTTTCAATTTCACACCCGCATCTAACAACGCCAATGTACCTGCACAAACAGTCGCCATCGATGAAGAACCATTCGATTCCAAGATATCAGAAACCACACGGATCGTGTACGGGTTTTCTGTACCCTCTGGAAGCACTTGCTTTAAAGAACGCATAGCCAAGTTACCGTGTCCGACTTCGCGCCGACCAGGGCCACGGTTAGGGCGTACCTCACCTACCGAAAACGAAGGGAAGTTATAGTGCAATATAAATTTATTGTATCCATGGATAAATGCGCCATCGATCATTTGCTCATCGTCTTTAGCACCTAGCGTTACAGACGTCAACGATTGTGTTTCACCACGGGTAAATACCGCTGAACCGTGCGCTGCCGGTAAATAATCCACTTCAGACCAAATCGGACGTACTGTACGGACATCACGGCCATCCAAACGGATACCTTCATCCAATACCAAGTTACGAACAGCGTCATACTGCACATCGTGGTAATATTTTTTCGCTAAGAATGTCGTTTCTTCATCAATCTCCTCACCTAATGTTTCAAAGAATGCTTTACCTATTTCTGCAAATTTCTCTGTCCTTTCGTGTTTCGTTGAACCTGATTTTGCAATTGCATAAACTTGGTCATATGTCGCTGCAAAAACAGCATCACGTAACTCTAAGTTTGAGGGCTCGTGGTTAAATTCGCGTTTCGCGCTAGATCCCACCAAATTCGCCAACTCTACCTGCGCAGCAACTTGCTTTTTGATCGCGTCATGGGCAAAAGCAATTGCTTCGACCATTTCAGCTTCTGAGATCTCTTTCGACTCCCCCTCAACCATCACGATATCTTGTGCAGATCCCGCAACGATGTATTCTAAACTAGCTTGCTCCAATTGAGAAAGCGTTGGGTTAAGTACTAATTGTCCGTCGATTTTAGCAACGCGAACTTCAGAGATTGGACCGTTAAACGGAATATCGGAAACAGCCAATGCTGCTGATGCTGCTAAACCAGCCAATGCATCCGGCATAATATCTTTATCTGCAGAGATCAAGGAGATCATTACTTGCGTATCTGCGTGATAGGTTTCTGGGAATAATGGACGTAATGCTCTATCTACCAAACGGGAGATCAAGACTTCGTAATCCGACAAACGTGCTTCCCTACGTAAGAAACCACCTGGGATACGTCCTGTAGAAGCATACTTTTCTTGGTAATCAACAGATAGTGGAAGAAAATCAACGCCTGGCTTTGCTTCACGCGCGGAAACAACCGTTGCCAACAGCATGGTGTCTCCTTGTTTTAGCACCACCGATCCGTCAGCTTGTTTCGCCAACTTACCTGTAGATAACTCGATCGGGGCCAATCCGTTGCCCAAGTCGATCGATACTTTTTTTTCGTTATAACTCATTTGTAATTCGTTTCGACATACGTTTACATCTTTCTACGTATGTCCTCTTATGTATAGACCTTTAAAAATCACACAAAGTTAAGTAAAATTTATACGTTATGGCGCAGCTTGTGAAAAAACAATACCACATAAGGTCGTGATTATCTTGGTCGAAAATAAAAAACAACCAGCTCGTTGAAATGAATGGGCCGCGCACTTGGCAAATTGCCTACCGAACAGAGAGAGGCCCTAAAATAAAAAAACCACCTACGTATTGTAGATGGTTCCTGTCTTTTTACTTCTAAAAGCTTATTTGATGATGTCACGTAGACCTAATGCCTTAATAATAGCACGGTAACGGTTGATATCTTTTTTGTACAGATAAGCTAATAATGAGCGGCGTTTACCTACTAACATTTGTAGGGAACGTTGCGTGTTAAAATCTTTTCTGTTTTTTTTCAAATGCTCTGTTAAGTGAGCGATTCTTTTAGTGAATAATGCTACCTGTCCTTCTGTAGAACCTGTGTTTTCTGCTGCACCTGCAAATTCTGCGAAGATATCAGCTTTGTACTCTTTACTTAAATACATTCTTGAATAATATTAAAGCGTTTAAAATTTAATGAATTGGCTGCAAATATAAAAATTAAAAAGGCAAAAGTAAAAATTAAAAAGTAAAAAAAGTGATAAGTCAAAAGTTAGAAGTCAAAATTTAAAAGTTAGAAGTCAAGAGTTAAAAAGTCAAGAGTGAGGAGCTGCGAAGCACGCGCCTCTTCTACATACTAAGTACTATCATCTAAATACTACGTACGCACTACTCCTTAATCGTCACATGTTTAATATTCTTACGATTATGCGTATATACGATATGAATCAATCCTTTTGAGTCCTGCATAATGGTAGGATAGCTAAATTCTCCCTTTTCTTCGTCTTCTAAATGTAGCACATCTTTCCAATGCATACCATCCGTTGATGTGGCCAGACGCAGTTTTGCGCGACCTTCCCACCAATCTTTTCCGGGCAGCGCTGGATTATAAACAATGTAAAAGCGATTGCCGACACGGATAGCATCAGTTCCAGAGTTTGGGTTAATGAGGTCGGTCTTTTCCAATGCGGACCAGCTTTTCCCTGCATCTGTCGACCAAGCTGTTGCTACGACACCTTCCTTGCTTCGGCAAAGCACCTGCAGCCGGCCGTCTGTGTGCTCAACGATGCTGGGCTGGATAACATTCATCTTTCCGTCATGATCTATGGGATATGCCACCCAAGTCTGCTGCTGGTCCGTACTGCGTTCTACATGCGCCACCCAGCGATCTTCACTGATCTCTACACTGGACGGTGAGAGGATGGTACCGTCGGGCAAAGCTAAGGGCTTATTTTTAATAGGCCCTAAAATACCTGTCGGTAAACGTTTCGCTGCCGACCAACTTTTACCTCCATCATGAGAAGTTTTAACCATCCCCCACCATTCACGCGGATTTGGCCCCACTTTATAGTAAAGATACAACAGGCTTTCTTTTGGTGCGCGAAAAAGAACAGGATTCCAGCATGGCTGTTGCGTACCATCTGCAAGCTTACCATCTGCCCAAACACGGGGCTCGGTCCATTGACCCTTTTCATAGCGCGCACCCCAAATCCGCACATCGTCGCTGCCTTCGTGCGTGCCTGCAAACCAGCTGGTCAACAAAACACCATCGGCGGTTTCCTCGATCGTCGAGGCATGACACTGCGCAAAAAACTTCCCCGTTTCAAACAGAAATTCACTGCTTTTCAACGCAATATTGGCTTCCTGTGCACAAAGCATCGGAATCTGGTATGCACAGGTCAATAGCAATACAATAAATCTCATCGATCCTCCTTTATTTACTATCCAATTGAATTGCTGTCGCATAGCTCAGCGTCGCTTTTGGCTTCTGCACGGTGACTTTATCCCCTTTTTGCGACCATTTCACCTTGCCTTTAACCCCCAATATGCGAAGCTGCTTTGCCTTAAACCCTGCAGGCACGGTAAATTCAAATGTCGTTGGTGCTACATAGTCCGCTTCGTTCGACAGGTGGAAAACATTTAGCTGCTTCGCATCCTTACTTTTTGTATAATAGTAATCTCCTTCGTGGTAAGGTGCAACGGCTCTCGTGGCAAATACAGCGGAGCCATTCGTATCCATCCAAGAGGAAAGTTCTTTAAGTCTATCGTAGGCCGCTTGGTCAAAGTCACCAGTTGGCCCCGGCGCGATATTCAACAGGTAATTACCGCCGCGAGATATAATCTGCACTAAAGTTTCGACAAGCTTCTTGGTCGGCTTGTAACGGTCGTTGGGTATATATGAGAAGGAATCGCCCATCGTGATACAGCTTTCCCAAGGAATGTCTAAAGGGTGTTCGGGGATAGCTTGCTCGGGTGTGACGTAGTTTTCCCAATTGCCGGGCACGGTTCTATCCACCACGATAATTCCCGGTTGGTTTTTACGCGCCATGGAGCCGATACGATCCATATCAATATCCTGCTCGACCTTAATCGTGCGCTGCCACTCGACCGTTGGATCAATGGTTTTGAAGGGGCGAACCCATCCGCCATCCAACCAAAGGATATCGACTTTCCCATAGTTTGATGTCAACTCGTTGATCTGGTTAAAGGTAAATTGCTTGTATTTTTCCCACCGCTCGGGATACTTTTCAGGGTCGTAATTGACGTTTCTATCTTTCGGCGGAAAGTAGGGCCACCAATAGTATTCTGTGTGCCAATCCGGCTTCGAAAAATAAGCACCTATTTTAAATCCTTCCTGTCGAAAACTGTTGAAGATTTCCTTCGTAACATCGGCTTTTGGGTTGGTGGAGAATGGTGATTTGGAAGAGGTGATTTTATAATCGGATTCCTTCGTATCAAACATGGCAAACCCATCGTGATGTTTAGTCGTAAACACGACATATTTCATACCTGCTGCCTTAGCTGCGTCGGCCCACTTCTCCGGGTTAAAAGCTGTCGGATTGAATGTTGTTTGCAAGTTTTCGTAATTTTTCACATACGCATTGTATGTCGCGCCATGCTCTGGCTTCCGTTGTGTCCAGCCCTCATCTTCCGGACAAAGACTCCAACTTTCTACAATGCCCCATTGGCTGTATGTCCCCCAATGCATAAAGAGCCCGAACTTCATATCTTGCCAGTGTTCGAGGTTTTCAATAACCTGCGGATCGGTTGGCTTTTGATAGCCTGATGATACATTATGGGCTTGGGAAAAAGCGCTGCCAGCCGTAAAAGACAAGGCTACGGCTAAAACGTTTTTATAAATTGAACGCATGCGTATTGATTAAATTAGCTGATTAATATTCGAATAGCCAATATACGGTTTATCGGGAAGATGAGCAAGTTGAAAGGCCGTTAAGAACCCATATTAACCAATTAAAAAGCCTGCATCACAATCGTGATGCAGGCTTAATAAAATTAGTAAGACAATGCTTATTTTACGTCCCAAAAGATTTTGGTATCGCGTGTGTCTTTTGCTTGAACCGCACTGTAGTTGTCGCTGTTGTTCGTTATCTCCGATGATGGATATAACAAACGGACAGGCGGGCGCTCAAAACCATTTAAATCATCCACTGGGAATGCTGGAAGAACAGGGTATTTTGTTCTGCGGTATTCCGACCAAGCTTGCTCACCTTGCAACCACCCAAAGTGTACCCATTTTTGTGTACCAATCAGCTGCAATTTGTTTGCTGGAGTACCGGTGTACGCGATGTTAGACTGCGTAACGAATGCGGTGATTACCGAATCTACAGGAGTCGTCACTTTACTAGCATGCGTACTGGTATTATTTAAATAATAGTAAAAGCTGACAGACTGCCTAACTGCAGTTTCGTAAGCTAGTTTTGCATCCGCTGTGCTTCCCCAACGCTCTAGGGCTTCAGCCTTAATAAAATTCACCTCCGAAGCGGTCATTAAAACGCCCGGCAATTTATTGTTAATCCATGCCGTTGCCGAGTCAACTACCGCATAGTCTTGGAATTGCTGCTCCGACTCCACTTGAGAGAAGGTTATCGGCATGGCTCTGTATGTTGGATTTTGCACAAAAGCATTGTTAACTGTTTTCCCGAATTTGTCAAACAACACCGGTATGCGAGGATCATTGGAGGTATTAAGTACCGTATTCAGCATATAGTCTGGCGCGTAATGGCTCGGAAGCTCTCTAAGTGCATCCAGCAGACTGGAGGTGTATGTGCTCAAAGGCGCTAACAAAACATCCGAAGTAGGCGTGTAGTTTCCTGAATTATCTCCGTCTACCAACGGATAATCAGCAGGATTATTCAGCATCTCCATGATCTCGGTTCTTGCCGTACTCTCGTTCACGTGCGATGTACGCATTAACAAACGCAAGCGCAAAGAGTTAGCATATTTTTGCCACTTTAGGGCAACGCCGCCGTTTAGGATATCTGCCCGCGTAAAGTCTGCCGTAGTGCGGTACGTCTTAAAGAAAGTCCCTGCACTCTTAAGTCCTTCTATGAATTCAGCATAAAGCGCTGTTTGTGAATCAAACTTCGCCAAACTGATTTGGTCGGTCTTCGGCAGGCTTCCCGCTTCCGAAAAAGGGATATCACCAAAGTTATCCACCAATTTAGATGCTTGGTCGTAAAGCACCACGCGTGCTGCATACATAAACGGGTCAAGCTCTGCTTTTTCGGTATCGCTCAAATCAGCGTAAGCTCTTTCCATAGCCCTGTAAACACCAAGTAGGCCCGGTCCGTAGAAATCGTTCCAATAGCCGTTGATATAGGAATCATTTTGCTGATACATGCCATTTGCATTCGTAAAGAATGTCGTCTGTGTATACCGAGCCTGGTGCATAAGGATGAACGTACGGTAATGCCAATATTCAGATCTTAATCTTGAATTTGTTAACATCTGCGATAAAAATGCGCGGATGTTTGGAGTCGCCGTCTGCTCTGGATCTAAGTATTTATCTTCCAGCTGGGACTTACAAGAGGTTGCAGTTCCTAGCACGAATACCATAGTCATGGCGATTAATATATTTTTTATTTTTTTCATTGCTTTACTATTTGATAAGTGAACGATTAGAAGTTCGCATTTAAAGAAAATCCAAAACTTCTTGTTGCTGCATTGGAGCCAATATCCACTCCTTGTGAGTACCATTGCGTACCAACTGGTGCTTCCGGATCGATGTCCTTAATTGAACGGTAGAAGTAAAATAAGTTACGGCCGATCAATGAAACGCGGAGGTTGTTAATTTTAACTTTTTGTGTGAAGGAATCTGGAATTCTATAGCTGATTACCGCTTCACGAAGTTTGATAAAGTTATTATCCAATACAGCTGCCTTTTCGTTCCAGGCGTTGTTACCCCATCCGAAAGTATTTAAGTAATACTGTGCTGCAGTTAAATTGACGTTATTCGCTGCTCCAGAATTCTCATTCACCCCTTCTAGGGTAATACCTGACTCTCTATAATCGAGTGTGCTCTCTAAACGACCAGCAGCATAGGCATATTTATGCGGTGCAGAAACCATCTGGCCTCCGAAGCGGTAATCTGCGGTAAAATCTAAACTGATGTTTTTATAAACGAAGGTATTACTTAAACCGCCAATCGCTTTCGGCATAATGTTGCCTACTTTCTCGTAGCGCGATTTATCAATTACGTAATAACCTGTATTCGTTATTAAGAATTCTCCGTTTTCGTTAGTGGCTCTTGGATGAACATAGATATTACCCAATTCTTCACCTGGTCTTGCTTCCAAACGAAGAGAGCTTTGGTCCATTTCATAGAATACAAGTCTGGAGATACCCTCACGAAGTGAATTCAGCTTTGATCTGTTGTTTGAGAAGTTCAACCGCGCGTTCCACCGGAAGTTCTCGCTCTGAACCGGCGTTCCCGTGAAGGATAATTCCCAACCTCTATTTGCTATTTCTCCAACATTCACAATCTGATTTAATGCACCTGTAGAAGCGGCAGTCGTTAACGGCATAATCTGGTCTTCGATACGGTTGGTGTAGTAACTCGCGTCCAAACCTAAACGGCTATTTAAAAATTTCAATTCCAAACCAACTTCCGTTTCGTATTTACGCTCAGGTCTCAGATCTAGGTTACCATAGCTGCTATTAACGTTCAAAGCCGTCACAGGATTAGTCGGCGTGATCAATGCCGATTGTTTGAAAGCGACATTTGATACATACATTGGCGCATCATTACCGACCACACCGTACGATGCACGTAACTTTCCATAAGTAAAAAACTCGGGTAATTTAAACGCATCGCTAAACACAAATCCGGTGTTTACCGAATAATAATTGTACGTATTATTTTGAACAGGAAGCGTCGAAGATGATTCACGTCTCGCTGTACCTTCTAAGAACAAATAGTTTTTATAGCCTAAATTCATCAATCCGAGGTAAGCATACTTCAACATAGACTTACGAGCATGCGTGGTAACCGCTTGGCCGAAACTGTTCGTGATACTGAACCAGTTTTCGGATACTAGTCCCCCTTCTGTTCTGGACATTTGATCGTCGTAATTTTCCGTTCTAGACTGGAAACCTCCACTTAAACTGAAATCAAAATCTTCCGAAAATTTATCTGCATAGGTTAATAAGGCATCCCCATACACAATAGAATAAATTCCTTTAGAAACTTCATATTTACCTGTACTATTGGTTTCATTGAATCTAACCGATGCCTCGTTATGCTCTTTATTCTCGATATTTAATGAGGTAACATCGGTACCGATACGTCCTCGCAGACTCAATTTATCAATGATTCTATAGCTTAGTGTGGCACTAGATAAAAAGCGGTTCTCTTCTTCTTCGTAGATATTTCTTTTCTGTTGCCAGAAGTAGTTTAGCAAATTGGTTCCGTTAAAAGACAATGGAAACTCACCTGGTCTATTGGCGCCACGGTTTTGGAACTTATAGCCTTCAGCAGTTTGATAAAGCTCGTTTTTCATTTTAGCAACATCCTCTGCACCACTGAAGAAACCAGCGTTAGAACCAAGTACATCTCCCATTAGCCCCGGTCTATTCTTCGTTTTTGTGTTTACATAGTTTGCGACAACGTCGACATCAACACGATCAGACACTTTCACCGTACTATTCAAATTGAAAGAGCTTCTATTTTGTCTACTACCTGGAGCTATCGCTTTGTAATCCATATTGGAAGCAGATAAGCGGTAATTAATCTTCTCTGTTTGGTTAGATAAACTTACATTGAAGTTACTGTTATGACCGGTATCGAAGATGTCGGCATAGTTACCTCTGTTAGCGCTATACTGGCGGACAGAACCATCCCACCACCGAACGTCCTGGCCATCATATCTCGGTCCGAACTGTGCAAAAGTATTGTAGCGTAACAGGCGCTCTCCCGGATAGCGAGGATCGGTTAACCAACCTTCTTCTGTAGCTCCAGCGGCTAAGTTGCTCGCTGCAGTTGATCCTGGGCCGAATTCATATTGCAGGTTGGGAAGAAATGCAGCTGACTCAATGGTACCCGAATAGTTGAAATCGATCCCTAATCCTCTGCCTTTTGTACCTTTTTTCGTCGTGATTACGATTACACCACTCGCCGCATCAGAACCGTATAGTGCAGTGGCACTAGCTCCTTTCAATACGGTTAAGGATTCAATATCCGCCGGGTTGATATCTAACATACCATTACCACGGATGCGGTTATCCTGCCAAATGGCCTGTCCACCTGGATCAGTTACGCCTCCGGAATTGTTCGTTCCGCGTGCACCGGCTTGTTGATCATTCCGGATCATCACACCGTCGACTACATACAATGGCTGACGGTTGTAATTTAAGGAGTTGATACCACGGATCTGCACGTTTACAGCACTAGACGCGCCACCAGGTGCAGTGGAAATACGAACACCGGGGGCTTTACCGTAAAGCGCGGAACCGATATTTGTGTTTCCTGCCTCTGTAAGCTCCTTTGCAGAAATTGTAGACGCCGCATAACCCAAAGCTTTCGTTTCTCTTTTTATACCTAATGCCGTAACGACTACTTCATCCAAGGCGCCTGCATCCTCTTTCATATTAACATTCAATCGGTTCCCAGAAACAGTCAATTCTTGAGATAAGTAGCCCACCATGGTAAACCGTAGTTTCGATCCTGCAGGAGCCTGAATCGAATAATTACCTTCTACATCCGTTTGTGTACCGTTGGTCGTTCCCGATACAGACACCGTAACGCCCGGCAGCGCACCGTTGGCATCCGTCACTTTTCCCGTGACGGTTTGCTGTGCAAATACCGCACTGATGCTAAATAACATCAGCAGCGTTAAACTGCAGCATTGTTTGTAAATTTTGTTCATAGTTGTTGTAATTTGTTGTGTTTTAGTTTTGGGTATATTAGAATGGGTTGTTGCATGGCTATGCAAGCGCTTGCAATAATTTGCACGTTGTTTAGATCCGATACGGAAATTTCCGTCAAACGCGATAATCGGGGGATGCAATACTCCTGAATGGAGGAATTAAGCGCAGGTAAAAGATCGTTGCCAAAGCCCTCCCCTTTTCCACTCACAATGATACGTTCTGGATTCATGATATGGATCAGTGTTGATAAGCCTTTCCCCAACATATGCATGATGTTTTTAACTGCCCGAAGCGTTACTTGGTCGCCATGAGCAAAGGCAAAGAGAAGGTCGGAAAATGTTATTTCACCGTTTTCCTGAAATGTCTGCTGCAGATGAGACGCTTCGCCATCGGCCAAGGCGGCTTTGATCGCATCGAAAACGCTAACCAGCGAAGCCTCGACTTCCAAACAGCCTTTCTTTCCGCAAGAGCATAATTTCTGGCTATTGGCCAAGGGTATGTGACTAAACTCTCCGGCATAACCACTATGTCCTTTATAAATTTTGTTGCTGATAATCATGCCTAAGCCGACTCCCCAGTTGAAATTGACCACGAGAATATCCTGACTACCTCGGCCTTTCCCAAATTTATGCTCAGCTACGGCAATCGCACTGGAATCATTCGCCACAGCAGTAGGATAGCCCAATTCCGATTCCACACGCTGCTTTATGTTGAAGAAAGGTGAGCTCGAAGGAAACGAATGATTCAATCCACGTTCACTATCCACAAACCCCGGCATGGTCAAGCCCAAGAGGCAATGCTTTGGATTTCCCAACCGGTCTATTGCCTCGCGTGCTGCCGCGATTATTGTCGCGAACGCATGTTCATCATCATATATGGCGACAGGAAATGTGTGTATTGGCGCTAACAGTGTATTTCTTATATCCGCAATCCCAATAGCGGTATAGAACTGATCAATCGCTATGCTGATGATAATGGGAAGCCTATCCACAGCTAGCGAGTAGCGCATGGCTCGTCGACCACCTGTTGAAGCCGCGAATCCGTCTTCTATCAACAAATGATCACGTAATAAAGTAGCAACCTCATCTGCTATTTTGGGAATACTTTTCCCTGTGCAGACGCTCAATTCCGACACCGACAAACAGTCCGAATAATAGAGATGCTTAATTATTTCGTTCGTCAAATTCATTGTAGCTCTTCCGGCTATCGATTAGTTGTTATCATAACTGGCGGTGAAAATAGAAAAAGTTTTTTGGAAATTGACTAACTTTTTAAAAAAATTAATAAGTAAGGCTCTATTTTTAAATCGCCTGTTTTGAAGAAATTTGCTAATCCATTTCAAGTCTGTTCCCAAAAAAGGATGAAATCTTCAGCTGTATATCGACCTCCATTCAATATCAACAAAAAAGGAGGCGTGAAATAACGCCTCCTAATATCAAAGTTAATAAAACTGAAATGCTAATTTACATCCCAAAAGATTTTTGCATCGATTCTATCTTTTGCTCTGACAGCTTCATAATTTGTAGGATTATAAGTGCGCTCATTCTCTGGATACAATAGACGAGCTGGCGGAAGACTTTGTGATGATGAGTTGTCATTTGCGAAAATTAATGCTGGATAATTTGTTCTGCGATACTCCGCCCAAGCTTGATGAGATAGTATAACCGAGAAGTTTGCCCAGTTTTGGGTTGCAATCTTTTCTAGCTTTTGCTGCTGGGTACCCGAATAATTAACTTTTGTACTAGCCAACATATTCGCAATCTCAACTTCAGTAGCCGGTGTCTCCGGTCTATAAGCAGTACCGTCCGCGTTGTCATTCAAAGCATTAATATAAAACCAGTATTCGATAGACTGCCTGATTCCTTTTTCGTATTCATCTTTCGCAGCATTTCCAACCCCCCACCGTTCATTCGCTTCTGCTTTTAAGAAGCTTATTTCCGCCGGTGTGAAAATTATGCCCGGAAATTTATCGTTCCTGCTAAAGGTAGCAGAATCTACCCTCGAAATCAAGTTATTACTAATTTGATCGTCCTGCACTGTGGGATCGAGATTTGGATCAAGGCCTAAATAATCTCCGTTAGCATTCTTCGAAAAGAAAACACGCAGACGGGGATCATTAGAGGGCTTCATTAAATCGTTAATTATAAAGCCCGGTGCATAGTTGAATCCTCCGCTTTCAAACGAGTTTCTTATACCGTCGACACCCACCACACTACGAAGTTCTGCTCCTCTAGAGTCTATTTTGATAGAATTTTCTATTGTCGAAACAAGAGGATAAAGGCTTGGGTTTCCTAGTATTTCTGTGACGACATTCCTTGCTTTTGCTTCGTCTGCGTAAGATATTCTCATAGCTAGCCTCAATCTTAAGGAATTTGCGTATATTTTCCATTTTTCTACACTACCTTGATTAATAATATCTGCTTTGTCGAACATCGGTTTGTAAAACGAATTAGTTTGATAGGCGTTCAAGTAATCCGCTATCACTTTTAAATCGTCAATAAATGTATAGTATAGCTCTTTTTGATCATCATACTTCGCATTTTGGATAATACCGCTTGAAGTTAAGATATGTCCAGCCTCACTAAAAGGTATATCGCCCCACATATCAATCATTTGAGCGGTTTGATCGTATAGAAATATCTTGCTTATCTGCATAAACAAATCGTAGCCTGCTTTCTCCTCGTTAGTTGACAAATTATTATATAGCTTCATCATTTCCGTGTAGGATGAAAAAGGGCCTGTATAATAATACTGCCAACGACTCTGTGTATAAGCAGTTTGTTGCTCGTATCGACCGTTACTTGCGGTGTAACCGAACAACTGACTATACTTTCCGGGCATCGGTAATTGGAAAACGTAAAGATTCCAATATCGTGGCATTATTGTATTCGAACTGGCTTTGCTTTGATTGAACAACAATCCCGAAAACAGTCGAGGGATGTCTGCCTCAACGGACGATTCTGGATTATAGTAGTTTTCGTCGAAACTATCTTGGCTACAGGAACTCGCAATCAACGTGAGTAACAAACCAATGTATATAATATTCTTCTTAATATTTTTCATGACTTTAAAAATTAACTTCTTTTAAAACGATGCTCTCAATGATAATCCGAAGGATCGGGGAACAACTCCCGCGTTACCTATGTTAGCTCGCGATATCCAATTTGTGCCCCGGGTTGCTTCTGGATCTAAGTGTGGAATCGTTTTATGAATGAAAAATAAATTTCTGCCATAAGCCGACACAACTACATTTTTTGCTTTTATCCGATTCGCAAAAGGTGCTGGTAATGTATATGCCAACGATATTTCCCGCATTCTAATAAAGTCGTTATCGAAGACAGCAGACTTATAAGTGCCTGTTCTAGCCGCACCAGGGTAGCTACCCCAATAGTTGGATAGCCTATAATATTCTCCTGCTTCAATGACGCTTGTATTTGCCGTACCGTCGGCGTTTTTACCATCCAAAACAATACCATCATGAAAGATGGTAGCGCCTGAAGGAGCACCATTTCTAGCATCAACAAATCTGCCATCGGTACCTACATAATATGGAATACCACCAGTCTGCTCATCCCGACCGAATAGTGTTTCTTTGTACATCCCTGCACTTCGTCCGTATTGGATTGAAGGAGAATAAACTTGGCCGCCAAAGCGAAAATCGATAACCGTATTAATCAAGAAAGATTTGTATTGGAAACCATTAATAAATCCTCCTACAGTTTTTGGTTGGATATTCCCAGCAACTATTAAATTATCGTAATCTGGTATATAGAATCCGCGGCCGTCTACTAGTAAATCGCCATCGGCATTTCTCTTTAAATCATATGTAAAAATATCACCAGCAGCTTTGCCTACCTCGGATCGTACATAAAGTGAACCGTTGTCCACATTACTGTGCTCCAACATTTCAAGATTTTCAGCAAGCTTTGTAAGTTTATTACGATTGAAAGCAAAATTGATTCTAGAATCCCACGAAAAATTTTCATTTTTTACAGGCGTAAAATTTAAACCGATTTCTAATCCGTAGTTTCTCATATTTCCCACATTCTGCATGATCTTAGATGTTCCTGTTGAGAATGCGACGTCTAAAGGAACGATCATATCTACAATTTGGTTATTGTAGTAGGTTAAATCCAGTCCTAAACGATTGTTTAGGAAAGTATTTTCCAGCCCTACCTCAAATTCTCGTTTAGTTTCGTTTTGCAGATTATCATTCCCATATGTATTAGGCAATACCAATGTAGGTGTTCCAGATACAGATCGAGCATCGTATACGACATTAGCAGTATACGGATCAGGCGGATTTCCGACAACGCCAAAGGACGCCCGTAACTTGCTATAGCTTACAAACGTTGGCATTTTGAAGAGATTGCTTAATTCTAAAGCACTGCTAATAGAAGGATAGTAAAACACGTTATTGCCAGTGGCTAATGTGGATGTCCGTTCCTGTCTAATTGAACCTTCTATAAATAGATAGTTATTAAATTCAAGTCCGGCTACACCGAAAAGGCCATCTTTTACTAGATTCCTTCTGCGCGCGTATCCCCGGGTTGCACTGTTTGAGGCATTCATAGAAAACCAATTTCTCTGAGAGAGTCCTCCTTCCGTATTAGCTGAAGAGTAGTTATAGGTTTCTTCCCGGCCTTGGTAACCGGCTTGGAAGTTAAGTGCTGTTTTCTCAGAAACTTTAAGGTTATACGACAATAGGATATCACCATATAGAATATTATATCTATTATTTTCTACGCTGTAATGACCAGATGTGCCTATATGCAGAGGAATCGTATTGGGCTCTTTGTTTTGCGAATGAAAACTTGTAAAGTCGGTTCCTAAAGTACCACGTATACTTAGGTTATCCAAAATTTTGTAGTTTATTTTCCCTGTAGCCATCAGACGGTTGTTATACTCATCATATTGTCTTTCCCTTTGTGTCCAAAGGTAATCCATATAATCACCGCCACCTACGCTTAACAGGAAAGCCTCTTCCGGATTTTGTGCCCTGTCCGCTGCAGTTACATATTTATATCCCTGACTAGTTTTATAATACTTTTCGAACCAATCAATGTTGTTAACAGCGCTCAAAAACCCGGTGTAGTTATTCGTCATGCGATCTATCATATAGGGCCTATTGTTAATATGCTCATTGACATAATTCGCTATAACACTAACATCTAACTTCGGTGTGATATGATAGGTGGAGTTAAGGTTGAATGTATTTTTATTTTGCGGACCACTTTCCATTACGCCCTGATAGCTATTCCGCGTGTAAGATAATCTATAGTTAGACTTTTCATTTGCATTATAAATCGCCACATTATAAATACCACTGCGGCCGTCTTGGTAGAACTTTTTATAATTGTCCTTATAGGCTACATAATTTCGTATTTGACCGTCCCAAAAAATAGCTTCCTGTCCATTAAATCGCGGGCCGAATTGTCCCCAAGCACTAAATCGCGGTTGTAAAACAATATCACCTTCGTTGTACTGACTTGGGGCAGCTATGTTTAATGTTGAAGACTGATTCGGCGTTCCAAACCAAATCCTACCGTTGGAAACTGTACGGTGAATAAATCCATCATTCTGTACTCCGCCCACAGATCTCGCGTATCCCGGTCCAAAGTCATATTGATAATCCGGTAACATCGCCACTTGTTCAATACCCTGAGAAAGACTAAAATCTACACCAAATCCTTGAGATCCTTTTCCACTTTTTGTAGTAATAACGACGACGCCGGCAGCAGCATCCGACCCATAGAGGGCAGATGCAGCAGCTCCTTTTAAGATATTGATACTTTCGATATTTTCAGGATTTATATCTAAAATACCGTTTCCTCTTATGCGCTGATCATCCCAAAAGCTTTGGTTGTTGACCTCCTCATTTCGAGTAATAACGCCATCTACAACGATTAGCGGCTGTCTTTGAAAGCTGATGGAATTCATGTTTCCCCGGATATCAATACTAACAGCGGAATTTCCCCCGCCAGCATTCGTATTAATTGAAACACCTGTAGCTTTTCCGTACAGAGCCGATGCGAAATTGGTCGGTGAGGACTTTACGATATCTTCCCCCTTGACTGTAGAAATTGCGTATCCGAGCTTCCTTTGTTCTACACTTCTACCAAGCGCCGTCACAACAACCTCATCCAACGCGCCGGCGTCTTCTTGTAAGGTAACGTTTACGGTTTGACCAGTTACTTCAACTTCTTGGGCTACATACCCTACTGTTGAAAAACGTAATTTTTCGCCCCGAGCTGCCTGAATGCTGAAGCTTCCTTGTGCATCCGTTTGGGTGCTTCGGTTGGTTCCGGGAACGACAACGGTAACACCCGCGAGCGCTCCGTTCGTGTCTGTTACTCTCCCCGTAACAGATTGTTGTGCAAATAACGTGCTGATGCTAATCAACATCAACAGCGATAAGATGCAACCTTTTTTGTAAAGTTTGCTCATTTTCGATTAGTTTATTAGTGTTGTAATAATTTGGTCTTTACGCGTCATCCCGACGGGTAAGGTTTTGATTTTTGGATTCGTAGTTATGTATAATTATGTTTTGTTAATTATCGGTTCATTCATCTAAAGACCGCAGCACACAAACAAGGCAGCCCTGAAGCGACGTTGTTAAAATTTGCGGATACATGATGTCGCTATCTCCTGTGTTGATCTTCACACACATTAAGATCCCACAACAGAAACCTGATCGTTTAAGCCGTTTTATCCGACAGTTGATTGTTCGTTTTTTTACTCCATTCGAGCTGTTGCACGGCGATACACGCAGAAGCAAGAAGCTGCACGTCAGCCATGTCAGAAATCTCTAATTTTGTCTGCCGTGCTAACCGCGGAATACAATATTCTTGCACGGCCGATAGAATCTGTGGAACCAACGCTTCGCCAAAAGCAGCACCACGACCACTTACAATGATTTTTTGTGGATTCAAGATATGAATCAACGTGGCGATGCCTTTGCCCAACATATGCGCAATTTTTTTAATCGCACGAATGGTTAACTGATCCCCTTTCTCGTAGGCGATCAACAAATGTTCGAATTGGATGCCTTTTTCCTGTGAAAAAATATCTTCCAGATACGATCGTTCGCCGTTGGCCAAAGATTCCTGAATATCGTCGATTGCACAGTGTAACGAGGCTTCTACCTCCAAACAGCCTTTTTTCCCACAGGAGCACAACTTATTCTCATCGGCCAATGGAATATGGCTAAACTCTCCTGCGAAACCACTATGTCCGCGAAATAATCCGCCTTGGATGACCATGCCTAAGCCTACACCCCAATTCAGGTTAATCACGAGTGCGTCGTCAACAGATCGCGCTGCGCCAAAGTATTTTTCGGCAATGGCAATGGCCGACGAATCGTTTTCAATATAGGTGGGAATGTGGAAGCGCTCGCGTATATTTTCGCGCAACGCATGCAAGGATGAAGCCGGAGCATAGGAGTTGTTCACACCGGTTTGGGCATCGACAAAGCCAGGCAATGTGATTCCAATCGCCAAGATTGCACGGCCATCCATGTCGGCAACGAGCCCCTCGATCATATTCACAATAATCGCAAAGACCTGCTCTTCCTCTTTTAGTTCAATAGCGTTTTTCACGACAGCGCTAAGCGGACTGTTCTCCAGATCAAAAGCGCTTACACTAACGGAATACTGATCGATCGCAACAGCAATCAAGCATCCATGGGCGACAGTATGCAACGCGAAATTCATCGCTCGTCGTCCACCGGTCGACGCACGCAAACCGATTTCGGCGATAAGGTCATCGTCCATAAGTTCGTTGATTGCACGGGTCACGAGGGGAATACTTTTACCGATCCCATCGCTGACTTCTGCAATGGATTGTGTACTGTTAAAGTACAGATGCTTTAATATCGATGATTTTAGGCTATCCACAATTTCACGTGATTAGTTAGTTAATTAGTTATGACAAATATATATGGCAAAAGGATATCTTCCAAATACTTTTTAAAAATTTTAAAAAGTTGTAACATATTTCTTACATGTTTTTCTATAACCCCAATATCATAAGCAGCGCATGAATAGCGAGTACAATTCAAATTGAAGTACAAAAAAACCATTTAGCAAATAGTGCGGCGAATATCCTACTATGTTATAAATTCTCCTGAAAGTGAATAATAGAAATATATAATTCTAGTAATCATGAAAAATAAACGCGGCATTTTTTTCCACATCTTCTATTTTTAAATTTTCGTGCAAATTGTACCTTTACCCTGAAACTAACAAATACCCAATGACAACTGAAAAGACACCTATACGCTATTACTCGCTGGACGTATTTAGGGGTGCGACCGTGGCGCTCATGATTATGGTCAACAACCCCGGTTCATGGAGCCATATTTTTGCACCATTTAAACATGCGCCTTGGCACGGCTGTACGCCGACAGACTTGGTGTTTCCATTTTTCCTGTTTGCGGTCGGCAATGCGATGTCTTTCGTAATTCCGAGGCTGCAACAAGCCGGCGACACCGTATTTTGGAAAAAAGTAATCAAGCGAACCGTGCTTATCTTTGCTATTGGTTTACTGTTGAACTGGTGGCCCTTTGTCGAGTGGGTAGACAATGGCCTACAGTTTAAAAGCTGGGTAAGCTCAACCAATCCCGAACGGGGCGTACGCATCTTGGGTGTTTTACAGCGTATCGCAATCGCTTATTTTTTTGCCTCGATATTGGCCTACTACCTGAAACCGAGAAAGCTCATTCTGGTATCAGCCATCTTGTTATTCGTCTACTGGGGGGTCACGGCATATCTAGGTGGAGAAGCCCCTTATTCCTTAGCGGGCTGGTTTGGTACAAACATCGACAAAGCAGTGCTCGGTGTTCCTCACATGTACAAGGGGGAAGGTGTACCCTTCGACCCAGAAGGATTGGCCAGCACCGTTCCTGCCATCGTTCAGGTGGTATTTGGTTACTTAGCTGGGGTATTTATCAAACAACAGGGACAAGTGGATTGGCTTTGGACAAAGGTGCCACAAAGTAAAGAGCCACATTTCAAGTTACTTGCCGGTCTTTTTGTCACGGGCTTTATCCTGCTTGTACTGGCTTGGACCTGGTCAATGGGTTTTCCAATCAATAAAAAAATTTGGACCAGTTCCTATGTACTTTACACCATTGGATTGGGAACGCTTACCATCGGCACCATGATTTGGTATATTGAAGTGCAAGGGGTCAAGAACAAGCTCACAAAATTTTTCGATGTCTTTGGGAAAAATCCGTTGTTCATTTTTGTACTTAGCGGACTTCTGCCACGCTTTTTAGGGCTATTTCGTATTCCCGACGGCTTTGCCGAAGATGGATCTCCGCAATACACGCAGGCACTCGCTTGGTTTTACAAATATGTATGCGCAAAGATTCCCGGCCCGCCGGAAGTAGGATCATTTGCCTACGCGCTTTGCTTTCTGGCGTTGATGTGGAGTATTTGCTACTTACTCGATAAGAAGAAGATTTATATTAAGGTTTAACAGTCCGTTCCGCATGCGTAAAACAACGATACGTGACGTTTTAGAATCGGGAAACACAAAGGCCCTGTACATGTTCGATATGCACAGGGCCTTGTTTGTTAGCATAAAAGCCGGGTTAATGCGTGTAATCATTTGCCAACACAAACTCACCTTTCAACCTTATATCGTCGGAAGAAGCGCCCAGCAGCAGCGTAAATTTGCCTTTCTCCGTTTTCCATTTTTTATCCAAGCCCCATAGCTTGAGGTCTTCTTTAGAAAGTACAAAGGCAAGTTCCTGTGTTTCGCCTTTCTTAATAGCTTTTCGATTAAACTTCTTCAGCTGTTTGACGGGCGTAACCACGCTACTTACTTCATCAATGACATATAGCTGTACGACTTCTTCTCCATCCCGAGACCCGATGTTCTTAACATTCACCTTTACTGTACAAGCGAAGTCATTGGCCTGCTCTGCAAGCGTTACGCGAAGGTCACTGTAGGCAAATTCCGTATAGCTTAGCCCGTAACCAAAGGCGTAAAGCGGCTTCGCATCAAATTCCACATAGTCGTGGTGCTTGGGTTTCGTATGGTTATAATGCACAGGAAGCTGCCCCACAGAACGTGCAATAGAAATAGGCAATCTACCTGCTGGATTGTAATCACCGAAGAGCACGTCAGCAATCGCCATACCGCCTTCCTGCCCCGGATACCAGGCATTCACAATCGCAGGAACATGCGCTGCCGCCCAATTTAAATTTAACGGTCGCCCCATGATGGTAACCAGAATCACTGGCTTGCCCGTTGCTTGCAGCGCTTTCAACAGCGCAAGTTGGTCGCCCAATAAATCTAGACTTGCACGATCAAATCCTTCACCACTTTCCATATCACTCAACGCGCTTGCACCGCTCGCAATGTTGGCGGCGCCGGTAGCTTGATAAGATGTCTTGAAATCGCGCGCACTTGACCCGCCCAGCACCACGATAGCTACATCAGCATGAGCGGCTGCTTCTACTGCCGCTGCAATATCAGAAGCGGAGGTATCGCGGATAGCACAACCCTTTACGTAATCGACCTGCGTACTTTTAGATACCGCAGCGCGAATTCCGGCAAGTACCGTTTTTACTTTTTCCTCAGGTTGTGGCGCTGTGTAGTCGCCCAATTGATTGTATATATTATCGGCATTCGGGCCGATCACGGCGATCCGTTTCAGGGATTTACTTAAGGGCAACAGGTTTTGTTCGTTCTTTAACAGTACAACCGTTTCACGCGCAACTTTTCTGGCGAGGTCGATATGCGCTTGCGTACCGACCTTCTTATTGACGGCCTTTTCGTCGACGTATGGACGATCAAACAGTCCCAAGGCGAACTTTTGATGCAGCACACGTGCCACTGCCCTATCCAACGTTTGTTGATCTACGCGGCCATCTTTCACGGCTTGCAACAGATTCTGATTGTAGCCAGAACCGCTCAAGTCAACGTCGAGACCAGCGTTGATACTCTGTTGGGCTGCATCAACCGCATCTGTAGCGGTACCATGACCGCCGTTCAACCCCGATATACTCAATAGATCTGATACCACGAAACCCTCAAAACCCCACTGCTTACGCAAGATCTCGTTCAGCAGCCAAGGGTTTGAAGAACAGGGAACGCCATCTATAGAATTGTATGCCGTCATGACTGATCCGGCACCTGCTCTGACAGCCGTTTCGAAAGGAGGCAAGAAATACTGTAGTAATGATCGCTCGCCAACACTTACGCTGCCGCCATTATGCCCACCTTCGGGTACGGCATAGGCCACAAAATGCTTTAATGTCGAAATAATTTTATCCGTTTCGCCAATTTTTTCGCCCTGAAAGCCCTTCACCATGGCTTGGCCCATTTGCGAAATAAGGTAGGGATCTTCACCATAGGTCTCCTCCGTTCTTGACCAACGCGGATCGCGCGCTAAATCCAACACGGGGCCATAGGCGTTTTTACCACCTACCGCATATGTTTCACGTGCAATGGCGCTCGCCATCGTTTGGATTAATGTTGGGTTCCAGGTACTCGCCTGGCCGATAGCCGTCGGAAACACCGTTGCTCCAATGGCCATGTGCCCGTGTGGTGCCTCCTCGGATAGCAACAGCGGAATCCCCAAGCGCGTACTATCCAGCATAAAGCGTTGGATGGCATTCGTGGCCTGCGCAGCTTCCTTCGGACTTAACCCGTTAGTCAATGTTTTTTGTGTCCAGGGATCCGCGCGCAGCGTCGCCCATAACAAGCCAATGTGCTGCTGTTTTACGACATCTTTTAATTTTTGGCTGGCACGTACCGCTTTTCCCGATTTCTCATACATCTCCCATCCCAATAGTTTGGAAAGTTGCCCCACCTTTTCTTCGACCGTCATGCGGCTAATCAAATCCTCCACACGATCCGCAACCGGCAGTTTACTATTCTTGTAGGGCAATTCCTGCGCTTGTCCAGTTAGCAACAAGCCCGACATTCCCAAAATAAGTAAGTGTTTAATTTTCATTCGTATTATATGCTTTCATAAGGATGGCGAGCTGACGCTCGCCATCTCTTCTATTGTGATAAATTTTAGCGTTCGCTTGCCGATAGCTTATTGAACCGATGTTGGTCTTGCCTCTTTCGCCACACCAAACGTCGTGGAAGGCGTTGTGCCCATCTCGAATTCCAGTTGCCCACCCTGTATCAGATCCGCGTAGCTTATATAGGACTTTTCATAAGCTTTCCCATTCAATTTTACGGACTGTATATATTTCGCCTCTTTACTGTTATTATGCGCAACAATTGTCAATGATTTTCCAGCATCCAAAGCCAATGTTACCTTATCAAAGAGCGGACTTCCAAAGATAAAGGGTCCGCCAGCCGGAGAAACCTGATAGAAACCTAACGCCGACATGACGTACCAGGCCGACATTTGTCCGACATCCTCGTTCCCCGATAGTCCGTCCACCTTGTCGGTATACAACGTTGCCAGTGTTTGGCGCACCCGATCGGCAGCTTTCCACGGCTGGCCTGCAAAAGGATACATATAAATAACGTGGTGGCTCGGCTCATTTCCATGTGCATATTGTCCAATCAAGCCACTGATGTCAGGCGATGCTTCTTCGCCCAGATCACCTTCGACGACAAAAAGCGAATCCAATTTATTGATAAATTTCTCTTCGCTCCCAAATAGATCGATAAAACCATTTACATCATGGGGCACAAGCCAAGTATATTGCCAAGCATTCCCTTCGGTATAGTCGTTAGCTAAATGTGCAGAATGAAATGGGTCAAATTTTCCGGGTCTGAACTTTCCTTGCGAATCCTTCCCACGTAAAAACTGTATATCCTTATCGAAATAATGCTTGTAGGCCTGACTCCGTTCGCTGAAATAGCGGTAATCTTCATCGGCACCGCGCAGTTTTGCCACTTGCGCCAAACTCCAGTCGGCTATGGCAAATTCTAGACCTTTCGCCACTGATTCAACCTTTTCTTTATCATAAGGAACGTAGCCATACTTTTTATACGAATCCAATCCGCGATCGTCCTTCATGGCCGATACCTTCATGGCTTCATAGGCTAAATCTTTATCAAAGCCCTCTACACCTTTCAGGTAGGCATCCGCTACGACGATAATGCCTGGATTGCCCACCATACAGTCGGTTTCATTGCCTACCAAGTGCCACACCGGAAGCTTACCTTGTTCCTGATAGATGCGCAGCATGGTATTCACCATATCTGGCAACCGATCACGATGAATAATACTCATCAACGGGTGCGCTGCACGATAGGTATCCCATAGTGAAAACGTTGTATAATTATTTCCCGACGCTAGGCGATGTGGCTTAAAGTCTGACCCCATATAATCTCCATTCACATCATTGAAAAGCGAAGGCGCGATCATGGTATGATAAAGCGCAGTATAGAAAATTTTGCGCGCCACCGTATCCGTCGTCTCGATCTTCACTTTGGTAAGCTCTTCATTCCATGCCTGATCAGCCGCTTGTCGGGTAGCGTCGAAATCCCAGCCCGCAAGCTCTTCCTGCATGTTCAACTTTGCATTGGCGATGCTAACCGGTGAAACCGCAACCTTTACCAACAATGCTTTGTTAGCTTCATTATTAGCGAAAGTTAGCTCGCCATAGGCTCTTTTTACCCGGATACTATCCCCCGGTTGCACAGCAGTACTATCTGCCAAACGAATCTTGACAACCGGTTGCGAAAACGTCGCTGTAAAATAGATCTTCTGGTTTTTAGCCCATCCCATGGAATACCGGTATCCCGATACAACCGAGTCGTTCTCCAGAATAATGTGCCCTTCCTTTTCGCCTTCCCAGCCAATCCCCGCATCGAGGTTAATCAATACTTTGGGGGTTGCCTGCTGCGGAAAAATATATTTGTGAAAGCCCACCCGCGCCGTAGCCGTAAGTTCTGCGTCTACGTTAAACCGATCAAGATGTACGGCGTAATATCCCGGACGTATCCGCTCACTTTCGCGTTTAAACACGGAGTAAGCGCCACTCTTTTGATTTCCAGCCTCGCCGCGATCGAAACGTACATCACCCGTAAACGGCAGGAAAACGATGTCGCCCAGATCACCTATACCTGTGCCACTCAAATGCTGATGAGAAAATCCGATGATCGTGGAATCAGATATGTGGTAGCCGGATACCCAATCCCATCCGGTAGATATATTGGAAGGGCCGAGCTGAACCGCGCCATAAGGCACATTCGCGCCGACAAACACGTGTCCGTGTCCGCCAGTTCCTATATAGGGATCTACATATTGCGTTACTACCTCCGCCTGCGGAACGTCGGATTGCACACCACACGCATGAAACGCAAGTAATGGCGCACTTAAAAAAACGAGTTTCTTGACGAAACTTTTTGCTACGATCATAAATAAGAAATGATATAGTTTATATAAAATATACACACAACGAGGAAGGACTGTAATTTGACAACAAAACTTCCCCAACCACTCCACTAAATTAACGTTTTAGCAGACAAAAAGAATATTATCCCTTCATTTTTACATAATTCATCGCTTAAAAACTGTCCATATCGTTTCCATAGAAATAAAAAATATACTTAACTTAGACTGGCTATTTGCTAAGCATGCACACTACGCCAAGCAGAACCAAAAAAAAGCTACCATGAAGAAATTTAATATCTTTTTATGTCTCGTGTTTTTCCTCCAGTTTATCGCTCACTCACCACTGGCACAGGCCCAATCTCCACGAAGTTCCTGGTTTGAAGATGCGCGCTATGGAATGTTTATACATTGGGGATTATACAGCGCTGCGGAGGGCATGTGGAAAGGCGAGAAATTGCGTTATCTAAATAATTATGCGGAATGGCTACGCTACCGAAATCGGATATCGAAAGCGGAATACGGCGAATTGGCAAAAAGATTTGACTGGGATCGTATTGATCCAGAAGAATGGGTAATTGCCGCGAAAAACTCCGGCATGAAATATATTATCATGACAGCAAAGCACCACGATGGCGTTGCACTATGGAATACCGAGGTGGGCGACTATTCTTTGCCCAAACTTTCAGCGAGCAAGCGCGACGTCATTAAAGAGTTAGCGGATGCTTGCAGCAAGCACGACATGAAGCTTGGCTTTTACTATTCGCACTGGATCGACTGGGAGCATCCCTATGCTTGGGATCATAATCAAGAATTGACAGGGCATGTTACCGATGCACAGTTTGATCAGTACTGGCAGGAAAAAGCGATACCGCAACTGCGGGAACTGTTAACCAACTACGGTGATATCGCGGTTATGTGGTTTGACATGTGGATACCCTACCAACGTACAATTTTTAAAAAAGAACAACTTGAACAGGCAGCATCCCTTATTCGGACCTTGCAACCGAATTGCCTCATCAACTCCAGACTAAGTTTGGAAACCAACAGTGAATTCGTAGACTTTGAAACGTTGGGCGACAATCAGTTTGGCACAACCTATACCGACCATCCTTGGGAGACTCCGGGAACAATAGCACATTCATGGGGCTATAACGGTCAAGAGAAAGAGTGGAAATCGACAGGGCAACTTTTTGAGTCGTTGATCGGCAACGTAGCGCTGAACGGAAGTTTTACCTTGAATATTGGCCCTCGCGCCAACGGTTCTTTACCCTATGAAAGTATCTCGCGGCTGAATGATATCGGAAGCTGGTTAAGTAAATACGGCCAATCGGTTTATGGAAATACTGGACTGCAATTTCATGCAAAGCAGCATGACTGGGGCACAATCACGCGCAAAAAAAACGAGAATATTGTTTATTTACACGTCTTTAATTGGCCTTTGGATCATGTTCTTCGTGTGACAGGGTTGAGCAGCCAACCTGAAAAAGTAGAATTGCTCGTGCATAACAAAACGCTACCGTGTTCGTTTGACCAACATGGCCCTCTTCTTCATATTCAGTTACCAACCGAGCAGCCCGATCCATTTGTTTCCGTTGTTAAGGTTACCTACTCAACAATCCAACTCGATCAGCGCATCGTTGCCGAATCAACCTTCGGCGGCTTCGCGTTGAACGGCATCAACGCAAAAGAGGCAAAAAATCTAAAGCTTGTTAGATACGATGGGAAGCGGCCCACATATATAAACACGCGCGATGAAAAGATAACCTGGTCCATATACCTACCTGAAGCTGGGACGTATAGCATCGATCTCTCAGCACATAATCCAAATGAGGAAGGATTACCCGTGCGCATACGATGTGCGGATCAACACATCGATGCCACCGCGCCGCCCAACGGCAAAGTTGTTGTAGAGCCTAACGAAAAAAACTATGTGGAAGAATTTGTGGATCAACGCCTGGGTGAATTTACGATCAAGCAGCCGGGCGAATATACCTTCGAATTCCAATCGGAAAGCCGACTCCCACTTTGGGTAAACCGACTTTGGCTTATCAAGAAATAAGTTTCTGCTATCGCTTCGATTGCTCTCTTGCGAAAAAGCAAGAGAGCAATGCTTCTCCGCTATCCCTCCTATGCCCCCCAACCTTTTTTAAAAAAGTGTCCAAAAAGATTTGCACCGTAACAAGTAGAACAATACCTTTGCGTTGTTTATATTAAATCTAAATAAAGACGACACAATCCTTTGTTAGATTTAAGCGTAAACGACTACAACTTATAATCTATGAATTCATCATAACAAAAAGTAGCGCCATACCGAACGGCAATTCGAATACGGCGCTAGAGCGGGTCTAACGGCAATTAGACTCGCATTGAACTGCACATATCGCGCAGTACCTCCTAACGCATTACCATTAAAAGATGAAACAAAATAGTACTTTTTTACTAACTATTTGTATGCTGCTGTCTTTTTTTACGACAATAGCACAGCAAAAAAACCAAACCTTTACCGCTCACGTGCTGACACACGGACAAGCCGTTAGTGGTGCTACCGCGCACATCGACAACGAAGTTGTACACAGCGACGAAAACGGCGTATTCTCCTTCAAAGGCATCGCCGGAACGACTGTCAAAATAGAAATTACAGCCGTTGGTTTAAAGCCCTATAAGACCCGCGTTAAGTTACCGACTGAAGCTACCGCTCCACTCATCTTTAACATAGAGACCGATGAGAAGCAAATTGAAAATGTAGAAGTGGTGGGGTTTACGAAGGTCCAAGAAGTTAATAGACAGGCCTACAATGTGACCGCCCTAGACGCGACGAAATTGTACAACACAACCATGAACATATCCAGCGCCCTGGATCGTGTCGCGGGAATTCGAGTTCGAGAATCTGGTGGTGTAGGATCAAACTTCAACCTCACGCTCAACGGTTTTTCTGGCAATCATATCCGATACTTTATTGATGGCATTCCCATGGATAATTTTGGATCTTCCTTCCAAATCAATAATATTCCAATCAACATGGCGGAGCGTGTTGAAGTGTATAAGGGGGTGGTACCAATATGGTTGGGCGCCGACGCCCTTGGAGGCGCCATTAATATCGTCACTTCAGTGAAACCTGGAACCTATGCCGACGTATCATACGGTTACGGATCTTTCAACACGCACCGTACCGCAATTAATGCCGGATACACATCTAAGAAAGGATTCATGGCCTCTATAAGTGCTTATCAAAACTATTCCGATAATAATTACAAAGTAACAGTAGAAGTTTCTGATATAAAAACAGGCGATAACTATCAGGCCGCCGGCAGGGTAAAAAGATTTCATGACACCTACCATAACGAAGCTATTATCGCACAGTTGGGCATGGTGAATAAGTCCTATGCTGATCGCCTTCTTTTCGGCATTACCCTCGGTCAAAGCTACAAAGAAATTCAAACCGGGGCACGAATGGAAGCGGTATTCGGAGGTATTCATAATGAGGGAAACACCATTATGCCGACGTTGAAATACCAAAAGAATGATCTAATCAAAGGCTTAGATGTAACCTTGAACGCCAATTTCAATCTCGGCACGGAGCGCAGTGTGGATACACTAAATAGGCGGTATGGTTGGTACGGGGACTGGAAAGAAACTGGCGCTAACGCTGGCGAACGCAACAGGCAACTTTATGAGTATAAAAACAATGAAGGGTTAGCGACGTTATCGGCTAATTACAAATTATCGCAGCGACATTCCCTTGCATTAAGTAACGTAGCAACTACCTTCAACAGAATTGGGAAAAATAAACTTGATCCACAGTCAAACCAATTCGAACTGGGAAAGAAATCCTTTAAAGACATTTTGGGTTTGGGTTACAGTTACGATATGGAGAATTTGTGGAGTACGACCGTTTTCGGAAAACTCTTATATCAACAGAATAAAAATGAGAACATATCCTCTACCAGTGCAACAGAGTTTGGCTACGGACTTGCCTCAACCTACTTCCCTGCGCCATCTTTGCAGATAAAAGCATCTTACGAATTGACCAATCGCCTACCAACCGCCTTCGAATTATTTGGTGACGTAGAAAACCAACAAGGAAATTTTAGTCTAAAACCGGAACATAGCCACAATATTAACCTTGGTGCAATTTACGACTGGAAAGCTACGGATGATCATCGTTTCTCCGCCGGTGCTAACCTTATTTACCGCTATGCTTTCGACTTCATTTTTAACCGACTCAATGCCAATCAAACATTACTAATCGCGGACAATAGAGAAGGCGTGAGTACACGGGGTGGAGATGCTGAAATCCGCTATTCGTACAAGAATTTTTTGACGTTTGGTGGTGCCATTACGTACCAACATTTGCAAAACAAACAAAAATACGAAGATGGCTATACGGGCGTAAGCCCCCTATACAATGATCAAATGCCAAATATCCCCTATTTATTTGGAAACACGGATTTGGGTCTGGCATTCCGCGATCTAGGTGGGCGGGGAAATGTCCTGAACATCCATTACAATATGCTATATGTTCATCGCTTTTGGCTCTATTGGCCCAGTTTAGGTAGTACATCCGCGGGCGACGAGAAACGTGAGGTGCCTAAACAATTAAGCCACGATCTATCATTCGTCTATAGCTTAAAAAATGGAACTTATAACATCGGATTCGAAGCAAACAATATTGCTGATGCACAACTGTATGACAACTTCAGTTTGCAAAAGCCTGGCCGTTCATTTATGGTTAACCTACGCTATTACTTCAACAGAAAACAAATCCATTAATTTAAAATAGAAAACAATGAAAACAAACAAGTTAATAAATTTAGCAGTAGCTACGATACTGTCTTTTAGTGCTTTCTCGTGCAAGAGCGATAACCCTACGCCTGATAATGGTAATAAAGGAAATTTTGTATTAGCCGTTACGCCAGTTGCCTCTACGGCGGTGGCAGATTATCTAGTGACAGCCAACGACCTTGAATCTGGAACGGTTTCTATTCTAGGAAATGGTATTGAGCAAGATGGAACATACCGATACTATGTAACGCATAATAACAAATTTTTCAGTATGCTATACGGCCAATCAAACCCAGGAGCTGTGACCACATACGAAGTTACAGATGGTAAGTTAACGCGTTTGAAAAATTTCACTAGCGAAACAGTACAAGCTTTTGCACCTGTTAACGATGACATTCTTATGCTAAAGATTCCACGTGCGATAACCAATCCATTCGCTAATTACTACCAGGTGAATACCAATAGCCTAACGATTACAAAGGAAGGTACGATCAACACACAAGATATCCTGAAGAATGGTGAGACAGCATTTTTCACGTGGATCAAACAAGTAGGGAACAAAGTTTATGCGCCTTTTATGTCAATTAAAGCTTGTTGTAATGGCGCGTTTGACACCGCTTATCCAAACAATGCGTGGATAGCTGTTTACTCGTATCCAGACATGACCTTCGAAAAAGTGATCAGCGATGACCGCACAAGCTTTATCGGCCGATATTTCCGTGATGGCCTCGCGATTGACGAAAAAGGAGATGTATACGCATTCTCTTCCTCCGTAGCAACGGCGAACGGCACGCTGAACTCCACAAAACCATCGGCAATCACGCGTGTAAGTGCTGGCACAACCGAGTTTGATAAATCGTACTACTTCGATATCGAAGCCGTGAGTAACGGTAAAAACATTACCAATTGGATTTATGTAGGCCAAGGTAAATTTGTCGTACAAATGACGACAAAGGAGGAAAAGGGCAATTACACCGATGGTAAACATATTGGTATCGTTGATGTCTACAACAAAACGTTTAAAGATGTGACGGGCATGCCAGATATTAGCACGATCAAAGCGGTAACTTACAACAATTACACGCCTAAGAATGGGGTAGCCTATATCGGTATCGCAACGACGGAAGCCGTAAGTTTTGTTTACAAAATTGATGCGTCGACAGCAACAGCGACGCAAGGGTTACGCGTCGAGGGCGGATCAATAACTGCCGTATCGCGCGTAAACTAAAGGCTAGATTTTATAAAAAAAGCATGAGCGCCGACGAGCGCTCATGCTTTTTCATTTAGCGCGACCGACAGTTCTCTTGCTATCGCTATTCCACAATAACCTCAATGCCTACCCGATCAGCTTTATACTTTATCTTTTGTATAAGACCATAGTAACTCCAATTGCGAAGCACGAATCGATCCTCCTTGGCAAACTCTTCCCGCGTTGCTTGATTAACCAGCAACAAGGTGCCCGCTCCAGCTTCCATGCAAATATCAATCAACTTTCGGCTATACGAATGTAACCGACTTTCCACATACCTTTTTTCTTTATCCTCAAAATGCGCAATGCATATCGTCTTCCGTTTGCGGCCGTGGCCACCTTTTGCAAATGAAGCTGCTTTTTGAAGACGGTTTCTTGCCGATTGTATGGCCAGCCTCCGGTACAAAAACTCTTCTTTGGTTCCTATTTGATAGTGTTTGTTATCGATTTTTACGGAAATGGGATATTCTAATGTTAGGGAAGCTTCTGCGATAACATAAGGTTGGAGGCCAAGCTGTACTTTCGGTAATTCCAAACTGAGCAGTATGTATATTTTTCCTTTCCGGATCTGCAGCAAACTCCCACACACTTTTATCTGCCCTGCCATGGCCTTTTCTAACAGCTTTCGCTTACTTCCGGGGTCCTTACCCAAGTACGTGCGAAAGGGAATTTTAAAAAGTACACATTTAAATTCTTTGGAATTGCCTTCCCTAGTAAATTTCATATCCAATCCTGAAAACGGTATGGGCACATCTCGCCTAGCGGTTGCCAACGAACGTTCACCCTTCCAATAGGCAAGGCGATGGCGGTTAAAACATTTTACCGTGCTTACGTTTAAGCTCGTTAATATTTTGGCGGGCACCTTCCCTTTGAAATAGTGCGAAAGCAATTGGTATGTCGAATTTAAGCGTGAGGTGGTAAATATCCCCTGTTCATCGTTTTCACGGTTTGCTAGCTTAACGCGGATCTCATCCTGCAAGTAAATAAAATCGGGGATCCGCTCTTGAATATACTGGTGGGTCAAGACCAAGTTAGATCCGCGAAACACCAGCGATTGCCATTCGAACAACGTGCCGTAGTACGCTCGGCGTTGTTCCCTGTTAGCGCAATCTATAAGTAATTGGATCTTCCTTACAACAATGTGTGTCTGCTTTTCCATATTGATACCTTGATTTGATGCGGACAGCGTGATCCGAAATACCTCCCACGTTCTGGTAAGCGACCAACCCATAACGCCTGCCCACAGCTTTAGCCAATAAAATACCCTGGTTTACTGTCCTCCCTGCTGAGGACCTGTGCTCGACGTTTGCAGAATGCTAACTTTACCAACACGCTCTTATCAATGTATGGACGGCAGGGACCGTATGAAGTCAATATGTTTAGCATTAGTTGTGTATACTTACCAAAAACAATCAAGCCGTAACGGCTATCGGCAGTATTCAGTGAGTGACCTATATCCTCACCCCACGGCGCCACAAGGAGCCTCCAAATTTTGTTTTACGGGTTACTTGCTATCGTTAGCTTAGCTTTCGTTAGTTGACATCTTGATAGGCACAGCCTGCTTTCCAATACGATCGATAATTCAAAGAACCTAATACATACGTTTCGAAAAAATGGGCTAAGCTGTCTGAAAACAGTATTTCATCCATCGTTTAAAAGCAAATATAACAAACCTATTCGTTTTGCGCAATTTTATTTTACAAAAGTTTGCGCAAAGCTATTATACAAAAATAAATGTATTAAAAATATTTCTGTTTTTGTTTAATTTGGCTTGTGAGCGGAATTAACAAAGGCATCGTACAGGAAATTGGTCGCAAAATTAGAGCGCGTCGAGAGGAATTATCTTACTCCCAAAAAGACGTTTCAAATATGACTGGACTTACGGTAAACATGATTTCAACATTTGAAAACGGAAAAGGCTCCACGTTGAGCAATTTTTTGCTCATCTGCCGTGCACTTCAGATACAGCCCAGAGATGTACTTGTTGACGACATTGATTTACGGCCTCTTTACGACTTACCTCCAGAGTCGAGACGGCGATTGGAAATTACACAAAAGCTAGACGATTTGGTTTACAACAGTGATTTCTTTAATCAGCCTAAACGAGTCGCGGAAGTTATCAAGGAGCTCGACTCAGACAAAAGAGATAGTAACAAATTTTCAGTGTATTTGACCAACTACTGCAAAGAGGGTGAACTGGAATATGTAAAAGAAGGTAACATAAAGAAATACAAAAAGCCTAAGTGAAGCGTGTAGTCTAAACGCTAGCAAGAATATATAAAACAACAGCCCGATGAATCGGGCTGTTGTTTTATATATTAGTCGATCGTGATTTCATCGACAAACAGCCAGCTATCTGTTCCTTCAAGTGGGTTTCCCGCCGAAATCTCGCCGCTGCTCTTGATAATAATCTTAACATAACGTGCCTGCTTTGATCCGACATGCACTTTTACAAAACCATCGGCTTTGCGCACCTCGTCTACCGTTAATGTCTTGACCTTCTGAAAACTTTTATTATCGGTAGCGATAAGGACGGTTACCGATGCCGGATAATGTGCACCAATTCCTCTATTCTCCAGAACAGATACACCCACGGAGGATATGGTTTCCACCTTTAGCAGATCGACAGTCGCTTCTACATCCTTTCTTATAAATCCGAGCCAATGTTTTTTATGCACGGCATGTGAACCTAAAATACCATCCACCAACGTCGCAGCGCCACCTTCCGCATAGCTGGCATGAGGCTCTTCCGCCAGGATCACGGGCTTGCCCGTTGCTTTCGATTTTACGAAATGCTGGCTTGTAGTACGGCTGATTTTTTTGCCGTTTACAAAATAGGCGGCTTTCATGGTTGTTGCATCTTGAACATCTATCGGGCCCTGATACCGCGAAGAATTCCATTGCGGCTCACTACCATCCCGGGTGAAACGTATAGCCGACGGATCTTTCCTCGTCGATAGCATGTAAAGTAGTTTCTCCGCATCAGTTCTTGCTTCCCCAATCACTTCATATAGGGCGCTACTGTAGTTGATGTTCTTCCGATCTAATCGTGCAAACTGGGCAATCACTCTATTTTCAAAAGCGCCATACGCATCAGGTTTTGACGTACCCCAAGCCACTTCCGACAAAGCCATTAGCCGTGGAAAAAGCATATATTCTACCTGTTTAAAAGTAGGCATATACTCTGTCCACATATTGGCCTGCGTTCCGAGAATATGCCGCGCTTCTTGTGCTGTCAATGCCGTCGGAAAGGGATTGTAACTGTAGACCTGCTCCAACGGCAAATCCGCCGAGAATGCCAAGGGTTCTGTCTGTGGATTGCCTTGGTAATAGTCGAAATAAACGTGCGAAGCTGGAGTCATAATCGCATCGTGGCCAGATTGAGCAGCTTGTGTACCGCCCTCAATGCCCGTCCAGCTCATGACGGTGGCATTTGGCGCTAAGCCGCCTTCCAAGATTTCATCCCAGCCGATAATTTTCTTTCCTTTTGAATTGATGTATTTCTCCATCCGCGTAATGAAATAGCTTTGTAACTCATGCTCATCTTTCAACCCTTGTTTTTTAATCAATGCTTGACAGTGCGCGCAGGCCTTCCAGCGGTCTTTAGGTGCTTCATCACCCCCTATATGGATGTAGGCACTGGGGAATAAGGGTAACACTTCGTCAATAACATCTTCTAACAAGGCGAATGTCTCTTCCTTCGGACAAAAAATATCTTTCATGACACCCCAGTTCACACCTACTGAAAATGGGCCGCCGGTACACGACAATGCTGGATAAGCCGCCAAAGCAGCTTGTGCATGCCCCGGCATCTCTATTTCTGGAATAACTTCGATATGCAGCCCTGCTGCATAAGCAACCACCTCCTTGATTTCTTCCTGCGTATAAAACCCACCGTAAACATCCGGATCATCGGTCGGGTGCGCTTCGCCATCAAACGGCTTCCGCTGCCGAAACGCACCTACTTGCGTCAGTTTTGGGTGCGACTTGATTTCAATCCGCCAACCCTGGTCGTCTGTCAAATGCCAGTGAAATTTATTGATCTTATACGCCGCTATGTAATCCAAAAAGCGCTTTACTTCCTCCACACTAAAGAAATGCCGGCAAACATCCAGATGCATCCCACGGTATGCGAATTTCGGATAGTCAGTAATATGCAAGTACGGTAAAGAACCGGCTTTTCGGTGTTCTTCTAAAAGTTGCAACAAAGTCTGGACGCCATAGAAAATTCCGGCCTCGCTGCTCGATTTTACCGTTACCCCGCCGGCGTGGATATCCAGTTTATAGGCCTCTGGACCAGCCCCCTCCACTGGATCGACAACTAGCTTAAGTGTCACCCTGCTTCCTCCGCGAGCCAGCTTTTTCCCGAAGATCCCTTGCCATTGCTCTTTCAGGTAGTGTGCCTCCACTGAATTATCTTCAGCGGAAATACGCAATTGATCAAATGGAAAGCTTCCCGCATGTACCTGCATTTCCTGCGGGAAGGGAATAATATTTTCCTGCGCGCGGACCGCCCCCGCCATCAAGCAAATGGCCAGTAGCCCCATCACGAATACTCTTCCCATGTCTTAAATTGCGCGTGTTTTCTCTTCCAACCAGGCCGCTTCTTCCGTTGTTAAATGTTCGGCAAGCGATTTGTACACCCAAGCGTTATACGCGTTCAACCAGTCAATATGCTTCTTGTCCAATAACGTTTTCTCGACCAGGTCTGTCGCGATGTAACATAGCGTCAATGTTTCGAAATGCATGAACGCACCAAATTGATTTGCTTCCAAAGCCATGCTTAGCACGAGGTTTTCGATACGAATGCCGTATTCCCCTTCGCGGTACAGACCGGGTTCGATCGAGGTGATCATCCCCTCCTCCACGGCAATGTCCACATTAGATGGGTTGAATGTATGTGGACCTTCGTGCACGTTGAGGAAGAAGCCCACACCATGCCCTGTGCCGTGCCCGTAGTTGCGCAGCGTTTCCCAAATGGGTCGCCGGGTAATGGCATCAATTTGATAGCCCCGCGTTCCCGAAGGAAAAATCGCCAAACTACCTTCAATGGTTCCTTTTAAAACAATAGTATAATCTTCTTTTTCGCGTTCTGTCGGGTTACCTAACGATACAACACGTGTAACATCCGTCGTACCATCTTTATATTGCCCTCCCGAATCCACGAGCAGCAAACCTTTTGGAGCAAGCGTGGCGTTACTTTGTTCGGTAGCTTTATAGTGCGGCAAAGCACCGTGTTCCAAATAGCCGGCAATGGTGTCAAAGGAAATATCGACGAAGTCTTTGCCCGCCGCACGAAACTGCTGTAAGCGGTCAGCAATGTCTATCTCCGTCAACTTTCCATGTGAAACTTCCTCTTCCAGCCATTTAAAAAAACGGGTCAGTGCGACACCGTCTTTAAGCATCGCACCACGTGTGTGCGCAATCTCTACTTTATTTTTCACCGCCTTTAAACGGGTCGACGGGTTAATATCTTCTATAATCTTGGTCGTCGGAGGGACACTATCATACATCGCAAAGCATGTACGCTTAGGATCAATAAGGATAGAAGTCGCATCCAGTTTTCGAACCGCAGCAAAGGCGTCCTCATATGTTTGCACGTCCACGCCCGCTTGCTGTAAGCGCGCACGGTCGCTTTCCCCAAGTTTGTTCGCGTCGATAAATAATGTAGTCTGCCGATCAGCAATCAGCAGAAAGCCGAGTACTACCGGATTACACTGTACATCGCTACCGCGGATATTCAGTAACCAAGCTAAATCATCCAAGGTTGACACGATATGCGCCGAGGCGTATTTCTCTTTTAGTTTCGTCCTTACACGTGCAAGTTTATCTTCGATAGATTCACCCGTTTGCTGTTCATGCAACAGGTATGCTTTTGCCGCTGGCAAGCTTGGCCTGTCTTCCCATACCACGTCTAACAGATCGACATGTCCGTCCACACGGATATCGACTGGCGTCAAGGCCTCTTCAACTGCTCGAGCTACAGCGAGGGATGCCAAGCTGCCATCGAAGGCTACTGTACTTCCTGCCGGTAGCGTATCGGCCAACCACGAAGCGTATTCCGCTGCGCCTTGTGCCTTAAGCTTCACCAACGCAAATCCGGTTCCTGCTAGCTGCTCATTGGCCTGCACGAAATAGCGCGAATCGGTCCATAACCCCGCAAAATCTTTGGTAATGGCCAGTGTTCCGGCCGAACCTGTAAAACCCGATGCCCAGGCGATGCACCGGTAGCGCTCCGGTAAATATTCGCTAATGTGCGGATCAGATGAAGGTATAATATAGGCATCGATGCCACGATCGGCCATCGCAGCACGGATGGCATTTAAGCGTGCTATATGTGTCATGTTGTTCATTTTTCTGGTGTGCGTGCAAGTTAAAGAATATGTCATAGACTTGGTAACAGCAACGGTAGTTACCACGTAATAATTTCAGGATAGCCAGCTGAACCTACTGCTATTTTTAGGGAAATGAAACTAAAATTCGATATGTTTGTCTAAAAGAATATGCGTATGAATACATTTATAATTTCGATGCTGACCTTATCTATAGGGCTCTTAGGCAGCACATATTCCCAAGCACAATCTAAAAAAGAAAAAATCGCTACGGCCTATCAAACATTTGCCAAAAGTACAAAGTTAACCAATGGCTTGACATCGTTCACCGTGTTGGACGGCAAAACGGGCGAGGTCGTTTTTTCTCAAAATGGTGCCACCGGATTGCCAACGGCCTCTACACTAAAAGTCATCACCTCCATCACGGCATTGGATATCCTAGGCCCCAACTACACCTATAAAACCCAGCTAAGTTATACAGGAACCATAGACAGCTTGGGCGTACTGCAAGGGGATATTATCGTGACCGGAAACGGAGACCCCACATTGGGTAGCGACCGTTATCCGGAAGCAAATGGAGAAACACTATTGAACAAATGGATCTACACGATCAAGAATGCCGGCATTAAAGGTATAAACGGCCGCATCATCGGCGACGATTTGTTTTATAACGGATATGATGTTCCGAATGGATGGAGCTGGTCTGATATAGGGAATTATTACGGTGCCGGCATTTCCGGCCTCAACTGGCGCGAAAACAAATTCGGGCTAGACTTTATTGCAGGCGCGGTGGGCCAACCCGCCAGGCTACGCGATCAGAGCAATCCAAGCGCTGTCGCCATCATAAACGAGGTGACGACGGGCCCGGCCGGCTCCGGCGACAATGTGTACGCATTCTCCGCGCCGTATAGCGATTTAATCTACCTGCGCGGCACCTACGGCAAAGATTTAAATAAAAAGATTGAAGCGTCTCTACCCGACCCTGCCCTATTCCTTGCAACAGAACTTTTGCAGGCTTTGAACGATCAGAACCTACCGGTCGACAGTATAGCAACCACCAGCAAACGCCTGTTGAATCAAGGGGAGCGCTTAACCGCATCCAAAACATTATTGGATACGCACACATCCCCCCCGCTCAAAGAAATCGTGCATTGGTTTAATCAAAAGAGTATAAACCTGTATGGTGAGGCGCTGCTGAAAAGCTTTGGACAGCTTAGCGGTAACAAATCTGACACGCAGCAAGCCGCCAACCTATTAGCCAAATACTGGGAGCAAAAGCTCAAAATTCCGTCGAGTGAGCTTCATATCGAAGATGGATCGGGTCTTTCTGCACAGAATCGGGTAACTACGATGGCAATCGCCAAAATTATGCATTATGCCAAAGGACGCGCTTGGTTTGGTGATTTTCGGAAAAGCTTGCCGACTATTAATGGCATGACGATGAAAAGCGGCACAATAGGCGGTGTCTTGGGGTATACAGGGTATCAGGATGAAGCATTTACTTTTTCCTTGTTAATAAACAACTATTCTGGAAGCAGTGCTGCCATGCGGCAAGATATGTTTAAGCTATTGGATAATTTGAAATAATCCTAAAAATTAGTTAATTCACCTTTGAAGTTTTAGCTTTGTACCCTGACATTTAATATTTATTGTTAGTAAAGGTAGAGGAAGGAATGCAGGTTGCGAACTTCCCCAATTCCAGCAATTGTGCTGGCTTGGAGGAATCGGTAGCAATCTGACGTTCATCTTTTATGTTTACTTTTATTTTTTACTTAGAAAAATGAGTAACAACAGAAAAAAAGACGCGCTTGATTACCATGCGATGGGAAGACCCGGAAAAATTGCTGTCGTGCCCACCAAACCACACAATTCGCAGCGGGATTTATCATTAGCGTATTCCCCCGGAGTAGCCGAGCCGTGTCTGGCCATTGCCGAGAATCCAGAGGATGCTTACAAATATACGTCGAAAGGCAATTTGGTCGCCGTAATCAGTAATGGTACGGCGGTACTTGGATTGGGAGATATCGGCGCGCAGGCGGGTAAGCCCGTGATGGAAGGTAAAGGTCTGCTATTTAAAATCTTCGCAGATATTGACGTATTCGACATTGAACTAGACACTAAGAATGTGGACGAATTTGTTAATATCGTGAAAGCTTTAGAGCCTACTTTTGGTGGCGTAAACTTAGAAGATATTAAAGCCCCGGAGTGTTTTGAAATAGAAAGACGTTTGAAAGCGGAGATGAACATACCGGTTATGCACGACGATCAACACGGCACAGCCATCATCTCCGGTGCGGCATTGATCAATGCCTGTGAATTGATCGGCAAAGACATCAGTGAAATCAAAATTGTTGTCAATGGCGCTGGTGCTGCTGCTATTTCCTGCACGGGCATGTATATTTCTGTGGGCGCGAAAAAAGAAAATATCGTCATGCTTGACAGTAAAGGCGTTATCCGCAGAGATCGCGAAAACTTGGATAAATCTAAAGCAGAGTTTGCGACAGACCGTGACATCCATACGTTGGAAGACGCTGTTAAAGGCTCCGACGTATTTATTGGACTATCGGCGGCCGATGTATTGACACCGGATATGTTGCTATCCATGAATCCACGCCCTATCGTTTTGGCCATGGCAAACCCTAATCCAGAGATCGCCTATGACCTCGCTTTAGAAACACGGGATGATGTCATCATGGGTACGGGTCGTTCTGACTTTCCAAATCAGGTCAACAATGTGTTAGGCTTCCCCTATATCTTCCGCGGCGCACTAGACGTCCGTGCAACGGGAATCAATGAAGACATGAAAATTGCTGCGGTAAAGGCATTGGCAGCATTGGCAAAACAACCTGTCCCGGAAGAGGTAAATCAGGCTTACGACACCAGCAATCTAAAATTTGGCCCCGATTACATTATACCAAAGCCAACAGACCCTCGGTTAATTACTGAAGTGTCCGTAGCGGTTGCTAAAGCAGCCATCGCCTCAGGCGTTGCCCGTGTCGAAATCACCGACTGGGATAAATATAGAGATGAGCTGCGTAAGCGCTTAGGCAAGGATGACGGTATTATGCGCAACTTGACGACCAAGGCTAAACTAAACCCAAAAAGAGTCGTTTTTGCGGAAGCGGATAACTACAAAACTTTACGCGCTGCACAAATCGTTAAAGAGGAAAAAATTGCATTCCCCATATTGTTGGGCAACAAGCAAAAAATAGAGAGTCTGATCCAGGAATATGACTTCGAACTTGCCGGAGTGCCTGTCATCGATCCGAATGAAGAGACAGAAACAGAGCGCTTTAACAAATTTGCACAACACCTATACAAAAAAAGGCAGCGCAGAGGGATTTCGGAAAAAGATGCTAAAAAACTACTAGTCAATCGCAATTACTTTGCCGCATCGATGGTGCAGTTTGGTGAAGCTGATACCTTGATTTCTGGATTAACAAGAAATTATGGAGCAACGATCAAACCTGCTTTGCAGGTTATCGGAGCAAAACCTAATAGCCGCGTAGCGGGCATGTACATGATGTTGACCTCGAAAGGGCCAATATTCTTCGGTGATACTACAGTAAACGAAGACCCAAATCCACAGGAGTTGGCCGAAATCACGTTGCTATTGGAAGATGCTATCAAAAGATTTAATATTAAACCAAGAATTGCTTTGTTATCGTATTCGAACTTTGGCTCCAACGATGGCCGGGTCGCTACAAAGGTACGGGAGACAGCAAAAATTCTTCGCGAAAAGGCTCCAGATATCATCGTAGATGGCGATATTCAAGCGAACTTTGCCCTGAATAGCGAACTATTAAACGCAAACTTCCCGTTCAGCGTATTAAATGGTGAGGCGGCAAATACGCTTGTGTTCCCTAACTTGGAGTCGGGCAACATTGCTTATAAACTGTTGCAGGAGGTTGGCAATGCAGAAGCGGTAGGTCCGATCCTATTAGGGATGAACAAGCCTGTACACGTGTTGCAATTGGATAGCTCCGTACGCGAAATCGTTAACATGGTGACTATCGCCGTTGTCGATGTTCAAGAGCACGAAAAAAACACAAACTAATCGCCTTTAAAAGTATCGCGAAAAGTACTACGCTAGATCGCAAGATGGCAACATCAAGGCGAAAAGATGAACGATGACGAAGCAGCCATACGTTTTAAACGTATAGATTGCTTCGTCATACTTCCTCGCAATGACGTGTTATCAAAGATGTATCTTTTTTAGACAACACCGGTAGCTATAAGAAGCAACACCCCAAAGCAGTTTTGAATGCGTTACTTCAAAATCTGCAATTTTGACTTTTCTATTTTCACTTCTTACTTTTCAATTTTGACTTTTGACTTTACTGTTTAATTTTTACTTTTTACTTTTCAATTCTTATGTACGATTATCTCAGTGGAAAGTTAGTGTTTAAAGCACCTACACATGTTATTTTGGATGTTGCAGGGGTAGGGTACCATGTCCATATATCACTAACCACGTTTTCACAGGTCAAAGATCTGGAAAACTGCAAGTTATATATTTCTTTTCAGGTACGAGAAGATGCGCACACGCTTTATGGTTTTGCGACAGAAGGCGAACGTCAATTGTTCAATCACCTGATTTCGGTATCTGGTATCGGTCCCAATACGGGAAGAATGATGCTATCGTCGATTTCTCCTGAAGAAATACAAGCTGCTATTATTAACGGGCAGGTACAGGTAATCCAAAAAATAAAAGGTATTGGCCCCAAATCGGCACAACGTGTAATTTTGGAACTTCAGGATAAATTGAAAAAACAAGGTCCTGATGCATTGATTCCGCTTCCAGCAGCAAAATTGTCCATTACGGAAGAAGCCCTTACGGCCTTGGTGATGCTTGGTTTTGGAAAACCACAAGCTGAAAAAGTCTTAAACAGCTTAATTGGGGCAGAACCTACCCTGACGGTAGAAGCTTTAATCAAAGCTGCGTTGAAACGTCTTTAGGATTTTTAGTCTACATTTTCCTTGGCGCTATCGAGTTGGAGCCGTTTTTGAAACAACTTAACCGGCCGATGACACGCATTCACTGGCATACGCTTATTTTTGTCTACAATAAATTCACATGACATGGCTGAAGATTTAACGATTGGAACAGGTACGAAAAAAGAACAGTACGAGCTGTTGACCAAACAGATTCGTGCATTACTAGCGGGAGAGGATGATCTCATTGCGAATATGGCCAATGTCGCTGCTGCTCTTAACGAACAATTTAAATTTTGGTGGGTGGGCTTTTACATCGTCAAAGCAGAGCAACTTGTTTTGGGCCCCTTTCAAGGCCCTGTCGCCTGTACACGCATAGGCTATGGAAAAGGTGTCTGTGGCACCGCTTGGGAGCGTCAAGAAACCATTATCGTTCCCGATGTGGATGCTTTTCCCGGTCATATAGCCTGTAGCTCGCTCTCCAAATCGGAAATTGTGGTTCCGGTTTTTAAGGATATGCATTGCATAGCTGTATTAGACGTTGACAGCGAGCATATCAATTATTTTGATGAAGTAGATCAATATTACCTTGAGGAAATCGCTAAATTGGTAGTGGGTAATGTGTAGTGCGTAGTGAGTATTGGGTAATGAGTGATGCGTAGTGAGTATTGGGTAATGTGTAGTGCGTAGTGAGTATTGGGTAATGAGTGATGCGTAGTAAGGATCTACATTGAGCTCAAAACAAATGCACCTACCCCCTATTAAGCGATATGTCGCATCGAAAGCTTTGCAGTATGTAGACAATTACCAAAGTACTTCCCCTCCTTGCAAAGGTTTCAAGCGACGGGGTTTTGCGTACTTTTGCCCCTCAAAAGTACGGCCGTGTCCTGGCAACTACCTACTAACTAACGAGACATCCCAGATCTTAATCAATTTATCATCTCCAGCTGTGACCAGTTGGTCTCCATGCCATATGGCCGTATTAATAGAAAGCCGATGGCTATCATAGCCTCTGTCCAAACTAATATTTTTTAGTAGGGCAAGCGTGGCACTGTCCCAAATTTTTATTGACTTGTCGCGACTTACCGTCGCAATGACAGGTAAATGTGGGTGCGGCAAGATGCTATACACCGTAAACAAATGCGGCGTTAACTCCCGCACTTCACTAAGATCTTTCTTTTGCAGCTGATATAACTTTGCATCCCGCCCCCCAGAATACAAGTGCAGATCAGTAACCGCCAAAGCGGTCACCGGCATGGTATGAACTTTCCGCTTTTCAATTTCCTTGAAATCCGCGAGATCATATAAATAGATATATCCATCTTTATCGCCGAATACGAGTTGTTTGGCGCTGGGGTACGGTTGTATGGTCCGTACCGTTGTCGAAGACACGCGAAAACGGTATAGCAGATCAAAGCTATCCATCGACCACACATAAGCCACACCCTCTTCGCCAATGGCGACAATTTCACGCTTCTCGGCCAAGGTCTGCACAGCGAATACAGCACCTCTTTCCACGGTCAGTTTTTTGACAAGCTGTTGTTTAGCCACATCCACACACCAAAGCTCACCATTACGCATCCCCACCAGCAACATCGATAATTCAGGAATCAAATGTAAGCAGTATACCGACGCAGGAACCGCGGACACAATACGCTTAAACGTCCCTGTTTTCAAGTCCCACTCGACAACACCCTTGTCATTTCCTGCGCTGAAAATGCTGGAGCCATCTAACCCTGCGGCGAGTGCGAAAATGGGATTTTGATGCCCAGGTAACGTTGTTTTTAAAGAGATATCTAGTGTATACATAAAAAAAGTGCTGCACAAATATACAGCACTTCAAGAGGTTTTATGTCATTAGAAAGCTATTGATGTCGGCTTTCCAGATTTTTTGCTAAGGTATTTAAGTCAAGGCCCTTTTCTCGTATCAATACGATTAAATGAAAGAGCAGATCAGAAGATTCATTGATAAAGTCGTGCTCCGTTTCTGCAAGCGCAGCTATGACCGTCTCGACAGCCTCTTCGCCCACTTTTTGCGCGATTTTATTGATTCCTTTATTGCGTAAACTGTTCACATAAGATGAGTCCTGAGGGACGTCGTAGCGCTTCTGGACGATGCGCTCTAGCTCCAAAATAAAGTTTTGATTGTAGTCGGTTTGAAAACAACTACGGGCTCCTGTATGGCAGGTTGGGCCAGCGGGCTGTACTTTCAGCAGGAGGGTATCTTGGTCGCAATCGATATGGAAGGATACAAGCGACAGGAAATTACCGCTCTCTTCCCCCTTGGTCCACAACCGGTTTTTGCTTCGGGAGTAAAACGTTACGCGCCCTTCCCTTTGGGTTTTTTCCCACGCCTCTTCGTTCATGTAACCAAGCATCAGTACCTCCAATGTTTGGCTATCCTGAATAATTACGGGAACTAAACCGTCTCCCTTTTCAAAATCTAGCATGTTAAAAATTCAAAAGTAAAAAGTAAAAATTCAAAAGTGAAAATTCAAAAGTAAAAAGTAAAAATTCAAAAGTGAAAATTCAAAAGTTAAAAGTTAAAAGTTAAAAACCATATCAAGGTACATAACTCCAAACTACGTTATCTGACGACTATTCCTTCGTTATGCAAGGCTTCTTTCAAATCGGGAATCAAGATCTCGCCATAGTGAAAAACGGAGGCGGCGAGTGCAGCATCCACATTCGCTTGTTTAAATGTGTCTATAAAATGTTGTACGTTGCCTGCACCGCCAGATGCGATCAACGGGATATGAATACGCTCGTTAATGGCTTTTAAAAAACCATTATCAAAGCCATTTTTCGTTCCATCATGATCCATAGAAGTGAGCAAAATTTCACCAGCGCCCCGATCCTGAGCCTCTACTATCCATTCCGATGTATCGATATCCGTTTTATCGCGTCCACCGCGTAAATGCACAAAATTTCCTCCCTCTACATAGCGAGTGTCTACGGCAATCACAACAAACTGCCTACCGAAGGCGTTAGCCAGCTCGTTTATCAGCTCGGGTCGTCTTACCGCAGCAGAATTTATCGAAATCTTATCTGCGCCGGCATTTAGCAGGATTTCTGCATCCCTAAGCTCGTTAATACCGCCGCCTATTGTAAACGGAATATTGACCTGACGGGCAACAGACTTAACAAGTTCTATTGTCGTTTTACGCTTTTCATGGGTCGCCGTTATGTCTAAAAAGACGAGCTCATCTGCCCCTTGCTGGGAATATTCCCATGCGAGTTCCACAGGATCACCAGCATCACGTAGATCGACAAAATTTACCCCCTTTACCGTTCGTCCATCTTTGACATCAAGGCAGGGGATGATGCGCTTAGCTAACATATTAAAAGTTAATGAGCGATTTCAGGTTCCAGTCCTTAATTTCCTCTATTGTGATCTTATTTTCATAAATCGCTTTTCCGACCACGCAAGATTCCATTCTGCCCAGATCATTCAATACACGGATATCATCCATAGAGCTAATTCCACCAGACCCAATCAATTTAATGATAGGAGAATGATCCAATAGTTTTTGGTAAAGCTCTACACCGGCACCGCCCAATTTCCCGTCTTTGCTAATGTCAGTACATAAAAAACGGAAAAATCCTAATGCTAAGCACTTATCAATGTATTCGATGAGCTTGATAGGAGAACTTTCTAACCATCCCGAATATTTTATGACTTCATCCAGCACGTCAATGGCTATAACAATGTGATCAGCGTATTTTACACGGCCTTCGTTGAGTTTGCTCAGATCTTCTAAAAATGTAGGATTGGTAATAGCTTGTGTACCAACGATAACCCGGTAGATACCCGCGTCGACAAGCTCTTTTACCTTATCTATGCTCCGTACACCACCGCCATACTGCACCTTCATATCTGTCTTCTGAATGATTTCAAAGAGGTATTCTTGGTTACTAAAGTCTCCCTTTGCGCCATTCAAATCAATGATATGTACAATTTCGGTACCGTTGGCGTGGTATTTCTCGATCTGCTCTTCCAACGAAATTTCATACGTGGTGACATCGTCATAATTACCTTCTCTTAAACGGACAACCTTCTTGTCCAAAACATCAATTGCAGGTATGATATACATAGTTAAGTAGTAAGTTAAAAATCTAAACAAGTAAAAATTGAAAAGTCAGAAGTAATACGTCAAAAACTAATAAAGTGATGTCTTACGGGCATTACAACTTAAGACTCAAAAATTAAAATTAAAAAATGTAAATAACAAAGGCTCCTTTTCAAATTGAAATACAGCTTCTAAAGATATTAAAAAACAACCATATACCTACAGCTTAGCAAAATTTAAGAGCAATTGCTCGCCCACTTTTCCAGATTTCTCCGGGTGAAACTGCACGCCAAAAAAGTTATCTCGCTGTATCGCGGCTGAAAAATCGATCCCATATTGACAATGTGCAGCCGAAAATACAGGGTCTGACTCAATAAAGTAAGAATGAACGAAATACACGTAACTTCCATCGGGAATATGATGAAATAACGCACTATTACCGTTAGGCGAGATACTATTCCACCCCATATGAGGAACTTTCTCTTCCATACGCTTGTCAAAATGCAATGTATTCAAGGGAATAAGATTGAGTAGATCCGCATTTCCCTCCTCCGAATAAGCCGTTAGTAGTTGCATTCCCACACAAATCCCTAAAACTGGCTTCTTGAGCGCCACAATATGCTCCACAAGGCCAGACTCTTTTAGTTTTTGCATCGCCGCCCCCGCGTGCCCTACTCCCGGAATGATGATGTGATCATACTTCTGGAAATCCTGCGCTTCATTGATCATTCCGTAAAGCAGCCCTACGCGATCTAAAGCTGCCGTCAAAGAAAATATATTCCCGGCGCCGTAATTGACTATTCCTATCATGTTGTTCGTACTGGGTATAGCGTAGTAAATATAGCGTGTAGCGTATTTATTTTTTTAGTGCCTATACGCTAACCATATCATCCTTACACCTTTCAACCCGTTATCTTTGTAACCTTTATAAATGGCAATATGGTCATATATCATACCAAAATTACAGAACACCTTTTGTACTAGGCAACTGCATATTCTCTGCATCTCGCCGCACGGCCTTTTTTATAGATTTGGCGAATGCTTTGAAAATTGCTTCGATCTTATGGTGTTCATTATCGCCTTCGGCTTTAATATTGAGATTGGACTTTGAAGCGTCGGAAAAGGATTTAAAGAAATGAAAAAACATCTCGGTAGGCATATCACCTATCTTTTCCCTATTAAATGTCGCATCCCACACGATCCAATTTCTGCCACCAAAGTCTATGGCCACCTGAGCTAAGCAGTCGTCCATCGGCAATGTATATGCATAGCGTTCAATACCTCGCTTGTCACCAAGAACCTGCAGAAATATTTCACCAAGCGCGATGCCTGTATCTTCAATGGTATGGTGTTCATCGATATGCAGGTCGCCCTTGGCTTTCACGGTCAGATCGATGGCACCGTGTCTTGCAATCTGATCCAACATATGATCAAAAAACGGCAACCCCGTGTCTATAGACGATTTACCAGAACCGTCCAAGTTCAGTTCGATAAAGATATCGGTTTCGTTTGTCTTCCGCCGATGCTCGCCTGTTCGCGTTTTTAGCTTCAAAAACTCATAAATCGATTTCCAATCGCCACTCTCCAGAGCCACCACATCTGCATTGTGTATCAAATTCTCTGCTTTTCCCAACGCGTCATTATTACGCAACCATATGGCGCGCGCGCCAAGGTTTTCGGCCAACTTGACGTCATTCAAACGATCGCCAATAACAAATGATTCGGCCAAGTTATAACGCTCGACGTTAAAGTATTCCTGCAACATTCCAACACCGGGCTTACGTGTCAATGCATTTTCATGTGGAAAAGTTCGGTCGATATGTTCTTTGGCAAATATCACACCCTCGCCAGCAAAGGTATCAACGATAAAGTTGTGCACAGGCCAAAAGTTGGCTTCCGGATGAGAATCTGTTCCTAAACCATCTTGATTAGAAACAAGAATAAGCTCAAAATCCAACTCTTTTGCAATCCGTGGAAGGTACTGCAGCGCGCCGGGATAGAACTTTAGTTTCGCAAAAGAATCAATCTGCTCGTCTTCTGGCTCCGTAATCAAGGTACCATCTCGATCGATAAATAACACGCGTTTTAATAATTCAGACATACAAGTTATCGGGTATTAAACGGCCCTCTTCTATGCAAGGAGGGCCTTATTTTTTTAATCTACAGTATTGTTGTAAAATGCACAAACAGATTGGTATAGCAGCGCATTTTCATTGGGTGTGCCTATTGTAAAACGTAAACAGCCTTCACAAAGCTCCACTTTCGAGCGATCGCGCACAATAATCCCGCGATCCACCAGATAAGTATAGAGCTGGCGCGGCTCTTGCAATTTTACCAAAATAAAATTCGCGTCGGAAGGCGTAACATGCTCAACCTGCGGCAGCTCGGCCAACAACGCTGAAAGCTCATCACGTTCCACGACAATATTCTTGATCCAACCATTTACCTGCTCTATGCCTGATAAGGCTTCGAGAACAATCTCCTGCGTCGCCTGGTTGATGTTGTAAGGTGGCTTTATTTTGTTAAAAACCGTGATAATGTCTTTGCTGGCGAATGCCATACCAAGACGCAAGGCAGCAAGTCCCCAAGCTTTCGACAGCGTCTGTAAAACCACCATGTTAGGGAATTCGTGAAGCGCCTGTGCGAAGGATGGCTGTTTCGAGAAGTTGATATACGCTTCATCAATCACCACAATACCGTCAAAGTTTACCAGTATCGTTTCAATATCCTGCCGATTGATGCTATTGCCTGTTGGATTATTTGGTGAACAGATAAATATCAATTTGGTATGTGCATCAATTGCGGCAGCGATACCATCCAGATCCAGTTGATAGGACGGCGTTAAATTTACTTTCTTATAAGCGACGTTATTGATATTAGCAGATACCTCATACATACCATATGTCGGCGGCACCAAGATCACATTATCGCGGCCTGGCTCGCAGAAAGCACGAAACAAAATATCAATAGCCTCGTCGCTGCCATTTCCTAAAAAGGTGTGCTCGGCCGGCACGCCTTTTATCTGGTAAAGTTTTTCTTTCAAATGATGTTGGAGCGGATCCGGATAGCGGTTATAGTTTTTCGAGTACGGCGACCCAAAAGCATTTTCATTAGCATCCAATAAAACAGATGCCTCCCCTTGAAATTCATCGCGTGCGGATGAATAGGGCACTAATTTCCGAATATTATCCCTCAGTAGAGCGTCCAGGTTGAAAGACTCTTTCATAATTGTTTTGTTGAGCGTGTAAACTTAGATAATTTGTTCAGGTCTACAAAATTATTATGCTGACGAAAAACTAAATTTTCCAGTTTATTATGTAACTAATATCCTACAATAAGGAGCATGGGTTTTATTTTGACTGTTTCCCAGATTTTGATGATCACGCATCGACGAAGTACCCCCACGCCTGACGTTCGGTAGCGCAATAAAATAGAGCTATCAGGAAAAGGGTCAGCACAGTACGCTGAACATTACACCGTAAACCATTTTCCTTCTTCCGAGAGGGCCGTATTGGGAAAAATTGCTTGGCTTTCGTCCAGCAAGGGCTGCAAATCTCTATAGCGTGCCGAATAATGCCCTAAAAGGAGTCGCTGCGCATGAACTTCTTTTGCCACTTCTGCAGCCTCCTTGCTTGTGGTGTGAAAAGTTTCTTTGGCGCGGTCTACCATATCATGCAGAAAAGTCGATTCATGGTAAAGAAGGTTTACATCGCGTATCGCGTCGAAGTAAGCATCGCTCATAACGGTATCCGAACAATAGGCATAGCTACGCGGTTTATCTCCGGGTAGCGTGAGATCAGCAGCTTTATAGACCACCCCTTTTTTATCTACACAGTCGACACCCCTTTTCAGAAGCTTCAAAAAAGCGGTTGGCACCTTCTGCTTTTCCACCTCTTCGACGTTTAGCGTAGCCGGTCTTTTGCCTTCGTCAAACCGAAATCCGGTACATGCTATGCGGTGCTGCAGCGGAAAAGTGCTTACTTTTAGGCTTGGAAGATCTAAAATAACTGCCCTTTCACCAGGGTTCGTCGGATGGAAAATAAGGTTGTACCGCAATCGTGTATCCGAATGCTTAAATTGCAAATCCAGAATCTCCTTTAAGGGAGCGGGACCAAACAGATGCAGATCAGCTTGGCGGCCCATCAAATGTTGAGACGACAAAAGCCCTACCAGTCCTAGATAATGATCGCCATGCAGATGGCTGATGAAGATATGGCTAATCCTGGTGCTGCGAATGCCATAGCGGAACAATTGCATCTGTGTGCCTTCACCACAATCAATCAAAAACAGCTGTTCGTTGAAATTGAGAATTTGGGACGTTGGATGGCGACCGTACATAGGTGTTGCCGAGCTATTGCCCAAAATCAAAACTTCAAATCTCACCATAGCTATTCTCCCCTTAAATCTAATCTGATTTCGTTACCGAAAATCATGTCTTCAGCCTTCGCAACGGAAGACGCTGTTTTAAAATACCCTTCCAGGTTTGTGATCTTCAACAAGTCCGTGAGTCGCTTGTTTAATCCCGTTAGGATAAACAGCCCGCCAGACGCCTTGCACAACCTCCGCGCAAGTAGCCCCATCCGGATACCATCTTCGTCGGCGTCTTGCACATGGCAAAGGTTGAGTACAATATTGCGTTGCCCGCCCGTATTGCGAAGCATAAACTCCCCTTTTAAGTTTGCTGCCGCCTCACCGTTAAGAAAGTCTGTTAACGGTTCGATAACGACATAACGTTCGTGTTTGTCAACTGTGAACTTCATATATATCTAATTTTTATAAGACCTGTGTTTTCAACCATCGTGAAAACACGATAACAAAGGTTAGAAGTCGTCTAAAAGGACGTTTAAATACGGAAAAAGCCTCACGGTGATGGCGATTGACGACTGCCGAAGACAGCTTCTAAGGTACTGCAACTCACAGCGCTAAGCGTGAGCTTGAAGGACCAAAACACGAATCTGCACTCTCAAACATGAAGATTGGTTTCCTACGCAGACGTCGTCCCTCCTTCCCGCAATGATTTTCAGGTATTGCTTTTAGACGCTTCTTCTACTATATTTTGGTCTACTGGAGACCTTCGTGTTAAACAATCTCCTGCAAGGCTTGCTGCACGTTGTTCTCCACGCGCGACAGAACTTCACCCGCTTCCGGATAGATAAATTTCTCACCGGCAATATGCTCGTAAAGCTCGATATACCTTTCCGAGATCGAATGAACAATGTCATCGGTCATCTCTGGGATATGCTGCCCGTCTTTGCCTTGGAAACCATTTTCAATCAACCACTGACGAACAAATTCCTTTGATAACTGCTTTTGCGGCTTTGCCTGTTCTTGCCTTTCTTCGTAACCCTCTGCATAGAAGTAACGGGAAGAGTCCGGTGTATGTATTTCATCCATCAAACAGATCTCGCCATCCTTTTTACCAAATTCATACTTTGTGTCCACTAAAATTAAGCCGCGTTGAGCAGCTATTTCCGTACCCCGCTTAAAAAGTGCCTGCGTGTAAGCTTCCAATTGTACATAATCGTCCTCGCTCACAATCCCTTGTGCAATTATTTCTTCGCGTGAGATGTCTTCGTCATGTCCTACCGCTGCTTTCGTCGTCGGCGTGATTATCGGTTCAGGCAGCTTGTCGTTTTCGCGTAGGCCTTCTGGCAATAAAACACCGCAAAGCTCCCTACCACCTTCTCTGTAAGTACGCCATGCATGCCCGGCTAAGTATCCACGAATAACCATCTCTACTTTAAATGGCTCGCATTTCTTCCCGATCGTTACACTAGGATCAGGCACGGACACCACCCAGTTCGGCAAAATATCGGCCGTAGCCTCTAAAAATTTGGCAGCGATCTGATTCAGCACTTGCCCTTTGTATGGAATAGCTCTTGGAAGAACGACGTCAAAGGCCGATATACGATCCGACGCAACCATCACTAAATACTCATCCGCAATGGTATATACATCACGAACCTTCCCTCTGTAAAAGGCAGTTTGCCCTTCAAAATTAAAATTTGTCTCGTTTATTGCATTCATATGTACTCGTGCGATGCACGTTTCATGATTTCTTAAATATCCCCGTAAGCTTCTAGAATTCGTCTTACTAGTTTGTGCCTAACCACGTCTGCTCCGCTTAAATGAATGATCTCAATCCCTTCGATACTATCCAGTAGCTTTACGGCTGTCGCCAGGCCTGATTGTGTTTTTTTCGGCAAATCGATTTGCGTCAAATCACCGGTTACTATAAATTTTGCTGTTGGCCCCATACGTGTCAAAAACATTTTCAGCTGCATGTCAGTGGCATTTTGCGCCTCATCTAAAATCACAAAACAGTTATCCAAAGTCCGGCCACGCATAAAGGCCAGCGGCGCTACTTCGATCACCCGGCGCTCCAGATAGTCTTTAAGCTTGTCAGCAGGAATCATATCATCCAGCGCATCATACAGCGGCCGTAGATAAGGATCAACTTTTTCTTTCAGGTCGCCGGGTAAAAAGCCTAGATTCTCGCCTGCTTCTACTGCAGGCCGTGTTAAAATAATACGTTTTATTTCTTTATTACGCAAGGCGCGTACCGCTAGCGCCACAGCGGTGTAGGTCTTTCCGGTACCGGCAGGGCCTATCGCAAAAAGGATATCATTTTTGATGATACTATCCACCATACGGCGTTGGTTTGCCGTGCGCGCCCGAACGATCAACCCATTGGGTCCATATACAATCGGCTCGCCGCGAAAACCTGTAGGTTCCACTACATCCTTTTTATCGGGTTTACCGTGAACAACACCAACTAAGTCTTCCAATGCGTTGGAATTTAAAGATTGGAATTGTTCGATATGGTTCAGAATACGTTGAAACACTTCCTTGAAGCGAACCTGTTCAGACTCCTCCCCCAACACTTTCAGTTCATTTCCCCGAGCGACCAAGCGAAGTTTTGGAAAACCTTTCTTAACCAATTCAAAGTGCTCATTTTGGGCGCCCCATAACGTCATCAGATTGACGTCATCCAATTGTATCAATACCTCGTTCAAATGTAGTTCGTTTTAAATATCTGTAATAAATATAACTGTTTTTCACGGTAATCGCGCAACATCTACATCCAACTTTTTATAATCAGCTGTTACGAAACATGTTAATACACCAAAAATACAAACTATTATCATCTATTCGCCTGAGGTGCGAAAAAAAGGACAATTTACAATCTTAAAAAACTTTATTGCACTTTCTTTTATTACTTTTGTAGTCCCTTTTTTGGCAGAAAGGCATTCACCATTTTTCTTTAACTTTTTAGTATCTTGAAGAGGTACACTATGGGAGTAATAACGCTAACAACAGATCTTGGACATCGCGACTTCTATCAAGCAGCCTTGAAAGGCAGCATTATATCGCAATTACCCGATGTACGCTTGGTGGATATCACACATGAGATTCCTTCTTTCGATATTCAGCGCGCTGCTGTCGTCTTGCGAAATGCCTTCCATTATTTTCCAAATGGCACCGTACACCTTATCGGCATTGACACGGTCTTTCAGGAGGGCGCACACTATACCATGATGAAATTCGAAAATCACTTCTTTGTTGGTGCTGACAACGGCATATTCTCGATCATCCTGGGCGATAAAGATCCGGAGGAACTTTTTGAGATTGATATTATGCAAGATCTTCGCTACCTTCATTTCCCGTTGGCAGACATCTTAACGAAGGCGGCATGCCACATTGCTAAAGGCGGCGAGCTATCCGCGATAGGGCAGCCTATTGAAAAACCGTTAAAGAAAGTGATGATACAGCCATTGGTCGATCACAGTACAATCAAAGGGCATGTTTCTTATATTGACTCTTTCGGCAATGTAATCAGCAATATCAGTAAAGAACTGTTCAATGATGTGCAAAACGGGCGCGGTTTTAAACTTCACTTTAAACGAAATGAAACAATAAACCGCTTAAGCTGGCACTACAACGAGGTGCCAGAAGGTGAAAAGCTCTGCCTGTTTGGCATTAGTAATTTCCTGGAAATAGCCATAAACAAAGGGCACGCCAGCCGGCTACTGGGCTTACATCAAGATGAAATCATCATGATTGAGTTTTTGGACAATCAACGTCGTTAATCTTTTTCTGAAGCCGTAAGCCAACTGGTCTTTAGAAGATATAATTCAAAAACGAAAATGAAAAGAATAGCACCGTTATTAGTTGTATTTGTTTTGCAGTTTTCCGCGCTTTCGCTGTTTGCACAAAACGACAGTGACTCCGTTAATTATGAGCAACAGCGGCTACGTGTCAACCAGCTGTTAGATCAACGAAGCGCTAGGTTTGGAGCGTATGACGAGAGCATCACCAAAAAAACCGGAATCTTCGGAATCTTCAAAACGAAGAAAGATATGCAGAAGTCTATCGATATCCTCAAGGAAATCGTGATCACCGACAACAACATCTTTGTTGAGACTAAACGTTTGCTCGACTTGAAGGATTACGAAAGCAATAGGCACGCCGCGCTAGCGAATGAATATGACAAGCAAGTATCGGCCTACATGAAAACGATCACCAAGCTGCAAGACGAAAACGACAAGCTCCGCCAACAGGTGGGCACGCTGGATCAAAATGATCAACAAAGCAACTTTCTTGTCTACCTTTTGATCGCCATTATTGGGGTCCTCGCCGTTGTTATCTATTCCCTCTACCAGCGACGAGTTAAGCACAAAAATTTGACGCAACACTGATAAGCCGAGATGAAGAATACCGTATTTTTGTTGGCAAAATTAAAGTAAAGGATGGCCAGAGCGCGATTGAACAGTGGGAATACCCAGTCGGAAGATTTACCCAAACCCAAGCTAAACAAAGATTTACTGAAAAAAGCTTCAAAAATTTTCTCGTACCTCCGTCCCTATCGTGGCAAATTTGTGTTGGGAATGGTTTTCTTGACCTTATCAAGCTTAACGATGCTAACCTTCCCTGCTCTTTTAGGCGCCATGATTGATGCTGCACAGGGCCGACAAACGTACCCCTGGTTACCAGCAGAGGTGCTGTACATTGGCGCCATATCTATGGTGATCTTGCTTTTCCAATCCATTGTTTCTTTTGGTCGTATTCGGCTTTTCGTCGAAATTGCGGAAAAAGCGCTGTCAAACATCCGTAAAGACACCTACCATAAGCTCATTACTTTACCTATCGAATTTTTTTCTAACCGTCGAGTGGGCGAATTGAACAGCCGCTTATCCGCCGATTTGGCACAAATACAAGATACGCTAACGACCACGTTGGCAGAAATTTTACGTCAAAGCATCAGTCTATCTTTTGGCGTATGCTTGTTGGTTTTTGTATCACCCAAACTAGCCTTGATGAACTTGTGTATTTTACCGATCATCGTGGTGGCAGCTATATTTTTCGGGCGTTTCATTCGTAACCTATCCAGACAAGCGCAAGACCAGCTTGCCGATTCCAATAGCATTGTGCAGGAGACGTTACTAGGAATTAGCAACGTGAAAGCATTTGTTAATGAATACTATGAAACCAAGCGCTATGCCGGCAAGCTCGACGCCGTTGTTGGTCTGGCGGTTCGGGGCGCCACCTACCGCGGAATGTTTGCATCTTTCATTATCTTTTGCATTTTCGGCGCTGTTATCGCCGTTATTTGGTATGGAGCTTCGCTCGTCGCCCTACACGAAATTACCGTGGGCGATCTTACGACATACATCCTTTACTCCATGTTTGTGGCTGGATCTATGGGTAGCTTTCCCGAATTGTATGCAAACATCCAACGCTCTTTAGGGGCTAGCGAGCGGGTGCTCGAGATTTTGGATGAGGAAAAGGAGGCTATTGATATTTCCGACCGTAACAAAGAAATAGATCATAAAATTTATGGTGCCTTGACATTCAACCATGTGGGCTTCACGTATCCGTCTCGCCCCGACAGCACCATATTGAAAGACATCTCGTTTCACGTAAATGCTGGGAAGAAGTTGGCGCTTGTGGGCCCTAGCGGTGCCGGAAAATCCACCATTGCATCGCTCATATTACAGTTTTATAAGGCCTCCGCCGGCAAAATTGCATACGACGGCCGAGACGCGAGCCAATTTTCACTTACCGACATTCGCAATCAAGTGGCTATTGTTCCGCAAGACGTGCTACTTTTTGGCGGCACTATCCGCGAAAACATAGGCTATGGTCGCCTCGACGCTGATGCCGAAGAGATCATTGAAGCCTCCAAACGGGCTAACGCGCACGATTTCATTATGGCATTTCCGCAGGGCTATGACACACTGGTGGGTGAACGCGGTGTAAAGCTATCTGGCGGGCAGCGCCAGCGAATCGCTATCGCGCGCGCACTGTTGAAGGATCCTGCTATTCTTATATTAGACGAGGCAACTTCCTCGTTGGATTCGGAATCCGAACGCCTTGTGCAGCTGGCTTTGGAAGAGCTGATGCGTGATCGTACGTCCATCATCATCGCGCACCGTTTAAGCACGATAAAAGATGCCGATCAAATCGCGGTGGTGGAAAACGGATGCGTGACCGAAATCGGCAACCACGTCGAGCTGATGTCGAAGGGCAGCGGACTTTATCATCATCTATACTCGCTGCAGTCTGCCAAAAAAATTATTCGTTAAAAATCTGTTAAATATATATTTAGTAAAACCTTTTCAGGATACACTTGTTTTTCTATACAAAACAGGTTATAGAAATTATAAAAAATGATGTATCATGGAAAAAAATAAGAACGGATTAGTTGCTTTCGCACTTTTAGGTTTGGCAGTTGGAACCGCTGCATATTATTTATTGGGTACGGAAGACGGAAAACGTCAGCTTGACCGTGCTAATGAAGGCGTAAAAAGCTTGACAAAATCAATCAAAGATCTTTCTAAAAAAGAAGCTAAGCGTGCAGCTAAGTTAGCTAAATCAGCAAAAGCAGATTTGGAAAACTTCAAAGATAAGGCGAAAGAAGCAGGTAAACAAGCGTTGGATTCTGCGTCAGAAAAAGCACAACAATGGTCAAGCCGAGCATCTGAAGCTGCAAACCAAGCGGGTAATAAAGCGGATGATGTTATTGCGGAAGCAAAATCAGAAATCAACAAAGCCTAAGTGCTGATTTTGGTCTGCCTACCCGTTTTCGACGTGAAGTATTCGTATCTTTGCACAGTCGATGAACACGTTACAGCAGATAAAAACATTAGTTTATAAAGATATCGTCCTCGAATGGCGCTCGAAATACGCCATCAACGGTATATTATTATACGTAGTATCTACAGTATTTGTTTGCTATCAAGCATTCAAATCTGTAGATACTTTCGTTTGGAATGCACTGTTTTGGATTATCCTGCTCTTTGCAAGCATCAACGCGATCAGCCGGAGTTTCGTGCAGGAAAGCCCACACCGGCAGCTTTATTACCACACATTGGTTAGCCCAAGAGCTGTTATTCTTTCTAAAATTATTTACAATAGCCTGGTGATGCTGGTGCTCTCCATCATCGCCTACGCTGTGTATGCCGTCACCTTTAAGCAGCCTATAGGCGATCCGCTGTTGTTCACATGCGCCGTGCTTTTGGGCAGCATCAGTTTCGCCTCGGTTTTTACGATGATTTCTGGAATCAGTGCCAAGGCTGGCAATAACAGCACCCTCATGGCTGTACTAGGTTTCCCTGTTATCATCCCCCTGCTCATCGTTCTTATTAAACTCTCCAATAATGCGCTTACGGGGTTAGATCGAGGCATCAGCAGCGGAGAGCTCGTCGTTCTTTTGGCAATTAATGTAATTACGATTACAATATCTTTGTTGTTATTTCCTTACCTTTGGCGTGATTAATTTTCAAATTTCGGACATGAGAAAATCTTGGTGGAAAATATTAGGACTTGTGATGGTTGCCTCTGCCATTGTCGCAGGATTGCTGGGACCGGTTCCTGTATTGCCTATACTTCACGAAACGATACGAAATGTTTACTTCCACGTACCGATGTGGTTTACGATGATCACGCTTTACCTGGTTTCCGTTATTTACAGTATAAAGTACCTCAGTTCAGGAAAAACATCTCACGATCTGGTTGCGGTTGAAGCCGTTAACACGGGCATTGTTTTTTGTGCAATGGGACTTTTAACGGGCATGCTTTGGGCAAATATCACCTGGGGCGAACCTTGGCCCAATGATCCGCAGTTAAACGGCTCGGCGATCGCTACGTTGATGTACCTAGCCTATCTGGTGTTACGCAACGCGTTAGAGGAAGAACAGAAACGAGCCAAAATTTCGGCCGTGTATAACATATTTGCTTTTCCTGTGATGGTTGTTCTGCTTTACATCCTGCCGAAAATGACGGACTCTCTACATCCGGGAAGTGGCGGCAACGGCACCTTTCGCGATCTGGATATGAACAGCCAAATGCGCCCTATCTTTTATACATCCGTAATGGGTTGGATACTAATTGGCGTCTGGATCTTTACTCTGCGTTATAGACTGCGCATCTTGGAAAACCGGAAAAACCAACTCGACTAGTTATTTATACAACACATCGCTCGCAAATAAAAACAACAATGAAAAATAGCATTGCCGCAATATTCCTTCTTTTGTTCCACACAACGCTCTTTGCGCAAAGTGAGATTGACATGGCTACCGGCCTGCGTAGCTCCGGTAAAATCTACGTCGTGGTACTTGTTTTGTTAACCATTTTTGCCGTGTTAGGCGTGTTTTTGTTTCTTTTAGACAGACGGATCAAAAAGCTGGAAAAATAGTATTCGCAAAAAGCGCCTGTAGATGATCATCCGCCAACATCGAAAATTTACCCCTTTTAATATTGTATCGGTATCGATCGTTGGCTTAGCCCTGTGTCTTGGTGTGTTTCTGCACCTCCCGGATAAGATTACCCCTATTCTATTTGAGCCCGCGATCAATAATCTTATTGGGATCACGTTTGGCGATAACCTGCGCCCCGGCGAAAATGTGTTCATCACGTTACTCTTGACCTTGCTTCAGGCTTTTTTCCTGAACCGCATTGTGAGCCATTTCAATTTTATGGGTAAGCCCAATTTCCTTACCGCATTGATGTATATGACATTGGTGAGCCTTTTCGCACCGTTTCTGGTTCTTTCGCCGCCCCTCATATGCAATTTTATCGCCATATGGATGCTGGGCAAGCTGTTCAACATTTACAAGCAGACCGATGTCAAAGGGCTCATGTTTGATCTCGGGATGATTGTTGCTGCCGGAAGCCTGATTTATTTCCCATTTATGTTGATGATGCTGCTCCTCTGGATCAGTCTGATCATATTCCGGGCATTCAATTGGCGTGAAATAATCACCCCGCTACTTGGATTCACGACAATCTATTTTTTATTAGGTGTTATCTACTATTGGCTGGGCCGGCTAAACGAGTTTTATGCCATTTTCGAGCCGCTGGCTTACCCATTCCCCAAAGAGTTATCACTAAATGTATACGACTATCTTGTTATCGTTCCGATTATTATCGCGCTCATTTTCTTTTTAGCGGTTCTGAAAGATCAATTTTTTAGAAGTGTGGTTCATTTGCGCAAAGCTTTCCAGCTGTTGTTTTTCATGGTGCTACTTACGTTGGGATCTTTTTATCTTAACGAGCACATCACGATCAACCACTTCCTACTCTGCGCACCGGCATTGGCAATTTACCTTGCCTACTATTTTACCCATTCTAAATCTAAATGGATTTATGAAACACTATACATCGTTATCATCGTAACGATTCTGTATTTCCAGTTTTTTTAAAAGTAATTAGATAACTAACTAAAGATTAACCGATTAACCTTTTTTAACAAATAGAACTAACGGAATAATTAAAAATTAGATAGTTTTGTATCAAATTTTGACAAAGCACGCACTTTAGTAATACCTGCCAATAGGAGGCTCCAGCAAAAAGGCCTAAACAAGAAACAGTGAAAGCTGGCTTTGCTAAAATGCAACACGTACACACATATGCACAGATATTTAACAGGAAGTTTTACTAAAATAGCGCTAAAATTATTTGTAGGCTTAGCCATATTTGCGGGACAAGAGAGTTATGCCCAGCGATCTACATCGCATTCCCCTTACTCCCAATTTGGTTTAGGCCAGATCCGCGAAGACTTGTTTCCGCAAACACGCGCCATGGGAGGTATTTCGACCGGTGTTAAATACTTAAATGGTCTTCCTACATTAAATATTGCAAACCCGGCATCGTATTCTGGAATGAACCGGACCATTTTGGAAGCGGGGATGTACGGAAATTTCACACAACTTTCGAACAATCAAAGTAGCGACCAAACGGCGGATTTTGCTTTTAGTCACCTTGCAATTGGTGTTCCTTTAAGTAAGTATGGCGGCTTAGCATTCGGCTTAATCCCTTTCTCGGATGTAGGTTACTCCGCTACCTCGACACAGTCTCTCGACACCCTTCAATACAGAACGTCCCTATCCGGCGAAGGCGGGATAAATAAAGCTTTTTTGGGGTATGGGGTTTCGCCCATCAAGGGGTTGAGCGTAGGAGCCAACATTGGGTTTTTATTTGGTAACCTTTACGATATTACCAATGTAAGTTTCCTTAACGTGCCTAATACGTATCAGACGCAAATGACGGAAACGCGTAATATCCGTGGCGTATCCGTTGATTACGGTTTGCAATACAGCAGAGCGTTAGGCAAAAAATACAACCTGACCATTGGTTACAGCGGCGGTTTAGACAATCAGATAACAGCAAAACGGAATATGCTGGTTACCATCTCCGAAAACAATAATTTCGGAGATCCGGATTATATTGCTCCACCGTCGGACACCACGACGTCAAGGATACTGAGTAATTCTTCTATAAACCTACCGTTAAAGCATAATATAGGCTTTACCCTATCGAAAGGTTACAACTGGATGGTGGGTGCAGATTTTAAATATACAGACTGGTCAAAGTTCCAAAGTACACAAAGCCAAACACAGCTTGGAAAAGGCTATACGGTAGCTGTCGGTGGTCAGATCAAACCAGATCCGACATCGGTTAAATACTTGAATCAGGTCGATTATAGACTGGGATTTCGCTACAGTAAAACCCCACTGGTTTACCGGAACCAAAACATCAATGATATGGCCGTTACGGTTGGTTTTGGATTCCCTTTGCCAGAAACCAACTTCGGGCGTACCTTCTCCCAGATCAACATTTCTGCTGAGCTAGGCCAACAGGGTACATTAAACAACAATTTGGTACGGGAGCGCTACATCAATATCAACTTTGGTTTCACCATAAACGATTCTTGGTTTATACGTCGTAGTTTAGATTAGTCGCCATGCGGAGCAAAAGGATACCATATACCTGGCCTTTTATGTGCTGTATCGGGTTAATGGCAAGCCTGTTCACGGCCTGTGAGAATGATCTGCGCGATGTGGAAAAGATCGCGAACATCCAGCAGGAAGAGAACGTCAACATATCACGAGATGTTATCGTCACCTACAGCGATTCGGCCAGGGTTAAAGCCCAGCTTACGGCGCCCGAGCTACGGGAATATCCGGATAGCGTAGGGATGTATGAATTTAAAAAGGGGACGCTGATCCGTTTTTTTGACGAAAACGGTGCCGAATCGCAACGCATAAAATCCGATTATGCAACACAGAAAGCCAAAGAAGGCATCACAGAGTTTCGGCGGAATGTCGTCATCACGATGGCGAATGGCTCCATCGTAAAAACGGAGGAGCTGTTTTTCGACGAAAAGAAAAACATCTATTATAACACGGTACCTATCGTATTTGATCTAAAAGATGGGCGGGGCAGCTTTCAGGCCACCAGCTTTATATCCGATTCGGATTTTAAAAAGATCGATGGTCAAAATATGACGGGATTTTATATTCCTAGCAGTGACGCACAATTCCCGCGATTTGGACAATAAAGCCATGTATAACAATTCTTCTCAAATTAAGTTTCCCTCCTTCAGAATTTTTTATATTTTTTTTTCATAAAAATTGTATCTTGCGCCTTGTTTTAAATACAGATGAAAACAAACTAAAAAAAGCATTTACAAAATAACACAGTATATAGATTATGGGATTAATGAGCTATTTGCGGAACCGAGCGGGGTTGGTGGTCACCATCATCGGTTTAGCAATTGTTGCGTTTTTATTGGGAGACATCATCAATGTTGGGACTCCATTTTGGGCGAAAAGCCAAAATCAAGTTGGTAGCGTAAACGGCGAATCCATCGATTACCAAGTATTCAACGCGCAGGTCGATCAAACCACGGCCATGTACCAGCAACAAATGGGAGGTGCAGCGTCTCCGCAAATCCGTTCTTATGCTGTTCAGCAGGTATGGAACCAATTCGTTTCGCAGGAACTATTGAAACAAGAAATTGAGAAACTGGGATTGACCGTTGGCAAGGATGAGTTGAATAGCTTGGTCACAGGCAGTAACCCTTCACCGCAGATTGTACAGGCCTTTACCAACCCAGAAACTGGCGTATTCGACAAAAACCAGCTTAACACCTTTATTTCGCAGGTTAATACGCAAGGCACGCCAGAGATGGTTCAGCAGTGGGATATGCTGTTGGAAAATATTCGTAACGAGCGTTTAAACCAAAAATATTCAAACTTGCTGAGCAATAGTGTATACGTGACGGCTCTTGAGGCACAAGAGGAGTACAACCAACGCAATAAATTGGCTAACTTCAAATACTTGATGCTCGATTACTCATCCGTAAAAGACGGCGAAATCAAGCTTACGGATAGCGATTACAAAGCATACTACGATGCCCATAAAAACGCATTCAAAAATCCGGAAGAAACGCGTTCGATTGAATACGTATTGTTTGATGCAACACCAACGGCCAATGATACAGCAGCAACAAAGTCTACTATCGACCAGCTGAAAACAGAATTGATCAATTCAAAAACAGATTCGCTATTTGCGGCTGTTAACTCTGACACAAAACATCCTTTTACGTATATGCGTAAAGGGCAGGTAAGTCCTGATCTGGATTCCGTTTTATTCAATGTACCGGTTGGTACGACAGTAGGGCCATTTCTATCGAATGGCGTGTATGAAATTGCCAAGGTTGTGGACGCTAAATTCAGCCCAGACTCTGTAAAAGCTTCGCATATCCTTCTAAACGCTACGAAGGAAGGTGGCGTAGACAAAGCGACCGCGAAAGCTGATTCGATAAAAGGTCTTATCCAAAAGGGAGAAAGCTTTTCAGCACTAGCCGTTCAGTTCAGCGAAGATCAAGGCAGTAAAGTAAATGGTGGCGATTTGGGAACATTCCCTCGCGGCCAAATGGTACCTGAATTTGATGAGGCAGTATTCTCCGGCAAACCGGGAGAAGTGGTTGTCGTAAACAGCAGATTTGGGACACACATCATCAAAATCGAAAAGCAGATCGGTAACTCTAAAATCGTGAAAGCAGCCATCGTTGATAAAGCGATCAACAGTGGAAAAGCCACTACAGATGCTGCCTACGCGAAAGCAAATAATTTCTTCGGCGATGCGGACAAGAAAAACTTTAGCGAAGTAGCTGCCAAACAAGGTGCAAAATTGCAAAAGATTGATCGCGCTGTGGCCATGGATAATAATTTCAATGGCGTCGAAGTGCCTCGCGATCTAGTTCGTTGGGTATTTGAAGCCAAAAAAGGTGAAGTTTCGGAAAAGATATTTGATACGGACCAGCATTTTATCGTAGCTCGCGTCGTTGACATTCAACCGAAAGGACATTTATCACTAGAAGCTGTAAAGCCACAAATTGATGCGCAAGTGAAGAACGAGGTGAAAGCGAAAATGCTAACCGAGAAGTTGAACAATGCGTTAAATGGTGCTTCCAATGTTGATCAAGCTGCTCAAAAACTTGGAAAAACAGCGGTAGCAGTAGAAAACATTGTACTAGCAAACCCTGTGTTGCCGGGTGTAGCTTTAGAGCCTGCCGTTGTAGGTACGGCGTTCGGACTGCAGCCTAATAAGGTCTCCAAATCAGTAAAAGGTATCCAAGGTGTATATGCAGTACAAGTGAACAGCTTTGTGAATCCTGCTGAGCTCGTTGCTAGCGATATGGCCAATCAGAAAAAACAAATGCAGGCATCCAAGTCGCAACGCGCATGGGCGTCAATCTACCAAGCGCTTCAAAACAAAGCCGATATTGATGACAATCGCATTAGATTCTATTAAGATATAATCTGTAACTTTATAGCCGGGCAAATTAGCCCGGCTTTTTTATTTTAGGATCGCATGGACATTCAGGAAACTATAGTCAACAAAGTGGCACAAAGCGGGTTAATCACCGTTGACTTGGCGAATTACGCACCCAACGCGGATGTATTGGTTTATGACATCAAAGACAACTTGTTTCATGGACTCATATTAAAAGAGAAAGATTTTAGGGAGTTCATTAAAGAGCATGATTGGTCGCAGTACAGTGGAAAGCACGTAGGCATCATATGCTCTACCGATGCTATTGTCCCTACCTGGGCGTACATGCTGCTTGCAAACAAGCTCGAACCCCATGCACGGAGCGTGCATTTTGGCGGTGCAGACACCGTACGCGACACCGTTTTTGCCGAAAACATGAAAGACATCGATTTTTCTGCATATCAAGACCAACGTGTGGTTGTCAAAGGCTGCGGCGATATTTATGTTCCCGAATCCGCCTTCGTTACCTTTACGGTCAACCTGAGTAAAGTAGCCAAAAGTATTATGTACGGCGAACCCTGTTCAACCGTTCCAGTATTTAAACGCAAAAGTTAAACTATTGGCAGCCATTTATGTCAACCCTTCTATGAGAAAGTTATACGCGGTCATTTTCATTATGCTTAGTTACCTAAGCTCGGTTTATGCGCAAAACCTCCCCTATTTACCAAACCCCACGTACAAGGAAGGCGAGAAGCTCACCTACAAGCTGCGTTATGGCGTTATTTCTGCAGCAACAGGTACGCTAAAAGTTGAAAAATCAAAATTGCGGTTTAGCAACCCGAATGCCTATCATCTATCGGCCTTCGGCCAAACATCTGGGGCATTCTCGGTGTTTTACACGGTCAAAAACCAATATGATTCGTATATTGATGGCGACAACTATCTTCCCTATTTATACACGGAAGATATTCATGAGGGTAGCTATACACGAAAGGAATATGCCACATTTGACCACAGAAACAAGAAAGTTTCCGGTAAAAAAGGAACGTTTACCAGTCCGACCTCCCAGTTTTTCGACTTATTATCTGCTTATTATTTTTCCCGCAACTTGGACCTATCATCGTTAAAGAAAGGCGATACGTTTAAGATCAGCTATTTTTTGAATGATGAAGTATCCCAACTGGGGATAAAATACATAGGCATAGAAAAAATAAAGACATCGCTAGGGACGCTGGAATGCATTAAACTGAGCCCGGAAATTAAATCCGGGAGAATTTTTAAGAAGGATAGCCAACTGTTCCTATGGGTCACCAATGATGGCAATAGGATCCCCGTTAAAGCGCAGGTGGAAATTTTGATTGGGTCAGTAACAATGGAGCTTACACAAGCTAGCGGATTAAAGCACAAGCTCGGCGAGCGGGTAAGTTATTCAAAATAAAGTAAGAGATGATAGAAGTAGGCCACGTATTGGTGCACGAAGATGTGATAAAGAATGACTTCGTCTGCAATTTAACAAAGTGTAAAGGGATATGCTGTGTGGAGGGCGATGCGGGCGCGCCGTTGCAGCCAAAAGAAACGGATATCCTGCGAGACATCTATCCAAAGGTAAAACCATATATGACGGCAGCGGGTATCAAAGCTATCGAAGAACAAGGTACCCATGTGGTTGATGCCGATGGCGACTTAACTACCACCTGTGTCGATGGAAATAAGGAATGTGCTTATGTCACTTGGGAAAATGGCATTACGAAATGTGCTATAGAAAAAGCGTACGAACTGGGTGAAGTAGATTGGAAAAAGCCTATTTCATGCCACCTCTATCCTATCCGGACAACCCAATACCCGGAGTTTGAAGTGCTACACTACGACCGCTGGCATATTTGCCACGACGCATGCACATTCGGAAAAGAATTGGGCGTACCTGTTTATACTTTCCTGAAAGATCCTCTTATCCGCCAATATGGCGAACAATGGTACAAGGAATTAGAGCAAGCTGTAGAAGCCTTGTAGTCCGATCTATATAAATAATTAGCCTATCCACCACCCTATGCGGTATCCACGTTATTTTCATTCCCGTTTGTGTGCCGCAATCATGGATATTTGCTATATTTATCGCAGTTTTAACCGCTTAAACGATATGGTTATTTAGCCATTTTCCATGCTGAAATTAAAAGATATACAAACCCCAATAGCAGAAGAGCTCAAAATTTTTGAGGGTCGATTTAAAGAGTCGATGCGCAGCCCCGTTCCGCTACTGAATCGCATCACCCAATATATCATTAAACAAAAAGGGAAACAAATGCGCCCGATGTTTGTCTTCTTATCTGCCGGCCTTTGTGGTGGAATTAACGATTCTACATACCGCGGGGCTTCATTGGTTGAGCTGTTGCACACCGCATCGCTTGTACATGATGATGTGGTTGATAATGCCAATGAACGCAGGGGCTTTTTTAGTGTTAACGCGCTTTGGAAAAACAAGGTGGCGGTATTGATAGGCGACTTTTTATTGGCAAAAGGCCTGCTTCTTTCGGTACGCAATGACGAGCATGCGCTTTTGAAAATTGTATCGGAGGCCGTGGAGCAAATGAGCGAAGGTGAGCTTTTACAGATTGAGAAAGCAAGAAAGCTCGATATAAAGGAGGATATCTATTTTGAAATTATCCGAAAAAAGACAGCGTCCCTTATTGCATCCTGTTGTGCCAGCGGGGCGTGCTCTGCCGGAGTAGACGAAGAGAAAGTGAGCCTGTTGCGAACGTTCGGAGAGAAGGTGGGGATTGCATTCCAAATCAAAGACGATCTTTTTGATTTTGGGTTAGATGACGTAGGAAAGCCGGTTGGAAACGATATCAAGGAAAAGAAATTGACGCTACCACTGATTTATGCGTTGAAAAACACATCCACTTCGGAGAAGAGAAGGATTATCAATTTAATACGCAACCACAGTGAGCAGAAGGAAAAGGTAGCCGAAGTCATAGCATTCGTGCGAAGCAGCGGCGGAATGGACTACGCCACGCAGAAAATGTTGCAATATCAGGCGGAAGCATTCGAGATTTTAGCAACTTTTCCAGATAATATATACCGTACCGCTTTAGAACAACTGGTACGATTTACAACAGAAAGAAATAAATAGCAGATTAACCCCTATGAGCCACGAGTTATATTTTTTTGGAGGATTTGTCATCTTCATTATCCTCATGCTAGCGGTAGACTTAGGTCTCTTTTCCAAGAGCGACAAGCCAATTACCCTGAAAGCAGCCGCAATTATGAGTGCCATTTGGGTTTTATTTGCCTTGGCTTTTAGCCTCGTCCTCTACTTTTGGGGGAACGAACTGCATGATGTGCATGATTTCGCGACACTTCAAGCCGTCATTGAAAAGCACTACCATAACATCACGCCCATAGGAAGCGACTTAGAAGCCAGCCTGCGCATTTATAACAAAACATTAACCATAGAATATCTAACGGGCTACGTGGTTGAATATGCTCTTTCTGTAGACAATATCTTTGTCATGGTGCTCCTGTTTTCTTCCTTTGGTATACCTGAAAAATACTACCATAAAGTTTTGGTGTGGGGTATTATCGGGGCAATTGTACTCCGCTGTATCTTTATCTTCGTTGGTGCGGCATTGATCGCCAAATTTGGCTGGATATTATATGTCTTCGGTGCCTTTTTGGTTTACACCGGAATCAACATGTACATCAACCGAAATAAGGAAGAAGAGGTTGATCCACAAAACCACCCGGTAGTTAAGTTCGCATCCAAATACTTCAAGGTAACACCTCGTCTAGACGGGGGTAAATTTTTCCATATAGAAAATGGTGTGCGCTTTATGACGCCACTCTTTCTTGTGCTGTTGGTTATCGAATTTACGGATTTAATCTTCGCGGTGGATTCCATTCCAGCAATATTCTCCGTGACCAAAGATCCCTACATCGTATTCTTCTCTAATATCTTTGCTGTGTTAGGCCTCCGTTCGATGTTCTTTCTCTTGGTCAATATTATTCATAAATTCCACTACCTAAAAGTTGGATTGGCATTTTTGTTAATCTTTATTGGCGCCAAAATGCTTTTACATAGCTGGCTGGAAAGTTTTGGGTTTGAAACCATCCATTCGCTAATCATTATCATCTCTATTTTGGTCATAAGCGTGGTGGCGTCGCTTATGTTTCCAAAAAAGGAAAACTTAACGCAGTAAACAGCGCGGTTAAGAGTAGTTTATAACGATTGCATCCTCCTTATTGCTATGGAGGGCGTAAAAATTCGTCCTTTATTAGGGTGTGAAACAAATCACGAACAACATCGGGCTTGTAATAGCTGAAATTTTCGGTTCACAGGTTATGATTGCGCGTTTGCTTCTAAAATTCTGAGTGCTTCATGATTTTTACAATCCACCTACGGTATAAAACCATTTAAAATAATAACTTCGTGAAATTTATTTATACGAATGAACTGGAATAAATCGATATTTCTTGCAGCTGCCCTATTTGCTGCAGCCGGTCAGGTACAGGCGCAGGACAACCTGATCAACTCCCTAAAAAATAATGTAAGTGACAATAGCCGAGAAGGGTTTAAATTTACCGAAGTCTTAAACCTCGGCAATACCTCGATCAAAGACCAAGGTTCGTCCGGAACATGTTGGTCTTACTCTGGTAATTCTTTCTTAGAATCAGAAATGATCCGGATGGGCAAACAGCCTGTCGATATTTCACCGATCTTTACTGCGAGAAACACCTACATTGAGAAAGCAAAAAACTATGTACGCCTGCATGGCGATCAAGCGCAAGGCGATGGTGGCCAACTGCATGATGTGCTGACCATTTTTCGCCAATATGGGGCTGTTCCTAGGGAGGTATATTCAGGCTTGCCCGCAGACCAAAATCGGAATAACTTTTCGGAAATGGGGCCATTGCTGCAAGGCATGACCGAAACCATTGCGAAGAGCAAAAGACCGAGCAGCAATTGGTTAAACGCATTTACCGCTGCTATGGATGCCTATTTAGGAGAAGTTCCAACATCTTTCCAGTACAAAGGAAAATCGTACACGCCGCGAACCTTCGCAGACCAAGTGGTCGGTATTAATCCGGATGACTATGTTGGAATCTCCTCTTTCGATGAGCATGCCTATTACAAACCTTTTGTGTTGTTGATTCCTGATAATTGGTCATTCGAGCGCTTTTACAATGTTCAGATCAATGAACTAACAGATATTATTGATAACGCGCTAAAAAATGGATACACAGTAGCTTGGGCGACTGATGTGTCAGAAAAAAGCTTTAGCTGGAAAAATGGCGTGGCGTTCGTACCGGAAAAACCCGTAGAGCAAATGACCAAAGAAGAGCAAGACAACTTGTTTAACGGGCCAAAAGCGGAACCATCGATAACGGCTGCGCAACGTCAACAAGCATTTGATAACTATACCACCACAGATGATCATGGTATGCATATCGTGGGTCTGGTAAAGGATCAAAACGGAAAAGAGTATTACATCGTGAAAAACTCTTGGGGCGAAACAAACGACTACAAGGGCTACATGTATGTTACGAAAGAGTATGTTCGCTACAAGACTATATCACTTTTGTTACACAAGAAAGCGCTTACAAAAAATTTATCGGCCAAATTAGGGGTTTAAAAGCGTTCTAAGACACATTACGATCTCAGGGAAATAAATCCCTGAGATTTTTTTATGCTTTTTCTGTAGATTAGAGTATAATTTTACGTATAAATCTCACATTATGAAAAAGCTAATTCTAACCATGCTCATCATTTTCCCCATCTTATCCTTCGCTCAGGAAAAGGGGATTGCATTCGAACACCAAAGCAGTTGGGCTAAAGTGAAAGCCAAAGCGAAAGCAGAGAACAAGCATATTTTTGTGGATTGTTTCACGACTTGGTGCGGTCCATGTAAATACATGTCGTCCACTATATTTCCGCAAGAGAAGGTAGGTGACTTTTTCAACAAGAATTTCGTGAACCTCAAGCTGCAAATGGATCAAACCAAAGAGGATAGCCAGGAGGTTAAAGCTTGGTATGATGAAGCAAACCGGTTTGCCACAGATTATGCGGTGCGCGCATACCCTACATTTTTAATATTTAGCCCGGATGGCGAGCTTGTACACCGCATTATAGGCGGCGGCGAAGCCGACGATTTTATAGCAAAGGCACAGGCGGGCCTCAATCCGGAAACGCAGTACATAACGCTTGTCAAGCAATTTGAAAAAAATCCGCAAGACGCCGAAATCGCTAAAAAAACAGCGCAAGCAGCGAAACTCGCCTACGATCAGGATCTTGAGAAAAAAGCTGCGGCACGTTACGTCGAGCTTGTCGGTGGCGAATCCTTATTGACTGCAGAAAATATCCAACTGTTGATACAGGGTGCCAGCTCGAGCAAATCTGCAGCTTTTGGCATCATAAGGGATCATGCTGCACAAGTGGATGAGCTGCTAAAGGCAAGAAACCGAAAAGCGAATGATATACTATCTTCCGTACTGGCGACGGAACTTATTATGCCGCAATTGCAAAGCAATAATGTAGATTTTGCTGCCTTAAAGCAGAACATCGCAAAAAACCACCCCTATGTAGACATGAGTGGGATATTGGCCAACATCAAAACACAATACTATTTCAAGCAAAAAAATTGGCCAGCCTTTAAGGACGCTGTCAACGAGTTTATCGCGCTAGATGACAAGAAAGTATCGCCGATGTCGCTAAATTCATTTGCATGGTCTGTCTTTGAAAACTGCGACGATCCGGCATGTTTGCAAGCCGCATTAGACTGGAGCAAAAAATCGATAGAAAAGAATGAAGATCCCGCATTTTTGGACACGTACGCAAATTTACTGTACAAAACGGGCGATAAAGATCAAGCTATCATGTGGCAGGAAAAGGCCGTGACAAAAGCAAACGAGAAAGATAAGGAAACCTACGTGGCGACCTTAGATAAGATGAAAAAGGGCGAACCAACTTGGTAAATAAGTTGACCTTTAGATCTTTGCTCTAATCCTGCTAAGCGTCACTTGAGAAATGCCTAAGTATGACGCAATAAAACCCAATTTTATAGTACGCACAAGTTCTGGAGAGCGTTCAAGCAGCTCTTCATAACTTTGCGTTGCTGTTTTGAACAGCTTGGACATTAACCGGTATTCAATCTTCAATGTCTCCATCTCTGCTACGCGGCGGCCCCAGTTGGCAATACCTATTGACCGCGAAAATAATGTTTTAAGCAACAGGACATCGAGCTTATACAAAGTGGATGCTTCCATCGCTTGAATGCACTCATAGCCTGGCTTATTATGCACGTAGCTGTTGAGCGAAATCAAAGCATCGCCGGGGAAAGCAAAATCTAAAATAACTTCCCGCTCTTCTTTGTTGTAAAATACACGGCAGGCTCCTGTACGGATAAAATAGATGTAGCGCGAGTTCTTTCCCGCCTCAATAACATCTTCTGATTTTTTGAAAACGACCTCCTCAAAAATCGTAAGCAATTCTGCTTGATCGGCTGGGTTCAGCGGAGCTATGCGCTGGATAATGGCTAAAGCGTCCATTCTTTTAAGGTCAAGTCTTTGCCATCCCATACAGCGTAAGTGAAATGCTGGATCCACTCCCCTAGATTGATGATGCGGCTATCTGGAGCGAGCGGTAAATCATAGGGCAAATGCCTATGGCCGAAAACAAAGTAATCGAAATGTGTAGATCTTAACTTCTCCTTGGCATATTGCACAAGCCATTCTTTATCCTCCCCGAGAAAGCTTTCCGGCTCCTCGTTGCTCGCACGGCTATGCCGCGACCAGCGTTGGGCAATGCCAATCCCCAGGTTAGGGTGCAAACGTGCAAACAGCCACTGGCACAGCCTACTTCGAAAAAACGATTTCAGAAACTTATATTTCGTATCGCCGGGACCGAGACCATCGCCGTGGTGGATAAAAAACCGCTTACCGTCAAGCTCTAAAATTAGCTCATCACTTACGATGGTCGCTTGTAACTCTTCTTGCAGGTAACCAAACATCCACATATCGTGGTTGCCTTTAAAAAACGTAATCTTCACACCCAGGTCGGCTAGTTCTGCAAGTTTACCCAGAAATCGTATAAAGCCTTTCGGCACGACCGTGCTATACTCAAACCAAAAGTCGAAAACATCGCCAACAAGCAATAATTCCTTAGCGTCTACTTTGATAGTATCCAGCCATGCGATAATACGAAGCTCCCGCGCCCTAGACGTACTTCGAGGCGATACGCCCAAATGAAAATCAGAAGCAAAATATATCTTATCTCTCATGCTGTAGGCTCAAAGCTAGATAAATATTGACGGATAAACAAGCTTGCACCGCAGGCTTGGCAATACCTGATGTTTTGCCTATCAAAATTTGCCTTTCTTTTACCTTTTCGTAAATTGCAGATGAACAGATGCGCTATGCGCTAGAAAATAATCAGATGATGAACAGAAACTTGAGTATCCTGCTTGTGGCGATCAGCTTTAGCGCCTGTCAACAGCAAAAAACTATGGAATCAAAAAAAGACATCCTTCTAAAACCCTATCCAAAGACGGAAAAGATTGACCACAACGACAACTATTTTGGTACCGTCGTCAACGATCCCTACCGATGGCTGGAAGACGACCGCTCGGAGAACACAAAAAAATGGGTTGCCGCAGAAAATGATGTTACAGAAGATTATCTAGCGCAGATTCCTTTTCGCGAGGCTATGCGCGAACGTTTGGAAAATTTGTGGAACTTCGAAAAGGTGACCGCTCCCTTTGAAGAAGGTGCCTACACCTACTACTACAAAAACGACGGTTTGCAAAACCAATACGTCCTTTACCGAAAAAAAGGCGAAGATGGTAAGGAAGAAGTTTTCCTCGATCCTAACAAGTTCTCGGAAGATGGTACAACCTCTTTAGCGGGTGTGTCATTTAGTAAGGACGGCTCGCTGGCGGCCTATCAAATTTCGGAAGGTGGTTCCGATTGGCGAAAGGTTATTTTGCTTGATGCTGCTAAAAATCAGGTCATAGGGGATACGCTTATTGATGTAAAGTTTTCGGGCTTAGCTTGGCATGGTAACGAAGGTTTCTATTACAGCAGTTATGACAAGCCAAAAGATGGTTCTGTGCTATCTGCCATGACCGATCAGCACAAACTGTATTTCCACAAGTTGAATACCGCACAAAAAGACGATCAATTAATCTTTGGTGGGAGCACAACGCCCCGCCGTTACATTGGAGCGAACCTCTCCGAAGACGAGCGCTTTCTGATTGTATCTGCCGCTAATACCACGTCTGGAAACGAACTGTATGTGAAAGATCTGAGCAATGCAGGTGCTGGTTTTATTACGGTAGTGGATAACATGGAGAAGAATCACTACATCATAGATAATGACGGCGCAAAACTATTTATTTATACCGAGTTGAATGCCCCGAATGGAAAAGTTGTGACGGCAGACTTTACCAATCCGACGAGTGCAAACTGGAAAGACTTGATCAAAGAGACTGACCAAGTGCTTTCTCCATCTACGGGCGGCGGTAAGATTTTCGCCAACTACCTGAAAGATGCTACCTCACTGGTAAAACAGTATGACCGGAGTGGTACATTGGAACGCGAAATTGATCTGCCTGGATTAGGCACGGCAGCAGGCTTCGGTGCTAAGCAAAAAGACAAAAGCCTGTACTATTCCTTTACCAACTACGTCAACCCGGGAACGATTTACAAATATGATATTGCCTCTGGCAAATCCGATGTGTATAAAACATCGGCGATAAAATTTGATCCGTCCGGCTATGAATCCAAGCAGGTATTCTACACCTCGAAAGATGGTACACGAGTGCCTATGATCATCACCTACAAAAAAGGCATAAAGCTGGATGGTACGAATCCGACGATGCTCTATGGCTACGGTGGATTCAACGCTAGCCTTACCCCAGCATTTTCGACAAGTAATGTCATGCTGCTGGAGCAGGGTGGTGTGTATGCCGTTGCGAATCTACGTGGTGGTGGCGAATATGGTGAAAACTGGCATTTAGCCGGCACCAAAATGAAAAAGCAGAATGTATTTGACGACTTTATTGCTGCTGCGGAATATCTTATTAGCGAAAAATATACGTCATCGGATAGGTTAGCCATATCTGGCGGATCAAACGGGGGCTTATTGGTCGGCGCTGCGCTGACCCAGCGTCCTGAACTCTTTAAAGTGGCCTTCCCTGCTGTTGGCGTGCTCGACATGTTGCGCTACCACAAGTTCACTGCAGGGGCGGGTTGGGCATTTGACTATGGTACGGCAGATGACAGCAAAGAGATGTTCGAGTACTTGCACGCCTACTCGCCCTATCATGCTTTAAAAGAAGGAACAGCTTATCCGGCCACGATGGTCACCACGGCAGACCATGATGATCGTGTGGTGCCCGCCCATTCGTTTAAGTTTGCCGCGCGTTTGCAGGAATACAACACTGGCGATAACCCCGTGTTGATTCGTATCGATACAAAAGCAGGGCATGGCGCCGGAAAATCTACGGCGATGGTCATTGCCGAGCAGACCGACAAATGGGCGTTCATGTTCCAGAATATGCAATTGAATTACAAAGAGATTAAGTGAGTAGTGGGTAGTGCGTACAGCGTAGTGCGAGAACGATGAGCGTCATGGCGAGGAGGCGATAAGACGACGAAGCAATCTTCAGTATTGGGTAGTGCGTAGAGAGTAGAGAGTAGAAAGTATAGCGTAATGCGAGAACGATGAGCGTCATGGCGAGGAGGCGATAAGACGAGGAAGCAATCTTCAGTATTGAGTAGGGTATAGCGTAGTGGGTAGTGCGTAGAGCGTAGTGCGAGAACGATGAGCGTCATGGCGAGGAGGCGATAAGACGACGAGGAAGCAATCTTCAGTATTGAGTATTGCGTATAGCGTAATGCGAGAACGATGAGCGTCATGGCGAGGAGGAGATACGACGAGCAAGCAATCTTCAGTATTGAGTAGTGCGTAGTGGGTAGTGCGTACAGCGTAGTGCGAGAACGATGAGCGTCATTGCGAGGAGGCGATACGACGACGAAGCAATCTTCAGTATTGGGTATTGCGTAGAGAGTAGAGAGTATAGCGTAATGCGAGAACGATGAGCGTCATGGCGAGGAGGCGATACGACGACGAAGCAATCTTCAGTATTGAGTAGTGCGTAGTGGGTATTGCGTATAGCGTAGTGGGTAGTGCGTACAGCGTAGTGCGAGAACGATGAGCGTCATGGCGAGGAGGCGATACGACGACGAAGCAATCTTCAGTATTGAGTAGTGCGTAGTGAGTATTGCGTACAGCGTAGTGCGAGAACAATGACGGTCATCACGAGCCGGAGGTACGAGCAGGTATTTTTAGCTGCTCGTATTTCTTACTAAATTCTATTACCAGCAATCTGTATAAACAAAAAAAAGCGCTTCTTTTACAAGAGGCGCTTTTTTGAGCGGTCTGGACGGGACTCGAACCCGCGACCCCATGCGTGACAGGCATGTATTCTAACCAGCTGAACTACCAGACCAAAGTCTTTAAAAGAGTAACAAAAAATTGAGCGGTCTGGACGGGACTCGAACCCGCGACCCCATGCGTGACAGGCATGTATTCTAACCAGCTGAACTACCAGACCAATTTCTTTTAAAGTGTATGTTTAAGAACGTTTTGAAGCTAAACTTCTAATTTTTTAGCGGTCTGGACGGGACTCGAACCCGCGACCCCATGCGTGACAGGCATGTATTCTAACCAGCTGAACTACCAGACCTAAACCCTTCTTGCGAGAAGGTGTGCAAATATAGTGTTTATTTCTATATCCGCTAAACTTTTTTGAAAAAACTACTCTACAGCGCCCTCTTTCATCTTTTCTGCATTTTCCGCAAATTGCAACGCGTCGATAATACCTTGAATATCACCATCCATAATAGCTGGCAAATTATACATCGTCATTCCTATGCGGTGCTCGGTAACCCGGCCTTGCGGATAATTGTAGGTACGTACCTTTGCAGAACGGTCACCAGTGGAGACCATCGTCTTACGCTTTGCAGCCACATCGCCATGTTTTTTCTGTACTTCTAGCTCATATAGCTTATTACGCAGCATCTCCATAGCCAGCTCGCGGTTGGCTAATTGCGAACGTTCAACCTGACAGACCACGACAATGCCCGAAGGTTTGTGCGTTAACTGTACCTTGGTTTCCACCTTGTTTACGTTCTGCCCACCGGCACCGCCGGAACGTGATGTTTGCAGCTCAATATCGCCCGGATTGATTTCCACGTCGACATCTTCTGCTTCGGGCAACACAGCCACAGAAGCTGCTGAGGTATGCACGCGACCTTGCGTTTCTGTGTCTGGCACCCGTTGCACGCGGTGCACGCCAGATTCATACTTCAACTGCCCGTATACATCCTCGCCGATTACTTTGAGAATAACCTCCTTGTAGCCACCAGAAGTGCCTTCCGTCACGTCCATGACTTCATTGCGCCAACCTTTCGTTTCGAAATAGCGCGTATACATGCGGTATAGGTCACCAGCAAACAAAGCCGCTTCATCACCACCTGTTCCACCTCGGATTTCGAGAATCGCATTCTTACCATCTTCGGGATCTTTCGGAATAAGCATCAACCGGATTTCCTCTTCTTTCTCTTCCTTTTGGGTATACAGCATATCTTGCTCTTCCTTCGCCATCTCCCGCAATTCCTGATCTTTCTCGTTCACAAGGATGTCTTTGTTCGCATCCATGTTGCTCACGATATTTTTATAGATATGATATTGCTCTACGATTTTTCCCAAGTCTTTATATTCCTTGTTTAACTTCGCAAAGCGTTTCATATCGTTGATGGTATCAGGGTTGCTAAGTTCAGCTTCCACCTCTTCCCATCGTTCTTTTATGGCTTGTAATTTCTCTAACATAATACTTACAGCTACTAGGCTGCGACAGCGAGCCTATCTTTTTTATAGCCACAAAAGTACGTAAAATTTTGGTATTAATGTGACGAAACAACTTTCAGCCCGATGATGGATGCAATCAACGTAAAGATGAAAAACACACGCCAAAAATCGGCCGGTTCTTTGAAAATCAAAATACCGACCAGCACCGTTCCCACGGCACCAATCCCTGTCCAAACGGCATAAGCAGTTCCTAGCGGTAACGTTTGTGTGGCCCGCATTAACAAGAGCATACTAATCAGCAAGCAAATCCCAAACCCCGTATACCAACTGTACATTTCAGTTCCAGTAGTCATTTTCGCTTTCCCTAGGCATGAAGTAAACCCTACTTCAAATAGACCCGCAATAATTAAGATAATCCAGTTCATAGTCGTTCTTATTTTTCGACTACAAATATCCGAACGCCGGTAGCAAATTCCTTTTACATATGCTAAAAAATGCTTTCCCTATCCTCTTTTTTGTTTAGGTTTTAAATCCGTTAACGAATCAATTTTTATCGGTCTTCCTTGCGTAATGCTATTTCTTGCCGCTACACCAATCAGCACAGACATCACGCCATCGCGCAGCCCGGCCGCGTGGCCATAAGGGTCTGCCGCTTCCGGATGCTTGAATAGCTTATCGTGCAGGCGCCGGTCACCACCACCGTGCCCTGCCCGTTCGCTAGACACCTGAATAACCTGATAATCCGCCCAATTCTTGTAGAGCACGAGGGGCTCATGAATCACATCCGTTTGCTCCCGCTGCGCCATTTCCGCCGCATGCAGCTCCTCTTGATCTAGGCTATCATTTTTCATCCACGGAATGTCTAGCCAGGCTTCGACACGTCCTTTCTGTCCATTGAAGGCGATACGCCAACCCTCAAATGGCGAATAGGTCGTTAGGGAGTAATTTGCGATAACGCCATTTGCATATTTAATTTGCGCAGACATCTTATCATAAATATCAATTTCTTGCCGGTATACACAGCCATCACGAATGTAGCCATCATGCTCTTCGTTATCGACATACAGATGCATGGCTTGCGAATCTTTTGTGATATCCCAGTAGTAATCGCATTCCTTCGTATGGGAACAGGTCCGGCAACTGGCGCCACGAAAAGGCCCATTTTTACCATAGTGTTCTAATGCCCCATACGCAAAGACCTCCTCAGGCTCCGAATCAAGCCACCAATTCAATAGATCAAAATGGTGTGTAGCTTTGTGTATCCATAGCGATCCTCCTTTGCTCATCAGCCCGTGCCAGCGACGGAAATACGATGCTCCATGGTGGTTATTGAGATACCAATTAAAATCTACGGATGTAATCTCGCCAATTTCGCCTTTCATGAGCAACTCTTTGATTTTTGTCATGTATGGGCTCCAACGATAATTAAAGCCTACAATCAATTTCTTGCCATACTGGCGTTCAGCATTCAAAATGGCTTGCGCTTTTATTTCATCGGTGGTTAGCGGCTTTTCCGTGAGCACATCACAGCCTGCGGCCAGACCCTCAATAATCTGCTCATGGTGCGTTGCATCTACCGTACACACGATAACCAAATCGGGTTTGGTTTTGCGGAGCATGTCGGTGAAGCTGACAAAGGTTGGGCAATCTACTTTCATAAACTGCTTTCCATACTGCAAGCGGCCTGGATTGATATCGCTTAGCCCGACAAATTCCAACTGCTCGGCATACTGTTCCACCAAGCGGCGCCCCCAAAAGGAAACACCTCGTATACCGGTGCCTACCAAGGTAACCCTCAGTTTTCGAGACAAACCAAACGCATTGGCAGGCAAGGAAACGGCCGATCCGGCAGCAAGCAGCGCAATAGACTGTAAAAATGATCTTCTTGAGAAATTCTCCATGTTTATGTGGTTTAGCATGATTAGCGTACCTGAATTAGATGTACAGGTTGTATCCATCCAAAATACGTAAAAACTTCATGGTAAACAAGAAAGGCGCACAGTTCGCTAGGGGGCGACACAAAAAAAGGCGCTTTGCAGCGCCTCTATAATCATTAATAGTAAAAAACTTAGGCTGATGCAACCTCGGCATCAACAGTTGAAAACTCGTCGAAGACATCGGAAAATCCTTCGTAGTCTTCATCTCCATCGGGTGAAAAGCTACGGATACCTTTTTCTTCAATGTACGCTTTCAATTCCGGATGTACCTCCCCGTCAGGGAATACGGCAATATCCGTAAACGATAGTGCACCTTTGTAAAGATCAACGTAAGAACCATCGCCATACGGAGCAGCTTCTTCGGCAGACATATCCACCTGCGCCGCCATTTCTCCATACTTGGATCCTAACGAACCAAACTCCTCGTTTGCGTAAAGCGAATACATCACCTTTGCATCTTTGAAAGCCGGATCATCCTTGTACGCCGTCTTTAAATAAGCCGGAACCATCGCTGCAAACCAGCCGTGACAATGCACCACATCTGGCGACCAACCCAGCTTTTTCACTGTCTCTAGCGCGCCCTTACAGAAAAACAACGACCGCTCGTTATTATCTGCAAAAAACTCACCCTTCTCATCACGAAAAACTTTTTTCCGCTGGAAATACTCTTCATTATCCAAAAAATAAACCTGCATACGTGCAGCAGGTAATGAAGCTACTTTAATAATGAGCGGATTATCATTGTTATCCACCACGATGTTCATTCCCGACAACCTTATCACTTCATGAAGACGATTTCTGCGCTCGTTGATATTACCAAAACGTGGCATTAGAATCCGGATTTCAAATCCTTTCTCCTGCATAGCTTGTGGTAATTGGCGTGTAATTTCAGAAATTTTACTTATTTCAAGGAAAGGCGACATCTCATGGGTTACAAACAATATTTTCGTTTTTGCCATCTCCAATTGTTTTTTTATTTATCGAATAGTAAAATCGGTACACAAAGGTACACATATTTTATGGATTTTACAATTACTTAGTTTTCACAACTTTATATTCCCAATTTATTTATGCAATTTTACACGCATTTTTAAGCTTTCAACGTGGTAACAATACAAAGCAAAGAAGGGTTGCAGAACGAACTGCACGCTCACCGACAGGGAAATCAAAAAATAGCGTTAGTGCCCACCATGGGCGCCCTGCACGAAGGGCATCTATCCCTAATTCAGGAAGCACAGCAGCTGGCCGATATCGTGGTTTGCAGCATTTTTGTGAATCCGACGCAGTTTAACGACCCGAAAGATCTCGAAAAATATCCACGGCCTATTGAAAATGACATGAAGCTTCTCAAGGATGCGGGCTGCAACATCCTCTTTATGCCTACCGTGGATGAAATGTACCCATCAGACGACGCGTCTTGGCATATCGATCTCGGCCGCCTAGATAGCCTTTGGGAAGGTGAAAAACGACCGGGGCACTTTCAAGGGGTAACGCAGATCGTTTATAAACTCTTTCGCTTGGTTGAGCCTGATATCGCCTGTTTTGGTCAGAAAGATTTCCAGCAAGTAATGGTCATACAACGCTTGGTAGAGCTAAAAGAGCTACCAGTTCATATACATATCTGTCCAACAGTACGCAGTAAAGAAGGATTGGCGCTCAGCTCGCGCAATACGCGTCTTTCCGAAACAGGAAAACAAAAAGCGCTTGCCATTTTCCGTTCGCTATCTTATATCAAAGCGCATATTCACAATAATGCTATACCCGAGGTAAAGGAAGAGGCGCTGCATATACTTACGGAAGACGAGGGAATAACGGTAGAGTATCTCGCTGTATGCACGGCCCGCACCCTAGAAGAAGCAACCCAAATTGAGCCCGGAGAAACTTACGTGGCTCTTGTCGTCGCGTGGATCGAAGGTGTGCGTCTTATCGACAATATGATCTTAACGTAAATGTCATTTTTGCGCGCACAAAATGCTGTTTACCAATAAAAAAAAATGCAAAAAGGCATGGCAAGGCTAGTAAGGCATTGCTTTCTGACAAGCAGAATATAGACTTTCAAAAAAAATACGGTAATTTTGCAGTATGTTAATTGAAGTAATGAAATCGAAAATTCACCGTGTGCGTGTTACGCAGGCTGAATTGAACTATGTGGGGAGTATCACGATAGATGAAGATTTGATGGATGCCGCTAACATCGTTGCCAATGAGAAAGTTCAGATTGTAAACAACAACAATGGTGCTCGTTTGGAAACGTATGTCATCCCTGGTGAGCGAGGAACCGGCACCATATGCCTGAACGGCGCGGCAGCCCGCATGGTACAGGTCGGTGATATCGTCATTATCATTTCGTATGCACACATGACGCCCGAAGAGGCCAAAGCGCATAAACCAGGCTTAGTTTTCCCAGATGATAACAATAAATTAATTGCATAATATCAAAAGCATTCCCTAATTTTATAGCGCTATCCGTTTGGTAGCGCTATATTTTTTGATGCATAGATTAACACATACATACCGTTCCCTCATTGCTTATTTCTTAAGCGCGTGGACCGTCGCCATTATTATCAGTGGTGTTGTTTTTATGCACAAGGAGGTAACCTCCACCGGTGAGATTATTACCCACGTTCACCCTTACGACTTTACCAAAAAAGGACAGCCGCATCATCATGACTCTGATGCGGAGATCCAATACCTGAATGTTGTCTTTGCCGGCGCGTTTTTGGCCCCAGACCTCCAGGTCTTTGAAATGGCCATCACGCCTACTACGCTTCGTATAGACTATGCCGAGCTAACAGAAACAATTCTTTCCCAGGAAATCATTCATTACAACCTCCGCGCCCCCCCGCAACAAGGCTGATTTACATATTTCCTTTTTTAATCCTTCTACAACCCACCATACCCACGGTGCTGTCCGGAACGTATCCTGTATCTGCTATAGTCAGATAGGCAGGAAATGAAGAGTATCGTTATGGTAGTTTTTGAAACGTCCATACAGCATTAGGCAGACCATGTTTGCGAAGCGGCGACAGGGCGGGCTCTGTAGAGAGGAACAGCAGATTGTTGCACTTTACATTTTTTACATGACAAAAATATACCCATGGCTTGTTGCCGCCATTTTTTCTATAACCCCTTTTTTACTAGCAGCACAACAGCAACTTACCGGCACCGTAAGCAATTTACAAGGCGAGCCAATCGCACAGGCAACGGTATTGGTAGACGGCAGCAGTATAGCCGCGGCAACGGATAGCGAAGGAAAATTCACCCTCTTGAAAGTCCCCCAGGATAAGTCTACCATGGTGATCCGCGCGGTAGGCTACCAAACACAAAGAAAGACCCTCACTGCCGCACAAAAAGCAGAATCTATTGCGATACAGCTTCAAGAAGATAATCTGAACATTAACGAAGTGGTGGTTAGTGCCACCCGTTATGGCCTGGATCGCCGGGAGGCACCGGTGGTCGTTAACGTGCTTGGCCAGAAACTATTTAACGCTACGCAGTCCGTGGCCATGTCCGAGACGTTGGCTTACCAACCTGGTGTGCGCGTGGAAAACAATTGCCAAAATTGCGGCTTTTCCCAAGTGCGCCTCAACGGGCTGGAAGGTGCTTACTCACAAATACTCATCAATAGCCGGTCGGTATTCAGTGCTTTAAATAGCGTGTATGGTCTTGATCAAATACCGACCAGTATGATTGATCGTATTGAGGTTGTCAGGAGCGGCGGATCGGCACTTTTCGGTGCTAATGCAATCGCCGGAACCATCAACATCATCACGAAAGACCCCGTCGAAAACGATTGGCAGATTAAGTCGACCAACTCCTTGACCGGCGGCACCTCGTGGGATAATACCCTCGATTTTAACACCTCTTTTGTAGAAGATGACTTGATGAACGGCGTTACGTTTTATGGCATGCACCGCGACCGCCAACCTTGGGATGCAAATGGCGATGGCTTTACCGAAATCACGAAGCTGCGTAACACCACCTTTGGCGCTAAAGCATTCTTTAAACCATCTGAACAGGATAAGATCACCGTGGATATGAGCGTGCTAAACGAATTTCGCCGAGGTGGCGACCGCCTCGATCTCGCACCCCATTTTACCGATATTACCGAGCAAATACAGACAAATTCTATTATCGGGGGCATCACGTATGACCACTATTCCAAAGATTGGAAACATAAAGTATCGCTCTACGCTTCTGCGCAAAAAAGCAACCGCGATAGCTACTACGGTGGCCTCGGTGGTGCCAGAACGCATCAGGACAGCGTGATAGCCGCCAATTCCTATGGCACCACCAATGATTTTGCCATGGTTGCCGGAGCGCAATATAACTACAACTTTGAGCGGGATGTCATAACAGCCGGCGTAGAATACAACGGGAACCGCACGGAAGACCAAATTCCAGCCTATCAACGCCGCATCGATCAAAAGACCCACGCCATCGGCACATACGCGCAATACGAATGGAAGGTGTTTGATCAGCTGAAAGCCTTAATGGGTGCACGCTACGATTACACCTATGTTGACGGCACCTATAGCTTGCTGAATAACAACCGTCGCTCGGATCAAAGTTTCGGAACATTCAGTCCGCGGCTAACCCTTTTATATGACATCAATGATGCCCTGCAATTTAGAGGAGGCTATGCACGTGGCTTCCGTGCGCCGCAGGCTTTTAATGAGGATATGCACGTTACGTCTATAGGCGGCCAACAGGTGTTTGTATTGATGGGCGAGAATCTCGAAACAGAATACTCCAATGCGTATACCGGATCCTTGAACTACACGCGTAATTTTGGAAACACACAGGCCAGCCTATTGGTGGAAGGATTTTTTACCGATCTGCAGAACCCGTTTACGACGGTGATGACATCCGAAGAGGCCGACATCATCCTGCAGGAAATGCGGAATGGAAGTCGTTCGCGCGTTTATGGAAGCAACATCGAGCTTAGCGTGGCACCTTCCAACGCGCTGAGCATACAAGCCGGCGGAACGATCCAGCGTGCGAAATATAATGAGCAGCAGCTTATTTTTGAAGGCGAAGATCCCGCAGACAATATATTAACATCTCGCTACATGCGTACGCCAAATGTATACGGCTACCTCAACACCAACATCAAAGCGACCAAGCAATTTGCCGTCGACTTGACCGGTGTGTATACCGGTCATATGCTGGTACCGCATTACCAACCGGATGGCCGGATGATCATTAAGGACGCTCCCGATTTTATGGAGCTTAACTTGCGCCTGGGCTACACCTTTGCCGTAAAAAAGAACTTTAATGTCGAAGTGTTTACCGGTGTACAAAATATGTTCAACGCGTTCCAGAAAGATTTTGACAGCGGCCCTCTACGGGATTCCGACTATGTGTATGGCCCAACGAAGCCGCGAACCTTTACCTTCGGGGTTAAGATCGGGCATTTCCATTAAGAAGAATACATTTAAACCAGGAGAAGGCTTGTCGCACAAGGCTTTCTCTTGGTTCCTAAATAGCAGGTTAAACGCCCAAAACAGATATATAGCCTACATCGCATGGGAATAAAAAACATAACATTATGATAAATCCATCGCGCCACAAATACTTAATGAGATTATTTGCCTGCTTGTGCTTGCTTTACGTTGGCCTGTCTGCCATGGCGCAACCGAAAGATTCCGTACGCTGGATGACGTTTGAACAATTATCAGATTCGCTACAGACAAACCCTAAACCCGTGTTGTTGTTTTTTCATACAGACTGGTGCGCCTACTGCCGAAAGATGCAACATGATGTTTTCACCGACCAACAGCTTGTGCAACGATTAAACGCCGATTATTATGCCGTGCGCTTCGATGCAGAAAGTGTGGACACGGTACATTTCGACGGGCAGATATTAACAAATGAAGTGACAAAAAAACGTACAGGACGGTACCATGCACTTGCAAAAATATTGGCGGCGCGAGACGGCAACTTTGTCTTTCCTACAACCATTCTTCTGGCGCCAGACTTCACGGTGCGCAAGCGGCATTTTGAATACCTAGACCGCAAGAGGCTTTTGAAGATGCTTTAACCACCCCCGACAACGCAACAAACCGTTAATATGTGGAAATCGTACGGCTATGCAAGTACCCTCCCTAGGATCCTTGTCTATGGCAGGCGAAAAGCTACGCAGAAAAATAAATACTGGACTTGACCGAACCTATCTAACAAATGGAGTACGGCAGCTGGCATAGTGTAATGGGGCAACGAACGGCTTTTTGCGAATTCGCTTTCTAACTTAAATTGTTAATCCGATAGAAACGTAGACAATTGCTCGCCTATCATTTTCTGTAAACCCCCCTCCCCAACTTCTGCCACAGCTACCACCATTAAAAATAGATGACGGGTCTGGGTTAGTGCCGGTATTGTTTGTATTTGGCACTGTATAAGCCCCGTAAGTCGCTCCGCCGGGCCCTGGAGTAGCTTCCTGTTCGCCAGCCCTCCAATTCGTATGCCTTATACCAATGGCGTGCCCGACCTCATGCGCAATCAGCGCTTTCCTTTGCGATTCATTCAGGTCTCTCCAATTGTGTAGATTAATATGAACCGATTCACCCACTATCATTTCCGAAATAGCCGATGGAGTAAGCGTGATAGTAGGCCATGAAGCAAATCCGCAGATTGTACTGACTTCATTATACCCTCTAAAAACCAAATCTGCTGCGGCCTCATTGTATACGCGTGTGATTACAACGTTATTAGGCATGACACGACGCAGTTCATCCATACCGGCAGCTACGTGCCTGTGGTTACCTAAAGAGTTCGAAATGAAATACGTAAAAGAACGCAACCGATAGGCCCATATCCCGGAAAACAAAGTGTTTGGTTGGATAACGGCCTGCCTCGGCTGCGTTTTAAAAAGCTCAGACTTTTTTAAGACGATATCGTCTTCCACAAAGATGTTATCACCCTTAATAATAACACTAGTGGTATCAAATCCAAGTTGAGCCAATGCCGAGTTCACAGTGGACACTTCATCTTGCTCCGTTGGGACCATTGCAGCATTGTCTTTTTTACACGATTGGCTAATTGCTGTGCTTGCAATCACCGCCAAAAATAGAATTCTGGTTCTCATAAGAATAAGTTTTAGTTCACCAATTAGTTAATAACAGCAATAAAGATAATCAAAAATTAAACAAAAAATAAAAATATGACAATAATACAATATTTTAAATTATATTTATTTCAATAAAAACTATTTTAAAACGATCTAGGGATAAAAAATAACAACATCCAAACTCTCTCCGTACAGTCTATCTGTCAGAAGGAAAGGACAATCTATAGTGTGCGATATACATTTTCTGACAAGCATAACATTATTGACCCGTTGTTTTGAATAATTATATCGGAATATTTATCAATTTATTTATGTTTGCTGTAGCGTGATGTTGAAACGCCACGTTCTACACCATGAAAAAGACTAGAGATATTTATGAAAAATCTATTTAAACCACTATTAGTACTAGCTATCCTTGCTGTGACCTTTACTTCATGTATGAATAATGATGATAATACAGACTTCGCAGCAGACCGATTAAAAGAAGAGCGACAAATTGACTCTTTGCTTTCTAAACAGGCTACACTTATCGAATCCTACGTAAGCAGTAACTTTGCTAACCCGCAACAAGACACTTTAAACTACCCTTTCCGATATTTAGACAAGAAAGTGAAAAGAGGTTTTTGGTTTGAGATTGATTCTACTGTAACTGATAATTCGTACACCTATGGTTTTGATAACAGTGGCGTATTGCGCTTTCCAAAAGTGAAGCTAAAATACACAGCATCATTATTGAATGGTGAAATTGTACGTTCTGATATAGCGGGATCTGATTATTTATTAAACATTTCTGCCTCAAATTCCTCAATAGTAAATTATGTGTGGCAGATATCGTTCTTTCCCTATTCGATTAAATTCAATGGAAATGATCGCATAATCGAAGGTTTGACGAAGAGCGGCCTTAAGAAAGGGAATAAATTTAAAGTTGTGACACCATCAATTTATGCATTTGGAGCCACTAGTGTTGACAAAATCCCAGCCAATTCACCAATTGCTTACGAATTTGAAGTTCTAGGCATAGAATAAAAACATAATCGAAGCAGTTGGTAGTATTATCAGCTGCTTTGATTCGTATAAACCAAATCTTCACTCTTCCTAATTCACAATACCAAACGACATGAAAAAAATATGCAAAGTGCTGATTGCAATAGTTATTGCTGCTATAAGTTTCACATCCTGTTCCAATGATGATGTGTTCGACCCACAACAACAATTGGAATTGGAAAAGCCGGTTATCGAAGCTTATGTGAAGAGAAATTATCCGAATGCTCAACAACTTGAAAATTCAGGCATTTGGTATGAAATAATAAGTCAAGGAGAAGCCAATAGCTTTCAATACACGGTCAAAGACAGTTTGAACCAAAAATTTATCTTTTCGGAGGCAGTCGTAAATTACACAGGAAAATTAGTAGCGGACGGAACAGTTTTTGACAAAACAGACAATGTCACGACCGGCGATACACTTTCAGTTAGTATGAATCTAAATACTGGCCAAGCAACAGTTATACAGGCTTGGACATTAGCTTTTTTCCCAAAGACGATTACGGTTGATACACGGGAAATTTCATTGGGTGCGCTATTTGATCAAGGAGCACAACGTGGATCGAAGTTCAGGATAATATCCCCGTCGGGATATGGATATGGCAACATGGCTCAGGGCGGAATTCCTGCAAACTCCCCTCTGGATTTCGAAGTAGAGGTTCTTGAAATGAGACCCTTAAGACAACGATCCACCACCAACTAGGATATTTCTTATTCTACATAATTTTTGGTCTTTAGTAAGACTAAAGTAGATTTTCGTTCCAAATTTAACTCTTGAAATACTGAAATTCCCGCAAGAAGTTGACTTCATTGCGAGAAGTACCAACAACGACGGAGCAATCTTACATTTTTATAATCAAGATTGCTCCGTCATTTTTTTGCGCAACGGTGCATTTTTAAGCGTATTTTGCCTTAAACATTAAGCACAAAGCCTACAGCACTAACGCATAAAACGAAAAGGAAGTCCCTCGGTTGCCGCAATAGAAAATTAGGTAGAGCCAGTTTTCTTTTCCCCTATTCCTTCCATCTCCACGATCAGATCTCCAATGGAAATGAAACCTCTGGATAGTCGTCTAAGAGCTTTTTCTTGGCTCTATCAATCCGTTTAATCTGCGAAACTTCAGTTAGCACGGCAACTTACCATCTTTTTCTACCTTCCTTCGGATTTGTTACGTTACGCCGAAAGTAATTTGTATTTTTACCCATTTAAATCCGCAAACAATGGCTCCATTTTTTAAAATTTTATTTTTCCCCATCCTTTTTCTGCTGCTGACCGTTCATTCTGTAAAGGCACAGTACTACAACTACGATAGAAACATGTCATTAGGCTTGACATTTAGCCCTAATGTAGGTTGGTTAAATTACGAGGATGGAAGTTCATTCGATGGCGAACCTAAGCTAGGCTATGCTTATGGACTGATTGCGGATCTCGGCTTTGCGCGGAATTACTACTTTTCTACGGGCCTATTGATCAACACGCTTTACAGCGGATCCAAGCTTCCGCTTGATGGTGCAACGGGAACCTTAAACAATGTTTTTAGGCTGCAATATGCCGAAGTACCCCTAGCCATCAAGCTAAAGACGAACGAAGGTGGAGCAGGAAGATTCTATGGTCAGTTTGGCTTTACGGCGGGGGTTAAAGTATCGGGCAAAGAGCGGCTTGAATCGAGTACGGATTACCGTGCTATCGAGGGCGACGATATCTTCCGACTGGGACTATTGATTGGCGCCGGCGCAGAATGGCGAATAAGCAATAGTCTTTCCGCACTTACAGGGCTGTCCTATAACAATGGTTTCACCCGTACTATGAAAAGCGGAAATCCCAGGCTATCTTATGCGTCGTTTAACATCGGCTTATTATTTTAAGAAATTGACAGCAAACAATGAAAATAGCATTAGCACAACTCAACTACCATATTGGCAACTTTGCCGAAAACAATAAAAAGATAAAAGACCAAATCCAGCGCGCCAAAACAGAAGGCGCAAACCTCATCGTCTTTGCAGAATTGGCTGTGAGTGGCTATCCAGCGAAGGATCTGCTGCGCAACCAGCGCTTTCTTGATTTATGCGATGAAAGCTTGAAGGAGATCGCCACGCTGTGCCAAGGGATCAGTTGCATCATCGGCGCCCCTGTGCGCAATACCGATCCAGAAGGGAAACCTTTATATAACGCGGCTATACTACTCGAAGATGGCGTGATCAAGCTCATTTGTAAAAAGAGTTTGCTTCCCGATTATGATGTTTTTGATGAGTATCGCTACTTTGAGCCCAACAGCAATGTTTCCTGCATCGACATCCAAGGGACCAAGGTGGCACTAACCATCTGTGAAGATCTTTGGGACGATGAAACATCGAATAACTATGTAGGCGACTTGATGGGCGAGCTGCGGAAAGAAAACCCTTCGGTAATTGTTAATATAGCGGCCTCACCCTTTTCGTACATACACTTTGAAAATCGGTTGAACGTACTCCGCCGGAATGTGATCAAGGCAGGCTGTCCGTTGGTCTATGTAAATCAAGTTGGCGCACATACCGATATTGTTTTTGACGGCCGCTCATTGGCTTTTGATCGTAAAGGGGAAATCCTTGCGGAGCTGAAGGGCTTTGAAGAAGATTTCCGCATTGTCGATATTTTTGCACTCGCGGATGCCCATACCCATACAGCGGATAGTGAGATCGCTTTAATCCATCAAGCGCTGATACTTGGCATCCGCGACTATTTCCAGAAATCAGGCTTTACAAAAGCCGTGTTGGGGCTCTCAGGCGGATTGGACTCTGCTATCGTCGCGGCACTAGCCTGCGAAGCGCTGGGTGCAGACAACGTGCTCGCCGTGCTGATGCCGTCTATCTATTCCAGCGATCATTCGTTAAAAGATGCGTTGGATCTCGTAAACAATACCGGCTGTGCACACCGCATCGTCCCCATTAAAGACATCGCCAGCTCCTTTGAGGAAACGCTCTCCGAAACCTTTTCCGGAAGAGAGCCTGACCTCACAGAGGAAAATATACAAGCACGTATCCGGGGAACGATCTTGATGGCCGTCTCCAATAAGTTTGGACACATCTTGCTCAATACATCGAACAAGAGCGAAGCTGCAGTTGGCTATGGCACGCTGTATGGCGATATGGCTGGTTCCTTAAGCGTTATCGGTGATGTGTATAAAACACAGGCCTACGCTTTGGCAAAGCATATCAATCGCGAGCGGGAGATTATACCGCTAAATACGATTGTCAAACCGCCTTCCGCCGAGTTGCGCCCGGATCAGAAAGATTCCGATGCCTTGCCTGAATACGACATGTTGGACAGTATATTGTTTCAGCTGATCGAGTTGGAGAAATCTGGAAGTGAAGTCGTGCAATCCGGTTTTGATGAAACGTTGGTGACACGTATTGCAAAGCTGCTCCACAACGCGGAGTTTAAGCGCTTTCAGGCGCCTCCCATCCTGCGTGTTAGCCAAAAAGCGTTTGGCAGTGGACGCGCTATGCCACTCGTTGCAAAATATATATTTTAAGATTAAACCTTGGTGTAAATAGGTGGTCTAACCCATATTAATAGACGATATTTTATGAAAAAGTTAGGATATATTTTCGCTTTCAGCGTGCTGGCACTTCTGGCTTCCTGTGCTTCGGTGCAGTATAACACCACGAAAATGCAAACCCAAGACTTCGGGCAGTACAAGACGTATGGCTGGCTACCACCGGTAGACTCGCTATCTAAAAATTACTTTAACAACGACATTGCCAAGGCCAATATTTTGAATACGGCGAACAAAGAGCTTGAATCTTTAGGTCTTACGTATTCGAAAGATAATCCTGACATTCTGTTTCGCTATATCCCTATTGTCAACAACAAAAGCCGTTTGGTTTACCACTCCAATGTAGGTTGGGGTGGCATGGGCCCATGGGGTTGGGGAATGGGCTGGAGCTGGGGCATGGGCTGGGGAGGCGGCTATAGCTACCCAGTTGGCAGCGAAAAGTTCCGTTACGCGCACCTTATTATCGAAGCCTTAGACAGACGCACCAATGCCGTGGTGTGGCAAGCAAGAGGTTCTTTCGATACGAAAGCTCCCGAACGCGCTATCAATAAACTGCCTCATGTTGTAAACGGTATATTTAAAGAATACCCTACTAAAGGTCGCCGCTAGACGATTTGAAATAAAGAAAGCCGCGTTGCATGGCAACGCGGCTTTTTTATGGATAATGAGTATTGCGAATAGCCTAGTGCGACACTACACATACGCATAGCATATTACCAAAACCGTACGTAAATCGCGGTAACCAATAACAGCGTAACAACGATCAACACCATGACGGACGGCTCGACTTTGAACATTTTCTTGTCCAGCTCAAATGCTTTTGGATTTTCTTTAGGACCAAATAGGCTGACGAGCACCATCAGCAAGAGCGTGAACGCGAAGGCCAAGCCCATACAAATCTGAAAAGGTATTTCATACACGCCATGTTTGTTGAGGTATGCGGTGTATATCCAGGTTTCAGGGCCAAATACTTTTGTTGCAAATTCATTAAAAAATACCGAAAGGCCAAATCCTGTCACCAGGCCAGTTATTGCCGCCGCACCGGTGGTACGCTTCCAAAACATGCCCAGTAAAAACATCGCAAAAACACCTGGACTGATAAAGCCGGTGTATTTCTGTATAAACGTAAAGCCGCCCGCACCACCGATGCCAAGCGTGTCATTCCATGTAAATAGCACGGATACAAGAATCGAAACCACAATGGTGATCTTCCCTACCCATACCATTTTGCTTTCGCTGGCTTCTTTGCTGATGTATTTTTTGTAGATATCCAAGGTAAAAATAGTAGCTATACTATTTGCTTTACCGGCTAATCCGGCTACAATAGCTGCTGTTAACGCTGCCAAAGCAAGTCCCTTCATGCCATTTGGCAAGTATCCCAATATAGCGGAATAGGCATTATCGGCATGGAAGACGCCGCCCGGTGCCATTTCTTGCTGCAAAGCACCATTCTTGTAAAGCACATACGCCGCAATACCCGGCAGCATGACGATAATAGGCATCAACAATTTTAGCAAACCGGCGAACAAAATACCTGTACGCGCTGTCTTTAAATCGGCACCGAGTGCGCGCTGGGTGATGTATTGATTACATCCCCAATAGTTCAGGTTTACGATCCATATACCGGCGAGGTACATCCCGATTCCAGGCAGCATAAGATACTTGTTGATATCTTCCTGCGAGGCGCCTGGTCCGGGCTTATCCACGATCATTTGGAAGTGATTTGGCGAATCTTGCATCAACATATTGAAACCAGCCAAAACATCTTTGCCTAATCCAAAATGCTCGCTCACCATCGTTAACGCAACGTAGGTGGTTGCGATACCCCCTATAATCAGCACGACCACCTGGATGACATCGGTAAAACCAATGACACGCATGCCGCCTAAGGTGATGATCACAGAGAAAACCGCCAGTGCAACCATAATCATATGGAAGCTTTCAGCCCCACCTGCCATACTCGATATGGCTATAGCTCCTAAGTATAAAATGGATGTCAAGTTTACAAAAACATACAAAAATAACCAGAATACAGCCATGATCAGGCTGGTGGTTTCATTGTACCTATTGTTAAGAAACTGCGGCATGGTGAAGATTTTATTCTTCAGATACACCGGTATAAACCATACGGCGACGATAATGAGGGCGACCGCAGCAATGAGCTCGTAGGCTGCCACCGCAATACCGACCTCAAAGCCGTTACCGCTCATCCCAATAAATTGTTCGGCGGATATGTTTGACGCAATCAACGAAGCGCCAATGGCCCACCAGGTAAGGGATCCTTCGGCAAGAAAATAATCTTTACTGCTACTTTGCGCGCTCGTTTTCTTCCGATAGATCCAATAGCCGTATCCGGCTACAATAAAGAAGTAGATCACGAAGATAACGTAGTCTACCGATGCGAATTTTTCCATGTTTTTGTGTGCTGGCTATGATACAGGCTTTCCGACTTCAGCGCCAAGGCGTAAAATCGGAAGGCCTGCGTAGGTTTATTTTTTCAGCAAATAGTATAATTCATTCCACTTCAGCTGATTTTCTAGGCTGGTTAAGGTTGTATTTTCATCAATCACAACATATTCCAAACCTGCAATTCGCGCGAAGTCTTCCAGGTATTCTGGGGTAAGACTAAGGCTGTATGCGGTGTGGTGAGCGCCACCAGCGAGTATCCAGGCGCTACAGCCCGTCTTCATATCAGGCAGGGGCTTCCATAATACGCGCGCAACAGGTAGTTTTGGTAATTCTTGCTCTACCGGCACGCCTTCCACTTTGTTAACGATCAACCGGAATCGTGTGCCCATGTCTACCAAGGATGCATTTAAAGCAGCTCCGCTGATGCCATTGAATACTAGTCGCGCTGGATCTGCTTTACCACCAATACCAAGTGGGTGCACTTCGATGCTGGGCTTATCCGCAGCTAATGCTGCATCAACTTCCAACATATGCGAACCTAAGACCATCGCATTTTCCGGATCAAAATTATAGGTATAGTCTTCCATAAAAGCAGATGCTCCTGGCAGTCCGGCACCCATCACCTTACAGGCACGCACTAATGCTGGTGTTTTCCAGTCGCCTTCCCCTGCAAATCCATAGCCGTCGGCCATCAACCGTTGAACGGCTAATCCTGGAAGCTGAACCATCCCGTGCAGATCTTCAAATGTATCGGTAAATCCTTTGTAATTTCCGGCTTCTAAAAATTTGCGCAGACCAATCTCGATCTTAGCGGCTTCGATCAAGCTGTCGCGCTGTGCTCCCCCCTCCACAACATTTGCTGCCAACGTATAGCTTTCTTCGTATTCTTTTAATAAGCTTTCAATTTCCGCTTCGCTAACCGCATTGATTACGGCGACTAAATCGCCTATTGGGTAGGTATTCACTGAAAATCCAAACTGGCTCTCTGCAGAGACCTTATCGCCATCGGTAACAGCAACATAGCGCATATTATCACCAAAACGTACAAACTTAGCGCCTTGCCAATCTTGCCAAGCGGCAGCGGCACGCGCCCAAACGTTGATCCGTTCGATCAATTCTTCGTCTTTCCAATAGCCAGTAACAACTTTACGAGGGATGTTCAGGCGGCTAACGATATGTCCGAATTCGCGATCGCCGTGCGCACTTTGATTCAAGTTCATGAAATCCATATCCATGCTGTCCCAAGGAATATCGCGGTTGTATTGCGTGTGCAAGTGCAATAGCGGCTTTTGCAAAGCCTTTAATCCTCTGATCCACATTTTTGCTGGAGAGAAGGTGTGCATCCAGGTAATTACCCCAACACAGTTTTTTGCGGTATTCGCTTCTACAATTGTGTTGTAGATCTCATCGGTATTTTTTACAATAGGTTTGTACAGCACGCGCACTGGAATTCCTTCATGTGATGAAAGATACTGCGCAATTTCTTCCGCGTGTACCGCAACTTGGCGAAGTGTTTCTTCACCGTATAGATCTTGGCTGCCTGTGACAAACCAAACCTCTAGTTTTTTTAAGTCAATGCTCATTTGAATAGTTTTGTTATATTGATCATGCGCGGCGGCTTGCACACCATGCGCTGCATTTTTATCCTGTATCGCTTTTATTCCTGTCCGTAATACGCTTCGCCACCGTGCTTGCGTTCCCAGTGTTTTCTGATTAATGCCTCCTTTAAGCGTGGCGCCTGCGGATTTATTTGCTCCGTCAAGGCAGCCATCTGCGCTACTGTCTCCAAAACAGCACTATTGTAAACCGATTTGATACCCGTTTTGCCCCAAGCAAATGGCGCGTGATTGCCTACCAACACCATCTCGACTTCTTTGTAATCGAGTTTTTGCGATTCGAAGTGGTTGATGATCTGAAAACCGGTTTCATATTCATAATTTCCCTGAATCATTTCGTCGCTCATCGGCGGCGCGCAGGGAATATCCGTAGTTAAATGATCGGCGTGGGTCGTCCCGAAGATAGGAATATCACGTTGGCTTTGTGCCCAGGCCGTGCCGTACGTGGAGTGGGTATGGGTGATCCCGCCAATTCCCTCCCAATGTTTATAGAGTACGGCGTGTGTTTTGGTATCTGAAGAAGGCCGCAACTTGCCCTCAACGATATTGCCGTCAAAGTCCACGATGACCATTTGATCAGCAGCAAGATCTTCGTAAGGCACGCCACTGGGCTTTATCGCGAAAACACCTTGCGAGCGGTCGGCGACACTCACATTGCCAAATGTAAAAAGTACTAACCCCAGTTTGGGCAACTGCATATTGCAGTGGTAGGCCTCTTCTTTGATTGATTGATACATTATAGAAATTAAAAAGTCAAAATTAAAAAGTAAAAAAAGTTAGAAGTGATAAGTCAAAAGTGATAAGTGATAAGTCAAAATTGAAAAGTAAAAAAAGTTAGAAGTGACAAGTTAAAATTCAAAAGTGATAAGTTAGAAGTCAAAATTAAAAAAGTCAAAAGTTAGAAGTAACAAGTTAAAACTAAAGACTAAAAAAGTCACCCCTAACATCAACGACCTATTCCGTTGGATGTGATTCAATGAATTGACCTAGTTCTTGGTACCTCGCATAGCGGGCCGCATAAATCGCGACCATTTCTGGTCTAGGTTCATACGTTTTTTCGAAGCCCTGCCCCATAGCCGACATGGCGTCTTCCACACGAGGGTATATTCCCGCTGCTGTTGCGGCAAACATAGCCGCACCAATAGCACAGGTTTGCTCTGTTTTATGAATCCGGATCGGCATATTCATCACATCAGCCATGGTTTGCATAATATAGGGTGATTTCTTCGCGACACCTCCTAACCCGATCAGGCCTTTCACGGGAATGCCTTGTTCGACAAATCGATCGGCAATACTTTTTGCACCGAAGCATGTTGCTTCTACAATGGCGCGAAAGATACGCGGTGCGTCCGTTCCTAAATGCAGGCCTTGAAGGGCGCCTTTCAACGTTTGATCGGCATCGGGTGTGCGGCGCCCATTAAACCAATCAATAGCCAGCTCGGTATGTACGGTGACCGGCAAGGCTTCTGCCTTTGCACTTAATTTCGGGATCAGCTGATTGTCGATCAGTGCGGTGATCTTTGCAATATCATCTTCAGCAATACCTTGGGCTTCGGCCAGCAGATTGGCCACCGGCCACATCAAAATTTGCTTGAACCAGGCATAGGCATCGCCAAAAGCGGATTGCCCGGCTTCCATCCCGATCAAGCCGGGGATAATCGATCCATCGACCTGGCCACAGATACCACGAACTAACGTATCGGCTACCTCATCCTTCGGAGCAACAAGCATATCGCAGGTCGAGGTGCCCATCACCTTGCTGAGGTAGTAAGGCTCTATTTGTCCGCCTACTGCGCCCATATGGCAATCAAATGCGCCTACGCCGATAACGACATCGGTAGACAAACCCAACCGTGAAGCCCATTCGCTAGACAGGTTGCCAGCAGACTCCGCAGAGGTGTAGGTCTCTGTAAATAAGCGTGCCGTTATTCCATCGAGCAACGGATCTAACGCCTTAAAGAAATCATTCGGAGGCAGCCCGCCTTCGAAGTCCGCAGACCACAAGGATTTATGACCAGCTGCACAAACGCTACGCTTTATATCGACAGCGCGCGTGCCTCCCGTCAGTAAGAAAGGAATATAATCACAATGTTCTACCCAAGTGTAGAGCGACTGGCGTACTTTCTCGTCGACGCGCAAGATATGCAGTAGCTTTGCCCAAAACCATTCCGAAGAATAGATACCGCCTACATATTGTAAATAGTCTGTATCGTATTTTTTTGCATGGTCGTTGATCTGCTGTGCTTCCTGCACGGATGTATGGTCTTTCCACAAGACAAACATCGCATTGGGGTTTTCCGAAAATTCGTCCAGCAAGGCCAAAGGCACACCATTTTCGTTGACCGCTACGGGCGTAGATCCTGTAGTATCTACTGAAATAGCTTTTACATCTTTCGCAATGGATGCGCCGCCGGCTTTAGACAAGCACTCTTTGACCGTGGCCTCCAATCCCTCAATATAATCTAGGGGATGTTGGCGAAACTGACTGGACGAAGCATCGCAAAAAGCACCTCTTTTCCATCGTGGATAGTAAAATACCGAGGATGAAATTTCTTGGCCATTGCTCGCATCTACCAAAACCGACCGAACAGAATCGCTTCCATAGTCCACGCCGATCACATACGATTTACTCATTATTTTTAATACCTTTTTGGTTTATAACACTGATTCATAAAACAACATAATCCCAGAATTCGTCTCTATTAAAACCATAGATGGAAATTATCCTTAGATTATTAGTGTCAAATTAACATTTATATTTTTACAAAATGAAATTTTTAACTTTATTTTTTGCTAAATCCGCTACGTCGCCTAATTTTTGGTTCCGGCGGCAGGTGCAACAATACGCTACTGTTAGCTGGCAAACGTTACCGCTCGCCCTTATAGACAATAAAAAACTATAAATTACACAATCTATTTTTTAGATTTGAAACGCATGTCAGAACAATGCCTATCCAATAACGTCATGATGAAGAGAAATCAGTATGGTCTTTTACACAGGTGAACCTAGCATACTCCTAGCGGTTGATTGTATTATTTTTGGGTTTAACGGGGAGTCGTTAGAAATTCTTTTGGTCAAGCGGGCGATGGAGCCTGAGCGAAATAAATGGAGCTTGATGGGTGGATTTGTGAAACCCGAGGAAAGCCCGGAAGGCGCGGCGACGCGCGTTTTGAAGGAGCTTACGGGACTGGAGGATGTATATATGAACCATTGCGGCATATTCGGTAACCCCCAGCGGGAAAGCCACAGACGGGTGGTCAGTATTACCTATTTTGCCTTAATAGATACCCAACAGTACCAGCATATTATCAGCGATCAATATGAGGCCAAGTGGTTTCCGCTGGATGAACATCCGGAACTGATATTTGACCACAAGGATATGATTGCATCGGCGAAAAGGGAATTGCGTACCAAGGCCGCGCTCTATCCGATCCTGTTTGAACTATTGCCTGATAAATTTACCATTCCTCAGATAGCCTCGCTGTATGAATGTGTTTACAATATTCAGCTGGATAAGCGAAATTTTAGTAGAAAGCTATTGGCTTCTGATTTAATTATCAAACAAAAGGAAAAAGACAAGGAGAATTCGAAGAAAGGTGCGTTCTACTACCGGCTTAACACGGATATCTATAAGGAAAAGATCATGTCGTTCCTGCGTTACCTTCCGAGCTGGTCAGTGGAAAAAGACTAATGCAAGTAGTTTGTTGACTCTAAATTAGGGTATAAAAAGCCTCCTATTCGATTTCACGGAATCGAATAGGAGGCGAATTTGTTGCAGCAATTTACTTATCCAATTCCAGCAGCCCCATGATCAGCGGACCAGTGGCCTTACTGTCGTTTTCACGCACCCGTTCATTAACGTAATACCCATAGCTGCCGTCGCGGTATGGATGCCCGCCCAGACCGGCTACGGCATTGCATTGCATCAAGGTTAAGCTTCCATCAGCCTCTCGTTTAAGCAACTTCCGCTCGATGCCCGACCACGTTTTTTCGGCAATACGTTTGTATTTTTTAGCGATATAGCCCTTGTTTACAGCTTTGGCATAGGCATACATAAACATGGCATTCACAGATGCCTCTTGGTAGTTTCCATCCGCGTGGGGTTTATCCAAGACCTGCCACCACAGGCCCTCTTCATCTTGATAGCGAGGAAGGGTATCGGCTAAGTCAGCAAGCAAGGTTGTTACGCTGTCCCGTTTGGGATAATCTGCGGGTATAAAGTCAAGCACATCCACCAAGGCCATAAACCACCACCCCACACTGCGCCCCCAAAAATTAGGGGATTGACCTGTTTCTTTGTTCGCCCATTGCTGTTTTCTGCTTTCATCCCAAGCGTGGTAATAGAGTCCTGTTTTTTTGTCGCGGGTATGCTTTGCGGTCACCAATATCTGGTTGAGCACATCGTCAAAATACGTCGAATCGTTGACGAACTTTCCATAGGCAGCGACAAAAGGATCGCCCATGTAAATGCCATCTAGCCAAATCTGATGGGGATAAATAAGTTTATGCCAATATACACCTTCCAAAGTTCGCGGGTGATGTTTCAATTGCCCCATCAATTTCTCGATCGCACGTTGATACTTGGCTTTGCCCGTCTTGTCGTAAAGCGTGAACAAGATCTTTGCGGGATTGATATAGTCGATATTATAGGCTTCTATTTTGTACAGGTGGATATCGCCATTTTCGTTAATTATCGTGTCTGCCCAGGCTTCTACATAGTCGAAATAACGCTGATCCGTAGTTTTCTCCCATAGCTTCAGCATGGCTAAACAGCCTAGCCCTTGTGCGTAACCAAAATAAAGCCGCTTCCCGTGATCCAGCTGCCAGGCTTCTGGGAAACGCTTTATTTCAGAATCTGCAAATTGCTGATATAGCTTTACGGGTTGCGCCTGCAGGCACAGCACCTGAAAAATCAGGAAGACCAGTATATAGGTTGTTTTTGTTGTGAATAACATCGTTTAAATCTTTTATTGTATCCTTACTAAACCGCGCTAACCATACCCCTTAATACAACGGATGTTGCTGACCGCGTAGTCCTGGATTGTTATCAATTGTCGTCGTAGCTAAGGGGAACAATTCCACCTTATTTTTTTCCAGCCCCCGGTAAATATTGCGCACCCAGATGGCGTTAGCCGTAAACGTATTGGCGAAAAAGGCGGATGTGGAGCTATACATATTCAGAAGCGTATATCCCTCCGCTTCTAGACTGGCTTTCTCTGCGGCGCTGGGCTCCGACTTAAACCCAATAAAGGGCAAGGCAACTGTAGGGTCGTTGAACACCCTAGCATCGGTTTTCTTGTATGCTCGGAAACGATCTGCATCTGCATATTTACCGCTGCGATTGGCAAGGTCTAAAATTTCCTGTTTCGTGGCCGTCAATTTTTCGAAAAGGATGCCCCAACGGATCAAGTCTGTTCTACGCCAGCCCTCAAAGCCCAACTCCAATTTGCGCTCCTGAATCAGCGCGTTTTGAAAGCTACCATAATCAGCTGGTGTAGCACCGATTTTAGATCGATCACCCTTAAAAGCGCGAAGTCGCACTTCCTCAAGGAGCGTCTTGGCGATGCTCGTAGGGCCGGCGTTCAGTTCATTTTCCGCTTCGGCATACATCAACAGGATATCCGCGTACCGGAGCTCGATCCAGTTTATATCCCTTCGATTTACGGCAGGACCTAATTCAGCCTTCCAATTGACGCGAAACTTGCCAATGGTATTGCTGGCATAGGTATTCATTTGATGTTTGCTATCTGCTGTAATGGCATAACTAGCAATTGTCACATCTCGTCGACTATCATCCGGTTGGAATTCAAAATAGTAAGTCGGTAGTGCCGCCATAGCGGGCTGCGCCTTTAAATAAAAAGATTGCGTATGTGCAAAAATGCCATTCGTATAGCCCACCTGTGCGTCATTGCGATCAATGCCTTTCTGACCATATTCCAACATCGATTCCTGATTATACCTTCCGTTAACCAGATCCCGAAAGATCGTTTCATAATCAATGAGGGAATTTTCCCCCCTATCCACGACGGCCTTACAGGCATCGCGAGCGATTTGATACAGCTCCTGAATGCGTGCTGCATCCGGCCTTCTGGCCAACTGCACACTGGACGGTGAATACGAATTTAAATCCCAGCGTAGCGAATAGCCTGCGCCGTATAGGGCCATTCGTGCTAATAAACCGTGTGCTGCGTTTTTGGAGATTCGTTCAACAGGAAGTCCCGATTCACCTTTCCAAGGCAAAAGCTGAATGGCCGCTTGCAGATCGGCTATACAACCGTCAATGATCGTATCGCGGTTTACGCGGGAGGACGAAAAGCTAGGCATATCGATAACAGGAACACGCGGGTAAGGGACATCGCCAAAAAAACGCACAACATTCAGCATATTCTTTGCGCGAATCGCGTAGGCCTCGCCTAAGAGCATGTCCAGCTTCGCCTTTTCTGCGTCGGAAAGCCCCGTCATCAGCGGTATATTTTTAATCAATACATTGGCTTGTTCTACACCTGCATACATGGCGGTGTAGGTGGATGATGGGCTTGTTGCAGGATTGTACACGTAGTTTGACACTTGATTTTTCGAATTGGTCTCTCCCTCCGTGGAAAAACACTCATCGGTTCCCATACCAAACTGATAGTAAAGCTCGGAATTGAATGTGCTGGTATACGCTCCGAGTATCGCCATTTCTACTTTGCCCACATCCTCAAAAATAGTAGAGCTATCAAAATCTTTTTCCGAGGGCAGCTCTAACCAATCTTTACACGATGACACTGTCAAAACCGACAGCGAACATGCGATGTATAACATATATTTTTTCATGGGTTTTCTAATTAAAAGGTTAAATTAACGCCAGCCACAACGCTTCTCGTACGCGGATAGGCCGAATTATCGACGCCTCGTGTTAAAATAGCATCAGTGGCCGATACTTCCGGATCGTACCCCGAATAGTTGGTGAACGTATGGATATTATTTAGGGTGAGGTACACGCGAAAGCGTTGCACGAAGAGCTTCTTCGACAGATCGGACGGTAGTGTGTAACCCAATGTCACATTATTAACCCGTAGAAACGATGCATCCTCCAGGTAATAATCCAAAGGGTCCGATATCGCAATGTTGTTTGTAGAATTTAAGCTCCATATTTGCTTCTTATCCTGTTGATTCGGGTTTAAGGTGGCAAGACGATTCAAATCCGTGGTTTCCGCACCCGTAGCCGGATCAATCAACGTAAAGCGGTCGGCCATCAGTCCTAATGAATTTTGATTGGGGAGATAGGGCCCCATGAACCGTTGCGTGTTCATATTGAATGCCTTATTGCCATAAGCGAAATTGAGGAAGATGCTTAGATCGAAGCTTTTGTAAATAAATTCGTTGTTGAACCCGCCGAAGAACTTGGGCTCAGGGCTGCCAATTTCCGTACGGTCATTGGTAGACCAAACCGGGTTACCATTGGCGTCTGTTTCCCCGGCCACAGGGACGTACTTCACATCTCCAGGCTTGATACTTGACCTGTTTTTTCCTTTGAGTGAAGCCACACCGTCATTCAGCAGATAGCTTCCATCTGCCTGCTGGGTGAAATCATCGGTCGTGTATACGCCATCGTACTGATATCCATAAAATGTACTGACGGGGCCACCCACTTGCGTATAAAAATTGATTCGGGATTCATACGAATTGATCATATAGTCGTTTCCGCCACTGCCGTAAAGACTTTTCACTTTGGATCGATTAAACGTCAAGTTCAGCACCGTTTTCCATTGAAAATTGTCGCGCCGGATATTTAGTGTATTCAGGGAAAATTCGACCCCACGGTTTCGCAGTTCTGCTATATTTTGAAACTGCTTGCTATAGCCCGTGGATGTGGGGATATTGACTTCCAGCAATAAATTTTTAGATTCATTGTTGTAGAAATCTGTGGTTAAATTTACCCGACTGTTAAACAGGGACAGGTCAACGGCTATATTGGTGGTTTGGGTTTTCTCCCATACCAACATCGGGTTTCCTAACGTCGAACTTGGCTTAACGCCCACTAATGTGGTATTTCCCATAGCGGCAACTGTAGACCCATATAAGGTTGCATAGCGCGTATTCCCGATTTTGTCGTTCCCCGTTGTGCCATAGCCAACCCGCAGTTTCAGTTGGTTAACGAACTCGGAGTCTTTCAAGAAAGATTCATTATGGATATTCCAGGCCGCAGAAGCCGAAGGAAAAGCCCCCCACTTGTTGCCCTCCCTAAATGTGGATACCCCATCGGCCCGCATGGTGGCTGTGAAAAGGTACCGGTCATCATAATTGTAGATAGCCCTAAAAAATCCGGAAACAAGACCGTATCGAACCGCTTCGGACTCCCCTCTTTCGGTGCGCCCAGCCAGACTCACATCTTTCAAGCCAAAGTTACTGTTGGGAAACTCATAATACTGATGGGCGAGCGATTGACTTTCCTCATAGCGGACTTCATGACCGGCTAGCAAATTTATATGGTGCTTACCAAAATCTTTCATCCACGATAGGGTATTTGTCCATTGCCATTCAAAGCCTTCTGCGTTTTTGATAGATCCAAAAGGACCTTTGTTATTGCGGGCGTTGATGGTTCGTCCGTCATCCCAAAAATCTGTACGCGTTTGTCCCCATTGGTAGGATCCTGATGTTCGAAAGGTAAAATCTTCTAAGAAGTTGGCCGTCAACCCGACGTTGATGTTGGCCAGGCGAGCTGCCTTGGCGCGATTAAGGGCATCATTCATAATAATCGGGTTGTACACGTCATACTGCGAGTTGATAAGCTGCAGTTCTTCCGCAATATCGGTATACAGCAACTGCTCGTCCGTAAAGCGGGCTCCGCCTGTGGCTGGTTGCAAGAGCGACATTTTTAGCATTCCATTGAGCGAGCCCCCACCTTGGGTGTTTGCATCTTGAAATAGGGAATTAAAGTCGATGTTGACGCCTTCGCGTAGTTCATGGTTTACCTTCGCGCGCACGCTGTTTCGGCGGAAGCCCGATTTGGCCAAGATGCCATCTTGATTGGTGTTGTTGTAGGAAAGGAGCAGTTTCGTTTTCTCACTCCCGCCGGATACATTGACATTATGTGCCTGCAGCATCGCCTGCCCACCAAAAACTTCCTCTTGCCAATCGATGCCTGGCCTTGTACCGTAATCGCGACGGATGCGTTCGTAGGCTCCGGTAGCAAAATCAGGATCATTGACATTGCCACCAAACATATTAGCGTAGTCTTGTTGCCGCCCGGCCAAGGTTTGGTATTCGTACTGATATTTTACATAGTCTTCCACCTGCAGCATGTCTAGCTTACGGCTCAACCCTTCGAAACTGGCGTAGGCATTGTAATCGATCGTGGTGCGCCCAGATTTTCCTGACTTCGTGGTGATCAATACCACACCGTTAGCTCCACGGGCACCATAAATTGCCGTGGCCGATGCATCTTTCAAAATATCGATGTTTTCTACATCGTTGATATCTATTTTCATCAGGGCATCTTCCATCACAAAACCATCTACCACGTATAGCGGTTTTGTTGATCCGGTAATGGAGGTTCCGCCACGCACCAAGATGTTGACACCCGCCCCGGGGGCGCCACTCTGGGTCACTACATTCACGCCAGCAACCCTGCCTGTAATGGCTTGAGCAGCGGTCGTAACGGGCAAGTTTCGGATCTCATCCGCCTTGATCGATCCTACGGCTCCTGTTAAATCCCTCTTTCTGGATGTGCCGTAGCCGATCACGACAACTTCATCTAGATCATTATTCGTACTGACCAACGTGACAACAAGGGGTTGACGGTTCGTGATGGGAATTTCCTTTGCGGCATACCCTACAAAACTGACCTGTAATACGTCATTGTCATTCAACGTTAGTGTAAAGGCCCCGGCTGCGTCGGTATGCGTACTGTTCGGCTTTCCTTTTACTTGCACACTCGCCCCTTGAATGGGCCGATTATTCTCGTCTATTACCTTCCCTGTAGCAGAGAAGCTCTGCGCCCGAATCATGGGCAGCGTTCCCCAAAAAAACAGTACGATTAGAATGCCTTTAAGCATACTGTTGTGATGCGATTTTCTCATAAATATAGTTTTTGGTGTTATAATTTGCGGAGCAAGCGCTCCGCGATGTTAGCGTATATCAATAGGTTTAGATCGTGGTTAGGCGATCTTCCGGGTAGCAGAACAATAGCACAGTGTGATTTTATTCGAGCATCTTATATACTTCCGTTCCGGCTAAGAGCACGCAGCCCAAGCCATAGTCTTCAAAATCTGGCATCTTCTCCGCTGTCACGGGCTGACCATCTTTGGGTTCTTTGCCGGTGGATTGTACATAACTTAGAAAGCCGGAGGGTTGAATGGTTTCATTAGCCAAGGCCAGCCAAGCTTTCTCTATACTTGGTAAAAACGCGCTTTTATCGAGCAGGCCGTTATTGATTCCCCAAGCCATACCGTAGACGAATAGCGCTGTCCCCGAAGCTTCTTTTCCGCCGTAATGTTTAGGGTCATGCAAACTTACGTTCCAAAAGCCGTCCGCTCTTTGAAGCGGTAACAACGCTGTCGCTAAGCTTTTAAAGTCTTGCAGATATTCCTTGTAATGTGGGTCAGATTTTGGCAGTTCCTGTAGGACAAGCGCCAATGCAGCCAACACCCAGCCATTCCCGCGCGACCAATAGCAATCCTCGCCATTAGGCTCTTTATATGGCGGAATAAAATCTTTATCGCGCCACCACAGCTGGTCTTTCGGATTATACAGGCCATGCCCTCCTTCAACATACTTGATGTGCTGGTACATTTTGTACATATGATTAAAGTATGCCGTATCTTTCAAGGTTACACCGAGTTTTACGAATATCGGCATCGCCATTTGGATAGCATCGATCCAGGTCCAATCGTCAACGCGTCCACTCCGAATAAGCGAATCAATATTCATTTTGATAGCCGCTATACGTTCGGGCTGGGGATCAATACGATAGAGATCGATATACGTCATCCCGCAATTTTGATTGTCGGCATGTCTGGTGTAGACCTCGCCTCGAACGGGCTTCCAATCATGCTTCTCACCCCATTCCACAGCATAGTCATAATAGTTCTTTTGCTTATCTATGGTATAGAAAGCGAGGAGACCTTCATAGTAAACACCTCGCGTCCAAATATTTGCTGCGCGATCTTTGTTGGTCACGATTCGCTTGGCGGGGTCTGGCCATTTTTTCATAAAATAGTCATTCGCCGTCCGCAGCTTTTGTAATAGCTCCTTCTTATCTGTAAATTGCTGTGCATGGAGCGTTTGTAGCAGTGTTGCTGCACAGAGTAATAAATAGATCTTTTTCATTGTGTTAGGGCATTTTCTTAAAACCTTCTTTCTTTATTTTCCATGACCCGTTTTTCGGAAATCCGGGCAGCTCTTCGGTGGAGGCATCCCAACCTTCCAACATCATAGCGACCGCTGTCAGTAGCCCACCGTTTCCAGGTAAGTATATACGCAGCCTATCATCCTGATAATTATGTCCATTTTTTAGGTAGGTGTTTGTTTGAATATCCATAAAAAGAGCATCCAACGCTTTTTCAGGCAAGTTTAGCCGAGCGGCATTCATAGCCGTCATGGGAAAATCCCAGCCCCAAGTATCTTTCCATGACCATTTTGCCCACACGGTATCCAATGTATTTTTCATGATGGTCTTGTCAAGTTTGGGCGACTCGGGCACCATACCAAGCGCACCCAAAACCGCCGGATGATCGGTCATCCACTTTGGAAAGGTGTAGGAATCCGTAGCGGTTTCGGTGGCCAAGTACACGTTGCCTTGCACCGGTAGCGGTGCCAATTTATCGATTACATCGTTCCATTTTTGTACAGGAGGCTCGCCGAGGCGTTCTTTCCACTTTTGTGCAATCCGCAATGCCCAATCCCAATAGGCCACTTCATAGGTGGGATTTCTCGTCTCTGCCGCTTTAAACACCTCTTGTGCAGGAATGACACCCAGACCCAGGTTATAGCGGTCTTTTTCTTTGTCGTAGTATGCATAGTCTGCCATAAAATCAGCGGTAGCGAAAACCAATTCTTTATACTTGTGCAATAGGGCCGTATCGGTTTGGTCTCGATACGCTAATTCGGTCATATAAATGATGTGTGGCTGTTGCCAAATGAGAAATGCAGCAACGGATGACGGGCTTTCGTTGCCTTTATTATCAGACATTTTAATCCAGCGAACACCTTGGTATCCTTGTCGCTCCGCCAAAAGCTTTGCCTTATCGAAGGTTTTGAAGTAATAACCGAGGGTTTTCTCCATAATCTCTGGACGCCCCCACAGGGCATAATGCACGCCATGCCACCAATGCATCTCGGTGTGCGGCTTTCCATACCAACTGTTGAACGTCAACCCGGTTTCCTGCGGCGGGTTGCTTCCGCCGCACTGCACTTTCGTCAAGTATTGCGACAGCACCACGCGACGCTCGAGCTCATGGGCGCGCGGATCCGTACTACCGGCGAAGTCTACCGCAGCACCGCTCTGCCAGTACCTTTCCCAAGCGTCGGCACTCTCCTGTTGGGTGAGTGCATAACCGAGCTTATTTTCATCAAATTCATTTTTTTGGGCAAAGGCAAAAGCCAATTCAAACGTATCCGATTGCGGTGACGGCGTCAAGACAAAATGGTGTTTGGATTGCTCGGCAAATTGTCCTTCAGAAAAATGCAGCCGGGTAAAATAGCTCGTTCCCGGCAAGCGATGTTCCAGCAGCGCCGTCGTGCTATTTTGCATCAACAACGTGGAGGTATGTTTTGCCTCCTCGTCGTAATAAGCCGCCTCATCTAAAAACTTGCCCGTAGGGTAAGGGTAACGGACGGATACCTTGATACGCCTTGCAGCAAGTAAAGGCGAAGACACCTTTACCGCAACGTGGTCGCTGGTCTGCCCAGCAGCGGTCCACACCTCCACAGGTTCACCTTCTACTTGAAAAACGCTGTGGATCAAACCTGTCCAAAGATCAATGGTTTGTTTAATGTCCTGAATATCCTGGACGTTGGCTAATGCGCCATTTTTGAGCTGAATCTCAAAGCCAACATTCCCTAGTTGCAAACGATGCGGATTAACCCGATAATACTCCGTTGCATCCCGATGCCGACCCGGCTCCTTGTGTTGTATGCTGTACTTCGCCTCACGACCTTCCCCATTAAAATCGTACGATTTAAGCGTTTCCTCAAAGCTAAACTTTCCGGTGTTTGGAAAACTATTCCAGCCCCATTCGGATTGCGTGCCTAAAGAAACCCCATTTTTATAATATGCCGGAAAAGATTGCAGACCCGTAGCATCCACGGTATAGGCAAAAGCACCATTGCCAACGGTCAAAGAGGCTAGCGTATCCATGCTGTTATTAAAAACGTTGTGTCGTTGCACCACGGCTTTCCGGTCTATTTTGTTCGACTGCTGCGTTTGACAGGCTGCAAAGAGCAGCAACGCAATTCCGAAGATGATATTCTTTTTCATAGTATGTATTAAAAGTTCACACGTTATCTATCTGTTCACTATTTTATGTCCATTATTTTGTAATAGGGTAGCCGCCATAATGCCGATTACGACATCATTGGCTTCACAGATCAGGCTTAAGGATTTCAGTTCCCTAGAAGGATCAAGTGGAAGATCCAAGATGCTGGCGGCACCGCCATCTATTGCACGCGAAGAAAGACCTTTGATATCATCATATTGACTCAGGCTGCCCCCTTTATATAAGACCCCTGTCTTTAGCTGTACCCGATAAGGAATCGTGGCATCGGGTAACTCAAAGGCATAATTGTCGTCCAAGTAATCCTGCTCAATAGGCCACCAATTGGTTGGGTTACGTAATTCCAAGATCGACTCATGTCCATCCATATAGTGTACGCGGACCTTTGCGTTCACGATTTGCGACTGCATCGGGTTCGTGGAGCCGGCCATGAGTAGATACAGCTTTTCTGCTTTTCCTGAAAGTGGAACTTCCACTTTGGTCGGATAGTTATCCCACTGGCTGGTGAACATGATATTGCGCTGTGTTCCCTTGATCAGAAACGGAATACCGAGGTAGGTAACGATATCATCTTTTCGCTGGTCCATCAATCCTTGATCATCAATATTTGCTGTTGTTAACGGATAGCACCAGTTGCCTATTCCTTGCCAAGGCAATTGCAACGTCGGTCCTACAGGCCGTGGCGACAGGTAGCGTTGTTCAAAAATATCGCTTACACGTGCGTTGTAAAATGTAGAAAGATCTTGAGGAGCATATGCTTGCGGATGATCGATTTCCCAGTAGCTATTGGCTATGGTCCAAGTGGCATCACCTGCCCTTAGATCAAAAGTGTTGGCACCTTTCGTCAGTATGGCACTCGAGATGTCCATGGTACATTCTTCGCCGGATGTCAACACTACCTTTCGTTCGAAAGCTCCTGCCTTCAGCGCTAGGTTATAGGCTTGTGTGCCTATATTTTTCAAACGTAACGTATGCTTACCATCCTGACTAAAAAAATAATGTTGTACCGGCTCCACAAGCGCTAGATCGACGGCTCGCCAATAGTTCATTTGCCCGGCTTGTACCTGCACGAAAAAGGTGCCTTTCCGCATCGCTGACTGCAGTTGAAACCGATTTCCCTGATGACCACGTAATAGCTGCTGCGGATCGTAAACCTCGCCCATCACCTGATCTTTGCCCAAAGGCAAAACAAAATCTTCACTGTAGGGTTGTTCGTAAACAGCTGCTGCAGAAAGATCCAATGTACCTTCTCCCTTGATCTCAACCTGAAAATTGGCTGATGCCGTGGTTTCGAAAATGATGACAGGCATGTTTATAGCGGTAGATTTCAGCGACCATGGCACATCTTTTCCATTTACAGTTACTGCTGTTACTTTCGTATAACGTATTGGGAGCTCCATTTTCATTTTGAGCGGCTGTCCAAATTGGGTACGGATATCGAAATGCGTTTCACTTTTTGTCTTGCGGTACGTATACTGCCATTGCGGCAATGCTATTTCAGCAAAATCCCAAGATGGAGGAAAACCAGGACGGACAAGGATCTCCTTGTCCATTAAGCGCGGTAAGAATCCAAACAGTCCTTCCACTAACGTGCGCGATGCTACGCCAATAGGATCTGCGAAGTCGCGGTATAGTTCTCCCCGAAAAGCATCGTAATGCGACAATTGCTGGAAGTTACCTGGGCTGATGCCATGGTACATACTCTCTATCAAATTGCTTTTCCAAAGTAGGTAAGCATCCTCATGACGGCCAGATTGCCAGAATGCCAGTGCGGCTTGCAAATTTTCGGCTAGCGCCACATTATTGACCGACCAAGTATAAGGCTGCCAGGTGCTTGTTGCCAGGGTATATAAATTTGGCTCCGTTTGTTCTTTAACCCGTATAGGGATATGCGGCAAATGGTTATGTATGTATTGCGTGTTCTGGTAGCTTTCAAAATCATCCAACAGAAAGGCATCGGCGATATGGTAGATTGTCCACAACCCTGGGCTTTCGTGCCGTAATCTGTTTCCCAATTGATCCTCAAATTCCGCAAAGTGACCTTGATTTGCGATCCACAACCGGGCTTTTAATGCATTTGCAATTTTATCGGCCTCCGCGGTAAAGGGCTGCGGATCGATGCCCAAGATAGCTGCTAGCTTGGCAGCAGCACGATTCGCCCGATAGTTGTAAGCACTACTGTGGGTCACGCCGCCTCCCGAATACTGCAGGCCATCACTCGCCCAAATAGCACAATAGGCATCATAAAGGCCATCGTTATCGGTATCGAAGTTGCGCTTTTCCCAAGCCAAATGCCGCAAGATACTAGGCCAAACCTCCTTTAAATAGCTCTTGTCGCCGGTGTAATCGAAATGGGTAAACAATTGATCGAAGAACACCAAATTCATATCATAATGGTGAGGCACTTGATTGTTATTAGGATTTCGTGATATATAACCACTACTAAACACCGAGGTTCCCATTTTTTCGATGTGCCGTGCTAAATTCAAGGCGGTGTCCATAACCACGGGGCCGGCGTTTGGCTCCAATACTTGGGACCGCAGATAGCCGGAAAAATGCTCTTTGGCCCGATCATGCCAACCGAGCGCATCGGCGGCATAAGCCCCTCGCCAAGCATTGAGCCGCATGCGCCATGCGACAGCGCCATGCAGGTAACTGGGGCTTTCCCAAATAGCGTCTGCTGCCAGCGCTAGCGTCTCGCCAATAGTGTTGATGTGTTGATCGGGCGTGCGCAGTTTGACGCGACTGGCCACCGCCTGCCGGGCTTGGTCAGCCTCGGCAAACAGCTCAGATAGTGCTTTGTTGGTCTTTACTTTTCCAGCTAGCGGCCCCTTTGCTACTTGAATATATACAGGCTTGTTCAGCACTGTATATTTCGCATAGACGATCGGGCTATTTGTAGGCTCGCGCTGCTCCAGATCAGCTATGGACTGCAGCACCGCAGCATCCGCTAAGGCTAGCTGTTGCGCGCCTCCGAAGTCGCCGTGTACAACCTGTTCTTCATTTCGCTTGCCCACATAGCGCAAGGTGAACCCTGTCTTCTGCACATCAAAAATATTGCCCTTGGCGTATGCAGGCAACAGATAGAAGCTAGACTCCGGATCGGCACCGATATCACCATTTCGGCTGAACGTTTTACCACTAGCACCACCATATATACTATACAAAAGTGCTTTTGGATCCACACCTTCGCCGGATACTTTCAACACCAAACCTTCCTCTTTATATTGGGCAAGCAGCGTCAAGGTCAGGCTCCCGCTCCCAAGAAGTTCGTCATGAATGCGGTACGTCATTTTGCCTGCTCGGTAGCGTGTTTCTATACGATCGACATCAATGAGCTTTTTATACCGACCATCCCGTGCCAGGACGAACTGTAAATTACCGCCCATCCCGGGAAGATACAGGGCAAATTCCGGCAAGTCTCCCGCTTCAACGCGTGACGCGCGGTTATCACCATAGAGTGCCCGATTAAATCGGTATCGGCCATTCACCAACAAAAAGTCGCCCTGATCCGCCGTATAGTGTAGTTGGCGTTCTTGTTTTTGCCAATGTTTGGCTTGCGCATAACATGGCCCTTGTAACAAAGAACCCAGTACTAGTGCAGCTAGCAGTAGTTTATACCTCATTAGTCAAATGATGAGAGTGGTTTGCCATTAATGACCACTTCCTTAAGCGTCACTTGCTTCAAGTAGTCCACCTTGTAGGGTTCTTGAACACCGTCGATCTTACAATTAATCATCGTAAAGTTGGTCACCGGCGATGATTCGTAGGCATTGGATAGCACGGCATACTTACCGCCGCCCTTAACTTCTAGGTTTTCCACCCATATATTGCGGATCGTCGGGATATGCTTGCCCGGCTTTTCGTAAAACATATTAAACCGTACGGCAGCCTCCTTGTATTGCCCTACTTCGGTGTTATAGAAAAAGACATTTTCAATGGTGCCTCCGCGGCTAGAGCTTGTTTTTATGCGCAGAGCGCGGTCTAGATTTGGGCTATCCATCACATTGTTAAGCGCATAGATGTTTCTTGCACCACCCGCTATCTCGCTACCGATGACCACACCACCATGGCCATCTTTCATCATACAATTTTCGATAATGTGATTTTCCGCAGGGCGACCTATATTACGGCCATCCTCGTCTCGCCCAGATTTGATGGCAATACAATCATCTCCCGTATCAAAATAACAATCTTTGATCCACACGTTTTTGCATGCTTCTGGATCGCATCCGTCGTTATTCGGTCCATGACTTACGACTTTAACCCGCTCGATAAGCACATTCTCACACAATACCGGATTAAGGTTCCACATCGGCGAATTGATCATCTTCACATCGGCAATCCACACATTTTTACAGTGATAGGGCTGCACAAAGTTGGGCCGTAGGAAATGTCCATCGCCATATATCCTTTTACGAGGATCCATCTCTTCAGCCATCTGTTGGTGCAGAAGGGCTCTTGCAGGCTTTTGCTCGCCGGGTTTACTTTCATTCCAGCCATACTTGCGCGCGCCGCACCAATACCACCAATGGTCGTTGTCGGAATTACCATCCAAAAGGCCTTTTCCCGTAATAGCGATGTTCTCTTCGCCATACGCATAGATAAAGGGAGAGAAATTCATGCATTCCATGCCTTCCCATCGGGTGAAGACCATCGGGTAGTCTGCACTATCGCGACTAAACAAGATGGTAGCACCTTCCTGAATGTGTAAATTCACATTGCTTTTTAGATAAATAGCGCCGGTCAAAAAGATGCCTTCGGGTACGACGACGCGCCCGCCGCCGTCTTTATTGCACTGCTCTATAGCTTTTCGAATGGCTTCAGTATTTTTTGTTATTCCATCTCCCTTTGCTCCAAAGCTGGTAACGGCATAATCTTTATTGCGGAATTTCGGTGCGACAATCTGCTTTTTTAACGCTTTAACCTCTGCAAGCGGTTGCGAAGCTGCTGTCCATTTTGTCTCTTGCGCCATTGCGCATATCAGGCTCAAACAAAGAAGGATGCTTCCGATTAATTTCTTCATCATAGTGGTTTATAGTTAAATCAAAGTGTATACGATACAATTTCAAATACAAAGGTTGTTGCGCTGTCATACTCCCCGCCTTGCGTGGCACCAAATAAAAATTGCGGCTTCTCCGTTACCGGGTCCAGAAGCAACATCGGGCGTTCTAAACGACCAAATCGCTTCAAATGAGCTGCGGGCATAGGCTGTGTCACATAATCTTTCATGGCAAGGTAGGAGACCCCTGGAGGAGACCAGTTCAAGCCATCTTTTGAGGAGAGCAGTAATCCAAATTCGTGGTTGAAAAAGCCCATGTCGCGCGCGATCATGTAATAGGTTCCCTGCTCTTTCCAAACGAAGGCATCTTCCAGTTGCGCATTATTGGGCTGATCCGAAAAATCGAGTACAGGATTTTCTGACACGCGCTCATAAGGTCCTGCCGGATGATTGGCCTTTGCTAGTCCGTATTTTCGATTACCTCGGACGGCTCCTTTTGCCTGTTGGTATTCTGCAGTATTCCATGACTTATAAAACAACCAGTATTTTCCGTCATCCCCTTTTATAAAAGCCGGATTGGTGGTGCAATGATCATCCCAAGCACCGGCCTCGCCTGGCAATAAGCACGGCTCATCCCTCCGTTTCCAAGGACCATTAATAGTTTTGGCCGTTGCGATGCCGATGCGTTTCGTGTCGGTTTTTCCATTGGCATTGCCCATGTAGAACAGGTAGTAGGTATCTCCTATTTTTTTGATCAGTGGGTTATGGCAGGTCGTGCCATCCCAATATCCTTCGCGTGGTGCCAACACCACCGATTGATGCTGAAAGCTGTCGAAAGGACTATCGGCCACTGCATGTGCAATCTCAGACCCGCGAATCCAACCACTCATTCCACGCTCTTTTCGCCAACGTGAATAAAAGAGATGGACCTTGCCGTCATCGCCCCAAATGGGTGATGAGCACCAGATGTAATAATCTGCGAGCTGAAAAGATCGGCCGATGGGTTTTAACGTAAAGGCTGCTTCGGGTAAATACTTCTGGGTATTACCAAACAAAGGTTGCATAAAAAGCACACCCGAGAGGGTATACAGCCCCGATTGGATGAAATGTCTTCTGGAAAATGATCGTACGTCGTTCCCTCTTTTACGAATCATGGTTTACGTCTTTACAGTTAGCGTTGTAGGTTTACATCCACAAGATATTAAAAACTAGCACGAAAGGTGTCCTGCGCTGTCCTGAGAGGAATGTAATGGGACAGCCAAAAACGTTCCACACACGCTAAAGGGTGCGCCAGAAGACTGCCGTTTTTAACGCGGCATAGCGCCCAACAGGTTACCGATGACGTAGATGGCTGTAATAGAAAATTATTGATACCGTCACTGCTCCGCCAAGGAACAGCCCGTAGGGCAGGCTATAGTGGCATCATGGATAGGCGCACTTTAAATAGAAGGTCTAATGTTGACGTAAAAAGGTACTTCGAGTTGTTTTGTTTCTTTCGATTTTACGATCTGCGCTGCATACTTGCCCATGAGTTCGAAATCTGTGGAGATGGTGGTAATACCGTTCAGTATAAATTTCTTTAAGGGTGTTTCATTGTAGGAGATGATGCCGACATCCTTGCCCACCTTATAATTTTTAGCGATGCATTTTTCTAGGATAAGTACCAGATCATCTTCTGCGATATTGATGTAACACTCGCCCTTTTTCAGCGGCTCTTTAGTGAGGTTTCCGACCAACATATGGTCGAATGCATATTGCTGACAAAACTTGTAAAAGCCCTTAATGATCGCTTTTGGATAGTCGCTGTTATCTGGAAATACCAATTTAAGTGTTCTGTATTTGGATAAGGGCTCTAGCGCTTTCTCCAACGCCTCATAAATGTCCTTTTCGTAGTTTTCATACACGGCGTCAAATTCGCCGGCTACACCGTCTACCATTTTGCCGAGCAACAGTAGCTTCTCAGCGGGCATGAGTGCAAGCACCTCGGGAGCTTGATCGCGCCCCTCTTTAAAATGCGGAAAGATCACGTATCGATCGTATTGTTTGGTTAAGTTCAGCAGTAAGGTGCGAAGGTGCGAGATATCGCTGTTGTAAACGAAAAGATCCAATGACGCTTCTGAGCCAAGTTCATCGGCAAAAGCGTCGTAAACAATCTTCTTGTGAGCGCTTAACTTATTCAGAAAGAGTGCTATTTTCTGCTTGTGGATCACATCAGACTTCTCCACAAAGTAGCCTTTGCCGGGCGTAGACGAGATGATCTCTAAACTTTTCAAGTGCTTATAGCCCTTTTCTACAGTATCACGAGAAATATCTAGATGTACGCTCAGCTCATTTATCGACGGTAAAATATCCCCTTGTCGCAGGTGGCTGTTCTTTACGCCATCAATTACGGCATCGGCCAACTGAAGATATTTGGGTGTGGAGGAAAAGTCACTGATCTGAATACTCTTTATGAATTCCTGATTGTTCATGCTTACGTCATCTAGGTGATGGGCTAAAGAAACGGTTTTTTAAATAAAAATACAATTTTCGTTCTTGTGTAATTTTCTTGGTAAAGCTTTAAATGGAAACAACACCGTACAAAACTGTGTTATCATGTTCATACGGTGCTGTTCGCCAAACCGTTTCCTAATATCCCTTATTTTGTGTGTAAAGTCCAGGGCTTTTGTTCAGTTCCGATTGCGGTACAGGGTAAAGAACATAGTCGATGATAAAGTCTTCCATCTGCCGACCACGATCTTCCGCTGCAATCCATGTTTTCATGGTGGATTCTACCGTTCCTGAACGGATAAGATCGAACCAGCGGGATCCCTCGCCGATAAATTCGCGACGGCGCTCCTTAAGCAACTGTTCCATCGTAACGCCGACCAAAGGGGCCGTCAAGCCAGCACGTCGACGAACCGCATTAACCACAGCATCTACGTCTGCTGTCGCAGCTCCTTCAGCACCGTTCAGTATACATTCCGCTTTTAACAACAGGAGATCCGTATATCGAAAAACAATAAAATTAATCGGCCAATCTAGTCTGCTTGTTGTGGGCACCTTGCTTATATCCACAAATTTTTTGACAAAAGGCCGGTTTTCAACGACAGGTCCGTCTGTAAAACCATTTTGAATGCTAAACGACGCGCGTACATCCTCCGCTGCATATGTATTAATCAAATCTGTAGAGACCGGGCGGATGGTTAAGCCCCCTTGTGCGGTGAAGCCAAGGGACTGAAAATACCTATCGGGCACCAAGACCCACGGAAATGTAGCACCAACAACAGGGTTTCCCCCACTTACATATTCGATATTGAAGATCACTTCCCTGTTTCGTTCGTTGCCGTAATCAAAGATGGATGCGTAGTTTTCTAAGCTAGCAAATTCACCACTTGCAATGATCTCGTTAAACTGGCTCATCGCCTTACTCCACTCGTTGCTGTTTTGGCCGATACCATCTACACCTAATGTCGGACCCGACTTACTCATATACAATAAGCCTAAAAGCATTTTTGCTGCGTAGGTATTTACTCTACCGGCATCTACCGCAGCATAGTCACTCGATTTCGGCAAATTTTCGATAGCGAATACTAAATCTTGTTCAATAAAATTGCATAGCTCTGGCACGGGGCTTCGCCCAATGGTTTTGGCTTCTGCATCGGACACCACACGATCGATAAGCGGCACCTGCCCAAAATAGCGAACCAAATCAAAATAAAAGAAGGCTCTTAAGAAACGTGCCTCGGCTTCCATCCTTCTTCGAAGCACGGCATCTGTCACTACATTTTCTCCCTTTGTGGCCAGCTGCTCCAAATAATTGTTGGCGCGAAAGACGCCGACGTAATTATCTTCCCACGCCTCAACCACATAAGGATTGGCATTGATGTTTTTTTGAAAGCTGTTTACGCCTTCCCAATCACGAACACCACCGTCAGACACGGCGTAAAGATTGTCGGAACGGGTTTCGGAGAGGTTAAGCAAACGATCGGGATAGGTGCGCGCGGCACTATAGATGGCTGTGAGGCCTTGGGTGAAATCATTAACCGTTTGGAAGTATGTTTCCGAAGTCCCTTCGGATATAGGTTGTTGGCCGAGATCCATATCACAAGAGCTCAGCAGCACGCAACCAAGTGCTATATACAGTGTCTTTTTCATTATCTTAGAATGTCAAGTTAATACCAAAAGTGATTGTCTTCGGAAGTGCTAGCCCACCATAATCGCCTGGTTCGAGATAACTGCTGCTCCCGCTCAGGTTTGTGTTTGCTGATTCCGGATTGACGCCGCCATCATATTGATCCTGTCCCCAAAAATTTTCCAGCGTAAGGTAGAGACGGCCGTTATTCAATTTGCTATTACCGCCGAGGCGCAAATCTTTGAAGTTGTAGCCGAAAGTAACGTTTCGTAGGCGCCAGTAATCGGAGGAGTACAACCAGTCGGTGTTTTTTATACGCCCAAATGTGGAGGAAGCTTTACCCACACGGCCTTCTCCCGGATCATCTTCCGAACGCCAGCGATCACGGTAAAAACCAAGGGCATTATCGGTCGATTCTTGGCCGGTTCTTCCCAATGCACGCCCCAGCAAGGAATAAATATGCCCGCCGCTTTGCCCCTGAAACAATACACTGAGGTCAAAATTCTTATATCGAAAATCATTCGTGATGCCCCATACATAATCCGGATTGGGGTGACCAACGATTACCCGATCGTTGGCATCAATTACGCCATCGCCGTTGGCATCGACGTAGCGCGGATCTCCGGCAACTTGGTTACCAAAAAGAGGCGCACCATTGTTGATATCCTGCTGACTTAATACGCCGTTCTGTTGCACCACATAGATGGAATACATCGGCTCGCCAATACGAAGTACGCTATGCTCGATGTCAAAAGAAGATGGAATTAAGATCTCTTGCTGGTTCCCAATCAACTTGGTTACTTTATTACTATTGTGACTGAGATTGAAAGAGGTTGACCAAGTAAAGTTGGATCTGGCAAAATTGCGGGAGGTCAATTCCAGATCCCAGCCGCGGCTTTTCACTTCTCCAGCGTTATCCAGGTAGTTGGAAAAACCTGAAGCAAACATTGCCGGAACATTCAGCAATAGACTGCTACTGGTACGTTGATACCAGTCAAACGACCCCGAAAGACGCGAATTGAACACCGCAAAATCGACCCCGAGGTCAAACGTACGCGATTTTTCCCAGGTAAGGTTCGGGTTAATGATATTCGCTGGAGCTTGCCCAGGCGCTACCGCGCCATTAAACGTGTAGTTGCTAAAGCCCAAAACGGATATCCCGCTGTAATCCCCAATATTATTATTTCCAGACTCCCCATAGCTTCCTCGAATTTTGAAGTCATTTAAGAAGGTCAGCGAATTCAGGAAAGCTTCATCAGACATACGCCAACCCGCAGAAACGGAAGGAAACCATCCCCATTTGGTGTTGGCACCGAAGCGGGATGAACCATCGCGACGCAAGCTTGCCGAAAAAAGATACTTATTAGCAAAGGCGTATTGCAAGCGGCCGAAGTAGGAAAGCATTAAGTTTTTGCTCGCTTCGGTGGAAGAAACAGTCCTCACGGCAGCATTGAGCGTCGGGATGGAGCTGTTCGTGTAGCCGCCTTGCGAGCTGATTGAAGAGATATCCAAGCGATCGTAATTATAGGCATGCCCGAGTAAGGCACTGATATTGTGTTTGCCTATATCGAGATCATAATGCAAGGTATTCTCGTTCACGACAGTCTGCCGGCGATAGCCATTCGCCGATCCGGAGGTGGCAAGATTTGGATTGTTGATGCGGCTAGCCAACGTCCCCGATACGGTGTAAGGCACAAAGCTTGTTGCTTGGCGATCGGTATGGTCTACGTTCAGGGTTGTCTTGAAGGTTAATCGATCCAGAATTTCGTATTGCCCATACATACTGGCTAGCACACGTGCAATTTTACTTTCACCGACATAGTTATTCAGCTTCGCAATAGGATCATTGGTAGAAACACTCCAAGGGTATTTTTCGTTCTCGAAAACATTCACTGTTCCCGCAGGATGGTCTTGCACGGGCGACATGGAATAGATCTGATGCATAATATTATCCTTCCCTTCGACGCCCGGATCATTCGCTACGGAATAGGTTGGCGCCAAGTTTAGTCCGAAAGCCAATTTTTTTGTAGGCTTGACGTCCACGTTGGCTCGCAGGGCGTAATTTTTATAGTCTAGCCCCTGTACGATACCCTTTTGATCCATGTAGTTCCCCGAGATGTAGTAGTTTACGAAATCGGTTCCGCCCGATGCCGACAATTGATAATTTTGCACGAATCCCTTTCGGTAAGCCTCGTCCTGCCAATTCATCAAGTGAAGTCCCGGGTAGCCGGCCTGCAGCCATCGATCATCATACATAAACGATGCATTGACGGTCCCTGGTGACAATCCCAAAATCGCTCTTCGCTGCTCCGTAGTTTGACTAGCCGTGCGGCCGCTACCAGACGCCACCCATTGTGCATTAATCATCTCTATGGCCCGGTCAATCCACTCTTCGCCGTTTAACATATCCAGTTTTCTGTACGCTTCTGACGCGCCCAGATAGGTATTGAAGTTCAATCTTGCCTGCCCGGTTTTCCCGCGCTTTGTCGTGACGAGCACAACACCGTTTGCCGCTCTGGATCCATAGATGGCTGCGGAGGAGGCATCCTTTAATACTTCGATAGATTCGATGTCGTTCGGATTGATATTGTCTAAAGGATTTCCCGCCGCGTAATTACCCGAGCCATTTGGAGAAGATACGGTTAGGGGAAATCCATCAATAACGTACAGTGGTTCGCTTCCCGCGCTGATAGAGCCTGAGCCACGAACTTGAACGCTGAGGCCCTTTCCCGGGATTCCTGTCGTTTGCTTCACCCGTACGCCAGACATCTGCCCCACCAACGCTTGATCGACACGTATCACGGGGCGCTCCTGTAATCCTTCGGTGTTAAATTTGGAAATTGGCGCAATAACATTGGAACGCCTTTGCGTACCGTATCCAATAACGACCACCTCATCAATCACCTCTTCTTTGCTTTTGAGCGTGATGGTAAGCGGTTGCGAATCGCCAAGCTGAAATTCTCGACTTTCATATTCAATTGAGGAGAAGAGCAGAATCTCGCCCTTCCTAGCAGATAATTCAAATGCGCCGTTTGCATCCGAGGATACAGCACGCGCGGCATCACCTTTAATGGTTATGGAAACCCCCGCAATAGGTTGTTGCGATGCGTCCACGACCTTCCCTTTCCATGATTCTTGCGCAAAAGCTTCGTAGCCGAAGCCGAGCAGAATTGTTAATAGAAAACGAAACTGAATCGTTGTTTTCATAGCCTTAACTTTTTGTATTATGTATAGATTTATGTGGTTATCACCTACAATGTAGCGAGTTAAACTGGTACAACCGTCCTGCGCTTTCATGCGTTGCAACAAGAACGTTACACGGAAAGGGGTTCATTGACAATGAAATGCCTGAAAATTTTAACAAAAGCGGCCGTCCAAAAATCATGGGACGGCCGCTCTCAACTTGCCTCAAGTCGCTTAATAGGCAAACAATTTTACTGGTCCTTGCAATCCGCTATCCATCACTTGCCAAGAAGCGGCATCGAAGCCCTCGTAGTCGATATTCACGAAATTGATCTCGTGATAATTGCGCCAAGACACCTTACGTTGGTCTAAGTCGCGCACGCGGTTGGCCATGAGGTTGGCAACCTCAATCCGGATGGTATTTTTTCCCTTTCGCAACAGGTCACTAATTTCTAACTGGAATGGATGTGCCCATAAAATACCGGCCTCTTGATTGTTCACCAATATACGCGCACTTTCGCCCACGGCGCCCAAGGTCAGGAGATAAGACTTGTGGCGCTGCTTATCCAATTGGACGGTTGTTTCATAATGGGCGATGCCCGAGAAACGATTGGCGTCGGCGTCGTTCCACGCCGTCCAAAAAGAGGGTTGTTGTAATGTGCGGCTTTTCGGTAATTCAGGCCCGCCACTAATGAACGTTACCTTCCAAGGCTGTTTAAAGACAGGAAGCTCTGTTTTTTTGCTGATATAGGGGTAAGGTGTGTTGGCCACCGGCTCGTCGGATAGAGCGACAAGCCAAGCATAGCCGGGAGGAATCTGCAGCCGGACATTTCCTTGTTGGATAGGCAGCTTAAATATTTTACCGGTCTGCGGGTCTAACAGGGTACAGCTTGCACCCCATGCATTGAAGCGGAATACATCGTCAACCGTTTTGTTGCTATGATTCACGAGATAGTAGTATCTTTTTCCATCATGAAAACGCCTGCTAAATTTCAGGCCGGAACGTACTAGGCGCTCTGCAGAAATCTGCTCCGTTTCCAGCGCAGAGTGTACATCTGTGGTCACATAAATTTTGCCTTTCCCGTAAGCGGTGTATTGGTTGTTTTCTGTTGCGGACAATTTTAGCGTGGCAAGAAGATCGTTTAGCTGCTTCCTTCTTTCTTCCACATGATGAAAGCCATGAACATCTTCAGGCAATCCTTGAAATATGACGGTTGCGCCTTGTTTGGCTAAATCGAGCAAATTGGCCAACGTTACTTCCGAAAAATACTGACTTTTCGGGACGATGACCGCTTTATAGGGGCGTGCATTTTTCGCCGTGACCAGCCTCTCGCTATCGACCGTTGTTTGGTCAAGAATTGCATCCGTTACAAAATCAAAACTATATCCCGATTGCTGGAGAGCAATGCTCTGTTTATAGAAATCTGTGGGATGCAGCCAACGGTCGACATGGTGCACACCGAGTGTTTTAAAAGCACCATCCGTATCATGCCATACATCATAAATAGGCCAATAGACCAACAGCTCATTATCGGCTTGCGTGGATTGCAAGATCGATTGTACTCGCGTAATGTACTGGTTTAAGCCAGCCATGTGTGTCCATAAGGGGTTGTCGCTCGTGAAATTGACCGATGCATAAAAAAGCCAGCCCGGGAAGGCGACATCGGTTGGCGAATACGTCGTACCATGGTAGAAAACATGATTTACACCTGCCAAAAATAGTTGCTCAACCTCCGGCTTCGTTTGTGACAACGCCGTTCGGAAATGCTCAGTAAGCCAAGTAAAGGTTTCCGAAGAGGTATATTTTTTCCCGTGTGTATTGGTTGCGGAAGAGGCGAACTTAAACATCATAGGATCTGGATCTACGTTACGAACATCTGCCGAGTCTCGGCGCAGGTTCGGGATACTAAAGAAGCTGGAACCAAAGGTTTCGCATTCTGCAATATCAGTGCTCGCATACAGGTCTATTAAATTCCCGGGCGACCCATGTGCCTGATTGCGAGACAGAGCTCCCCGCTGGTGCGCAAATTTTGTGAAGGGTATCAAAAAATTATCGCGGAGCACGGCACTCACTACTTCCCGATAGTCGGACTTCACCCTCGCTTCCCGATCTTTATCAGCCCCCTTTCCTGCAAAATCCAAGAGATAATCTTCCAATCTATAGCGTTTTCGCTTGTGGAATTCCTGAAGAAAACTATCGGTCCAATTCGCGCCATACACTTCATAGCTATCGTTAAAAAACGAGCGTATGGATATTTGCCTTCCTTGAAACACTTGTGCAAATGAGCCTAGGTAATGCTGTACCGGAATTGCGCCTAAATGATCCAGCGTAAAACCTTCCCCACCTGGTGCTGCACGTTTCACTTTTTGTTTCGTGCGACCCGCAAATAGCGCGATGACACGCACCGCTTCATTCGTAGACCAGTGCCCCGTTGTTTTTCCGATGTATTGATCCAAATTAATCTCTTCGCCATTTGCCTTAAACGCGCGGAGTGCCTGCAAATGGGCAAAAGTTTGCTTGCCATCTGATGGTATTAAGGGGAAGCGCAGCTGATCACCCTGCTTCAAAACGACTTCATCCAAAAAAAACTTGGTCGCTGCATCCTGCTCCGTTACCTGCGCTCCACCGAACGGCCATCCTGTGCCTAAGTTCATATCTAGGCCAAGACCCAAGCTGCTTGTTTTCTGGGCGGTAAATGCCAACATATCCATCCAGTTACCAGATAAATAGGGAGTGTAGCGCGACTCATACCCCTTCGCCCCATAAATCGGTGTAACTTCCACGCCGCCAATCCCAATATCAGAAAGATCTTGCAACTCTCTTGCTAGATTGGGCTTATCTACGGCAGATCCCATCCACCACCAGCGGGTCCATGGCTTCATTTCTTTTGTTACAGCGGGCCATCCCTCTTGCGCAAGAGCAGCGTTCAGCATGATGCCCATGCAAAGCAGCGTTAACCATTTCTTTTTCATACGTGAATCAATGTGTTTATTACAGGCCATATGGATTGTTCAGATTATTTTCAATGAACGCGCTACGTTCGGTTATTCATTCGTATTGGTGGGGCAATGATGACCGTTTAGGCACCGTAGGAGGTTGGGGCCTACCCGCTGCCGCCTTCTCCCCTCGCTCGGGATGGACAATTTTAACGGGCGGTGGTGACGGCTTATCCATTCCGACACCGAGATAATAGCCCGTGTGTGGGGGTTGGTTATAAGCAACATTTTGCCACACGACACTTAAACGGTATTGCGGGTCATGCATTAAGGTGTACAGTCGATGTTCTGTAGGAATAGTGGTGCTGTAAATGCGTAAAGATTGGTTGTCGTCGGCCCGCAGAATAAGTTCTTCCCGCCAATCACCCAAGATATCGGCACTTAAATTGGGCGTGCTTTTGGTTCCATTGATGGATGAAGCGCCATCTGCCCTGAAAATAATGCCTTCTTTGTACTTTTCGATATAGTTGCTATTCAGTAGTTCTCGGCTCAGGTCTCCATCCCACCAAATGAGAAAATTCGCCGAACTCGGCGCTATACCTATCGCGTTTCCCTTCATATCATATAAGGATTTTGATCCCAACCACCACATATAAGCGCCCCTATGTTCAGGATCTATGTTCCCCGCAACTCCGCGTGGCACGTCTTGGTCGATTGCGCCCTGGAAAATAATCTCGCCCGTACGGGCATCACGCAAGGCTGCGCCAATGCCTTTGCGTCCACCTTTAAGCTCATGGATTCCAAAGACCTCCAGTCCGGGCCTATCGGGGTCCAGATCGGAGACATGGAGTGCATCGCCATGACCTAACCCCGTACTGTATAATCCTGTACCATCATCATCAATGGTCATCGCGCCAAAAATTATTTCGTCTTTCCCGTCTTGATCAACATCGGCAACGGAGAGATTGTGGTAACCCTGCCCAGAATAAGGGTGTTCTGCCTTTTGGGTATCAAAAATCCAACGGCGTTGCAGTTTTTTGTCCTTAAAATCCCAAGCGACTAGGGCCGTGCGTGCATAGTACCCTCGTGTCATGACGATAGACGGATTTTTACCATCCAAATACGCAACTGCAGCTAGAAAGCGATCCGAGCGGTTTGCTTTGCTATCGCCCCAGCTGCGCAGATCCCCTCGAAGAGGTAAGTAGTCTACGGTATGTAGCGCTTCGCCCGTTAGGCCATCGAAGACTGTTAGAAACTCTGGGCCTTCCACAATACGTCCAAACGTTGGCGACTGTACCGTTGTATCGCGCCAATCGGCTTGCGCATCTCCAATAATATTGCCTAGTCCGTCCTTCGTTCCATCAGCCGTTTTGCAAACCAATTCGGCTCGGCCATCGCCATCCAGGTCATACAGCAGGAATTGGGTGTAGTGTGCCCCCTCCCTGATATTCTTGCCCAAATTTATTTCCCATAGTAGTGTACCATCCAGTTTGTAGGCTTGAAAGATGGGCTCGTCGGTTAAACCGTTGTGGGCATTATCGCGTGCTTTGCCCGTTTGATGGAGCACGATTTCATAGCTGCCATCACCATCTAAGTCGGCCACGGAGGCATCGCCCGGGGTATAGCCTAGGGGCGTGCGCAACGGAATTTCCAAGTATGGGCGAACGGGATCCTTTGCGAGTAAATGGATTGAAGCGGCTTCTATCTCTTGCTCATTTTGCACCTCCATCAGTGTGTAGGTGATGTCTTTACCATGATCTGCACTGTTATCCTGAAGGTTTGTCCCTTTACTTAAGGGCAGTTTATGGAGTCGCACACGCTGTTCGCCAGGGTATTGCCTATACACGGAAAATTGCTTATCGAAAGCATCGGTCGCGAGCAGCCTCCAGCTCAAAAACGTTGATTTTTCCGAAGTCTTAAGCGCTACTAAGCCGCGATCAAGAAATTCAACCAAACGTTGTGCATTGACCGTCTGCACCATGCCGAGCAGCAAAAGCAGCAACACGTGTGGAGATAATCTACAGCGCCGGATTCTTAAAAGGATAGCGAATGGTTGCATAGATCTTCGCTATTTTTGGAGCACTGGTTTTCCATTCACCCGTACATTATTCAATCGAAAATTTGTAATGTACGTTTGCCGAATATCGGACTGCTTCGACGCGTTTACCGTCAGATTATCAAAAGTGAAATTGGACAATCGATATTGATCAGACTTATTTACGTCGAACAGGATATCGCAATCCAACGTGACATGGCGCAGCGTGATATTGCGTGCATAAGATAGTTTGATGTCCTTCTCGCCTTTCAGATCGAAAAACTGCGTCCACGGCTTTACAAACAACAGGCTTTTGGCATTGCCGGTCACGTTCTCGATCAAGATATGCTCGTATTCTTGAGGTGTATCTGGCCGCATCTTTAGCTGTAGCATTTTTTTTGCTTTATCCAACGTGTTATTCCGGAAGATGATGTTGTAACTATGGATAGATTCGCTGCCGCAGGTCAATGCACTATGACAGAATCCGAATGCGCAATCTTCGATAATAATATTTGCGTTTTCTCCGTTATTGGGGTCTTTATCCGCTTGTGGCCCTTTGCCGCCCTTTAGCGCGATGGCATCATCGTTTACCGATAAGTAACAGTTTTTAATCAGTACATTTTTGCAAACATCCAGGTCTATGGCGTCGGAACTGGGTGCTTTGACGGGCTTTTCTGGAGCCGTGATGCGTAAATCTAGCAGTTTCAAATTTTCCACTTTATAATAGTGTGATGTCCAAAATGGTGAGTTTTTCATGTGTATGCCCGATACCTGCACGTCTTTGCTATTGGAAACATACAAAATGCGTGGCCGCATTTCATCCATATTGGTGCATTTTGGGTTGAATGTGCGGCGTAGCCAAAACGCCTTCCAATAGCGCAGTCCATTACCGTCCAAGGTTCCTTTCCCCGACACGGTAAATCCATCCACACGATCTGCATTTACTAGGGCTGAAAAGTACGTTAATGTTTGCCCTTCCATACGCGTCGTCCGCAGGGAAAAATCAGCAATATCATCACTTCCTTTCAAGGTTGCGCCTTCTTCGAGATGCAGGTGTGTATGCGGTTTAAAAAAGAGAGAACCACTCAGGAAGGTTCCGCGCGGTATAACGATGACCCCACCGCCCGCTTGATATGCCTTGTCAATCACGGCTTGGATCTTTTCGGTTTGTAAAATCGTGCTATCTTGCACCACGGCAAAATCCGTGATTCGATAAACTTTACCCAGATTGCCTATGCGTGTAGGCTCGATTTGCTTGAACCAGGGCGTAATGACGCTGCCATCGGGGAACCGATCTTGCGCGAATATGCGTTCTCGAAAACAGACAAACAGGAATACCCAACTTAGTATGACGATTTTGTTTCTTCTCATCTTTCGTTTAATTGATAGCGTATAAAGCAGCGTATTGGAATATTCCAACACTCGGGTTAGCACAAGCGCTGCCTAGTTTATAACTACTAAGCTATCAAGTAAGGAGGGCACGGGCAACCTGTGCTGTCCTGTTTTCACGAGCATGTGAATTGTTTTATCGGATAAGGGGCTCGTATCTGCTCGTCAGGTGTATTTATACATTTGTAATAAATTTGTTATGCTACGTGAAGAGAAACGTGTGGATGCGATATTGTAACCGATCTGGATCGCGATAGATGTATACCACTGACAGTCAATGACTATATATTGGCATGGATAGCTGTTAATGCTGTATCCAAAAAATAAGGGCAGCATAAGCGTGCCCTATCCTTTGTTTTTAAAAGGAACTGGTGTCTACAATTCTCAATCTAAGGGCGGGCTTTCTACTGCAACACTTCCGCTAAAAAAAGGAGGGTATGCTGCCACGCTCTGTCGGCCATTACTTTATTATAATCTGCTGAAGCTGGATCTGTAAAGGTATGCCCCGAATGCGCATAGGTAATCAATTGCCAATCGGCTTTTCCATCGTTCAACTCTTTTTTTAGCGCCTCTAATATTTCCGGCGTCACGCCTTTATCCTCCGCTGGATTTTCAACCAATATTTTGGTTGTAAGAGCAGCATTAGGTCTTGCTGGATCTTTGGCTAGTCCGCCGTGAATAGAGATGACACCCTTGACCGGAAATTGGGCACGCGCTGCTTCCAGCGCGCCGGTTCCACCAAAACAATAGCCGATCACGGCGATTTTATCGGCTTGTGCTCCAGCTTTTTTAAGCTCCTCCAACGCCAAATGTATGCGCTGTTGATAGGCTTTATAGTCACTTTTGTATGTTCCCGCAATTTTGCCCGCGGCGGCGTTATCCTTGGGAACGTTACCTTCGCCATAGATATCCGCGATAAAGGCAACATACCCTTCTTTTTCCAACGCTAGGGCAGCGTCTTTGGCTTCTTGATCAATTCCTTTCCATGCCGGAAGAATAAGCACACCAGGTTTATTATTTCCGACTGCGGTAGTTACCAAACCATTCAATTTTTGCGCACCGTCACTATACTTTACCTGTTTCAATTCCTGAGCCGACAGCCCAACGCTTAGTCCAACTAAGCATATCATTATCATAAGCTTATACATATCAAATCTATTATCTATTATCTATTATCTATTATCTATTATCTATTATCTATTATCTATTATCTATAAAAGAACTAACTACTATTTCCTAGGATTGTTTTTATGCTATTCAACTTTTTTAGCCCGCAAAAAAAGTTAATCGTTTGACCCGTCAGCAGTTACCCAATATCAGATGTCCATGGGGGAATACGTGAAGCCCGCGCTATGAAAAAGGGTCAACAAGCCTTAACAGCATCCCTTTAATAGCGAAAAAGCTGCCACTTTCATGCGATTGATGTACGGTAAAGAACAAGGTTTTTGCTAACTTTGTGAAAATTATTGATACAATGGCAACAAATAGAACTTTTACCATGATTAAACCCGATGCGGTGGCAAACGGGCATATCGGATCCATTTTAAATGACATTATTGCTGGCGGTTTTAAGATCGTGGCTATGAAATATATTCAACTAACTTCAGAGTCAGCTGGCAACTTCTACGCCGTGCACAAAGAGCGTCCTTTTTATGCTGATCTGGTTAAATTCATGACTTCGGGCCCTATCGTAGCAGCGATCTTGGAAAAAGATAATGCTGTCGAAGATTTCCGTACATTGATAGGTGCTACCGATCCTAAAAAAGCAGAAGAAGGTACGATTCGCAATAAATATGCAGAGTCGATCGAGGCAAATGCTGTTCACGGTTCAGACTCGGACGAAAATGCCGAAATTGAAGGAAACTTCTACTTCTCTCAATTCGAAAGATTTTAACACAAGAGGCTTAGGCCTCTTTTTTTTTGCCCTTCTGAATTAAAAGCCTGATTTAAATGGGTTGTTATAATTTAAATTGATGGTGCAACGATAACAAAAGATTGTTTGTGCCAGCATTGCTTCCTATATGTTGCCGCATGTACCCTAGCTGTATACCCAAATTATCAGCAAGCTTGTAGCCAACGCCGCCATAAAGTCGATTGCGATCAAATACATCGGCACCGCCTGCAAAAACATTCACGAACACTTCATTATAGAATGCCAGATATGTTCCGCCCTTCATCATTTTTGATTGGGTCAGGGGAACGTCAAGAAATAGGCAATACCGTGCTCGACCCCGCAAATTTCCTTTCATAAATCGTTCTTCGGTGCGGACGCGGTGCCTAAAACGTAAGATATCCCAATTATGCTGAATAAGCGCTTCCTGATAGATTCTGTTTTCAGAAAACGGCAGGTTTGGCGAGCCTTCGCTTTCGCTATAAACGTACGCATAGCCCATCGTTAAGTTTATGGCTCTGGCAGCACGATATTGTAGACCGAAGCGAAGCAAGGTCTGCTGGTGGTCGCCTATTATCTTATAATCCCGAAGCTGCAATTCATGATGAATGGAAAACTTGCTGTTTGGAATGGCTGTATTTCCGAAATAGATACCCCATCCCTGCACGCTTTGCCCATGCAGTAAAATGGGCGTAAAAAAGATAAATAAGGCTGTAAGCCACACGCAAAAATGAACCATAGAAAGCCTAGTTGACGACACAAAGATATCCATCAATGTGAGCAATGAAGGCGCCTGCCTGTAACAATATGCTTGTACAACATATATTTATAGGCGAACGGAGCGCGTTAAGCTTCGGCACAGAGTTGGTCTGGCAATTAAAAATCGCGCTTCTTCAGGTATTCGTTTTCTTTCCTAGTCATCTGCTCTTTATCGGCTTTGCTCTTATCTAGAAAGCCGCAAAGATGAAGCACACCGTGTATAATGACGCGATGCAATTCATCTCTCTCCGAAACGGAAAATTTTGCTGCATTCTCTGCCGTACGCTCGACTGAAATAAAGATATCGCCAGCTATCACATCCTCGTGTTCAGAAGAATCAAATGTAACGATATCTGTGTAGGTGTCATGATCAAGGTATTGCTTGTTTATCTCCAGTAGATAGGTATCATCGCATAAGATAAAATTAAGTTCGCCAATCCGTCTAAACCCTTCCGCCTTGACCACGTTGGCGATCCAGCGTCGAAGATTCTGTTTTTCTTTAATGGTATAATTAATGCCTTCGCTAAAGAATAAAATATCCTTCAATGCCATATATTAAATTTTTGTTTCCATAAATGTTTGTAGAATAATGGTGGCCGATACGGTGTCTATCAAGCTCTTATCCTGTCGTTTGCTTTTGTTCTTCCCGCTTTGCGCGATGACTTGTGAAGCCATTTTAGAAGTGAAGCGTTCGTCCACTTCTACTACGTTGATCGTAGGAAAGGTTTTCCGCAGTTTACGCACGAAACCCACGACGTACTGCGCAGATTGGGAAGCCGAGCCATCCATCTGCAGCGGCTTGCCGACGACAAATGTTTCGACCTGCTCTGTCCTGAGGTAATCTTGTAAAAAGCGGAAAATTTCATCGGGGTGTACTGTGGTTAAGGCGGTCGCAATAATCTGCATAGGGTCGGTGACTGCGATGCCAATCCTTTTCGTTCCGTAATCAAAAGCCATGATGCGCATATTCCCTGTCCGTTTTGTACAAAAATACAAATCCCGATGCATCATCCCGACAGAGAAAGGAAATAAAATAATCTATATATTTGATAGATTTTTAAAAGACACATGAGATATACGTATATTTTTACATTCCTGTTGATCAATTTGGGTCTTGCATTCGGGCAAAGCCATTCCCAACAGATTGAATCGTTTAGACAACAACAACGGAAAGCCTTATCGCAAGAAAACAAAGGGCCCATCGCAGCGCAGAATCTGCAGTTCCTCCATTACTTCCTTCCCGATACAACATACAAGACGGTCGCCAACGTGTCGTATCTGTATGATGAACCGACTTTTCGCATGCCTACATCGGACGGCACAAGTAAGGAATTTAAGCGGTTTGCCGAGCTAACGTTCACATTAAAGGGGCAGCAATTTACCTTGCCTATTTACGAAAACGTAAGCCTATTTCAATCAAACCTAGCATCATCTTACCTATTTTTTCCTATCTTAGATCGTACTACCGGCGAAACGACTTACGAGAGTGGTCGCTACATCGATGTAAAAAAGGAGGATATCAAACAAGGCAAGTTGCTTATTGACTTTAATAAGGCCTACAACCCATATTGTGCCTACAGCTCCGGTTACAGGTGCCCACAGCCACCAAAGGAAAATTATTTGGACATTGCCGTAGAAGCCGGAGAGAAAAAGTACACAGGACCAAAAAATCAACGGGAACAAGACAACAGCATGGCGAAGAATTTCAACGATCAAGAAAAGAAGCTTATTTCGGCCGGCAAAGCTGAAGAAAAAATGTACGTACTGCAGACCACTGTAGCAAAAGACTCCACGATCTTACGCACGCAATCAGAAGACGTAAAATATGATGATACGACGCTGGATCTGTTGGCCGCACGGATGCTGGCTACCGTGCAAGACCCGGACCATCCCGGTGTAGGTATAGCTGCTCCGCAGGTGGGCATCAACAAAAACCTCATATGGGTGCAGCGGCTAGATAAGGTGGATGAGCCGTTCGAATTGTATATTAATCCAAAGATAGTTTGGCGTTCACAGCTGTTGCGCAAAGGCGCTGAGGGCTGTCTATCCATACCCAATCGAAGGGAAGATGTGATCCGAAACTATAGTATAAAACTACAGCATGTCGATAAAAAGACCGGGAAAAATGTGGAGGAGTTGATCGAAGGGTTTACGGCTGTCATCTTCCAACACGAGGTTGATCATCTTTACGGCATTCTTTTCCCTGATCGCTTGGAAGAGCAGGAACAAAAAGAATCGGTTTTGCTTAATGAGCGTTTGGAATTTTATATGGGCAAAGGAACTATTGTGCCTTAGCGGACGAAGATATTGCCTTCAGCAGGTGTAGCAAGAAACCTGCTGAAGGCAATTTTTATACTAGCGTTCTACCACTTTTATTTCATAAACTTTATCCCACTGTTTTCCAGTTACCAAAACATTTTTGGTCGCGCTGTCATAGGCAATACCGTTAAGCTCTTTATCGGTTTGCGAGGCGTGGGTGTGCAGACCCATCAGGTTTAGCTGCCCTTCTACGACGCCTGTTTTAGGGTTGATAATCACAATGATATCTTTCCCGTACACATTTGCATATACTTTACCGTCGATGTATTCCAATTCGTTTAAGGCATCTTGCGCGCCCTCACTGTTGTAAACGGATACAAAGCCTGTTTCCTGATAAGTCTTCGCATCCAGGAAATACAGCTTGTTGGAACCATCAGACTTGATCAGCCGCTCGCCGTCGTAACAAAGCCCCCACCCCTCTTTACTATTTTGGTAAGCGAAAGATGCGACTTGTTCGAATGTTGTTTTGTTGAGCACTAATCCCTCGTTATTGAGCCACATTAACATGACGATGTTGTTGCCCACAATAGTCATTCCTTCTCCGAAGTAGTCTTGGCCATTTGCGCTTTTCCCCACAAACTCTTTCTTCTGCAAGACGTTGCCCGATTTTAGATCGACACGGCGGACTGATGAGATCAGTTGGCTACCCGCTCCCGTTGACTCGTACAAGAAGCCGCCATTATATTCTAAGCCTTGTGTAAAGGCCTTTGTATCATGCGGGTATTCGTTGATCTTTTCGAAGGCATATTGCTTCGGTGATTCCGGAACAATGGTGACATTGCTGTAGGCAATTTCTTCTTTACCCGCTTTATATACTTTCGCCACAAGATTCCGTGCTCCCAAACCCACAGTTTCGGTATCTAACATCACAACGGAGGTATCCTGCTTTCTATCCAAAAGCTCCCCATCAACTGAGTAAATGACGGAATCGATGGTTGTATCGGGAAATTGCATCCGCACGGCAACCTTCTGTCCTAAGACAATTGTCTCTCCCGACTTGGGAGACAAAAACTCAAATTTGCCTTGTTGGGATTTACATCCGATAAACAACAATGCACCTGCCGCGAATACGCCTGCTATTTTATTTATTTTCATCTTCTATTTAATTACTCCAAAAAGCATCTTTAATTAATTCTATTTGGTGTTCTTGACCTAAATACACCGATACAATATCAAAACGAATTTCCCCTTCATGGTTAGAAAGTGCCAAGTAGGTGTCTGCAGCTCGTATCAATAAAGCTTGCTTACGGCCATCAACAAAGGTCTCAGGGGTTCCGTAGTGTATAGACGTTCTGGCTTTCACTTCAACAAAAACTAAGGTTCCCCCGTCTTTCGCAATGATATCTACCTCGCAGTAGCGATCCCGCCAATTCGTGGTAACGATCTTGTAGCCTTGACTGCGCAAGAAATCCGCGGCCATTGCCTCTCCACGTTTGCCGTCATCCAAGTGCTTTGCCATATCCTTATTTTACTACGATATTTCCCAAAAATGTACCTAAAAGTTTCTCTGCTTCTTTCAATTTCTGGTATTTTGAAATCAAGATTTCCATATCTGCATCTGCTCCCCCCGCTTTAAGTTCGTCCCGTACTTTGATCATCTCGCGTTCTACCTTGCGTTTTTTGATTCTATAGACTGCTTGGATCGTCAATTCTTTTAAATGTTCCCGTTCCAAGGAGACATAAATTTTACGTTTATCGTCATTCCAATTTGGACTCAGCTCGTAGGGTGTGGATACGCAGGTGATTGCCAAATCCTGCACCTCTTTATCTTCGTGGGAGAAGAAAAACTTCGCTTCGGGTATTTCGAAATCCTCGGCCTTTTTCTTAAACACATCGACAATGAACGCACTGGGCTTATCTTCAAAAGTGACATCGTCAAGGGCGCTCAACAATAATGGCGCCACCGGCACATCGCCATCCCCTTCCCAAGTGGCCATTTCCGCACCATAGTTTAACAAGATACGCACGATTTCCCGTTCCTGAAGGATTTCCGCCGTGATGACCTGCGGGCTTTCGCTGGGCGGCAATCCGATCTCTGTTCGTTCGGCTTCCGTCAAAAAGAAATCTGCCGGAGGCATATCCAGCGGCGGACCATCGCCGAAAGAGGGTCTTGGTGCGGCCTGCTCTTTCTTTTCCTGCGCCTTCGCCTTTTGCAGGCGCATCTTGTTCAGTTCGGTGAGCAGTACCCGTTCTTCGATATCCAACAGTCTCGAACATTGTTGAATGAAGACTGATACCTTTATTTCATCCGGAATGAGTGCTATACTCTGCACCACCTCGCGTATAACCTCGGCCCGCTTTATAGGGTCTCCGCCAGTGTCTTTTAAAAGGATACTGGTTTTATAGAAAATGAAATCTTCCTGATGTTTGTCGATGTACTCTTTAAATGCCGTAGATCCATATTTCTGTACATAGGAATCTGGGTCATTGCCATCCGGAAATAGCAGCACCTTCACATTTAACCCCTCTTCCAAGAGCATGTCCGTTCCGCGTAGGGAGGCCTTTATACCTGCTGCATCACCATCGTAAAGGATAACGACATTTTTAGTGAAACGCGCTATTAACCGAATCTGGCCAGTGGTTAGCGATGTTCCCGATGAAGAGACGACGTTCTCTACCCCCGCTTGATGCATGGATATCACGTCGGCGTAGCCTTCCACGAGATAACACGTATCTTTGTCCATGATTGCCTTCTTCGCGAAATTCAGGCCATACAGCACATCAGACTTATGGTAAATCTCACTTTCCGGCGAGTTAACATACTTCGGAACGGATTTTTCCGTCTTTAAGGTTCGGCCACCATAACCGATAATACGGCCCGTCAAATTATGGATAGGAAACATCACCCGCCCCCGGAAGCGATCGTAGATACTACCGTCATCACGCTCTATAGATAGCCCGATTTCTTTGAGGTAATCTTTATGAAATCCGGCGGCAACGGCGGCATCAGACATAATAGTCCATTGATCTGGCGAATAGCCTAAATCGAATTTCTTGATAATCTCCTCGCGGTATCCGCGCTCTTTGAAATAGGACAAACCTATGGACTGCCCTACTTCAGTGTTCCAGAGTTGCTCTTTAAAGTATTTACCCGCCCAGGCGCTAAGAACGTAGAGACTCTCGCGCTTATCTTGTGCGGCAAGCTGAGCCGGAGAGCGTTGTACCTCTTCAATAGGCACATGGTATTTATCGGCTAAATAGCGAATTGCCTCGGGATAGGAATATTTTTCCAGCTCCATGACAAACTTGAGCGAATCACCGCCTGCACCACAACCAAAACATTTATATATACCCTTTGCCACAGAGACGTGGAAGGATGGCGTTTTTTCATTGTGAAATGGGCAATTGCCTATTAAGGATGTACCTCGTTTCTTTAAATCCACAAAATCACCAACGACCTCTTCGATCCTCGCCGTGTCTAACACCTTCTCAATCGTTTCCTTTGTAATCATGAATCTACTATATCCCTATACGTTTGTTAAGCCTGAGCATCCTTTAAAAACTAAAGCAAGTTACACAGATGAAAAATAAAAAGCAACAAGGAAACTTAGCCGGAAATGTGGCTATTCGGGGGAATGATTGTAAATGGAGCTAAAGTAACCTCGTTATCAACGACACTGTTTGCCCCGATTTCCACTCCTTCACCTACCAATACATTTGATCCGATGTGTACGTTAGCGCCGATGTTTACGAAATCTTCAATAATGGTATTGCTGTGTATAACGGCACCCGAATCGATTAAGACCTGCTGGCCAATTTGTACATCTGGCATCAGCACGGCCTTCGCAAAAATCACCGTTCCGGCTTCCACCTCCGTATGTTTGGAGACATATGCATCGGGATCCACCAATACCGGGAAATTGCGCAACGACAGATCCTCGAATGTGCGCTTACGTAACCCTGCATTTCGAATAGCCAGTACATAATTAGCCTCGCTATCGTACTGATGGTTTAACTCCACATAATAACCTAGCACGCTATCTAACAGTAAGGATTTGTCTATACATCCTTCAACAGCAATATCAAGCCGCTCCAAAAGGTCTATAGTCATTTTTGCCTGTGCCGTAGCACCATATACATATATTGCCATAGCTGCAAATTTAAAAAAGTATATGATAAACGGGTAGTGCGTAATGCGTAATGAGATAGTATAGATTTTAGTAGATAGTACTAGTAGGTAGATTGGGTAGTGGGTAATGCGTATTGAGATTAGATGTTAGTAGATAGTACGTAGTATGTAGACTGGGATAGTGGGTAATGCGTATGGCGTAGTGAGTAGTGGGTAATGCGATTTGAGATACGAAGTGTGTTAAAGTGGACGTCCTTGCGAGCCGGAGGAACGAGGGCGCGGCAATCTTGCGTGTGGAGTAGTGCGTAGTGGGTAATGGGTAATGAGATTAGATGTTAGTAGATAGTACGTAGTAGGTAGATTGGGATAGTGAGTAATGCGTGGTGGGTAGTGAGTAGTGGGTAATGCGTATGGCGTAGTGAGTAGTGGGTAATGCGAATTGATATATGAAGTGTCTTAAAGTGGACGTCCTTGCGAGCCGGAGGTACGAGGGCGCGGCAATCTTGCGTGTGGAGTAAGATCTGGTACAGTGCACAATCCTTTTGAATTTTTACTTTTTACTTTTTAAAAAACAAAAGCCCGTTATCTTTCGACAACGGGCTCCGTATTAAATTCGGCACCGACCTACTCTCCCACCTGTTA
>NZ_SNZV01000001.1 GCF_004364125.1 Sphingobacterium paludis | reverse complement strand
ATGGGGTCTGTTGTTTCATGACCGTATCGTTTGAATAATTAAATATAAATAATCTTATCAAATTATTCCATTGACACAGTTCGCGTTACAGTCTCTTTTTATAGTAATAAGCGCTTTATCTTTGTGCATTTCTTTAGCCTTGGAACGATCGGAATAAATTCTACCATCTTGGATATGTAATAGCATCAACTCGTAAAGTTCTACAGCATTCATTCCACGTTCGCAAAAAGAAAGTAATTATAAATCCCGGGCTAACTCAAGTCAGCTGCCGAACTTCGCTGACATATTCTTAATTATCACAATCTGCTGCAGTGTATTATTCCTTTTAGGTCTAAGCGAGGAACATTCAATCTTACAGTTATTAAAACCATAATTTTCATTCGACGACTCCTAAATCCTCATTGTCGTAGCGATCTCTCGCAGCATTGAAAATTTTCCGGAAATAACGCATATGGTTATGTAGACCACTATCAGCTAAATCTTTTTTGGTTATAACAACTTCTTTCCCATGCTGGTTAACAGGTTTTATTGTCCTTTCCAATCTTAAAGCTTCTTATAAGACTAAAGCATGTTTGAATGAATCTCATTGATCCAAACAGTTTGGCGCTTAAAACAATCAATAAGGCTATTTTAAATATGCGGTGGGTTGTAGATTTACCCTCTCTCCCATCCTTTTCAAGTGCTCTATTTGCCCGGTGAAAGATTTGATAAAGTCAATGTCCACATTTTTATCACGCAAGTAATCTACTAAGGTTTCAACTATTAAAAATTCAGCTTACAATTCTTTGAACCGATAAAAACTGTCTTTAGAATAGCCCACTACAATACAGGTTCCTAATACATTTCTTAAGTGCTGGGCAAGCTCTGAAACCCCCAGTTTGTTCTTGATGAGTTTTTCATGTTTTGTCATAACTCTAATCTATTTTCAGCTGTTAATTTATTGCAACTGTCAAATTAAGTCCTGACTACTTCAATTAAACTATTGCCAGACTCCAATTATATTTGCTATTTTTAAAAGATCATTAGATCACATTTAGTTCTTTACTCAATAAAGATTAACCGGGTAAGAATTTGACAATTTATTTGATGTCGCAGAATTTTCAAATATTGCGATAATATTTGTGGCACTATTGTGGCAATGCCGTTAAAAAAAAACAAAAATAACTAACTAAAGACAAGTTATTTAAGACAGTTCGAATCCCGCCCTCTCCCGAACCTATTCATTAACTACGCTCAGATTTTCTATTTCGAAAAGAGATTTGACAATTCCATACTGCATTTTACAGATTCAATCTCCAAGAGCTCAATCCGCCAAGCTGCCGAAAATTCGCCATCCTTTCTAGGCGTTATTAATCCCTCCTCTATCCAATGTTCGACATTCTTTCTGCCATACTTCTTGAATGCCTCCGATTTTTTTAGATATGGTTTGACTTCGCCAGATTTGCTAAGAATAATCTTCGCACCCAATTTTGCTGAATATTCAACAAGCCTCCGTAATTGATCAATAGTTAGCTTTACTTCCATATATGTTTACTAATTTACATTCTATATGTTAAAACACCCGATGTCCTCATTTCCTTTCACATGTCATTAAATATGAAAAGCGATTACTGCACGCAGCAACTTGCTCAAGTTTATGCCGGTCAATCATTCCTCTTTTTCCTATAGTTGAAATACTAATAAGTTTTTCTTTCAGCCATCGGTCGACATTGCTACGTCCATACACTTTGTAGGCTTCATTTTTTGAGAGCATATTAGCAAACAATTGCTCCTCTGAAATCACATTTTCAACTCCTTGTAAGACGGCTTCTTTAAACAAATTCGAAAGTTTGGTTATCGTATTTCTCATAATAAAAGTGATTAAGTAATGCTACGTAAAGATCGTCGTCATGCTAATGGCAACATACCAAGTTGAAGATATTGGTATAGAAAATACTTAGTTCGCCCGAATCATAGTAGAAAAAGATGCATGGATACTATTATGCACATTCTTACAGCATAGATGCGAACACCTAATTAGAATTTTTCCCAAGCTTCACTTCAACTTTCTTAAATGCATTTAAGACAGCTGACTGTACATCATCTACAATAGCCCAATCTTTAGCAATGTAGATATCAGTCATTCTGTTTCCCTCGTCCACATGATTCATTGCCTCTGCGACATCGTCTTTGTGCATACGGCAAGTATTACGCGCAACGGTAGCGAAAGTATGCCTTGCCCAATATAGAGTTAACTTAGGAATACCAAGTTTTCTGCTTATTTGCTTCATACCTTTACTTAGGGCGGTGTTAAGAGAACTTGTTTTGCTGTATCGGGTCGAGAGTTGTCCGAGATATTTTTCTAACAAAGGCTTTGCATCCTCAGCAATTTTGATGCTAATAAACGCATTATCTTTCCGCTTTCCTTTAGTTTTGGATCGATTGTAGTCAATTCTCCCGTTTTGAATATGCCGAGGCATCAATTTGTAAAGGTCAACAGCGTTCATACCACATTGGTAGAAAGAAAGTAGATATATATCCCTCGCTAATTCCAGTCGGCTTCCAACCTTCGCTGACAAATTCTTTATCATTACAACCTGCTGCAATGTATTATTCCTCTTAGGAGTAAGCGGAGCAGAGCCGACCTTATAGTTTTTAAAAGGATAATGTTTTATTCGATGAATACCCAAATCTTCATTATTATAGCGATCCCTCGCCGCATTGAAAAGTGTTCGCAGATCACGCATATGATTATGTAGACCACTATCGGCAAGACCTTTCTTGGTTGTTACAACCTCCTTCCCCAGTTGGTTAATACGTTTCATTGTCCTTTCCGATCGTAGAAACTTCTCATAGGACTTTAACATGTTTGAATGAATATCATTGATGGAAATAGTTTGACGCTTAAAATAATCAATAAGGCTATTTTTAACGATGCGGTGGGTTGTAGATGTACCTTCCCTCCCTTCCTTCTTTAAACGCTCAATGTGCTCATTGCAAAATTTGATAAAATCGATATCCTCATTTTTATCACGTAGGTAATCTACTAAGGATTCAACGGTAAAAAAATCCAGCTTACCTTCTAATTCACTGATCGCTTTTCGATAATCGCGCAGTTGATTCTCGACTTTTTCTGCGACAAACGGATCTCGAATTTTCAGATCTTTGGTTAGCTGTTTCCTGACGACGTAATGAACAGTGTCAAGATACTTCCTTTTTCTTTTGTGTTGTACACAAATTTTCACGTTGTAGGTGCCATCATCTTTTTTGTGATGTTCAAACACCTTCATACTTACAGTTGCCATAACCCTCTCGAATTAATGAACGTAAAAGCGCTGTAACACTATTGTAACACTTTTACGTTAAGTTCAACAAAAATCTATGTAAATCACACCGAATCGCGGTTTGCTTTTCGGCGTAGGACAAATGGTTCTAAAGTGCCCTAAGAAGCGAAAAAAGCCGGTTTTCCTTGCAGAAAAGCGGCTTTTTGTTTTGTGCGCCCACCTGGGCTCGAACCAGGGACCAAAAGATTATGAGTCTTCTACTCTAACCGACTGAGCTATAGGCGCGGTTATTTTTATGTTATCAAAAGTTTGTTGCTACGCCGTTTTGACGATGCAATTATCGATATTTGTAGGGAGAAAACAAAATTTTCGATGCAAAAAATTAAAAATATTATTCTCGATTATGGCAATGTCATCTTCATGATCGACTTCGCCCGTGTTCGACAAGCATTTATTTCGTTGGGTATCAAAAATGTAGATGAATTCTTTGGTCATCGTGCCCAAGACTCCCTTTTTGACGCCTTCGATCGCGGCGAAATCAGCGCCGCTGCGTTTCGAGACGGCATTCGCCAGCGATCAGGACAACCCGAGCTAAGCGACAACGACATTGACAATGCCTGGAATGCCCTACTCATCGGCGTGCCGCCGGGAAAACATGATGTTCTTGAATATCTCCACAGCAAGTATCGGTGCTTCCTGCTGAGCAACAACAACGAAATTCACTATGCGCGATGTATGGAACACCTATCCGAAGTTTACGGAATAGCGGACAACAGTAGTTTTTTTGAGCAAACATTCTATTCGCACCTACTCGCGCTACGGAAGCCAGATGCAGCGATCTTCGAAGAAGTAGTGAGACAAACAGGTATAGTTCCCAGCGAAACGCTATTTATAGATGACAGTCCGCAGCATCTGGAAAGTGCCGAACGTTTAGGATTTCAAACCGCGCATTGCACACCGGAGGAACCCTTGGAATATTTGGTAGAAAAGTTCAAGCTTTAGCAACGCCATTAGCAACATTTATGTGATAAGGGACTAACGGGCTGCTATTATGCTTACTTTTAATCGAAATTAAAACAAAATCTTTTATTTTGTATTTATTATCCTAAACACACACATGAAGGAAAGTTGTGGGATCGATGATACGTCATTAATCCACACGTTTCGCATACTAAAAAACAAATACTATTATATGAAAAAGACGCTTCCAGCTTTTCTATTGTCGTCAGCTACGCTATTTGCCGTGGCTTGCAACAATAGCGCGGCTACAAAAACAAGTGATGATCGTGCAACTACAGACAGTGTTTACCCGGCTGTAGAAAAAAATAAGGCTAACACCAGCTATAAGCCAGCTTTTGAAGGCCAGACCCGCATCGCCGGTGTCAAAACGACAACGCCTTTTGAGGGAAAAGTAATCACCAATACCTTAAAATCCCCATGGGGTATTGCGGTATTGCCAGACAATAGGGTGTTGATCACGGAAAAAGAAGGCGATTTGCGCATTGTATCCACCGATGGAACGGTCAGCGAAGCCATTACCGGTATTCCAAAGGTTGATCCACAAGGACAAGGTGGGCTACTCGGACTGACGCTTGATCCGGATTTCAGCAACAACAGGATGCTGTATTGGGTATTTTCCGAACCCGTCTCGGGCGGCAACCATACCGCCGTCGCCAAAGGCCGTTTGGCAGATAACGAGAAGTCCATCGAAGGCGCGAAAGTAATCTATCAGGCCTTGCCTACCTACGATGGTAAGCTGCACTACGGTGGCCGCATTATCTTCGATAAATCAGGAAATTTGTTGGTGAGTACTGGTGAACGCTCCGATTTGGAAACCCGTCCGCAATCGCAAGACCTGAAATCAGCGTTAGGCAAGATCGTACGCATTACCAAAGAAGGTAAACCAGCAGAAGGCAACCCATTTGCAAGTGATGCCAACGCCCGCCCGGAGGTATACAGCTACGGTCACCGCAACGTACAAGGGTTAGCACTACATCCAGAAACTGGCGATCTTTGGGAAACCGAATTTGGTCCGCGCGGCGGCGATGAGCTTAACCGTGTTGAAGCCGGCAAAAACTATGGCTGGCCGATTATCACCTATGGATTGGAATACAGTGGTAAAGAAATCGGAAATCCGCCGATTCAGCAAAAAGAAGGACTGGAACAACCCGTATATTATTGGGATCCCGTATTGTCACCAAGTGGATTGATGTTCTATACCAGCGATGCCATTCCCGAATGGAAAAACAGCTTGTTTATCGGCGGATTAAGCAGCACGCACATCGCTCGATTAGTGATTAAAGATAATAAAGTTGTCGGCGAAGAACGCTTATTAGATCGCGAAGGACAACGTTTCCGTGATGTCGCGCAAGGAAAAAACGGTGAAATATTTGCCATCACCGATGGTGGCCGTCTATACAGCATCGCGAAAAAATAAACGACAGTCGTTATTGACATCCGATGACAGGCGCTTGGTACATATCCAGCGCCTGTCATCGTTTCAACCCGTCATACGCACCATTCTGGTCGTGTTATTTTACGAAGAAATAGCATAGGCATAACACATAAAATTCGTTTAAGTCCTTATCTTTGCCCCAAATTTGGTATCTATGAAAAGTCCTATGCACTATGGTGCTCTACTTGCGGCGCTTATGCTTGTTGCATCGTGTAAATCACAGTTGCAGCCCACCGTTAGCAAAGAGCAATACTATCAAATAGACAGCACCCTGCAAGCCGATACGGGTATTGTAAATTACTATAGCCCCTACAAAGCAAAACTGGAGTCGGAGATGAACCGGGTGATTGGCTATTCCGACGTCGCGCTCCAGAAAGACAACGGAGAGGAAAGTTTAGCGGGCAATTTCTTTGCCGATGCCCTGTTGTGGAAAGGCAAGCAGCTGGATCCTGATGTGCAGGCGAGCTTCGGAACCAAGGGCGGCATCCGCTCGGGGTTAAAAGCGGGAAATATCACAGTAGGCAATATTTTCGAAATGATGCCATTTGAGAATGCAGTGACGGTGCTCACGCTAGGCGGTGAAGACATGTTGCGCTGGGCAGCATTTATGGCGAAAACTGGCGGACAGCCCGTGAGCGGAGTCAGGCTTGACATCCGCGATGGCCAAGTGGAGAACTTCCTGGTTCAGGGAAAGCCAGTGGATCCCAAAGCTACGTATAAACTCGTTACCTATGACTACCTCGCCAATGGAGGCGATTACGTGACCTGCTTTGATAACGTGCTGGCACGGAAAGATCATGCGCAACGCATTCGAGAGACATTGATGGAGTATGTCTCCGATTTAACAAAAAATGGTAAACACATTCAAGGGAAAATAGATGGAAGAGTTCGCATTGTTAAGTAGACGTAATTTTTTAAAACAGTCCGCGGCCCTAGGTGCTCTGGCTGGATTAAGTGCTATGCCCGCCTTGGCGAATGCTGCGGCAAAAAATCATCGATTGACCATCTTGCATACGAATGATGTGCATAGCCGCATAGAGCCCTTCCCTTTGGATGGTTCACGCTTTCAGGGCTTGGCGGGCGTTGCACGACGAAGCACGCTGATCAAAAAAATTAGAAAGGAAGAGCCGCAAGTCCTCTTGGTAGACTCCGGCGATATGTTCCAGGGAACGCCCTATTTCAACATGTTTGAAGGTAAATTGGAGATCGAGCTGATGTCCAAATTGGGCTATGAAGCCGGCACGTTCGGCAACCATGAATTTGATAATGGCCTGAACGGACTTGTCAAACATCTGGATAAGGCTACCTTTCCGTTCTTAACAGCAAACTACGATTTTACAGGTACCTTGCTGGAAGGAAAAACACAGGACTACACCATTATAGAGAAAGGTGGATTACGCATTGGCCTGACAGGCGTGGGTATCGACATCGAAGGGCTTGTTGATCCGAATAGCTATAAGGGCATGCAATACCTCGACCCTATTCCCGTCGTCAACCGCATCGCGAAGCTGTTGAAAGACGAGAAGAAATGTGATTTGGTCATTGTGCTTTCTCATCTCGGTTACAGCTACAGCGATGATAAAGTGTCGGATATTAAACTAGCGGCTAATACCGAACATGTGGATATCATCCTTGGTGGACATACGCACACCTTCTTGGAGGAGCCCACCCGCGTTAAAAATCTGCAGCAAGAAGAAGTCCTGATCAATCAGATGGGCTTCGCCGGTATTCGCCTGGGTCGCCTAGATGTGCTTTTCAATAAACAGACACGCAAAAAACAAATTATCGCACAGCATTATACTGTCGACCACCAACTGGACAAAAGCCAAACCGCTTAGCGCTTCGTAATTCGTGAAAAAGATTATTGGGTTATATGTAAACTCCTACCGCGGTCTGTCAACCGAAGCCTGGTTGCTTGCCGTCGTGATGCTTATCAATCGTACGGGATCCATGGTGATTCCGTTTCTTAGTATGTACATGTCGTCGGCGCTCAACTTTACCAAGCCGCAAGTCGGGATGGTATTGGGCTGTTTCGGCTTGGGCTCGGTTTGCGGCTCCTGGCTTGGTGGCTGGCTGACGGATAAATTGGGGAATTATAAGGTGCAGACGTTCAGCCTTATCCTCACCGTACCTATCTTCCTTATGCTGCCGCACTTTAAGACTTTCGAAAGTTTAGCAGCCATGATCTTCGTGTTAACGCTTGTGGCCGATACATTCCGTCCAGCCAACTCCGTTTCCGTAGCGCGCTATGCAAAGCCGGAGAATCTCACGAAAGCCTATTCGCTTAACCGTATGGCCGTAAACTTGGGCTTCTCCATAGGGCCCGCTTTAGGCGGTTTTCTAGCCACCTTTTCCTACGATTGGATCTTTTATGGTAATGCGATCGCAGCGCTATCGGCAGCTATCGTGTTTGTGCTCTTCTTCAAAAACAGGAAACCCCGAAACCAGATTGCGGCGCTTCTCAAAACGGAAAAGAAGCTGACCGCTGGTGATCGAAATGCATACCTCGACACGCCATTTGTCATCTTCAATGTTTTTTGCTGCCTGTTCTCGATGGCATTTTTCCAGTTACTAAGCACCTTGCCCCTATTCTATAAGGAAGTGAAGATGATGACCGAAGGGCAAATTGGCATATTGCTTGGCTTCAGTGGCTTCTGTATCGTGGTGTTTGAGATGCTGTTGGTACATGCTGTGGAGCATCGTTTTACAGCACGCCAGGTGATGATCTATGGAACGGGGATCGCAGGTATTGCTTACCTGATGTTGAACGCGCCTTACGGCGTCCCTTGGCTTTACGTTTCTATGTTTATCTTGTCTATTGGTGAAATGCTAACACTTCCCTTCACCGCTACCATCAGCGCATCTCGCGCTACGCTTAACACCCAAGGCGCCTACATGGGCTTTAATTCGCTTGCTTTTGCCGCAGCGAATATTTTCTCGCCATACCTCGGCACCTATGTTGCCGAACATTACGGCTACAACACGCTGTGGTTCGGTACCGCCGCCGTTATGCTTTTCACTGCTTTGGGCTTTTCCTGGATCCTGAAGAAGTTTTAAGGGAGTTGTTTCGAAAATCTGCTGCTGATAGGTGCTGTGCTAAGCATAGCGATCGTACGCCATTTTTAAATATTAATGATTAATTTTGCACCATGCAATTTTCTTCAAGATTACTGGAACAGGCTGTAGATGAATTTGGACGTCTGCCCGGCGTTGGGAAAAAGACAGCCTTACGCCTGGTGCTTTACCTATTGAAACAGCCCGATGCTGACGTTTCTCGATTTACCGGCTCCATCAATCTGCTAAAAGAAAATATCCGCTACTGCAAGAACTGTTTTAATATTTCCGACCAGGAGGTTTGTGAAATTTGTGTCTCGCCAAAACGAGATCATGAAACGATTTGTGTTGTGGAAGATACACGCGATGTGATGGCTATCGAAAACACCAATCAGTACCAGGGTGTGTACCATGTCTTAGGGGGCCTGATATCGCCTATGGACGGAGTTGGTCCTTCCGATCTTAAAATTGAAGCATTGATCGACCGTTTACGCAGTGGAAATATCAGCGAGATAATCTTGGCGCTGAGCGCCACCATGGAAGGCGACACCACGATATTCTACCTTTCGCGCAAGTTGAAAGAATTTGACGTGCAGGTCAGCACCATCGCCCGGGGCATTGCCTTTGGTGGCGAACTCGAATATGTCGATGAGTTGACGCTGGGCCGCTCCATCGCTACCAGAGTGCCGTTGAGTGAAAAGTAAAACGTTAAAAGGTGAAAAGTAAAACGTTAAAAGGTGAAAAGTTAAAATTCAAAAGTTAGAAGTTAGAAGTTAGAAATAATGCAAAGGACCGCAGACGCAACAAAACTAATGCGACATTGCGTTTAATAATGGAAAGAAGCGATAAAGTATGGGGAACCTAAACTTCTCGCATTACTCAATACTCACTACGCGATACCACTTCAAATGCGACATTTTGCTTAATTAGGGTCGGAGGCGATAAGTGAATAGAATCATTCATAGCAAAGCGGTCTTCAGAGCTTTACGTTTCATCAAGCGATGGCCAGAGCAGCGATGCTGCCGCGGCTTAGTGGGAAGGTCAGGCATTAGATTATTTACCAAAATCCACTTCAAAAGGATTTTGGGAAGTCATCTGGCCTGATAGGGAGCTCGCTGCTGCGCATTGGATGGCGGGCAAAATCGCCTCGATGAAACAATGATTTTTTGGCTACTTTTTTATCATTGAAAAAAGTACGCCCCACGTCCCGGGTAGGGACAAGCGATCTGCCGCATGCCGCAGCAAATTCAGGTTTTTATTTATAAAACAGTTTATCCAACCTACATCCCTTCCGCCGCATGCCGCGGCAAGGCAAATACTTTTGAAGGGCAAAAGTATTCAAAACCCCGTCGCTTGAAACCTTTGCAGGGAAAGTTTGTGCTGTGGCAAATGAATACATATCGCAAAGCTTTCGATGCGACATTTCGTTCAATAATGACCCCTGCAATCACTTATCTACCAAAGCTTTTCTACATACTAAACACTACAACACACCCCTCTAAATACTCCATACTATCTACTACAATCTATTGCATAATACGCACTACGCTATACCAAATACCAATCACTTTCCATCAAATTTTACTATATTGGAAATGTTAACATAATCTATGTATATGGCGAAAGAGGATAAAATCAGAAGTTCATTTGCTAATAAGACCTGGCAAGAAATAAAGGTGAAGGATTCGTGGCAGATATTTAAAATTATGTCAGAATTTGTAGACGGCTTTGAGAAGCTGGCGAAGATAGGTCCGTGCGTTTCGATATTTGGATCGGCCAGAACAAAATCGGAGCACAAGTATTACGAAATGACCGTGGAAATCAGTCGGCTGCTGGCCAATAAGGGCTATGGAGTCATTTCAGGCGGTGGTCCGGGAATTATGGAGGCTGCAAACAAAGGCGCGTACGAAGCAGGTGGAAAATCTGTGGGGCTAAACATTGAATTACCCTTTGAGCAGTTTCACAATAAATACATTGACCGCGACAAGCTGTTGGAGTTTAACTACTTCTTTGTGCGCAAGGTAATGTTCATGAAATATTCGCAAGGCTACATCGTCATGCCTGGCGGCTTTGGCACTATGGATGAGCTTTTCGAATCCATAACCCTGATACAAACGGGTAAAATTGCGCGCTTTCCGATCGTTCTCGTTGGCATTGAGTATTGGAAAGGCCTTTTCGACTGGATAGAAAATACAATGTTGGGCAATGCCTATATCTCAGAAGAGGATTTAAAATTGTACCGCTTAGTCGATACCGCCGAAGAAGCAGTAGAACATATCTTCCGTTTCTACGATAAGTACTTATTGAAACCGAATTTTTAGAGGCAGAATAAAAGTGAAGGTGTGCCAAAAGCACCGGATATCCGCCAGTTATAAATCTATCGGTATGCGAACCGTTGCCGATTATAGTATTTTGTAGCGTCAAACGCCAACGAGAGTGATTTCCGTTAAGGATCAGTTCGTAATTCAACATGCCCCTATTCGAAAGTAAACGATCCTTACGTTTAAACGTGTGAAGATCAAAAAAAGCCCGGCATCGCCGGGCTTTAAAAGAAAATCAGTGATAATTTGATCGCTAAAAGATATAACGAATACCAAACATCATCTGCCAAGTAGTATTTAAATTACTTGCATTTTGGAATGGTTGAGTTGGCAATTCATTATTTACACTTCTCATGCGGAACGTCGGTATACCATTCGCTCCAACATTTCCAACACTTCCTAACAGTTGTTGAGCTGTATTCAAGTTCTCTTGTATACCCCAAGATTTGTTCAAAAAGTTACCGAAGTTAATAAAGTCTGCACTTAACTGAATGCTGTGTCGACGTGGTCCAATGTTCGTAAACAGATCTTGAGAAACACGCACATCGAAACGTCCCAACCATGGACGTAAAAATCCATTTCTTGGTAAGTATTGCCCTCTATAAGATTCTAACCCATTATCGCCGACAAACTTATCAAAAGCTGCTAATTGTTCTGCAGCAGTGAATGTACGGGATTGGTTATTTCCTTCCGCATCTTTAAATGTGACGGTATAATCTTGGAAATTTAAAGACGATGATTGTCTTGGTAAATAAATCAAATCGTTTGTCTGCCCATCGCGATTTAAATCTGTAGAATAGGTATAGGAGAATCTACCCTGATGAGATCCATTGTAAAAAACACCCACAGTTGTTGCCAAATGATTTGCGTATTCAAATCTGTAACTTAAGTTAGCCACGACGCGGTGAGGAATCGCGAAAGCGGAACGATGTAAAATCTGGTCATTTGGACTATTTATCACTGGTGAAGCTCCCCAAGCAGAAACGCCACTGGAACCACTGTTGCCTGTCACCTCTCTAGAATCACTGTACGTATAGAACAAACTTCCGCTGAACCCTTGGTAATTTGGTACAGTCAATCCTATGGTAGCACTCAACGCATGCCCTTTAACATTGGTATTCGTTAAAACTGTTGCGCTATTTGCACCGATCGCGGGATTAAATGCCGTCGCTCCATTAGGATAATATGGTCTGTTATCTCCAAAATCACCTTCCTCACCCGAAGACCCGTAATTCAAGAAAGAATTTGATGGTCTTAGGTTTGCCCCAAACTGGAAAACAGCGTTTATATCACGTGTGTATAAGAAGTCCCCTGTCAATACTACCGGAGTATTCGGAATCTTGTAATCAGCTCCAACACTTGTACGCCATACCATAGGCATTTTAAAGTTACGATCTACCAATGAGAATGTACTTGGGGCACCATCACGAGGAGTGCGAATAAATACATCTTCAGCCCCCTCCGGAACATTATTTAAATGATAGTATCTGTCGGGGTTGAAACGCACATTTCCGATCCAACCTTGAACATTTGCGTATCCTCCAGGTTCAACCACATTTTGAAGCACTCCTGCACCTGTTGGCATATTAGTTAACCAAACAAAAGGTACCCGGCCTGAGAAAAATCCTGTTCCCCCACGTAGCATTAAGCTCCGGTCTCCAAAGACATCATAGTTAATTCCTACACGTGGAGAAATTAGAAGTTGGGATTTTGGCCAAAGTCCTGACTGATAATTAGTCGGCATACCGTTAACATCTTGAAGTCGCAATGCATCAATAGATGGGTTAGCCGTCAACTTATTCATATAGATAGGCATTTCAGCGCGCACACCGTAAGTTAAAGTTAATCGGTCAGTTGCAGTCCAACGATCTTGTGCATACAGCGACGCTAAGCCAAAATTAATACGTGCATAGCTCTCTTGACCATCGTAAGGATAAGTTAGAGCAAACATAATTGGAGCTTTTTCGTTAGGTGTACCTGTGGTAAGAAAATCTTCTACCGAAGCATAGCGGTAATAGGAAGTACCTGAACGAACGAAGCTGTTACCGAAATTCTGGATTTCAAAAGCTGCTCCAAATGTAAAGTTGTGTTTATCAGCTTGTAGGTTTAAGTTGTTAATAAATGAGTAGTTATTATTGACAACATCATTATTGAAAGAAAACAACTCCGTACCAAAACTCATGTAATTCTGATGTGGAGATGAAACCCCCGTGTGTGTACCGTCGCCAATGTCGACAAAAGGAAACAACTGATTACTAGGCGTCGTTCTTGTATCTTGAATACGTGTATAGGTTGCCAAAAACTGGTTACTTAGACGAGAACTGAAATTACTATTTAACTCAGCAGTTAGTGAACGTACGACATTTTTGAAGCCGTAATTACCGTTTTCAAACGTGATCGAGTTTTGACCAACACGCGCATAATTATTGAAATCTGCTCGTGGGAAAGGACCGGAATTCGCATTTGCGACCTGCATAGTGTTTCCGACTAATTGGTTATATCGGACGGCTAATTTGTGCACGTCATTTATATTCCAATCTAACCGCGCAAGAAATTTTGTGCTTGACTGTTTTGCTTCGTTCGCATATCCCTCGTAACGACCTGGTTCATAACCCCATTGGTTGATGAGGTGATTGCGTACCGCTTCCAGATCAGCACGAGTTGTTCTAGCAATGTTTTCTTCTGGAACTGCTACACCGTTCTCTGACGCGCGCCATAAATTAGCCCCTGATGCGTTGGCTCCAGTAGCCTCTTCACGTTCCGCGTTAATGAATAAGAATAATTTATCTTTTATAATTGGGCCACCCAAACGAAAACCAAAGTTCTTCTTAGCAGCGTCAATTTTATCTAAAGTAACGTCGTCAATTCTTCTACCCTGCAAATTTTGATTTTGTAAAAAGTAATACGCAGATCCTTCAACACGATTGGTTCCGCTACGAGTTACTGCATTAATACCAGCACCAGTGAAGCCAGACTGCGTAATATCATAAGGAGCGATATTAACAGTAATCTCTTCAATTGCGTCTAAAGAAATAGGCTGCGAACCACCTCCGGGAAGGGGATTATTCGAATCGGTACCGAAGCCGTTGTTGAAGTTTGCACCGTCAATCTGAACATTATTATAACGTGCATCGCGACCAGCAAACGAAGTTCCATTCGCCTGAGGTGTTAATCTTGTAAAATCCGTTATACTCCTGTTGATTTGTGGCAACTCTTGAAGTTGTTTGATACCAACGTTTGTCGAAGCACCTGTCTTTGCTGTATTCGTTCCACGTCCACCTGTCACCACTACCTCGTCGATTCCGATGGCAGATTGATCGCCAAAATCAGCATTTAACACGAAAGGCTCACCCAATTTTAGATAAATGTTATCATAAATAATTGGGGTTTGTCCGATGTAGGTAACTTCTACGCGATACGGACCACCAACACGCATGTTCGCAAGGTTAAAACGGCCACTTTCGTTCGTGGAGCTGCTGTATACAGTTCCGGAGGGTGTGTGCGTCGCTTTAATAGTTGCGCCCGGCGTAGCTTGACCAGCAGATTGTGTGACTACCCCCGTCACGCTACTTGTGGTCACCTGTGCCTGAATAGTTCCGTAGCTAGCGAGAACTAAAGCAAAGAAAAGTAGAGATTTTTTCATCCTAAATTTTTGTTGTTCTGAATTAGTAGTGCAAAGTTAGAAATAGCGGTTGATAATCTGGAAACTTAACATAAACTTAATATACAGCGACACAAATATTTATGGGGTATCGCACTGTCAATAAATCGATCCATATGCGTAAGATTGCAAGCTTTGGGATAATCAGCTCGGTTTGTTTTAGATATTTTCAAAGTTAACGCAGTTTATTTAAGAATTTAACAAATTTTAACAAATCAAAAATGTGGAAAACTTCCTAAAACCTTCTTAACATAAAAGGTGATTGATAACGGATAAGATCTAACTATTTATCGAGAATCAGCATCAAGCACCTCAGGATAAGCTTTCGTTAATGACATGCCCAACGATTGCACTAAATAAGCGCGACCTGTATTGGTACATTGCACATCTTTATCGATATTTGTTTTCGACGATAGGTTTAGCATTTTCATAAAACATTTTTATCACTAAACCATTCTATTGACTTACATGAATCTAGTATACCGTATATGTTTGAATTGTTTGAGGATGCACGTTTGCAGAGTGTTCTGCTGTCTATTCTATGTGGAGCTATTGTTGGTTTCGAACGCGAGTACAAAAACAAATCCGCAGGATTTCGCACCGTCATCTTAATTTGCTTTGGTTCTACGGTTTTCACGGTTCTCTCGCGCATGGGAAATGTTTCCGACGACCGGATTGCCGCGAATATCGTTACCGGAATTGGTTTTCTTGGTGCAGGCGTTATTTACCAGGGAAAATTTTCTGTCCAAGGCCTTACCACAGCTGCTGTTATATGGTCGATAGCTGGCGTGGGTATGGTTGTTGGATTTGAAGAATATGGCTTAGCTTTTACCTTAACCGCAATGATGGTCATTGTACTTTCGTTGTTTCAAAAGATCGAGCGGATGCTGGCAGACATATACTTTAAGCGAACCATCCACGTCACCTTTCAGGACATTTCGATTACACACCTAGGCGAATTTGAGAGCTTTATGAAGGAGCATAAGGTACGCTTGCAGCGCAAGGGCTTGGAAAAGAAAGGGCAACATCTTACGGTGGTTTACGAGGTTACGGGTAATAGAAAAAATATACGCGAAGCGAGCGAGGCGATTATTTCATTAGACTATGTATACGCTTTTAATAATATGTAGCGAAAAGGTAAGTAGCTGATGGTCTTTGTTTTTATTAAATTTAGTCTACCAAGACGATAAAAAGATCCCTATCTTTAAAGGGATGAAAAAAAGCTTTGGATACTATCTTGTGCGTTTCGTCCTTAAACTGAAGGGATTGAAAGCTATATTTAGTACCTCTCCCGTAGATTATCGAAAATTACGAAAATCCGATGTATTGCTTCCGCCGAGATCGCTATTCAATTCAGCGCGGATATCCATGCTGAACGTCCTGAAGACTGTTATCGTCGAAATCACCCCCGTGGAGAACAGTGCAGACCGCCTCTTGATTTATTTGCATGGCGGCGCCTTTATTTCTGGTCCCGCGCAACACCATTGGGACAGTTTGAAAAAGATCGGGAACGCGACTCATATGACACTTTGGACCTGTCGATACCCGCGCGGCCCTGAAAGTCAAATAGACGAAATTTCGGCCAATATCGATGAGGTGTACCAGCTCGCATTAACCCGCTTCAATCCAACAGCTATAGTGATCGCCGGGGACTCTGCCGGCGCGACCCTTGCCATGGCGCTAATACAGCGACTCCGAGCAAAACAAATTGCCATTCCAAAAAAGTTAGTATTGATCTCCCCTGTGGCTGATGCAGCATTCACGAATCCTGAAATCAAAGAAGTGGAACGAAAGGATGTCATGCTGGCCAAAACCGGCGTTTTAAGTGCAAAACAAATGGTTGCCGTCGACGGGGATCTTAACGATCAAAACCTCTCCCCGCTCTATGGATCCTTTGATGGATTTCCAGAGACCCTATTCTTTGCAGCTACAAACGATATTACCTACCCCGACCAGAAATTACTCATTGAAAAAATGAAAAATGCGCAGGTGCAATATAAACTTATTATCGGTGAAGATATGCCGCACATATGGCCATTACTGCCTATAATGAGAGAATCCCGCGTTGCGCTAGCGGATATGATATCTTTTTTAAAGCAGTAATGTGGTGAGTATTGAGATGTATCTTTAGATCTTAGATTTTAGTACTTAGTATGTAGAGGGGCGTATTAAGAAATAGGTCGAATGGCTCCATTAGCACTATCCCCTACTTAATCGACTGGTCGCATTTGAAGTCGTATTGCGTAATGAGTATTGAGTAATGTGAAAAGTTTAGGTTTCCCATACTTTATCGCTTCTTTCCATTATTAATCGACATGTCGCATTTGAAGTGGTATTGCGTAATAAGTATTGAGTAATGTGAGAAGTTTAGGTTTCACATACTTTAACGCTTCTTTCCATTATTAATAGACATGTCGCATTTGAAGTGGTATTGCGTAATGAGTATTAAGTAATGCGAGAAGTTTAGGTTCCCCATACTTTATTGCTTCCTCCCTTTATTAGTCGACTTGTCGCATTTGAAGTCGTATTGCGTAATGAGTATTGAGTAATGTGAGAAGTTTAGGTTTCCCATACTTTATCGCTTCTTTACATTATTAATTGACATGTCGCATCGAAAGCTTTGCAATATGTATTCATTTGCCACGGCACAAACTCTCCCTGCAAAGGTTTCAAGCGACGGGGTTTTGCTACTTTTGCCCTACAAAAGTAGTGCCCTGCCGCGGCATGCGGCGGAAGGGTTGTGGGTTGGACTTATGTGGTAGTGCGCACTATCTCCTAATTAAACAAAATGTAGCATTTGAAGTCGTATTGCGTCATGAGTATTGAGTAATGTGAGAAGTTTAGGTTTCCCATACTTTATCGCTTCTTTCCATTATTAATCGACATGTCGCATCGAAAGCTTTGCAATATGTATTCATTTGCCACGGCACAAACTCTCCCTGCAAAGGTTTCAAGCGACGGGGTTTTGCTACTTTTGCCCTACAAAAGTAGTGCCCTGCCGCGGCATGCGGCGGAAGGGTTGTGCGTTGGGTAAACTGCTTTATAAAAAGAAGACTGAACTTGCCGCGAAAGGGATGTGGGGTGGATTTATTAGGTAAACCGTTTATAAAAAATCTTTTCTAGAAACCAGTTTAAAAAGCTAGTGAACCTCAGTCTCTTTTACATCACAATGTTCCTGCAACCATTTTTCATCAAACTCAGCAAGCTCTCTACGCTCCCCTTTATAGATGAAATACGTATTCGGCTTATCGTCTTTGCCCTCAGTTTGTACCATCGGCATTTTATTAACAATTTTCTCTTCCGGACAATCTTGAATAAGCTTGGCAGATTGTTTACTTGCCGAGCAAGCGCTTAATAAACACAAGGCGATACTGGATAAGATGATTAGATTTTGCATAGATCAAGTATATATAATGTAGTACACATGTTGTTCCACTAGCTTACTACAAAAAGCCTGCTAGTTTTCATCGGCTAGCCGGCTTTTTTATCAACTGATGTAGGCGTAGGTAATACCATCGCCACCACGATCAGCATGTTCATCTTCAAAGTGCGAAACGTGGTTGTATTTGCGCAGGTAGTCGCGAACGAACTTCCGGAGAATACCATCTCCTTTTCCATGTAAAATCTTCAGTGTGGGGTACCCTATCATCACTGCCCTATCCAAGACAGTTTCCAGTTGGCGCAGAGCATCCTCTGTACGCATACCGCGCACATCCACCTCCGGTTGGAAGTCGGCAACGGACGATGTCGACAGCGAGCGATGTCTTTTAACGACCTTTGCCTTCTCTTTTCCGCGCAACTTGACAACCTTATTCTTCTTTACTACCGTGCGTATATCGCCTAAGGCTAGAATCAAATTGCTGCCTTTAGAGACCTCGATCACTTGCGCCTCCGTATCTGCATCTACGATCTTGACCCAATCTCCTACCTCGATCACCTCATCTCCAGCTATAGCCGATGACGGCGCTGCCGATGGCTTGGCAGACGGCTTTTTTTCCGTGTTTTTATCCACCGCGGCATGCAGCTCACGTCGCAATTCGCGCGTTCGCTCCTTATCCGCCTGTGCCGATTTTATCTCCGAAATGGTATTTTCAATCAGCTTGTTTGCGTCTTTAAGAATCTGCCGAGCCTCCTCTTTCGCGTCACGGATCAGCTGCCGCTTATTTTCTTCCAAATGGCTTTGGAGCTGTTCGTACTCTGCTTGTATTGTTTCCAATTCCCTCTCACGCTTTCCGATAGCAATTTTGGTATCGTGTACAAGCTTTTTATCGCGCTCTAGATCCACCAGAAGGGTATCCACCTTTTTCTGTTGGGTACCAATCTTTTGCTTGGCCGATTCTAATATATCCGCACGAAGACCAATTTTTTGCGCAATTTCGAAGGCATACGAACTACCAGGCTTGCCCACCTGTAAGATGTACAAAGGACGCATCGCGACGTTATCAAAAAGCATCGAAGCATTTTCCAAACCGGCAGTATTGCTGGCGAAGACCTTCAAGTTGGAATAGTGTGTGGTAATGACGCCTCGGATATCCTTTTTATTCAGGGATTCCAATACCGCTTCGGCAATCGGACCGCCAAAAAGCGGATCCGTACCCGTACCAAACTCATCAATTAACACCAGCGTTCGCGCATTCGCAAATTCAGTAAAATGCTTCATTTTCGAAAGGTGCGCACTGTACGTACTCAAGTCGCTTTCGATCGATTGGTCATCACCAATGTCGGCAAAGATCTGTTTAAAGATCCCGAGCTTCGAGGTGTCATCCGCCGGAATCAGCAAACCAGACTGCACCATCAGCTGCAGCAATCCTACCGTCTTCATGCACACCGATTTACCTCCAGCATTAGGACCCGAGACCAAAATTACGCGATCATGCTGATCGATCTTGATATGCAAAGGCACCACCGTCTGCTGATCTCGTTTAGCGTTAATCAGTAATAGCGGGTGCCGCGCATTCACTAGATTGATTTCAGCATCCTTCGAAAGCTGTGGCATGTCGGCTTCAATGTCAATAGCGAACAAAGCCTTCGCTCGTACAAAGTCGAGCTTGCTCAGCAAGCCGTGATAAGATAGCAAAAGCGGTACATGCGGACGTAACTCGGCCGTTAACTCCATTAAAATACGAACCACCTCGCGGCGCCGTTCGAACTCCAAATCCCTCACTTTATTATTCAGGTGAAAAACTTCTTCGGGCTCTATATAAGCCGTTTGCCCCGTAGCAGATTCATCGTGAATTAAGCCTTTGAGTTTGCGTTTGTTTTCTGCCAAAATGGGGATACACAGCCGCCCGTCCCGAACCGTTAAATTACCATCTGCTGTCCAACCATTATGCTGCGCTTGCTTAAACACTTGGTCGATACGTTTCCGAGCTTCTTGTTCACTTTTAAGGATTTGCTGCGTAATGTCCAGTAACAATCGGGAGGCGTTGTCCTTCATCCTTCCGCGATCGTCGATGACAGCTTCGATCTGCCGCACAATTTTAGTTTCAATGGGCAGGTGTTCGAAAAGCAACGTCAAATTGCTGTACTGCCCTTCGCGCTCATTGAAGTAGCGAATGACGGCATACACCGTACGAAGCGAGAGCAGTACGCGATAGAATTCATCTTCTGCGAGAAAAGAACCCACTATGCGCGCCTTTTCTGCCAACGGCTTGATAGGGTATAAATGGTCGACAGGCAGCGGCGCATCATGGAGCAATAAATCCCGAAACTCTTGCGTTTGGCGCAGAAAACGGTCAATTTGCTCCAGTTTTTGTTGAGGCTGTATTTTCTCTACCATCTCGCGGCCGGGCTCACTCAGGCATTTTTCTTGAATCAGGCTTTTAATTTCAAGAAAGCCTAATTTATCTATAGCGTTTTTAGGAAAAATCATATAAAAGATCAATTAACGGTGGGTAGCGAGTCCTGCTGTCGTTGAGCGGGCACTTGCGTTGCATCCACCGGGGTACTTGCTGGCGGCATTTGTTTTGATTGCACTGGCTGTGCAGCTCCATCAGACGGCTGCCGCACGCCAGCTTCTGGTAATGGTACTGGACCGCTGACTGGAATGTCTTCCTGTTGGAAAATATTGATCGATAAACCAGCCTGTTGCATAAACTCATTACGATAGACGCGGTACGTCAACGGAATTGTGTCTTTTTCTACCTGAAACAAAAGTCGCTGCGCCTCATTGCGTAGGCGCATGAAACGTTGAACATGACGAACACTGTCGCTTATACGGGCATTCTCTAGGGAATCATGCACACGGTAGGTTCGATCCAGATTAGTCAACTTATCGTTAACCTGCCCGTAAACCTTCTTAGCGACGGTAGGGTTGCCCAAGTAATAACGCAAATTGCGCGTAAACTGCGCCGAATCAATACCATAATTACCAAACACCTCGGCGTATAAACCATCGATGACTTTGCGAGAGCTATCGATCGGAAGCGTGTTCAGATAGCCATCCAACAAATGCACATCAGCCATCAAATCTGCCATCTTCTTTTCCGGTAAAATTCCTTCTGGAGCAGATTTTTTGCAGGAAATCAACAAAAAAAACGACGATAATATAATAAGTAATAAGCGCTGCATTTCGTAAGTTTGTACAAATTTACGAAAACGCATCTGAATAACCAGTTTTAAGTTTTTCGAAGCTGAAATCAAAACGGAATGAGCATAAAGACAACTATTGAAACATTACAGAAAGAACTACAGCCTATCGGTGTAACGCTGGTCGCGGTATCGAAAACGAAGCCCGTGGAAGATATCCAAGAAGCGTATGACGCCGGGCAACGGGTGTTTGGCGAAAATATGGTTCAGGAAATGATGGAGAAATACGAAGCGTTGCCCAAAGATATTGCCTGGCATCTCATTGGCCACTTGCAAACAAACAAAGTGAAATTCATTGCACCTTTCGTCTCGTTGATCGAATCGGTGGATTCGCTAAAGTTGCTGAAGGAAATCGACAAACATGGCGCCAAGCACGATCGTGTAATTGACTGTTTGTTGCAGGTATATATTGCTGACGAAGACACAAAATTTGGTTTGGATCATGCCGAATTGATCGAATTGCTCCGTAACGAGGAATTTGCCGCCTTAAAACACGTCCGCATTCGCGGGCTCATGGGCATAGCGACCAATACGGATAACGACAAAGTGATTAAAGACGAGTTCTACGAACTTAAAATGCTTTTTGACGGTATTAAAGCGAGCTTCTACCGGCAGGAGGATTCCTTCAGCATCCTGTCCATGGGCATGTCGTCGGATTATCAACTTGCGGTGGAGAATGGAAGCAATATGGTGCGTTTAGGCAGCACTATTTTTGGTAAACGCGTCGTCAAACATTATAAAAATAAAGATGCTGAACATTAGAACGGCAAAGCAGGAAGACTGCCCAGCTATGCTGGATCTGATCAAGGAGTTGGCGAGATACGAGAAAGCGCCAGATGCTGTAACGGTGTCTATGGATGAATTCATCGAAAGCGGCTTTGGCAAACAACCCGTTTGGGGTGCATTTGTGGCCGAACGCAACGAAACTATTGTGGGTATGGCGTTGTACTATATCCGCTACTCGACCTGGAAAGGCAGGCGGCTTTACCTAGAAGATTTGATCGTTACGGAAGCAGAGCGCGGTGCAGGCATCGGAAAACTTCTATTGGACCGTACGATAGCCTACGCCAAGGCACAGCAGTTCAGTGGAATGATGTGGCAAGTGTTAGACTGGAATGAGCCCGCCATAAATTTTTACAAAAAATACGAAGCAGATTTTGATAGCGAATGGGTAAATGTGTCTTTAGATTTTGGAAGTTAAGTAAAAGAAGCGTCTTAGTAGGCCTCGGCTTGCTCACGGCTTATTTCGCGGAGAGCTGTTTTTCGGAAAATAAAACAGAACAGGCTACGCATGCCGCAGGAGGCATTGTCGCGACAGACACGTTGGCGTATCAAGTGGTCAATTTTAAAGATTTTAGTCCCTATTTCTCCGGCACAGAGACCAGTGTGGACTCTACCCTCTTTACCGCGCAGTACCCTGTTTTCCAGCCGGAGGTTCAAGAGCTCGTCAAGCGGGCAATCTTTATTGATGGAGAAAACACGGTAGAGCAGGTTGCAGATAGTTTTCTGGGCGGCTATAACGAATATGCCGAAGAGCAGATGGACGCTGGCAACGGGGCTATCCCACCCTGGTTCAAGCACCAGCATTGCCAAGTGGTCCTAAACAAGCCGGGTATTTTAACCTTGCGAAACGCAATCAACGACTATACCGGCGGGGCGCACGGCATGGAAGTGGAGTTGTGGTTTTCATACGACGTAAAGCAAAAAAAGCGGCTCGTATTGGCGGATGTCGTTCAGGATAGTACACAGTTCTTAGCCATTGCCGAACACCATTTTAGGAAGTTGGAGCAATTGAGCGATACGGCTAGCTATGGTGCCGAGTATTTTTTCGATAGTTTCGCCCTTCCGGAAAACTTCGGGTTAACAAAAGACGGTATCCTGTTTCACTACAATCCCTACGAAATTAAATCGTACGCTGAAGGCGGAACAACGTTGCTTGTGCCCTACGCGGATGTAAAAGACATACTGACGGATAGAGCAAAAGAACTCTTGAAAGCAATTTAACCTAAAAAACCGAATAGAAAATAAATGCAAGTATTTAAGTTTGGAGGTGCATCCGTAAAAGATGCGGAAAGTATAAAAAATGTGGCCCACATTATGGCGAACTACAAAAAGGACGAGCTGCTCGTCGTCGTTTCCGCCATGGGTAAAACAACAGATCGGCTCAGTGAGGTTGCTCAACATTATGTTGAACAAACCGGGCAGGCCTTTACATACCTGGAAGAGGTAAAAGCCTGGCATCAGGATATTTTGGCAAACTTGTTTGACGACGCGACTGATCCCATTTTCGATGAGATCGCCAATTGCTTCGTAGAAGTGGAATGGGTGCTCGAAGAAGAGCCGCAGGATGCCTTTGACTACTTATACGACCAAATCGTGTCTACCGGAGAGATGGTATCCTCAAAAATTTTAGCTGCATACGCCAAACACAGTGGTATGCCCGTGAAATGGATAGATGCACGTGACTATGTATTAACCGATAATACCTACAGAGAAGCGGTGGTCGATTGGGAAAAAACCGAAGAGAAGATCCGAAGAGATCTGCCCGCCATTCTCGATGATTTTGTGCTCGTGACCCAAGGCTTTATAGGCTCTACATCTGAAAATTTCACGACCACCCTGGGCCGCGAAGGCTCGGATTATTCGGCGGCAATATTTGCTTCCTGCCTTAACGCGGAAGATATTACCATATGGAAAGATGTGCCGGGCGTGTTAAACGCAGATCCTAAATGGTTTGACCATACCGAACTGATCTCCGAGCTATCTTATACGGATGCTATCGAGCTTACGTATTACGGTGCAACCGTGATCCATCCAAAAACAATCAAGCCACTCCAGAATAAAAAGATAGCCCTCAACGTGCGCTCGTTTTTAAACCCGGCTGCCTCGGGAACCTTTATCCGGAGCACCAATCAAGGCCTGCCGATTCCTTCGTTTATTTTTAAGGTAAACCAGGTATTCGTCAATATTCAACCGAGAGACTTTTCCTTTATTGTAGAAGACAACCTCTCACACATCTTTAACCTTTTCCACAGCAACCGTATAAAAATCAACATGATGCACAACAGTGCGATTAGCTTTTGTGTAGCGATTGATGACACGGGTAAAAATATAGATACCCTCTTGGAAGAATTGGAAAAACGCTATAAGGTATCGGTGGAGAAGGGGTTGGAACTGATTACCATACGCTACTTCAACCAAGAAACCATTGATCGGGTGTTGGTCAACAAGCAGATCATTCGGGAGCTGAAAGATAGCTACACTTGCCAGTTGTTGGTCAAGAAAATTTAGTACAGCTGCACCACGCACGCAAAAACAGATCAGCGGTGAACACAAAACTATTGGCAACAGATGTCCAGGAATACCTTTCCACCATGCAGACGGCTTCTGCTGCTGCATTGGCTCTGAAAAAAAGTCCGTTTGAGGGTATTTCCAGTAAGGAAATCGCCCAGCAAGTCGATGGACGTCAACGCGCCGCGAAAAAGATCCCGGCCTGGACTGCCGTACAGGGTATGTATTATCCCGAAAAGCTCAATATGGAGCAATGCTCGTCTGCCGAGACCGGTCAGTTTAAGGCATCATTGCTGCATCCCGGGACTCGTCTTATCGACCTGACGGGGGGCTTCGGTGTTGACAGTTACTATTTTGCTCGGCAGGGTGCCCATGTCACGCACTGCGAAATCAACCCAAGCCTGTCGGCTATCGTACAGCACAACTTCAAACAGCTCGGACTGACACAGGTAACATGCGTTGCCGGCGATGGGATTAACTATTTAAAAAACCTGCACGATACATCGGTTATCATCTACATCGACCCCTCTCGACGTGTTGCGCAGCAAAAGGTTTTTCGATTAGCGGATTGTGAGCCGAACGTTGTTGCCTTGCAAGCGCTATTTTTCGAAAAAGCAACCTGTGTTATCACGAAGCTCGCTCCACTTCTGGATATATCGCTAGCTCTACAGCAATTGGAACAGGTCAAAGATGTGTACATCATTAGTGTAGATAATGACTGTAAAGAGCTTCTATTCGTGCAAGATAAGCAATACACAGGGGAAACAAAGCTCCACGCTATTCGCTTAACCGGCGGTAAGGAGCAACGCTTTACATGCAGCATAGCAGAGGAGCAACAAGCTGAAGCGGCCTATGCAGCTCCGGAAATGTACCTCTATGACCCAGATGTAGCGATAACAAAGGCGGGTGCATTTAAATCTGTAGGCGCTACTTTTGGCTTATCGAAATTGCATCAACATACGCACTTGTACACCAGCTCCCATTATGTGGCAGATTTCCCGGGTCGCTGTTTTCGTATACAGCATGTTTACCCAGTAAGTAAATTGAAAAAAAATGCGGTGCTGCCCAAAGCAAACATCGTTGCGAAAAACTTTCCGATGCGCGTGGAAGACATTCGCAAAAAGTTTAAGATTGCAGACGGCGGATCCGACTTCCTTTACTTCTGCACGTTACAAAGCGGCGAGCATGTCGCCATCCACGGTGTACGTTTCTCGGCCTGATCGTATGTAGGGAGGTTCTTGTTTTTGAAAATACTACGCGCAACCCCGCACTACCTCAAAAGTCTGCCAAATGTCAAGCTTTTCGAACACAGCTATCGATTGACAAAGCCATTACAAATTCCACCGGCGAACCACGTACTTTTAGGCTATGAATAAAATAAAACTTTCAGCCCTAGACCTCGCCACCGTTTGCAAAGGACAAACGGTTAAAGAAGCTATTGAGCGAAGCGTAGAAGGTGCACAATATATCGAGGAGTTGGGGTATGAGCGTGTTTGGTTTGCCGAACATCATAATATGGAACATATTGCCAGCTCGGCCACATCGGTGCTTATTGGCCATGTGGCAGAGAAAACGAAACACATTCGTATCGGTTCCGGCGGTATCATGCTGCCCAACCACGCACCCTTGGTTATCGCTGAACAATTCGGAACCTTGGCAAGCCTCTATCCGGGACGTATCGATCTTGGTTTGGGACGGGCGCCCGGAACAGATCAGGTCACGGCCATGGCCTTGCGACGTAATAACTTGAACACCTCATTTTACTTTAAGGACGATGTGCTTGCGTTGCAGCAATATTTCGAGAATGATAATCCGCATGAAAAGGTGCGCGCTTTTCCCGGCGAGGGTCAACACATTCCGCTATACATCCTAGGCTCCAGCACCGACTCCGCACATTTAGCGGCGGAGCTTGGCCTGCCATACGCCTTTGCCGCACATTTTGCACCAGCGATGTTTGCCCAAGCTGCGGAAATTTATCGCAAAACGTTTAAACCCTCTCGTCACTTGGATAAGCCTTATTTTATCGCCTGTGTCAACATCGTTGCTGCGGAAACAACAGTGGAGGCAGACTTCTTGGCAACGAGCCTGTTTAACATGTTTGCCGGTATATTGACCAACCACCGCCGTCCCCTCTCTCCGCCCACCGAGAAAGTAATATACGACGGCATTCCGGAAATAGAAAAGGCGGTGCACAACATGACAGCCTGCACCTTTACCGGAGATGCTGATGTCATAGCTGCCCAAATTCCGGCCTTTGTAAACGATTATCAGATCGATGAAGTGATGACAACAAATTATATCTTCGATGCTGGAAAAAGACTTGATTCGTTTCGTATTATTAGCGAAGCATTGCACCGTGCCTAATCGTTCTGTTTAACGCGATCATGATGACCAGGTAGCGGAAGGTTGCGAAACAAACCACAAAAGCGCTATGCATAGCTTTTTGAAAGAGATAAACGGAGAGATTTTGCTTGGATGCAAACATTTACGCCTTTAAATCGTTTACCATCAACGTGTTTTTCCCTAATAAAAGCTATGCACAACTATTTCTTGGCCGTATTTGCCTCGCTACTCTTTCTATCCTGCCAAAATATAGGATCAAAACCTAGGCAGCAAAATGTTATTTCAGCTGAACAGTTGCCCGATACAATCGCGTCGGATGCCGCCGCTAATCATTCGGTGCCGAGCAGCGTAGCACCGGAGTTAGTTGAAGGCATGACCATGTTAAGCGGCACCTATCGCATTTGGGAAGAAACAGATGATCCAACGGCAATGGTTGATTCCAACTGGCTGGAAATTTTTACGTTGGGTTCAGCCGTGCAGGTTCAGCCGCTCTCTTACCATATCATAACAGGTTTTGACGATTGTGCAGGGGTGAATACGAAAACAATCAACACCACAAATAAATCCTTGGTATTTGTAAAACCTGGGAAAATAAAAACCGGAGTCAAAAACCAAGTGGATAGGTCAAAAGCTTTACTTTGGCCTGGTGTGAAGACCAGTTTCTCCTTTCAGGGGGCAAACTACAGCTTGGAAGGCACAGGCACCATTAACGGCTCGGAAACCTTTACAGATGATACAAAGCAAACCTATACTTTTCATAACGTCACTAATTACGCGTTGCAGCTCATAGATCAGCAAGGAAATGCGGTTACGTTGGTTAGTGAAGAGTCTTTTAATGACACCTTTATCGAACTTCTTTTTGTAGGCGACCTTGACGGCGATCATTTGCCTGATTTTATTATTTCCGCACCAAGGCATTACGAAGAAGAACGTACGCTACTCATTTTATCGACGGAGCGCGAGAATGGAAAGGTAAAAGCCTTCGAAGCGGCACGCCAATTTGACTGTTAGCCTTTCAACGGATAGAAGAAGATGGCTTATCAGCGATTGTCGGCCAGCGCATGACGTTAGCGTTGGAGCAAGTTATGCTGCGTCGCGGTAAAGAAATGGCGAAATACGATATTCAACGCATTGTCCCATTGCGCTGCAGCGATTCCACCGTAGGGAAATAGTTCAACGATAGCGGCCTTGCCTAGTGCAACGCAGTCACGGCTCACCGTATCAATCTCATCGACAAGGGATGCATCGACAGCATCATTTTTCCAAACCAAGGCCATTAACGCATATAGTCTCGCAGAACGTTCTTCGATCGCGAGCCTTGCCTGATCAAGTGCCCTTAATATTCGTTTCAGCTGTGGGCCATCCCGACCGGGATCCTGCGCCTTCACCATAAGTTGGCGCTCCAATAGATCCAAAAACCGGCGAAACATGCCAATGTAGTTGACAGCTAACGTGCAGGCGGCAAACGGCATAAAGGGAATTTCAAACAATTTACTGGCGTGGGTTCGCGCCGCGGGCGCTATCGTAAACGCCCGATTGGCGGGGACAAAAAGCTGCTGCACGGAAAAACTATGGCTTGCCGTACAAGCTAACCCGAAGGTATCCCAATCGTAATGCACAAGCACATCATCACGGTCAACGAAGAAAGACTGGTAAATGGGCTCCCCTTTTTCGTCTACTGCTGGCGAGCCATTTTCATAGACCCAAGCATTAAGTGTAAAATGAGTAAGATGTGGGGCGCCGGTGGCATACTGCCAATAGCCCGTTATTAAATAGCCGTCCTCCACCCGCTCTGCCTTGCCGGATGGTTTACCACTCCCACCCCAACATACGTTGGGCTTTTGGAATAGGGTAGTCGCAAGGTCTGGATCGAGGAAACCGGCAAACATATTAGCACCCGAACACAGCGTCACTGTCCAACCAAAGCCGCCATCGACATACGCCAGCTCTTCCAAAAGTTTACATCCCTCTTCCAGTCCATATCCTAGGCCGCCATACTCTTTCGGCACCCATAGGTTAAACCAATGTTGCTCGTAAACGAGATGCAACAGGTTGTCTGACAGCGTTTTTTTATCTATGCTAGGTATTATCTCGTCTTGTATACGATCTATTATCTCTTTAGGAAGCTCCATGTGTCGTATGATGTTGGTTTTGTATAATTTTTGTCCAGCGTATATAGCCTACGATGGCCACGATAAATAGAAAGATAGTCAGACAGCCAAACAGGTACAACTCTTTGTAAAACAATAAAGGCACCGCAATGAAATTACTGATGTTTAGCAATAGCCAATTTTCCAGCTTTCGGCGTGCCAGCAGCCACATCCCCGCCCAAGCCGTGCTCGACACCATAGCGTCCATCATCGGCACATCGGAGTCGGTAGCGTAAATCAACAGCAGAAATAAGACGATGTAGCCAACAACGACAATAGATAACACCATAAGCCAATCCTGCCGCGAGCAACGCGTGATGGCCACCACACGGTCCACGTCTCGATATTTCCAATACCAGAGTCCGTACACACTCATAATCAGGTAATACAGATTGAGTAATATTTCGGCATAGAGCCGAGCCTGAAAAAGAACGGATATCGTGAGTATGATCGATAAGATACCAAAAAAGTAATTGGATATTTTATTGCGACTGGAAAGCAGCACTTGTATAATGCCGAAGCAAACGGCAAAGCGCTCCGTCCAGGATGTTTCCTGAAGCGCTGCAAGGAGTTTATCTAAAAATTCAGCCATGTATAAATAGTACCACCCCCATTAAATAGTGATGTAAGCGTGGTACACGGCCAAGTAAGAAAGGAAATTGTCCCTACGCCAGCATTACCTGGATCAGGTTCCTCCCGTATTGTCATACGAGAACGGGTATGTTCTCAGCACGTTCGTGCACCCCGATTGTTAAACGTATATGCGTATGCGTTATCTGCTAACTAAGACAGCTTCAAGGCTTCTTGCGAACGCTGACGCACCTGCTCACACAGAGCCGCATCATCATTCAGCTTTTTGCCCCACGATGGAATCATCTCCCGCAACTTGTTCCGGTATTGATCGGATTTAGCGCGTTCTGGGAAGCAGCGTTTCAGCAGATTGATCATGATAGCGACTGATGTTGATGCACCCGGCGATGCACCTAAGAGCGCAGCGATAGATCCATCGGCAGCAGACACGACCTCCGTACCGAATTCCAGAATACCACCATGTTTCGGATCCTTTTTGATAACCTGCACCCGTTGGCCAGCCACCTCAATTCCCCAATCCTCCATCTTTGCTGTTGGCATAAATTGTTTCAGTGCGTCCAGCTTATCCGACGGGCTTTTCATCACCTCCGTGATTAAATATTTCGTCAGGTCCAGGTTGTCCAGGCCGGCTGAAATCATGGGGCGAATATTGGATAATTTGATCGAAGCCGGAAGATCAAAGTAAGATCCTTTTTTTAGAAATTTGGTCGAGAAGCCCGCGTAAGGTCCAAATAATAAAGCCTGTTCACCATCGATATAACGCGTATCCAAGTGGGGTACCGACATAGGTGGCGCACCGACAGAAGCTTTTCCATATACCTTCGCGTGGTGCTGCTTGATGATCTCCGGATTTTTACAACGTAGCCACTGCCCACCAACCGGGAAGCCACCGTAGCCTTTTGCCTCTGGTATGCCGGACTTTTCCAACAAGAGTAAAGAACGACCGCCCGCACCGATAAATACGAACTTCGCTTTAATCTTGCGCTTTTCGCCGTTATTCAAATCCTTCAACTCTACTTCCCATTTTCCGTCATCTGCCCGATCGATATCCCGAACTTCTTGGTTTAGGGAAAGCTTAATATTATCTTTTGTCTGTAAATGTTGAATTAAATCACGTGTTAACGAGCCGAAATTAACGTCCGTACCGATGTCCATGCGTGTTGCGGCAATTTGTTCTTGCTCATCGCGATTATCCATCATCAGTGGAATCCACTCTTTTAGTACGGTTTTATCTTCTGTATAGACCATATCCTTAAACAAGGTCTCTTTCGACATAGCTTCATACCGCGCACGCAAGAAGTTTACATCTTTCTCGCCAAAGACGGCACTCATGTGTGGAACTTGGCGAATAAATTCCTCCGGTTTTTTAAGAATATCCTGCTCGACGAGGTAGGTCCAAAACTGTTTTGAAATTTCAAATTGTTCAGCAATATCAATCGCTTTTGCAATCTTAACGGTGCCATCAGGCTGTTCAGGCGTATAGTTCAGCTCACACAACGCGGAGTGTCCCGTTCCAGCATTGTTCCAAGCGTCTGAACTCTCTGCAGCAACGAGATCTAAACGTTCAACAATCTCAATCTGGATATCTGGACTCAACTCATTAATTAAAGTCCCCAAGGTTGCGCTCATGATGCCCGCACCGATTAACACCACATCTACTTCAGATTTTTTAGCTTTTTTACCCATGATTCTTAAATTCCGTACAAAATTAACATTCAAATCGGTTTTAGCGCAATCAAAATGTCAAAATTCTTTCATTAATACTACCAATTTTTCAACAATCTTAGGCGTATGGATCCTGATGAAACTCTGAGCTCCACGTTCCTGCTGATGACCTGGCAACGCAGTTATCGAAAAAAAATTGGGATAATATCCGAATATTTAACATTTTTGTGGATTAGTTTAAACGGAAACTCATTAGTAAAATGAAATTATTAGAAGGCAAAACCGCTCTGGTTACAGGAGCATCAAAAGGCATCGGCAGAAAAATTGCCGAAGTTTTTGCTCAACAGGGAGCGAATGTTGCATTTACGTATTTATCTTCTGTAGAGAAAGGGCAGGCGCTCGAGTCTGAACTGCAAGGCTTTGGAACCAAAGTTAAAGGCTATCGCTCGGATGCTTCACAATTTGCTGAGGCGGAAAAGCTGATCAGTGACATCGTAGCCGACTTTGGCACCCTAGACATCGTTGTCAATAATGCAGGTATAACCAAAGATGGATTATTGATGCGTATGACCGAGGAGAACTGGGACGACGTGATCAATATCAATCTGAAATCAATATTTAATGTCACCAAGGCGGCTTCGAAGGTGATGATGAAGAATCGCAAGGGTTCCTTTATCAACATGAGCTCGGTGGTCGGTGTACAGGGAAATGCTGGTCAAGCAAATTATGCAGCCTCAAAGGCTGGTATTATAGGCTTCACGAAGTCTGTGGCCAAAGAACTAGGTTCACGTAATATCCGCAGCAATGTCATTGCCCCAGGCTTTATCCGCACAGAAATGACGGATGTCCTGGATCCTAACGTGGTAGCAGGCTGGGAAGCAAACATTCCGTTGAAACGCGCTGGGGAAGCCGAAGATGTCGCCAACGCCTGTTTGTTCCTCGCTTCTGATCTTTCAGCCTATGTAACAGGGCAAGTCATTCCAGTAGACGGGGGCATGCTGTAGCACTTCGCTCAACCGAGTTTGACAAAAAAACATATACTCCCGATCGGCATCGATCGGGATTTTTTATGCTTTTTCGCATGCCTCGTGATTCGGTATTTTTAACATCCGCATTTCAGCCCCAGCGTGAACTTTTACGCCAGAAAAATTTAAATTGGCGTATCTTTGTACGGAAACGACACGTATGCGATCAACAATTTTCTCTATAGACAGCGACTCGAGGTTTGAAGAAGCCGCTTTGTCCGTTTTTAATTATCAATACCGGCACAATACGATTTATCAACAATACGTGGATGCGCTGGGGGTGGACCACCGTGCAATTACGCAATACCAAGAGATTCCTTTTTTACCCATCGAATTTTTTAAAACCCAATATATATACGCAGCGGCTAACGATCCGGTGCTGCATTTCACTAGTTCCGGCACAACCGGCACCAGCACAAGCAAGCACGCGGTGGCAGACGTCTCTTGGTACGAAGACAGTTTCCGCCAAGCGTTTCGGCAGTTCTACGGCGACGTTAACGACATTGCCGTTCTAGCGCTGCTCCCCTCTTACCTAGAACGCGAAGGCTCATCGCTTATTTATATGGTCGATGATTTAATCGCACAAAGTGCGCAGCCGGAATCTGGCTATTTTTTGTATAACCATGACGAGCTGTACGCGCTGCTCTTGCAATTGAAAAAGAAAGGTACAAAAACGATACTTATCGGTGTGACCTATGCCCTCCTCGACTTTAGCGATCATTATCAGATCGATTTTCCAGAACTTATTGTGATGGAGACCGGCGGCATGAAAGGCAAGCGCAAAGAAATGATTCGCGAAGAGTTACACAATGTCCTCTGCAGCACCTTTAACGTGCAGCATATCCACTCGGAATACGGGATGACAGAGCTACTATCGCAGGCTTACTCGGCTGGTCAAGGTCGCTTCAAAACACCTCCCTGGATGAAAGTATTGATGCGAGACACAAACGATCCTTTAAGCCTAATCAATTCCGGACAAACGGGAGCGATCAATGTGATCGATTTGGCTAACTACCATTCCTGCGCATTCCTAGCGACACAAGATCTGGGCAAGCGTTACGCAGATGGTAGTTTCGAAGTGCTCGGACGTTTCGATAATAGCGATATTCGAGGCTGCAACCTACTCGTTCAATAATCGTATGCAGAAGAAAGTGCTCTTTTTTAAGAGCGCTTCGCAGCACAGTCCCCTATCGTCGCACAACGCGGAAACCAGTACAAGGGCATAATGTCTTATTATTCGAAACGTCAAGCCATCGTTCCTCTGGCTCGCAGTGACGCTCATTTTCGCATTACCCAATACCCAATCTACATACAAATATCTATATACTAACATCTACATACTAGGTACTACCATCCCAATTCGCGATACTCCCTACGCACTACCCACTCACTACTGCAAAACAAAAATGGCAACCACGTTACGCGGTCGCCAAATACCTTATTCAAGGCTCATACTGAAAAATTTCTCCGGAAAAGCCTTACTTAACAATATGTCGATGTTCGATAATCGTAATATCTTTCTCGTTGCTTTCGTTTGCGGCATCAACAGCGCCTTTTACCGCACATTTACCCGTAATTCCGCGCGTCACCAAGGCAGCCCCCAACGTCAGACAAGATACTGCAGTCAATGGCTTTTTCAAAACACGTTTAACAGCACAGCCTACAATAAAGCCGCCGGCTACTACAGAGAGAATACGTTCCGAATTTGATATTTGGCCATGTTCGCAAGCCTCATCTATTTTTTCTTTAACCTTATCAATTGTTAGATCTAAAATTCCCATAGCTTTAGTTTTATGAAGATAACAGCCAGTCAATTTAAAATGTTTTGCTGTATTTGTAAAATTTCCTATTTTTTCGTAAAATCGATTACGAAATCCGGTACGCATGCAGGTAAAAAAATATTCGGGCGAGCTTGTTCCCTTTGATCCACATAGCTTAAGGCAGTCGCTATTTCGTTCCGGCGCTACGGAAGCACAAGTCGAGCAGGTCTATCAAGCTATACAAGCTAAATTGTATGATGGCATTAGCACCCGCGAACTCTATGATATGGCTTTTGACAGCTTAAAGGAGCACAAAGGAGCACACGCAGCACGCTACGCGTTAAAGAAAGCACTTCAAGAATTAGGCCCTGAAGGGTTTTACTTCGAACGATGGATTGCAAAGTTATTTGCCGACGACGGCTACCAGACCATGACCAGTCAAACCATTAAGGGACGCGCAATCACCCACGAAATAGATGTCATCGCTTTACAAGGAGATGAACTACTCGCTATTGAATGCAAGTTTCGTAACGACGCTGACGCGAAAATATCCGTCACTACGCCGATGTATTTCCTTTCGCGTGTTAACGATATCAAAGGACTACCCTATAATTTTTTCGGAAGCGAGAAGAAACTTTCTGATGGTTGGTTAGTGACAAACGCACACTTGACCCTGGATTCCAAAACATTCGGGTCATACTATAAGCTAAACCTGCTTGCCTGGGACTACCCAGCAGAAAAAAACATTAAACAACGTGTCGACAACAAAGGGCTTTATCCGATTACTTGCCTCAGCACCTTGTCAACGATGGACAAAGCTACCCTGCTCAAAAACGAATGCATTCTCGTGCAAGATTTAATACACATGCCGAAATTTCTTGACCATTTGCAAGCCGATGGTGGTAAACGGAAACGGATTTTGCAAGAAGCCACGGAGCTACTACATACACCGGTAGAGATGGTATAGCCCATTTTCTCCGTAAATTAATCCTTTGGGGCCAGCTTTATTCGCCAATTGGCAAAAGCGGTTCGTTTTTTGCACTATAATTTTGATTACCAAACAAAAAAAGTTATCTTATCGAAATTATAAATTTTAAATGATTAGGTTATGAGAAAAGCGGGTCTTTTAATATTATTCAGTTACGTATCCCTTGCTATCCAAGCACATTCAAAGCATATTGCTGCGGCGGCATCTCAGGAAACATCGCCTACTTCCGCTATTATCGTTGGAGTCATTATATTGATTGTTATCATAATTGTCCTGTATCGCAGGCAAAAAAGGAAATTCAATGACTAAAAAGAAAAGCTGTGGAAATTTCCACAGCTTTTCTTTTTAGTCCGCCCGTTTAAGACCAAATTTTTCTATTTTATGGTACAAATGACTTCGCTGAATCCCTATCTCATCAGCCGTCTTTGACACATTCCACGCATTTTTGTCGAGTTTGAAATTGATATATTCCTTCTCCGCATGATCTTTAAATTCCTGAAACGACTCAAATTCGTCGAACTCAAATCCGCCACCGCCGTTTCTGACTTCGCTGACATGGCCTACCGCGCTGTGCTGTTTCGACGGGTTAGCATACAGACTAACATCACGATCAGTAATCTTCTTATCACTTAAAATAACCAAGCGCTCGATCATGTTACGCAATTCACGGATATTTCCTGTCCAAGGCAATGCTTGTAGTGCTTGCATAGCCTGCACCGTAATCTCCTTAGTCGGAATGTTGTAATCACCACAAATCTCATCACAGAAACTTGTTGCAATAAGCGGGATATCGTCTGAACGTTCATTCAACGAAGGGACGTGTATCAAAATAACGCTCAAGCGGTGGTAAAGGTCCATACGGAAATTGCCTGCCTCGATCTCTTTGAGTAAATCCTTGTTTGTTGCCGCAATAACACGCACGTTAACGTCAATTTCTTTTTCGCCACCCACACGCGTGATTTTATTCTCCTGCAACGCCCGTAATACCTTCGCTTGCGCAGATAAGCTCATATCGCCAATCTCGTCAAGGAATAGGGTACCGTTATTTGCCTGCTCGAATTTACCGATCCGCTGCTTCACAGCCGAAGTAAATGAGCCCTTTTCGTGTCCGAAAAGTTCAGATTCGATCAGTTCTGATGGGATAGCCGCACAGTTAACCTCCACCAAGGGTGATGTGGAACGATTGGACTTTTCGTGCAGCCAACGGGCCACAAGTTCCTTTCCAGATCCGTTCTCACCAGTAACCAAGACACGCGCATCAGTAGGTGCCACCCGCTCGATCGTCTCCTTGATTAGGCGAATGCCAGAAGACGCACCAAGGATCTCCTTCGTTTTAGAAACCTTCTTTTTTAAAACCTTCGTTTCTTTAACCAACGTACCTTTCTCCAGCGCGTTGCGTACCGTGATCAATAGGCGGTTAAGATCCAAAGGCTTCTCGAGGAAATCATATGCCCCTCTCCGGGCAGCTTCAACAGCGGTCTCGATGGTGCCATGACCGGAAATCATAATAAATGGCGTATCCGTGATCTCCTGCGCAGCAGTCAGCACTTCCATACCATCCATTTTGTTCATTTTGATATCGCAAAGTACGAGGTCGATCTTTTCTTTTTTTAATACGTCAAGACCTTCAAGCCCGTTATCAACGTCCAAAACCTTGTAATCTTCATATTCTAATATATCACGCAGTGAACTCCGTATGGGACGTTCGTCGTCGATAATCAGGATTGTTGTCATATATTTTCTTCTTGGTAATAGTCAAACAAATTAGTAAATAATGGAATAATTTACAAAAAAGAAGCAAACCTTGTAAGCCGGGTTCTGTATCCTTTACAGGATTTCTATCATTTATCTAGGCTTACATTCGCATGTAAGCTCGATCAACCTACCCGTTGCGAATACCGTCGAAACGATAGAAGACGAGCAGCCTTCATGTTCGCAACCTATTTGGTTTTTCAACACACGAGGTTTACCGTAATGCATGTCACCATACAATACCGTGAGCTCTTACCTCACGTTTTCACCCTTACTACAGAAACTGCAGCGGTATATTTTCTGTGGCACTTGCTGTCTCCCAGACTCTGGGAGCCTTCCCGTTAGGAAGCGTATTGCTCTATGTTGCCCGGACTTTCCTCTCTCCCCCAATAGAAGGACAGCGATAGAACCAGTTTGCTTCAGCTGCAAAGGTACTATTTTTAGTCTGAATGCCTAATTTTTTAAACGGCCTTTTGTGCGAACCACTTCTCTCCTATGCGCCGAGCAACATCGCTATTTTATACGATAACGATTACAGATCTTGCGCAATGGCATACCCAGATGCCCAGGCCCATTGAAAATTATATCCACCTAGCCAGCCCGTTACATCGACTGCCTCACCGCCGAAATAAAGACCCTTATGCTTTTTGCTTTCCAGTGTTTTGGCCTGCAGCTCGTCTGTCGCCACACCGCCCCGCATCACCTCCGCCTTATCGTAGCCTTTGTCACCGGCCGGCTTTACCTCAAAATGGTGGATGGTGTCCCAAATTAATTTGGCATCGGCCTTACTCAGCGAAGCAATTTTCAGGTCGATAGGCAGAAACTTGCCCAGCGCGTCGACCATCTTTCGGGTGAAATGCGCTTGCAACAACTGGCTCACTGTGCGCCGCCCTCCCGCTGCGCGCTCCTGCTTGATCAGGTCTTGAACATCGAAGTGGGGCAACAGGTTGATGGTAAAAACTTCGCCCGCTTTCCAATAAGACGATATTTGTAAGATAGCTGGCCCGCTTAATCCCCAGTGCGTAAACAAAATGTTCTCCTCAAAGCTGATTTGCTTATTTGCGACGCGAGAAAAAACAGCATTTCCGGCCAGTGAGGCATACCAGTCGGCATCTTTGCCCGTGATGGTCAATGGTACCAGTGCCGGCGCCGTATCCACTACCCGAAGGTCAAATTTGCGCGCCGTGCGCAAAGCAAAGTCCGAAGCACCTAACTTTGCTATCGGCAAACCGCCCGAGGCGATGACAACTTTGTCACTGCGTATATGGCGCGTTGCGCCTTCATGTAACACCGTAAGGGTATAGGCATCTCCATCCTGCGCTATTGTTTTTACTTCCGCTTGTAGCCATATGTCTTGCTGGGTCTCATACATCAGTTTGGTAAACACGCCGACAATATCCTTCGCCTTATTCGATTGCGGAAAAAGCTGACCCAATGTTTTCTCTTGTCCGATGATATTCCCGAACGACTGAAAAAACTGTATAGTGTCATCCACCGTCCACTGTGAAAACACGGCGTGAAGAAAATTCGGATTCTCCGAAACAAAATTGTGAATATCGGTATGCAGGTTGGTATAGTTACAGCGGCCACCGCCAGAAATCAAGATCTTAGCGCCTACTTTATCATTTTTTTCCAACAGCAACGTCCGCTTCCCTAAGAGTCCAGCTTGCGCCGCGCACATCAGTCCGCAAGCACCACCTCCAACAATCACGGCATCGTATTCCATTAATAGGCGCGTAATCTATCTTTCAAGGATATGGCTTTTTTCTGTTTCCACGATTCCTCGGCAGCTTCTAACACACGAATAACATCCCTCCCCTGTTCCGCTGTGATCAACAACGAAGCTTCTCCGCGAAGGTGAGCCGCCACATTGGCGTAAAAATCCGGGCCAGATCCCAGCTCGCTTTCGATTGTTCTTTCCACATCCTTGCCCGCCTGAAGTAAGGATAAGCGGCCATAGGTGGCAGCGTCTTCACGCCCCCAGTTGGCCACCTCGTGCGGCAAAATACCAGCGCGCAGCAACTCCTCCTGCGGATCCGTACCCGGCTTGACGAAGGAGCCGTTCCAACCGTAAAGCGCATAGCGGGCCGTAGATTCTTTGGCTAACATCTGCCCTTTAAGTGAAACTTTAAGATTGGGGTAGCTTAGGATAAATTCAAAATCATCAACCGCCTTAGCTCCTTCACGCTGCTTCCGCAGGTCGGCAAAAATCCAGTCGGGAGCGCCAAACAGCTGTAGCGCCTGATCCAGCAGATGTGCACCTAAATCATAGTGTATACCGGATCCGGGGAGATCTTCTTCCCGCCATGCGCCTTCACGTAAGTAATTGCGAAAACGGTCGTAGCGCCCTTCATAATTGACTAAATGGCCGAGCACGCCAGATTGAATAACTTTTGAAACGGTTTTGTAATCCGAATGAAAACGCGCATTATGGTGCACCGTGAGTAACAAGCCTTTTTCCTTGGCCAGGTCGATGAGTTCATCGGCTTCTGCACTGGTGTTGGTAAACGGCTTCTCCACGACGACATGTTTTCCGGCTTCTAGGGCCCGCTTAGCCAACGCGTAGTGAACATCGTTGGACGTGGCAACCACCACCAAATCAACGGCGCTATCGTTTATAATATCATCCGCGCTTTCGACCGCAATAGCTTGCGGATACCGCGTGGCCAAAAGCTTCTTTTGTTCATCTTTTCTTGCCGTCACCTTATACAGCTCCAGCTGCGGATTTCCTACGATAAAGGGCGCATGAAACACTTGCCCCCCAATAGAAAAACCGATCAGTCCAATCTTTATTTTTTTCATGTTACATTCGTTCTGGAACAGCAATGCCGAGCATGCGCATACTCTCCGCTATCACGCGCGCAGCTACCGCGGAGAGATGCAAACGGAAATTTTTAATGTCTGCATTTTCGGCTTTTAAAATGGTTTCCTCGTGGTAAAACTTGTTATAGAGTTTTGCAATATCGTACGCGTAGTTCGCCAGTTGGGCGGGTGAAAATTCTTTTGCCGAGGCTTCGATCACAGCCGGATAGTTGCTTAAAGCCTGCACCAGCTCCTGCTCAAACGATGATAGTATGGTGGGCTTTCCCAGCGCAGTCGCCGTATCAAAACCAGCTTTCTTTAACACCGATTTTATCCGCGCATGCGTATACTGTATAAACGGTCCGGTATGACCTTGAAAATCGACCGATTCCGAAGGGTCAAACAACAAGCGTTTCTTCGGATCTACTTTCAAAAGGAAGTACTTCAGCGCCCCCATACCAATGGTGTTATACAAGTCAGCCTTTTCATCCTCAAAAAAACCTTCCGTTTTGCCTAGCTCTTCCGTACGGGTCTTGGCCGTAGCCAGCATCTCTTCCATCAAATCGTCAGCATCAACCACCGTACCTTCACGGGATTTCATCTTACCGGATGGCAAGTCGACCATGCCATAAGAAAGATGGAAAAGACCATCCGCCCAAGCTTTCCCAAGCTTCTTCAAGATCAGGAAAAGAACCTTAAAATGATAGTCTTGCTCGTTGCCCACCACATAAATAGACTCTTCCATACCGAAATCGTCATATTTTAGCTGAGCAGTGCCCAAGTCTTGCGTAATGTATACCGATGTGCCATCGCCACGCAAAACAAGCTTTTGATCCAGGCCCTCGTCGGTCAGGTCGATCCATACCGAGTTGTCCTCTTTGCGAAAGAATACGCCCCGATCCAAACCATCTTGTATAATATCTTTGCCTAATAGATAGGTATTTGACTCGTAATAAAACTTATCAAAGTCGACACCAAGCTGCTTGTATGTTTTTTCAAAACCATCATATACCCAGCCATTCATTGTTTTCCAAAGGTTGATCACTTCGGTATCAGCGGCTTCCCATTTCTGCAACATCAGCTGCGCCTCCTTGATTAGTGGCGCACGCTTCTTCGCCTCTTCTTCTGTGGCACCTTGCTGCATTAAGGCTTCGATTTCCTTCTTATATTCCTTATCAAATATAACGTAGTATTTACCTACCAGATGGTCGCCCTTCAAACCAGATGAAGTGGGTGTTTCCCCTTCGCCAAACTTCTGCCAAGCCAACATAGACTTGCAGATGTGAATACCGCGATCGTTCACAAGATTTGCTTTAACGACATCGTAGCCGTAGGCTTTTAAGATCTCCGCCACGGAAAAGCCTAATAGATTGTTACGGATATGGCCAAGGTGTAGCGGCTTGTTGGTATTAGGCGAGCTATACTCGACCATTAGGCGTTTGCCATTAGACGGGAACCTGCCAAAATCTGGTTTCGACAGGGCCGTGTTCACGACATCTATCCAATACTCATCGGACAAGCTGATATTCAAAAAGCCTTTTATTACATTGAAGTCCGCAATCTCCTGCACGTTGTCCCGAAGCCATTCGCCTATGGCGGCGCCTGTTTGCTCGGGCGACTGTTTCGAAAAGCGCGTAATGGGAAAAACAACAACAGTGATGTGCCCGTCGAATTCCTTTCTGGTCTCTTGTAGCGTGATCTGTGTTTCAGGAACATCAACTCCGTAAAGCGCCTCAACGGCTTGAAGGGTATCCTTTATTAACTCGTTTTGAATAGAATAAGCCATGTAATTATTTCGTAATTTTTATAACTTTCTGATAATGAATATTAAAAATATCATACCCAATAGTACGGTATTCATGACGAAAGTATATCTTTGCCAAAAATAATAAAAAATGCAGAGCTATCAGGAATTTCTTGACTTAAGTGTTGGTTTTCCACAAGACGGATTCGAGATTATCGACGACGAATTGTACTTCCACGATTTGAATTTGATGGAGATGATAGAGACGTACGGCACCCCTTTACGTTTTACCTATTTACCTATTGTCAGTAAGAAAATTCAACAAGCGAAAATTTTGTTTCAAACAGCAATCTTGAAGCATAACTATCGCGGGTCATATAAATATTGCTATTGTACGAAGTCGTCGCACTTCAAGCACATCGTCGAAGAGGCCTTGAAAAATGGAATACATTTGGAAACCTCTTCTGCCTTTGATATGCCAATGATCGATTCACTGGAACGTCAAGGAACCGTGACGAAGGATATCACCGTAATCTGTAACGGCTTTAAAACATACCAATACAAGCAGTATATCATTGACATGATTCATGATGGCTACAAAAATATCATTCCGGTATTGGATAACAAGGAAGAGTTTAACTTGTATGATGATGAAATAGAGCTGGAAGAGCCTTGCGCTCTAGGCATTCGCATTGCATCGGAGGAACAGCCTGATTCGCAATTCTACACCTCGCGTTTAGGAATTCGACAGGAAGATGTTATTGATTTTTACAATAATAAAGTGGCTGACAACCCTAATTTTAAAGTAAAGTTACTCCACTTCTTCATTAACTCTGGAATTTCAGATACGCCGTATTACTGGAACGAGCTGGAGAAATATGTCACCTTGTATTGTAAATTCAAAAAGGTGAATCCAGATCTGGACACATTGGATATTGGCGGCGGCATGCCATTTAAAGATTCACTCGTTCATGATTTCGACTATGAATACATGGTCAACGAGATTGTGAACCGTATAAAACAGATCTGTGCCCATCATGAAGTAATGGAACCCGATATCATCACCGAATTTGGCAAATACACGGTGGCTGAAGCATCCGGCATTTTATACAAAGTGTTGGGCCGCAAGCAGCAAAACGACCGGGAGAAATGGTTCATGATCGATGGTTCTTTCATCACCAATCTGCCTGACGTTTGGGCGTTAAACCAAAAATACATCTTACTACCGATAAACAACTGGGATTCAGAATATGAACGTGTAAACTTAGGCGGTATCACTTGCGACGGGCAGGACTATTACAACCAGGAAGCACATATGAACTCGGTGTTTATGCCCAAAACCCGCAAGGTGCAATACTTAGGGTTTTTCCATACAGGCGCTTATCAAGATGTGTTAAGCGGTTACGGTGGTATACATCATTGTTTACTGCCGTCTCCTAAGCATGTACTCGTGCGACGCAATCGCGACGAGACATTCAACTATGAAGTTTTTGGCGAAGAACAAAACTCCAAACAGGTTATGAAGCTATTGGGTTATCAATAAGCCTTTTTGCATATGGATTAAAGAAGAATGGCCGCTCGCGAAAACGAGCGGCTTTTTGGTGAAAAAGGAGAAGGGCGCCATGTTGATGGCGCCCTTCTCCTTTTTATTGTTGCAGAATGTGTAACTGCTCGAGGAACGAAAAAAACCGTCGCTATCGGCTACAGATGGGCACGGGAATCAGTCCATGCTATTCATCTTCGTTATCACGATATGGCGCATCTTCATCGAATTCCCCTTCCCATTTGGCAACAACTACCGTAGCTAAACAGTTTCCTATCACGTTGACAGACGTACGTGCCATATCCATCAATTCATCAATGCCTAATATAGCGGCAATAACGAATGTAGGCAAACCAAACTGATCGGCCGTAGCAATCAGTACGATAAGCGACGCACGGGGCACCGCGGCCACACCTTTTGAAGTAATCATTAAGGTGAAGGCTATTAAAAGCTGCTGCCCAATCGTTAACGGTATACCTGCCGCTTGCGCAACGAATATAGAAGCTAACGATAGGTATAATGATGTTCCATCCAAATTGAAACTGTAACCTGTAGGAATTACAAAAGACACAATCTTGCGTGGCACCCCAAATTTCTCCATAGCACTCATAGCTTTGGGGAGTGCGGCATCTGAACTTGTTGTCGCAAACGCAATGGAAACAGGCTCTTTAATCGCCGCAATAAACCGTTTGACGGGGATCTTGAGGAATAAGGCCACCGGTAAAAGAACGCATGATAAAAATAGAATCAGCGCCAAATACAAGCTTGCCAGCAGCATAAAAAGATTTTTTAATATGTCGACTCCTAAATGGCCCACCGTATAGGCCATGGCCGCCCCGACACCTATTGGCGCAAACAGCATAACGATATTGGTAAACTTAAACATCGCCTCGGAAAGACTTTCCGTAAAGTCGACTAAAGGCTTTCGCTTCTTTTCTTCGACCAGCGCGAGTGCGATACCGAATATCACGCCAAACACCACAATTTGCAATACTTTATTTTCGTAGATGGCTTTGATGATATTTTCGGGGAACGTGTCTCGAATAAAAGCGTTAAACTTGTAAACGCCGTGGACTTCAGGAGCAATATGTTGCATGGCCTTTTGATCAGCATCAACCATCGTCGCGCCGGAGGGAAGTTCCTCGTGTGGCATATTCGCCACATCGACCCCCACACCCGCTTTGGTAAGGTTAATAACGATCAAACCAATAAAAATCGCACAGGTCGTCGCGGAGACGAAATATAACATGGATTTCCAAGCCATACGGCCAACCGACTTTAAATCGGAATGTCCGGCAATACCAAATACCAACGTAGCAAATAGTATAGGCCCAACAATCGTCTTAACCAGTTTAATGAACCCTTGGGATAAGGGTTGCATAGATCTGGCTAAATCTGGAAAATCTAACCCCACGAACACACCTAAAATAAGACAGGTCAATATCCAGGTGGTCAAATTTTTTCGGAAAAGCGCATTTAAGGTTAATGTTGCGGCGACTACCCACCGAACGCCCATCATAAAGTTCGGATGTATAGCAAACCAATTGAATTCATAAATTAAGGTTAGTATAATGGCGATCGAAACTGTAAAAAGGGTAATAAAACCAACTTGTTTTTTTAGCATTTAGTCTTGTTTTCGTTTCTTAAAGAAACAAAAATATGAAAATTGGCCTTTATACCAAATTGTCTGGCGTATTAAAACCGTTATAAAAAAAAAAGCACCATCCATCGATAGTGCTTTAACAAGTATATTAACGTTTCGTTATTCTGCGTGCAACCAAGCTTTCTTAGCGAGCAGCTCTTCTTCCGTTTCAACAACTTCTTCATCATCCACACAACAATCCACGGGACAAACAGCAGCGCACTGCGGCTCATCATGAAATCCAACACACTCCGTACATTTATCGGAAACGATGTAGTAAACTTCATCGGAAATAGCATCTTGTGCCGCGTTAGCGTCTAATGTTACGCCATCACCGAAATCAATAACGCCTTCCAAAGCCGTTCCTTCCGAAAACTTCCACGTTACACCAGCATCATATATCGCGTTGTTCGGGCATTCTGGCTCGCATGCCCCACAATTTATACATTCGTCAGTAATTTTAATTGCCATTTACAACCTCACAATTATAATAAATAAACTAATTTTGTTCTCGCTCCTTAAGCCCAATACTATACAAAGTTAGTAGTTATTCTTAAGAGACACAAAGATACTTGAAAAAAATAAGAGAACAATTCTAAATTATTCTATTTTGACAAAGAAACAACGAATCGAAGCTTTTGCTGCGCTTGGAAGATTGTTGCAGACCGGCGGCGCTGGTTTGGAAGAGATCCTGCAGTCTGCTGCGATAAAAAATCCTTGGTATACCGTTCCCAATACCCGCAAACAGATCGCAGCGTTGACTGCTAATTTGCAGGAAAGTACGTTGGCAGAATGGCTAGCGCCCTACCCCGACCTGGAGTCTGACAAAACTGTTGGACTTATCTTAGCCGGAAACATTCCACTGGTCGGCTTTCAGGATATCATGTCGGTATTGCTAGCGGGCTTCCATGCCAAAATCAAACTATCATCAGATGATGCAGGCCTAACACCGTTTATTGTCAACGCCTTAAACGGTATAGAACCCCGTTTCGCCTCCAAAATTACCATAGTCGACCGCTTGGCCGACTACGATCTCGTTATCGCCACAGGCAGCGACAACAGCTCACGCTATTTCGAGCACTATTTCGGGAAGAAGCCTCATATCATCCGAAAAAATAGAAATGCAGTCGCCATCTTGACCGGTGAAGAAAGCACAGCGGAATTACAGCATCTCGGATACGATATTTTTGATTATTTCGGATTGGGTTGCCGCTCCGTGTCTAAAATGTTTATTCCCGAAGACTTTCCCCTATCGCGCTTTTTTGAAGCTATTGCATCTTTTGAACCGATCCGTGAGCATTTTAAATACGGCAATAACTACGATTATAACAAATCCATCTACCTGATCAACGGCGACAAGCACTTTGATAACGGGTTTTTGTTAGTCAAAGAAGATCAGCGGATAGCCTCACCGCTTGCAGTCCTCTTTTATGAAACATATAGCAAATTGGAAGATGTCACGAAGTTGCTGGATGAACAGGCGGAAAAGATCCAGTGCATCGTTAGCAATGGGGCAATAGAAAGCAAGATTTCGACGTTTTCATTGGGTGGAAGCCAGTGTCCGGGATTAACAGATTATGCGGATGGTGTAGACGTGCCCGCTTTCCTGTTCACGCACGCCTAGTAAATAGTGTACGATAAAAGGCGTGGGTTTCACAAAATATTTTACCTTTGTTTTATGTATGTAATAAAAGTAAAGGGAGTAGCCAAAATTCCAGACTATGTACAGTTGCGGGATGAGGCTTTCACGCTTCTTGCATATTTTCGGGTGGATAGACCTGATAAATCGTTGGAAAAAATCGGGTTAGGCCACAAGGCGGCATACATTATGCAGGTTGTCCAAGACATGCCATTTGGCCAAATTAAAAAAATTGACGTTTAAGCGGTAAATATGATAGAGAATACAGTTATAAAATTAAAGAACGTAGATATTTATCAACAAAAGCACCTGGTGCTTTCTCATGTAAACCTGGATATCAACCAAGGTGAATTTATATACCTCATCGGGCAATCCGGCACCGGTAAAAGTAGTTTGCTTAAAATTATTTATGGCGATCTTTACATCGGGAATGGTGAAGGCATGGTAGCGGGCTTTGATCTGCGAAAACTTCATGAAAATGATGTACCTTTTTTACGCCGGAAACTGGGCATCGTTTTCCAGGACTTCCATTTGTTAAATGACCGCACGGTGGAGAAAAACTTGGAGTTTGCTTTGAAAGCTACGGGCTGGACAGAGCGCGGCCTTATTGAAAACCGCATGTTGGACGTGTTGGAAAAAGTAGGCTTACGGTCTAAATTAAGAAAGATGCCACACGAGCTGTCGGGTGGCGAGCAGCAGCGCGTCGTGATTGCACGGGCACTGCTAAATAACCCAGAAATTATCTTAGCCGATGAGCCTACCGGAAACCTAGACCCGGCAACATCCGAAGAAATTGTATTGCTCCTTCGGGATATTGCAGCCTCCGGAACAGCGGTATTAATGGCTACACATGATTACCAGATCATTAAAAATATGCCAGCTCGTATACTGAAAACAGCTGACACGGCCTTATATGATCAAGTGGCGATCTAAAAGCTAAACTGACATAACATCAGTCAACCGACATTTTGGTAGTTTATTTTTTGATAGACTGACAGGGTGTCGGTTTTTTATGCGATGGCGTTATTCTTGCTTATCGCATTTGGGTATTATCAAGAGCTACACTATTTAGATATGATGAACGAACAGGAAAACAATATTCAAGACGAAAACGTGGAAAATCTGGATCAATTTGGATCAGACAATGTGACACCGGATAGTCCGTCGGCGCTTAGCGAAGAGGAAAAACTGAAAGAGGAAGTGGCCGTGGCCAACGACAAATATGCAAGATTATTCGCCGAATTTGACAACTATAAAAAGAGAACATCGAAAGAACGTGTTGAGCTTATACAGTCAGCTAGTAAAGATGTTTTAAATAAGCTGTTACCTGTTTTAGATGATTTGGATCGTGCCTTGTCGGCCATGCAAACGGCACAAGATATTGAATCTGTAAGACAGGGTATTGATTTGGTAAACCAAAAGTTCCGTAAAACGTTGCAGCAGGAAGGTTTGAAAGAGATGGATGATATCATTGGAAAACCTTTTGATCCAGAATTTCAGGAAGCCATTACCGCGATTCCATCGCCATCTCCAGATTTGAAGAACAAAGTGATCGATGTGGTAGAAAAGGGATATTTTCTCAATGATAAGGTAGTTCGTTTTGCTAAAGTAGTAATAGGTCAATAAGAGATGGCGAAGAGAGATTATTATGATGTATTGGGCGTTGCGAAGTCAGCAGATGCCGCAGCAATCAAGTCAGCCTATCGTAAGCTGGCTATAAAGTATCACCCGGACAAAAATCCGGATGACAAAGAGGCGGAAGATAAATTTAAAGAAGCCGCAGAAGCCTATGAAATTTTAAGCAACCCTGAAAAGCGCCAGCGCTATGATCAGTTTGGTCACAGCGGCAACTCTGCGTCTGGCTTTGGCGGTGGTGGCATGAATATGGACGACATCTTCAGCCAGTTTGGCGATATTTTCGGAGGCGGAAGTCCTTTCGAAAGTTTCTTCGGCGGCGGAGCGCGCAGCGGTGGTGGCCGTCGCGTACAACGCGGTTCAAACTTGCGAATCAAGGTGAAACTAACCTTGGAGGAAATTGCCAAAGGGGTTGAAAAGAAAGTTAAAGTTAATAAACAAGTACATTGTCATACCTGTAGCGGTACAGGGGCAAAAGATAAATCAGCGTACCATACCTGTAACACCTGTGGTGGTTCGGGTTCAGTGCGCAGAGTGACCAATACCATCCTAGGGCAAATGCAAACAACAAGCACCTGCCCGACCTGTAATGGCGAAGGGGTCGAAATCACATCCAAGTGTACCACGTGTAAAGGTGAAGGTCTGGAGCGCGGCGAAGAAACCATCGCTATCAATATCCCAGCCGGTGTTAGCGAAGGCATGCAACTTTCGATGAGTGGAAAAGGAAATGCTGCACCACGCGGAGGCGTACCTGGAGACTTAATCATCCTTATCGAAGAAGTTCAGCACGAAACACTCAAACGGGATGGGATCAACGTGATCTATGATCTGTACATCAACTTCGCTGATGCTGCCTTAGGCACGAGCGTGGAGATACCAACCATAGACGGCAAAGCAAAGATCAAAATCGAACCAGGAACACAGGGCGGTAAGATATTGCGCTTAAAAGGAAAAGGCGTGCCAGAGGTGAATTCATACCATAAAGGGGACCAATTGGTTTACGTAAACGTATGGACGCCTAAAGCCGTTTCTGCCGAAGAGCGGTCACTTCTCGAAAAATTAAAAGACTCCGCTAATTTCAAGCCACAGCCTGGCAAAAGCGAAAAGTCATTTTTTGAACGTATCAAAGAATATTTCGAATAATTTCACTATTTTAATGCGTTAAAGGTCCGATAGTATCGGACCTTTTTCTTTTCCTATGTAGTTACGCATGGTAATTACACGCCTTTAGCGTCTCCTCGAACTTTTCGAATTTTTGGCCAGCGATCGACCTGTATTGTGTTAGCTATTTTGGGTTGCGTGCATCTGGCATTAAGTCATATGACAAATTATCCAACAGCCTGACATAAGTGGACAATTTTACCGAAAAAATATCTATTAGATTGGTTTACAAGCGTAATTAATAAAATACTTTCGTATTTTAATGCACGAACCTCAGATTAATAGACTGTAGGGAACTGTATTAAATTGGGTGTGCGTCAATGGCTTGTACAATCAAACATTTTGATGACACACAAAGCAATCCAATGGCATAAACATTGAACACACTGAACATATCAGACTAAAAGTCAAACTTTATTAACAAATTTTAAGTACAAGTAACATGAAAAAATTATTCTTAACATTAACCGCAGTATCTGCACTAACCTTGGCTTCCCATGCGCAAACCGAACAAGGTAAATTCCTTATTGGTGGCCAGGTAGGATTTAGCACATCGAAGTATGAGGATATCGATGGCAAATACAACGCATTTTCAATCAATCCAACTGCGGGTTACTTCGTTAGCGACAATTGGGCTGTTGGAACGGGCATTGGTTACAGCTGGAGCAACCGAGACAACGGCACGAATCTAGACTATAAGACCAATTGGTTTAACGTATCCCCTTTCGTAAGAAATTACATTGGCGAAGGTGACTTTAAGTTTTTCTCCCAATTATCGGTTCCTATGGCTTGGGGTAAACAAACTACAGAAACAATGGCCGGAACTGAAGAAAGAAAATTCGAAAGATATGGTGTCGAACTTGCGCCAGGCTTTGCCTACTTCCCCGTTAGCAACGTAGGGATCGAGCTGAGAGTACGCGGTTTGTATTTTGAATCGCAAAAAGACAAAACAAATGATGTAACAAATAACACATTCGGATTGGATGTAAACTCCTTAGCGCCGACACTTGGGGTACAATTCTACTTTTAAACCCTTCAAATAATCTTCAAAAGCGTTCTCTACATAGGGAACGCTTTTTTTTGTCCCTAATAGCGAATTAGACTTTAGTAGATAGTACATAGTATGTAGTATGTAGATGGTTGTGGGCGGTAATATATTGGTGGTGGGTAGTGAGATAGAAAGAATGTCGCATCGAAAGCTTTGCAGTTTGTAGAAATTTGCCAATGCATAACCCATCCCTTGCAAAGGTTTCAAGCGACGGGGTTTTGGTTTCTTTTGCCCTACAAAAGGAACGCCATGTCCTGGCTAAGGACGGAAAGGTGGTGGGATGGACTTAATTGCTGGTGCGTAATGAAGTTAGATATCAGTAGGTAGTATATAGGTTTAGTTAGACTGTACAGCATTATTTTTCAATTTTAACTTCTCCCTTTTGACTTTTTAATTTTTACTTTTTAATTTTTACTTTTTAATTTCCCTACTTTTGCAGCATGGAACTTCTGCATATACTACAGCGTTTGCAAATTTCGGAGTTAAACGAAATGCAAAAAGCTGTCCTCGATAATTACGATCCGTCCAAAGATCTTATTTTACACTCGCCTACTGGAACCGGAAAAACCTTGGCCTTTACCCTCTTATTGGATAAACAGCTGGAGGCAGAGACGTCGGGTACCCAGGCTTTTATTGTTGTTCCTACGCGCGAACTGGCTCTACAAATAGAGCAGGTCGTTCGAAAAGTGCACCAAGGGTTAAAAACTACCTGCGTTTACGGTGGTAACGACACGAAAACAGAGCGTAATAAGCTGCGTGAAGCTCCTACCATATTGATCGGCACACCCGGTCGGATTACCTACCACTTGGAACGCGGCCATATTAACACCCAGCACGTTCATAGCCTAATCTTGGATGAGTTCGATAAGTCGCTGGAGTTTGGCTTTCACGGGCAAATGGTTACCATAATTCAACAGCTTACAGCATTGAAACACCGCGTGTTGACATCGGCTACCAAGATGTCCGAGATTCCGGAATTTACCGGAATTAAGGATTACATCACAGTAGATTTCTCCGATGATAGCAGCTCTGTGCCCAATTTAAAGATGCAGAAGATCATTGCCCCGGCGCAGTATAAGCTGAAAGCACTGTTTCAGCTATTGTGCATGAATGGCGAGAAAAAAACCATTATCTTTTGCAACCATCGCGAGGCCGTAGACCATATCAGTAATCTACTGGAAGACCGTGAATTGATTCACGATGTATTTCATGGCGGCCTGGAACAGTCAGACCGCGAGCTTGCTCTTTTAAAATTCCGAAATAACTCGAACCGTATCCTAATCACCACAGATTTAGCTGCACGTGGACTGGACATTCCGGAAGTAGATGTCATCATACATTATCAGCTGCCATACAAGGAAGACGCCTTTATCCACCGAAACGGACGTACTGCGCGTATGCAGGCCTCCGGCGAGGTTTTCATTATCTTAAAACCTGATGAGGATTATCCCTATGTGGATGAAAGCTGTACCGTGCTCGAGCTCATCGATGAATTGCCCTTGCCAGCAGATGCGCCTTTTGCTACCCTTTACGTCACCGGCGGGAAAAAGGATAAAATAAATAAGGTTGACATTGTGGGATTTATGCTCAATTTGCCTGATGTGCAAAAAGACGACATTGGTCTTATCGAAGTAAAAGATAAAGAATCTTTTGTAGCCGTTAAACGCACATCGGCCCTAACGATTATAAAAAATGCGGCCAACGGAAAGATCAAGGGCAAAAAAGTGAAAATCGGACGTACCTAGGCTTTTTCATTTAAGAAAGCCAAGACCTCAGAAGGCACCAGATTGGAGATATCACCTCCGTGTTGAAAAATATCCCGAACGATGGTCGAAGAGATATGAGCCAATCCCGATTTTGCCATTAAGAAATACGTTTCTATATGGGGCGCCAGAATCAAATTATTTTGCGCAATAGCATTTTCAAATTCAAAGTCGTTCGTATTACGCAGTCCTCTTAATAGATAAGTGGACTGCACGCGATCACAGAACTGTACCGTAAGCCCATTGAATTGTTGCACCTCCACCCGGTGGTTCGCCGCAAAAATTTCCGAAATCACGTCTTCGCGCTCTTCATAGGTCATCAGACCCTGCTTCGCACGGTTAACGCCGATACCGATAATAACCTTATCAAAGAGCGATAAACTTCGGTTGACCAAATCATAATGGGCAAGCGTAAAGGGATCAAAGGACCCGGCAAAAACAGCGGTCTTTATCATAGCGCAATGTTAGGTATGTTTGTAAAAACTGAATGAAGAATAACCATACTTTCTCGTCTCTAAGAAATAGGGAATATCGTCCATCTTCCGTGTCGACGGATGTTCAATCACGAGCAGTCCTTCGGATTTGAGCAGTTCGTTTTCGAATATCAGCGTGGCCAGCTGTGGAAGTTTGGGCAAATCATATGGTGGGTCAGCAAAAATAAAGTCGTATTGCTTTTTACACGAGGAAATATATTTTAGCACATCGGCCTTGCGTGTGCTGATACGTTCCGTATTAAGCTTTAATGCGGTTTCCTTAATGTACTGAAGACATTTGAAATGGATATCGATGGCATCCACATCCAACGCTCCTCGTGATACCAACTCGAAACTGATATTGCCTGTACCCGCAAAAAGATCCAGACAGGTGCAATCAGCTAGTGTCAGCTTATGCTCTAAAATATTGAACAGCGCTTCTTTCGCGATGTCGGTCGTTGGTCTTACCGGAAGATTGGCTGGGGGGCTCAATCGCAAACCGCCATATTGTCCGCCTACGATACGCATGACGGGAATTCGGCAATGATATGTAAAGATTCAATTTTCGTCTGTACCGCTGCATCTTCCGCATACAGGGCAGAGTTTCCCTGTAGGAAAACCAACTCATTAGCATAGCTACGTACGGCATGCGCGAAAGGATCGGTTGCCGCGACGCCAGATAGCAGCACCTTGTCGAACAGCCCCGTAATACCCAATGTGCTTCGTACGTTTAGGATAAAATAGTGTAAGTCGTCGGCAGTATCGACATCAAAATCATGGTACAGTTGCAATTCTTTCCCTTGGAAAACATACATTTCTACCTTTTTATTTTTCACATGCACGCCTAATACAGAAGCCGTGTTGAGTACATGCTGCTCCACCAACGCGAAGATAATTTGAAAGTCAGCAAATAACTTAGCTTGGGGAAATATTGCGGTCCAGCGCTTGAACAGCAGGTGGTCATATTGGTATAATGCAGTAATTCCCTCCATAGGCAAAGCATATTCTTGCACCACACCTTTACCATCCTGAAAATCATGATATTGTTGCACCTGGCGCTGGCTGTACACTTCAGAAGGCACCAACATAAAACTTTCCAGTGGCAAGCTGATAGAGACATCTGCAAAAGGCAAACCCAATAATTTGAGCGCTGCCGGATCGGGAAATTCCGAGGGGTAACTATAAAGTGCGACGACCTCCTGTTTTTCGTCTACGATGACCATCGTATCTTCCAAAAAATCTGACTTGATTAACAAACGATATTGTGGAATATAATGGAGATGAAAATGTTCTGCCGTGTACTTCATATAATATGTGGCTATAGCCTCGATTGATAAACAAAATTAGCTTTTCCAATTGAATTGACCAACCTTTTGGATAACTTTGATTATGCATATTCAAAACCTGCTCATCAAGCAATTCGTATGGCAACCAACGGCACAACAACGGGAGCTCTTCGCCTTATTGGAAAAGTTTTTGTTAACGTTCAAACCATCTACATGTTTTGTTTTGAAAGGATACGCAGGTACAGGGAAGACCACGACGATTAGCGCCTTGGTCAATGCACTACCTTCGCTAAACAAACGATCCGTTTTGTTGGCGCCTACCGGCCGGGCAGCCAAGGTGATGGCACACTACTCAGGACGCAAAGCATACACCATTCACAAAAAAATATACCGAAAAAAGTCTGCGGCAACCATAGATATAGATTTTGTGTTGGCAGAGAACCCGCATGAAAACACGCTGTTTATTGTGGATGAGGCGTCTATGATTGCTGATGATGGGCTGCAATTCTTTTCCCGTAGTCTTTTAGATGATCTGATTCGCTATGTGCAATCGGGCTCAAATTGCTCCCTCATGTTTGTGGGCGATAGTGCTCAATTGCCGCCGGTGGGCATGCTGGAAAGCCCCGCCCTGGATGCACAGTATATCCGTGCCAATTATCACCTACATACTTTTCATTACGAGCTGCGCGAAGTGGTACGGCAGCGCCAGGACTCTGGCATACTGTTCAATGCCACGAGAGTACGCGATGATATTGACTTGGAGCAACAACAAGATAGTTTACCCTTCCCGCAATTTCATACCAAAGGCTTTTCCGACATCTTCCGCATGAACGGCGACCGCCTGATCGAAGGGCTGCATTATAGCTACGATACGTTCGATATTCAAAATTCGATCGTGATCTGCCGATCAAACCGTTCCGCCAATCTCTACAACCAACATATCCGGAATCAAATACTCTTTCGTGATGAAGAAATTACTGGCGGCGATTTGGTTATGGTGGTACGCAATAATTACTACTGGTTGCAACAACATGATGAGCAAAATACGGGATTTATTGCCAACGGCGATCTGGCGAAGATTCGGAAAGTGAGTAACATACATGAGCAACACGGCTTTCGGTTTGCCGATATCGCCTTGGAATTCTTGGACGATGACGAGCTCGATCCCATTCTTTGCCGGGTATTGCTTGACAGCTTACACGTAGACTCGCCCAATCTGCCGCATGAGCAGCAACAACTTTTGTATAGCTCCATTGCGCAGGATTACAGCGATATACCCGCCAAGAAAGATCGCCTAGACGCGATAAAGAAAGATCCTTACTACAATGCCCTACAAATAAAGTTTGCTTATGCAATTACCTGCCATAAGGCGCAAGGCGGACAATGGCCCTGTGTTTTCGTTGATCAAGGTTTCCTGAATGATGAGATGCTGAACACAGAATTCCTACGCTGGTTGTATACGGCTATTACACGCGCTACGAAACAGCTTTTTCTAGTCAATTTCAATCCTAAATTTTATGGCGAGTGAGGAAGAAACAGTCTTGCAGTTTCTAAGGCATGACATTCGTGCATTTGATGCTAAGGTCTTTGGATTAGAATTTATCAGCGCGCACGGGCTCACGCCAGCTTCGCTGCTGCGATACGCTTACCATAACGATGCGCAAGTCGCCTTCCGCGCTTCTTGGTTGTTGGAACATACCGCGATTAAAGCACCACAGATCATCCGCCCGATCTACCCAGATTTCATGCGTCACTTATCTTCCTTAAAAAATTGGAGCTGTATTCGAAGCTTTTCGAAGATTGGTATGATCGTTACCAAACCGCCCCGGCAATGGGTTGAAAAAAACGACAGGTATGATGAGATTTGGATCGAACAATGTTTCGACTGGATCATCACACCGAGTTGTCCGGTAGCGGTGGTAGTTAACTGCTTGGATATCCTCTATTATTTGAGCGTAGAACAAGAATGGATACGGGAAGAACTTACCGCACAAATCCAGCACCTGCTGAAGACACCCAGCCCTGCACTAACCAGCCGAGCAAAGCGTATTCTCAAACGTTTACAGGAATCGTGAAAAACCACGGCTATCGTCTTATCAAGACAAGCTCCAGTTTATCGAGTAAGAGCGGATTATCTAAAGAAATAACCAATTACTGCAGTGCGGTTTACTAAAACAAGGTATTTCCTTTGTTTAGGTTTATTTTACCCAGATGACGATATGCTGTTTCCGTGCATTCCCTTCCTCGAGATGTACGCATGAGGTACCCTTCTTGAATTAAGAACGGTTCATAAACCTCTTCGATAGTACCTTCATCTTCTCCCACGGCCGTAGCAATGGTCTTCAGCCCTACGGGTCCGCCCTTAAATTTATCGATGATAGTTAATAAAATGCGGTTATCCATCTCATCTAGACCATTTTCATCGACATTTAACGCCGTTAGCGCATATTGTGCAATGGCCTTGTCAATAGCGCCATTACCTTTAATTTGGGCAAAGTCTCGCGTCCGACGAAGAAGTGCGTTGGCGATACGAGGTGTGCCACGGCTCCTTCGTGCGATTTCGTATGCTCCTTCATCGCTGATTGGGGTATTTAAGATACTTGCGGATCTTAATACAATAGTGGTTAAGAGTTTAGCATCGTAATATTGTAGTCGAGCATTAATACCAAAGCGCGCGCGAAGTGGCGCTGTTAGTAAGCCAGACCGGGTTGTGGCTCCTATTAATGTAAATGGATTAAGGGATATTTGAACGGATCGGGCATTTGGACCTGTTTCGAGCATAATGTCGATTTTAAAGTCCTCCATGGCCGAATACAAATATTCTTCTACCAGCGGGCTCAACCGATGAATCTCGTCGATAAAAAGTACGTCACCTTCTTCCAGGTTTGTCAATAGGCCGGCCAAATCGCCCGGTTTATCCAAGACAGGACCCGACGTGATTTTTATATTCACGCCCATCTCATTCGCAATAATATTCGACAGCGTAGTTTTACCGAGCCCGGGAGGGCCATGTAACAGTACATGATCCAAAGCCTCGCCACGAAGCTTCGCCGCCCGAACGAAAATAGAGAGGTTTTCCAGGATTTTAGCCTGACCAGTAAAATCCTCGAATGCCTGCGGCCGTAAGGCACGTTCTATATCCTTATCAGCGGGCGTTAATCGTTCGGCGTTCGGATCAAGATGTTCATTCATCATACTTCGTTAACAGCAATAAAGATACTTAATTGTATTTTTTAAACCAACTCTCTGTCTTCAGTTGGATGACCCCAAAAAAGGCTTCCCTAAATATGCGGGTACTCATCTTCGAAACACCCTCCGTCCTATCCGTGAAGATGATCGGTACTTCGACTACGTTGAATTTATACAATATAGCCTTAAATTTCATTTCGATCTGAAATGCATAGCCTACAAATTTGATTTGATCTAATGGAATTTTCTCTAGCACTTTCCTGGAAAAACACACAAAACCAGCCGTCGCATCCTGAACCCCTATACCCGTGATAAAGCGCACGTAAACGGAGGCAAAATACGACATTAACACGCGGCTCATCGGCCAATTGACGACGTTGACACCCTTTATATAACGTGAGCCTACAGCCATATCTGCTCCCAGCAAACAGGCCTCTCGCAAACGAATGAGGTCTTCAGGGTTGTGGCTAAAATCAGCATCCATTTCGAAAATATAATCGTAATGCCGGCCCAACGCCCACTTGAAACCGTGAATATAGGCTGTACCTAAGCCCAGTTTTCCACTGCGCTCTTCCAAATACAAGCGGCCAGCAAAATCCTTCTGCAAAGCATTAACGATATTTCCCGTACCATCCGGCGAGCCGTCGTCAACAATCAGGATATCAAAAGGCACCGCCAAGGAAAATACCTTCCGAATGATCTTCTCGATGTTTTCCTTCTCGTTATAGGTTGGGATAATGACTAAACTGTCAGACACGCGTTATCAAAATTTTAAATTCACTAAATATACAAAAAAACCAGCGGATGTCTATCCCTGCTGCCGCTATGGTGAAAATACAGCAAGGATGGCAGCCCAGCAACTACGGAAGCCCTATTCCATGAAAGAGATCTGCCTTCCATGCGCAAAATTTGCTTTGCCCCGCGCATGCTTCTTGCCCCGGAGGACAGCTGCCCGTTTTTCTCTAGCAACCCTGCTACCCGGGTACGGAGATGCCTCTAGTTTACACCATGCATCAGCCTTTTCACAAAAGGCGAAAGCACAATCAAAATAACACCGGCTATAAACGAGTACCAAGCCAACTGCTGGTAGCCCGCGGTGTAACCAAGCAACTTATCCATAAGCGAGGCACCTTCATCCGGAGATGACATGCCTGCGCCAAGCAAACCGGCCACATATTGTCCATACGCACTGGCCAGAAACCAAAGCCCCATCATCATGCCGCCCAAATGCCTTGGCGATAATTTAGTAATCATCGACAGGCCGATCGGTGACAGGCACAGTTCACCCAGCGTGACGGCAAGATAAGCAAGGGTGAACACCCCTAAAGAAGTTTTTCCGGATTCATCAGCGAAAAAGCGTGTTCCGAAGAATACGTAATAGCCAATTCCTAACAGCAGAAATCCAAGTCCAAATTTAATCACGGTATTCGGTTCCAGTTTCTTCTTGGCCAATGCCAACCACAGCAGGCCAAGAATAGGACTAAAAACAATAACGAACAACGAGTTTGCCCCGTTATTGACCACATTAGGGTCAATATCGAAGAACAGCAGGTTCGTATGCAGATTATCCTTGGCGAATAGCGCTAATGACCCTCCGGCCTGTTCGAAAATGGCAAAAAACAAGATAGAGAACAAGATCAATACCAAGGCGGCAATAAGCTTCTGCCGTACTTTTGCATCCGTTTCTCGGAATATCTGATATAGAAAATAACCTAAAGCCAACGGACCAATCGTATACATAAAAAGGTCGGTATACCGCGTGTTATTTACCATGATGAAAATAAGCGGGATGCAGACTAGCGCACCGACGTAAACCAATACCTCCCAGGCCGTCTTTTTGGATCTAGGAAGATGAGCGATCGGGCTATTGCCAATGGGTCCTAACTGTTTCTTTGTTGCTAGAAAGATGATGATGCCAATAAGCATCACAATGGCAGCTGCCAAAAATGCTAAATTCCATGAGTGCTCTTTTCCTAACCATACGCAAAGCGCACCGCCCAACAGTGCACCGACGTTTATCCCGGAATAAAAGATACCAAAGCCTGCATCGCGGCGTGAATCACCTTCCTTGTATAGATCGCCCACCATAGACGATATGTTAGGTTTAAAAAAACCCGTACCAATAATGGTCAAGGCAATACCGAAGTAAAAGAAATCGTGTGGATTTATCGCAATAAGGCCATTCCCTAAAATCATCAAGATTGCGCCGAAGGTTAGCGATCGCTTGAACCCCAATATTTTATCGGCAAAAATGCCGCCCACAAACGTAAAGGCATAGACAAATGCCTGTATAGCACCATATTTTAAGTTGGCATCTTTTTCGGAAAGCAAGAGCTGGTCAACCATAAATATGGCCAATACGCCCCGCATGCCATAGAAGCAAAAACGCTCCCACATCTCGACAAGGAAAAGGTACCAAAGTTGTTTCGGATATTTCCCTTCGAAGTTTTGGATATCATCCAAGGTAACCTGTTTTGACATGATCGGTAAAGATTTAGGATAGAAACGGCCAACTTTTTTGCGTAAAAGTTGGCCGCTTGCTGTAGTTATTTAATCCCGTGCATTAAACGTTTAATAAGCGGATTCAGGACCATTACAAGTATTCCTCCTGCTGCCGGAATAATGGTGAACAGGAAAAAGAAATGACTGAGCGAATAGTTTTCTTGTATAGTTTCCACTTGCCCACCTAAGATGGCTGCTAATTTCTGTGCTATCGCAATGGCCAGATACCACATGCCGAACATAAACGCCAACATCCGCGCAGGCACCAGTTTAGACACATAGGACAATCCAACAGGCGAAATAAAGAGCTCACCCAATGTATGAAAAAGATAGGTCAAGACTAAAAATATCATGGAGATCTTCGCCCCACTGCTTGCGCCGAGCGAACCAAAACCAAGTATTAAAAAGCCTATCGCGACTAATATAAGACCGTAACCATATTTCATCGCAGCTGTAGGATTAAACTTCGACTCCCAGATTTTGGATACAGAAGAAGCCAAGGCGATAATGAAAAATGAATTTAAAATGGAGAACCAAGATACTTTAATCGCTGATTTTTCAGCGGAAAATTCACTGTACAACATCCATATCCCTGCTGCCCAAATTAAAATAAAGCAGAGAAACAAGATGATATTTGACCAAGCTATTTTTTTCCAGGTGACTATGGCCAACTTGATCAATACCCAGGAAATGATAATCAACGGCACGATGGTAAGCAAGGTATTCATCACGTTAAAGGCAAGCAAACTGTTTCCCGTCAATTCCCGATCGACATAGTCACGCGCAACAAGAACCAGCGAGGTCGCTCCCTGCTCGAAGCTCATAAAGAAGAAAATGAGAAAGAATCCCAACAGGATCACACCATACATCCGATCACGGACGACTTTCGCGTAGCGTTGTATACGCATCACGATAAGAACCAAAAACAAAAGCAGCGCGCCGATGACCATGATGTTCTGGCCACGTAAGTTCGCGGTGTCGAGAAAAGCAAAAACATCAAGCACATTGTTTTTGGAAAGCGGATCATTGAAGGCGTACAGTAAGCCAATGACACCCACCACGATCATCAAGATGATATCCAGACCGGTAAATTTATTGTGCGTTGTTTCCCCTGCTTCCAAATTTGCCGTAGCAGCGCTTTGATCGGCGTTCTTCGTTTTATCGAGCATGCCCAACCTTCCCAACAGTGGGCCTGCCAGCCAAAACTGAAAGGTGCCGAGCAACATAAATATGCCTGCCAAACCAAAACCCCAGTGCCAGCCTACCGTTTCCGCTAAGTAGCCGCAAAGCATCATACCGAAAAATGCACCAGCATTCACACCCATGTAAAAGATAGTATAGGCGCCATCCTTTTTCTCCGGTAGAAGCTTATACATCTCGCCAAGAATCGCGGGCATATTGGGTTTAAAGAAGCCGGTACCAATAACTAAACAGGCCAAACCGACGAAAAATAAGATCGGCGAATCAAACGCCATGGCTGCATGCCCTAATGTCATGATAGCAGCACCGATGATCACAGCGGCGCGCGATCCAATATATTTATCGGCAATGACCCCCCCGAAAATGGGAGTAATGTACAGCAGCATCGCGTAGGTTCCGTAGAGCGCACCAGCCTGTTCGGCTGTCCATCCCCAGCCGGGGTTTGCGCCCAACACGGAGGCGGTTAAAAATTGGATCAACAACACACGCATTCCGTAAAACGAAAAGCGCTCCCACATTTCGGTAAAAAAAAGAACGAAAAGACCGGCCGGATGGCCCAATACTCGTTCTCCACTTGCGTGGTTATCAAGTGAAACCGAAGAATTCTCTGTCATACGCATTTATTTGATGGCCAAAAATAAGCAAATCAATTAAAATATCGGTTTGAACAAACAAAAAATGCGCGTAACATCTTTACGCGCATTTTTACAGAAGATCTTGTGTTGGATTAATTAATGCCATGCATCATCTTGCGCAATAGCGGACTAAAAACAAGTAAAAGCAAGGCGGCACCAATAGGTAAGCCTGCGATAATCAAGAAGAAAGTCGACATGGAATACATAGCCGTAATCTTATCGATCAAGCCGCCGCTCAAGCCAGCCAGTTTGTTTGCTATAGCCGATGCCAAAAACCAAAAACCAAAAATTAAACCGATAAATTTCTGTGGCGACAGCTTACTCATGTACGACAAACCCACCGGCGAAACGCAGAGTTCGCCCGTTGTATGAAAAAAGTAAGCAAGGACAAGCCATATCATGCTGACCGAAGCCGTGGCAGCGCCAGGAGGAATCTGCATACTTCCGTAGGATAGCGCCAAGAAACCGACCCCGACAAGTATAAGCCCCAAAGCAAACTTCACAGGTCCCGAAGGGTTCCAAACCCGTTCCCAAAATTTACTGAACGAGGAAGCCAACGTGACGATAAAAAAAGCGTTCAGAATTTGGAACCAAGCGACCGTCACTTCAGTGACGTCAGATGTGAACTCGCGGTGCACCTTCCACAAGCCCAAAAGCATGATCGAGAAAAAGGAGATCAGCGTGAAGATAATCGTCAGCGGATATTGCTTAATGATCTTTCCCGCCAAGCGAGTCAACACATACGTAACCACGAGGATAGGTAATATCGTTAGCGCCGCATCGACCCATTTAAACGTTGTGCCGGCTGTTCCTTCCAAAACACGTTGCGTATAGTTTTTGGCGAAAATTGTCATCGAGCCACCTGCCTGCTCAAAAGCGAGAAAAAAGAATACGCTCGCAATCACAAGCACGGCAACGACGATCAGCCTATCGCGCACCACTTTACCTGGAATCGGCACGGCATCAGCATCGCTCGGTAATTGAATCGCCTTTTTGGGCGAATCTCCGATGACCCCAAATATGCGTTGACCGAAATAGAATTGCAACATCCCGAAGAACATAAAAACGCCAGCTAAACCAAAACCGTAGTGCCAGCCGATCTTCTCGCCGATGTAACCACAAAGCAACGATCCTAAAAAAGCCCCTGCGTTGATCCCCATATAAAAGATGGTATAACCGGAGTCCTTCTTTGCACTATTGTCTGGATAGAGCTGCCCTACCATAGAGGAAATATTCGGTTTAAATAAACCATTGCCTAAGATCATCAACCCTAAACCAATGTAAAAAAAGACCTTAGCCTCCCCTTCTAACGCCATGGAGGCGTGGCCTAATGTCATGATAAGGGCACCTAGGATAATAGCTTTTTTATAGCCTGTTAGCCTATCTGCGATCATACCCCCAATCAGCGGTGTCGCGTAAACTAGGCCGGTGTACCAACCATACAGTTCCATGGCCTCTGCATTGGTCCAGCCCCAGCCCTTGTCAGCAATCTCCGTTATTAAAAAGGTGACTAACAAGGCACGCATGCCGTAGTAGCTAAAACGTTCCCACATCTCTGTAAAAAACAGAACAAATAGGCTGGCCGGATGCCCCAATACCATCTTATCATCCAATCCCTTCTTGGCTAAATGGCTAACTAATAGTTCGTCTTGTTGTTGACTCATAAGTGTGTAATTCGTCTTTTAATGGTTAGGTGGATTGTCTAGTTGGTTAAAGTGTTTTAAAGCGTTCCAATAATTTCTTTGTTGCTGCGATACCTTCCATTTCCGGAAGCTTAGAGCCTTCGTATTCTATCCCAACAAAGCCTTTAAACCCGGCATTCTTCACGATTTTCATCATTTTTTCATAATCGATTTGCGTCTCATCACCGTTGGCATCGAAATCGTGGCTCTTGGCGCTTACCCCTTTGGCAAAAGGCATGAGATCTTGCACCCCTTGGTAGCGGTCGTATTCATAGAAGTTGCCAAAATCAGGAAGACTGCCGCAGTTCTTTTTATTTACGGTCTTTAGCACATCTGCTAGCCAATCGCCGTGCGACGATATGCCGCCATGGTTTTCCACAATCACATTGATTTTCCCTTTTTTACCATAATCGGCCAAGGCTGATAAACTTTCAACCACATTGCTTTTCACTTGTTCAGGAGTTCCTTTTCCCGCTGCATTTACCCGGATAGCCTTACATCCTAAAAATGCTGCGGCATCAATCCATTTATGGTGGTTCTCTACGGCCGTTTTACGCTTGCTGGCATCTTCGTCGCCGAGATTTCCTTCGCCGTCAATCATGATCAACACATTGGTTACACCGTTATCTTTTGCGCGGTTGTTCAAATCCTTTAAATAGGTCATATCCTTCGCCTTATCCTTAAAGAATTGATTCACATATTCAACACCATAGATACCAAATTTTTTCGCTGCCAGTTCTGGAAAGTCGATATTTTTTAGGTCGCCCTTAAATAACGTTTTGTGCAATGACCATTCGGCAAGCGATATGTCAAACCATGATTTCTTCGCTGCAAAAACGTCCAACGAGGGTGCCAAGGCAAGACCTGCTGCCGCGAGCCCCGCATTTTTTAGAAAAGTTCTTCTTGAGTTCATTATGTTAGCTTTTGTGTTATATGTTTGCCCAACCAGATGTTAATACATCGGCGATGTGCTTTGTTTTTATGGGTAATTGCTGCTTATCAATATAGGCTTGCAATTGCATGATACATGTGCTATCGGTGCAGATGATAAAGTCTGCCTTTGCCTGTATGGCATTCAAAACGCGTTGCTCTGCCATCGCCGAGGAGATCCCTTCAAATTTCACAGCAAAAGCTCCTCCAAAACCGCAACAGCCGTCCGGCTCGCGCATGTCCAGCAACTCCAATCCACCAACCTGGCTAAGGAGTTGTTTTGCTTCGCCGATGGTCTTAGACGTAGGATCGCCCGAACAGGAATGATGATACACCGCTGTGCCGACCAACTCTGCTCCAAAGTAATCTTTTTTGAGCACATTTACCAGAAAGTCGCTGATTTCATACATATTGGATTGTATATTCCGGCAGGTATTATGTAAGGTTGAATTGGTAAACAAATCATCGTAACCATCTTTCACCATGCCTGTGCAGGAAACAGAGGGAGCCACAATGTACGCGTCTTCTGGAAAATCGGCTATAAATTTAAGGCCTATACGTTTAGCCTCGTCCCAGAAACCAGCATTGTAAGCCAGTTGTCCGCAGCAGGTTTGCTGTGGATTGTAAACCACTTCGCAACCAGCTTTTTGTAACAGTTTGATACTGTTAAATGCAGTCTCCGGGTAAATTTGATCCACTACACAAGGGATAAAGAGTTGTACTTTCATGCAGTCATTGCTTTGTTAAACCGTAAAACCCGAAGCAAAAGCAGCCCGCCTATGATAAAAAAAATAGATAACGCCAGTGCTGAATAGCGGATGTTATGCGTCATCTGCTCGATCAATGCGAAAGAGAGTAGCCCCATGACAATGGCCAGTTTTTCGGTCACGTCATAAAAGCTAAAAAAAGATGCCGTGTCTTTGATATCTTCGGGTAAAAATTTGGAGTATGTGGATCGGGAGAGCGACTGTATTCCGCCCATCACCAGACCAACAACACAAGCCAAGATATAAAATTCCATCTCGCTGCTCACGAAAAATGCGGCAATGCAGATGCCCAGCCAAACCGTAACAACGGCTATCAAGACCTTAATATTGCCAAACCGCTCGGATAGTTTGGACATGAAAAGGGCGCCTAAGATAGCCACCAACTGTATGAGTAATATGGTAATAATAAGTTTTGAGCTTTCCATTTTCAGCTCTTTCGCTCCGAAGGCCGCCGCCACAATCATCACGGTCTGTACACCGGATGCATAAAAAAAATAGGCGGGCAAAAAACGTTTGATGCGTATCATGCGGCCTATTTTACGAAGTACAATTCTAAATTCTATAATCACGGTCCGAAAAAGCTTTTTCGAGGCACGAATAGAAGAGCGCTGGTTTCCAGGTAGTGCGCGGAAGGGAATGCTTGCAAAACCCGCCCACCAAAGACCAACCAGCAGGAAGGACAACCGCGGACCAAAAGAAGGGTCCGTTATTCCAAACCATTGCGGCGATAGTATAAATACGAGGCAGATAATTTGCAAGGTCACACAGCCTACATAGCCATAGGCAAATCCCTGCGCACTTACCCGATCTTGCTGGTCTGCTGTTGCAATTTCTGGCAAGTAGGAATTGTTGAAGAGCACGCCCCCTATATACCCCATGGCAGCCAACGCAAACAGGATAATACTCATTTCGAGCGTTTCTAGTCGAAAGAAAAATAGGCCCATACACGATAAAGCCCCGAAATAGGTAAAAAACATCATGATCTGCTTTTTCTTTCCGTGCACATCGGCATACGAGGAGATAAACGGCAGCGTAATTGCCATGATCAGGTACGCACAAGCTAAACTAAAGTTTGATAAGGCGGTATTGATGATTTCGAAACCAAAGAACGATACGACATCTCCATGTTCTTCCGTTTGTGTAATGGCTGTATAATAAGCTGGAAAAATGGTCGATGTGATGACCAAATTGTAGGCAGAATTCGCCCAGTCGTACATAGACCAAGAACGAATCAAGCGTTTGTCGTTTTTTTTGATGACGCGCATAAATTATAGCGAATATAGCAATGTTCACTAAATATAAGAAAGTGAAATAGTAAAATACGAATTATTCCTATACATCCGCTAATAGTGCTGCCGAATGAACGTGACCACGCGCGCTATCTCCCTACTCACCGAGCTTGAACCGCCCAAGAAGTTTGTATTGAGAAAGGAAAAAACAAGGTTGCGTCCAGATCGTGTTCGAATAAAACCACTTTGATTGTGCACCGCGCTAATGGTACCTGTTTTTGCCCAAACAAAGGGCTCGCCAGCATCGAGCTTATAGGTTCGCTTCAGCGTTCCGTCCACACCACCTGCCGGGAACAGCTGATGGAGCGCAGTCGTGTCCGGCAGTATCGACACGACCATTAACAGCACTTCGACCATACTACGTGGTGTCACTTTATTATAGCTGGATAACCCGCTAGCGTCATACAAGTCTACCTTATCACGAAAGAAATCATAGAACTCTTTACCCATATCCTGCCGCAGCTGTGCCGTTCGAAATCCATGATATCTTTTTAGAGCGGCCATCATCTGCAGCTGTTCGGCCAGAAAGTTATCGCTGGGCAGCATCATCTCACGTAATAAGGATGCCGTAGCTGTCGAATATATGGTCTGCACCTCCACCGGGCGTGGTGCTTTTATAAGCGAAACCTCCCGCTTTAGGGTATCCGTAAGGAGTTTGATAAATAATTCCGTTGAATACCTGAAAGGCTTTTCATTCACATACTTATGGGGCGGATGGCTCCGATTTTGTACAAAAAGATTGGTATCAAACTTTCGTCGTAGCGTATAGTCCGTCTTGCCATCGGCCTGCTGCGATACCGCTGCCTGAAAATAGCTGGGAGAAGAGCTAAGCCGCCCACCTTGTTCCCGAAACGTGACTACATTGCCGTAAATAGGAAAACTGCTGATTTCGGGTTGGTAATACTCCTCATAATCTTCCACGGCCCAACCTTTTCGGTAAAAGGTTTCTTCAGCTGAATCATCCATTGCATAAAAAAGCTTTTTATCACTTTTTTTCAAGAAGTTAAAAACCTTACCCGAATCATGTCTATGGTGTAAAAACGTGGGGTCGCCGGTTCCCCAGAAAATAAGAGAGTCGCCACGCTCTACGTAGTGCAGCCCCGCAATAGAATCACCAAGATACTTCAGTGCGGCAAATAAAGTGAATACTTTGGCGTTTGAAGCCGGTGTAAAATGCTTATTCTCGTTAACACCCATAACAAAGCGGTTGCTATCCAAATCATACAGACATACCCCAAAAAAATGATTCCTTAGGATCGGCGATTGCTCCAGCTCACGTTTTATTGGATTCACATCAAATGTTTGCCCGAATAGCTTAAACGTTGCGAAAAGCATCGTTATAGCCAGCAAAGTGTTTTTCATAGCGTAAACATACAAAAAGACGCACATAAAAAGCAGTATACCGCGTCCGAATTATTCCAAACCTCATACCTAAGTAGGATCGCATTGTCTTTCAACCTGCTGATCAATAAGCAATGGATAGCGTTGTCGGTATAGACTGGCAGCAAAAAAGCCCGATTCTTGACAGCAAATCGCTACCAAGAATCGGGCTTGAGGGCTAGAATGAAAAAATTTAGTTATAGCCGGTGTTTTGCTTTAAGGATCCCCCGCTTCGATCAATCTCGATCTGTGGAATAGGGAAATATGCGTTTTGCGTATTGAATGTTACACCACCGAAAGCGGGCAAGTGGCCGCCTTCAAAAGTGGAATAACTTTCCAAGGTTTGTTTCGCAATGCCCCACCGCACGAGGTCATAGAAACGGTGGCCTTCCAATGCCAGCTCCAGCCGGCGCTCCATACGCACCGCGTTACGCGCATATTCCGCATTGGGAAAGGATGCATAAGGCTGAACAACATAGTTGGCCATGTTTACGCCATTAAGCTGCTTCGGAGGCAGTTTGGCCGCCCGCAGGCGTATCGCATTCACATAAGCCAACGCTCCGCTCAGGTTTCCTAGCTCCACCTCGCATTCTGCAGCCATCAAAATAACATCGGCCAAACGCATGATATTGACATCAAGCGCCGTGATATACGGTTCGCCCGGTACGGCATGCGATGCAAATTGGCTTCTGTTGATCATTGTTTTTATGCCGACAAACGGGCCTGCGTAGCTGGCTAAGCGAATCCAGGCATCGCCCGGCATCACCCCGTAATCAAGATAAGGAATCCCGCGACGGCCCACCGTGTAGTCCAACCGCGGATCGACACGTAGCGATCTATTCACGGCATACTGTGCTTTCTCGGTGTCAGTTAAACCCAAATCGGATAGATAAGGATCTTGACGGTATTGCCCATTTAGATACGGTAAGCCATTAGCATCTACCCGATAAGCATTAACCAGATCAATAGACGGTTGATAGAAGCCACAGCAACCTACAGGCGATGTGCCGTACAATCCAGAGAGCATATCCCCGACATTCGCGTTATCGCCCGTGCCGTTTGGATTAATGGCATGCTTCGATACCATTAGCACTTCTGGCCCATCCTCCGTTTCTACGTTAAAGTTATTCTGAAAAGGCATAGCCGTAATGTCCTTACTTCCAATAGCTTCTTTAAACAAAGGCAGCGCTAGGCTATAATTGCCTTGGTAAAGATGTAATTTACCTAAGTAGGCCTTTGCAATCATCTTGTCCATCCTGCCTTTTTCACCGCTTATCTTGCTTTCCGGAAGATTTTCTACGGCAAACTGCGCATCGGCAATAATCTTCGGGTACACGTCTTGATCATTGGGCATAACCTTCGCCTCATCTATCGGTGTATTTTCGTCAACCCAAGGTATGTTTTTAAACACGCGCCACAGATAGAAATAGTAATGCGCGCGCAACATTCTGGCTTCGGCCTCAATTTCCACGGCGCGCGAAGCATTGACCGTGCCACTGCCCTGTTGATCTTTCTTTAACAGCGCGATGGTCCTGTTACAGCGCGCCACGCCCTCGTAATAAACCTGCCACATTTGCGATAGGTTATCATTTGCAGGATTAGGGCGCAACAACTCAATGAGATTCATATTAGGTTGATCTGTTTCTTCGGACCCCTTATGTGCGTTATCGGCAGCTACTTCGCCAAAGAGCCATTGGCTCGGTGCAGAAGCATAATTTCCCCAGGTACCGCTAACGTTTCCGTTCAGGATGCCATAGGCACCAAGCAGATTAGCTTCCACGCCTTCGCTGTTTAACACTTGCTCTTCACTGAGGGCTCCTTGGGGGTTCTTATTAAGAAAATCCTTCCCACATCCGGAAAGCAAAAGACCGGATAGAAGGATCGAGGTATATAATGCGTACTTTTTCATGATAAAACTCCTTTTAATATTAAAAACCTAAACTTACGCCGAATGTATATTGGCGAGCCTGCGGATAGCTTCCGAAGTCTACGCCAAGAGCCGGATAATCACTCGCGGTGGCTGTTACCTCCGGATCCAGTCCGTCATACTTGGTGATTGTAAAAACATTGTTGACACCCAGATACACCCGCAGCTTACTCACTGACGTGTTTTCTCCAAATAAATTTTTGACCGGCAAGTTATAGCCGAGTTGCATCGTCCTCAGCTTTAAAAAGCTAGCATCTTGCACGTAATAAGAAGATGAGGCATACTCGAAAGTCGATGCATTTAGTATAGGTGAGGGCACAGCACTGCCCGGATTTTCAGGACTCCAGGCATCTAATAGCCGAGCACTTTTTTGGCCGGAGAAAACGCTGAAATCGGTAAAATACCGCGTGGCGTCAAAAACTTCATTGCCTTGTGATCCATAAAAGAACATCGAGAAATCGAAGTTTTTATAGGCTGTATTGACGGCTAGCGAATAGATAAAGTCTGGGTGAGGAGAGCCAATAACCGTTCTGTCGGCGTCGTTTATATTACCATCTCCATTGATATCGGCAAACTTTAAACCACCCGGCCGTGCGCCAGCATACGATGGCGAGTTGGCCACATCGCTGTCGTTTTGGTATATTCCAGCAACTTGATATCCGTAAAAGGCGCCAAACTGCTCACCCGCACGGAGAATTGTAGTTTCCATACTCCTAAAATTTCCATAAATCTGGGAAGTTATCGACGGTGCCAACGACTCCACCCTATTCACATTGCGTGAAATGGTGCCCGCCAAGTCTAATTTAAAATCGCTTTCCTGACGATAGCCATAATGGTAACCTAAGGCGAACTCGACCCCTTTGTTGCTCATGTTCCCAACGTTCACGTAAGGCGCTCTCGCCCGGCCCACCGCAGCAGCCGGGAGTGGAACGCGGAATAGCATATCTTTGGTGCGCTTATCGTAATAATCAAAAGCACCATCAAAATCACCATTGAATAAGGTAAAATCGAGACCTAAGTTTAATGCATTAACTTGTTCCCATTTCACATCCGGATTGGCATAGTCACTTTGCCAGATACCCGTTGCTACGGTGCCATTGATCGGGTAGGACGACTCGTTGATAATCGAGGTATACCGATTCATAAATTGTAAAGGAGGGATACGCTGGTTACCTGTTACACCATAACCTGCACGCAATTTAAGATCGGTTATCCAGGTAACGGGTTTTAAGAACTCTTCACTCGAAAGCCTCCAAGCACCGCTGATGCCGGGAAACACACCATATTGGTTTGCTTCACCAAAGTTTGATGACCCATCGCGACGTACGGTAGCGCTTAAAATGTAGCGATCATCAAAGCTGTAGTCTACCTTTCCGAATATGGAAAATAGTGCACCTAGCGAACCCGTGCCCGTATTGCCGAAGTTAGAGGTACCAGCATTGAGATAGAAGTAATCCAGACTATTCAATAGGAAGAATCCGTTTCTATTGGCGGAAAGATCGCGTGCGCGATTATCGATCGCTTCCGTACCGGCCAACACATTGATATTGTGCTTACCGATAAGCTTACGCCAATTCAACGTATTTGTCCAGGTCCATTCCGTGTTATAGCCTGCATATTCACTGAGGCCATTATTAAATGAACCTTCTGAAAACTCTGGATTGGGGTAGGTAATATCCATACCGGTATAGTTTTCGTATTTCATACCAAAACTGGATCGAAACATTAAGCCATCCAAGATGTCGTATTCTGCGAATGCATTCCCAAAAAACATATTTGTTTTATTCACATCGTCCTTTCCGCGAAAGGCCATGGCTACGGGGTTCTGTCCATTCCCCCAGCCGCCTTTTGAACCAGCGAAGTTCCCGCCTTCATCATACACCGGGATGATGTTTTGGATTCGAAAAGCAAAGCCGAGGATGCTACCTTCTTCCATATAACCGCCCGCTACATTTGGATTTACGCCCACACCAAAACCGCGGGTGTGGCTATATTGCATGTTTTCACCCAAGCGAAGTTTGCCGTCAAATGCTTTGAATATTGTATTTGACCGGACATTAAACCGCTCAAATCCACTATGTATAATCGCACCCTTTTGTTTCAAATGTCCCAAGGAAACCGCATATGTGGCGTTCTCGCCGCCGCCGGTTGAGCTCAACTGATAACTTTGTGTGGGGGCATTTTGTGACAGCTCCCGAAACCAGTTTGTACCCTCCTTATTGGCCTTGGTAATTTGATAAAACGTGCTCGGATTTCGAGAATAATTGTATCGCGACATGTCGTAATCAGCAGGCGTCATCGCATCCACATTTTCACGCCCAAGTTCACCCGTTAATAGATAATCCGGCAAGCTCAAGTTTGTGCCACCCAGCCTATTATTTAAATCATAAACCTGCTGCGGACTCATCATCTTGGGAAAGGTATTGTAACGGGGTGTCTGCAGCCCTACATACGAGTCGAAAGCAATCTGGGGCTTTCCTTCTCTACCGGTTTTAGTGGTGATAATGACTACACCATTATTAGCCCGTGAACCATAAATAGAGGCAGCGGAGGCGTCTTTCAATACCTGCATGCTTTCGATATCATTTTGATTTAGCCAGCTTAATTTACCTTCAAAAGGCACGCCGTCTATAATGTAAAGTGGCTCGTTGTTATTAATGGTACTGTAACCACGAATTTTGATCTGCGGTGTAGAACCCGGTGCGCCATCGTTGACGATCTGCACCCCCGTCGCACGGCCTTGCAGAGCTTCTACGGCTGTAGCGGCGGGTTGTGTTTTTAACTGTTCTACGTTCACGACAGCAACGGCACCGGTCAGGTCTTTCTTCCGCTGGGTGCCATAGCCCGTTACCAGCACCTCTTCAAGGCTACTGTTATCGGCCTGCAATTCGATAGTAAGATTTGTTGTGGACGCAAGCACGGTTACGCGCGCCACCTGATAACCGATGTAATTGACCTCGATCACATCGTTGACCGCGGCCGCAAGTTCGAATACGCCGTTTTCGTCGGTTGACGTGGCTGCTGTTTTTCCCACGACCTTCAGTGTGACGCCGGCCAAGGCCGTTTTCGTGGCTGCATCAACGACGCTCCCGCGTACAGTTTTTTGTTGAACGCGTTCCATCTTCATCGATACAGCGACCGGAACGCGAGAATACACAGCGGCTTGCGTGTAAGTTCCAACCAACAGCAAGGCTCCAGATATCCATAATGCTCTATTTATCGGTTTTTTGGGGTAAAAAGATTCCCCCCCAGAAAAAGTGGTAATTTTTTTCATGGTGTTAGCAAAAAAAGTTTACAATTAAAGTTTATTGATCAGCGGGCGCAGATTGCGCAAAATTTAGTACATATTTCTACATAGGCTCCTTTATTAGTTTCTCAAAATCGAAAAAATAAGGGTTCATTATCGAATCTTAACGAAGCGACAAAGACGCAGTATCTTAGCGAAAGTGATTATATGTTAAAATGACTTTTTAGTTCTATTGTGTTAGCAACGATGTTGTTACAACTAAACTACGCAAACGTTTACGAGAAAACAAATATTTAAAGACCTTTTTTTTGAAATAAAAAAGCTAAACCGTTTGGGTTTAGCTTCTATACAGCTATATGGAAAAGATTCTTAGTGTACATGTAACACCTTGATGTTTTTTCAAACCAAAGATGTTACCTCATTTGCACGCAAGACTCCGGGTAGATCATTTCGATAAAAAATAAACGAAGCGGTTATCAATTATAACCGTCGTTTTGTATCAGCGTCCGCCCACTTCTATCAATCTCTATTTGTGGAATCGGATAATAGTTATTCCAGGTATTGAAGATGATTCCATTATACGCCGGAAGATACCGACCTTCAAATGCCGAGTAACTTTCTATCGTTTCTTTTGCAATGCCCCATCTCACCAGATCGTAAAATCGGTGCCCCTCCATAGCAAGCTCCAGCCGACGCTCCATACGTACGGCATTTCTGGCGTAATTGACATCTGGAAAGGAAGGGTAAGGCGCAACCAGGTAATTGGCAACATCAACAGCATCTACCTGTTTCGCCGGCAAGGTTGCCGCCCGCACCCGTATGGCATTTACATAGGCCAAAGCACCACTCAGATTCCCGAGCTCCACCTCACATTCGGCAGCCATCAAAATCACATCGGCGAGGCGGATGATATTGACGTCCAATCCAGTGATGTACGGCGCCCCTGGTACGGCGTTCGATGCAAACTGGCTTTGGTTAATCATACTTTTCATACCAATAAAAGGGCCGCCCCAGCTCACCGCCCTGATCCAGCCATCACCCGGCATCACACCGTAATCCAAATACGGAACGCCTCGCCTGCCCACGGTGTAGTCCAAGCGCGGATCCACACGTAATGTATCGCTGACCACATAGCGTCGCTTTGCCGCTGTATCGGTTATTCCAAAATCCGATAGATAAGGATCTACACGATACGCGTTATTAAAATACGGGAGGCCATTTGCATCCACTTTATACGCGTTCACCAGATCGATAGAGGGCTGATGAAAGCCGCAGCAGCCTACCGGCGAAGTGCCGTGAATGCCCGTTAACATATCGCCCACATTCGCATTGTCACCACTGCCATCTGGGTTGATAGCATGCTTGGAGGCCATTACCACCTCTGGGCCATCTTCGGTATCTACGTTGAAGTTATTTTGAAATGGCATCGAGGTGATATCCTTACCGCCGATAACCTCTTTAAAAAGCGGTAGAGCAAGGCCATAATTGCGCTGGTACAAGTAAAGCTTACCCAAATACGCTTTCGCGGTCGTTCTATCCATCCGTCCCATCTCTCCGTTTATTTTGGCTTCTGGAAGATTGTCAACGGCAAATTGCGCATCAGCAACAATTCTTGGATATACATCTTCATTATTGGGCATAGTTTGTGCCTCGTCGAATGCGGTATTTTCATCGATCCAAGGTATATTTCTAAATACACGCCAGAGGTAAAAATAGTAATGTGCCCGCAACATCCTGGATTCTGCCTGTATCTCCACCGCACGTGCCGCCGAAATGGTATTTTCACCTTCCTGATCTCTTCGCAGTAATACGAGCGTTCTGTTACAACGCGCTACACCTTCATAATACACTTGCCACATGTGCGTGAGGTGCGTACTTGCCGGATTGGGCGTTAACAACTCGATAAGATTCATACCGGGATCGTCCGTAGGCTCAGAGCCCTTATGCGCATTGTCAGATGGAACCTCCCCAAAAAGCCACTGACTAGGTGCTGCACCCACATTTCCCCATGTGCCTCTAACATTACCGTTCAATATCCCATAGGCACCCAGTAGATTTGCTTCCACGCCATCGCTGTTTAGCACTTGCTCCTCACTTAGCGCGCCCTGCGGATTCTTATTGAGAAAATCTTTTCCACATCCAGCAAGCAATAACCCCGAACATAAGACCACTATATATATCGTGTAATTTTTCATGATAAAATTCTTTAAAAACTAAAAACCTAAACTGACGCCGAATGTGTATTGCCTCGCTTGCGGGTAACTCCCTATGTCGACACCTAGAGCAGGATAATCACTGGGCATAGCTGTAACTTCAGGATCTAAGCCATCATATTTCGTAATCGTAAAAACGTTATTGACCCCTAAATACACACGCAAGCGGCTGACAGCGGTATTTTCTCCAAAAAGGTTTTTAACAGGCAGATTATAACCCAGCTGCATCGTCCTTAATTTCAAAAAGCTGGCATCCTGTACATAATACGAGGAGGACTGAAACTCAAAGCTCGAGGCGTTTAGTGCCGGTGAGGGTATACCGCTCCCCGCATTTTCCGGGCTCCAAGCATCGAGTAGTCGAGCGCTTTTTGCACCATCAAACACACTAAAATCTGTAAAATAGCGCGTCGCATCAAAAACTTGATTACCTTGTGAACCATAAAAGAACATCGACAAATCAAAATTCTTATAGGCCGTGTTGATGGCTAAAGAATAAATAAAATCGGGATGGGGCGATCCGATAACCGTTCGGTCGGCATCGTTAATCACACCATCACCATTGATATCCGCATACTTAAGGCCTCCGGGGCGTGCGCCGGCATAAGATGGAGAGTTTGCAACATCACTATCGCTCTGGTATATTCCGACAACCTGATAACCGTAAAACGCACCAAACTGCTCCCCTGCCTGTAAAATGGTCGTTTGTAGATCCCGAAGGTTGCCATAAACCTGCGAAGTTATTGATGGCGCCAACGACTCTACCCTGTTCACGTTTCGTGATATCGTACCCGCCAAATCCAACTTGAAATCACTTTCTTGCCGATAGCCGTAATGGTAGCCGAGTGCCAATTCCAATCCTTTATTGCTCATGCTACCTACATTGACATACGGGGCTCTGGCATTGCCTAACGCCGCTGCCGGTAGCGGAACCCGAAACAACATATCATTGGTACGCTTATCGTAGTAGTCAATCGCACCATCAATATCGCCGTTAAACAGCGTAAAGTCTATACCTAAATTCAGCGCATTTACCTGTTCCCACTTTACGTCAGGATTGGCATAGTCGCTTTGCCAGATACCGGTGGCCACCGTTCCATTGATAGGGTACGACGACTCGTTGATAATAGAACTATATCGGTTCATGAACTGCAACACCGGTATGCGCTGATTGCCGGTGACACCATAACCAGCCCGCAGCTTTAAATCGCTGATCCAAGCAACAGGTTTTAAAAATTCTTCATTGGAAAGCCTCCACGCTCCGCTGATTCCTGGAAACACGCCATATTGATTGGCTGCACCGAAGTTGGAAGATCCATCCCGACGAACGGTAGCGCTTAAAATAAAGCGATCGTCAAAGCTATAATCGACTTTTCCGAAAATAGAGAAAAGCGCGCCTAAAGATCCGATCCCCGAGTTGCCGAAATTGGAGGTACCGGCGTTCAGGTAGAAATAGTCCAAGCTGTTCAACAGGAAAAAACCGTTTCTACTGGCCGAAAGATCCCGCGAACGATTATCGATCGCTTCTGTACCCGCCAACACATTGATGTTGTGTTTATCAATCACCTTTCGCCAATTTAGGGTATTGGTCCATGTCCATTCGGTATTGTAACCCGCATACTCGCTCAGGGCATTATTAAACGAACCTTCCGAAAACTCTGGATTTGGATAGGTAATATTCATACCGTTGTAATTTTCGTACTTCATACCAAAACTAGAGCGAAACATCAAACCGTCCAGGATGTCATATTCGGCAAAAGCATTACCGAAGAACATATTGGCTTTATTGACATTATCCTTTCCTCGGAAAGCCATCGCTACTGGGTTTTGGCCGTTTCCCCAACCCCCTCTAGAGCCAGCAAAATTCCCTCCTTCATCGTATACGGGAATGATATTTTGTACACGAAATGCAAATCCTAAAATGCTGCCGTCGCCCATATAACCGCCCGCTACATTTGGATTAACGCCAACGCCAAAACCTCGGGTGTGCCCGAACTGCATATTCTCCCCCAAACGCAGTTTACCGCCAAAAGCTTTAAAAACGGTGTTCGATCGTACATTAAATCGCTCGAAACCACTATGAATGATGGCACCCTTTTGTTTCAAATGTCCCAGAGAAACGGCATAGGTAGCATTTTCTCCGCCGCCCGTAGCGCTAAGCTGATAGCTTTGTGTGGGCGCATTCTGCGACAGCTCCCGAAACCAGTTTGTACCTTCTCTATTCGCTTTCGTAATCTGATAGAATGTGTTGGGATTTCGCGAGTAATTGTACCTGGACATATCGTAATCTGCGGGGGTCATAGACGCCACATTTTCTCGTCCAAGTCCTCCAGCCAACAAATATTCGGGTAAAAGCAAATTCGTACCCCCTAATCGATTATTAAGGTCATACACTTGTTGTGGGCTCATCATCTCTGGAAAAGTATTCGGCCGCGGTGTTTGTAACCCCACGTAAGAGTCGAACGAAATTTCCGGCTTACCTTGCCTACCGGTTTTCGTTGTGATAATGACGACACCGTTATTGGCGCGTGAACCATAAATCGAAGCCGCCGATGCATCTTTCAAAACCTGCATGGTTTCAATATCATTTTGATTTAACCAACTCAGCTTACCTTCGAAGGGCACACCATCGATAATGTAAAGCGGTTCATTGTTATTGATCGTACTGTAACCGCGAATCTTGATCTGCGGCGTTGAACCGGGTGCTCCATCATTCACCACCTGCACCCCTGTCGCCCGCCCCTGCAAAGCTTCAACAGCGGTAGCAGCTGGCTGCGTCTTTAACTGGGCGACATTAACGACAGCAACCGCACCGGTAAGGTCTTTCTTTCGCTGCGACCCATAGCCGGTCACCAACACCTCTTCCAAGCTGCTGTTATCTGTCTGCATTTCAATAGTGAGGTTGGCTGTTATCGAAGCTACCGTGACACGTAGCGACTGGTAGCCGATGTAGTTGACCTCAACAATGTCGTTTACCGAGACCGATAATTCAAACACGCCGTTTTCATCGGTTGATGTAGCAGCACTCTTGCCGATGACTTTTAAGGTGACGCCCGCTAGCGGCGATTTACTTACAGCGTCTACCACACTCCCCCGAATCGTGCTTTGCGGTAGCAGATGCGCCATGACTTCGGTTTTCTGCGGCGGCGGTTCGATGCCGCTGGCCAGTGCATAGTTCCATATACACAACAGCGTACAGGAAATCCAAAACACTTGCATAATAGGATAATTGGGGCAAAAAAATGCCTGTCCAAAAAAAAGGATTATTCTTTTCATTACATACGTAAAAGTGAAGGTTTAAAATTAAAGTTCGCTGAACATAACAAGCGCGTAACCTGTATATGTGGTGATTTTATTTAACACATAGGCACTATTATTAGTTTAAAACCGATTAACAATATATTTAATCCAGATAAGTAAATACAAATTATAGCTATTTTACTCCGAAACTTAATATAATAATAAAATCATTTTAGAATTATAATTTTACAATAATAAATTTCAATAACTAATGTATAGAAATACTTATGTTAAAACAAATAAAAGATTCCAGAAATTTTCAAAAAAAAAAGCTAAACCGATTGGGTTTAGCTTGTTTGCTCGGGCAGCAACGTGGGTTACTGTATATTTAACACATACTTAATTCCGCCCAATAGATGTTGGCGAAATTCCTGGCTATCGAAAGATTCATCGGTATGACCGAGGGCGGTATAGAACGTTCGTCCGCCGTCAAACTCTCGAAACCAAGCGACCGGATGAAACTTACCCATTTTTCCACCTTTGTATGTACTTTCATCAACGGTCATCAGTATATGGAGACCCGGCTGCACCTTGGTAAAATCATACCACTCATCTTTATGCCACCAAACACGCTGCAATGTTTCTGTGGATGGATGTTTTTGATTGAGCACCTCTAGTTTTGCATTTTGCACTGCCGGGTGACTAGCGAAATAGCCGCCAACGAGCTCACCATACCAAGGCCAGTGGTGTTCGGTGTCGGAAGCGGCGTGAATCCCCACAAAACCCTTTCCAGCTTGAATAAATTGCTGAATAGCTTCTTTTTGTGCGGCATTGAAAAGATCTCCCGTGGTGCTTAAAAATATCAACGCCTGGAAATTCGCTAAACTATCCTGACAAAAATAGGCGACATCCTCGGTATGTTGAACACCTATCCCCGCTTTTTTTACGATTTCGGAAACGGTAGCCACTCCCTTTGGGATGCTTTCGTGTCGAAATTCTGCAGTCTTTGAAAAAATTAGCACTTTGTGTTGTGCGTGGGAATACATTATGCTGCACCATGTAAAAAGCAAGATCGATAGGTTTCTTTTTATCATACCGGTAAGTTTTTGTAAAAATCCAGACTCTCTTTAATAGCCTCTTCCTCGACAAATAAGTTATAGTCGCACTGTCCTACATCAGCAAGCAGCGCAAAACCGACGCGCTTGGACTCGTTTTTCTTATCATTCTGCATCAGCGCCAAAAGCTCTTCATAGGTTTCTGTCTTTAATGCATACCGATCAAATAGCTCATCAAAGCGTTTAACAATGCGGTGCAGACCTTCCTCTTTCAGTCCATTCAGCTTAACGGACAAGTAAGCTTCACATATCATGCCGATGGCAATAGCCTCGCCATGCAGCAGCGGGTTTTCGTCGTGAAGGAGCGAGTACCCCTCCACAGCATGTCCGATGGTATGGCCAAAGTTAAGTATCTTTCGCAGGCCCTGCTCTGTAGGATCTTGGGTAATCACTTCATTCTTGATGGCGACTGATCTATAAATGATTTCATCGAGATCATCAGCCTCCAAATCCACCTGTTGGGTTTGCTCGAACAGGTTACGATCAAAAATCAAACCATGCTTAATGACCTCTGCAAATCCAGAACGCATCTGCCTATCGTCCAATGACTTCAAGAACAGCGAACTAATAAAAACAGCCTGTGGCTGTGTAAACGTGCCGATAATGTTCTTCACATTATCTAAATCGATACCCGTTTTTCCGCCGACCGAAGCGTCTACCTGCGACAACAATGTCGTCGGTATTTGTATAAAATCAATTCCTCTTTTGTATGTCGCCGCGGCAAATCCGCCTAAATCAGTAACAACTCCACCGCCAAGGTTAATCATCAACGCTTTTCTGTCAGCACCAAAATCGAGCATGGTTTTCCAAACCCCTATACAAAAGTCAATGTTTTTATTTTCCTCTCCAGGGTCTACCTCGATGATATCGTAGTCTGAGATCTGCGGTATTGCCTGCTGCAACAGTGGTAGGCAATGATCGTTTGTATTGCGATCCACAAGGATCAAAATCTGTGAATACGCGCGAGCGGCAATAAAAGAGGATAAGGAATCAAGGTTTTTCTCGAAATATACGGTATAGCCTAAGCTAGCTATTTGTTTTGTCATGTGCTAAGATATTAAATAATTTTGACTTGCTGTCCGTCAAACTCCACAACATCATCGCGCTTTACTTTAAGCCTTTTTCTGTAATCTACTTCGCCATTGTACTTGACTAGTCCTTCCTCCACAACAAGCTGTGCCATAGCACCATGTTCTACCCAATTCATCACCTTTAACAGCTGAATCATTTGAATATATTCTCCCTTTAATGAAAACGTTTGCATAAATTAAAATAAATCCATTTTTAGCATCTTGTAAATATAAGGCTATTCAAAATAAATATTTAATTTTGGCCATTAATTTTACACATATGATAGCTGCCCATAGCGAGGTAAAGATCGATTTCGATAATACGGAAATTGCATTTCGTAACAAAAGTGACAAGGAGTTGGATAAAGCCTATTGGCTTTTCAAGATGGTTGCAAGTAATGCCTTGATCAAAGTGGGAACACCCCTTACCACTTTTGCCCTAAACATAGGGTTACCTATCCAAGGTATCATTCGGAACACCATTTACAAACAGTTTTGCGGCGGAGAATCGATTGAGGGCTGTGCCCGCACGATAGACGAATTGGGCAAGGGAAACGTTACCACCATCTTGGATTATTCCGTCGAAGGTGAAGAGTCAGAGCAGAGCTTTGACAGCACTTGCAACGAAATATTACGCACGGTAGCCTTCGCAAAAAATAACCCCCATATTTCTTTCTGCGTATTTAAACCCACCGGTTTAGGCCGCTTTGATCTATTCGCCAAGCTGGATGCAAAACAAACATTGACGGAACGGGAACGTTCAGAATTTGACAAGGTACACCAACGTATCGACAAAATCTGCAAAGCATGCTATGACGCCGACATCAAAGTGCTTGTCGATGCAGAACACTCTTGGATACAGGATACGATTGATGACTTCGCTCGGGAAATGATGGAAAAATATAACAAAGAGAAAGCCATCGTGTATAACACCTACCAATTGTATAGACACGATAAGCTTGCTTCTTTAAAAGCCGACTTCGCCTACGCGCAAACCCAGAATTTTTATTTGGGTGCGAAGATTGTACGGGGTGCCTATATGGAAATTGAACGCGCTCGGGCAGCAGAAAAACGATACGAATCACCCATCCAACCGAATAAGCCGGCGAGTGATGTAGACTACAACGAGGCTATCCTTTTTTGCTTAGAACACATCAACAGAATCGGCATGATGGCCGGTACACATAATGAAGAGAGCTCCCAGCTATTGGCCGAGGAGGTTTTGAAGCGCGGCATATCGCCAAAAAATGACCATGTGTATTTTGCGCAGCTATTAGGCATGTCTGACAACCTATCGTTCAATCTTGCGGCAGCCGGCTTCAACATCGCAAAATATATGCCTTATGGCCCAGTTAAAGCGGTGATGCCTTACCTTTTCCGTCGTGCACAGGAAAACACTTCGGTAGGTGGCCAAACCGGACGGGAACTGAATTTAATAATGAAAGAAAAAGCACGTAGGAAAAAAACAAAAATAGAATCTGGATCGGTATGATCTGTCAAGATTTTTTATGTTTGCGCTATGAATGCAGAATCTCAACGAAAATTCGAACTATTACAACAGAAATCGGCCCCCTACCGTGCCCTACTTTATGATGTAGATGGCACCCTTGCCGATAACATGGCTGCACACCGCGCATCGTATGTTGCCACTGCTGGTGAATACGGTATCGATCTGGATGGCGGCATCGTTGACGAGCTGGCCGGATGGCCGACGGTGGCCGTAGCCGAAGAGATTGGCCGGCGCTACGGAAAAAAAATCAACGTCCTGGAGTTTGCAAAGCGAAAATCTGCCGTTTTTATTGAGCAGTTTATCCAGCAGACCCTGCCCGTAGACCACGTTTTTCAACATTTACTAGCAAACATTGGTCAGAAGAAAATAGGACTGGTTTCTGGAGGTTCACGATCCACCTTACGTATTACCCTGGACGTGATCCAGTTGACTGGCACATATGAAACGCTGGTCTGCGCCGGCGACACACCGGAAGGCAAACCTTCCCCTCAACCGTTTTTATTAGCCGCCGAACAGCTGGGCGTGACGCCTCAGGAATGCCTCGTCTTTGAAGACGGCGATCCCGGCGTGCAGGGTGCAATTGCCGCAGGGATGGCCTGGGTAAGGACAGACCAGCTGTAGCGGCCTACTTGTGCGACAGACTATCGTGATAGCACCTAGGCAGAAAAGACTTTTATCGATGCTCCGCTGTTAAAACGTCGTGATCACGCGAAGGCCGCCATTGGTGTAATTCATATCTGCACGTTTAAACTGTCCAATAGGAATCTTGACGAAAGGCTCTATAGACAGTTTAAACGACTTGCTGAGTGTTGTCTTTCGGCCTATCGAGAAGTTGGCGAAACCACCAAAACCATTCGTATTGACATTATTCGTTTCGGCTTGCAAAGTACGCTCGACGGCCGTTGGCTGGTTGGTCGGCTGTCCAGAGTCTGAAGCGCTTGAATATGTTGGAGCGCCACTATACTCGGTGATGTGGTTAAAGCGTTCCTGCGAAAGTACGACAGCATAGGAAATACCGCCGGTGGCATAAAACTGCCGACCGACATTGTACTTAATTTCCAACGGTATATCCAATGTCTGCACCTTGCCGGATACGAAATTCAAGTCAGGCAAGAGCAAATTGCTTGCTCTATAAGGAACATCCTTTGAAACAAGTGCTGCACCATCCACGGGGGTTTCTGGCGAATTGAAGCGCATACCTTCGCTGGAGGAAGCGCTCAGTTCTGAACCTAACAGACCGACCTCATACTGGTTGAAAGCGGCACCGGTTCGGAGTGCCAGCTTATCCGACAACTGGTATGCGAGCACCAAACCGCCTCCAACATCAAAACGTTGATTTGTGGTCGATGGGCTAAGAAAAGCACCCACTTCGAATTTATCATTGAAGTTAAAGCGTGTCGGGTTGAGTTTTAAAGCCGCTTTATCCCGCGCTAACTCGTGTGCATCAGGCCGTTGAGCCAGTTCAAATCCCTCGCCCAAATTCGTCTCCCGGATTTCGGGGTGATCCACGTCATCGCCAAACGAAGCTATTTTAGGTGAAAGGTTCAACTTGAAGTTCAACATGGACTGTCCTGTCTGCCAAGGCTGCGTTGGTCCGCTTAGACCACGTTCGTTCATAGCGACTATAGTCGAATGATCATACCAAGCTAGCCGTGATGATGGCACCGCGTCGTCAGGGAAGACAGCGTCTGACAACGCACCTGATGCTGGCCGTGGTGTCTCAGTCGGCCGCTGTTGCTCCTCTTTCCATCCGCTTTTCGAATCGATTTGCGGCTTAAGCTCTTGGTTTTGCGTGCCGGCATTTTCCTGTTGCACAACAACGAAATCACGTGGTTGATCTTCAGTACGAAGCAAAAATGTAAACCCAGCCACAACCAATGCCGCTGCGGCAGCCCAATACGCCGGCAATAGCTTGGTCGTCTTTTTCGGCTCATATTTCGCCTTAAAGCCCTCCCATGCTCCCGCGCGGTAAGGTCTATCATCGGCGACTTTAAGACGCTCTTTGATAACCTCGATCAGTTCCTTATTGTTGCTTTCTTCCATCTTTCCCCGCAATTACATATGTATATTTTGCGAAACATTAAATTCTTCTATGTACAATTTTCTCAACCGTTGCTTCGCTCTGGTCAGGTACGTTCTTGACGTGCTTTCGGGAATACGAAGCATCTCCCCTATTTCTTCATGCGAATACCCCTCGACCTCGAATAGATTAAATATGGTACGCTGGATATCCGGTATTTTGTTCAGCAATTTTAAAATATCCTCAACACCGAGCCTATCATTGATCACAGTGCTGTGCATTTTTAGATCTTCCGGTGCCGTATCGTCAAAATAATCAAGGGGCTTTTTGCTACGCAACATGTCAATGGACGTATTAACCGCGATGCGTGCCAACCATGATCGAAAGGTTTTTTCCAAGACTTCGTCATCGGCATGCCTTTCAAAGGTTTCGCTCTTCCGAAACACTTTTACAAATGTTTCATTCACCACTTCTTCCGCATCCATCTCGGCATTAACATACCGAAGAACCACCGCCATCACATAACCATAGTATTTTTTATAAATGAAAGATTTGCCTCGTTCGGTTTTTCCCAAAACACAGTCCTCTAATGCCCCTCTTAATGACAAAAGAGTTTCTTTTTTCCAGTATTGCCGAATGCTCTTCATTTAATCGTCTGCTCCGATAAGCCAATTTAGCGAAATAATCTTTTACTACCTGAACAGCGAACTAAAATCTCATCATACACCTCGTTTTAATAACTGTTGATAGAACGACGGCTTTCTTCTGAATGCTACAGCTTTTTAGAAAAAAAACAATTCACTTATTCTGCTTGTTCAACCTAGTAAAATTGCGTAAATTGCTTGATAGAATAAAAAAACCTGAGCTCATGAGAATTTTGTTTCCTACTGACTTTTCGGACGCGGCTAATAACGCCTTCACGTATGCCCTACACCTAGCGAAGGACCTTCAGGCTTCCATTTACGTTTTGCATACCTACATGCAGCCTGTTCTGACTGCCACACACGGTGGCCAGCCAGAAATTGTGCCCGAGGTATATGAAAACTATGAATTTCATCAATTTGAAAGCTACAAGCGGCATACGGAATTACTGCGTAGTATCGCGATCGAGAAAGACTTAGCGGCGATCCCGCTCACCTTCTTGTTTGAAGAAGGCACCGTGGTATCCAACGCTCAGGAAATCATTGAACGGGAGAAAATAGATTTTGTGCTGATGGGAACAAACCGAGCCCAGGGTTTGATTGACAAAATTTTTGGTTCAAACACGTTAGGCGTGATACGTGGCGTGAAGATACCGGTGTTATCCGTACCCCGAGAATCGCAGTACAAGCGGATCAAAGAAGTGATCTTTACCACACTATTCCGCGATAATGATGAAGCAGCACTGCAAGAGATATTTACTATTGTCCGCCCGTTTGGCGTGCGTGTGAAATGCGTGTATGTGCACAAGGAATACAACGCCGAGGTAATCGGTATTTCAGAACGTTGGCGGAAAAGATTTCAGGACGAGCAGCTCGAGTTCGTATTCCTCGATTTTAAGGAGTCTATCGAAAACACCGTGAATCTATATATCAACGAGCATGGCGCCGACCTACTCTGCCTAGTGAAGCGAAATAGAAACTTTTTGGAACGTATCTTTACGTCAAGCATAAGCAATCGCCTTCGGGTGCACGCCAATATGGCGACGCTTGTTTTGCAGGAAGGTGATGACCCCGGAAATTTTTAAAATGGAACAACTACATAAACTTTTTAGTAAACATCAGCTGCTCAAGCAGCCTGCTGAAAAATATACGCTTTTGGTTGATGAAAACCAGATCAGCAGCGGAGCCTTGTTTTTTCTTGCTGTCAATGGCAAAACGTATAAGGTGATTATTAAAGCGCCGCACCACGAATCTTTATTAGCAAAAGGCATACCCACCATAAAAGATGTATTAGAACACCGGGAAGCCATGTATTTAAAATAGAAGATGGATCCAGCATACTTAGCCATGGATCGTTTCCTCATTGTCGCAAACTTTATTTAGCAAGAAATTCAAAAAATATTTTCACAGTTCAGCAGGACGTGCTATTTTTGGCAATCAACCTTTTCCATGCGTAAAACGGAACAGTACAGGCGTGCTGGAATCGTGCATAGATCCGACGATATACACTTAATCTAATACATAAATGAGGATGAAAAAAATCTTGATTTGCGATGACGATTTCGGCATCGTCAATATGCTGGAATTGATGTTGGAGGATATAGACGCCGAAGTTATATCCGAAACGGATAGCAGTAAGATTTTCGATCGTCTTCAAGAAGAACAGCCGGACCTGTTTATCGTTGACCTTTGGATGCCAGTCGTCACCGGTGATGAAAGTATCCGGTATGTACGCAGCCAAGAAAAGCTGAAAGACACGTTTGTGTTGTGTATTTCTGCGAGTCGAAATGGCTATGAAGTGGCCTTAGAAGCAGGTGCTAATGTGTTCTTGGCTAAACCCTTCGATATGGACGAATTCCTTAACGTGCTGCAGGATGCACTACAGACCGCACCATAAATGCCGACAGCGCAGCAACAAGATGAACACTAGCCCTTGAAACACAACAGTGCGTTACCAACGCTAATGGAATTACCTCCCGCAAACCAAATCGTAAAATTTCGCTGTACACGCTAAGCAGCGGTCTTTCCCAGCAACAGCTGTACAGTATGACCGATCCATTGCCGCGCAAAATCTTTCTGGTTACCTGCGGAAAATTTTAGGCACAACAGCCCTACAAGGACACCTGCTTTTTATGTGTGGCTCTTTTCCTACATGACTCACGTTTTATTAAATAATATATGAAAAAAAAACTTGGGCATACACCCTGTGAAGCCTGTTTTTATATATACTTTTTTTTTCGCTAAGGAGATTTATTATGACTATATTTAGCTAAAATTCTCAATCTATGCTTACGTCGGATCAGGTATTGTTTGATGTGCTCCGTTATGCTCCGGATGCATTAGCTGTCTTCGATGGTCCAGAATTAAACATTGCGTTTGCCAACGAGCGTATGCTCCATATTTGGAATAGAAAGGACAACATCATCGGGGAGCCTTTCGCCTCAGTTTTTTCCAATACCGATCCACATTCTTTTCTAAAAATCCTTCAAAACGTCTGGTACACGGCCCGTACACAGCAGCTGAATCATGTGCCCATACAGATCACCACCAACGAGCAACAGCAGGTTTGCTATTATGATTTTGAATTTAAAGCTTTGGTTGATAAAGAAGGTCTTACCTATGCTATTATCCAATCGGTAAAAAATGTTGGCGCCGCAAAGACAGGCTTGGAAGACAAGCTTTCCGTAAAGGAAATTGACGATGTTATTATTCAAGCTGAGTTAGCAAAAAAATCGGCGCAGATCGGATTGTTCGATTTAGACATCAAACGAAATATGCTCTCTTGGGACCAACGCTGCAGAGATCTATTTTTCGTCACCGCCGATAAGAAAGGAGATTCGCCACTGGATTTTCTAAATGGTATTTATCCGGCCGATAAACTGAGCGTTATCCGAGCCCTATCAGAAGCTTATGACGAGCACAACAAGCAAGCGGATTTCAATGTAACATTTCGTACAGGCACAGACAATCATGGCCCGCTTAAACGCTTGCATGCATTGGGGCTTGTGTATTTCGACACGGAGAATAAGCCCATCCGTCTTATCGGTTCTGTTCGAGATATCAGCGATGCCACGAGTGCTATGGATGCGCTAAAGAAACGCGATATCGAATTTCAGCAGGTGAATAGGGAACTCAGCAGCCTGAATGAAGAATTGATGGCGTTGAATAAAGACTTGGAAGCATCTAACCTGAGCTTGGTAAAAGCTGAAGAAATCTCGCGATCGTTGAATGACGAACTGCAAGATGCATTCGACAAACTTAAATTGAATGAGGATCGTATGAACTTGGCCATACAGTCTGCGGAGTTGGGTACATGGACACTCGATATCGCGGAGGCGAATGTCTTTTTTGACGACCGGACAAAAGAGATGTTTGGCTATCCCAGCGGCAATGCTATTCCCTATCACGAAGTGCTGCGCTACATACATGATGATGATCGGGCGTTCGTTGACCAAGCTGTACAAACCGCCATCGATCCTAAATCTGGCGGACTTTATGAAGTCCAGTTTCGCACAGTGGGTGCTACAGATGGTCGATTACGGTGGTTACACTGCAAAGGCCGTGCTTATTTTGACGAGCTTAATCAACCGATGCTTTTTTCCGGTACCGCTCGCGATATTACCGACGTAACGATCGCGCAGGAAAAAATTGATCACTTCAACCATCTTATTGCCGAAAAGGAAAAGATACACCAACTTATTGTCGATTCTGCCCAGATTGGAACGTTTACATTTAACCGGAAAACGAATGCCATACAGCTCAACGAACATGCCCGCGCGATGTTCGCGTTGGAGGAGGATCAACATATTGCCTTGCAGGCATTGGAAGCTTACCTTGCAGTGGCCGAACGCGCCATACACGATGCTCTTCTACACAATAAACCCTGCGACTACACGCACCAGCTTGTAGACCACCGATCTGGAAAAATGAAATGGCTACGATCTTTCGGCAATGGAACAGAAAATCAAGAGCGACCGGATAACATGTTTTACGGCGTTATCATCGATATTACGGCGCAAAAGGAAGAGGAACAGCGGAAAATCGATTTTTTAAGTATCGCCAGCCATGAGCTCCGTTCGCCGTTAACCTCGCTATCGGGATATCTTCAAATTCTGATGCTGAAAAGAAATCAAATGGACGACGATCGGGTGAACGCTATGATCATCAACGCTACCCGACAGGCAGAGCGCATGCGCTTATTGATCGATAGCTTTCTGGATATTGCACGTGTCAACGAAGGCAAACTGCAACTCCGCAGGAGCACGTTTCATGCGGACGCCCTTTTTGTCGACATCAAAAAGACGCTTTCTGAAACAATATCCTCGCATAGCTTCGTTTTTGAGCATGATTTGGATACGCTTTCTCTCTATGCCGATCGGGACAAATTGGAGCAGGTGATTATCAACTTCGTGAACAACGCAATCAAGTATGCTCCTTCCGGAACAGCAATTCGTGTGGAAGCAGAGCAAGTTGGTGATCAGTTGATCACGCGGGTGGTCGATCAGGGAAGTGGCATATCGCTAAGCGAGCAGGCCAAAATATTTGAGCGATTTTACCGGATTGAAAACGCGCAGAATGTACACGTCAATGGCTTTGGTATCGGTCTGTTTATCTCGAAAGAGATTGTACGCCTACACCATGGCGAAATAGGTTTGACAAGTGAAGAAGGCCAGGGCACGACATTTTGGTTTGCTATTCCTATTCTTGACGGAGCTGACCTGCCCAGCAAATAAAATAGAGATCTTATCTTCAAAAAATCAGTTTTTCGCTGTAAAACACGGTTATTAGCTTATCTTTGGCGCGGATTTAAAATAAGCAGATCGTGATCAACGTAAATAATATTTCAGTATCCTTCGGAGGAACTACGCTATTCAGCGATGTATCGTTTTCCATTAATGAAAATGATAAGATCGCATTGATGGGAAAAAATGGAGCCGGTAAATCAACGTTATTGAAGATCATTGCAGGAGCCGGAAAGCCCACTACAGGCAATATCTCTGGCCCGAAGGAAGCTGTTATCGCTTACTTGCCACAACATTTGTTAACGCAGGATGATGTGACGGTTTTCCAAGAAACCTCAAAGGCCTTTGAGGAGGTTTATCATATGCGGGACGAGCTCGAATCCTTAAACGAGCAGCTGAATACGCGTACGGATTATGAAACTGATGACTACATGCGACTTATCGAACGCGTATCGGAACTCAGTGAGAAATTTTATTCTATCGAAGAGACCAATTACGATGCCGAGGTAGAAAAGGTTTTAAAAGGTTTGGGCTTTGAACGCGCTGACTTTGGCAGGCAAACATCGGAGTTTTCCGGGGGCTGGCGGATGCGCATTGAACTGGCAAAGATATTATTGAAAAAACCAGATCTTATTTTGCTCGATGAGCCCACCAACCACATGGATATTGAAAGTATCCAATGGTTGGAAGATTTCCTCTTACATTCCGCGAAAGCCGTGATCGTGATCTCACACGATCGAGCTTTTGTTGACAACATTACAAACCGTACCATTGAGGTTACTATGGGCCGTATTTATGATTATAAAGCAAAATACAGCCATTACCTGGAACTTCGCAAAGAGCGACGCCAACACCAGTTAAAGGCTTACGAGGAGCAACAGCGATTTATTGCCGACAATCAGGAGTTTATAGATCGATTCCGGGGAACGTACTCCAAAACCTTGCAGGTGCAATCTCGGGTTAAAATGCTGGAAAAATTAGAAGTCATTGAAATCGATGAGGTTGACACTTCTGCGCTGCGCTTAAAATTCCCGCCATCGCCCCGCTCAGGTCAGTATCCAGTGATCGTCGAAGAACTATGTAAAGTCTACGGAGATCACATCGTCTTTAAAGATGCGTCCATGGTTATTGAACGCGGTGAAAAAGTGGCCTTTGTGGGTAAAAATGGAGAAGGAAAGTCGACCATGATCAAAGCAATTATGGGCGAGATCGATTACGACGGTGTGCTGAAGGTCGGTCATAATGCGAAAATTGGCTACTTCGCACAAAATCAAGCGGCCCTGCTGGATGAAGAATTGACTGTATTTGAAACAATTGATCAAATCGCTGTTGGCGACGTTCGGGTACGTGTTAAGGATTTACTCGGCGCTTTTATGTTTAGTGGTGATGATACGACCAAGAAGGTAAAAGTATTGTCTGGCGGTGAAAAAACCCGGTTGGCGATGATCAAATTGCTATTAGAACCGGTGAATGTTTTAATACTGGACGAGCCGACAAACCATTTGGACATGAAAACCAAAGATATTATAAAAGATGCGTTGCAGGATTTTGATGGCACATTGATTCTGGTATCGCACGACCGTGATTTTCTAGATGGATTGGCCAATAAGGTGTTTGAATTTGGCAATAAACGTGTCCGCGAGCACTTTGAAGATATTAAGGGCTTTTTGGAATACAAAAAGATGACCAGTTTAAAAGATATAGAGCGGTAGCGACAGCTCTCGAATCCATCACGCAAAAAATATGGGAGGAAGGCGAGATCAATAGCCTGCGGACGAAACGCCTTCTTCCCTATCCCAGTGCGCAAGCATGTGCTGCAGAAAGCGATACTCCTGTGAATACGCACCATCCTGTATACCGAACCGTTCTCTGACGCGCATAAAATATGATCGAGCCATCGTATCGCCTGAAATTGTTGCTATAAAAAGCCGGGCAACCAGCGCCATGTTGTATTCATTCGGAACAGAATCTGCCTGCTCATATTGCCGCAGAACGGTGTCGATCTCGCTTCTGCTGTAGCGCCTCACATCCGTGTTTAATTGCAACTTTCGATCAAGCGTCCCTTCGGCTAGCGTTATCTTTTCTATAAGCCATGCTATGTCTTCCCGTGCGTATTCCATACCGATCGGCAAACTGGCGATCTGTCCTATAAAGAGCGTATCCCCGATTTGACGCACCTCGCACAGCAGACTGGCATCCCAAAAATCAAGGATCGTATCTGATCCGCAAACCGTGACTACAAATTCGGAAAAAAGGTCGCGTGCATCATCGTCTGCGCGATAACCACACAAGGCTATGGATTCTCCCGAAGATAGATGGAAGAACGCTTCGGGTTGGGTCGGTGCGAACTTATTTTCTGGACAATCACAGCGACTGTCGGAAACCTGTGCAAAAACAAAATTTCCTAGCAGCAGCAGTATAGAAAGAACGGGCAAGGATTTATTTATCATAGGAATGTGGTTTGACACAACATCTGTTCAACAATGTAGAAGGCAGATTGTTTTATTCGGCATAAGTGGCTTATAGCATAATCGATTTTGGCTGACATGTCTGAGGTTGTCATCCAAACATATCCACGAACAAAATCTTGCTCAAAAAATCGTCTGCGCGTCAGCGTCGACCAAAATCTACAAATCAGATTTTCCTCCCCGTTTTTTTATAAGAAATTCGTCACAAAATAGTTAGCCGCGCACTTTCATGACTTTCGGTGTATTTTTTTTTTGAATATTTTGTATAATTGCATCGACAAATACCAAAGAATGCTCCAGTATTTACGAAACACATTTTTTGTACAGCTTTTAAGCACGTTCCTCCTTGCGTTACTTGCATTGAAGACGAGCGGATTACTATTTAGCGTATTTCCGGACAAAAATTGTATTATTTCGAGCATGCCGATTGATGCCGATGCATCCGAGACCGACGAAAGTCACGAGATTAAGAAAACGACAGGTAAATTAATCTGTTTGCTATCGGATTATTTCCAAAGTACTCCCATCAAAGAGCGAAGTATCGCATTGCTCCGGAAAAACTCAAGCATTTTATTTACCTCAGCGCATTTCGATAGTATACCCTCCCCGCCTCCGGACTGCTAAGCCGTATAGTGGTCTTTTGCCGATAGCTAGGCAAAAGATAAAATTGACAAGATTTCTTAAAATTTTACATTTTATTTATGACGCACAAACACGGTAGTATCACGCCTCTGCAACGCTTGCTACGACTTCTTCATCCGGAACGCAGAACGATAAATTATATCTTCCTGTATGCCATCGTTATCGGTGCTTTCAGTTTAACAATTCCGGTAGGAATAACAGCGATCTTTAATTTATTGAATAACGGAGCGATGTATAGCTCCACGTATATCCTCATTGCTTTTGTCATCGTTGGTGTCGCCATTGCCGGTATATTACTTATCGGACAGATGAGCTTAGTCGAGTATCTGGAGCAGAAGATCTTCCTAAAATCTGCGATTGAGTTTGCTTATCGCTTACCGCGCATCAAGGCAAAGGAATTAGCAGACGAAAATCTGGTCGAATTGGTCAATAGGTTTTTCGACGTCATTATTATTCAGAAAGGGATCATCAAGCTGCTGATCGATATCATGGCGGCTGTTGTCACCATATTCTTTAGTGTGGTTCTGCTCTCCTTTTATCACCCTGTGTTTCTGACATTCGGCTTGGTGGTGATTATTGCAATAGCCCTTGTGTTGGTTATTTATTACCGACAAGGCTTGAGCACGAGTATTCAGGAATCAGCCTATAAATATGAAACAGTAGCTTACTTGGAAAACGTAGCCGCGCATATTGAAAATTATCGGGGCAATCCAGCAAAAATGCAAGAAGTGATATCGCAGACTGATTTTATCAGCAGCAAATACTTACGTTCCCGTAATGAACATTTCAAAGTGTTGAAACGATTTTTTGCGGGATCCGTGATTATACGAACACTACTCTTTGGTGCTATGCTATTGCTTGGTTCATACTTTGTTGTCGAACGTCAAATGACCTTCGGTCAATTTGTGGCCGCAGAAGTTGTTATTGTGCAAATCGGCTATGCGATCGAAAAACTATTCTTGAACTTGAATACTATTTTTGACATGTTGACAGGTAGCGTCAAGCTTGGTGCCGTTACTGATCTAGCGTTGGAGGAGGGCGCAGAACCATATGGCCGATAAAAAATTCAGTATAGACAGTTTTGTGGAGTGGCAAGAGCTATCTCAACACGGGCAGGGGCAACTTTTGAAAGAAAAAGGTTCCATATTTTTGGGTCGTTTAATGTTGGTTGCGTCGATCATTTTTGTTATCGTTTTGTTCTTGCCTTGGCGGCAGACGATTCCCGGTAAGGGCACCGTCACAGCATTACGTCCTGAAGATCGACCGCAGACGGTTCAGAATCAGATTGGCGGCAGAATAGAACGTTGGGCTGTACGCGAAGGACAAGAAGTTAAAAAGGGCGATACCATTTTGGTGATCTCAGAAACCAGCCAATCGTACTTCGACCCCGATCTTCCGCAACGTTTGCAGGAGCAGCTATTGGCAAAACGTAGTGGCGAGGATGCTGCTTCGCAAAAGATGAGAGCGACCGAAGCACAGATTGATGCGTTGGGTTCGGGCTTACGTTATCAACTGGAAGCGGCCCAGAATAATGTAATACAAGCGCGTAATGTTGTGAAAATTGACAGCGCTGATTTGGTTGCGACGGAAACCATGTATGCAACGAGCGTGTCGCGTTTGGAACGCTACGAGCGCGGTTACCAAGACGGATTGTTTTCGCTGACTGATATCGAGACGAGGCGCCTTACTTTACAGAATGACCGGGCGAAAGTGGTGAGTGCGGAAAACAAACTGACAAACTCCAGACAGTCTTTAACGAACGCCAGGATCGAGCTTGATAACATACGGGCTAAATATAATGAGGCGCTAGCGAAAGCTCAGTCCGATCTTAGTTCTGCACTGTCGTCGAAAGCGAGCGTTCAAGGTGACATTGCGAAATTACGCAATGAAATCACGAATATTGATATTCGACGAAATTTGTACGTAGTTCGGGCACCGCAAAACGGATTTATTGTGAAGACGTTAAAGGCCGGGATAGGCGAAAATATCAAAGAAGGTGAATCGGTAGCAACGCTACAACCTGGGGCGCCTCAGTTGGCTGCCGAGATCTACGTCAACGCTATGGATGTCCCGCTTATCCTCAAAGAAAGCGATACCCGCCTGCAGTTCGAAGGTTGGCCATCGGTACAATTTTCGGGTTGGCCATCGGTTGCCGTCGGAACATTTGCTGGCAAAGTAACCGTGATCGACAAAGTAAGTAGCGCGAATGGGCAATACAGATTATTGATCCGGCCTGCCCACCCCGTTCCGGAAGGCGATGAACCATGGCCCCCTCAATTACGGTTGGGATCGGGCGTATACAGCCGCGTTATCCTCAATGCAGTGCCACTATGGTATGAGATCTGGCGTCAATTAAATGGCTTCCCACCTAGTTTAGAACGTGAACCCAAAGAAGAGTAAAACAACAATCCGCATGATCAAGTTTTGGAGACTGCTCCTGCTATGCATATCGCTATTTGTATCGGCAGCCATGGCGCAAGAAGCTAACCGGCCGAACACAAATCCTGTGTTCACGCTGGTGGATCTTGAAGAGCTACTCATGGCGCATCATCCTGTAGTGAAGCAAACAAGCTTACTGAGCGAAACGGCACGGGCACAGGTTTTTCAGGCGCTCGGAAAATTTGATCCCGCGCTGTATACCTCATTCAACAATAAACATTTCGGAAATACCGATTATTACAACCACTGGTCCAGCGAATTGAAAGTGCCCTTGTGGCTTGCCGGAGCAGATTTAAAGGTAGGTTATGATCGTAACGTCGGTGCCTATACCAATCCGCAAACCCGAACAGATCGAGCGGGGCTATCCGCTGTCGGGATCAGCATTCCACTCGGGCAAGGTCTTTTTATTGACGGCCGGCGCAACACGCTATGGCAAGCCGAGGCGATGCTGGAGTATGCAGAAGCGCAAAAAATTAAGCAAATCAACAGCATTTGGTTCGAGGCAGTCTCGGATTATTGGGATTGGTATTATGCTTACCAGCAGTATATGCTCATTGCCGAAGGTGTCCGACTGGCAGAAACACGCTTTCGGGCAATCAGTGAACAAACCATATTGGGCGATAAGCCGCCCATCGATTCCATCGAAGCCGCTATTACCGTGCAAGAAAGGCAAATGGAGCTGGCGAAGTATGAAATTGAATTAAAAAACACACGGCTAATTCTCTCCAACCATCTCTGGAGCCCGGAACAGCAGCCGGTGGAATTACCGGAGAGTGCTATGCCCGATAGCATGGCCAATTCCAAGTTAGCTCCCGATGCAACGCTATTGCTAGACTTGTTGTCGCAGGCAGAAACCCTGCATCCGGAAATTTTACAACTGGAGAGCAAAGAACTGCAGTTGTCTATTGAAGAGCGGTATAGAAGGGAGATGCTTAAACCCAAACTGAATCTCTCCGGAACCTTAATATCAAGCCGCCGTAATTTTAATGAATCCTTGCCGCCCCATTATGATTTTAACTGGGGAAATTATAAGCTGGGCGTAGACTTTGCCTTTCCCATATTTTTGCGCGCTGAACGTGGCAAGCTGCGAGAAGTGCGGATTAAGCAAAATGAGCTGCGCTATGACCAGGTTATTCTAGGTCGGAATATAAAAAACGACGTCACATTGAAGTATAATGATCTCACGGCGTACAGCCAGCAGATCCGCCTTCAAATTGAGAACATCGCTAACCAGCAAATTCTTCTACAAGGAGAGTTACAGAAATTCGATTTGGGCGAGACTACCCTATTTATCATCAATAGCAGAGAGAGCAAACTGATCGATATGCAAATTAAACGGGAAAGTTTGATTATGAGCTATCAGAAAACGTTGGCAGAATTATACTATAAAGCTGGTACTCGACTGTAGTATCGCTTCAATTACCCTACAAATCGGTACTTACGTATAAAAGGAAGCTTCCTGGCCGGGCGGTCAGGAAGCTTTTACGGTGTTAACAACCATCAAGTGTAGTTAATTGTGTGTGTGATTACATAAAATTAAAACAAATAAAATTCAAAAAAAATTTTAATAGTATTTTTTGTTTAAAATTTTTCAAAAGATCATAAATAGATTGTATAGATAAAATATTAATCTTAGATAATTTTACAAACCTTTAATCGTGTAAATGTATCGTTAACATGCATTTCTACCGTACTATTTGCCCTAAACGTCCCTACGCCTAACGCCAGATTTTCGCGCGCCTGCGAAGATCAAATAAAGAAAACAATATGGATTAAAAAACCATTCTTATGTTGCGGCATGAAGAAATCACTACGGTGAACGCTACATATCGACATAAAGAGGAAGGGCGCACCTCCACCAACGGGCCGTCACTCGTTAAACGGTTTTTACAAACAACCCGAGCGTAGCGCGCTCATAAAATAATAGTTAGACATGAAAAAAGTAGCATTAATAGGCGCAACAGGATTTGTTGGCTCAGCGATTTTACAAGAATTGGTGGATAGGAATTATACGGTGACCGCCATTGCGAGAAATGTTCAAGCGATTAAATCGGCTCCGAATGTGGTGGCTGTACAAGCCGATGTTAGCGAGTATACCGCGCTCACAGCGGCCATTAAAGGCAACGATATTGTAGTATCTGCCTTCAACGCGGGTTGGTCGAACCCATCGCTGTACGATGATTACATAGCAGGCGGTCGGGCGATAATCAACGCTGCGAAAGAAGCAGGTGTAGAACGCGCTTTGTTCATCGGTGGCGCGGGCAGCCTCGAAATCGACGGCAAAAAACTGATCGACGGAGAAGATTTTCCTGAAGAAATTAAAGAGGGTGCACAGGCAGCTTCTGACTATTTGGAAATTGTGAAGCGGGAACACGACCTCAACTGGACTTTTTTCAGTCCGGCCATAGAGATGAATGCAGCAAGCTCTGGCACACGAACGGGTAGCTATCGAACAGGTCTGGACAGCCCCGTCTTTGATACAGAAGGGCGTTCAAAACTTGCAGTAGAAGACCTTGCTGTGGCCATTGTCGACGAGCTGGAAGATCCTAAATTTATAAAGCAGCGATTTACCGCAGCTTATTAGCGAAAACTGATTTTTTTTTCTATTTTACAGCATGGCAAATTATATTTTCGGACTTCTCCTATGCATATCCATGTATTCCACTGCACATGCGCAAAAAACAGACAAAAAATTAACCAATAATTTGAAAGAGCTGATTGCCGGTTTCGATGGCGAGATCGGTATTTACGTGCAGCATTTCAAAGCGAATAAAACTGTGGAACTTTCTGCCGACACGGTTTTTCCCACAGCCAGCATTGTCAAAGTTCCGCTTCTCGTGGGTGTGTTTGACAAGATAAATGCCGGGGAACTGTTGCTGCAGGCAAATTACCGCTACCGCTTGGAGCGCGCATACGGCGGATCCGGTCTCATGCAGCTTTTCAAAGATAGTGCGCAGATTGACCTTAGTACCATGATATCGCTGATGCTGACCTACAGCGACAATGTGGCCTCCATATGGTGCCAAGAGCTTGCTGGCGGCGGGCAGGCCATCAATCCTTTAATGGATCGCTTGGGCCTCAAAGACACGAAGGTAAACTCGCGAACAGCAGGACGCGAAAAGATATGGGAGCAATATGGCTGGGGGCAAACCACGCCGCGTGAAATTGTTAAATTGATGAGGATGATCGAGCAGGAGGAACTATTCACGCCTCGCCTATCCAGCAAAATGTACCGCTATTTAAAAAATCAATTTTATAATGAGCGTTCGTTATCGCAGTTTCCGGCCCACATCGCGACAGCGTCGAAAACAGGCTCTGTGGATGCCGCCCGTGGTGAAGTGGTGTTTGTACACGCGCCATCAGGCGATTTTGCATTCGCCGTGTTGACCAAAAACAACAAGGACCAACGTTGGACGCGAGACAACGCCGCAGAGGAATTGACCCGCAAAATAGCAAACCTCATCTGGAACCATTACGAGCCAAAGCATCCCTACACCGCTTTTGATCCGATTGATTGAGCAAAACAGATGGTAACCGAGAGCTGACCCACAGCAAACTGTCTCTTGGCTTTTCTGCGCACAAACTGGGGAGACCGCTTTACGTTACAGGCCTATCCGACTGTTGCCACTCCTGAAAACTACCTAAATATAGCGACAGTGGACGCACTCCTCGGCTAGCTAGATAGGAATACGCTACCGAAGCGCGATCACCCGCTTGGCAGTATATAATGACGTGTTTGCCGTCGAACTTACGAAGATCCTCTTTGTACAGATGGCCAACAAAACTATGTACCGCACCCGGAATATGAGCGCGCTCAAACTCCTGTCTACTGCGCACGTCCACCAATAAATAGGCCTCGTTATCCATGGATTGCTCCACCTCCTGCGCATTTATCAGCTGCACTGATTCTTGCGCCACAGATTCCCTACATTCTGTTATAAAACCTGTTATATTATCGAAACCGATCCGCATCAGCTTGCGCGTGATTTCCTCCCGCTCCTCATCATTAGAAACGATAATAAGGGGCTCGGTATAGTCGAGTAGTGATCCTACCCAAGTCGCCATCGCTTGATTATGCTGTATGTTGAGAGCGCCAGCGCGGTGTGCAGCAGCGAAATCGATTTTCTGCCGGGCATCAATAATCTGGCTATCTTTGGCCAGCCAATCCAGGCTACGCAAAACCGGATGCACAGGTACTTCCGTAAGCAAAGGGCGAGGCATACGATTTAACGTTTTCATTGCGGCAAAATAACGCGGTACTTCAGGCTGATCGCTTAATAGATAGGCCTCAAACTTGGCGTAATCTGCCGCCGAATAGCGCAAGGCCCAGTTTCTAATTTTTTCGTAGCCTACGGTGCTGCAGGGTACTGCGCCCAGTGCTTTACCACATGCTGAGCCTGCGCCGTGCCCGGGCCATACCTGGACATAGTCTGGCAACGCCATAAAGCGTTGCAAGGAAGCAAAAAGCTGTTTAGCACCTTGCTCTCGAGATCCAACTACGCCGGCGACTTCTTCCAACAAGTCTGGACGACCTACGTCACCGACAAACACAAAATCTCCGGTAAAGATCATCACCGGCTCATCAGATGCAGGATGATCGCGAAGCAATAAGCTGATGCTTTCCGGCGTATGGCCGGGGGTGTGCAAAACTTCCAACGACAGGTTTCCGACGTGTACGATAGTTCCGTCTACTAATCCGATGTGCGGATACTGATACTGCCAAGCATCACCTCCTGCATCGGACAGGGATATCGCAGCCCCCGTCAGCGCTGCCAACTCCCGCGTGCCCGACAAAAAATCAGCATGGATATGCGTTTCCAGCACCTGGGTAATCTTCATATTTTGTTGTTTGGCAATCGTTAGGTACGTGTCCACGTCGCGCTTGGCGTCGATAACAATAGCCTCTTTACTTGCCTGACAACCTATAAAATAGCTTGCCTGGGATAATGTTTTATCATAAATCTGTTGGAAAAACATACGCTTTTTATTTTTTTCAATGAAATAAATGATTACGATCCTACGAACACCTGCTATACGGATAAAAGTAACTCTTTACAAAGGATAAATATGGACAGGCAAATAATAAAATAACCAAATACCTTCTTTAAAACGGAACTACTTACTTTCTCAGACAGGGAAAATCCGGCAAAGATTCCGATGATCGCAAACAGGGTATATCCGCAAAGAATGAACCAATCAAAATCCTTTATTTTTTCCATGTCGCCCAGCATGCCGAATAGCGAATTAACACTAATGATCAACAACGACGTGGATACAGCTTTTCGTATAGAGAGCCTGAGTACGCTTAGTAGAGCCGGCACAATCAGGAATCCGCCCCCCGCCCCCGCAACGCCTGTGATCAATCCCACGAGCACGGCAAGTATGGTCGTCTTTGCTGCACTGGACTTTTCAGCCGCCAACGTGTATCCGGTCAAGCTACTGGAGCTTATAACCATGGAGATCCCCGAAGCAAACATGATCAGCGCAAAAATAATCATCAACGCAATTGATTGATGTATCTCAAAAGATCCAAATCGGATTGTTTCAGGCACCAGCGGCAATAAAAACGTCCGCGTGAGGAACACCGTAAGTAAGGAAGGAATACCGAAACGACAAGCTTCTGGAAGATCTATCTCGTTGTTGAAAAAGCCACGAACTGTACCTACTACCGACGTAACACCGACGGCGAAAAGCGCGTATGTCGTTGCCATCACCGCATCAACGCCCATTACGTATACAAAAATAGGCACGGTTAATATGGTTCCGCCACTTCCTATTAAACCCAATGTCAAGCCTACAACGACTGCAAGCAAAAATCCACTTACCATCATCGCGCCGTGCTCAAGCAATGCCCACACCCCGATGATCGCTGCCAAAAATCCATAATCCTAACGTATTGAACAAAGTTCTAATAATTATAGAAATTTTAAGCGTTTTTATCAAAAAAAAGTTTCGCCGTACGCCTTCTTGTGTGCGTTTAGTATCGCTTTGCTGCGCTCCTTTACCGCTGGTGCCATGCTTTGCCAAGCACTATCAAACGCAACCGTATACACATCCTCCTCATTTCCTGCCGGATAGTAAGCGGTGGCCTTAGCCTTTACTACTCCAGCTTTCGGCACTGCTGAGCCAAAGAAATAAACAATTTGCTTGTATGGCTTTGCATCAAGCCCATCACTTTCACCCATATAGCTCAAATAAAATTCTGGAATGCCATCTTGATCGGCGTCTTCGACCAAACAATTGTCATAATCAAACGCTGGCCAATACAGCGGATTTCCAAAGTCTTGAAAACGGACCTTTTCAAGTACTCCAGCATGGTCTTCTACAAGGATAAAGGCGTACAAGTTGCGATTAATCGGTTCGTCGTTGTCTTTGTTTTTCTTTTTAAAGACAAAATAAAAGGTGCCATAATTGGTGACCGCGCGGATAATCATCGTCGTTTCACCAAATTTAGCCGCTTCATATCCGCCGAGCTCGTTGTAGCTATGCGATGTTTTTTTGGTGAATTCAGCAGCGTCTTCTGGGTAATAGCGTTTCGCCTGGATCACTTTAGATTGCCCGTTGACGAACATAGCTGGACATAACAGCAGCAGCAATAAAATAAGCCTCATCATGATGTGTTGTAAAGGATAGCAAATTAACAAAAAACAACGAATCAAAACAGGGCTAAATTTTGCTTGCCTGCTAGCAACAGCTTGAGTTGATCAACCATGTAGCAATAGTTGATCAACTCCTTGTGTAGCAGCTATAAATAGAAAACTTATTAATCGGAATTCCCTGCAGCATTTCCCGCTAAATCGCCTCCAGAACGCTCCGACTCCTTTTTTTTATCTGTCTCTTTGATGTCCTTTTTATCTTCGGTATCTGCCTTACTTTGCTTGTCGGAAGACACCGATGTATAATTTTCTTTTTCATTTTCTGCCACCCCACGCTCCTGTTGGGTCTTTGGCTTATTGTTTCCGTTATTTTCCATATCGCTGTTTTGTTTTCTAGGGGAACGCCAGCAAGCCACAAAGGTTTGATTGCGGATCAATCAAACGCGACGAACGTTTCATCAACCGGGCGTATCCACAAAAAATATCAACCATTTCATCATGCGCATTGTTCTATAACCGGACTTAAGCGAAGATGAATGGGAAAGATTTCTGAAATGATAGATAATACGCTGGGTACATCCTTAACGGATCTACGTGCCCATAAACAGATACCAAAAGTGATGGATGCGCAGATCGTGAAGGCGTTATCGCATTATCCCGAGTTGAAAAATACCTGCGTACGATTTATCTTTACACAAAAATTAAAGGGCTCTATTATGGCGGCGCGCCCTGTCGTAAGCTCCCTACTAGGGCCGAAAAACAAACGAAAGTACGATATTTTGATCAGCCCCGTATTCAAATTGCAACACAGTATCGAGCCGATACACCACATAGAAGATGATGTTCTTATCGGATGGATTGGGCATGAATTGGGGCATGTGATGGACTACGAGCAGCGGAGTACGCTAAGTATTGCCAAATTTGGCCTGCTGTACTGGCTATCGAAACGCTTTGTTCGCAAAGCCGAACGTGTTGCCGACACCTTTGCCGTTAACCGCGGTATGGGAAGCTACATCATCAAAACAAAAGCATTTATTTTAGGACATAGTGGACTATCCATGCGTTACAAAAACAAAATAGCACAGCTCTATCTCTCACCGGATGATATCGTGGCGCTCATCAACGCGCTCGAACCAGAAACATCCGTCCGTAAAGAGGAAATTTTGGAGGATGAGGTAAAGAGCGAATAATATAAAGTAATTCGACTTCACATGCGTCTACTGTTGTAAAACAAGGCTATATGGCAAAACGAATTGCACTCATTTTTATACTTTTCCTACTCGGCGATATCTATTTTTATCAGGCTTTTTCAACGCTTATTTCAAGCGCTGCATTGCGCTACATATATTGGGCACTGGACCTGTTGCTGATCCTATCGATCGTCGCCTTATTGTCTTTCCCGCGACTGCGGAAGAATACCGCGAAATATTTTCCAACGTTTATATCAGCCATGCTGCTCTTTTTTGTTCCGAAGTTAGTGTCTGTTCCTTTCTTGCTTTTGGAAGACGTCGGCCGGGCATTTAATGGATTTCCTGCGCGAAACCTTTACGTGAGTGAGCTAGTTGTAGCCTTAGCAATAATCCTGTTCGGCTTGATTGTATTCGGATTAACGCGAGGCCGACATCATTACAAAGTCCGAAAAACCACAATCTATTTTCCAGATTTACCGAAATCATTTGATGGTTTTAGCATCACCCAACTGTCGGATATACATGCGGGGAGTTTAAAAAATAAACGGGAAGTCCAACGCGGCGTTAACCTTGCGAATGCCCAAGGCAGCGATCTGTTACTCTTTACTGGAGATCTTGTGAATAATGCGGCTTCCGAGGTGACGGCTTGGATGAGCACCTTTGCCCAACTGGACGCTCCGTATGGAAAATACGCTATTTTAGGAAATCATGACTATGGCGACTATATGGCTTGGGAGAACAGCATGGCGAAGCGTAGAAACCTGGATCAACTGAAGCAAAACCATAGTGCGATGGGATTTCGGCTACTGCTTAACGAGTCCGTAACGTTAAGAAAAGACGGCGAAAGCATTCGTTTGATCGGCGTTGAAAACTGGGGCAAAGGTGGCTTTCAACGGTATGGCGATTTAGCAAAGGCTACCGCCAATGTGCCCCACCAGTCATTCAATATTTTGATGTCCCATGATCCGTCTCATTGGGATGAGGTAGTAAGACAGCATCAACAACCCATTCAACTCACGTTGTCGGGTCACACACACGGCATGCAGTTTGGCTTCGAAATAAGGCGATTTAAGTGGAGCCCGATTCAGTACTTCTACAAACAGTGGGCCGGACTCTACCAAAAGGGCCAGCAGTACCTTTATGTGAATAGAGGATTTGGCTTTCACGGTTTGAAAGGGCGTATTGGCATGTGGCCGGAAATTACTGTACTCGTCTTGAAAAGAACGGAATCAGCATAAGCGTGAGCATGCTATAGACAAAATCCGCGCACAGACAAATGACAGCAAAGAGCAGCTGAAAATAGATTAAATAATTTTAACCAATCTATTATAAGAGCCACTCTTACTATCTGCTATACCCTATGTTTTGCTATACGTGATACGAAGATGTAAAATAAAGACTGTGAAACCGTTTCTATCGGTTGTTATGCCCTTTTTTTTGATTTTTATGTGGAAAGATTACCTTACTTTTGCCTAACTTTAACAAAAGAAGAAATCCTATGGAAGACAAAAGCAAGAAAGTGAAGGTTCTCTACGTTGATGATGAGGAGAATAACTTAATTTCATTTAAGGCGACTTTCCGTCTTAAGTATGATGTTTTCACGGCGATTAGTGGCGCCAAAGCGATAGAAATCGTTCGAAATAACCCGATTGATGTGATCATCACGGATCAACGTATGCCTGAAATGACCGGTGTCGAATTTTTGGAGGAAATCATAAAAATTGATCCCGATCCGATGCGCATCTTGCTTACAGGATATACCGATATGGCTGCCGTTGTAGATGCTGTCAACAAGGGCAAAATATTCCATTACTTAAATAAACCATGGAGTGAAGAGGAATTGGATCAAACCATTCAGCGTGCGTATGAACTGTATGCAGAACGCAAGCAAATTTTAGAAACGTATTCCAAACTGGAAGTTTCCAATGAGCAACTCGAATTTTTATTGCGTCAAAAACTACTTTCTTAAGGCCGGTTTACGGGCAAAATATACAAATAAACCCGTTTTTAAATGGAAATAGGTTTTACTTGGACGGAATAATTACCTTGAACGTCGTGCCTAAACCTAGCTTCGATTCTACTTCAATACTGCCTTTCAATTTCAATAAGGCGCTTTGCACATTATACAAACCGAAACCCATTCCCTGAGCTTGATCGCTCGCTCTGAAAAATAAGGTGAATATATCATCCAAGTGCTCTTCTGGAATGCCTATGCCTGTATCGCGAACCGTGATAACGGCCTCACTATTCGCTACCTTAACGGCAAGTTCAATCTCCTTGCCTGCAAAATCTTGTCGTTGGTACTTAAACGCATTGGAGAGCAGATTATGCAGAATTAATTCCAGCACGACTTTATCACTTCGAAAAATACTATTCTGCTCTACCCGTGTATTAAAGATCACGGCATGGCTCCGGGTTGATACTTTATAAAACTCACCAATGTCTTCAAACAGTTGCGTGAAATTAATATCCGACAGCGTAAGGCCTCCTCTACGCAGCAAATAGTAATCGCGCAGACTATCGATATACGCATCAAGCTTGGTCAATGAATTGACCATTAAGCCCAGCAATTCGTGGATATGCTCTACCTGATCAAACTGCAGTGCTAATTTGACAGCAGATAGTACACCGGACAAGGGATCGCGAAGATCATGGCTCACGCTATAGGCAAATTTGTCCAGCTCATCGTAAGCTTTCTGCAACTGCTCGTTTTGTATATCCAACAGTGAACTCGTCACATAAAATCGATCAGCTTCTTCAATAGAGGAGATGATTTCTTCCTCCATCCAAGGTTTGCGTACAAACCGAAATATATGCCCTTTGTTAACAGCATCAACCACCGTTTCCATATCTGCATAAGCTGTCAACAAAATGCGTATTGGCCTGGGATAATCCCGCTTGATGCGCTGTAAAAAGCTCACGCCGAGCTCGTCTGGCATACGTTGGTCGCAAAAGATGATTCGGATTTCTGGATTTTCCGCTAAAATAGTTTCTGCTTCCCGCGTGCTAGATGCAATGTAAATATCATATTGATATCTAAAATTGGCTTTAAAACCAACCAAATTATTTATTTCATCATCAATATATAATACCTGTATCTTTTTTTGCATAATCCAACAACGCTAAAATGTTTACGTGGTGAGCGTGTAAACGAAGTTAATCATATTTGTGGGGTTTTAGGAGTCCTTTTATAAATTATTCTGCTCAATAGGAAGCAGTAAAGTAAAGGTGGTTCCTCGCCCTACTTCTGAATCGACAAGAATCCTGCCATGGTGCTTGGCTATTGTATTGTAAGCGATTGACATACCTAATCCGGTGCCTTCTCCCACGTCTTTTGTTGTAAAAAATGGTTCGAAAATTTTCTCGCGAATGTCATTGGGTATTCCGATACCATTATCCACAATATGGATGAAAATGTAACGGCTATCTTCATGAATACCTGTTTCGATTTGCAGCTTACCGCCGGGGTTGCTATCAAACTTTTTATTGATGGCGTAGACGGCATTTGTTAAAATATTCAAAAAAACTTGATTTAGCTTACCGGCGTGACATTCTACTTTGGGTAAATCGCCATATTTTTTGTCGACCTCAATTCCTTCGCGCATCAAGCTGCTTAAAATGACCATGGTAGATTCCAGCCCTTCATTAAGATCAGCAAACTTGACCGTATCTTCATCGACCCGCGAAAAAATCCGTAAGCTTTTCACAATTTCCGCTGTCCGGTGCGCACCGTCATGCATACCTTTTAACAAAAACTCTACTTCGGTCTTCAAATAATCAATGTCCATTTCATCTTTGAAAGACTGTACGCGTTTTTTTCGTTCTTCCAAAGATAAACCGTCTTGAAATGCCGTCTCTTCCACAAAATCCAAGGTTTCCCAAATCATTTTGATATCGCGCTTTAATGGAGCGACGTTGGAGGTGACGAAGTTGATCGGGTTATTGATTTCGTGGGCTACACCTGCCGTGAGTTGTCCCAGCGAGGCCATCTTTTCGGCCTCAACAAGTTGCGATTGAGTCTCTTTCAAATGCTGCAACGTATCGCGTAAGGATTCATTTGAACTTCTTAATTCCACGGTTCGCTCTTCCACTTTCGATTCCAAAAACGCATTTTGCTCGCGAATCAATCGTTCGTTTTCCAAAGAGATAGCCAGCTCCCGCGCTTGCGACATCTCCTTTTCCTGCTTTAACATATTGATGCTATAAGCCAAACCGAAAGAAAGCAAAGCCATTTCGATCACGGATGCAATTTGTACGGCATTACTGGTGAAATCGTTGTAATTTAAAATGCCGTAGTCTTTTAATAAAAAGATGACCGAGCCGGTAAGAAGCGCTGTCCAGCCAAAAACGAAATATTTTGCGGGCCGGTAACCACGTATCATGACACGGTAAGAGACATACAGCACGAAAATTGAAGCAAGGCCCGTCGTAACTTGCATCGCTAAAAAAGCCGTTTGCTTCAGCCCGATGATAGCCATGAGCGCACTGGAGATAAACAGCACAATAAACACCCGGAACACTCGACGGGCTCGACGGGCATTGCGTTGCAGTTGCAGAAAGGAATCTGCAAATAAGAGGGCACTTAATCCGGATAAGCAGCCGAACAGTACGGGACCTACGGATGCAAAATCGGGCCAAGATGGCCAAAGATACTGAAAGCTGTAGCCCTTGATTGCCATTTGCGTGATGCCTGCGCAAACCACATAAACAACATAATAGAGGTAACCACGGTCGCGTACGGAGAAGAAAAGAAACAGGTTATAGATGGCCATGATAAACACGATGCCGATGTAAACCCCGCTAACCAAATTGTCCTTATTGGCATGAAAAACCTGGGAAAGCCGGCTTCTGATGTAGATAGGAAGTATAATTTGTTCGGTGCTTCGAACCTTTACATAAAAAACTCGCTGTTCATTTTTCGGAATAGTGAGGTCAAACAGATAACTCGGCATTTTATACTTTCTTTCTGAAAACACGGCGTGTTCGCCAAGCTTTGTTGGCGCGTATTTGCCATTTCCTACCGGCGAGTAGAGTTCGACCTCATCCAATAGCGGATACGCAATTTCAAGCAGAAATCGTTCCCGTTCGCCGGAATTATTGACCGTTAACCTTAACCACTTATCGGTATTGGATATGCCTAGATTTGGCACCTCATTTTCGAAATTTTTAAATGTATTATCGTTAAGAATTTCAGGAAAGGTCTTACTGCTACCGGTGTATAAGGCGATTTCCTTTGTTATAAAGGGATCATCGTGCACGCCATCAAACCGCAGGGAAGAGCTCGTCGAGCAGGACGTCGCAAGACATACCAGTAAAAAAAGTATCCAACTACGTAATTTCATCCTACCGCGATTATTTCGTCGCTTTCGCGATGACAATGTTCATGGACGTTAGGAAGTAGCCTCCCCGATCGGCAGCCTGCAACCCTTTGGAAAATTCAGCTACTTCGTGTGCGGTCAGCGCGTCGTTTTCCTGCATTTCGGAAAAAATCCGTTCCAAAAATAAATAGCGATTTGCCTCTTCCAAGGAACGAACGACCATGCAATAGGTATCGATACTTATATTTTTGAACGCATGCCGAGCAAGATCTGTGGTGAGTTTATTGCCTGCAAACCCATTGTTTACTTTGGTATCGACTAGATAATTTCGAATTTTCTGTTCGGTTTCTACCAGGCCAGCATAGAGGTTCAAGCTGTTCCAGATCGTTTCTACAACGACGAATGGAGCGTCCGCTTGCAAAACCCGATATACTTCCGCAAATGTACGGTCGGGTTCGATAAGATGCTGCACAACGCGCTCCATGCGCACACCCGCAGCGGAATGGTCTTGCTCGGCTAACTGCTGTGTTTCGCCTTTTACAAAACGAATATTTTTCCGATCAGCGGCATCGGCCATCGCCTTTTCGATCAGGGCGGCATCGTGATCCACACCGACCACCTCGGCACGGCCTTTCAACATATCGGCAAGGTTGATCGCATCCATCCCGGTACCACAACCCAGATCAAGAACGACGCCCGCCTGGACGGCTGCAAAAGGTTGGTAAGACTGTGTCTTGATATGCTTTAAGAAATTGCCCGTATCGCTTAGGTAAGCGGCGCCATAGTGTTTTGTATCCGTCATAATATATTGAGGTTGGTATCATCTGCCTCGAAGTCTTTGGGAATAAGTTTTAAGTTTTCAATAACTTGGTTCAAATTCCATTGATCAAGATTTGGAATATCGATTTGATAATGGATTTCAATTTCCTTATTTCGCAACGTTTCAATGCGCACCACGTTAGAATTACTTCGCAAGGATGAAATAGCATCTTTATTTTCCTGATCGGCCTCGCTTAGTGTATCCAGATTGTGCATAATCATAACGGTTGCAATAAGATCCAGTTTCGGATAATAAAACGTACCGTTATTTCCTACGCTGGTATCGATTCGATAGCCCACGCTTTCGGCCAATTTGACCGTGTAGGGTGCACAGAGGGCAAACAAAGAAGTAATGCCAATTTGAGTGGCAATAGCTGCGCCAGCTCTTGTTAGAAAAATACTGCCAATTCCGTATCCTGCTATTTCGCGTGAATTCCACAAGCCGCATCCCTCGCCCGTGCCCTGTAAAGCATGTCTGTACACGAGCTCATAGATGTCGGCATCCATATTGCCGGTTGCTTGTTCGATGGGCAGGGGTTCACTGCCTCCTGAAACATGTATTCGAACCCCGCCGAATACATTTTCTCCATCTAATGATTCAACGATCAATACAAACGCAGCTGGATTATACATCCAGTCGTTCTTTGACGAGGTAACTTTTTGCACGCCTATAGCGGTTAAAACCCGCGCGTGCCCTTCTATAAAACGCTCGCAGGTTTCTGGATCATCAATTGCGCGAAACGCACGCAACCTCACTACCGGACGGCCATCTTTAAATATCAGTGCCACAAAAAAGGTTATTAGTGTTCCAATGAAAAGCAAAGCTAAACATTAAATACTAAACTCACTCCATCTCAACCCGTATAAAATGCGCGTTGCCCTATTTTTTTGACAGCGTTGAAAATGCTTCGTTGACCTGTTTGCAGGAGAGATTTTCAATCGGTTTTGAGTGGAACAAGTCATATTTTTTGCCTGATAGCGCCCCTCATCAAGCATTAAAACATAACGAAAGGAAGCTGCCCTAACGCGTGATTTTCACCTGTGTTATTATCGCAAAACCTTGCCGTCGTCGGTGATGAAAATCCCTTTGTAATGCGGAAACTTTCGAAGAACTTTCTTTCCAGCTTTTACGCCCATGACCATAATCGAGGTGCTTAATCCATTGGCAAACTCGGCCGATGGACCATAGATCGTGACACTGACCAGCCCTGTGCTCGGGTAGCCTGTTTTCGGATTGATGATGTGCGCATACCTTTTCCCCTCAAACTCCACATACTTCTCATATGTTCCGGACGTAGCGACAGCACGCTCACGCATCTTAAGCCGCTTAACCATTTTGTGCTGCTTAAAAGGATTTCTCAGGCCAATTAGCCAAGCCTCTCCATGCTGCTGATTTCCCCAGGTCGCAATGTCGCCCGACGCGTTGATGATGCCTCCCACCACGCCTTTCATCTTCATCAACGTTCGACACTTGTCTGCAGCATAGCCTTTCCCAATCGAGCCAAACCCTATTTTCATCCCCAGCTTTGACAAAAAAATGGTGCAGGCCACGCTGTCTAAAATAATGTCTTGGAACCCCACCTTTTCTACGGATTTCTTGATGGCTTCTGCTGTGGGCAACGCTTCCATCGTATCATCAAATCGCCAGATGTGGTCCATAGCCGCGATACTGATATCAAACGCACCATGTGTCAATTTCGAAAACTGGATTGCTCTAGCTGTTAGATCAAAAACTTCCCGATCTACCTGAACGGCACGAATGCCCGCATGCCGATTTACTTCTGAAATTTGCGTGTGGGGTTGCCATTCAGAAATTAGGTTTTCGATTCTGCTCACCTCCGCCATAGCTTCCGCTATTCTTTCCTGGGCAAGCATACTATCCTTTTCTATCACGGTAAACTCAAACCTGGAACCCATGAGTGTTGCTGTGCGAGTCACGGTCACCTGCGCGCGAACCGACATGGACAGGCAGCCGACCAAAAAGACGGCGCTGAGCATATGAACTATGGCTTTCATCAAGATATTTACGTTGTACATTACGCCTTAATAGCAATCTGCTAATAGCTGTCCTCGTTGTTTATAGTTCGCTAAAGCAGGCTGTCTATGGATAAGCAGGAGCGTTTCCAACAGCATTTCCACATCTTGTTGCATCGCTAGCGATCCACAAATCATAATGACACCTCCGCTTTCCAACAGATCCATAACGAAAGGTGCGTCGCGATTGATGAGATCCATTACATACTGCGATTCCTTTTCTCTGGAAAATGCTACAGCGTAGCTTGTTAGCTTTCCTTGGCCAATGGCCGTATCCGCAAATCCTTCGTAATATGCTGCCATGGCATTATGTTGCCTGAAGCCTACATACAAATGGCTTTCCACAGCCCGTTTGTTGCTCATGATCATACCTAGAAACGGGGCTATGCCCGTGCCATTAGCTATCATCAACACACGGGGCGCATGTTGCGGAAAATGGAAGTGTGCATTGCTGAGGATTCGCGCCGGAATAACCTCGCCCAGTGCTAGTCCGTACAGAAAATTAGACCCCAACCCTTGCGCGTGCAGTTTAACGAGCAGGTGCACCATGCCTTTGTACGCTCCAATGGAATAAAATCGTTCATCTTGCGTTGCTGTTGGAAAAATTCCCAAAAGATCGCCCGATGAAAAGTGGGCTTTTGCAATGGGCTTTAGCACGATCTTGAACGTTTGATTATCGGCTGTAACGGCGGTCTTTTCGACCACCTTCATTTTCCGTAAGCCTGTTACCTGCGACTGGTAGACCGCAGGCGTTGTATGCAGCGCTATCGCAGCTTTTTCCGACCATTGGGTCGCCCAGCCAACAAATTCTTCCGCCGACCGATCGTTGACCGTAGCGAGCGGTAGAAAACGCTTAGCCCAAGACTGCTGTTCCAGCATACTATCGACGTCAATCGCGTATCCGCAGTAATTGGAGTACGATCGCGATCCAAAACCTACAACAGAAAAAGAGACCTCTTGTTGTTGCTCGAACGACGACAAGCGTGTTAAAAACTTGTTTGCATTCGTTGGTGCATCACCTAAACCAAAAGTTGATGTAAAAAAGATAAAATGCGTCGCCTTTGGATACCTACCGTAAGCATTCATCTCCACAATCATGGATCGTTTGCCCGCTTGAAGGAGCTGACCATGCACTTGGTTCGCAAAAAATAGTGTACTTCCATTTTCGGATCCCACAAAGAGTATAATCGACGCTTCCTCTGCCTTATATCGATTTTTGATGCTATTGCGCGTCCGTCTATAGGTAATGGCAAAGCCCGAATAGATAAACAATACGATATTTAGCGAGGCAATGCCAAGTACTATGGCCAAGAGCATATGGCTTCTGCCGGTATGCAGCTCCAAACTCAGTTTCTCCAACAGAACGCCCGAAGAATACTTCGCCTGCGCAACGACGTCTCCCGTTATTTGATTAATCGTGAAGTTACCTTTCTTTGTGGATAGCAAGAAAAACTCCTCGGGATCATCCTCCACAAAAGGGAATTCAATTTTCTCTGTCTGGGCAAGTTTCGTGGTTTTGAATATGTCGAAATCTGCTATCGCCTTCTGCGCTTGATCGGCATTGCTCGTCTCGTACGTCACGGTTAACGAGGGCTTTTTAAACACATCCATCCGGGCCAAAAAGAGGTATGTACCCGTGAGCGAGATCAGCAAGATAGGCAGCAAGCTCCATCGTCCTACGACGACGTGCAGGTATTGGGCTAGGAAATCCCGATTGATTTTTGTGAAAAAATGACGGATTCCCTGTTGTCGTTTCACGATCAGCGCAAACCCACTTGTGGTAATCAAAAAAAGCAGGAAAGAGGCGATCCCGACAAGTATTCGCCCGGTTTCATGTAAAAATAGAGAGCGATGCAATGCGGTAACGCCTAGCATAAAATCATGCTTTAGCGTCACGTCGCCAAGCCGTTGTCCCGTATTGGGATCGACGTAAGCTTTAACGGCATTGCCCGCTGCATCGAACGCATCAATCTGAACCGATCCGTTATGGTCAACGGACAACTCGACTATTTCGGTATACTGCTGGCGCATGACCGGTATAACATCCGCGAGGGTTAACGCGTCAAAATTCGGCGCCCGGTGAGCTGCCGATTTTTCGACAACAGCATCAAGCGCCAAAATGGCGCCTGTAATAGCAAGAATAAATAAAAAAAGCGATGATAAGATAGCCAGTGCTAAATGAGCATATCGCCAGATGGATAAGGTCATTGTTATTTTACTCCGGCACCCAATTAAGGTGTCTTATTCAGCTTCACAAAACGGATATACCCCTTCCCTGTCGCGCGAGCGGTAACGGCTTCGGTGGTTAGTGGAATTTCTACATCTTTCACATGGTACTTCTGTTCTTCCACGGCTGACTCAAAACGCAAGGTATAGCCTTTATTCAATTTGGCATCATCAATCACGAGGGTACGCACCGCGCGATCTCCCCCGCCTACGGAAGCACCCGTTACGGCACTTAGCTTTTCCTTGGATTTTGTTTGGAATTTATACCATTCCTTCAACGTATTGTACCATTGTTTATCCGTTCCGAGGACAGACAGTGTTTTTTCGTAAGCACCATTCGGACTTATTAACGAGATGATTACATAAGCTGCCTCACCTTCGTAACTATTCATTTGCACCATACACTTATATCGACTCGATTGCCCTACAGCAGCCTTACAGCACAGTAAAGAAAACGTCAATAACACCCCAATTCTCAATACATTCATCATATCGTTATTTTAGAAAGTCTAAAGAAATACTGTTACCACTTAAAAATTCATTCTCTTGCGCGAGATCAAATGCCGTCTCCTCAAACTCTGTTTTAAGATCCTTTTTTGCACCCAACGCAATCAACGACTTTAGTATCGTATCGTCTTTTGCAATAAGCGCGGCTTTATGCAATGCAGTCGTGCCTTCCTGATCTTGCGAATTGACATCAGCGCCTAGTTCAGCAGCTTTTTTTACCAGCGAAAGGTTTTCTTTTGCCACAGCAATGTGAAATAGCGAGCTTCCGTCTTTCTGGCTTTCAATAACGGAGAAATTGTTGCGCTTAAAAAGGGCAAGTTTCTCCTCAAAGTCGTCACCAGCAGCGCCTCTTCCCCCATTGCCTGGGTTTTGGCTCATATCTCTAAATGAGCTGAACCAGTAGTAGGCTAGATTTTTCTCATCTTTATCCAGAACATGAATGTCGGCACCATGCTCAAGCAAAACGGAAGCTATCTGTGCCGAACCATTCGCTATGGATCGCGTTAGTGCCGATTCGCCTTTGTCATTTTGCGCATTCACATTTTCCACTTTGGAAAGCAGCAACTTGACCAAGTCGACATCATGACCCGCTGCCGCATTCATTAAAATAGTGTTGCCCTCGTTATCGGCTTTTTGAAGGTCTACACCTTTCGCTATCAGGTAGTTTATCAGCTCTATATTTGGCCTTCTAACCAACAGGTGGAGAATTGTAGCACCATCTTTGTTGCTTGCGGTTGGGTCTAATTTTAAATTTTCGATCAAATGCTTGTAAACTGGCAATCCATTGCTGGTTTGTCTTGAACCTTGAGCAGCAAAGAAGAGTGCGTTATCGGTCGGACGCACGCCCTTATCCATCAGCTTTTGTACCAATTCCATATCACCTAGCTTGGCGGCATAGTCTGCGGCGGTACGGCCATAGTCATCGGTAGCTTCCAACGAAAGCCCTTTGTTCAAAAAGTATTTCGTTACGGATAAATCCTTATCAGCCGGAACGGCCAGTAATAGTAGGTTGGCTCCGCCCTCATAACGTTGTTTTGGATCAACGCCAGCAGCGAATAAGGCATCAAAGACTGCGGTATTTTTATTTCCAGTCGAAGCGGCATATGCTGCTATGGCATCGCCATGACTATCCTGATAATGCACGTCGGAACCTTTACTGATCAAATACTCAACCAACTCTAGGTTTCCGCTTGATGCAGCCCAGTGTAAGTAGCTACGGCTATGATGGGTTTTCTTATAAACACCATTACCCTCTTGCTCGATCAAAAATTTTACAACGTCGTTAGACGCCTTATTCATAATAGCCATCGTCACGGGATCGAAAGATGCCGCATTTGGCTGCGAGGGGCTGCTTCCATTTTCGATCTCGGCCTTCACCTGAACCAACGAAGGTTTCGATTTCCAAAAATCTGCAGTTAATAATGTCGTTTGTTGTGCTTTACCGAATAGCGCGCTCAGTAGCAGCGCAGATAACATGTATCTTTTTATCATAGGACCAAGGTAACTATTTAAACTAAATCTAAATTATGCCCAAATATAGTAAAATCTCCTACTTAAGTTTATTTTTGCCGGCTTTTATTCCCTAATATTGACAAATATTTCTGATTTTATCATTAAGGTTTTTAAAAGCTTATTATCGTACAGCGATGATGATACAGATAACAGAGGATAGTACATAAAAAAATAACGACAAGCGCGTAAAAACGTCTAAGATGATGGTTCGCGGTAAGCTTAGAAACGCAGTGCAATTTTGAAATACTTATAGGAATATCAAATTACTTTAAATTACAGATCTTTAGAATCGGATACAGGTATAAATGTAAACTTTTCTTTACATATTTTTAAAAAATCCAATTTATTGGCTAATCATTCGATGATATTAAAAACAATTAAGCTTGAAATACGTTACAAAATTTAACGGGTTGTTACGCTATGAGGGGTCTAGTTCGATGGCATTATTTTTCTGATATTATTGTTACTAAGGCACATTTTAATCATCTTTTTCGTATTATTGAGCCGTTAATTTGATTATGGGATAATTTTACTATTTTAACTAAATGAATATTTTATTTACATATGTTGATAAGTGTTGTTGACGATGACCCGGTTTTCCAGTTTTTGTGCAGAACCTATTTAAAGAATTGCTCTAGCGATGTTGAGTTGCTTTTTTTCAACAATGGCGCAGATGCGATGAAGCATTTTCAGGAAATGCCAGAGACGCTCGATCGCGTCCCGAAATTAATGTTGATTGATATCAATATGCCCTTAATGGATGGATGGGAGCTGGTAGACAATATGGAACGTATGACTATTTTTAACGAAAGCCATGTGTATATGGTTAGTTCTTCCATTGCTTCGGATGACCGCGAGCAGAGCTTGTCCAAATCGTTGGTAAAAGATTACCTGAAGAAACCGATTAGCCCATCTGTTTTCGACAGCATCTTTAAAGACGCATTTGGAAACTAGCCTTCCATCGATCCGATAATGAACGCTGCTGAGCGGCGCTTGAAGGATATAATAGAAGTACTATGCCACTAAGAGAGATAAAACGGCTACAAGCATTAGATCGTTTTCTGAGTATTGAGTTCGAAAATGAAAAGGAGGTGCGTGATCTCGTACAGCTCGCTGCCGAAATATGTGGCGCTAAAATCGCATCAATCACTATCCTCGATGCGGTGAAGCACCATTATCGGTACAATTGGAGCGTGGCAGGCGGCGAAGTGCCCTGGGATGATTTATTTTTTAGCCTCACGGCAGATAGCATTCACCCCGTTGTGGTGCCAGATCTTCACGCAGACCCCAAATTTTCGAATCATCCTTTTGTGACGGAGATTCCTTCTATACATTTCTATGCGGGTGTGCCGTTATTAACGCATGATGAACATCATGTAGGAAGCTTGTGTGTACTCGATGATCATTCACTGACCCTAACGGAGACCCAGGTATCGATGTTGTCCATACTTGCAAAACAAATCGTTCAGCTTTTCGAACTGCAAGCCAGCATTATGTTATTGAAAGAAAAGTTGGAAGATGCTCGGAAATCACAAATACAGCTCAAATCATTTTTTGAAAGCAAATGGGTCATTCATTTATTATTAGATAAAGAATTTCGCATCATAAGCTTTAACTCCATTTTCGCTAAGCTTGTCTGGGACAATTTTAAGACGACACCCCAAGAAGGCGATGATATTCGAGCATACATTCAGAAAGATACCGGTGCGAAATTCGTTGATAGCTACAGCCGTGCCCTGAATGGCGAATCCCATGTTATACAAACGCAAGTAGTGAATGAGGTCGCCAATACGCATTGGCTTGTTTATTTCGAGTTAGCGCTTGATCCCGAAAACGAAATAATAGGCGTTTCCTGCAATGCCCTGGACATCACGAAAAATGTGAAGCAGGAGGCGCAGCTGACCCAGCAAAACGAGCATCTCAGACAGGTAGCCTTTTACCAATCGCATGATCTTCGAAGGCCTGTATCCTCCATATTGGGCATCGTCGAATACCTATCTGGAAAATTTGGAAACGAAGTACCTGAGGAACTTGAAATGCTCAAATTATCGACGCGAGAACTGGATGAAAAAATAAAGAATATTGTCAATCTCACTGATTTCAATCACAAGTAATTACGGTAGAAATAAGGTAATGCTAAACAGGTGCGTATGCACCGAAATATATTCGATGCCTAACCTTACGAAATGGATTCGCCTACTAAGGCGAATATCAACTATATAGTGTACAAAATTTGAAATTAAATAATTGGGCATAGTATTTGTGAGAGCTGTTGTACCTGCATTTGTCATAACATAGTTTTTGAATTATGCACATCAGGATAAAGACCTAAGAAACAACAGACAATTTTCAGCAGTGGAAGCAATATTAGCAAAAGGAAAAGAGAAGCAGAAGGAACGTTTATCTCATCGCTCGGCACAACAAAAAAAATATATTAAAATAGGGATACTATCTTCTATTGGTGTTGTTGCATTACTTATTATCTATTACCTTCTTGACCCATCGACATTCATCTATTTGCTTGGGTTTATTTTCATTTTTAACTTATTGTCTATAGTTGGCCTCATATATTTATTTCGCGTTTCGCGTCGCTGGTAATCGGTAACCCGATAAAGATCGGTTATATTAGCTTACTTTCGACTGGAAGCGGTCACGACCAAGATTTGTTACGTTACGAGCTGATTCTGCGTTAAGTACCAGCGTAAAGCAGCTCCCCTTTCCGAGTTCGCTTTCTGCGGAAAGATACCAACCGACTTTCGCTAAAAGGTCTCTACACAAAGAAAGTCCTAGCCCGGCACCCATTTCGTCTTTGGTACCCATTTGACTATATACTGCCTCACCAACGCGCAAATTGGCTAATTGATCAGCATCCATTCCTTTCCCAAAATCTCGCACATAGAAACTGATAATTTGGTTATCTTCTTCCGTGACACCCACCTCGATTACACCACCGACATGGCTATACTTGATGGCATTACTCAATAAATTCCTCAACACGAAATTGAATATCTCTACGTTTCCAAAAAGCGTCGTCGATGGTTCTACACGGCAGTCCAATACCAATTCTTTCGTCCGTAATTGTATACCGAAAAGATCTGTGGTAGCCCGCACCTGTTCCAGAAGCGAAAAACGAATTACGGAATACTCTCTTTTACGTAACTGGCCGGCAGTCCAAATCAGGACATTATCCAACATACCTTTCGATACATTGGCTTTGTATTTGATATCCGCTACAACTTCCTTAAACTCTCGCTCGCTCAAGCCTAAGATTTCTACATGTTCGAATAGGATGAGCAACTCCTGAAAAGGGGTTCTTAAATCATGCGATGCTAAGGAAAGGATTTTCAGTTTGAAATTTTCTGCCGATAACAATTCCTTTTGTTGCTCCTCGATAACGGTTATGTGATTTTGCAATTCCCCATTGGTGGTAGACAAGTTGGCCCGCTCCAAGTGCAACTCACGCTTGCGCTTTAACAGATAAAATATTAAGAAGCCAATAATGATCTTGCTGACGACCACAGCGGCAATCAGCGTGTAAATAATGTCCTCACTTTTCATAGCAAATCCGGCAATAATAAGTCACTAAATTACGACAAAAAATAATAAATATAAAAATTTTGCTAAATAAATAAGGTGTAAAACAAGGGTATAAGCAATGGGGCAGTATTTTTAAGGCTACCTTTATTTCAAAAATAACAGCACTTATGAGAAGATGACTGATAAAATCATGAACTGTCCGAAATTCTACACAGCAAAATTGGGCAACTCCGAGCCGTCTATCCATAGAAACGCGCGGTCAATCACTTGCTCGGGCACGACGTGGTTTTCGACCAGACGCCCATCCACATTGTGCATAAACGATTTGAGTTCGCTCTCTTCAACACGCATTGCCGTGAAAATGGCAGACTCCTCACGATAATCTAAATCGGAGCAAACAACATTAACCTTCTTCTTTTTGAAGAAACGAATCGCATCGGCAACGGTAAGCTTCAATAAATTTTTGGCAACACGATCAAACTTTTTAAGCTCCGTTTTCAGATGAAAGGGATAATTATCATATAGGTAATCTTTGTACATATCTCTATTGGCGGTTCGGAGCGCCAAATTGCGCACGATCAATCGTTCGGCATTAAATTCGAAATTGAATATTTGTGGGTTTTCATAAAAACCGTAAAGGACATTAAAGCCCCATAATCTTTCTTTCCATTCCATACATCTAAGAAACAGTTGGTAAAGCAGATTGTTTAGACGAATTACCGACGACAGCGCAAGTCGGGGGAACACGACCAAAGAAAGTTTACTTTATTTTACTATTTGGAATAAAAATTGTAGATTGAACATTTTAACGTATTTTACGTCAATAAAAAAAGCTTTATTTACTAATTTTAAGAACATGCAACAAGGCAAAGTTAAATTTTTCAACGAAACAAAGGGTTTTGGTTTTATCACACCTTCCAATGGTGGCAAAGACATTTTTGTCCATTCTACAGGTTTATTAGGAAACATTCGTGAAAACGATACGGTTGAATATGAAACTGAAGAAGGAAAGAAAGGAATCAACGCAAAAAATGTACGGGTTGTAAGATAATTCCTGCAAGCTGAACATTCGGGCGTCTTGCTGCGCAAGACACCTTAAAAAAGCTCTCCGGTGCTGCATGTGCCGGGGAGCTTTTTTTGCATTGTCGCATAGGTCTGTAATTTTAGGTCGAATCATTTGTAGTTAAGGAATTTGTATTATACAAATACCGCAGCAAAACATGACTTGTAAGGGTAAAGTTTTACATGTTAAGCAGTCTGTCCATCGCACAACCTTTCCGTCCTTAGCCAGGACAGGGCGTTCCTTTTGTAGGGCAAAAGGAACCAAAACCCCGTCGCTTATTTTTGTTGCATCGTTATTGGATAGTGCGAAGGCCAATGACGACAGACGCAACAAAACTGATGCGACATTGCGTTTAATAATGGTCAGAAGCGATAACTGTAGAATACCTGCACTTTTCGCAATACACAATACGCATTACGCAATACCCCTTCAAATGCGACAGTTCGATTAATATTCTAAAGGTAGAGTTTTGCATGTTAAACAGTTTGTCGATCGCACAGCCTTTCCGTCCTTCGCCAGGACAGGGCGTTCCTTTTGTAGGGCAAAAGGAACCAAAACCCCGTCGCTTATTTTAGTTGCATCCTTATTGGATAGTGCGAAGGCCAATGACGACAGACGCAACAAAACTGACGCGACATTGCGTTTAATAATGGTCAGAAGCGACAACTATAGAATACCTGCACTTTTCGCAATACACAATACGCATTACCCCTTCAAATGCGACATTTCATTTAATAAAGGAAAGTGCAGTTGCTTCCATTTGACTTATGTTTCTCGACGCATTGATCAAAGAAAAAGCATTCACCACTTTTTCTATGATTTATAAGAGCGTCCAGACGCATAAAAAGCGAAGTCTATGGACAAACCTAAATCGTTTAAATCTCTAATATTCGCCTCATTCAAATTCGGCCCTCCTAGTATTCCGTTCCCATTATGAAAATCCATTACCACCTGTATGTATCCATCAGCAAACTTAGCAAGCTGTTGAACGCCTGCCTTATCTTTCTTAAGTTCGGAAATTAATTCCTTGAATTTAGTCTCAAAATCGTTGGGTTTTGTATTTGGTTCAATAATAATACCGCTAACGGAGTAGAAAGCGCGTTCCGATGGCTTTTTGTCACCCTTATTCCAACTTTCTGACAACTCAAGATTTGTGTAGCCATTTAGTTCGGACGCACTTAATTCTTTCGATGTCGCCTTGAAATAAACTGAAATGTAGGGTTCCGTTGAAATACCTGTGATTTCACGTTTTTCCGTATCTATATAAAACACCAGATAGAAATGCTCACCCTCAATCGGAATAAACACGCTAACAGCATCTCCTTTGAAAGCAACATTAGCAATTTGCAATTTATTTTCTAACAAAGCTGGGGAATGAATTTCCAAGATTTGTTCGGTTACCCCGAATTCTTGATTTTTTAACTCAAATTCCACGAGGTTAGTAATATCTTCAGTAGTCATTTTTATGTTTTTCTTGTTTATCAAATGTCAGATTAAATTTTTGCATAGACCAGTCGCTCGCATAAATAGGAAGCCCGAAACTCCATTTTCGACAGCCTGATTAGCCGGGGAAAGATCACGAATACGGTTCGTTTTGCCATAGGTTAGTGCTTTATATAGGGTTTTACAATATGTCCGAAACTCTTGTGCAACCTATGCCTAAAATTAAAGAGTAAGAATCCGTAAATGAACCATATTGCCAGTACTATGTAAAGTACAGATAGAATAATCGCCATTGCCCAAATCTTGGATGTATATCTTCTTATCGCTATCATTAACAATCTTTTTCCAGTTCTCTCTCATTGCAAGACTATCTGCGTTCATAAAATAATTAAGCTTATTAATGGGAGTGAAATAGCCTGATATTTCAGAATTTTCTATATCATGATAAAAACGCATTGACTCGTTATTAGGCTCAAAAAAATACGTTAACTGATTTCTCACCGCATCATTATATGTAAACTCTAATCGACTAGTACAAGAGATTAACGTCATATAAAGAGACAAGATTACAATACGTATTAGCATAAATAAATTGATTCAACCGCTGCTTCCCTAATTTCAACCGAATAGCAATATTGATAAGCATAAGATCGCAGCCCGTAAACTGCCTACTAAAGTAAAGAGAAATGATACATCGAAAAGAAACTTAATTTCGATAAAAATTCAATATGTAGCCTAACAACCACATCAATTGACCGTCTCTCCTACGTAAAAGCAGATAACGCTGCTCTCGAATAACGGAAACTTGCTTTCCAACATGTTGACTACCTCGGTTGTCATCTGACGAATGCCGCGTTAAGGAAGTATAATTGCGAAAACTATACAAATGCTGCCGCATGCCGCGTTAAAGCATTATTCATGTAAGGTAACTCTCAACTTTCAATAAATAAGAACAAGGAACTTCTTGCGCTACCCATACGCATTACCCACTACGCTATCTGTTTCACTAATCCAGATTTTTACACCACTTTTTTTATCCAACGATGTCACCAAATCTTCTATGAGGATTTCGCAATCAGTTCGCCTCACTTTTCTATCGAATATACTTAACAAGGTTTTGCCTAAAAATCCCCCTTCCTGCGGGATAAATGGTTTGTAGTTTGTATCATCATATTCAATTTCGAAGAAATCAAAAATTCAAGCAAAAAATTTAGAACATCATCCCCATCCACACCTCAATCGGAAAGGGACGTATAAGCTCCTAATTTACTTTCTTTAATACCAAATTCCTTTGATATATATTTTATAACAATATTGTAATTTCTATTATCCGTCGATAATACCATTGTATGTTATTTGTGTGTTATAAAGCGTCATGCCTACATCATAGGCTAATATTCCCCAACCGTAAGCTCCTAAACTTCCTAAAAAACCGGAAATAGCCGAACTAAAAATTCCACCGCTATGTCCCTACCCGGGACATGCAGCGATCAGACTGCTCAATCGCTTTTGTTGCCGATGGTGACGTTACAATTGCACTGCACATCTTTAACCGAAATGTCGCCTCTTTTATAGATTGTAGTATTGAGTACTTAGTATATAGAAATGGTACTGTGTGTACATTTTATTACGTATTGTTTTTTACTTTTTATTTTTTACTTTTTACTTTCAAGAGCACAAGCCATCCCTGCAAAGGTTTCAAGCGACGGGGTTTTGGTTCCTTTTGCCCTACAAAAGGAAAGCCCTGTCCGGGCAAAGGACGGAAAGGATGAGCGATGGAATAGTCGGTGACGCATATTGCTTGACATTACTAGAATGCAATTACCAATCCGGCTTGTATTTTTTCCAATCCTCAGGAACCTTTTCTGCTTTTTCATATACAAAGCATAGTGGATTTGATGACCAGCCCCACGACATTCCAAATAATCTCTCAACCAGATAAATTTTATCCCCATCCACTATTACTTCAAAGGTTTGTTTGTAAAGACTACCAACATCTGTAGCAGATTGCGTATCAATTTTTATTTTATCACCTTTTTTATAAATAACTCCCCTTTCCCCACTATCTTCTGGATCAGGCCCCTCAGGCATTCCAGAAAAGGCTAAAAAACGCAAATAACCGCCCGGGTAGAATTTAATCCTCAGTCTCGATTCTTTTTTCTTGAAGTCTTTAATATTTCTAACCTTGCGGTCGGCGTAACAAGTTCCAACTTTTTGATAAAAATAATTAGTGTCTATCTCCTCGTAAATTGAAGGATCAAATTTATCGATATTACGATATTTTTTGACCATTATTTTCTGACCGTCTCTCAATCTTCGTGTTGGCGCACAAGAGGAAAAGATACCGATGCATAAAAGTATAATAACTATTTGCCTTACCATGATGTAAATTTGTTACGTGATTGATATTGGAAATAGGGTTTAACAGCATTTGTTAATCCGTCATCTGCTCCCGAAACTTAATAAAATATTTGGTTGAAGTCTACTCTTTAGCTAATCCAAATTTTACACCACTTCTTTTTATCCAACGATATCACCAAATCCTCTATAAAAATCTCATTATCAGATCGCCTCACTTTTCTATTAAATATACTTGACAAAGTTTTGCCTATCCCCCCCCCTTCTCGGGGGATAAATGCTTTGTAGTTTGTATCCTCATATTCAATTTCGAAGAAATCAAAAAATTCAAGCAAAAAGTCTAGAACATCATCCCCATCCAAACCTAAATCGGAAAGGGACGTATAAGCTCCTAATTTACTTTCTTTAATACCAAATTCCTTTGATATATATTTTATAACAATACTGTAATTTCTATTTTCCATCGATAATACCATTATATATAATTTGTGTGTTATAGAGTGTCATGCCTACATCATAGGCTAATATTCCCCAACCTATAGGCCCTGCCATTCTACCCAAAAACCGTCCAAAAACCTTGGTGTATCTCAACGTTCCTTTACTTATATGAGTGGGAAGTCTCACAGGCATATTTTGCGGCAAAATTTTAGCACCATATTTAGAAGCAAAAGATGTTTTACTGGAAGCACCTTCCATAACAAAAGGTTTACTTAACAACCCTCGGTAATCCAAAGCTGCCGCTAAAGATACGATATCTTTAATTCCAAATTGTTCAGCAGCTTGATCCACCAGTATTGCGCCATATAAATCGGCTTTCGTTTTATACGTCTTACCGTCGTACATATACGGTGGATCACCAAGGTCTTGTAAATTGGTTCCAACATTTTCTGTTTGTTCAAAAGCGTTAGAAGGGCTTTTGATGGAGTGCATCACATGATTCAACCCAGCAACAACACCCCCTACTATTGCACCTTGCCAAAAGTTTCCACCGCTTAATTCTGCACCAATGCCGCCCGATAGCGCTCCGAATAAGATCGTACCGTAGGCACTTTGTGAGAATTGGCTCAAGCCAAGTAAATTCATGGCTTTTCCCCAACCGTAAGCTCCTAAACTTCCTAACAAACCGGAAATCGCCGAACTAAAAATCCCACCGCTATGTCCCTACCCGGGACATGCAGCGATCAGACTGCTCAATCGCTTGTATTGCCTATGGTGACTTACGATTGTACTGCACATCTTTAACCGAAATGTCGCCTCTTTTATAGATTGTAGTATTGAGTACTTAGTATATAGAAATGGTACTGTGTGTACATTTTATTACGTATTGTTTTTTACTTTTTATTTTTTACTTTTTACTTTCAAGAGCACAAGCCATCCCTTGCAAAGGTTTCAAGCGACGGGGTTTTGGTTCCTTTTGCCCTACAAAAGGAATGCCCTGTCCTGGCAAAGGACGGAAGGGATGAGCGATGGAATAGTCGGTGACGCATATTGCTTGACGTTACTGAAAAAACAACTACCAATCCGGCTTGTATTGCTTCCATTCCTCAGGAACCTTTTCTGCTTTTTGAAAAACATAGCACATTGGATTTGATGACCAGCCCCACGACATTCCAAATAATCTCTCAACCAGATAAATTTTATCTCCCTTGACTATTACTTTAAGGGTTTGTTTTTGCAGGGTACCATCTTGATCTGCGGTATCTCTATCAATTCTGATATCTTGATTTTTCATATAGATTATCCCTCTTTTGCCGGAAAGATCTGGATCGGGGCTTTCCTTTTGGTTATCGACGAGAATTCGGATATAACCACCGTCATAAAATTGAAGCCGACGGCTTGATGGTCCGCGCCAATATCCCATCACATCTTTGTAACTCTTACCAGTTTTGTAAACTTCCACCTGTTTATAAAAGTAATTAGGGTCTATTTGTGAATAAATGAATGGATCAAATTTGTCGATATTTTTATACTTTTTTGATAATACCTTTGTACCGTCCGGCAATCTTTTTGTTGCATAACAGGAACACAGAAAGATACACACAAAAAGAGTGATTAGTCTATACATTACCATGATGTAAATTTGTTACGGGATTGATACTGAAAATAAGGTTTAACAGCATTCGACAACACTTCCTGACCGGGTTGCTGCGAAATATAATAATGTGCACCCAAAACTTGTATCGGATACCGAACATACCGATCGGAATCTATACCGATCCTATAATTATTCCAGCCCACGTATGCTGCGCCCAAGCGATAACGAGGTTCACTCTCTTCAACCAATCCAAACGGATAATTAACACCATTCTTGACCAATCCCGTGGGTATCGAGCTAATCAGCCGTCTAAAAAAACCTTTTTGGTTACCAGCATAAAGGTCCATGGTAGCTCTATCGGCGCCCATTTCCTTATCAGCGTAACTCTCCCGACTTCTCTCTCCTGTAAATAAATTAAATCCAAATTGAAAGCTGTCCCCTAAGCGAAATGTCATTGCAGCAGTACGGTAGCTATCATTATTATCCGCTAGTACGCCTGTACCAATTCCTTTTGCAAACGGAGAACCATCATTTTCGTATGTCAGCGAAAATTTCCCGAACCCAAATCCTAGGATGCCTGCTTGCTGGGGGTGCAAACCTCTCCAGCTATTGGTACCCAATTTGAAACCAAACGATTTACTGTCATAACTAAACATCTTCGAGTATCGATATTCCCAGCCAGACTGGCCGCTTCCGGCATGGCTGCCATAGTTCATAATACCGTATCCGCCAGAGATGGAGAACTCACCTGCCCGAAAAGTCACGCTTAAATTGGCACCGAATCCCCAGCCTTTTCCAAATGCAATGCTTGCGGAAATACTGAAGTCAAAGTTACCAATGTTCAAACTGTAGCTGGGCATCACCGCCGAAAGGGTCTGTTGCCCTAAATATTTCAACGTGCCGATGGTCGTACTGAAAATATCTACATTAAAGCCCGATGTTATCGCTCCTGTAATTGCACCCTGTAGCATCGCGCCTAGGGCTCCGCTGAGCCGCCACGGCGTTTTGGTAATCAACGCCGTCAACGAATACGTTGCGATACCCACCACCGCGCCAATGACTATTCCTTTTAGTATAGCGACAAAGCTTATGAACGCCAGAAAAAACTGCCCGCTAGGGTCTGTGTTCATCAGCGGATTGTTGAGCACATAGCCATATTTATTGTAGTTCTGGGTATTGAACATTTCTTGGATGTGGGCGTCGGCGTTTAGAAAGCGGCGCAAGGTTGGGTCGTACAACCTGCCATTCATATGGATAATGCCCACCTTGTCGAAATGCTCGTGTGAGGTATAGCCCCGATCCAGCAAAGCCATCGTGCCGTGGGTCAGGTTACCCCAGGCATCAAAATGCCGTTCCTCAACCAAATGCCCGTTCTCATCGCTGATAGCGAGGATACTCCCGAGGTAATCTTTGTGCAAAAATTTATAAGAACCCCCACGCTCCGCGTAGTCTTTCAAATACACGATACTACTTTCATAAGGCGAACCACCGATAAAGAGGATGTGCTTCTCTTCTCCGGTAGCATTGTTCCGGATGACCTCACAACTGCCGTCTGCACTGTAATACTTGGTAAAGCCGCCCCCAGAACTCGCATTTGGTTGACCTTCAAGGCTCCCTGTTGGCGCCTTGTCATTGACAACCACACGCTGGCGCGTAGACCCGAGGCCATAGTCAAATGCAATAGTAGCCTGCGTTCCCAGGATCTGCCGAGGGTCGCTGTTCTCGTTATAAACAACTTCCTGAATCAGGTCATTCGTGTAATGCTGCTTCCCGGTGGCATTCAAATTTACCCGCGATGGCCTATATTGCTGCCCGGCATTATCAAAGCGAACTGTACCAATCGTATCAAGCGCAATAATACGCCCCTGGATGTCATACGTATTGGTTGATTGCGAACCTGTTACCGGGTTCGTCCATTCTACCAGCCTATTGTTATTATCGTAGGCGAAACTTTCCGTGAGTGCGATGTTTCCGCTCCGCACGCGGCTATTGAGCTCATTGCGAACCGGGTCAAATACATACTGCTGCCCCAAGATCCGTCCTTGGTTTGACTCCTGCAAGGTCTCTGTCAGCATATTCTGCTCGTTGTAAGTATTCCTGATACGGGTTTCGCCAAACTGGCTCCGCAGGATCTGGCCGTTGGGATTGCTCTCGTCTATACGCCACAACTCTCTGCCGGTATCGGCATCGCTAATTGTGAACAGCAGACCGCTCCAGGGATCATAGCTATGCTGAATGCGTGCTACCGTCTCAACGCCCTCTGATTGCAGACTTTTAACGTAGGACACAATCCGGGACTTGTCATCATATTGGATATCGCGCTGCATATAAACGCGACCAAAGCTTTCTTCCCGGTTTTCCAGCAATCGGCCATAGCTGTCGTAGGTAAACAACGTCCGGAATGGCTCACCGTTTGCGGTACCAGACTGCTCCAACAAAAGACCTTTAGCATCATAGCGATAGTTAATGGTCTTGTCGGTAATGCCTTCTTCAGTTGATTTTTCAATCTGTTCAATCAGCTGCCCTTTTTCATTATAACGGTATTCTTTATACCCCTTTGGACTGATTTCTTTCGTGATCTGACCAAAGCCGTTGTAGGCAAAGCTGTATTCGCCATTGGCAGGATCGGCGAAAAGTGAGCGCCGCCCCCAGGCATCATAGGCTGTTCGGACGGTATTGTCTACATACTGGGCGCTGATCTGATCGCCCGCCGCATTGAACGAGAAGTTAATAACACCACCCGCGTCTTCCGAAGAAAGTACATTTCCAAGAGGATCGGCTGTTTGTTTGTTAATCCGTAGATAACCGTTTGATTCTTCCGCAATGCTCGTTCGCCCCTCCTGCCGGCTACGCATTTGCTTTCCTGTAAAAGCAAGCGCAGTCACTACAGTAGGGAATACGCTATCGTCATAACTGATTGTATTCCATTTATCGGGACTTTTGTCGCGGTGGGGCTCCGACTCCATAACTTTTCGCCCCAAGTCGTCATACACCGTTAGGGTTGATAGTAGATTATTTTGTTCCGGATCTGTAGACAAGTGTAGATCACCGCTAATAACCACATATCCCGCACTATTAAACCCGCGCTGTCTGCTTTTAACCTGCTGCCCCAGTTTATTGGTAAAGACTGTTTTCGTGGTTCCGTCAGGCAGCTGTTCCGTGACGCGAGTTCCTTTGTCGGTCATTTTTTGGTAGACATAGGTTGTCGTACCGCCCAGATTGGTTTGCGAAGAAAGCATCTTGCCCCAGCCATCATACACGTTGGTCTGCATCATGCCCGAGGGGTCGTTCTGGGTTAGCACCTGCCCCAGATCATTATAGCTGATCTGTGTTTCCAGCCCCAGATTGTCCGTTTTCTTAACCACAAAGCGCCCCATAGGCTCATATGCAGTGGTCTCAGTTTGGGTCATGGCATCCACGCTATTGGAGATAGTCTTGCTGACAATATTGCCAAAGGTATCATGTTCGTAGGTTTCCTGTACCCAGCCAGAGCCATCTCTGTTATAGGTTTTTTTAGCTGTTAGCAGATGGTCATCGTAAGTATACTCCTCTTTTTGCTGTTTGGTATCGGCATAAGCTTGGACAGTTTCCACTTTGCTGCTCGGGCGGCCGACAAAGTAATCTCTCCCGGTACCGGCTATGTTGTGTGCATAGGCTAAAACAGTGGTTGTTGTGGCATAGCCATTGTTGATCACCGTCGTTGTGCTGGCGGGAAGGTAATAGTCGCCATACGTTATGGTGCGCTCCTCGAGTACATCTGTCAGGAAATCTTTGGCTATCGTCTTTACCGGGACAATGGCCGTCACACCCGGCGATGGTTGGGAATGGGCGTACGAAATGGCTCTAAAAGAAAGCAATTGTGCATTATCCGGCGAAAGGTCCGTGGGGAAAATAAGCGCATTATCATCCCGCGTGCGGACGGTCCACTCCTTTATGGGAAGCCCATCGTTTAGGGGATCCATCTCGCTACCGCTCCAGATCTTGGTATCGACCAGCGGATCCGTATACCAAGAGGACCGGGCAGATTTCCGAAAACCAAGCATGCCCTTACCCAGCACATGGGCCACAAAGCCCCGGTATTTAAAATCTTGCTTCTTATTCTCCTGCCGCAGTTGGGAAACCACGAAGGTGCGCGATAGCCGATCCATCTCCACATAGGGATATTGCTCTTTTTTCACGGCATCGTAAAAACCGGGGTTCACCTGCGGATCCAGTTCATCGTATTTCACCTGTGTCACGATACCACCCTGCGTGATCGCCGTGATATACGTTTCGTCAGCAACGCTGTAATGGGCGTATTTTACCAAACTACCTTCCCGGAAAACCAGAATGTTCTCATTGAAATTATTGATCCGAAAATCACCGATCAGCGGGGAAAAATGCGCTAAGGTTGGTTTTTCACTTCTCTGAAAATGCGAAGCGTAAGGCTGTACATCGGTCCAATACACATCATATTCATCGGGGTACCAATCCATCTTGTACCGCCGGCGGCCTCGCAACTGGCTTCCGTCTATATTTCTCTTCTCGAAGATAACATTTCCCTGCGCATCTATTCCTTTGTTCTCATGATACAAGATCATAAACTTGGTTGTTGTCTCTTCCTGCTTAAAACGAAAAAGCATATGCGAGTAGAATGCGAGAAAATCCGCTTTTCCATCTTTATTCAGGTCCTGCGCAAAATACTGTCTACTGATGTTTCGAGAATGTGTATCTCCTTTAAAGTCAAAACTCTCTTTATACAGTTGAAAGCCTTCCAACACCTGCACGCGGAATCCCGTACCGGTTGAAATGTAGAGTTTCCATTGCTCGCTATCAATAGCCTGCGGAACCAAAAGATCGGTTTTTCCATCGCCCGTAAAATCGCCCACAATAGCCCGATGTCGCAGTCCATCAATAGGCACAGCAGAGAATTGAGATCGATCCGCATAATAATGACCTAATGCATTCTTTTCAAATTTGGTCAAGAACGCCCTACCTCCGCTGTCGAAATCGATAAAGTCAACACAGCCATCACCGTTGAAATCACCCTGTAATGCCGTACCAGAAAAGAAATACTCGGAGTTGGAATACAAATTAATGAAGGATGTCAATTTCTCGGGATCAGACTCGCTTGGGCGTACTAAAAGATAGCGGTGAGCAACCTCTTCTTTATATTGAGGCTGCTGCTGACCTCCTCCAATCGCAGGAGGTCTTTCTTCCCAATACATATAATCTCTCAATACAAAAATCAACTCTGAAACACCGTCGCCATCGATGTCCAATTCTCGGACATCTAAGATGATGGTATTAACCCAGTGCGTAATTTGGCTAGTATTTTGATAATTCCGAGGCCGAGTCAAGTCAAATCGATCGGCTGGTATCGTTCGCACAAACTCTTCCTTCAGTTGTCTGGCATTTGTTTCGCTATCGCCCTCTAATGAGTACCCCTTAATAACAAGATCCCGTCTGCCAGGAATCGGGCTGTTGGTCGATGAAACCCTATCATGAATAAAAAAACCTTGCCTAGACAGTATTTCGCCTTGCGCGTTTTTTAGGTTAAATACCTTCGCTCTTTCCAGCTGCGCCCTACTAATCAGAGAGCCTACATTTATCCGCTGTGGTTTATCATCATCAAATACGCTCCCAAAGTGATAAATGCCTGCCGGGTAATCTATGGGCTCTGCACAATAGGATTCCCAATAGCCTGTCTGCGAATTGTCGTTGTCTGTGACATCGCCCGGACGGTAGATGTTTTCATAACGCAAACAGCCTTTAAACGCATCGGCGTATTTAATGACATCCAGTTTGCCATCGCCGTCGAAATCGCCGTATAGCAACTTTTGGTTTTTATCATTGGTAATGGATGTCCTCGTCCATCGACCAGGGTTGGATTTTGCATAATCAAAAACTACCGGATTTGCAGATTCGCCTGCGGCGTTGGTCTCGGTAATGGACTTCAGAAATTGATAGCGGTTGCCTTTATCGTCTTTCTCGTAGGCCATTTTATACGTTTTGAAGAGCGCATTATTGGCATGCACATAAATGCCAGATAGCAAGTTATGTTGCGCGAAAAGCGTTCCGTTGACATAGGAGGTTTCGCGAAGCTCACGTTGCGCGTAATCGAAGATAACACTGTTAAAATGGGGCGTGCCAGCCCGTGCGTTACCACCCCATTCAATACGGTATATGGAGGCGACGTTGTCGCCCTGCACATAACCGTAGGATATGTAATTGCCCTGTGCGTCCTGCCAGTGCACAATATTGTATTCGATCGGGGTACGGGCCTCGGCACTACTTCCGTATAATGCCTGCGATCCATCTTCAAAAGTTACCTCAAAATGTGCTGGCCCGTTGCGTTCCGGGTTCTCCCCTATGGATCGTATTTTGGTGTTGGAATACTTCTCGGTAACGTATTCAGCGCCGTCTTTACCATACTCGCCGGATTTCAGGATTAACCGCTGACCGCTAAACATATAATAGTCGGTATAATCAAACTGGATCGTTCGAATTTCCCCGTCTCTATCCATGTTTCGCCCCATTCGCGAGATACCGGTTACTCCGGAAAGGGCCCAGCCATAACCAGCGATGCCATTGCCCGATCCGCTGCTGTAGATCAGATTGACCTGCGGTGCCACACTTTTGATAGCCGGCGGCAGCGCAATAGGTAGCGTAAACTGTAGCTGCCCACTCCCATTCACCTCGATAGTACCTTGGGTATCATGAAAAGAAATCGTATCCGGCGTTTCACTGGGTTCCTGATAGCCCACAGCAGCTTGAAGAGCTTGCGGCGCATTTGAAAACGTGCTGATTTCAAGCTTTATACGCTGATCTTCGGCTTCCGTTGGCAATATATCAAGATTGGGTACACCTGCTATAACAGTTGAATTGTCCATATGTAAATCATTATTTCAAGAGCCTTACGCTCATTTGTTAGTTAATGGCCATCTAGTGACTTTAGCGTCTGCACTACATGCTTTTCCTGCAGTTTGGCGCTTATAAATATTTTGATAAACTTCTGCTAGCGCATCATGTAAGCTGGGCCTGCACGCATAAGTTTTCTCCGTCCCACGAAGGCATGGAAAGCCGGGGAGGCTAAATTGCCTGTCTCCCCCGGGTACTTCTTACGAAGCTGCTTAACTTACCTTCTTCACTTCCCGGCGGATCTGATTTCCTGCCGCATCATATTTAAACAGCAGATCGGAGTCCGACGCTGGATTTGGATTTCCTCGCTCGAAGATATAGGCGTGCCCTATTCGCGTAGCTCCAATGCGCATGACGCCATCCTCAGCAGGTAGATCAGCGCGCAAGTTAGCAGCCTGTGCAGCCTCTGTAGACAACGCACTCGCCGCCCACCTCATTTGTTTCGTGTCCATATACAAATCGATTTAAACGCGTTAAATTAGTAAGCAATAGCGTTGTTGAAAACTAGGCTTGGCAATGTTGCTTTGTCACGAATCCTGTCGTCCTGATCCAGCAGATGGAATACACCATGTCGGCCATCATTTTTATCTGAATCCGTACCGCCGGATTGCCCTAAGATCAACTTGGCGTAGTCATCGATACTGCCGGCATTTGCATTCGGAAATTTTGCAAGAAAATCCGCACCGCTTATACTCAAATCAAGTTTTGCTGGCAACCCATTCGGCGTGTAGTCAATAGGGTGTTGAAAGCCTATGCCATCGCCTGTTGCCGCAGCTGTAAATGCACCGGAGATACAGGTGATTTTCGGATACGCCGCCTCGGGAAACATGACGCTCAGGTCAAACGTCAAGCCTTTTCCTGGCACTGCTACAGCCGTATAATTTCCCGCATTTTCCGAAAATTGATACACCGTTGATTCGCTGGCCGCCACGGGAATCATGGTGCCCCAGCCGACAGCATGCTGCGTGGTATTGGTCTGCGTAAACATTCCGCCGATGTAAACCATAGCTGGAGCATGTTTCAATATATTCGGCTCACACAGTATCCGATTACACTTCCCAAACGCGTAAAATGCACTTACAATAGTTCCCTGTGCATTCCCCGATGTCTTACCGTTCCAAAATATTTCGCTACGAATGATAAAATAGGCCAAGTATCCACTGCTGAGATTACCAAACCAGCCTTCGCCGATATAGTTAAACGCATGACTGATATCGGTTAATTTAGCGTTGTTCCAGAAAAGTGATACGGGCACGAAGTCGTCGCTTCCCTGCACGGCTATAGTCGGAAACTGTCCTGCATCCACACCATTATAATAGCCCTTCCCTAGTTTAGAGTTTTTAAAACATTCGAATACGCTCTGCAGCTCGGTTAGACTGTCTAGAAAACCTGGAAGAATTTTTTTGAGTCCGGCCTTGAAAAAGGTTCCTCGCAACACGGTAGGTTTACGGATTAGGGAAAGCATGGCTGCCGGAAAGCTTTCGAATTCGCGGCCCGCTCCAAATCCGTAAAAACTAGCAATCAACGTTGTTGCCTCGGGTGTTTCCAGTTTGAAACCAGGCGTCACATTAGCCAGCGACAATCCCGCAAATGTATAATCCAGGTTCGTTATCGAGTCTGACCGGAATACGGATATCTCTTGCACAAAATTATTGACCGTAGGCGAAAGATAACCTTGCGGATCGCTGGTTAACCCTTCACAGAAACGTACATAGCTCACATTGGCGCCCGCGTTGATGCTGATCTCATAATCGCCCACAGTTTCATAAACATGGTAAAATGTATTCCCATTATCAACATGATGGACATTCCCCTCGTTATCTGTCCAAGATTCAGAACCATTGTATTCCGGTACGGATACCAAGTTGGATTGCCCATCACCGTAGCTTATCTTCGCCAAGGTTTGCGTATCGGATGTACGAAGCATAGCAATTGGAACTTCTTGGTTTGGTTCCGATGTACGAATCTTAAATTTTATTTCGGTGTTGGAAAGATCTGGCTCCAGTGCGACGTGCACGGTCATATCTTCCGTCACCTTGACAGTAGCTGTTTTCGAAAAATATCCAGGACGTTCTACCGTGTAGGTTATATTGGCGCCCTCATATACGCTTAGTGAGCTTGCCACAACACCGTTGATCGTTATCACGGCGTCTGGAGGCGAGGTCGTAATCGCCAGCGTGCGCTCCGGCTTGCCATACAGAATGAAGTCCAACACCTCGCGTATCGGAATGCGATCAAATGATGTGCCTATAGGCACGCCCCCGACCTGATATTGCGTTCGCTTTGGATTGGTGTAAAGTGTTGATTCAGCATCAATAGCCTCCTCCTTATGCCAATAGCTATCCATCCATGTCCAAAATTGTTCCTGTCCGGGCACATCCCCGTTTTTGAAAAAGGTCTTTAGCTCTGCTTTTGTTGTCATCATAAAAACTCGGGTTATAGTATATATTTTTTCGTTGCAACTACGGTGAATGATATCTGTACTCCCTCATCATCTGCCTGGCCATGTTTGTTTCTTCTCGACGATACATAAATCCTTTAGCATCAAGGCAGCACGTTTATATGTGCATTAGATTTCATTTAAAGAGATATTTATATCAACAAAACGAATCACTGATGGATAGAAAACAAATATTAACGAGACTCAACCATAAACAAACATATTGTCGCCATAAAATTAACTTTATAATTCTATATTTGCTGTAAACATAATTCTACAGTTAATAAATACACTTATTTTAAGTTAACAAAAACAAATAAAACATATCTCCTATGTAAAAGCGGCACTTGGCGTTATCTTGTTGATTGCTCGATTACCTTGGTTTATTTCACTTGCTTTATACACGCTAAACCATGCGTGATTCAAAAATGAATGACGGAATACTATGGCCCGTTTTTTTACTTCTAATCGAGGAAAATGTAATGGTTTTACGTTTACATATTGCGTTATTTTCGGTATTTTCGCTGATAAAATACGTATTGGTGACGATGAGGAATTCGACACTTGCTGTCGAGACTAAATTGATTTAAATTCGCTTATGATTAATTCGCCACAGGAGATTCTTAACATACTGCAACAGGTTCCGCAGGCAACTGCCATATATGATAATAAAGACTTACATATCGCCTACGTAAATCAGGACATGCTCGATATGTGGGCTACAACGGACGAGGTGCTTGGAACAAATTTAGGAGATAGTTTCCCCGAATTTGAAACACAGGGTTTCGTAGGTATTTTAAAGAAGGTATGGTTGACCGGGGAGACGTACCGCGCACACGACGTACCGGCCAACATTTTGTTAGACGGTATTCCTACCACCTTTTATTTTGATTTCGAATACCGGGCCTTGCTGAACGAAAACCGGGAAACCTATGCTATTCTTCATACAGCGCAGGAAGTTTCGAGCCGTTTGGAGGCATGGGCTGCTGTACGGAAAAAAGAAATGCAGGAAGCGGCTTTAAACGAAGAGCTACGCTCCAGTATAGAAGAACAGCGGGCGCTAACGGAAGAATATATGGCCATCAACGAGAAGCTTTCGACTACCGTTGATGAGCTAAGTAACTCGTACAAACAGCTGGACTTTGCGCTCGACCAATCCAGACGGGCGAAAGAAGCGTCTAACTTGGGCATGTTTGACTTGGATGTACAGCAAGATATCCTGCTTTGGGACGAACGCTGCAAAGAGCTTTTCGGCGTACCTACCGAAAGTGATGTAAGCTACACCCGGGACTTTGTAGCCGGGCTCCATCCAGACGATAAACAGCAAACATTAGCGGCTGTCAAACACGCTTTCGACCGCAAACAAAGTAACGGGCGGTATGATACACAGTACCGAACAGTAAATCCTGCCCATGGTAAAATCACTTGGGTACATGCTGTTGGCACGGTATATTTTGATGAGCAAGATCAACCCATACGCTTTATCGGAACGGTTATGGATGTCACCGAATCCGTCGAGTCAAGGAAGCTGCTGGAAGATCGTGAACGCAAATTGCAAGACACAAATGAGCAGCTTGCGGCGACGATGGAAGAGCTTACTGCGACAATGGAAGAACTGACAAACGTGAACGACGACCTGGCCACAGCTAATATCCAGCTCCGACATTCTGAATTGATAAACGCCGAGGTGAACACCAATCTGCAGGCTGCATTCGAAAAGCTCTCTATCAGCGAACGCCGATTAAACCTCGCCTTGACATCAGCCAAAATAGGGATTTGGGAGTTTAATATAGCGACCGAAGTGGTTCATTGGGACGAGCGCAGCCGAGAGCTGTTCGGCGCGGACGAAAAGGAAGAAATCCCCTATCAAGTAGCGCTTCAATACATCTACGAAGAAGACAGGCAGGCGGTGGCGGACGCGATTAGTTATGCACAAAATCCTGCTTCAGGGGGTTACTATGATATTCAGTTTCGTACCGTCGACGAATCAGGAAACCGTATCACCTGGGTCCAAGCCAAAGGGAGGGCATACTTCGACGGCGAAAACAACCCTATTCATTTCTCGGGAACGATCTTGGATATTAGCGATCGCATTCATTCGCAACAGCGAATAGATGCTTTCAATAGAGCGATAGCGCAAAATGCGCTGGAACAACGACTTATTGTGGATGCCGGAAAAATCGGCACATTTTCGTTCAACCCAATAACCAATGAAATCATCATCAACAAACACACCCGACAGATGTATGGATTTGACGACGATGATGACGTTACGGCGACCGATCTATTTGAGCGGAAGTATACCATTGGCGATATTGAACAGAACGAAAGCATGCTCGATGTCATTCGAGAAAATAACAGCTTCGACCTCGAATTTAATTTGCGAACAACTGCTGAGCACAAAAAATGGCTTCGCATGGTGGGAAGCAAGATCTGGAACGAAGAAAATAATAATTTAATGGCTTATGGCGTCATTATCGACTTTACTACCCAGAAAATGGAAGAAAAGAGAAAACTCGATTTCTTGGGTATCGTGAGTCACGAATTACGATCTCCCCTAACTGCGCTATCGGGTTATCTCCAAATTTTGCAGGTTAAAAGCAAAGCCCTGGAAAATGACAAGTTTTACGAGCTCATCGTGAGCGCAAACAGACAAAGCGTACGCATGAAGGTGCTTATTGAAAGCTTCTTAGATATCGCACGCATAGGCGAGGGCAAGCTGCGATTAAATAAAACGGAATTTCCTGCGCACGACCTACTTTCTAATATCGAGCAAATGCTCCGACAAACGGTGACAAGCCACGTTTTTGATGTACAAATTGAGGGCGAATGTTACGTATTGGCCGATCGGGATAAGATAGAGCAGGTTATCATTAATTTTATAAACAACGCTATCAAATACGCCCCTGCAGGAAGTACGATCAGCATAACGGCTAAGCGACAACAGAGCAACCTCTACGTTGCCGTAACCGATGAAGGCGCAGGAATTGCACCCGAAGACCAACAAAAAATATTTACCCGCTTTTATCGCGTAGAGAATACGTACACGGAAACGGTGAGTGGTTTTGGTATCGGACTCTATATCTCTAAAGAGATCATACATCTGCATGCGGGCACAATAGGTCTGCAGAGTGTACCGGGAGAAGGTTCTACGTTTTGGTTTAGCATTCCATCATTAACCATAAAGGAATAATTGGTATGATCGGCACGAGCACAGGCGAAATAGCCTGTGCGTCATTTGAAAATTGCGGTGCTATGTACTATTTATTTCCATTTTTTTCTGAACTTATCAGGAGCTAGCATTGTTCATCCGAGAGTATGAACGAAAGATCAAAAACTATCGCCATCATCGGCGCTGGAGCTAGCGGAACAGCGTGCTTCTTACAATTAGTCCTGAAATATATAGTCCGTCAAGTTAAACAGCCCCTACGCATAATCATCTTCGAAAAAAGAAATGAATTTGGTGAGGGGCTCGCTTTTGGCACCGGACAAGAAGGTCATCTTCTCAATACGAAAGCAGGATTAATGGGCATTTTTCCTTACGAACGCATGCACTTCGTGCAATGGATGCACCAAAATCAGGATATGATTGCCAAAGAGTTTCCGCAGGTGAGTATCCATCCGGATGCCTATCCGCCGCGGATGCTATTCGGCGCCTATGTACAGGCTATGTTCCATGAATATTGTGCTATAGCGAAAGAGCATGGTATTAACGTTCAGCTGGTGCAGAATGAGGTGGTCGACGCAACAATCCAACGTAATCATACAATCTCGCTAAAAACGACGCACAGCAAACCCCACCAAGCAGATTACGCCATTCTCGCTACGGGCAACCCCGCATCCAACACCTTCCAGAAACTGGCCAAACAGAAAGGCTTCTTCCCTTCGCCATGGCCATCGAGCCGCATTCTTGCTGAAATAACAGATAAATCAGCACGTGTCAGCATCGTGGGAAGTAGCCTGACCGCTATCGACGCTTTAATAACCCTTATCGGTAATGGCCACGAGGGCCCTATCAGCTTTTTCTCGTTGAAAGGCTTGCTCCCGCGCGTGCAATCACCCACCGAAATTCCCTACATCCGCAAAGTACTCACGCTGGCCAATGTGCGGAAGCATATTCGGGAAAAGCAAAAGGCGCTTAGACTGACCGACCTCATCCGCATGTTTCGATCGGAAGCAGAAAGCTACCGAGAAAAGCCGGTAGACTGGGCTGCAGAAGAGCGCGAAGACAAGGATCAGCTTACCCTATTGGAAGAGGACATCGCGCTGGCCGCGGGGAAACAGTGCCTGCTGCAAAATATACTCTATTCCCTCCGGGAAGAAACGTATGACATCTGGAAGTTGCTACCTGCAGACCAAAAGCTTTTATTTCTGCAATGGATGAAACCTTACTTCGATATCACCCGCCATGCCATGCCGATGGAAAATGCGTTGAAGATACGAGAGGTGCTTCGTAGCGGACAGCTGAGCATCATCGGCAACACCAATGATATTGAATGGAAAGACGGTCGCTTTGTATTGACCACCGAAAAAGGTGAAAGTAGTGAAGCGGACTATGTGATTAATGCTTCGGGACCCGCCGCCCTTGTTCAGAAAATAATAGATCAGCCCCTATTACCACGGCTACTAAAGAAAAAATATGTGGAGGAGTATCCTGCCGGCGGGATCAAGGCAGACTTAGACAGCCTGCGCGTGACCACGGAAAGCCGAAAACGCCCGTCTCCGTTTTATGTAATTGGACACCAGCTAGCCGGATTACAACTGGATATCAACGCTTTTTGGTTTAATGTAGAACAGGCAGACCTCTTGTCGGACAGTCTATTAAAAAATATTTAACGATGGAGGTACTACAAGAACTAGCAACCAAAGTGTTGCCACTATACATTTTTATGCTGATCGGATGGGGACTAAAGAAAAAATGGGACCTCAGCAGCCGCTGGATCTCAAAACTGCTACTCTTTCTTTTGATTCCTTTTTTAATTATTGAAAATCTGTTGAAAGCCGATTTGGAAGAGACGGCTGTCATCGGTTCGATGATATTTCTATTGGCCCTGGCGATGAATCTCCCTGCCATGCTTACCAAAAAATTTGTCGGCGACGATTTTGATGGAAATCTATTGAAAGGTGCATTTTCTTATTTCAATATCGGTTGGTTTGGGATTCCCGTAGTCATGGCGCTATTTGGTGAAGAACAAATGCCGCTAGTCATTAGCGCCTATGTTGGAAATGCGTTGTATGGAGATACCATCGGGTTTTACCTGATGTCGCGAACGAAAGGCATATCCGTTAAAGAAGCAGCGACGAAAGTTTTTAAGATACCAGCGATCTATGCTTGCGCGCTAGCTATCGGTTTAAATGTTGCTGAAGTGAAACTTCCAGAACAGGCCGAAAGTATTGCCAACGTGGTTAGTTGGATCGTATCTTCGCTCGGGATGCTCATTATCGGCTTGACGCTCGGCACGATACACTTTAAAAAAGTAGCGTACGCTGCGCTCGGTAAAATCTTGGGCATGCGCTATCTAGCCGGCGCCGTATTTTTAATTCTTTTTGTTTTGGCGGAAAAGCAATTTATTGGTGTATTGGATGAGGATCAAAGTATGCTGATGCTACTAATGGGGAGCTTCCCGATTGCGGCAAACCTCGTTGTATTTGCTTCGTTCTTAGAAACGGAAGAAGAAAATGCAGCTGTGCTGGTCGGTTTATCGGCTATTGTATCCCTTTTTGTCACCCCGGCTGTTAGTATTTTGATGTTTTAAAAACGTTGCTTTTATTCGCCTTGTCCAGCCCAAGTACCTTCCGCCGCATGCCGCGGCAAGGCACTACTTTTGTTGGCCAAAAAGCAAAAGCCCGTTGCTTGAAACCTTTACAGGGAAGGCTTGTGCAGCGGCAAGTTTGTACATATTGCAAAGCTTTCGAGGCGACATTTTTGTTAACAAGGGTTGGGAGCAATAGATTGATATTAACATATTTATATGTACGAAGTACTAACATCTAAATACTACCTACTAAATCTAAAGAAACACATCTCTCTACCAAATACGCACTACCAATCGCTTTCGATGCGACATGTCGATTAATTAAAAAAGGTGCGATAACCGAATTGACCTCGTAGAGGTCACATATCTATAGCAAGTAATCAGGAGCTTAAACCGACCCCGTATTGGGTCGCATATATATTGTTCGTTCGTAATGCGACCCCTCCCGGGGTAGAAAATCGTGACGGATTTTTGGCTATATATAGTTGACCCCGTTGGGGTCATTTCTATACGGTTTGTGATAGTGCGAAGGTACAACTTCGTCTATGTCAGGTGTAATACTCAATACGCAATACGCTAGATTGCCACGCCATCGTTCCTATTTGAAAGTAAAAATTGAAAATTCAAAAGTCAAAAAAAGATCAATAAGAATTTAGAATTTAACAGTTAAAATTGAAAAATAAGACTGTACACCATACTAAAATCTATGTACTATCTACTAAAGTCTAATTCGCATTACGTACTACCCACTACTCAAATTTACAACGTATCCTTCCCGTGCGGGGAGGCAAGGGAAATGTTTGGGAATGAGGGGATGGGCGAAGCCTAGAAATCATATCGAAATCGATATACTACGATTTCGATTTTATTTCAGCTTTGGCAAACATTTTCGTTTCGCGGGTATGGGCTGTGGGACGGCGCACCTGAAGGAGACAAAGGATTTTGGTCACTTTTGTCCCCAAAAGTGATGCCTTGCCGCGGCGAGCGGCAGAGAGGTTTGAGCGAGGGAGGTTAAGGTTTTTTTTTAACACGATCAATACCTACTAAAATCTAAAGAAATATATTTCACTACCCAATATCCTTCACACACCACCCTTCACAAAAAAAAGGCTGCGCGCGTGCACAGCCTTCATTGAAAATATATGAACAAATTATTCGCTTAAGCGCGCTGCATCACGAAGTGCCTTGATTTCGTCATGACCTTCATTAATTTCAGTTGCTTGCTTCGTAACCACTGAAAGTGCTTCACCGGAAATTTCACCTTTTTCCAAAGCTGTTTTGTACGCTGCTTTGATAGCATCTTCGCCGCGTTCAGCTTCATTTAAGATACTTACACGATCCGAACCACCGAATAATGCCTTCACATCAATCCATGCGCGGTGCAACGTACCACTTACACTGTTTCCAGTTTCTATTTCTCCACCATGACTAGCAACTAGAGCGCTAAGTTCTTGGCTAAACTTGCGGCTCTGCTCAGCGTAACGTTGAAAAATAGCCTTCAAGTCTACATTTTCGTCATTGATATCCGCTAAAGCTTTCTCAAACCCAGCTACACGATCGTTATTGATTTCTGTTAAATCGTTTAAAATTGCTATACTTCCCATAATATATATATAGTTTATGATTAAAAAATTACTACTTATTATTTTATGCGCCTAACGTTGAAGTGACAAGGAATACTTATCTGCGGGTTTCGCCAACATAGATTTTGCGAGCTCTTTCTCCGTAACGATAGAACGCAGTCCACCACTTGAAAAACGATGCTTTCTCTTCGTGTAATGAATATGGATACCTTCTTCGATGCAATACTGCTTCCCAATAAAATTGACATTTTTGTATTCCTCTCCGATAAACCGTACATCAACGGAAAGCGACTGCAAGATGTCCATCAGATCTTCTTCAGATTCATAGGGAAGAATTTCATCCACAAATTGGCATCCTTCTAACTTGATAAACCGCTCGACAACCGTCTGCGCAGGAGCTGCTTTTTCCGCATCAACATCCTTGGTGTCTGCTTTCAAACCTACAATGAGGTAATCGCAGTTTCGTTTAGCCTCTTCCAGCATAACCAAATGTCCGATGTGAAGCAAATCAAATACTCCAAATGTTATTCCTATTTTCATTCTTATTTTCCTGATATTAAGATAAACCTAGACTATGCTTTCGCGCGCTTTGTTTCAAACTCGAAATTTTCCTTGAGATTGACGATCGCTGTATCAACCGATTCTTGTTTCGTCGCGATAATCTTACGTAACGATGAACTCGAAAATCTATTTTCGCGTCTGTTGAAATATAGATCGATCCCCTTCTCTTCACAATACGCGCGGCCGGTAAAATTTTTATCCATGTATTCGTCGCCTAAAATGCGGACATGTACTTTAAAAGAGCGTAAAATATCTTCCAGATCCTGCTCTGTAGCATACGGAATAACCTTATCGACGTGTTTGCAGCCTCTTAGTTGCATGTAGCGTTCAAACACCGTTTGTGTAGGCTTGTTTTTTTCAGGCCTGTCCAATGTCGGGTCGGTCTGCAACCCGCAGATTAAGTAGTCGCATTGATCTTTTGCATCTTCAAGCATTTTAATGTGTCCCGCGTGTAGAAGGTCGAAAGCAGAGAAAGTGATACCTATTTTCATCGTATAAATCTTATGTTTTTCCAAGTAGTTCACTAACGTTAATCTAGCACAGCATCATCATTCATTATACCCGCAATCAGGTAACAGCATCAGAGCAACATTAGTGTATAGATAACGGCAATTTTGCGACCAAGTTTTCACATATCTTTGTATATTATCAAAACAGGAGTTTTTACGACAATCTGATTCCATAGAACTGGATTTATTTTGGCGGAGCAGGTATTTATTCCACCCGTGTCACGGTATCTACGCCCTCTCGTTCCCGGCTTAACCCATTGGCTGCACAGATAAAAGACGACTGTACAAACGTCTGGGGAAAATTTCCTAAAAACCGATCATTTTTTACATCAGCCTCTTCGGAAAAGAAGCCCAAATCATTCTGGAACGATTTTACAGCGTCCAAAATTCTGCTGCTCTTTTCGAAATCACCCGCCACTGCGTAATAATGCGCCATCCAGCAGGAGCCAGCAAGAAATGCACCTTCCCGCTTGGAATCAAATTCGACCAGCGTGCGCCAGTATAAATCCTCTTGACAATATTCTGCTTCCAAACGGCGTACCGTGGCCTGCATTTCTTTTGCATCAGGCTCCACGTAGTCCCACAGGACGTAAAGCGCCGCCGAAAGATCAACATCCTGCGATCCTGCATAGTTAGCAAAGGCCCCATCATCCGTCAAACAATTCGTGCTTACGAATTTTCGAATTTCGGTAGCCTCATCTCGCCAGCGCTTGGCTTCCTCGAAATCCTCTGTGAACTTAGCTATCATTTCCAGTCCTATTGCGGCAAATACTTTGCCGCAGGTATACTGTAGTTCAGCACCTTCCTCCCATATCCCATGGCAAGGCGCTTGCCAATGATCGCAGACATGGTTGGCAACCGCACGCACGGATTTCCAGTGGTAACGCTCTCCATATTTATCGTAAATCATCTTTGCCGATATCAATATATTCGCTTCCGCATCCAACTGCCGTTGATCGCCGGCTATATTTCCGATCTGGACAGGCTTACTTCCTTCATAACCATCGGCCTGAAGTTCTTCCAAATGATCAATAACTTCGTGATCAATGGTATACAATGGATATACACACTTATCACTATTTTTACGCATCGCTTGATAGATGAATTCGAGAAACTTTACCTCCACCTTTCCTTCCACATCAAGCGTCGTTAATGCAGCGGTAATCAGGGCAGCGTCCCTTACCCAAACGTATCGGTAATCATAATTCCGTTCACCACCGATAACCTCCGGCAACGAGGTGGTCGCCGCAGCCAACACACCGCCTGTGACACCACAGGTGAGTTGCTGTATACTTCGTATGGATGCTAAAACTTCATTTCTGTAAAGTCCCTGGTAATCAAAAAGGCCCGTTATCTCTTTCCAACTCTTTTGGGTTTCCTGGAATAGATGGCTCAGAACAGTTGAATCGAACGTGACCATATGCTTGGTCAAAAAAGCCCAGCCGCTCTCGCCGGTGTTCATGCTAAAATTAACCGTGCAATCATCCAAAATATGAATCGGATGGCTGCAAATAAGGTACAATCCTTCGTTTACGAAGCGCACCGCTTTCTCATGAATCATCTCAGGACGCCCGGCGCGTTGCTTGACCGTATTCCAAATGCGTAAGGTGGCGTTCAACGGCTGCGCTATGACCGGAAATTCTCTGATAATGCCGTGCTGGCTTTCCGACACCGGCATCCAGTCCCGAAACGTTGTCTCTACGCCAGCGGCATCTGCGAAGACATGCTCCAGGATACTTGTTCCTTCTAGGTATCGTCGGCTTTTGGGCGTAGAATGTTGTACACGCACGGACCAATAGCCGCCATCAGCCGGATCGATAAGGGACGAAAGAAGTGGTTCGCTATCAAACCTGTCAGGACAATACCAGACTATACCGCCACACGAATCCGTCACGGCGCATGTATTTCTGTCACTCAAAATGGCGAGGTCTTCTATTCGGGGTGTTTTTATCATGTACTATGGATTGGAATGGTAAAGCGGCGATTGGATTCGCCGCTTAAAAGAAACTTAAAAATATCGACCTAATAGTCTAGGTTACCCTCTCGGCCACTATCTGTTTTTTGACCGGTGATCGCACCAGCAGCCACCTTCAAAAACGTGACCAGCTTATTGGATTTTGTATCCCAATAATGGGCCTCACTTGGTATCACTTTCAGTACGCGGATCCGTGGATCTTCTTTCCCTTTATCAAACCATCCCTCGACCATTTTATTCCAATATTTATCAATGCGGGACTGGTCTTCACTAATTTCAGAGGAGCCATTGATGCTTAGAAATTTGTAATCGCTTACATCGCTGTATAATAAACTTACTTTATTGTCTGCACGTAAATGGCTGAAGGTTTCGCTCTCCGAAGAGAACAAAAACCAAATATTCCCTTCGTCGTCTACCTCTTGCCTACTCATCGGAACAGCGTGCACATAGCCACTATCCGTAGGATAAGTCGACAGCATACCGATATCAATAGCATTGACCAATTCCTTCAATTTGTCAATAGCTTCTGCGTTGTATAAATTTTCTGTACTCATTTTATTTACTTTTTGGATTTGCTTTTTTGGTTGCTTGGTAGTCCATGACGAGCTATGTACCGCCCTGTGTGTGCTAAAATGCAGCGATCATCATATCTCCATTATTCATGGATGTCTACGAGGCGATTCGGGTGCGATATTTTTCTAGATTCGAACGGTTTACATGTTGGCTAAAGTCGCTTACATCGATCCATACGCAACTGTGCCCTACAATCTCTTGCGGCAACACATTAACACCTACAATGGCGGTCAGTGTTTTATCCAACTCAAACAGCACGTCTTTCTCGGCAACATCGACCACTTTGAAAATACAGTCTTCATCATCAATCCAGATATCAGACTGAAGCATGTGCACATGTGAATCGCTAAGAAAGTGCTGTACGCTTGCTTGATCCAGCACAAGGAGATTTTCTGCGGTGTGATCAAAACTGCGCATCTCCGCCTCCACTTCAGCAGCACCATACTCGCGTAGAAAATCAAGAAACAATGTTCTATTTTTCGAGCGCAGTGCTTCGTTTTTGCACAACATCTTATCGATACCGAAAGGCAGATCGAAATCGCCCAGATGATAGGTCGCTCTAAAATAACTGTTGTAATACTGAAGTTTCGTTTGCCATTTCATAGTATCTTATCTGTCTTAATACGTTAGATGGACGTTCACGCTATTTTTTCAGCGTATTTCTGTTTGTAAAGCGTGAACTTTCCTATACGAGGTGAACGTTTGTGATATAAAATCGTTTGCCGATTTACCGTTTTTCAATCTAAAACTTTAGCCATAAATCATTGTTCTCCCTGTTAGATAAAAGAACGATAGACAAACCATGAAGGCTCCATTAGCGACTTACCGCATTCAATTTAATAAAGACTTTACGTTGCACGACTTAGCAAACGTGCACGGCTACCTCAGTAAGCTGGGTGTAGACACGATTTATGCATCGCCGATCCTGAGCGCCGTAGCAGGCAGTATGCACGGCTATGATGGCATTAATATGCACCAGATAAATCCCGAAATCGGCAATCTGGAACAATTGCGGGAGCTAAAAAGCAGCTTGTTGAATAATGGCTTAGGTTGGTTACAAGATATTGTGCCTAACCATATGGCGTTCGACCCATCCAATACCTGGCTAATGGACCTGCTTGAATATGGTCCCGAATCGACTTATAAAGATTATTTCGACACCACCTATAGCGGCAATTGGTTTGCGAAGGAAAAGTTGATGATCCCCACCCTGGGCAAAACACTTGAAGAGGCCATCGCTGATCAGGAAATTACCATCGTTAGCGCTAGCGAAAAGTTATTTGTGCAGTACTTTGATCAACGCTGGCCACTATCGGCGAAAAGTGCGGAGGAAATCCTTTCGAAACATTCGCTCCATAGCGATGCTGGTTCCAGCGAAAGCAAATTGGAGCGCTACCTTGCAAAAATCAATGCATCGGACAGCGAGCGCAAACGTTTGCTGGAGAAACAACATTACCGCTTGTGCCACTGGCAGGAGACGGATAGCCAAATTAATTTCCGCCGGTTTTTTACCGTAAACGGACTGCTATGTCTGAACATCAATAGACCTGAGGTTTTCAACAACGTGCATAGCTTCATTGCCCAGCTCCTAGAAGAAGGCACGATCGAGGGCTTACGCATTGACCACATTGATGGGATTTACGATCCCACAGGTTATCTTAACGACCTTCGCCAGTTATGCGGGCCGGAGACGTACATCGTTGCCGAAAAAATTCTGGAGCACGGCGAAGATCTGCCGGCGGAATGGCCTATTCAAGGCACAACGGGCTACGAGTTTCTGGCTGCGAGCAACAACTTGCAGGTAGACAAAACGGGCAAGAAAAAGCTGGACAAGTTTTATGAAATCTTTGCTGGAAAGCAAGCCTCAATAAAACAGCAGCAACGCGAAAAGAAAGCGGCGATCTTGCAGGAGCACATGCAAGGGGAAGTAAAAAACCTATACAAGCTGTTTTTAGATCTTGATCTCGCTAGCGATCTTGAAAACAGCAGCTCTGAAAAGATAACGAAGGTGATTGCCTCGCTATTGGTCGAATTTCCAGTATACCGTTTTTACGCCACGACCTTTCCCCTGCCCTCCGAACACTACACCGAACTGGAAAAAATATTCAAAAAGGTAAAAAAGAGCAATGCGGATAGCCATGCAGCAATTAATTACTTCATCAGCGCATTTAAACGGGCACAGTTTTCCGAGGATGAAAATTACCGAAGTCGCGTGGCTACGTTCTTTACACGCTGCATGCAGTTCGCCGGCCCCGTTATGGCGAAAGGTGTTGAGGATACGTTAATGTATACGTACAATCGGTACATCGGCAACAACGAAGTCGGTGACCATCCGGGAAACTTCGGACTATCGGTAGCTGCGTTCCATAAGATCATGCGGGAGAGGCAACAGCATTGGCCACTAGCGTTAAACGCGAGCGCCACACACGATACAAAGCGCGCGGAAGACACACGAAGTCGCCTGCAAGTGATCACGGCCTGGCCATCACGCTGGATAGCTGCCGTAAAAAAGTGGCATGCAGGGGTAGAAAAGACATATACGGGAAAATTCCCCCACCCAAATGATGAGTACACAATCTACCAGGCACTTTATGGTGCTTACCCCATGCCGGGCCAGGAAGATCCAACCTTTGAAGAGCGTTTCTTAGCCTTTTTAACGAAATATCTGCGCGAAGGCAAAGAGCGGTCGGGCTGGGCCACACCCCATGAAGAATATGAAGACACCGTACACCAGTTTGCCCGTTTCTTACTTCAACCAGCGGGCAAGTTTATGAAGTCCTTCCAAAAACTGCTTCGCCATTTCAATGATTTCGCTATCGTCAATTCTTTAGCACAACTTACACTGAAATTCACGGCACCAGGTATCCCCGACGTTTATCAGGGGACAGAGCTGTGGGACTTCAGTTTTGTTGACCCCGACAACCGCCGGCCTATTGATTACCGTCGTCGGAGCGCATACCTCGAGGAAATTGAAGATATACCGCATCAAGAGCGCCAGCACAGGCTTTGGTCAGAGCGGCAAAACGGAAAAATTAAACTTTGGTTGCTGCACAGTCTGGCACAGCTTAGGAAATCATCAAAAGAAATTTTTGAGAAAGGAAGCTATCAGCCCTTAGCTGTGGAGGGAAAATACGAAAAACATGTGGTTGCCTTTGCCCGGCAATACCGTAACAAATGGATTGTCGTTATTCTGCCCCTTCACCTTGCTGCCATGGAGAAGCTGCGGCGAAATGAAATACAAGATTTTGATTGGGAAGATACGCGTGTCATTCTACCCACGCCAGCACATGTGAAATGGACAAATATATGGACAACACAGGATGGATCGGGCAAGCATGTGGAGCTAAACGAGCTATTTCAAGAGCTTCCGATGGCGCTGCTGCAGTACGAGCAAACGCCAAACCCGCGCCGGGCAGGCATTTTGATGCATATCAGCTCGCTGCCTTCCAGCTACGGCATAGGCGATCTTGGCGAAAGCGCGTTTTCCTTCGCACGGAACTTGCACGCTGCCGGTCAGCGCTATTGGCAAGTACTCCCCCTTAACCCGCTTTCCAAACAACAACACCACTCGCCATACAGCACATTAAGTGCTATAGCGGGCAATCCGCTGTTTATCGATATGACGGCCTTAGTGCGGGAAAATATTTTGCACGAGGAGGATCTGCAGAAACTCTTATCTCCTCCATCAAACCAAATCGACTACGATGCCGTTGTATCATCAAAAATGCCCTGCTTATACCAAGCGTTTGAACGGGCAGATTACGAAGCTGATGCCGCATTTTCTCAGTTCTGTTCGGAACAGGCGTTTTGGCTGGACGATTATGCCTTATTTATGAGCCTTAGGCAGCAGCACGACGACGCACCATGGTACGAATGGGCTAAGGAATACAAGGAACGAGAATCGAAAGCATTGGAGCTTTTCATACGAGGAAACGAGAGGCTCCTTACGCGGGAAAAATGGCTGCAATATCTATTTTTTAAGCAGTGGGCGAAATTGAAAGCTTTCTGTAATGGGCTGGACATTGCTATTTTGGGCGATATCCCGATCTATGTAGGTCATGATTCTGCCGATGTATGGGCTAACCCGACACTATTTGCACTAGCAGAAAATGGGCAGATAAAGGAGATGGCTGGCGTCCCTCCCGACTACTTCAATGCAGATGGACAGCAGTGGGGCATGCCTGTATTCAACTGGTCTAACCACAAGAAGGAAAACTACCGCTGGTGGTTGGCTCGGCTGAAGCAAAATCTGGCGCTATTCGATCAAGTTCGTTTAGACCACTTCCGTGCCTTTGCGGCCTACTGGAGTATCCCCGCTTCAGCAGAAACTGCTGCCGAAGGCAATTGGAAAACCGGGCCTAGTCGAGCACTGTTCAACAAACTGAAAAACGAATTCCCAGAAATGCCCTTTATTGCTGAAGATTTGGGTGATATTGATGATGAAGTTTACGCGCTACGCGACAACTATGGTCTGGCCGGAATGAAGGTACTGCAGTTTGCTTTTGGAGACGACATGCCACGGTCGCCACACATCCCGCACCACTACACAGAAAACTTTGTGGTCTATACCGGCACGCATGACAACAACACTACCGTGGGTTGGTTCAAAGCCGATCTGGACCAAGATTCCCGCAGCCGGCTTCAGGCCTACCTAACATCAACCGTTTACGCCAAAAACATTGCTGATCTGTTGATCAAAGTGGCCTATGCATCGGTAGCAAACACAGTCATCATTCCCATGCAGGACGTACTGTCCCTAGGCAAAAAGCACCGCATGAATACACCATCCAGTACGGCAAGCAATTGGTCTTGGCGCATGCTGCCTAATGCCTTCAAACTGCGCGCGGTGCAAAGACTGCAAGCCTACGCCTTACGATACGATCGATTGTAAAACAGCGGACGGGATTATGCGCGCTTGCTGGCTAAAGCCAACGTCCATTGATCTCGTCCGCAACGATGGCATTTCATCGCTTGTGCGCTAACTTCGTGCTGGACACCACCGCAATACATACAGGCGAATGGCCCCGCCTGTTCAACCGGATTTACGGCGATATAATGCGAAGGAAACAAAGGCAAACCTGGCTTCGTCTCCTCATCGCTGTAGTACAATACACTCATCGTGCCGTCAACTTCCAGAATGCCTTCACGTACTTGGCCGAGGTGCTCGATAGACAAGTTGCGCAGCTCGGCAAAAAATTCCATTTTCGAAAAATCATGCTCATTTTCGTGGCGCACGTCAAACATGCCATCCTTGACGATGGTCATCGCTTTACCTTCCATCATGACAGCCATCCATTTAAATCGTGACGCCAGCCACGTAACAAGCTTATAAACGCCCATCACACAGCCGAAAACAACAATCGAATAAACCACGGGAACGTCTTCCTGAAACATCGGATCGCCCGCCGCGGAACCTAGACTGATGATGATCGCTACTTCGAAAAGTGTCAGCTGCCTAACCCCGCGCCGCCCCGACAGCCGTAAGATGATCAATATCAAAATAAACATAATGACTGTTCGCCAAATAATTTCGGTCAAAAAATCAACATTGGCGCCACCTACAAACAACTTTTCTATTTCTAGCATAGCAGGATCAAGTTTTCATGTATAACCAATAAAGGACAGAAAAGTTGTTGAGGTAAGAGACGGACATGGCGTCTCTAAACGGGTTCGTGCTGTGCCAATGGCATCGGCGGTTCCCGAACTACATCCGTTCGCGGCGGTTGACTAAATCGATTGAACAAGAGTTTAGTACCCGAAATAATATAGCAAAAAATGTAAAACTTAGCGCCTCGCTCATTTGTTATCCTATGACAAACATAGAAAGTACGGAATGCTGGAATACCACAAAACATGGCGTTGTCATCAGCAACGCGATGTTGGAACGATATATGAATCAAGCCCGTTACGAAAAGACCTTACTAGAAATTATTCAAAACATGGACACGAAAGTATTTCCAGGGTCGCCCTACCCTTTAGGGGCAACGTATGATGGGGCGGGTGTTAACTTCTCCATTTATGCCGAAAATGCCGAAGGCGTAGACCTTTGTCTTTTCAACCAAAACGATGACCCGACCGAATCATTAAAAATCCGTATCAAGGAGCGTACCCATCAAATTTGGCACGTCTATATTCCCGATGTGCATCCGGGGCAATTGTATGGATACCGCGTTTACGGCCCATATGATCCGCAAAACGGACATCGCTTTAATCCACACAAACTGCTTATTGATCCGTACGCAAAAGCAATTGCAGGCACCCTGCAATGGGATGATGCACTTTTTGGTTACGACGTTGGACACCCCGATCAAGACTTAAGTTTCAGCGAGGTGGACAGTGCCCCCTTTATACCCAAGTGCGTAGTCGTCGACAATAATTTTGACTGGGAAGGCGATAAGCCGATGCGTATACCCTTGCACAAAAGTATCATTTATGAAACCCATGTAAAAGGCTTCACCCAGCAACATCCGGATATCCCGGAAGAAATACGCGGAACCTACACGGCCCTCGCACATCCTGCCACTATCAATTACCTCAAAGAATTAGGGATTACGGCTATAGAATTGATGCCTGTCCATCACTTTATTACTGACCGGCATTTAAAAGACAATGGTCTTACTAATTATTGGGGTTACAACACCATAGGCTTTTTCGCTCCTGATGTACGCTTCGCTGGAAACGGTATGCAGGGAGAGCAGGTTAATGAGTTTAAGGAAATGGTGAAAGCATTGCATAAGGCTGGTATCGAAGTGATCTTGGATGTGGTGTATAACCATACGGGCGAAGGTAACCAGATGGGGCCTACCTTGTCGTTTCGCGGAATAGATAACGCCGCCTATTACCGGTTGGAGGATGATGCCCGCTACTATACGGACTTTACCGGAACAGGGAACACGCTCAACGCACGCTATCCCAGTGTATTGCGCTTGATTATGGATAGTCTCCGTTACTGGATTCAAGAAATGCATGTGGATGGTTTTCGCTTTGACTTGGCATCGGCTCTGGCCAGGGAACTGCATGAGGTCGACAAGCTAAGCTCTTTCTTCGATGTAATCCATCAGGATCCAATTATCTCGCAGGTAAAGCTTATTGCGGAGCCATGGGATATTGGCGAGGGTGGTTATCAAGTTGGAAAATTCCCTCCGGGATGGGCCGAATGGAACGGAAAATATCGGGATTGCATCCGCGATTATTGGATAGGCGCTGATAGTATGCTGGGCGAGTTTGCCGATCGCTTGACCGGATCTTCAGACCTGTATCAAGACGACTACAGAAAGCCTACCGCCAGTATCAACTTTATTACCGCGCATGATGGCTTTACCCTGCATGATCTGGTATCGTATAATGAGAAACACAACGAAGCGAATGGCGAAGACAATAATGATGGAGAAAGCCACAACCGTTCTTGGAATTGCGGAGCGGAAGGCGAAACGGAAGACGAAGCTATCAACGCACTCCGCGCTAAGCAGAAGCGGAATCTACTGACTACCCTTTTCCTCTCACAAGGTGTTCCGATGATCGTAGCTGGCGATGAGTTTAGCCGTACGCAGGGCGGTAACAACAATGCATATTGCCAGGACAATGAGATTTCCTGGTTAGACTGGGCCGGAAAAGATGAAAGCCTGCTGAACTTTACAAAGCAGTTGATTGCCTTCCGGAAAGAGCACCCAACGTTCTCGCGTAGGAAGTGGTTTCAGGGGATGCCCATCAAAGGTGTAGGGCTTGAAGATATTGCATGGTTTTTACCAGAAGGCCAAGAGATGGAAGAATCGCATTGGCAGCACGATTTCGCACGTTCCCTAGCTGTTTTCTTAAATGGACATGGCATCCGCTCGTTGAATGAAGATGGTACGAAGATTTTGGATCATAGTTTTTATCTGATGTTTAATGCATATTGGGAGACCATTGATTATAAATTACCTGCTGAGCAATATGGGAAAAAGTGGATTAAAATGCTAGACACGAGCCTGGATGTTATTGAAGCGCATGAAGCGTATGACGCCGAGAGCAAGATCGCTGTACAGTCGCGTTCCATTGTGCTGCTGATGTCCAAGGATATTGAAAAATTAACGAAATAGCTTTTATAAGAATTTCCCTATATGTTTGAAACAGGCGTAAAAAGTATTGGCGTATCCCTTAAAAATGGATCAGCAGACATCTGTGTGTGGGCGCCGAAGGCAAGCACGGTCACCTGTCGGGTCGAGGAACTCGACATCGATATACCATTAACAGCCGGCAGGTATGGGTATTGGCACGCTGGTAGCGACGCTCTGCAGGAAGGACACTCCTATCGCTTTCACATCGACGGAGAGGCTTATCCTGATCCCGCTTCGTTGGCGCAGCCAGATGGCGTGCATGGCGCATCGAAAGTTGTCGATCTGAAGTATCCCTGGCGGGATGAGCACTATCACCCGCCAGCCTTGGACGATCTTATTATCTATGAGCTGCATGTCGGAACGTTTACGGCAAGTCACGATTTCGCCGGACTGGTCGAGCGTATTCCGCATCTGCTAGCGCTCGGCATCAATGCTATCGAAATTATGCCGGTAGGCCAGTTTCCGGGCGAGCGAAACTGGGGTTACGACGGCGTTTTCCTTTTCGCGGTGCAACATAGCTACGGTGGCGCAAAGGCCTTCCAACAACTGGTTGATGCCTGCCACGCCGCGGGAATAGCAGTGATATTGGATGTGGTATACAACCACTTCGGCCCGGAAGGGAATTATCTGCCTAACTTCGGTCCTTACTTCACAGAAAAGTACAGCACCCCTTGGGGTAAGGCAATTAATTATGACGATGCCTTTAACCATGGCATCCGAGATTTTGTATTGGCCAATATCCGCATGTGGTTTGAAGACTTTCATGTGGACGGGCTCCGGCTGGATGCTGTGCATGCTATCAAGGACTTTAGCCCGAAACATATGTTGCAAGAAGTGCGTCAACTAACGGACAGTATCATAGCGGAGCGAAACAAACCGCATTACCTGATCGTGGAATGCGATCTCAATGATAGACGGTATTTAGATCCGCTGCAAGATCATGCGTTTGCCATGGACGCGCAGTGGATAGATGAGTTTCACCATGCCTTGCGTGTGGCTGCCGGCGAAGAGCGGAAAGGCTATTACAAAGATTTTGAAGGCTTAAAAGATTTGGCAAAGGCCTACGAAAAAGCCTACGTTTTTGATGGCAACTACTCTACGCATCGGGAGAAATTTTTTGGCACATCTGCTGCAGGACTGACTGGCGAACGATTTATTGTCTTTTCTCAAAATCACGATCAGGTAGGCAACAGGATGCTCGGCGAGCGAAGTGCTGTGCTCTATTCCGAAAGTATGCAACGTTTGATGGCCATGGCCGTTATGCTTTCTCCCTACACACCTATGCTGTTTATGGGCGAAGAATGGGGCAGCAAAACCCCTTTCCAATACTTCGTGAGCCATAGCGATGAGGAACTCATCAAGGCGGTGCAGGAAGGTCGCAAAGCAGAATTTGCAGATTTTCATACGGAGGGTACGCCGCCTGATCCGCAAGCTATCGCAACGTTCGAAGCCTCGGTATTGGATTGGAATGACACCACAATAGATGGGCACCAACGCATGCTTAGCTACTACACCGCATTAATAAAGCTGCGCCGCGAGCAGCGCGCGCTAGGCCTGCTTAGTCGCGAGCAGCTTCATGTGGAGCTCCATAAAGAAAAGGGCAGCCTTATTTTGAACATAGGGTCTGAGGACCAGCAACTTGTGGCTATTCTAAATTTTTCTAATGACCGGCAAAGCTTTACATGGAATAAAAAGGGAAACTGGACAACGCTATTGGACAGCGACCATCAGGAATGGGGCGGAAAAAATCATACGCCTAGCATCATCGATGGAACGATCCATTTAGCTCCAGCATCGGGTCTGTTGTTGTCGACCTGATCGCGGAGTGCGCAAATGGCTAGTGCGTTATGCGAACAAACTATATCCGCCAGCACGCGTTCTTACTAAAGTTGTTACGGGCTAAGCCCGGTTATTGCATTAAAAATAACAATAAACTATGGCATTATTTTTCACCTTACAGGCGTCAGAAGACGACATAACACAAGTCTTTGGCGTGTCCAGCATAACAAACCTTGATGAAGAAGAAGATTTAGACGAGAAAAGGTTTACGCGCATCAAACTTTCGGGCGAGCTATACTTCGATGTGAAAGGATCCGTTCGTGAAGTAGCCGCCTTACTTAACAAACCCCAGAGCATTATTTACCTGGAACCGGAAGACACGCATTTTGACTATGCCCGCAGTAAGTAAAGCGTATAAATCGACATGTCAATTGGAAAACCAGTGCATAATAAACTAAAACGAGGAACTTATTTTGTTCCTCGTTTTTTATGCGCTTAACTATACGCAAAAAGATGATTAATATCCCCCCTTCGCGTGTTATTTTAAATGAAATCCATCCAGTTGGAAGCATCTTGATACTCCACAATCGGCGAGGCACTGTTAACATTGGAGAAATCAGACAATAGCTTACGAATATCCGTTTGCATATGTTTGAAGCTGTTCTCGAACAGGTCACTACGGAACCCTTTGCCAGTCATATCATACACATACTGCAGGGTGATCAAGCGTGCGATCACCTTGCCCAAAACGATAAGCTGCCGCTGTACCAAGCCGTCAGGCAACGTAAAGTCAAGTAATTTGGTAAACCTGTCGCCAATCAATTTGGTTTGCTCTAAGGACTGGATAAACTGACCGAGATTTGTCTGCTTTTCCTTTTTCATTTGCTTCACAATAATCTCCGCAATCTGCGTGTAGAGCATTTCGTTCGACCCCTCAAAGATTTGAAATGGACGGCTATCGACAATGCCGCGTCCGGCAACGTGATCAATTTTATATCCGCTTGAACCAGAAAGTTGCACGCAAATCTGTGCTGCTTCCTGCATCAAATCCGTTACCAAGGCTTTCATGGAATTTGCTTCTAAACCTTTGGTGGCAAGATCATGCTCAATACCGCTGATGGAAGCACTTCGAGCACACATTCCCGAACATAGTGAATAGGAAGACTGTATCCGCGATAACTGGTATTGCACGGAGTCTAGCTCCAACAACTTCTGTGCACCCACTTTTCGGTTAATACAGTGTTCCAAGGCTTCGTCTAGCATACGCTTTATAAAACCCATACCCATGCCTGGGAATTGTAGTCTGCTGCGGTGCAAGATGTCTAGCATCATCTTTATGCCTGTGCTATGCTGCTGCAACTTTTGATCGGCAGGGACGGTGATATCAATAGTATTTAAACCGTATGGAATCATATACAAGCCCAGATTATTGAAGTAGTGCTCGACGTGGATGCGCTGCCCATCCTTGTTGTTGTCTGTAACAAAGAAATCGATATCCCGGGCAAGCTCCCCTCCTGCGACTTGCTTGCGCGCCGCAACAAGCCAAAACTCAGCCATGCCCGTAAGCCCTTGCCAATGTTTTTGGCCGCTTAGGCGGTAGGAATCTTGTTCTTGGGTGTAGTAAGTCCGCATATTGAGAGCATCACTGCCGAAATCCGGCTCGGTGATCATCAATCCGCCCATCGCTTGACTTTCTAAAAATCTACTGAAAATATAAGGCTTAATGCTGTCTGCACCATATTTGGATAAGGGCTCCAAAAACAAAGCAATATTAATTCCGAAGGTCAGGGACAGGGGTAGCGATTCGTAAGAGGCTGCTGAAAGAATTCCAAGACATTCTTTTACCTGACTTCCACGACCACCATAAGCCTCCGGAATAGCCACCGATAAGGGCTTATGCTCCATAATTCCGTCCCATATCTCACTCGGAAGACCACGATTTACACTCAACTCATTAATATTAGACTCACTGTGGAAAAGACTGTGTAATCTTTTCTCAAAGCGATCTAAAAACACTTGATAATTTTCTTTCATATGGTTAACCGACGAAATGTATAGTATGTCGATTTTTGTAAATGTACAAAATAAAATAACTATTTAACGCAGGCACCATCGTGTCTATACGAGTGAATACGGTTTTACGGTAGCCAAGGCGCATAAAATAGATTGTTTATCAGTTCGTTAAAAACGAAATTCAAAATATAAAGTATTCCTCGAAGCAGGCTATTAAAATCGTTTTTTCGAGCGGTAATGGCTTTCCAACGGTCATGCTTGCACTCAGCCAAGAGCACTTCAACACAGCAAAAAAAATAAATAAGTGGTTTACAAAAAATTTAACTTACTTTTGTACCGTATTAAGGCTACTGCCTCTGCTATTTCTGATCGAGTGTAGCGTGTTCTCCTCTCGTTCAGTCGTCGCTTTATCAGCTGCCCTATTTAGGAAATCTAGTTTTAAGAGATGACTACAGTTGATTTAGTTTACAAAAATATTTAATTTAATCCCCCATTCGCTCGGTACTTATCACACTCGTATAGAGAACAATAAGATGGAGCATCCATCATGACATTTCAAGATTTAAACATTCTCCCACCCATATTAAAAGCGATTAGTGAAATGGGCTATAGCAGTCCGTCTCCGATTCAAGAAAAAGCAATTCCTGTCATTTTAGGGAATAACGACCTTATCGGCTGCGCACAAACGGGCACTGGAAAGACGGCAGCCTTCGCTATACCTGCTATTCAAAAAATCACGCAGTCAAAAGCTAAAGTAGCCGGTGCACCGCGCGTGTTGGTTTTAACACCTACACGTGAGCTAGCTGTTCAAATTGAAGAAAATTTTCGTTTCTACGGAAAATATGTACAGAGCAGACAAACGCTAATATTTGGTGGTGTTTCAGCCAATAACCAAATCGCCAACTTAAAAAAGGGAACAGATATTATTATCGCGACGCCTGGCCGTCTGCTGGATTTGGCGCGTCAAAACCAGATCAAACTTTCTGCTATCGAGATTTTGGTGCTGGATGAGGCGGATACCATGCTTGACATGGGCTTCGTGAATGATATTAAGAAGATTTTAACCTATCTTCCTACGAAGCGCCAAACGCTGTTCTTCTCCGCGACAATGCCTCCTCCGATCCGTAAATTTGCAACGTCCATATTGCGGGAAACGGTAGAGATCAATGTCAATCCAGTATCGTCTGCCGCTCCACTGATCGAGCAATCCGTGTACCACGTCGAGAAAACGGATAAGCCCGCCTTTCTTGTGTCCTTGTTAAAAACGGATGGTGCCCAGCAGACTTTAATATTCACCCGGACAAAACATGGCGCAGACCGCGTCAGCAAGATGCTGAACAAAAAGGGCTTTGATGCGCTTGCTATCCACGGAAATAAATCACAGAATGCCCGTCAAAAGGCGCTTAGCGAGTTTAAAAACGGCAAGGTGCAAATCTTGGTCGCTACGGACATTGCGGCGCGTGGGATAGATATTGAAGAACTACCCCATGTGATCAACTACGAGCTGCCGGAAGTTCCGGAAACGTACGTCCATAGAATAGGCCGTACCGGAAGAGCGGGAAAAACGGGTACTGCCGTATCGTTGTGCAGCAGCGAAGAGCGAAAGAACCTAGATGGTATACAAAAACTTACCGGCAATGTTATTCAAGTTGTTAAAAACAAGAATAAATATGCCGCCATGGCTTAAACAATAAAATAAAAAATAAATTTAATAACAATTATCATGCAAGAAGGAAAAATCAAATTTTTCAACACAACTAAAGGTTTCGGATTCATTACTCCATCAAATGGAGGTCAAGACATATTCGTACACGTATCAGGATTGATCGACGAAGTTAGAGAAGACGACAACGTAAGCTACGAAGTTGAAAACGGTAAAAAAGGTGTAAACGCTGTACGCGTACGCGTTATCTAATCCCACCATACCGTCAGGTAAAACGGCTCGCTGATTCCAATATGGAATGGCGAGCCGTTTTGTTTGGCAGCATACGCTCTTTGCGCTGGCTCGTCGATCGCGTTACCTAACGTCTGCCTCCCCTCTTTCTTAATCGGCCCGAAGTACCGTTAACGTAGGCTTGTTTAAAAGACCAAGGCTATTGAATACGCCAATTAACACGGTGATCAGCGTGACGCCAAATAGCAACAAGACAATAAACAATAGGGATGGCACAAAAACGGCTTCGAAAACAAATGCGGCAAGCACGTTCGTCGCTATGACCGCGATCAGTATACCGGTTAAGGCGGCGAACAGGCCTAAGAAAAGGTATTCGGAAAGCAAAATGTACCCGATCTGCTTTTTCGTTGCACCCAGTGTCCGTAACAGGACATTTTCTTTTAAACGCTGAAATTTACTAATGAGCAGTGATGACAGTAGAACGACTATACCCGTAAAAATGCTGAAGGAGCCGATGAAGGCGATGACGAAACCTATTTTGTCCAGCAGCTCGTTCAAGACAGCTATTAAACTGTGCAAATCAACGATCGAGACGTTGGGAAAGGTGCGAACTACATCGCGTTGCAATCCGGCAGATTGCGATTCGTCCGCCGTTCGGGTCATGAAGACATAAAACTGTGGTGCCGCTTCCAGCGAGCCTTTCGCAAATACCATCCTGAAGTTGGTCTGAAATCTGTTCCAGTCTACCCGCCGAAAACTAGCCACCTTGGCTGGCATCAACAGTCCCTGCACATTAAGCAAGAGCGTATCTCCTACCTTAACACCTAAACGCTTTGCATAGCCTTCTTCCAAGGATACCTGCGCAGTATCTAGCGGTGTAACCTCGCTGACCCATTTGCCAGCCACTAACGTCTCGGAGTCGGCCAAGGAGTCGCGGTACGTAGCCCGGACTTCGCCTTTAAACGCATTGGCGGAATACCCCAGCGTAGAATCCGCAACGACATCATGCAAGGCATGCCCGTTAATTTCACTTAATTGCAACGTAACGATGGGCACCTCCTCCATAACCGGCAGTCCCTGTTTTTCGATGAGCGTTTTTAATGCCGGTCGTTGCGCGGGTTGTATATCAAAGAGAACGACATTTGCCTGATCGGCGCTATTGCCCAAGTTAACGCGGGTAAGCAACATATCCTGCACAAAAAACAAGATAGCAATCAAGGCGGTGCCGAAGCCTACCGATAACATAATAATCGTTGTTTGGTTGCGCGGACGGAACAGATTGGACAACCCCTGCCGCCATACGTATGGCCATTTGCGGGGAAAGAAACGTCTGACAAGAAACATCAAAAGCGAAGCCGTTCCGTACAATAGCGCAAACGTGATGACAATGCCCAGCACAAAGAACAACGTTTGGATCCAGTCTTCGAGTTGCAGGCGTGAAAAGACGACTAAAAATAGAATAATGAGGAGGTAAATGGAAAGTTGCAGGCCGTCAAAACGCCTGCCGGGCACATCAGGAACAACGCGTAGCGTATTCAATGGCGAAACCCTCCGCACATTCGCCAAGGGCAGTAGGGCGAACAAAACTGAAATACTAAAGCCCAGGAAGATCCCCTGTAGCACTGCTCCCCAAGATATAGAAGCCGATAATGCAACCGGCAAAAACTCTTGCATAACAAATGGCAGAAGATACTGAATGAGTATACCCAGCACCGCACCGCAGAGCCCTGCTATCAACCCTATACAAGCAAATTGCACAAAGAATATGGCAAAAGTCTTTTTCGCCGTCGCGCCGAGACAGCGTAACGTAGCCACGGTTACCATTTTCTCCTGCACGTAAACGTGCACAGCGCTAGACACCCCGATAGCACCCAAAAGCAGCGCGGCAAAGCCCACCAGCTGCATAAAACGGGTAACATCGGCGAAAGAACGACCGGTATTTTCTTTCGTAGAGGCCACAGTAGCGACGCGCAGCTGGGTCTCCTCGAACCGTTCCTCCTGTTCATCGATGAAGGTTTCTGTGGGAAAGGATGTCGGCATTTTAAAATAGTAAAAGTATTCTACCCTACTCCCAGTCTGCTTTAACGCGGTTTGCGCCATTGCTTCCAACGACATCACGGCTGAAGGGGCCATGCTACTGGCAAAGGATGTACGCCCTGCCATTTTCAAGATGCTGCCACCAATGGTAAATATTTTCTCGCCGATCTGCACGGAATCACCCACTTGGGCATCAAATTGCAGCATCAGCTCATTTTCCAGCAGCAGCACCGAGGGATCGGCCAAAAGCTGGAAAGCGTCTTTAGGTTGGGTCTCTACCTCCCCATAGAATGGATAGCCGGATGAGAGGCCACGTACTTGTATCAACCGCGATTCGTCTCGCCGAGAAAAGCGAAGCATGGAGACGAAGCGCTCCTCTTTCGCGGCTTGCTCGCTTAACATTGTTATACTATCCATAAGGACTGTAGCAGCCTTGCTCGGCGCAGTTCGCGCAGAGAGCTCTAGGTCGGCACCCAGCAATTCGGCGGCTTGGCTATCAATATTTCGTCGTAGATCCGACTTGAAGGAATCCATGGCCACGAAGGCTGAGATACCGAGAATGATGGATGCTATATATAAAAACAAACGCGATCGGCTTCGACGGCTATCGCGCCAAGCCATAAGCAGTATCCACCGCCAACTCATCGTATCCTCCCCCCCTTTATCGGTACAATGCGATCTGTCTTTGCAGCAAGATCCAAATCATGGGTGACAAGCACTAAGGTTGTGCCGGACGAACTATTTAAATCGAACAGCAGGTTTTCGACAAGCGCTCCGGTTTCGGCGTCGAGGTTTCCTGTCGGCTCATCAGCAAATAAGATTTTGGGGCTATTCGCAAAAGCCCGCGCTAGCGAAACGCGTTGCTGCTCGCCGCCGGAAAGCTGCGAGGGATAATGTGTAGCACGCCCGGCAAGCCCCACTTTGTCTAAAAGATCCAGCGCGCGCGCCTTCCTATTTTTCATGCCTCGTAGTTCCAGCGGCACCATCACGTTTTCTAAAGCAGTTAGCGTGGGCAACAATTGGAAGTTTTGAAAAACAAATCCAACATGTTCATTTCGCACAGCAGCTAATTGATCTTCATTAAGTCCAGTTAAGCGCACACCATTCAAAATGATTTCGCCAGCGGTAGATTGATCTAGACCAGCACAAAGTCCCAGAAGCGTAGTCTTACCACTCCCTGAAGGACCAACAATCGCCAAGGAGGTACCTGCCTCCATGGTCAAATCAATATCGCTTAATACATGAACAGCCGCACTGCCGCGGCCATAAGATTTTGATACGTTGTTTAACGCTAATATAGTTGATGACATATTTGTCGTTTAATTACTTTGTCAGTAAATTAGTGATATGATTTCACTTTATAAACACTGCCTGTTTCTTTTCGTTGTCATTTTTTCAATTGCTTGTACCCATAGTGGTCAAGGCACGCGCGATGAACCGACACAAGATACCACCGTAGCATCTCCAGCCAAAAAGGAAAGCAATAAGACCATTTTGTTTTTTGGAAATAGCCTTACGGCCGGATATGGTCTCGACGATCCACAAGAAGCCTTTCCGGCACTGATCCAAACAAAAATAGATGCGTTGAACCTGCCTTATAAAGTCGTGAACGCCGGATTGAGCGGAGAAACCAGCGCTGGCGGTAATGAACGCATCGACTGGCTTTTAAAAAACCCAGTCGATATCTTTGTCTTAGAGCTGGGTGCTAATGATGGTCTTCGGGGCGTAGAACCTGCGAACACCTATCAAAACTTACGCAGCATTGTGAAAAAAGTGACCGAGAAATATCCATCATGCAAACTTGTTTTGGCCGGTATGCTGGTACCGCCCAATGTAGGAAAACAATACTACGACGAATTTCAAGCCATATACCCTGCCTTAGCCAAGGATCAAAATATGCACTTGATCCCTTTTCTTTTGCAGGATGTAGCCGGTGTACGAAATCTCAATCAGTCTGACGGTATTCATCCAACCAAAGAAGGGCAGGTTAAAGTGGCGGAAAATGTTTGGAAAACCATCCAACCCTTATTACAGCCTTAAAATATACTAATTTAAATAAGGTAACTCAAGCTATGCTCTATATTCAGAAACGACGTCCGATGTTTGCGCATCCCGATTGATTACCACAGAAAACCGATCAAATAGGGATGGCGCTACGCTTTGCAAATCTTTTACTGCTTCGGGCAGTATGTAGTACTCGCCGTGTATAAGTAATCCATCCGCCGAGCGCTCGACACTTACTTTCAGGAACCCATACCGATCTTCGCAAAAAGATGTTAGCGAAATCGTCCCCTCTTTGACCTGAATGTCTTCGACGAATTGGTCATCGGTCGTTGCCACACGATGCAGATCTACATAGCCGCCCGCACCTGCTACAATAAAGGGTACGGTTTGCCCATCGTTATAGGTGCGGGAAAAGCGCTGATAGTTGTGCACATGTCCGCTGAACACGATGTCGGGCCGAGTATCAGCTTCCTTAAATGCACTTTCCAAAAAGTCTATCATCTTCACACTGGAGCCGTGATTCGTATCGGCGGAAAATGGAGCGTGATGTATACAAACGATGATCGCTTGCTCGTCACGGTAGTTGCGGGCATGTTTGAGCTCGTCGATAAACCAAGCCCGTTGTTCGGCATCGATTACGCCGTGCTTTGGCGTGTTGGGATAAAGACCAATAAAACGAGCAGTCGGCGTTTCCAATGTCCAATACACATGCGGTTGGATCATGCTTTCACGGACACTTCCATTCCCAAAGGCGATGAGCCTACGTTCCGTATCGCAAAAGACATCCATAAATGCCGCTAAACTCTCGTAAGGTTGTTCACTCTCGGGATTGATATCGCCGTCATGATTGCCGGCAATCGCAAAGATAGGCGCCTCGTAGCGTTCATATGGCTCTAAAAATTGTTTAGGGTAAGCCGATGCTTCGCCATGGTTGTATACAATATCGCCAAGGTGATATAGAAAAGCTGGCGTGTTCTCGGCATGTACCTCCCGGTTACTCTGTCCGTTTAAAATATGAGCAACCACAGCTTGAAATGAAGAGTATCTTGGGCTTCCTGTATCGCCAAGCATATGGAACGAAATTTTATCCTTAAACGTATCCGCCGCATCCGCTATTACGGCTTCCAGACCCAGCCTATACGGGTATGGGCCGGTAGGCGATGGAAGCGGCTTGAATTTATGGGAATCGTCTACAACCTCTTTCAAAACCACCGCACTTTTTACTCTGTTTTCTTTCATCATTCAAATATAAGCAAGCAATAGTAAGAACAGGTTAAAACCGTAAGGCTAGGGCCTCAGCTTATTTCGATGTTTTTTTTCGCAAGAAAGACGCAGGAGATCATCGACACCGCATCAGCAACTCCATAAGCAATGAGCAGCCTGCCGTTCAACCGATTCACCATGCACGATCACTTCTCCCGTTTAACCGCCCATGCTTTTTACATGCAGAAGCATTTTATGCCCTACCTTGTAGGACGACCATTAAATAGCTTTTTAAAGATGCTGACTACCGCGACAACCGCTAGCCCTGCGAGCAGACCTATGCCTATTTCTTTTACAATAGACGGGAGGCCGGGCATCAGATCATGGAAAAAGGCAATATTATGTACGAAAATACCACCAGATACCAATATCAAAGCCACCGTACCAATGACAGCCAATGATTTGATAATGATGGGAAGCGACTTCACCAGCAGGTGACCTAATTTTGACCAAAAGCCCTTATCGTCGGATTTTTTGATCAGCGCATACCCGGCATCATCCATCCGCACAATCAAAGCAACTATCCCATAAACGCCTACCGTAGCAACAAGTGCAACCACAGATACCGTCAAAATTTGCACAGTAAGCGTGCGATCCAGCACCGTACCTAATGCGATAATCACAATTTCTACGGACAGAATAAAATCAGTCATGACGGCTGACTTGATCTTGGCATTTTCGAGGTCTGTACCATTCTCCTTGCGCTCCTCGATCACTTCTTCGCCGGTCTTGGACCGATGAAAGATATATTCGATTATTTTTTCAACGCCTTCATACGCCAAATAGAATCCCCCTAAAATCAGGATAACCGTAATGGCAATAGGAAAGAAAACGTTGAGCAAAAGCGCAATGGGTACAATAATGACCTTATTTAAAAGGGATCCTTTTGTGATCGCCCAGAGAACGGGAAGCTCCCTCGAAGAGAGAAATCCTGTCGCTTTTTCGGCGTTAACCGCCAAGTCGTCGCCAAGAATTCCTGCTGTTTTTTGCGTAGCCACCTTACTGGCTACCGCAACATCGTCCATTAAAGCTGCAATATCGTCGAAAATTGCAAAAATCCCTGATGCCATGTATAGTTATTTACGCGCTAAAAATATAAAATATTATCGAATTCCCATCGACCAAACAATAGCTTAATCGATTTGTAGACACCGAACAGGAGGCGGATGAAAAACCCTTTGAACAAGGTAAGTCTACCCCTCTCGCAAGCGCGCTCTGTATGCCTGTTGATCAACAGCTTCGTGGTTGATGTAGTAGGCTATACTTTGGTTTTCCAACTGATCTATACTTTCCAAAGCCGCTATCTCCAGCAGCTCATCGCCGTTCTTCAACTTCGTGGTTTTTTCTATACCTCTCTCTGTCGTTACTGTGACTTGTTCCATAATATGTACTTATTTTCTTGATGAACAAGCAAACGCAGTAAAACGTTTAGTTCACCAAGGTGCGGGCTGCCCTTTATCGTTACCCATACCCATTCATCGCACCCATAAAAAAAACGCATCTGCTATGGTTTTTGCAGATGCGATAGGCGCGCTAAAAGGCGAGACCATTATTTCTTTGCCAACACCTGAAATGGCTTAGCCTGCTTTTTCATTTTGAGAAAGGCGTAGAGGCAACAGATCGACAATACGATGAATAAGATGTCAATAAAAAAGATGTCTGTTGCACCCATCCGCCAGGTATTCCACAACCAAAGGCCTGTACGCATCCCATTTGCGATCGGCACGGCGAAACAGGTGATGATGGAAAGCACGAGTACATGCCGATTCATACGCGCGAGGTTGCGCAACGCCATCAGATAAATGCCCAACAGAAGCCAGCTATAGAAATACAGCTGGTAAATAACCGATTGATTGATCACGGGCACCACCTTGAGCATCACGAAGGTAAATGCTGTGACGGGCAGCATACTGAGACATCCGGCCAAAAAGAAATTCGACGCCCAGAAATTAAATCTACGTTTGTAAAGAGGCACATTGGTTTTATCCCGCGCAACCAACCAAATGACGATGCCTGATATGATGACCATACAGCCCATTAGCCCCAATATAAAGAATACAATTTGCAAAGGCTTGCCCCCGAAATCACCAAAGTGCAAATGGTAGATTAGACTTTTTACACCGTCGACATACGTACCATCGTCAGTAGGAGATTTATAAGAAAGGACCTTCCCTGAAGCAATGTCCTGCAAGGCGTAGCCCGAGCCAGAGAAGGCAGCGGATGATTTCGGTTTGAATTCAACCCCTATCTGCATGCTTTTATCCAGAAAATTGCGGATGTACATACGCGAGATCGTCGCGTTCGGCCAGGTAGACTCCCATTTCGCCACAAAAGTATTCAGATCGAATGGACTATCCAGTGGAGTGTAGGTGTAGTCAACCTTGATATTTTTATTGAACAACATATCTTCATAGATCTGTTCCTCATTTCCTTCATACAACAATTTGCTGAACGGAGCAATAAGCACAAAATTGACGATAAGAACGATGCCTGTAACCGCGAATACGAATTGAAACGGAAAGCCAATAACCCCGAGGGCGGTGTGCATATCTGTCCAGACGGTTTTCCACTTACTAAATGGTCGGAAGAGGAAGAAATTCGTCTTGATTTTCTCCCAATGAAGAAATAGGCCGGTAATCAGCGCAAACAGAAATAGGAATGATACAATACCAGCCAGCAAATAGCCAAATGGTGTACCGATATGAATGGGCAACTGGTTTAATTGCGCGAGGAAGTGCAAACGATACAGAAACTCACCCATGTCGTACCCTTCCGCATAGGACGTCGGCGTTTTATCAGCAAAGTAATACAAGAAATACGCAGCATCCTCATTCGCAGCACCTCGCCCTCTTCTACCTTCTTTTTTCGCGGTAGCTTTCGGTTTGCTGATGATGGTATCTTGCGAAGTGCTCATACTTACGTAAGCACCTTGCGCTTGCTTGAGGTAAAAGAAATCAATATTGCGACCGCGCAGATCATACTGCTTGCCGAGTGAGTCTAACAGATAATTGTAATCAGCCGATATCGGTTCCGCCTTGGTCGATTTCCCTTTTTGCCAAGCGGTAATATTATCTTTGAAGAAAGAGAAGGAACCGGCAAAAAAAATAACATAGAGAAGTGCAGCGATGATGATGCCGCTGATGGTATGCGTATGGAAATAGATATTATATTTTCTAGGATCCATAATTAAAATTTGTGGTGCACAAATAAGGTATTAAAAAGAGCAGCGTAAGGACGATGTAGGTGAGCCATACACGCCATACGTTTTTAGCCACAAACGCCCATAGCAACAAAAATGCCCACATGACATAACCGAGAATGAACGATGTTACGACTACAGCATCTTTGGGTAAAAATGTGGACATAGCGAGATGAAAGCTAATCATGACGGTGTATCCACCACATGTGCCTGCCAGTATTTTACTGAGGCGTAGAAAAGGCGACTTCGTTAAGTATTTTTTATTTGCTGGCATGGCTTAAAACAGCAGTTCGAACAATAGACTGATAAAGAATAGGGAAGCAATTCCGATACGGCTGATATACCGAAACGGAAAAAAAAGCACGCAAACGCAGCCAACGGCCATCAGCATAACGATTGCACTAAAAATTCCGCTCCCAATGCCTAATAACAATATACTTAGCAACGTAGCCAGTGCAAACAGGATTCCTGTAACAAGCCGACAGGCGCCTAGTTGCGTACTCATGCGTAGCAGGTAAGGATGCTTCTCCGGCCAGCTGATCCGCTTGGACGTGTTCATCAGGCAAAGGAAGCCTGCGAAAAAAATAAGGATGATAAAGGTAAACATAACGTGGAGCTATCAGGGTTCGCTGTAACGGATGTAGATAAATAGGTGCTAGCGTATGTTGTGCCGTAACGTGCGGTTCCGGCACAACATACCCATAGTTCTCTTGCTTACTTGACTAAAAAACTTGTTGTAAGTCCTTGCCAAGTCGCGGTATATTCCTGTCCATGCCAAGTACCTTTCACCTCCTCGCTGTGACCAAATTCTGCCACATACTTTCCTGACCAAAGTACATCAACCAGCGCAATGCCTTCGGCATTTGTTTTAAAAGTTTTTGACCAACCTGCTTCGGACATCAATAATACATCCTGATCCTTCACCGGCTGACCATTATGTGTAACATGGAGTGCTACTTTACCGCCTTTTTTTGGCGCATCGGTACCTACAGTAAGTTGGTAGGGCAGCTTACTTTTTGCTACCGCGCTCGACTTGCCCGCTTGAACGGCAATTTGCGAAGTAAACTCATAGCGCGTTTTTCCGCCCAGATCTTTGGTAGGATGCGAGGTGTAGATAAGATAAACACCATCTTCCGTTGGCGTAAAGCTGGATACGAAATGGTCACCTTTATCCTGCAAGGTTAATTTTTCTTCGGATTGATCAGGTTTCACGACTATGACTTCCAATGCTTTTAGATCGGAATACCAGGCAGCTATCTTTTCCAATTCGCCCGTGGCATACTCGCCGTAATACACACGGACTTCTTGGGCCTGTCCTTTCGTAGCTTTTGCGGAGCTTTCCAACCAAATAGCATGGGCTGAAGCCTGTTGTGTGCCTAACACGAGTGCAATAAAAGCAAGAAATAAATAAGGTAATGATTTCATTGTATGTAATTTAACGTATTAAAATGCGCTTAACTCCCGGATCGTCCCCCGTACCAAAGGGCAACAATCTGCGGTTTGTTTGGGCAAATATAAACAAACTTTTGTTATTTAGAATTAGTATAATTAAATTACATAAAAAGTTTCATCAAAGGTAGTTCCCCGATTTGTGAGCAGGATAAGCGGAACCTGCCCAGCGCACAAATAAAAAAAAGCAACCCGAAGGTTGCTCAATGAATACAAAGGGAATACCGTCTAATCTATCGTCACTACCCTCGCAGGCTTTATCGCTTCGGGGTTTTTAGGTAAGATGACAGTCAATACACCTTCCTCGAAACTTGCCTGAACGTTGTCGGTCAGCATGTGTTCGTCCAGCTTAAAGGCGCGGCGGAAGGAAGATGCTGCATATTCCTGGTAACTGAAATGGAGTGGATCGCTGTCGGTAGGCTCATCGTACGACAAATACAAGGTAGCATTCTCGATAGCTACCGTGAAAAGTTCCTTTTTTCGGCCCGCAGCAAATAACTGGACTTCGAAATATTCCGGGTGCTCGAGAATATTAACAGGTACTTCAGATTTCGCCATCGGCGGTGTCCGATCTCCTGCTGTAGCGTGCATATCAAATAAATGCTTCTGTATTCTTTCCAATCGCTCACGGAATCCTCCGTTGCATACGCTGGACCGATGCTGATCCATGGGAATATGTTGATCTCTTTTAAACATAGTGGCTAAAAAAATAAAAGGGTTATCGGATAGGGATTATTGCTGGCTTAGCCGCGCGCCCAGATACTGGCACCGGTATGATAGCATGTAACGTGCCGTAAACATGCTTCGCCTCTGCATGGTCGGCCGCAAACTTACGGTTTTGACCTACTGATCGCTTTTTATAAAAATAGGCCATGGCCAAGGCGACCAATGCGCCTGCGCATGCGATAAGCAGCATAATTTTGACGATGGCTATAAGTAGAAAACCAACCAAGCCGATGAGTATCATTCCCCCCAATAACCGGGGTAGTGCGTGTTTGAATCTGTTTTTCATTTTTTTAATTTTAATAAATCATGGTGAACAGCGAAGCTATCTTGTTGAGTCCTGCAGTGACGTATTTGGATATGCTCGGGTTCTTATTTTAAACTATTAAAGGCCTTTATGGAAGTAGACGCCTGTGCTGCTTGTTTACTTTAAATGCGCCTAACTTTAACGGTATTTATTTATGCGCGTTATCAGCGGCGCCTAAGGTCAGGGGCCGAAAATGCTTCGTCCCTTCACAGCACGTATCATTAGCAATTAAAACGATCCTCAAATCGGCGGCGCCATTCGCTTTTTAACTTTTCTTTATCCTCTTCGCTGATTGCATCTTCGTGCTCGACGCGCTGCCTTATACCCTTTTTTTGTTTGCTAAAGCCACGTCCGAACAACATGCGCGATAAGACAAACAGTCCCAAGGCCTCCCAATAGCTGATTGCCCGTAATCCAAAAATATCGGTCATTAAGGCATTCCATAAAAACTGTAGCAAGGCTAACAGTAGGCCGGCACCAAGAATTATTGCAAAGAAAACAAATACAAATTTGCCCTTCTTTTTTCCTTTAGTTGTAAATCCCATGTGGTGTATATGTTAATCGTGTAATTCGTCGTACAAACTCCGCAAACGCAAACGCAAATGTTTTACGGCGTATCCTTTTCTGCTGATAATGGTTTTCAGCTTCTCGTTTTCCTGATCTGCAATTTCTTGCAGCGTCATGTCGTCTATTTCGTTCATGATAAAAACAGTCCGCTGTTTTTCGGGAAGCTCAGCCAATGCTTTCATTAACTCATCCCAGAAAATATCTTTGAACATTTTAAGTTCCGGATTTTGGGAATCATCTGCGATCAAAAGCTGGCGAATGGGAAAGCTTTCCTCGTCGTTTCCCTCGAGCATATCGTCTAACGTTTCGACCTTCTTTTTACGGTAGTTATCGGTAATCTTATTTCGCGTTACCCGGTATAACCATGCGCCGACATTTTCCAAGTCGTCGATGTTGGTCAATCGACTGAACTGAACCCAAACCTCTTGCAGAATATCTTCCGCATCCTCATCTTTCTTTACCCTGCCTTTCACAAAACGTAAGAGCTGACCGCTATAGGTCTTAATCAAATCTGCTACGGATTTGGAATTTCTGTCTGCCATCTCTAAATGCTGTGAAACGTCCATGTTCAGTAAGACGTCTGTCGTTAGTAATTACTTTAAAAATAATAATAAATATGGCAAAGCACGATGTCAACACGCAAAAGGCAATTCGCAACAGCCATTTTAGGTTGGATGGCACAGGCCAACGGTATTTTTTTATGCACAACACGCACACCATTTTTCATTTGGATTGTTCTACAGGCAAATCAAAATTTATATTTCTATGAAACGTAAAGCAACCGCCGTTTGGAACGGAACCGTAAAAGAAGGACAGGGACACCTTACCACACAAAGTACAGTCCTAAACGAGACACAATATTCTTTCAATAGTCGATTTGCCGATGGTATTGGCACCAACCCGGAAGAGCTTCTGGCTGCTGCGCATGCCGGATGTTTCACCATGAAGTTAAGCTTGGATTTGACGGAAGCAGGCTTCACTCCTGAAGAGCTGCAAACGGAATCTGTTATTTCCTTAGATAACGGAAAAATTGTAAAATCGGAGCTAACGCTATCCGCAACTGTCCCTAACATTACGGACGATCAATTTCAGCAAATTGCGAAAGGCGCAAAGGAAAATTGCCCGGTAAGTGGCGCTTTTAGTTTTGAAATTACGCTGAATGCGACCTTAAATCCGTAACGGATACGCATCAAAAAATCGTATAATAAAATGGATCAAGATTTTTGTCCGCAGCACCAACTTTTGGGTAACAGGACCTTTAGTGTCGCTTCGACGTGTACGATGTAAGATTCATTATTTATAAATTAGGTTAACAATAAAGCTTGAAAATCCCGGAACCATAAATTCCGGGATTTTTGTATTGGATAAGGGAGGCCTAGAAAAAAAATGAAAATAAATTTGCACTTAGTGTATAAAATACACTATATTTGTCTCATCATAATTTAGGTTTATAATTGGTTAGCTAAAGGTTTTCATTCTCCCCGTTTGAAAACCTTTTTTTTTGCATAATGTCTTCGCAAAAATACCGCTACTGCCGATCCAGCAATTCCAAAAAAAACATTTCCAGGGCTACACTAGTTGATTAATTTTGTAATGGCTTCTGCAAGCAATGTATCCTTCGCTGTAACGATATGCCCTGCATCGTGCGTGCTTAACCAAAGTTCGACGTTGTTATACGTGTTTTTAATGGTAGGATGATGCTGATGTCTTTCTGCCAGCATCGCGACGCGCGTTACGAATGCAAAAGCTTCTGAAAAATCTGAAAACCGAAAGCTGGCGTATAGCCATTTATCTCCTTCTTGCGACCACATATGTGTTGTATTAAGTGACTGATTATCTTTTACAACAAACGATTTCGGCGCGTAATTGTTCAACTAGCAAAATCGAGTGTAAATGAAAAACTACATTTTAAAAGCTTGATTTGTAGCCAATAAAAAAAACGTATAGTTTCGCTCTATCAAAATTGCTAATCGTTTTTTTCACATGATAAACTGAATACGATGGAAAGAAAAGTAATACAAAAACTCATTAAATTATTCGTCCTTTTTTATGTTGGGATCAATTTAGTAGGGCTAGGTCTGGAGTCGAAATTTGATGAAGATATGTTTAATTTTTCATCCTTGATATTTGGGGTCTTATTCATATTTACCGCAACCGCATACTGCGTGATCAAGTGCGTTATCACCTATCTCCGTTTAACGACCGCATCAACACAAACATCGCAACGATTGCCATAGACAACGTATCACATCTCCCTTTATTATTTTTTGGGGGAAAGATCCGTTGTTCATCAATTTATTACGGTTTTTTCATGCAGATAATCATCGACATTTCTTGCAAAGCGATGTCGAATGTAATATCTTTGGTTCAATCAGGTGTTTATAAACCGGAAATCCATCACAACAAAGGGCAAGGATCTCAGGCATATTTTATTATCACGCAAAGCTATTTAGGGTTGAAGAGGAAAGTCATACAGCGGGTTTTGATGTTCACGGCGTTTTTTTACGGTGGGCTACACCTTACGTTTATGGGCTTGGCGCACAAATTTACATCCGTCTCGATCAATTACATCTCCATCGCTATCGGCCTGATCGCTATGCTTACGGCGCTGAGCTACTTTGTCATAAAATGTATTCTATACTACAGAAAGCTGACAGCCAAAAAAGGGGAAGAAAGCGAGTCCTAATTAATCACCGATCAGATGTCCGTAAGGTTTCAGCGGGTCTACATTATCAAAGATTACTTTAAAAATTCCGAGCAGCGGAATAAACAGAATCATACCTGCCGCGCCCCAGAGCATCCCTCCTAACAATAATACCATAATCGTAAACAAGGGCCCCAACTTCACTTGTCCGCCCGTTATTTTCGGCGTCAACACATAACTATCCAGCTGTTGCACAGCAGTAAAGAAGATGGCAACCACAATCGGCAACGTAAGCGTATCCCCCGTCACCAAGGTATACAACACCACAATAGCACCGCCCGCCACCGAGCCTATATAAGGTATAACGTTAATCAACGCCGCTAGAATAGCAAAAAATAGGGCGTTATTTACACCAATAATGGTAAGCCCAACAAAGTAAATGATGGACAGGATAAGCACAACTAAAAATATGCCGCCTACATAAAGACTGGATACCTTCGTAATTTTTTCTACGATGCTGCGGGCATGGCTCACCTCATTAAATCCGGCGTGTTGACTGACCAGCTGAAACACGAAGCGTTTGATACGAATACGGTAGATCAACATTAAAATGGTGTAGATGGTAATGATCAGCATATTCCCTAACACGGAAACGGTGGAAAAAATGGCTCCACCCACCATTTTTCCCGCCGAGCTGGACCACTGCGCAATATGTTTGTTGAGGTATTCCTTCTGCTTTAGCTTCGATACATGAAACCGATCCGAAACAAAATCATGCCCCTGGTCGAGCATCTCGCTGACACGATCGCCAATAATGACTAAATCCCCGCCCAGACCAACAAGTTCCTTCACTAAAACGTAGAGCACGCCGACGATCATCAACATCGTGACAAGCACGACCAACACCGCTGCCCAGCCGCGCTTCATGCCCCAATGCTCCAGTCGGTGGCATACAGGAACCAGTAGCATAGCAAATAATCCGCTGGTTACGATGGGCACTAGAAAAGATTTTGCAAAATGTAATATGGTAAATAAAAGCACTAAAAAGATCAATACCTGATTGAAACTACCTAATACCGTAAGTTTTTTAATGCTTTCCTTCATCTGCTATAGAATTTTGGTCTCCCAAATAACAACCGTACGCGCACAATTGTTTCGTATCGCATCGAACTCCCCTAGTAAGGAATCCCAGAGACGCTGGGTGATTAGCAAAACTGTCTTAAACAAGCCCGTTAAGATAGGATGACTAAACGTGTTGGCAGGTTTTTTGACTGCTAGCTACCGTATAGTACAACGATTAGCAATATAATTATCTACTACGACCCTGTGGTAGGAAAAGAAAGGCTTCTCGAAGCTATGGAAGCCTATGATGCAAAACTTCTTTTTGATTACGAGAACTTGCATGGTCTGGCTATACAAATTTCTACAGCAAAATCGATCGAAAAAGCAATAGCTCATTTTAAAAAGGTTCAGGGCGTAGTCAGCGTCAGTCAGGATGAGCTGATGCAGATTACCAAGCCCGAATAGTAGCACTTGCAAACACGTCGGGAATATCGTATTTTGTCCTATTCCGGATTGAAATCTGGAAAGATTGTATTACATACAAGAGCATAATGGCAAATCAAAAAGATTTAAAAATAGCAATACTGATCGATGCAGATAATGTATCATCAAAGAAGATCGAGGAAATATTGAATGAGGTAAACCGCTACGGAATTCCGACCATCAAAAGGATCTATGGCGATTGGACAAGACCATACGTGGAGAACTGGAAAAACAGCCTACTTATACACGCCATAACCCCCATCCAGCAATACAGTTATACACAAGGGAAAAACTCCACCGACTCGGCATTAATTATCGACGCGATGGATATCTTGCATTCTGATCGGGTGGATGGATTTTGTATCGTTTCTAGCGATAGCGATTTTACCCGCTTGGCCACACGCCTACGGGAGTCGGGCAAATTGGTCATCGGTATTGGTGAGCGCAAAACGCCAAAGCCGTTTATTGCGTCCTGCGATAAGTTTATCTATGTAGAGATTTTGGAGAAAGTCGCCCCTGCAAAGAAAACCCCAAAGAAGAATAACCATACAACGCCTAAAACGCCGGCACCGGAAGCCCCATCGCCCGAAGATAGCTTGGTCGCTGCGACGCGAAACGATCTTGCGAGCGCCGAACCAGCAGCTCAGCCCGAGGAGCTTGACATCAGCGAGCTGGATGATGACACGTTACTTATGCTCAAGGATGCCGTGGATGACACGGCCGACGAAAATGGATGGGCATTTCTCGGTGAGATAGGCAGCTTGATCTTGAAAAGAAAGCCAGATTTCGATGCGAGAAATTACGGGTTTGAGAAGATCTCTCATTTGTTTAAATCAAGAAAGGATGACTTTGAAATCGATGAGCGCTCCAATGAAAAATCGCGCAACAGACTCTATTACATCCGAAACATCATCGTTAAATCGTCCGCTGCTACTCCTCCAGCGCCGGCAGAACCGGAACCCCAAACGCCAACGAAAGCTGTGCTCCCATCGCGCGGCAATAAAATTACGGCGGACGACGTCAAAAAGAACCAAATACGCATTACGAAAGATTTCAAATCGCTATTTCCAAACCGGACCAGAAAGGTTAAAGTTGTTATCGTCAATGAATTTGAGTGCCGGTTCTCCTATCGAGGAGATCGATCACATGTCCTTAATCTGGGTAAAGTCGCCGCAGCTGAACTCGAACTGCAGGAAGGAGCTTCTTATGCCCTAACCAAGCTTGACGAGTTTGTCTACAAACTGGAAAAGGTCACGGAGGCTGATACGAAAACCGCATGAGATTCTCCTTGACAGATATGAACCCTTAACAAGTGATTGCCTTGCTGTACCGACAGCAGGGCAATCACTTATTCAGTAAATCAACAATATCCTTCTCTAACTTCGCCGGTTTGGTAATCGGCGCAAACCGTTTGACCGGCTTACCGTGTCGATCGACCAGAAATTTGGTAAAATTCCATTTTATTCGGTTACCCAATATGCCTGGTAGTTTGCCTTTAAGGTAGTTAAATACTGGATGTGTGTGCTCACCATTTACAGCACATTTTTCGGTAAGCCGAAAGGTCACGCCATGATTTACTTTACATGTTTCTTCCATAGCTGCATTGGTCTCTGGTTCTTGTCCGGCGAATTGATCACATGGAAAACCGAGCACAACGAGACCTTGATCCTTATATTGCTGATACAATGCTTCCAATCCCTCAAACTGCGGAGCCAAGCCACATTTCGTGGCCGTGTTTACAATAAGGACGACTTTCCCTTCGAAATCCCGCATAGCGATTTCTTTGCCAGCCGGAGATTTTGCGGAAAAATCATAAAATGATGATGATAAAGCTTCTTTCATTCTTGACGATACAAGCATTAAAGATACGATAATTGATCGCTTGTCGACGACAACTTATTTTATAAATATGGCGCAGAGCGCCATCAAATAATCAGATTTTCACGACCATCTTCCCAATGTTGTTGCCTTCAAACAGACCTTTGAAAGCTTCGACGACGTTTTCAATACCTTTTACTTCAGAATGCTTTTCCTTGATCAACCCTTTTTTCAGCCAAACCGCCATTTGCGATTCAAATTCGGGCAGGCTGGCCGCGAAGTCGTTATACAAAAATCCGCGGAGCCGTATTCGTTTTGCGATGACCTGCGAAAAATTATAGAGACTCAAGCTTTCTGCTTTGTTGTATCCCGAGATCATGCCACATATGGCAAAACAAGCGTCCACTTTGGCATTGCCAAAAGCAGCATCCAGATGATCGCCGCCTACATTATCAAAGTAGACATCAATTCCTTCAGGCGCAAAAGCTTTCAGCTGCTCGTGCACGGGCGTTTCATCTTTATAATCGATCACATGATCTGCACCTAGACTTTTAACGAATTCCACCTTTTCCCGGCCGCCGGCAGATCCGATAACCAGCATGCCCATCGCCTTGGCAATTTGCACCACCGTAGATCCTACTGCGCCAGCCGCGGCAGATACAAATACGGTTTCCCCCGGCCGCGCACGGGCAACGTGCAACAAACCAAAATATGCTGTGGCGCCCGTCATCCCTAAGATGCCCATGAAATATACCTCGGGCAGCCCGCGCATATCTACTTTCTTGACCTTATCTTCACTGACGACAGCTTCATCAACCCATCCAGAAAAATTAATCACAAGATCACCTTTCTCAAACCTATCAGATGCCGATTCGACTACTTCACCAAACGACAGACCATCGATGACACCATGCAATGCATAAGCCTCGGTATAGCTATCTTCGTTCGCACTCATCTTCGGCCGCATATACGGGTCCACAGATACATAGCTGTTCCTTACCTTAATCTCCCCTTGCTTCAATCCCGGCAGCTCAACTTCCTTCAATTCAAAATCACTGTCTTTGGGTAGCCCATCGGGCCTGTTTTTTAATATCCATTGCTTACTCATGCTGTTATTATTTAACTATCAATAGATCGTATAGATAAGGAACGATAAGCAAGGGACATTGGTTTTATATTACCTTTCTAATTAAAAGATGTATAGCGGCCGGACGTTTTCCAACCACAGCGCGAAGAGTACAATTACCGGCGTACATTCCCGTTGCGGCAAAAGGATTTACTAAAAAAATGCGGTTATCCTAACGCCAGCCTGGAAGCGATCGTCGCCGGGAATAGCAATATAATTGGTACCATTTACTTTCGTACTGGGCTGCCAATAGTCAGCATACACGCCGAGCACCACATTTCCGAACTGCACATTATTTAGCTGATAGTCCAGGCCCGCCCCTACCCGGTATGATGATGTTGTGTAATAAAGATGGTTATGTTGCATGATCGTCTGCGTAAACGTTGGTATAAACACCGATGGAAGCGAAAATTCGGAATCCAATACATGATTATATGAAAGACAGATGCGAGGAATGATGGCTGCTTTTACCGCCAATGGTATTTGCTGATTGATCTCCAAAGCAGGTTTAAGGCTTTTATAGGCTAAGCTAATGGCTACAGAACCATCTTCAGAAGCTGTGGATTCGTATCCAAGTGCCGCTTTAATGCTTATATTTTTAAACCGATCTGAAGCTTCGAGCAACAACGTCTCCTTTCTGTACACATAATTATTTTGTGCTATTTCGTAATTATAGTCCCGTCCGTCAACAACACCCGCATGCAATCGATACACGCGCGGACTTGCATCGGAAGCGCTCGTTTTCAACAAGACATCCAAGTCATAAGCATTTCGCTTGTACTTATTTAGTGGCGTATAGGTTAAGGGCGAACTGTCATAAAATTTAAAAAACTGCTGCTCGTAACGCCATCCAGCTTTTGCAAATACCTTGTGGTCTGTAAAGACTTCACGCGAGAACAAGAAGTCGGTACCATATCGGATAAAATCATCATTGTAGCGTATATCGCGAACCTGATCTTTCGCACGACCAAACCCGTTCATGTAGTAGTTGATGTAAAGTGGATCAGCGGTGTTATTTGCGTATTTATCGTTTTTATAGCCAACGCCTACGCGCTCACGTCCATAGCCATATAAAAAATTTACATGTATATCTCCATTTGGAAATACCCGCCCCACTGCCGCAGACAAATCAAACTGAAAATCAGCTACACGGCCTCTAGGGTCGTTGTTTGAAAAATGGTTCCCTACACGATAGTCCACACCGACGGTCATCGGCAAGCGTTGCCGGTCAAAACAGTATTGGACAATAGCCTCCATGCTGTATATATTGCGCTCGTAGTAGTTGTTTTTGAGGGATCCGAAATACACAGGCGCGTCTGTATGCATACGCGTTTGGTGTCTTAACCGGGTACTATCCTCCATCGCGCGATAGTAGTTAAATTTTCCCCATACGGAAAAGCCTCCCACATTTGTTTTGCCTTGCGTACTTAGTTCGAGCGCACGCAGCTGCGTCGCTCCTTGTGCATCGATCCAGTTTCCCTTTGCCAAATAAGCATCTGCATCTAGGCGATTAAAGTTGTTCTTCACTTCGTCCTTTAACCATACCTTGTTCAGCACCGCGAAATGGTAAAGCTGCTGCCAGCTATACGATTGTGCATAGGCAGCATGAGAGAGACTATCTATGGCTGTACTTTGCGCTCGAACCTCGCTGCCACGCATGCTCCATAGCGTTATGAAAAAAATGGATAAAACAAAAGGTATTCTCATCGTTATCGTCTTAAGCAGGCAGGCGCGATATAGCGCCTGCCTAAACCTGTGTTAGTTTGCAAAGCCTCTCGGATTAGCTCGCCCACTCACAAAATCATTCGTCGAGTTATTCGTGTCCTGCAGAATTTTACGGCCGCCCTCTTCACGGGCCACTTTCCGCATGACAGAAAGCGAGGAATAAGATCCCTCGGTGACAAAGGTGTAGCCTGCGTCGATACTGGGAAACAGTTTTTTAGGAATCTGGCTGCTCGCTACATTCGGTTGCGCGTCCAAACCATCCATAATCCAGGCGGCAGGTATCTGCGTATACTCCCTCGCCGATACAGAAGGCGTTCTCAATAGCGGCGCATAGTATTTTTTTAAAGCGGTTACGTCTTGTCGTGTTGGGCCTTTAAAAATATAATAACTATCGCGGCCTAGCGCGTCTAGCAACCAATCGTTGCCTTGGTAAACAATAACCTGCACATTAGGCACATTGGGGTTGTCAATATCCGAAGCAAAAGGTGTTTCACCAGGCAGGTCACCGAAATAAGTTTCAAAATCTGCACCGCTAAGATCGATGGTAAGGGATGGATCGCGTACGGTGACTTCCCGACCATTGTTTCCGATAAACGGAACTTTGTGGTTCAAGGCATTTTGCGCGATAACGATGCTTTCTCCCGGCTGTACAGGGTGGTCTTTACCAGATCCCGGAATCATGAAAAGGTCGCGTGCATAGACGTAGTCACTATTGGCGGCTGCGCCTATGGTCATGTCGATAGACTTGCTCCAATCCAACTGTCCATTTGCCTGGAAATGATGCGATGCATCGGTTGCGCTCTGCTTGCCCCACAAGCGACCAAAATACAGGCTATCTGCATACAACACGCGATCGGTATTGTTGTATATTTCAAAAAATTGATCGCGGAAGCTTGCGCCATCTCTATTGTCGGAACCAGCATAGTAGACTTGCTTAATCACAAAATCACCGTTCACTCCGGCGATAAGCTGCAATTGCAATTGCGTATCACTGGTGATACTGACATTTTTAGCCGAGGCGTTGAACGTGATCGTTGCGCCACCGGCATCTTCGCCGGTGAGGTTCAGAAACTCATCTTTTGTGAAGGAAATGCTTGCTTCAATATCATAAGCACCAGAAGCGATCGACGCAAATTGCACGGCGCCCAGCTTATGTTTGCTTTCCACCAAAGCGCCGTTGAGAAGATTCTTCAACCGGACCGTTACTTCACTGTTGTTTAGGGCTTCTCTATACGATGTATTGGCGAACGACAGATCAACATTTAAATTGGAGGTGACGGCATCTGGGCCATCTTTTTTACAAGCGGCCAAACTATAGACGGCCAGGAAGAGTAACATGATTTTTTTCATCTGATTAATTTGTTTTTAGTGTGTGATGAGGGGGTTAAAACTTGTATGTAATCTGTGCTCCGTAACTCGGAGGCGGGTTAGGCGTTAAGATAGTCGTCGACGATCCTGCGGCAGGCCGCCGCCGGGGTTGATAATCCAAAAAGTTGTATACATTAAATGAAAGGCGAAGGCTTTTCCCAATTTCCTTCGCTACATTCAAGTGGAAGTTTCCGAAGATAAGGTCGGCAGTAGCATTGGCGTCAACCACTTCTAGCCGTCGCATGTCATATAGAAAGCGGTGGTTCACGTTTTCTGGGTCGTACAAAGTGATCGCCTCGTATTCCAAATCACGTGTGTAATAACCTATCGGTATGTATTGACTCTCTGCTAATCGCCGTGTATTCAGGAACTGAAAATCTGCCGTCAACTCAATCACCAAGCGCAAATGTGACAGGTGCGTCACCGACCCAACCCGACCATTGCTTAAGTAATTGCGATCCCGGAATGGCCGGAAGATACCGACAATGATGTCTTTGGGATCAGACCCCGAATCGTTATATCCTTTTTGCGTATTGTAATAGTCATTGGAATGCGCCATCGTGATTCCACCTGCCATCACGAAAGAGGTGAAGATCGATTCGATCTTTGGCGAGGCATACATCATTTCAACCCCATAATTATTTCGATCATTGGCATTTTGCAGGGTCGAAAAGTCATACATGTATTTACGGAAACCCGTCATCTCCACCTGTGGCTTCTGCCCCGGAACGGGTGTCGAACTATATTGAGGTAGCGATCTAATGTTTTTGACTGCCACGGAATTTATTCCGCGTCGGTTCTGCTTGTAAAAAGCATGTATGGATAAAGCATGACCATTCTTCCGCCAACGAAAAGTAGTCTCAAAAGTTTGGGAGAACTGAGCATTTAATTGGTCATTCGTCGGATCGTAACGTTCTACGAAAATGCGGCTGGTGCTCTCGTTGACTCGTCCATTGTAGGCATTGAGGAGTAAGATATCCCGAAATGTCGGCCCTGGATAGAGATGCGCCAGGCTGGGCGATTTAAAAGCCATCCCATATGCAAACCCGACTGTGGTGTGGGGACTAAGCACATAGCTGATGTTGGTGCGGGGGGAAAATGATGGATGGCCGTTCTGTAAGTCGTAGCGTACCCCCGCTGTCACTTGCAAGGGCCGATTCCACAGCGAAGCATGGACTCGGTCTTCCAAATAAAAACCAATATTGACCGTTGGATGTAACAGGGAGAAATCATAGTATCGTTCGGAATAACCGCTAATGTCTTTCTGTGGTCGGCTAGGGTCGCTCAGCCTGCCCAGACCGTTATTTTTTGAATAATCTACTGTCGCGCCGAAATTCAAATTATGCTTCAAACCGGCAAAGATCGAAGTGGCATTGGCTTCCAAGCGGGCACTCAGCGTCAAAGGTCGGCCATCGACATGTTCAATCGCGGTATACTGCCCTTGATCATATATGCCCTCGACGATTCCGGTGCCCAATGTGTCTGTATAGAGCACATAGGGGTCGTTGTAGTACGACTCCCGATAGGAAACTTGATGCGCGTTTTGGATCCCTAGATTGAGGCCCACCCGCTTTAGAAAATTGCCGTTCGGTTGGTAAGCTAAGCGACTGGATGCATTAAAATTCCAGCTTCCAAACGATATAGCGGCAGATTCGGGGTCATCCGGATCTTTATTAACGCCATCCAACACTTTATTATAGGTTGCTGAAAACGTTTGCTTCCATTTATCGTCGTTGCCATAGCGCAGCGTCCATATCGCATTGCCACCTACCCGACGATATTGCTTGAGTTTATCTCGATTATCGGCATAGGAATTTAAATACGAAAAATCTACGTTGAGATCGCCCAACGTTGGCGATAATCGAAAGCCTTTTGAAATACCGTATGACGTCGCATTATCGCGGCTTTGGATCCGCAGAAAGGCCGGCGTTTGGCCTGCCTGTCGCTCCAATATGACGGCGCCGTCCGAAATATCACCGTAGCGCACGGGCGCTACGCCCGAAATCACTTCTAACCGTTCTATGTTTTCCGTTGGGATCTGCCGCAGATCTATCCCTCCGAAACTACTTTCTCCGCTGTAACTTTGCGCACTATTGTCGCCGCGCACACCATACCGATTGGATATAGATAGGTTGGCATTAGACAAACCTTTAACATTTGGATTACGACTTTGCATATTCGCATTATTACTCAGCACCATATCATCAATGATAATAGCCGTACCAAAAGCATTATTCATCTCGTCTACATTTCGTGCCGCGCCTGCTCGGGCATCGAAGGCACCCCGGAGCGTCAGGTTTTGCATACCTTGTACAGACGGCGCCGCTATTTTCCTATTCGGTAGGAAATTTAAAAGGTCGTTCAAACTTAAGGAGGGATAACGCTCGATCATCTCCCGGTCAATAACCAAGGAGGAATTACTCTGGGCGCCCACTTTTGCCTGAATATCAATATTCTCCAACGATAAGTTCGTGAGCTCTAGCACCACAACAGGTAGTTGGGTAGACGTTAATCTGTCGTATACCTTGGTCACTGTATTTCGACCGAGGTAGCTATAACGAACGGTGATACGATCAAACTCTCGTGTGTACATGGTCAACGCATAGGTTCCCTGCTGGTCTGTATGCAACTGGATATTTGTCTCATCAATCTTTACAGATGCCGCTGCAAGCGGCCGACCATTCTCATCAACAACCTTTCCAATGAAATTTTGTGACTGCGAAAAGCACACCGAAGAGGATATAAAAATGCAGACGAACCAAACGATCGATCCTGCATTTTTTTGCGTTACTTTCATCCTTTGTTATTTTGAATGATTTTAAATAGGTCTGCAAATATAGTAAAACAAACAAATTAATTTAGATCAATTATAAATAAATTGTATTTTTGCGGCATTACCATCATAAAATGAATAAAATTGCAGCAATCGGCTTCGTGCTCTTTCTCGTTATTTCCGTATCATGGATGAACCAAATGCCGCTGGCGTATTGGGAAGGTTCGCTTGACTCCTTGGCTAGTCAATATAGGCGTCCGATTGAAGAATGGCCGACACCGGTTATAGACGCTGGTGTCCCTTGGGAGGAGTTTAGCTCGTTACCGAAGGTCGATAGCCATTACTTTGCGGTCATGGAGTCGCCGGCGGTGGTGCTGGGTAAATATTTGTTTTTCGACCCAATTTTATCTGGCTCCAACCAAATATCGTGTAGTAGCTGCCACAATCCACAAACTTCATGGGCCGATAAGAACACTGTCCCGGTCGGCAACGACCATCTGGAAGGCACACGGAACACGCCGTCGCTACTCAACGTTTACGCTCGCAAAACGCTGTTTTGGGACGGTCGGGCCAACAATCTGGAAGAGCAAGCGCTCGCCCCTATTGAAGCCCATCACGAAATGAACATGGAGCTGTCTAAACTTATTCCGAAATTGAAGGCTATTCCGGCTTACAACAAATTGTTTATTGCCGCTTTCGGGGACGAAGACTACGCGATGCCGGAGGTCATGAAAGCCTTGGCAGCCTTCCAACGAACATTAGCGAGCCGCAGAAGCCGGTTCGACGAGTTTATCGAAGGTAACTATAACGCACTGAGCGATCAAGAAATTCAGGGTCTGCATCTATTCCGCACAAAAGCACGATGCATGAACTGCCATAGTGGTAAATTCTTTACGGACGACGCTTTCCATAACGTCGGCCTCACGTACTACAAGCGGAAATATGAAGATTTAGGTCGTTACTTGGTGACAAATGATCCGGCAGATATTGGAAAGTTCAGAACACCGTCGCTACGGGATGTGATGAACACCGACCCGTGGATGCACAACGGGCTGTTTTGGGATATGACTGGTTTGCTAAACATGTATAATAGTGGTATGCAAATGAATTCCGCAACGCCGGAACAAAAAGCGGCAGATCCCAACTATCCGGTCACGGATCCACTCATGAAGAAGCTAAACTTGAGCAAGACCGAGATTCAAAGCATAGTTGCTTTTTTGCACAGCATCACAGCAACGAAGTATCGTATGCGGCGGCCGGAAAGCCTTCCTCGATAGCCTTTTGCAAACTTTTAAGGTATCCATAAGCTTCGCAAGCCATCGCGCTCGCCTGTTAAGGGGTCTTTATCTGGAATGGCTACCTCCGCAATACGCTTGTCGGCAGCAGGTCGTTCTCCTTTTTCTCCCTTCATCAAATCTGCCGATGCCCCATTTGGATAAGCGCCTACCACCATGAAGTCTGCACTCTGCTCTAGACACCTATGCCCTACACCGGCCGGAATGACCACAATATCACCGGCCTGAACGGCAATCTTTTCACCGTGGGCGCCTCCCATCAACAGTAAAGCTTCTCCTTTATAGCAGCCGAGCACCTCATGTACATTACTGTGGTAATGCTGAAAGGAATAGATATTCGAGCGCCAACTGTTACTCCAATTGTTACTATTGAAATGCTTTTCTAACCAGGTTGCCCCCTCCTCCCCGCGCCTGTGAAAAGCATCTTGATAAACCAACAAGGGAAAGCGATTGTTAGGAATGGTATCGTCAGCTTCAAAAAAATAGCTGTGCGGATCGCTATAGGTACTCGCAGATCCATCTTCGTGAAAAAGTACGCTCATTACGGCTAGTACGGATGTACCTTTTAAAACGTTGAAACTTTTCATAAACACTAACATATAGGTTGCTGATTCAATAACACGCCAAAAGGCATTCTGTTTTAATCTGTTGTAAGTCCCCTCTAACAGATCGCGAACAAACAAAAAAGCGGGCGATGTTTGAAACATCGCCCGCCCTTATCGTGTATAAAAAAGTTGTACTGCGTAGAAATTAATGCTGAAGTTCCATTTCATCTACATAGTCCTCACTCTGCTCATATTCAGCTGTCATCAATTCTGCATATTGGGTTTTCTCTTTCTTCCCAAACCTACGGCCTAGGCCATCAAAAATTGAATAAACGACGGGTACAACCACCAACGTCAAAAATAGGGATGACAATAAGCCGCCGATAATAACAATGGCTATACCACGATTCATATCGGCACCATCACCCGTCGCTAAAGCAATCGGCACCATACCAATAACCATGGCAATCGTGGTCATCAGAATCGGCCGGAAACGCACATGGTTTGCCGCGATCAACGCGTCATAGGTTGTCGCGCCAGAATCCTTCTTGTGGTTCGCAAAATCGACGAGCATGATCGCGTTCTTCGCCACCAACCCGATAAGCATGATGATACCTAAGATCGTAAAGATATTCAGCGTCTGGTTGGTCAAGGCTAAGGCCAAGAGTGCACCAATAAATGACAATGGAATCGAGAATAATACAACAAACGGTGTAACGAAACTATCATACAAGGCCACCATAACCAAGTAGACCAATAGAATAGATGCTAACAAAGCAACACCTAGGGTACCGAAACCTTCTTCCTGGTTTTCCATGTTACCCCCCCACTTGTAGGAAACGCCGGGCTTTAACTGTACTTTTTCAAATTCAGCTTGCCAGTCTGCAGCAACAGATCCTAACGGGCGGCCGACCACTTGTGCCTGCACGGATACAGAAGGCGATTTATCACGACGCTCCAACAAACTTGGACCCGATGTGTACGATACATCAGCAAACTGCTCCAAGCGCATGGCCTGTCCGTCCTTATTGATAAATTTCAGGTTTTGGACATCGGCTATGTTACCACGGCCAATTTCATCAAAGCGGATGTTGATATCATACTCTGTATCGCCAGAACGAAATTTCGTGTCATCATTCCCAGAGAAAGCCGTTTGCATGGTCATACCAACCGTAGACACGTCTAGCCCTAAGGAATTCATTTTATCGCGATCAACCTTCACACTGATTTCCGGATTACCATCTTCCGACGTTAATTTTACTTCGGAAGCGCCTGGAATCTTGCGCAGGATAGCCTCATATTTACGAGCAGCATCCAATGCATCAGCTTGTGACGACCCTATTAAGGTCAGCATCAACGGCGCTTGTTCCGCTCCCATAATACCCATGTTCACTGTTTTTACCTTCGCACCTACTAACACATTTTCCATTTCGCGGCGAAGCTCAGCAGAGTAAACCTTTGTTGGATGTTCCTTATTAAAGCCATCCTTCATAATAAGGTGGATTTCCGCTTTGTATTTGGTTCCCGACGTACTCATTGTTCCATCAGATGCCTGCCCCACCGTCGTGATCATACGCTCGATTTCGGGCTTTTGCGATAGGTAATTTTCAGCCTTCTGTGTCATGAAGTTTGTCTGTTCCAAAGACGCATCTTTGTTCATCTCGATTTGCAGATAAAACTCGCCTTTATCATTGCCCGGGAAGAAATCTGAACCGATGTAGCCTAAGCCCACTAAACTAAAGGAAGCAAAAAGCAGCACGATAGAAAGCAATAGGGTCAGCACTTTATTTAAGCGACTTTTCAATGCCCATTCCAGAATACCAGAGATCCAATGCGTCAGTTTTGTTAATCCCGCTTCAAAGCCAGTCAGTATACGGCCAAAAAATGTTTTATTATCCAAGTGGGTTAATTGTCCCATCCGCGAGTACAACCAAGGCACTACCGTAAATGAAACCAGTAACGATAACAACGTCGATACCATCACCGTTACACAGAACTGACGTAAAATATCAGATACCAGACCCGATGACATCGCAATAGGTAGGAACACCACGACGATAACTAAGGTAATCGCCGATACGGTAAATCCGATTTCCTTGGCCCCATCATAGGCTGCACGCACTTTATTTTTACCCATTTGCATGTGCCTGTGTATATTCTCGATAACCACGATGGCATCATCCACCAGGATACCTACCACCAGCGATAAGCCCAGAAGCGACATTAAGTTCAACGTATAGCCCAATGCATTCAAGAAGATGAATGTAGCGATCAACGACAATGGAATGGCGACCACAGCAATAAACGCATCGCGCAAGCTATGCAAGAAAAACAACATGATAAAAGCAACGAGCGCAATGGCGATCATCAAATCGTGCACCACGTTGTCCGCAGCGGTTAAGGTATATTCCGTGGTATCGTTGGCTAATCCTATTTTCACGCCTTGATCGGAAAAATCTTTTTCTACCGTTCCGATCATGCCCTGCACCAGCTCCGAAACAGCTACCGCATTGGCATCAGACTGTTTGAACACTTGCAGCATAATGGTGTTCTGACGATCGATACGGGCAATCTTCTCGATATCCTTAATGCCGTCTTGCACATCAGCAACATCGCTTAAGCGAATCATCACACCACGCGGTGTTGTGATGGGCAATTCGCGCAACTCGTCGAGTGTGGTAAACTTACCGGATAAACGCAATGTCGTTTGGTTATCGCGAGTTTTAACATTTCCTGTAGGAAAGTCAAGGTTGGCAGATGCTATCGCTTGTTGTACCTGCATAATGGACAGGCCATAACCTTCCAATTTGCTGGGGTTAACGCTTACTTGTATTTCGCGCTCTTCACCACCCACCATGTCAACTTTTGCCACACCATTAATACGGGCAAATACAGGCTGTATTTTTTGGTCTAACACATCGTAAAGCTCTTTCTCTGTCAACTTCGAGGTGACCGATAAATTCATAATCGGCACGTCATCCAACGAGAATTTAGACAAGGCAGGCGTTTCCGCATCATCCGGAAGCTCATTGATTACCGCATTAATCTTCCGCTGCGCATCCGTGAGCAAGAAGTTCACATCGGCTCCCGTGTTCAGCTGGATCATCACCATCGATACAGATTCCATCGATTTGGCCTCTATCTTCTTTACGTTTTCCAAACTTGCCACCGCATCCTCAATAACTTTCGTTACCGATGTTTCCACCTCGGATGGTGAAGCCCCTGGATAGACGGTTTGTACGTTAATTACGTTTACCTCAAACTTTGGCACCAGCTCGTACCCCATCTGGGAATAAGAGAAGATACCACCAAGCGTAAGTATAATAAAGAGTACTATAATTATACTTGGCCTTTTTATTGATATTTCTGATATTTTCATTGAATAGATTTCGCTTATTACTTAATAATTTCAATGGCGGCTCCGTCTAGAAGGTTAATTTGGCCGGAGGTCACCACCTGTGCACCCTTCTCGATACCAGAAACAACCTCGATATAATCGCCAAAACTTCTACCAGACACTACCTTTGTTAAGGTCGCTTTGCCGTCTTTCACTACAAACACTTGATTTGAACTTACGCTACCAACAAAGGCGCTGCGTGGAATCGTGAGTACCATAGACTTGGCTTCACTGCCAAAATAGGCCGTACCATACATACCGGCTTTTAAGTCGTTAGACGCATTGTTTCTTATTTCGAGCTCAACCGGGAAGTTCAAACTTGCATCCGCTTTAGGGGCAATGAATTTCACTACACCATTAAAAGTTTGATCTGGCAATACAGTAGATTGCACGTTGACTGATTGCCCGACTTTCACTTGGCCTATATTCTTCTCGTCGACATTCACTAACAACTTCAAGGTGGACACGTTGACAATTTCAAACATTTGCGTGCCCGGAGAAACGTAGGTTCCTGGCTCGATATTGCGCGCATTCACAACACCGGCAAACGACGCGGAGATGTTGGCATCAGAAGCAGACAACTGTGAAGACTTCAAGCTATTCTTTGCGTTTTCTACCTTTAGCGTGGCTTGGTCAACTTGTTGTTGCGTAACGCCCCCCGTCTTGAATGCATTTTCATAACGAGCAAGATCTGCTTTGGCATTCTCATAATTTGCCTGCATATTCGCTAAATCTACGTTCTGCTTATCACCGTCAACTATAGCCAGGGTCTGACCAGGACGTACAGCATCCCCCTCTTCCACCAAAACGCGTATCACCCGACCGGCCGCTTCTGCCGAAAGCATAACTTCTTGCTTGGGCGAAAAAGAACCATTCGTAATGTATTGTGTGTTTACCTCGCGAATATCTGCCACATCTGCCCGAACTGCCACCGCAGCATTTTTTTGCGCTACGACAGCTGTCTGGGCCTCGTTCTTCGCTTTATTCTTATTCAATAAAACCATGATCCCTGCTAAAGCTGCAGCTACGACGATTATCGTAATTATTGTACGTTTCATATATATCTTATTTGTCTTTTAATGGCTGTATATACTATCCGGCTTGCTTTATCGATATTTCACAATACAAGATAGCTCTTATACACGTTAGTTATTCGTTTACTAGTGTTTTTAAATTCCCTTTTGATTTGATCAGTTGTACTTCTGCCACTTTATAATCCAATAATGAATTATTCAGGTTGTTCTGCGCATCTGCATACGCGTTTTCAGCATCTAACAATTCTGTCAACGTAGCTAACCCGTTTTTATAGTTATTTTCCGTATTGTCCAACACCTCTTTCGCTAGCTTCACGTTTCCTTCATTGGAGTTTATCGTCAGTAAGCTATTCTTAACTTGCGTTCTTGCATTTTCACTCGCCATGGTTAACGCCAGCTTCGTATCTTCGAGTTCTACTTTTGCGCGCAAAATCTCAATATTCTTTTGACTGATTTGTGATTTTGTCTTCCCGCCATTAAATATCGGAATGGATAGATTTAACCCCAACGCGGAGTAAGCCGTCTTCGTAGCATTGCCATTAAAAATAGGGAAACGCTGCGCGAAAGACATGTAGCCTAAATTACCAGAGAACGATAGTGTGGGATAGTAATCCGCTATTTTCGCCTTTTTATCCAGTTCTAGTAATTCCGTTTGCTTTTCCAATACGCGAATTTCCGTGCGGTTATCCAGATCGATGGGCAGATTTTCTAGTGCCTGCGCATCAATCGCAAAGGTCTCATCGGGTAAATCAATTTGGGCTGTAATGTCCATGCCCATAGCAAACTTCAACGCATTCTCTTGGATTTCCAAGGCGTTTTTTGCCTGTTGTAATTGCGCATTCAGGTTATTGACCTGAACCGTGGTCCGATCCAAATCGATTTTCTTGGCTAAGCCTGCATCCACCAAACCTTGAATGACGCGCTGGTTCTTCTCAGTATTGCCTAAATTGCTCTCCACGGTTTCCACTTGCAGTTGCGATTGGAAAACTTGGTAGTAGGCATTAGCGACCTTTTCGATCAGCTGCTCATCGGTTAATTCCTTGTTCACTTGATAAAACTCTCGTGTCGTTCTAGCAGCCTTTAAGCCTGTAAACAAGGCCTGGTTAAAGATTTGCTGGCTAACCTGTAAATTGGAGTTTGCTTGCCACGGTTGTCCAAACTGTATAACGGTAGAAACGGACTGTCCTGTTGCAGGATCCTCCATGACAATCACGTTTTGTTGAATCAAGGGGTTGTAGGTTACACTACCTACACCTGTTATCTGCGGCAATGCGCCTGAGCGTACCTCGTCAATTTGATATTGCGCGTTTTCCAGATCAAGCTTTGAATTTTTGGCTTCTTTTTTATTATCCAAAGCAAATTTTACCGCTTGCTGGAGCGTCAAAATTTCCTGCGCTGAGGTTTGGCTCCATGAAAAGAGCAGGCTCGCGGTTATAACACTCAAAAATTTAAATCTCATTTTTAAGAAGAATTATCTATATATTAGTTTTTGCTGATTAATTTATTTTCAAAGATGAATGCCGTAGCACGTTTTTGACTTTCCAAGATCTCATCTACATTATAGGCGTTGGGCATGCCAGACAATACGTCTGATACACTCCGAATCAAGCTTAAGCCTTTTATCACTTCGATATAGCAAGCTGCATCTTGTTGCACATCGTCGAGTGCCACTTCGCCTTGATCCATGGCTTTTTTAAATAACACGGTCATCATTTCTATGTCCTTGCCATGCAACGCTTCCAATACCGTTCCTACCCCCTGTCCCTTTATCCATTCCAGATTTTCGCTAATGTGTAATACGTAATAGTCACGCAAAAAGCTGGCGCGAGTCTCGAGTAGCGCATTGAGTACATCTAACAAGTTCATTTGATACCCGTCTATGATGCTGTACTGATTACGCAAAATATCCTCGGAAATATAAATGAGAACATCTTTAATTAGCGCGTTCTTATCCGGATAGTAGTAGTATAGATTGGCTTTCGTGATACTCAAATCCACGGCAATCTCGCTCATTGTAGTCTTGTTAAAGCCGTAATGAGCGAAGCGCTTTAAAGCTGCCTGTACGATTTGTTCCTTTTTGTTATCCATTTTTACCTTTATACTTTCTGACTTTTTTCTAAAAACGTTCAAAAATATAAAAAAGTCAAATACGGTCAAAGGATCAATGTAGGAAGAATTGAAATTTAATAGTAAATTAACAAATCGATGACTTTTTAGTAGAAGTTACTCTACACCAACGTGTTTTTGGAATTTACGTTTGTCGAATTTATAAAGTCTTGCGGCGCGATAAGAAACCCCTTTCTGCACCTCTTGCAGTTCTTTCAAGAAACCGTCGTTAGCGATCTTTTTGCGAAAATTGCGTTTATCCAATTCTTTGCCCAATATCGCCTCATACACCTGCTGCAGCTGTGTCAATGTAAATTTTTCGGGAAGGAATTCATATACCGCAGTGGAATAATGGATGTTGTTTTTTAGTTTTTGTAGGCTTTGCTGGATAATCTGGTGGTGGTCAAACGCCAGTTCGGGCAAGGCTGTCACCGGAAACCAACTCGCTTGCCGCATATAGGATGTCATGGGCTTTATTTTCGATTTAACATCATCGTATTTTACGATCGTGGAGAAGGCTACTGTCAGTATCCGGCCTTGGGGATGACGTTTTACACCCGCAAAAGCCCCAAGCTGTTCCATAAAAATATCCTTCAGACCCGTGTGCTCGTATAAGATGCGTTTGACAGCGCCTTCCATTTCTTCGTTCTTATCGACGAAAAATCCAGGCAAAGCCCACCAGTCTTTATAAGGATACTCGTTTCGCTCCGTCAACAATACCTGTAACTTTCCTTCGTTAAAACTGTAGATAACACAGTCAATCGTAAAATGAGTCTGCAAAATAATCTCAAATTTAAGTACGTTTTTTCACAATGGGGCCATTCAAAGACATGAACAATCCTCCCCAATTATATCATAATAATCTAAAAAAAGCAAAAAAAATTTAATAGTGTAAAAAATACACACTATATTCGTAATACCTAAAATGATTAATCGAGTGGAAGAAATAACAAGAATAGGTGTTTTTACTTCGGGAGGAGATTCTCCTGGCATGAATGCAGCAATTCGCGCCGCAGTAAGAACCGCCATATATAACGGAAAGAAAGTAACAGGCATTTACCATGGTTACCAGGGCATGATCGATAACAATATGTTTGAGATGGACAGCCCTTCGGTAAGCGCTATTATCCAAATGGGGGGCACCGTGTTGAAGACAGCCCGCTGCATGGAGTTTAAGACGAAGGAAGGTCGTGCGAAAGCATACGAAAACGTAAAAGCGGCGGGTATTGATGCATTGGTCGCAATCGGTGGCGATGGTACATTTACGGGCGCTGAAATTTTTTCCCGCGAATACGACATACCGGTGATGTGCATTCCAGGAACGATCGACAATGATTTAAATGGCACAGACCTCACTATTGGCTATGACACGGCAAACAACACCGTTATCGAGGCCATCGACAAGATCCGTGATACGGCGGCATCGCATAACCGTTTATTCTTTGTGGAAGTAATGGGTCGTGACTCTGGTTGTATCGCCTTAAACGCCGGTGTTGCTGGTGGCGCTGAAGCCATTTTGCTACCAGAGAAAGATACCGCTATTGAAGAGCTGATTGATATGCTATCCCAAGGCGCGGATAGCAATAAATCGTCCATGATCGTGATCGTGGCCGAGGGCGATAAAAACGGTGGCGCCACGGATGTAGCCAAGCGTGTCAAAGAAAAATTTGATTATTTTGACACAAAAGTTAGTATCTTAGGGCATTTGCAACGAGGGGGGTCTCCAAGTAGCGCAGATCGAGTTTTAGCGACCCGCATGGGCTACCACGCAGTCAATGAATTACTGAAAGGTAACTCCAGAGCCACGGTAGGTATCCGAGGTTCGGAGATTGTGACTACGCCCTTGGAAGAGGCATTGAGCAAGAAAGAGCTGAAGCTAAACCAAGACCTTGTCGAGATTGCAAAAATTATGGCGATTTAATAAACGATATGATTGTAGTTGTTTTTAGCGGTTCAAGATATGCAGACTGGCGAATAGCCGACAAAAATCGTGTGCTGCACGGTTTTCGGACATCCGGCATCAATTCCTACATTCAAGATGACCGCTACATTGTGCAACTACTCAACAAAAACACACACCTTATTAACAACGCCGAAAAAATACGAAAGATTTATTTTTTCGGGGCTGGCGCTTCTTCGCCTGAACGTCAGGAAAAAATAGAGCGCGTGTTTATGCAATTTTTTAAGCATGCCAAAGTAAAGGCCAGTCATGATGTGTTGGCCTCTGCGATATCGACCTTCGGCGACGAGAAAGGTATTATCGGTATTATTGGGAGCGGATCTAATGCAGCCTATTACAACGGAAAAAAATTGGTGCCCAATAATTATGGCCTAGGCTATATTTTGGCTGATGAAGGCTCCACAAATTGGCTTGGCAGGCAGCTTTTGAAAGATTTCCTGACCGACAGTATGCCAACCGGCATCCAGGAAAAACTCTTGCACAAACATAGCCTAGATCGCCGCTTAATATTGGACAAAATATATTACAACCCAAACCCCAACCTTTTCCTGACCAGCTTCGCAGATTTCATTTACGAAAATAGAGAAGAAAGCTATTTTGCGCAGCAGATAAAGAAAGGCTTGGAGATTTATATCAAGACCTATCTCCTTCCACTTTCAGAGCTGTACCCGGATAACCAATTCAACTTTACGGGATCTGTGGCCAGCAACTATGCAGAAATATTGCGGGAATTAGGGAATGAGTATGGGCTGAACATCGGTCACATTATAAAAGAACCGGTTCAAAACTTAGTGAAGTATTACATTAATAAAAATTAATAAAATGAAAATTGGAATTAACGGATTCGGCCGTATCGGCCGCTTAGCATTCAGAGCAGCAATCAAGCGCAGCGATATCGAAATCGTAGGTATTAACGATTTGGTAGAGCCTGACTACTTAGCTTATATGCTTAAATATGATTCTACACATGGCAAATTTGATGGCACGGTAGAGGTAAAAGATGGTAACCTAATTGTAAATGGACAGACAATCCGTATCACAGCGGAAAAAGATCCTTCAAACCTGAAATGGGACGAAGTTGGTGCGGAAGTTATTATTGAGTCTACAGGCTTCTTCTTAACGCAAGAACTCGCGCAAAAACATATTGATGCAGGTGCGAAAAAAGTCGTTATGTCTGCTCCAGCGAAAGATGATACGCCTACGTTTGTAATGGGTGTAAACCACAAATCGTTGAAAGCGGAGTATAACATCGTTTCTAACGCATCGTGTACAACAAACTGTCTAGCGCCTATCGCTAAAGTATTGAACGATAACTTTGGTATTTTGGAAGGATTAATGACAACCGTACATGCGGTTACAGCGACACAAAAAACGGTTGATGGCCCATCGGCTAAAGATTGGAGAGGTGGCCGTGGTGCTTACCAAAACATCATCCCCTCTTCTACAGGTGCTGCTAAAGCGGTAGGATTGGTTCTTCCTGAGTTGAAAGGCAAATTAACCGGTATGTCACTTCGCGTTCCTACAGCAGACGTTTCTGTTGTTGACTTAACCGTGCGTTTGGAAAAAGGCGCATCGTATGACGATATCAAGAAAGTTATGAAAGAAGCTGCTGAAGGCGACTTGAAAGGAATTCTTGGTTACACAGAAGACGAGGTTGTTTCGACTGACTTTTTAGGAGATGAGCGCACATCTATCTTTGATGCAAAAGCAGGTATTTCCTTGAACGATAACTTTGTAAAAGTCGTTGCTTGGTATGACAACGAGTGGGGATACTCCAACAAAATTATCGACTTGGCGCAAGAAGTTGCTAAACTCTAATCGTCAACGATAATCCATAAAAAAGGGGAGGCATTCTTGATTGCCTCCCCTTTTTTATGATCTATTTTGAATAATTAAAAATTACTTCATCAGAAATCCACCACCTAAAAGGTCGTTTCCTTCGTAAAATACGGCGGATTGTCCAGGCGCAATACCTTTCACCTGATGCGCAAAATCTACTTGCATGATGTTACCTTGCTGTGTTAAGATGGATTGTGCTCCGGCATCTTTATACCTAATTTTTGTAACCGCTTCCAAAGGTTGCTCCAGTGAAGCGTATTTGACCAAATTGATATCACGAACAAAGGCCTGCGATTTCTCAAGCTCGTGCTCTTCGCCCAATACGACGGAATTGCTCTCCGGCAAAATCTCGATGACAAACATCGGTTTACCCAAGGCAATACCCAATCCTTTGCGCTGCCCGATGGTAAAATAAGGGTACCCGATGTGTTGACCGACTACGGTCCCATCTGCCAAAATGAAATTTCCTGGACCGATTTCGGTATCTAACGTTGGCCTTTTATGGCGTAAAAATGCACGATAGTCGTTATCCGGCACAAAACAAATCTCATAACTCTCTGATTTCTGCGCTAACTCCGCCTGTCCCATTTCCAAGGCCATTTGCCTGATTTCTTTTTTTGTGAAACTTCCCAGCGGGAACTGTGTACGCGCCAGATTCTCCTGAGATACTCCCCAGAGCACATAGGACTGGTCTTTGTTCTCATCACGCCCTTTCGATATCACGTAGCGTCCGTTATCATGCATACGGATGTTTGCATAATGCCCCGTCGCGATAAACTCACAATCAAGTTTATCGGCACGCTTCATCAGTGCTGACCATTTGATATGTGTATTACACAAGACGCATGGGTTGGGTGTGCGTCCCGCGATATATTCGTCAACAAAATTATCGATCACGTAATCACCAAACTCGTCTCGAATATCTAAAATATAGTGGGGGAATCCGTAACCAACGGCCAGTGCACGCGCATCGTTGATGCTATCCAAGCTGCAGCAACCGGTCTCCTTCGATGAGCCACCTGCGGACGCATAATCCCAAGTTTTCATCGTAATACCAATGACGTCATAGCCCTGTTCATGCAACATCACGGCCGCCACAGAACTATCTACTCCACCACTCATTGCGACCAAAACTCTTCCTCTTTTACTCATATTCATTTTGTGAAGTGCAAAGATAACGTATTTGGTCTTCTCAGCGTGTTTATTTGATGTAATTTTATCTCAATCAGAATCAATCAGTTGATTCTGGCAGCAAAAATATTTACGGCAAAAGTTTTAGAATTCGAAAAAAGAACCTAGATTTGCAACGCAATGAAGGAAAATTCTTGCGAAAGGTGCCATAGCTCAGTTGGTAGAGCAAAGGACTGAAAATCCTTGTGTCGCTGGTTCGAATCCAGCTGGCACCACCACAAGCTCTGAACGTAACAGAGGATAATCAAAAACGTAGAGCGTGTATTAAATAATACACATCATCTCTTCAAGGTGCCATAGCTCAGTTGGTAGAGCAAAGGACTGAAAATCCTTGTGTCGCTGGTTCGAATCCAGCTGGCACCACCGCAAACTCTGAACGTAACAGAGGATAATCAAAAACGTAGCGTGTGTTTAAACAATAGACATCATCTCTTCAAGGTGCCATAGCTCAGTTGGTAGAGCAAAGGACTGAAAATCCTTGTGTCGCTGGTTCGAATCCAGCTGGCACCACCAAAGCCTCATCTGCAGATGAGGCTTTTTTCGTTTCTTAGCGGCGATAAAACAGCCCTGCGTTTTAAAATATAATTTGCATTATCTGTAAAAACAGCTATATTTGCCTGCGTACCTCAATCGTGGTGCACTAATCAACACCTTCCTTACTAGGTCTTGATTTATAAAGAAGTGGCGAGAGACTGGCTCGATGACCCACTGGCAACCTTCAGCAACTGTTGAAAAGGTGCCAATTCCTGTCCAAGGTAATATCATCTTGGAGCATATAAATGAAATAAGACAATGACAGCAAAACAGCATTTACATCTATTCCATTCCGTAGCATATCCCGCAACATACGCTTGTTGCTTGATATTGGCCACTACGCGAATGCGCTAGTCGTTCTTGATGACGGATAGGCACGCACTCCCCTATCTTCATGCATCAGCATAACGAACGGCCACATCCCCCCCAATCGCAGCGAGTGTGCAACCAACATGTTCTATAATTAAAAAAATCCAGAAACGATGTCAGTCAGTAAAAACCATAAATTTGAAACACTACAAGTGCACGCCGGCCAAGAAGTAGACCCCACAACCGGAGCACGCGCACTGCCTATTTACCAAACAAGCTCCTACGTTTTTAACGATGCCGAGCATGGCGCCAACCTTTTTGCTTTAAAAGAGTTCGGAAACATTTATACGCGCATCATGAACCCCACTACCGATGCGTTCGAAAAACGTATCGCCGCACTCGAAGGTGGTGTAGCGGCCCTAGCAGTAGCATCGGGCCAAGCGGCGCAGTTTATTGCATTGACCAATATTCTGGAAAGCGGTGAGAACTTTGTGGCTGGAGCCAATCTGTATGGTGGCACCTATAACCAATTCAAGGTTTCTTTTAAACGTCTGGGTATAGAAGCCCGCTTTGCCGCAGACTCGGATGCAGACAATATTGAAAAGCTTATCGACGACAAGACAAAAGCTATTTATGTAGAGACAATAGGTAACCCGAGTTATATTATCCCGGATTTCGACAAGATTTCGACCTTGGCGAAGAAGTACGACCTCCCCTTGATTGTGGACAACACCTTCGGCGCCGGCGGCTACCTCTTCAAGCCCTTAGAACATGGGGCACATATCGTTGTTGAATCGGCCACAAAATGGATCGGTGGGCATGGTACAAGCATCGGTGGTGTGATCATTGACGGGGGTAACTACAATTGGGGAAATGGTAAATTTAAGCAATTCTCCGAGCCATCGGAAGGCTATCACGGCTTAGTTTTCGCCGATGTTTTCGGGCCAAACGGCCCATTTGGAAATATCCAGTTCATTATCCGCGCCCGGGTGGAAGGCCTACGCGACTTCGGCCCGGCCCTGTCTCCCTTTAATTCATTTCTGCTGGTTCAAGGCCTGGAAACACTTTCTTTGCGCGTGCAACGCCACGTCGATAACGCTTATGAAATCGCGCAATGGTTGGAAGCCCATCCATCCGTTGAGAAGGTAAGCTATCCCGGTCTTAAAAACCACCCTTACCACGAAAGCGCCCAGAAGTATCTCAAGAATGGATATGGATCTGTGCTGTCATTCACCATCAAGGGAGGCCCCGAAAAGGCCAATGAATTTATAGATGCCTTGGAGCTCATAAGCCACCTGGCAAACGTTGGCGATGCAAAAACCTTGATTATTCATCCGGCGGCAACCACGCATCAACAGCTGTCTGACGAGGAGCAACGTAGCGCCGGCGTATTCCCGGGGCAGCTACGCTTATCCGTAGGTATCGAGCATGTAGACGATATTAAGGACGATCTGCAGACGGCTTTTGACAAAGTACGCTAGAACCATGCGATTTACCGGAATGATGTAGTCCACGTAGCGTTGCCATCGCAATAGCCATAGGCATGAGAGAAATTAGCCAGTGGGCGGCGCCGGCAACTGCGTCAAAAAATAGCACGACAGCGTAGCGACGAGATTTTAACTTTAAACAATACATACAAAAAATGAGAGAGAAATTGATAATAGGCATGTTTGGCTTTGGCGTTGTAGGACAAGGTCTATATGATATTATAAGAACGAAGAAGCTTAATTTAGAAATCAAAAAATTTGTCATAAAAAATGCTGGTAAAAAGAGATCGTTGCCATCCGAATTATTTAGCACAGATCCCGAAGCCATCTTGGCCGATACAGCAATTAATACGGTAGTAGAGCTTATCGACGATGCGGATGCTGCATTCAGCTTCGTCAAACGTGCGCTTAGCGAAGGGAAAAATGTAGTCTCTGCCAATAAAAAGATGATTGCCTCACATTTGGAAGAATTGGCCGAATTGCAACAGTTACATGGCACCTCCCTGCTTTATGAAGGCGCTGTTTGTGGTAGCATTCCCATCATTAGAAATCTGGAAGAATATTATGATAATGAACTGCTGCACTCTGTAAGTGGCATTTTCAATGGCTCTTCCAATTACATTTTATCTAAAGTCTTCAATGAGGGGCAGAGCTACGACGAAGCGCTAAAGGAAGCGCAGGCGCTGGGTTTTGCTGAAACGGACCCCACCTTAGACGTTGGTGGTTACGATCCGAAATATAAACTGGCCATTGTAGCGTCGCACGCCTATGGCATTTACGTAGACCCGGAAAAAATTCTTAATCTCGGCATTGATAAACTTGGCGATCAAGATATTCGATTCGCGAAGGAGAAAGGATTTAAAATCAAATTGCTGCCGTTGGCAAAAGAAATCAACAGCAAGCAAGTGGTGCTCTATGTTCTGCCTAAGTTTGTACGCCCGGATAATATCATCTACAATGTCGAAAATGAAAACAATGGCGTGCTGGTAAAAGCTGCATTTGCTGACGAGCAATTTTTCTATGGTAAAGGTGCGGGCGGACATCCTACGGGATCGGCCGTCTTATCCGATATTGCGGCACTGCGCTACGGTTACCGCTACGAATATAAAAAACATATTGATGCGGGTCAGGTGGAATACAATACCGACTACCAATTGTCTGTCTATTTCCGATATGCTGATGACAGTGTCTTGGGGCAGATACAGTTCGACTCCATTAGTGAACGTTTCTACGGCGAGGACTTCAAGTATGTTATTGGAAAAATTAATTTACAGGAGATTATTGCGAAGCGACACCTTATCCATCAAACAGGGAATTTTATTGCAGAGATCCTGTAGCCACCTACAAACCATGGAAAAAAAAGGCCGACTATCGATCACGATACGTTGGCCTTTTTGTTGCTGCTGGATCTTTTGTCAAGAGCCCACACAAGGCATCGAATTGTCAATTAGACTAATTTTATGTAGATTCGCAAACATTTCGAAGGAATAACACGTAAATAACAGAATAAAATTCACCCGTTTAGCAAAAGCCCGAGCTGCCGTTCCAAAACAATGATCTGGCAAGCAATCGGTCTAGTTTTTGCGTATAGTGTTTAGCATTTTCCTGTTTCGAAATGAACCGTAGTGCTATAAGCAAAGGCGGGTAACCTCTTTAAAAAATGTCATACATGCGTTTAAACAACTTCATAAAAAACAATAAGAGCAGTTTTGTACCCGGGATCATTATTCCGAGTTTACTCTTTATTGTTTGCACATCCTTATTGTCGGTATTCTTTCCTACGGCCACCGACTATTATTTATCCATCGTAAAGAATGCGCTATTCACGAACTTGAATTGGTTGTATGTATTGGTCGTAACCCTCTTCGTTTTCTTTCTTCTTTTTTTGTTTTTGAGCAAATACGGAAATATCAAGTTGGGTGCGAATGATGCAAAACCCGAGTTTTCCTTTTTCTCATGGATTTCGATGCTCTTCGCAGCTGGAATGGGCATTGGCCTTATGTATTTCAGCGTTGCCGAACCCTTATCGCACTATGCCGACAGCTCCTTGCAAGGGCTATCGATGGAGGAGCGTTCGAAGGACGCACAATTGTATACCTTCTTCCATTGGGGTATACATGCCTGGGCGATATACGGCGTTGTTGGCCTGAGTCTAGCGTACTTTACCTACCGCTATCGTTTACCACTATCGCTTCGGAGCTGCTTTTACCCACTGCTAAAGGACAAGATAAACGGACGCGCTGGTGATGTGGTTGATATGTTTGCCCTATGTAGCACGTTCTTCGGGATTACCACGACACTGGGATTCGGCGTCATGCAGTTGAGTGCCGGCCTGGTTCATATTGGCATATTGCCCCATGTGAGTTTTACCTATCAGGTGATTATTGTGCTCGTAATCATGACCATATCCATAGCTTCTGCCACCTCGGGCGTCGCCAAAGGTGTAAAATTCTTAAGTCAGCTCAATATCGTTGCGGCTGTAATTCTCTTACTATTTGTCCTTATCTTCGGACCAACGACCTTCTTATTTGGCAGTCTGTCAGAAGGTATTGGCTACTACATCAACGCCTTTTTCAACCTGACTTTCAATACCCACGCCTATGAACCAGAGCGCCAAGAATGGTTTTTTAACTGGACTATTCTGTATTGGGCGTGGTGGATCTCTTGGTCGCCCTATGTGGGGCTTTTTATTGCAAAGATTTCGAAAGGAAGAACGATTCGCGAGTTTATAGGAGCCGTGCTGCTGATACCAACCTTGTTTAATTTCCTTTGGATGTCATTCTTCGGCAATAGCGCCATATGGCTTGATCAGCACCAAGCCCAAGGATCGCTCTCGGCCATGATTGATCAAGCCGACCTCTTACTGTTCAAATTTTTTGAATATTTCCCCATGTCGCATGTCGTCAGTATATATTCGCTATTCATCATTTTTATATTCTTTGTGACATCGGCGGATTCGGGCATCTATGTGATGAACAACATCTCATCCAACAACGCTGAGCAATCGCCCAAATGGCAACTGACATTTTGGGGCGCTATGTTAGCCATCGTCTCTTTGGTATTGTTAAATGCGGGCGGACTCCAAGCCTTGCAAACCATGACGCTAATCACCGCATTACCGTTTGCCATCATTATGCTGTTATTTTGCTACAGCTTGATCAAAGGTTTATTGATCGATTCGGAGTATTACGACCGTCCCCTCTCCCATGCAACAAGTAGCTGGTCGGGCGCATTTTGGAAAGAAAGGCTAGAACGTATCGTGGCCTATCACGAGAAAAAGGATGTAAACCAATACTTGGTAAAAACGGTGAAACCTGCTTTCGAAGAGCTAAAACAGGAATTTGAAAGCAATGGGATCATAGCGAAAGTAGAAAGTGCGCTCAGCACATCACCCCATTTTGTGGAAATCAAAATCCAACACGAAAACATGGCAGATTTCATCTATGGTGTAAGGAATGAAGCCAAAACGGTTTCTGACTACCTTCGGAATGAAGGCAATGCTCCCGATATTACCGATGAACAGACCTACGTACCGCATACCTACTTCGGCGATAATCGTGCAGGATATGATATTCAATATTTCACTAAAAACGAAATGATTAGTGATGTGCTGAAGCATTACGAACGCTTTATTGCGCTATCATCCGATCAGAAAAATGAAATCTTTCTGGGACAAAATCTGCGCGAAACAGATTAGCGCAAAAAGTGTTAAAAAATGTTAAAAACTTAATTGCATATACGATATCTCTTGGACCGCCGTTTATAATAGAAAGCAAAAAGAAAATTTCATAATTTCATAATTTAGGTTAATAATTGGTTTGGTAAATCCTGGAGCGCTCAACTCCGGGATTTTTTTATGCTACGAAGATAGCGATCGCCATAAGCTAAAAAATGGCGGATTTCGGGGATATACGATTGTTGATTTGATCCGTACCTTTACATCACAGTCGGAAAACGAACAGCGCACTGCGGATGACGTTTCTTTGCCGCCTGCTTACAACACTATGGTAAAAATTGCAATTACGGATGATCATCCTCTTTTGTTAGAAGGATTGAAGAACGTGCTCGCTACAGCGCCACATATTGACGTGGTGGGCGGATATGCTACGGCGTCGAGCATGTTGGAAGGACTGGCAACGCGGCCGGCCGATATGCTGCTGCTTGATATCAACCTACCGGATGCGAATAGCTTAGCGCTGTTGCCCAGTATACGGTTATCATTCCCAAACATGCATATCATCATCCTGAGCGTTCATAACGAATACGCGGTAATAAACGGTGTCATGCAGGAAGGCGCAAATGGTTATATACAGAAAAACGCATCTGCTGACGAAATCTTGGCAGCGATAGATGTGGTTTTAACCGGCAAACCATTCCTTTGTGCACAGTTACGCAAAGTTGTCGAACAGAAAGACCGCGATGGCTTGAACACGGTACCGCGGTCAACTAGGCGCGAAAAGGAAATACTTGCCGAGGCGGCTAGCGGACTCACCACAGCACAAATCGCCGATAAACTGTTTATCAGCCCCCACACCGTCGAAAGTCACCGCAAAAATCTGATCGAGAAATTTAAGACTGCAAACTTGAGCTCAGCCATTACGCTGGCTATCGAATATGGTGTCATTCGGCACAACCCGCGGTAGACTGGAATAAAGCGTATATCCAGATCAGCATACTGCTTCGGCTACCGGCTGATCTGATTAACAAAAAAACAAGGGAAACGCTGCATACATTGGCTTTCTTTTTGCTCCGTCTGCATACATTATTAGCCATCTTCTACACAGACTGATGTATACGTATTAGCGGCTAAGCAGAGAGAAAATGGTTACACATACCAGCAACACAACATAATATGAACGGAATGAAAGGACTTTTCCCCTTATTGCTTGCTACTTTAAGTTGCTGCCTTCTTACCGGCTGCTTCGATTTGGTGGAACAGATCGATATGAAACAAGATGGATCAGGAACGATAAAAGCTACGCTGAACCTCAGCAAAAGCAAAACGAAGGTGGCCTCTTTAATGCAAATGAAGTCGGTGAACGGCATCAAGATACCCTCGCAAGCCACTGTGACAAGCGAAGTCGAAAATGCCGTCAAAAAACTGAAGGCGACTAAGGGCATCAGCAACGTTCAATACAGCTTGGACTTCACAAACTTTATCGCCACCTTATCCTGTAACTTCACGTCTATCCAGGCCTTAAACGAGTTTAGCAACACCTTGTCCAAACAGTTTAACACCAAACTCATAAGCTACAATAGTTATGCATACAACCGCGCAACGCGCGTCTTCTCACGGAGCTACACCTACGCACCAGATATCGCCAAACAATTTGCCAAAATACCAAGCGAAGATCGACAACTGTTCAAAGATGCGTACTACACAAACATTATCAGATTCGAGCATGCTATCCAATCGCAGGTCAATAAATCGGCGAAGGTATCAAGCAACAACAAAGCCGTATTATTAAAAATTCCAGCCACCAACCTGATCAACGGGTCGACAACTTTAGCGAATACCATTACTTTAACAAAATAACATGATCGCCTTAAAAAAATACCTCATTGGCCTCCTTGGCTTGGGTTTTTCCAGCTTAACATATGGGCAAGATTTAATGCAACGTATCCCCTCCCAGGCCGATATGGTTGCTGTGCTGAACAATCAAGCCATCGTGAAACACAGCTCTTTGGAAAAACTGAATGAAGTCTTGACCACGCTCGGTGCTTTTGATGCCCTACAGGATGGGCAGCAGCGCCGCGTCAATACCCTAGAGGACGTTGACCTGGATTATGATCGTAATGCCTACGTGTACCGAACAAACACCGATAGCGCGTATTATGTGGGGATATTAATCCCGCTAAAGGCTGGACACGAAATCGAAAAAAGTATGTTTTCCGAGCTCACGCCCAGCACCCTGCCTACTGGCCTTAGACAGGCCACGGCCAAGGACGGAAAAACGCAGCTTGCGTGGGATAATAATAGCCTGCTGATCCTCACGGGCAATTACAAAAGTCATTATTTTAGAAACGATAGCGTTGCGGCGGCTTATGGTATCGAATTGCCAGCTTATGCAAACAATCTGTATGATAGCGTTGCTACCGCTTTCGATCCGGCTATTGACGGTATGGGAGATTTCGGCACTAAAATCCCGGATACGCTTATCGACAGCATTGGAGACTTAGCATATAGTCTCGCCGACGGGGATACCCTTGCCGCCGCGGACACAGCCATGCAAATAACGACAGAAACGTCGTATGATAGTATTGCCCCGCCCGCGGACTGGGATGACTATGCCTATGCCGACACCGCGGTCGCTTACGATGATTATTACGACACCCAATATGATAGCTATAATGATGATAGCTACCAAGAAGAAATGATCCGTAATGCAAAAAACGATTCTATAAAGAATTCCCTTTTTCAAGTATGGATAACAACAGAGGTGGAACAGCACTTACACCTAACAAAAGCGTCAATCGTCCATAAGCAAATTGGCAAGTACGATAGGAACAACACGCTACTGCATGTGTGGGTGAAAGACCTCAATGAAGTTTACCGCGACGCGCTGCCCTATGGTGATCTTAGCGGAGGTTTTGGCATCAATATGCAGAACCTGAATTATGGTTATCAAGATGCTGTGCTGGACCTTGTTCAAGAAAAAAACGTACTGAAGGTTAAGGGTTCCGTGGGCCTGGATAAGGATATTCGGCAGCTATTCGCTAAGATGTATACAAGCAAAGCGAATCGAAAATTTGCGAAGTATATCCCCGAAAAGCATCTGGGTTATTTGTCCCTGAATGTAAGTACAGAAGCTTACCTCAATGGCATCCCGAAGCTGTTTGAACGCTGGTATGCCCCCGTGCTGCCATCCTATGAAGATTTAATCAACATCGCTGGAGTGGGCATACAGATTGCGTTGGATGAAAAAGCAATAGCAAAGGTCATGCGAGGTGATCATATCGTCTTTATCAATGATCTTAAAAAAGTAACAACAGACTATATAGACTACGAATACGACGAAGAATACAACTATAAGGAGGTTAAAAAGACCAAGGAGGAAGAGATTCCGAATTTCCTTTGGATGTTCACCTCCGAAGATCAGCGGATCTATAAACGCCTACTGCTATTTGCCGAGAAAAAGAATCAGGCAAGCCAATCCGAAGGAGTTTTTAGGATATCTGAACATGAAAAATCAATGCCTATATACATCTTCTTTAAAGATGACCTCGTTTTTGTCGGAAACGATGAGGAACAGCTAGTGGCTATTAAAAACAATCAATTTAAAACCAGTAAGGATGCCTCCGTTAAAAAACAAATTTTCGCCAACAACATGACCGCTACGGTCCACACGGCGCAACTACCGGAGGTTATCAATAAACTAGGTATTCCGATCATGGGCAACGGCACAAAGACCGTCGCTTCACTTGCCGACTACGGCGACATTAGCATACGGGCAAACGGATTAAAAAAGAATAGATTAGAAGGCGAGATTTCTGTGGCTTTTCCCCAAAAAGAAAACAATGCGCTGCAATATCTTCTTCAAAGCATTATCGATACCCCTCCCTTGAACTAGCTATCAGCTCCATGAAAAAAGTTGCCGGAATTGTACTGGGCGTTATTGCCGCGATCATCGTCGCGGCAATATCCATTTATTATATACGAGATTATCAGGCTAAACGTCAACTGGTACATAAACATAGCACATCATTCCTCATCCTGTCCATAGATGAACTACTCATCGATAATATAGTCCCGCTGCTGCGCACCGCATCCAACGATACCCTGAATACGGGTAGAGCCAAATCACAATTTCTGAAAGATGTGTGGCATACCGGTTTGGCTATCCCCGCAAAGTTGTTGCTGTTTAGTTTACCAAAGGATCCAGGCATTTTTTACAGCATCCATCAAATTAAGGATATAGAGGATTGGAGCCGCTTTGTGAACAACTATTCAGAATCGGGCCCGCCGCAGCAAAGTACAGACAGCAATACATTTCGTCGGCTGCACCGATACATACAGGTGGCGACAAAAGGCGACCGGGTTGTGTTTCGATTTGGGGCAACAGATGCAGACTGGACCGACGAAGCGTACGCCTTGCTAGATCCATCGGAAAATCTGGTAGCGCTTACCCAACTTGAATCGTATCGTCATGTAGCGAAAAAAGGTCATATGACTTATTGGCAATCCGATGGTCAACTTGCGGTTACGGCAGAGCTTGCAGACCAAAAACTCACTATCGATGGGCATGGGCGCCTCGGAAAAAAAATACAATCCGGTCCTTATAGCGTTCGGAAAATGAATAGTGAGAAAACGGCCATCGCATTTTGGAGCAGACTGCCCATACAGGCTACTCCGATAATCGAAGCGACCATAGCTCGTTTTGCGGATGGACTTACCACAGGTTTGTTCCAAACCCCGCCAAACTATGTAGACCTCCTCGTGAGCAAGGAACTTGTCCTTCAGCGAGATTCCATAGTGACCTATGAATACGATGATGATTTCAATCCTATCGAGACAACAACCGTACAAACCCTGGAGGTACCACGCATCGAAAGCCTGTGGAAAGGAGGTGCAGATCTTGATAAGCAGCTCCCTGATCAGTTTTTTTACACGCTTCATCGCTATCGCGAGGCGGACGCGGTCATGCTCACTACACAAGAAGGTAGTCCCCAGCCCCTCCATTATGAGCAAAATCCATATATGTTTATGCTTCGTTTAAACATGGTAAATTGGCCTGCTAACTGGATGACAGCAGCTCTCCGTAGATTGCAGCGAGCGAGGTTCATGGCAACATTGTCCGCCATACCGAATGGAGATGATGCCGTGACCATAGGCGGCGAAATCGTCTCAGACGAATCACTGTTATCGCTTTTTTAAAAGGCTCGTCCGAAGCCACAAGAAGCCCGGGCGAGCACGTTTTTCTACATTGGTATCGTCTTAAAACGAAACGTAGAAGCGTAAATCATGGAAAAAGCTTTTCTGTACACGCTGCTTCAATGCGCAGATCGCCTTGTATCTGGTCGGCCGTACCTCCCTTGTTTCTTTTGCGCTGAGAAAAAGCGCCGGCAGCCTACCGGACGCTTTTCAACAAACGGCTACCTAAACAAATAGACAGCCGATCGGCTTTACATCTTATTCGAAAGCATATAATTCGCCAAATCCAGGCATATACTGTCCGTATTGCGTAATCCTAAACCGGAAGTAGCGCGCCTGTACCGCTGTATAGAAACTCAAATTCCGGAGCTGAGGATTGCTAGCTGTACCGCCCGGCATGCTGCCGGAATAGGAACCTTGTACTAGCCAATTAACACCATCATTACTCGAGGAAACCTCCATAGCGGTCACGGCAGAGACGAATACCGAACTAAAATAATTCCAATACCTCGGCGTGAAACTAAACCCCCGGATGTTTTTTAAGGTTTGCATGTCTACCGTGAAAATGACATTTGCGGCGCCAAATGCCGAATGCCATCCGGTGGCCGGATTATTATCGAAAGCCATCGCCGGTATTCCTCCGGGGGCATACTGCGTATCTGTCGAACTGGCCGTCGCTGTCCAGCCGCTACGATCCACGCGACTGCCCGACGGTGCAGGATTCGCCGGATCAATATTTTGAAGGGCTACGCTCACCGTAAAATAAGCAGCGCCCTGCGTTTCATGTGGAGGTATCGGCCCTTCATCAACAACACCTACTGGAAGCATGTAATCACGACCCGGCTCAAAAGCAGTCGTATTGCTCAACGCAAGGCTAAATGCTGTTGCTGCTTCCAATGCTCCAGCGCCAATAGAAACAGTGCTCGGGTTAAGGGTAAAGGTTCCCGCGGGGAATGCTTCATAACGGGTTTGATTGACTTGGTTATAATCGGCCAACCAATCTTGCCGAGCTGCAAGACCAACGGATAACGGCTGTGCAAATACGGTACTTAGTGCTGCCGTAAGTTGAAGGTTGCCGTTTACCACGTCACCCGCCGGTGTCCTGTTGATGCGAATGGCCATCACCCTATTTTCCGGCATGCCATTCAGCTGCATTGTGATCGGCGCGAACCTGATACGCAGATACATAACTGCGCGGTTACTGCTCAACGGCAGGTTGGAGTCTGTACCCAATAAACGTACGGGTAGCACATACTGCTTCGTCAGGTCTAAGCCTGCGGCCTGCGATCCCAGTGTGACGCGCAACGAATCGACAGAGCGCTCCTGCCCGCCGGGAATGCGCACCTGGCCGTTGCCTTCCAGTGCAAAACTACCGTCCGGAAAGCGCGGCGACTGGGTATTATTTTGCCGGTCATAATCGGCAAGCAGCGACGTATCGATACTTGCCGTCACCTGCACATCCCGATCATACGCCCGGGTAAGCAATACGGGAAAGGCTGTTCCCGATCCGGCCAACACCTGGCGACGAGCCGTAACAAAGGTCGCATCCATGCTATTCGCCGTTGATCCGGTCGGCATATAGATAATTAAATCTTGCGGCAAGGCCAGATCATGCTGTCGGCAACTGCTCAGCAGCGCGATCGATAGCAATAGAGCCAAGCAATGCGCCCTACTGGCACAGCATTGTTTTATATATCTTTTCATATGTACATCATCATTACATGAGCCCAGTTGGCTCGGTTAGTATATTCGTTCTTTCTATTCACAGCGCACGCCCGGCACCCACACAATATCGCGCATGGCAACCGCATCACGGTTGTTTCCACTGATATCGCGGACTGTACGCCCTTCCGCATCATTAAATTTCCAATACCCTATTAAACCGGCGCTGGCTGGATCTACGCCGCAGCGCCCGTTGTTAATCTCGGCCTGTGATAGCGCCCTTGACCATATCCTTGCTTCGCTAATAGCACCGTCCAAATAGCGCCCTCCTGCAGAATAACCAAAGTGGAATCCACCGGCCCACATGCTGGTTAAATCGATGGTGCGGCTTACGGCAAGGCTTCCCGCCAGTTGTCCATCCACATACACCCGCATCTGGCTTCCGTCGTAAACTGCTGCCAGATGGTACCAAGTATTTGTAGTAAACGAGTAATTTACATTGATACCGCCTACCTGCATCACATTGGGAGGAACGGTTACGTCGCCGAAACGCATCAAAAACATCTCCTCAAGCCCCATCACCGAACTTATAAATGGCGTACTGGTTGCAAAACTGTTTACCATCACACGCGTTTCCATGGTGATGTTTTGCATCGCCCGCAAGGCATCGTTATTGGTTGAAAAATCTACTCGAAAATAGTTTCTGTTTGTTAGCGATGCAGCACGCGTTATAATCACTTGGTTTAGGATCAGATAAACCGTTCTTGACGCTTCGATAACGGGCATGCCCGCGGCACTGCGAATCGTGATAGGCATCATATAGGCCTCGCCCACTCGAAAGTGTTCCGTTCCGTGTACCTGAAACGCAATAGCATCGGACACGTTCGTGCCTGGGGTTATTCGCACCCGATTTGCTGATAGCGAATACGCCGCCTCCGGAAGTGCTTTATAGGCCGTACCGTTTTTAGCGTTGTAGGCCTGAATTAAAAGGGTATCCACACGAATCTCCGCAGATACTTCACGGTCTACAAGACTGGAAGATGTTATCGAAATGGCCTGTGCAGCGCCTGAAGAATCTACAGCTAAACGGGCGACCGGATTCGTTTCGGCCATCGTTAAGTAAATAGACGGTGTATTCGGATTTTCCCTTTTACAGCCGGACAACATACTTCCAATTAGGAAGATGTTTATAAGGAAATAAACTATGTTCAGTTTCATGATCGTACTGTTTACAATTTGTCAAATGATACAGGGATGCCCCATTTACAAGATTATCCCTATTAATTTCATCAGGATATACACCAAGCTAGCGGACAGCGGGATTCAAAATTTGAATAGCGGCCCTTGTCCATCTATAATCTGGATTATTGGAATATTCATATTCGGCATGGTAGGTGCCAATACCTCCTTTTCTTCCCTGCACCGGATTCCAATACGCCATACCGAATAGCGAAGGCATAACTCCTCGTACCGGATCGGTGTAATTAGGCCCTCCATTTTCCCAACCCACACGCTCCTCAAAATTTTCGGTCACGATATATTTATGCGTTGGCAACCAAGCGACGCCACGATTGTAACGGCTTTGCAGGCTGGTGGGGCCAGTCGTTCCATAAGCCTGCGATACCGCGTAGCTAAGACCTGCCCCTGCCTCGGCAGATATACGATACCACTCCCCATCTACAATCAGCAATCTATCCGTTCCGGAAAGTGGACCGAAGTACTTCGACAGCGTTTTGATGAACATGGCGTATTTCCGTTGATCGGTCAGCAATCCCCAATTACAACCGCAGACAGTCGGCTCATGATCTAGGTCAATGCCATCCAATTGGTTTTCGTCCACGAAATCACGTAATTTGGTTGCCACAAGTTCGAACCCGATAAGAAGCTGCTCATCTCCACGATCAGACTGGTTCGCGAATGAATATGAACTCGTAGCGGTGCTTGAGGTGTCGCCCATCCGATTCAGAAAGGCTGTATCGTCAAATTCCACCATCACAAAGCGCGTCCCTTTCTGTCGACGAATACGCTGCATGGTTTCATGATTGTAGGAACCCATCTGGGGCGGCCCGCCCCAAAGACTGACGATGTCTACAGAATCCGGTATATGATCAATGATATTAACGGCTTCCGCATTGCCCGGCGCTCCTATGCCTCCCCACCAGCCAAAATAAATCTGGTGATCACTTTTCTTGTATGCGCGTAGATTCGCATAGTATTCTTCGCTTTTTTCGAGAAACAAACGAGCTACAGGCTCCGCTTCTGGTAAATTTTGCTTTTGGCAGGCTCCCAGTAGCAGTGCGCCTGCAAGTACAAATGCATATACTATTATCCTTATATCTTTCATTTTGTCATTTTTTTCGTAATCGTTCTAATAATGTCCACCTTGGATCTTTGACACTACGGATTGTTAAGGCTTCGCATCCCACCACAGCCGCGTACCGCCATTATCCGGGCCGCCCAAAAGCGTTAGCGCATTTGCGACATTAGCCGCATTTTCCTGATATTGCTGTAGCGGATAAGGTAATCTTCGAACCTGAATCTCCGTATTGACTGTTCCATTGCTTCTGTTTAGACCAACGGGAAAAATCCTAGGATAGCCAGTGCGCCTAAACTCCGCCCAGGCCTCTGCACCATTAGGATACATAGCGATCCACTTTTGCGTAATGATGCGCTCCAGATTTCGCTCAAAACTTCCCGCATTCTCCCATGGAATAGTGACATCAGTACGGGCAGCCATACTGTACCGATTTCCCACCGAGTGATCCACATAATTAATGGGTCTGGCAGTAGAATTGGTTAAATAATCGGCCGGCATCGTGACGCCTTGTTCAGCAAAAGCCAGTCGTATACCTTCTTCATAAAAACTTTGTGCCGTACTCCCCCCCATATTCCAGCCGCGTAGTACTCCTTCGGCACGTAGAAAGGATACTTCAGAAGCGTACATCCAGGGTAACGCTGTATCATCAGCCACATTCAACGTTGAAAACGGTTGGTAAACAGCTGGTACGACTTCAATGCCACTTCGCAGGCCTACATAAACCCCGGGGCGGATAGCAGAGGTCTGAAAGAATCTGGCAATGCGCGGATCGTTATAGCCTCTTAAATAGGAATCCATAGTAGCTCCCATCCGCAATTCGTTATAACCGTGCGATAAGTGAAACATTGGATTTCTAAAATTTCGTCCTGGAATTGCCTTTTGCAGGGCAGCATCAGTTGTAGTCATTAACAGGCCAGCCGGATGGCTTACCGCTTCTTCGGCAAAGCGCTGTGCGTTTGAAGGATCCACATAGGCCATCCGCATAGCCAGCCTTAGCTTTAACGAGTTGGCATACTTGGCCCATTGTACGTAATTGCCCAAATATATTTGGTCGTAAGCCGCCAAAGGCGTTCCGGCATTCGCACCCAACGCATGCAAGATATCCGCAGCACGTCCCAATTCAGCGATGGATGTCCTATATATACTTTCTTGACTGTCAAATGCCGGCGTGAAAGTACCTGTCGGAATTTGAGAGTAAGGCACGGGGCCGTAACTATCCGTGACACGCAGCATGCCCGTAATTTTGATAAGTTGGGCAACGGAATATTGGAGCGAATCTCCAGACAATTCCGTCGCATCTCTAATCCGCGTCCAGCCCGCCATAAGGACACCGGTTAGCCTGAATTGTTCGTTAACCCAACCCAAGTTAAATCCATAGGTCAGGTTATTTGTATTGCCGTTCCAGTTATTCGCTTGCGCCATATAACCCGAATAGCAGTCTGCAGCCAAGCTGTATGCTAGCTGATAGCTATTGATAAAATTGGTTTGACCAGCGGGATCGCCGGCGGGCATTACTGCGTTAACCATATCTGGAAAATTCCGCCCTACTAAGAAACCGTCGGCCAGCTGCTGTTCAAGCGTCGCCAAATACGGGTTTGTATTGTAGCCCTCGTATCTCTTCGTGCAGGAAGCAAGTGTCGCGATGCCTAACAGGCAAGCTAAAGAAGCTCGTATAACGTTATGGTATTTTTGATAATATCTCATGATGCTCATGTCAAAATTTTAAAATTGCGCTCTTATACTAAATCCGAAAGTTCGGTAGCTGGGCTGCCTAAAATAGTCGATACCTTGTCCGTAGGTCCCGGTGGATGCCGTCGTTTCCGGATCAAAAGGAGATTTATTGTAAAACATAAATAGATTTCGTCCTGTTACGGATACCCGCAATTCTGGGCCCTTGTCGTTAAGCCATTTACGGGGAATAGTATAGCCAATTGCAGCCTCACGTAAGCGTACATTCGTCGCGCTGTAAATATAATACCCAGCCATACCATCTGCCCCCATTCCCAGTAAATTGTAATAGCCCTGAACATTCGGGTAGCGCGTACCATAAACCATAACGCCGCCGTTATCCCGATCGATAGCTGATTGTTCGGAAACACCAAATCCATCCATAATGGCTTGGGTGTAGGATACACCAACGCCGCCAACACGTGCATCAATTAGGAACGACAAGTCGATTCCTTTATACGAGAACTGGTTGTTCCAACCGAATGTAAAATCAGGAATGCCCCGGCCGATGTACCGTCGATCTAGGAGCGTTGTCTGTCCGATCGACCCATCAACTGGGTTAATCCAGAGATTGCCTTGATTATCCTCGCGCAGCACACGTGAAATATAAAAATCAGCCATGGTGCCGCCAACTGTTAATACGTTTTGAAAATCGCCTAAACCGCTCACCAAACGTTGTTCATTCACATACGGCTCTCCGGTTGCCGGATTTAAAAAGCCATCGGAAAGGCGCATAATACGGTTTCTGTTCAAAGAGAAGACAAGCCCAGACGTCCAGTTCAGTTTTCCAAATTCACCCTGATGTGATAACGTTGCCTCAACTCCTCGATTTCGTATATCCCCAGCGTTGTAAAAAAAATCTGTAAAGATTCCACTCGCTATCGTAGGCTGTTGAAGCAGTTGATCCGTAGTGTTCGATTGGTATACCGTAGCATTTAACGATAAGCGGTCGCGTAGGAAGCGAAGCTCTATACCAGCTTCATAAGAGCGTGTGCGCTCAGGTAGGTAGTCTGGGAAAGGTGCTGGCCGAAATCTAGTGTCTATCGTTTGATACACTGCATTGGCTATGCCAAAGCGCGGCGGATTACCAACTTCGGCATAAGAGAACCGCACTTTAGCAAAAGAAATGACATCTGGTGATACGTTCCATTTATCACTCAATACGCCGGACACACCTACCGATGGGTAAAAATAAGAGGAAGTGGTTGCCACGCCGGGGGGCAGTTGCGATGGCCATTCGTAGCGACCCGTCAAATCCATAAAGAGCCAATTATCATAGCCGAAATGTGCGGTTGCAAATACCGATTGCAATTCTGTACGGAGATAAGTCTGTGTAGGCGGATTACTTGTATTTTCCTGAACGGAATAATAGTTAGCTAACGTAGTAAGATTCCCTCCAGCTCCTAAACCATCCATCGCATCGTGCTGGTAACTACCACCCACATTTGCGCGAAAGCTGATCCGGTCACTGATATTTTTTCGAATGTTGGCGATTAGGTCTAGGTACGTATTTTTATTGGAGGTCTTGTTGGTGCTGTAAAACCCAAAATCTGATGCAAACAAGCCGCTTGTACTGGCAGGTCTGATCGTTTCGCTTTGCGTCAGACTATTGTCTATTCGTACACGACCTGTTACATCCAACCAGTCAAACACCTTATAGTTGGTCGTTACACTCATCATGTAGCGATCGATATTATTGCCTGCCTGCTGTGCATCCGTAATCCAATAGGGGTTTTGCATCGAGAGCCCCTGATCGCGATAGGGCCAAAATTGCGTGTTGAGCAGGCGGCCGGGGTTATAGCGGGAATACACTTTATATGTGTTGAAATTATCCCCTGGTGGGAAAAGATAGATCGGCACGATGGGGTTGTGGTATTGGCCTTGTGCGACCATATTATTGTCGTTTAATTTCACATACATCGCGCTGAAGTCCGCAGTTAGGCGTTCGGTAAGCTGTGTATTGTGCCGCAGCGCAAAATTATATCGGTTAAACGTATTGTTTCGAATAATGCCTTCCGCATTGTTTGATCCAGCAGAAAATAACGTCTGGCTTTTTTCCGTCCCTCCGCTTACGCTTACCGAATTAAACACGTTGAAGCCGGTCTGAAAAAAATCCCGTGGGCGATAGCTTGATGGCTCAGCCAACTTCGGTCCCCAACTTGCATATTCATCGCGATTAGCCTGCCCGTAGGTATTCTGAAAACGCGGCATCACGAAAGGTGAAAAAAAATCGGAACTGTGCGAAAGATTTATCCGAATCTTACCGACTTTTCCTTTCTTTGTCGTAACGAGAAGCACGCCGTTAGCACCTTGATTTCCGTAAAGAGCCGTTGCTGAAGGGCCAGTCAGTGCGGTAATCGTTTCAATGTCTTCGGGATTAAAGCTAGCAATACCTTCCCCACTCACCGGGCCGGCAAAGGGGCCTTCAGATTGTCCACCATTGTTATTGGGAATAGGGATACCATCAATCACATAGAGCGCATTATTGTTGCCGGCTATAGACTTTGTACCTCGCATAACGACACGCGTTGCACCGCCTACTCCGGATGAACTGGCATTGATGGTCACCCCCGCAATTTTTCCGGTCAATGCATTGACAAAGTTGGCATCTTTATTCCGCGTCACCTCTTCTGCTTTAAATCCTTGCACGTTATAGGTCAATGCTCTCACGGATTGACGAATTCCCAGAGCGGTAACAACCACCTGCTCCATTGCTGTTTCTTCTTGTTTAAGAACGATACGTAATTGCTGCTCCCTTCCTACGCGAACTTCCTGGCGTTGATAGCCAATGGACGTGAACAGCAGAATGTCGCCTTCATCTGCATCCAGTTCAAATGCACCTTGTGCGTTACTGGAGGTGCTTACATTACTCTCCTTATTAACGATAGACACCCCCATAATAGCTTGTCCGAGTGTATCTGTCACGGTACCTCGAATGCGAATGAGCACGTCAGCCACCTGCTCCTTACCTTTTTTGTAACGAATGGTGATACTATGGTCGTTGATATCATAGTGGATCGGTAACTGCTTCAACGTTTTTTCCAAAGCCTCGTTCACGGTAGCATTGGTGAAGGCAACGTTTATTTTTTTATGCTTCGGAATGGCTTTTCCATCATAGATAAGATCATATCCGCTCTGTTTTCTTATTTCTTTCAAAACAGATTCGAGAGAAACATGCTGTTGATTTATCGTTATCTGTTGCTCTTTGCTGTTCGCTGCAAGGGGCATCATGGCCAGGATAAACATGGCCATGGTTATCCGCATAGTAAGCAATATTTTCAGGCATAGCGTCCCACCTACACCCGTTATAATGGAGTATTTTTTATACATTTGATCTGTTTGGTTTATAGCAGTATACCCCAACTTTCCACGGCACGGGTCACTGCAAATGAATGAGTTAGTTTTCGAACGATCAGTTCCAAACGCAGGCCAGTGATGTACTATACATTGCTGGTCTACTTTTCTTCGGGTTATAAATTGCTTTGTTTCATAATGTACATATATAGGTTTATAACTATTCTTTTTTATGCTGCTTGATGGGCTATCGCACAAAGACTTTTCGACCTTCAATCTTAAAACGAACAAGGCCCGATGATTCGATTAACTTCAACACAGATGATAAATTTCTGTTTCGCGATACCCATCCCCTTGCTTCGATATGCTCCGGTAAAGAAGCATCATATATGACCTCCACATCGTACCAGCGTGCTATTTTTTGCATGGCCTTCCTAAAATCCTCCTCATGGAAGTTAAAGTCACCTGCTTTCCAATCTATTACACTTTCGATATCAGCCTTTTCGATCCGAATTTCGCTCCCGGTATTGATACACTGTTCACCAGGACGCAGCTGATACTGGTTTCCTTTCGCTAAAACTTGGATAGCGCCTTCCACAAGTGTTGTGCTTACAGCCGGTTCATTTGTATAGCTGTTAATATTAAATTGTGTGCCTACCACCCGAATTTCTTGTTTTTCCGTTACCACAACAAAGGGGTGCTTTTTATCGGGGGAGACATCAAAAAAAGCCTCCCCTCGCAGGACAACCCGGCGCTCTTGATTTTCCGCAAACGCCGTGTTGTATGTGAGGCTGGAAGCCGCATTGAGCCACACTTTGCTTTTATCGGGCAATGTTATGGTATAGGTTTGACCGTTGCTGGTCGATAGCGTATTCCACTGCGCCGGACGATTTCCCACTGGATCTATCTGGTAAATAAGTTGGCCATCAGCTGTCTTATTAATTCGGAGACCATTTATATTGACGATTTCGCCGTCCTGGTCGGCGCTGAGGTTTATTTTCGTTCCATCTGCCATCGTTAAGGTTGCTGCTGTATCGCCTGGCGCGATATCATTCCCTAGACTCACCTCCGAGGCCGGTAGAAATTGGTCATTAGCATCATCATGCAGTAAATGAATAGCCATTGTCAAAATAATGCAGGCCGCAACGGCCATCATTACCCACTCCTTAAGGGTGGAGCGGGGTGCACCAGGCAACATCTTGCGTATTTCCGCTAGTTGCTGGGCTCGCGCTTCTTCGCCATAACCCGAGCTGTCTGGCACCTGCAGATGCTTGTACCATTGTTCAACCGCAGCACGTTGTTCGGGACTGGCACCTCCCTTTATATAAAGACGAAGTAATTTTTTTGCTTTCTCCATTGGTTAACGAGGTTTGCGTAATGCACCCCTATATACCTAAGACAAGGAACTCGCATGGTACAAGTATTGTATTCTTATTTTTTTTAATAGAGCAGAAATAGCAGGAAATACAGAGAGCCCAATTTCTTACGCAAAATCTTTAATACATTAGTCATCTGCTTGGCAACGGTATGCTCGGAAGTACCGAGATGTGCGGCAACTTCCTTATGCGACAGCCCCTTCTCTCTACATAGGGTGAACACTTCCTTCATCCGCGGAGGAAGCCGATCTACTTCTTGTTGTATGGTGGCACGTAATTCCTTCTCACGAAGCTGTAAATCAATGAGGTCATGCCCCTCTTGAATAAATTCATTTAAGGAGGATAAATAGGAATTCTCCTTTTTTCGTTTGTAGATAAGATTGAGGGATCTGTTTCTGACGGCGGTGTACAGGTAATTGGCCAAGCCCGTAGTAAGCGTTAGCGCATCTCGCCTTACCCAAAGCTCTGTAAAGAGCTCCTGAATAACATCTTGCACGTCTTGCGCTTGCCCAAGTTTTTTCCAAGCGTGGCTTTGAAGAGCGGTTTTGTAGCGGTCGTAAATCTCCAAATAAGCGGTATGGTCTCCTTTTTTCAGAAGAGCCATCAGTTCAGTATCGTCTATTTTAACATAATCCATTACACAACTCGCTGTTAACAAAATATTAAACTGCCAACATAGAAAATTCGCCTATAATTGCATTGGTTTTCAATATCAATAAAATATTTACAAATACCAACAAAAAAAAACTTTAATCCCTATGTATAGTTGTGATAAAAGGACGATACTTTTGAATTATTTAGGCTATTTCCTACGTATTTTATCCATAGACTTTCCCTTTGCCAATTCATCAATCAGCTTATCCAAATAGCGAACTTTTTGCATAATTGGGTCTTCGATATCTTCTACACGGTAACCACAGATCACACCGGTTATTTGCTGTACATTCGGATGCATTGCCGGGGCGTCAGTAAAGAATTTTTCAAAATCAGTTTTATTATCGAGAATACCTTGCAAGGCCTTATGATCATACCCCGTCAGCCAAAATATGATTTCATCTACCTCCGCTTTCGTTCGTCCTTTTCTCTCTGCCTTTTGCACGTAATGGGGATAAACACTAGCAAAGGACATTTTGTAAACACGCTCTACATTTTTCATAACGTTCGTCTTTTTAACAAAGTAAGTGAAAAAGTTGGAGATAGAAATATGGGCAATGCTATGGCCTGCATATTCGCCATGGCTGAGGGCCAAGGATAAGCCTGAGGTATCCCTGCCAGGCACCGTTACGCGTTATTGAACGAATTCGGGATACGCGGGTTCTTAAAGAAACCAGGAGGAAAAAAATGAGAAACGTAAAGGAATCCAATATGTTCATTAGCCTTGCGCTAATTCACGTAGGCCATACGCCGCCGGCATTTACCCATCCCGAACCCAATGAGGATGATCACGGAAACACGCCGGAGCCTGATGAGGCTGATAAATTTCCCGAGGAAGGCGATGAGGTGGAAAACATCCCCCCTATGCAACCGGACGTCGATCCTTTGGAGCGAGAGAATCCTGATGTTGAGGAGTTGGAGGATAATGAACCCTTACATCAAGAGGACGAAGACCCGGAAGCGACATTAGATCAGCAGGACTTAAAGCCGACGGGTGAGACCATTGTCGTCGACAGACGAACCGGCAAAGATGAGCTTTAGCCGCATTAAAACTCCGCAGCTTCCATTTTTGTTGTGAAATTTGAAGCTGCGGATCATTTTAACGTGTATCATTACAAAACGCATTTCCCCCATGTTGCGCCTTTTCCACCGATGTCACCCCAACAAATTACGTGGCTATCTTAGACCAGCAATATACGCCTCAAAAGCCTCAAAATCTTCCTGATTCATCACTCTAGGAATTTTAGCCTGTCCGCCCATTTTCTTATGTTGATTACTCCATTCGTGAAAATACGTGGTCGGAACGACGTGAAGCTCCATACCATCGAGCGCCTGGTTGCGGGCAACTTTGAAATTTTTATTGCTCGCCTGCAGCTCCTGATCCAAGAAGTCACGCATCTCCGCATTCGGACAGTCCTGGTCAGCGCCAATATACCATGTATTAAGCTTTTTCCCTTCACGCTGAACGGTTGCAACAACAAACTCCTTGATCTGCACTTGAAACTTATCCTGCATCTTTTGAATGGCCGCATTCATCTGATGCACGGATAGCTGTTCGCCGACCACATTTAGGAAATGCTTGGTACGCCCGCTGATAATGATTTCCGCTCGCTCCTTGTCCTTGACGATGACGGTATCGCCAATCATATATCGCCACGCACCGGATACCGTACTGATCAGCAATACATATTCCACATGTTCTTCCACATCGGCGAGCGTCAAAACCCGAGCGTCCTGCCTAACCCGGCCCGAATCATCCATATTCGCTTCTTCAAATGGCACAAATTCAAAGAAAATACCGTTGTCTACAATGAGGGCCATAGCATCCGTGTCGGGGCGTTTTTGCGTCGCCAAGTAGCCCTCCGATGCCAAGTAGGTATCAATATACGTGACGGGGCGAGCAAAGAGCTTCTCAAAGCTCTTCTTGTAGGGTCCGAAAGCGACCCCACCGGTCGTATAGACCTGGAGGTTTGGCCAAAGGTCATGGATAGTATCCACCTTATTTAACCTGACAATCTCTTTGAGCAACAACTCGGACCAAGACGGAATGCCCGACATACTGCCTACATCCCATTTATGCGCTGACTTGGCAATGCGCGCCACCCGCTCATCCCAATCTTTGCTGGCCGCGATTTTTTTGCCGGGCTTATAAAATTTCCGGAACCACAAGGGCAAGTTAGCTGCTGAGATACCGCTGATTTCGCCCGCTAGAAAACCCTTTCGTTCCTTTAGCTCCGTACTGCTTCCTAACATCATGATATCTTTTTCAAAAAAGTCAGCTGGCAGATCAAAATTTTTCAGACTCAGAATTTGCTGTATGCCGGCTTTTTTGATGGCATCCAACATATCGTCTGTAACAGGTATAGCTTTGCTGTTGCTGGTCGTACCGCTGCTCATCGCGAAATAGCGTTGTCCGCCCGGCCAGGTTACGTTCTCGTGGCCATCCTCCAGATAGTGCCACCACTCTTCATACAACTTATCGTAATCGAAAATCGGCACGCCATGCTGAAACGCCGTAATCGGATTCTCCGCAGCAAGCATGCGCTCGAAATGGTAATGCCGGCCAAATGCGGTGTGCTTGGCGTTGGCCAGCATGCCGAGTAGCACCGCCTCTTGCGCCTCCACCGGCGATGGATCTTTGCTGATTAAACCATTAACGTTAATTGCCCGCTTTATAATTTCTCCAATAATTGCCATAGTGTTTTACAGAGTGATTTACATGTTTCCCTATAACACGTTCAAGCCTCATTTTAGTTTTTAATTATCATAAAAGACTTACCTAGACTGCCCATAATGGTCAATAGATTGAAGTGCTCAGGCCAAGAGTACGATGAGCGAGCAAGCTATCCAACAAAAAAAACAAACTTACACGCAGCGCTTTCGTTCTACTAAAAAGTAGCAGCACTATGCATCACTCATCCCATCAGAACAAGCTAAGCAACGCACAGCAAACTGCGCGTATCATACTCGGATTATTCCTGCTATTTGCCGGTATTGGGCATCTTAGCTTTGCCCGCACAACGTTCCAGGCGCAGGTCCCTGACTGGGTTCCGTTGGATAAAGATCTTGTGGTACTTCTCTCCGGCGTGGTAGAGATCGGCTTAGGCCTGCTGGTTATTCTTTGGGGACATCGGTATCAAGCTGTCCCTTGGCTGCTTGCGCTGTTTTTTATTGCTGTGTTTCCTGGCAATATCGCACAGTATGTGAACGAACGGGATGGATTTGGGCTCAATACAGAGGCTGCGCGCTTATTAAGGCTCTTTTTTCAGCCAGTATTGATTTTATGGGCGCTGTGGAGTATGGGGGCCATTAGCTGGCGAAAGCGAACGGAAATTAAAACCACCGTGGGCACGGATAGCTTTCCGTCGAAAATGAAATGATACGTATTGTCACTATCCATGCTGTCTTGCTGCGCACATAGCGCGCGTCAGCAAGACAGCATCACGTTGTCCTGTATACTATAATATGGCTTCGCGCACGCGCACCAACTTTTCGATCAAACCTTCTAAAAGATCCAAATGCAGCATATTAGCACCATCTGATTTTGCTTGCGCGGGATCTGGATGTGTTTCGATAAATAAACCATCTGCCCCGACCGCGATAGCTGCTTTGGCAATAGTTTCAATTAGGGCCGGCTTACCACCTGTTACGCCCGATGTTTGATTAGGCTGTTGCAGCGAGTGCGTGCAGTCCATAATAGTAGGCACTTGGAAAGCACGCATTTCCGGAATGCCACGATAATCTACGATAAGATCCTGATAACCAAATGAATTACCGCGATCTGTTAAACAAACCTTATCGTTACCAGAATCCTTGACTTTATCGACGGCAAACTGCATAGAAGCAGCCGAAAGGAACTGTCCTTTCTTGATATTGACGACTTTACCAGTTTGCGCCGCAGCCACCAAAAGATCCGTTTGCCGACAAAGGAAGGCGGGTATCTGCAACACGTCGACATAGGCTGCTGCCATTGCCGCCTCGTGACTCTCATGAATATCGGTAACGGTAGGCACGCCAAATGTCTTTCCGACCTTCTCCAATACTTTCAGCGCTTTCTCATCGCCAATCCCGGTAAAGGAATCAACACGCGAGCGATTGGCTTTACGGTAAGAGCCTTTGAAAATATATGGAATGCTGTACTTATCGGTTATCGTAACAATGCGCTCTGCAATACGCAAGGCAATATCCTCTCCTTCAATAGCGCACGGACCAGCCATCAAGAAAAATTGCAGTGAGCCGCCATTTTTTATGCCTGGTAAATAATCTTGAATCATAGTGTGTTTAATGGTGATTAATTTCCTAATTCCGACATGAATTTTATACGCATCAGCTGTATATCCTCGAACGTGTAATCTTCTTCGCCCAGTTCTGCCAACGCCTCTTTTATCGAATCGATTTCGGCCGTACGAAAATAATCGTACACCTCATCTTGCCGATCCCGATCGATCATTTCATCGACGAAATACCCGATGTTGAGTTTTGTACCTGAATTCACAATAGATTCCACTTCTTTGAGCAGATCTTCATAGCTTATTCCTTTAGCGGATGCGATATCTTCGAGTCCGATCTTTCGATCTATATTCTGTATAATAGAAACCTTTAGTGCCGATTTATTTGCCGCGCTTTTTACCACCAAATCCTGTGGCCGGTCGATGTCATTATCCTGCACATACTGCTTGATCAGTTCGACAAATGCAGCACCAAACTTAGTGGCCTTACCGGCGCCAACGCCTTGTATTTGTTTCAGCTCTTCCAAGCTTACCGGATAGTGCGTACACATCTCATCCAGGGAGGGGTCCTGAAAGATGACAAACGGGGGCAGTGATTTTTGCTTAGCCAGCTTTTTCCGCAACTCCTTCAACATGTTAAGCAGTTCCAGATCAAGTGCTCCTGCAGCGCCTCCTACATCATCGCCCAAATCTTCGTCCGATTTTTCCATCGGACGGTTCAGGATAAATTTCAAAGCATATGGGTTTGCCAAGTATTTACGACCACTTTCCGTCAAGATAAGCAAGCCATAGTGATCGATATCTTTTTTGATAAAACCATTCAATTCGGCCTGCCGGATCAACGACTTCCAGTAGGTAATCCCCAGCTCTTTGCCTTTACCGAATAAGGGGTGGGTATCGTGTTTATAGGAGGATATGGGCTGGTTATTCTGTCCAATCATCACATTGATGATGTGATGATCGTCAAACTTATCGCCCTGTTCTTTCAAAAAGCCTAAAACTTCCAGCAAGGACTTTTCGGCATCGAAGTAGGTCTTTTCTGTACGGCAATTGTCGCACATATTGTTACAACCGGTCTCGTCAAACTGTTCGCCGAAGTAATGCAAAATCTGCTTCCGGCGACATACCGAAGATTCGGAATAGTCGATGACCTCTTTCAGGATTTGCGTTCCGATCTCACGCTCCGACACCGGTTTATCCTTCATAAACTTCGTGAGCTTTTCGACGTCTTTCTCCGCATAAAAAGCTAGACAATAGCCCTCGCCGCCATCTCTACCTGCACGACCTGTTTCCTGGTAGTAGCCTTCCATAGATTTCGGGATATCATGGTGGATCACATAGCGTACGTCTGGCTTGTCGATGCCCATACCGAAAGCGATGGTGGCTACAATAACCTGCACATCTTCCATCAAGAACTTATCCTGCGTATCGGCACGCGTTTTGGCATCCAATCCCGCATGGTAGGGTAAAGCCTTTATTCCGTTGATATTTAAAACTTCGGCAATCTCTTCTACCTTTTTTCGGCTTAAGCAATAGATGATACCCGTTTTTCCAACATTCAGCCGGATAAACTTCACAATCTCTTTCACGACGTTTTTCTTCGTGCGAACCTCGTAATACAAATTCGAGCGATTGAACGATGATTTAAAGAGAGTAGCGTCGTTCATCTGCAAGTTCTTACGAATATCAGATTGAACCTTTGGTGTAGCTGTAGCAGTTAGTGCAATGATTGGAATACCATCGCCAATACCGTTGATAACCTGTCTTATTTTTCGGTACTCCGGGCGGAAGTCATGCCCCCATTCGGAGATACAATGTGCTTCATCTACCGCTACAAATGACACTTTGATTTGTCGGAGGAACTGCGTATTTTCTTCTTTCGCCAACGACTCTGGTGCCACATAAAGTAACTTGGTTTTTCCATCAGTCACGTCTTGTCTCACTTTCGAAATTTCACTCTTATTCAATGAGGAATTCAAAAAATGGGCAATACTTTCATTGCCGCCGAACGCCCGCATCTGATCGACCTGATTTTTCATCAAAGCAATCAGTGGGGAAATGACAACCGCTGTCCCCTCGCTCATCAGAGCAGGCAGTTGATAACAGATTGACTTTCCTCCCCCCGTAGGCATAATAACGAACGTATCTTTCTTATTCAGGATATTCGTTATAATAGCTTCCTGATCCCCTTTGAATGTATCGAAGCCGAAAAATTCCTGTAAATTGTCAAATAGTGATTTTTCTATTTCCATTGACTGTAGCACAAAAAATTAGATGGACCTGTGACTTTAATGCGTCTTAAATAACTTACTTTTGTAGTTTCGTAATATAAAATTAGATATTTTTTCTGTGATACACAACATAGACATCAAAAAGACGGCTGTGGACACGCTTGCCTTAGAGGCCACAGCTATTCAAAAACTAATAGATACGATCGATCAAGACTTCGTTGATGTGACGAATACCATCCTCCATATGCAGGGCAGAGTCATCGTGACCGGCATCGGAAAAAGTGCTATTATAGCGCAAAAAATGGTTGCAACGTTTAATTCAACGGGCACCCCCTCCATCTTTATGCATGCCGCGGATGCCATCCACGGTGATCTTGGAATTATTCAAAAAAACGACTTGATTATTGCCCTCTCCAAAAGTGGCAATACGCCAGAAATTAAAGTGCTGGTTCCCTTCTTAAAGCAAACGGGCAACACCTTGGTAGCCATGGTAGGCAACTTGAATTCGTTCCTTGCACAAAAAGCCGACTACATACTTGACACTTCCGTCGAGCGGGAAGCTTGCCCCAATAACTTAGCGCCAACAACCAGTACCACGGCTCAACTTGCCATGGGCGATGCATTGGCCGTTTGCTTACAAACCTGCAGGCAGTTTTCAGATCGCGACTTTGCTAAATACCACCCCGGCGGCGCACTGGGCAAGCAGCTTTATCTGCGGGTTGCAGACCTTTCTGACCATAACGGAAAGCCCTTCCTCGCCCCTGAGGCAAATATCCGAGAAGTGATTGTCACGATCACAAAATTCAGGCTGGGTGCTACTGCGGTCATCGATCAGGGCAACATCATCGGTATTGTAACGGATGGTGATATTCGGCGCATGTTGGAAAAATACGAGGACTTAACGGGCTTGACAGCGCTGGACATTATGACAAAATCCCCCAAGACAATCAATCGCGAGGAACTTGCTGTCGAAGCACTACAACACATGCGACAAAATAATATATCGCAACTGCTCGTGGTGGAAAACAACACCTACCAGGGAATTGTCCATCTCCAAGATTTATTGAAAGAAGGTATCATTTAGGATGTTATGTAATATTTTTGTTTATTTCCGGCAAAGAATCATAAAAAGCTATGTTAATCACTACTTTTGGCTTGTATTTTGATTAGTTTGGATAGTATTAAAGGAATAAGAAGATGAAGAAGACATTAAGTATATTAGCCGTATTTGTTGCTGTAATCGGATTTACATCGATGACACTTGCTATCGGTGAATTTAGTTTTGAAAAAGAAACCCACGATTACGGAACCATTCCGCAGAATAAGCCGGCATCTTATGATTTTAAATTTACGAATTCTGGTGATGCTCCGATTATTATTGCAGAGGTGAAACCTTCTTGCGGTTGTTCCGTAGCGGAATTTACAAAAACGCCTATTAAACCAGGTGAAGCCGGAACCATTACCGTAACGTATAACGCGGCTGCCAAAGGGCCGTTTACCAAACAGTTCACGGTGAAATCAAACACGAAAACGCCTGTTAAGACTTTAACTGTAAAAGGTTCTGTCGAATAGTATAATAAACACGGTATACCAAAAAGCCATCGCATCCTAGGATCGATGGCTTTTTTATGGCCTCGTTACTAGAAAAGTTTGTGTAGCTAACGTATGCGTTCACCTATTCTTTTTTCTATTTTTGTGTCACACAAACAAAAACAATTTTACCATGCCAAAAATATCGAATAAGGGCATTGACATGCCTGCTTCGCCAATAAGAAAGCTTACGCCCTTTGCCGACCAAGCAAAGAAAGACGGAAAGAAAATCTATCATCTTAACATTGGTCAGCCCGATATTGAAACGCCAGCGGGCATGCTTGATGCGCTGAAAAATATAGATTTCAAGGTTTGGGCCTACACGGCATCTGAAGGCACTGCCTCCTACCGCGCTAAGCTGGCATCCTATTACAACAAATTAAATTACAACATTACGCCGGTTGATATTTTAGTGACCAATGGCGGATCGGAAGCGATTACCATTGCGATGCAAGCCTGCTTAAATCCTGGAGAGGAGATCATCATTCCCGAACCCTTCTACGCCAACTATAATGGCTTTGCTTGCTCGGCCGACATTGTGGTAAAACCGATCATGTCTTATATCGAGACCGGCTTTGCTCTGCCAGCCATCGCAGAATTTGAAAAACTAATTACCAGCAAAACGAAGGCGATAGCAATTTGCAATCCTAATAATCCGACGGGATACCTCTATTCCAGACAGGAACTTGAGGCCTTGCGCGATTTGTGTATCAAACATGATCTTTACCTTTTTTCCGACGAAGCCTATCGTGAGTTTTGCTACGATGGCCGTGAATTTGTATCACCAATGCACTTGGAAGGCTTAGAGGACCATGTCGTGGTATTTGACACCGTGTCCAAGCGTTATTCTGCTTGTGGTGCGCGTATAGGCTGTTTAATAACCAAGAACCGCGAGCTCTATCAAACTGCGCTAAAATTTGCGCAGGCACGCTTAAGTCCGTCCTTGGAGGGGCAAATTGCAGGTGAAGCCGCAGTCGATACGCCTGATGCATATTTTCAATCTGTTTCCAAAGAGTATACGGCCCGTCGAGATGTTTTGGTCAACGGCCTGAATAAAATCGACGGTGTATTTTGCCCAAATCCCGGTGGAGCCTTTTATGTTGTTGCGAAGCTCCCTATTGACAATGCGGATCGCTTTTGCCAATGGATGCTGGAAGAGTTTTCTTATCATGGCGAGACGGTGATGATGGCTCCTGCAACCGGATTTTATAGCACGGAGGGTGCCGGACAAAATGAAGTGCGTTTGGCCTATGTGCTTAAAAACGAAGATCTCCTTGGCGCACTCACTTGTATCGAGGAAGGCTTAAAACAATATCCCGGCCGCACACAGGAATAGCAAACCATGCATTCCTTTGCGCCGTTTAAAAAAAGCGATAGAGGATTTCTTTATCGCTTTTTTTAAAACAATTTCTTTCTTCGTTCGTTTTATTAAGAGTACTAAAACAAATTGAAGACTATGGACAAACTGAAGAAATTTGATCTCATGGAAAAGATCACCAGAGAGCTTGAAGACGTAAGAAATAGCCAACAGGCTGTTTTAGAGAAAATCGGTAAAATTGAAGTCGATAATATAGAACTTGGGGACAAAACTATAGAGTCGAAAATGCCCGACATCTACCAACGTACGGCAGACAATGCTGAAGCGATCAAAACTATTCTCGATTCCTTCCAAGAAAAAACCGAAGAATTTGGAGAAAAGAACAATGTAGATAAACTACGCGAACAGCAAGCTATCAACAATTTGAAATAGCTTTAGCAACAAACAAGACGAAACAAAAAGAAGAAGCTTATGCTTCTTCTTTTTGTTTTTTAGGGGTTACCCGTGGACCGTTCTTTGGTCTTTTTTTCCCAAAAGAACCCATGATTATTTTCCCTTTACGTGTCTTTTTATCACCTTTTCCCATACTATTACTGATTAAAGTTTAAAATTTTATGATTGCTTAACAGCAATGTACCAATAAAATTTAAAACGACCAAGGGTAAATTGACATTTAACAACGCTTAGCCCCTGCTGTTGTAGTTAGGTGCTTCTTTCGTAATAGAGATATTATGAGGGTGTGATTCGCGAAGCCCTGCGCCCGTGATACGGACAAATTGTGCCTCTTTCAGTCGCTCGATGGTCGCGGCACCACAGTAACCCATTGATGCACGTAAACCACCAATATATTGGTAAACCACCTCCGCGAGTGTGCCTTTGTAAGGCACACGACCTACAATGCCCTCCGGAACCAACTTTTTGATATCATCTTCCACATCTTGGAAATAACGATCTTTGGATCCTTTTTCCATGGCCTCCAGCGAGCCCATTCCGCGATACGATTTAAACTTTCGACCTTCGTAAATAATGGTTTCGCCAGGAGCCTCTTCTACACCAGCAAATAACGATCCGGCCATGATGGTATCTGCACCTGCTGCAATAGCCTTGGCAATATCACCCGTTTGTTTAATACCGCCGTCTGCAATAAGCGGAACGCCAGTTCCTTTTAAGGCTTTGGCCACCTCATACACCGCATATAATTGCGGCACACCCACACCAGCAACAATACGTGTTGTACAGATGGAGCCTGGACCAATCCCTACTTTCACAGCGTCGGCACCTGCCTCGGCTAGCGCAGTTGCTGCGGCACCCGTCGCAATATTACCGACAATAACCTGCAGTTCTGGAAATATACGCTTGACCTCTTTCAGCTTATCGACAACACCTTTGGAATGTCCATGTGCAGTATCGATCGTAACCACATCGACGCCAGCCTTAACCAGTGCCGAAACACGCTCAATAGTATCCGCAGTAACACCGACGGCAGCCCCTACGAGTAAACGGCCGTGGCTATCTTTCGCTGCGTTGGGGTAATGTTTATACTTTTGAATATCTTTAAAGGTGATCAATCCTTTCAGATTGCCTTCCGCATCGACCACAGGAAGCTTCTCGATTTTTTCATTTTGCAGAATTTCTTCGGCCTGTATAAGGTCGGTACCTTCTGGTGCCACCACCAGGTTGGTCTTTGTCATGAGCTCGTTAATCGGCTTGGCCATATCTTTTTGAAAGCGCAAGTCGCGATTGGTAACAATACCCACCAGCTTTCTGTTTTCGTTCACCACCGGAATACCCCCAATCTTATGATCTTTCATAATTTTAAAGGCATCACCAACGGTAGACCCTTCCAACAGGGTGACAGGATCCTGAATCATGCCGCTCTCCGAGCGTTTCACACGACGTACTTCTGCCGCTTGCTCGTCGATAGACATATTCTTATGCAACATGCCGATACCCCCTGCTTGCGCAATCGCGATCGCAAGCTCTGCTCCCGTCACCGTATCCATCGCTGCGGATACCAAGGGTATATTGAGCTTTATCTTTCTGGTAAGACGCGTGCTTGTGTTAACGTCTCGTGGCAAAATTTCTGAATAAGCTGGGATAAGCAGAACGTCGTCGTATGTTAAACCTTCCGCTACAAATTTTTGTGGATCTAACTGCATATGGCAAATATCTTTGGGGTTTCTATTTGCAAGGCAAAATTACGAATTTCTACGAAATTATCAAAAAATAATATCCTTTTAGCAAAGCTTGACATTCAGATTAAAATAGATCTAAAAAAACATTTTTTCTGACCACGGCGGTAGTTTGGCAAACTATTTGCAAATACAGCGAAATATCGGGGTCGAAAATCGCCCCCCTATGAAATTATACATACAAACAACCATGAAAAAAGTACTATTATCGTTATCAGCCGCTGCATTGTTGGCTCTTGGCGTAACCGAGGTTAGCGCACAAACACCTTATAAAACAGCCATTGGACTAGCGATCGATGTTGGTGATGGCCCAACATTGGTCGGTCCGCAAATAAAACATTCGTTTGGCGGGGCCAATGCGGGTAATGCACAAGTATTATTTGGAGACGATGTAATTACGTTAGGTGTTGACTACTCGTACAACCAACAAATTTCTGGCACCAACGGCCTAGGCTGGTACGTAGGTGTGGGTCCGCAATTAAGCTTTGTTGACGGTCGCGGTTGGTACGGTGGCGATAACGAAACGTATGTTGCCATCAGACCAGCATTAGGCCTGGAGTATAAAATTCCTACCGCACCGATCGGATTCCACTTTGACTGGAAACCGTGGTGGAATCTTACCCACAACTCTAACTTCGAACCTGCACGTTTTACTTTAGGCTTCAAATTTACGCTTAAATAAAAAAGCAAACATCAAACTGGCTACGCTGGGCAACCCTCAAAAGGTTGCCCAGCGTCGTTTTTCGGACCTGTGAAACCCCCTAACGTATTGGTTTTGTAGGCACCTACACTTAAATTTGATTTTTGTTTGCATATCTCCCCAATAATGTATTCTTTATACAAAATTTTTATACCTTTGCGAATCTTGGCTAAGTATTATTAAGCTAAATCGTAGAGTAAAAAGAGTAATATAAACTATATCAAACAATACAGGATTACAGACAATGCAGAGTAAAGGGCTGATTAAATTTTTGGTAATAGTGGTGTCAATAGCATGCCTCTATTCCTTATCATTCACATTTGTTACACGGAAAGTAGAACGAGATGCTGCTGACTACGCGAAAGGCGATATGGCCAAAGAAAAAGCGTATTTAGACTCCATGGCAGGTGAAGAAGTTTATAATTTGGGACTTGCAAAGTTCACCTACAGAGAGGCTAAAGCACACGAGCTAGCTCTTGGACTAGACCTTAAAGGTGGGATGAACGTGACCATGGAAATTTCCTTGGACGAGCTTATCAAAAACCTAGCAAACAATCCAAAAGATGAAAAATTCAATACAGCATTAGAAACTGCCGTAGAAAAAAGCAAGTCTGTAAACAAAGGCGTTGTCGAGCTTTTTGTAGAAGAATACAAAGCGACGGGCGCAGCAATACCTTTGGCCAGCTTTTTCGCAACTAAAGACAATTCCGCATTAATAAAGGGCAGCAGCTCGGATAATGAGGTACGTAGTTTCTTGAATAGAGAGTCGGAAAACGCTATCCAGAACTCCTACAAAGTTTTACGCACCCGTATTGACAAATTTGGCGTTGCATCGCCAAACATCCAAATTCAGCAAGGAACCAACCGTATCTTAATCGAGCTACCGGGTGTGAATGATGAGGCTCGCGTGCGTAAACTTCTTCAAGGATCCGCAAAATTGGAATTTTTCTCTACGCATGATAACTTTCAGGTGTATCCGCTATTGGAAAATATCAACGGCATTCTTGCTTCAACCATGAAAGCAGCTGCGCCTGCAGCAAAACCCGCTGCAACGGCTGATTCGACGAAAACAGCGGCAGATACGACAGGTAATGACGACAACCTCCTTGCAAATTTAGGTGCGGGAAAGAAAGACAGCACAGATTCATCTGCTGTATCCACAGAATTAGCCGCAAGTAATCCGTTATTTGCGATTTTAAACCCGGCTACCTACACAGGTGAGAATGGTCAACCGAGTTTAATGCCTGGTCCGATGGTGGGCATAGCCAACTTAAAAGACACGGCTCGCGTTAATGCTTATTTGAACAGACCGGAGGTAAAAGCAACCATACCGGGCAACTTAAAATTACTATGGGCCGTTAAGCCTGAACCTAAGTCGCCAAACTTCTTATCCTTGTATGCGATAAAAACCACGGGTGTGGAAAGCGGCGCGGTAATGAGTGGCGATGTGATCACAGACGCTACAGACAACTTCGATCAACAAAACAGACCGGTCGTATCCATGCAAATGAATACGGAAGGTGCTCGTCAATGGCGTAAAGTAACAGCACAAGCTGCGCAGAACAGAGAAGCTATTGCAATCGTATTGGACGGTGTGGTATACTCTGCCCCTTCTGTGAACGAAGAAATTCCAAATGGTAGCTCGCAAATCTCGGGAAGCTTCACCATAGAAGATACCAAAGATTTAGCCAACGTATTGAAAGCAGGTCGTTTGCCAGCTACAGCAAAAATCGTTGAAGAAGCTATCGTGGGCCCGTCCCTTGGCCAGGCAGCTATCGATGCGGGTGTGAACTCTGCGGTAATTGGTATCGTCGTGGTGATGATCTTTATGATCGCGTACTACAACCGCGCTGGTATTGCGGCAAACATCGCTGTATTGTTTAACGTATTTTTCTTGATGGGAATTTTGGCCTCGTTAAATGCGGTGCTTACCTTACCCGGTATAGCGGGTATCGTCCTAACGATGGGTACAGCCGTGGATGCCAACGTACTGATCTACGAGCGTATCCGCGAGGAATTGAGAGGCGGCAAAAGCATTCGCCAAGCTATCGCGGATGGCTATAAGCATGCGATGCCATCTATCTTAGACTCGCAGATTACCACGTTCTTGGTTGGTTTGGTATTATTCTTCTTCGGTAGCGGGCCAATCTTAGGTTTTGCTACAACCTTGATGATCGGTATTATCACCTCGTTGTTCACATCGATCTTCATCTCACGTTTGATCTTTGAATATATGTTGAACAAAGACATGAAGATCTCCGTGTCTTACCCTTGGTCAGCAAAAACGCTTCAAAACGCAAACTTCCAATTTATCAAGAAGCGGAAGGTATTTTATGCAATCTCTGTGGTTGCCGTGCTGATCAGTGTGGCGTCTATCTTCACCAAAGGATTCTCCTTGGGTGTTGACTTCAAAGGCGGACGAACCTATACTGTACGCTACGACCAGCCTGTAAATTTGGAAGAGGTTCGTAAAAACCTAGACGAGACCTTTGCTTCTACTACCGAGGTAAAAACATTTGGTAGCGAGAACCAGGTTCGTGTCACGACTACCTACCATATCGAGGAAACCAGCGACGAAGCAGATAAAGAAGTATTAGCGAAGCTAAACGAAGGCTTAGGTAAGATCGCTGGAAGTAAGCATGAGATCCTGTCTTCGCAGAAGGTAGGTCCAAGTATCGCTACCGATATTAAAGACCGGGCAATTTGGTCTGCTGTATTTTCTATTTTGATTATTGCCGGTTATATTCTCGTACGTTTCCAGAAATGGCAATACTCGGTCGGTGCCGCTGTGGCAACCATACACGATGGCGTTATCTTGTTGGGTCTGTTCTCCATCTTGGATGGTCTTGTACCCTTCTCGTTAGACATCGACCAGCATTTTGTTGCTGCCATACTAACCGTACTGGGTTATTCAGTGAATGATACGGTTGTTGTATTTGACCGTATTCGTGAAGACCTTGCCAAACCGGGGGCGCATAGCAAAAACTTTGGTGAAGTCATTAACCACGCGATCAATACAACATTAAGCCGTACCATCATTACTTCCTTAACGATTATCTTCGTATTGGTCGTGTTGTTTATCTTTGGTGGCGAGGTAATCCGTGGATTCTCTTTCGCTATCTTGATCGGTATCGTAGTAGGTACATATTCTTCGATTATCTTAGCTGCTCCAGCGGTTTATGATTTAGGAAAAGGCAAACACATTACGGATGAAAAAGCACCTGCTGCCAAAGTTATCACGCCGTAGTCTGCTATATGCTTAAACAAACAAAGGCTTCTGATTTCTCAGAAGCCTTTGTTTGTTTACAGACACTGAGACGTCGCTTGTGCAGCTGCGCGTGTCGTTCCGAACGTGGGTGTCCGAAATCATCATGCTGGTTTCATTTTATAGTGATTTCATAACATTTTATACGGCTCCTTGCAGCAAATTTTCCTAGTTTTGGGTATCATAAAAAAAACGAAGAATGAAGTACTTTTTCAGTAGCCTAGCGCTAAGTACCATAGTGTGTATGAGTGCTTGCCAATCGGGCAATGGCGATAAGACACAAGAACAAACGACACAGGAACGTATGCAGGAAAATGAACATCCAGCTACGGCATCTCAAGCCGCCGCGCAACAGGCGCCCGCCCCCCCGATGGCTAAAGAAGCCGCTTCCAGCATTCCAGATTTCAAGTTTTACAAAGTAAAATCGGGTATTGGTTTCTCTAAGGCTGATATTCCGGCAGGCAAAAACACGGCCTTTATCTTGTTTGACCCGAGCTGTGGGCATTGCCAGCACGAAGCGGGGCTACTTGCCAAAAACTACGCCAAGATCAAGGATGTAAACCTGTACTTCATCTCCATGAACGATCCGGCCCTTATGGCTTCCTTCCTCGAAACCTTTGGGAAAGAATTGGTGGATAAGCCGAACGTCGAAGTTTTATATGATCGGAATCAAGAATTTATACAGAAATTTCATGTGCCGCAACAGTTTCCCGCGAACTATGTGTATGGTGCTGACGGGCAATTGAAAAACAGCTGGGACGGCGAAAAGGAAATCGGATACGTACTTGCTGAATTCACAAAATAATGAGGGTAGCCATCAACGGATTCGGACGGATAGGACGTAATACGCTTCGCAATATATACCGACGTTGGCTACAGCATGATATCGAGATTGTAGCCATTAATGATCTGACTGACACGGCTACTTTAGCGCATCTGTTAAAGTATGATTCTGTGCATGGTCCGTTCACCCATGAGGTGGGCGCCGATCAAGATCATATTTTTGTAGACGGTATCGCTATCAACGTCTTTAGCGAGAAAAACCCGGCGCAGTTGCCTTGGAACGCGCTGGGAATAGATGTCGTCGTCGAGTCTACCGGCTTTTTTACCCGTCGCGAGCAGGCTAGCTTGCACCTGCAGGCAGGTGCTCGGCAAACCATCATATCCGCTCCCTCCGCCGACAGGGATGTGCCCACCGTGGTGCTTGGTATAAACGACCAGGACTTCGATTGGCAAACTCCGCTGTTCTCCAATGCTTCCTGCACGACAAACAATGTTGCGCCCCTGGTCAAGATATTGGATGAAAACTGGGGTATAAACGATGGCTATATTACGACAGTACACTCGATGACGGGCGATCAAAATTTGCACGATGCTCCACACCGGGATTTACGGCGTGCCCGAGCGGCCTCCTCCTCGATCATTCCTACGACTACCGGCGCGGCCAAAGCCATAACCAATGTCTTTCCGCATTTGGAAGGCCGGCTTGGGGGTGCGGGCATCCGCGTACCCGTACTCAATGGATCGTTAACCGATTTTACCTGTACGTTGCAGAGACAGACGTCGGTTGAGGAAATCAACCGGAAATTTAAGGAAGCTGCCACGGGCAGCTTGCAAAACATACTGTATTATACCGAAGACCCGATCGTATCGGTAGACATCATCAATAACCCCTATTCCTGTGTTTTTGATGCCCAGTTGACCTCGATCGTTGGTGGCTTGGTGAAAGTGGTCGGTTGGTATGATAATGAATTTGGCTACTCCAATAGAATGGTGGATTTGCTTGTTAAAATTTCGAATCGATAAAAACAGCGCGGGCAATTGTCCGCGCTTGCTATACCTCTCCTTCCACGCCGATACCAAAAAGCGCAAAATCATATTTTACCGGATCCATCGGGTCGAAAGTTTTCAAGCTCGCCGTGAGCTCCAGCGCCGTTTTCCAGTTGATCTTGTCAGCGGTTATCAATCCAAACCGTCGGGCAACACGCTCCACATGGATATCGCAGGGACAGATTAACTCGCTTGCTGGAATGCGCTTCCAAATACCGAAGTCTACCCCGCAATTGTCCTGACGCACCATCCACCGTAAAAACATATTCAGGCGCTTACAGCTCGATTTTTGAAGCGGCGAACTGATATGCTTTTTCGTGCGGATGGGATGATCCGGCAACGAAAAAAAGTAGGCCTTAAATTCATTTAGGCTACGCTCGATATGAAATTGTTCCCCGTACTGGCTACCGATAAGAAAGGCATCTTCCAGTGAGGTGAATTCTTGATAATGCCTATGCAGAAAAGCGACGAAGTATAGTAAATCCGTATCGTTGAAGGTACGGTGCTTGAAACCCAACAAATTCTTTAGATCGTCTTCGCTGTGCCCGCGAATAAATTGCGCCGGTGCGCCATCAAAACGCTCAATCAGTTCTCGGCATTTGTTGATGATGGTTTTGCGCTGTCCCCAGGCTAGTATCGCGGCAAAGAAACCCATGATTTCAATGTCTTGCTGATTGCTGAACAAATGCGGAATACAGATGGGATCATGTTCAATAAACGCCGGCCTATTAAACGCTTTTACCTTAGCATCTAAAAATTCTTTGATATCAAAATCTGCCATTAGCCTTGTATTAAACGAGATTCCTCCAAGTCTAGTTGATGTTCCATTTGTCGGATAACCTCATTGTCAAACGCTTTATCCTTTCTAAAACTTTCTAAGCCTTGTCTACGCACCTGTACCAAATCTAGCGCTACACCCTTATATAATGCCCGGACACCACTTAAGTGGATTTTGGCCTCATCATCAAGCGCATCTTCCGTAGCGCGAATACTGCGTTGGTACTGTTCTTTCACTCGAGCTATGGTTTCATACTTCTTCATTTCTTCGTTATAATTTTCGTCCAAATGGGCAATGGCCTGTTTTGCGAGAGCCAAACGAATTCGTTCAATCTGTACCTTCTCTGGTACTTCCTGATCCACCTCTTCCAAATTCACCCAACGTATAAGCAAGGGCAACGTGAGGCCCTGAAAGACCAATGTGGTAAGGATGACGACAAATGTGATAAACAGAATAAGATTACGATGTGGAAAGGCTGAACCATCGTCCAGCGCTAAGGGTATCGCCAATGCTGATGCCAAAGATACCACACCGCGCATTCCAGCCCAGCCAACCACCAAGGGAAGCTTCCAACCCGGACTTACCTCACGTTGGCGTATGCGCTTGGATAACAAACGCGGAACGAAAGCCGACAAATAGACCATCAACACGCGTAATACGATAACGATGACGCTGATCAGCAGCGCATAGTGTATACTCTCTTCGATGGAATAGTCTTCCAAACCACTCACGATGATGGGAAGCTCTAAGCCGATCAGGATAAAAACAAAGCCATTCAATAAGAAGCCCACGGTTGCCCAAACTTCCTTGGTTTGTATGCGCGTATGGTGGTTCATGTAGTCTTTTGAGCGGTAGGAAAGAAAGAGCCCTCCGCTAACCACAGCCAAGACACCAGACCATTCAAAATGTTCAGCCACAATATACATCATATAGGGAGCGATCAAGGTGATGGGTGTGGTGATGCTCGACGACTTCGCCACATAACGTAAAAAGACGTACAACACATGCCCAATGACCAAGCCGACTATTACGCCCATGACGGCTAAAATCAAAAACTCCGTTGCCGCCTCTTGCAACACAAAGGTGCCCGAAATAATGGCGCCGAGTGCGAAACGGAACACGGTGAGCGAAGCCGCGTCATTGACCAGACTCTCGCCTTCTAAAATGGTGACGCCTCGCTTCGGGATGCTCACACCTTTTAAGACCGATGTCGCGGCCACCGCGTCCGGCGGGGAAATGATGCCACCCAATAAGAAACCGAAGGCCAACGTGAAGGATGGAATAATAGCCACGGAAAAATAGGCGACAGCTAGCGAGGTGACAAACACCAAACCAAAACCCATAACCAGAATAGATCGACGCCATTTCAGAAAGTTATCCCAAGACGTATACCAAGCGGCCTCGAAAAGTAACGGCGGTAGAAAGACCAGAAAGATAATGTTCGGATCCAAACTTATTCGCGGCGTACCGGGTATCAGCGAAATCAACAATCCACCGATAACCAGCAATATGGGATAGGAGATCTTCAGTCGCTGGCTGAGAACAAAAAGCATGGCCATGAAGAAAAACAACACCATAACCAGTAATACATTGGATTCAATCATGGAATAATTAGTAATATGAGTGATCGTATTTAAACAGTAAATATAACCAGTTTCCGCAAAGACAGCAATATTTATGTACCTTTGCAAGCAAACAAGACGTTCATGGCAGGCCAAACACAACAAAAGAGTATGCACCCCCGCAATTTACATGCTGCGGGTTACGATATAAAAAAATTAACAGCAAAAAACCCTGCATTAAAAGCACATGTCATCACGACTGTCGCTGGAAAGGAGTCGATCAATTTTTCATCGCCTGAGGCGGTATTTGAGTTGAATAAATCGTTGCTCATGAAATACTATCAGATTGACCAGTGGTCGATATTGCGAAATAGTCTTTGCCCGCCGATTCCAGGTCGGGTGGATTATGTTCACTATCTGGCCGACTTGCTGGCACAAGACCATGCGGGCGAGATTCCCAAAGGTGCTGGTGTAAAGATTTTGGATATCGGCACCGGATCATCCTGCATTTATCCTATTCTTGGCCAACGTGCTTATCAATGGAGTTTTGTAGCAACCGATATAGAAGCCGGTGCATTGAACCATGCGCAGGCAACACTCAAATCCAATACGGGTTTAAAACGAGATATCGTTTTGCGCTTACAGGAAGATCGAGCGCATATCTTTGACGGTATCATCGAAAAGAATGACCGCTTTGACGGCGTGATGTGTAACCCGCCCTTCTTTAAATCACGGGAAGATAATTGGCAAAAGAGTACCAAGAAATTCAACAACCTGCACAAAGATGCAGAAAAATTACCCGTCCAGAATTTTGGTGGGCACCCCAATGAGTTGTGGTGCGAGGGTGGCGAGAAACAATTTATCCGCAACATGATCTACGAGAGCATGAACTACAAAGATCAGTTGGGTTGGATCACGACGCTCGTGTCGGATAAGGATAACGTAAAGCCCTTAATTGCTATCTTGGAATACCATAAGGTACCCAAGCTCGAGATTATCCCCATGGCACAGGGCAACAAACGCATTCGCATCCTGGCTTGGAAATGGAATGCATAGCATAAAAAAAACCGGCGATGCCGGTTTTTTTTATGCTATGATCGCTTCGATTTCGCGAATTATTCGTTGTGCAATGGCGTCTGCGGCTTCCGGACTTGGGCCCTCCGAATAGATACGGATGATGGGTTCTGTATTTGATTTTCGCAAGTGCACCCATTCCTTTTCGAAATCGATTTTTAGACCGTCGATGTTCGTATACGTTTCGTGCTTGTATTTCTCTTCCATCTTCGCCAACAGATTGTCGATATCCAACGATGGCGTCAACGTAATCTTGTTTTTGGACATATAGTATTGTGGTAGCTCCGCGCGGTATACCGAAGCCTTCTTACCCAATTTCGCTAAATGGCTTAAGAATAATGCTACACCAACGAGCGCGTCGCGACCATAGTGTGAATCCGGATAGATCACGCCACCGTTACCCTCACCACCTATTACCGCGTTAACTTCTTTCATCTTGGTCACCACATTTACCTCACCTACTGCTGCCGCAAAGTATTCACCACCATGCTTTTGTGTCACGTCACGCAAAGCGCGGGTTGAACTTAAATTAGATACCGTATTTCCTTTGGTTTTTTCCAAGATATAGTCTGCAACGGCGACCAGCGTATATTCCTCGCCAAATAGCTCGCCATCTTCCATCATAAATACCAGCCGATCGACATCTGGATCGACGGCAATGCCTATGTCGGCTTTGTTGGCTAATACAGCAGCAGAAAGATCTGTCAAATGCTCTTTTAACGGCTCGGGGTTATGGGGAAAATGGCCATTTGGCTCGCAATGGATCGGATAGATGGTCTGCACGCCAAGAGCTTTCAAAAGTGCGGGTATAAATACGCCTCCCGTACTGTTTACGGCGTCAACCGCTACGCTGAAGTTGGCCGCTCGGATAGCATCCACATCAACTAATGGCAACGCTAAAACCGCGTCAATATGTTTTTGTAAATAACTGTTGTCTTTGATTTCCGTGCCCAAATCACCCACTTCGGCAAAATCAAAATCAAGCTGCTCGCCGAGCGCTAGTACCTCTTTGCCCTCCGCATCATTGATAAATTCACCTTTACTGTTCAATAGTTTCAACGCATTCCACTGTCCCGGGTTATGCGACGCTGTTAAAATGATGCCGCCCGCTGCGCCTTCCATCGGCACGGCGATCTCGACCGTAGGCGTTGTAGAAAGTCCAAGGTTTACCACATCAGCCCCGATGCTTTGCAAAGTGCCCACCACCAGGTTGCTGACCATCTCACCCGAGAGGCGTGCATCGCGCCCAACAACAATTTTCTTATTCCCTGCATTACGCAATAGAATTTTTCCAAAAGCCGCCGTAAACTTGACCACGTCGATCGGCGTTAGTGCTTCCCCCTGTCTTCCGCCTATCGTACCGCGAATACCCGATATAGATTTAATAAGTGTCATATACAATTCTTTAAATCGTAAAAATAGCTTTATATCACAAATTATCATATAAAAGTTTCACATTTGAACGGAAAAGCATACTTTTGTTGCAACATTGTGTCGTTTTGTTAAAACACGACGATGTATATATTTATTATTTACTTTTGGGGGTATTTTAAATAGCAACGGAAAACATGTTGAATCAACTCATTCATTTTGACCAGGAAGTATTTCTGGCCATCAACCAAGGATTAAGCAATCCTTTTTTTGATTGGCTGCTCCCTATTCTACGTAATCCCTATACATGGGCGCCCCTTTATCTATTTTTGATCATTTTCTTTATTAAGCACTATGGCAAGATGGGCATATTGATTGTTGCCTTTACGCTGGCAAATTTCGGCGTTTCGGATGCTATATCGTCTCATCTGATCAAAAAGAATGTAAAGCGCATCCGTCCATGCAACGACATGGTGTTTAAAAACGAGGTCAACATACGCGTTCGTTGTGGCTCGGGCTTCAGCTTTACCTCTTCCCATGCAACGAATCATTTCGCGATGGCATTTTTCTGGATCGCGCTATTTAGACGTCGCTGGAAACATACGCTTTGGCTGGGGATTACTTGGGCTTCACTCATAAGCTTTTCACAGATCTACGTTGGTGTGCACTACCCCGTCGATATCGTCTGTGGAGCGGTTCTGGGCATCTTAATAGGAATAGGTGTAGGATACCTGTTTCGACGATTTTTTCCAGATTTCTTCCAAACAAACCAACTTCCTGAAACAGTAACTACATGAGTTCATTCTTAATTATCAGTGTCCTATTCATTTCCGCTTTTATCAGCGGTCTTGCTGTCTTCTTTGTAAAAAGAGATAACACCAATCTATTGAAACTTGTCCTTTCCTTTAGTGGTGCCTATCTATTCAGCATTACCGTGTTGCATCTTATACCACACGTTTACCTGACCAACACTACACGCCCTGAAATCATCGGTTTATACATCTTGGGAGGCTTCTTGTTTCAGCTTTTACTGGAGCAATTTTCGCAAGGTATTGAGCATGGGCATATCCACCAGCATGACCACAATATTTTCCCATTGGGCATCATGGTGAGTCTTTGTTTACACGCATTTTTAGAGGGTATGCCTTTGGCTGCTGGCCATCAATCTGAACTGGTTTTCGGTATTGCCATTCACCACATCCCTGCCGCTTTTGCCTTGGGAAGTTTGTTATTGAGCACGCGGCTATCGAAAACCAAAATAGGGTTCTTTATTTTACTATTTGCAGCCATGACGCCGCTCGGTTTCCTAACCAGCAAAGGCATTAGCGAAGGGGAGATCGGGAGCATTTCGAAATACTTCGACAAAATTATGGCCATCGTGATCGGTATCTTTCTACACATATCGACCACCATCTTGTTCGAGTCTGGATCGGCAGACCATCATAAATTCAATAGAAAGAAAATGATAGCGGTGATCATCGGCGTTTTAGTATCCTTGGCAAACTTTCTATTTGAGGGTCACGACCATAGTCACGGTGGCGGCCCGGATGGGCATGAACAGCATGACGGTCATGATCATGGTAACCATGATCATGATGATCATACGCACTAGTCTTCCTCGCTTAGATCGCCGCGAAGCGTATCTAACAGCGCACTTAATTTGACCGCATCACGTTCAGAAATATTATCGGGCAAAAGGTCCGTCAGCATCATGTCTTCTTCGATCTCGTCAAGCAGATCCAATCCCTTCTGCGTGATAAAGAGATCGACGGCGCGTTTGTCTTCCTTGTTTTTCGCGCGTGAAGCCAGTCCTTTGGTGACAATCCTATCGACTAAACGCGAGATATCTGGGGTATTGCTGATCATCCGAGATCGTATGACATTGTTCGTGGTCGGTGCGGGATATTGACCGCGAAGTATACGTAAGGCATTAAATTGCTGCAGGGTAATCATTCGCTTCGCCGCACGTTTTTCTAATATCAGTGTGAGCCAGCTGGCTGTGAACAAAATATTAACAGTAGCGCGTTGCCAATCATTAGTGAATTTTTTCACTTTAAGCTCTTTCTCGATCTTCATTGATGTAAGTTAGTAATACAAAAGTGTGACAACTTAAATTCCCTAGAATCAATCTAAATAGTTATCTTTGGTCGCACAGCGAAATATTTTCGAAAACGAATATAAATTATATTATTATTTTAACATAGAAAATGCAAAAAAGTTTCAGTCTAGACGGTTTAAATGTGGGGGATGTGGCGAAGATAAGTGATTTAAATTCCATGGAGTTACCTTCGAAATTTTTCGAGATGGGTTTACTTCCCGGCTGTATGGTAGAAGTTATGCATAAAGCACCTTTCAATGGCCCTATCGGCCTACACCTTCTCAGCACGAATAATTTAATTGCTATCCGTAAATCTGAAGCCGTACACATCTTCGTTGAAAAATAATCTTATGAAAAAAACGATCATTGCCCTTTTGGGAAACCCAAATGTGGGAAAGACCTCTTTATTCAACCGCATCACCAAATTAAACCAGCACGTCGGCAATTATCCCGGTATCACCGTCGAAAAACGGGAAGGTACCGTAAAAGCAAACGGAAAAACCTATACCGTTATCGATTTGCCAGGAACATACACGCTATTCCCAACCTCATTGGACGAGGAAATTGTCTTCAATTCACTTGCTGACAAGCAAAACCCATCGTACCCCGATCTTGTTGTCGTGGTTGCTGAACCCAATAATATTAAGCGTTCCATCGTGCTGTATCAGCAGGCACGTGAAATCGGCGTTCCGGCCATCTTTGTTATCAACATGATTGACGAGGTTAAAAGCAAAGGTCTGGAAATTGATTATCCACAATTGGAAGCCTATCTGGGTACGAAAGTGCTCACCACAGATGCGCGAAATGGCAAAGGTATACAAACGCTTATTCAATCTTTTGACGAACGCCCGGGACACTATTTCAGCCGCTTCGAAACGGAGGCCACCTACAGCGAGGCGCTTGCGGAGACAAAAAAGCTATTTCCATTACAGACAGAATACCAAAGCTGGCAATTTTTAGCGCAAGATCATATATCGTTTGTTTCGCACGAACAACGGCAGCGCCTTATTGAAATACGGAAGAAATATAACATGACCGGCGCCGAGCTACAAAAATCGGAGTCTATCAAGCGCAATGCCGCCGTCGCTGCTGATCTCGAAAGCATTGTATTTGCAAAAGAAAATAAGCATGTGAGCAGCACCAATAAGATCGACAAAGCGTTGCTTCATCCGTTTTGGGGCTACGTGATATTTTTTGCCCTGCTTTTTCTGATTTTTCAGCTGGTGTTTACCCTATCGGCTCCTATCATGGACTGGATAGACGAAAACTTTGCGGCTTTCGTGGATTTCACGGCATCGGCCTTGCCGGCCGGCCCAATCTCCGACCTCATCACACAGGGCATCTTAGCGGGTATCGGTGGAATTGTTATTTTCGTTCCCCAAATTGCCATTCTTTTCCTATTGGTCTCCTTCATGGAAGAAACAGGTTATATGAGCCGGGTCGTCTTTCTGATGGATAGGTGGTTACGCCCGTATGGCTTGAACGGAAAATCGGTGATCCCGCTCATGTCAGGCGTGGGCTGTGCCGTTCCGGCAATTATGGCGGCCAGAAATATTGAGAATAGCAAGGAGCGACTGATCACGATGTTGGTGACACCTTTTATGACCTGCGCGGCTCGACTTCCCATCTATGTGGTGCTTATTGCGCTGGTGATTCCCAACGACACCTTTTTAGGCTTTGGTCTTCAGGGCTTGGTGCTGAACTTATTGTATATTTTAGGGGTTGTAGCAGCGCTGGTTTCCGCTTGGGTACTTAGTAAAATTGTGAAGACCACCCACAAATCCTTCCTGATATTTGAACTCCCCTCTTACAAAACTCCGGATTGGCGAAACGTAGGCACCAATGTGTGGGATAAAACATCGGGCTTCGTGTTTGGCGCGGGAAAGATTATTTTGGCCATGGCGGTTATCCTTTGGGTACTTGGTAGTTTCGGTCCCGGCGATCGGTTTAGCGAAGCGGAACGATACGTTACGGAGGCAAATCCCGGCGTTGCAGAAGAGGAGCTTGGGGAAGAAATAGCATCGTTCAAACTAGAACACTCCTTTCTGGGTTATCTAGGTATGGGTATCGAGCCGATCGTGGCACCTTTGGGCTATGACTGGAAGATGGGCATAGGCTTGATATCGTCCTTCGCCGCACGCGAGGTGTTTGTCGGTACAATGGCCACCGTATATAGTCTGGGCGAAGATGTGGATATTGAAGATGATCAGCAGAAGGAAACGCTGCTGGGTAAAATGAAATCAGAGATCAATAGAAACACGGGGCAGCCCGCATATAATCTCGCGTCTGGCGTCTCTTTATTGCTGTTTTATGCGTTTGCCATGCAGTGTATGAGTACGATCGCCATTATGAAACGGGAGACCGGTTCTTGGAAATGGACCGTCATACAAACGTTGATGATGACAGGCGTGGCCTACCTCATTGCGTTTGTAGTATATCAACTCATGAAGTAGAACAATATGGATTTGATCATTCAGTACATTATTATAGCCGTTGTCTTTGTCGTAGCGTTGGTTTATATTGCGAAACGCTTTATGCCTGCGAAGAAGAATAAGGGTGGATGCGCAAAAGGCTGCGGCTGTGCCGTAAATGACTCTAGCGCACCGCGCAGTTAATGGGTTAGTCTGATTCTTTTATTATATTTACGGCATGAATAGCTTAGTGGGCTCTACTTTCGACGCTGAGATGCGCGGACTAAAGGAGGGATAATACGATTATTAATCATAACATACAATACAACCCATCCCTATTCATACACTACACGAATATAGATCTTGGAAACGAATTCAACAGACAACAAAAAATTAAAGCGGGGCCTCAGCAATAGACATATACAACTGATTGCGCTGGGCGGTGCCATAGGAACCGGCCTCTTTCTCGGCATTGGACAGGCAGCTGTGCTTGCCGGACCCTCTGTAATCCTCGGCTATGCGATAGCAGGAATCATCGCCTTCTTTATCATGCGCCAACTGGGCGAAATGGTGGTGCAGGAGCCCGTTTCGGGAAGTTTCAGTTTCTTTGCGAACAAATATTGGGGATCCTTTGCCGGCTACGCCTCTGGATGGAACTATTGGGTGCTCTATTTGCTGGTCAGCATGGCCGAACTAACGGCCATTGGCCATTACGTACAATTTTGGTGGCCCGAGGTTCCACTTTGGGCTTCCAGTCTATTCTTCTTTTTCGCGATAAATGCGTTGAACTTAGCCTCTGTGAAAGTGTATGGAGAAACGGAGTTTTGGTTTTCCATCATTAAAGTAGTGGCCATCATTGCCATGATTATCTTCGGTGCTTATCTCCTTATCAGCGGCAACGCGGGCGAGCAAGCCACTGTTAGTAATTTAACAAACGACGGCGGTTTTTTTCCGAAAGGTTGGCTTACAACGGCAGAAAACGGGTCCTACCAAGGGCTGCTAGCCGCGCTGGTCATGATCATGTTTTCCTTTGGTGGCTTGGAACTAGTAGGTATCACGGCTGCTGAAGCTGAAAATCCGGAAAAGAACATTCCCAAGGCCACAAACCAGGTGCTATGGCGGATATTAATTTTTTACATCGGTTCTTTGGTTATCTTATTTTCGCTGATGCCTTGGCGCCATATCACGTCGGAAACCAGCCCCTTCGTCGAAGTATTTGCGAGCCTGAAAGGCATGCAGTTTGAGCTTTTCGGATCGACTTATTTCTTCACCAACATCATTGCAAATGCGCTGAATCTAATCGTACTGACTGCAGCCCTATCGGTTTACAACAGTTGTGTCTATAGCAATTCGCGCATGCTCTTTGGGCTTGCCGAGCAGGGCAATGCGCCCAAATTTCTCACCAAGCTAAACAGCAACCACTCGCCTATTAATGCGATATTGGTTTCGGCAGGCCTCGTGGCCATATGCATTGTGATCAATAAAATCATGCCCGAGAAAGCGTTGGAGGTATTGATGAGCTTGGTGGTTTCCTCCCTGGTGATCAACTGGATCATGATCTCGCTTACCCATATTTTCTTTAAAAACAAATTGAGCGAAAGAAAGGAACGCTCGTTGTTTCCTACGCTGCTCTACCCCATCACAAACTATATCTGTTTGCTTTTTCTTTCCGGTGTACTCGTTATGATGTGGTTTACGGGCTTGAAAATCTCCGTGGAGCTTATACCTATCTGGCTGGTTCTGCTTTACATCAGTTACCTGTTGGTGCAGCGAAACAGAAGAGCGTAGTGTGAGTTAGACTTTAGTAGATAGTACTTAGTACTTAGATTGTAGTACTTTTTGGCAGTGGGTAATGGGTAGTATGTGGTGCGTACAGCGTAATGAGTACAGCGTAATGCGAGTTAGACTTTAGTAGATAGTACTTAGTACTTAGATTGTAGTACTTTTTGGCAGTGGGTAACGGGTAGTATGTGGTGCGTACAGCGTAATGAGTACAGCGTAATACGAGTTAGATTTAAGTAGATAGTACTTAGTATATAGAAATAATAGGGTTGCAAAGTTTATTACTTTTCATTTTTTCACTTCTCACTTTTAAGTTTTTACTTTTAAATTTCCCCTTTTTACTTTGAAAAGCACCTCCCATTAATAAACGAAATGTCGCCTTATTTTTGTTGCGTATGTAGTCACTTGCCTTCGCACTTCCTCACACGGATGCAACAAAAATTCAGCGACGATTTTTTTGCTTCCTTTTTTTAGAAAAAAAAGGAAGGCCCTGTCCTGGCAAGGACGGAAAACTTGTGGGATGGACTTTTTTGGTTATGGGTAATGCGTAGTGTGAGTTAGATTTAAGCAGATAGTACCTAGTACTTAGTATATAGAAATGGTCCTATCTACAAATCCCATTACTTCTTATTCTTCCCTTTTTACTTTGAAAAGCACCTCCCATTAATAAACGAAATGTCGCCTTATTTTTGTTGCGTATGTAGTCACTTGCCTTCGCACTTCCTCACAGGGATGCAACAAAAATTCAGCGACGATTTTTTTGCTTCCTTTTTTTAGAAAAAAAAGGAAGGCCCTGTCCTGGCAAGGACGGAAAGCTTGTGGGATGGACTTTGTTGGTAATCGGTAATGCGTAGTGCGAGTTAGATTTAAGCAGATAGTACTTAGTATATAGAAATAATAGGGTTGCAAAGTTTATTACTTTTCATTTTTTCACTTCTCACTTTTAAGTTTTTACTTTTAAACTTTCACTTTTTACTTTGAAAAGCACCTCCCATTATTAAACGAAATGTCGCCTTATTTTTGTTGCGTATGTAGTCACTTGCCTTCGCACTTCCTCACAGGGATGCAACAAAAATTCAGCGACGATTTTTTTGCTTCCTTTTTTTAGAAAAAAAAGGAAGGCCCTGTCCTGGCAAGGACGGAAAGGTTGTGGGATGGACTTTTTTGGTACTAGATAACGGGTAATGCTTAGTGTTTTGCCGCGGCACGCGGCAAAACAACCTTACTCCTCTTCATAAGCCCAAGTCTGCAACTTATCTTGTAATATCCGCGATATCTTATTAAAATACCGTTTCTGCTTGTATCCCATTACCCACTGCACACCCTGAGTTGCGTTGGTACAGAAAATTTCATCGGCCTGCTTCATAATCTCGGGACTTATCTGCGCTTCGACAACCGGAATATCTTCCTGTGCAGCCATATCCATCACTACTTTCCGCATCACACCGGCTACGCAGCCCTCGGTCAATGCAGGGGTATACAACACTTTTTCGTAATACACGAAGATATTCGATGTTAAGCCTTCGCAGAGAAAGCCTTCCTGATTAAGGAGAAAAACCTCATCATACGCGAATTTCTTTTTATAAAGGCCCGCCATAACATAAATCAATGCATTGTTTGATTTAAGGTGCGAGAGGTCGCTATAGGGCTTTTTAAACTCGGTATACAAGTCAACGATCAGCCCTAGTTTCTTATCGCGTAGAGAGGGCTGCATACGCAGCACTTGCAGACAATAAACTGGCCGGTTCGTATCGGGGGAATACAGACCACCACCAGCGCGATAGACAATTAAGCGCACCCGGGGCTGCTGCCCAAGCATATTGTTCTTGCGAATAAGCTCCTCCGTCTTTGACCGTATAAAAAAAACATCAAACTTCGTAGCTTCCTCCAATTGTATCGTGTGCATGGCACGCTGCAAACGATCGACATGCAGGTCCAAAAACCGAATATCACCATCTTTCCATAGCATGGTTTCAAAAAGACCATCGCCGTAGCGCATCGCCCGGCTATCAATAGCGGCTATAGGCTGGCTTTCATCGATGATTTGACCATCGAAATTCATATAATGTATTGACATAAATGTTTCCTTGTTAAGATTGTTGATCCATGGTCGTCGAGTAAGAACGCCATTTATCTAATGCCTGCTGGAAGTCCTCGGGTAATGGTACCTCAAAGTTAACCATTTCTTTGGTACGCGGATGCAGAAAACCAAGTGACCTCGCATGAAGAGCTTGCCGAGGTAAGATCTCGAAACAATTGTGAACAAACTGCTTATATTTATTGAAAACAGTACCCTTTACAATCTTACTACCACCATACAATTCGTCGGAAAAGAGTGGGTGACCGATGGATTTCATATGCGTACGGATCTGGTGTGTACGCCCGGTTTCAAGCTCGCATTCAATTAATGTTACATAGCCTAGACGCTCCAATACGCGATAATGTGTAACGGACCATTTTCCTTTGTCCTCGCTATCATACATATCCATGATGCGGCGATCTTTCAAGTTGCGACCGATGAAGCCTGTTACCGTTCCATCTTCGGGCAGATCACCCCATACTAATGCCACATACTTCCTTTCAATAGAGTGTTCGAAAAACTGTTTAGCCAAATACGTCATTGCCCATTCATTCTTCGCGATCACCAACAAGCCGGAGGTATCTTTATCAATGCGGTGCACCAAGCCCGGACGGCCGGTGTTTCCCGGCATAGTAGGCAGCTGATTCAAATGATACGTGAGCGCATTGACCAAGGTGCCGGTGTAATTGTTATATCCCGGATGCACCACCATACCCGCCTCCTTATTGACCAACAGGACATCATCATCCTCATGGACAATGGTCAAGGGAATATTTTCCGGATAAACTTCGGTATCGCGAGGCGGATCGGGCAAAAGCACGGTGATGACATCCAGCGGCTTCACTTTGTAATTGGCTTTGACAATTTTGCCATTGACCAATACCGAGTCTGCCGCTATCGCATTTTGAATACGGTTTCTGGAGGTGTTTTCCACCCTGTTCATCAGGAATTTATCCAAGCGTAACAAAGCTTGACCTTTATCCGCTTCTATACGTAGGTGTTCAAAAAGTTCCTGCTCTTCCTGCTCTTGAAAATCGAATTCTTCTGCCATCACGCAAAAGTATTGAAATCCTTTAAAATCTACTAACTTTGACGCTGTATTATGTTAACATTTGATTTTCATAGCCCCGTGGAGGAAATCTCCCTCCCGCTATATGCCGAAAAGCAGGTACGCGTTTTCATGAAGCGAGATGACCTGATACACCCCTACATATCAGGCAACAAGTGGCGAAAATTGAAATACACACTTAACCAAGCGAAACAGGAGCAGCGAACCCTTCTGGTTACCTTTGGTGGCGCTTGGTCTAACCACTTGCTCGCCACCGCCTGTGCAGGCGCAAAGTTCGGGTTTCAAACGTATGCTTTCGTTCGTGGCGAGAGGATAGACAACCCAGTCTTGAAGCTTTGCCAAATCTTCGGCATGCAGCTGGAATTTGTCGATCGCCAGCGCTATAAAAACAAGGAAGACCTTTTCCACGAGCGTTTTGGAAACGATCAGCACGCCTATTTCATTGACGAAGGCGGATACGGCAAACAGGCCCTCATTGGCTGTAGCGAAATCATCGACGAGCTAGCAGATCACTATGATCATATCTTTTGCGCTTGTGGAACCGGAACAACCGCGGCCGGCCTCTTGGAAGGGATTCACCAACGAGGATTACAAACCACCTTACATGCCGTACCCGTGTTGAAGGGCGGGGAATTTCTACGCGAAGAAATCAACAAATTAACCAAACGAGCTGATGATAACCTACAATTACACAGCACCTATCATGCCGGCGGCTATGCAAAAACCACGCCTGCACTTATCCAGTTCATCAACGAATTTACGCAGCAAACCGGCATATTGCTGGAGCCCACCTACACGGGCAAACTGCTGTTTGCCGTCCACGACTTGCTCAAGAAAAATGAGATTCCAGCACATACCAAAATCTTGATCCTGCACACCGGCGGACTAACGGGGTTGCTGGGTATGCTGGATAAATTTTAGCGTGGAGTTTGTAGTACTTTTTTGGTATTGGGTAGTGCGTAGTGAGTAATGGGTATGGCGTAATGAGATAGTATAGATTTTAGTGGATAAGACGTAGTAGGTAGAAATGGTACTGTGTAGGGTTTTTTACTTTTAAATTTTTAACTTTTTAACCGAGCGTAGCGAGCTCATCGAAGATAATTTCAATTGCACTAACCAGTATTAAGCAAAATGTCGCATCGAAAGCTTTGCAATATGTAGACATTTGCCCCCGCACAAGCCTTCCCTGCAAAGGTTTCAAGCGACGGGCTTTTGTTACTTTTGGCCTACAAAAGTAATGCCTTGCCGCGGCATGCGGCGGATGGGGTGTGGGTTGGACAAACCGAGTAAAAAACAAACTCTTACAAAAGTATTAGCCCTGCCGCAGCATGCGGCGGAAAGCTTGTTGGAGCTTCTAACTTTTGACTTTTCACTTGTCAATTTTGACTTCTGAATTTTCACTTGTCAATTTCGAATTTTGACTTTTCACTTGTCAATTTTGACTTCCAACTTTTGAATTTTGACTTTTGACTTTTCACTTGTCAATTTTGACTTCCAACTTTTGAATTTTGACTTTTGACTTTTGACTTTTCACTTGTCAAGTTTGACTTTTTAATTTTCACTTGTCAATTTCGACTGTTGCACCGCTGACTAATACAAGTATACCTCTTCTATTCTTCAAAAATTAGTTTAGCATTTATACACTTAAAACATACGAAAAACAGCAGTCAAACCGCTTATTTACTAATAATTATCCTAAAAATTATAAACACCTATTTTATTGAAACAAAATACGCCGTTTAGAGAGATAAAACAGTCCATACGTTCCTAAAATGAAAAACTAACATTGTAAACAACACGCTACATTTATTTTTAAAGAAAATAAAATCCATCTTTTAATCAGATAAAAATTGAATTTTTGCATCAGAAATAAAGGAATAGCGTTGGTAAATAAAAAACCTTACAATATTCCTCGGACTAGATGGAGCTTGACAGAAGCTCATTTATAGATTAATAATAAACGTTTAAACTATAAGAATAATGCAATCAAAAATTAACACAGTCAATCATCAAGAGAAAGAAATGAACATGGTGGAGAATCATCTTCCCGTTAAGACCAAATTAAAATACACCCCACCCCTCGTACAGGTAGATGTGATTGAAATGGAGGGCGGAATCGCTGCAACTTCAGGAGCGCGAATACAAATAGGTAGCGGTCAAGATGAATTTACACCAGAGGTTCAAGATTGGCAAGTCACAGAATCTGAACAACAGCTATTTCTTTAATATATCAAGAACTATTAACAGTATGTTTATTAGAAATTCGAAATCAATACTTTTATTTACATGTTTACTATCATTCGCCATTACTTCTTGTAGGAAAGGCGGCGATGCAACGCTGGAGAAAGTAAACAGCGATACCCAGCTGATGTTTACCATTGCGGAACAAACGGGCGAACCCAGCAACACCATGATAAAACTTAAAGGTTCCAACTCAAGCTCCAACAGCGCCAAGGATATTCAGGAGCTAAGTCAGGAAGAAAATAAGGAATATCACTTTATTGACGGTGGTGCGTTCCGCGTAACAACATCCATTGTTAGAGAACCCGCGGCATTAAGCCCAAACGAGCCACTGGAAACAAATAAGCTTGACGCACGGATGTCAGGCCCACAAAAAGCATCCTCTCGCTCCCTGTTGGCGAGAAATATCAAATACCGCGTGGTGTTGTACGACCGGTCTACGTCGCCGTCAACATTTGTATCCACAACATTGGGAACAGCAGGCAGTCCCTTGTATATCAACGTGGAGAAAGGAAAGAATTACGACTGGGCCGTTTTCTCTTTCAACGATGAAAATGACCCTGGCGACATGCAAGATGTGGTAAACACAGGATCCCGTGATTTATTGCATGCAAGGGGTACAACCGGCACTATACCCGGCGTCAGTGGAGATAAACAACTGTATACCGTACCGATCCATGTGCGGTTACAGCACAAATTGGCCAATGTTTCGGTACAGGTCACCGCGAAGAACTATCCAGCAAGGATTACGGGCATCAGCGGCGTCTTGGGAAGGAACAACTATTTCTTCAGGAACAAACTGGATATTAAGAGCGGTAACTTTGCTGATCAACATACGCAGATTGCGATGGGCTCAGCCATGGCGTTCAAAACTGCTTCGGGAGATACAGATAGGGTTGCAGACTATTACACATCATCACTCACCGCGATAAGCGATTTTTTTATCCAGTTGAATACGCTTTCGTTACGCACGCCTTCCAATGACATTCGGACATTGAGCTCTCCCGTACAATATCGCTGGAACAATATCAGTCCAGTTGCCGGACAGCGGACTATCGCAAAGATTAATATTCAGCCCGTACAGGATATTTCGGGTGACAGGTTTAAAATTCTGTCGATTGGAGAAGCCACATATGGTTTTTACAACCAACGTAATTCCGGTATCTGGCTAGCCTTGCATAGTGGCAAAAACTTTGGTCCACAAGGCACCTATCCTACGACTAACCTGAACTGGGACGTCACATATCGAACTCCATCGTTGACCGCCTTTGACGATATCTTGACAGGTAACTATAAAATGGTTTTTGTTTCCTATGCCGTTGTAATCCATCGTCCACAGATCGCAGACCTAATAAACACCTACGTCGATCGCGGGGGAACAATCATATGGTTTACGCAAATTCCAACTCATCCAAATGATCGATTAGTTTGGGAAAGGTTTACGGGCAGCCAAGCATCTGGCACTCCATATAGTGGCTATGGTGGAACATTTAACCAAAACCCACTTCTGAATGGCCCTTTTGGAGACGCTAGAGGAACGACTTACGGAGAGGACGCATTACTAGGAGCTGGTATTAGCAATGTCTCCAGCAATGCAGAAGTTTTAGCGGTTCACGGTACAAATCCCAATAATATCCTTGCATGGAAGGCGAAAGATAAAGATTTTTATTATTTCGCGGACGGCGGCTTTCAACGATATATTCCAGTTGCGGGGCCGGGGTTTGGTGATCATCCATTTTTATTAACAGCAGCCCCTGATTACGTACCAAGAATAGGACCTTGGTACAAACAGGAAAATGTTTCCAATTCAGTTGTTTTCATGAACATCATCGCTAAAACTATTGACAAGGTTATGGGGAGACAATAATAGCTAGGAACCCATTTAAAAAATTGATTCGTTGTTTGTTTGGGGGGGGGGACTTTAAATGCGAAGTCCCCTTTTTCCGAACACCTGTTTACACGCAGGCATCGCAAGTAGTAACAGGAACATGATCGCAGTACCAACGGGAAAGTAAAACGAAACCCATATTGTTCCTCATGCTCTACATCGTCAGTAAGCGATTTCGCTTAGAGTCCCTCCTGCTGATTGACCAACAAAAGTACTTTGAGACACTTATCATTTCTTTAATCTATACGAATATGTTTACTCAAAAATCAACGTTACTACATGTATGGGCATGTTTACTATTGCTTGGCGTCAGTTCCTGTAGGAAACAGGGCGATGGAACGCTGGATAAAGCAAACAGCGACACACAGCTGATGTTCACCATTGCGGAACAAACGGGCGAGCCGGGCAGCAACATGATGAAACTTAAGGCTTCGAGCTCCAGCAGCGCCATGCAGGTGCAGCCCGAAAGTCAGGAAGAATATAAGGAATTTCACTTTATTGACGATGGTGCGTTCCGCGTAACAACATCCATTGTTAACGAACCCTCGACATTAAGCGCGAACGATCCATTGGAAACAAATAAGCTTGACGCACGGATGTCAGGTCCACAAAAAGCATCCTCTCGCTCCCTGTTGGCAAGAAATATCAAATACCGTGTGGTCTTGTACGACCGGTCTACTACGCCATCAACATTTGTATCCACAACATTGGGGACAGCAGGCAGCCCCTTGTATATCAACGTAGAGAAAGGAAAGAATTACGACTGGGCCGTTTTCTCCTTCAACGATGAAAATGACCCTGGCGACATGCAAGATGTGGTAAACACAGGATCCCGTGATTTATTGCATGCAAAGGGCACAACCGGCGTTATACCCGGCGTCAGTGGAGATAGAAAATTATATACCGTGCCGATCCATGTGCAGTTACAGCACAAACTGGCCAATGTTTCGGTACAGGTCACGGCGAAAAACTATCCGGCAAGGATTACCGGAATAAGCGGTATCCTAGGAAGGAACAGCTATTTCTTCAGGAACAAACTGGATATTAAGACCGGTAACTTTGTTGATCAACATACGCACATTGCGATGAGCTCGACCATGGCGTTCAGCTCGGTGTCAGGAGAAACAGATAGGGTTGCAGACTATTACACGTCATCATCCTCCCCGATCAGCAATTTCTTTATCCAGTTGAACACGCTCTCGTTACGCACGCCTTCCAATGACATTCGCACATTAAGCTCTCCCGTACAATATCGCTGGAACAATATCAGTCCAGTTGCCGGACAGCGGACTATCGCAAAGATTAATATCCAGCCCGTGCAAGATATTTCCGGTGACAGGTTCAGAATTCTTTCGGTCGGATCCGCACATCATAGCCTAGATCCCTACTCAAATTACTCTGGTTCGTGGCATGCACTACATAGCGACAAAAACTTTGGGCCAACTGGCACCTACCCTACAACCAACTTGAACTGGAGCATAAACTATACCCCGAATCCTGTGACTGCCTACAGCAGCGACTTATCGAGCTATAAGATGATCTTCGTTGCCGTTGGAGGTGCTCCTGCAAGGCGCGAAGACGCACAGAAGTTGATCGACTACGTACAGCAGGGAGGGACGTTAATTTGGTTCACAGCAACGCCGCTGCATGCATTTGACAAAATTGTTTGGGAGCATTTTGCAGGCCAAGGCACAACGCTCCCTGTGTTCACTACCGATGGATCAAAACTAAGCCAGCACGACGTACTAAATGGAGTCTTTGGTGATGCGCGCGGGAAGACTTTCGGAAATTACGCTGCTGGCGGACTCGGTATGAGTGACTTCACTAAACCTGTTGACGTATTAGCTGAAGGCATACCGGTGAGACCCGCCACGAGCAGCGCTGTGGTATGGAAAGCAAGAGACTATAATTTCTTCTATTTTGCGACCAATGGCATGCAAAAATATGCTCAAAACGCTGCTGAAATTGCGGCAGGTGTCGCACCTTTTTTGCTCACCAGTAGGCCTGATTATGTACCGACCATAGGTCCTTGGGGGAAGCAACAAGATGTATCAAATTCTGTTTTGCTCATGAATGTTGTTGCCCAAACAATTGACCGAGTCATGTCAGGCAGAAAATAACTATCAATAAAATTAAATATTATCAACATGTTTACTTTACCATCAAAATTACTTTATTTAGTTACATTTTTACTATTGCTGTTACTAGCGGCTTGTAATAAGGATGCGGGCAAACCCTTTGAACAACAGAACGCCGATTCACGGCTTGTTTTCACCATTGCAGAACAAACCGGGCAGCCGGGCAGCAATCTAGCAAAATTGAAGGCATCAAATGGTACAGGCGTCGCACGGTATGGGCATGAAGAAAACCGGCAACATTATTTTATTGAAGATGGAGCATTTCGGGTAACCACATCCATTATCAGAGAATCTTCCGCAGCTTCGCAAAATAGAGCCGTACTAGGTAATAAGGAGGCCGCACGTATGTCAAGCTCGCCAAACGCCCCCTCTAGCTCTTTGCTGGGAAAAAATATCAAATACCGCGTCGTCCTGTATGACAGAACATCTTCTCCAGCTACATTCGTATCCACCACATTGGGAACTGTGGGCACACCGTTATACGTTAACGTGGACAAAGGAAAAGATTACGATTGGGCTGTGTTCTCGTTTAACGACGAGACTGATCCTGGCGACACACACGAGATCGTGACCTCTGGTTCCCGCGATTTGTTGTACGCTAAGGGCACAACAGGGGTTATACCCGGTGTCAGTGGAGACCAACAACTCTATACCGTGCCGGTCAATGTACGGTTACAGCACAAACTGGCCAATGTCTCGGTACAGATCACGGCGAAAAACTATCCGGCAAGGATTATGGGTATAAACGCAAGCCTCGGAAGTGGCCGTTATTTCTACAGCAACAACATAGACCTCAGAACCGGGGAGTTTGTCGATGAGGCTACGGCGATCGAGATGAACTCGGCAATACGCTTCCGATCTGCTTCGAGAGATACCACCATGCTGGCTGACTATTACACGGCGCAGTTCGCTCCGATCAGCAACTTCTTTATCACCATAAATAATCTCCTTATACGCACCAATTCCAATGTGACTAAATCCTTAAGCTCGCCTGTGCGCTACAGCTGGGATAATGTCAGTCCGACAGCTGGAGAGCGGATTATTACGAAGGTCAATATCCAACCGGTACAAGATATTTCAAGTGAGAAGTTTAAGATTCTCTTCGTCGGCGAAGTAAGCTCTGGTGTAGGCAATCAAGATATTTCCGGTATCTGGCAAGCATTGAATAGTAGCAAAAACTTTGGTCCAAATGGCACCTACCCCACCACTAACCTGAATTGGAATATCACCTGGCGAACAACAACCGCTAATTCCTTTGACGACATTTTAACGGGTAACTACAAAATGATTTTTGCCGGTAACAAAACAGAAACCTCTAGCGAAGCTGTTAATCTATTAGCTACGTATGTAGACCGGGGCGGAACCGTAATCTGGTTTACAGAAACGTCATCATTCCTAAATGATAGAGCAGTATGGTCAAGATATACCGGATCACAAGCAAGTGTATATTCATTTAATTCTTTTGGAGCAACGTTTAATCAGAGCCCTACGTTGAACGGGCCATTTGGTGACGCCCGGGGCACTACATTTGGTGATGATGGTTTATTTGGACAAGCCATTGGTAACTTATCGACCACAAGGGTGGATGTCTTAGCAACCCATGGAAGTAACACAGCGGCCGCTATGGTTTGGAAAGCGAAAGACCGCAACTTCTACTATTTTGGAGATGGCGGAATGCAAAGGTACAACCCCCAGTCTGGACCTAATTCTACCAGAGACCCGTTTTTACTGACTGCCGCTCCTGATTGTGAGCCAAGAATTGGTCCTTGGTACAACAGACAGGACGTGTCTAACTCTGTTGTGATTATGAACATCGTTGCCAAAACAATTGATGAAGTTATGGCAAGGGAGAAATAAGTAGCTACCTCCTTTCAAAGCATATCGAATATTTCTTAGGGATTTCCAATCTGGAAATCCCTAATTTGTTAGGTTGCCATATAGGTAGGCGGGCGCTCCAGCATCTAAAAATAATGACACGCTATATCCACCCCATTTTATGATTAGCCAATGCTATTTCAGCATGTTGCAACATACCAGGAACCACTTTAGAAAAGGTTCAATTCAGATCTTTAGCTAAAGCTGTCCTATAACCGAGGGCACTTGTTAAAATTTGTTAAACAACTCGACATACAACAACAATATAAACATTAAGCGCGTTATAGTTCTAATTCATAATTTAGGTTAATAATTGGTTAGTTAGTAAAAAAATCCTGAAGCTCCCCGCTTCAGGATTTTTTTTATAGGACATTAGGCCGATGATGTTAACTCACTATAAATCAACAACCTGCCAAATTGCAAATTTCGACGATCTGTCAGTGACGCATGAGATTTGGAATAAAAATGTTAAAGATATGTTAAAATGCATAGCATTACATAATATAGTTGAATAGACAACGTTTTTTAAATATTCATAATTTCATAATTTAGGTTAATAATTGGTTTGGTAAAATCCTGAGGTTCCCCGCTTCAGGATTTTCTTTTATAAGCCTATTTAATGGCTCCGATGTGCAATTGCGCTGCTTGTCAACACAAACGGAGCTCGCTTTTCCTCCTAACCTATGCGCCGATCCGTAAATTTTTTTCTAATGTTGCCAAACATCTATTGCCTGTAAAACAAACCTACTGTAACGCTATGTGCACCAAAACTCCTGTCGACAATATCATTGAACAGCGAGTATGGTGTAAAATTGTAGCGCGCATGCAGACCAAATTCGCCTATGCGCAACTTAAGCGATTGCCCGATGAAAAAACTGCTCAGCGGCTTCACAAAAGTAGGCGCTTCATCTTTATCCTTCGCACGTTTCGGATTTGATGCATACTCCCGCCGCGCACGCAGATCATCATAGAAATAAAACGCATAACCACCGGACGTTCCCCATTCTACATCGATCAACGATCGGCTACTGATGGAAAGAATTTTATCTGCTTGTATACCCACGAAGCCAGAGAAAGATCGCGTTCGTGCTGTCTCATCCGTTCCAGCATAAGGGAATCGGCGTTGTGCCGGGAAATTCACAGACGCGCCGTAATTGAAAACCGTCGACTCCGATCGTTTTTGACGTATCCAAAAGGCAACATTGGGGGCGGTGTTCATCACGTTGTGCAGAGATCCCAGCGGGATCGTCACGCCCCCCTCCACAGCCACACTTTCAAACCGCTCGGTATATGCATTTGTAGCAATGGTGTCCTGCTGCTGTTCTTGGGAAAACAGTGGCTGTGCAGCATATAATGCAAGCATGCTGATCAATATCCTCATCATCACCGTTAAAAATTAATGAATGGAAGCGATCGACGTGCATTTTCATTCCAAATCCCTAATTGGAGCCCACTAACGCTTTTAGACACGTTTATTAGACCTATTTGCAACCCCACAGTACGCTTCGATTTGTTGAAAATGCCCAATTGTATACCTTGCGTGCGGTGGTTACTATTGTATATCCCCACACCAACACCATGAAGCTCTTCTGAAAAATTGCCGATAACCGAAAGATGCAGACCGTTTAGCTTCTGGACACTGGTATATGTTGCCTGCACGCTCACACCATCCAATTTCTTCGCAACGCTGTACATCGCAACACTTAACCCCCTATGCACGGTGCCGCGGTGTAAAAACCCACCTAAGCCCAAGTTAACCCCATTCGAGATCAATCGCGTAGGCTCTTCTTCCAACCGAGTAGGATCTCCATATAAAACCACAAGTGGTGAAAGAATAAACAAATCAATGTTGACGCCATTGATTTGTCGTTGGAGGCTATCATAGTCTAAATGCCCCAAACCAACGACTACACCGTTTACCTTTGCAGTCTCTCTGGTCATTGGCGACAAACTAAAAATTTTTGTTCGCTGCGCGTGTACATACAGTACGCAAAGGCAAAGCAAACTAATAATGGTGATCTTTTTCATACATGCAATAATTAATTCAAGTCAAATCTATCGCAGTTTTCGAGTAGAAATTTGTGTAAAACAATAAAATTGAATTGGAAATTTGCGATATTCACAAAAAATCCAGTTGATTGACCATGTTTCAAGAAAAACTTATTGCAGCGCTTTACAAAAAGAAAAGATTATCGAGTTCACTCATCGCTGATTTGGCCGATGTACTTGCCATCAGTTATGATGCTGCACACCGCAGAATCTCCATGAAAAGTAAATTCTCCATTGACGAGGCCGTATTACTTTCGAAATATTACGGACTATCGCTTGACAATTTATTTCAAGGGGAAGACCATGTACTGGTCAAAAAGACGAAAGAGATCAACGGTTTTGCGGGTTTATCGCGTTATTTAGCAAGCGCTTACGGTTCCCTAAGCGAACACGAAGCAGCAACCAGCACACAGATCTACTACTCGGCAAAGGATATTCCGTTATTTTATACCATCCATCCTGGATTACTGTCCAAGTTTAAGTCATTTGTCTGGCTAAACCTGCTCACAAACGAGCAAGAGGCCTCAGCATTTAGTGCTTTTAAGATAGCGGCACCCGTCGTGGAAAACAGTAGAAACCTGTGCGCATTCTACGAGAACACTACCAAACATGAAATTTGGAACGACACGACCATCAACAGCACATTACAGCAGATCGTCTATTTTTTCCAGGCTGGCTTACTTACAGTTGAACATGCACTCGAACTTTGCGAAGAGGTGAAAGAACTGCTTGCTAGGCTAGAACAGCAATGCACGCCTAAAAATGAGCTGTACCGAATCTACTACCATGAGCTACTAATCTTGAACAACAACGTGCTGGTCGCTGATGAACGGCAGCAATCTTTATTCATACCCTACACGATGTTAGGTTACTTTATTACCAAAGACGTACGCACATGCAGCAACGCACTTGATTTTTTCAAGCATCAGCTGAAGAACTCCAAGTTACTCAATACAGCAGGCACACGTGATAAAAAGATGTTTTTCAATAGGGCGTATCAAAAAATTGAATTCTACAAGCAACAAGTGCTATCGAGCCAAGATTTCAGCTACCTGTAGCCTAACTTGCTGATGTTTAGGTTCAGCCTGCCCCCGAAATATTACATCTTGACCGGTTGAGAAGTGCTCCGCAACGGAAACTTTATATCTCTTTTTATTGGTTGGTCGTACGGTATAGGGCAAACCAATAGCACAGATAGCTATCGTTTAGGATAGGGTTTATCGGAACCGCCCAATTATCGCATTTCGTTAAACAAATCCACATTTGGCAACAACGCTTAGGCTTGGACGCATAGCAGTGCCAATTCGTTATCCAGATTTATCGCTAATTATTGAGTACATCCTGAAGCGGGTGCTTCAGGATATACTTTTTACTGCCGGCGTCAAGAGCCGACAAAAGAAAAACACATTAAGCTTTTTATTGACTGAGTCTGGATATCGCTCTTGCTACAATATTCGAAATGACAACAGAATTGGACACATTGCCTCGTCCGCTCCAGCTAGCTATCTGAGGGACATAGCCCGGGCTACCCGATATCATAAACGGACCATTGGTATACAGCATCCCCCCATCACCAAAATAGAAAAGCTCAGAATCCCAACTCTTCCAAGCGACAGCATTAGAAGACGAACCATCCGCATACGCAAGAACGTTCATACTACTCGCCGTGTAATTGATGAGTCCATAACCTATCGAAGATTGGTTCCCAAAACTAGTTCCGCGGGCATCGCCGAAAGGCCCATTCAACACCGGATCTTGCGTGAAGTTTCCAAATGTTGAAAAACCTGAATACGAAGTGTTATTACCTACGTAGTACCTATAAAAAGACTGATCGGTTCCCGATCCTGGGTTTTCTGTAAAGAAGATTACCGTACCGCCTCCATTTATGAAATTCTGCAGCTGAACTACATCATTACTGGTCAGACCTGTGGCATAACCCACAAAGATCATTTTATAGTTTCCTGTGTTTGCATCAGACAGACTGCCAGAACCGCTACCTCGCACAGTTATATTCCAATTGAGGTTGGTTGTCCCGACTTTTCCCGTCGGCCCGAAATTACTAGCGCTATGCATCGTCTGCCACAAACCGCTAACACTGTTATTATAAAACATATATGGCGCCGCTCCCGTTGATAAAATCCGGAAATTGTTTCCCGAGATATCCCGAACGGGCTGAATATTTATTTTCGCCACATATCTTCTGCCCGCCACGGGAACTACATTACCCCAGTTAAAGGTAACGGGGGCGGCCTGTGTCTTTACCTGATTAGTCTGCGTCAGTATGGATAGACTATTCAGGACTACAGAAAAGGTTCCGATAGTCGACGTCGAAGCGGTATAGTACGTAGCAGAACGCACAGCAGCTGGCGTCGTAGGGGTTAGATTAATGGGCGTCGCGACGGTTGATGCCGTTGCTGTAGACAGCGTACCCGTTTTTACGTCCATATTGGCATTAGAGAAATAATTTGCCGAGCCCAAGGTGGCGACAGCAGCAGTAATCGTAGCGGGATAAGCGGTACTATTAAGTTCTACCGTGATTGCCGCCAGCTTATGTTTGAGCACCGCGTTGATCGGAACATTGACATTTGTGCCGTCCCCCGGCGCACCCGGAATAACTCCCGTCGTACCATTTATATGCAACAAATCGCGTTGATCCGAAGGGACTGTAGTATTCGAAGTTCCAGGATCATTTGCATCATTGTACGAGAAGACTGCCCAGTCGTAATTTTTGCCTTTCACTACGTCGATAGACAACGGTGTACCAGCCGTACCCAATGTGGAAGACACAAAGGTTGACGGCGTGGTAGCCCGATCATACAGTACCACCCTATATTTCACATTGGCAGGTAGCACGGTTTGCGCCTTTGTCTGTCGAACATCGGCACGGTTCCCTGCAAATGTAGTTTTTACCGTCTCCCGTCCGCCACCCATACGAGCGGATGTTTCCACAAGCGAGGCCGTCAATCGCATCGTGCCGTTATTTAATAAAACATGCTGTTCCTCGCCCACCACTCTATCTTCTACGATGGTGTTATTTAACGCGGACATCACTTTCATTTGTCCTGCCCCCCCGTTGGAGTCATCCTCAGAGATATTGAAAACCAACTTTGTGCCGTTGTCGACTATTTCTATTTCGTTGCCGCCCTTCTGCGTACAACCCAAACAGGAGAGTAAGAAAACAACAAAAACCTTGGCCATTACCATTTTCAATCTACACATCTTGATCATTATGTAAAGCGTTTTTATTGGAACTATAAATAAATCTGTTTATCACTCCCGTCTGCTGTCCAATCTTCCACTTGTGGTGTATTAGGGTCACCCGGGCTTCCAATCTGAACTCTGGAGACGGAACCTGCCGCCAAACCACTTTCCAGTCTAACTAACATCACGGTAACTGATGGCGATACGTATAATATCTTTTTAGCAGGATTAAGACTTGGCTTAACCGGCTGTGGCGCAAGAACAGGACGCTCAACCCTATCCATTTCTAGCGCAGTCATTTTTAAAGTAAAAGACATATTATTATTCATTAGTGATCATTTTTTTAGATTAATATCCAGATAACAGAACAGCATCTTTTATTACTAAAGAAAAGCAGGGCCCTAGATTTTACATGCTGTTAAAATCTTCCGTTAAATTAATAATTGTAGAAAAAATACGCAAGTCAATTAGGCATATCATTTATAATATCATACTTAAACATAAATAAAATTTCAAGTTCAAAAAATGTTTACTAGTGACATTTTATGTAATTCAAAAAATATTTTATTAAAATATTTATTAGACAGATAATTCAATGAAATAAGGGTATACAGAGGAAATTGCCGAACTGATTCACGGCCAAAACACTTCGGTCTAAGAATAAAAAAAAAGTATGAAAAACAGCGATTACAGCCTAATTAACAACAAAAAAACCCTGTCGAACAACCGCTACAAAAAATCAAATCGTCAAAGTTTGTAACACGCACTGACACTAAAATTGGCGGCATGATGGCTAGAAATCAAATCTTTACTTAGGTTTTATATGGTTTTACAGCTATATTTTCTACAGGTAAGTGACCTAAAAAATCACCTATACCACTTTAGACTACATCAAGTTTTTCAGCGCTCCATACTGTTGTTTTAAAAGTCAAAGGAAGCAACCATGGGACATCCAGCGCGTTGATTTAATGATCTCGCTAAAAACAGAAAATTGAATTAACAGCACAAAAGACAGTCATAAGCTGTAGGTATAACGCTATATCGACTTTGCATATCTTTGGTTAAAGGCTAGACTTACCTGACGCCCATATACAGGGGAAGGAAAGCTAAATCGTTGTAGTTTGTTTAGCTATTCTAGGTCATTATTTCAACGCAGTCTGCGTAATGGGTAGGATAACATTGAGGATCTAGAGATCAGATAAATGGGGTTTAACAAAAGTGAAGCCCAGTTGTTCAGCGTTTCTAGCACTCACCTCAGCACTTTTGAGCAGTTCTATAGCAAGCTCGCCCAACAGGGTGTTCAAAAGCAGTTTAGGGACAGGAACGACTATAGATCGCTCGTACTTATTTTTCAGCAATACCTTTGCCACGGTTATCTGTGGCGCCGGATGCGGCGAAACAGCATTCAAAGGACCTTTGACAACATCGTGCTCGGCAGCGAAGGCATAGAGCGCTAGCAGATCCTGTAGACTAATCCAGCTGAATATTTGCCTGCCCGAGGCAAACCGAGGCGCTACGCGTAAAGAAAAAGCAGGTGCAAGCGCCTTCCACATGCCACCATCAGGATGTAAAACCAAACCGGTTCGTATCCAAACCACGCGGATCCCCATAGCTACTAGGGACTGCGTTGCTGCCTCCCAGGCAACGCAAACCGAAGCCAGGAAATCCGCCCCGGCCGCATCATGCTCCGTGAAGACTTTCCCCTCTCGCCCCTCGCCATAATATCCAATAGCGGAGGCCGATACGAACGTTTTCACCCCCTTCCCTTTTTCCCGAACCCAGCGCGTCAGCAAGGCTCCGCTTTCCGTTCTGCTACGTAAGAGCACGGCCTTGCGTTTTTCCGTCCAGCGCTTTTCAGCAATGTTAGCTCCAGCCAAATGGATAACGGTATCGATATCCTGCGGTACCTCGTCAGAAATATACGCTTGATCCACATCCCACAAACAATACCGCACCCTATCCTGTGGTTTCAATCCTTGCTTCGAGCGCACAAGTACGGTCAATTGCGCTGCTGGATAGTGATGGAGCAAATGATCAACCAATGCCTTGCCAATGAAGCCTGTTCCTCCGGAAATAAGAATGTGTTGCATACGTCTGTATCTTTATATCGAAGCCCGCAAAACGAGCTTATTCACTTAAATCTCTATTTTCATCGACTGTAGTTTCATACAGTTCTTTGTCCAATATATGATTGGTCGTTTTCAGCTCTTCCAGTGTGCGGTCCATCTCGCGAATCAAATGCACAAGCTTTTTCACATTAGGGTCTTTCAAATCTTCGACATGGGAGAGCTGAAAGTCGTACACATCGCCGTCTTCAAATGCGTCCATAACATGCCGCATCTCTCCAGCTGTCGCAATATTTAAAACGTCTGTAAATACGTGCTCTCGAGATACCAACAGGGTACGCAACGATCTAACAATTTGAGGTCTGTAGTCCATTTTTATACCTTTTCTACATAGAACAAGGGAAGATCATTTTTGGCATAAAAAAATATAAAATATCACGGAAAGCAGGTATATGCCGTTCCAGCTAGAGGTGCTATTTTTGGATAGCACGCTATATGGCAACTTGCCGTTCTACTGTTAAAGCCTTAATTGGATCGGCAGGCAACATCTGTGCGAACAGTGGCTACTCCATATGGAGCGCTAGCAGTCCTGCCACACAAATACAACAATTTCGCTACGGACATACAACGATTCTGACCCCAAGTAGCGGGATAAAAACATGAGATAATTAAAAAAGCGATAAATACACAATGGAGACGACTGACAATCCTGAAACGTTACCTGAAAGACCTTATGCGGAAAATGCGACGCACGCTAATCTGGAAAAAATACAGATCCAAATGTCTGCGTTTGGCATGAAAAACTTGGAAAAACTGCAGATAGACCGTCATTTCTATGAAGAACTTGCCGGAGCCAGAGAAGCAGCCTATGAGCATGGTATCGATGGGGCACAGTGGATGTTAGATCATTACGCCATTAATCTCGCTGATTTTCAAGCGGTCGTCATAAAATGGATGACTGAGCAAAATACACACTACAGCTCGGCGGATATTCGACATTTCGCAGCATACCATCAACAGAAAAAAACGGAATACGCCCACAGATTTGCTGACGGAAAGAACGGAAGCCGCCCTAACAATATAGATGGTTAAGACGGTACGTCGCTCCGTTGAAAAAATTCTCTTTCGGCAGTACTATTCCACAGCCCCACCAACTTGCGCTGAAAAACAGGAGTAAACGGATGGGATAACCAAGCGGTTAATCCAAGAGTGACCATTTTCGCTTCGCCTGCACTTCTTGAACAACTTTCTGCTCGGCAACAACAATATGAAAACAGGTATTTCTGCCTTAATCGGGGATTGATTTCCCGATTAAGGCTGGCAGAAGTTCTACATTCAACCATCTGCAATCGGTCAGGGAGCCTGGTTGGGCTCTATGCAGATTAGGCTTCCATTTGGCAGGGGAATATGATGCGAGAATTGTATTTTTTTTAGTAAAATTGCGTATAGAACATCCTTATGAAACAGCGTTTTGGTATTAAAGACATCGCACAAGCTCTAGGTATATCGGTATCTACCGTTTCGCGGGCGCTGCGCGATGCCCATGATGTAAACCCAGAGACGCGACAGCGGGTCATTGCTTTAACGGAAAAGCTCAATTTCAAACGAAATAACAATGCAGCCGCCCTGGCCTCGGGCAATACAAAGAACATCGGCGTGGTGCTTCCTTTTATTACCAACTACTATTTCGCTACCGTGATTTCAGGTATACAGGAAGAGGCTTACGAACACGGCTACACCATTATCCTGTATGTTACCAACGATGATGTAGCGCGTGAAAAAAAATTATTGGAAAATATGGCGACCACTAGTCTGGATGGGTTGCTGATATCGATATCCTCACATTCCAACATGATTGACCATTTCAAACGTTTACTGGATAACGATGTACCGCTGGTGTTTTTTGACCGCGTTCCCCACGATATCACGGCATCGAAAGTCATGCAGAGCGACTTCGACGGTGCCTACATGGCCACACGGCTCCTCATATCACGTGGTTTCAGACGCATTGCGCATTTGGCGGGACCTGCCGAGTTGGCTTTTACCCAAGAACGGCTTCGGGGATACCGCATGGCCTTGAGCGAAGCGGAGATTGCAGTGAACGAGGATTACATCGTGTTTTCGGACTTCAGTCAGCAAGACGGACAAGAGGATACGGAAAAGCTCTTGGCGCTCGCCAATCCGCCCAACGGTATTTTCGCTGTCAACGATCGGAAGGCGGTGGGTGCCATACAAACGCTTAAACGCGCGCAATTGGATGTCGGCAACAAGGTTGCCGTGATTGGGTTTACCAATGATCCCATAGCCACGATTATAGAACCAAACTTAACGACAATCGAGGAGCCGGCCTTCGAAATCGGTCGGCAAAGCTGCCGTCTATTGATTAAGCATATTAAAAACCACAACTTCGAAGCCCATGAAATCGTACTGCCCTGTGCCCTCATCGAGCGTGACTCGGTATGCTATTATCAAGCCGAGTAAATGGTATGTCCGGCCAGGATCGTTTTCTTAATAGTGATATTTTCGTCAAACAAGACCAAATCGGCACGCATACCTTTTGCGATATGGCCACGTTCGTGCGCTAACCGTAAAAGCTTTGCGGGGTTTAGCGTCAACATCTTCACCGCATCGTGCAAGTTTACCACGCCGGTGGCCAACATGGTGCGTAGCAGGCGATCTGCAGTAGCTACACTGCCGGCAAAGGATGAACGATCGGGCAATTTGGCGACGCCGTCCTCTACAATCACGGGCAAACCCGTCTCTCGTCCCCCCAATATACTCTCCCCTTCGGGCATGCCTGCCGCACGCATGGCATCTGTGATCAGCGTGATCCGATCGACGCCCTTCGCTTTCAAAATAAGCTTTAAGAATGGGTCTGGGAGATGTACAGCATCAGCAATAATCTCCACATCGATCTCATCCAATACTAAACAAGATTCAATCGTGCCGGCGTAGCGGTATGCGTTTTTACGCGTCATACCCGACATACCGGAATACAGGTGGGTGGCCAGCCGATAACCACTATCTAGGCCACGCAAGATATCGTCATATAGGGCGTCCGTATGGGCCAAAGCCAGCAAAATGCCTGCATCAGTCACTGCTTTTCCAAAGGCATCTGCACCGGGTAACTCGGGCGCAGCGCTCCATCGCGCGATCAGATGGCCATACTGTTTGATGATCGGCCGGTATTCATCGGGGTCTGGGTTTCGAATGTATTTCGGATCTTGCGCACCGCGTTGATTCATCGCGAAATAAGGACCTTCCAAATGTAAGCCTAGAAATTCTGCGCCTTGCGTGTTTTTCTTTAGCGCCTGCTCGTATACGGCAAACGTATCCCAAAGCTCTTTTTTTCCACTGGTTAATGTCGTGGGGAGCATCGCTGTGGTGCCATACCGCGCATGCGTTTGCGCCACTTGCAAAAAAGCATCCACATCGTTATCCATAAAGTCTGCCCCGCCCCCGCCATGCACGTGAATATCAATAAAGCCAGGCGAAAGGAAATGCCCTTGTGCATCCCAAACCTCACCGCCTTGTACACCCCTATCCGCAACAGTTCTTTCCTGAACGTCCGTAATCCGGCCGTTGTCAAAAGTCAGCATACCATCTTCAATAACGCGATCCGGGGTTATTATGTTAGCATGTATAATCGTAACCATAGCAATAATTTACTTCGACCAGGTTCTGTAGCGATGGCCCCAGAACGCATAAAAAACAATATACGCAAAACAAGGCACTAATACCCAATAGGCCTCACGTTCGCTGTTTATATCGGCCATCCAACCATAAAGCATAGGGATGATGGCGTTACCGCTAAGCCCCATAATAAGCAAAGCGGACCCTTGCTTAGCAAGATCGCCCAAACCGTCTAAAGCCAAAGGCCATATACCCGCCCATATCAACGCATTGGGCAAACCGATGGCAATCAAAAACCACACGGAGCTATCGAGCCTCATCCCTGCCAGATAAACAGGAAAGTCGGTTACACAAACCAGTAAGGCGAAGGTTAAGCCCAATAACGAACACAGCCGAAACATCAGTTTTTGTTTCACAAACCTGGGTATCAAAAAGATGCCGAGCAGATAGCCGATAATGGTGGCACTGAGCGTAAACGATGGTAAGGCTTTTGCTTCGAGCAATGACAGCCCCATGGATCCGGCATAATTGATAACGGTATCGATCGCGATGACCTGGGTGCCGACATGCAGAAATATAGCAATAGCGCCAAGAATAAGGTGCGGAAACTGCCAGAGACTGGTACGCCCATCGCTGGCATCCAGCGATTTTTGCTGGGGAATTTCGGGCAAAGGCGAAAACCTAACCCATACCCCGATCAGAAACAATAGTATAGCCAGTACCGTGTAGGGCGTCACCACACGTAATATCAACTCGTCAAGCAGCATCCCGCGTTGCATATCATCCAGCAGCGGAATTTGCAGGAACAGCTCTTGATCGCTAGCGCGGAATACGGCCCAGGAAAACACCAAGGGCGCTAAAATACCGGCTCCCTTGTTGCAAATGCCCATGATGCTAATACGTTGGGCCGCACGTTCACGATCACCAACTAAGGTGATATATAGATTGGCTACAGTTTGCAAAATTGCCAGTCCGGTGCCCAAGGTAAATAGTCCGATCAGAAAAACAGGATAGGTGCGACCATAAGCTGCGGGCACAAAGAGTAGCGCACCCGCAGCCATAATCCAGAAACCAATGACGATCCCCCACTTGTAGCCCACTATTTTTAATAGGTACGACGAGGGCATGGACATCAGCAGGTAGGAGATATAAAAAGCGAATGCAACGAGATACGATTGGAAGTTCGTTAACTCGCAAGCGATCTTAAAATACGGAATAAGGATGGCGTTTACCCAGGACACAAAGCCGAAGGTAAAAAACATCATGCCTAGAATCGCTACCGCAATCCAGTTGTCACGCTTTGCTTTCGTCGTGAAAGGTTCTTGTTTTTTTATCATAATAATTCCTATGCCGAAGCCTCGTTGCGTCCCGTTATGTGTACATAGCCAGCTGGCGTTGCCGGTTGCTGTGCTCTCCTACTTGATAATCTGATCCTACGATGTCTTAAAGCAATGATGCGGATTCTTCATCGAGGTAGCATACGCAATCCGCATGTTGTTGCAAAATGCTTGCGGGATTCAAATTGGTTACTTCACCCTGCAAACAATCTTTCACCGCTTGTGCCTTACGTTTATCGGGCACGGAGCAAATAATATGTTTCGATTTCATGATTTGGCGGATGGACATGGATATGGCTTGCAGCGGCACTTCGCTCAATTCGCCAAACCAGCCTTCGCCAAGTTGCTGTTGTCGGCATTGGGTATCCAAGTCAACGACTAAATAAGCCCGTTCAATCTCAAAGTCTGCCGGCGGATCATTAAACGCAAGGTGACCATTTTCGCCAATGCCCACAAAGGCAACATCGATAGGGTGTGCAAATATCGCTTTTTCCAAACGCTTACATTCCTCTTCTGGATCCCCTTCTCCATTAATCAATATGGCCTCCTCCAATGGCGAGACCTGGTTGAGGAAGCGCTCTGTTAGGTATTTTCGGAAACTAGCCTTGTGCTCGATAGCCATCCCGATATATTCATCCAAATGAAACATCCGCACTTTTGACCAATCAATCGTCTTATCGGCTACCAGCGTTTCGATGGTTTCGAACTGGCTTTGGCCCGTCGCTAAAATGATATTCGCTTCTCCATTTTTTTCAATCGCCTCTTTAATCTGTTGCGCTCCCCGTTTTCCAGCCGCTTGTCCAAGCGCCTCGCGTGTTTCGTAAGTTTTAATCTCCACTGTTACTCGTTTTAATTTGCTATTTTATTCAATCGTTATTTATCACTTTGGTCGTTCCACCCGACTCTAAATTTATTTCATGCACCTTGTTCTCTTTCCATCTACCCATGGTAAAATCGGGAATAGCGATGGGCTGAGAGCCGTTGGCAACAGACCACTCGCTCAAGGGGCCTATGACGCTCCAAGAAGCGGCATCATAGACATCCATGTCTACCGGAAGCCCGTTTCGCAAGCAATCTATCAAGCGCCAATCCATCATAAAATCCATACCTCCATGTCCACCTATTCGTTTGGCTAGCTCGCCGATTTGCTTTACGATGTTTGGTGTGTATTGTTCTTCCAGTTTTCGCATACCAGCCTCATCCAAGAAGTCTTCGTGTCCTACAGCGATTTTTCCTGGTAAGGGGTATTTCTGTGCAAAGGCCTTCGTACCGCTGACCATGTGTATTCGGGAATAAGGTCTCGGCGTACTCACATCATGCTGCAGCATGATGGTGCTGCCGCTGCTTGTTGCTATACTAGAAATGTTCATATTTCCGCGAAATGGCTTATCCACAAAAGTTTTAAAGCTATCATCTGTTGCGGCGATTTCCTTCGCTTTCTTGCCCAGCGAGAAATCTTTCGACGCCATCGAGGTCATGTATTCCATTTTATTTCCTCGGTTCACCTTTAATATCTGACAGATCGGCCCCAAGCCGTGTGTGGGATATAGATTGCCGTTTCGCTCGGCATTTTCTTTTAAGCGCCACAGATCAAAGCGTGCATCTTTTTCGAAAAAGCTGGCCAGGATATCGTGGATGTAAGCTCCTTCACAATGAACGATATCTCCGAAGAAACCTTGCCTAGCGAGGTTTAGGGTGAGCAGTTCGAAGAAGTCGTAGCAGCAGTTTTCCAAAATAACGCAGTGTTTCTTTGTTTTTTCGCTGCTCATAACCAGGCGCCAGCAATCTTCTACGCTCGTGGCAGCGGGGATTTCCAACGCTACGTGCTTGCCGTGTTCCATCGCATATACCGCAATGTCGGCGTGAAGCGCCCAATGGGTAGCTACGTACACCAAATCCACATCTGGCCGATCACATAGCTCCTTCCAGGATTGATCGTTGTTTGCGTAGATTTTTGCTTCGTGGCTTCCTCCCACAATCCTTTTTTTTGCTTCCTCGGCTTTGTCTGGCCGAACATCGCAGATCCCCAGAATATCCACCCCATCGATCCTACTCATCCGCTCCACGGCGGCAGCGCCCCTATTTCCTACACCGATAAAGCCGATACGCACCCGCTCCAACGCGGGCGCACCGTAGCCGGACATATTAAAGATCGGCTCATATTCTTTTTCCGCTTCCTTCAGGATACTTCCTAATTTTGCGTCTTCGTGTTCTTTACTCGTTACGTTACAGCCATTAGCCGCGACCAAACCCAGTCCTGCCATTGCAGATAACTTTAAAAACGATCTTCTATCTGTTGCCATATAAAAAGTTGGTTGATTTCGTTACACTCATTTTGCTATTTTATTTCTCAACACCGACACCCAGTCGGCAAAATCATCGATCTGCTTATTGGTCAAAGCATGCCCTGCACTATCAATCGGTAGTTTTATTGTAATCGGCACATCTATCAAAGCCCTTAGCATAGACACATCACCCCAAGAAAGTATGCCCGGAATAGGTGCTGCCATATTAAGCGGGTTCGATGATGAATGTGCTTGCTGCGGCATGAGGCTAAGCGGAAGTTCCGTTAGCGCCAACGCATCGGCATCGCGATACAGTGCTTGGTAACAGAGAGCCGACACGGCCGTCTCGCGATTGGCAAGCAGACGTATAGGTGCTAATCTTTTACCGCGAAGGAAATTTACGACGATGCGTATGTCAGACACCCATCTGCCCATCAAGGTCTCGCCTAGCCACAACAGCGTTCGCGACAAACTGTGAAACATCGGCAAACCATCATCCAATACAGCCATGTGCGCTGTCTGTTGTGCACGCATGCCAAAAGCATCCATCAGCACGACAGCACCCTCGTATTGCACAAACGACGCCATCTCCTCCTCGCTGACGGAAGCAATACCCCCCGCCGGCACAATCAATTGTGCAGGTAGACTAGAATTACCGTTTTTGATCAGTGCATGGAGGGTTCGCCCGCCTTTCACGGTCAGCGATGACTGCTCCCACCCACTCGTTTGTCCCCATGTGTTTTCCACCTCGAAGATATCGAGGTTTTCATCAATGGCCAAGGATTGGTGAAGTTCTGTCAGCAGTAGATCTTCAGATAGCTTAACCTTGCTCTTCAGATACGTCAGCGATTGATCCTGCCGATGTTGCACATAATCCACGGTACCTAGCGGGGCGAAGCTGCCATCCAGTAACGCCGTTGCCCTGAGCGCCTCGGGTGCTGTGCGATTGTATGCGCCCTTGGTCTTTGCCTCATTCACCCCTAATTTTTCATTAAAAAAATGTAAGGCTTCCTCTTGCATGGCAATCGAGAAATGATGCCCCTCGTCAAACAGCTTATAGCTGACGTAGGGAATACCTCCATTCGCTTCCTGTTCCGCACGCGCTTCCTCGTAAGCACGCAACATCTGTGCAGGCTGAAATGCAGGAATATCTTCTTTGGATGCAGCTAAAACGTGTACAAACCGCGGACCGATGCTGCTGAGTACGTCTTTCGCTTCCAAGACAGACAACCCCTTTGGCAATAACTCGCATACACAGTTGCGTTGTAACAGATAGCCTTCAAACGTACCTACACTAACAACGGATACCGCTGCTTTTATTCGTTCGTCGTATGCAGTGATCCAAAGTGTTTGATTGCCTCCTCCGCTGGCCCCAACGGCGCCAATACGATTTTCATCCACGAAGGGTAAGCTGCAAAGCAGATTGACAGCTTGCTTATTATCGATAAGCTGCAAGGCCAGTAAGGATGTGCCTATACCCAAAAGAGAAGCGCCTAAATTCCCACCGTGGTATTCTTCTTTCCCTTGGCTTCCGCGCTCTCCTGCCCCCCAGGCATCGATACACAAGACCACATAGCCAGCACGCACCAGACGCTGGGCGGTCTGCTGAACGATGTCGCCAGCTTTCCCCCCGTCCCAATGACCATGGCTATTTAATATCGCAGGAAACGGCCCCAACCCAGCGGGAATATAGAGGTTTGCAGGAATAAAAACACCCGATTGGCTCTGAAAAATAAGCGTACGCACGGTATAGTCTTCCTCGTGCCTATCCTGTAGGATACGTGTTTCAAGCGCTGCTAACGGGGTTTTATCGAGCTGCAATAGCTCGTGTAAAAGGGATGCGATAGATTGCTTCTGCGCATGAAGCTTTCGATGCTCGCCTAAAATTGCATATTGATGAGCTACCCACTGCTTTAATTCAGCGAGTTCCGCCGATCCCTTGTCAGTCCACATCCCACCATAGTTTCGTAGCCGCATTATCAGTACCGCCAAGAAGCGCTCGCCCACGTTCCAATTCGGCCAGGTTGTTCGTTTGCTCGGTTAATGGATACGGTAAGCGATTGATAAAATTACCCGCAGGTAAATCAGCGTTATTAGACACCAAGACGTTATACATGCTAGGATATCCTGAGCGACGAAATTCTGCCCAGGCCTCCATCCCATCCGGGAAAATAGCCAGCCACTTTTGTACACCGATCTGCGCCCGCTGTACCGCCGCATCGGTAGACCAGGCAATAGGCGTTGTTCCTACTGCTGGCGAATTATGGAAGTCTTCTGGCGCTACAGGCGTATTACCAGAGGCTAGGTATGCTGCAATAGCATCACCATCGGTTATTCCCCATTGCCCCATACTGGTCCGGATGCCCTCTTCGTAAAGCTGACGGGCATCCCCTCCCATATTCCAACCGTTCAACGCGCCTTCGGCACGTAAGAAATAGGACTCTGCTGCGGCCATGACATGAAAGCGTTGCACCAGCATCCCCGCTGGTACATTCCCATTGTATTGTACCCAATACTGCCCGATATTGGAATTGGCAGCGGCTTGATTTCTTACATTTCCGAGATCGGCAGCGCTTACGCCATTTCGCAAACTATTGTAGGTACCGGTGCTGATGCTCGGCTGGAAATACATCGCTAAACGTGGATCTTCATAGCCTTTTAAATAGGAAGCGATGGTCGAGCTCATCGCAAACTCATTCCACGCACCCACTTGCGACAAGCCATTGGTATCATTACCATTCAGAGATTTTAATAGGGATGCATTCTGCGCATTGGTCAGCATAACACCTGCTGCGACAGCTGCTTCAGCTTCGGCTCTTGCCCGTGCGGCGTCAATGCCAGAGATACGAAGTGCCAAGCGCAAGCGTAACGAATTGGCGAAGGCAATCCAGTTTTGAATGTCGCCATCATACATCAATTCGTAGCCTTGGTAGATTCTGGTGCCTGCCGGCAGTGCTTGCAACGCTTCTACCGCTGCGCTCAATCGGAGGAAGAAATCGTCATAAATTTGGTCCATCGCGTCATAGGCGATGGATTGCTGCGGTTCTGCCGCTGCAAAATAGGGCACCGGTCCAAATTGGTCTGTAAGCCGATGGAAAGCATACACCCAGAGGATGTTGGCCAACGCCCCTTCTCCGGAATTTGGTTCTACATTATCCAAGATACTTTTCAGTTGCGGAGCGGTATCCACGTAAACGACCGTCCAAAAGCGGCGTTGCCAGTCGGGCACAAGCTGATAGCGGTCTGTCGTGAAGGACGTTGTCGTGAGCGCGAAGTATTGCGCGTAAAGGTCTGGGCCGAGGTTCTGTACCGTTTGGTAGAATGAACGGTTCATCGCTGCAGAGGATTGTGCCTTGGCAAACATAAATGGGCGCTCACGCTCGCCTACTTCAGTGAGGTTATTGGGATCGGTGTTGTAACCCTCAAAACTTTTGGTGCATGCGTTGAGCGATAAGGCTGCTAAAAGGGCGTATACAATATGTCTTTTCATGGTCGTAATCGATTAAAAGGTTAATTTTACATTCAAGCCAAATGTCCGTACAGCAGGGGGCAGCCCTACTTCCACACCTTGGTAATTTCCTGCTCCCAGAGCGCCTTCCGGATCAATGGGGTTATCCAATTTTCCTAAACCGGGAATATCAAGCTTGGATTTACCGCGGTAGAGGAAGAACAGATTACGCCCGGTGAGCGATACTTGCGCTGCCTTGATCGCTTTTACCGATTCCAGATTAAATTTATAGGTTAATGCCAGCTCTCGCAGCCGGACGTTCGTCATATCGTAAGTAAAAAATTCGCCCCACCCGTCGCGTCCGGCCTGCGATACCGTGGTCCAAAATTGTTGTGCGGTTATGGCGGTGGTATTGGTCTGCCCATCCGCAGTTACCGCATCGATAACCCAGCTTCCGTCGCGATGCTGCTCGGTAAAGTCAGCGACGCCGAAAGCACCAAGGTATGCTGCAGTTCCGGAGACAATCTCGCCGCCTATACGCGCATCAATCAGTGCGCGCAACGTAAAGTTTTTATAGGTAAAGCTATTGGACCAGCCAATCAGCGCATCCGGATTGAAGTTTCCTAGTTTTTGGTTAGCCTCCACAACAGGTAGCCCTTGCGCATTGACAATGAATTTACCCGTATTCGCATCGCGCGCCCAAGCATGGCCATACAAATCGCCATAGCGTTCGCCTTCGTTAACAACAACCGTCGCGTAACGAGCATTATCGGTGATGTTTGCCCGCTTCGTCGTTTCGTGTAATTCAATTATGGTGTTGCGGTTGGTAGAAAAATTGACGTCTGTTACCCAAGAGAAGTTTTCTTTGCGGATTGGGGTCGCTGAGAGTTGCACCTCGAAACCGCGATTTTCTATATTTCCGGCGTTAATATACTCCCTTCCGAAGCCGCTTGCCATGGGTAAAGCCAGAAACAGCAATTGGTTGATCGTGTTGCTCTTGTAATAAGTCGCATCAAACGATAATCGGCTATCAAAAAACTTCATATCCAAGCCTAGCTCAAAGGCCTTCGTCTGTTCCGGTTTTAAGTCGGGAATAGCCTTGGTCGCACTTCTTGACACGAAGCCTCGCTGTGCACCGAGCGTAAAAGCATAGAGCTGATTGAGTAAATAAGGTGCTGGGTCGTTACCTACCTGCGTATAGGACGCGCGCACCTTTCCAAAATTGACCCAGCTTGGCATATTGAGCCACTCGTTGAATACGACGGAAAGTCCCGCGGATGGGTAAAAGTAGCTATGCGGGCTGGGCAAAGTCGACGACCAATCATTCCGTGCTGTTAGATCCAGGAATATATTGTCATAAAAACCCAGTTGTGCACTTGCATACACGGAATTTAGCTGTCTGACATACCTGTTTACCAAAAGAAATTCCGGGGTTGTTGCCATCATGAAAGAGAATTGGTTTGGAATGGATAATCCATTGGCCATATTCTGGAAGGTATCGTAATTTCGGCGAAGGAAGCTTGTCCCTACGTTGTAATTGAGTTGAATGTCGTCCGTTAGCTGGTGTTTGCCATTGAGTAATAGATCTAAATTTTGCTCCCAATAGCTGCTGTGTGTCTCGTAGTACTTCCCCCCGGCCCGGACATCGCCAAGCGAAACGGTGCCGTCGTAAAAAGAGCCATAGGTCACGTCATTGTATTTATCATAACTGTAGCGCCCCAATACACTTAGCCCCTCGGTCAGTTCGTAGCTGATACTTCCCAACGCTGTAATCCTATCCCGCACTTCATGTACTGCTGTGCGATTTAAACTCCAATATGGATTATCATACAGGGTTGATCCCGACCAATATGCCCGCTGGGGCTGGCCATTAACGGGGTTTACGGTCTCATAATTCAAGGCTTCTTCATCGCTTAAATCCCGCGGCATAATATAGGCTTCAACAGGCAACCCCATATCGCCCAGCCGTGGTCGGTTATCAATCTGCTGGTTCATATAGGTCAGCTTAACATCCGTCTTTAATTTTGAAATCAGTTCGGTATTCAGACGCACATTGAGGGTGTTTCTCTTCAAATCATTGCCGGGTGTGATGCCACCAATGCTGTTATTGGAATACGACATATACCCATTGATTTTATCTGTACCCCCAAAGGCACTGATGCTATTGTTGAAAGTCGCTGCGTTTTGGAAGACGTTACGCACATTCTCGTTGTAGGTTGTGGCTGCTGCGCCCCAGCTTTCGCCGACATTTGTTCCTGCGACACCGCCATTTCCCCGACCATACGTGTTTTGAAACCGGGCGAGCATATTGACCTGATCAACAGACGCACTTCCATTGTAGTCGATCTGGTAGCGGCCGGAGCGGCCTTGCTTGGTGGTAATGATAATAGCTCCATTGGCGGCCCGGCTGCCATAGAGCGCCGCTGCTGATGGGCCTTTGAGAATATTTACCGATTCAATATCGTCTGGATTAATGTTGGCCGCACCATCGCTCGTTCCGTAGTTCGGTGTTGTACCAGTAGCTTGCACGCCCGGCGAGTTATCGTAGGGTACGCCATCCACAACGACTAAAGCATTGTTGTTTCCGGAGATCGATTTATTTCCTCGGAGGACAACCTTTACCGCGGCTCCCGGTCCGGTGGATGAGGTGGTTACGGTAGCACCTGCCACCTTTCCCGTTAAGCTCGTCATCACGTTTCCGCTGTTATCGCGTACGTCGTTTACCGCTTCTGCGCCGAGTTGCTGCGTCGCAAACGTGAGCCCCCTTGTTTCACGCTTGATACCTAGCGCGGTGACAACGACCTCGCCAATGCTTTCCCGCTCTTGGATCAGTTCGACCTTCACAAGCACATCCGTGCCCACAACGACGGTGGAGCTGATGTATCCTATCATCCGCACCGTTATCGAATCGCCCGCGGTGGCGTCCATGTCCAAAACACCGGCGGCTGATGTCGTTCCTGATGCCTTTGATGTAAGGTTGATGACGGTAGCGCCTGGCAGGGCTCCCTTGCTGTCGAGATCGGTCACGGTGATCGTGCGTTTTGTGCTTGCTTGTTGCGCCTGAACAGCAGGAGATGATAGCAGGAGCAGCACACATAAAAGCCCCCACGGTCCGAGCTCTTTTAGATAACTTTTACGTATCATAATCTTTATGGTTTATGTTATGTTGATCAGTTATTATCAAAACTGATATATGTAAAGGAAAGGCATAACTTACAGTATTGCAACGAATCGTCCGATTAAAAGAGCGGTAGCGTTATCGGAAAACATCGCATTTAGGCAGCTGTCACGTAGTTGCTATGCGGTATGATATGCAGTTATCAGCGAGGTATCAGGCATTTTCACGCCTTTTTAGGCCTTTCTCCGGATTAATCACATCGTAGTGCACACCAAACTCACGTATTTATCGCAGTGGATACAACATTCGCGCAATTTGAACACGATAAGCACTTGAATGATCGCCAAGAAATGCGGTAGTGCCAAAAATTGGTAACTATGGCACAGCGTTTGGAAAGGATTAGACATAAGAAACAGAAATAGAAACTAAACTTTACACCTCATGGAAAATATAGAAACAAAAGCAAAAAAATTAGGATTAGATAAAGGCTATTACCTATTATTGATGGCTATTTTAGAGGAATATGAAGAAGCGGTTGAATTGCCGCAAGCCTGCTAAAGGAAAACTATACATATACACATATATTTTAATTCGAAAAGCGAAATCATCTGATTTTGCTTTTTTTATGCAGCATAGATTTTTTTGTTGTCGACGGCATCAGATGACGCACAGTTTGGAAACCTACGATTTGTTTGTTCTTAAATTGAAATTAGCCTCTAACATCAGATACAAAGCTAACATGCCGCAGCGTAAATCACGGAAACAATGATTTCTTACCGAAACAGTGACTATGAAATGAGTATTAATACGTGAGTGCTGAATAATATACCATTTAAAACGAAAAACACCTTTTATCATGGCCGGTAAGTGCGGATTCAACTCGTAGATGGGAATTTGGCACACGCTTTGAAACTATCTTCGTAACAAACAGAAACATTAAACTTAAAACATAGAGCCATGGAAAATTTAGAACTACACGCAGCAAAACTAGGATTGGATAAAGGCTACTATCTATTGTTGATGGCCATCTTAGAGGAAGAGCAAGAGACACAAGAGCTCAGCCAAGCATCTTAAAATACAACAACTATTCTATATACATTTGATCGCGAAGAGCACAGGTTCCCAAACCTCTGCTCTTTTTTTTATAGCGTGATCAAGCTAGATCTCTCTTGTTTTGGGTGCTTAGCAACCTGTGCTTTTCGCCCCACGCCTCCAACTGCTTGATGATTGGCTTTAGTTCGTACCCTATCGCCGTCAATTCATAATCGACGCGCGCAGGCACCGTAGCATAAATGGTGCGGGCAATAATTCCGTTATCTTCCAATTTCCGCAATTGTAGAGCCAGCATACGCTCGGTTATATTGGGTAACCGATTCTTTAATTCGCTAAAGCGCAACTTGCCCATCAGCAACCAAGAACAGATAGCCAATGACCACTGCCCGGAAATAAGTTGAGCAGCATACACCTCTGGACACTCGTCTGATAGCGCTGATTTATTCGCGAAATTGCTCGATGTTTCCTTAATCTTAGACATGCCTTACATTTTTTATAGTAGCTTACAATAAGCTGCTAATATACATGATCACGGACACAAGCGTTAATTTTGTATGTATACGAAACGTAAAAATGAAAGAAAGAAAAACATTAGTGATCATCGTGCATCCAGACATGGCACATTCCGTGATCAATAAAAGATGGGTTGAGGAATTGCAAAAGTATCCGGATACATTCACCATGCACCAACTTTATGAACGCTATCCAGATGAGCAAATCGATGTGCTTGCCGAACAACAGCTGATAGAACAACATGATACGATTATTTTTCAGTTTCCATTTTATTGGTTCTCGAGCCCACCCCTCCTTAAAAAGTGGCTGGACGAGGTGCTGACGCATGGTTGGGCGTACGGGAGCAAAAGCGGCTACAAGGTTGCCGGAAAAAAAATTAGTCTTGCAGTTTCCGTCGGTGGCGATGAAAACGAATACCGTGATGGCGAAAAATATCGATATACGCTTAACGAGTTATTGCGACCGTTTGAACTCACATTCGACTATATCAAAGCGGATTATAAATCATTTTTTGCATACTACGGGCTGGAGTTTAATGCCGCAGAAGAATGGATAGCGAACAGTGTACCGCTGTACTTGCAGCATATTCGTGCACTTTGATGAGTAGATACTGTATTTGACTTTAAAAACACAATTGTAGTTGCTTTCATATTATCGTTACTATTTTTTATCAGGTAATATTGCGTATCCAACCTATATGATTCATCATTCTAAAACAGCTATTTTTTTTACTATACAGATCGATTAATTTTATTATAAAAATTGTATTCCTTATATCACGCACAAAAATTAAAAAAAATTAGGACTTATCTAGCCTGTATTAGTCCTGGGCGCATCTGTAGAGATCCATTGATGTACCTCTGTAAAGACTATATGTCAAAGCAACGCATTAAATATGCTTAATTTCAACGATTCCGAATAATCACTTTCGTAAACTACCGAATCAATGATTTCATGTAATAGTTCCCTGTCAACCTTATTGTTTGCCACATGCACAGCTATATTTTCCGTTTGAACCAAAAACTGACCGACTTTAAAATCCAGGCCATTAATTTCTAGAAAATAGGCCGTCAGCGCTATCGAAGCTCTTTTATTTCCGTCCTGAAAACAGTGGTTTTTATTGATAGAGTAGAATAAATGACAAGCCTTATCAATAAAGCTTTCATAGTAAAGATCATTCTGCACATGCTCCAAAGTACTGACCAGCAACCCTTCATTTAGAATACCATGAAGCCCTCCCGATTTATCGATAATATCATCGTGCACTTTAATGGCATGTGCCACATCGAAGTATTGAACACCCATCCGCTAACGATCTTTTAGACGTTTGAAAATCTCAATATTCTCATCAATCTGCTCTTGGAGGCTTTTACTTTGCTCACCCAAAAATTTTTGATAATCATTTATCGAAATACTATCGATATAGTTTTCAAGTTTCTTATGCACTACATCGCGGAAACCATAATCCCTTGAGGCCATCTTTACACGCGCATCCTCCAATTGAGGCTCCCAATGGCGACGATTCACAAACCGGTGAATCAAAGCATTCAATTCGGCAGGTTCCAATTTTCGGCCGATGCGATTGTGCTCGTCTTTCATTTCATCTGCTATACCGATCTCGAATGATGCAATAAGTTTCAATACCTCTGCATACATTGTCTCTCTAGCATTCTCTTTTTCATCTAGCTGCAGCAGGTCTTTGTATTCACTTGCTTTTTCCTTAAAAATAGCTTGATATATAGCATCCGTATAGAGCTTATACTTTACATTTCCCATATTCAAGTACCTACTGAGTGCACTGGTAAACTCTTTCCGGTATTTCGGTTCCTTCACAATTGCTAACAAATACTCATCATCGCGCTGATTGATGTACTTCACAGATCCTCCTAATTTTTTATTTACTAGATCAAGTACCACATCGAGGATAGCGCTACGGATAGATCTAGCGCGCTCACTGTCTGTGAGTATCATCGCTAGGTTAAGAAAGGCACGAAAATTAAACAAAGAGAGCTTATTTACCTTGCTTAAGTTCTGTTTATCAGTCAATTTCTTTCTGATAGGGACATTCGTGTCCCTATCAGAACTGAGATCCACTTCTTGATAGATCAAATGGCCAAATAGCTCTTTGAATTGCTTCAATTTCACTCCCCGCAACACACAGTAGCCATTATGCTCCAGTTCCTGCAAATGATTTTCAACATAGCGTTTAATAGTCCGGTCGGACACATCAAAAAAATCCGACAACTGTGTCGTCGTAAACCGATATTGCCCATCATAAAGCATGCCCGTGATACCCAAGAACTCTTGGATGTTATCCAGAGCTTCAGGGTTGTTCAATATATTCTGCCTATCAATAGGCGATGTAGTTAAGTCCGCTGCCATACCTTATTCCACTTTTCTGCTGCAATGATTTTTCTTATAACTTTTATTGATAAGTTTGTAAAAACCAATCACAATTTTAATAATTTTCAGGCTTATCGATGTATTTCCAATATACTATCTTTATCTAAATCTGACAATAATAAATTAAACAAGATCTATATCATCGCAAATGGACAAACATTGAAATTTTTAGCAACTGATTACGTAGCACATTTCGAGCATCATGTAAAGCAGATAAAAACGAGATGATTTGTTTAATTTCTATCGAAGTATCCTTCACCACTTGTATTTAGTATATAAAACACGAATATGAAAACAGGCATTGCAAAAGAATACTGGGCGGAGTTTCAAAAGCGAAATCCCAAATATAAGCCAGTTCCCCTCCCCATTCGTAACTACTTCTGCGATAACGAAAAGGACGCAAATGACTGTGCGGAACTTGTCCAAAAAGGGATCAAACGCGCAACGACTCACGCGGTATCATCATTACACATTCATAACGAGAACCTTCCCGCCGTAGGTGATATTGCTATCATAACGGATTGGTATGGCAACCCCCAGGCGATTATCAAAACCATTCGACTGTTGTTCGACATGCTCTCGAAGCACCGTCGAAGCCGACCCGAAGCCCGGCCGAAGATGTCCCGAACCAGTCCCGATGAACTCTCGAAGAGGTTCTTTCCGTAAAACGTGTCTATCGGAACGTTAGTAAATTTAGTCTCCCCAATTTCTTTCAAAAACACATTAGTCGTATCCAAACCGACACTTACCTAGGAGTCAAATATAAACTGACCGTAGTCACCTTTTATATTTTCTAAAATAGACCTCTTCATATTTATTAGAAACTACCATCGTTGACCTCGTTCCTTCCTGGGACTTAAGTGAAGGGTTAGATAAGAACATGACGTTATTACTAAAAGATAAACACGAGGCGCATTACTAATCCGAAATGAACTGTTTGATACCATATTGAAAACCCAATAAAATCATCCGCTATTCTTTTTTTGTTTTCCACCGGACAGGAAGTTCGAACAAAACACGATCTTGTCCTGGAAGCCGTAGATATAGGCGAGTATAAACAGATCCTGCCCCGTAAATAATGTATTTCAATCGTTTATTAAGCATAGCTCCAGCTTTTGTTTCGTCGTGAGCAATCGCTTCAATAGGTTTTACGGTTTTGCCATTATTGTTATTTTTCCCGCTACATACTATAGGGAAACTATAGCCATCAAGAGCCTTACTCACAACCATTTCTAATATTATTCGATCCTTAAATTCGCCATCTAATTTCGTAGAACGTATTCGAAAGCCCATTGAATCCGGTAACTTGCGAATTACCTTGTACTCTGAACTATTAAAATAGTGTAAAGAGTCCTCCCCACCAGGTATAGGCCGATCCATTCTATCGCCACAAGCGGCACTTAGCAAAAGCAACATTGACATGTTGGCCAAAAATAAGCGATGTCTCATCCGTTACTCTTTGCTATCGCGCCATCGGACAGGAAGTTCAAATAGAACGCTGTCCGTATTCGGAAGCCGCAGATATAAACGAGTACTTCCAGATCGCAGTCCGAATATCATGTATTTTAAACGCTTGTTTAGGATGGGTTCCGCTTCTTCGCCCATAGATATACTTTTAGGCTTTATAGTCGCTCCGCTATAACTTTGCGCGCCATATACAATTGGAAAATCATACCCTAAAACATCCTTACTCATTGTCACATCCAATATCAGCCTATTTTTAGACTTACCCTCTAGCCGAGTAGACCGTATTCGAAACCCCACAGAGTCAGGCAGTTTGCGAATTACCTTGTACTCTGAACTATTAAAATAGTGTAAAGAGTCCTCCCCACCGGGTATAGGCCGATCCATTCTATCGCCACAAGCAGCACTAAGCACGAGTAGTGCCAAAACAGTTATTAGCAAAAGAAGATCTTTCATCTGTTTTAATAGTTAGGGATAAACACTATATCCGTCTACATATGTCTTTCCGCTTTTCGTATCATTTTCTTCATACCATTGTGCATCGTAATTGCTAGGATCAAATGCCGCGGATATCACGCTTGGCAAAGCGACATGAGCATGATAGGTATCATTACTATATTGCTGCTGCTGCTGCTGCAAATGGTAACTTTACTACTTATACATTCTCGTTTGCGGAATATTAAAGTTATCGAGGATGTATTGTATACTTTCTCGCTCTTTTTTTAACTTTTTATCTTTTTCCTCTACGTAAGTCTCACCGTATACACCAAATTTTTTGTTGCCAAAATCAGAATTATCAAACTGAATCTTCACATCATAATCGAAGAGGTTCTTTCCGTAAAATGAGTCTATGGGACGTTGGTAAATTTAGTCTCCCCAATTCCTTTCGAAAACACGTTGGTCGTATCTAAACCGACACTTACCTTGGAGTCAAATATTAACTGACCGTAGTCGTGTTTTATATTTTCCAAGACAGCATCTTTGATGTTTCTTAAAAATACGTCCATCACGTCTTTCGCCCTTTCCTGAGACCTAGCTGACAGTGTCGAGACAAAAACATTACAAAGTATTTCATATGATGTAGTTATTTTCCATGTACTGGAAACCCAAACGTTATTGCCATAAATGGCGCGCGACGGTGGGGTTTTACCATGAGAATTTAGTTTCCAACAATATGTATACTATTAACCTCCCTAAATGTAATGATTTCTTTCCAGCCACCAGCTCCCCCCCTACCACCGCCGCTTGTTGGTAACCTTGATACACCCGTACTGTAATTAATAGATATAGCGTAATCAATACCTTTTCCTCCAGAAGTTATCTGAAGGACTTTTGTCGTTTGTCCTTCAAAATTTCCATACAAAGCCCTGAAGTCTTTATCTATTTTTTGTGAACTTGTCCCGACGGTGAATGGAGAGCCAGCAAATCCATTTATAATTATTCCATCTAGCTTGCTGTTTAATATGAACAATTTCGTGTTTGGGTAGTTTAACACTTCCATGTAGGCTTCATCGAAATCCGAATACTCTTTAGTAATAGCGCTAGGATTGCCAAGAGCGTTAACAACAATCTGCCTAGAATCTCCTATTTTAACACCCCCAGTAGAGGGAGCCGATTTCTTGAATATCATAGTTCTACCTATATCAACCTGTGCATACAGCGTAGTCGAAAGCATAAAAATAATTGACGTAAGGATGGTTTGTAAAATTTTCATGTGATAAAGGTTCCATCAAAAAAAGTAATTACTAGAAGGGTTAAAACGCTAAACTCCGCTAAAATTAAAATAAAAAAACTGAAGATTAACAGAAAATGTACGTAAATTACAAAAAATAGCGATCGAGCAAGTATTAACCTTTTTTGAACGAAATAGCACAATTTATGAAAATCAAGCAACTTACGTTGTACAGCAATAAAATAGCTGAGCAACGGCATTTTTTTGAAGCTACGTTAGGGCTATCCGTCCAAGAGGAAAGCAGTGATCTGTTTTGGGTTCAGGTAGGCTGTACTTCGCGCGGAGTGCTGAACATTATCGCTATCACTATTGTTTCCTAATTCCTGCTAACAAACTGGATGAAGCAATGCAATGGTTGTCATCAAAAGTGGAAATCATCAATGCCGAAGGCGATAAAAAGGTTGTTTTTTTCGATACGTGGAATGCGCATTCTTTTTATTTTTATGATGCTGCTGGAAATATTGCAGAATGTATCGTGCGCCATGATCTGAAAAACCACGCCGACAAGCCGTTTAACATCACCAGCTTTCTCTGCGTTAATGAGATTGGATTGGCGACAGATGATATTTACAAAATGAATAAGCAGCTTGAAGCTTTTTTCGGAACGCGTTTATGGAAAGGCGACCAAGAAAGGTTTGCTGCCAACGGATCGCAGGAAGGGCTGTTTTTGTTACCAAACTATCTGGTGAAAGAAATCTGGTTCCCAAGCGACGTTGCTGTTCAGCCGAATCCTTTAGCAGGCATTATCGACAACAGAGGCAAATATTATCATTTTCAATTTACAGATGGAGAACTTAAAACCTTCGAATAAACACAGTACAAATAATACACGATGATACTAGAAGTTGCCATATTAAACGTAAAACCGGGCCAATCCGAGAAGTTTGAAGCCGATTTTAAGACAGCAGGACAATATATTTCTGCGATAGACGGGTATATACAACATACCTTAAAGCGATGTGTGGAAGTTGAACATCAATACGTTCTGTTGGTTGAATGGGTTTCCATCGAGGCTCACGAAGTCGGCTTTCGGCAATCAGCACAATACTTGCAGTGGAAGTCTTTACTGCATGACTATTATGATCCATTTCCACAGGTATTGCATTATGAAAATGTATTGTAGAAGAGGAAAGCGATAAGCCTTAAGGGATATTGATTTAATATCCCGTTACCATAAGATACCAATATGAAAAAAGCCATTGCAAAAGAATACTGGGCGGAGTTTCAAAAGCGAAACCCTCTATATAACCTCGTTCCCCTCCCCGTTTGTTACTACTTCTGCGATAACGAAAAGGACGCAAATGACTGTGCGGAACTTGTACAAAAAGGGATCAAACGCGCAACGACTCACGCGGTATCATCATTACAGATTTTTAACGAAAAACTTCCCGCGGTCGGTGATATTGCTGTCATAACGGATTGGTATGGCAACCCCCAGGCGATTATCAAAACCACTAAAGTTGCTATTGTGCAATTTAAAGATATCACGGCTACATATGCCTTTATTGAAGGCGAAGGAGATAAAAGCTTGGCGTACTGGAAGCAAGTACATTGGGATTACTACCTTCGGGAATTGAGCAATCACGGCATACAACCAACGCCAACGATGGAATTGGTTTGCGAATACTTCGAGACAATTTGGCCGCTTAATACAAAAAAATATGCAAGTACAACGTCTTAACATACAAGATTTACCACACACCCAGCACCTTCAACCTTCGGGTTGGGGTGACATCAACATCAATTTACTGCAGTACTGTCTCCATGATTTTTGCAAACCGGTAAAGGTTGTCGACAAGAACAGGATCGTTGGTATCGGCGCAGCTATACTGCATAGCGATTCTGCATGGCTAGCACACATCATCGTAGACGAATCGTACCGAGGTCGCGGTATTGGATATAAAATTGTTAAAAACCTACTCGAGATAGCGAGCAAAAATGATGCATCGTCTGTTAATCTCATAGCGACAGACCTTGGTGTTCCGGTATATGAAAAGGCAGGATTTAAAATGGTAGGTCCCTATCAGTTTCTCAAAAGAACGCATGCATGGATTTCAAAACAGGTATCGCACCAATTAAAGCCTGCAAGGCCTGATCTTTATGAACAAATCTTAAAGCTAGATTTGGAAATCAATGGAGAGAATAGGAAAAAACTTATTGAAGGGCACCTAAACCAATCTATTGTTTTTGAGAAGGAAGGTCTAGTGGAAGGTTACTATTTTCCAAAATTGGGACAAGGCCCGATATATGCAGCAACAGCCCATGCTGGTCTTTCCCTGATGGCACTTAAATATAGTGCAAATGATGTCGCTGTTGTACCGGCAGATAATGACATAGCGATAACGTTTCTATTGCAAAATGGATTTGAAAAGCAAGATACAACGGCAGTAAGGATGACCTACGGGCGTGAAACCATTTGGCAACCCAAAAAAATATTTAGCCGCATCGGCGGAAATTACGGATAAAAAAACAGCAATTATGAAGATATACGTAGAAACAGAGCGCCTAATTTTAAGAGAGATACTGCCGGCAGATATAGACGGCATGTTTGAATTGGATGCTGATCCAGCCGTGCATCACTATTTAGGGAACAACCCGGTAAAAAGCATCGAGCAAATTCCGGCTATCATTGAATTTATAAGAAAGCAATACGTCGATTACGGTATAGGGAGATGGGCCGTTATTGACAAGCGCACGAATGATTTTCTAGGATGGGCAGGCCTTAAGTATATTACCGAAGAACAGAATGGCCACATACGTTATTACGATCTTGGTTACCGATTCATCAAGCGTTACTGGGGAAAAGGATTTGCGACCGAAGCGGCGATAGCTACACTCGACTACGGCTTTAACACATTAGGATTGAAGGAAATCGTGGCCATAGCTGACTGCCAAAATAAAGGATCAAATAACGTCTTGAGAAAGGTTGGATTTACGTTTACAAACGTTTTCGAAATCGATGGTGTTCCGCACAACTGGTATGCTCTAGCTAAAAATCCGAGCAAACATCAGCCGTGTAAAATCACAAGTTAATTTACATCCCGGCATATCGTAAGACAAAGCGTGGAAATAAAAATAAGTGAAGGCCCCTACTGTATAGCCTTCGGATAGTAAACCGTTCCCAATTGTTCAGGCACATCTAATAGCACCTCCTCGTCAAAAATACCATACACGGTTGACCCTGAACCAGACATGCTGGCGTATACCGCGCCATGTTCGTACAGGAACAACTTGACTTCCTGTATCTCGGGATACTGCAGGAAAATACTGTCTTCAAAATCGTTCTTTACGTAAAACTTCCAATCTTGCAGCGGAAGCTTCACGGAATCGATAAGGTTGAATTCAGCAGATCTTGGCGAAACACCACGGTAGGCTTCTGCAGTAGATACATGCACCTTCGGCTTGATAAGCACCATATATCTTCCGGACAAATCCAGATCCACAGGAGTAAGCTCCGTACCGATACCCGTAGCATACATGGGTTTGTTGACGATAAAAAAGGGGCAATCTGCACCCAGCCGTGCGGCCTCTATACACAATTCACGATCCGATAATCCGATCGCAAATTGCGCATTCAACATGTTTAGCACCGTTGCTGCATCAGAGGAGCCGCCTCCCAAGCCGGCACCAAACGGAATCTGCTTGTGTAAATGAATGTGCACGGGCGGCAGCGAATAGCGTTCCGAAAGCAGGTGGTAAGCACGCAAACACAAATTGTTCGCATCGGGCACCAAGTCGATACCGCTGATTTCCAGACTGGTTTTTCCAGACGCTTTTGGATAAAGCTCGATGATATCGTAAATCGGATAGGGATAAAAAATACTTTCCAGCAAATGGTATCCATCCGCTCGCTTATCGATTATATGTAATCCGATATTGACCTTGGCATTCGCGTATGCAATCATAGCACAATAATACTTAAATCCTCTTTAGAATTTGTTGGCCCAATAAGATTTTGTTTAAAAGACGTCGAGTTTGTAAATTGCGCTCTTGTGAGATGGTAGCTATGGTTCGTTTTATAATCTTTTCAATTGCTTTTCTGAATGCTGTATACAGCTTTGCGCAATCCATTCCCTCGGTGGGCAGTCCGTTTGTGCAGAACTATACAAAATCGCAATACAAGGCGGGCAACCAAAACTGGAGCATCGCCCAAGGGAAGGATGGTATTATGTATGCCGCCAACAACAACGGATTAATCGCTTTTAATGGCGCCTATTGGGATCTCTACCCCTTAAGCAATAAGAACTTTACCCGTAGCGTGGCTGTCGCCGCCAACGGCGATGTTTTCGTGGGCGGAAAAGAAGAGTTTGGTTACTTCGAGAAAAAAGGAAGCACATTGCAATACCACAACCTCTCGCGTTTGGTGAAGCCCGAGATCCTCGAAAACGACGAGATCTGGAAAATCTTGTTTCTAGATGGAAGCGTTATCTTTCAATCTTTTTCCAAATTTTATGTTTACGAAAACAATAAGGTTGATGTGCGCTACGGCGATGGCGAACCCTTCCTTTTTGCACATCAGGTCGATAAAACGATCTGGATGGAGCGCATCCCTTCGGGATTGGAACGTTGGAATGGAAAGGATTTCGCCAAGCTTTCCAGTAGCCTGCGCAATGTGCTTACCGTTCTTCCCTTTGATGGGCAGCAATTTTTAGTAGGTACGGCCAAGCAAGGTCTATATCTGCTCGATGCTAACGGCCGCGCTGAAGCTTGGAAACCGGAATCTGCGGTGAACACCTTGCTTAAAGAGGCGCAATTGAATAATGGATTGAAAATTGACGGGAACACTTTTGCTTTCGGAACGATCAAAAACGGTATTTTCATTATTGATAAAGAAGGTCGGTTACTGCAACATATCCATAAACGCAACGGCCTTCAAAACAATACCGTGTTGAGCATGACCTTGGATAGGCAAGGTAACATTTGGGCTGGGCTGGATAATGGCATAGACCGCATCGAGGTAAACTCCCCGTTCTATTACTACCGCGATATTTTTGGCGAAATCGGGACGGTGTATGCTATTAAGGTATTCCAAGGTCGCATCTATCTTGGCACCAACCAAGGCCTCTTTTACAGCAATTGGTCTGATGGCGCGACGATGACACCGCTAAAATTGGAATTTATCGCAGGATCTCAAGGACAGGTTTGGACCCTGGATGTATTTAATGGGCAGCTCGTATGCGGACACAATGATGGCACATTTCTAGTCGACGGAAGTAATATCACACGCATTTCAAGCTGGACCGGCGGTTGGTCGAACATCCAGCTGCCCAAAGATCCACAGCTGTTTCTACAGGGTAACTATACGGGTTTGGCCCTGTTCGAAAATAAGGGGGCCTGGCTGTTGAAACAAAAATACAACGATCCCAAAACCGCGGTGATCAGCGTTTATCCGCGGAACGACAATCAATTTTGGGTGGTTTTCAACAACGCCATACAGTTGGTGGAGTTCGCGCCTCCCTATCAAACGGTGAGCACGCTCAAGACGTTTTCATTTAGCAAAGATTTTCCGAACATACAACGCATTACACCGGCCACCGTACAGCAAAACATTGTGTTCGCTACGGATAAGGGCATTTTCTTGTATGATGGCGTATTATCGCGCTTCAAGCCTTACGAAGAATTAAACAGTGCTCTTGGCTCTTTCGCGAGAGCCAAAAAGATTAGTCCGCTTGGAAAAAACAGCTACATGTTTGCACAGGAGGGCCGTTTTGCCGAAGTAACCCCGCAGAGCAATCAGATCGTGGTCGATTCTTCAAGCTTCAATAGCTTACAAGATATTGTCATGAAAAACTACGAAGTTGTGGAAGCGGTGGGCGATAAGTTATTATTTGGTCTGGACAATGGTATCGCCTTTTATGATCTCAAGAAAAAGCAAGCCCAAAAACCCAATAAGCCACTGATCATGGGTTTGCAAGAGATCTTAAACGCTAGCGATACGCTGCATTATTTGGATCCGGAGCGCGCTATATCGTACGATCAAAATAACATCCGCATCCAATTTGCATCGCCATGGTATAGCAATACACCCGTAAAATATCAATCGCTATTGGAAGGTTTGCAGACAGAATGGTCGGCTCCTACGGAAATACCCTATATTGATTTTACCAATCTGCACACCGGAAATTATACGTTTAACGTTCGCATCATCGCCGCGAACGGCCTCGTTTCAGCAATCACTTCGCTGTCCTTCCAAATCCTGCCACCTTGGTACTTGCAATGGCCAGCACTGCTGCTTTATGTGCTACTGACGGTCGTCGCTTTTGTTTTTGCGCGCAAGATGATCATTGAAAAAATAAAGCGCGATAAACTAGAGATCAGAAACAAACTGCAACTGCGCCAGCAGGAGCTGCTGCGCAAGGAGAGCGAACAGAACGAGAAAAAGCTCATGGAACTGAAAAACGAACAGCTGACTACCGAACTGGAAGCCAAAAACAGGGAGTTGGCCAATGCCGCGACCAATATTGTGTATAAAAATGAGCTCCTCAATAACCTGCATGAAGAGTTGCTGAATGTGAAAGACCGTGATGGAAAAAAGCTATCACAAGATCAGCTCCAGAAAGTAAACAAGCTTATCGACAACGCGCGAAGTGACGAGCGCGACTGGGATTTATTTGAAAAAAGCTTCAACGAGTCACATGAAAACTTCTTCAAAAAATTAAAAACCGACTACCCGGGCTTATCGCCCAACGATCTAAAACTATGCGCGTATCTGCGACTAAATATGTCCAGCAAAGATATGGCCTCGCTGATGAACATCACCACGCGCGGCATTGAAATCAGACGCTATCGGCTACGTAAAAAATTCAATCTCCCAACAGAGAAAAACCTCAGCGAATTTCTATTGGAGCTATAATATATGCCCCTCACTTTGCACCTTTTTGGATAGGTGTGAATATACTATACGGTATCGCCTTTTCTCAGCATGCACATGATTATCTTGGACTATTCCCAAAAGCATCATGCAGCTTTGACGTTCGGAAAAGAGGTCGAACCACCGAATGTGGGCCAAACTAATTCAATAATGCACAAAAAAACGCTTAACTAAGGTACTTTTCGCAACAACCAACATAAATCACTTATTTCATACAATATTTTGCAGCGACTCGCGTTGTAACACCTTGCTAAATCATTTTTCCACGCCTCCTATATACCTCGCAAACGCTAAAAATCACTACATCAACACTACTACACCGTATTAGTGTACTTACTACACACCGGAAAAGAATTTGAGCAATCACTCACCGTATATAAAAAACTCATTACCATATATTTAAACAATAAGCACGGCAGGCATTGTAGCGGTGGAAAAATAGTGAAGTAGTAATGTGAAATCAAATAATTTCGATGCTGAACGAATACATCACATCTTTGTTTTAATTATAAACACTGTGTTACAAGACCAGTTACTGTTACAACAAACAAACAATTTAAAACAAACTAGCTTTATGAGGAAGTTATTTACACTCTTCTTGTTTTTAGCCGCTATCCTGTCATTTGGGTATGCACAGGTTAAAACCGTCACCGGTACAGTCAAGGATAGCGGATCGCTATTCGTACTACCTGGAGTGACGGTGTCTGCCAGTAGCGGTCAAAATACACAAACCGATGCGGCGGGCCGCTTCACGATCGAAGCGAACGCGACCGATTCCCTTACATTCCGCTTCATCGGATACACGGCGCAATCTGTTACGGTCGGTAATCAAACGAATCTCAATGTATTCTTAATTAGTGATGATCAAGCGTTGGAGGAAGTGGTGGTTATCGGTTACGGTACGCAAAAGAAAGCGGACTTGACCGGTGCTATCTCTTCTATAAAAGCAGATGAGATCGCGAAGCAACCGGCTTTGTCAGCCATGCAATCCGTTCAAGGTAAAGTAGCGGGTCTAAATATCGTTGCTTCAGACGCCCCCGGCTCCTCCCCTAACGTGATCATCCGTGGTTTAGGTACTGCGCTTAGCGGTCGGAACCCCTTATACATTGTTGATGGTATGCCCGTTGCCGATATTAATAATATCAACCCAACGGATATCGAGTCGATGGATGTGTTAAAAGATGCTTCGTCGGCGTCGATCTATGGTCTACGGGCTGCGAATGGTGTTGTGATCATCACAACTAAAAAGGGTAAAGCAGGGTTCTTGCGAATCAACTACGAAAGTTACTCCGGTATAAAAAATATCTTGAATCCGGTAAAAATGGCGAATGGTAGCCAATATGCGACTTACGTTAGTGAAAATCTCGCTGCAATAAACGCGGGTTACCAAATTCAATCAACAGGACAACCCTACGATACGGATTGGTATGATGAAATTTTAAAGACGGGAACTGTATTTAATAATGCGGTAAGCCTCTCCGGCGGATCTGAAGCCGTAGATTACTTTTTAAGTTTCAATAACTTCACAGAGAATGGGTTACTTGAAGGCGCTAAGTTCAAACGTAATGTTATTCGGAACAATAACACCTATAAATTCTTAGAAGGAAGATTAAAGTTCAATCAAACGTTGAACCTTACCTTTACGGATAACAAAATCAAGCCAAATGGCGCCTTCAACACAGCATATCGTCAAACACCGTTAAGTCCGGTATGGTATCCGAACGGCAGAGCTGGACGTCCTATATTAAACGCACAGACTGGTTTGATCGACTACGAATCTGGCGATATCCGTGTTTTAAATTCCATAGGTAATCCGGTTTATGATATCAGCCGCTACAACGAATTGCAAAAATCGACGACCTTGCAAGGTGGCTTTGAGGGCGAGTTTCGTATTACAGACTACCTTAAAGTAAATTCACGCGTAGGCGCAACAAAATATTGGACGCGCGGTCGCTCTTTCCAAGACATACGTGATGCCTACTTGAATGAATCACCTACGCAAACAGAAGCGGAATTTGAACGCTTAAGAGCACAAAATCCAGCGTCAGCGTCGTTTGCTTACAACAGACTCAACCTGCAGCAAGAAGAAACCTTCCGCTGGATATGGGAGAACTTCTTGACATTTCAGAAAAGCTTCGGCAAACACAACCTGGACGCAACCTTGGGTATGTCCAGAGAAGAGTTCGGTATAGGAAACAGAACCGCTTTAACTGGTTATGATTTGCCGGCCCAAGAGCAATATTGGAACTTACTTCACGTATCTGGCCAGTATCCAAGAACAGTAGACCAGCGCGAGTTTACACATCGTGCGTTGGCTTCTTACTTCGCCCGTGCACAATATAACTTTGATAGCCGCTATTACTTAACAGGTACTGTTCGCCGAGATGGTTCCAGTGTATTCCGTGCCTCTGGCGAGTATTGGGGTACGTTCCCATCATTCGGTGCGGGGTGGACGATTAGTAATGAGAAGTTCATGCAAAATGCAAGCTGGGTAAACCTGCTTAAATTAAGAGGTAACTGGGGTGTGCTTGGTAACCAAGACATACCACTTAATATCTCACAAATCATCGTTTCTCCAGGAACAGATGGCGGCGCGGGTATCAATAATAACAATTACGTCTTAGGTCCAAGTCAGGAATTGGTTTATGGTGCTTCATTTGGAACGCCTGCTATACCCCTAACCTGGGAAAAAACATACGAAACAGGTTTTGGTGTGGACTTCGGTTTCTTAAACAACCAGCTGACTGGTTCCATCGACTATTACCACAAGATGAACAGGAATACGATTTTGGACGTAACGCCTACACTGAACTCACCGTTTTCTCAAAACTTCTATGCACATGGAGCAAAGGTCCTCAATCAAGGTATCGAGGCGTTAGTGTCTTGGAACAAGGCGGTCAACGATAACTTCAACTACAACGTCAGCGTAAATTATTCGTACAATAAAAACGAAGTTACAGAAGTTGTTCCGGCCTACGATGGAGGTATCGGTGGAAGCTTGGCGAATGGAGAAATCACGAAACAACTACGTGTTGGACAACCAATTTATGCTTGGTGGATGTGGGAAACAGAAGGGGTTTGGCAAAACACAGGAGAAATAGCTGCTGGAGCGACGCCAGGTGCTGCTTTACCGGGCTACCTTCGCTATAAGGATCAAAATGAAGATGGAGCTATTGACAACCGCGATAAGGTATTCTTCGGCTCATTTATCCCGACCTCGACTTATGGTATAAACATTGGCATGAACTACAAAGCCTTCGATTTCTCGGTGTACGGATATGGCGTTGCTGGAAACAAAATCTATAATGCGTTGAAAGGCACGCGCATCAACGGCGGTGAGAATATCACCGAAGACACGTTTAACGAACGTTGGACAGCAAGCAATCCTTCCAACACCAACCCTGGGGCAGCGCGAGATACCTATGCTTCCAGCTACTATCTAGAATCAGGGAGCTATTTCCGTATTAATAATGCAACGTTAGGCTATACTTTTAATAAGTTGTATTCCGAAAACTCGAAATTACGGATCTACTTCTCAGCACAAAACCCACTGATGTTCACGAAATATTCTGGTGTCTCCCCGGAAATATCTGGTGTCTCATCCAGCAATAATCAGGATGATGCACGCCCGGCAGGAACTGCTGGTGTCGAATTGTCAGCGTATCCAACAACAAGAAATTTCTTGTTTGGTTTAAATCTTACTTTCTAATAACCTAGCTAGAAAACAAATGAAACTTAAAACATTAAATATAGCATTACTCATCGCCGCAGGATTTCTTTTTCAAGGTTGTACCAAAGACTTTCTGAACGTACCTTCCAAAGAAATCGTGGAAGCAGATGATAGTAATGAAGTATACCAACCGGAAACGTTTATAAACGGGGTATACGGCATGTTCACAGACTGGAACTATGGGTTCGCATACTTGGGTATTACAGAAATAATATCTGATAATGCTGACAAGGGCAGTTCGGCAACGGACACAGGAACAGACAAAGATATCCTGGATGCCTTAACCTATACATCAACGACGCCATCATTCGCGTCTACGTGGGAGCACTGGTACAAATCTATCGGACGCGCTACGCAAGCCATAGAATATACCGAGAACTTCGGATTGACGGACGAGGTATATAAAAACAGACTTATTGGTGAAGCACGATTCCTTCGCGCATTGAACTATTTCTTTTTGGTACGTGGCTGGGGTGATGTAACTATTCAAGACGTAGATCTGATCCAACGTCAATCGACGGCTGCAGTCTATGCATATATTGAGGCTGATCTTCAGTTTGCTATCGAGCACTTGCCGCTGAAGTCTGCCTACGAAGCGAAAGATCTAGGCCGGGCTACGAAAGGCGCCGCACAGGGTTTATTGGCCAAAGTATTCTTGTATCAGTCCAAATGGCAAGATGCTGTAAACATGGCGCAAACGGTACTCAATTCGGGCGAGTATAGTCTGGAACCGGATTATGCAACCATCTGGCGTGCGACCACAGATAATGGCCGTGAATCGTTGTTTGAATTTCAGGCCAGAGGCGAGGAAATCGCACACGGAATACAGCAATATTCGCAAACGCAAGGCGCTCGCGGTGAATCCGGTTGGGGATGGGGATTTAATATTCCATCGCAAAACTTGCTCGATGCATTCAATGCCGAAGGCGATGAAATACGGAAAAACGCGACTATTATTTTCCCTGGTGAAACATTGTGGGACGGACGTAGGGTAAGCCCTAATGTGGAGAATCCGATGTACAATGAAAAAGCATACTCATCAGCCAATGCTGGCGCCGGCGATACCGACAAAAATATACGCTATTTGCGTTTGGGTGAAATCTATCTTATCCTAGCGGAGGCCGCTAACGAAACTGGAAATAGCCAACTGGCACTTCAAAACCTCAACATCATTCGTTCGCGGGTAAACTTACCGGCAGTCACGGTGACCGATCAAGTGCAGCTCCGCCAGGCTATCTGGAAAGAACGCCGGCTTGAATTGGCTTTCGAACACGATAGATGGTTTGACTTGGTGCGTACCAGACAGGGAGAAGCAGCCATGCGCGCAGCAGGTAAAAATTTCCAGGAACGGAATTACATATTCCCGATTCCGGACAGACAGCTTATTCAAACACCTGAAATGACCCAAAACACCGGTTGGTAATTAACTACCGAAAGGACAAGTTTACGTCATCGAAAGCATGAGGAACGACGACGAAGCAATCAGGGGTATTATCGAAATACCGGTTGCTTCGTCATATTCCCCTACAATGAGACATTTTTGGAGACTGAAAGCACTGCTAAATAACGTTCTGTCTCCATCTAATACGATACAATGAGCAAAGTACTATTTGGTTTTATTACGCTATTGTTTACGCTTTCCTGCAGTAAAGAGCAGCAGGATCAAGCGCCAACTGCTGACAGCTTCCCGTTGACGCAGGTTCGATTGGAAGGGAACGCGCTGGCAGCGAATCAAAAAAATGTAATACTCCAGCCTAGTTTCCAGCTCTCGTTTCCCTTGCCGCTGCAAGAACAAAATCTTTCTAGCCATGTATCGATCCTAAGCAATGGAATCAGCGTGGCGAGCACCATAACACTGTCCGCCGACAGACAAACAGTTACTGTAGTCCCTGCTGCTGATCTCGAAGCGCTAAAAGCGTTTACATTAGTTGTTCGAAATTCTCTCACAGCCACAGACGGTAAAAAACTGGATAAAGAGTATGCCTATACTTTTACGACCGGCATCGACACGAAAGACAAATTTGACCGCATGCCTACCGACGAACTGCTAACGAAGGTGCAGCGACAGACATTCACGTATTTTTGGGATCATGCACACCCCAGCTATGGGATGATCCGCGAGCGCAACAGTTCGGGCGAGACCGTCACCATGGGCGGCACAGGTTTCGGCTTAATGACGATTCTGGTAGGTATCGAACGCGGTTTCGTAACCCGCGAACAAGGGCTCGAACGTACCAAAAAAATCGTTTCCTTCTTAAAAATGGCCGATACATACCAAGGTGCGTTCGCACATTGGTACAACGGCGCTACAGGCAAAACGCAACCCTTTAGTGAAAAGGACAATGGCGCTGACCTTGTCGAAACGGCCTTACTTTTCCAAGGGCTTCTTACTGCACGAACGTACTTTAACGATGCCTCATTAACGACAGACATCAGCACGCTATATAATGCCGTAAACTGGAATTTCTTCCGCAACGGTCAACAAACCTTATTCTGGCATTGGAGCCCGAATTTCCAATGGGAAATGAATCTTAAAATTTCGGGCTGGAACGAGTCGCTTATCACCTACATCCTTGCCGCTGGATCGCCCACGCATGGCATTGATGCCGCTGTATATGAGCAAGGATGGGCAAACAACGGGGCCATGCGCAATGGCAACAGTTACCACGGTATTCAGTTGCCGCTCGGTCCGCCAAGCGGAGGCCCACTCTTTCTTTCACAATATAGCTTCCTGGGCTTAAACCCTAACGGACTACAAGACCAATACGCTTCTTATGCGGATCAAGTAAAAAACCATAGTCTCATAAACCGCGCGTATTGTGTGGCTAATCCAAAAGCTTTTGTTGGCTATGGCGCAGACTGTTGGGGCTTGACCGCCAGCGATGACATCAACGGCTATAAGGTGCATTCGCCTACCGAAGATAATGGCGTTATCAGTCCTACAGCCGCACTGGCCGCCATGCCTTACACGCCTGAAGAATCTATTCAAGCTTTGGAATTTTTCTACTACAAACTAGGCGACAAATTATGGGGCGATCAGGGATTTAAAGATGCATTCTCCTTGAGCGAGCCTTGGTTCGCAGAGTCGTACCTCGCCATTGATCAAGGCCCCATCATTATCGGTATTGAAAATTACCGCTCCGGCCTATTATGGAAATATTTTATGCAGACACCTGAAATTAAAAGCGCCTTACAAAAATTAAAATTCACATCACCTAATCTTAACTAATGAAAATAAAGTTCTTGACCCTATCGGCCATTATAGGCATATCATGCATAAGTTGTTCACAAAATAGCAGCAGCAAGCGTGCGGATACGCAAGATACGACGCAGCAGCGTGGAGATGTCCATACAGACAGCCTTTTAAACGCCGCGCAGAAGCAAACCTTTCAATACTTTTGGGAAGGTGCTGAGCCCAACTCCGGCTTGGCACGCGAGCGTATCCACATCGATGGCGAATACCCGCAGAACGATGAAAATGTCGTCACTATAGGCGGAAGTGGATTCGGCTTGATGGCAATTTTGGTGGGCATACACAATGAATTCATTAGTAAAGAGGAAGGCCTAGCACACTTCCAAAAATCGTTAAACTTCCTCGCTAAGGTCGATCGTTTTCAAGGCGCATGGTCGCACTGGTATGTTGGCGACACCGGCAAAGCGAAAGCATTTAGCACGAGTGATGATGGGGGCGATATCGTAGAAACGGCTTTTATGGCAGAGGCATTAATATGCATCCGCGAATTCTATAAAGATGGATCAGCTGAAGAAAAAAAGGTTGCCGCGCAGGCCGATGAACTTTGGAAAGGCATTAATTGGGATTTTTACCGAAATGGAAAAGATCTGCTTTATTGGCATTGGAGTCCGAAGCATGGCTGGGGTATGAACCATGCCATCCAAGGCTTTGATGAATGTATGATAGCCTATATTATGGCAGCCTCCTCACCCACACATGCCATTCCAGCATCGACTTACCATAAAGGCTGGGCACGCGATGGCGCGATACGCTCGGACGTAGAAAAATATGGCATACCCACGGTGGTGAAACACAATGCGGAGGACGGACAAGTGGGTCCGCTGTTCTGGGCGCATTATTCGTTTCTGGGACTAAACCCTAAGGGCCTGGTAGATACGTATGCCAATTATGAGGACGTTGTCACTAATCATACAAAAATTAACATAGCGTACGCTAACGAGAACCCAAAAAAGTTTAAGGGTTACGGCGCTGATAAAGGTTGGGGCTGGACAGCTAGTTACTCGACCAATGGCTACAATGCACATCATCCCGATAACGATCCTTCAGGTGTCATTTCACCAACAGCTGCTTTGTCTTCGATGCCCTACAGTCCAAAAGAAAGTTTGAGCTTTATGCATTATCTCAAAGACAGTATCGGGGATAAGGTATGGGGCAAATATGGCTTCTACGACGCTTACAGCGAAACGGAGAATTGGTATCCGCAGCGCTACCTCGCCATTGATCAGGGGCCTATCGTCGTGATGATACAAAATTACAAAGATGGCTTCATCTGGAACTTGTTTATGCAAGCGCCTGATGTGCAGGCCGGATTAAAAAAATTGGGATTTAAAAGTCCTGAGCTAAACAACTAAACAATGAAACAAATCCTTGTTTGTTTCGGTATGGCGATGTTGCTCCTGTGCGCTGCACAGGGGCAAACGCGCCATCAGACCTATTGCAATCCTATTGATATCGATTACGGCTATACCCCTATTCCCAATTTCTCAGAATGGGGACGGCATCGTGCCACAGCAGATCCCGTGATCGTAACCTACAAAGACGACTATTACCTCTTCAGTACCAACCAATGGGGATACTGGTGGAGTGCAGATATGGTCAACTGGAAATTCCAGTCCAAAAAATTTTTGCGCCCCTGGAATGGGGATGTGTACGATGAGCTTTGCGCGCCCGCTGTCGGCGTCGTAGGCGACACCATGCTGGTCTTTGGTAGCACCTATACCGACAATTTTACCATCTGGATGAGCACCAATCCAAAAGCCAACGAATGGAAACCATTAGTAGATAGCTTCGCCATAGGCGGTTGGGATCCAGATTTCTTTACCGATACAGATGGCCGGTTTTACATGTACAATGGAAGCAGCAACCAATATCCGCTCTACGGCATCGAACTAGACCGCAAGACCATGCACCCGAAAGGCACCCGCAAGGAACTTCTTTATCTGGAAGACTGGCGATACGGCTGGCAGCGGTTTGGCGAACATATGGATAATACTTTTCTTGATCCTTTTCTAGAAGGTGCTCACATGACGAAGCACAACAATAAGTATTACTTTCAATTTGCGGGGCCGGGCACCGAGTTTAGTGGCTACGCAGATGGTGTAGCAGTGGGTGATTCGCCTTTAGGCCCATTCATCAAGCAGTCTGATCCGTTAAGTTACAAACCTGGAGGTTTTGCCCGCGGAGCTGGCCACGGCTCTACATTCCGCGATAAACATGGGCAATATTGGCATGTGTCAACAATCGTGCTGGGCGTTAAAAACAATTTCGAACGTAGGCTAGGCATATGGCCGACATACTTCGATAACGATGACCAGATGTATAGCAATACAGCCTTTGGTGATTATCCGCATTACTTACCCGACGCAAAGCAAGCCGGTACATTTACCGGTTGGATGCTGCTAAACTACAAGAAACCCGTAACAGTATCATCCACATCGGGCGCCTTTTCAGCCAACCATGCCGTGGATGAAAGTATGAAAACCTATTGGAGTGCGCAATCCGGAAACCCGGGCGAATGGATTACAACGGATCTTGGTAAAAAATCGATCATTCGCGCCATCCAAATAAACTATGCCGATCAAGACGTAGACAGCAGCTTTTTAGGCAAAATAGAGGGTATATATCATCAGTATAAATTGTATGCCTCAGACGATGGTCATGCCTGGCGCGTAATTGTCGATAAAAGCGATAACAAAACTGATGCTCCCCACGCCTATATAGAGTTGGATAAAGCAGTTCAGGCACGCTATATCAAACTGGAGAACATCCACATGCCATCTGGAAAATTTGCGATCAGCGGACTTCGCGTATTTGGGAAAGGCAACGGTGCCCTCCCCGAACCTGTCGAGCAGTTTATCGTGCTCCGCACAGAAAAAGACAAACGCAGCGCCTGGATAAAATGGAGTCCCGTTGACAATGCATACGCCTACAATATATACACCGGACTAGCGCCTGACAAGTTGTATAACTGCATCATGGTACACGACGCCAACGAATACTATTACAAAGCTATGGACAGCCAAAAGCCTTACTATTTCAGCATAGAGGCGATTAATGAAAACGGAACGTCAACCCGCTATCCAGTCACCAAAGTAGAATAGCGCGAGCTGTCATACCGCAGGAAATAGGATCACCTACACAAACAAAGAATGAATATGAGAAAAATAGCAATATGGATGCTCAGCGTTGCCACGAGCTGCAGCCTAAGTGTCCAAGCCCAGAAAGATCCAAAAATGGATACGTTTGTTTCCGAACTGATGGGCAAAATGACCGTTGAAGAAAAAATAGGCCAGCTTAACCTGGTCACAGGCGGTGAGGCCGTAACCGGGTCTGTCGTTTCTACTGGGGTCGAAAGTAAGATCAAAGCGGGCCAGATTGGTGGAATCTTCAGCATGTCAAGCCCTTCGAAAATCAGGGCGGCACAGACGCTTGCCGTCAAAGAATCTCGCTTAGGCATTCCCATTATTTTTGGGATGGATGTGATTCATGGTTACAAGACCTTATTTCCTATTCCACTGGGTTTAGCCGCAACCTGGGATATGAAGCTCATCCGCGAGTCGGCGCGCATCGCCGCAGTTGAAGCCACAGCGGATGGTTTGAACTGGACGTTCTCGCCGATGGTCGATATTTCGCGCGACCCGCGTTGGGGTCGTATTTCCGAAGGCAGCGGCGAAGACACCTACCTCTCATCACGCATCGCAGAAGAGATGGTAAAAGGCTATCAGGGAACGGACCTAAAAGCGAACAACACGCTGATGGCTTGCGTCAAACATTTCGCGCTTTATGGTGCTGCGGAATCGGGACGTGACTATAACACTACGGATATGAGCCTGCACCGCATGTACAACGAATATCTCCCGCCGTACAAGGCCGCTATAGATGCCGGCGCCGGAACTGTGATGGCTTCTTTTAACGATATTAACGGCGTGCCCGCAACAGCGAATAAATGGCTGATGACAGATGTTTTGCGCAATCAATGGGGCTTTAACGGTATGGTTGTCACCGACTATACCGGTATCAATGAACTGGTCGACCACGGGTTGGGAGATCTCCAAACGGTGTCTGCACTCGCCTTGAAAGCGGGAATACATATGGATATGGTTGGCGAAGGCTTCCTCACGACGTTGAAAAAATCGTTGGATCAAGGAAAGGTGACCCAAGCAGAAATCGACCAAGCCTGTCGCTTAATTCTTGAAGCGAAATACAAGCTAGGCTTGTTTGAAGATCCGTTTCGCTATTGCGATGATAAGCGCGCCGAGAAGAACATTTTGACACCCGCCCACTTAGCTAAATCCCGTGAGATTGCTGCCAAGTCATTCGTTTTGCTAAAAAATGATAAGCAAACACTGCCTTTACAAAAGAAGGGTACCGTCGCGTTGATCGGCCCGTTGGCCAATACACGTGCCAACATGCCTGGAACTTGGAGTGTAAGCGCTGACTTAGAAAACACGCCAAGCCTGTTGGAAGGCATGCAGGCAGCATTGGGTAATAGCGTTAACATTGTGCACCATATGGGGTCCAACCTACTGAGCGATGCCACTTACCAAGAACGGGCTACGATGTTTGGGCGGACGATTCCGCGTGATGAGCGTCCTGAAGCAGACATTATCGCCGAAGCTGTAGAAGTAGCATCGACAGCGGATGTTATTGTTGCCGCGTTGGGCGAATCGTCTGAGATGAGTGGTGAAAGCTCCAGCCGGACGGATCTAGACATTCCGCCGACTCAAAAAAGATTATTGGAAGCTTTGTTAAAAACCGGCAAGCCGGTGGTCTTGGTCGTATTTGCGGGTCGCCCACTGACATTATCTTGGGAACAAGAGCATGTTCCAGCAATATTAAATGTATGGTTTGGGGGTACGGAAACCGGAAAAGCGGTAGCGGATGTATTGTTTGGTGATGTAAATCCTTCCGGAAAATTACCTGCTACATTCCCGAAAAACGTCGGTCAAATCCCGCTATACTATGCCGCCAAAACAACAGGTAGACCACTGGCCAAGGATGCTTGGTTCCAAAAATTTCGTTCCAATTATCTGGATGTCGACAACGAGCCGCTTTACCCCTTTGGCTACGGGTTAAGCTATAGTACTTTTACGTACAGCGATATCAAGCTAAGCAAGAGCAGTATGCGCGCAGACGATAAAATCATCGCGACCGTAAACGTTAAGAATACAGGAAATTATGACGGCGAGGAAGTCGTGCAGCTTTATCTGCGGGATGTCTATGCATCGATCACACGTCCTGTAAAAGAGCTGAAGGGCTTCCAGAAAATCTTCCTCAAAAAAGGTGAGGCACGCGATATTAACTTTGAGATTTCAGCAGCAGACCTTAAGTTCTATAATAACGAGCTAAAATTCGTCGCGGAACCCGGAGACTTCAAACTTTACATCGGCACAAACTCAAGTGACGTTAGCGAGGCGCAGTTTACGTTGGAGTAGTGAGTAATGAGTAGTGCGTATTGAGATATTAGTATTTAGATTTTAGTACTTAGATTTTAGTATGTAGATTGTAGAAATGGTACTGGGTACAAATTTTTACTTTTCTACTTTGTACATAGATAAAGGTAGTGTTTCAGGACTGTGCTGGTCCTGAAACACTACCTTTTTTTTCCTTAAACCCTTCCGCCGCTCGCCGCGGCAATATTTGGTATTGAGTAGTGGGAAATGAGATATTAAACGGGACAAAAGTGGAGGTCTTTGGGAGCAAGAGGAACGATGGCGCGGCAATATTACGTTTGTAAAAATGCAGATTGCCACGTCATACTTCCTCGCAAGGACGCATTTTCACTTTTAAATTCTAACTTTTGAGTTTTTCACTTCTTATTTTTAAAGTAATGCCTTGCCCCGTCATACCTCCTCGCAAGGACGCATTTTAACTTTTAACTTCTAACTCTTGAATTTTTAACTTTTTACTTTTAAAGTAATGCCTTGTCCCGTCATACTTCCTTGCAATGACGCATTTTCACTTTTAAGTTCTACCTTTTAACGTCTCGCTTTTGAATTCTGACTGCTGAATTTTGACTTCTAACTGAAGAAATATCACGATAAATGGTTGAATTTTGTTATTTTTACCTGCCTTAAAAAGCCAATAAACAGTATCGAAATAAAGCTACTTTGTCGTAAATGAGCGAAGAAACAAACTTTTCAGCAGAGAATACCGACCCCAATGCACAAGGTCAAGATCACGAATTAAACAGCACCACTATTCCCCTATCCGGACTTTACGAGAACTGGTTTCTGGACTATGCTTCTTATGTTATTCTAGACCGGGCGGTACCGCATATCAACGACGGATTCAAACCCGTGCAACGACGTATCTTACATTCCCTGAAGGAGATGGATGATGGTCGCTACAATAAGGCTGCGAACGTGATCGGAAACACCATGAAGTATCACCCACACGGGGATGCTTCTATTGGGGACGCCATGGTGCAGATCGGGCAAAAAGATTTACTGATCGACTGCCAAGGTAACTGGGGAGATCCGATCACTGGCGATGCCGCTGCGGCGCCGCGTTATATTGAGGGTCGGCTATCGAAATTCGCTAATGAAGTGGTGTTCAATCCTGATACCACGGAGTGGCAGTTGAGCTATGACGGCCGGAATAAGGAGCCTGTTACGTTGCCAGTCAAGTTTCCGTTATTGCTTGCACAGGGTGCTGAAGGTATTGCCGTCGGATTGGCGACGAAAATTATGCCGCATAACTTTATCGAGCTTATCGATGGTTCGATTCAAGTATTGAAAGGCGAACGTCCAAACCTCGTCCCCGACTTCCCTACCGGAGGCTTGGCTGATGTGTCAAACTATAATGAAGGCCGCAGAGGTGGTAAGATTCGCGTGCGTGCCCGAATAGAAGAGCGCGATAAAAAGACGTTGGCCATTACACAAATCCCGTTTGGAACAACCACGGGGGGACTTATTGAGAGCGTAGTCACCGCAAACGAGAAGGGCAAAATCAAGATCAAAAAAATCGAAGACAATACAGCGGAACACGTCGAGATCATCGTTCACTTGGCACCCGGTATTTCGCCCGATGTCACCATCGATGCCCTATATGCCTTCACTGCCTGTGAAAATTCGATATCGCCAAATACCTGCGTAATCATTGATAACAAGCCGCACTTTATGAGTGTGAACGATATCTTGATCGCCAACACCAAGTTTACTAAGGAGCTGTTGAAGCGTGAACTCGAAATTAAACTCCACGAACTGCAGGAGAAAATCTTTTTTAGCTCCTTACTAAAAATATTTATTCAGGAAGGTATGTACAAACATACTGACTATGAGAATGCTGGCGATTTCCAAACGGTGGTGACTGTATTAAATCGCTTGTTTGAGCCGTTCTTCCCACAGTTTTACCGAGAAATCCTTCCGGAAGATTACAAACGGCTGATCGACAAACCGATGAGCAGCATCACGCGATTTGATGTAAGCAAAGCTGACGAACAGATGAAGGCGCTGGAAGACGACATCAAGGTGGTACGCAAAAACCTGCGAAACCTTACGGAGTATAGCATCGATTGGTTCGAGCATTTACGCAGCAAATACAGCAAAGGTCGAGAACGCAAAACCGAGATTCGTATCTTTGATAAAGTAGAAGCCTCTCAAGTAGCCTTGGCTAATGCCAAGCTATACGTTAACCGGGAAGAAGGATTTATCGGCACGGGCATGCGCAAGGATGAATTTGTCTCGGAATGTTCGGATATTGACGACATCATTGTATTCCGTAGCGACGGAAAGTATTCCGTCACCAAAGTGCAGGACAAAGTTTTCGTCGGCAAAGGGATTATTCATATCGCCGTCTTTAAAAAGGGCGATGAGCGAACCATCTACAACGCCGTATACAGCGATGGTGCCACAGGCACAAGCTATGTGAAACGATTTGCTGTAACGGGCGTGACGCGCGACAAGGAATACGACATATCTAAAGGTGCTAAAGGCTCTAAACTGTTGTATTTTACGGCCAATCCAAACGGAGAAGCTGAAGTGGTCAATATTCAGTTGAAACCACATTCTAAACTGCGTAAGCTGACCTTTGATCTGGATTTCGCAGAAATAGCTATAAAAGGTCGTGCATCGCAGGGCAACATCGTATCGAAGTTCCCGACCAAAAAAATAACCTTCAAAAATGCTGGGGTTTCCACCTTAGCAGGCAGAAAAATATGGTTTGATGATGTGCTGAGGCGCTTAAATGCAGACGAGCGTGGGCGCTATCTTGGGGAATTCGATGGTGACGATAAGATCTTATTGGTTTACGCCGATGGATCATATGAATTTTCCAGCTTTGATCTAAACAATCATTTTGATGCAAACATACTGCGCATGGAAAAATACCTGCCAGAACATGTCTACACGGTCATACATCAGGATGGTAAAACGAGTACCTATTTCGTAAAACGCTTTAAGTTTGACGATCAGCCCATTGGAAAACGCTTGTCATTTATCAATGAAGCACCAGGCTCACAGCTAATTATCGTCACCAATGGTGCCGATCCGATGGTAAAAGTGGATTTGTTGAAAGGCAAATCACAGACTCCCGAAACCTTAGAGCAACCCTTGAACGAAATTATTGACGTGAAAGGAATGAAGGCACAAGGAAATAGGCTATCGTTCCATACGGTTAAACGTGTGGCCTTGCTTACCGAGGAAATAGATCTTTCCGTGAAGCCCTCGTCGGATTCGCCCGTTGCACCTGAGGTTGCTGCCGAGGCCGCGACAGTGTCCGAAACACTTAGCCAACCGGATAATGATCAAAACGCTGTGGTAGCGGACGTAGGCTTTGAAATCACCAACCCAGAGGATATTAATCTGGATGAAGGAGATAGCGCTAAACCGGACGATGATGGGCAAACGTCCTTGTTTTAAGGCAGCGGAAAGCATAACATCAGCACAGCTTTTCAATAAAAGACGCTAAAAAACAAAGGAGCGAAAAGTATATGCTTTCGTTCCTTTGTTTTACGCTTGAAATAAAAACCTACCGAGCAAGACGGTATGCTATCCGTTAAAAATCCCTGAAATCAGGGAAAGATTATCAGTAAATTAGCCTGTAACTTTACGAGTTGAACCGGAGGCCCCCGCCGTAGCACAATACAGTTATCATGATAAAAATAGTCGCAATTACCGAAGAAGATCGAAGACGGTTGAATCAAACGGCGCGACAAAATTACAACAGTATTTTTTGGACCATATGCGTTTTCTTCATAATCTCCGGATTTGTTTTCGATATAGGAGAAGTAGTGTTATTCTGCATAGCGGTGGTAGCATGTATCTTTTTCGTCATTATTCCACTAACGAATAAAGAAAAAGATATTGTGCTAGAGGCCGATAGGAAGATTATTCGTAGAGGCGTATTGAAAAAGGTGCTTCAAAAAAGAAATCGATCCGCAAACATATCTTTTACGACGACGGAGGTTGTCATGCAAGAGCACCCCATTCCGGAGAATTATTACCAGGGAAACACATTTGGACTGCATAGCAGTTTTGGCGGCCACTTAATTTTGAAGGATTCCGATCAAGACTTTTATCAATTCGTAGACAAAGAAATCGAGCTGGAGTATATTGCCCGAAATGGCTTTGTTATTGCCATCAGAACCCAACCACCTTTTGTGCTCGGAAATTTGGAATAATCTTTTAGCAGCACGGAAATAGGTGTGAATCGCTATGAAAATAAATCTTATCCTGGAAGGAACGTAAGATAAAACGCAGCACATAAAAAACAAATGACCAAGTGCAAGATTGTTTTTACTTGGCCATTCGTAGACATAACAGGCAAGCAATGAAGCATTTTCCGCATTCATTACGATTTTTTGAAGAGCTATTTTGTTCGTTCGATTAAGCCTTGTACTCTTTCAAAAATTTCTGCAGCTTAGGAGCTATTACCGCCGCACAAAACGGATTGCCTGGATTTTGGTTGAAGTAATCATGATGATAATCTTCCGCCTCCCAAAATTTTTCCGCAGGCTCTACAGCCGTCACAATAGGGTCTGCAAATGCTTCCGCATCTTCCAGACCTTGGATAAACGCTAAAGTTGCCTCTTTCTGTGCTTCGTCATGGTAGAAAACCACAGACCGGTATTGCGTGCCGACGTCATTACCTTGCCTATTTAGCGTTGTTGGATTATGTGTTTTGAAAAAGATCTTGAGCAGCTCGTCAAAGCTTACCTTGCTTTCATCAAAATCTAATTGCACAACCTCCACGTGCTCCGAGTCCCCATTGCACACCTCTTTATAAGTTGGGCTTTCTGTTTTCCCGCCCATATATCCGGGTAAAACGGTATTCACCCCATCCGTATTTTGGAATATCACCTCGGTACACCAAAAACATCCACCACCAAATGTTGCTTTCATATTTGTAAATTAAAAAGTCAAAATTAAAAAGTAAAAAGTTAAAAAGAAGACAAGTAAGAAGTTAAAAGTTACAAGTCAAAATTTACACCTCAAAAGAAGTTACACGTCAAATGTGAGAAGTTAAAAACTAAAAATGATAATTTGGAAGTCATAGTTCGCGCTTTTACATGCTAACATCTAACTACTAAAATCTACATACTAGATCTAACTACTAAAATCTAAATACTAAGATCTAACTACCAATATCTCATTACGCACTACTTAAAAATGTGTTTTCCTTTGATAACCAGATCTTGCTTCTGTTCATTGCAAACGGCGTAGGTAAAGCCAGATTGCAATGCATAAGATCCGTATTCACCTTTCTTATTCAAGGCCAAAAATCCCACTTGAATTTCCTTCGCTGTTGCAGGTTTCTTTTTTACGATACGTTCCACGGCTTCTTTGCAGGCTGCCTCTGGCGAATAACCCTGACGCATCAATTCCACCACTAAGAAACTACCCACCGTGCGGATTACTTCTTCGCCCACGCCCGTCGATGTTGCTCCGCCTACCTCATTATCAATGTATAAACCCGCGCCGATTATCGGACTATCGCCCACGCGACCGCGCATCTTAAAGGCCATTCCACTCGTCGTACATGCCCCGGACAGATTGCCTTCAGCATCTAACGCCAACATCCCGATGGTATCGTGATTGTATTGGTTGCCCGGAAGTCGTTCGGTGTTGAATGACTTATTTTCAATATTCATAATAGGCTTATACTTCTTTTCTTTCAGCCATTCTTGCCAAGCCTTCTCCGATGAAGGGATAAGCAGATTTTCACGCTGAAACCCGTTCTCCAAAGCAAACTGTAAGGCACCTTCGCCGACGAGCATAACATGCGGTGTTTTTTCCATAACCATCCGCGCCACCGAGATTGGATGCGCTATATGTTCCAGTGCCGCTACCGATCCGCAATTCCCCTCCTCATCCATGATACAGGCGTCTAGGGTTACATGTCCGTCTCGATCGGGGTAACCGCCCTTGCCAACTGTGGGATTCGAGAGGTCGGCCTCCGCAACCTGTACACCTTGCTCCACCGCATCCAGTGCCCTACCCTTTTTCTTAAGGACTTGCCACGCAGCCTGATTGGCTGCTACACCAAAATCCCAAGTAGAGATAACGATTGGTTGGATAGACTTGCGCGTTTGCGGGGATGCCATGAGGGTATTCAGCGAGCCAACAGCTGCTGCGCCGACTAATGTTCGCTTGATAAATTGTCTTCTGGAATTCATGAATAGTAGTAGATATACGTCCTCACAATATTACGAAAAATCCACTTAACAACATGATCATATCTACTAAAACGATTAAGGAGAAAAAGATACTATATAGGGTTATGGACTTGCCATGATGGAAAAATTGACTACGCAAATAGCTCGCTTAACAGTCGACGCCTGCAAATGCTTCAAAAAAAGTCTAGGCATGCTGATTATTACTAACTGAATCCGAAAACAAACAAAAAAACGCATTTCATTTTGTCATATTTCTTTCAAAAACACTATATTCGCTTTAAATGATTAACAAAAAAGCCATGTCCTCAAAATTCTTTGCTTTTTTTTGCTGCTTACTATCCCTCAGTTTAGTAAGCAAAGCACAGCATTCCACATCCCCGGATCAAGATGTACAAAAAGCCCTAGCCGAGTTCCGGCTGAAATGGGCGCCCGACAAACGCACAAGCATTGTCGAACTTGTTGATGAAAAGGATGATGATGGTACGTATCACATACAAATTAGTGATCCTCAATTAAAATCCGAACTGGAAAAAGACCTCAGTAAATGGAAGGGTAGCTTTACTATATTGGCGCTTCCGGATGCATCGGTAGGCGACGCTACCGCTGGACTGGTTAATCTTTCCGTTGCGAACCTACGCACGGCGCCTTCACACGCGGCGGAGATGGCTACGCAACTCTTGCTAGGTACACAAGTGGATATACTTCAGAAAAATGGCAGTGATTACCGTGTTCGCACGCCGGAGGGCTACATAGCCTGGGTACCCACCTCATCGATAACACCGATAGCAGACGAGAAGCTAAAGATGTGGAACCGCAATGATCGCGTGATCTATACGGCTGAATTTGGGAAATCATATTCCGCGCCGGATCGCCAAAGCCAACGCGTATCCGATTTAGTGTATGGTGGTATATTATCGCTAGTATCGGCAACTGACACCTTCTACAAAGTCGCTTATCCCGATGGCCGGATAGCCTATATTCCGATAGAAGAAGCCCAGCTTTTCTCCCTGTGGCTAAAAACACGCGATGCGAACGCGGATAATATTATTCGCAGTGCGAAGTCGATGCTCGGTCTACCCTACCTTTGGGGCGGAACCTCGGTGAAAGGTGTGGATTGCAGTGGCTTTACCAAGACATCCTATTTTATGAATGGGCTCGTCATTCCGCGTGATGCTTCGCAACAGGTCTTGCAAGGCCAGACGATCGATATTTTAGATAAAAACGGAGATTTCGATCCGCAGAAAGCACTTAAAAACCTAAAACCTGCAGATTTGCTTTTTTTCGCTGGGGGTAAGAATAAAAGTAAGAACGCGCGGGTCACGCATGTAGCATTATACTTGGGCAACGGGCAATTTATTCATGCGGCAGGCAGTGTACGGATAAATAGCATGTTAAAAGGTGCCGCAGACTACGACGATTTCCAAGCCCGAACGGTTGTTGCTGCAAAACGCTTTTTATCCGCAAAAGATCCTAAAATACAAAATATCAGTGCAAGTCATTATTACAACAACAAATAGAAATTAGATGGATACTGCTTGGTCAACCAAAAAGATGGGTAAATTTTCTATACGCTTTCGGCCTTATACGCTCGCGATGCGCCATGTTTTTACCGTTGCTTCGTTTAGCCGTACAACGACACCGGTTGTACTTACCGAAATTGAATATGAGGGTGTTGTGGGCTATGGCGAGGCGAGCATGCCACCCTACCTGGGCGAATCGCAGGAAAGTGTCATGAACTTTTTAAATAAGGTTGACTTATCACCATTTTCATCGCCCTTTCAAACCGAAGACATCTTGCGGTATATAGACCATATCGATGCAAAAAATACCGCCGCTAAGGCAGCCGTCGATATTGCCTTACATGATTTGATAGGAAAGCTGCTTGGACAGCCATTTTACAAAATTTGGGGACTCAATGCCTTGCGTATTCCGGCCACTTCATTTACAATCGGCATAGATACAGCGGCGGTAATACGACAAAAGGTAATGGAAGCAGCCTCGTTTAAAATGCTGAAGGTGAAGCTCGGATTGGAAACCGATAAGATGATTATCGAAACGATTCGTTCGGTGACGGACGTCCCACTTTGTGCAGATGTCAATCAAGGTTGGAAAAACAAAGAAGAAGCCCTCGAAATGACCCACTGGCTAACGGAACGCAATGTCGTTTTTTTGGAGCAGCCCATGCCCAAAGAGCAGGTGGACGACATGGCTTGGCTAACGGAGCGATCACCTATCCCTACCATTGCTGATGAAGGCTGTCAACGCCTTACGGACGTCGTGGGCCTGAAAGATGTCTATAGCGGGATCAACATCAAATTGATGAAATGCACGGGTATGCGCGAAGCCAAACAAATGGCTGAGCTAGCACGTAGCCTGGACATGAGGGTAATGTTAGGCTGCATGACAGAAACATCTTGCGCCATAACAGCTGCTGCGCAACTCGCGCCACTGGTTGATTGGGCAGATCTTGATGGCGCGCTGTTAATCGGAAACGATATTTTTGATGGTCTGCAAATTGTCGATGGACAATGCCACATCCCCGAACGGGCCGGCATCGGTGTCGTATTGAAGGCCTAGCAGATCTTTTCTGCAACATCCTATTACACTGCACAACCCACTAACTGACAGAATAGTAGTTAGGCTACTTCCAGTCGATCTACAAGATATTATTACCTAATAATAACCATGCTAATCTTACATGTATGAACAAAAACTTACTAACCTCGCTCTGTATCCTTGCCTGTAGCAGTATGATACAGGTTGTCCATGCGCAGCATTCTGCGCTCGCAGGAAAAATTGTCGATGCCACGGGCTTACCGGTCTCTGGTGTGAGCATAAACGTTAAAGGTACGCAGCTCGGTACTTCTACCAATGAAAGCGGTTTATTTACCCTTTCCGCGCCCACCACCGGCACACTGATTGTGTCCGCTGTTGGTTATGCCTCACAAGAGATTCCCATTGCCGGGCAGAAAAGTTTACAGATCACGTTACGGCCTGACGATACCGCGCTGGACGAAGTGATGGTGGTAGCCTACGGAACGGCTCGCAAAAGCACGTATACGGGCTCTGCAGCAACAGTGACACCGAAAGAAATACGCGATCAGCCCACTACCTCATTTGAAAATGCCTTAAATGGTCGTGTCGCCGGACTACAGGTCTCTACGGGTTCTGGACAAGCGGGGGCAACTTCCAACGTTCGTATCCGCGGCATAGGTTCGATGAATGCTTCCAATGAACCACTATATGTTATTGACGGTGTACCTGTTATATCCGGAAATGTAGGCCAGATGAGTGGGCAAATCTATTCGACTTCGAACGTCATGAGCACGTTAAATCCTGCCGACATTGAATCCATCACCGTGCTTAAGGATGCCGCCGCCTCTTCCCTTTATGGATCCAGAGCGGCAAACGGCGTGATCGTCATCACGACAAAGCGCGGAAAAACAGGTAAACCATCCATTAACCTTCGTTCTTCCATTGGCTTCACACCATCATGGGCCACGGACAACTATGAAATTGCTGATCCGCAAGCGCAGATCAATATGGAGTACCAGATCTTCCATGACTACCGTACATCAAACCGAAACAACGCTACGGGAGTCAACTATACCGATGCGGAAGCAAGTACGTATGCTCTCGGTCAGATAAACAATCGCTTTAACAGACACGGCTACCGTTTTGAAGTTGATGATGTTTCGCGAATGTCTAATGTACGCATCCTCGGCATGACAGACGGCATCGAGAATCGCGAAGGCCGCTTTTTCGACTGGGAAGATTACCTCTTTCGCACCGGCGTTTTTCAGACCAACGATGTATCGGTGAGCGGTGGAACAGAAAACACCAAATACTATTCATCGCTTTCCTACACAAAAGACCAAGGGCGGGCAATCATCAATGAGTATGAGCGGGTATCAGGTCGGCTAAATCTGAATCAGCGCTTATTCAAAAACGTAGAATACAACATCAATCTTAATCTAGCCAACACCGATAAGACCGGCTTTAACGACACACGGAGTACCGGTTCGAACTCATTCTTTCAATCTAGAAACCTGCTGTTTCCGTTCTACTGGCCGACTGATTATAAAACGGGGAATCCTTGGACAGCACAATACGGAAGCTTGGCCTTCAATTCGGATTATTACAACGATCAGTGGGACAACAGCACCAGAACGCTACGATTGGGCGCGGTGCAGTCGTTATCTTGGGAGATTATCTCCGGTCTAACCGCAAAAACAATTTTCTCGTTTGACAATACCGATGTACGAGACGATTTATACCTTTCTGCATTACATTTTAATGGGGCGACAGATAAAGGATCATCCAGCCGATGGAACAACAACATCCGGAAGTATGTATCATCGAATACGTTGACTTACAACAAAACATTTGATTTACATAACATCAGCTTACTTGCTGGCTATGAGGTGGAAAAAAATGTTACCGATTATCAATTCAGCAATGGCGTAAATTTGGGATCAAGTAACAGCAGTTCTATAGGCACCGGCGCAAACTTCCGCGCAGATAGCTATTCATGGGGTAACAATCTAATGTCTGCTCTAGGTCGTGTCGATTATAATTATGACGAGCGGTATTTCCTAGGTGCTTCCTTACGTCGCGATGGGTCGTCACGCTTCCATCCCGACAGCCGATGGGGTACATTTTGGTCGGTCTCTGGCGCGTGGAGCTTGCACCGTGAAAGCTTTCTGAAAGACAATGACCTGGTCAGCGCGCTACGCCTGCGTGCATCGTACGGGGTGAATGGCACCTTACCAAACGATAATTTTGCTTGGCGAACGCTGATGTACTACAAGTATAATTACAAAGGCAGCCCTGGCGGCTTGGTTAGCGATGGATCGTTGGTGAATATTGATAAAGGCCTAGCCAACACCTTGCTGCGTTGGGAGAAAAGTAACACCTATGATCTTGCGTTGGAGTTTGGCTTTTTGCAGAACAGGCTTACCGGATCGGTGGAGTATTTCAGCCGAGACTCTAAAGATCTTTTGCAAGATGTTCCCACCTCAGGTACAACGGGATTTACCCGCGCGCTCCAAAACGTGGGTGTGATCAACAATAGTGGTATCGAGCTGGACTTGGGGGGCGATATCCTACGGAATGATAATTTCACCTGGTCCCTACGCGTAAATGCCGCCTTCTTGAGCTCCAAAGTAAAAACCCTCGATGCCGGAAAAGATATCCTTTGGAATGATCCAACCGACGGCGACGCTCGGGCACAGTTCATCTATCGAGAAGGTGAGTCTGTGCTTTCGTTTTACGGCTATGAATGGGCAGGCGTAGATCTCCAAAACGGACGCAACGTGTGGTACACGAATAACAGCACGAGTGACTTCGATTTCAACGGACGGGCGGCAACCTATAGCTATTCGAAGGCAAGTCAAGTGATTATCGGCAGTGCCGTGCCGAAGGTTTATGGTGGTATCAATTCCGATTTTGAATATAAGGGTATTTCACTGGGGCTGAACTTTGCTTACAAGCTCGGGGGAAAACTGTATGATGGTGCAGAAAAGGATGTAAACGACGATGGCTACTACTGGGAACGTATTCGTTCACAACACTACTACGAAAATATGTGGTCGCCTACCAACCCTACGGGTTCACAACCGAAGATCGATGGTAACGATCTGACCGACGCCATACAGTTTAGCAGTAGACATATCTATGACGCGTCTTTTCTTCGGCTGAAAAATATCAACGTTGCCTATCAAATTCCAACGGCCTGGACGCAACGAGCAAAAATAGCGAACGCCCGACTTTTCTTTAACGGAACCAATTTATTGACCGCTTCGAAGTACAAAATGGCGGATCCGGAAGTGGGACAATATGGAACGCGTGGCTGGGAAACACCACTGGGCAAGACATATACCTTCGGCATTGAACTTACTTTTTAATCCTAACAGACTTGACTATGAAAACCTATATAAAGATCGTCAGTTGTGCACTACTTCTAGCCATTTCAAGCACTTCGTGCAAAGATTTTCTGGATGTCCCACCGACCAATGCCAATGACGCTGATCGCGCCATACAAACAGCCAATGATGCCCAAATTGTCATCAACGGTATACAACGGCAAATGACAAATTCGGCGTACTATGGCCGTAACTTCATCGTATATGGTGAAGCAAAGGGCGGCGATGTTACACTGTTCTCGCAAGGTCGTGGATTAGACGCCTTATACACCTTCAACCATAATCCACAGGCCAACAATTTCGCGGGTTTCTGGACAACGATCTACAATGTCATCTACCAAGCGAATAACCTCTTGGAAAACATCCAGAAATTAGAAACGGCAGGCACCACCGAGAATTTTGCGCTGGCGAAATCCGAGGCTCACACACTCCGAGCCTTGGCATACTTTGACTTGGTGCGTCTATATGGAAAACAGTTCACAGATGATAAGTCGGCTTTCGGCGTACCAAATATTGTAAAGACTTTAGCTTACAACGAAACGCCCTTACGCGCTACGGTGGAGGAAAACTATAACCAGATCGTCGCTGACCTAAAGGCCGGCGAAGCAGGCTTACCCAAGACCAAGCGCGACGGCTACTTAAACTACTATGCGAACAAAGCCCTACAGGCACGCGTGTACCTTAGCATGGCGCAGTATACTGAAGCTTTGGCCGCAGCAGAGGACGTTATCAACAGCGGGCTGTACAGCTTGTACAGCAATGCGCAATGGGTAAACTCATGGCAAACGCAATTCGGTTCGGAATCACTTTATGAGCTAGTCATTGAGCAAAATCAAGCCGACCTCGCACGGGCCTCTCTAGGCTTCTATTTTATGCGGCGCGGACACCAAACCGGCGCACTGGGCAATTTCTTGGCCAGCACATCGTTTTTAAATGCGCTGCGTCAAGACATGAGCGATGTTCGTTGGGGAGTAATGGCACGTGATGAATCATCGGCGTCTCGGCTAGGGTCTTGCTACAAATACCTTGGGTCGACCACCTTCAGCGGCGATAAAGGATCGTCCAACTACACTGCTGTTAACATCAAAGTAGTCAGACTATCTGAAGTCTATCTTATTGCCGCTGAAGCTGCACTTAAACTACCTACTCCAGATCGCGTGAAAGCTGCAAACTACACCCAGCAAATCCACAGACGATCGCCAAACCTGCCAGCGGTGGATGCAACCACGGTGAGTGAAGATTTGATCTTAAGCGAGAAGAGTAAGGAGTTTTTCCAGGAAGGCATTCGCTTCTTTGATATGGTACGCCTTAACAAACCGATCACTTTCGATGACGCGTTCGCCGGAATCAGTGTGCCTACACGGGAGACAACGATCGACCGCACGTTCTTTAAAACGATACTTCCCATCTCGCAAGATGAAATAAACGCCAATCCAGGAATTGCCGCGCAACAAAACCCAGGTTATTAACGGCGTGTTTAACTAAAATAAAGAGAGAGAAACCCGATGCAAAGCACCGGCGGCTAGGCCGTAGGGACGAGCAATTGGGTTTTTCTTTTTCTCTAACGTAAGCCGACGGTCTTTTGGAAAAGAAAGATCATAAGAGGTTTTACATTATGTATGTTAGTAAAGGATGAACAAAACACATGACTGACCTATTCAAAATTTACAGGATTGAGCTGAAGGATGTTGTTCATATCGATCCTTCGACAAACAACATACACCATCATGATTTCGAAGAGCTTATCATTGGAATCCGAGGCGAGGCAACGCATTTCATTGATTATGAATCAGCTACATACTCCACCCCTTTTGCAATATTCGTTGCCAAGGGAAAGATGCATCGCATTCAGCCACTTGCCGTGGATGGCGAATGTGACTTTTGGGTTATTCGATTCAGGAGCGAGTTTATCCCAGAAACAACGTTTACTCTTTATGCGGCCTACCATAACAACGCAAACATCCCCATGCAGCAGAACAGATGCTTCGACCGCTTACTGACACTTTGTGAGCTTATGGATAGCGAAATGAAACAAGTGAATCCCGATCTTGGCATTGTCAAAAGTTTATTGAGCGCCCTCTTCGTTATGATTGAATCGGAGCGCAAAAAGCAAATGCCGGAAACAGACGCGCTGATCAGCAACCAAAATATTACGTTCCAAAATTTCCTCTCTATTTTGGAGGAGAATTTCAGGCGTCCTGAGGGCGTCAACTACTATGCAGAAAAACTGTTTATGAGCGCACGGAATCTGAACCTCATCTGTCATCGTATCATGCAGCAATCTGTTTCAGAAATAATCGAGACGCGAAAGCTTATTGAGGCAAAAAATTTATTGATGACAAGTGACAAGCCAGTTGCCACTATTGGTTATGAGCTTGGCTACACAGATAAGGCACATTTCTCCCATATTTTTAAAAAGAAATCTGGCCAAACCCCAACGGCATTTCGGAAGGAGATTAAACGGCTTTTATCCTAATAGCACTACCTTTTTTCCGATTCATCATACCGCCTGCCCTGCGAATTGTGGACTTTTGTTGTGTAAGACAAGAAAGGATAGAAACCATGTCAACAAAAGATTTTAGTACACAAACTACGATACGACCTCCAATCGCGCAATCCGTTAAGCTGAATGCGCTTAATCGCTTTTTGGATGAAGCAAACAATACCGAAAAAATGCCCGTGCTTTTCCTAGGCCATGGCAGTCCGATGAATGCGATTGAGGAAAACGAATTTGTGGACGAGTTCCGTCGTTTGGGCCGAGAAATGGAGAAGCCTAGTGCCATTTTAGTGATTTCTGCACATTGGGAAACGCGAGGTACTTTTGTCACGGCTATGGAGCACCCCAACACCATACATGATTTTGGGGGATTTCCGCAGACACTTTTTGACGTACACTATCCAGCTCCTGGAAGTCCTGAACTTGCCCAAGCGACAAAAGCCCTTGTGACGAGTACGACAGTACAACTAGATCATAAGTGGGGGCTTGACCATGGTGCTTGGTCGGTTGTGAAACATCTATATCCGCAGGCCAACATACCTGTAATACAAATGAGTATTGATTACACGCAGCCAGCAAGCTATCACTATGCGCTGGCCAAAGAATTGACGAAGCTCCGGAGTAAGGGGGTGCTTATCATTGGTAGCGGCAATATGGTGCACAATTTACGTATGGTATCATGGAAGCATCTGCATGAAAGCTACGGCTACGATTGGGCTATAGAAGCCAATGAAGCCATGAAAGGATTTATTAAAGACCGCAACCACGAGGCCCTCATTAATTTCAAAAGACAAGGCCGCGCATTTGATTTAGCCATTCCGACACCAGAACATTATTTGCCACTATTATACAGTTTGGCGCTGCAAGATGAAAAGGAAGATATTATCTTATTTAACGATAGTCCTATCGCAGGCGCCTTAACCATGACCTCCGTCAAAATTGGATAAAATAAAAAGAGTTTGCCAGCGGTCTGGCAAACTCTTTTTATTTTATCTCATTACTAGTTTACTATTACCAATAGATCGCATACAATACAGCTGTTGCCACCGCTACAGCTAACGCCCCAGCAACGAAACCCGGGTGTGCTTTGAACATTTTGGCATCCACTTCGAGTCCCTTAGGTACCACACCTCTTGCATTTTCTACCACACTGATGATGTACATACCCAAAATACAAATCACGAATACAAAGCCCATACGATCTAAGAATGGAATTTCATAAAGACCGCTGACGGGGCTCAGCACTGAAAATCCGGTTGAGCTTAAGAATGATAAATCTGCAAAGGTCGGCAGGAATTTAAAGAACACAGACAATAAGAAGCCGCCAATAGTTGCAAATAACGCTGCATTGGGTGTTGCTTTCTTCCAAAAGAAACCGAGAATGAACATCGCAAAAATACCTGGTGACACAAATCCGGTATACTCTTGGATATACTGAAACCCACCTTTTTTATCGATGCCCAAATGGGGTGCAATCAACACAGCCAAAATCATGGATACGATAATAGTTAGCTTGCCCGTATTGACCAACTGGCGCTCACTAGCAGTCTTATTAAAGACCTTTTGGTAAATATCTAGTGAAAATATAGTGGCAATACTATTGGCTTTTCCGGCTAGAGATGCCACTACTGCTGCCGTTAAAGCGGCGAATGACAGGCCTTTCAACCCCGCCGGTAGCAAGTTAAGCAGCACCGGATACGCGCGGTCAGGGTTTACTTCCCCGCCCTGCAACATTTCCGCCTGAAACAAACCATCTTTCCATAGCACGTAGGCAGCAATACCCGGTAACACCACGATTATCGGCATTAATAGCTTTAAGAATGCGGCGAACAGCAGTCCATTGCGAGCCGTTTTCAAATCTGCTCCCAAGGCCCGTTGGGTAATGTATTGATTACATCCCCAGTAATTTAGGTTTACAATCCACATACCGCCTATTAATACGGAGAGACCCGGAAGATCCAAATAGCTTTCATTATCAGTTTTTAGGATCATATGAAAATGTTCGGAAGCTTTGTTGACCATGATACCATAGCCATTGATAACGCCTTCGCCACCATAATGCTGAGAAACCAGATCGAGCGCCAGATAGGTTGTCGCTAAACCGCCCAGAATTAAAAAGAAAACCTGTATAACATCCGTATAGCCGATCACTTTCATCCCTCCAAGGGTGATAATCACGGCAAACACCGCAATGGCATACATACAAACGTCAATGCTAAACCCGGAGATACTACTTACCGCCAGCGCTCCTAAATACAAAATGGACGTTAAATTGACGACGACGTAAAGCATTAACCAAAACACCGCCATAATCATCGCTACCGTGCCATTGTACCGCTTGTTCAGAAACTGCGGCATCGTGAAGATTTTATTCTTCAGATACACGGGAATAAAAAATACAGCGACAATAATTAAGGTGATGGCGGCCATCCACTCGTAGGTGGCAATAGCCAGCCCCATTTTAAACCCCGAGCCACTCATACCGATGAACTGCTCTGCGGAAATATTGGATGCTATTAAAGACGCTCCAATCGCCCACCAAGTCAAGGAACCTTCGGCTAAAAAGTAATCTTTAGAATCGCCCCCAATAACCCGAGATCTTTTTTTGTTATACACCCAGATACCATAGGCAGCAACGATAACGAAGTAGACGAGAAAAACCAAGTAATCTTTGGTAGATAGTATATTGTTCATACGGTTTATTTGATCAATGTCACTAAGGTAACAAAAGATCTCAAATTTAGATATATCTATTGATTAAATTTTCTAGATACTCCTGTTTGCCACTGATGATAGCGGGCTCGCCATGCTGTACTGCGTAGTTACGTAGCTCTTCGAGACTTAGCTTTCCGGCTTCAAAATCAGCACCTGCACCAGCATCGAAACTCGCATAGCGATCAGCACGAATCTTCTTGTAATCAGACTTTTGCAAGATATTATCAGCGATAACCAGCGCGCGTGCGAAATTATCCATACCCCCGATGTGCGCGTAAAATAAATCTGCCGGATCCGTGGAGTTTCTCCGTATTTTAGCGTCGAAGTTAACCCCGCCGCCTTGAAGTCCACCGGCTTCCAAGATGATCAAAAGCGACTCGGCAAGCTCGTTTAAATCGGTCGGGAATTGATCCGTATCCCAGCCGTTTTGGTAGTCTCCACGATTTGCATCGATCGATCCGAGCAGTCCGGCATCCGCCGCTACTTGCAGCTCATGCTGGAAGGTGTGGCCGGCCAGTGTAGCATGGTTTACTTCCAAGTTCAGTTTGAAGTCGTTTAACAGATCGTATTTTTGTAAAAAGCCGATGACCGTCGCGGCATCATAATCATACTGGTGTTTTGTAGGCTCGCAGGGTTTTGGCTCGATGAAGAACGTACCTTGAAAGCCATTTTTACGGGCATAGTCTTTTGAAAGATGCAGAAAGCGTGCTAGGTGCTCTTGTTCGCGTTTCATATTGGTATTAAGCAGCGACATATAGCCTTCGCGACCTCCCCAGAATACATAATTCTCGCCACCCAATGCTATCGTCGCATCCAACGCCGCTTTCACCTGGGCTGCACCATGTGCCAAGACGTGGAAATCTGGATTGGTAGAAGCGCCGTTCATATAACGATGATGGCTGAAAAGATTCGCCGTACCCCACAGTAATTTCACGCCGCTTTTTGCCTGCTTCTCTTTGGCATAACTAACGATATCGCTCAGATTGCGCTCGTTTTCCTCAATATTATCTGTAAAATCTACCAAATCAACATCGTGAAAGCAATAATACGGCAATTGCATTTTAGTCATAAACTCAAACGCTGCATCCATTTTATCTTTGGCCCGCTCCATAATCGTTGGTTTGCGATCCCAGGAAAAGAAATGCGTTGCGCCACCAAAAGGGTCAGCACCATTTGCATTGAACGAATGCCAGTATGCACAGGCAAACTTAAAATGTTCTGCCATCGTCTTTCCAGCAACAACGCGTGAAGCATCGTACCAGCGAAAGGCTAAAGGATTGTCTGACTCAGGTCCTTCATACTTGATCTGCCCGACATGTTTAAAATACTCTTGATTGCCTAATAAAATTTCCATTATAATACATTTAATAGTTTACGTTCTAATAATTGCTTCCATTGCTGATAGAGCTCTTCGTAGCGGTTCACCTCTTGAGGATCCACCGTGGCAAGCCGCTGTAGGCCAGAGAAGGCTTCTCCCCTGTTCGCGTAAAGATCGGCGCCTAGGCCCGCACCCAATGCAGCGCCTACACTCCCATCGTTTTCATAAAGCTCGACTGGCACGCCCGTCGCCCCGGCGAATGATTGCTGAAACACTGAACTTAAAAAAAGATTGGTATGCCCTGCCTTAATCACCTGCGGTGCCAACCCATTTTCCTTCAAGATATCCAAACCATAGCGGAAAGCAAAAGCGATCCCTTCTTGCGCCGCGCGCCATAAGTGCGGGCCTTCATGCCGCACAAAATCAATATGCTCGATATGTGCCTGTAAAATTTTGTTCTTTAACATGCGTTCTGCACCATTGCCAAAGGGCAAGATCTGCAGACCATCAGATCCGATTGGAACGGTAGCAGCATGCTGATTGATTTGATGATAGTCATAAGCGGCGCCGGTCAGCTTTTTGATCCAGCTATTTTGAATGCCGGTGCCATTGATACATAGCAACACGCCTAAGTTGGGGTTTTCCGTGCTATGATTAACATGCGCAAAAGTATTTACACGTGATTCTTTATCATAGAGCAGCTTATCGGTTACGGCATAGATAACGCCCGATGTGCCCGCTGTTGCGGCGACCTCGCCAGGCTCAAACACATTCAAAGACAAGGCGTTATTAGGCTGATCTCCCGCTTTATAGCTCACTTGAGCTTGTCTAGCTAAGCCAAGTTCATCCGCTACTTCGGGCTTCAAACGGCCGTAGGCGGAAAAGACAGGGCGTAGTTCCGGGACTAAACTGGCGTCGATACCATAGTGGTTAAGCAAGGCCGTCGACAAGCTGTTGGTCTCAAAATTCCAGAGTACACCTTCCGATATAGAACTTATATTGCTATTGATCTCCCCCGTGAGGCACATGCTGAGGTAATCGCCGGGCAGCATAAACTTGTAGATTTTCTCATAAACGGCTGGTTCGTTTTCCTTTACCCAAGCCAGTTTAGAGGCGGTGAAGTTTCCCGGAGAATTGAGATGTGAAGCTAAAAAGTCATCCTGTTGCAGCGCGAGCATGGCCCGATCCCCCGTGGCTACAGCTCGGCTGTCACACCAGATAATGGCATTCCGCAAAGGCTGATGCGCCTTATCCACAACCACTAAACCATGCATCTGATAGGCTATCCCAATGGCCTGGATATCCTTCGGATCATATAGCCCGCTATCGTTCGCCTTTTTTATGGCCAATTTTGTGTAGGCCCACCATGTATTCGGATCCTGCTCGGCCCAACCCGGCTGTGCTGACAGGATAGCTGCCTCTGCCTCCGGATATTGGGCAGAAATGATCCGCTTGGTCGTTTGTACGTCAACGATGGAAACCTTGATTGACGAAGTCCCTAAATCTATTCCTAGTAATAACATATTTGAATTGGCTTAATTGCAACCGCTTGCATAAAATTATTTATAAAATTTTATATTTACAAAATATATTTCCTAAACACATTGTATTTTGGCAAAGAAAACCACGATTTATGATATCGCACGGGAATTGAACATTACCGTATCAACCGTATCCAGAGCATTAAACAATATATCTACCATTAGTGAAAGCACGCGCAATGCGGTGATGGAGACGGCTAAGCGGCTGAACTATAGACCAAACAAGGTGGCGTCCTCCCTCACCTCCGGAAAGACCTATATCATCGGCGTACTCCTGCCAAGCGCGCAGATTCAATTTTTTGCATCAGTTATCCACGCTTTGGAGAAATACCTAAAATCCTTTGGTTACAGTATTCTCCTATACCAAACCAATGAATCGTTGGAGTCTGAAAAAAACGGCATAAGTACCCTTTTGGAGGCCCAAGTAGATGGAATTATTGCGTCAATGTCTTTGGAAACGCAAGAGGTTTCGCATTTTCTGAAAGTAAAAGAAGAAGGCAAACCCTTGATTATATTCGATCGTACCCACGACGACCTGCAGCACACGCCGACGGTTAAGATTGACGATGAGCAAGCGGGCTATATTGTTACCAAACACCTATTAGATAAGGGTTACAAAAATATTGCTTACATCACTACCAAACACGGCATAAAAATATTTAAGGAGCGTTACGAAGGCTATCTACGAGCATTGGAAGAGGCAAAGCGTCCCATCAATCAGGCTTATTCGTTATTTGGCGAATTAACTGTCGAAGGTGGTTACGAGGGTACGCAGACTTTGCTCAAGCTGCGAGACAAACCGGATGCTATTATCGGTGGTGACGACTATGTGGCGCTGGGCATCATCAGGGCTTTACATGAAAACAAGATTACGCCGCCGACCGTCGGCGTAATAGGTTTTGCCAACCAGAATTTCTCGGAACATATCATCCCAAGTTTGTCAACGATAGACCAACAGGCGATCAAGATGGGTAAGGAATGCGCAAAGATGTTTTTAAAGATTATTGAAAGCAATACAGCTGATAAGAACAACATTGAACCCGTCATCCTTGAACCGCTTTTGCTAGCTAGGGAGTCTACGGATAGGTAGTAAGTGGTGGGTAGTGCGAATTAGACTTTAGTAGATAGTACATAGTACGTAAGATCGATGTGGGCGGTAATATATTGGTGGTGGGTAGTGAGATAGAAAATGTAATACGTTACTGTACTGCTGATAACAATCAAGGATAATATCAAGATCAAATAATTGCAATGCCTATTATTAACCAAAATGTCGCATCGAAAGCTTTGCAGTTTGTAGAAATTTGCCAATGCATAATCCATCCCTTGCAAAGGTTTCAAGCGACGGGGTTTTGGTTCCTTTTGCCCTACAAAAGGAACGCCATGTCCTGGCTAAGGACGGAAAGGTGGTGGGATGGACTTAATTGCTGGTGCGTAATGAAGTTAGATATCAGTAAGTAATATATAGATTTAGTACCGTGTACAGTCTTATTTCTCAATTTTAACTTTTCACCCTTTTAACTTTTGAATTTTTACTTTTGAATTTTTACTTTTTACTTTTTACTTTTTAAAGCAACAACACCTTCCAAGCCATAATCGGATCATTTTGATCGAGATAGCTCTTCGCTTTTAATTGCAGATGGGTATTTCGTGTACTTTCGTCGCCAATAAAAGCCTGCAACAGGTCTCGAATTTCAGGCAGGCTGCGTACGGCATCCACCGCTTCTTCCTCAGGCAATTTATCTACCGATGCCAACTTAAAACGGTCTTCATCCGATAATATAGTCGTGTTGCGCACAAATGCGGGCAGGCTCTCTAGCGGCATGTGAAATCTTTATTCTTTACCAATTTCTTTTAAAACTTTTCAATAATGGCATCGGCAAACTGGCTGGTACGCAACAGTGTAGCGTGCTCCATCAGATTGAAAAAGTCGACCGTCACGGTGCGTTGTTTGATTGTTTCGGCAAGTGCCTGCCGGATGCCGTCTGCGGCCTCCTGCCATCCTAGATATTCGAGCATCATGACGCCGCTTAAAATGACGGATGACGGATTCATGCTATCGGTGTCGGCGAAACGCGGCGCTGTGCCATGGGTAGCCTCGAAGATCGCGTGGCCAGTGCGGTAATTGATGTTTGCGCCGGGCGCAATGCCAATGCCACCCACCATAGCAGCCAGTGCATCAGAAATATAGTCTCCGTTAAGGTTTAACGTCGCCACAACCGCATAGTCTTTCGGTGCTAAGAGAATCTGCTGCAGAAAATTGTCAGCAATGATATCTTTCACAATAATTTTGCCAGCCTGCTCGGCTTCCCGCTGCTCTTCATTCGCGGCCTCCTGACCTTTCGCTTGTTTCGTACGTTCCCATTGCCCCCAGGTATAGGTAGTGTTCGCAAATTCCTCTTCCGCTACTTCGAAGCCCCATTGCTTAAACGCGCCCTCGGTAAATTTCATGATATTACCTTTATGCACGATCGCAACGGACGGCCTTTTGTGTGTGATGGCATACTGTATGGCGGCACGCACCAAACGCTTTGATCCTTCTTCCGACACGAGCTTGATCCCTACACCTGTGGTATCCGAAAATCCGTAATTTACGTTAAGCTCACCGGCCATAAACGCCTGGATCTTATCTGCCTGTATAGAGCCCGCGGCAAACTCGATGCCCGCATAAATATCTTCGGTATTTTCCCTGAAAATAACCATATCGACATCCTCTGGATGCTTCACGGGGGAAGGTGTGCCGGGATACCACGTTGTGGGTCGTAGGCAAACATATAGATCCAATTCCTTTCGGAGGGCAACATTCAACGAGCGAATTCCGCCACCGATCGGTGTGGTCAACGGTCCTTTGATGCCCACAAGGTATGCCCTAAACGCTTCCAATGTTTCCGGAGGGAGCCAATTACCTGTCTCTTGGAAGGCTTTCTCGCCGGCAAGCACCTCCTTCCAGGTAATTTTTCGAGCCGCACCGTAATACTTCTCGACCGCCCGATCAAAAACGCGAACTGCTGCCCGCCAAATATCTGGACCAATACCGTCACCTATTATAAATGGAATAGTAGGATTATCCGGAACATGTAGTGTTCCGTCCGGATTCATCGCTATCTTATCTGCCATACGCTTTTTCTATTTGTCTTTGTTAAACATGTTGCCTATTTCACGACTTATCTTGCGGAAAATAGGCGCTGTTTGCACGTCCTCATACTCGTCGATGTGTTGGTTCTCACGCCTGCTCGGAAAAATTAACAGCAGGTTTTGATTCTTAAAGTATCGCCCTATGCGCTTAGCAAGTCCATCCAAGGAATCGCGATAGGATACCTCGCCATAACGCGATGATACAAAAACCAACAGGGCATCTACCGTAGAGAACGCCGCTAAGCCATAGATGTTGTCCCAATCTTCATAATTTTCAAAAGTATACGGAACGCTTGTATTGGCGGCGGTCAAGGCCTCGCTTACGGCGCCTTCTGTCCTGTTGTTTGTAACACAGGTAAGGGGCAGCGAAGTTTCCTGTGCCAGTTTCAACACCTTTTCTAACCAATATTCAAAACCTACCTCCGATTCGGCCAGCGGCGGAACAAAAACAATGATTGATTTATGGGAAACGAATGATTTATCAAGCTTGCACATAAATAGGTTCGCATCCGTACGGTTAAGGATGCTTTCCGTTTTTTCACCTACGATTTTTTCGATGAATGATGTCGCACTTGGCCAACCCAAAATTAAGCAGTCCGCAAAAAGTTCTTTCGAGGTGCGACCAATACCACTTGCAATGTTATAATCGATGGTTGTTAAAAGCTCCACCTCAGTTTCGGATCCAGACGCATACTTGGCCATATTGTCCAGATTTTTACGCGCATTGGCCAAATTAAGCTCTGCTTGTTCATTATCGGGCACCACGCTGAGAATATTCAACGGATGTGGCGACTTCTTCGATTTTATCAATGTCGCAAAGTCTAATATGGGCTCCATACTGGCCAAATTCGCTATCGGAATAAGAATCTGCTCTTCACGCTCAGGCACGGTTTCAATATGTTCATCATCTTGATGTCCCTCCATGACTATTCGGCGTGAAGCATTTTCCGTGACGATGGAAGCAATAATACAGGTAATTAAGATAAGCACGATTGTGCCGTTCAGCACATTCTCATCGATGATCTCTTTATCATACCCCACCATGATGATGGCAAGCGTAGCCGCAGCATGGGCATTGCTCAGCCCAAAAATAAGGTTACGTTGATTCTTGGAATACTTGAAAACGAATTTCGTGGCCGTTGCCGCCAAGAACTTACCCGTAACGGCGACTAAAGTAAGCGTGCCCGCGATAATCAGTGCCATAGGCCCTTTCGTCAGGACGCTAACGTCGACGATCATGCCTACCGAGATTAGGAAAAAAGGAATGAATATAGCATTCCCGATAAATTCAATCCTATTCATTAAGGCTGATGAATGCGGAATAAGTTTATTGAGCGCAAGACCGGCCACGAACGCCCCAATGATAGGCTCTAGACCGGCAAGTTCCGCAAGAAACGCCGCGAAGAAAACAACCGCCAGCACAAAGATATAATGCGCCGTTTTCTCACTTTCTATTTTTTGGAAAAACCACTTCGCAATCCGCGGGATAACGCCAAACATAATAAAAAGAAACAGCGCGAAAGATACACCCAGCGTAACCCAAAATTGTTGATTGATCTCCCCCTGAGCGGCGCCCGTGATAATGGCCAATATAATCAAAACGGCTGTATCGGTCAAAATGGTACCACCGATCGTAATGGCGACCGCCTCATTCTTGGATATACCGTAACTGTTTACGATAGGATAAGAAACCAAGGTATGCGTAGCAAACATACTTGCAATTAATATGCTGGGCAATAATTCATAACCTAAAAAGTAATAGCAAACCGGAAAACCTATACTTATCGGAATGATAAAGGTAAGAAAGCCGAATAGCAGGCTTTTATTTTTTGTTTTTTTGAACTCGTTCATATCCAGTTCCAGGCCTGCTATAAACATAATATACAGCAAGCCTATTGTCGAAAAGAGATCAATAGCATCGACCCCATTGCCCTGCAGGGTTACCTTATCGATTTTGGCCAGCCAGTTGAGGCCATGTGGACCGAATAGTACACCGAACAGGATCAGCCCAATTATCCCTGGCACCTTGATCGGACGAAGGATAATGGGCGACAGCAATATAATCGTCAGGATAATCGTGAATACGAGAACCGGGTTGGTTATGGGCGTGGAGAATACGTGCGAAATATGGTCAAAAAATTTATCCATGTACTATGTTATAAAGAGTCTTAAAAAAACTGAGCTTAAATTAACAATTATTTGCCCGATTTCCTAATGCGGGCCGTAGTTCGGCTTGCAGAAAAATCGGGCCAAAAGAAGGGAATAACAGCTTATTATTTGAATTGTATAGTCTTTATCGGTGATATCCTACTGATAAGCATCGCCGGTATAAAAAGGGCCAGCAGTCCAATCACCGCGACGGCGATATTTAGCCCCACAACCTGATACCAATGAATCTGCATGGGCACGTATTCGATATAGTAGGTGGCCGGATCCAACGCGAAGAAATGCGTTTGTGTCTGGAAGATATACAACAGCAGTGCAATGCCATTACCGATGAACAACCCTAGGCCTATTAAATACATAGAACCATATAAAAACACTTGCCGGATGCCTGTATTCACGTAGCCTAGTGCCTTAAGGACTCCGATCATCGCCGATCGTTCCAAGATACTGATGAGCAGGGAAGACACCATATTGATGATGGCAACTAACATCATCAATACAAAAATGATGTTATCGTTCATATCCAGCATGTTTAACCAATTAAAAATATCAGGCATTTGCTCGACAATATTTGTTGCATTCATTTCTATCGGTAACAGATCAGCGATCTGCTGGGTGGCAACCTGTAGGGAGTCAAAGTTACTGATGCGGATTTGATAGGCTCCTACATCGGCATCGTCCAAATCGTTCAGTCGCCGGATAAGATCCAATGAGCCAATCACATACGTTTTATCCAGCTCTTCGGAATGGGTGGTGTATATCCCCCGAATACTGAAAGGTCGTTTACGGACTGGATCTTGCACGAAATACATAATAAATTTATCCCCCACGTCAAGCGACAAGCGATTGGCCAGGTACTCCGAAATGAGCAGCTGCGTCGTTGCGTTCTCGGTAAAGTTCAAGGTATCGCCCTTGATGATATTATGCTGTATGTACTGTTGATTGTAGGTCCTATCCACACCCTTTAGCAATACGCCTTCGACCTCACCTTTGACGTTCATAATACCTGCTTTCGTGGCAAAAGGGGTAAGCTCGCGCACCCAGGGCAGACTTTTTACGCGTTGAATATCGTGCTCGGAAAGGGTGATAGGTGCATTTTCATACGAGGCATTTAAATCATTTTTCGTGATAATAATATCCCCAAAAAAGCCACGTTGTTTCTCGATAATCTCCGTTTTGAATCCCTTCAAAATCGCGACAGAAAGAATGATTGCCGATATCGCTAACGCCAAGGCGCCGATCGTGACCCGCACGATAAGCTTCGAGAACGTTCGATTGCCGGTAAACAGCATACGCTTGGCGAGGAAATAGGGAAAATTCAAGCTGAAAATAATTTGTACCTTCGCAAAGTTAGCATTTTTTGTCACTTCACGACACCTAACGAAAACAACAAAAAGAATAAAAATATGCGCATTATATTCATGGGTACGCCCGATTTTGCCGTGGCTTCTTTACAGGCTTTATTGGAAGCTGGAGAAGACGTAGTTGCCGTTGTTACCGGCGAAGATAAACCAGCGGGGCGCGGACAGAAAATGCATGAATCTGCCGTAAAGAAATATGCAGTCGAACATCATATTCCGGTGCTGCAACCGAACAAATTAAGAAGCACATCCTTTCTCGAGGAGCTGGCATCCTACGAAGCAGATTTGCAGGTTGTGGTCGCCTTTCGTATGCTGCCAGAAGCGGTATGGAACATGCCCCCGAAAGGCACAATCAATGTTCATGCTTCCCTGCTACCCCAGTATCGAGGTGCCGCGCCGATCAACCACGCTATTATGAACGGCGAACGGGAGTCTGGCGTAACAACATTTCTGCTGCAACAGGAAATCGATACGGGTAATATTCTTTTTTCAAAGAAAGTAAGTATTGCGGAGACAGATAACGCCGGTGTGCTGCACGATAAGCTCATGGTTGCGGGGGCGGAAGTACTGCTGGAAACCATACAGGCGTTGAAAACAAACGCTGTAACGCCTATACCCCAAACAGAAAGCGAGGCTACGCCATTAAAAACCGCACCAAAGATTTTCAAAGAAGATTGTGAAATTGACTGGAACCGTACAACAGAACAGGTATACAATCACATCCGGGGATTGAGTCCCTACCCAACAGCATTTACCAAGCTAAACGGGAAAGGCTTAAAGGTATTTGAAGTCGAAAAGGCAGGGAAAACGAACCTTAGCCCCGGTCAGTACAGCAGCGATGGAAAAACCTTTGTGCAATACGCAACGGCAGATGGCTCTCTACGGTTGAACGTGCTCCAACTGGAAGGTAAGAAGAAGATGCGTGTTGACGAGTTTTTGAGGGGCTATCGATTTGAATAGCCCGCTGGCCACCTCTTGGATAATTTAACTTTGTTCATCATCATCTACGTATTGCATAATATCTCCGGGCTGGCATTTCAACGCCTTGCATAGCGCATCCAAAGTACTGAGGCGAATGGCTTTTGATTTCTCATTTTTAATGATCGAAAGGTTGGATAGGGTGATACCGACCTTCTGACTCAGGTCGTTCAAAGAAACCTTTTTTTTTGACATAATGTCATCGAGGTATATTCTAATAGGCATAAGCTGATCGATTTATTTTTCAAAATGCTAACGATATAACAACGATCGCAACTAATAGTTCTATGAAACGAAACAAAGCCTTACTCCGCAATGCGCAACACATTGTATAATAAAGCTGTTACAACATGAATGATTTTAATTATGCGCGAAAACAAATCTGGAATATCCACGTTATTCCATTAGCGATACAAGATTTGGAATAATTTTTGCTGTACAAGATGCATCAATTACCCATTCTTAACTCCCTCATACAGAGTCATTAATTTACACTCAAATGAAGGTTAATTCGCAAAAAATTACTATTTTTGCAAACATTTCAAAGAGAAAGGTTTTTAAACATTAGATGAGACAGCTCAAAATTACACAATCTATTACCAATCGTGAATCGCAATCGCTTGATAAGTATTTGCACGAGATTGGTAAAGTGGATTTAATCACCGCGGAGGAAGAAGTTATCCTGGCGCAGCGCATTCGCGAAGGCGACCAAGTAGCTTTGGAGAAATTAACAAAAACCAACTTACGTTTCGTTGTTTCTGTTGCAAAACAATACCAAAATCAAGGACTCACCTTGGGTGACTTGATTAACGAGGGCAATTTAGGCTTAATAAAAGCGGCAAAGCGTTTCGACGAAACAAAGGGTTTTAAGTTTATTTCATACGCCGTTTGGTGGATCCGTCAATCTATTTTGCAGGCCATCGCTGAACAATCTCGTATTGTACGTCTTCCGTTGAACCAAGTGGGTTCATTGAGCAAGATCAGCAAAGCCTTTTCAAAACTAGAGCAAGAATACGAGCGTGAACCCTCTCCAGAAGAATTAGCGGATATACTCGAAACAACGGTAGACAAGGTGTCTGATACGTTGAGTAATTCAGGGAGACATGTATCCATGGATGCCCCATTTGTACAGGGGGAAGAAAACACCTTATTGGATGTTTTGGAAAATGCTGATCCAGATACAGATAGTTTATTGATTGATGAGTCACTATCCGAAGAGATCAAACGCTCGTTAGCTACGCTGACGGAACGAGAACGCGAAATAATTGTTTTGTTTTTCGGGTTAGGTACTAATCACCAATTGTCTTTGGAAGAAATTGGCGAGAAATTTAGCTTGACCAGAGAACGTGTGCGCCAGATCAAGGATAAAGCCCTGCAACGTCTTCGTCACACATCGCGTAGTAAAATTTTAAAATCTTATTTGGGCTAATATAGCCTACACAATGTACGCAATGCGCAGCTTAAAAGCTGCGCATTTTTTTTGCCTTACCTAGATTTCCCAACCGAAACTAACCTGTTAGAAACGAAGCAATTATCCTACAAATTTTATTTTTTAACAATAATTAATATTTACGCATAATTTGTTTAGGCATCACTTTTGTAACTTTATTCCTATTAAAAAGCTATCGTATGATTAACAATAGAATAATTACTATGGGCGTGCTGATGTCTGGCTTGTTTCTAGCCAGCTGCGTCAGCAATAAAAAGTATACCGCCCTGCAAACGCAACATCAAGATCTTGCGGCGCAATACCAAAAAGGACAGATGGATCTGACCGAAGCCAGAGGTAAAATTAAAAATTTGGAAGACCAATTGGAATATGAGCGCAAAAACAACGCATCGTTGAAAGAGGCCCTAGGTCGACTACAGGGAACACTTGATATGAGTATCAACCAAAATAGTCAAGGCAATGCCAATATTTCGAAATTGGTCGATGAAATCAATGCATCCAATAAGTACATCCAGCATCTGGTCAATACGAAAAATAAAAGCGACTCGCTCAACCTGGTGCTCACCAACAACCTGACTCGCTCGCTGAGCCGTGAAGAGCTGCGTGATGTCGATGTGAAGGTGTTAAAAGGTGTCGTTTATATTTCACTATCAGACAATATGCTCTACAAATCGGGAAGCTACGAAATCTCGGACAAGGCTGGTGAAACGTTGAGTAAGATTGCTAAAATTATCCAGGATTACAAAGATTATGAGGTGTTGATAGAAGGTAATACGGATACGGATCCTATATCTAAACCAAATATTCGCAACAACTGGGATTTAAGCGCCTTGCGTGCATCATCTGTGGTGCAAGCGCTACAAAATCAATATGGCGTGGAACCGAAACGATTGACCGCCGGTGGTCGAGGCGAATACAATCCGGTTGCAGACAATTCCTCGGCTGATGGAAAGGCAAGAAACCGTCGTACACAAATCATCATCACGCCTAAACTGGATCAATTTATGGAACTGATTGATAAAGCGCCAGAGTCGTCTACAGACAGCCCTATGCCAAGCGATATCTAATACGAATATCCATACAACATAATTCGAAAAGGTAGTCTCCACAACGCGGGGGACTACCTTTTTTATTGGATAACGAACGAAAATGGCTTCCATCTGTGAACGGCCTATCTCCAATAAAAAAGGGTCTAGCTGTCGCTAAACCCTTGTCGTGTCCTCGGCGGGGGTCGAACCCACATCGTCAGAACCGGAATCTGAAATTCTATCCATTGAACTACGAAGACTTGCGAGCAAAAATAACACTTTTTACTTTACTTCATACAGATATTTGCTAAAATATTATTTCTGCTCGCATACCATGCGTACCGTTTTGACAAACGGCCTACAGGCTAGTATTTTAGTGATCGTGATCGCCCTCCGCGACCAAGTGAACGCTAACCTTCAGGTCCAAATCGTTCTCCCCTGTAAACTGGTTATAACCGGTATTGTTCCAGTCGGCAGCGGTTATCCTGGACTTCACTCCGGCATTTAAATGGCGAAGGACGTAGTTCATGGTAAAGGTATTCGCTAAGGCGTTAACGGTTAAATAACCTGTCACCCCAACGTTTAAGGCTTGACCGTTGGCATCTACATCGCCATACGTATAAGACAAGCTGTTTGCAGGGGCTCCTAAGATAAACGCTTGATGGATGTCCGCACGGGCGACAAACGTCTGCTGCGTTTCGCGACCAGCAAAATCCGTCGCGACAAGCTGTAGTCGGTAGCTTTTTCCCACCTCTAAGTGAAGATGTTCGCCCACCGGTGGAAGCATATCCGCACCGGAGAACGTAACGGTAACCACTTCGGGATTTTGTATGTCCTTATAATGCCCATGATCGCCATGGTCTTCGCGTTCCACTTCAGTAAATATTAGCTTCGCAGTACCTACTTCTTCCTGATCGACTTCAGGTGTAGGGTCGTCCTTCGAGCAAGATGGAGCGAAGAACAGGATACTGAGGGCAAGAATAACTAGATTGATTTTTTTCATGATCGTATTATTTAGAAATGATAAGAAATTTTTAAACTAACGTTTCGTCCCATTTGGTGGGTAAAATACCGCAAACGGTCCATATAATCTTTGTATTCGGTATTGAATACATTGTCGACAGCCAGCAACAGGTTGAGCTGATGGGCTGTATTCAATTGAAATTGCTTCGCGGCAACAAAGTCTACCAGATGGTAGGCCGGCGGCGGAGCCGCGTAGTCTGAATTTGGTTCGTAGCGATGCTGCTGTGCTACGAAACGGTGGGCTACCTTAAGGTAGCTATGGGGCTGTGATTCGCCAAATAGGTTCCAAGAAATGCCGTGTTGCACTCTATCTGCTGGAATATAGGGTAAATAGGTGTCGCGCGATATATTGCGCGCGCGCAGCAGGGACGCATTCACATCATAGTGTAAGTCTTTCGCAAATTGATAGCTGAACCGCAGGTCTACACCATAGAATAGCGCATCATGCTGTTCATAGACAAACAGCGGAAAGGTACCCCGAATGGTCTGCCTTACGGAGTCTGGATTAGGCTGGGCGTAGATGTAATCGTAAAGCAATTGCGCATAAACATCTGCCGTAAACTGCATGCGGCTGCTGCTTCGGATCAGCGAGCTCATCCATTTTAAGCCCTTCTCGCTTCGCAGGTTTTGATTGCCAAGTTCATATGTCGCGCTGCCATGATGAACTCCGTCGCTATACAGCTCATTCGCTGAGGGCGCGCGCCAGGCTAAGCCAATATTGCTCTTCAAACTCCATTGCGGCGAAAAATGATATAGCACCCCTACCGTACCGGAGGCATTGTGGAACTTCCGGGTATCGGTTAACAGATATTGCTCCACGCTTCCATCTTCATTCACCGCATCACGCCGGTAGCGATAGCCTGCCACGTCGAGATACTTGAAATCATATCGCGCACCAGCCTCTGCATGCAAACGGCCTATATGGAACTGGTGTATTCCAAAAACACCAAGGTTGTAGCTATCAAAATTGGGGATAATAGGCGTTGTGCCGGTCCCCGGCGTATTGTTGTTGATCTGTACGAGGGACTGTATACCAATAGAGCTATTTCCATCTTTCAAGACCACATCCAAGGATTGGGTGGAAAGCACCATGTCGGCCATGGGCAGATCGTCAGCTTCTACGCGTCTCACATCGTATTCACGCCGATGGTTGCGTTGGTACCCGTATTGCACGTCGATACTGCGGTCCGCATCGAAGCGATGCTTCCAGCTAGCCTTGGCTAAATCGTGTGACACTTTTTGCCTTGGTGCTCCGATGTTGTAGGTGAAATCATAGGTTTCGAAAGGCCGTCCGTTTTGAATACGCGCCTCAATATCAGCAACCGTTCCAATATGCGCCCCGGTAAAAATGCCAAGCGTCGTGCCGAAGTGGCTGTAAAATAATTCGAACGTATTTTTATCGCGTTTATAGTCCACCGCAGCGCTGTAGTTCAACTCTTCCACGCCGGTGTTTCCAACGACATAATGCGGCGTTTCATAATCCCCAAGCTTTTTTGCTGAGGCCTGCAAGCGCCAGCCGAGGGCTGGCATTTTCTTGATAGCGCCTTCTAGGGATGCATTCACAACACCTCCTCTACCGTTGCTACGCCCTTGAAGATCGATTTCGCCACCGAAAGGCTTTGATGTATCGATTGCTTTGGGCTTGACCAGCACGACACCACCTAACGCATCTGCACCGTAACGAACACCCTGTGCCCCTTTAACAACCTCTAACCGATCGGCAAGGAAGGGATCAACCTCAGGCGCATGTTCGACGCCCCACTGCTGCCCTTCTTGGCGAATGCCGTTATTCATAATCAAAATACGGTTACTATGCAACCCATTGATCACAGGCTTCACAATACTGTTCCCCATACCCACAGTAGATACGCCGGAAATGGCCGTGAGCGATTCGGCTAAGGTTTTCCCTCGGCTTTCCTGAAGCTCCTGCGCGGTTAACCGGTGAACACTGCTGGAAAGTGAGCCCTGTTGCTGCCCAATAATTTCGACATCTTGCAGGTGTATCGCATCGGCCAGTAATTCGAAAACCAATGTCGTATCCTTGGTGATTGATAAGGAAACCTCCTGTCCATGGTAGCCCAGATGTGTTACGGCGAAGCGATAGTTGCCTGCACAAATCTTGCTGAACAAAAATTGCCCAACCCCATCCGTCGTGGCGGCCCTGTTTTTATCTAGCCGAATGCTAACATCCGCCAGCGGTTTCCCAAGATTGGATTTTACCGTTCCTTGAATGCGTATAGCGCACCCCTCTTGGGCATTTGCAGACAACCACAAAAATAGTGGCAACAGCAAAAGCCCAATCCATGTTTTTTGCATGTATTGTATTTACTTATTTTGTTGTATATAAACTTATTTCTTTGGTTTATACCGAGTAAGGAGGGTCTTTATTACTCTTTTTGGAAGGAGCACTATCCGGTAGTGCTAGCGCTAATGTGTTGATTTTGGGCAGGTCTCGGTTAGACACCTGCGCTTCGGGAAGCATTACATCCAGACGAAAACCAAACACAACTTGATGAGAAACGAACCAGCAGAGCGCGCAATCATCAGCAAGTGCCTGATGCTCGGTCGCATGAGAAGCACAAGCATGGTGGGTTGTGTCATGGGTATACTGCAGTCCGCTCGCGGACAATAAGCCTGCGACACTACATAGTAGCCATACGTGCAATAGTACTCGTTTCAACATCTGTGAGACAAAGGTAACACAAATGCAACAGCATTGCAAATTATATCGTACTTCCGTTATACCTCGGATTTTAAGAGCGCGGGTGATATTGCGTAATAATGGATTGCAGATAGTCTTTGTCGATGTGCGTGTAGATCTCCGTCGTCGTGATACTCTCGTGTCCCAGCATATCTTGGACGGCGCGTAAATCTGCGCCTCCTTCTACCAAGTGGGACGCAAAGGAATGCCGAAAAGTATGGGGGCTGATGGTCTTCGTCAGGCCTATACGTTTTGCCAAATCTTTGATGATCAGAAAGACCATCACACGGGTTAATTGCGCGCCGCGGCGATTCAGGAAAACAACATCTTCATGCCCGGGCTTTGGCGGCGTAAGCGGCCTCACCTCGTTGAGATAGATACCGAGATACTTCGAGGCTTGCTGTCCGATAGGGATAAGCCTTTCTTTATTTCCCTTTCCCTCTACCTTAATAAACTCCACATCGAGGTATAGATTCGATATCTTCAAACCAACCAGCTCTGAAACGCGCAAACCGCATCCGTAAAGCACCTCGAGCATAGTTTTATTGCGCGTGCCTTCAGGGGTAGACAGATCGATTGCCGCAATCAGTGCATCGATTTCCTGGACTTGAAGTACACTCGGAATTTTCCTGCTTAACCTTGGCGATTCCAACAGCTCTGCGGGATTTGTTGGCCAGTCGTATTCAATCTGCAAGAAGGCAAAAAAGGTTTTCATTCCGGACAGTAAGCGTGCCTGCGTGTAAGGAGAGATATTAAAGTCATTGATAAAAACCAAAAACTGCTGAATGGTTCGTCTATCGACCTGTTCCAAGTTCTTTTTTACATAGGCACAATATGCTTCAAGCTTCTGCACGTCATTGAGATAAGCTTCTACCGAATTCTTTGATAGATTACGCTCCAACTGTAAATAGCGCTTAAAATCTTGCTTGGCCTTTTCCCATATCATCATACAATAATAGGCAATATTTGGGGAAAACTATTCGCAAACGATCTGCCGACAGGCACATGAGCCTGAGCATGTTCTTCAAATAAATACATAAGACTTAAGCCGGGGAGACTTAAGTCTTATGCCATCAATTCAATATGACCCATGTAAGGAATCCGTATTGATCAATCAAGTAGCCATCTACGCCAGAATACTATGCGAGCAATTGAAGCATTAGTGCATACTAGCTGTAAGTTGGCTTTTCAACAGCAAATCGTTTGATTTCTTTTTCCAAGTCATGGTGAAGGAGACAGCACAATGATCAGAAAGGGATTGTCCGGTTCGATTGAAGAATCGCTGTTTTTCTATTTTATACGAGCGTGGTGTAAATTCGATATGGTTGCTGCTTCTAAAAAAAATCTTATCGATACTTTCGCAAGTATCTGTCAATGCAAGTTTTTCCGGAGAAGCGAAGTTTTCATGTACCCCGGGCGTTATGCCATTCTTCCACATACTCAACCAGACATCCTGTACCGCGGTAGCCTGGGTAAAATCGAGCAGATTATCCCAATTTGCGGCGTAATGCGCGTTGAAGTCGCCCATAACAAGCAATGCTTGTCCTGCTGAGTGCTCATTGATATATGCGGAAAGTTGCTTGATATTGCGCCGCCGGGCAGATGCCGCAGCATCATGGTCTTGTGATGTCGCATGGACATTGTACACATCCACCATAACATCATTCGCCAATTGTATTCGAGCAACAGAAAAACCTTTTTCTGCCAGACAATCTGTGCCGTGACAGTCTTTCCACGCGATACGTTTCGTAAACAGTATGGGATATTTTGACAAGGTGTTTAATCCATCGCCGTAGGGGATCGATGTTTTATGTCTCGTTCGGTAGGTATGCCGATTCCCTGCATAATACAACTCGTTATGGTAGTGAAAATCTTCCTGCACGTTCACAATGTCAAATGCATTGATCTTTTGCCCGATCTCTTTCATACTAGCGGCCCGAGGGCTTTCAGCTGCGGATATCAGCTGTGGCAGACCAGCAACGTTGTAGGTAAGCAGTGTTAATTCGCCTTCGGTAGCATCATTTGCAAAAGAAATAGCCGAAGGGGGATACCAACGCTCGCCGAAAGCACCTTGATTAAATTTCGTGAGGTATATTGCCCAACCAAAAACAAGGAAAACAGAAACTGCTGTTATCCATTTTTTTTGGTGATGCCACACAACATGTAAGTCCATAATGAAACGGTTGATGATGCTGTTTCAAAGCTACGGAGCCCATGTTATGTCTTCGTAAATTCACAATGAATCTTTTATATCGGAATTATTTAATCGATTTAAAGACGGGTAAAAAATTCATAAATCGTTAACAATCAGTGTTTATTTAGGAAACATGTATCACCTATTTTCGTAGAAATAACGAAACCTGATCATATGGTAAAAGTAGCATTCTTTGCAGAGATACTGATTGAAGAGTTTGACGGCGCCTCGCGGACCATGTTCCAGATCATTAACAGAATCGATCGATCGCGTTTCTCCTACCTATTTGTGTACGGAAAAGGGCCAGATCACATCACAGGGCACGCCTCGTTTAAAATTCCGACCATCAATACGGGTGTGAACAAAGACTATTGCCTCGCGATACCCATGCTTGTCAAGGAACAACTAAAACAAGAATTAGATGCCTTTCAGCCTGATGTGATCCACATTGCTACCCCCTCCCTGTTGGGTTTCTTTGCCTCGCGCTATGCACGCCAACGCAATATACCGGTCATTAGCATCTACCATACGAATTTCATATCCTATATCCCCTATTACTTTCGGAAAATGCCTGCTTTAATTAAACCGGTGGAGCGCTGGATGATTTCGGCCAGTCGAAAATTTTACAACAGCTGCGAAAGCGTTTATGTGCCTTCGCAGTCAATGATCAGACAATTGGAGCACTTCGGCGTAGACCCTGCTAAACTTACGCTATGGCAGCGCGGTATTGACCTGAATCTCTTCCATCCCAGCAAAAGAGACCGAAGTTACGTAATGCAGATAACGGGAAATAACAAGCCTAACATCCTATTTGCAAGTCGGTTGGTATGGGAAAAAAATGTGCAAACGTTGATTGAAATTTACCAGCGGTTGCAGCGTAGAGACCTGGAACACAACCTGATCATCGCGGGCGATGGTGCAGCACGTGAAGACATGCAACGGCAAATGCCAAATGCACATTTTCTTGGAAAACTTGAACATAATGAGCTGGCAAAGCTATACGCATCGTGCGATGCTTTTGTTTTTACATCCACCTCCGAAACCTACGGCAATGTTGTTATCGAAGCCATGGCCTCTGGTCTACCCTGCGTTATAGCAGATGGTGGCGGCAGCGCAGATCTCATCCGCCATCGCCATACCGGCTATACGTGCATGCCGAAATCTCCAGAAGACTACCTTATTCACTTATCGTTGCTGCTTCGCGATGCCGAGCTTCACCAGGTTATCAGCCATGCTGCTTTAGCGCAGGTACAGCAATTGAATTGGGAAAATCTTGCAGAACGCTACTTCGAAGATGTTAAAACCTTGGCTGGATCGTCAATCGCTAACTTGCTATGGACAGCCTGTTAAGAAATAAGAAATGGCTGAAGCCACTTTTCGTCGCTGCCATTCTTGTCCCCTTAACTATCTTTATTCTGCAAACGGATTTTAATAGGGTATGGCAAGAACTATATAAAATTGGGTTTCGTTTTTTCTACCTATTGCTGTGCACCGGTATCGCTTACTTTCTGGCAACGTTCTCCTGGTGGATCTGTTTGGGCGGTGAGCGAAAAAAGATCAGTTTGATGCAGTTGTTTGTTGTTCGGCAGGTTGGCGAGACGGTAGGCTTATACAATCCCTCAAGCGTGGTGGGCGGGGATTTGTTGAAAGATGAACTATTGAGACCCTACGCTATAGCTCGTACCCAGTCAGCCTCTTCTATTGTGGTCTCTAGAATTACGATTGTACTTTCTCAACTGCTCCTCTTCACGTTTGCAGCGGCGTGGTTGGTTTTATACTCGGCGAACGCAATGCCATTATACCTCGAACAATTTATTGGGCTCTTGGTCATCACACTCCTTGTCTTGAAATGTGCTTTTTTCTATCTGCTGCATAAAACCCTGAAAATAGATACAGATGACGCTGAACGTTCTTTCTCAAGGCGTATTTATCGGCAGATTCGAAAACTGGTTTACCAATCGCAACACTTTTATCAGCAGCAACCGAAGGCGTTCTGGGTTTCGTATTTCTTCTCGTTGTTGCACTGGGTGGTAGGTAGTTTAGAGTTTTTTTTCATTCTTCTTTTTCTCGGCTATGACATACAAATCATGCATGGCGTTTTGCTGGATATGGGCGTCATCATCGTGAAGAGCTTAGGTGCTTTTGTTCCGGGACAGATCGGGGTTGAGGAGTTGGGAAACAAACTTGTTTTGGGTGTGATAGGCATTGAGGCAACATCCATTTGGTTGGCGGTTTCCATTTTGCGACGTTCGCGACAGCTGTTCTGGCTCCTGATAGGTGTGATCTGCTACGGCTTCGCAAAAAAAACCACCGCCTTAACAATCGTTTGATATGGAAGTGCTATTCGTCAGCCACAAGTATCCGCCAGCTACAGGCGGCATGGAAAAACAAAGCTACGAACTGATCAATGGTATGCGCAGCTGTGCAAAGGTACACCACATTGTTCATACCGGTGAAGAGAGCTATTTCCAATTTTTCAGGAAGCTAAATAGTCGGATATTAAAAGCTATTCATAGCCACCCGAAGATTGCGCTGATACACTTCAACGACGGATTGATTGCTGCATTCAGCCTTTGGCACAGCGGCTACGGTCATGTTAAGCGGGTAGTCACCGTACATGGGCTCGATGTGGTGTTTCCTCTAGCCTTGTACCAGCAATTTGTCCTCCCTCAGTTCAATCGGTTTGACCACATCATTGCCGTTAGCGGAGCGACAGCCCAAGCCATTATTAACCGCGGCGTAGAAAAGCACAAGGTATCCGTGGTCTTGAACGGCATCGATCATCAGCTCTCCTCGGCACCCTGTGCGAAGCAATGGGATGTTTTTCAGCGTACATACGCGCTACCTCCGTATAAAAAAATACTGGTGATGCTCGGCAGACCGGTGAGGCGAAAAGGCTTTTCGTGGTTCATTCGCGAGGTACTACCCCAACTACCGGAAGATGTATTACTCCTGATGGCGGGTCCCTTCCAGCACCAACCTACGAAAATCGAAAAATGGCTGAGGTGGCTACCCAAGCACTGGCAACACCTGATTATGCTATTTCTTGGTTTTCCTTCCGATCAAGCAGACATTCGACATGTATTACACGAAGGAAACCACACGCAGCGCATACGCCATTTGGGCAAACTGCCTTTAGACGACCTCAGGATCTTGTTGACCCATGCACACGCCTTCCTGATGCCCAACATAAAAATTCGTGGGGATATGGAAGGTTTTGGCTTGGTTTGCTTAGAGGCCAGCATGTGCGGCACCCTGGTGCTTGCTGCAGACATAGAAGGAATTACCGATGCCATCTTAGATAATAAAAATGGTATACATGTGCAGCATGGAAATGCAGCCGCCTGGACCACAACCATTGAGCAGGTTCTTTCCGCGCAGGAAGACTACACAAACAAAAAGCTAGCATATCGAGCATTTACCATTTCACACTTTGGATGGAATAAAATGGTAAAGGGCTATGCGCAGCTATTCCAAACAATTATAGATGGCTGATGTAGCGGAATGGCCTAAATTTCAGGAACGCAAATTTACCTTTCCTATGAACGGATGCTCATCGATGGTTTCAATCGCATCGGCAATGGCATAACAAACCTGAAATGAGGAGTGGAGATCCTCTTCGAACTGGATAAGTTTATCTTCTTTAACTTTTTCAAAGATCCAAATGGGCTCAAGTGGATTTGAATTATGTTGTGTGACAATGGCGGTGTATCCTCTGCTTTGGGCATCTTGTAGCACCTCTTTTGTAACTTTTACTAATTCCATAGTGCACTAATGTACGTAATAAATATTTAAAATCCCTTTACTTCTGGAAGGCCCAGTCGTATATTTTATGTAATTCGTAAAACTCTTTGTCGGGTACGGGATAGCCATCGCGGAAATGGCCGAGCATCTGTTTCTCGCCGTTTTTATCGCTTACGAGTGCCAGTGTACAGTGCTTATTGCTGTTGTGGTACAGGGCTACGCCTACGATTTTTTCCCGGTAAGAAACCAACCAATAGGAGGCTCTATAAAGACCATCTAAAACAGTAGTCGTTAATATAGATTCTCCTGTTTTTACCAATTCCATTCTATCCATTGCGACGTTTTATATAAGTAACAACAACGCTATCAACCGCCAAAAATAGCGAAAAATTTGATGGTCATTATCGTTGTGTCTTCTTATAAAACGTTAACGGGGGAATTTTGATTCGTATATTTTTTTTAATTCTTGAATATCGCTGTAATTGATCGGATAATTATCGGCACAATAGGCTAACGTCATTTTTAAACCATCGACATCACGTACCATAGCCACCGTACAATCTTCGTTGGCGTCATGAAAAAGTCCGACGCCGGTGATCTGGTCAGTATGTTCAACCATAAAGTAACTGGCTACATACGAACTATTAGGTGGATGCACGGTTAATATTGCGTCGCCAACTCTCTTTAAACTCTTCCTCTCCATTTCAAATCGTGGATTTATCGGAGGCAAATATCGGATAATCTAAGCTGAAGTTATCATAGAAATCATTTAAAGCAATCGATTGCGTAAATATTTGTAGTTTTTATTCGATATTCAACCACAGCGACAATTGCTTAGCTGTTTAAACATCAAAAAAAAGTTGTATACAATCGTTCACAAAAGAAGATAGCGGGGTTCATTTATCGCATAGCAATGTGCGCGTAATCAGTTAAAGGACTGTCGAAATGCTACGGGTGTTTGGCTAGTTTTACTTTTAAACAATTTGCTAAACGATTGGGGATGTTCGAATCCCAGGGCGTAAGCAATCTCACTGACCGAGAGGTTGGTGCTGCTCAACTGCTCCTTCGCGTAGTCTATCAATTTGTTTTGGATGTGTTGCTGCGTATTTTGTTGGGTATGCAAGCGCAAAAGTGTTCCTAGATAATTTGGTGATATATTTAATTGTTCGGCAATGCTGGTAACCGTTGGCATTCCGTTTTGCAATAAAGCACCCTGATCAAAGTAATCGGCGAGCAGATTTTCGAAACGCGCTAACAACTCGTAGTTCGACTTTCTTCGGGTTAAAAACTGACGCTCATAAAAACGTTCGGAATAAATTAACAGCATATCAAGTTGCGCAATAATCAGTTCCTGACTGAATTTATCGATATTGGATTGGTACTCCTTTTCGATATTACGGAGAATATCAACAATTATTTTTTCTTCTTTGTCGGAAAGAAAAAGGGCTTCGTTAACAGCATACTGGAAGAAGTCATACGACTTTATTTTTTTTGTCAATGCAGTATTCCACAGAAAATCCGGGTGGATAAGCAACAACCAACCTGTAGGCTCCACCACCTTATTGAGGTCGATTTCTAATTTCAAAAACTGGGCCGGAGCAATAAAAGAAAGAATTCCCGAATTAAAATCGTATTCCTGTTGCCCATAGTTGAATTTGCCATGGACATTCCGCTTCAACCCGATGGTGTAAAAGTTCTGAACCCACTTCACGTTAGTTTCATCAAACGGATAGGAAACCTGGCTATAATCGACCAAGCTGATCAACGGGTGCTCCGGATGAGGTAGCTTACAGAACGCATGGAATTCGGCGATCGAGTTGAGGCGGAATGTTGTTTTCATCCTTACTAAATTAGTTTTTTTCTTTATATAAAATCATACCGGCATGGTACAAAATTCCATCTTTAAATTCACCATCTGCCGTAAAACCGGTGTCGTCTTTGTAGTCAATATGGTTGCCGGTGACCTTAAAACGACCTTGATAAGCGCTTTTGCGGTTTCCGCGTGCCTCGTCATAGCGATTGTTTGGCAGAAGTTCGTGCCGGATGTAGCCGTCCGCAGTGACCCACATACCGATATATGCCTTGGTTTCTTCTATTGATTCCATGGATGGATGTTTAAGATGTTTACAACCAATCACCGACAAGGTGATCGCGATTAATATGCTGTAGATAGCGTGTAGCTTTTCCATTGTTCTACGTCTTGTGTCATACGGTTCACCTTTTCCTCAAACATCCCGTAAGCATCTTCACCCAACAGCAAATGTAAGGGGGCTGTTTCAAGATTGCTGATCGCAATCAATACGTCTGCCGCCTTTTCTGGATCATTTGGCTGATTGCCGCCAATGCTTTCTAAATGTGCCTGTTCGGATTGCCGCGCGGCTTCATAATCAGCCAAAGGAGAGGCGGGTGTTCGTACAGAACTTCGAGAGAGAAATTCCGTACGGAAATATCCGGGATAAACCACCGTCGCGCTAATACCAAATGCTTTTACTTCCTCGGCTAATGCTTCCGTAAACCCCGCTACCGCAAACTTGCTGGAGCAATAAATACCCCATCCTGGGAATCCCCCAAAGAAACCTCCTACAGAGGAAACATTAAAGATTTTCCCCGATCGCTGACCCCGTAAATGAGACATGACGTGTCGGATAACATGTAGGGTTCCGAAAACATTGACGTCGAAATTTTCCCGTGCCTCCTCGTCACTCAGCTCTTCGAGGGTGCCTATTTGCCCATACCCCGCATTGTTAACCACGACGTCGATTCTACCAAAATGCCCGATAGCTTTTTCAATAGCGGCTTTGACGTCGCCATTATCGGTCAACTTTACTTCAAGGGGTAGGAAGCTTGCTGAAAGTGGCCCTACACTATCGATCAACGCTTGCGCCTTTCGAGAGGTAGCCGCCACGCAATAGCCTTGTTGTACCAATTTTTTCACTAAGGTGAGTCCTAAACCTTTCGATGCTCCAGTGACTAACCATACTTTTTTTGTTTCCATCTTTTCTTTGTTTTATAGGATTGAAATCGATGCAACAAAATTGGTCTATTGCGAGCTGATCGATGTAGCCAAATCAATGAATAACAGAATTAAATCGTGAATGTACGCTTATGCACCCGCTCCAAAGGCTTTACGACTTAGGACAAGGAAAGGGTTGGGTATAATTTTTCATTTTTATATCACAAATTGTTTATATTTCATAAAACGTAATTTTTTTATACAACTAATAAACAGGTGTTTAAACAGAAAAAATAGCCTAAATTAAAATCAATAATTCACTTTGATGCAACTTTAATAGATAGTAAATAATTAAAAAGAAATATAAAACTACACTTATTGCCATAAACTATATATATTTACAAAAAAATAAAAATATGTATAAAATATTACTCTCCGGATTATTAATCTTATCCACTGTTGCTTGTAAATACCCCAGATATGCGGCAGACGCATCTGCTGAGAAAAGCAACCTAACTGTAGGTATAGTTAAAAGCAAGATCATCGAGCGTGAAACAACGCAGGAAGAAATCATCAAACTATTCGGCTCTCCGAATCTCATTTCGAAAAACAAAGCCAACCGAGAAGTTTGGAGCTATAATAAAATGGCTGTAGAGAACAGGTCAGGATCGACGACTTTTTTTGCCGGACGACGTGCTAGCCAGAGTACAAGCAGCACAACATTTGATCTGATCATTACCTTTGATAAAGACGATATCGTGTCAAACTACTCCGTTGTTTCCACCACCTATTAAGCGCATAAAATACATGAACATGAAGAAAATTAGTATATTCCTTTTTACCATAATGCTATTAAGTTCTTGCGCGACGAAGATGATTACAAAATCGCCGACAGAAGTGAAGATATTGACTACCAAACAATTTGATGCTGAACAGAGCTTGGTATTTAAATCAGCTATCAGCTTGCTCCAGTCGGAGAGCTACATCATAGATCGAGCTGATGTGGCCGTTGGGATCATAAATGCGAACAAACGTATCGAGAATAAGAATGCAAATATACAACAAGCGTTATGGGGCAGTTCCAGAGACGCTAATACGTCCAAAGCGATGTTCTATGTCGAGGGAATTAATGACTCCTTAACAGAAGTTAAAATAACGTTGTACGAAGGCGCGGAGTCAACCAATTATAACGACTCTGGACATGTCAATAAGAACACGAAAGAACGAATGATTTATGATTCGGCAGTCTATCAGGGCTGGTTTCAAAGCTTACAGGCGGAAATCGAGCGGCGAAAAGCATTGGGAAGATAGTCATGCTAACAGCAGGATCAGCTTTTTTGGCTATTCCTGCTGTTGATGCGCTAACAAGCGTTACTGTTGCGTATAGCGTGTCATTCGTACAATGTCGAATTGTAGGGCGTATCTTTGCCTCAGTAAATACCGCTACAAATACCAAATTATCAATTATTAATGCTGTCGATGCTGCAAAAGATAGTTTTTAGGCGATACGGCGAATTTTTCTTTAAAGCAGGTACTAAAATACTTGGGGTTATTAAAACCCACACTGTAAGCGACCTCCGAGATATTAGCCATCCCTTGATCCAGCAGGATTTTCGACTTCTCCAGTCGCATATCGCGCACAAATTCGACCGGAGCCAAATTAGTGAGGCTTTTAAACTTCTTGTAAAAGGTATTTCTTCCTAAATTCATCGCGTCCGCCAAGCTGTCAATGTTTAAATCCGGATCGAGCATTTTTTCCTCGACCAAAGCGATAACCTGTTTTAGAAATTGGCGATCGTGGTCGGTGATGGTTGCCTGGTCGTGGCTTATCAAAAAATCTCTTCGCTTCACCATACGATCAAAAAGCTGCTGACGACTCCGCAGCAGGTTGTTGATGGAAACGAGCAAAAACTCCAGATGAAAAGGCTTCGTGATGTAAAGATCAGCGCCCTGATCCAAACTGGCTATTTGTGTATCCATATCATGTTTTGCGGTGAGCAAAATAAGCGGAATGTGGCTTGTACGATCGTCCGCTCGAAGCGTCTTCAGCAGTGCAGCACCGTCCATGATGGGCATCATCAAGTCGCTTACAACAAGTTCTGGAAGCTCTTCCGCAGCAATTTCAAGCGCCTCGCTCCCATTTTCGGCCTTGGCCACCCGGTAGTGTCTACACAATTCGGATTCCAGATAGGCCTGCAAATCCTTATTGTCTTCTACAAGCAAAACCAACGGCTTAGTTTCCGGTGCATCGCTAGAAGATCGTCCAAGGTGCAAAATTGGTCTATCTAACAATACTGCACGCTTGCTAACAGAAAAATTATCAAACCCTACATCTGCTCCCGCTTTTTCTAGAGGTAGGGCAAATCGAACCTCCAACCCGCCATTGGTTATATTTCTTGCCCGCACAGTTCCGCCGTGCAGTGCGATCAATTCTTTGACAAAATGTAAACCAATCCCAGATTTTTTACCGGCATAGCGATCGGACGATCCCGTGTAAAATAGTTCAAAAATCGTCTTTAGTTCCCCCTCAGGAACCCCAGGCCCTTCATCAGCCACAGCGATTTCAAGCGTCTGTTCACTATCCTTAACTTGCACACACAGCTTCACGGTACTCTTATCTATCGTATACTTAATGGCGTTGGATAATAAATTATACAAGATGATTTCCAAACTATCTTTATCCACATACAGCACAAACTCCCTTTCCGGAAGTTCCAGTTGCAAGTCTACAGCTTTCTCCCTAGCCATCATCTTAAATGCGTCGACCACTTGAGCAAGCATCCCGTGAATCGATACGGGCGCTTTGTTCAATCTGTATTTTCCTTCCTGAACCTGTCGAAGGCTTAATAGCTGATCAACATAATGTTGCATCCGCTGCGCATTTTTAGTAATCAGTTCTACATACTGCCTTTGATCGTGGTCTAGCGCAGGATTTTTTGCCAGTCGCTCTGCCGGACTCAAAATCAGGGTTAGCGGGGTACGAAGTTCATGAGACACGTTGGTAAAAAACTGCATCTTAAGCTCGCCCAGTTTTTTTTGTAGGGCAACTTTTTGTTTCAATAGCCATATGGATTTTACGGCGTGACGGATAAAAAAGCACAGCCCTATTGCTAGCGCCAAGTAAAGCGCGTAAGCCCACCAGCTAGCCCACCAAGGCGATGCGACTATAATGACAAGCCGTCGAAATGGCATAGTTGCATAAAAATTGTCATCGGCCCTGATTTCGAACGTATATGTTCCGGGTTTCAGGTTCGTAAATGTAGCCCTGTTCAGGCTTCCATTCTGCTGCCACAACGTGTCTAGCCCCAACAAACGATAACTGAAGTAATGCGGCGCACTTTGGTAGTCAGTTAACGCAAAATCTATGCTGAGGTTATTTTCGTGGTGCGCCAGACGAAGCTGGTCCAGGTACTGAATGTCGCGGCGTTCCTGCGCTTCTTCTACCCGACGTTCTTCACTGTTTATCAACAGCTTGGTCAAGACGACGTTTGGCGCTTCCCGTTTAGCGATCAGATCTTTTGATTTAAACTGCAACACACCGCTCCGTGTACCCCAAAAAATATCTTTCGTGGGCGAGCCAGAGACCACTTTTTCTGAAAACGCTACTCCCCGTAGACCAGCGCTGCTTTCCAAATTAAAAAACCGGTCTATTTTACTGTCGTAATTCACCAATCCACCTTCCGTTGCCAGCCAAAGTACACCGCTATCATCGGCTATCCCGCTGGTAATATAACCGTTTTGAAGCCCCTGCCGAACTCCGTAATTGGTAAATTTAAATTTCCCGAAAGGCTTTCCTTCAAACTTGGTCAGCCCGGCTCCAGAAGTGCAAAGATAAATTCGACCGTCCAGATCGCTGAAAATATGCTGAATATCGTTATCGCCAAATATAACCCCATCGGGCGGGTTATCGTAGAAGTAGCGACATACCCCTGCGCTACTTTGCACGACCAGCCCTTCTGTGCTGGCCACCCAAAGGTTATCCTCTTGATCCAGCATCATGTGTCTGATCCGACTAAAGCTGCGGTAGCCTGACGGCAGGTTTTTCCAGTTTACTTTCTTTACCTTCACTTCGCCAAACGCCTGTTCCAGTTTAAAAAGTCCATTATCAAACGTGCCAATCCAAATATTCTGCTGGCGATCAATCACCATGCTGTAAATTTGCAAAGCCGCTAATGCCTTATTTCTTGCCGAAAAGTGCTCCAGTCTATACCCATTGCCGTCAACCCGTGCGGCAAATAAGCCCGCACTTTTCGTTCCGATCCATATTGTCCCCTCAGCATCCTCAAGCAAACTATACACCCCACCCGATTCTACCAGCTTACGGTCGCTAAGTGCAGCCGCAAAACGGCCAGAAGCATCACGGATATAAATATTACCATTCTTCGTACCTGTCCACAACCGCCCCTTGGAATCATTTACGATACTTCGGACCTCGTCATCTAAAAATCGGTTGTCTTTGCGAGCCAGATGATGGTGCGTGAATTTAGTGTTCGGAAAAACCAATTTAACCAATCCCCTTTCTTCGGAGGTAAACCAAATGGTTCCAGCATTGTCGTAGAAAAAATGACTATTATACTGCGGCAGATCCAATCGATGGGAAGCCATCTGTTCCGTAGAAAATTTCACCGTGTTACTTTCTGCATCGTAATAACCGAAACCACCCGCTCGCATATTGATCCAAATCCTATTGTTAATGTCTTCAAAGCAAAAAAAAGGAACGACCATATTTCGTTCAGGATATTTGGGTTTAAAAACTGTTGTTTTGCTGCTATTGCGTTGTAGGTAAAGAACACCAAATCCGCGATCTATCCAAAGATTGCCTTTAGAATCTTCGAAAAGGGCCAACAGCGAAGTTTCGTGCCTCAGCAAACGGTTGCATTTGCCATTAGAAAGGTCAATGCTAAACAGATCGCCATTCTCGCAGGTCACGTAGAGGCTTGTGCCATATTGGGAGAACAGTAACGCATTGATATGACTACCAGGAAGGACAAGCTCCTGTACGTGGTCACTGCCATGTTGATAGAGCTGTATGCTGTTCGCTCCAGCTACAAAAGCACGCCCCCACGCGCCTTGTGCTGCTATCGTTACTGCATCTTCTTGCCTTGAGGCGGTCTTGTTTCTTATCGTCCATTGGCCATTGCTGCGCACGGCTGTATACAGACCTCGACCTGTACCAATCCAAGCCTTCCCCCTTTGATCAAGCTGCACGATATGCACCTCATCGGAAGGAATAGCTGAGCCAGGGAGAGCCTTTTGGCTCAAATGATAAACTTCCGGATTGTTATTTTCAAAATTGCACACGATGACACCCTCGTCTTCTGTGGCAAGCCATACCGCTCCTTTATCTACATGGTAGATCTTGGTGATACCAAAATTTTCCCCAAGTATTCGATTGATTTCGCTACTTAGCGAGTAGAAGGTTTCTGTTTCTTTATTGAACCAGTAGGCTTGTTTATCATAGGTTACTACCCAAAGGATATGACTTTTGTCCCTGCTATCCGCAATGTCCACCACCCGCCGGTTCGCTGGAAAAACACCTTTTTCTGGTGTAAAGGAATCAAATGTCTTGAACGTATTTCCATCAAATCGATTGATTCCGTTCCAAGTCCCAAACCACATAAAACCATCGTCATCTTTCAGGATACTGGATATGGCACGATGAGAAGCACCTTGCTCGCCGGTGTAAGGTGTAATTTCCACGATTTCCTGTCCCTTTGCAACAGAGATCTGGAAAAAAGCTATGCATACCAAAAGGGAGTATCGGAAAACCATGTTTACATTGAGTTTGTTAGCGCTATTGTAGGTAGACAATATAGGTCTTTTTTTCATCTTATGCATCCTGCGCCTACAAGGGTCAAACACAGCGTCGCTTATCGCCTCCACGCATGAGCTACGGATTGGGCACGCGCAATTTTTCCACTGTAAAAACGTATTCCTTACCGCGTTGTGTTTTAAAATCTACAAGATAGGTTGCCGGTACATCAATCCCTTTCAGCTGGGCTTTGTTAGACACCAACGGCTTTTTAATAGCATTTACTTTGTAAAATGGATTATCATTTTCCGTCGTAGCCTCCGTCATCGGAGCATTGCCCCGCAGCGTAAGTCCCTTCGGCAAGCGTATCCTACATGTGCCTCCTAGCGCCGAATGAATGTTAACTTGGGTAAGCACGCTATTTTGCCAAGCCAAGTCGACGGTAAACCCGCCACGTGCTTTTAACCCCGTCACCTTACCATTCGGCAAGGCATCGGGCAACGCGGGCAAAAGATAAATATTTCCATCATAGGACTGCAGCAGCATTTCAGCAATACCCGATGTACAACCAAAATTACCGTCGATCTGGAACGGCGGGTGCGCATCCAATAGGTTTGGATAGGTTCCTCCACCTTGCCCTGTTTCGCCTTCCGGCGGGCTGAGCTGATCTTTTATCAGTTTATAGCTCCGATTGCCGTCCAATAGTCGCGCCCACCAATTTACTTTCCAACCCATTGACCAGCCGGTAGACTTATCTCCGCGATAGGTCAAGGAGTTCTGTGCGGCTTCCATGAGCTCCGGATTTCGGAAGGGCGAAATCTGCCCTGCGGGATAAAGACCATACAGGTGGGAAATGTGGCGATGACGGTCGGTTTTCCGATCTAGATCTTCCAACCATTCCTGCAATTGCGCATATTGACCAATTTGCATGGGTGCCAAGTGCGCCAACGCCTGGCGCACGCTATCACACAGCTGACCATCCTTTGCAAGGATTTCAGCCGCTTGTAAAAAATTATGAAATACATCAAAGATCAATTGATTATCCATCGTGGTACCTGCAGAAACACCCACGCCACCATCCATGTAGCTATTTTCCGGCGAAATGGAGGGGCTCAGGACGAGATACTTCCCGGATCGATCCTGGTGTAGCACATCCAAATAATACAGTGCTTTCCCTTGCAAAACAGGATAATACTTCTCCAAGAATTTCCGATCGCCCTGGTACAGGTAATGCTGCCAGATATGCTGACTTAGCCAGGCACCACCCATGGGCCACATCCCATAAAAACCGCCATCTACAATTCCTGTAATACGCCACAAGTCGGTATTGTGGTGCATCACCCAACCTCGGGCGCCATACATAGCTTGGGCACTCTCCTGGCCCGTCACGGCCAAATCTTCCAACATAGAAAACAGCGGCTCGTGTGTTTCGCTGAGATTGGTCACTTCTGCTGGCCAATAATTCATCTCGGTATTGATGTTTACCGTGTATTTGCTGTCCCATGGAGGATTAAGTTTGTGGTTCCATATCCCTTGCAGGTTGGCCGGCTGCCCACCCGGCTGTGAAGAGCTAATAAGCAGGTAACGCCCAAACTGAAAATAAAGCGCGACCAATTGCGGATCGGAGGCCGAAGCAAATTCATGAATACGCCGGTCGGTCGTTTTAAGCGCTTGGGCAGATGTCCCCAAGTCAATCGAAACACGCGCAAACTGCTTCTTGTAAAGCTGCATGTGCGCAGTTAACGCCTCCTTATATTGACGCTTTGCAGCTTTGTCCAACCGTTTCTGCATCTTTAGCGAAGCATCGCCGCCAAGGTCATTGTATTTTTTAAAATTGGTCGCTATCGAGACATATAAGGTCACCGCAGTGGCCTCCTTAATCTCCAAGGTATCGTCCCCTACCTCTAATTTCCCACCATCAAGAATCGGACGAACGGCACCGGTAAACTGTACCTTTCCAATCTTGCGGTCTGCCGATCCAGAACGGCCCGAAAGCAGGAGATTGTTAGCGCGCGTTTCTACGCGATGAACCAACTGTGGGCTCGTTAGTGACACCTTTAAGGACAGGCTGTTGGGTTTCGAGGCGGTCAGGCGGACGATCACGACATCATCATCAAACGACGTAAATATTTCCCTAGCGTACCTTACGCCGGCAACGGTATACGTTGTTCGAGCTACCGCATTTTCAATATCCAGTTCGCGGTAATATTGTTTAGGTTGATCATGCCCCGCAAAATCCAAGTGTAGGCTACCAAAAGTTTGATAAGGCATCCCATAATCCAGATTTTCTGGTGCCGCTCGTGGAAAAGCTTCATTTGACAGCGCTTGTGCTTCACGTGCTTTTCCATTCGCGAGCAAATCGCGAATTTCCTGAATCACGGCACGCTTACCCCGGGTAACGTTGTTCCCAGGCTCCCCGGCCCAGATCGTCTCTTCGTTGAGCTGTATTTCTTCACGCGCGGCGCCACCAAATACCATAGCGCCAAGCCGGCCATTGCCTAAGGGTAATGCAGCATTCCAGTCTGCTGCGGGGCTATCATAAAAAAGTTTCAATTTATCTTGCGCAGGCAACGAAAATTGCAAAAGCACAGTAAACACCAACGCTAGGAGCAGTCGTTTTCTATTATCGTTCATATTGATTCGTTTCTTTGTTTTTTCATATCAACTTCGTCAATCCGTAGATTAAAAAAGATGATGATGCTACCGAAATAGCAGGATTGCTGTCGTAGGATGTAAGACATGGCAACTAGTAGACGCCGGACTAAGATCTATCGACAAAAAAAGTAAACATCCGGCAATCTTTGCCAGCTAAAATTACGTGGCACACCATCAACCTCTGTATCAATTACTTATTGAGCAGCAGACTGGTCATGATAAAGGGAGCAACGGCTTTTGGATCATTATCTCGAACCGGTTCACTGATGTAATATGCAAAGCTACCATCCCGATAGTTTTTATCGCCACCTAGACCCGCTACAGCGCAGCAATCTGTGATAGAAAGCGTACCATCTACTTCCTTCCTCACAAAACGGTCGACGTACTGCCCATAGGCCTCTTCTGCTTTTTCTAAATAACTAGCATCCAAATGCCCATTTTTGGCACCTTTCGCCCAAGCATAGATAAACATAATAGATCCTGTGGATTCCAAGTAATTTTCTCTTTTATCCAAAGCATCAGTGACTTGATACCACATGCCCGATTCGGGATCCCGAAAGTGTTCCACACGAGCCGCCAGCTCCTGAAAAAGAAGAATGATCTTCGGCCTAGCGGGGTGCTGTTCCGGTAAATAGTCTAGTACGTCGACGATAGCCATCATATACCAACCTATACTCCTCGACCAAAAGTTTGGCGAAAGACCGGTAGTTTTATCGGCCCAGCGCTGTTTCCGGCTCTCGTCCCAGCCATGATAGTACAGCCCCGTTTGTGGATCATACATATGCTTGCGGACGTCCAGTAGTTGCAAGGCAACATCATCAAATAGCACTTGATCACCGTTTTCAGCAGCATATTGTGCTAAAAACGGCCCTGCCATATACAGCCCATCCAACCATACTTGATTGGGGTACACCTTCTTGTGCCAAAAGCTACCGCCAGCTGTACGCGGATGGGTACGCATCTGTTCGCGCTGTAGCCTCAGCGCCTTCTCAAAACGTACTTCTTTCGTTCTGGCCAATATGGGAAAAAGAATTTTCCCCGTATTGACGCGATCAATATTGTACTCTTCAGGTCGGTACGTGCGAATGCTTCCATCGACCAGCACCATGGTGTCTACATAAGGATAAACATATTCGTAATAACGCTCATCTCCTACCTGCTCCCCGACTTGCAATAGCGCCTGCATGAGCAATCCATGGCAGTAGTTCCATTTCAGTTCGGTGGAAAAATCGATCATCCAAGCTTCCGGATTTCGCTTCATCTCTGAATCGGCCATAGCGATAGCATTTTGCTGTGCAACAGCTTTGCCTAAAAACAGAAAGCAAGCAATAAGTACCTTTATTCTCCGCATAAACATCTCTTTTTATATATCACTTCCTTTTACGTTTATTGATATCCTTGATTTTGAACAAATTGATCTTTGTTGGAGATAGCATCCAACTGCTCTTGTGGAATAGGCCGCACGCTATGGAAATCCCTGACGATTGGTGCGACATCCGGATTGTATCGGCCGATGCGATCCAGTAGCGTATTCGTGCGCTTAAGATCAAACCAGCGAATCTGCTCACCCGCAAACTCCCTTGCGCGCTCATCCAAGATAAAATCTAGGGTTACCTGTGCCGGTGCAACCTGCATTTCTGCCACACGGCCCGTCTTCGCGGCGCGTGTGCGTACAATATTAACGAAATAGGCTGCTGAATCCAGATTCCCCAATTTCAGCTGTGCTTCCGCCGCATTGAGATAAACTTCGGCTAATCGAATTACGAAAACGTCGCGGGAGCTTTGCGCTTCATCGGCCGAGTTGCGGGTGTTATCCAAATATTTACGCAAGGTGGGGTAGCGCAATTGATCGCGCACCGTGCCGTTGGCATTGTAAATGTAATTCCTGTCATAAAGCTTATAGGGCTCACCCTGTGCTGCCACGGCGCGTCGGGTAGCGTACACCGCGGTATCGCCCAAGGCAAGCGATCCACTCGGGTTGTTAACGTAAAACACTTCTTTAAACGAGCCTTCATAACGGCTATCTGCATCGCTGTAAAGGTCTAGCAAGAAGCGTGTAGGCATGTACCGGTTAAACGGCCGGCCATTGGCCAAGTCGCGCTTCATACCGGTTTCCGTATCATACTTCATGATGTAGAGTAAGTGCCCGCTATTGCTTCCGCGGTTATGCCCCAAGGGGTTCAAAATAGGGTCGCTTTTATCGTTCAGGGCGAAGTCGGCAGAATAATTCACGGCGTAAACTACTTCTGAATTTTTCTGGTTAGCCATGGACCACAAACTGGCGTAGTCGTTGACCAATGCGAAACCAAAATTTCCATGGATTACGGAGGTTGCATAGTCGCTTGCCGCACGATCGTTTCCACGAGAAAGGTAAACACGCGACAAAAACGCACGGGCTGCCGGCGCCGTTACGCGTCCATAGTCGGCAGTCGTATTCGGCAAATGCGCTACCGCATACAACAGATCTTCCTCAATCAAGCTATAGAAGGTTTCCACTGGCGTTTTTATAGCCTCGGTCACAATGCCCGATGTTTCTTCCGTGCTCAGATGAACAGCACCCCATGTCTCCACAATATGCCAGTAGTAGAAAGCACGTAGAAAGCGAAGTTCAGCGCTGCGCACGGTTTTCAAGCCCTCTTCAAAGCCCGCTGCATCAATGCGACCAATACCGGCATTGCAAACGTTAACCGCAGCGTAAAGCGCTTTCCATTCGGCCAATATCGCCGGATTGTTGCCTTGCAGATTCACATAGCGCGTTAGAGCCGGATGGGCATCGCCAGCACCGCTCATCCACAGATCGGTGCCCATCTCTGCCATACTAAAGCCCTCCTCCTTGCCATACCACCAACGCTGATAGGAATAAGCTGCATTCACTAAGGTTTCGAACCCCTCGGGTGTGTTGTACACCGTTTCTGATGTTATTCCGCTAGGATTGTATTCATCTAAAAGACTTGAACAGCTACCGCATATAAAGGTGATGATAGCACTGCATAATAGTTTTATACTTATTTTTTTCATGGTTCCGTTTATTAAAATCCAACATTTACGCCAAAAACAAACAGCTTGGTCATAGGGAAATTCTCCGATCCGCCCCGCTCTGGATCGTATTCGTTTAGCAAACTGGATCGTGTCCAGGTAAAAGGGTTGCGTGCTGTGCCATATATCCGCAGCGAACGCAGGTACTTCGATTTTAAACGATCTCCCTGAAAAGTATAACCCAACGATATATTTCTAATCCGTGCAAAACTACCGTCCACATAGCCCAATGAACTGGAGAACAACATGCTGCCTAGCGACATTCCCGAGTTTGGACGCGGGTAGTCGTTACTTGGGTTCTCCGGTGTCCAGTAATCGATGGCGGCCGTACTTTGTCCTAAGCCTTGCGGATCATAGCGACGCAAAAAATCCGGATTCAACATTTGCCCCCAACGTACAAACACATAGATATTCAAGTCAAAACCTTTATACGTAAAGTTGTTGTCCCACCCAGCCAGCCAATTCGGGCGTGGGTTACCAAGTACCCGACGATCATTCGTAGCATCGATCTGACCGTCTCCATTCATATCGCGCACCCGAATATCGCCCGGTTTCTGCCCATAACGTGCTGCCTCTTCTTCTTGTCCCAATTGCCAGATGCCCAGTTTTTCGTAATCGTAGAATACTTGAGTAGGATGACCGATAAACCAACCGTTACCGATATCATCGTCTGCTGTCACCAACTCCATGATTTCCTCCCTATTGCTGGTAAACGAAATGGCCGTGTTCCAGCCGAAGGCCGTATTCTTCCATACTTCAGCATTCAACGCGACCTCTATACCACGGTTTCTCGTTTTACCGACGTTCTGTATCACAGAGGTGACGCCTGTTGTGGGCGGCAATCCACGATTCAGCAGCAGATCCGTCGTGCGCGAATCATATACATCGATCGATCCATTCAACCGGTTGCCTAAAAATCCAAAGTCAAGCGCTAGGTTGGATGTAGCGGTAATCTCCCAACCCAAAAAAGGATTGCCGATTTGCGGAGAAAAGGTGTAACCGGTCGCCGCAACATCGTCATAAGCAAAGGCCACACGGGTAAGGCTGTTTTGCGTATCGTATGGATTTACAGCCGAATTTCCAGCCTTACCATAGGTCGCGCGTAGCTTGAGCTCCGAGAACAGCTGTTGTTCTTTCATAAAGTCTTCATCGACAATACGCCAAGCAGCCGCTATGGAAGGAAAGAATGCCCATTGATGCCCTTTGGCCAAGATCGATGAGCCATCCCAACGTCCAGTAGCCGTTAGCAGATATTTACCCTTAAAACTGTAATTCAGTCGGCCCGCGAAAGAAAGCAGGTTGTTCATGACGTAGTTGGTATTGGTCGCTAGATTTCGGCGAGCATTCCCCAAGGCATAAAACAGTTGTCCATCCAACAACAGATCTTGCCCGGAGGCATTGATGTTGTCGGAGCGGTTTAACAAAAAGCTATTAACACCAGATAGCGTAAAATTATGATCCCCCAGTTCCTTTTGATACGTTAGCACATTTTCCCAGTTGATCAGGTAGCTGTTGTCCGCATCATACGTAGCCTGTGAAAAACCACCGTTGCGATCAATGGTGTACGATCCGGCATACACACCATCCCGAGAATTGCTCAGCGTGATCCCGATATTGGATCTAGCCGTGAAACCTTTTAAACCAGTCAGCTCCACATAAGCATTCGTCAATACGCGTGTTCTGTTCGTCTGCGCTGCGTAGGCATTGGGTTCTAGATCGGCCAAGGGCGAAATGGCTGATCCGTTGAGTGGATACAAAATTAAGTTACCGTCGTCGTCACGGAGCCGTCCCAACGGATTGATTTTATTGGCTTGATTCAAAGGATCCCTCCGTTGTTCAATCTCATATCGGGTCACATTCGCTTGCATCCCCGCTTTAAAGTAACTTCCTAGCTTCTGGTCGATATTTAGACGAGCACCAAAACGATCCGTCGCATCGCGTTCGAAGATTCCGGTTTCTCTTAGGTAATCACCGCTGAAATATACCGTTGTGTTTTCATTTCCCCCGCTCACGCTCACTTGGTAATTCTGCTGGGAACCATTCTTAACCAATAAATCGAAATAATCGATATACTCGTTGTTACGAATGGCAGCAAGCTCCGCATCGTTAAAGACAATATTGTCGTCGGCTTCCGAATTCCACCTGCCGGTTGCGCGGTAGGCTTCGCGACGCAAACGAACCCATTGGTTTAAATCCATGACCGAAGGATATCGGTCTACTTGGTTTAACCCCGCATAAGCATTAAAATCGATACGCGCTTTGCCTGTGGCGCCACGTTTCGTCGTGATGATAATGACGCCGTTGGCCCCGCGCGAGCCGTAAATGGCGGTAGATGACGCATCTTTCAGAATCTCCATCGATTGGATATCATTTGGGTTGATATCCTGAATATTGCTATACTGCACACCATCGACAATAAATAACGGCCCGTTTTGCGCCGTAATGGAACGATTTCCGCGCACCGCAATATTGACGCCAGCAGAGGCTGACCCATTACTACGCGTGATGTCGACGCCAGGTACCTTGCCCTGTACCGATTCGATGATGTTAGCCGATGGCACCTTGGCAATCTCATCCCCTTTAACCGATACGACGGAACCGGTGAGATCGCGCTTTTTCACCGTTCCGTAGCCCACCACGACGACCTGATCCAGCTCAGACTGCGCTGCGCGCATTAGAATAGTCACCGGTTGTCCTTGCTGGAAGGCTACTTCTTCATCGCCGTAGCCAACTAGCGAAGCTCGAATACGTCCGCTTTGCTCACTTACGCGTAAGGAAAACTCACCCACTTGATTTGTAGATGTCGATGTTGCTGAACCCCCGCTCAATAGCGAAACGGTGACGCTGGCTAGCGGTTTCCTCCCGTCTGCGTCTAGCGCCACCCCCGTAATGGTGTTACTTGTTTGCCCCCAGCTTTGTAAAATGAAGGTAAATGCGAGAATTGTCATAATGATCTTATGTCTCATAGATTTGCTGTGTTTACAATGGTTGTATTATTATGTGTTGGTTTATATATGCTACCTACATGGCTCGGCTTGCAGTGAAGCCAAGTCAAAAATCACAATTGGTGCCTATCGTCGCATGTATGCTTGCGTGCTAGGCCATTTAGCTATAGCAAAAATATTGTTACACAGGGCTTGGCAGGTTCAAAAATTGACATAATAGGTTTAAAATTTGACAACCCATATTTAAAGCGATAAAAATCAGCAATATACCATTCGTATTTTCTAAACTTTCACCGTCTTGCTTCTTTCGACAGGAAATCTAGGAATACCACGACCGGCCAACAAAATGGTTGGAATTGATGGCCCACATGGCTATTGGAAAAGTTCCAATTCAATTTGCCCTTTGCTCGTAGTCAGATCAACATGAACAAAACAAAAGCGGCGTAAGTTACTTCTTCCGTGGCACTGCGCTTAACCATCCCATCAATGTTCCCCACAGCAGCGCCGGGAAAGCCGAGATGAACTATTCCCAAAGGAATAGCATTCGGGTACGCCGGAAAATTGAGACTTTTTGATCAATTTATGAACTTCCTCCCGACAAGCACTAGCTAAGTTTGTCAAGTAAACCGAGGCTGACACGCCGCCAACAAAACAATATCATGCTATGCTACTTAAATTTTTAAAAACACTTGTTGTCCTCCATATGACAATTTGCATCTTGCACGCTCAACAAAAGTCAACTGCCCTTTCCGCCGTCTGGTCTCCGGATCAAGGCAACGGAACCTACAAAAATCCGATCATCCACGCTGATTATTCGGATCTGGATGTATGTCGCGTGGGCGAGGATTATTACATGACCGCGTCAAGTTTTAACTCCCTACCTGGCCTGCCCATACTGCATTCAAAAGATATGGTGAACTGGACGATTGTTAACCACGCGGTTCGGGAACTTCGCGCTCCGGGCTTTCATCCGGAGAACTTCTTTGACCGGCCGCAGCATGGAAACGGCATCTGGGCACCAGCTATTCGTTATCACACAGGCGAGTTCTACATTTACTACGGCGATCCTGACTTCGGCATTTACATGACGAAGGCTAAGAACCCCCTCGGAGAATGGACGCCCCTCAAGCTCGTTAAAGCAGGCAAGGGCCTTATTGACGCCTGTCCATTTTGGGATGAAGATGGCCAGGCCTATCTGGTTCATGGCCTTGCTGGAAGTAGGGCCCGCATAAAAAGTCTACTGGCCATTAGTAAACTATCTGCTGATGGAGAAAAGACGATTGGTAGTAGCAGGATAATTTATGATGGTCATGACGTTGATCCAACCATTGAAGGACCGAAATTACACCGAAGAAATGGATATTACTACGTTTTTGCTCCAGCTGGTGGCGTATCAACTGGTTGGCAGACTATTTTACGTTCCAAAGAGATATTTGGACCATATGAAAGAAAAATTGTTTTACAACAGGGAAACACACCGGTAAATGGTCCCCACCAAGGAGCTTGGGTGGACACGCCTAATGGCGAGGACTGGTTCTTTCACTTCCAAGACGTAGGTACTATTGGACGGATCGTACATCTTCAGCCAATGGCTTGGAAAGATGACTGGCCTGTCATCGGGCTGGATGAGGATGGTGACGGAGCAGGTAATCCTGTATTGGTTTACCGCAAACCAACTTCTGCCTATAATACGCAAATAAATCCACAGGAATCCGATCAGTTCGCGACAAATCAGTTGGGACTTCAATGGCAATGGCACGCCAATCCACAAGACTGGTGGCATTTTGCCGATGCAAAACGCAAAGTGCTATCGCTATATTCCGTTCCGCTGCCAGAAGCTTATAAAAACCTTTGGGATGTCCCCAACCTGTTGCTACAGAAAATGCCTGCTGCGAACTTCACCGCGTCACTTGAAATTAAGCCCAAATTGGATCCCAAGCAACCCGAGGAGCGTACCGGCTTGTTAATTATGGGCAAGGACTACGGCCTTATCGCCTTGAAACGAACCGAGAGTGGCTATCTACTGGAACAAATAGACTGTTACGGTGCCGACAAAGGTGCAAAGGAGAAGATAAACGCTTCGCAACGTATAGATTCAGAAACCATTTCGTTGCGAGTATCCGTCCACGATGGTGAACAGGCCAGCTTCAGTTTCAGCACAGATGGCGAGACGTATACCACTTTGGGCGGCTCGTTTAATTTAAAGGAAGGACATTGGATCGGCGCCAAGATTGGAACCTTTTGCAGCAGAGCCGGCCTTACAAATGATGGCGGACGGGTCGATCTGCAGTCCTTTTTGGTCGAAAAAAATTTAGATTAACAAACACGCAAAACTACGAATGTTATACACAAACCTATGATGATAAATTTTATGAACAAGAAACACAAACGCATGGCCTTAGCGCTATTGATCGTTTTAGGAGCCTGTAAGAGCAACAGTCAAATTTCCCATGAGGCACCTGCACGTGGTTTTCATAGTAATAGGCCCGCGCAGAAATGGGAAGAATCGCTCGTGTCTGGAAATGGTAGAATGGGCGTGATGGTCCAGGGATCACCGTACAACGAGTCCATCGTCTTTAACCATGCCCTACTGTATCTCCCCTTGCACAAACCGCTTAAGCCAGTATCACAAGGCAAGCATATTGATGAGATCCGGGAGCTTATGCTAGCAAAAAAATTCGAGGAAGGCGCACAGTTTGTCGTTGATCTTGCCAATTCTGAAGGATACAACGGAAAGCACGCGACCGATTGTTTCATCCCCGGTTTCCAGCTTAACCTAGTCAGTGATTCCACCAAAGTCAATACATACCGCAGATCGGTGGATTTTGAATCTGGCGAGATCGATGTACAATGGCAAAACGATCAAGGCGAGTTTAGTCGTAAAACCTTCGTCTCGCGAGCCGATAATGTCGTCGTAATACGATTACAGGCTTTCGAAGGTGCTGAAATAAACACAACGTTGGATATTAAGCGTATCCTTACCCATGATGATGCTCGAAAAGGGAAGTACCAATTGGACGACAACCTAGGAATAAAGCGGATGGAGATATCTGCAATCGATAGCGGCATAACCTGCCGAGCTTGGTACAATAATCCCTGGGAAGGAAGCTATCTAGGCTACCATGGAGCCATCAAGGTCACACATGCTAATGGTAAAATATCGGCGCAAAACAATCAACTAACAATCCATGATGCTACTGAAGTTGTACTTTTAGCACGTATTGAACCATCCAAGACAATGAAGGAAGATGAAGTCGTGTCGATCCAAAAGTCCCTTACACAGTTTGGCAGTAATTATGAACACTTATTAGAAGAGCACCGTAAGCTACACAAGTCCTTGTTCAATCAAGTCCGGCTGGATCTGCATGCAAGTGCACAAGACCGCATGAAATCTTCCGAAGAGCTGCTGGAGCTTGGCGGAGAACATCCTGCGTTGATCGAAAAGCTTTTTGATGCAGCGCGCTATAATGCAATCAGTGCCACAGGAATAAATCCACCGAATCTACAAGGTATATGGGGAGCTACAATGACCCCGCCTTGGTCAGGTGACTATACCACCAACGGCAATTTGCCCGTGGCCATTTCCCACTTTCTACAAGCCAACACCCCCGAGCTGATGTTACCGCTATTTGACAATCTTGAAAATTACCTAGAAGATTTCAGAACCAATGCTAAGGAGCTTTATAACTGCCGGGGCATCCACGTACCTTCACGCTATAGTACGCATGGGCTTAACAACCATTGGGATGCGACCTGGCCGATGACCTTTTGGACCATTGGCGCCGCTTGGTACTCCATGTTCTATTACGACTACTACTTATATACACAAGATGAGCAATTTCTGCGCACCAGAGCGCTGCCTTTTATGGAGGAATCAGCCTTATTCTACAGCGATTTTTTAAAAGAAGGTACAGACGGCAAATATGTATTTAATCCTTCTTACTCCCCAGAAAACCATCCGCTTAACTATAAAAGCCAAGCGTGTATCAATGCTACAATGGACGTGATGGCCGTAAATGCTTTGCTACGAGCCTTAATCAGTGTAAGCCAAAAGCAGGGCATAAATAAAGAAAAAATAGCGTTATGGGAAGACATGTTAAGTAAGATGCCGACCTACCAGGTTAATGCCGAAGGAGAACTTCGGGAATGGGTGTGGGATGATCTGGCAGACAACCATAATCATCGTCATGCATCCCATCTGCTCGGGCTATTCGACCTTCACGACCCCCTGATCGTTAACAATAAAGAGTTACGACTAGCCAGTAAAAAAGTAATCGACAGGAGAATGGAAATTCGCCGTCAGGAAAACGGAGGGATTATGGCTTTTGGCATGATCCAATTGGCCTTCGCCGCAACGGCGCTGGGCGAAAACGAAACGGCCTATGACATGCTCACCTGGTTAGGAAATAGTTACTGGAATAACAATCTGGTTTCCACGCACGATCCCAAAAAGACGTTCAATCTTGATATCAGTGGCGGATATCCCTCACTCGTCATGAAAATGCTTACCTATGCTGAGCCGGGCCTTATTTCGTTGCTACCGTGTAAACCTGATAGCTGGCATAAAGGGTCAATCACGGATTTAGCCCTACGTGGCGGAATTATCGTGCGTGAACTCAAGTGGGAAGGTGATCAAATTGAGGCTATGCTCGTTTCAAAAATAGATCAGACCGTCGCCATCCGATTAAAGGGCCAAGCGGTCAAAGAGCTTTTTCTGAAGGCAGGCGAACAAACACCTCTCCGCCTTTAACGAGCTTGAATTTTCAGAGACCGAAACCCCAAACTCTGCCCTAAACGAGAGAAGTTCGAACCCGCCGGATTCGCATCCCGCGGCTTGCCCTAAAACCACAAAAGTTCAACTTCCGTTGAACTTTTGTAACGTCTGCGGAGAGGGCGGGATATGTTTAGCCCCGCAAACCCCAAACTCTGCCCTAAACGAGAGAAGTTCGAACCCGCCGGGTTCGCATCCCGCAGCTTGCCTTAAAACCACAAAAGTCCAACTTCCGTTGAACTTTTGTAACGTCTGCGCAGAGGGCGGGATATGTTTAGCCCCACAAACCCCAAACTCTGCCCTAAACGAGAGAAGTTCGAACCCGCCGGGTTCGCATCCCGCAGCTTGCCCTAAAACCACAAAAGTCCAACTTCCGTTGAACTTTTGAACGTCTGCGGAGAGGGCGGGATATGTTTAGCCCCGCAAACCCCAAACTCTGCCCTAAACGAGAGAAGTTCGAACCCGCCGGGTCTTCATCCCTCAGCTTGCCCTAAAACCACAAAAGTCCAACTTCCGTTGAACTTTTGTAACGTCTGCGGAGAGGGCGGGATTCGAACCCGCGGTACCGTTTCCAGTACGACAGTTTAGCAAACTGTTCCTTTCGGCCACTCAGGCACCTCTCCTTATTTTGACTGTGCAAACATAACGCAAAAATTTTATTCTGCAAAGCTTTAAAAGGCATTTTTTAACAAAAAACAATAACGATCTGATTGTCAAATCGATTTTTTTCTACTCCTCGGCTGGGGCAGTTTTTTTGTTTACGTCGTAATCAATCCGCACGTGATAAATGCTTTTCAGCATGGATTTAAAGATTTCAGAAACCTCCGTGATATCCCGCATGGTAATATTCGCATTGATAAATTGGCGCTGCGTTATCTTGTAATCAATAATCTTGTCCACCAACTTGTTAATAGACTCTTCCGAAGGCTCTTTCAGCGCGCGGGATGCCGCTTCCACCGAATCCGCCATCATCAGTACAGCCGTCTCTTTGGAAAACGGAACAGGTCCGGGATACCGAAAGATCCCCTCATCCACCAACTTATCCGGATTTTTTTTCACAAAGACATTATAAAAATAGTCCACCCGCGTGGTGCCGTGGTGCGTGCGTATAAAGTCGATGACCACCTCGGGAAGCAAATTCTTTTTTGCCATCTCTACCCCCTTGTGCACGTGGGAGATGATAATCTGCGCCGACTGTTCAGGTGTCAGCTCCTCATGCGGATTGGCACCTGAGCGTTGGTTTTCAATAAAAAACAGCGGATTTAACATTTTTCCGATATCGTGATACAGCGCGCCTGCGCGAACCAAGAGCGGATTCCCCCCAATTTTGTAAATGGCAGCCTCAGCCAGGTTAGCGACCTGCAACGAGTGCTGAAACGTACCGGGGGCTTTCAGGGAAAGCTCGCGCAATACCCGCGAATTACTATTGGTTAACTCCATCAGGGTTAAGTCAGAGACGATACCGAACAGGCGTTCAAAGGCGTAAATAAGTGGATAAGCAAGCAGCGTGAGTCCCACGCTCACAATAAACGGGGCGATATCGACCCAATAGATACTGTTGAATGAACCATTACGGGTCAGCACAAGCCCTACATACGCCACAATATAGGTCGCCAAAATAATCAAAGAGGACACCAAAAATTGTTCGCGCTTTACCAAGGTTTTTATACTGTATATAGCGACCATCCCCGCGATAAATTGTAAGAAAACGAACTCATAGCTATTCGGTACAAACAGCGCCGCAATAAGCACCATAAGCAGGTGAATATTCAGCGCGACACGCGTATCGAAAAGCACCCTAAATATAATAGGCACGCTACAATATGGAATATAATACAGGCTTGGAATCTTCATCTTCAAGGCCCACGAGAGCACGCCAAGCATGGATACAATCACGATCATAACGATAAAAACCAATCGGTTGTTATCATATATAGACGACCTAAAAAAGTAGAGAAACACCATCAGCAGGGCTATGCACATGGAGATCATGACAAACTGCCCGAAAGCCACAAAATTTTGGTTTCCACTTATACGTGCCTCGTCCTCAAATACCTTCCGTAGGGATTCCAGCTTTTGATACGTCTCATTATTTATAATCTTGTCCTTCTCGGCAATAAGTTCACCTTTTTGCACCACACCGCGCGTGCTGGAAATATTGGCTAAGGCGTTTTGTTCTACCTTATTCGTTAAATTTTCATCAAAAACGTAGTTTATCGTGACGTAGTTTTTCAATATTTCGGAAAGCCAATCTTTTTGACTGATGCGCCCATTTTTAGCCAGAGATTGCTTAATATATTGGTTCGCCGTTTCAATCGTAAAAATATCAGCAGTGTTCTTTTGCTGTGCAATGTTCTCATGAATCAATGTAAAGTTGTATTGACTCTCCGTTTTCTCCACATTTCCACCATTTTCCCCCTTATTTTGGTAGCGGTTATTCAGCGATACGATGCCGCGATTATACACATAATTGAGCAATGCATTTCCGACAGCCTGATACGTCTCGAGTGTACCCTGCCCCGTGGAGTCCATGCTTCCTATCTGCCATTTCTCTGCTATATCGGTGTTAAACTGGTCGATTTGTTCTTTGCTGGCACTAACGTTTAGTGTGTAGATCGGCTGTACTGTTTTTAAGATTTGTTCCTTGTCCCGAATCAGTTCCTCCTGTGTCTTCAGAATAGCAAAATTGTAGGGCGAAATAAGATTGTCGTGGTTCCACGCCTTTCCTTTTTGAAATTCGTACCGGAATCGAGGCTGCTTCGGTAGAAAAATACATATCAGCATGATCGCCAACACGACCATGGCAAACTTGACCAAAAAAGAATTGTTCTGCGTTTTTTCTCTGCTATAATTAATCTTGAGTTTAGCCACTTACTATACGTTTTTTATGTGTTAATACCGCAATATCAAACAAAGGTACAATTTATGTTCGGAATCGCTGGAGGGATTAATTTACGAAATTTCGCAGATAAATCCCGCTCACATACTTATCTTTGCAGAAAAAAGAAAGATGTCTACAACAAAACATTTGATTGCTCCTTCCGTGCTAGCAGCAGACTTTGCAAGACTTTACGACGACGTGCAGATGGTAAACAACAGCGAAGCAGATTGGTTTCACATCGATATCATGGATGGCGTATTCGTTCCGAATATTTCTTTTGGCTTTCCGGTTATGCAGGCCATCGCTAAGCATGCCCAAAAACCGTTAGATGTGCATTTAATGATTGTGGATCCAGATCGTTACCTCAAGACGTGTAAAGACGCTGGCGCTGCCGTAATTACGGTGCATTACGAAGCCTGCCATCATTTACACAGAACGCTTTCCGCTATTCGTGAATTGGGTTGTAAGGCTGGCGTCGCTTTAAATCCGCATACACCGGTAAGCTTGCTGAAAGATGTCCTCGCTGATCTTGATCTGGTATGTATCATGTCGGTTAATCCAGGATTCGGTGGGCAAAAATTCATCCCACAAACCTACACCAAAATCAAAGAACTACGGGAATTGGCAGCAAACGTTAACCCAGCATTGTTGATCGAAATAGATGGCGGTGTCGGCACCGGAAATGCAGCAGCTTTGCTTGATGCCGGTGCAGATGTATTGGTAGCAGGAAGCAGCGTATTTGGGGCGGCAGACCCTATCGTAGCCGTCAAAGAACTGAAGCATATCGAATCAGGTATCCAATCTGCATAAGCGATTCGCAACCTAAGGCTGTGCAATCAGCAGCCCTTGGGCTATCTTCAGTTGACGCGTGCATTTAAACATAAGCTAAAAGAAGGCGGCTTTACGGCCGCTTTCCAGCAATACATCCCCTTTTTCTTGCCTCACGCGAAAGTGTCATCTTATTGTTTGGATTTATTCCAAATTAACGTTTCGCTTGGCGTTAATCTACCTAAAACCTATTCTTTTTTGTATTTTTGTCGTGATTCAAAAAATCGCGTAACCGGTTATGTTTTAACAAAAAGCATTCCGTACAGAAACCTGTTCAAAGGGCCATGTACGGTGTTATGTCGGCAGAGCTTCGCGACAGATTGACTAGAGCAGCTGTAATCGTTTACCGCTGCGCACAATCCTCGAAATTACTTCTAAGAAAATGAGTATTTATAACGACTATTTACAAGAAATTGCTGAAAGAAAACAGCAAAACCTTCATCCTAAACCAATTGACGGCGCTGATCTACTAAGTGAAATCATCACACTAATAAACGACAGCACCAATCCGAACCGAAAAGACGCCCTCCACTTTTTTATTTACAATACGTTACCCGGCACAACGAGTGCAGCGGGCGTAAAGGCAAAGTTCTTAAAAGAAATCGCTGTCGGACAAACGTTGGTAGAAGAAATATCACCGGTCTATGCTTTCGAACTCCTTTCGCATATGAAAGGCGGCCCTTCTATTGAAGTTTTACTGGATCTTGCGTTGGGAGCCGATGCAGACATTGCCCGCCAAGCGGCCAACGTCTTAAAAACACAAGTATTTCTTTACGATGCAGATATTGCGCGGCTGAAAGAAGCTTTCGAGCAAGGAAATACCACCGCTAGAGAGATATTGGAGAGCTACGCCAAGGCCGAATTCTTTACGCAACTACCCGAAGTAGCGGAGGAGATCAAGGTAGTCACGTTTATTGCTGGCGAAGGTGATATTTCCACCGATTTACTATCACCGGGAAACCAGGCGCACTCACGTTCTGACCGCGAACTTCACGGTAAATGTATGATCACGCCGGCGGCGCAAGATCAGATCAAAGCCCTGCAGGCTCAACATCCAGACGCTAGCGTTATGCTTATCGCAGAGAAAGGCACCATGGGTGTCGGTTCTTCGCGTATGTCCGGTGTAAATAACGTAGCACTCTGGACAGGCAAGCAAGCAAGCCCATACGTACCCTTCGTAAACATCGCCCCTATCGTAGGCGGTACCAATGGCATATCCCCAATTTTCTTGACTACCGTAGACGTAACAGGGGGTATCGGTATCGACTTAAAAAATTGGGTTAAGAAAACAGATGCGGAGGGCAACGTGTTGCGCAACGAAAAAGGCGAACCCATTCTTGAAGAAGCCTATTCCGTAGCCACGGGAACCGTATTAACAATTAACACCAAAACGAAGAAACTATATAACGGAGAGCAGGAGCTTATCGACGTTTCAAAAGCCTTCACGCCACAAAAGGTAGAATTTATCCGTGCCGGCGGCTCTTATGCTATCGTCTTCGGTAAAAAGATACAAACTGTCGCTGCTAAAATCTTAGGCGTCGAGGCAACACCAGTTTTTGCACCTTCCAAGGAAATTTCTGTAGAAGGGCAAGGACTTACTGCCGTAGAAAAAATATTCAATAGAAATGCAGTGGGCACTACGCCAGGCAAGGTTTTGCATGCTGGATCTGACGTTCGTGTTGAAGTCAATATCGTTGGCTCGCAAGATACGACAGGATTGATGACCGCCCAAGAGTTGGAATCGATGGCCGCAACGGTTATTTCCCCAATCGTGGATGGTGCTTACCAATCGGGCTGCCACACCGCATCCGTATGGGACAAAAAAGCGCAAGCAAACATTCCGAAGTTGATGAAATTCATGAACGAGTTTGGGTTGATTACAGCGCGTGATCCGAAAGGTGAATACCATGCGATGACTGACGTTATCCATAAAGTTTTGAATGACATCACGGTGGATGAGTGGGCTATTATCATTGGTGGCGACTCGCACACGCGGATGTCAAAGGGTGTCGCTTTTGGTGCCGACTCCGGAACAGTTGCCCTAGCGCTCGCTACAGGCGAAGCCTCTATGCCTATTCCAGAATCGGTAAAAGTTACCTTCAAGGGCGAAATGAAAGACTACATGGACTTCCGTGACGTGGTGCACGCTACGCAATCGCAAATGCTGAAACAGTTTGCTGGCGAAAACGTGTTCCAAGGGCGGATTATTGAGGTGCATATCGGCACTCTTCCAGCCGACCAGGCATTTACCTTCACCGACTGGACCGCAGAAATGAAAGCAAAAGCTTCCATCTGTATATCACTTGATGATACCTTAATCGAGTCATTGGAAATTGCGAAGGGCAGAATCCAAATCATGATCGATAAAGGCATGGAGAATGAGCGCCATGTGCTTCAGGGTCTAATCAACAAGGCCGATAAACGCATCGCTGAAATTAAATCTGGCGAAAAACCAGCCTTGATGCCAGATGACAATGCAAAATATTACGCAGAGGTGGTTATCGATCTTGACGAAATCGCAGAACCGATGATCGCGGACCCGGATGTTAACAACGAAGACGTATCAAAACGGTATACCCACGATACCATCCGCGCCCTCTCCTACTATGCTGGCGAGAAAAAGGTCGATCTTGGTTTCGTAGGATCCTGTATGGTGCACAAAGGCGACTTGAAAATCGTGTCGCAGATGCTTAAAAATCTGGAAGAGCAACAGGGTCAAGTATCCTTTCATGCACCTTTAGTCGTTGCGGCACCTACCTACAACATTATCGATGAGTTAACAGCTGAAGGTGATTGGGAAATACTGCAGCGTTATTCTGGTTTTGAGTTCAGTGATCTGTTGCCAAAAAGCAATGCCCGTACAGAATACGAAAACATTATGTATTTGGAACGTCCAGGATGTAACTTGTGTATGGGAAATCAGGAGAAAGCTGCTAAAGGAGATACCGTATTGGCAACGTCGACTCGTCTTTTCCAAGGACGGGTGGTTGAAGATTCGGAACGTAAAAAAGGAGAATCGTTATTGGCCTCCACGCCAGTCGTTGTTCTTTCAGCGATCTTAGGACGCATTCCAAACGTAGAGGAATACAAAAATGCAGTAAAAGGCATTAATTTGACAAAGTTTGCGCCTCCAGTGAAAGAGTTGGTAGGATAGTTGTTATATCCTACTCAACATACAAAATTGAGAATTGATAATAAAATTTAAGCGATATGGCATTTGATATAGAGATGATCAAAAAGGTTTATAGCCAGTACGAAGAGCGCATCAACGCTGCACGTCAGGTAGTAAATAAACCTTTAACCCTTTCAGAGAAAATTTTATATGCCCACCTGTGGCATGGAAATGCAACGGAGGCTTACGAACGCGGAAGTTCTTATGTTGATTTTGCACCAGACCGCGTGGCTATGCAAGATGCAACGGCCCAGATGGCACTTTTGCAATTTATGCAGGCTGGGCGCCCTAAGGTGGCTGTTCCCTCGACGGTACATTGTGATCATTTGATCCAGGCCAGAGATGGCGCGGAGCAAGATTTGACGCGTGCAAAAAATGAAAGCTCGGAGGTATTCAATTTCTTATCTTCTGTTTCAAACAAATACGGTATTGGCTTCTGGAAACCTGGAGCTGGAATTATTCACCAGGTCGTGCTCGAAAATTACGCTTTTCCAGGTGGAATGATGATCGGCACAGACTCGCACACCGTAAATGCGGGTGGCCTAGGTATGGTCGCGATCGGCGTGGGTGGTGCGGATGCCTGTGACGTTATGGCTGGTTTACCGTGGGAGCTAAAATTTCCCAAATTAATTGGGGTTAAACTAACGGGTAAGTTAAGCGGTTGGTCTGCACCGAAAGATGTAATTTTAAAAGTTGCAGGTATTCTTACCGTAAAAGGTGGTACCGGTGCCATCGTTGAATATTTTGGCGAAGGCGCCGAATCCTTGTCGTGTACAGGTAAAGGTACCATATGTAACATGGGCGCAGAGATTGGTGCAACGACATCAACCTTCGGCTATGACGAGTCAATGGAACGTTATTTACGCTCTACCGATCGTGCGGAAGTGGCGGATGCAGCAAATGCGATCAAGGCCCATTTGACCGCCGACCCCGAGGTATATGCCGATCCAGAACAATACTTCGATCAACTGATTGAGATCAACCTCTCTGAACTAGAGCCTTCGCTAAACGGCCCCTTCACGCCAGACTTGTACACACCGGTATCGCGCATGCGCGATGAGGCTGAGAAAAACGGCTGGCCAACCAAGGTGGAATGGGGATTGATCGGATCCTGTACCAACTCGTCTTACGAAGATTTGTCGCGCGCAGCGTCTATCGCACAGCAGGCGATTGATAAAGGCTTGATTACAAAAGCAGAGTTTGGTATAAATCCAGGGTCGGAGCAGGTACGATACACCGCAGACCGCGATGGCTTACTCAAGACTTTTGAAGATTTAAATGCAACCATCTTTACGAATGCATGCGGACCATGTATCGGGATGTGGGATAGAGCAGGTGCCGATAAACAGGAAAAAAACACAATTGTACACTCCTTCAATCGTAATTTCGCCAAACGTGCCGATGGCAACCCCAATACATATGCTTTTGTCACTTCCCCAGAAATGGTAGCTGCAATTGCCATATCCGGCGATCTTGGATTTAACCCCGTAACCGATACATTGACAAACCGTGATGGCCAAGAAGTAAAACTTGATCCACCCACCGGTGATGAGCTTCCAGCAAAGGGCTTTGATGTGGAAGACGCAGGTTACCAAGCACCGGCGGAAGATGGCTCCAACGTAGAAGTCGATGTATCGCCATCTTCTGATCGTTTACAATTGCTTGAACCGTTCGAACCTTGGGAAGGCACGGATCTGAAAGGCTTGCGTTTATTGATCAAAGCCAAAGGGAAATGTACCACAGACCATATATCGATGGCTGGCCCATGGTTGAAATACCGGGGGCATCTGGATAATATTTCCAACAACATGCTTATTGGCGCGGTTAACTATTTCAACGATCAGACAGATTCCGTTAAAAATCAATTGACAGGTGAGTACGGCGGAGTTCCTGCCACACAACGGGCCTACAAAGCGGAAGGAATAGGCTCTATCGTGGTGGGTGACGAAAATTATGGTGAAGGTTCTTCACGAGAACACGCAGCCATGGAACCTCGCCATCTTGGTGTGCGGGCTGTGCTGGTAAAATCTTTTGCACGTATCCATGAGACGAACCTTAAAAAGCAAGGTATGTTAGGCTTAACATTCGCTGATAAAGATGACTACGACAAGATCCAAGAGGATGATACCATCGATATCTTAGGTTTAACGGAATTTGCTCCAGGAAAATCGCTGACGTTGGTTCTGCATCATGCGGACGGTACACAAGAGCAGATCGAAGCAAACCACACCTACAATGCGCAACAAATCGAATGGTTCAAAGCAGGTGGTGCTTTGAATATCATTCGCCGAAACCAAAAAAACAAGTAAAATTTGGTTGCATCATAACAAAAAAGATCCTGTCACGACGACAGGATCTTTTTTGTTAAAGAGGTCTTCGGTTCGAAGACTAGGTCGTTTCGTTGCACGCATGAAACTCAAATATACGAGGTTGTCTTGTGCCCCACATAATGAACATCAACATCGTATAGCATAAAGGATAAGGGTTACTTCTGAAAAAATAGACGCTCAAGATGCCTGCAGGCTCCAAGAATCTTTCACTGTTTTAGACGATAAAAGTATATCTTAGGCAAATGAACAAAACGTTTTCAGCCCTAAAAGGCCTACTATGGAAATTATATACGTTTAGCGTCAACATAGTTGATCTTAAAATACTGGATTTTGAGAAGTTTAAATATCTTGTTTTAGGCTGCCTAAACGTCGGTTTTAGTTGCATTATATACTTCGTAGCTTATCATTTTATAGTAAAGAAATCAAACGTAGACATAGCGGATCTGCTGACCATCAGCCCACACATTTTTGCGTTAATGCTCTCCTTTTCCATTACTTTTTTTACCGGCTTTTTTATGAATTATTACCTGGTGTTCCCGGGAAAAGAAGCGCAGAACCGTATGATTCCAAAGATATTGAAATATTTTTTAGCAAACATAGGCTCCATACTAATCAATTATATACTACTAAAAGTGTTTGTAGAAAGTTTGGGTTGGTACCCCACGCCCTCGCAAATCTTATCGACGATTGCCGTCACCGTCTATAGTTTTATAGCGCAACAAAAGTTTACGTTCGCAGCACATCGACAATCGGTCTCGAAAATTGAACATAAAAAATGCGGATAATGCTTTGCATTATCCGCATATCAAACTAAACCACACTAACACTATCCCTACAAATCGTTTAGCCAGCTGTTAACTTCATCTGCAGTTTTTCCTGTTTTCTTCTGAAGTTTACCTACCAACTCGTCTTCTTGGCCTTCGGCATATAATAAATCGTCATCGGTAAGATCCGCATATTGCTGTTTAACCTTACCTTTAATTTCGTTCCAACGGCCTTTCCATGTTAATTCACTCATAATATTCTCCTTTTTTTGTTACATATATTGAACGTCCGGCAACGCATTCCGTTTGTAAAAAAATGTTAAACGTTGAAATTTATGAAGAAAGACAATAAAATTACTGACATCCAGAATACAATCAGGCTTTCTATTAACCATTCGAGATCGCTACATTTGAACATCGGCATTAAGCATGGCAAGAGATGAAAAAAATAGGCTTCTTATCTTTCGGGCACTGGGCAAACCACCCCTCTTATCAAACGCGTACGGCGAGTGACACCCTTCTTCAATCAATAGACCTGGCGGTCGCCGCAGAAGAACTGGGAATTGATGGTGCATACTTCCGTGTACACCACTTTGCACAGCAATTGGCCTCACCATTTCCATTGCTATCCGCTATTGGTGCTAAGACTCGTCGAATCGAGATTGGTACCGGCGTCATCGACATGCGCTATGAGAACCCCTTATATATGGTAGAAGATGCAGGCGCCGCAGATCTTATTTCAGGAGGCCGATTACAATTAGGCATTAGCAGAGGTTCTCCAGAACAGGTTATTGACGGCTGGCGTTACTTTGATCAAGAACTGGGCGATGGCGAAACTGACGCGGAGATGGGACGAAGAAAAGCACAGCTATTTCTTGAAAAGCTAAATGGTGTTGGTTTTGCGGAACCGAACCCCTACCCTATGTTTCCAAATCCACCAGGTCTCCTGCGGCTGGAGCCTTATGCCGCTGGTCTCCGCGAACGAATTTGGTGGGGCGCCGCGTCGAACGCAACGGCAGTATGGGCAGCGGAACAAGGTATGCATCTCCAAAGCTCTACGCTGAAGTACGACGAGACGGGTAAGCCTTTCCATATCCAGCAGGCGGAGCAAATACGACTATATAAGCAAGCGTGGAAAGATGCAGGGCATGGTCGTGAGCCTCGGGTATCGGTAAGCAGATCGATCTTTGCGCTGGTGAATGACCAAGACCGTTATTACTTTGGGCAACAAGCAGAAAGTGTAGATAAGGTCGGTACGATAGAAGCGGGCAAGCAAGCTATTTTTGGAAAAAGTTACGCCGCTGAGCCCGACAAATTAATTAAAGAACTCGCCGAAGATGAGGCTATACGCGAGGCAGACACTTTATTGCTGACGATTCCGAATACACTGGGTGTTGATTACAATATGCATATCTTGTCGGCCATTCTGGAACATGTAGCGCCTGGACTTGGTTGGCGTTAGCTTTTAAAATTTTCATCAATCGTTATGATCTGATCACACCTCATCCACACCTATACGCCTAGCTGTAGCCAGCTGGCTACTATTTTTGTTAAAAAAGTTTCCAAAGCACGATATTCAACTTGATGCAGTAAATAATATCTATTTTAGGTGTTAACAGATACAGCTAAAAATAGTCGCGTCTGTTTAATTACTAATACTTAAACAAAATCAATAGAAAGATAACTAAATGTGTAAATCATTGTAAAATCAAATAAAATTGAATTTAGTAATTTATTTTAATTTTTATTATGATATTGATTTAAATAATTTGTAGGTTTGGTTAATTGAGTTACCTGCTCAAGGGGCGTTTAAATTCGTAAGCAAGTACGCTCCATAACAAAGTGTAGTGTGTTATTTCAGTAGCGGGCAACTCTATCATACATATCCAGACCAAACTATGAGAAAAAACGACGAAATGAGAATAATAGGCCGAGAGGTTTGCTACATTGTCAAACCAAGAAACAGTAACGACATGTTTGTTTTTAGTGACGAACAAGAAGCTTATGATGCTGCAGAGAAACTTACCGCATTATCAGGCATAGACTATGAAGTTCTCGCGAGCTATTTAGACCCGAAAATGGCCTAGTGAATGCTACCAAGGAATGTTAGGGGATAGCTAGTGGATGTATTAAAGCCCAATTGCCGAATGCTTGGTTGTGATCGGACGCTTTGTATATAGCCGCACGATCCCCATATGTCGTATAACGTAGTTTTCAATCCGTTCCTCGACGAATAACGGATCTGGAAGTAGCTTATTCCTTTTGTATAGTGCGCTATGCGTTACGCATTTCTCCTCGTGAAAACGGGACGGTTTGCGCGGCGGCATGTTGCATACACGCTTGTGAAATCGAGCTTGAGTACACCGCATGGGGTAAAGCTCGATTTCACGCTGTTTGATCCTTAGACAGGTTTAGCTTCTTCATAGCGAATGCAGCATCGTTTAAGTCGATAACTTGTCTGATAGCGCAGCTTCATCTGTAAGATCGAGACGTAACGGTGTGATGGATACTAGATTATTCTCAACCGCCCATCTATCCGTACCCTCATCGGCAGCCTCTAATGGTGTAACGGTAAACCAATAATGCTTTCTACCCATAGGGTCAGTTCCCGGAACGATTTTACCATCATAAAGTCGCACCGATTGGCGCGTCCAAACGATATCCGTCGGATTAGGTGGAAAATTCACGTTGTACAACGCGAGTTCGGTATCCGCCAACAGACGTTCCAGTGTACGCTCAACATAAGGCTCCAACAGATCAAAATCCGGCTCTGAATTACCTACGGGCGTGCTCAGTGCAATACCTTTAATCCCAAAGAGAACGGCCTGTTTGGCAGCTGCCAATGTCCCAGAGTGCCACATGGAATTACCAAGATTTGGCCCCATGTTAATGCCTGATAACACCACGTCGACACCGCTCCAAAGGTGGGTTCCCATGGCCACACAATCGGCAGGTGTACCGTTCACCCGATGGGCTTCGATATCAGGAAATTCTATGGGCGACTTTTTATAGCCTAAGGGTCGCGAGTGGGTCACCGCATGGCCCATCGATGATTGCTCCACGTCGGGCGCTACCACCCGCACATCACCAAACTTTTTCGCTATTTTCGCTAAGGCCGCAATACCCGGACTATATATGCCGTCATCATTCGTTACTAATATCCTCATAATTATTTTTTTAATTTCTATATTTTAACAACAAATGAGCTGATGTAAACGTTCACCTCTAAATAAAATCCATGAAACAGGCAATTCTATTACACAACCCCGGTGCTGGGGACGAAGACCACGTAAAGTCCGACTTAGTTAAAGAAATCGAGCATGGAGGATTTGGCTGCGTTTACTTCTCCGTGAAAAAGGACGATAGCTGGAAAGAACAGTTGGATCAAGCAGATTTTGCCGTCGTAGCGGGTGGCGACGGAACCATCCGACGGGTAGTCAAAGAATTGGTGCAACGGAATGCGCTAGCAAAGAAAATACCGATTGCTATCCTACCGATGGGTACTGCAAATAATTTATCAAAGACATTATGCATAGATAGCCAGCTCGAGCAGCGTGTACATATTGAAAACTGGAAGAAAAGTAAGAAACAGCGCTTCGACCTTGGCGTTATAAAAAATGCCGATACCACCGATTTTTTTATGGAAAGTGCGGGTTATGGCCTGTTCCCCAACCTCATGCAACAGATGGATTCGGTGGATAAAAGTAAAGCGAAGACAGCAAAAGACGAGTTGAAGTTGGCACTGCAGGTTTTACAGGAGTTGACGTTACATGCAGAGGCCAATCACTACGCCTTAAAGGCAGATGGAAAGACATACGAGGGCAAATGCCTGTTGCTGGAAGTAATGAACATCCAGTCTATTGGTCCAAATCTCGTGCTCTCACCAGAGGCGTCAACTGCCGATGGCTTGTTCAACGTTGTTTATGTGGATGAGAGTCAACGCCAGGCTTTTGCAGCTTACCTACAAAAGCTTATCGATGGCGACCACGATGCCGTATTTGCCTACCAGTCATTTGAAGCAAAAGAACTACTAATCGATTGCGAAAGCGTGCACATGCACTTGGACGATGAGCTAATCTTGCCGTTAAAAAACCCGCTTTCTCTCGAAGTACGGGAAAACGTACTGGAGTTTTTGACAACACAAGAACAAGACGCGAACAGTAACCGTTAAAAGCTAAGACCGAGGCGAATGTATGGTAAAACCGCTTCTTTACTCACACCAACGGCAGCTTGAAGCACCAACAGATCGCCCGGCAAGAAGTATAGCCCGCCACCATACCCCATGTGCCATCTATCTGATTGCTCGCCAGACATCCAAACGCGTCCGATATCATAAAAGCCGATCGCACCTACCGTACCCGGCACCAGATAAGAGTTAAAGCTAAATAGCTTGAGACGCGTTTCAAAATTATTATAGAGCGCCGTTTTGCCTGCGAAACGGCGCGAATTATACCCCCTAAGGCTGTTCTCTCCGCCGATCGTTGCATGCTGATAGAAATAGGGATTTCCAAAAACAGCCTCTACACCTGTTCGGTTGGCGACCGTGAGGTAATCGTGAAAAATAGTTTTGTAGACATTAACGGTATTGCTGAAGCGCGCATAATGACGTCGCTCCCCAGCAATCTCGCTCTGCCATGTCAAATGACTACGTACCTGGTAGCCCTGCTTCGCATTTGCTTTGTTATCGCGCGTGTCAATCTCGACCCCCGCCGATACGCCAGTAAAAAACATGGTGCCGTAGACGGGTTCTGTTGGAAATTGTGCATGAAAATCTTCAAAAAAACGCCCTCGATTAGCGGCTTCTCGACTACTGTACAGCTCGGAAGATAAACCGTATAGCAGTTTAATGTGATCTGACAGCGGGTTTTCCAATAATACCTGTAAGGTCGCGAGGTCATAACGGTTCCGGTAATAAGAAATGGATCGATCATCGGATTTATCGAAAGATGACTCATTCCCATAGCCAAAAAAATTGTTCTGATTAAAGGGGCCAAGCGAGCGTAGATGTATGGAAAGGTCGTGGTCAGCGATTAACTTTTTAAATTCGCCCTGATAATCAAAAATAAAGGACTGGCGCCCAGTCAGATAATTTGCCTTGATAAGATGTCTATAGGCGTAGGGGCTTTTGCGAAAGCCTTGGTTTTCAATAAGGTATCCCACGCCTAAAATAAGACCGCGATCCACACCATAATTAAAGTCTACGACAACGCCCTTACGATCGTAAACAAAATTATCATATGGATAGGTATGCACGCTACTGTCGTTGCGCAAATGATAACGAACGGGCTGTGTAAGGGAAAAATGATTTGCTGCCGGGGCTTTTGAATCGTACAGGTGCACCTTATTTCTTTTCGAATAGGCTTTCGATGACGAAAACTGATCAAATTGGTCACCACCGATAAGCCTCACCTTTATCTTCGACGTGCCACTGCCCTTCAGCCGGTATTCGTCTTCGCCCGATATTCCATAGATACGAATTTCCTGGGTCTCGTCAGCATAAAATTTCCGTTTGAAAATGCGCCGCCCTTGGCTACCATCCTTTTTCTTGTTGTGCACGTCAATGCTTATGGAACCATCTTTCTCAAAGTCTACCTCCACGAACTCCGATTTTGCAGATAGCGGAATATCCACGGTGCGTGCTAGCGCACGATAATAATCGGTGCCTGTTTGTAAAAGTTCATCTCGCCTGGACTGAACAAAATGTTCGATCTCACCCGCACTGAGTGCAACAATGGTGTCAGGCATCTGTAGCATAGCGACATGGATGAGTGAGTCCGTCAACGTTTCTTGAAAACGGACAATCTCCTTCTCCCATTGCTGGCGGCTAAGATGGTTAAGAAAGAAACGATCGAAATGCCGAGCGTTAAAATTCCAGTGCGACACATTGCGTATATGCGGACTAAAAGGCTGCAAGTGCGCCTTTAACCATTGCCGGGAAAGCAAGGTCGGAAAAACACCAGAGGTCTTGTAATATACCTTATCCCTATCACGGGGTACGGGCGTATAGATTTTTTTGCCCTTCTCTTTTTCTGGGTCCCAACGCCAATTATCTTCGTGTCTGTCCCAATCCCCCAGAACGAAATCTAAGAGGCGAGCTCGCAAGGTCAGGGTTTGGTCGATTTGGGTATCATTATCTTCCAATACCTTTCGTATCACCTTGGCTGTATTGTCGGTTTTACTGTCCTCGAAAGGCATGCGCGGCTCGAGCATATACGGGCGGTTTTTGAATATGGACCTATATTCGCCAAGCCGCTCATCATCACCAACAAACACCAATTCGGGAGACGCATGCGGGATCTGCAGCGCCCTGTTAAACGTCGGTACGGTTAGCGCTCCAAACGGATGGGCGATGGATATTTGATCCTGGACAATATCTTTGGCAATCGTTTTTCGCAAACTTTCCGGCAAGCTTCGTTCGGGATATTTTTGGATGGAGCGCAGCACCCATTCCCTGCCTTGCGCATCTTGAAGTCTTAGCGACTGCGTTTGCATACCGCCGCCTAGCTTAACCACCGAGAGGCCGCCGTGCTCCGTGGCCAGGTTGACGTAACGCATGGTGACGGGCGTATTGTAGAGCTTACGATAGCTATCGCCAAGCCAAAATCTGTGCACCACACCTACTTTATCATATTCGGGCGCGATATCAGCGATAACACTATCCGGCATCTGCGCATGGGCCATAGAGACGCATGCTAATAAAAGAAAAATACAGTATTTCATTTCTACATATTTTTGTCGTAAAGCTCAATATGCGTACCTAGCAGTAGACGTCAGACAATTTGTAAACGAAGCGCACGCAGCGCGATCACATCTTGAAGTTCCTCCAGTTCCAGGTAAGTAACATCAGCGATAATAACACCCTCGGCGATTAACTCATCGATCAGTTCTTTCAACTCCGCCTCCACCATACTGCTGGTATATACAATGGCTACCGTGCCCGGTTTGACAAGCCTTTCCGAGGAATTATGGATGCGCACTTTGTCGATACGTTTTTTTATCACTTGGTAGCGTACGTTATACCCACCGTCTACGTCAAAGCGCTTCTCATCCGTCCGAAAACTGATACTGATCTCATGCGGATGTATAAAAATCAATTGTGTGGTCTCCAAGGGTATAGGAAGATTCGATTTCATCGTTGCCGCTTTCTCGGCAATACCAACCATGCTGATAATTTGCCTCTTCCGTACCTGCTTTAAAACACGTTTATCGAAAGCTTGCGTCGGCGTGATAGACTGACCGATATACATATCATACTCTACACCATCCGTACGGAATGTTTCGAAATAAGAAGGAAAAAGCTGTTGAACGTAGTCATTTAAACCATCCAGCTCCTGCTTGATCATGCTATTGATCTGCTGCAAGGATTGGTCAAAAACATCGGCTTTATCGTTAAACACATACTGCTGATCTTCCCAAACGCAGCCCAATTGATCGATAAGATCCTCGTCTTCGCGCAGGTATGGAGCTGCCTCATGCAAGAGTTGCGGCATCTCGCGATAGAAGAAGTATTGCACGTCAGAAAGATACCGATCCACCTGTTCCTCAGACAGCCACGCCTGCAACTGCACAAGCTTGCCTTTCCACCGCAGATACGTTTCCTCGTTTCGGTTTTGAAGATTAGACTCCATATGCTGCAACACACCCAAACGCCTTAGCCCCTCCCGCCTTTGCACATTGTTTCTTAGTTTTGTGGAGTCTTTTACATCAATAGCACCATAGATCGGATAAACATTCGGAAACAGCACGGGGTCTGGCGGTAGCGCATAATTTCCCGTCGGCGCTTTGCCCAGATACTTAGCGGCCACCTCATTGAATCGCCATTGCACGGCGGGTTGTAGTGCCGTGTAATTGGTCAGGATGATCCGATCAAGCCGTTGCTTAAATATCACCAAAAGCTCGTAAGCAATTTGTGCCAAATAGGGCAAAAAAGGTTTCATCTGCAGCAAGACATCCCTGCTCATTTTAAAAGGAGCATGACTATATACCTCCAAGAAGCCCACCAGATTTTTATTATGCTTTAGCGGAATACACATATATGCGGAGAGGTTGGCTGCTCGAAGCAGATGAATTAATTCAGGTTCTTGCGTGTCCAGCCCTTCCTCTACACCAAAAATAATGGTAAAGGGCTTTCGTATAAAATCAAATATCTCACTTTGGCAATCGCCAAGCTCACGAGCAATGAGGTCACTCAAAAAAATGCTATCCCGAGCAAATTCAGTCTTCAAAACCGGATAACCGTTTAGTTCCAAAACCGGAAAAAAGGAGGAGTGGATGGCTTCCGACCCTAAAGCGCTCATTAAAATATCGCGCAGGGTATCATTGAAATCATCCGTCTCATATCCGTGCAGATTTCCCAAAACCGTCTGCAACTTTTCGATGATGGCTTCCTTATTCCTATCATGAAAACGGATAATCGAAAATCCTGTGAAGACAAATTTCCGAGGATCCAACATCTGCAATAGCGGAGCAAGATCTTCTAAGCCGTTAATCTCCCGATCTCGAAAAGATGCCATATCTAAAACCGGCAAATCAGTCAAAGGGGTAACATCGACAAAGGCATAATCAACACTTAGCTCAACATAATGTGACACCCCTGCTATTTCGAAGCGGTATAGCCTCCGTGCTACGGTCTTTGGCAAACCGTAACAACGCTCCAAAATCAATACATAAAGCAGCCTATTCTCAAAATCAAAATCATGTCCATACATGTAGGGCACATGGTCAAGATCTAGTTTTGATAGTAGCCGTTCTTTAAATGCAGTCGTTCCATAGAATGCACGGTCGCCCAATGCAGTGCCTATCGCCCACATATCACTATCTGGCAGATCAATGGTGCGATTAAGGTAGCGTACACTGTCAAACACTGACGCATATTGCTGAAGATTGTCCGGCTTCAAGGCGCCGTGTTGCTTATCTGCTTGTTCTATCAATGCTAAGACGAAAGAAGGTACCGTGGCATACTGATCGCCTTCGCCTATACATCCGCGCAAAAACCGAATGAGGGGCTCCAAAGACAAGACGCTAACCTGCTCTTCTGAAGGGTTTACATTATTGTTTAACGGTAGTGAATGGCAAAACATAGGTTGTTAATTAGGATAGATGATTTGTTGAAAAGCTTTTGTAGTACGTCCCTTATCTTCAATATAAAACGACAGATCTAAGCTGCCGTCGTCCATGCAATCCAGCACGCAAAATCCTTGTTGATTATGCTGATACTTCAACGCTTTACTGGGCTGAATGATGGATGATTTCGCGCCAGAACCACTAACGATTTGTCGAAAATTTTGATCAACAATCCATTGCAATCCATGGTCGTGCCCTGAAACAAAGACAATATTTTTATGTGTCCCCACCGCCTGCCGCATATCCCTAATAAATCTTTTATAAACCGGATGCTTTAGATCTTCTGCACTATTCAACACCGTAGAACGTACGAGTGGGAAGATAGAGCCAACGCCGGGGAGCGGAAGATAGGCGGGCTTCCATATGCGGGTAAGCGGAAAGAGGTGATCGCGCCAGGAAAATGTTAACCCGTGCTCGCCGTACGAGCGTAAGGGATGATGCGAAATGAACAAGATCGCATTTCCTTCATTTTCGCGGATCGCTGTGGCAATGTCGGCAAAAAACTGCTTTCGCACCTCGCCTTCCAAAGCAGAGTCGGGATTGGCATGATGAGGAAAGAGCCAATACTCGCTATCGTATAAAACGGCGGTCACCCGGTCAGAAAACTTTTTTACCACCGGTCCTGCTGTGCCGGCTTCCGGCACAAAATTCAACAAGCTATTATGCTGTGATTTTAGAAAGTTGGCTTGAGCAATAACCTTCCTTAAACCCAATGAACCGGATTTATCCCAGTCATGATTTCCCGCCAGGAAAGAAACCGGCACATCCCTTTCTATAAAACCACTGTACTGGGATTGCAAGATGGACGCGGTCAGCTGGGCCTTCTCCTCCTCCAGTCCCATCCCCACCGGATAAATGTTATCGCCAAGAAAAAACACCTGGGTCTTGCCGGCAATGACAAGTCCAGCGGCATCAACAAGCAAGCTTTTTTGCATTGGATTAATTTCGCCTGCATCGCCAATGAATAGTATACGCTGCTCGATCTGCTGCGCAAAAACAAGGTTCCAAGTGCCAATAAAGACGATTAAATATAGAATACGCATTAGCGGTGTTTATTGAATTGATAAATTTTGCCGGCCTTCGTTTTGCCAGCTTCACTGCCGATGTACAAATTTTCATCTTGATCAAACGCTATTCCTTCTGGTTGCTCAAAATCTGCATGCGAAAAGCGCACAATCTTTCGGGGCTTAAAGTTCGCATCGGTTAGCAAAACCATTCTATCAATAGAGGAAAGAATATACCATTCATCGGAAGAAACGCGTTTCGTCATCGCAGATGGACGAATCCTTTTCTTAATAGTGGGATCAAGTGCTGTAATCAAGTTCACATCGATGGAAAACCGATCAATTGTTTCTAAATTTCCATCATCACTCGCTTTTAAAACATAGCCTGTCAACGTTCCTTGCTGCCTATCAAGCTTGCAAGATTTGCACAACACATAAAGTAAACGATCGAGCGGATTAATAGCGATGGATTCATACTCGCCCTCCGGTACCAGCCCTTTTATTTCCTGCGCCTGTATGGTGTTGCCATGCGGCGCGAACGGAAAGGTATACACCGTTCCGTCACTCTTTAACACATAAAAGAACCTGCCATCCGTTGCAATATCTTCGTAATCGCCGGGCTTCCCAAATGTGGATGTTGCAACCACCTTTCTTCGACTGAAGTCGTAGGTAAACAAAACAGCATCTTCATCTTGGATAGCATAGGCTGTCCGCGAACGAACCGGGTCGAAGCTTATTCCAGAAATTTCCTTTAACGCCTTTGGCATCGTAAAAACGCTATCCGGCTTGATGGGATAAGGAAATGCGGCGACCGACGAGTCGTGCGGTTTACCCGCAGAACTGCCTTTAAAACGACAACTGCTGCCTGTGAGGACCGTAGCACCAACGGCAATCAACATGAATCCAACAGATTTCTTCATAAGTGACTAATTATTTCGTGAGCTCGTTTATTTTTTTTATGCAAGCTAGATCATAACCAGGTGTGTTAGTTGCTTTTGCTACCTCGACGCCCCCGCGCCGCTAGGTGCAGGTTAGAGGGTCATTACAGAAAAGCTAAATGCCACTACAGATATGGTCAATCCAAACATAAAAATGCCATAGGCGTAACGTAGCAAACGATATTTCCTTCCTAAAGCTACGCCCTGGGCGTAGACATCTTTGGTTAACATACCGTAGAGCAGGTCGCTGTCCAACATCACTTTTCCCATACCCTCTTCATAATCAGTGTAACTCATGCGGTAAAAGTTACCGAAGAAGAGTAGGTTGACCTTTTTCTGCTTAACTTGCTCCGTGTGAAAACGACCGTCTGGAATCTTGGGTATAGTCGATAAAATAGCAAAGATCATCGTCAACACAACGGCCACCATTAAAAAAATGGTCGGGTACACCAAGTGCTGGTCGTTATCTAGACGGCGCAAAAGAACGGCAACAACCATAGATAGAATGATGGAATTGACCGTGAGCAAAATATTCGCTTTGTTATCAGCCATATCGCTCAATCGCTGGTTATTCGAAGAAGAGATACGAAACATGGTTTCTATTCCCCGCTCAGGTCTTTTATTACGTTCATCCTTTTCTTTGGATTTCCCCTCTTTCTTCATCAGTTCTTCTAAATTTTCATGCTTCTTTTCGCCCAATTTCTCTTGCGCGTAATCAGTATGATAGTGATGGTTTTTCAATAACATAATGGTCATCCCCCGCCATAATGCTTTGTCTATCTTCTCACCTTGCACCTCTTCTGCTTCTTTATGCATAAGCTTGTTGCGCTCACTGAAAGACGCTGTACCCAAATGGAACAAGTCGGCATCGCAGAGAATGCGTTCTAATAAATTTTCGGGAGATTGCGGCATTTTTGTAGACAATATGCAGCGCTTAATTTTCGTCTTCACTTCTTCCGAAACCTGCTCTTGGGTCAAAAAAAACTCCGCGTTCTTCGCGCTACGCGCTTCATGCCCAGCACTGCCTCCCTGAAGATAGCCGGTATCATGGAAATAAGCACTACAAACGACCACAAAGCGCTCTTCATCCGATAGCATGTAGTAATCGGCCATTTCTTCCACGGCAGATACAACTTCAGTGGTGTGTATTTTGTCGTGAAAGCAATAAATACCATTCTTGCCAGCAAAATGTAACTGAATATAACCTTTAGCTTTCGCAATTAACGCGCTATAATTCATAACAAAGTGTGTGAATAAAATACGAATATCGACTATTTAATTTAAAAGTGTAAAGCATATTTTCAGACAAAGCAAGAAACCAACTACTTTTCGAGCATAACTGGTCGACACGCGTAACGCAATGAGGTGAAATGATACGATTACATCGGGCATTTCACAACGCTGCAAAACAAGAAATACAAAATGCGACGTAAGAACAACCGGTTGCAAAAGAAAGGCGGCCCTGTCCCATGCACCAGAAGCCGCCAGACTTCCAATAAGAAGTCAAATATCTTTATCAGTACGCTTTTAAAGGCCCGCTTGATGAAGATCCTGATTGTTTAGGTACTCAATCGTCCTCACCGGATTCATGAGTACCTGTTAAACAACACAACGATCTTAGCGTTTCCTCCCCGGAACAATCCTTTATGTTAATCTCAAAAAAACAAATCAAATTGAGATATTTACGCTATGCAACTAATAATCGACACAATATATGAAATTATATATATCATACAAATAAATAATTTCACGCAATCGTTTGCATAACGAAAAATAGTTTTCTTGAAATTATAGAAGTACATGGTTAAACGATGACATAAACGCCGCTTGCACGCAAAACGATAACCATGTAGGTATGTTACGCCGCTTTGTTTGTCTCGCTGGTTGGTGTACCCGAATGATAGTATTCTACCACAAACGGGTGAAAAAAACATATAAGTACTTGAAATGAAGGCCATACAGCAGACGGGATGACCTACTTTTCGTAAAAAAAACTATACAAAAGGTATTTTACAAAAATTTAACATGCGTATTTCAACCTTTTATTTATTTTTGCTGGCAAATGTACAAACGGATAGCTCAATTCATATCAATATTATCCTTGTCGATGCTCCTCATCGGCGGCGTTTGGACTATTTGCATGGCATCCGTAAAAAACCAACATCTCGTTGGGCTTAACCACTCCTATTCTGTCAATTACGGGAACAAATCGGTTAATACCGCTTCCTTCCATTGGGAGAAAGGCAAAAAAAAACCGCATCATATCGATGATCGCGCGGTTGAAAAAACTGAGGAAAGCGATGTCAAGCAATCAAACACGAATGATGGGCTGTCTTTTCCACTTGTAGCAGATCTGCTTTATAAAAACATCAGGTTCGGTCTTTTTTCGCTACTGTACAATAGCAAATCGGCCCCGCTTGATGTTGTGCTGTTTACGTGCTACGATAGCGAACGTTTTATCTTGCTGCAGCACTTCCGCATTTAGCAGTTTACTCCCCCCTCGATGCACATCAACCGTACGTTTTAGACATGTATAGTGTGCGCACGCGATAGACAAAATTGCTGTCGCTTTAATCCATATCTCATATTATTTACTACAAGTACCAACATTCGTATGAAAAAAAACGTCATGCTTATGGGCTGCGCTGCATTATTCGCACTGGCGAGTTGCCACAACCATGAGAACAAAAAAGAAGAAGACGCTCGTTTTCTTGTTTCCTCCCCATTAATTACAGACACCACCATTGTAAAGCAATACGTAAGCCAGGTGCGCTCTATCCGACACATCGAAGTGCGTTCACAGGAGCGCGGGTATCTGGAAAAGGTATTGGTAGACGAAGGCCAGTTTGTACATAAGGGTCAACTGATGTTCCAGATCATGCCCAAGATTTATAACGCGGAATACCTAAAGGCCCAAGCAGAAACCGAAGCAACGAACATTGAACTACAAAATATACAAACGCTCGCCGATAAAAATGTGGTCGCGCCAAATGAGCTCGCGATGGCTAAAGCCAAATTGAAACGCGCACAAGCCGAAATGGAGCTAGCATCCGTTCATCTAGGCTTTACCAAGATCACCGCTCCGTATGATGGCATTATCGACCATCTGGATTTAAAGCTGGGTAGCTTAGTGGATGAAGGTGATCTGCTTACGAACCTCTCAGACAACAGTACCATGTGGGTTTACTTCAATGTGCCAGAAGCCGAGTATCTAGATTACAAAGCACACAAAAGCGAGCAAAACCTCGACCAGGTTCAACTGATGCTCGCTAACCGCGATGTCTACAATCAGAGCGGAAAGGTGGAAACCATCGAAGCCGATTTTAACAATGAAACTGGAAACATCGCCTTCCGGGCTACTTTTCCCAATAAAGATAACCTGCTGCGCAATGGCCAAACCGGAACGATCCTGATGTCGATCCCGATGCAACACGCAATTATCATCCCCCAAAAGGCAAGCTTCGAGATTATGGATAAGAAATATGTTTACGTGGTCGATCAGAACGGGAAAGTACACCTTACGCCGATCACGGTAAGGGCAGAACTCCCCGACCTCTACATTGTACACAGTGGCTTAAAAGGTGATGAAAAGATTCTCCTGGAAGGCATCCGCAAAGTACAAAATGGCGACAAGATCCAATTTGACTACAAGGAGCCACGGCATATTTTATCCAGTCTTGTATTGCCAAGCGAATAGCAAGACATCGCTATGCATCAAAAATCTGTAGATTATGTTTGAAAAATTTATCAAAAGACCGGTACTAGCCATTGTGCTATCTATCGTTATTATATTCATGGGGATCTTAGCGATCAGCTCACTCCCTATCTCCCAGTTTCCGGATATTGCGCCCCCGGTAGTCGTTGTTAACATAGCCTATCCCGGCGCCAGCGCCAATGTGTTGACGGAGTCGGTATTGATTCCGATGGAAAAATCCATCAATGGTACACCAGGCATGAAATACATGACATCCGACGCCACCAGCGCCGGCGAAGCAACGATCATGGTGTATTTTGACTTGGGTACGGATCCAAGCCAAGCTATGGTAAACGTCAAAACACGTATCGAACAAGTTACCAACCGCTTGCCCGAACTGGTGCAGCGGGAAGGTTTGGTGGTAAGCTATACTTCACCAAATATGTTGATGTATGTAAACGTATTCAGTAAAGACCCGCATGCCGATCAGAAATTCCTGTACAACTTCGCTAACGTCAATGTTATTCCAGAAATCAGTCGGCTGAACGGCGTGGGTAGTGCTAAAATATTGGGTAGTCGCATTTATGCCATGCGCATTTGGTTAAATCCGGAGCGCATGCGCGCCTACAACGTCTCGACGGATGAGGTGATGGAAGCGATGAGCCAACAGAGTATCATCGGGACTCCCGGACGTATTGGGCAAAGCACCGGCAAACGGTCACAATCACTGGAATATGTGCTGACCTATAAAGGTCGATACAATAAGATAGAGGAGTACGAAAACATCATAATCCGTGCCAACGCAGAGGGTGAAAACCTGAAACTAAAAGATATTGGCACCGTTGAACTTGGTAGCGAATTTTATGATATATACTCCAACCTTGACGGGCTTCCATCGGCATCGATCACGCTTAAACAAAACTACGGCAGTAATGCCAATGACGTAATCAAAGAGGTTAAAAGCAAACTGGAAGAAATAAAAGCGGCATCATTCCCGCCAGGTATGGATTACAAAATTACCTATGATGTATCTAATTTCTTAAATGCCTCCATTGACAAAGTGGTGCATACCCTCGTTGAGGCGTTTATCCTAGTTGCCCTCGTCGTCTTCCTGTTTCTCGGTGATTGGCGCTCTACACTAATTCCTACTATCGCGGTCCCGGTTTCCTTGATCGGTGCATTTATGTTCATGCAGGTGTTTGGCTTAACGATCAATCTCATCACGCTGTTTGCCTTAGTGTTGGCGATCGGCGTGGTGGTCGACGACGCCATTGTTGTCGTAGAAGCCGTACACGCCAAGATGCACGAAAAGCACCTTATGCCCTACCAAGCGGTTGTTGAAGTTATTCGGGAAATCAGCGGTGCGGTAATTGCCATCACCTTGTTGATGACAGCTGTTTTTATCCCGGTGGCCTTTATGGCCGGTCCCGTGGGCGTTTTCTTCCGACAGTTCGCCATTACCATGGCCTGCTCCATCGTCATCTCTGGTTTCGTTGCGCTGACCCTAACGCCGGTGCTTTGCGCCATGATCCTAAAAAACAACCATGGCAAAGCTAAGAAGAAAACCCCAATCGATAAATTTATCGACGCCTTTAACAAGCGCTTCGATCGGCTAAACCTACGCTACGCGCTGTTCCTGAAAAAAATCGTCAACCGGAGGTTGTTTACCTTTCTGATCCTTGCGGCTTTTTCCATCGGCATTTTTGGGATCTCTGGCACGCTGCCTAGCGGCTTTATCCCCAACGAAGATCAAGGTATGATATACGCCATCGTACAAACGCCGCCGGGATCTACGTTGGAACGTACGAACGATGTAGCTAGGCAACTGCAAAAAATTACCGAACACATTGATGGAGTCGCTTCCGTGACAGCTTTGGCCGGCTATGAGGTACTGACCGAAGGTCGCGGATCCAACGCGGGAACCTGTTTGATTGAGCTCAAAGATTGGTCGGAAAGAAAAGAAAGCGTACCCGAGATCATAGAGGAACTGGAGGTGAAAGCCAAAGAAATCTCCGGCGCAACGATAGAATTTTTCGGTCCGCCCGCCGTTCCCGGCTATGGTGCTGCAGGTGGTTTTTCTTTGCGTTTGTTGGACAAAACCAACTCCGACGACTACAAGGAACTGGAAAAAGTAAACGACGAGTTTATGAAAGCCCTCGAAAAACGTAAGGAACTGACCGGCTTGTTTACCTTCTTTAGTGCAAACTATCCACAGTATGAGCTGGAGATCGACAACGAAGCGGCCATGCAGAAAGGGGTGAACATTGAAAATGCGATGAATAACCTGTCGATCTTAATCGGTAGCACCTACGAGCAAGGCTTCATTCGTTTTGGTACCTTCTACAAGGTATATGTTCAGGGCTCGCCGGAATCTCGAGCACTTCCGGAAGATGTCATGAAGCTCTACGTTAAAAACAATAAAGACGAGATGGTTCCCTACTCTTCATTTATGAAAATGACCAAGACGCATGGCCTCAACGAGATTACCCGGTATAACATGTATCCTTCCTCGGCCATTAAAGGCGAGCCGGCAGCGGGTTATAGCACAGGCGAAGCCATCAAGGCCATTCAAGAGGTAGCCAAGCAAACGCTCCCGCGCGGCTACGATATCGGTTGGGAAGGCTTAACAAAAGATGAAACCGCCCGCGGAAACGAAGCTATTTATATCTTTTTAATCGTTTTAGGTTTCGTGTATCTCGTGCTTGCCGCCCAGTATGAGAGCTTTGTCCTACCGCTATCGGTAATTTTATCGTTGCCGGCCGGAATCTTCGGCACCTTTCTATTATTGAAAATACTGGGCTTGGCCAACGATATCTATGCACAGGTAGGCTTGGTAATGCTGGTTGGGCTTTTGGGTAAAAATGCCGTACTGATCGTCGAGTTTGCGATGCAGAAACACGCGGAAGGCATGACGATCTATAAGGCTGCCATCGAAGGCGCGCGGGTGCGATTCCGCCCTATCTTAATGACCTCGTTTGCATTCATTGCCGGGATGATACCGATGATTTTTGCGCATGGCCCCGGTGCTATCGGAAATCGCACCATTGGTGCCGCCGCAGCCGGAGGAATGCTGCTCGGAACCATTTTTGGCGTCATTATCGTGCCCGGGCTATACTTCATCTTTGGAAGCATAGCGGGCAAGCGCAAACTGATTAAATATGAAAGTGAACAACCGCTACTCGAAGAAATTGAAAACCCTTTACTGGAAGAAATACAACACTAACGATGAAGAAAACAAGCATTAACAATATAGTCATTGCGGCTTCCTGCATGGCCTTTATCGGATGCGGCGTACCGAAGATCAAAGAGAGGACCGCCTCAACCGCTGATCTGCCAACTTCCTACACCGATAAAACAGACAGTCTTAACAGTGCAAAGGTGGATTGGAAAACCTATTTTACTGACCCAAGTCTACGCCATTTGATTGACTCCGCGCTGAGTCATAACCAAGAGCTCAATATTATGTTGCAAGAAATCAACATGTCCGCCAATGAAATTAGAGCGCGAAAGGGAGAATATCTCCCTTTCGTCGGCGCGAGGGTGGGCGGCGGCGTCGAAAAGCGCAGCGAATATACAACCTGGGGAGCTACGGAAAGGCAGGTGTCAATTCGTGAAGGACGGGAAAACCCAGACCCTATGCCCGATGTCGGAGCTACACTATTCGCCAATTGGGAAATTGATATTTGGAGCAAGCTACATAATGCGGCTAAAGAAGCGCAACTGGAGTACCTGGCAAGCGTGGAAGGCAAAAACTTTATGGTGACCAATCTTGTTGCTGAGATCGCAAACCTGTATTACGAGCTGTTGGCACTGGATCAGGAAAAGATGCTCGTGGAACGAAACTTGAAGCTGCAGTCTGATGCACTAGAATTGGTTAAATTGCAGAAAATCGCCACGCGCGTCACCGAGCTGGCTGTGAAGAAATTCGAAGCCGAGGTATTTAAGACCCAGAGTATGCGCTACAAAATCGATCAGCAGATTGTGGAAGCCGAGAACAAACTGAATTATCTGGTGGGGCAGTATCCACAACATATCGCTCGCGAAGCAAGCAGCCTTGATCATATAAATCTGCCGACCGTTCAGGAGGGGCTTCCCGCGCAACTGCTGGACAACCGGCCAGACGTACGCAAAGCAGAGCTCCTTATGGCCGCAGCAAAATTAGACGTCAAAGTTGCCAAAGCTAAGTTTTACCCCTCCTTAGGCATATCAGCCAACCTGGGCTACCAAGCATTTAATCCAGCTTATCTTCTAAAAACGCCGCAGTCATTGATTTACTCCATAACAGGCGACCTCATTGCCCCGCTGGTGAATAAGAGGGCAATCCAAGCGGAATATCTGAACGCCAACGCCAATCAGATCCAAACGGTACTGCGTTATGAGCAGACACTGTTGAACGCTTATGTGGAAGTCGCGAATCAATTGGCCAAAATCAAAAACATAGCACAGATCAATACCTTGCAGGACAAACAGGTGTCCACATTGACCGAATCCGTCCAGATATCATATGACCTGTTCAACTCGGCCCATGCCGACTACATGGAGGTCTTAATGACGCAACGTGACGCGATTGAAGCCAAATTTGAGCTTATTGAATCGCAAAAGGAGCAATTCAATGCCGCTATTAATCTATACAAATCATTGGGAGGAGGTTGGCAATAAGCCAATCTCTTTCTTCTATGCCAAGCGTCACCCTAGCCAAGCAAAAGACGCGGGAACACCTGATCTAGCGATACTACCCCTCCTCTATTACAGTAAATCCGCGATAAATTTGCTGATACGATAAGCGAGCTCGCCCAGTAAAATGGCGATAGAGGTGAAGGAAATAAAAAGATAAAACAGGCGAGTACTGAAATTCATAATATTGTGTAGTTATTCGTAATGCGCGTAATAATTGTTGTACAGCACAGAAAATGCGATCGCTCTTCCGTGCTGTCCAAAGGTAAATAAATCTACATATATTTCAAACTCAAAAGAAAAAACAATCACAAACAACCTCTTATGTTAGGGATGAATGCAGGTGGTTATAGCTCGTCCTCGGCGCAGTATCGATCCCTGTGTGCCGTGACATCATGGCTAGCAAGGTTAAATCCCGCTCAAATAGTCAGACGTGGACATCTGGCTATCGATACCTAATTTTTTGCGAATCCGGTAGCGGTGGATTTCCACTCCCCTGACGGAGATATTTTGCAGTTGTGCAATTTGCTTCGTCGAAAAGTTAAGACGTAAATACGCACATACTTTTAGATCATTTCGAGACAATGCCGGATTTTTTTCTTTCAGACGATGCATAAAACCATCGTTGAGTTCATCAAAATGGCTAGCAAACTGATCCCAATGGCTACTATTTTTTTCAACATCATTCAGCAAGGACGTAATTTTTTTTAAATCTCGGCTTTCGTCTTCGCCCACCTCCAGTTTGGCGAGTTCGACACGAAGCTTGCTCAATGCACCGGTATTTTCCATCAGTTGCATGCTCGTACTTGCCAGCTCTTTCGTTTTGGTTAGCACCTCGTGCTCGAGCTTTTCATTTTGCAGCTTCACAATTTCCTTTTCATTTTTTTCAATTTCCAGCTGATGTATGTAGCGAAGCTGTGCTAGCTTCTTGTTGAAAGCCGCTTGCTGCTTCTTCCAAGTGCCTTTTTGCCAGATGACAAGTGCATACACCAGAAAAAGAAATAGAAACAAATAGAGTCCCACTGCCCAGATCGACTTATACCACGGCGGGCGGATTACAAAGCTGTACGCTGCCACATCCGACACCTCAGCGAGATTATTCCTCGCACGGACCTTAAAGGTGTAGCTGCCATTCGGCAAGTTGGTATAGGCCTTTTCTGTTTCTGTACCCCAAGCAGACCATTCCTTATCATAGCCTACTAAGCAATAGCTATACGCCATATGCCCATGGATACCATAGCTGGGCGAGGCATACTTAAATAGAAAAGAATCAAATGTTGCAGGCAATTGAGGTTCCGATGTGCTGCCCGCCGTAATCCCTTTGCTGCTATGACGTGAATAGCCATCAAACAATATACTATCCCGCCCCCCCGTCGCTTTGATCGATGAAAGCAATACCTTCGGCTTTTGCTTCACAGCGTTGTAGTTTTCGAAGTCGATATGAATAACTCCCTTTTCCGAACCGATGTAGATATTGTTCCGATCATAGGGATAGATATTTTCAAACCCGGAGGTTTGATGGCCTTCTAATTCCGGCAGATAGGCGATCCGATAGCCCGGGTTGGCTGTATTTCGGTAGGCGACGCCGATTTTCTTCTCGCTGCAAAACCAAAGGTTTCCGTCACGATCCTCCTGCAGGTATTTTATGGGCAGCCCTGAAAAATCCTGATAATCCTTCGCGGGTAAAAACTGTTGCTTATGCTGATCAAATTCATAAACGCCATTCCTCGTGGTAAACAAAACCCGGCTTTTTATCCGGAATACATAATTCTGAAAACTCGACGGAAGGCCGTCTTTTTCTGTAAAAAGGCGCGCTTCATAGTGCTTACCATCGTTCGAAATAGTCAAACGATAGATACCACGATAAGGGTGCGATGCCCAAATGCCGCCGTGGTTATCCAATTCCAAAAAGCGGTAAGAATCAGTTTTCCCTTTTAACGTGGTCACCTTTTCAAATTTTCCGCCCTTGAATTGCATGAGGTCGAGCCCGTAGTAGGTTCCCAGTAAAACCCGATCGACCGGATAAACCGCAGACAGCGGCAACGGAAGCCAGGTCCCTGCGCCAGGCTTAAGCGCCACGACACGGTCATTCTCCAGGGTAAACAAGCCCCTGTTGTGGGTAAGAATCAACTGACCGTTAACCTCCGTCAGACGCCACGCTTCGCCGCCGTCGCTCTCGGCAAGCAAACGAAAATTGTTGGCCGATAGGCTGTGATTTTTATGCTGTGGCTGGAGGGTGGTTACATACGCGCCATTTGACGAGCTTAGGTACAATTTATGATTGAAAACCAAAGCAGAATATCCCGTGACATCGTTTTCAAGATTTGGACGGAAATAGCGGATCGCACTTCCATAACTGATCACCACGATGGCATTGTCCACTCCTGCCCAAATATTTTTCTGCCGATCGACAAAAACAGTGCTTACATTCTTGTTTTGTAAGCCCTCTGCCAACCCCAATCGTTGTAAAACGCTTCCCTGCTCATCCCGAATGACGCAACCTTCAGAGGCCGTCGCCACAACATATTCTTTCGTATTAATAATGGACAGGGAGGGCGTATACAATTCATATGGCGGTTTACTCGCAGGAAGCAATACGGCGCTACTGTCGCGCAGGATGTAATCACCTTGTGTAAGGGTACTGATTAGCAAACTATGATTACCCAACACGGCCATAGCGGCTATTTTTTTTTGATCAAAATCGTTTTTTTTCAGCACCGTTCGCCACTTTCCTTGTGAAAACTTCAGCAGTCCATGTTGTACATCTTGCGCAAACAACTGATTACCCGCTTTTCCCATGAACTCCCAACTCACGCTAGCCGGGTAGACCTTTATCTGTCCGTCGCGGTACTCGAATATACCCTGCGTCGTTCTAAAAAAAGTGGCGTTATCTATAACTATGGTATTCCAGGCATCGGCAAATTGCTCTTGCCCTTTAGGAAGCAGGGCTTTTAGCGAAAAATAAGTCAGTTCATGCCTGTCGTTGGGTTCGAAGTAGCCAAACTCGCCCTGCCCGCCAACATAGATACGGTCATGCTGATCAATGGCAATTGATCGTACAATGGTGTGATTAGGCAAGGGATATCGTTTCCAATATTTCCCATCAAAAGTGATCAAACCCTCGTTATTAGCGAAATACATCACCCCACGGCTATCTTGCTTAATATCCCAAGTGCGACTACCGCCCTGAAAAACACCTTTGCTGTAGTGATGAACCATCGGCACACCAAGCGGATTTTGTCCGAATAGCGTAAGCGGAAAAATAAGGCACAGAATAGCTATTAGTTTGTCTAAATACTTCATGACACGGCTTATAAATGATGGTATGATGTACTCTTGAAGTAGGTCAAATATAACAAAACGCTCGAAATACAGCAATTTGAAGTATAAATGATGTACCACACATTGCCGCTCAACATAATCGTTACCGTATTTTTGAATCGTTATAAACCTGTTTAGCGTACACGGTAAAATTTTTTACAATCCATTTTTAAGCGGATCTAGGCGAACTTTCATTGATAGCAGCGCGCTGTCTCGAAAATTTGACGATGTTCTTGTCGGACGTGTTTTTTTTGCCATCAACGCTAAACAGCTTTGACATTATAAACCAGAATTCCTAACCATGTTAATTTGATTTTGCATGAAAAACAAAGTAGTATCATTAACCATAGTTGCCTTGCTATGTGGCCTGTTTGGAAGTGTGCAAGCCCAAACAAAAAAGCTGATCGGTAACATCAGCAACGAGCCTGGAAAAGCAGTGATTGCAACGATCACGGTTAAAAACCTACCCCAGGTAGGCACCAGTAGCAATGAGCTGGGCTTCTTCAGCCTTGACGTTCCATCCACAGCAGACTCCCTCGTGATTTCCGCTGTTGGCTATGCCCGAAAAACAGTCCCTATTATTGGAACTACCGTAAACGTTCGGTTATCTTCCGATGGAAATCTCAATTTGGATGAAGTGGTCATCATCGGTTATGGTTCGCAACGTAAAAGCGACCTCACCGCACCTGTAGCCACGGTTAATATGGAAGACGCCATTAAACGCACAGTAGCCACGCCAATGGATGCCATCCAAGGCGCTGTGCCCGGCGTGCAGGTGGTCAGTGGCGGAACGCCTGGCTCCACCCCTATCGTTCGTATTCGTGGTGTAGGCTCCTTTAATAATGAAAGCCCACTCTACGTGGTGGATGGTATGTTTATGGACAACATCGACTTTTTGAATCTGAACGATATTGAGGACATGTCGGTATTGAAAGATGCTTCCGGAGCTGCCATATATGGGGTGCGCGCAGCCAATGGCGTCGTCATTGTAACGACGAAACGCGGAAAACTAAACAGCAAAGCACGCGTCGTTTACAATGGTTATGCCGGTATACAAACACCTACGAACATGCTTAAAATGGCTAATGGACAACAATATGCCGACTACGCTATTGCGATAGGCAATGAGAATATTGTAAATAATTCCATAGAGCGTTTTGGCGGATCGGGGAGCTCGCCCACACAAAATACCGATTGGTATAGCGAGCTACTTCGCTCCCGCGCTTTAATCCATAACCACAACCTCGATGTACAGGGCGGTAGCGATAAGATCACATACGCGTTCGGATTGAACTATATCGATCAAGACGGGATTATGGACGCAGAAAACTTCCATCGAAAATACAACATTCGTATGCAAACCGAGGCCCGGGTAACGGATTGGCTCAAAGTGGGATTTACCGCACACATGAACAACTTCAACAACTTCTCGCCAAACAACGCGGCATTTAGACAAGCATATTTTGCTTCGCCGCTATACCCCGTGTATGATGAAGGATTGGAACTTGCCAACCCCGTTAAATTTGGATCCAGCGACCCGATTGGCATCTCAACTGGATTTTGGTTCAATAACCCGATCGCTACAGCCTTCTACAACCACAACGAAACCAAAGGCTTTCAAATATTGCCAAGCGCCTACCTCGAAGCAAATTTTTGGCAAAACAAGTTGACATTCCGTTCGCAACTTAGCCAACGCTATCAATCAGCGCACAATATACAGTACACACCTGTTTACTATATAGACAATAACCAGCGTGTCGATCGTTCTTACTTACGTTCGGCACAAGCGCGCAATTCCAATTACATCTTAGATAACCTGTTGACATACCGCGACGAGGCCGGGAAACATCACTGGACACTGTTGCTCGGACAATCGGTGCGTGAGGAACGCTGGCGCGAGACCTGGGTTTCCGCAAATGACGTACCTGCCGCGGAAGAGTTTTGGTATGTCGGACAGGGTGCGCAGGGTATCGGCTCGGCGACCGGCTACGGGGAAGGCGGATCGCGAAATTCCGGCATATCTGCTTTTACGCGTGCCACCTACGACTATGATAATAAGTACTTACTAACGGCAACCTTCCGTGCCGATGGAAGTTCGAAATACCAAACCAAATGGGGCTATTTCCCATCGGTAGGTTTAGGTTGGGTATTGAGCCGCGAGAAATTTATGGAAACGCAATCGCTGTTTGATCTGTTGAAGATTCGCGGTAGCTGGGGACTGCTCGGTAATGATGGTATCCAACCCAATGCCGGCTATGCAGTGGTCAACTCGGGCAACAATTTTTCCGGCATATTTGGCAGCATAGGCTCTACCTACGGTAGTCGTGTTCCGGGATATCGCGTAGGCCGGTTCTTTACCCAAGTACGTTGGGAAGTCGTAGAAGAATGGGATGCCGGCCTTGATTTTGCCTTGTTCGACAATCGCTTAAGCGGTACCATAGACTATTACCACCGCGAAACAAAAGACCTTGCTTTTAGTCGCCCGATTCCGTTCATGTGGGATCGCGTATATGGAAACTGGGGAAGTGTGGCCAATAGCGGCTGGGAGTTTGGATTAAACTGGGCGGATAAGCGCGGCGATTGGGGCTACCGCATCGGTGCAAATGCTACCACTTTAAAAAACCGGGTAACAGATCTGGGCGGTCTGGCCAACATTATGAATGGTTTTCCAGAATGGGCAGCCGAATTTCCTTCTCGTATTGAAGTCGGCCAGCCGATCAACTATTTCTATGGCTACGAAGTACAGTCGGTCTATCAAAACCAAGCCGAGATTGATGCCGACCCTATAGCGAACCGCTACAACCAACAAAATCCTGGAACGCCTATCCTACCCGGATATTTGCGTTACAAGGATCAAGATGGTGATGGCGAGCTCGGTGAGAGGGACCGTGTCAACTTAGGTAACTATTTACCGACGCTGACCTATGGTATCAATCTGGGTATCGACTATAAAGGCTTCGATCTGAACGTCGTTTTGCAAGGCGTAACCGGCAACAAAATTCATAACCTGAATAGAGCAATGCGCCGAAAATATCCGCAGATGAACGCGGATCAAGCCTTTATGGAAGGCTTATGGACGGGCGAGGGAAGCAGTAACACCTATCCTTCCGCAGCAGGGAGCGTGGCATCCTGGAACTTACAAGCAAGCTCTTTCTTTGTAGAAAGCGGTGCTTATCTGCGCGTTCAGAATGTGCAATTGGGGTATAGCTTTAACCTCACGCCATCCATCCCATTCCGCATTTTTGCTACGGCAGATCGCCCATTGATCTTTACCAATTACAATGGCTTTTCGCCGGAAATATCAGGTACAATTGCAGGATCAAATGGCACCCAAACACCAAACATGGGCTTTGACTCCAACGTGTATCCGGTGGCGGCAACATACAGTTTAGGAGTAAGAGCTAGTTTTTAAAACATATTTTCTTTAGCAAGATAACGATGAAAAAATATAACCACATTCTGTTGATAGGTTTCGTAAGCAGCATACTGTTGCTGAGCAGCTGCGAAAAATTCTTAGATAAACCTTTAGAGAATCAACAACGTTCCGAAGAGATTGATTACAGCAATACCGCGATGATGTATGCACCGGTATCTGGCGTATACCGGGCTGCCTCTGATGATAATTTAGTACATTGGATAGATCTTTCTATTCGTTGCATGCGCGATGATGATTATCAACAGGCAGCGCCAAATCCGAATGACAACCCCGAACTGATGGCAATTAAAAATTTCCAGCGCGATGTTACCATACAATCGTATTGGGGATTAAACCAGTCTTGGATAAGCTATTACAGCTTGGCTATCGCGGCAAACAATGCCTTAATGGAGCTTGAGCTATTTGCGGCAAACATCCCGACAACAAATGCAGCAGATATCGCTCTTAATCGCCAATACCAAGCGGAGGTACGTTTTCTTCGCGCCTACGCCCATCTGATGGCATCTCGCCTTTTTGGCGACGTTCCTATCCTTTCGGACAGTGGCGATATTGCACGACTTACAACCATCGGTAAAAGTACGGTCGCCGAGGTGCGTCAATTTATCATAGCAGAGATGGACATTTGTATTCAGGATCTGGAAGATGCACGCCCGAACCAATCCAAGCATGTGGGCGCTGTAACGCGCTATTCGGCTTTGCTGTTAAAAGCAAAAGCCGCAGCTGATCTGGCAGGTAACGACAATGGCAGTCCCTATTGGGATCAAGTATTGGAAGCGACCAACCAAATTATAGCAAGCAATAAGTTTTCGCTCTTTGCTGACTTCTACCAGCTTTTCAAGCTTCCTGGAAAGCTAAGCAATGAATCTCTTTTTGAGCTACAGTATTCTGATTTTGGCCTTCCCGTGGGCGACATCGTTCGTCCAGGCGTCGACTGGGGAACGTTTTTCAGGTGGCAGGGCCCATCGGGCGACCAACGGGGTAGTGCTATTTCTGGCGCCGGATGGATCCCTCCCTCGCAAAATATTATCGATTTCTTAAGCAACCGCAATGACGCAGTTCGGCTTGGCACAACCATCTTAGACTGCGGCATAGACGGCAACCCCGCTACGTTCAAAGAAACCCCCAGTGGAGATCGGGTGTATGGAAATACATTTGGCATCAAACACTTCAATGGCAAAACCTATCTACCGGTCAACCAAATGACGGAAGGCCGCCTAGAATACGGTGCTAACAACAATGTACGTATCTTACGTTATGCGGATGCTTTACTACTGAACGCTGAAGCCAAAGTTCGAAAAGGACAAAATGGCGACGAACCCTTTAATATCGTTCGTCAACGCGTAGCGATGGCGCCCATCCAGGGCGTAACGCTCGACCAGATTCTTGACGAGCGTCGCGCAGAGTTTGCCTGCGAGTGGTGGGGCGAGCGTTTCAACGACCTGGTGCGCACGGGAAGAGCCCAGCAAGTATTCGGAGCGCGCTTTGTGCCGGGCCAGAGCGAGTATATTCCCATACCACAAACCCAGATCGACGCGAATACAAACTTTAGATAGTGCTTACCGAAACACATACATGATGATGAAACCAAAATTGATCTTTTTAGCAGCGTTTTGCCTATCGCTTCTTGCCTATCCAACCTGGGCACAGCAAAAAAAACCTGTTAAGGTCGAGATCAAAAAAACAAACGTAGGCTACACGATAAAACGCGGGGGCAAGCCCTATTTTATCAAGGGCGCTGGTGGCACCAGCTACATTGATCGCCTGAAGCAAAAAGGAGGAAATTCCATCCGCACCTGGAGCACCGATGGTGCGAAAGAAATACTTGATCAAGCGCAGCAGTTGGGTTTAACCGTGACGATGGGCATCCGCATGGGTGTGGAACGTCACGGATTTGATTACAGTGATCCAAAGGCTGTACAGGCCCAACTCGAACGCGTCCGACAGGAAATCTTGCAGTTTAAAGACCACCCAGCACTACTTGCCTGGGGCATCGGCAATGAGTTGAACCTCCATTACAGCAATCCCAAAGTTTGGGATGCTGTTAATGAGGTAGCCCAAATGATTCATGAAGTCGACCCGAACCATTTGGTGACCACCATGCTTGCTGGAATCAATCAAAAGGAAATCGACCTCATCAAAGCCAAGTGCCCCGCCCTAGATCTCCTTTCCGTACAAGTTTACGGTGGCCTCGCTGCCGTACCTGCACAGATTAAAACCGTAGGTTGGGAAAAACCCTATATGGTCACCGAATGGGGCCCTACCGGACATTGGGAAGGACTACAAACACCGTGGAAAGCATCTATTGAAGAGAGCAGCAGCGAGAAAGCAGCTGTATATCGAAGTCGCTATGAAGCGTCTATTGCCAAAGACAAGCAGTGTGTTGGCTCGTATGTATTTCTATGGGGTCAAAAACAAGAACGCACGCCAACTTGGTATGGGGTGTTTACCGAAGCTGGCGAAGAGAATGAAGTGGTTGATGTGATGGAATATTTATGGACCGGCAAATATCCAAAGAATAGAGCCCCCCATATTAAAATTTTTCAGTTGGACGGTCGCCAGGCTCAAGATATGATCTATGTAGACGCAAAAAGATCCTATCCGCTGAACGTAATGGTCCACGACCCAAACCACGATAAATTGACGACTCGATGGGAACTATTGCCTGAGAGCACCGACCTGAAAGAGGGTGGCGATCGGGAAAGCAGACCCCAGCCGATCGCGGGGCTCGTGAAACCTCAAGGGGTCGACAGCGCAGTATTGACGACTCCGGAAAAAGCGGGCGCCTATCGCATTTTCGTGTATGTAACTGATGGCAAAAACAAGGTAGCTACAGCTAATATTCCGTTTTATGTAGGCCAGCCTGCGCAGCAAAATACGGCTTCAACATCAAGTCGCGATAGCTTGTATGCCTTCTCAACCACGCCAACATGGGCTGACGAATTTGACCGGGATGGCTTGCCCGACACCAGTAAATGGTCATATGATGTGGGTTCGCCATACAACGGTTGGGGAAACAATGAATGGCAGTATTACACCAAAGCAAACAAAGAAAATGTGGAGGTGAGCGATGGTCTATTGAAAATAACGGCGCGTAAGGGGGGCAATAAAGACATGCCCTATACCTCTACGCGATTGGTGAGCAAAGGTAAAGGCGACTTCCGTTATGGCCGTTTTGAAACACGTGCAAGAGTGCCTCAGGGTCGCGGAACATGGCCTGCCGTGTGGATGCTCCCTTCGGAATGGAAATATGGCGGCTGGCCAAATTCCGGTGAGATCGATATTTTGGAACACGTGGGTTATGACCAAGACGTAGTTCATATCTCGACCCATTCCAAAGCCTATCACCATTCCATCAATACGCAAAAAACAGCGAAGACAAAATTATCCGCAACGGCAGACGACTTTCATGTGTACCGAGTCGACTGGACGCCAGACTATATTACAGGCTTTGTGGATAACGTGGAGATCTTCCACTTCGCAAATGAGAAAACAGGATTCGAGGCTTGGCCGTTTGATCAAAAATTTCATTGGCTCATCAATTTGGCCATCGGCGGAAACTGGGGCGGTGCCAAAGGTGTTGACGATGATATACTTCCCGCCGTATTCGAAGTGGATTATGTTCGGGTCTATCCCTTAGCAAAGGGAATCGAATAAGTAAAATCCCTGTGTTAACATACCCTTTTTCATTGTTAAATTCTCCCGGTTTGTCTTTAGCTTGCTGGGAGATTTACTTTCGGCAGAAATCAGTATCGACATCCAAATCATCAGTGTGTCTATGGTTCTGTCTTTTTCTTTTTGTAGATTCAGTTTCGACAACTAAAACTTGGATATGGCAAAACGAGGTTTATTGTACGCAAATTTTATGGCCATGGTCGTTATCTCCGCCGTGTCATGCGAGAACGGAGAGGCAAAAAAAAACGGCTCTGTCTTAAAGACTAGAGCCGTCCGGCCTGTCCCCGAGGCCAATCAACCAAAATAAAACTCTTTATGATACTGTCGATACAAGTCAATACCGGATGAACACACACACCTGTTGTAGTTGAAGAAGTTCATACTACTGCCTGCCACTACGCATTCCCTTGTGGGCATACACAAAAATAGGAAAGCGCGTTAATTTTCAAATGAAAATGAACACAGAATTCAAAACATGTAGATAGATAGCCACACAGGCCGCGCGCTAAACCCGCGCTATGTGAGGTTACTGTATGCCGTCAAACGTTCGGAATTCCAGATCCCGTAATTCCTTTTGATCGCTTTCAAGAAGATGTTCCAACGAATCAAACTTTTTCGATTCCATGACCACACCATTCTTTATTGCCTCCGCCAAGATTTTTTTATCTTGTTGAACGGTCAATCGGATACCCTCAAACGCTTCACCCTGTTCATTGTAATGCAAATAGGTCAACGCCTTTTCTGCACTGACAGGAAATACTGCACTTCTATCTATTTCAAAAATAGCATGAAGATCATCTTGTTGAACGTTTTCGTACAACTGAGTAAAGACCTGTTGCAAATCGCTAAATTTCTGCACATTGAATACATAAAATAGTTCCCGTAGCAGGGCATTATTTAGGCCTTCGGTATCGTCGAGAGCATGCTGCTGTTCGTCATTCTCCAAAGCAGTGATGGCGGTTTTCAACTCCCCACCTTCTACATAGTAGCGTGTCAGCGAGTTTGCCTGACTTTCCGCAACCGCCGCCGAAGGCACACTGCTTGTCACAACTTTACCGTCATATAGCAGATCAGCGACAATGTTTCCGCTTTTTACATAAGCTTTGATTTGAAGCGGCACTGCTAGCTCTGTCAAAAGCAGTTCATTCTCGCTAAGTTTAATGGTAAGCCGGTTAAAATAATGCATGGCAAAAAGATTGAGATCGAAGGCATGCATTTTTCCGTTTTTATAGTAGCTGCTGAGTAGTCGCTCACGACCAATCATGCTGTAAACTGGGCCGTCCAGCACCCGGCCATTTTCGTAGGTGGTCTTTTGGTTATAGGTGTAGTGTTGGTAACGATCTAGCTGATCGAGAAAATCAAGCCCATATTTACGCCGTAACATTCCCTTTTCAAAATAGCTGATTAAAGCAATATTGTCAACTAGGGTGTCCAGTTTGAAATAGCCATCGTAAGGAATTCCTTTCCGATACACACCCGCGTATGTTGTTTGGGGATCTTCCGCTATCGTAAAATCGTTATACACGACCTTCGCAAGTTGATTATCTTCAAAATACTCGGTTTTCATGGCTTTCCCTTGCCCGTTCGTAGCATAGTATCCCCTTTGCGTCAAGCTTCCGTCCTGATAAGTCAATTGATCATCACCTTCCAGTATCGTGCCCGAGAAAATCTTCCCATTTTTGTACATACCTTCAGATAGCAATACACCCTGCCGATAGGTTTTGGTCACCCCCTCTCGTGTTCCCGCTTTCATCTCGTATGCTGCCGCGAGCTCTTGGCCGAGGTAGTCGGCATAAGCTAACTGCCAGCCCTCCTGCTTCCCATTCCGGTATTGTAGCAATTGATAGGTATCATCCGTCAGGTAGAAGAAACCATCAAAGGGCCTTCCATCTTTGTAGATTCCCCGGGCAAAAATAGTATCCGAAGCCAGATCTCTTGTGATGACTTCGCCTACCAGCTTGCCCCCCTGCAGCTGGTATTCGGTTGCGCGAATGCCTATATCCTTGATGAAAAACCCATCAAATGGTTCGTTATTCCGGTAGGTTTGCGTATCGTGCGGCTTGCCATCTTGGTATTGAACAACTTCCTGCAACACTCCATCGACGAAGCGAGCTTTGCTAACGAGCTTACCAACCGGCGAAAAGGTCGTCACGAGCTTTTTCTCACCCGTTTCATCTTGTCTATCCTCCTCCACACGAACTTGTGCGGCAAATCCATTTTTCATATAGTATGAAAATCGGGTTCCAGCCTCATCAGCTTTAAAACTACTGCGTAACTTCCCGTCCATATCCCAGTGGGAAGTATGCAGCAACGTATGATCAGCAGCAAACTGCTTTTCTGACGCCATCTTTCCATCTAACCAGTAGATGGTTTCCGTATATGCTACTTTTTCTGAACGAAGAGCCCCTGCTGTCCACCCTTCAACCGGTGGCCCCGCTATCGTTTCGACCATAGCATCTGCAACAGGGGTTGTATGATCGTAATATCGATCGGGTATTTTTGGACTGAAGTTACCTTGGTAGCGATCATCGGTTGAAATTTCGCCGGCAGCAAGCTCTTTGCCTTTTACATACACCTGCACCTTTTGAATATGTCCTTTTGCATTGTATTGCAACGTTTTCCACCGGCTGCCATCTGGATAGTAATAATGAAGCACGGTGACGCTACTTCGATTTATCGATTGCTTGCTAGACTGATCCAGTCCATCGCCATCATACCAATACGCATCACCAACATAACTTTCCTGGTCAGAAGCCAATACATATCCCTGCATCTGCGGCGTACCATCGCTATAAAAATCTTGGATAAAAAGCAATTCGCCTACTTTCTTTAAGGGCAATAAGCGATAGTAGGTGTGTTCAGCAGCCGTTGTTTCTTTCCACTCAGCGTCGAAAAAGAGCGTATCTTGCGCCAGCAGCACAAAAGGCAATTGCATAAAAAGGAGAAATAAAAAATTTTTCATGCGGCGTGCGTTCTATTGTTACCTGCAAAAGATACACAAAATCGCAAACATTTCGATGATGTTATTATCCAGTAAACTTGCAACGCCATGCTGCTTAACGATGGTGGATGGGCCATATGCAAGCGCAAAATGCCATGTGGCATATAGGCGTAACTTCGTGGCGTTATAAAACGCAAAAAATGATACTTTTACTACATCAAGCACAAGTAACGAAATGGAGCATTTTGAAACAGAGCGGTTGATCTTAAAACCAGCCGACCAGGAGGACGCAGCATTTTTTCTACAATTGTATAATATGCCCAAGTTTATCCGATTTATAGGCGATCGCAATTTACGGACGATAGAAGATGTAGCACACTATATTCAAAATCGTTTTCGCCCACAATTTGATAAACTAGGTTTTGGAAACTATGTGGTTATGCTGCGAGAAAACCAAGAAAAAATTGGTGCGGTGGGTATCTTTGAACGAGAAGGACTCGATGTGATGGATATCGGTTTTTCATTTCTTGAAGCATATCAAGGGAAAGGCTATGCGTATGAGTCTGCCTCCTATTTGAAAAGCATAATCAAACAAAAATATGGTGTTCAGCGTATTTCGGCCATTACTTCCAAAGATAATTACGCTTCGCAGACACTTATTGTAAAGCTAGGTTTAACGTTTCGAAAGTTCCTCACGCTACCAAACGAAACCGAAGAACTGCGCTACTACGAAAGCGATTAAATAAAGACGTCTCAACGCCTGCCAGCAAAAAGCTGTCTTATTTCTTAAATCAAGTCTTGACCAACTAGCCTGCTAACATTCTTTGCTCCAACGCGATCTTTCGCTGATACGCTTGTGCTATGGTATGCTGTCTTGAGCTATACTGCAGGCTGCAACAACCAACAACCTTCGTACAGCCAATAGCTCGATTGCACCCCCCATACAAGATCTGAATTATCATCCCAAAGCAATCTTCAAAAAAGCCCAAAATTAAACACTTGTTTAAATTAAACGATTGTTTAATTTTGCCTCAGATTCTCAATAACCCTATGGAATTAAGTAAAAAACAGCTCGAAATCATCGCGATAGCGAAAACGCTATTTGCGCAGAATGGCTTTGATGCCACCTCTGTGCGCGACATCGCGCAGCGTGCAAAAATCAACGTTGCCATGATCAATTATTATTTCGATTCAAAGGAAAACCTATTGGAAATCATTATCAAACACGGTATAGAGGCTTACAGACTTGACGCAAGAAAATACAATACCGAGACGGATGCATTGCTGCGCTTAGAAAAAATGGTGGAGCACTATGTAGAATCGAAGTTTTCGGATTTACACCTCTATCAGATTTTGACAAATGAAGCCAATGCCAGGAAAAGAGATTCCTATGCCGTTCTTTTCAAGGAGCTGCGCAGACACAATATAGAGCGTCTGCGGGAAGTAATTGAATATGGTGTGGAAAAGGGCACGTTTCGTTTTTACGATCCTCTGTTATTACACACCACGATGATCGGCACTTTTTTGAATTTCAAGATGAACAAATCGGTGATCGAAGAGTTTATCGATATTCCTAAAGAGATGACCTTTGAGCGCTATCTAAAAGTTGAGCTTACAAAACATTTAAAATATATACTGAAAGCTATTTTAACATATGAACATTAAATATTGGAGTACAACTTGCCTCTTGATAGCGACAAGTGTACTCGGCTTCGCACAGGACAAAAAGCATCTTGAATTGGAAGAAGTTATTCACCTAGCAGCTACCCAGTCATCCAATGCCAAGCTGTGGGATGCACAAGTGAAAACGAGCCAACTCAAGTATGAAGAGGCAAAGGACAGCCGTTTGCCAGACAGTAAAATTTCGGGTACCTACTTAGCGATGAATAGCCCGACCGTCGATCTCAAAATACCAATGGGCTCGGGCGACGGCCCGAATATAGCGACCAATCAACTTTTTATAGGACAGCTGGCTATCAACATGCCCATCTATACGGGCGGAAAGATTAAGCATGGCATCAAAAGTGCCGAAGACAGTTGGAAAGCCGCAGCATATGAAACCTTGGCCGCAAAGGAAAGTTTGTCGATAAACGCCGTACACCTTTATTTCGGGCTTTACCAAGCGCAACAAACTGCCGATCTCATCGCCGAGAACATAAAAAAAGCGGAGCAACAAGTCGTTGACTTGAAGTCGATGGAGCAGAATGGTATCATCGCTCGGAACGATTTACTGAAAGCCGAACTGCAATTATCGAATTTTAAGGTAGCCCATCAAGAAGCCCTGAAAAACGCAAAAGTGATCAACTACCAGCTGAATACGTTGCTGGGTTTTTCCGAGAACACCGTCATCGACAAGATTGATCTCCATGCTATTCAGGCATTTGATGATTTCTTAGCAGAGGATAATACGGAACGTAACGAGATCAAATCACTCCGTTCGCAAAAGGATGTCGCGCAAGATCAGTTGAACATCAGCAGAGCCGCCTACTACCCTACCTTATTTGCGACAGGCGGATATGCCGCGCTACATGTACAAAATCTTGTAACCGTAACCAATGCAGCAAATATCGGTGTGGGTGTCTCGTATGATATTGGTTCGCTCTATAAAAACAAGAAAAAGATTCGCGTCGCGCAACAGCAGCTCAGCAGCATCGATGAAAACATCGCACTAGCAAATGACAAGATCAGAAATGGAATCAATGAAGCAAAGGAAAATGTGAGCTTGGCAAAAACGAAAAACAGCCTGTATGCGGAAGCACTGGCACAGTCTAATGAAAATTACCGCATCGTAAAAGATAAATATGAAAACGGCGTGGCCGATACCGACGACCTGCTTGAGGCAGATGTACAGCAGCTGCAGAGCAAAATTAATTTAGCCATCGGCGAAGCGACGCTCATTGAAAAATATTACGATCTGCTACAAGCAACTGGACATTTGAATATAAAATAACCCTGCACAACACCATGGAAACTACAACAGCACCTAAAAAACCTGCAAATAAAAAATTCATCATCATATTTGCAGCTGTCGTCCTGCTGGGGGGCAGCTTTGGAATCTATAAATACAATCACGCTCAGGCACACGAAACAACCGACGACGCGCAGGTGGAGCGCAACCTGACCCCAATCCTACCACGCGTAGGAGGCTACATCGAGAAAGTCTACGTACATGATAATCAACTGGTGAAAAAAGGCGATACCTTGTTTACGATCCAGCCTGTAGACTACGAGGTGCGCGTACAAGAAGCGCGTGCCGCATTGCTTGGCGCGGAAAGCTCCCTGGAGGTTTCCAAGGCTGATGTCTTTGCGACAAACGCGAATGTTGCCATCTCTGACGCGACCATACTTTCAAACACCGGCACCATAGAGGCCGCTGAAATCCGCGCAAAACAGGCCAACAATGACTTCGATCGCTATGCAAATCTCTATGAAAACCACTCGATTACCAAACAGCAATATGAGCAGGCACTCACGGCAAAACTGGAGGCCGATAAGCAAGTGGAGGTACTCCAACAACAGCGCAAAGCGAGCAGCTCGCAAAAAGCAGCAGTGATGAGTAAGACCGACGTAGCCAGCAAGCAAACATCGGTGGCGAAAGCCAATATCGAGAAGGCAAAAGCGATGCTGAAGGCTGCAGAGCTCAACCTCTCCTATACTGTCGTTACCGCAGCAGTGGATGGGCAAGTATCGAATATCAAACTGCAGCCCGGACAATCGGTAAACCCGGGCCAAGCACTTTTTTATGTGATCAACAATACAGAAACATGGGTGGTAGCCAATTTCAAGGAGACCCAACTCAACAAAATTCGGGCTGGCCAAAAAGTGGAAATCAAAGTCGACGCTTTTCCAAACGACATTATCGAAGGCGAAGTACAATCGTTCGCTCCGGCTACGGGCTCTCGGTTCTCGTTACTGCCTCCCGACAATGCTACAGGAAACTTTGTAAAAACCGTTCAACGGCTTCCGGTTAAAATAATTTTTGCCCCGAGCAATAAACCGGAAATTATCGCTATGCTACGGCCTGGAATGAATGCAGACGTAGATGTTCATGTAAAGTAAACTATGGAACCCTTATCCGATCAAAACAACCTCATCGAATACGGCTTCAAACGCGCACTCATTACATTCACCTGTATTTTATGTGCGTTGCTGGAAATCGTCGATACGACTATCGTTAATGTGGCGCTCAACGATATGAAAGGCAGCTTGGGCGCCACCCTGACCGACGTGGCCTGGGTTATCACCGCCTATGCCATCGCCAATGTGATCATTATTCCTATGACCAGCTGGCTGTCACAGCAATTTGGACGGCGCAACTATTTCGCCGCTTCCATTATTATTTTTACCGTGTCATCTTTTCTCTGTGGAAATGCTACGAATATCTGGGAGCTTGTCGCGTTCCGATTCCTACAAGGTATGGGTGGTGGTGCGCTATTGGTGACGGCACAAACCATTCTGACGGAGACCTATCCGCCGGAAAAACGCAGCATGGCACAAGCCATTTACGGAATGGGAGTCATCGTAGGCCCAACCTTGGGGCCTCCGCTCGGTGGATATCTTGTTGACAACTTCTCGTGGCCTTATATTTTCTACATCAATGTGCCGCTTGGCATATTAGCCACGATCATGACCATATATCTAGTCAAAAGTCCCAGCTACGGCCAAAAGCAGTCGGCAAAAGAAGTCGACTGGTGGGGTATGGTGTTTCTAATCATGTTCATCGGCTCCCTACAGTTCGTTTTGGAGCATGGACAACAAGATGATTGGTTTGAAGATCGAACGATTGTGCTGCTTTCCATTCTGTCGTTTCTGGGACTTTTCTTCTTCATTTGGCGTGAACTAACTTATGCGAAGCCTATTGTCAATCTCCGTGTATTGAAAGACAAAAACCTGCAAATCGGTACCGTGATGAGTTTTATTCTGGGTTTCGGTCTATTTGGATCGACTTTCATTATTCCTATTTATACGCAATCCATACTTGGTTGGACGGCAACAGACGCCGGTATGCTCCTCATCCCGAGCTCCATCATGACCGGACTCATGATGCCTTTCATCGGAAAGATGATACAATCGGGCGTGCCTCAAAAATACATGGTGGCTTTGGGGCTATGTATATTCTTTGGTTATTCCCTTTTTATGTACGGCATCATTACAAACGATACAGGAAGCGAACACATGTTTTGGCCACTTATTATCCGAGGAATTGGACTGGGGCTACTCTTCGTACCAATCATGACCCTTTCTTTATCTACCCTATCGGGAAAATCCATTGGCGAAGGTGCTTCGTTCACCGGTATGAGTAGACAACTGGGCGGATCTTTTGGCATCGCACTGATCACAACATTCATTTCTCGAGATAGCCAATACCACCGCATCGACCTGATAGGGCACATCGATCCATCGCGTTTTGAAGTACAGCAACGTATTGAGGGTTTACAGGCTTCTTTCATTGGAAAAGGATTTTCAGCAAACGAGGCTTTAGCGAAAGCATATCAGCTCATTGATGGGTCTGTTATGAAGCAGGCCACTATCCTATCTTACATGGATGTTTTCCTATATTTAGGTGTTTTATTCTTGGTTTGCGTGCCCTTCGTGCTTTTTATTAAACAAGGAAAGAATAAAGTCGACACATCGAATATCCACTAAACCATGGGCAACACACTTTTACAGCCGGAACGACATAAGCAGGAGGCCTTTGCTGGAAAAAAGGCTGTCAAAGCAGCAGCTTGCTAAATCCATGTTTTCAACAAAAAGTGAAATTTAATAACATTTGCGCATAAATTTATCGTGCATTCCCAAACGATAAAAAAATAAAAATGTTTAAACAAATATATAAATAGGTATATTAACCATTTTTCGACCAGAAATTCGGTTTGTTGCATTCTAATTATTCAATAAAATTCAATTTAAAGTGAAACACCATAATAGGTTATCAGCCAAGGCCCACAGCAACAAAAAAAAATTAACAAAGGCTTGATATATTCGGGATAATTAGGCAATTTTATCCCCGAACACTATATACTATTAAAGGTAAATTTTACCATGGCACGAAAAAAAAACCAAGGAATAGACCCTGTCGAAGCTCCTCCAGTTAAGAAGGTTCGAAAAGTGGTCTCCGGCCCCATCCGGGACAAAGAAAAAACAAAACGTCGATTAATTGCGACTGTGGGGAAGGTATTGCAGAAATATACATATTCTGGTTTAACGATTACGAACATTGCAAAAGAATCTGGTCTAAATCCAAAATTAATTTATTTATATTTTGGCAATTTAGATGGTTTGATCGAGGAATACATTGTTGAAAAGGACTTTTGGTCTGCAAAGTCAAAAACGCACATCACCGAACTTCTCGAACAACCTGAATCCATTGGTGCAGATGCTATGAATGAAGTTTTTCAATTGCAGTTCGATGCTTTTTTGAAAGACAAATCTATCCAGCGCATCATCCATTGGGAAATGGGCATGAAAAATAAACTGCTCCGCAAAGTTGCCGATGACCGCGAGAATATGGGCAACCAGCTGTTGGAACACATCGATCCATCGTTCAAAGGTACTGACGTCGACATCCGAGCCACACTTGCACTTATTTTAGGGGGCATTTATTACCTCACCTTGCACGCAAAAAACAACGGAAGCACGATCGCCGGAATAGATATCAATGAAGATGAAGGCAGAGAGCGCATAGAGCAAGCTATTCAACGCCTCATCTTACGCGATTTCGAGGCGGCAAGCACGGAAACCAAAAAAAGTAAATCCAAGAAAAAGTAGAACTTTAGGTTGTCTCCTCGTGTTTCGCTTTAGCCTAACGCAGGGAGACAGCCTTTGAAAAATTGTCCAGCGAAGCACACAGGCTTCCTCGAATTCCTTATCATCCTATCATAAAATACCAACATTAAACTGTATTTTCGTTTCTTTGCTTAGATAGATACGAAGATATGATGGACACCGCGACCTTCAACTTTTATTTGACAATTACGCTCGTAGCTGGCACCCTATTTTTCCTGATCACGCTGTGGGTGAGGCAGCGCAAGCGTATAGAGTATCTCGAAAAACAGTTGTTCGCTGTGGAAAACAAGCTACACGAGCAGCAGCTATCGGAGTTGGATTACAAACTGAATCCCCATTTATTCAAAAATGTGCTCAATACCATCCAATCCCATGCTTATCAAACCTATCATTCCCTAGACTCGCTATCCAGCGTATTGGATTATATCCTTTATGAAAGCAAGAAAAAATATGTGACGCCACACCAAGAAATTGCATTTGCGCTGAGCCTGATTGAAATATATCGCGTAAAACTCAGTCCATTATTCGAACTCAGCATAAAAAAGCAAATACAGGACAATGAACCCTTGTTTAATCAACGCTTGATGGTACCGCTGATCAGTATCGACCTTATCGAAAATGCATTTAAACATGCCGATCTGCAAAGTCCAAACTCGTTTATATCGGTTACCTTTATCTTCAAAGAGAATACCTTTTCGCTTACGGTTGCCAATAAAGTGTCGAGCAAAACGCCATTGAAGAAAGAGCGCCAAGGGGTAGGCAGCGACTTGCTGACGAAACGCCTGGATCTACTGTATCGGGATAATTATAAATTGGATAAATTTGTAGAAGGCGATGTATATATTGCACATTTAAAAATTGACTTACTTGAACACAAAGCTAAAATGCTTACTGCTCGATGATGAGCTACCAAGCTTATCGTATCTCAAGCTACTTTGCGAACAGATACCGGACATCGAAGTCGTAAAGGCTTTCAATGATCCGCGCGACTTTTTGCAAGAATGTCAGCATATAGATTTCGATGTGCTAATCACGGATATTGAAATGCCGCACATCAAGGGACTGGACCTGGTGCAGCACCTGCCGCAGAAAGCTGTAATTTTTACGACAGCCTATGATGAATATGCTGCCGATGCCTTTGACTTGCAGGTGATCGATTACGTTCGGAAACCATTGCAGTTAAATCGGCTGAAGCAAGCGCTAGAAAAGGTTTCACTGTGGCAGACGAAGACGTTGGAAACACAGAAATCGTTTATACAGGTTAATAGTGATAAGGGAAAGTACTTGCTCTATTTTAATCAAATAGCCTATATTACTACATCCGCTCTTGATAGCCGTGACAAGGTTGTCCACCTGCTATCGGGAAATGAAGTCACGTTAAAAAATATTTCCTTCCACACCTTGCAAGGAGCATTGCCGGCGACGGCATTTTGTCAGGTCAACAAAAAAGAAATTATTGCATTATCGATCGTTACTTCTTTTTCACACGAAGAGATTAGCAGTAGCCTACTTGCCGAAAATGGGCAATTACGATCTTTTTCTTTGCGTGACAAATATAAAACAGAATTCCTTCAAAAAGTATCCATTTAAACCAATAGCGTCTCTCGTTCATATGGTTAGCTCCCCATCCTCCACCACATATAGTGCACAGAAAATTTTGTATTTTGTGAACGAGTGTGCCATTATGCCACGCATAGTTAGGTTTTTACGCGCAAGTATATGAAGAATTCAAAACGCAACATCGTATACGCTCTCATCTTGTTAAGCTTTTTGGCGGTTATGTATTGGATAATCTTTGAAGGGAAAAATCTGGAGTCCGATAGGCACGATCTTTTCGCTACCGCGCATACCCTGCAATGGCCAGCGTTTGTTTCACATCTACAAAGCAACCAAGTTCAGCCTCTGGCAATTTTGCTCCTGCAAATTATCGTCATTATTGTCGTAGCTCGTTTTTTTGGCTGGCTATGCAAAAAGATAAGGCAGCCTACGGTTATCGGCGAAATCATAGGGGGTATCGTGCTGGGTCCATCCTTTTTGAGTCTATACTTCCCGAAAACCGCCAGTACCCTTTTCCCGGTGCATTCGCTGAACAACCTACAACTATTAAGTCAGGTAGGACTTATATTCTTCATGTTTATTATTGGCATGCAGCTTGAATTAGGCGTGCTAAAACGGAAGGTTCATAATGCGTTCGTGATCAGCCACGCCAGCATCATATTACCCTTTGCCCTGGGGCTGGGCCTCGCCTATTACATCTACGGATCGTTAGCACCTACAGGGATAGATTTCACGTCCTTTGCTCTCTTTATAGGGATCTCGATGAGCATAACGGCATTTCCGGTGCTAGCGCGAATCGTGCATGAGCGGGATCTTCATAAGACAAAGTTGGGTGCACTGGTCATCACGTGTGCGGCTGTTGACGACGTAACTACTTGGTGCGTATTAGCGGCAGTTATTGCCGTTGTAAAAGCAGGCAGTTTTCTGAGTGCTATTTACATCATTATTTTCGCGATTGCCTTTGTGCTTGTCATGGTCAAACTAGTCAGACCGTTCCTCAGTCGGATTGGGGAAATGTATGTCTCGCGGGAGCACCTGGCCAAACCCATCGTCGCTATATTTTTTCTCACGTTGATTGGTAGCGCCTATCTCAGTGAAGTTATCGGCATTCACGCGCTATTCGGGGCGTTCATGGCCGGCGCCATCATGCCCGAAAACAATCGATTTAGAAATATCTTTACCGAGAAAATTGAAGATATAGCCTTGGTGCTTTTGCTGCCCTTATTCTTTGTCTATACGGGCCTGCGGACGCAGATCAGCTTGTTAAATGATCTGTACTTGTGGCAAATTACATGCATCGTTATCCTCGTGGCGATTGTAGGTAAATTTATGGGAAGCACCTTGGCAGCAAGGCTTGTGGGCCAAAACTGGAAAAATAGTTTGACCATCGGAGCGTTGATGAATACTCGCGGTTTAATGGAACTGGTCGTGTTAAATATTGGTTATGATTTGGGGATATTGACCGCGGAAATTTTTACAATGATGGTGGTTATGGCCTTGGTGACCACACTGATGACCGCGCCTACCCTCGATCTCATCGAAAATGCCTTTAAAACGAAGCGCGTGAATATCCCGAGCGAAATCCGCCGGTTTGGAACATATAATATTCTGCTGGCATTCAGCCACCCTCAGCAGAGCACAAGCCTTTTACGGTTAGCACATAGCCTTATTAAAAAATTAAATCGCAGCACCTCCCTCACAGCCTTGCACCTCACCGCCAGTAACGACCTACATCACTACAATGCCGCGCGTTATGAAGCCGATTGCTTCGCCCCGATAAAACAGGAAGCAAAACAAATTGAGCAAGAGATTGCAACCCTATTCAAAGCATCCAACAATGTCGAGAGTGATATCGTGGAGATAGCTAACGAAAACGACTATGACCTTCTTCTGATCGGCGCAGGAAAATCCATTTTTGATGGCACGGCACTTGGTAAACTATTTTCGATTACCGGTCGTATGATTGATCCTGAAAAAATTATCCAGCAGGTTCGGGAAAAAGAAAGTCCATTCGACAATTCGATCTTTTCCGGCAGCACACAGCAGCTAATCTATCGGTCTCACATTCCTGTTGCCGTATTTATCAACAACGACTTTCAGCAAGCCGAGCGCATCTTACTTCCTATCTTCACAGCGCATGATTTAAAACTTATTCCGTATGCGCAGAAGTTTATACACAATGCTAACGCGCAGATCGTGATTGTAGACAGTCAAAAACGTATAGCACAAAGCACAGAAACGTTGGAATTGATCCGCGCTATCGAACAGGTTGCGCCTAATCACATTAGCCGATTAGAAAATACCGACTTTAACGAAAGCCTATGGGCAAATCAAGACTTGATCGTCCTGAGCACAGAAAGTTGGAAACATCTTTTTGACATCAAAAAACGATCGATAAAAGATATGCCGTCCACGCTTTTAATTCGGCATAAATAATATGCAAACCGTGCAGCTTGCAGAGCTAAGATCTCATTTTTCTGAACAGGAACCTGAATAAAGCCGAAACTTAGGCGCTGAATGTTTGGGAAATTAGCTGAAGCTTTTCAACGTCATTTGGTCAAGCAAGATCGGCAGGGCCTGTCGAAACCAAATGGTGAAGGCATCAGGCGATTGGGCAACCCAACGTTTCAACGCCTGCACATCGATCCACTGGTAATCAGAAACCTCGGCTCCATTAGGTTGCGGAAGGCCTTCAAAATAGCCAAAAAAAACATGATCAAATTCATGCTCGATCAGTCCGTTTTCCACCTCGCCCTTATATATAAATGAAAACATTTCCTTCAATTCACAGCGCATGCCCATTTCATAGTCGAGGCGTTCTAGGGCGCTTTCCAATAAATTATCGCCCGGCTGAGGGTGCGAACAGCACGCGTTGGTCCATAGCCCCCCGCCGTGGTATTTCGTCGATGCCCGCTTATGAATTAGCATCTCGCCCCGCGCATTCAGAATAAAGATGGAGAAAGCACGATGCAGGCATCCACGTGTATGTGCTTCCATTTTTTCCATTTCGCCTTCGGCTACGTCATTTTCATTTACCAGTATCACGCTATCACGTTCCATATCGCTACTAATTTCTTCCTTTGTCCAGTGCCTTCTTATATGCCTTTAATGCGCGTTCGCGCGCAAATTTATGTTCTACGATAGGCTCATTGTCCAACGCTTCAAAATCTGGATTCCAACGCTTGATATACACCAAATCTTTGTCAAACTTTTTTGTTTGCTCCATGGGGTTAAATATACGGAAATAGGGTGCGGCATCACAACCGCAACCTGCTGCCCACTGCCAGTTTCCATTGTTTGACGACAGTTCATAGTCCAATAGCTTCTCTGCAAAATAGGCTTCACCCCATCGCCAGTCGATCAGCAGGTGCTTGGTTAAAAAGCTAGCCACAACCATCCGTACCCGGTTGTGCATAAAACCCGTCTCGTTCAACTCATGCATGCCGGCGTCAACCAGCGGGTAGCCGGTTCGACCTTCGCACCACCGTGTAAATTCCTCTTCATTGTTTCGCCAAGCAATATGCTCATAAGGGGCTTTGAAGCATTTGTTAACCACGTTGGGGAAATGGTAGAGAATCTGCATAAAGAATTCTCGCCAGATAAGCTCACCAAGCCATGTGGCATTGTGTTTCACAGCGAAACGTACACACTGTCTGACGGATATCGTGCCAAACCGAAGCGCCAGTCCCAATCGTGTGGTATGATCTTCGCCTGGATAGTCGCGATGTTCGCCGTAGTTGTCAATAACCTTAGCGTCTAACTGCGGTCTTTTCCACGTAAACGATGTTTTCTTAAAGCCAAGATCCGCTAATGACGGCAGCTTCCTGTTCTTCACGCGCAGCAGGTTATCATAGTGCATAGCTTTAGCCCGATAATCTTTTTCCTCCAAACGCTCTTTCCACTTTCTGCTGTAGGGCGTATATACCGTATAGGGCGTACCATCGTTTTTTTTGATTTCATCTGCTTCGAAAATAACTTGGTCTTTACTGGTTTTCAATGGCACGTCTTGCGTTTCCAACAACTTGCTAATGGCTGTATCGCGTTGGATAGCATAAGGTTCGTAGTCATGGTTGCAATAAACTTCTTTGACCTCGTATTCGTTTAGAAGTTGTTTAAAAATCGATATCGGCTCACCGTGATAAACACGTATATCCGACTTTAGCTTCTGCAGTTCTTTTTGCATATGCAAAAGAACCTGATGGATATAATCCACCCTTTTATCCTCTTTATTTTGCAGCTTATCCAGTATCGCTGGATCAAAAATAAAAATAGGCAATACCGGGTGATCACCGCGTAATGCCATGCTCAACCCCGTATTATCGGTAATTCTTAAATCGCGTCTAAACCAAAAAATTGCTACTTTTTCTTTCATGTAATCACTTGATTTTATCCTCCACCCTTCTGAATAAATTAAAAAAATAGATATTCCACAGAAACATACTGAAGCCATATATGGCATCCTCAAAAGGGACGGTAAGCACCCGTATCCCCCAAAAATCTTTTGGGTTGTAGTTGACCACAGCCTCCTCGAGGCCAGTACCAGTCAACACCCCATTCACCAAAAAAAAGCCAATCAGTAGCACGGCATACACCGTCGATGCTTCGCCGAGCCATCTTGCTTTCGCAATGAAAAACAGATAAAAGAATGTGGCCGCCGTCATAAAGAATGTGACAACGGGATAGATCATTCCCCAAGACAACACGCCCATCACGAAGCAAAGAGCCATCACAATAATCGCGAATATCGACGTTGCCGAACGTTTCCATGATAGGTCGTAAAATTTTGTAAGGCAGTAATAGGTAAAAACACAGGAAAACGGAATGCAAATAAAAAACAGGATCTCCTCGATCGGTAATCCAAAAATACGTACACCGAGCAAGTAACGATCATTAAACCACCAAACACCATGCGCCGTAAACCAGACGTCCCACGCAATAAATGGTACCGCAACGATCAAGGCCGCTACTATAAAGGCGCCAAAATGTCGATTAAATTTTATCTTCTTATGGAAAGAGAAGATAAAGCAAATAACAATCGTCAGAAAATTAATCAGCAAGTACGTGTAGGCTTCCATGCACTATTTTTTATTGAAATACATTTTAAAATATTGAACCGGCACCCACAAGAATCCAAAACATTCACCATGATGTTTATCGACATGCTTGTGATGCTGCTTATGCGCACGTCGGATCGCCATAAGGTATGGGTTCTTTGTTTTTTTGAGTAGAGGTACACGTTGGTGGATAAAGATATCATGCACGAAGAAGTAAGCCATACCATAAAGGGCTATCCCTAAACCAATATAAAAGGTGCTGTTATAACCTTGCATGGTACCTATGTAGAGCAGGGCAATCGCCGGGAGCGCAAAAACAACAAAGAAATAATCGTTTTTTTCCAAGCTTTTCTCATGTCTGGGATCATGATGATCAGCATGCCATCGCCACATAAAACCATGCATCACATACTTGTGTACCACCCAGGTAAAACCTTCCATAGCTATAAAAACAGCCAATACAATCAGAACATTAATCATGCGCGGGGTAATTTAAAATTTTTTCTAGCGTTTGTTGACGATAGTCAAATATCTCTCGAAGCTTATTTTTAACAATTAGCTTATGCACCAGGGTGCCTAAAACACCGAAGGGCATAGCATAGCGAACTGTATCTTTCACCCGCACGCCGCCATCTTCGGCAAAAAATTCATGCGTATGCTGCCACAATGTATACGGTCCTTTTTCTTGGTTGTCGATAAAGCTAGCACGAGGCACTACCTCCGTAATTCTTGTTTGCCAAGACAGCCGAATGCCAAGCAATGGTGTTACGTGGTAGTTGATAATCATGCCCTCATAAATTTCAGGCGTATCGAAGGTATCCAACACCTTAAAGTTAAGCGTATCCGGCGTAATGGTCGCTAAGTTATTCGGATTGGTAAAAAACGCCCAAGCTTCATCCAAACCACAGGTGAAAAATTGAGTACGCTCTAAGGTATAAATCATATGTATTGCGTTATCTATTAAAGAATAGCCATTTTATACTGCACATAACTACTCATCATCAACGATATTTTACGCCCATTCGGTATGCGCACACGTTCCTGTAAAATGCGCTGTGCGGGCGCTGCCTTAATTTTTCGGAAAAGCGAAAGATAATACCGATAGGCCAGATAAACCCCAAACTTTGATGAAGAAGGTAGCCGCTTTATGCCGATAAGCGCATCGCTAAATTCGCTGGCAATATCCCGTTCAATAGTCTCTTTTGTAGCATTGTCAAAACAATGCATATCGACGTTGGGAAAGTAGGTGCGCCCTAATGAGCAATAATCGTCGCGCAGATCGCGTAGAAAATTGACCTTTTGAAACGCAGAGCCTAACTTCATCGCATATGGCTTGAGCTCTTCATACTTCAGCATATCGCCACCTACAAAAACATGGAGACACATCAAGCCAACAACTTCCGCCGAACCAAGGATATATTGCTTGTAACGGGCATCATTGTAGTCTATTTTAAAAAGATCCATCTCCATACTCTCCATAAAACGATCGACCAAATCACGCTGTAATCCATACCGATGATAGGTTTCCTGAAAAGACTGTAAAATTGGATTCACCGATATACGATTCGCCAACGCGTAGTCCAATTCATCTTTCAGTCGGCTGAGCAGCACTTCACGATCATATCCATGGAAGCTATCCACGATCTCATCGGCCAAACGGACGAAGCCATAAATCGCGTAGATAGCAGGCCGAATGGAAGCTTCCAATGCCAAAATCCCCAGGGAGAAACTGGTGCTGTATTTTTTTGTCGTTTCCTTACTGATATGGAAAGCAAGTTCATCAAACAATTTTTTCATGACGTAGCTCTTTATTTTTTATAATTTCTTGCGCGATAATCTTCCCGGATATGATGGCGGGCGGTACTCCAGGACCAGGTACGGTCAATTGTCCGGTATAAAATAAATTATTCACCTTCTTGTTTCGGACCGCAGGCTTCCAGACGGCAGTTTGTTTTAGCGTATTGGCCAGACCGTATGCATTACCCTGATAGGCATTATAATCCTGCACAAAATCTCGCACACAATAGCTTCTCTTGTACACAACATCGTTCAACAGCCCTTCTTCCCCTGTGTGTTTTTCCAAACGTGTTATCATCTGATGGAAATACTGCTCACGCGTTTCATCCCTATCGTCTAAACCTGTCGCAATAGGCATCAGTAAAAACACATTTTCACAACCATCGGGCGCGACATGCTGATCGGTTTTAGACGGACAACAAGCGTAGAACAGTGGATTTTCGGGCCATTTTTTATCTGTATAAATAGCATGTACATGGCTCTCTAGCTCATGTTCAAAAAATAGCGTATGATGCTTTAGGCCTTTTATTTTACGTTTAAATCCAAGATAGAATATCAGGCAGGAAGGCGCGAAGGTTTTCTTTTCCCAATAATAAGCCGAGTAATTTCGCGCCTCTGCAGGCAGTAGTGATTCCACATGCTGGTAGTCTGCTGATCCCACCACGGCATCACATATGACGGTTTCCTCATCGAGCTGTATCCCTACGACATGCGAACCCTCAAGAAGGATCCGGCGTACGGCCTGCCCAAGATGAAAACGCACACCTAGGCCGCGAGCTAACTTCGCCATCGCTTCCACCACCTGCACAAATCCACCCTCCGGATACCATGTCCCCAACCCATATCCTCCGTAGTTCATTAAGCTATACATCGCGGGAATATCCTTCGGTGCAGCACCTAAAAATATAACAGGAAATTCCATTAAAGCGACAAGCTTTGGATTTTTAAAGTATTGACGCACATATTTTCGAAAATCGGTCAACAGATTGAGTTTCATCGCACTCTTCGCTATTTTCGGACTAACGAATTCCCACCACGAATGACAGGGTTTGGTGACGAAATCTTTCATCCCCACCTCATATTTGTAGCGCGCTGCTTCCATAAACGTGTCAAAACGGGATCCAGCGCCCTCTTCCGTAGCTTCAAAAAGCTTTCGCAGCTCTCCTAAACCCTCGGGCACAGACAAGCTTTCTTTTTCGAACACCATCTCAAACTGCGGGTTTAACGACGTTAGCTTATAAAAATCGGCCACATTATGGCCAAAGTCTTGGAAGAAATCTGCAATCACATCGGGCATCCAATACCAGCTGGGCCCCATATCAAACCGAAAACCTTCTTTCGTTTCAAACTGCCGAGCCCGACCACCAATCGTTTCATTCTTTTCGTAAACCTCAACTTCGTAACCTGCTGCGGCTAAGTAGCATGCTGCCGATAAACCAGAAAAACCAGACCCTATAATCGCGACTTTGCCTTGCATGCTTTAATTCTTAAGTGTTAAATAGTCCTGTAAAACTGTATCCAATAAACTGGAGGAATCCCTGTTTGACTCGAAAATAGGTTTGTGAAAATGATCCAGCTTATGCAGTAGTCCTATAAGATGAAGCTTTTCTGCAGGTGATAAATTGCCTGCGACAATTTGCGTAGCCTGACGAATTTTTGGCATCTGTGCTTCCAAAACACGAAGTCCAACATCAGTCAGTGTGATGATTTTGCTCCGTTTGTCTACCAAGGAACTACGTTGCTCTACCCAGCCCTGCTGCAACAACCTACTGATGATTTGCATACCCACGGGCTTATCTTGAATATTGAGTTTGATCAACTCCATCTTGGTCATCGCCCCGAACGCCCGCAAATTAATCAAGTATATAAATTCGTCCTGCGTCGAGAATAACGATCCGTGTATGGCAGCTTTAGAATACATTTTGGCATACCTGTTTAGATGCACAAATAAGGTGCTGATCACGCTGTCCGGTGAACGCCCCTGCCCCTTGCCTACCCAATCAGGCTCCGGCTCCATCGTCCGTTCATGACCAACCTTTCCCGCAAGCCAAAGCTTGAACGCGTCAACATTAACAGGGGAACCAACCAAGGATGCGTCGTCTTCGAATTCTTCGAGAAGATCAACCATGTCTTTAAATAAACGATATCTCATAACCAACGATAAGTTCATTAATAACCACAGTTCGCATAAAATAGTTTAATAATATACCAAAAAAAATCCCCGTATATTTTCCAATACGGGGATCTAAAGAATTACTATTTACTGACGAAGGTTATGGCATCAGGACGGTATCGATCACATGGATTACGCCATTGGATTGGTGCACGTTAGCGACCGTGACCAACGCATCGTTACCTTTAGCATCACGAACATAAAGCTTGTCTCCTTTTGTCCATAATGTTAATTTTTCGCCCTGAACCGAGGTCAGCATAGCTTTGCCCTTACCCTTTTTAGTAAGTTTCCACAAATCTTCGGCGCTATGGTTACCGGCTACAACGTGGTAGGTAAGGATGCCTGTTAACATCGCCTTATTTTCCGGCTTTACTAAATTTTCTACCGTACCTTTTGGTAATTTATCAAAAGCGGCATTGGTCGGCGCGAATACCGTGAATGGTCCTTTACCCGATAACGTTTCTACCAACCCGGCGGCTTTAACAGCTGCCACCAACGTGGTATGGTCTTTCGAGTTAACCGCATTTTCCACAATATTTTTAGACGGATACATCGGTGCACCACCTACAATAACTGATTTTTCCTGAGCGTTAACGATGCCTCCTTGGGCGCTTAGGGCAAGCGCTAATAGCGCTGCAGCCCAAATGGATGTTCTTTTCATATTGAAATTGTTTATGTTTTTATCTTCAGTGTCATCTACGACAGTCTTGACAGACTGGATTTATTTTTTTTAAAAATTTTGTTTTTTATCGGGCTCAAATTGTAAGCTTATCGAATTCATGCAGTATCGCTTTCCCGTAACGGGCCCATCGTCAAACACATGACCCAAATGGGAGCTACAACGACCACAGCGTACCTCCACGCGGTGCATATTAAAGCTGTAATCATCTTGGTAAAAAACGGAACCATCGCGAAGGGGCTCGTAAAAAGATGGCCAGCCACAGGTAGAAGCAAATTTTGCGTCCGAACGAAATAGCGCATTGCCACACACAGCACAATAATACGTGCCTATCCCATCAAAATCGTTGTATACACCAGTAAATGCTTGTTCGGTAGCTCCTTCCCGTGCCACGCGGTACAAGTCTGTGGGGAGTATTTTTTTCCAAACCTCATCACTGACTCGCAACTCGGTGGTATCTACTCTACTGTAATATGGATTTTTAACAGATGCCGTCTGTGCTTGGACAGATGAAACAAATGCGCAACAAATAAAACAGAAGAGGGATACGACGTAATAACCACTATACATTTTCATAACTATTTTTTCTTTATATCTACGACAGGTAAACAGAGATAGATTGACAAAGACATAAATAATAAGCTTTATTTCTTTTCTTGATGCGAATTGTTATATTTGACCTAAATACGATACTACTTGAGTCCAATACACTACCTCGCGGAAGACACCCTGATTTCTTTATTAAAGAAAAGAGATCAACGTGCTTTTAATTATCTCTACGATAATTATTCCGGAGCCCTCTATGGTGTCGTCATTCGAATTGTCCTGCATAAAAACTATGCAGACGAGGTTATACAAGATATTTTCGTTAAAATCTGGAATCATGTCGAACTTTTCAATGAGGAAAAGGGGCGTTTGTATACTTGGATGATTAATATCGCGCGGAATACCTCGATCGACTATATAAAATCTAAACGTGTTCAGAACGAACAAAAAAACCAATCGCTTCCAGATGTCGTAAATAGTTCTGAAACGCATCGATATGCGGACATAGATCAAATGACAAAAGTAGATTTTATTGGAATGAGTAGTGTGTTGGGGAAATTGAAGCCGGACTGGAAGCGTCTTATTGAAATGGCGTACTACGAAGGCTATACACAGCAGGAAATTTCTGACCGGCTGGAAATGCCGCTTGGAACGGTAAAAACAAGAATACGAGCTGCGTTATTGCAACTTCGAGGAATATTAAACGAACAATAGTTGTGGATATCAAGGAATACATATCATCAGGAATTATTGAAGCCTACGTCCTGGGACTTGCTACCGAAGAGGAAGTAAGCGTCTTGGATTGTATTCGTCAAAAACATCCGGAAGTTCAGGAAGCTATTCTTGAAGCACAACTCCTATTGGAAGATTTGGCAACGGAACAGGCAGTTAGCCCGGCTCCGGAACTGAAAGACCAAATTTGGGCACAGATAAGTAGCTTGCCTGCCGACGTCCATGGATCCGTAGTAACGACCGCCGCCGACACCCCAGCTCCTGCTGATATAGTGGAGACGGATAAGGTCGTGAAATTACCGCAACATCGTGATAACCATACACTGGCTATAGCAGCCACCATCCTATTAGCGGTGAGCTTGGGCGGAAATATATTGTTGTATCAGCAGCGCGAGGAAAGCGACAATATGCTGGCGCAGGCCGAAGCCGCACGCGACTCTACACAAACGCTATTGAGTGCGGCAAATAGTCAATGGGAATTATTACAACGCCCGTCTGTGAAAGCTGTTTCACTAGCGGGTGTTGAAGGACGTCCAGACCTCAAGGCTGTAGTGCTTTGGGATACGCAAAATGCCAACGTGTACCTCACAGCAGAAAAACTGCCGGCCGCACCTCAGGGAAAACAATACCAACTTTGGGCCATCGTAGATGGACAACCAGTAGATGCTGGTGTACTTCCGCTGGCCTCGACAGAGCAAATGTTTAAGATGAATAATATCCCGAATGCGCAAGCTTTTGCCATTACGCTGGAAGATGAGGGTGGAAAACCTGCGCCTACTCTTTCAGACCTATACGTAATCGGAAATATATAATACATCCCTCCTTCGTTAAGGGGGGATGTCATTCACCAATAATATGCTATTCTTTCTTTCACCATCTTGATCGACGCTGACAATGGAAGCGAGATCTGGAGGCAGACGCTATCAATAGTAACTTGTTCATTCATGTATCGCAGCACATGCTGCATGGTATCAAATCGTAGACCGTTGGTAAATTCCTTGGTCCTCACTTGGGCAGGATCTTTCACATTTGCATACAAAGGAGCTTATTAAATTCAAAGATCGGAATTCAGGCCTTGACAGCATATACCTAACCAGCATTGTCTTGCATAACATTTTGCATACATGTATTATTAGCGTTTGAAATAGGAAGTTTTATATTCCTTACCTTATTGGTGAGGGTAGCTATGCATTTTTATGAAAACCCTTCACTTTTGGCAATGTTTACGGAGAAGCAATCAGAACAAAATATGATGACATGAAAAAAGGCCTGCTCCGAGGAACAGACCTTTATCACATCACCTTTCACCTATCCAACCGTTATCGAATAAACAATTTAGCTATATCTAATACCGCTGGTGCTGTTAATGGTTCATCAAAAGATTGCGTAGCCGCCGCTTCTGATAGCCTTCCACTAACACCATTCAACGTTGTGATATCAACACCTGCCTGAACTTTAAGGTCTTCACCAGCATACACCGGATCTACCGCCGCTCCAATACCAGAATCGTTGGCACCTGTAATCCATGGCTTTTGGTTTGCCGCTGCTCCACCGCGTGCTCTACGCATTTGGCGAATATGCGAGGCATGCCTAGCTTCCACGGAGTGGATTTGTAAGGCCGCTGTCAATACAACGCGGTTACCTTTTAAAATGCCAGCTTGCCCTTTATATGCACGCACACCCGTATCTTCAAAAGCCTGTGCCAGAGCAAGGAAGGTGTCGTAATTAGAAAAGACGTCAGCAAAAGCACCGCCTGCAGTGAAGTCAAAGTTTGGTTTAGCAACGGCCGCTGCCCCTAATACACTTTTTAGGAAGGCAACATGCGCATTTTCGTGATCACGAATCGTAGCAATAGCACCAGCAGCTGGACCACTTGGCACTAAGCCTCCGGTACTTGCGCCGATCGTATAATACTCGGCTTCCAGATACTCCAGCGTTAATGCGTAGTTTAAAACGCCATTCACATCAGTAGGCGTTTGTCCATACGCACGCTTGAACAAATCACTTAAAACAAAGGGCACCGCGGCCATAGAAACTTTTTTCCCAAATGACATCATGTTGCGAATGGCATCACGACGGGGACTTACACGCTCGTTAAATTCTGGATCTACTTGCGTGATTGAATCGAATATATTGAATAAATTCATGACTTTCTAAATTTAAGTATTAACTAATAAGTTGGTAAATCACGTACGTCTACTCTCGATGTGATAAACGGAGCAGCAGCCTCTAGCACAACAGTAGGACTGTTAGAAACATCCAACCCGTTGCTATCGATCACTTCCGAATTCGCAAAGCTGCCATTTGAAATTAAATCGCGAACCAACGCAGCATGCCGTGCTTCAACCGATACGATTTTGCCAGCTAGCCCTAAATAAGCTTCATCTTTGATTAACCAGCCTGCACCATTATAAGCAGAGACCCCTAAATCTTCGAAAACTTTTGCTGTACCCAATACACTGTCTCGGCTAGAGAAATTAACAGCGCCGAAATTGAATTCCAAATTTGAAATCGCTTTCGTACCTAGGGCCGCTTTGAAAAATTCACGATGTGCTATCTCATGATCGCGAATATCAGTCAATAACGTTCTTTCCCAATCTGATATACCAGAGTATGGATTGTTGGCCACCTGAATATAAAATGAAGCTTCCAGTTGCTCAAGAGCATAAGCGTAATTCAAGATTGCGATATCACCACTTCCAAAATAAAATCCATCCCCACCTCGATCGGGTCCATCGTTATCTTTTTTACAACCAACCATGCCCAAAAAGGCAACACCTGCGGCACCTGCGCCTGCAAGCTTCAAAAAATTCCTTCTCTGAAGTTGCTTACTTGACAACTCCTGATCTACAGTCGCCAAGTTTTCATTAGTAGAGGTCGTTTCTTTCATAACCTTTTTTATTTTATGTTTATAAGATTCTTTTACTCCACTTACGAGGAAATTTTAGGGTTGGATTTCGAAATTCAATTTTTTTTTAATTTTTTTTTATTGGATGTCGTAGGTCATCAAAATGCCATAAGAACAACTATTAAATGCAATATTGTTGCATATAAAGAAGTTGCTTTTTATTTTTGACAAAACACCTTAGCTTATGCCACATATGGAACACAAAGATATAGTAGATGTCATTATTATCGGGGGCAGTTACGCCGGCTTATCGGCAGCGATGGCTCTAGGCCGATCACTGCGCAGCGTAATTATTATTGACGATGGCGCTCCCTGCAATAGACAAACGCCACACTCGCACAATTTTTTAACGCAGGATGGCCAGACTCCGAGCGAGATCTCAGCTTTGGGTAAAAAACAGGTCCTCGCCTACCCGAGTATCTCTTGGCTAACTGACCGAGCGATCGCTGCTAAGCGATCTGTCGATGCGTTGTTTACCGTGAAGACAAAATCCGGGAAAAGTATACAAGCCAAAAAAATTATTCTTGCTACAGGTATACACGACAAGCTTCCTGACATCGAAGGCTTTAGCGCGTGTTGGGGTATCACCGCTATCCACTGCCCCTATTGCCATGGCTACGAATTTCGGGATGAGCCGACCGCTATCTTAGCCCAAGGTGAGCGCGCTATGCACTTGGCATCACTGGTAAGAAACTTAACGCCACAGCTGACCATCATCACGGGGGAAAAGGCAGACTTTGATGCAGCGCAACTTGCTAAGCTTAAGAAAAACAACGTATCCCTTGTTGAACAAGAACTTACTTCGATCAGCCACCAGAATGGCAAAATTGAAACGTTAACATTTAAAAACGGTGATCAGCTAGCCGTCAAGGCACTATATGCCGCCGTCCCTTTCTCGCAAAGCAGTGATTTGCATCAGCAACTTGGCTGCGATGAAAATGACCTCGGTTATATAAAAATAGACAACTTCCAAAAAACAAATGTGCCGGGCGTGTATGCCTGCGGTGACAATTCTGCCATGATGCGATCTGTAGCGAATGCCATTTATAGCGGAAATTTAACGGGCGCAATGGTAAACAAGGAGTTGGTAGACGAGCAGTTTTAACATCATCCGTCTCATGGGCTATGGAGAAAAATCCGTATTTTTATGCCTATGCGTATATTCGATCAAAAATTTACAACGGTGCACGATACTGCGCCGTTTTCAAAAATAAAAACAGAAGATTACCTTCCTGCTTTTGAACAGCACATAGAAAAAACGAAAACAGAAATTGAAGCTATTACGGCAAACAGAGAGAAACCTACCTTCTCCAATACAATAGAGGCCCTAGCCTATTCGGGGATGCAACTGGATCGCCTCTCCTCTATTTTTTTTAATCTGCATTCGGCAGAAACCAATGATGAACTGGATAAGATCGCACAAGAGGTAGCTCCGAAACTATCGGCTCTGGCCAATGACATCAACCTCAATTTGGCTTTGTTTGAACGCGTTAAAGCAGTTTACGCCGAAAAGGATACGCTAACCCTAACGCCAGAGCAGCAAACGCTACTGAACAAATCCTATAAAGGTTTTGTTCGAAATGGCGCATTATTAGAAGCTGATAAAAAAGATCGGCTTCGCAAGATCGATGCGGAACTCGCCGTACTAAAACTAAAATTTGGTGAAAATATATTGGCGGAAACTAATGCTTATCAGTTGCACCTGACTGATGAGAAAGATCTTTCGGGACTGCCCGAAGGAACCATAGAAGCAGCCAAAGGTCTTGCGGAGTCTTTGGGTAAAGCAGGCTGGATCTTTACGCTGGACTACCCCAGCTATATCCCTTTCGTCACCTATGCCAACAACCGCGAACTACGGAAAGAGATCAGCCTTGCCGCCGGAAGAAAAGCATTCCAAAAAAACGAGCATGATAATAGTGAACACCTTTTGTCTATTGTTAAATTACGTTTTGAACGTGCGCAGCTTTTAGGCTATTCCACACACGCTCACTTCGTTCTCGAAGAGCGCATGGCACAAAATCCGGAGCGTGTACAGGTATTTTTGGAGGATTTACTAGTAAAGGCAAAGCCTGCGGCACGTGGCGAGTTTGGCGAGCTGAGCGCTTTTGCGAAAAAGCGCGATGGTCTAGAGCAATTGGAAAAATGGGATGGTGCGTATTATAGCGAGAAGCTCAAACAAGAGAAGTTTGCGCTGGATGATGAGTTGTTAAAGCCTTACTTTAAACTGGAAAAAGTATTAAACGGTGCATTTACGGTGGCATTCAAGTTATTTGGGCTACATTTTAACGAAGTAGATACCATAGACAAGTACCATGAAGAGGTGCAGACGTTTGAAGTGACCGACGATCAAGGAAAGTTTATAGCGGTATTCTACGCAGACTTCTTTCCCAGAAAGGGCAAAAGAAACGGCGCTTGGATGACTTCGTTCAAACCGCAATACCGAATCGAGGGCAACGATGAACGACCGCATGTATCCATCGTTTGCAACTTTACGCGGCCAACAGCCAGCAAGCCTTCCTTGCTAACCTTCAACGAGGTCACTACCCTGTTTCATGAGTTCGGCCACGCGCTACATGGCATGCTGGCGGACACAACGTACCCTAATCTTTCTGGGACTTCCGTATTCTGGGACTTCGTTGAGCTTCCTAGCCAGATTATGGAAAACTGGTGTTATGAAAAGGACGCCTTGGCGCTCTTCGCACGACATTACGAAACGAATGAAGCCATTCCGATGGATCTAGTAGATAAAATTAAAGCGTCCGCTTCGTTTTTAGAGGGCATGGCTACGCTCAGGCAATTGAGTTTCGGATTGCTTGATATGGGCTGGCATGGACAGGATCCGACAAACATACAGGACGTAAAAGCGTTTGAAAACAGCTGCTTCGCCTCCACACAGTTTTACCCGGACGTAGCAGACAACGCAATGAGCCCATCTTTCTCGCATATCTTCAACGGCGGCTACTCCTCCGGCTATTACAGTTACAAATGGGCCGAGGTGCTGGATGCGGATGCTTTCGCCTATTTCCAAGACAAAGGTATATTTGATAAAGAAGTGGCTACAAAATTTAAGGATAACATCTTGTCGCAAGGCGGTAGCGAACATCCGATGACGCTATACAAACGCTTTCGCGGAAAGGAACCGCAAGTGGATGCTTTGCTGAAACGCGCAGGTCTCTTGACCTAGCATACATTAATCTTGAGCAAATGGACTATGCGGGCTTGCCTGCGTAGTCCATTTGTTTGTATGGTATGTATTAACGATCCTGGCTTACACGCGTTTCAAAACGATCGCAGATGCTCCTCCTCCGCCATTGCAGATCGCAGCCAGCCCGTAGGTACCTTCTTCTTGTTTTAGGATGCTGCTGAGCGTGACCAGAATACGTGCGCCCGAGCAGCCCAGCGGATGTCCCAGCGCAACCGCACCACCATAGCGGTTAACTTTCTCCAACGGAATACCTAGTAGCTGCGCATTGACCAGTGCCACGACAGCAAATGCTTCATTGAATTCGAAAAAGTCGATGTCGGCCAGTGACAACCCTGCCTTCTTCAGCACCTTTTCTGTAGCAACGCTAGGACTGGTCGTGAACCAGTCCGGATCCTGTTCGGCATCGGCATAGGCGACCACCTCTGCTAATGGCGTGAGCGCTAAAGCGTGTAGTTTCTCCTCGCTCACCAAGACCACTGCTGCCGCACCATCGCTGATCGTCGACGCATTAGCAGCCGTAATCGTACCGGCATCCTTGAATACAGGACGAAGCTGCGGCAACTTATCAAAATCAACAAGCTTAAACGCCTCATCCGTAGCGATCACCTGCTCTCCCCGCCGGGTTTTCAAGGTAACCGGCATCACCTCCGCTTCAAACTTATTGGTTTCCCAGGCCTGTTGGCTGCGCTGATAGGAAGAAATAGCATATTGATCTTGTTCCTCGCGGCTTATTTGATAACGATCGGCGCAAAGCTCGCCAATGACACCCATTGCCTCACCATTATAGGCATCGGATAATCCATCTTCCTGTAGTCCATCCAGTAAGGTTCCACTTCCATATTTTGCTCCCCAGCGCGCTGACGAGGCGTAGTACGGCACCTTGCTCATACTCTCCATGCCACCGGCGACAACAACGTCAGCATCACCCAATAGAATAGATTGAGCTGCTAATGACACCGCTTTCATGCCGCTTGCACAAACCTTATTGATCGTCGTTGCCGACACGCTATCGGGAAGCCCGGCCAACTTTGCCACTTGCCGGGCAGGTGCCTGACGAAGGCCGGCCTGCAACACACAGCCCATCAGGATTTCATCTATTTCGGCCGGATCAATAGCCGATTGCTGTAGAGCCGCACCGACCGCTTTTGCACCAAGCTCCACCGCGGACAGGCTCGACAGGCCACCACCAAAACTGCCAATAGGCGTACGCTTGGCAGCTACTATAAACACGCGCTTTTTGACCATAAATAGGTAGTTAAATACATACTGTATAGCGCTCAACGTTTAGAAGCCTATTCAACGCCAAAAGAGAAAATATATGTGTAGCATTAAACATGTGGTCCTGTTGTACATGGAGCGTTATACTGGATATAAAATAAGTTTACGACTTAAATATACCTATTATTCCTAACTTTTTATGCTGCTCACTTTATCATATCCAAAACCATTTTATATCGTGCATTTTGCTCCATTTTTATACGCATTGCTCTGTGTAATTTTTTTTGTACGTTTACCTATAATTTAATATATCGCTCCACTTAATTACCCGGATGACGGATGTTGTTCATCATCCTGTCTATAGAAGAAATTCAGTATGCATCGAAACCGTAATAAGGAAAATAAAGTGCGGGAAATTGCAAAACTGCCAGACACCCCCAATCTGACGGATGGCTTAATCGAAGCCTTAACGGATCTTTGCTTCTACCAATCACCTATGACTGATTGCGACCTGCTATTTGTCTTTGGATCCAATATTCTTCATGCTGCTATAGCAAACCAAATCACCTATTTTTTAAATGAATGTACCATCCCGACTGTAATTATTTCAGGGGGCATAGCTAACTACGAGGCTTCAAGCTTCGAACCTTTAGCGGAGTCTGAATTAATTTTTTCCCACATTGAAAAAATTAATTTTCCGACTACGGATTTCATTATTGAAAATAAATCGAAAAACACCCTCGAAAATGTGGCGTTTTCTAGAGTACATTTTGACTTTTCTACAGTTAGACATATCTGCTTTTTATCCCATTGCTATGCGTCGATGCGTTCTTACTTAACCCTGCAAAAGTATTTCAAACTATCGAAAGTGGGCAATTGTCACATAAAAATCCCTTCAGAAATTTCAAGTATATCGATCGCCATAGACAATTGGTATATGACAGCGCATGGGCGAAAACTCGTGTGGGGAGAATATTTACGGTTTAAAACGTATGGCTTTAGAGGAGATTTTCCTATTAGCGATGTTTTAGACAAAATGAATCGCGTAGAGCAACATGTTCAGGGACACCATTAAATGTCTATTCGCATTCTTTAAGGTCAATCGCAGTTTTCAGTGTACATCGCAAAAGATCGAATGATGCAATGTTGCAACTTTCACTAATTAAACTTCGGGGTACAAGGGCTCCATTCCGAAATAAACACTTTCGAAGCTTGCGGATAGGGATCTTGGCCAGACTGATAACTCAAACTGAACCGACTATATACGAGTGTTCCACTTTTTAATTGCTTTTCTCCCGACAGCGCGTTCGTAAGCTCTAGATCGAAGTCCACCGTGTAGTTGATCCGCCAATATTCGCCAGTGATGTCATACCTTGTGCAGGGCGTCACACGTAATTCTTGCGTTAGCCTGGGCTCGCTTATAGGTGCTATGCCGGTACGGGTAGCTTCGCCCTTCAAATAAATAGAATCTCGCAATACCAAGAGTAACCGTTCTGTATAGGTTAATTCATCTTTCAAAACCAGCTTTTGCACAGCTATCGAGTCTAAAATCGCCTCAACCGGCGGCCCTTGAGTGTTCATGCTGATGAAAACACTATCCTTAAAACCTGCGTATAGATGAAACACCGTATCCACAGTGCTGACACTATCAAAATTAGTGTAGGTAATAGTATCTAAGCGATGTATAACGGAATCTATTTTACTTCCCTGCTCGAGGAACAGCACCTTGCTGATACGATAACTATCCTCCTCTATCGGTGCAAAGTCATCGGCTACAGATCCATTACAAGAAGCGCCCAGCAATGCCAACGGCAGCAGCAAGAAATACAAATTGTTCATAAAAGATTTATTCAGCATTCGTCTAATATAAAAATAAAACCATGATTATCAAACAATTTAATACGTATAAAACAAAAAACATTTCTATACTTTAATATATAAACAAATATAATTTAAGGCATTCAGCATATCAGCGTAGGATAAAAGGAAGGAACTTGACAACCCAAAACAGCATGATAGAATAACTTTAACTTCTTTAGTTTTTCACCATCTTCCCATTTCCGTAACTCGGATTTTTACAGTATATTCGTCTATACTTTTCTGGCCAAAAGCAGAAGATTAATAATAACCAGTATAAAACTTTAGCGCATATGCAGGCAACATTACTGACAGATGAGCATCAATCCTTTCGCGAAACTTTACGAACATTTATAAAAAAAGAAATTGCCCCTCATGTAGATCAATGGGAGAACGACAGAAAAATTGATCCGGCTATCTGGAAAAAAATGGGCGACATGGGTTTCATGGGGCTAAACTATCCGGAAGAATATGGCGGGCTGAACCTGGACTTTTATTACTCCATGATCTTTTGCGAAGAACTATCCTACTGCTACTCCGGCGGCTTTACCATATCTGCATTAGTCATCCAATACATGTCGGCACCTTACATCCTGAAATATGGCTCTGACGATGTAAAGCGTCGCTATCTACCTGGAATAATTGCGGGAGAGCGTATCAGTGCCGTAGCCATCACCGAACCTGGCGCAGGGTCGGATGTAAAAAATATGAAAACAACGGCCAAGCGTGAAGGAGATTTTTATATCGTCAATGGGTCCAAGACTTTTATCACCAATGGGCATTACGGTGATTTCTTTATCACGGCCGTAAAAACGGATTCCAGTAAAGGCAGTAAAGGCATAAGTCTGTTGCTGATCGAGCGTTCCTCGGAAGGGGTACATACGCAAAAGATTGAAAAAATGGGTTGGCATGCTTCAGACACAGCTGAGCTTAGCTTTGACCAGGTAAAAGTGCCTGTTAAAAACCTCATTGGCTTGGAGGGAGCAGGCTTTCAGTACTTAATGGATGGCTTGCAACTCGAACGACTAACGGCAGCTATCCATAGCCTCGCCACTGCAGATTCCGCACTTCAATATACACTGGATTACGTTTCCACTCGCGAAGCATTTGAAAAAAAGCTTTCCGACTTTCAAGTGTTGCGGCATCGTCTTGCCGATATGACCGCCAGCATAGCCGTGGCCAAAGCCTTCATTTACCATTGCTGCGACTTGCAAGCACAAAAAAGATATGCCGTAAAAGAATGTTCGATAGCCAAACTGAAAGCGAGTGAACTTGCTATCGACGTGGTCAATCACTGCCTCCAGCTTTTCGGCGGGTATGGCTTCACCGAAGACTATAAGATTGCACGCTTATACCGCGATGTGCGCGTGGGAACCATCATTGCAGGAACCTCAGAGATTATGCTGGAAATCATCGCTAAGATGACCATTGACCATGTTGACTATCAGCAACGTCATGTCGACGCGAAGTAAACGAAACTGTTTATAGATAGATGATCAACCCGTCTATTGCAAACAAAAAAACACGATTGATGGAGGACTTAAAACACAGCACGTACCACTATATTACGGTAAGACAGATTAGCGAAGGCATTGTGTTGCTTGAGCCGCGTAAAAGAACCGATCAAGGAAATTACCTTTTACGGTTGGAAGAATTTGTGTCAGCTGCTCGACATAGCGTAGACAAAAAAGATAACAAAGGAATGATCTACACGAGTCCATTAGGAACCGTAGATATCGACTGGCAACACATCTACAACGAGGTAAGCAACACCCCAGATTTTGCGGACCGCCTGGAGCGTTTATTTAGCGAATGGAGTGCGCTGTGTGAACTTGGAAAACCGATTGTCTCGGTAATAGATGGTGATTGCTTTAGTATTGGTCTCGCTCCCGCACTTTGGGCCGAATACAGCGTTGCAACAACCTCTTCCAATCTTGGTTTCCCCGAATTTAAGTATGGATTATTTCCGGGATTCGGTGCGACCACGCTTTGTATCCGCAAATTGGGCGTAAACAAAGCGTTGCCTTTTTTACTCCAAGCAAATGCAATATCCGCGCATGAAGCAGGTGATCTAGGACTTATAGACGACGTTGTTCCAAGCCTCGATGCTGCGATAGCTGCTGCAAAGCTTGTAATCCTTACGAAGGAGAGCGCATCGCTTCGCTCTATTTCATCCGCGCTAATCGCCGAAGAGCAAGATCGCGATGCGATACAAGCCATTCATAGAAAAAGTAAATTAATACCTGCGCATGCCATCTTTATAGACCTCTTAGCCGATATCGATCAGGGATCGTTGGAAGATGCCCTAAAACGCGAACTTAACGCGTGGTTATCCTTGTGGCAAAAGAAAGAAACGATCAGTGTGGTTCGCACACTATACTACAGTTTGCGCGAGGCTAAAGCCGCCCCCGTCGATCAAGCCGTTGCACAGGGGTTTACAATCAATAAAGTGGGCATACTCGGTGCAGGCATTATGGGATCTGGCATAGCCTATGAAGCTGCGCGTGCTGGCTTGCAAGTTTATTTGAAAGATGTCACACTTGCCTACGCCGAGCGTGGAAAAAAATATGCCGAAACGCTTACGGCCAAGCACGTGGCGGGGCGCAGTATCTCTGCCGGAAACCGGGAGTCGCTGCTCCAGCATATTCATCCCACAGAAAATGCGTCTGACCTTGTCAATTCGGACATCATTATTGAGGCCGTTTTTGAAGATAAACACCTAAAAGCTTATGTGACGAAGGAAAGCTTGCCTTTCCTAAGCGCCAATGGCCTCTTCGCCAGCAACACCACATCCCTCCCCATCGGGATGCTTGCATCGGTGTCGACGGCTCCGGAAAACTTTATCGGCATGCACTTTTTTTCTCCGGTAGATCGGATGCCCCTGGTCGAGATCATTCGCGGAGCAAAAACCAGTCATGCCACACTTCAAAAGGCCCTTTTAGTAGCACGTAAGCTCGATAAAGTCCCTATCGTCGTTCTTGATGGACCTGCTTTTTTTACATCACGCATATTTTTCAATTACCTACTCGAAGCCATAACGATGCTGCTCGAAGGAATTCCTGCCGCATCGATTGAATGCGAGGCCAAAAATGCTGGCTTTGCAGTAGGCCCCCTGGCTGTGCTCGACGAAATCTCCTTGAAATTGATGCTGCAGGTTTACGATCATCTTCCTTCGCTGCATTCCTCCCAGCGACGCGCTTATGCCTACCTTGAAAACCTTATCGGGCAGGGGCGAAACGGGAGAAAAACCGGCGCCGGCTTTTATGGCTACAACAAGGATACCGGCAAAAAAGCAATATGGAATGATCTGACGCTTCCGCAGCACAACATGCCCCTATCCGATGTCATCATCCGTAAACGTCTTTTACATATCATGGCGCTAGACAGCTACCGCTGTCTGGACGAAGGCATCTTGTCAAGCCCTAAGGACGGGGATTTAGGATCCGTGCTCGGCGTTGGCTATGCCCCCCACACAGGTGGTGTATTCGGACACATCGATCAAGTAGGTGTTCAAACTTTTGCAGAAGAATGTAGTTCCTTTGTACCATATGGCGAACAGTGGCTAGTTCCAAACTCCTTGAAAGCACGCGCCGCAGCACGTCTATCGTTTTATAACGATTTCACGGTAGCGGGTAGTACTTAGATTGTAGATTGTAGTACTTAGATTATAGTACTTAGATTATAGTAATTAGATTGTAGTACTTAGATTATAGTCTTTAGATTGTAGAACTTAGATTGTAGTACTTAGATTGTAGTACTTAGATTGTAGTACTTAGATTATAGTCTTTAGATTGTAGTACTTAGATTGTAGTACTTAGATTATAGTCTTTAGATTGTAGTAGTTAGATTGTAGTGTTTAGAACTTTTGATTTTTTTTGACTCATCACTTTTAACTTTTCACTTTTGACTTTTAACTTTTGATTTATCACTTTTAAATTTTGACTTCTTTTATCACTTACCCAAATTTAACGGAACATGTCGCCTTATTTTTGTTGCGTATGTAGACATAAGCCTTTGCACTATCCTACAGGGATGCAACAAAAATTCAGCGACGATTTTTTTGCTTCCTTTTTTTAGAAAAAAAAGGAAGGCCCTGTCCCGGCAGGGACGGAAAGGCTTTGGGAAGGGATTTTTTGAGGTTGGGTAGGAAGTGCATAGGTTGTACTACTTATCACTTTTAACTTCTACCTTATCATCAAATCGACCAAATACGGCACATTAAGATTTATAAAGGAGTCATAGTCCAGGGTGTTCTGCAAGAGCTGTGCCTGCTGCTTTTCCGAAAATATCCGTTTTAAATTTCGCCGATATTTATCGATCAACTTCGGAATTCCCTCCGCTCGTCTCCGCGGATGCCCAACCGGATAATGGACGACAACCTCGGGAAGTACCGTACCGTCTTGCAATGTGATGGTAAGGCCATTCGCTATAGCACGCTTATCCGGGTCATGGTAATCCACGGTAAAGGCCGGATCTTCGTGACATACCATCTTATCCCGAAGCAAATCAATTTTTGGATTTTGCGCGATATGATCTTCGTAATCTTCCGCTGTCAAACGGCCCAATAGCAAAGGAATAGCGATCATGTATTGCAGACAATGGTCGCGATCGGCGGGGTTGTTTAGCGGACCTTTTTTGTCGATAATACGAATGGCAGCTTCATGCGTTCGCACGGATATCTGAGCAATGTCATCCGTTGTCTTACCCATCTCTTTCAGTTGCTGATGCAGCTGTATCGCCGCTTCCACTGCCGTTTGTGCATGAAATTCTGCCGGAAACGAAATCTTGAACAACACATTCTCCATCACATAGCTGCCATAGGCCCGTTGAAATGTAAAAGGTTTACCCTGAAAAGAAACATCATAAAAACCCCAGATAGGTGCGGTCAAGACAGATGGATAGCCCATCTCACCGGTCTTTGCGATGAGGGCTAATCTCACCCCGCGGGAGGTAGCATCGCCAGCTGCCCACGATTTTCGGCTACCTGTGTTGGGCGCGTGCCTATAGGTACGCAGGGCCTGCCCATCCACAAAGGCAAGCGACACGGCGTTGATCAGCTCATCGTAAGTCAAACCTATCATTTTTCCCACGACCGCTGTTGAGGCAATTTTAACCAATAGCACATGATCTAGTCCTACCTTATTGAAGGAGTTTTCTAAGGCCAGTACACCTTGGATCTCGTGCGCTTTAACCATCGCTTCCAAAAGGTCGCTTCCTTTCAAGGGCGCTTCACCCCGGCTCATTCGGGTTCGGCTAAGCCAATCGGCCGTCGCCAAAATCCCACCAAGATTATCGGAGGGGTGCCCCCACTCTGCTGCCAGCCAAGTATCATTAAAATCCAGCCAGCGGATCATGGTACCAATGTCAAAAGCTGCCTGCACCGGGTCGAGCTGGTGAGTGGTACCCGGCACCTTCGCTCCGTGGGGCACGACAGTTCCCGGCACAATCGGACCAAGCATCTTCGTACAGGCGGGATACGTTAAGGCCTCAAATCCACAGCCCATCGTATCTAAGAAACAATAGAACGCGGTTTGCAGCGCCACTTCGCTCTCCACCTTATAGTGTAATACATACGCTACGATATCTTTCAGTACCTGATCCGCCTCAGGCCTGTTACTGGGAATTACAGCTGCCATGATTTTTATTTATCTATTTTTATTTGTTATTGCTCACCTTCTATGATTCACCCCTAATTTTCACCAATCAATTTTAACTTCTTAACTTTTCCATTCTCATTTTTCACTTTTTACTTTTCACTTTTGAATTTTAACTTCTCACTTTTAACTTTTGACTTCTTACTTTTGAATTTTAACTTTTTACTTTTTACTTTTTACTTTTCAATCCCTACCGTTCTGAAAGCGGCACGAAATCCCGGTTTTCCGGTCCATTATAGTTTGCACTGGGGCGGATAATCTTACCATCCAGACGCTGCTCAAAAACATGCGCCGACCAGCCCGTGATCCGGGAGATCACAAATAACGGCGTAAACATCGCCGTTGGCACACCCATGAGGTGATACGATACGGCAGAGTACCAATCCAGATTAGGAAACATCCGCTTCTCTTCCCACAACACAGATTCTAGTCGTTCAGCTATGGAATATAAAGTCATATCGCCGGCTTCTTCACTAAGCTCTCGGGCAATGCGCTTAATAACCTCATTTCGCGGATCAGCAATAGTGTAGACAGGATGCCCAAAGCCGATGATCACTTCTTTGTTTGCTAATCGCTTCCGTATATCTGCTTCGGCCTCGTCTGCATCGGCGTAGCGGCTCTGTATGTCGAATGCCACCTCATTGGCACCACCATGCTTTGGGCCGCGCAGGGCACCGATAGCACCAGCAACACAGGAGTAAATGTCTGAACCTGTTCCGGCAATCACGCGCGCTGCAAAAGTGGAGGCATTAAACTCGTGCTCCGCATATAGATTAAGCGACACCTGCATCGCTTTTACCCAGGAGGCAGACGGCGCATGCCCATGAAGCAGGTGAAGGAAGTGCCCGCCAACCGTTAAATCATCTGTCTCTACCGAGATCTCACGACCATTTTGACTGAAATGATACCAGTACAATAGTGCAGACCCCATAGACGCCATTAGCCGGCACGCAATGTCACGGGCTCCGGCAAGCGATTGGCTCTCCTTTTCAGGTTGTAAACTTCCGAAGACGGAAACATACGTTCGCAACACGTCCATTGGATGTGCTGTTGGCGGCAATTGCTTAAGCACTTTTTGGATAGCGATTGGCAGGCCCCGTTGACTTCCCAACTGCGTTTGAAACGAATGCAACTGCGCTTCCGTGGGCAAGGCACCATAGATAAGCAAATACGCGACCTCCTCAAATGAAGCCTGCCATGCCAAGTCCAAAATATCGTAACCCCGATAATGTAGATCGTTGCCACTTTTTCCGACGGTGCTCAGGGCGGTATTTCCAGCGGCTACACCAGAAAGGGCAACACTTCTCTTAGGTTTAAAACCTGATTCATTGGTCTCTTTCATCGCGATTATTATTAAACAGTTGATCTAATTTCCTTTCGTAGGCGTAATAATTGATACTGGCGTATAGCTCTTCACGCGTCTGCATGGCCGACATCACGGCACGCTGCGTACCATCCCGTCGGATACTGCTATACACGTGCTCCGCAGCTTTGTTGGCGGCACGAAATGCGGACAGCGGGTACAACGCAATGGATACCGCGGCCTCGCGCAGCTCTTCGAGCGTGAAGAGCGGGGTTTGCCCAAATTCTGTGATATTGGCTAATACAGGAAGCCCGGTCGCGTCAGCAAACTGCTTGTATTCGTCTACATGTCCGATTGCTTCTGCAAAGATAAAATCTGCACCCGCGTCCTTGTATGCCACTGCCCTAGCTAGTGCACCCTCAAGACCTTCCGTCGCTACCGCATCGGTCCGCGCTCCAATCACAAAGTTGAGATCGGTTCGCGCATCGACAGCAGCCTTAATCCGGTCGCACATTTCTCTTTGCGACACCAACTCTTTTCCGGGACGGTGACCGCATCGCTTTGCGCCAACCTGATCTTCGATGTGGACTGCCGCGGCACCCACTTTGATCAAGGACCGCACGGTACGTTCTATATTAAATGCCGATGGACCAAAACCAGTATCGATGTCTACCAGCAATGGCAAATCACAAACATTGCTAATGCGATCGACATCGATCAGTACGTCCTGCAATGTCGTGATCCCCAAATCAGGCACACCCAGAGAACCAGCGGCTACGCCACCACCCGATAGATAAATCGCCTGGAAACCAGCTTGCTGTGCCAGCAGCGCATGGTTTGCATGAACAGCACCAACCACCTGTAAAGGTTTTTCGTTTTGCATTGCCTCCCTAAAACGAAGACCCGGAGAATACATCATATACTATAATTGGATATTGAAAAATGGACCAGTGCACGGCGCCCTCATGACCTCGCGCTAGCGGCTTATTCCCTTTTCATCAGCAAACAGTAGCCAACATGTCGCTGCGTATCAACCACAAGATACAAAGTTTTTTACGAAACACAATCGCGAACCTAGAAGGGTGGTGTCCACCTATCACTCCCACCAGTAACAGCTGAGCGATCCGGACATAAAAACAAAAACAAGATCATCACGGTTCTTTTGGTAAAGTTGTCGATGATGATACGAAATTGTAATATACTTTTACTTATTGGTTTAGGATGCATCTCCTGCCAGTCCACCAAAAAGAACGATAGAGTTGGCGATACTGTAGCTGTAGCAAAGGCGCATCGTGATGCGCCCGCACAAGCGATGGCCAACACAAGTGAATCGCTGGAAAATATTGCAGCTATTCAAGACGCCTATGTGGCAACAGTAGAGAAACGAGCATCTGGACAATTGGATAGCACAACCTTCGAATACGACTGTAATGGGGAAAGAAACGGGCGCGTAACGTATTTCACCGAAAATGGGCAACTTGTACTGGTGCGACATGTGTATGGGGAGTATAGCCACCATGAGTATGAGGAGGAATATTTCGTACGGAACAATCAGCTTTTTTTCGGTTTCGAGAAGGCTACGTCCTGGGCTTTTGAAAGTGGAGCAACAGAGGGTGCTACGAAAGATGACATCGTCGAAAGTCGTATGTACTATCAAGAAGAAAAGCCGTTTCGCTGTTTGCAGAAAACTTACGTGATGCGAACCAAATCGCCAGACAATCCAGTTCCAGCGGAACTTCCGAATAAGGAAGTGGATTGCCAGCCAGCAACATCATCCCTAAACAGCTTTCGGCTGCTACTGAAAAGAAGGGATAACCCGACAAAGGGCTGCTTGAACTAGATACGCAACCCTGTCTTTGCCCGATCCGAAAGAGGTAGCCGCATCGAAATGAGAAAGCCGCACCCAAGGTGAATTTCTATTTCCCTTAAGTTGCGGCTGTTCGGTATATGAAAGGATAAGCGCGTTCTTTAATCGCTACTTGTTTCCGTCACTTTGCATCAAAATGTTTTTGCACCTGCGGCCAATTAACGATAGACCAAAAACCGGCAACGTAATCCGGACGCTTATTTTGATATTTTAGGTAATAGGCATGCTCCCATACATCTAAACCCAAAAGTGGCTGGCCCTGAAGAGCAACACCTTTCATTAATGGATTGTCCTGATTGGGTGTTCCGCCGACTTTGAGCTTTCCAGCATCCAGCACTAACCATGCCCATCCCGAGCCAAATTGCTGTGTCGCAGCCTTAGTAAAGGCATCCTGGAACTGGGCGAAGCTGCCGAAGTCTTTATCGATAGCGGCTGCCAAGCTCCCCGTTGGCCTATTGTCCTTTTGCGGCGCGCGTAAAGTCTTCCAAAAAAAAGCATGGTTATAGGCTCCGCCGGCGTTGTTTCGCAGCTTAGCGCTATAGGTATCGATTGCTTTAAAAAGATCTTTTTCGTTAGCGCTTTGTACGTTTTCCGCCTGAATCGCTTCATTGGCCGTTTTCACGTAGGTCGCGTAATGACGCTCGTGATGAATTTGCATGGTCTGCGCATCAATCGCGGGCTCTAATGCTTGATATGCGTAGGGCAAGGTCTCCAGCTTAAACTGAAAGGCCTGCAGGCTCAAATCACGAAATACGGCACCTCCGTACCCTGCTTGGGCAACGGCTAAACCCGCTGCCAATCCTAGGCTATTTTTAATAAACGTTCTTCTATTTTTCATATGTAACTAAGCTGTTTTTAAACCCGTTTCGAATGTTCAAATTATTTTCGATAAACTCGCTATGGCCGCTTTATTTTCATTCATGTTGTTGCTTTTCCAAACATGAAAATTTCATATCCGGCATGGTAATTTATGTACGCTGATCGAGATCATATACTGCTCGCTAAAATAATCATAAATAATTGCCAAGTACAGCTTTCATGGATATTTATCATACGATGAATATGGCTAGCGTTTCGCTGCACTGCTCTCCAACATGTCTGGTAAAATTTCCGAATAGGCAAGTAAGCTTCGAGCTTCAATAAAAACGGCGAACAATCATGTTCGCCGTCTCCATATGTACCTAAAGTTTGCTATTTAAGATTATCTCGGTAAACTTTTGCTTTCTTAACTTCCGTTTGGATGTCTTTACGAGAAGCATCATACGTCAACACCTTCTCGTAATCGGTAACAGCCTTGCTGTAAGCATCAGCAGCTTTTGCTTTGTCGTAGTTAGCCGCGCCGCTTGTACCCGTCAAGATACCTAAATCGCGATACGCGATAGCACGGTTTTGATACAATTTCGCATCATTAGCATTGATAGCTATCGCTTTGCTGTAATCATCAATGGCTGATTTAAGCAATTGCTCCTTGGCGCCGTTGCTCACCTTGTTTGCTGCATTTACGGCCATGTTATTGCTCGCTTTCGCTTTGTAATAATAGGCTGAGGTATGTTTTGCATCCAATGCAATTACCTTTTTAAAAGTTTCAATCGCTTTAGCGTAGTCACCATTGTGGAATTGTGAATAGCCAAGCAAGTATTGCACATCGGGATCGCTAGCTTCTGAAGGTAATGCTTTTTGCAAATGTGTTGCTGCCGATTTAAAATCACCATCTAACAAAGCTTTCTGACCAAGACGGACATTAGGATTACTATGTTGTGACTGGTCTTGCGCTTGAACGGCCACTGTAAATAACGCCAGGGCAGTCGACGCCAAACCCAACTTTACCGCTTTCCACTGGTTACTTAAAAATCTACGTTTCATATGTTCTCTTTTATTAATTCTACTTTTTTGTTTTTTACACTAAAACAGTTGACATAAATCTCTGTTAAATAGTTTAAGCTTACAATGTAAATTTATTAACATTTCCACATTTTAGCTATTGTTCGCTCGCCACGGCGCCGGATGATGTCGTTTTTGCAGTGTATTTTCTTTCTTAACATAAATAGTACCAATTTTTAAAGTTGGCATCCCTCTTGCAACTATAGAGGAAGTATTTTAGTATACGCAAAATTATCTAATAATCTGACATATTGTCGGATGAACACAATATATATGAACAAAAACGACACATTTGACCTCAATCAAGTACTTTCTGTCATAAACGAAGACACCGAGTTTTTCCCGTTGATGAGTTCACAAGATGAAGAGGAAATGAGCAAAGCTGATATTCCAGAAATACTCCCTATACTTCCTTTACGAAATACGGTATTGTTTCCTGGTGTTGTAATTCCGATAACGGTTGGCCGCGATAAATCCATAAAGCTTGTTAAAGAAGCCTATAAAGGTGACCGCACCATTGGTGTGGTGTCTCAAAAAGATATGAATATTGAAGAACCTACAGTAGACCAATTGCATAAAATAGGTACTGTAGCGAATATCATCAAGATTTTGCAGATGCCGGACGGGAATACAACCGTCATTATTCAAGGAAAACAACGTTTCAGAATAACAGAGCTTGTAAATAGTGATCCATACTTGAAAGCTCGCGTTGAACGCGTGCCCGAAGAAAAGCCAAAAGTTGCTAATCGAGAATTCAAAGCGTTGATCTCTTCGATAAAGGAACTTGCTTTACAAATTATACAGCTTTCTCCAAATTTACCTAGCGAAGCCGGGCTGGCTATTAAGAACATTGAAAGTCCTACCTTTTTGGTGAACTTTATCTCGTCCAATATGGCTTTGGAAACCGAGCAGAAGCAAAGCCTTTTAGAGACCAAAGATTTTGTGAAGCGCGCGAAAAACCTGCTGGAACATTTAACAACAGAGATTCAACTGCTGGAACTAAAAAACCAGATACAGAATAAGGTGCGAATTGATTTAGACAAGCAGCAGCGCGACTATTTTCTAAATCAGCAACTAAAAACAATCCAAGAAGAGCTTGGTGGCAATACGCCTGATTTAGAAATGCAGGAGTTGGAAAAACGGGCTAGATCAAAAAAATGGCCGGCCGATGTTCAAAAACATTTCACAAAAGAACTGGAGAAACTAGGACGTATAAACCCGGCAGCGGCAGACTATTCCGTACAGATTAACTACCTGGAACTGTTGTTAGATTTACCGTGGGGTGATTACACAAAGGATAACTTCGATCTAAACAGAGCGGTTAAAATATTAGACAAAGATCACTACGGTTTGGAGAAGGTGAAGCAGCGTATCATTGAGTACCTCGCCGTATTAAAGCTAAAGAACAATATGAAAGCGCCGATCCTTTGTTTAGTAGGGCCTCCGGGCGTTGGAAAAACATCATTGGGAAAATCCGTAGCAAAAGCCTTGGGTCGCAAATATACACGTATGGCTTTAGGTGGTGTGCGTGATGAAGCGGAAATCCGTGGTCACCGCAAAACATATATCGGCGCTATGCCCGGCCGTATCATCCAATCGCTGAAGAAAGCCGGTGCATCAAACCCCGTATTTGTCCTCGACGAAATCGATAAGCTGGGTTCTGATTTTAAAGGTGATCCGTCATCTGCCCTATTGGAAGTGCTGGATCCAGAACAAAATACCAATTTCTACGACCACTACGTGGAGATGGAGTATGACCTGTCCAAGGTGATGTTTATCGCTACAGCAAATTCGCTGAATGGGATTCAGCCTGCCTTACTCGATCGTATGGAGATCATCGAGGTGAATGGCTACACCATTGAAGAAAAGATAGAAATTGCAAAAAAACATTTGCTACCTAAGCAACTTGAGGTGCACGGCTTAACGCGTAAAGATGCTAGCCTCAGCAATAAAGTGTTGGAAAAAATTGTCGAGGAATATACGCGGGAATCCGGCGTCCGAGGATTGGAGAAAAAAATTGGCTCTATCGTTCGCGGTGTTGCGACCCGTATTGTTATGGAGAAAGAACACAGTTCAAAAATTGAACCTGCTATGGTAGAAGAGATTTTGGGCGCACCAATCTTCGATAAAGATCTTTACGAGGACAACGAAGTTGCGGGCGTTGTAACCGGTTTAGCTTGGACCTCCGTTGGTGGCGACATCCTATTCATTGAGTCAAGCCTAAGTCCAGGGAAAGGAAAACTAAGCCTTACTGGTAATCTGGGAGACGTGATGAAAGAGTCGGCAGCAATTGCTATGGCCTACTTGCGTTCGCATGCCGAAGATTTTGGTATCGACTACAAAGTATTTGATCAATGGGACGTGAACATACATGTTCCTGCCGGAGCGACGCCAAAAGACGGCCCATCCGCCGGTATTACGATGCTTACGGCACTTACTTCGCTATTCACACAGCGTAAAGTAAAAGAAAAGTTAGCGATGACCGGTGAAATCACGCTTCGCGGAAGGGTGCTCCCGGTGGGCGGTATCAAAGAGAAGATACTGGCTGCCAAACGGGCTAATATTAAGGAGATTATCCTCTGCAAGGCTAATGAGAAAGATATTTTAGAGATAAAAGAAGACTACGTGAAAGATTTATCCTTCCACTACGTAACCAAAATGTCTGAAGTTATTGACCTCGCGCTCCTGAAAAATAAAGTCAAAAAGCCTAAAGACTTGACTTTAAAGTTAGCGTAAGCAGAGCATGGCCCATAAGGCGGGATTTTGAAAACGAACCGCATCTTTTGGGAAATACATCATTAACACTGTAGGACACCAATCTTCGTTTATTTAAACAGAAGATTGGTATCCTTGTTATAGGCTCCCTGTCCTTCTCGAAGGATTTGGGCTACAAACATGTCGAATGCTTCCAATCCTATTTCCACATTGCTCTTCATTTTTTTTGCAAAATCTCCATTCCATTCATTGGCAATTTTAAGCGAAATGACTTAGCTTTGTGCCCCATAATACATTTCGGGATTCCCATCCCTAGCAAGTTATAAGGAAATGATTGATCGTTTATTTAGAAGAGCCATATCTTCGCCCGTGCTGGTCTACATACTACGCTGCCTTATTGGCTTCTCCATCGGGTATGTTTTGTATAGAAATTTTGCCCATTTCGAGCTATTTTGGTCTTTGCTATCCATCATTTTGGTTATTTCTCCAGAAGAGACGGACTCAAAACGCCTCTCCATCGAACGCTTCAAGTCAAACTTTGTCGGTTCTTTTGTTGCGTTGCTATGTATCATCATCAACGGAAACGCGTTGTACATGATCGTTATCGGGATTATCATCACCATATTGGTCTGCCGATTTTTCCATATCATGAACATGGCGCGTGTGGCTGTTGTCGCTCTGCTCATCATTATGATTCAGCCGCATCAAGAAGAACTTTCCTATACACCAATATTCCGTTTTTTATCGGTGGCGATGGGATGCCTTATCGGCCTAACCATCGTGGTTTCATCAGCCTATGTACTCCGCGAGTTGCGTAAGAAATTTGGAATCTTCATCGACCAATAAGCATGAGCATTGCACGCCAGAGAAACACGCCTGCTATAAATTATTTTCAATAGCACCCACTTTCTCTCGGTAGAGGTCAACAGGCTTATCGAGTAAAACCGCAATCACCGTCATCTTTTTATCCAACCGCTCCTTCGGAATATCGATATACACGATGCCAGGTATGACACTCCAATACAATTTATTAAAGACTTGATGGCTCAGCATAGACCCTTCTCCAACAATACGGATCCGCGCAATAGTGTTGTTTAATCCTTTCAGCGCGATAGGCCCCGAAGGCTGTCCATTCACAAAAAGATAAAGCGTTTTCCTATCATTTGATAGTGCGGAGTAGCCTGCATAATGCCCGGGAGGCAGCCCTTCACGTGTAAAACTTAGCACCTCCGCGTGTTTTTCAATCCATTGCTTTAGTGCCGTATCGGCAGCATTCAATTCCGGCGTCAAGAAACTGCCATCTGCTGTCAACTTGTCTGCAAAGATATTGTCACCGGCGTCGCTGCTGGCAGCAATCCGTTCGACAGCCATTTGAACATCAGACTCTTGCAGTAGCGCTGCTATACTGTAGGGCGCTCCCCGATCTGCTGGAGCAAACTGGGGCGAATCATCGAACGCGATGGCCAAAACCGATGCTACAGGGTCAAAAGCATCCGGCGGCAAAGTAACCATCAATCGACCTGCCTCTTGGCTAAAGGTCAGTGGGCTTTGGGAGCCAATTAGCCTAACATCTTTCACAGGAGTAAGCACATGTGGCAGACAATACCGCTCACGTTTATTATCCAAATAGATGTATAGCGTTCTTCCATCTTTGGAAAACGAATTCTTTTCGCGCAACTGCCCATTGTGCAAGCCTGCTCGCGTTCCATAAACCGCCTCCCCATGTTTTTTTGTCCAACGACCCAACTCCTGAAGGATAGCGACCTGCTCTTTGGGCAAAGTACCATCAGCCTTCGGACCAACATCCAACAGCAGGTTGCCGCCCATAGCTATGCAGTCAATAAGCGTCCGAACGATCATGTTAGGCGTTTTGTAATGGCGATCAAAAGGCTGATAGCCCCAGGAATCGTTCATCGTGTAACACAACTCCCAATGTGCGCTGCCAGGCTTAACCACAGGCACCCCCTGTTCGGGTGTTTCGTAATCGCCATGATGATTCAAGCGCGAATTGACGATAATGTTCGGATTATATCTACGTAGCAATTGCAAGGTACCAGGCGCGTCCCATTCGTAGGAGCTGTGTTCCCAATCGCCATCAAACCACAAGAGGTCAGGACGGTATGCGTTGGATAACTCCTGCAGCTGCTGTTGGTAGTAATGCACAAAACGATCCCATCGCTTTGGGTCCGCCGCAATTTCATACCGTTTCCTGATACGCGTATGTACATCATAATAAGGATGGCTCCAATCCGGCAATGAAAAATAAATACCAGTTTTCATTCCCGTTCGTTTCAGTTTTTCGATAAAAGGGCTGAGTACATCCTTTTTAGCTGCTGCATGCGTTTTTATGGTCAAAGCTTCCGAAGCTTGGGAATTCCAAAGCGCTACACCATCGTGATGTTTTGCCGTTATAACGGCATATTTCGCTCCCGAGGTTTTAACTAGATCTACCCATTCTTGCGGATTGTATTTTGTCGCGGTAAAACCATCTAGCTGTTTCAGATAACGATCGTGGCTGACATAGTTGTTAAAAAACGCCCAAGACTCTGAAATACCGTCTACCGCATAGATACCCCAATGGATAAAAATACCCAACTTGGCATCTTCAAACCAAGCCATTTTATCTTGGGCAGACTTATCTTGCGCGTGCAGTACGTAAAAACTAGCGCAAAGCAGCTGCACGGTAATCGCTAAACCTCTTCTCATGATGATCTACGTTTAAAATTGCTGCTGAAGATATGCATATCTTGTAAAAGGATAAAAAGATATTATGTAATTTTGAACGATGATTGAACTTTATACAGATGGGGCCTCCAGCGGCAACCCCGGACCAGGCGGCTATGGTACAATATTAAGAACCGTCTATCAGGGTACCAACGAGGCGTTTCAGGGAAAACTTATTGAAAAAGAATTTTCCGGAGGCTTCCGCAAAACAACCAATAATAGAATGGAACTGCTGGCTGTCATTATTGGGCTGGAAGCGCTAAAAAGTATCAACCAAAAAGTGACTGTATTTTCCGACTCAAAATATGTTATCGACGCGATTGACAAACGTTGGGTATACGGTTGGATGCAAAAAGGATTTCAGGGCAAAAAAAACCAAGATCTTTGGCTTCGGCTGATGAACTTGTACAAGCATCACCAAGTGAAACTGGTCTGGGTGAAGGGGCATGCCGGGCATCCGCTCAATGAGCGCTGCGATCAGTTGGCTGTTAAAGCGTCAAAAGATAAAGCCAATTGGAAGATTGATTCCGTGTTTGAAGTGGAGGAAAAGAAGGGCAGCATCGAATTTTGATCGTGAATCCTTCTTATTCATCCGTGGGGGTAGCGTGGAGCATTTCTCCTTTACAGCAAACCCACGTTAACGCGCGGTGTAACTGGCTTTTACCGTAATATTAGCTGTCTTGCTACGAGATGTTGTATTAAACGCTCCGCCATAACTGTATTCTTCATTATCATTTTGGCCGGTGATCTGAAAAATTCCAAGATCTGCTTTAATCAGGTTGCCGAGCGAAGATCCTGCCTCCAGTGCGATATTTGCCGCACGCTGTTTAGCATTGCTTGAAGCTTGGGAGATGAGCTCAAGTTTTAAATCCTCTAATTTTGAATAATAGTAATTTGGTGAATTGGAGCTCAGCTCGATGCCTTGTGATATTAGTGTCGAGATTTCGCGAGAAGCATTATCCACTTTATCCAAATCTTTCGACTCGACACGAACACTTTGCGACAAGCTATACCCGGTGAACGTATTATAGCTGTTGCCGTTACCATCCGCGTGGTAGGAAAATTCCCGATTTATATTGACAGCATTGAATAGTATTTCTTTCGGGTTGACCCCCTGCCCTACCAGAAATGTGCGCACCAGTTCCCGGTCTTTTTTCAATTGTTCCGACGCAGCGCTTAAATCCATAGATTTCCGACTGTACGATGCCGACCATTTCACCAAATCTGACTCGAAATCCTTCTTTGCATTGCCAGTAACGTTGATGGTGTTAGCGCTTTTGAATTTAAAAGTATAGGCATTCCCGATAATCACCGCGAAAACGATCATAGCTAACCCGCAGATTGCCGCAATGATGATATTTGTTGACTTCATAACCCTCTCTTCTTGTAAAATTATTATAACATCGTGTTCAAATTACGCATTTTTAGCTATTTTACACCAAAAATCAAAATTTAATTCATCTTATGCACATTAAAATAGCTAGCCTTGGCGCGTCCCTCTTATTAACCGGCGCCTTGTTTGCACAGAAGCGGCCGCTGGATCACAGCGTATACGACAACTGGAAAAGCATCAGCAACACCGCAATCAGCAAAAGTGGACAGTTTATTTCGTATCAAATCATGCCGCAAGAAGGTGATGGGCTATTCCAGCTTAAAAAACCGGATAACGCACTGCTTCTTAGTATACCTCGAGGCGCTTCTGCGCAACTCACGAAGGACGAAACCTTTTTGATAGCCGCTATCAAATCTACGTTTCAAGAAACACGACAGGCAAAAATTAAAAAGAAGAAGGCGGACGACATGCCTAAGGATTCGCTCCTGATTGTCAACCTGCAAAACAAGCAAGAGTGGAAATTTCCACAGGTAAAATCATTTAAGCTCGCGCAAAATAAAAATGAATACCTTGCTTTCCTTACCGAGGAGAAAAACCAAACGAAAGCGCCCGCAGACACGGCAACCAGCGCTAAAAAATCAAACGACAAATCGAAAAATGCAACAGTTTTGTATCTCCAAAACTTGAGCACGGGCGATACGGTAAAATTTTGGAAAGCAGACCAATATGCGCTTAGTCCAAATGAAGACTACCTCCTCTTTTCGAAAAAGAACGAAGCGAAAGATTCTACCGCAACGGATGCAGGGCTTTACCTCTACGATATCGTGAACAAGCAGGTAAAGAAAATAAGCAACGGCCGGGGAACGTACAAAGAATTGAGTTTCGATGATAAAGGCATGCAGGTAGCCTTTTTAGCCGATAAGTCGCCCGAGAAATCCCTCCTGAAAGATTATAAATTATACTATTACACGACAAAGTTAGACAGCGCGCATATCATCGCGAGCCAACAGAGCACAGGCATTCCACAACAGTGGTATGTAAGCGGAGACGCCTCACTTAACTTCAGCGCAGATGGACAAAAGTTATATTTCGGCTTGGCTCCTATTCCGCGCGTCAAAGATACGACCTTGGTCGATTTTGAACATGCGCAACTAGATGTCTGGCATTGGAAAGATGATTACCTACAGCCTCAACAGCTTGTCAACCTAAAAAGAGATCTTAGCAAATCGTACGCTGCCGTCGTTTACCCCACCAAGGGCAATCGTATTATCGCATTGCTAGACGATACGTTTTCCAGAACAAGCATGACAGACGACGCGAACAACGAATGGATCTTGACCAGCACAGATTTTGGGAAACGGGTTGAAGGACAATGGCAAGGTTCTACAAAATCGGATGTTTACATTGTCTCTACGCAGACAGGCCAAAAGAAGTTGGTAAAGAAAGACTTGAATGGCTACCCATACCTATCGCCAAACGGCGACTATGTGTTGTATTTCGATCGCGAGCAGGGCAATTGGCACAGCTACAACATCAAAAGTGGTAGCGACGCTTTGCTTAATGATGGAATGCCTGTCAGCTTTGTCGACGAAGAAAATGATTCACCTACACTACCCGGTGCATATGGCATTGCGGGCTGGTCAACAGACAACCGAAGCGTATACCTCTACGACCGATATGATATTTGGCGCTTTGATCTAAGCGGCAAATCGAAACAACTGATCACCAATGGAGAAGGCCGCGCCAGCAAAAAGTCCTTCCGTTATATTGATCTTGATCGTCAAGAGAACCCGCGCTACCGCACCACACGCATTCCGGATAACAAGCGCATTTATCTAAGCGCCCTTGATGAAGCGACAAAACAAAATGGCGTATTCGAAGCGCACAGTTCGAAAAGCCGCCGCCCAAGTGAAATTGTACTTGCAGGCTTCGTGTACCGCGGCTTTAAAGCATCCGAAAACGAAGACACCTTTATCTATACAAAGGAAAACTACAGCCAATCGCCAAACCTCTATGTCAGCAAAGCCTTTAAGAACGAGCAACGGTTGACTGACGTAAACCCGCAACAGCAATCATACAATTGGGGAACGGCAGAGTTGGTAAAATGGACAACACCCGGCGGTAAAGAGGCAGAAGGTATTCTATACAAACCGGAAAATTTTGACCCCAATAAAAAATACCCGATCATCGCCTATTTCTACGAGAAGTTAACAGATGGTCTGTACAACTATCAAGCACCTGCGCCGACACCGTCACGCCTCAACATTCCTTACTATGTAAGTAATGAGTACCTGGTCTTTGCTCCGGATATTCGTTACGAAATCGGACATCCCGGCAAGTCAGCCGAAGAATACGTCAATTCGGGTATGCGTCATTTGGCGAAAAATTCTTGGGTAGATTCCACCAAAATGGCTATCCAGGGACAGAGCTGGGGCGGTTACCAAGTAGCCCACCTCATCACACGTACCCCTATGTATGCCGCAGCATGGACAGGAGCCCCTGTCGTTAATATGACATCAGCATATGGTGGTATTCGCTGGCAGTCGGGTATGTCGAGACAGTTTCAGTATGAGCATACGCAGTCTAGAATAGGTAAGACGCTGTGGGAAGACCAAGATCTGTATCTTGAAAACTCGCCCCTGTTCTACCTGGATCAGGTTAGCACACCCGTTGTTATTATGCATAACGACAACGATGGTGCTGTGCCTTGGTACCAAGGAATCGAAATGTTTACTGCACTACGAAGGTTGCAAAAACCGGTGTGGATGCTCAACTATAATGGTGATGAACATAACTTGATAAAAAGACAAAATCGTAAAGATATACAGATTCGCCAAGCGCAGTTTTTCGATCATTTTCTAAAAGGAAAGCCAGCTACCAAATGGATAACATCTGGTGTTCCTGCCGTCGAAAAAGGTATCGATTGGGGACTTGAATAAAACAGAACAGTAAATTGAATTAAAATGCGTCGCTATTAAAAAATAACGGCGCATTTTAATTTTAATCACATTAAAAACACGTAAAATTTATAATTTTTTCATTTTTTTTGTTTGTTTTTTAAAAATAAGCGTACATTTACAAAGCAAAACAACCAATAACTGTATAAAATAATAAAACTATAAAACGGAAAATGTCAAGCCTTCGATTTAAAGCAGCAGAGTCAGCGGTATCACGCCCTCTGGTACATGGTACAGCAGTGGAATCTTTAAAAGCAACTTCTATTTACGGTAAAAACGTATTTACAATTGCTAAAATGAAAGATTACCTTTCTAAAAACACCTATAAGGAGTTAGTCCAACTTGTAGAAGATGGATCACAGATTTCAAGAGATATTGCAGATCATATTGCACAAGCCGTAAAAACTTGGGCACTTGAAAACGGTGCTACCCATTATACGCACTGGTTTCAACCCCTTACTGGATCTACTGCAGAAAAACATGATGCCTTTTTCGAGCCGGATGATAACGGAGAGGCCATCGAGAAATTTACAGGCGATGCCTTAGTTCAGCAAGAACCTGATGCTTCTTCTTTCCCAAATGGCGGTATCCGTAATACATTTGAAGCCCGTGGCTACACGGCTTGGGATCCATCCTCACCAGCGTTTATCTTCGAAACAGTAGCCGGAAAAACATTATGTATCCCTACGGTTTTCGTTTCTTACACCGGTGAATCTTTGGATTATAAAGCACCTTTGTTGAAAGCCGTTGCTGCCATTGATAAAGCAGCAACAGATGTTGTACACTTATTTGATAAATCTGTTTCCAAAGTAAATGCCTCTTTAGGTATTGAGCAGGAATATTTCCTAGTAGACCTTTCCCTATTCCATGGCCGCCCAGATCTACAGCTGACAGGTCGTACGCTTTTTGGACATATGTCTGCAAAAGGCCAGCAATTGGAAGATCATTATTTTGGTGCTATTCCAGAGCGCGTATTAGCGTATATGGTGGATTTGGAAAACGAAGCATTAAAACTCGGTATTCCACTAAAGACACGTCACAACGAGGTAGCGCCTTCACAATTTGAATGTGCTCCAATGTACGAAGAAATCAACTTGGCTATTGATCATAACCAATTGTTGATGAACCTGATGGAACAGGTTGCCGTTCGCCACAATTTCAAAGTGCTACTGCACGAGAAACCATACAGTGGTGTAAACGGTTCAGGAAAACACAACAACTGGTCGCTAATCACCAATACAGGCGTAAACTTATTGTCACCCGGTAAAACGCCTAAGAACAACTTGATGTTCTTAACATTTTTCGTGAACACCATCAAAGCTGTTTTTGAATATGCTGATCTTATGCGTGCATCCATTGCGAGCCATAGTAACGATCACCGCTTAGGTGCCAACGAAGCTCCTCCAGCAATTATCTCCATTTTCTTAGGATCGCAGTTGGATGAAATCCTGGAAGAAGTAGAATCTGCCCGCGTAGCGAAAAAAGTGAGAAACGAAACGAACTTATGGCATGGTATTCCTAAAATTCCAGAATTGAAGTTGGATAATACCGACCGTAATCGTACGTCGCCTTTCGCTTTTACCGGTAACAAATTTGAATTCCGTGCGGTAGGCTCATCGGCAAACTCAGCACTTCCAATGACAATTTTGAATGCTATCGTTGCGCAGCAGCTAATCGAATTCAAAGCAGAGGTTGACAAACAAATCAAAAAAGGAACAAAGAAAGATCTTGCTATCTTAAACGTTGTTCGCAAATACATCAAAGACTCGAAAGCAATTCGTTTTGAAGGTAATGGCTACAGCGACGAATGGGCGCAAGAGGCGGAAGCACGTGGTCTATCCAACATCAAATCGACGCCAAAAGCGCTTGATGTTTATGTAAAAGAAGAAAGCTTAGCTCTTTTTGAAAAATTAGGTATCTACTCTAGACGCGAGTCAGAAGCAAGACACGAAATCTTACTGGAGAATTTCTATAAGAAGTTGCAAATCGAAGCACGTGTCATTGAAGAAGTAGTAACCAGCCAGATTGCTCCTGCATGTTTCGTCTATCAGAATGAATTGATTGAGAACGTTAAAGGTTTGAAAGACCTGGGTCTAGCAAAAGAAGCTTACAGTTCGCAACTGAATTTGGTAGAACGTATCTCCAAGCATACAAACTTGATCTTAGAAAAAGCGGAAGAAATGCGCCAATCGCGTAAAACAGCGAATAACGTGGAAGATGTTCGCGAGAAATCAATTGCGTATGATGAAGTGGTAAAACCATATTTTGATGAAATTCGCTACCACGTAAACAAATTGGAAAAAATCGTGGACGACAACAAATGGCCATTACCAAAATTACGTGAACTATTGTTCTTACGTTAAGCATATAACACATACTACTAACCACCTATTAATAGATCAGGCATCCAGCAATTTGTTGGATGCCTTTTTTTTAAAGCGCTATTCGATCAATCCATTTTTAGAGGTCACTTTTTTATCCTACTTTTAGGGTTTCAAGTACGGATGGTTAGCGGAACACACAAGTAGGTAATATTGCGGAAACTCGCTCATAAGCAGCAGCGCATACCGCATAACGTGCCGATGCTGCGAGACAACCGTCTGACCAATGAAAATTGGGGTGTTGCCTATTGACGACGCGCTGTTAGCCGACAAGCGAGCGCGACGAGCTCATAAAAAAAGATTTTATATGAAGATACTAGCATTCGCGGGAAGCAACAGCAGCCGCTCCATTAACAAAAAATTTGTGAGCAGCGTCAGCAAATATTATAAGGAAGCAGACGATATCGTTGAAATACTCGATCTTAACGATTTCGAGATGCCACTCTTTTCGGTAGACTACGAACGTGAACATGGCATCCCTGCTCAAGCATTAGCATTTGCTGAAAAGATTGACGAAGCTGATTTCATTCTGCTATCGTTAGCAGAAAACAACGGAAACTACAATGCAGCTTACAAAAGCATAACCGACTGGATATCAAGAATTCCGGGACGCAAAATCTTCAACGGCAAACCACTTTTTCTGATGGCGACTAGCCCAGGGCGGCGTGGTGGAATGGGGGTTTTAGAGATCGCCACGTTACGGCTCCCATACGATGGCGCTGAACTATTGGAAACATTTAGCTTGCCCGAGTTCAATCAAAATTTTGAAGAAGGCAAAGGCGTCACCAATGTGCTCCTGCGCAGCCAGCTGGAAGCAAAAGTTCGTAAGACAAAGCGGCTACTGAAGCAAAAAGCGGAACAAAATCAGTAGCCTATTAAAATGTTAACGTATAAAACCTGTTATTCACATGCGAAGAAATAAGAAAATATGGTGGATTGCGCTGGGATTGGTAATCATCCTGAGCTATGGTATTTGGGAGGCATTCAATCAGCCTTCTATAAAAGACCTCCCCGGAGCGTTTGAAGAAGTAGCCTTTGTTCGTAATGAGCAAAATAAAGGCAGCATCATCCGCGTGTATGCTGTCGCTGTGGGCGATATGGCAAATGCAAAATATGACGCTTGTGCCGATCTATTTCCAACCAACGATTTTGGGAGCTTAACTAAGATTTACTTCTTTGATAAAAACAAGCCTTACCCCACCGAACTCAGCATCGACCCGCCCCATTACGATGGCAAAAAATATGAGGCGATTATGATTCTAAAACGAAGTGGAAAAACAGAATAGGCTCACAACTAAAACGTAAAGCTCGCGGCGAGCGACGTGGATCTCGCTGCTTTTATTTACCGACAGCGCGCTGCGCCAAAAATGTTGTGGGCGAAACGTGCATAACGGTCCTAAACACCCGATTAAAGTGTACCGCCGTGTTAAATCCGCACTGATAAGCTGCTTCCGCAATACTCTCTACCCGCTTATTCACCAACAGTTGGCAGGCTTTCTCTATCCGGATCTCATTGAGAAAAGACACGAATGTTTTCTTAGTACGCTTCTTGAAAAATTTACAAAATGCGGTGGGCGTCATATGAACAAGCGACGACACCTCCTCGATGCTGATGTTTTTTTTATAGTGTTCGATGGCGTATTTAACAACTGTATTGATGCGCAAGCCATCGGCGTCATGAAAATCGACTTTATGCAGCCCGGAATACAACGAAATAAGTTGGTTCTCCTGCTGGCGCAGGTAGTCAAAAATCTCCAGGACACAGGTCAATTTCTCTACACCCCCCTCCCGATCCAATCTCAAAAAGAGCGCTTTAACCGCCAAAGCTTGTTCTGCAGGTAAGAGCTTGCTGGAGGGAATATTATAAAATAGGCTACGTATACTTTGCAGCTCGGCCATATCAAAAAAGGGCGCCAGCTTTTCCAACGAGAAAAATAAATGCACGACATGGATCTTGGCGTTTTCATCTTTGCTTTCGTCTTTGTAAAACAAATGCGGATCATTCGGCTTGATAAGGAATATTTGGTTTGCGCTACAGGGTCGCAACAGGTTACCGAGCATAAAAGAACCATCCCCCTCCACAATATACGTAATCTGAAACTCGCGATGACGATGGTAATAGCCGTAAAAATCTTGACCCACATCTTCCATAACATAGAAAGCACCATCGCCATGGGCGGGTACCGTAAACTCTATAGGTTTCCTGTAATCGAGCGATTTGATCATGGAAAAAACGTGCTGTAGAAAAAGATGGGCACCCAAAACAAGGATGCCCAATTACAAAACAAAACTATATAGATCTTATCCTAAGAACGGATACCGGTAGTCCGTATCTGGATTAAATGTCTCTTTAATTGTTCGCGGAGACACCCAGCGAAGCAAGTTGATCATGGACCCCGCCTTGTCATTTGTACCCGATCCTCGCGCTCCGCCAAATGGCTGTTGGCCAACTACGGCTCCCGTACATTTATCATTGATATAAAAGTTTCCTGCTGCGTTGCGTAGCGCATGCGTAGCTTCTTCAATGGCATAACGATCCTGCGCGATAATAGCGCCCGTCAATGCATAAATAGAAGTGCTGTCCACCAATTTCAACGTTTCTGCCCATTTTGCATCCTCGTAGACGTAAATGGTTAAAACCGGACCAAAAAGCTCTTCCGACAAAGTCTCATAATCAGGCGTCTTTGCCAAAATAACCGTAGGATGAATAAAATAACCTTTCGATTTGTCATACTCACCACCAATCACCACCTCGGCATCAGCACTGTCCTTCGCACGATCGATGTAAGAGGTAATTTTATCAAACGCTTTTTCGTCGATGACAGCATTGATGAAGTTTCCAAAGTGTTCGGTGCCACCAATTTTGAAAGACCGAATGTCTGTTTCCATGCGCGACTTTAAGTCATCCCATAGAGAAGACGGGATATAGGCACGTGATGCTGCCGAACACTTTTGTCCCTGATATTCAAATGCACCGCGCACTAAAGCTGTATTCAAAACGGCTAAATTTGCTGATGGATGGGCTAAGATAAAATCCTTACCTCCTGTTTCACCAACAATACGTGGATACGTTTTATATTGATGGATGTTTTCGCCAATGGTTTTCCAAATATTTTGGAACACACCTGTCGAACCCGTGAAATGTATACCGGCGAAATCAGGGTGTTTAAAAATCACATCGCCTGCATCAGGTCCCGAAACATAGATCAAGTTGATGACGCCATCAGGCAGACCAGCCTCCTTAAAGATCTCCATCAATACATTTGCAGAATAAATTTGCGTGTTTGAAGGCTTCCATACAACCACATTGCCCATCATCGCCACACATGCTGGTAGGTTACCTGCAATGGCGGTGAAGTTAAACGGTGTTAGCGCAAACACAAAACCTTCTAACGGACGCTGCTCTACTCTATTCCAAACACCTTTGCTATTGGCTGGTGGCTGCTGTGCATAAATCTCACTCATATACGCCACATTAAAGCGTAGGAAGTCCGTAAATTCACATGCTGCATCGATCTCTGCTTGATATGCATTTTTGGATTGACCGAGCATCGTAGCGGCGTTTATTCTATAGCGGTATTTTGTTGAAGCAAGTTCTGCCGCCTTCAAAAAAACAGCCGCACGTTGTTCCCACTGCAAGTTTTCCCAGTCTGCTTTTGCAGCCAATGCTGCATCAATCGCTTGGGCAACATGTTCTTTTCCACCTTCGTGATAATATCCTAAGGTGTGTTGATGATCGTGCGGCGGAGCCAATTTTCCTTTTTTATCTGTACGAACCTCTTTACCACCTATATACATTGGAATATCTGCTTCCTCCGCGCGCGCGCGCTGAATGGCAGCTTCCAATAATTCTCTTTCTTTTGTCCCTGGCGCATATGAGTTTACCGGCTCATTTACGGGTGCAGGAACATTAAAAAATCCTTTTAACATAACATGCTTATTTAAATATACGGTATAAAGTTAGCCAATATGTGGTACATAGCCTAAACCGATTGTAGTAATACATAAACACATTATGCCATTTAATACAATTTAACTAATATCAATGGGAAATATAGGTTTCGAAATAGTGTCCGGCATCTGTACGGGCAGGCAAGTCATTCTATAAAAAATCTTTTCACTTACGTGGATTGTTTAGGTTGGTCTTTCATATATACGTTTACAGGCCTCACGAGCAGCATTTATAGTTAGTGACTAAACGCTTTAATATTTGATAGTGAGCTTTTTAAACACTTTCGACCAAAGCCAGATTGGACCTAATGTAAGCAGGCGCCAAAAGACTTGCGGTGATAAAGCACCTGCTTCTTTCCGAGCAAGAAGGTAGCTTCCTACTACGCCAATACTAAGAGATAGCAGCGAAACAAACCACACCGACAGGCCGCCAGCGCGCTCTACATACTCCAGCTGCACAATAAAAAAGCTCATAATTCCTATAGTGAAGAGCATAGCGTAAGATAATGTAGGTGCCAACCGCAAATAAAGGTAAATAAGGACGGCAATGTAAAAGGATCCCCAGTTCAGAAAGGTTTGCATATTCAGCTTTTGCAGAAAGGCGAGCTGCGGAAAGGGAATCATCCAGACCAAACCCAACGCACCGAAAAAAGCCATCCCCAACGCAAGTGCATAAGCACCTTTATTGACCTGTGTAAATTGCCGATCCATCTCATAGAAATGACGGTCTACTGGTCTATCGAAAGTTGGGGTTGGGCTCTTTTCTTTGTCTCTTTTTTTCATGGCACAAAGGTAAATAATATTCAGTTTATTTACCCGCCTGCGCTTCTTTTCTATTCATCCAATAAAATACCACCGGGATAACCGTAAAACTAAGTACCAGACAAATAATCAATCCACCGACGATCATGATGGCTAGCGGTTTTTGTATCTCCGACCCCATACCGGTAGACAGTGCCGCGGGCAGCAGACCCATAGAACCCATCAACGCGATCATCACCACCGGCCGTATACGACTTCTTACGCCCGTCTTGATTGCTTCCAGTAATGGCATTTTGTGCTTCATATTGTCCCGTATCACGCCGATCAGTACAATCCCGTCAATCGTTGCCACACCGAATAGGATGATAAATCCGATACCTGCGGAAATGCCGAAAATTGTGCCCGTAATCCACAAGGATATGAAGCCGCCGATAAACGCAAAGGCTAGCGTCAATGAGGAAATAAGCGTATCTTTTGCATTACCGAAATTGGCATAAAGGAGCAATAATATCAAGGCCAATGAAATGGGAACTACCAGTGCTAATTGTTTGGCAGCGCGTTCCTTACTTTCGAACTCGCCTGCCCAAAGCATGAGGTTCTCGGATGGAAGGGAAACTTCCTTGGCCACCACACGTTTGGCCTCCGCAATCGTGCTACCAAGATCTCGCCCCTCAATACTAAATCCAACACCGATGTAACGACTATTACCTTCCCGGTAGATAAAGGCAGGACCGGTTTGATAACCAACCGTGGCAATCTCCTGTAAAGGAATATTCTGGCCGCTGCTCGTCGGGATAAGGATATTTTTAATCTTCTCCGGCGTGTCTCGATAAGCTTCATTAAAACGTAATACGATATCGAATTGGCGGTCTCCCTCATAAAACTTGGTAGCGGCCTGACCGCCTATCGTCATCGCGATGACCGCCTGAACGTCTGCTGTAAACACACCATACTTTGCCATTTTTGCATCGTGGAGCTGGATACGTAGCTCTGGAAGACCAATGTTCTTATAGACATTAATATCGGTAATGCCATCTACCTTGTTAATGGCGCCAGCCACGCGGTTGGCATACTTTTCCAAATCATACAGGTCATCGCCAAATATCTTGATTACCAAAGCACTTTTCACACCGGCCACGTACTCTTCTACATTATCTTGTATCGGTTGGCTAAAACCAAAGTTGATTCCCGGATAATGTTGAAGTTGCTCCCGCAAACGCTGAATAATCTCCTCCTTGGTCGTTTTGCCTTTCCACTCTTGTTCATCCTTCAGCTGTACATTAAATTCTATATTGAAAAAGCCAGTAGGATCCGTTCCGTCATTTGGTCGGCCGGTTTGCGTGAAGATAAATTCAATCTCTTCGCAATTATCGACCATAATCTTTTTCATCTCCTTTGTTAAACGGGTGGATTCCGTCAAGTTCACACTATTCGGTAAGGTTGCACGAATGTAAATCGCTCCCTCGTTCAGTTTCGGTAAAAACTCTGATCCATAATGCATAAACTTTAGAAAGCATACGGCTAGCAGGCCTACAAAGATTGCCACCGTCGTCTTCTTGTATTGAAAAGCGGCACTAAACATCCCATAGATCGTCCGTTGGAAGAAACGGGTAACCCAGTTCTCCTTTTCTTCGATCCCTTTTGTGAAGAGTAATTTACACATCGCCGGAACATAGGTTAGACTCAAGATTAGCGAACCTAATAAGGCATAGCCCAATGTAAAAGCCAGCGGTGTAAACATTTTACCTTCCACTTTTTGAAAAGAAAAAATAGGAAGCAAAGCCACGATTAAGATCAACAATGCGAAGAAGATGTAAGATGCTACGCTACCTGCGCTTTTTTTAATGACACCAAGCTTGCTCATTTTTGCAAACTTCGCCGCGCCCACGCGGTGCGATAGCCCCGCTAGCGCCACAAATACCGTTTCCACAATCACCAAGGTGCCCTCCAGCAACAAGCCAAAGTCTAGCGAACCCATAGATATCAGATTGGCTGGCAATCCCTGAATCCGCAACATAATTATGGCGAACAGAAAAGATAAGGGGATTACCGAGGCAACGATCAACGTAGACTTCCAATTATATAGGAAGACAAACACGATTAACGATACCAATAAAATACCTTCAATCAAGTTTTTCGACACGGTGTGCACCGTGTTGTCTACCAATTTGGTACGATCAACAATGGTTTCTATCTTCACCCCTTTTGGTAAGATCCGGGTGTTTAGCTCGTCAACTTTCGCCTTAATATGCTCGATCACCGCCGATGGATTTTCACCGCGCAGCATAATGACAATGCCCTCAACGAGATCGCTCTCGTCGTTAAAGCCCATCTGTCCCAAGCGTGGCTTGCCAGAAACCACTACATCTGCCACATTTTTGATCAGCACCGGCGTAGATCCGTTCAGCTTTACCGTGATATTGCCAATGTCGTCCAATTTATCCAACAAACCTACTCCACGGACAACATATGCCTGATCGCCCTGCTGGATAACATCCCCACCCACATTAACATTTGATTTGGACACCGCTTCATAAATATCCAGTGGGGAAAGATCGTAGTTTTTGAGTTCTGTAGGGTTAATCTTTATTTCGTAGATCTTCTCTTCACCGCCGAAACTCACGACATCGGCCACACCTTGAACCCCCAGCAGTTCGCGTTCGATGACCCAATCTTGAATGGCGGTGATTTCCTTAATAGGCAAATCGCTTTTAACGACATACCGAAAGATTTCTCCTGTAGCTCCTGAAGGAGGCTCGATGGACGCGTCAGCGCCTTCCGGCAGTTCCACGCCGCCCACCTTATTGGAGACATATTGCTGCGCATAGAAATCATCCACACCATCTTCAAATTGTACCGTAACCACGGAAAGCCCAAATAAGGAAATGGAGCGCACGTTGGATTTTCGAGGAATACTATTAACCTCTTTCGAAATGGGTAAGGTTACCAACTTTTCCATTTCCTCGGCACTGCGCCCTGGCCATTGCGTAATGATGCGAGCACGCGTATTCGTAACATCTGGAAATGCCTCGATGGCCGTATGCTTGAGGGCATAAATGCCGCCAAACAGCAAAGCAAAAACAGCAAATAAAATGAATGTGGTATTGCGCAGCGAAAAGGTCACTACATTTTGTACTAATTTCTTCATTTTCCGTTCCTCTCTACTTATGGATTCATTTGCTCAAAAATCAGCAATGCATTTGTCCCAATAACTTTTTCTCCGTCTTGCAACTCTTCTTTCACAAACGTGTATTCTTCATTCTCTGCAATGCCGCGTATCCGACGCAGCTCCATATGGCAATCATCTTTATACACCACAACATACTCTTTGTTGTTACTAAAGACTTTGGCTCTATTAGGAATCGCAAAAGCATTACCCGAGCTATTTTTCGTGTTGATAATGATGTCTGCACTAAGTCCCGGCATGAGGTTCAAATTTTGGTTGGCCAGCACCACGCGAGCTTTGAGCACGTGCTCGTTATAGTCAAACACGTTGTATATCTTGTCAATTTTCCCCGTGTAAAACTTGTCTGGATAGGCTATTGTTCGCACCTTGACCTCATCGCCTTCGTTCACATACCGCAGGTTGTTGGCGTAGATGTTGACCATTACCCATACTTCTTTAAGGTTGGATATAGAAAAGATAGGCTCACTCTCGGTGGTGATGCTTTGCCCCGAGCTAACAGCCTTTTGAATGATGTAGCCATTTTTGGGTGCTAAAATCTGAAAGCTACCGTTCCCGGCAGCACGGTAAAGCTGCAGACTCTGCTGTATCCGATCCAATTCGATATGGGCTCCTTCCAATTCCTGCTCGGCAATACGCACCTCTGGCATACTGAGTAAGCCATCTGTCGCCAATTCTTTTTTCGAACGAATTTGCTTCTCCAATAGCGCAATCTGGCTCTGCTGGCTACGCTGCTGTTGGTACAATTCTTGAATTTGGGTCGACTTAATGCTCGCCAAAACTTGTCCTTTCTGTACATAGTCCCCCAATTCAAATTGAACATTTTCAACCACCCCTTCCAGAAGACTGCGAAACGCGACCATGTCATTTTCATTGTATTCGATCTTACCCGACAAGCTGAGCTGCTCGTTGATAGGCTGTTCACTGACCGTAATAATTTCGGTGGATTTCTTCAACTGATCGTTCAAACAAAATGCATGCTGTGCGAGCGAGTCTGCTGCGCCATCCGCCGTCTGGCCAGTCCCCTGCCCGCAGCTGGCAGCGAGCAGCATAAATCCCGCGAGGGACAATAAGTTCTTGCTGCTTCTCATCTGCTGGCTAGAAATCTTTCCCCACCAAGTATTGTAACTCTTCATACGTAATATTGTAATTTTCCCAAGTGTCTAAATAAGCCTTATGTGCATCTCGTGATGCCTGCGTGAAATCGATAAATTCGATCAACGTAACCTGTCCCGATTGTAAATGTTTTTTGTAGCCATCGAGCATATCTTGTCTACCCATTGAAGCATCGGTGGGCCAATCTGATAGCGAATGTTGATACTTTTGTAGTTGCCCATTCAACCGAATAACAGCGCTTTCCAATTCCCATTTTAGCGCGTGCTGTACAGCTTCCTCTTTCTTCACCTGAAATTCCGCGGCTTTGATATTACCCTTATTTTTATTGAAAACAGGCAGATCTACACTGACGCCTACACCAATGAAATCTTGCATGGTATTTCCGCCACGATCATAGCCCAACATCAAGGTGAGATCGGGTTTGCGCTGCGCCTTCTCCAGCATCAACTGCGTCCCTGCCTTTTCTAATTCCGTAGCCTGACGTTTTATGCCGATGTTTTGCCCCATTGCCAGCTCAAGAATATCCGCAGGTAAGGGCTTCATCCGTTGTTGCTCCTGCGTATCAAAAACCAATTGGGAAAGCCTAAGTCCTTCCAACTGCGTTAACACGCGCAATTTTTCAAGATCTTCGGCTATATCGTCTTCCAAATCTACCTGCTCTTTTCGCAAGGAAACATACTCGGATTGCACACGATGATAGTCCACCCGGGAAACGTTTTCTAACACGACTTGACGCTCGTATTGCTCATTTAACTGTTTAAATAATGCCACAATAGCTTCGAGCTGTTGATGTTCTTGCGATAAACTGGCCAACCGGTAATAGGCTTGACGCAGTTCTTTCTTGAGTTCACGCGTCAACTCTTCAAACTCATATATGGACGTTTTTTGCTCGAGCTGCTTGATCACCACACGTTTCTTTCGTTTGCCTGCTGTCTCGATAAGCTGCTCCAAACCAGCAACAAGCTGTTGCTTTCGGCCATATTCACCAATCAATCTAGGCAACAGATCAACAGTACGGTTAGACCATAAGTTAACCTGGTCGATATAAATTGTAGGATTCGGCCAGACCCGTTCTTGAATAACCTCTGCTTCTGCACGGCTAATGTCAAACTTGCTGGCCAGTAGCGCGTAGTTGTTCTCCAGAAAACTCGCTTCCAGTTGTTGTAGCGAGTATGACTGACCATGGCCAACTAAGAATAAGAAAGTGGATAGAATGCTTAAAAATATATACTTCACCTGTTACATCGTTTCCTGCAAAGCTAGCAGACAGGCATTAAGGGGAATTTTAAGGTAGATTAGAATTCAATTAGAAAAGCAAAATGACCGTAGTGCCATTTTGTTGAGAAACGATTTGCATATCGATTTTGTGCAAGGTAAAGATGATGTTGGCAATGGATAAGCCTATTCCCTTACCTTGATAATTTTGGGTATTGTTGCCGCGATAAAAATTCTGCCGAATGTATCGAAGATCGTGCTGAGATATACCTATGCCCTGATCCATGATGGAAAGCTGCAATCGCCCTCTCACTTCGGTAAACAAAATTTTCACAGGTTGATTATCCGAATATTTAATCGCATTTTCCAATAAATTTCCAATGGCCAATTCCAACAATTTATCATTTCCGTCCATTGTTAAAAGAGCCTGGTCATTGACCCGAATATCAACTTCTACCTTGGCTTGATGGTAGAGCACCATATTCTCTACCAACTGCCATATGACCTCATCCACACGAATATGTTGAAACTCAAAATTCGTTTTCGCACCAGACAACAACATCATTTGATCTAGCGTCTCTTGCAGATCGGATGTATATTGCTTCAACTCTGTAATGACGGCCTCATACTCCTGTATCGTCCTGCGCTTCGTATTCGTGACCTCCAATGTACCTAGCAAGGCCGTGATCGGTGTACGAAGTTCATGCGAAACGTAATCGATGAAATTCTTTTGGACGTTAAAGGTTTCGGCAATTCGGGAGATGAAATGATTGTACGTTTTCACTAAGTCTTCCACCTCCGAATACGTCTCTGTGAGAATTAAAGGTTCGTTAAAATTCTGCGTATCCTTCTTTTTAATTTGATTGACAATGCGTACGAGCGGCTGATAGGCGATGTAGCTCAGGTATTGTGAAAACAAAAAGATGAATACGACCCCGAGCAAAAACACCAACAGCAAAATATGGGATAAAGACAACATCTGCGCGCTAAAATCTTCTTTAGATTCTCGTGTCACGACGACAAAATCTCCTTCATTGTCATGGTAAAAAATACCATTATAAAAGTAGTCCTTACTATCAAATGATGCCACTTGTTGCGAACGCACCTTGCTTAGAAAGTCTTCGGAAATATCCTCAAGCGACTTCATATCGCCATTCTGCCTGCTATTCAAACTATCAAAAACAGCAATGTTAGTTCGCGAAATGGTTTTTTGCAACTGCGTTTTGACGTTAGCGTGCTCTTTCAGCGACAGCTCGTCTTGCTCTAAATAATATATGGCAGCCAGTAATGATTTACTTTCCAGCGATTGATATTCTTTATCTTTCATCTGGGCGTAATAAGAGAAATAGATTACGCCGGAAAAAAAAAGCATCGCTACGCTAAAGCTGGTAACAGAATACAGGGACAGCCGATGTTTTAACTTCATGTCTTATATTTTGAACATATAGCCCACGCCCTTGACGGTATAAATATACTTGCGATCGCCTTTTTCAATTTTATTCCTCAAATAGGAGATGTACACATCTACCACATTGGTATGGTTGTCAAAAGTTATTCCCCACACAGCGTTGAGTATTTGTATACGACCTACAGTTTTATCTATATTTTCGGTCAAATAAATCAAAAGCTTATACTCTCGTGGAGACAATTCGATGGGTTCCGACCCAAGCGTCACTTTGTATTGTTCCAAGTTGATATGCAGATCGCCAAAAGATAGCTCTGCTTTTGGCGTCTCCTGCTGTTGATATTGCTGCCGCCGCGTAAGGGCTTTGATGCGAGATAAAAGCTCATCAAAATGAAAGGGCTTGGTGAGATAATCATCGGCTCCATAATCCAGTGCAGACACCTTATCCTGAACACTGTTCAAGGCACTTAGCATTAAGATCGGCGTATACACTTTTTTGTAACGCAGCGTTTGGAGCAACTGTACGCCATCCATCCCCTCCAACATAATATCCAAAATAATCAAATCCCACTCTACATGCATGTAATGCGAAAGGACATCTTCCGCATTTTTACACAGCGTGACCAAATAGCCAAATTCCTCTAACCCTTTGATGAGAAAGTTGCTTATACGGTTATCATCTTCAACTACAAGAATTTGCATAAAATTTAATTTAGACAAAAATAGGAATTTATCGCTATCGACGTATAACTCACCACGCTTTCTAATCTAGCTTTAATTTTGGAAAAAGTGAGAAGTCAACATTTAAAAGTGACAAGTGAGAAGTTAAAAGTCAAAAGTGAGAAGTTAAAAGTTAGAAATCGAAAGTTAGAATTGAGAAGTCAACATTTAAAAGTCAAAAGTGAGAAGTCAAAAACTAGAAGGACAAAAAAAAGGTGCCCACATAGAGCACCTTCAAAATCATCTAACAGGATCTTATTTCGCGTAGGAAACCGATCTGGTTTCCCGAATAACCGTTACTTTAATCTGTCCTGGATAGGTCATTTCTGTCTGGATACGATTGGAAATATCGGCCGCTAATATTTCCGCTTGCGCGTCAGATACCTTCTCGGACTCCACGACTACGCGTAGCTCCCGTCCGGCTTGGATGGCGAATGTTTTTTCAACCCCTTGATAAGACAATGCAAGTTCTTCCAGCTCTTTCAAGCGTTTAATATAGCTCTCTACAACCTCGCGGCGGGCTCCCGGACGTGCTCCTGAGATTGCATCACAAGCTTGTACGATTGGCGATATAAGGGACGTCATCTCGATCTCGTCGTGGTGAGCACCGATGGCATTACACACGTCTGGATGCTCCTTGTATTTTTCGGCCAACTGCATGCCTAAGATCGCATGTGGCAATTCTGGATTGTCATCAGGCACCTTACCAATATCGTGTAAAAGTCCGGCACGTTTTGCATGCTTCACATTAAGACCAAGTTCAGAGGCCATCGTTGCGGCAAAGTTTGCTACTTCACGCGAGTGCTGTAACAGGTTTTGCCCGTAAGATGAACGGTAACGCATACGTCCAACCATGCGGATCAATTCAGGATGCAAACCATGAATACCTAAATCGATTGCGGTACGCTCGCCAATCTCTACGATTTCGTCTTCGATCTGATTGCGTGTTTTAGCAACGACCTCTTCGATTCGAGCCGGGTGTATACGTCCGTCAGTTACCAAACGGTGCAGCGACAGGCGGGCAATCTCTCGCCTGACGGGATCAAAACCAGAAAGGATAATCGCTTCCGGCGTATCGTCGACGATAATTTCTACACCTGTAGCCGCCTCCAGCGCGCGAATATTACGCCCTTCACGACCGATAATACGCCCTTTAATCTCATCGTTTTCAATGTTAAATATCGAAACCGTATTTTCGATGGCTGACTCTGTTGCTGTACGCTGTATGGTCTGTATAACAACTTTCTTCGCCTCTTTAGATGCCGTCAGTTTCGCCTCATCGACAATATCCTTGATCTGAATCATAGCCTGCGAACGAGCTTCCTCCCGCAATGAACTAACGAGTTGCTCTTTGGCCTCATCAGCAGATAGACCCGCTATCGTTTCCAGCTGCTTGATGTGCTGATTCTTAAGTTGGTCAACTTCTTCTTTTTTCTTTTCATTAAGCTCTACCAGCTGATCCAACTTTTTGTTTTTGTTGTCCAACTCTTGCTTTTCGCGATTGATGCTTTCCAGCTTTTGGTTCAGTGAGGTCTCCTTTTGGCGTAGCGTGTTTTCCTTCTGCGCCATCGTGTTATTACGTTGGTTGACCTCTTTCTCATGCTCGGCTTTGAGCTGTAGAAACTTTTCTTTTGCCTCTAAACCACGTTGCTTTTTATGATGTTCGGCTTGTTGCTCAGCCTCCTTGATAATCCGATCTGCCTTTTCCTGCGCTGACTGCTCTTGCTTTTTGAATACTAATTGTAACAAAAAACGACCGATAAAAACACCTATGATAAGCGAAATTATAATCGAAATTGTTGTAGATAACTCCATTTGTGTATATGTATGTATATTATATATTTATTTATTTTTTGGTCAAAAAAAAACCGCAATTAAATGTACAGGTCCCATGTATTATTAAACTTCGATTACACATGATTTGAGCAATTGATCATGACCTAGATGGCTTACGCAAAATGGTCTACATCTTGTTTTCGCTCGTGATATTGAAGCGTTAAGTTTAAAATAGTGACAACCCGAATTTAACTGCGGCAAATTCGTCGTTATAAAGCTCTAAATAAAGAACGATATGCTTATTTCTTAAAAAACTCTGTCAAAACATGATCCAATTCGTGAATACGTTCTTCTAATCCTTCTTCGTGCTGTTGCGCATTACGTTCCGCTTTGATCATCCCGGTAGCATACTGCAAAACACACATGGACAGTAAATCTTGTTTATCACGAACGGCATAGTTATCCTGCAGTTCTTTTATCTTTTCATTTATCAGTTTTGCTGCGTGTCTAATCACCTCCTCTTCTTCTATATCCACCCGTAACGGATAAACACGATCAGCAATATTTATTTTTATGGAAATTTCTCCCATCTCTGTTGAGCTTAAATAACGTATAGGATTTTTAAAGAGTGAAACTACTTCAATAGCCCTATACACCTGTCTATTTCTCGCACAAAATCGTTAATTTTTTGCTTTGTGTCAAGTATTTTTTCATTTATTGCTTCGCTATCCACGCTCGACTCTTCAAAAGTCTTTGCAACTGCCATAGCCTTAAGCTTTTCCTCCAGTTGCTGCACTTTATCTGTACTGGTCTGAAAAGCGACCTGAAGCGACTGTACTTCCAATTTCAGCAAATCGTTCTCTTCGTTCAGCGCATCGCACAATTGAATAAGATTCTTCGTTTTTTCAACGATTATATTCATTTGTGTAGATAGTGTAGCCATAGATTATTACTTCGCAATTATATGAATCAAAACTAGCGTATCGTAGCGCCCGTTTCTTTCTCAAAGTTAAGCATTAATTTTTTAATTATACTGTCAATCTGCTTATCGTTTAGCGTTTTCTCCTCGTCCTGAAGCACAAAACTCAATGCATATGACTTCTTGCCCGCTGGTAATTTATCGCCCTTATACACATCAAAGATATTGATTTCTTGGAGAAGTTTGCGTTCTGTTTTGTTCGCCACCGTCTGCAGTTGTTCAAAAGTAACCGCTTCGTCCACCAATAGGGCCAAATCTCGTCTCACGGCAGGAAACTTTGAAATTTCGCGGTATTTTATGTTGTTCTTCCGAATCACTTTAACAACCAAGTCCCAATCAAATGTTGCGAAATAAACCGGCCCTTCCACATCCGCTTTCTGCAGATTTGCGACCGACACCGCACCCACAGTCACCAATGCCTTCTGCCCTTTCATATAGCTCAAACCGTAATCAAAATAAGGGCCTTCTGCGTCAACAAGCTGCAATCCGGAGATGTTAAGCCGACGAATAATTTGATCTACCGCGCCTTTGATATGGTAAAAACTGCTTTTCTTATCCCCGGAAATCCAGTTTTCATGAACTTGGTTCCCGGCTAAGGTGATCGCTAGATTTTGCTTCTCGGTATATCCGTCTTCGCCCTTGAAATACGTTTTCCCATATTCGAAGTATTTGGCATGTGGACTTTTTCTTTTCTGGTTATACGACACACTTGTTAACGCGGAAAAAAGCAAGTTTTGACGCATCGTGTCCAAATCCGAACTTAGCGGATTCACGATACGAACAGCCGTCTCTTCGTTCTCTACGAAAGCCAGCTTCGTTAACGAATTGTTCAAAATTTCCCGGTATCCATTACCGATCAGCATATCCGCAATTTGATTGAGCAGCACTTCTTTATCGGGCTTCTCGGTGGTATTCAGGGAAGATTTGATCTGTGTGTTAAGGGTAATATTGTTGTAGCCATAAATGCGTAATACCTCTTCAATAACATCCACCTCACGCGTTACATCGACCTTGTACGCTGGTACACTTACCGTAATAAGATCCTCGCTCACAGGTGTCACACCAATGCCTAATGCGATGATGATCGCACGTATCTCTTCCGCTGGGATAGCCTGTCCGATTAGCTTTTGCACGCGCGCATAACTCACCTCGAAGATAAATGGAGATACGGGATCCGGATAATGATCCGTCACGCTGGAAAGCACGTCGCCGCCTGCTACTTCCTGAATCAATAAGGCTGCTTTTTGCAAAGCATACAATGGCATATTGGGGTCTGTACCACGTTCGAAGCGGAAAGATGAATCTGTTTTTAGGCCATGTCTTTTCGAGGTTTTCCGAACGGAAACGGCATTAAAGTAGGCAGATTCCAAAAAGATTTGCGTAGTCGTTTCCGATACACCAGAATGCGCGCCGCCGAAGACACCGGCTATACACATCGGCTTTTCTATATCTGCAATGACCAGATCTTCCGCAGATAGTTTACGTTCCACCCCATCCAAGGTCGTGAACAGCTCGCCTTCATCCGCTTTGCGGACCACGATTTTGTTCCCGCTGATTTTATCGGCATCAAAAGCATGCAGGGGTTGACCCAAATCATGCAAAATGTAATTCGTAACGTCGACAATATTATTTATTGGTCGTACGCCAATCGTATGTAACCGTTCCTTTAACCAATCGGGTGATTCTTTCACTGTAAGTCCAGAAATAGTGACGCCACTGTAACGCGGTGCTGACGCAACATCAACAACTTCCACCGATACGCCTGCGGCACTACCCTCCTGAAATGCAGAAACATCGCTACTTGCATACGTTGTACGGAAATACGCTGCCAAATCTCTGGCCACACCAAGGTGAGATGCAGCATCAGCGCGGTTTGGCGTGAGACCGATCTCAAATTTATAGTCGTCCTGTATATCGAAATAATCTTTGACTAATGATCCTATCAAGGCGCTGTCTGCTAACTCCACAATGCCCGCATGCGATGTTCCTAAGCCAATCTCGTCTTCTCCACAAAGCATGCCCTCCGAAACCTCACCTCTGATTTTCGATTTGGTGATTTTAAATGCTTCTCCTGTTGTAGGATGACATGTGGTGCCTACGGTAGCAACAATTACTTTCAGACCCGCCCGCACATTTGGCGCACCACAAACGATATGCAGTAATTCAGGAGCACCCACATCCACCGTCGTCACTTTTAGCTTATCTGCATTGGGGTGTTGCTCGCAGGTTTTAACCTCTCCAACAACTAAACCTTCAAGACCTCCCGGAATTTGCTGAACGGTTTCCAGCAGTTCAACCTCTAACCCAATGTCTGTCAGGATAAGCGAGAGCTCTTGCGGAGTTTTATCGGTATTGATATAATTCTTTAGCCAATTATAGGAAATATTCATCTTGAATTTCTGTTTAAAGCACAAAGATAGAATTTTAGAGCGTTGCCTCCCATTTAGCATCAAGATTTTTTAAGCAAGCTATTCTTTCCTCATCAGGTTTCAGAACTAATCTTTCGACTGACAAACGTTGCTGCTAATCATTTTTTGTTATATTTACGTGATAAGATACGGCACTTTCTGAATAACATCTCCATGCCCAGCAGTTGAAGGAGTATCAAAAATAACTATCATGCGATATAAACTTTACCTATACTATTTTAAAAGCACACTTCTCGTCAACCTTTTTATTTCTTTCCTTTTTTCCGCATTAGTTCCGTTGCGTCCGTCTTATCACCCAGTGCCTTTCTTTGTATCATTTTCATTTTTCTTTATTACGCTAGGTTATGGAATGACTTTGCTAGCCTTCCATTACTTTGGAAAGCGTACGAGATACTTATATTTCAATAGGCAAATCTCACTTGTTCGATTGTATGGCTATGGCTTTATCGCCAACATAGCGTTGGTATTACTGCTACATATTATTTTGAAAATGGCATGGACCAAGTAAAAGAATTATACGCTGACTCTATCGAGTTCGGCTATGCAGGAAAATCACGGCTTCTTACGGGCATTTATTTGACATGTCAAACTGGCGATATTATTGGCTTATTAGGACGTAATGGAGCAGGAAAATCAACCTTACTCAAGATACTTTTTGGATCTATTAAGGCACAGCATAGCCATATGCTAATAAATGGCAGAAAAAGCGTGAAACCATACCTCAGTGGTAAAGTAGGGTATCTCCCGCAAGACTCTTTCCTCCCGACCAGTGAAAAAGTATCGAAATTAATCACCCTTATGATTGAAGATCAAGCAAATAGGCATACGCTAGCATGTGATGCAAAAATTAAACCGCTGATCGATAAGAAGGTGTATCAACTTTCAGGTGGCGAGCGAAGATATTTAGAAATTTGTCTATTGATGTACCAACCTACAGATTTCCTGCTTCTAGACGAGCCTTTTACGGGTCTTGAACCCATAGCCGTACAGCGTATATCCAACCTAATTTCAATTTTCGCGAAAACAAAGGGCTTCATCATAACCGACCACAGTTACGGTGATGTGCTCGCTATTGCAACACAGATACTTTTATTACAAAATGGCAGTTGTCATCGCATAAAACAGCCCGAAGAACTTGTACGCGTTTATTTGCCGGAACGCGCCGATGATCAATAGATTCTTCTTTTGATTACGGATAATGTGGAGGAATAGTGAAATAATTTTTTCTTAGCGCCTATCCCCATCATTTTCTTCCTCCTATCAGCTCCTCCAGATTTTAGAATTTCGCTATTTCTCATTAAAATATTCCGTAACTTTGTGCTTTGATTTGAATAACGTTCAAAATACACAGTTATAATGATTCATTTCTTCGTGAACCCCAGCAACACTGTTTACGGTGTGCAAACGCAACAAGAACTATCTCAAGAAGATATTTCTAAACTAAACTGGCTCTTTGGAAACGCTAAAAAACTTACAGAACATACGCTGAGCGATCATTACGTAGGCCCTCGGGCAGCTATGATCACACCGTGGAGTACCAACGCGGTGGAAATCACGCAAAATATGGGTATAGCGGGTATCGTTCGCATCGAGGAATTTCATAAAGTCAACGCAGACTTCGATGATTTTGATCCGATGATCGCGCAAAAATATGCCGGTTTGACACAAGAAATCTACACCATTGCGATCAAGCCCGAGCCTATTCTGAAGATATCTGACATTGCGGCCTACAACCAACAAGAGGGTTTGGCGTTAAGTCACGAAGAGGTGGAGTACCTCAACAAATTGGCCGAGAAATTGGAAAGAAAGCTGACAGATGCGGAGATTTTCGCTTTCTCCCAAGCTAATTCCGAGCACTGCCGCCACAAAATTTTCAATGGTACCTTCGTCATCGACGGTCAGGAACAACCGACATCGTTGTTCAAACTAATCAGAAAAACGTCAGAAACACACCCTAATGAAATCGTTTCGGCATACAAAGATAATGTCGCTTTCATCAAAGGGCCTCAGGTAACGCAATTTGCACCATTATCGGGTGATAAACCCGATTTCTATAGCGAGAAACTATTTGACTCCGTCATTTCTTTGAAAGCGGAAACACATAATTTTCCAACCACGGTAGAGCCCTTTGCGGGCGCCGCTACCGGATCAGGTGGTGAAATCCGCGATCGCCTCGCTGGTGGACAAGGGTCGCTGCCCCTTGCCGGAACAGCAATATACATGACATCCTACTCACGCCTTGCTGAAGAACGTCCGTGGGAACATGCTGTCCAGGAACGCCAATGGCTTTACCAAACACCGGTAGACATCTTGATCAAAGCGTCGAATGGTGCGTCTGATTTCGGGAATAAATTTGGACAACCGCTCATCACCGGTTCAGTTTTAACGTTTGAGCACGAGGAAGAAGGACGGAAACTAGGATACGACAAAGTGATTATGCAGGCGGGTGGCATTGGCTACGGAAAGCTGGATCAAGCAAAAAAACACGAGCCGCAGGTAGGCGATAAAATAGTGGTTTTAGGAGGCGAAAATTACCGCATCGGTATGGGCGGTGCAGCCGTTTCCTCTGCGGATACGGGCGCGTTCGGGTCGGGTATCGAATTAAACGCCATTCAGCGCTCCAATCCAGAGATGCAAAAACGCGCAGCAAACGCTATTCGTGCGTTTGTGGAAGCCGACCACAACCCCATCGTGTCTATACACGATCATGGCGCCGGCGGACATCTAAATTGTCTTTCCGAACTCGTAGAGGCTACGGGCGGACTGATCGATCTGGACAAACTCCCTGTGGGCGATCCTACGCTTTCGGCGAAAGAAATTATAGGTAATGAGTCGCAGGAAAGAATGGGGCTTGTCATTGCTGATCAAGATATCGAACAGCTGAAAAAGGTAGCCGATCGAGAGCGCGCGCCTATGTACGCCGTGGGTGACGTCACAGGCGATCATCGTTTCACTTTTGCTTCATCAACCACGGGCGAAAAACCCATGGATTACGATCTTGCAGACTTTTTCGGCTCTTCGCCGAAAACCATCATGAACGATAAAACTGTAGATCGCACCTATGCGGAGCTGAGCTACAACGTGCATAACCTGCCTACTTACCTCAAGCAGGTATTGCAACTGGAGGCCGTGGCGTCTAAAGATTGGTTGACCAATAAAGTGGATCGCTGTGTTGGGGGCCGTGTTGCCAAACAGCAGTGTGCAGGCCCGCTACAACTTCCATTAAATAACGTCGGTGTGATGGCGCTCGATTACAAATCTACGGAAGGCATTGCAACTACCGTAGGACACTCGCCACTGACAGCCCTGGTAGATCCCGTTGCAGGCTCGCGCAATGCCATTGCCGAATCGCTTTCTAACTTAGTGTTTGCACCTATAAAAGACGGTTTAGCAGGTGTATCCCTGTCGGCGAACTGGATGTGGCCATGCAATAACGAAGGCGAAGATGCTCGTCTATACCAAGCTGTGAAAGGATGTTCTGATTTCGCTATTGAGTTGGGCATTAACATTCCTACAGGAAAAGATTCCCTATCCATGAAACAAAAGTATCCGGACGGCAACCACGTGATTGCCCCAGGGACACTCATTGTTTCCGCGGCCGGTAACTGTACCCACATTAGTAAAGTAGTGGAGCCTGTTTTGCAGAAAAACGCGGGATCCATCTACTATATCAATCTTTCGCAAGATCGTTTTAAGTTGGGCGGTTCTGCTTTCGCACAAATCAACAACAAAATCGGAAACGAAGTTCCCGATGTGAAGGACGCCAACTATTTCAAGACGGCGTTCAACACGGTTCAGCAGCTTATAAAGGCTGAGCAGATTACGGCGGGACACGATGTGGGATCTGGAGGTCTTATCACTACCCTATTGGAACTGACTTTTGCAGATGTCAACCTAGCTGCGCACTATGACCTTACCGCACTTCAGGAAATCGATACGGTGAAAGCATTATTCAACGAGAATATAGGACTTGTGCTTCAAGCGAAGAACGATGCGTCGTTTGAGGCGGCAATGGATGCAGCAGGCATACAAGCAATAAAAATCGGATCAGCGGTGGAGGGAACAACCGTGAGCTTCACCAATCACGATGACAGCTTCCAGTTTGACGTAGAAGAAATGCGCGATACCTGGTTTAAAACATCCTACTTGCTGGATCAGAAACAGTCCAAGAATGGCATGGCGGACGCCCGGTTGGCAAATTATAAAAAGCAACCTTTGCAGTACCAGTTCCCCGCTCAGTTCACCGGCAAAAAACCAGATACCACCAACCTATCCGCTCGGCCAAAAGCAGCCATCATTCGCGAAAAAGGTTCGAACTCGGAGCGCGAGATGGCGAACGCCATGTATTTAGCGGGCTTTGATGTGAAAGATGTGCATATGACAGATCTTATCTCGGGTCGAGAGACGTTAGAAGATATACAATTTATCGGCGCTGTAGGCGGTTTTTCAAACTCTGATGTTTTGGGATCAGCAAAAGGTTGGGCTGGCGCTTTCCTATACAATCAGAAAGCGAAAACAGCCTTGGAAAACTTCTTTGCACGCCCCGATACGTTATCGGTAGGAATTTGCAACGGCTGCCAGCTTTTTATGGAATTGGAGCTGATCAATCCGGACCATGAAATACATGGGAAGATGCAGCACAACACTTCTCAGAAACACGAATCTAATTTCGTTTCGGTAAACGTGCAAGAGAATAATTCGGTAATGCTGTCGACCTTAGCAGGTACGACATTAGGCGTATGGATTTCACACGGCGAAGGAAAATTCAACCTGCCGCACACGGAAGACCAATACAGCATTGTTGCTAAATATGGCTACGAGGAGTATCCGCATAATCCAAACGGGTCGGATTTCAACACCGCTATGCTGTGTGATAAAACAGGACGGCACTTGGTTACCATGCCGCATATCGAACGTTCCATCTTTCAATGGAATTGGGCCAACTATCCCGCTGGCCGACAAGACGAAGTGTCGCCATGGATTGAAGCCTTCGTGAACGCGCGCGAGTGGATCGAAAAAACGGCTAATTCGTAAACAAACAGGAGTTCAAATCCCTCTTTGCAAAACCGCAAAGAGGGATTTTTTTATGCGTTGACGTTATGGGGTAAAACGTAAAGGTGCTACTAATGGATAACCTTATTCACAACCCAAATCACCAAAATTATCTGCTCTGCCCCAGCGTATTTACTTTTCTCGAATCTAAATCCGTCTCCGTCTTAATCTGCTGGTAGCGTGCCATGCAATAAGCAGTAGCCGGAAGCAACATGAAACATAGCAAACCTATCCAAAAGCCCGCTAGTTTTCCAACAAGGAAACTAACTAGAAAGACGAATATGGGATACGAAAACAATAAGGCGGTAAATAATAGCGAATCATAAAAGATCGTACCAGCAGTCTTCTTACGAATGTAGTCTCGCCAAACACGATAAAACCAGAACTGTGTGTAGTAGCCTATCTTGGCAGGAATTTTCAGCAACGACTCCTCCCGGTCGGTCAACAATTTTCCAGCCAGCGGCTGTTCGGTCATCGCAGCACGCAGGCTTGCGCGGAGGTCGGCAATCAGTGCCGGAGATTGTATAAGATTGTTTTCGATGTAGTCTGTACTATCCAAAGGCGGCAGGGCAGTAATTTCTACCAATTTTGGAACGTGCTGAAAGGAGTTGTAATTTAGCATATAGGGCTGCAGCTGTAGCGGCACATCTGCACGATAGGCGCGTTCCAATAAAGAGGTAAGGCCACCGTTCATAAAGGGCTGTAGCGCCCAGATATTGAGTGAACGTCCTTCCGGAAAAATCAACACATGCTTCCCACTCGCTAATAAACGAATACACTCGTCAAAGGTGAAATCATTTTTTACAGCAAACTCATCATCGTCACTTTTCTTGTATATGGGCAACTGGTAAAGGCTTCTGAGCAACATATTCGCTACGGGATGCCTAAACAGATCGCCACGCGTCAGAAACCATAACTCCGCAGGACAATACGCCGCAATAACCAGCGCGTCAAACAGGGAGTTAGGGTGATTAGCGACAACAACGCTTGGCCCAGCAAAGGTCGCTAAGGGTAATTTTTTTCGCCGTAAATCTGGAGCATACCAATGGAGACCTATCCGAACAAAATATTTTAATGCCGTATAAAACATAAATCAAAACAGACTATAATGTTACAATCGATAAGGACAAGATAGCAAAAAATAGACCTTTTTTTTCGAAACATTTTCCGAGCTTTACGTGTAGCTTTTACAGATAACCAACCAAATGTCTATGATACATCCCGATGTACTAAAATACAATGCAGAACAAGCCGAAGCTGATCAAGTAATCTGTACTCGGCTGGCGCGGCATATCAGCGAGAGTTTACCTGAAGCAGACAACAAACTTTGGCATGCGCATCCTGTTTGGTTTATAGATCATAACCCTATCGCTGGTTATAGCAAGTTGAAAGATTCTGTACGACTACTATTTTGGAGTGGACAATCGTTCGATGAACCCGGACTCTCCACCGAAGGCAAGTTTAAAGCAGCAGAAATACGGTATAAAGAGCTGGGGCAGATCTGCGAACAAGATCTGGATCGATGGTTGGATAAAGCACGGGATATACAGTGGGACTACAAAAACATAGTCAGGCGAAAAGGTAACCTTGAACGGTTAAAATAGAACAACAGTAAGATTTTCCTTCAAAAATCAATGCTTATATTTTTGTGTATTAATATTTACTCGTTAATTTGAATCATGAAGATTATAGGAATAATTCCGGCACGATATGCCTCCTCACGTTTTCCGGGCAAACCGTTGGTTGATATCGCTGGAAAATCAATGATACAGCGCGTTTACGAGCAAGTCAAAGGTTGCTCAAGTTTATCAGAAGTAGTCGTAGCCACGGATGATGAACGCATCGAACAACATGTCAGGTCTTTTGCTGGAAACGTAATCCTAACCGCTGCGAACCACGAATCGGGAACGGATCGATGTGCAGAAGTAGTCTCCAAAATCAATGGATTTGATGTCGCGATCAATATACAAGGCGATGAGCCTTTTATTAATCCACTGCAAATCGATCTGCTTTGCTCCTTGTTTGCAGACCCTAAAACCGATATCGGAACGTTGGTAAAAACAATAGAAAACGAAGAGGATCTCTTCAGTGAAAATACGCCCAAGGTGATCATTGGCAGCAAACAACAAGCGCTTTATTTCTCTCGGCAAACTATCCCTTTTCTTCGCAGCGCAGACCGTTCAGAATGGCTCCGCAAACATATTTTTTACAAACATATCGGCATATACGGCTACCGCGTCGCGGTGTTAAAGGAGATCACGAAACTACCTGTTTCATCGTTAGAAAAAGCGGAGGCTCTCGAGCAATTACGCTGGATAGAGCATGGTTACAACATCAAGGTAGCGCAGACCGAGTTTGATACCATAGCGGTTGATCACCCCGAAGACTTAGACACCATTCGGAAAAAATATTTTTAATATTCGCGTGCCGACGGATGCTACCGTCGCACCCGAATGTCGGTTAACCTTTCATTTCCACGACAGCATCGCCCACTATGGCAAAAATTCTGTTTTCCTGCCGTTTGGAAATCATATAAAGCCCCGTCCAACGCCCGAATGCCGGCAGCGTAAGCACCTCATCCTCCCAGTAAAAGCAGGGTAGCTTGTAGTATTGCCGGCCGCGCAGCGCCACTTCACATCCGGGATGAATGTGGCCAACAATATTATAAAGTCCCTTATCTAGGTTTTTGATCGGCTCATGCGATAGCACGATGCCTGCCGAAAGCAGCACGTAGTCTTTAACCTGAATGACGGACTCTTGCAAAATAGACTCCGGTAGGACATCGTGGTTGCCCAAGGTCAAGGTAAAGTTAACATGCGGAAACCGAAGTAAAAAAACCTGAAACTGATCCCACTCATAATTCCAGACCGAATGGAATAAATCCCCCAAGAATACGACGTGGCTAATTTGCAAATCGCGAATAAGTATAGCTAAGCGTGCAAATTCCTCTTCCAGCTGCATCGGTGGTACAAAAAGACCTTCCTTTCTAAAATGCCCCAATTTGCCTATATGCCAATCCGAAACCACCACCATTTCATGTTCCGGAATGTAGGCCACCTTTTGCGGCATCAGATAAATCTCCAGACCATTCATCACTATTTTTTTCGCCATTACTCCATCTTTCCTTCCAGTTGCAATTTTAAGAGTTCCAATCGGCTTTGCCAATCTTCATTGCTATATTTTTCGCGGAAAGATTCCGAAAAGATCGGAAAAGAAAATGGTGTTAGCTGTTTGGGGAACGTTAATATGATGGCGTGATCAGCAATACGCTCAAAGGCGAGCTGCATTCGTCCCTCTTCAAGCTGAAAATCAAAAACCTCATCATAAGCCTCGCGCAACAGCAAATTATCCGGGTCGTAATCCTCGAATACAGAGAAAAATAAGCCCGCATTAGCTTGGAGGTGTTTTGCTTTCATGGCTTTGCCTGGATAACCTTGAAAGATAAGGCCAGCAATTCCGGCAATATCCCGAAATCGCCGCCGCGCCATTTCCTGTACGTTAATGCCTGATGTAATGTCTTGGTGCAGTCCTTTGGGCGATAGCAATTCTTTGATTTGCGCATCGTCCATATCATATTTCGTAGCGGAGAGCAACTCAAAGCCATATTCATTACTCGCGATACTGAAAGTTGCGGGTTTGATTTTGCCCAAGCGATAGGCCAGTACCTGCGCCATACCTTCGTGCACCAGTTTGCCATCAAAAGGATATACAAACAAGTGGTAACCATATTTGGTAGAGATGTATTCAACCAACAACTCGTCTTCGCGGGGCAATCCTGAACGTCTTTCCTGTTCTTTAAAGAGTGGACGAAGGAAACTCACTTCCCTACTGGCCTGCCTCGACTGCTGTATACTTTTAAAGCTATGCCGAATGGCAACCCCCAAGTCGGGCGAGATAGAGAACCGCCCGCCCATCCACGATGGAACCACCCCCTTCGATTTTGTTGTAGGCCGTACCACGACCTCCATGTTTCGTACATGGAGCAACTCCAGTTGTCGGCCGGAAAACCAGAATACATCCCCGCCTTTGAGCTTCGCTATGAAAGATTCTTCGATAGAGCCCAGATATTTGCCAGACATAAACTTGACCTTCATCATCGCATCAGACACGATAGCCCCGATGCTTAGCCGGTGTCGCATCGCGAGTTTGCGAGACTCTACTTTATAACGCCCATCATCTAACACCAATCGGTGGAAATCATCATACGCACTGAGGCTCTTGCCCCCATGGATCAGCATCGAGAGGCATTCATCAAATTCCCCTCTGCTAAGCGATGCGAAACAATGCGTGCTGCTTACTTCCGTAAAAACCTGATCCGCGATAAAGCCATCGCCTACCGCGAGGGTCATCAAATATTGAATCAAAACATCAAAACTCCGAATATAGGGAATACGCTGTTCGATAATATGTTCCTTTACAGCATATTTTAAGGAGTCGCCTTCAATAATCTCTAACGAATTGGTAGGCACATAATAGATATAGGACGTTTCATGTGGACGGTGCCCCGAGCGGCCTGCTCGTTGTAAAAAGCGTGCCACACCTTTTGGTGAACCCACCTGGATAACGCAATCAACTGGACGAAAATCTACCCCCAGATCTAAGCTGCTGGTGCACACCACCGCCTTGAGCCGCCCCTCATGCAGAGCGTCTTCCACCCACAACCTTACTTCGTCACTCAACGAACCATGGTGAATGGCTAAAATGCCGGCAAACTCGGGGTAATGCATGATAATTTGTTGATACCAAATTTCCGACTGCGAGCGCGTATTGGTAAAGATTAAGGTGGATTGATGCTTGTTTACAATATCGATAACCTTATCCAATAGCCGTATGCCGAGATGCCCTGCCCACGGAAATTTCTCCAGACTATCTGGCAAAACCGTCTCGATCTCAATCTTCTTTTTGAGGTCTGCACGGACCATCACGCCGCTGTGGTTCACGCCTAACAAAATTTCTTGCGCCTGCTTAAGATTTCCGATGGTGGCAGATATACCCCAAATTTTCAGGCGTGGATTGATTGCTTTTATTCTGCTTAAAGCCAGTTCGACCAGTACGCCGCGCTTGCTACCGAGGAGTTCGTGCCATTCATCAATAACGATGAACTCCAGCTGGCTGAAATAGTCCGTAGCACCTTTCGAAGCAAGCAACAGGTGCACGCTTTCCGGCGTAGTGATCAATGCTTGTGGTGGTGCTTTACGTTGCTTCTGACGCTGACTGAGGCTAGTATCTCCCGTGCGAAGCTCGATCTTGTAATCGAGTTCGAGATCGCTGCTTACTTGGTTTGTCGCTTTGTAAATCTCTTTGGACAGCGCGCGCAAAGGCGTGATCCAAAGGGCATGCAGTTTCGTTTGTCGGTTTTTGCTTTTACGTTTTTGGTAATTGCTGTCTTCATAGTAGTGCGCAAGCACGCCAAACCAAATCGCAAAGGTCTTTCCGAAGCCGGTGGGCGCATTGAGCAACCCCGACTTTCCCTTGGCAATTGCTTTCCAGGCATTGCGTTGAAAGGTATGTGGCTCCCAGCCTTGGTTATGAAACCATACGTCAGCGAATTGATTCATCTCGGGCGGCAATCAAATTTAATAAATCCTCTTTCGTGTTCGCTTCGCTAGCGGGCTTATCCTGCCTCCACCGCAAGATGCGGGGAAAACGCAAGGCCACGCCAGACTTGTGCCGACTACTGAGATTAATCCCCTCAAACGCCAGCTCAAAAACTAAAGTAGGCGTCACACTGCGGACAGGACCAAACTTTTCGACCGTATGGCGCTTGATCCAGTTATCAATTACATGAAGCTCCTTATCAGTAAGTCCCGAATAAGCCTTGGTGAACGGCACCAGTTCGCCATCGTCCCAAACGGCAAAGGTATAGTCGGTAAATAAGTTAGCGCGGCGTCCATGCCCAGATTGTGCGTATATCAGCACCCCATCAATGGTCATCGGGTCGGTCTTCCATTTCCACCAGTTACCCCGCTTGCGGCCCACTTCATATGCACTATCCCGATGCTTTAGCATCAAGCCTTCAGACTGATACCGTCGGGCATCCTTCCGGTAATTTTCTGCGGCGGTCCAATCCTCGAAATCCAGCCTCTGCGATAGTTTTAAAACATGGCTCACCGGGTAATTGCTCAACAGCAATTCCAATTGCTTTCTCCTTTCGCTCAACGGCCAGTCTCGAATATCATTACCTTCCCACTCCAACAGGTCGTAGCAAACCATCACAAGCGGAGCCATCACGAGACTGCTTTTCGATACATTTTTGCGGCCTATTCGGGTTTGCATAACAGCAAAATCGAGTGGCTTACCATCTTTCCAAGGAATAACCTCGCCATCGATAACGGTTCCATCCGGCAAAATATCGCGCAACGGTTCAAATTCAACAAATTTATCGGTCATCAGATCTTCACCTCTGCTCCAGACAAATAATTCACTTTTGCGCACGATAAGCTGCCCTCGAATGCCATCCAGTTTAGCTTCTACCACCCAATCAGTGATGGCGCCAAGCTCAACAGGATCTTTATCTAGCGCGTAAGCAAGGTAAAACGGATAAGGTAAGAAATGTTTCGTTTCTTGCACATCATCTTGAAAAAGAGATTGCATGGTTTCTTCGAATGGGGTCCATTTCCCCATTAAGCGATGCTCGATTTCGGTTTCTTCCATATGGAGGTAACTGGCAACGGCCTTCACAACCAATTTTCGTGAAACGCCGACCCGAAGATTTCCGGTTAACAATTTATTGAAGAGAAACAGTCCCGTTCCCTGTAGCCCCATCCAGTAACGGATAACGATATCACGTTGATCCAACGATGAAAGGCTTCGCATACGGATGATATCTTCAAATATCAACCGTAGCGAAGGATCGTTAGGCGTCGTATCCACAGCAGGTACCGGAAGAATAAGCGATATGGTTTCGGCCAAATCACCCACGATATAATAACTTTCTTCGATAAGCCATAGCGGTATTTGCGCTTGCTCGGATGCCCATAAGCGCAAATCTGTTGTTTTCACTGGTCGTTTAGGCTTATTTCCTATCAGCACGGCGATAGCAAAAAGCTTATCTTCCTCCTTAGCCTCGCGCAGGAAACGGGCAATTGCACTGACTTTAGCGGATGTCTTTGTCGTGCTGTCGATAGCTTCAAACAGATGCTCAAAATCCCTCATACGTTTTCCTCCTCGGCGTCATTGTACAACGTTTTAAAGATCGATCCGCCAATACCGTATTCCTCGCGAACCCATTTGCTAAAGTTATGCTCGTACCCATGGGTCACATATACATGCTTAGCGGCTGTTTGTATAACGGCTTGGTTAAGCTGCCGCCAGTCGCAATGATCAGACAACGGGAAGCCCCTGTCTACACCTTTTCGCCTCCGCGCCCCCCGCAGCTGCATCCAACCGCTGCACATAGCAATTCGGTACGGCTTTAGTGTGCGTAGCCAAGGCGTATCCATAGCAGAGGGGGGTGCTACGATGAGCGCACCGCGAATCTGATCGCGTTTCGTATCTGCCGTGATGCGCGTGCCGGCAAAGCGATAGCCTACTTCGGTAAGGGCATTATTTACATTATCTACCGCGCCATGCAGAAAAATAGGACCAATGCGCTCATCCGCATGTGCTAAGATATTTTGCGCCTTTCCCAAAGCATAACCCAGTAAAACGGTATTGATGCCTTCTGCAGCATTCGACCGCCACCAGGCATTGATATCTGCATAGATAGCGGCATTGGAAGGAAAATGATAAACCGGCAAGCCAAAAGTACTTTCAGTAATAAGATGGTCGCATTTCACTAACGCATAGGGTTGACTGACCCCATCCGGCTCGAGCTTATAATCGCCGGTGAACAGCCACACTTCGCCCTGGTATTCCAGGCGTATCTGTGCCGAGCCGATAATATGTCCAGCAGGATGAAAAGAGATCTTTACACCGTTTATTTCTAGCTCCTCTTCGTAGGCGACGCCCTGGACGGAATTGTCTTCCCCAAGCCGCAACCGCAGAATCGGAACGGTGTGATGGTGACAAATGTAATGGGACATGCCCCAGCGCATATGGTCGCTGTGCCCATGCGTAATTAACGCTGTATGTACTGGCTTCCAGGGATCAATATAGAAATCGCCCTGCTTGCAGTAGAGACCATACTCATTTACTGACAATAAGTTCATCCAACGGTAATTTTCTTTGTGTACACTCGCTTTTACAGCTAACAGCTCGAGCCGTAAAATAGTTTTGATTATCTTTGCCCCATGAATCAATACGCTGTCATTTTTGACATGGACGGAGTAATCTGTCATACCAACCCCTACCATGCGAAGGCTTTTGCCGTTTTCTTTGACAAATACAAGATTGCCTATACCGACAAAGAATTTGAAGACCATATGTTTGGCAAACACAACAGCTATATCATGACGCATTTCTTCAAACGAGATATTCTTGGTGAAGAGTTGGCGGCATTGGAATTCGAAAAAGAAGCGCTCTTTAGGGATATTTACAAATCGGAGGTAAAGACTCTCCCCCATTATCTTGAATTTTTGACTGATTTAAAAGATAACGGCTTTAAAACGGCAGTAGCAACTTCTGCACCGCGTGCAAATTTGGAATTAATCCTGGAGGTGTTACAAATTGAAGATAAAATGGACTCCCTGCTGGCCAGTGAAAATGTGTCGCTACATAAACCCCATCCGGAAGTTTATTTGAAGTCCGCGCAAAATATTGGCGTAGATCCCGCACACTGTGTTGTATTTGAAGACTCATTTTCAGGCGTTACTGCTGGGCTGAATGCAGGAATGAAAGTTGTGGGTGTTTTAAGTTCCCACACAAAGGAGCATTTACCACCCTGCGTAGCCTATATCGACGATTATAAGAACATCGACGCAGCAATGATTAAAAGCATCTTGAAAGAAGACTAGTACATGCGTGAGGCTCTGCAATTGATTTCGAGTCCTGAAGGTTGGGCGTTATATTTTTTTTGCGCCATATTGATCGGCATGTCCAAAACAGGCATACAAAATATTGGCACCTTATCGGTGCCATTTTTCGCTTTGCTTTTTGGTGCGAAATACTCTACCGGCATCGTGCTGATATTACTGTGTTTTGCCGACGTACTCGCTGTTGTTTATTACCGAAAGGCATTCCTATGGCAAGAAGTTAAAAAGCTACTTCCTGCTTCGTTAGTGGGGCTTTGCATCGGCCTCCTCCTCGGTGACAACGTACCGGATAAGATGTTCAAAATGCTGATCGGCATTTGCATCCTCTTTGGAGCGGTGATCATGGTCTGGCTTGACCGCACATCGCAAGTAAAGCGCGATGGGCTCATTAAAAACAAATGGTATGCGCCTTTTTTTGGCTTTATTTTAGGCTTCTCCACGATGATAGGCAATGCCGCCGGGCCGGCTCTATCCGTCTATATGCTTTCCAAGCGACTCGATAAGATAACATTTGCGGCAACATCCGCTTGGTTTATTATGATGTTAAACTTCACAAAAATTCCACTTCAAGCCTTTATTTGGCATAACCTAAGTTGGAATGGATTTTTTCTGAATGTATTGGCGTTGCCATTTATCGTCGTTGGCGGCGTGATCGGGATAAAACTGGTAAAAATTTTACCCGAAAAACAATTCCGAATATTGATCTTAAGTTTAGTTGTGATCTCCGCAGTGCTGCTTATAACATTTTAAACATAGCCTAGGGAGTAAAGGTCGGAGGCGGCACAAAGAAAAACGTCATAGCAGGAACAAGGCCTGCCATGACGTTTTTTTTACTGTAGAAAGCATCGTTGGTAGACCGCTTTGCTTATGCTAGCACGTCCTGTTCGTCCGGATAGCGCTCAAATACCGTAGCCGCAAACGAGCAAGCTGGAACTACCTTAAGCTGGTTATCACGCGCCAGCTTGATAGCTGCTAACACTAAATCCTCTGCTACCTTATTGCCTCGATAAAACGGTTCAACCTCCGTATGCACAATCGTGATTGTTTTTTCATCACGCTCATACTGTAGTTCGCCAATCTGTACCTCATCGTTCAGAGCTAGCCATTTGCTCTGATCCTCCATATGTATTAATTCCATTTTAATCAGTTATTATCTTCTAAAAAATTCGCCAATGAGGTTCCCATAAGACTGTCCCAGCCACGCTCATACTTGCCCCGCTCCAACAAAACACCGGCATCGCTAAAATTCTCGATGCCCTCGTGAATAACGCGAACCGCCGTAGCATTACCGCGTGGCGTCAAGTACCAAGTTACTACCGATGTACCTTCGCTTTCCGAAGGGTGACTCCATGCGTACTGCAGTAACTCATTCGGTTTAAAATCTAAGATCTTGATGCGATAATGATAGCGGTTCAATCCTTTCGATTCGTAGAAATCAAACTGCCCACCTTTTTTTAGTTCAAAATCAGGTATCTCAAAGTACCATAGCGTCAGCTTGTCTTTATCTGTAAGAGCTTCCCATATTTGATTAGGACTAGCAGCATAAGTTCGTTCGACTAAGATTGGGGCAAGTTTTTTCATAACCTCCATTGTTTTTCAATAAATGTAACAAAAATCGGGAACAAATAGTTTCAAGCCCTCAAGAAAAAAGAAACCCTAAAAAAATCGTCTCTGTGGGATCGTTATCAGAGGAAAATATGCGAACCAAGCAGACCAAGTCAAGTGCAAACAAATGGCACATCCGAAAATGAAAAAACGCTTTAAAATAGATATTTGTGTACAAATAACCGCACGCGAGAAAGCATACAGATCGACTTTTGCGCCAGAATCGCCAGGTAGGTTTCTGGGAAACATTTCACACTACAAGAAATCCTATGTATCTTTGTTAGCAATGAATGTAGACAAATTATTGGGCCGCGCATTGGACTTTGAGTTTCTAACCAAAGAAGAGGGAATGCACCTTTATTATCATGCGGCTACATCGGATTTAAGCTATGTAGCCAACGAGCTTCGCAAGAAGCAAGTGCCACATGGGAAGGTGACTTGGCAAATTGACCGTAATGTCAATACCACGAATGTGTGTATTGCCAACTGCAAATTTTGCAATTTTTTCCGCCGACCGGGGCACGATGAGAGCTACATCACCGATATAGATACGTACAAACAAAAGATCGAAGAAACATTCCGATACGGGGGCGATCAGCTCCTTTTGCAAGGTGGGCACCACCCCGATTTGGGGCTATCGTTCTACACCACGCTGTTTAAACAGCTTAAAGACCTATATCCGGCGTTAAAGTTACACGCTTTAGGCCCCCCCGAGATTGCCCACGTAGCTAAACTGGAAAGCATGAGCCATATCGAAGTGCTCAGCGCTATGAAAGAAGCTGGACTTGATTCTCTTCCAGGCGCCGGCGCAGAAATTCTGAATGATCGCGTACGCCGCCTTATTTCGAAAGGGAAATGTGGCGGACAAGAGTGGCTCGATGTTATGCGCGCTGCACATAAAATAAACCTGCCGACCTCGGCGACCATGATGTTCGGCCATATCGAGACCATTGAAGAGCGTTTTGAACATTTGGTCTGGATACGTGAAGTGCAACAAGAGAAGCCTGCAGAAGCGCATGGATTTATCGCCTTTATTCCCTGGCCCTTTCAAGATGATGGCACGCTCCTGAAACGTTTAAGAGGAATTACAAACAATATCACAGGTGAAGAGTACATTCGGATGATTGCGCTTAGCCGTATCATGTTGCCCAACGTAAAAAACATTCAGGCATCTTGGCTAACGGTCGGAAAACGTACGGCTCAATTGTGTTTACATGCCGGCGCAAACGACTTTGGCTCGATCATGATTGAGGAAAACGTGGTTTCGGCAGCTGGGGCACCACATCGTTTTACGTCGAAATCCATTCAGGATGCCATTGTGGAAGCAGGATTCGAACCGCAACTGCGGACGCAGAAATACGATTTCCGGGAGCTACCGAGCATGGAGGAACAGATCATTAACTATTAAAGAACTTCACCTTGAAAGATATCGTATTAAATATAGAGGCTGTTATTTTTGCAACGGAAGAAGGTATTGGCGCAGGCGAGATTAAACAAATTTTGCAAGACGCCTTGGCCATAGAAATTAACAAGCAGGAAGTGATCGATCTCGTTGATAAAATACAGAAAAAATATGCGCAAGACGATCAGGTTTTTGAGCTCAGGGAAATTAATGGGCAATATCAATTTTTAACGAAGGCAAGGTATCATGAGGCCATCAACCAGCTACAGGCCCATAAAGATAGAAAAAAATTAAGTCAGTCGGCTTTGGAAACCCTAGCTATTATTGCCTATAGACAGCCCATAACCAAGTTGGAGGTAGAGCAAATCCGGGGCGTTAATTGCGACTATTCTATTCAACGTCTTCTGGAGAAAAAGTTAATTCAGATCGCAGGCAAGTCCACAACCATTGGTAAGCCCCTATTGTATGCTACGAGTGATCAGTTCATGCAACATTTTGGAATTAACACAGCGAAAGACCTTCCGCAACTAAAAGATATCGTTGCTGAAGAGAATAGTATTGGTGAAGTCATAGAGTAGCTAGCTTAAAACTTAAACACCTGAGGCACAAGCTCTAAAAAAATAAAAAAAATTTTAAGTACGAATTTTCTTACCTATTTTTACGCTTGGTAACAAACAGAGGATTTATCAATTTTAACACAAAAAGACTATGATGCAAGTGGCAGAACAAGAGGTTTTAGTGGATGAGATCATCAACTTTAACGGTCCAGAGGATGATGCAGATGATGTCTATGATGATGACGATTTCGAATTAAATGAGATCGATTCTATCGGAGATCTTGATGATTTTGATGATGACGATTTTTAATCGAAGTAAGTAAACTATTCGAATCAACCGGACAAAATTAGAAAAAAAAAGAAAAGGCAGCGTCAATAATTTTGCGCTGCCTTTTGCATAAATTCGTTTGATGCAGACTATTTTTTGTGTAATTGTTCGTACAAATCAATTACCTTCTTCTGCAAATCAATCACTTCGCTATCTCTAGATTGAAGTTTCTTGCTCAATACGTTGATTTCATCTTGGATTTGTTTTTCCTCTTCAGAATCAGTAGTAGATAGCAACTGGACAAGAGAAAGGCCGAAAAGCTTTGAAATCTGATTTAATCTCGAAAGATTCACGTCAGTAATACCAGTCTCAATTTTTGAGAAAGCTGGGATCGAAATGTCCAAACGTTTCGCCACGTCCTCTTGGCTCCAACCTTTTTGATGTCTCAGTAGACGAATTTTTTTTCCTAATGCATTCATGGGTAAATTGTTTTTCTTATTCCAAAAGTAATAAAAAAAATATTAAAGAAAAACTAAGAAAAAAAATAATTAATAATTTTTAAAAAATTTGTCTGCAAATCCTGCTACATTGATTGAATTATGATTGGGAGATATCATAAATAATAGATTAAAACCCAAGGATTTGAAGCCTTCCAGGTATTTTTCTAAGGAAGAAACGTCTTTTAGAAAAGTGAAGTTTTTATGATTAAAAACACGCTCAATTTCCACTTCTAAATTACTTATTAATATATTTTTGTCCTTAATAGCGTCCTTGTTTACGAGAACGACAGCATAATCTGACTCATCCATAGAGGCGTGATATTGTTCAAGAAAACCGGGATTGGAGATATCGTAAGGGTTCAGCTCAATGATGGTCACCAACCCTTGATCGGGAAATTGCTCCTTGACCGCATGGATACTGGTTTGAAGCTTATATGAGGAGTAATTAAAGTCCTGATAAACGACCCGCTCATTGTCACTTGCAACAAATTCAAGATAGCGTATTGAGCTTTTAAAATCGCGAATGGCATCGTAGAATTCTAGTCGCTTTACGCCTAGCCATTCGCACACGGTGTAGGCGCCAGCAATATTAGACAGGTTTAATTTACCAAAAACTTGTAAGGGTATACGTTCCTCTCCCAGATGCAAATAGGTAACTCCTTTATTGATCGAATACTCGGGTAACCGATAGCCATGTCGGTTAATTTTACAGTCAGACGTTTCTTCTACAATTTCTCGAAGATGCTCATTATCCTTATTATAAATCAATGTTCCTTTCTTTACAATCGTATCGATAAATGTCTCAAATTGTTGAAAGTAATCTTCTCGGCTGATGTTCGTACGGCTTGCATTCCAATCCACGCCACTTATTAACGCAATATTGGGATGAAAAAGATGGAATTTCGATTGATGGTCAATCGGCGATGCATAATATTCATCGCCCTCCAATAAGATAATTTTGTTGTGTACAGTAAGCTTGATCAACGAATCAAAACCTTCTAACTGCGCGCCCACTAGGTAATCAAAATCTTTACCCAATTTTTTAAGCACATGCATCACCATACTCATGATGGTTGTTTTGCCATAGGTACCCGCTACGACTACACGCGTTTTGTTGACACTTTGTTCATAGATAAATTCTGGAAAAGAATATATCTTTATATTCAGTTCTTGTGCGCGCAAAAGTTCGGGATTATCGACTTCGGCATGCATACCCAAGATCACAGCATCAATGTCTTCTGCAATAGTTTCGGGAAACCACCCCACCTTCGCAGGCAATAAGCCTGCCTTTTTCAACCTCGATCGGGACGGCTCAACGATTTGATCGTCTGATCCCGTAACCTGATGCCCCTGTTCAGCTAAGGAAATAGCCAAATTATGCATCACAGCACCACCGATGGCAATAAAATGAATGCGCATTATTTAATTTTATTAAACTTCGCCGAACACCACGCGTCAAGCACTTTCATACTTTCATAGGTGTACCCAACGGATTCGGCTTTTTCACGAAGGATCATTAAATCTTCCACCGCGTAAAAACCACTGATGTAGAGCACGCCGCCAATTCGTGTACTCGCGCTGTATTGATCAAGCTGATCCAACAATATATTACGATTGATATTTGCCAAGATAACATCGAATACCTGCCCTTCGAGCACCTCTTTCGATCCTAAAGCGGACGTAATCATTGGGGTGTCGTTAAGTAGCTTATTTTCCTCCACACTGGCCACACACACATCATCATAATCCACTGCCAAGACGCTTTTGGCACCACGCTTAATAGCCAAAATTGCTAGAATACCTGTGCCACAGCCCATGTCCAACACCTCTTTGTCTAGAAAGTCATGCTCTAGAATGTAGGATAACATCATGGACGTGGTTTGGTGATGGCCCGTACCGAATGACATTTTTGGGTCGATTACGATTTCGTATGGTATGTCTGGGCGCGGCTCATGAAAGGTAGCCCGAACGTAGCAAGAATCGTCCACAACAATGGGGTTAAAATTGCTTTCCCACAGTGTGTTCCAATTCTGGTCTTCGACTTCTTTCACGGTATATGCCACGTCGAAACCTTCGGTTTCAGCCAACAGCACCGTTTCCAACGCTTGTATATCAAGGTTTGCGGCTGGAATGTAAGCCGCAAAACCTTGATCCGTATCTTCAAACGTATCAAACCCAATCTCGCCCAGCGAAGAGATTAACAAATCCTTCTGCCAATCCTCCATATTGGACGAGGTAAACGTGACGGATGAATATCTCATTGTTAGTCGTTAAACACCTTAACGATATCCAGAAAATCACGTGACTTCAATGAAGCTCCGCCAATCAATCCGCCGTCAATGTCTTTTTGAGAAAAGAGATCTTTGGCATTACCTGGGTTACAGCTTCCGCCATAAAGAATCGTCGTATTGTTCGCTAGCTCTTCGCCATATTTCGCGGAAACACGTTCACGAATGAAGGCATGCACTTCCTGCGCTTGCTCCGGTGAAGCCGTAAGACCCGTACCAATTGCCCAAACAGGCTCGTAAGCCAACACGACTTTGGCAAACTCTTCACCCGACAAGTGAAAAACGCCTCCCTCCAACTGTGCCTTGATGACATCGAAAAATTTTCCGCTTTCCCGCTCTTCCTTCGTTTCACCTATACAGAAAATGGGCGCCAATCCGTGGGCAAGGGCCGCATTCACTTTTTCCGTCAGTAAAGCTTCTGTCTCGCCGAAATAAGCCCGACGCTCCGAGTGGCCTAAGATGACGTAGCTCGCTCCTACCGACTTAACCTGGCTTGCTGAAATTTCTCCAGTATAAGCCCCCGACTCGGCCTGGTGGATATTTTGGGCACCAACGGCTACATTGCTTACCGGCGATGCCAGCTTACCGATACTGTACAAATGAATGGCTGGGCTGCATACAACAACCTCTTGGTTGCCCACAACTTCATCTTTCACCATATTAACAATCTCTGAAAAAAGACTTAAGCCTTTTTCATAGTCAAGATTCATCTTCCAGTTTCCTGCTACAATGTTTTTACGCATAATACTCTATATTTTATTCTGTTTCTAAATATCGTTGTCTCTGAGCCTCCGTGAGGCTATATACATCGTGTAATATCTGAACGTCCAGATCTTCCAGATGTTCTTTTTTTATTGCTGCCCTATCACGCAGCATGGTTTCAAATTTATGCCAGCGGTAAGATTCCCTTTTTCTATCGGTTACCCAGCAAAAGTCAGCCACAAATTTGGGAATAATATTTGACATTGCAATCTGCGTTCCCACACCAATAATATTACCTGTGGTGATGGAAGAGTTAATACCACAGCTTGCATAGTCGCCCATAAAGGTGCCTACTTTAGGAACCCGAGTATCCCGAAAGCCCGCCTCCTGGTAATCGTAAATCGATACGTTGCTCCAGTTATTTTGCAGATTGGAATTACTGCTACCTGCCCCTATGTTGCATCCCTCTCCGATAACAGAACAACCGAGATAGCCATCGTGGCCCTTTGCACAATTTCCCCAAAGCACACTGTTATTCACCTCGCCCGCTACGGTGGCGTTTGGACCTATGGTCACATTTGGATACAAACGGCTCCCCATCTTGACACGCGCTCCTGCACAGATAGCAATCGGACCCCGCAGAAAGCACCCTTCTTCTATAATCGCGCCATCACCTATATAAATGGGCCCACTTTGCGTATTGAAAGTACTGCATAACGAAGCGACATCCTGCCCGACAAACAGCTGTTCACCTAATACGCGGTTCGAATCATCCAGTTGCGCGGATGTTTTGCCTGCACAGAGCAGGGCGTAATCGGCTGCCAACTCGACCGCATTCAGCCGATAAATATCCTCTAAGAAACAAACTTGAGCCAAGTAGTCTGTAAAATCGATCCTGTTGAAGGTAGCGAGATCAGGCTCATCCATCCAATGATCAACTTTGTAAGCAATCCATTGCCCGTCTTTCATGAGAACGCTTTGTGAGGACAATCCTTGAAGCACTTGAATCAACGATTCGGATGGAAGTAAGTTACCGCGAATAACCAGGTAACATACAGAATGCGGAGCTGCTGGAAATTTTTGTTGAAGATAGGGAGAAGTATAGAAATAGATAGGTGTTGAAAGCCTAAGTTTCCACTTTTCACTCAGTGTGAGGATGCCAACCCGAAGGTCACTCACTGGGCGCGTATAAACCAAAGGCAGCAAATGTTCCCGCCATTCAGCGCGATCATGTAATACAACTTCCAACATAGTTGATGATAAAATTACATAAAAAAATCCCGATAAGCGAACTTATCGGGACAAAGTTGTTTTGCCTGTACAGCGAATTACTTCTTGTTGTAACGGCTACGGAATTTGTCAATACGACCTGCTGTATCAACTAATTTCATTTTACCCGTGTAGAATGGGTGTGATGTATGAGAAATCTCTAATTTTACTAATGGATACTCATTACCATCTTCCCATGTAATTGACTCTTTCGTGTCTACACATGATTTTGTTAAGAAAGCATAGTCATTAGACATATCTTTAAAAACTACGAATCTGTAGTTTGATGGATGCAAATCTTTTTTCATTTTATCTTATGATTACGTATATTCAACAATCGAGGTGCAAAGATAATTTATATTTTCAAAAAAAACAAAATAATAATCATTCTCCGGTCAATATTTTTGCTAAGGCGTCCCTACGCAAAGTACGAAAAACGAATGTCTTTTATTTACCGCATTAACCCACCCTGAGGTAAAACGCTATCGGGGCTTGTATTTCTAGCTACATATCCCCTGAAAAAGGGCTTTTTGAAACGCGGAGATAGCTTCTGGCGAATAAGCAGACCCATTGCTTTTTTTGGAAGCCAGCGTACAAGATTAGCTTTTTTTATTATTTTTGCGTTCTTATCTAGCATTTTAAATATTAATACATGAGTACTGTATTATCCGAACAGGAACAACAGCGCAGACTGAATCTTCAAGCGATACTCGATTTAGGAATTAATCCTTATCCGGCAGACGAATTTGAAGTCAATGCATCCGCAGCCGACATTTTAGAAAATTACGACAGAGATAAATTAAATTATAAGAGCATTCGCTTGGCAGGGCGCATCATGAGCCGTCGGGTGATGGGAAGCGCATCTTTCATGGAACTTCAGGATGCTACCGGTCGCGTGCAAGCCTATGTAAAACGTGACGACCTCTGCCCAGGCGAAGATAAAACACTTTATAACACGGTATTTAAAAAACTGTTAGACATCGGTGATATTGTTGGTGTTGAAGGTTATGTTTTTACCACGCAAACGGGAGAGATATCAATTCACGTAGAAAAGTTAACCATCTTAACGAAATCGCTCCGCCCCCTCCCTATCGTGAAGGAAGCGGAAGGCAAAACGTTTGATGCATTTACTGATCCGGAGCAACGCTACCGCATGCGCTACGTAGACCTTATTGTTAATCCGCAAAACCGTGATGTATTCATAAAGCGTACTAAGCTGTTTACAGCAATGCGGGACTTTTTCAATAACGCAGGCTATATGGAGGTAGAAACGCCGATCCTGCAGTCCATCCCGGGAGGTGCAACAGCACGTCCGTTTACAACGCACCATAATGCATTGAACATCCCGCTATACATGCGTATTGCGAATGAGCTGTACCTGAAACGACTGATCGTTGGCGGATTTGAAGGTGTATACGAGTTTTCTAAAAACTTCCGTAACGAGGGTATGGATAGAACCCATAACCCGGAGTTTACAGTCATGGAAATTTACGTAGCCTACAAAGACTACAACTGGATGATGAGTTTCACCGAACGCATGTTGGAGCACTGCGCCTTAGCGGTTAATGGCAGCACAGCAGCAACCTTTGGCGAACACCATATTGATTTTAAAGCCCCCTACAAACGTGTCACGATGGCGCAGTCCATTATGGACTTCACTGGCTTTGATATCATCGGTAAAACCGAAGATGAAATTCGTGCAGCGGCGAAAGGCATGGGCATCGAGGTGAATGAAACAATGGGGAAAGGCAAGTTAATCGATGAAATTTTCGGCGAAAAATGTGAGGGAAATTATATACAGCCTACCTTCATTACCGACTACCCGATTGAAATGTCTCCATTGACAAAAAAGCATCGAGACAACCCCGAACTTACAGAGCGTTTCGAGTTGATGGTATGTGGTAAGGAAATCGCCAACGCCTACTCCGAATTAAACGACCCAATCGACCAACGCGAACGTTTTGAGGATCAGCTGCGTTTATCTGAAAAAGGCGATGACGAGGCCATGTTTATTGATCAGGATTTCTTACGAGCACTCGAGTATGGTATGCCGCCGACTTCGGGCCTCGGTATAGGAATGGACCGATTGATTATGTTCTTAACAAACAATGCATCCATACAGGAAGTACTCTTCTTTCCGCAAATGCGCCCGGAAAAAGTGGCGAAAATGGCATCTGTAGAAGACTTCGTAGCAGAGGGTGTCCCCGCTGAATGGGTACCCGTTTTGCAGAAAATGGGCTTAACAACGATCGAATTATTAAAGGAAGCCAATCCAAATAAAGTATTTAATGACCTCGGCGGATTACGCAAAAAGATGAAACTTGACATCGCTATGCCTAGCAAAGATGATGTCTCTACTTGGTTTGATTAATCACCTATCTAAAACAAACCATAACAGTGGCGATCAGACGTAAGTTTGGTCGCTTTTTTTTGCATACTACGAATCGCCATGGACCGGAATAAGCGGTATTTGGGAAGCACTTAGTTAAGGTTAGGTAAGATGATCCAATAAAACATTACACAATTTTTTGAGAAGAATTTCAGCAAGCGTGCATGTATTTTTCATACATTTGAAAAGAATAAACGTTTTGTTAACAACTCTTTATCGGATTATAACAACCATTGCACTCATGAAAAGAATATCGATCATATGCGTCACAGCCCATTTGCTGTTCGCCTGCAACCCTGTTAAAACCACGGAAACTGACAATACCGACAGCGTTTCTACTGAACAAAGCGAAGCTTTGGATCAAGCGGCGACAGCAAGCGTTAGCTCAGAACATGCTGCCTTTGATATAACCAGGATTCCGGTTTCTACCGTTGATATCGGTGATTTTCCATTCTTCACCGCACCTGAGGGTTCTTTATACATCAACAAACCCAAGGTTAGTAATTTTGATTTCATTGTATTCGTCACCCCGGACGATATTTACGAAGTCGAGGGAAAAACGTTCCGCGCGCACGTACATCCCGATAGAAAGAACAAAAGTGAGAACGAAGTGAGCGGACGCTATCTCACCAAGAGCTTTGAAGACGCTATCGTAAACGCTGGAGGGGTTAAAGTATTCGAAGGCCGCTTGCTCGACGCCCGAAAAGACAAATATACCGAACTTTGTACGTATGCCGGAAGCAATGGCAGCATTGATATATGGAATAATAGCATGGCAACCTATATAATCCGCCGAGACGATGGGAACGTTTATATAGCCCTTGACAAAGACAAAGGCAATTCCACCTCCATACAGATTGTGCAAGAAAAGCCTTTCGAGCAGACGATTAAAAAAATAACATCGGATAAGATCGAAAGCGACCTTACAGAAACCGGTAAGTCTGTTCTGCACATCAACTTCGAAACAGATAAAGCCACGCTTAAACCGGAAGGCACCGAAGCAATACAGGAAATTATCAAAGTGCTTTCGAAAAACACAGCATTAAAAATCGCAATTCATGGTTACACCGACAATGTCGGTACCAAAGAGCACAACCAAAAACTGTCCGAGAGCCGTGCGACAGCAGTAAAAAATGAAATTACAAAATCGGGAATAAGTGCAGACCGACTAACATCAAAAGGTTTCGGACAAGAAGATCCGATAGCTGACAACGGTACGGAGGAGGGCAAAGCGCAAAACCGAAGAGTAGAACTTGTTAAACTAAAATAAGACTGATGTATGGTATCTACAAGGGTAGTGCTTTAAAAGTAGTGCTTTTAAGATAATCTCTTTTTAAAAGATCCTTCGGAAAAAAAATAAAAGCGCTTCATACTAAATTGAGCGCTTTCTTCTTGCAGATCGTTTTTTGATGGCGAATAGAGGGATGAAAACACTAGCGCAGCAGCGCTTTACATATTTTACTGACTAAAGCAGGGCCCTCATAAATGAATCCAGTATACAGCTGAACGAGGCTTGCCCCCGCGTTTAACTTTTCAATCGCATCCTCAGCGGAGTGGATGCCGCCCACGCCAATAATCGGAAATGACCGATTGGAGCGATCTGCCAAATATTTGATAACCGCTGTTGAACGCTTGGTCAAAGGTTTACCACTCACGCCGCCCATCTCGCTGACGAGCGCGGCTTCACTTTGCAAGCCTTCGCGAGAAATCGTTGTGTTTGTGGCAATCACACCAGCTATCTTCGTTTCTGTTACTATTTCAACGATATCATCCAATTGCGCGTTTGTCAGATCAGGTGCTATTTTCAATAAAATAGGCTTAGGATTCGTTTTCTCGCCGTTCAATTGCTGAAGCGTATGGAGAATATTTTTTAGCGGCTCCTTCTCTTGCAAATCACGAAGTCCCGGTGTGTTTGGAGAGCTCACATTTACCACAAAATAGTCTACATAATCAAACAGCGCGCGAAAACAATAGATATAGTCCTGCACCGCATCTTCATTAGGTGTCAGCTTATTTTTACCGATATTGCCGCCGATGATCAAATCCTTTCGGTTGCTCAACTTTTGTAAGCGCCCTGCCGCGACATCTGCTCCCTGGTTGTTAAAGCCCATACGGTTAATAAGGGCTTCATCGGGCACCAGCCGAAACATACGTGGCTTATCATTACCGGGCTGCGGACGCGGCGTGACGGTTCCGATTTCTATAAAACCGAAGCCTAGACCCGCCATCTCTTCGATATATTCCGCATTCTTATCAAATCCGGCAGCAAGGCCGACCGGGTTTTTAAAGGTCAGACCAAATACTTCCCGTTCAAGACGTTTGTCTTCGACACGATAGAGCGCCTTGAGCAATGTCTTAGAGCCCCAAATCTTATTGAATTTACGCAAGCCGCCCGTTACCTGGTGGTGGGCCAGTTCAGGATTCATGGAAAAGAACAAAGGTTTGACTAGTTTGTACATATCTGCAAAGGTAGCCAAAGAAGCAGAAATATTCATTACTTTTGTAGCAAATGATATCAATTAACAATTTAACATTCGAGATTGGATCGCGTGCACTGTATGACGATGCCAATTGGCATATAAAACCGGGAGATAAGGCGGGTTTGATCGGTGCAAATGGCGCAGGAAAATCTACCTTACTCAAATTAATCGTAGGTGACTACTCGCCTACTTCTGGAAGCATTTCTATGGCAAAAGATCTAAAGATCGGCTACCTCAATCAAGATTTGCTCTCCTACCACTCGGATAAAAGTATTGTCCATGTAGCCATGGAAGCATTTGAACGTCAAAACCAGCTCCATGCGGAGATTGAAGTTCTTTTGCAGAAATTGGAGACCGACTATTCAGATGATATTCTGAACAAATTGAGCGACAAACAAATGGAGTTTGAAGCCTTGGATGGCTACAGCATCGAATTTCGCGCACACGAGATCTTAGCGGGTCTGGGCTTCTCGGAAGAAGAGCAGCAACGCCCTCTTGCCACATTTTCGGGAGGCTGGCGTATGCGGGTGATGCTAGCGCGCATCCTGTTGCAAACGCCCGATATCCTTCTTTTGGATGAGCCCACCAACCACTTGGATCTTCCGTCCATAAAATGGTTGGAAAACTACCTGCAAGCCTTTGAAGGTGCAATTGTTATCGTATCGCATGACCGCTATTTCCTTGACCGAATTATCAATAAGACGGTCGAATCTCGCAAGGGCAAATTAACGGTATATGCCGGCAATTACTCCTTCTATCTGGAGGAGAAATCCTTAAGGGAGGAGATCCAAGGCAATCAGTTTAAAAATCAGCAAGCAAAAATAAAGCAAGAAGAGAAGCTTATCGAGCGTTTCCGTGCAAAAGCTAGCAAAGCAAAAATGGTGCAGTCACGCATTAAAGCGCTAGACAGAATGGAAAAGATAGATGATGTAGATGATGATAATCCATCGGTTAACTTCAGCTTTAAATTCTCTAAGCCCTCGGGTCGACATGTCGTGACTTTGGAACATCTTTCCAAGTCGTATCCCAATCTCGACATACTACACGATACAGGCGCCATTATAGAAAAGGGTGACAAGATAGCACTTATTGGGGCTAACGGAAAAGGAAAGTCTACGCTCCTGCGTATTGTGGCCGATGCCGACCAAGACTACAGCGGTAGCAGTACAAAAGGCCATAATGTATCACAAACCTTTTTTGCGCAGCACCAGCTGGAAGCGCTCCACTTGGAGAATAACTTGTTACAAGAGTTGGTCGCCTTTGCACCGAAACATACGGAAACGGAATTGCGGTCTATTTTGGGCTGTTTCTTATTCACTGGCGACGATGTATTCAAGAAAATAAAAGTGCTTTCCGGTGGTGAGAAATCGAGGGTGGCCCTTGCCAAAGCCTTGACTGCAGATGCCAACTTCTTGGTACTGGATGAACCGACCAACCATTTGGATATGGCATCGGTAAATATCCTGATCCAAGCCTTGCAACAGTATGAAGGCACCCTCATTGTGGTATCCCACGATCGCTATTTCTTGGACCATGTGGCTAACAAAATATGGTTTATCGAAGATAAAGAGATAAAACAGTATCCCGGCACCTACGAAGAGTATGAGCTATGGAATGCCAAGCGGCCGGTAAAGAATGAGACGAAGCCGGAGAAGAAAGTCGTGAAGGAAGAACCTAAAAAAGAAAAGGCACCTTTGGGCGAAGACACGAATCGTTTGCTGCAGCGCAAGCACAAAGCGTTGTCAAGCCTGGAACAGAAAATCAATGAAGGCACGCTACGCCTAAAAGATCTCGAATTGCAGCTTGCGCAGGAAGACATCTATTCCGATGCTAGCAAACTGCAAGAAACGACTAGGGCCTATAACTCGGATAAAGCCGCGCTAGAAAAACTCCAACAGGAATGGGAAACGCTAGCCGAGGAAATCATGGAACTTGAAGGCTAAAGACCATCGTTAAAAGTGGATATACGCGAAGGGGAGCAGCGGCTCCCCTTTTGTTTAGTAAGTCAATACAAAATCTGCTACATCATTGCGGACTTTCTTCATCGGCGCCAGCCAATCCCGTTCTTCATCGCGGTACCCCACATACATTACCAAAACACTACGCAAGCCCTTCTCCTTCAATTGAAGCACCTTGTCCACAACGTCGTTATCAAAACCCTCCGCAGGTGTCGAATCTATGCGCAACTCGGCGGCCTGCGCCAAAGCCAAGCCGAAAGCGATATAAGCTTGCTTGGAAGCATGAATAAAATGTTGCTCACTGGTCTGTGCTGCATACATTTCCTTGATCATGTCCGTATAGCGATCAAATCTACCTCGCGGCATATCCCGCTCATCGGTGGTTTTATTGTATATGGTATCAATCCGCGCTTCTGTGTATTCATCCCACGCAGCAAATACCAATACATGCGAACACTCCCGCATACACTCCGGGTTAAATGCCCCCTCGGCCAACCTATTTTTCGTTTCCGGATCGGAGATCACGGCCAAACGAAACGGTTGTAAGCCCGAAGAGCTAGGCGCTAACCGTGCGGCCTCAATTATTTTGTCTAAATCTTCCTGACTCACTTTTTTTGTTGCATCGTAAGCCTTCGTTGCATGTCTCCAATTTAAACCGTCTATCAATGTCATTTCTTATAAATTTTTATAGTGCTAATAGCTTCCAGTCCGTTTGCTCTATGGCTATACCGAAAGCTGAATTCCAGACAAAGATCATCAGAAATTACGTTTAACGCAACGAAAATAATGCTGCAAAACCAAAAACTACACATGCATGACGTAGCACAGGCGGACTGCGTTGCACCTACAGACATATCGAACGCTCACCGATAGCGCCCTTTCTGAGTAACACCTATCGGCGTTGCTTCATCAACGGATGATGTGATCCAGGTCTGGCATTCGATTAGTCGGCTTAGCTACATCGATGCGGGGTGAAACAGGCAGCTTTTGCTTAACCAATAAATAGAGGTCGTCCGCTATAGCCAAATAACCAAATTCATAGACGAAACAATAAACCTGACCTTTTGCATTACAAAGCTGATTGGTGAAGTAATCCAGATCCAAACCTGTCTTAAGTAGATTTTCTCGCGAAATTTTTAGCATCTTCTCCTCACCGAGAAGCGTTTCCAGTATACGTCTGTTTTTTCGGAGGGTGGTATTGATTTGCCGAACAAAATTATTGGGTACGCTATTAATTTTGTTGTTGTGTGCATTGCGACAGCCGTCGTCGCAAAACCTTTTGTCTGACCTCCCGCGGATAAGCGCACTACACGCTAAGCAAAATTTCTTTTCCATAATTCATTACCCGTTTTAACCGTTTACAATCGCTTATAAACGTCTATAATTGATTAACTACCGATTAGCCTAAGCCAATCCTTGCAATTTTACATCGTGAGCTTAAGAATGATGCGATATAAATTTAACATAAGAAATACATATTTACAATTAAAAAGTTAAAATTATGAACATGCTAATTAATTCTGTACAGCTAATCGGGCGGCTAGGTGCCGATGCCGAGGTCAAATCCACAAATCAGGGGACGAAGGTTTCAAATGTTCGTTTTGCAACAAACGAGTATACGAAAAATGCACAGGGCGAATGGCTCGAGATCACCTATTGGCACAATTTGGTGTTTTGGGGAAAACTAACGGAAAAGCTGGAAAAGCACGCCAAAAAGGGCACGCGCTTACTGGTGCAGGGATCACTAACCTACCAAGAGTATGTGGATGTCAATGGTATCAAGAGGGAGTCTTGTGAAATTAGGGTAAGCCAGTTTATGGCTTTAAACAACAACAATAATGGTCAAAAAGTAGGCGTGGAAGATAGCGCGGAACAGGAAGAAGACCTGCCTTTTTAAAAAAATGCCACCTGTAGCAACATGGTACAGGTGGCGTTTTTTGGGCGATAAGGATGATTATTCTATAACAAAACCAGTGATATCTGCTAATTTTTTTGGGATATCGGTATTTTCCATTTTATGGGAAAAGCGCTCCGCCCCCACGCCCACCGCAAAAACAGGAATATAGGCTGCCGAATGATTTCCTGATGCCCAGCTGATCGATCCAGCTTTGTTCAAAATCTTGATTGCTTCGCTAGCCAACTTGTCGTCTGTGGCGTAAAGACTTTTTGCGGTCTCTTCTTCATGGTTGACGAAACTCTTTTGGTATATAGCAACCAGCGAAGCCTCTTCTTCAGGACTAACCTTAACTTTATCAAAAAGACCAACGTTTTCGCTTAACAGTGTTTTCACATCCGCCCAACTCGCGCTTTGTTTGGCATTTCTCAACGCGGCGATACGTTTTGATAGCTCACCTTGTGAGATACGTTGGTTTCCTAGCAATTTCGTCTGCAGTCTGCTACCTCCATTTCCAATAGCCACACCGCCAGTCTCATGATCCGCAGTTACGATAACAAGAGTTTCGTCTGGATGTTGTTTATAGAACTCATATACACGCTTCACGGCTTTATTAAAGTCTAACATCTCGCGGATCGTCGTCGTCGCATCATTGGCATGCGATGCCCAATCGATCTTTCCGCCTTCAACCATCAGGAAAAATCCCTTTTCATTATCCTGAAGGGATGCGATCGCCGATTGTGTGATCTGCTCCAGGGTTAAATCCTGGGGTGTTTGATCAATAGCATATTTCAACGATTCATTGTCCGAACCTTTTGCACCCATCAGAATGATCTTATTGGCTTTACCCTTTATACTGTTGAAATCGTCGATGCCATAAGCCAATGTATAGCCTGCTTCTTTAAACTTCGGAAACAGCGATGGTACCGACTTCTTATCTACGTTTTTGTCTGGACTTAAGAAGCCTGAGCCAGCAAAGAAATCAAAATTGGAAGCAGCAAGATCGAGACCTATTTCATAATAGCGACCGCGGTTAGGTTGTTTTGCATAGAATGAAGCCGGTGTCGCATGGTCTATACTGACAGAGGTGGTAATCCCGACTTTAAGGCCAGCTTCTTTGGCCGCATAGGCAATACTTTTATAGCTGATCGTACCGCTACTATCCATAGCCAGAACGCCGTTTTTTGTTTTCTTGCCTACCGCTAGCGCCGTTCCGCCGGCTGCAGAATCGGTAACGCCGTGCGAAAGTGAATAGGATGTGGCGAAGGTAGCATGCGGAAAGGTAGAGAATACCAACGGAAACACGGTATTTCGATCGGCCTGCGCAGCCAGAAAAACCTCCGTCAAATTAATTTGATTCAGCCCCATTCCGTCACCGATCATAAAAAAAATGTACTTCGGCTTCTGTTGGGAATACAATGCGCTCGATGTGGCGATGAATAGAAATAGTAAAAATAAGCTCTTCTTCATTTTATCTCGTTTGTGTCCGTAAAGATAAAATCTTTATATAAACTTAGTGTTAACTCCGGGCGGCAAACGCGAAAACAAAAGGTGGACCGAATTGTTCCTTCTTTGAAACGATAAAGAGACGACTATGGATAATTCGTTAATCAATGCTGTAAAAAGCATTTTCAGAGAAGACCGGAGACACGCACTTGCAAATACGATGGGAGAAACTCCCCTGCGGGTGGATCAAAGTTTAGATGCCATCATTCCTATCTTACTTGTCGCACTCCAACGTAAAGACAAAAATCAGTTGCAAAGCATCCTGATGAAAGCCGAAGCACGCTTTACGGCGCAGGATCCGCCACTTCCTTCTACGACCTCGATAGATACAACTGCTATTAGCGCAAACGCAGAACAGGAGCTGCTGGAAGATATCACGGCAAATAATTCCGCTTACATAAGCGATAGCCTGCACCAATATTTGGGTATTGAAGGAGCAAACGTTCACACGCTTGTTATTGCGGTGCTTCCGGCCATATTTTCGGCTATCAGTAAAGGAGGACAGCAGTGGGATGTCGACTATGTAAAGGGTTTATTGGACAACAATCAGGACGATTTCTTGGCACAGGTACCAGCAGATCTTGCGCCTGTGGTGGTCAATACCGATGGCGACTCCGGATTGCACAATAGCGTTCCGCCAGCAACGCCAGCCGATGCCATCGTGGATCCAACGCATACGTCGCCGCCACAACATGCCACGACAGAACCAACGCCCGTGCATACGCCAGAGTCTGTAAAAAAAGCAACAAAGAACAAAGGGATTTGGTGGTTGCTGATTCTTGTTTTTATCGTGGCGCTATGGGTCGTTTTCGGCAGAGGCTGTACCGGACAATCATCAACGGAAACAGCTACGGACACATCAACTGTGCAATAAAAAGATCAAAAAAAATTAGCCAGTGCTGTTTTTGACGTACTGAAGAATTACTTTTGTAGTATGACTGTACACCAACGGGACATGGCAATCCAAGACTTCGAAAAGTTTATGCGTAATGCTATACAGCACGAACAAGGGTTTTCATTCGATATATTTATTTCTTTTTCTACATCCCTGATCAATTTTTATCAGGGATCTAATCTTATCAAAGAGTCAGAACGAAAAGATACGGCGCTGATTCTCAGCCAAGCATTTAACGCCGGCATGGGAAACCGCATCACAGCCGATGATTTGGACGAAATTTCGACGTTAATTATTTCTGATCGCACAATTGATTATTCCATTTTAAATCCTATATTTGCTTGATTTTAGAAAAAAGGGGGATTAGCTCAGCTGGCTAGAGCGTTTGGCTGGCAGCCAAAAGGTCATCGGTTCGACTCCGATATTCTCCACAAAAAAGCCTGGTATGCTCCAGGCTTTTTTTGTGGCATTTGGCAGGATCGATTTATTGCTGAAAGTGTTCTTAATCTTGCTTCGTCCACACCAATTTTTCGATCGCATAGCCGCATTTCTGCGCATACGCGAGATAATTAGTTTTAATTTCCTCGGGCATACTCTTCTCACGCGATAGCAACCACATATAGTCTAGATTCTGACCGAAAACCAATGCATGTTGGTAGTCTTCGTCGATCATGACAATATTGTAGCCGGCATAAAATGGCCCGAAAAAAGAAACCTTCAGTGCGCCTTCGTCTTCATTGCGCACAAACAGCGCTTTCCCCCTGCTTTGCTTATACTTTTCTTTTACGACGTCATAACCTTGGTTGATGACGCGAATACTCCTGTCGTCGTTGAGTGCATAAGAAGCCATAACATTTTTCAGGTTCCTTTCCCAGAAAAAATCTAACCTAGCGATTTCATACCAATCGCCTAGATATTTTTCCTTCTCAAATCCTTGTATGACAGGAACATTTGACCTTACAGGTTTTAAAAGATTATAGAGTGTTGTCCCTGCCGCTACAGCGGTAAGGAGCAACAATGATTTTTTACGATCCATCATGTTCAGTAAACAGCATAGCCCATGCAAAAGTTTGGGCTGAATTTAATAGTTTTGAAAAAATAAGCAAAGGAGAACACCTTGTATACCCGAGACGAAGCAAAAAAATTGAAGGAAAAATTTTGGACCAGCTTTGGTCAGTTTATGACCTTGGTGCCCGGCGAAGAAGGGACGAAAATAAACTGGATAAACTATAAAACGGGTGTGAAGCATCTGTATTTCCGTATGGAAGCGGAGGGAAAATCTGCCCACATAGGTATCGAACTCACTCATCCTGATGCCGGCATACGATCGTTGATGTATGAACAACTACTGGCCTACAAAACCGTGTTACACACTGAGCTTGAAGAAGAGTGGATATGGGAAGATGCCTACCAAGATATGTATGGAAAAGAAATAGCACGAGTGAGCCAACCCATGGAAGAAAAAGCATCCATCTTTAATCAAGCCGACTGGCCGACTCTCATTTCATTTTTCAAACCAAGGATCATCGCACTGGATCAGTTTTGGTCGACGGCCAAATATGGCTTCGAAATTTTTAAGTGACATCGCTTGGGATAAACTAGCTTTCCTTACCTTTGTGTCGACGTTTCAAAATCAACTCGCATGAAGAATTTTTTAAGACTTGCTATCGTTTGCATTCTTTTCTTACACCATAATTGGGCCGCCGCTTGGGGCATGACAGGACATCGCGTCATCGCGGAAATTGCAGAAAACCACCTCAATAAAAAGGCAAAGAAAAACATCCATAAGCTTATCGGCAACCAGAAATTGGCCTATTGGTCAAATTGGGCCGACTTTATTAAATCAGACCCTGATCCGGGCTTGAATCGCACCGGGAATTCTCACTTTATCAACACTGCTGGCAACCTGAGCTATGAAGCCTTTTCTGCCGCTTTGGCTGCCTCGCCTGCGGAAAACCTGTATAAATCCTACCTGCGGATCAAAGGAGAGGCTAAACAAAAAAGCGGCGACAGCAAAGTGCAACAGCAAAACCTGTACTTCATCATTCACTTGCTCGCTGATGCACACCAGCCCATGCATGTGAGTCGGGCAGAAGATTTGGGTGGAAACAAGATTGAGGTCGAGTTTTTTGGAAGAAAAGCAAATATCCATCGCGTTTGGGATTCCGACTTGGTGGATAATGAGAAATACAGCTACACCGAGTACGCACGCGTTCTCGATATATACAACGCTGCGCACTATAGACAATATACGGAAAGCAGCTTGGAGGAATGGTTGTATGAATCTCATCAGCTGGCGAACATCATTTACGATGACGTAGCAAAAAATGCTAACCTGCGCTATGAATATATTTATCAATATAAGTATCGCATGGAAGACTGCTTACTAAAAGCTGGTATCCGCCTAGCGAAAGAGCTTAACGAGATCTACGGAAGCTAATATCATCATTACACGCAAAACGCGCACAGACTGATGATCTATGCGCGTTTTTTTTTGCAGTGGTAACCATGTTATATCTTTTAGATAACTTTAGCAACACGACAAAGCTGATGAACGATTAACCTTACCTTTATATAAATAAAACGCCTTCGAACAACCGACTGGAAACGTATTTGAAAAATTCCCATGGTCTATGTCCTACAGACAAAAAGATGATACAAGCCCTTACTTATTCTCTTCAAAACGTGTATTGTAGCGCTGGGCGATAATCGTGACGACCAATATTTGGAACGCATGAAACACCATCAAAGGAAGAAAATAAAGGCCCGCACTGCTTGAATTAACAAACAAAAACTTTCCGAAGACCGAGCCATGTGTTAAGGATTTTTTGGAACCGCAAAAAAGCGCCGTAATCGTATCGGCTCTATTAAGCTTAAGCACCGATTTCGATAGCCAATATATAAGTGCATAAATCAACACAAACAAAATGACCACGACCACGAGTACCATGATCATATACGGGATACTTACAGTACCAAAAACTCCACTATCAAAAGATTCAGCAAAGCTTCCATAAACAATCATCAATATAATGGAGCGATCGAACAAACTTAACTGTTTACCATATCTGGATGCCCATTTGCCGAACACGGGTTGAAGAAGCAGGCCAAGAATCACGGGTATAAGAATTTCTTTTACCAAGCCCCAGTACACGTCACCCAATACATCGATTTGACCAAAATCCACAAACAACTGCATCCAGAGCGGCGTGATGAGAACGCCGATTAACCCCGAAATACTAGCGTTAAATATCGCTGCTGGCACATTTCCTCGAGCAATAGATACCATCACAACGGATGATGAAACAGTTGAGGGCAGTGCCGCCAAGAAGAAAAACGACAACCAAAAATCATGTTGTATTGCATTGGATACAAGCGGATAGAACGGCAGAACCAACAGGGGAAACAAAAGAAATGTAGCCAGTTGCACAAATACGTGCAGCTTCCAATTGCTAAGACCCTCTTTGATCTGCTTGAAACTTAACTTTAAGCCATAAAAGAAAAAGATAAGCGATACACCTATGGATGTGATCCAATTCAGTACCTCACCGTTTTCCCAACGGTGAAGCTGTGGAAAGAAATAGGCGAGAACAATAAAAAATAGCAATGCAAGTATAAATCCGTCGAATTTTAGTTTCATGGTACAAATCTACTGGAAAAAAGCCACACCCCACCCGAAGCTTCGGTATGTTAATAATATTTATATTTTTTTAGTCTTTGATTTCGTTTTTATCAATATTTGGATGTGATTAATGAAGAGTATGTAATATATTTGTATCATCATGAGTACGACATCATATTTATCAGATAGGATCAATAATCTATCCGAATCGGCAACGCTTAAGATGACAAAGCTAGGCCGTGAGTTAGCTGCAAAAGGCATCAACGTAATCAGTCTTAGTGTAGGTGAACCCGATTTCAATACACCCGATAATGTAAAAGCTGCAGCAAAAAAAGCGTTGGATGACAATTTTACGCGCTACTCCCCTGTGCCGGGGTATCCCGAGCTGCGTCAAGCCATTGTGGATAAATTGAAAAACGAAAACGGACTGGATTACGAGCCTGCGCAAATCGTGGTTTCTACCGGTGCGAAACAATCCCTTTCAAACGTTATTTTGACGTTGATCAACCCGGGCGATGAAGTTATTATTCCTACGCCATACTGGGTGTCCTACTCGGAAATGGTGGTATTGGCCGAGGGAAAATCGGTCTTCATCAATACAGATATCGAGTCTGATTTCAAGATTACACCGGCACAATTGGAAGCGGCGATCACGCCGAAAACGAAGTTGTTCATGTTTTCATCTCCTTGCAACCCGACTGGTTCAGTGTATAGCAAAGAAGAGCTAGAAGGCTTGGCGAAGGTTTTCGAGAAACATCCAGATATTTTTATTCTTTCCGATGAAATTTATGAGCATATTAATTTCGTGGACAAGCATGAATCCATTGCACAGTTTGATAGCATTAAAGATCGCGTAATTATCGTTAACGGCTTTTCGAAGGCATTTGCGATGACGGGTTGGAGATTAGGTTATATTGCTGCGAACAAAGAGATCGCTGCCGCCAATGATAAGTTGCAAGGACAGACAACCTCCGGCACCTGCTCAATCGCACAACGGGCTGGTATCGTAGCCTACAAGGACGGCTTGGAAAGTGTACAAACTATGAAGGAAGCTTTCATACGCCGTCGGCAACTCGTTTATGATCTTTTGAATGACATCCCCGGCGTAAAGACTAATCTCCCTGAGGGCGCGTTTTATTTTTTCCCGGAGATCAGTTCGTTTTTCGGGAAGAAGGATAGCAAAGGCAACGCGATCAAAGGTTCATCTGATTTAGCCTTGTACCTACTGAACGAAGGACACATCGCTACCGTTGGTGGCGACTCTTTTGGGAACGATAACTATATCCGCTTATCGTATGCTGCTTCCGATGAAAACTTAAAGGAAGCGTTGCGTCGGATGAAAGAAGCCCTAGGAAAACTTGTTTAATAAATCGCCGAAGTGTTCGGCAACTAACAATAAAAAATGGCTACTATGTTCGATCATAGTAGCCATTTTTTATGCGAAGGGGTTTGCACTTGCTTTGAGGCTAACAGCCAATCCGTGTTCCATTTGATATGACGGCATTTTTCTTGACAACGACAACACCATCCTGAATAGTATGCGTTTCGTAATCGCCATCTTCCAGATGTGGTCCACCTTTAATACGTACATCATTACCTATTCGGCAATTTTTGTCTAAAATAGCATTTTCGATGTAACAACGCTCTCCCACTCCTACCGGGGGCGGTTGTTGCGTGGTTCCGAGGGTCAGTACATCCTCTAGCGGCTCATAGTAGTCAATGCCCATCATGTAGGTTGCTTTTATGACCGTTCCTTTTCCGATACGCGAGCGGATTCCTATAACCGAACGCTCCAACTTGTCACCGTTCAAAATACAGCCGTCTGAAACAATAGTATTGTTTAAGGTCGTGCCCGATATTTTCGAAGGCGGCAGCATACGCGCCCGGGTAAAAACAGTTTCGTTAAATAGGTTGAAGTCAGGAATATCATCTGTCAACCCGATATTAGCATCAAAAAATGATTTTATCGTCCCGATGTCTGTCCAATATCCATCAAACTGATAGCTTAACACTTTCTTGGACTCAATAGCATCAGGGATAATCTCTTTTCCGAAATCCATTCCGGGGTTTTCGGTGAGCATACTCTTCAGCACTCCCTTGGAAAATACATAGATGCCCATGGAGGCTAAATAACGTCGCCCTTGTTTCTCCATATCATCGGATACCTCAGAAGACCAATTCAGTACCTCTTGGCTATCCGGCTTTTCGGTAAAAGACACAATTTCATTGTCTTCATTAGCTTTCAAAATGCCAAATGCCGTAGCATCCTTGGCGTTGACCGGAATTGTTGCAATGGTTACATCACTCTTACTATCCACATGAAAATCGATAAGCTGCGAGTAATCCATTTGATAAAGCTGATCTCCGGATAAGATCAGTACGTAGTCGTAATCTACATTGAGGAGATTCTTCTGCGTACGCCGAACTGCATCTGCCGTGCCTTCAAACCAGCGATCGCCTTCTACGGTCTGTTCTGCCGCCAATATATCCACAAAACCCTTACTAAAAATACTGAAGTTGTAGGAGTTTTTGATATGTTTGTTCAAAGACGCGGAGTTAAACTGCGTCAGCACAAATATCTTATTGTAGCCTGAGTTCAGACAGTTTGAAATGGGTATATCGACCAAACGATATTTTCCGGCAATAGGTACAGCTGGTTTCGAGCGCTGTTCTGTCAAGGGGGAAAGACGTGTTCCACGTCCGCCACCTAATACGATGGATACTACTTTGTGTGCCATAGCTAAAACTTATAATTGGTCATACAATTGTATATACTTGTTTGCTGATTTATCCCAAGAAAAATCAAGTGACATTGCTTTTTGCCTAATTTTTTGCAGGACACTAGGGTCTTTTAGCGTTTCAACCGCGCGCACGACGCTTTGTGCTGCTGCTTCGGCCTCTGGCGCTTGGAATAGGAAACCGTAACCAGACGCTGCTGCAACGTCTATTACCGTATCTTTCAAACCGCCTACAGCATGTACGACAGGGACTGTACCATACTTCATGGCATACAACTGGTTTAAACCACATGGCTCTACCCGCGACGGCATGAGCAACAGATCGGCTGCGGCATACACCTGATGGGCCAACTGCTCATTGTAACCGATAAATGTTGCTAGTCGCTGCGGATAACGATCTTGCAGTTCCTGCAATGCTTCCTCAACGGCCTCATCGCCAGAGCCCAGTATAAATATACATATTTTATCTTCAAGCGTAGAAAAAATATGCGTGATTATGTCAGGTAACAAATCGGCTCCTTTTTCCTGCGCAAAACGCCCTATGAAAGCCAATAACGGCAAATTACTGTCTAGTGCGGCAGCGTCGCAAAACTCTTTCTTATTGGATTTTTTGCCAGATTTTACCGAAGATTTTTTATACTTTTTTGGAATTTGCGTATCGAGCTCGGGGTTCCAGTACGCATCGTCAATGCCATTTATAATCCCGAAGCCTCTGTCAGCTTCCATTTGAAATAATCTTTCCAATCCATTTGCTTGCACAAAAAGTTCTTTTAAATAGCCCTCACTTACGGTGGAGAACGCATCGCAACACTTTACCGCAGCAGCAAATGGGTTTATCAACCCATCCCAATCTAAAAGTCCCCATTTCCAGGTATCGAATGCCGGAAGCAGCGACCCTTTATCCCAAGTCATCCAACCTTGATATTGACCGTTGTGAATGGTGAACAATGTCTTCACATCAGCCAAATGGTTAAAATCTGTAGCATGCTTCATCAAAAACGGCACAAGCCCTACATGGTGGTCATGGCAGTTGACCACATCCGGAACAATAGCAGTGTCGCTAATCCAACGTAAAAATGCGTGCTGGAAAGCGATCCACTGCTCGGCTTCATCAGGATAACAATATACTTCCTCCCTATCGAGTTTACCGGGTATACGGATAAGGTATAGCGGGAAACCTAATGGATCGTTTTCCTCCTTAAGCACTTCATAGGCTAATGTTTCTGCTCCTTGTGTAAACGTCCCGCCATGCACAAGTTGAAACTGCCGTTCTTTGGTAAATGGCTTGTCGTAGAATGGACTTACAACCCAAGCATCCACGCCGAACTTTCGCTGATAACGTGGTAAGGCGCCTACGACATCGGCCAGACCGCCAACTTTGGCAAGTGGAAAACACTCCACACTTAAATGTATCACATGCATGTTAAACTCGTTTTAAAACTAAACCTCCTAGAGGCGGTAAATTCAATGGTATAGATTGTTCAAAATTCATCCATGAAATAGCGTCTGATTCAACATTTCCTTGCTGCGATCCACTTCCATAGAATTGTAGATCGTCCGAGTTAAGAATAACCTGCCAGGTTCCAGAGGATGGCACACCTATTCGGTATTCCCGGACTATCGGGGTGAGATTAACCACAACCAAAATATCGTTTTCTTCGTCATGCCCACGACGTAAATAAACAAATATGCTATTTTCCTGATCTCCTAATTCAATCCACTGGAAGCCCTCATTACTGAACCCTTTTTCATACAGGGCAGGCTCAGACCGGTAAAGTGCATTTAGCGCTTTTACAAATTTTTGCATGCCGCTATGGGGCGCGTATTGGGTAAGGTGCCAATCTAACGATTGGTTCACATTCCATTCCGCAGTCTGGGCAAACTCGCCACCCATAAAAAGTAGTTTGGTACCGATAAACGTGTACATATAGAGGTAGAGTGCTCGCAGATTAGCAAATTTTTGCCAATCATCGCCCGGCATTTTGTAAATCATAGACTGCTTGCCGTACACCACCTCATCATGCGATAATGGTAGCATAAAGTTCTCCAAGAAACCATACACCGTAGCAAAGGTCATATGATGATGGTGGTACTTTCGATTGATGGGGTCTTCTTTGAAATAATTGAGTGTGTCATGCATCCAGCCCATCATCCACTTCATGCCAAACCCTAATCCATTAGCGAAGGTAGGCGTGGTTACGCCTGGCCACGAGGTTGACTCTTCTGCAATGGTTTGTACATCGGGAAAGTGGCTATATACGGCTTCGTTAAATTCCCGAAAAAAGTGTACGGCTTCCAGATTTTCGCGTCCGCCATATACATTGGGTTCCCACTGTCCTTCCTCACGCGAATAGTCCAGATACAGCATGGAGGCTACAGCATCTACGCGCAACCCATCGATATGATACCGATCCAGCCAAAAGAAGGCATTGGATATCAGGAAAGATCGTACTTCATTCCTTCCGTAGTTAAAAATATAGGATTTCCAATCGGGGTGATAGCCTTTTCGCGGATCTTCATGTTCGAAAAGATGGGATCCGTCGAAGCGATACAATCCATGCGCATCGCCCGGAAAGTGTGACGGTACCCAGTCGAGAATAACACCGATGTCATGTTGATGCAGGCTTTCGATGAGAAACATCAAATCCTGCGCACTGCCATACCGACAAGATGCGGCAAAATATCCGGTTATTTGATACCCCCATGAAGGATAGTAGGGATGCTCCATCACGGGCATGAACTCCACATGGGTGAACCCCATTTCCTTGATATAAGGTACTAAGCGATCGGCTATTTCTCGGTAACTTAAAAATCGTTCCGGATCATCAGCATCTCGCGCCCAAGACCCCATATGCATCTCATAGACCGAAAAAGGGCGATCCAGTGCGTTCGTCTTTTTACGATGTTGCATCCAGGAGCTGTCCTCCCACTGATACCAAGTGTTTGCTACGACCGAAGCGGTTCGCGGAGGCAACTCATTCCGAAGGGCAAACGGATCTGCTTTTTGTAGCTTTTCTCCGCTCTGTGAGATGATATGATATTTATAAACCTCGCCTGCGTCAAGCCCCCCTATAAAACCTTCCCAAATACCGCTGCTATCCCAGCGCACATGCAACTGATGACTGTCTTCATTCCAGCCGTTGAAATTTCCAATGACAGAGACGCTGGCTGCATTTGGCGCCCAGACAGCAAAATATACGCCCTGCTGTCCATCAACCACCAAGCTGTGCGAGCCCAGCTTCTCATAAAGTTTAAAATGTTTTCCTGACCGAAACAGGCTAATATCGAACTCCGTAAATAAAGAATAAACTCCTACCTTTTCGCTCATTATATTTTGTTATTATCCAATCGTTAATTTTCTGAATTCCTTTTCTACGGAAAAATAAGGCGAGTTATCTTCATCCATCGTTATATGTATGATAACACCATCGACGTCGATTTTGTTCACGTCAAAGGGCAGTCCAATCAAATAAATTTTATAGGTATCAAACCGTTCATTGTATAGTCCTTGTTGATTCTGCGTCACGATCAAACTTTGTTTGTTTCCTTCTACAATGAAATGTTTTTCGCTGTACACACTTTGCTCGTAGGCGAACGTTTCGCCATGGTCTACATACACATCCGAATCCTGACGTCCATCTACGTAATAGATGTTTAACCGAAGGCAGTCTATGTTTTTTTCGCCTGTATATTGCATCACGGGATACTCGGGGATAACGCTTCCGCCACGAACGAAAATGGGCATTTTATCCAACGGCGTATCAACCTGATGCTCTTTACCGCCCGCGTACAGGGTATGATCAAAATAATCGTACCAATCGCCTTCGGGAAGGTAAACGATTTTAGATTGTTGGCCTGGATGCAGGACAGGCGACACCAGGATATGATGACCAAAAGCAAACTCTTCTTCCCGCTGTAAATTCTCTTTCTTTTTTTGTTCCAGCATGGCGATGGGTCTTAATATTGGCTCGCGGTACTTATGCTGACGCCAGAAAGCACTATAGATATAGGGAAGTAGCTTGTAGCGTAACTCGATGAAGCTTTTACAGATAGCTTCCCATTCCGGGCCGAAGCTCCAGGGTTCCCGATCGCGCGTGTCGCCAGCCGAGTGCACGCGCATAAATGGCGAGAAAACACCAAACTGCATCCAGCGCGTGTAAAGCTCACCATCAGGCTCGCCGGTAAATCCGCCGATATCTGTACCGCAAAATGAAAGTCCAGATACCGAGAGGCGCTGCAACTGCAAAATACCTATGCGAAGGTGTTCCCAAGTAGCTATGTTATCACCCGTCCACACCGAGGAATAGCGCTGCGTGCCGGCATAAGCTGCACGGGTGATGGTAAATGGACGTTTATTGTGCTGCAGCTTTTTAAGCCCATCATAGGTGGAGCGCACCATTTGCATACCATAGATGTTGTGGGCTTTTCGGTGAGATCCTCGATATCCCTCATAATAATGGCGAACATCGCCCGGAAATGTGCCCCGTCCAAAGACGGCCGGCTCATTCATGTCGTTCCACACACCTGCGACACCATCTTCCACGAGCCCACGGTACAAGGTACCCCACCATGCTCTTACTTTTGGGTTTGTATAATCCGGGAACTGGCAGCGCCCCGGCCAAACGTAACCCTCCATAAAATAATCATCGCCCCGCCGGCAAAAATACCTATTCTCTTTACCTTCCTGGAATACCCAATAGTCCTCATCGACCTTGATACCGGGATCAATCATGACCACCGTCTTGAATCCATTGGCAGCTAGGTCAGCAATCATCTTTTTCGGATCAGGAAAATAGCGCTTATTCCAAGTGAAGCAACGGTATCCGTCCATGTAATCGATATCGAGGTAAATGGCGTCACAAGGAATTTGTCTTTTTCTAAATTGATCAGCGACCTCACGCACATTGGATTCTGGATAGTAGCTCCATCGACATTGATGGTAACCTATAGCCCAAAGCGGCGGCATAAAGTGCGTGCCCGTCAACTCGTGGTAACGTTTTACCACATCCATCATCTGTGGACCATGGATATAGTAGTATTGCATCTCGCCGCCTTCAGACCAATAACTTGTCCTATCGTGCTCTTCGGCTGCAAAATCGAAATAGGTTTTAAAGGTATTATCGAAAAATATACCATAAGCGTCGCCACCGGTGACGCCAATATAAAAAGGAATAGTTTTGTACAGCGGATCTTGGTTAAAACCAAAACCGTAGGTATCGGAATTCCAATTGCTGAAACGGCGACCCCGCAAATTTAAGTTGGACGACTTGTCACCAAGACCAAAAAATACTTCATCTTCGGCAGCCTTCTTCGTGCAATACACATAATATCCACCGAAATCGACGTTTTCCTCCCAATGCAGCGGTTTGTGGTCTTCGTTGAAAACCTTGCCCTGCACGTCCTCAAAGGCGACACGAAAATCTTCCTTCTGCAACCTACAAACGACCAAGCTAGTCTTCAACAGATACGCATCTGGCGTTTCTTCCAATGTAAAAGATGTCGGGTGCAGATCGAGATCCTTACGGATCGCATACGAGAAATCATCCAGAAAAGATCCCTGCGGTGCCAAACGCACACGGATGATTTCATCCGAAAATATTTTTATTTCTACGCTTGCTTTCCCATCTGTAAATAGAAATCGATTGCTATCCTTTATATACGAAATTGGCCCACCCAAGTACTTCTTTTCTATTGCGGGTACATCAAGGACGGGATTGTTTACGTGGTGTATATTATCTAATGATTCCTCAGTAAGAATTTCTGAAGCAAGTTCTTCTTTTTTGTCTAATTCAGCCATAATTTACTCTTTTGTTAAAAATTCGCATTGCAATTTACCGGAATTAAAATACAACATTTTTTCGAGTAATCCGGAACGCAAAAGCGAAATAAAAGCTAGGCTTTCATCAAAAAATCTTCTTATTTGCTCCGTATAGCTTCCACAGGATCCATCGAAGCGGCGTTGATAGCGGGCACTATTCCGGCAACTAGGCCAATTACAGTGGAGAGCGTGGTCGTTAGAACCACCATTTGCATGCTCACGATTACTTTAAAGTCTAAGAGTGCCTGCACGAGGGCTGCTAGGCCATAGACGCATAGCAAACCGATAGCGCCACCGATCAGACAAAGTAATATGCTTTCTATCAGAAATTGAGCGAGTATAAAGAATTGCTTTGCACCAAGTGCCTTTTGTATACCGATGAGGTTTGTTCGTTCACGCACACTCACGAACATAATATTAGCGATACCGAAGCCGCCCACCAAAATAGAAAAGATTCCGATGGAAAAACCGGCGAGGTTGATAACAGCAAACATTTGATCGAGCTGCGCCGTAATAAGCGTAGTTTTGTTGACGGAGAAATCGTTTTCCCGAGCAGGTGGCAAACGTCTTATTGACCGCATAATGCCTATCAGTTCACTTTCGGCTTCTTCCAGCGTGATATGGGGTTTTACTTCAATAGAAATACTGGGGGAATACTTTTCGTAGTTCACCAAATTTCTGGCCAAGCTGAACGGGATATATGCCACATCATCGTTAGAAACATCAATCAATATACCGGAGCCTTCTTTCTTCAACACGCCAATGACCTGAAGCTTTCGCCCCATCAGGGTAACATATTTACCGATTGGTTCTTCTACCGGAAACAATCCTTCGGCAATGGTCGCACCTAAAATCACGCTGTTTGAACCGGCACGTGATTCTTGTTCGGTAAAATAGCGGCCATCCACAATGTCGAGGTTTCCTATTTTTAAGATGCCGTGCGTTGCGCCCACCACACTGATATTAGACGCTGAGTTATTTTTGTATTTAGCGGTCGCATCACCAATATTTACCGAATACGCCACTTCCTCTGCTGTGGTCATACGCGCTTTTACGGACTCAAAGTCGGCATATCGGGATTCTGGACGATTTACATACTTCCACCAGGGAAAGTCAGGCCCTCCATCCCACGGCCATTTTTCAATGTACAACACGCGGCTACCTATTTTCCGGACAGACTCCTCCAAATTGTTTCGCAGCGTATCCACCGCAGAAAGCACACCGATGATGGTCATGATCCCAATAGTCACCCCCAGCAGAGACAATAACGTTCTCGTGCGGTTATCTTTTAACGCTGATACCGCAAACAAGAAACTCTCTTTAATCAGGGTGAAAACTAAAAACATATATGCCTATAAATATAGCAGAATTAATGATTGCCAACGAATATACCGCGAAAAATAGCACTTTTTAGATTTATAATACGTAGCTTTGTAAGCTTTTGAAACCCTTAACCATGCAGTTAATTAGCGGTTTCAGTGGAACAAAACATAGATACAAAAGATGAAATTATCACAGTTTAAATTCAATTTACCAGAGTCTTTATTGGCATCAGAACCTTCGGAACAACGGGATGAATCTCGCTTGATGGTTTTGCACCGTGATTCAGGAAAGATAGAACACAAAATTTTCAAGGACGTATTGGATTATTTTGACGACAAAGACGTCATGATATTGAATAATACCAAAGTCTTTCCTGCTCGTATGTATGGCAATAAGGAAAAAACGGGTGCTACCATTGAGGTGTTTTTATTAAGAGAATTAAACAAAGAATTGCGTCTTTGGGACGTTTTGGTAGATCCAGCACGCAAAATTCGTGTAGGCAACAAGCTTTATTTCGGAGATGACGATTTATTGGTCGCTGAAGTGGTAGACAATACGACGTCTCGTGGGAGAACCATCCGTTTCTTGTTTGAAGGTACGGACGAAGAGTTTCGCCGTAACATCGAAATATTAGGCGAGACGCCATTACCTAAATACATCAAGCGGAAAGCTACACCGGAAGACAAATTCCGTTACCAAACCATATATGCAAAGAATGAAGGGGCTGTAGCGGCTCCAACAGCGGGTCTTCACTTTTCTCGCGAGCTGATGAAACGCCTAGAACTAAAAGGGGTTGATTTTGCTGAGGTCACGCTGCACGTTGGTTTGGGCACCTTCCGTACCGTTGAAGTGGAAGATTTAACGAAACACAAGATGGATTCTGAGCAGTTCATCATATCGGACGAAGCGGCTCGCGTGGTGAACAAGGGAATCGATGCGAAAAGACGCGTATGCGCTGTCGGAACGACGTCGATGCGCGCAATTGAATCGTCTGTTTCCGCAGATAAGCACCTCAAGGCTGCCAACGATTGGACCAGTAAGTTTATCTATCCGCCTTATGATTTCAGCATTGCAAATTCAATGATTACGAATTTCCATACACCAGAATCTACGTTATTAGTGATGATTGCGGCTTTCGCAGGTTATGAAAACACCATGAATGCTTACGAAGTAGCTGTCAAAGAGAAGTATAGATTTTATTCGTACGGCGATGCGATGCTAATCGTCTAAACGAACAATAATACTAGTTGTTAAAAAGGAGTTTTTGTAGGTCAAAAACTCCTTTTTTTATTTGGAAGAAGTAGCTGATTTTAAAAACGGGTAATAATACGATGACCTGTTTTTTTGTATCTAAAATTCAGTATATGGGGAAACACGCCGAACAAAGCCCCACCGATTTCCATCCACGCTGATTATACAGCGCCCTCACCGCGGCAGCATGTTCCTTTGCAAGGTTACGTCGACCACAACATCTGGTAGTTATGCCCGGTATTTATTATATTCACCCAATTAAATGCGTACAGATGAGTAATATTGGAAAACTTTTAATGATGGTAGGAATTGTATTTGGGTTTATTTATCTATCGCAATTCAACAGCCAGTCTATAGGGGTAGCAGATGCACCGATGCCCGCTGCGCTGTACTTATCGATAAGCGCACCTGTTTTCGCGCTAGGACTCTACTTTTATTTCAGGGCGAAAAGACTTTTTTCCTAAGCTACTTTGAGCGAAAAGCACTGTGTAAGCCCTTTGCATCGCGTAGGGAGCGAATGAGCACACGCTAAATAAAATCGCTGACACTCCTGCTCGAAAAGCGGTGATTCATCCAACAACCCGCGACATGGCTCACCACACCTCATATAACAACGTAATACCCCACAAAAAAAGCCGTGAAGAAATAACTCTTCACGGCTTTTTTATGGGTATAAACCTTATTAGTTTTGCTCAGCAGCAGCAACTGGAACTACTGATACATAAGATTTGTTGTTTGCTTTCTTACGAAAAACAACAGTACCATCAACTAGTGCGTACAATGTGTGGTCTTTACCTACACCTACGTTAGCATCAGGGTTGTGCAATGTACCGCGTTGACGTACGATGATGTTACCAGCGATAGCTAGCTGACCACCGAAAATCTTAATACCTAATCTCTTGCTATGTGACTCACGGCCGTTCTTGGAACTACCCGCACCTTTTTTATGTGCCATTTCTTTATCCTAATTTATGACTGTTGGAAACAGTCAGATTAAAAACTCGATTATAAACTGATACCAGTAATCTGGATTTTAGTGAATTGTTGACGGTGACCGTTTTTCTTTTTGTAGCCTTTACGACGTTTTTTCTTGAAAACGATAACTTTATCACCTTTCAAATGAGACAAAATAGTAGCCGAAACTTTAGCACCTGAAATACTTGGTGTACCTACAGTGAATTTACCACCGTCTTCTGCTAACAATACATTGTCAAATTCAATACTAGCGCCTTCGTCTCCTTGTAAACGGTGCACAAAAAGATATTGGTCTTTTGCAACCTTAAATTGCTGTCCTGCTATATTTACTATTGCGTACATTGTTATATAATAAATCTGTTAATATTTAATGAGCTGCAAAGATATGAAATAAAGTAAAAACGAAAAAGTAAAAAGTAAAAAAAGTAAGAAGTCGAACGTGATAAGTAAAAAGTCAAAATTTAAGGGTCATAAGTCTCCCGACACGCAAGATTGCCGCGCCCTCGTTCCTCTGGCTCGCAATGACGCTCCTTCCCGCCTTTTGTAGGATCTCACTTTAACATGCATCAGGCATCACTGACTTGGCGCCACACTAAATCTACATAACGAAGTACTAAAATCTATTCATACACATACCTCAATACGCTCTACACTTTTCTAAGTACTATAATCTAACTACTACAATCTATTCACACACATGTCTCAATACGCAATACTCAATACGCACTACACTTTTCTAAGTACTATAATCTAACTACTACAATCTAAGTACTGCAATCTATTCACACACATGTCTCAATACGCAATACTCAATACGCTCTACACTTTTCTAAGTACTATAATCTAGTACTATAATCTAAGTACAATAGTTTAACTACTAAAATACGCTCTTACGTTCTTCCCCTCTACCCAGTTCATAAAGGCTTTATTCACCACCTTGTTACCACCAGGTGTCGGATAATCGCCAGAGAAATACCAATCGCCCAAATGGTTTGGACAGGCTTTATGCAAGTTGTCCAAGGTTTGATAAACGACCTCAAGTTCGGCTTTCAAATTATGTGGGCGGATGATGCGTGCAATTTCTGCAGAGATCTCTACATCGGTAAAGGGCTCGTAAATTGCTTTTACGTAGTTTTCTACCTCGTCTTTTGGCTTCGTAACCGAGGCCAAACAGCGTTGATATACTTCATCCACAATATGGGCTAAACCATTTTGTTTGAGTAAGGATATTGCCGCTTCAAAGGCTACGAATTCGCCCATTCTGGACATATCAATCCCGTAACAGTCTGGGTAACGAATCTGCGGTGCTGAAGAGACAATCACAATTTTTTTCGGATTCAAACGATCTAGAATAGTTAAGATACTTTGCTTAAGCGTGGTACCCCGCACGATCGAATCATCAATCGCTACGATTGTATCTTGATGGTCTTTCACAATACCGTACGTGGTATCATATACATGCTGCACCATATCAGTCCGATCGGCATCCTGCGTGATGAAGGTACGCAACTTTGCATCCTTCACATTGAGCTTCTCAAATCGGGGCGTGATATTGATCATCTCTTCCAATTCGGCGTCAGAGATCTTATCAGCTCGTTTCAATAATACATCTTTTTGGTATTTACGGACGTAGGTATTGATCCCTTCCATCACACCGTAATATGAAACTTCTGCTGTATTCGGGATAAAAGAAAAGACCGTATTTTTAATATCACTCCCTACCGCTTCCAAAATCTGCGGACATAGTAAGCGTCCTAATTCTTTACGTTCTTTATAGATATCGGCGTCGGACCCGCGCGAGAAATAGATCCGTTCGAACGAACAGGATTTTTGTTCTGCTGGCTGGCGGAACATCTCTTGCGTTATCGTACCGTCTTTTTTAGCGATCAACGCATGTCCTGGTTTAATTTCCTGTACGGCTCCCAAAGGCACGTTAAATGCGGTTTGAATCACGGGGCGCTCTGAGGCAACTACCAACACTTCATCATCCTGATAGTAAAATGCCGGACGTATACCCGCTGGATCGCGCATCACGAACGCGTCGCCATGACCGAAGATACCAGCAATGGTATATCCACCGTCCCATGTTTTTGCGGAACGGGTCAATATTTTGGCAACATCGAGGTTCTTTGCTATCTGCGCACTGATTTCTATATTCGAGTAGCCTTCTTGTTTGAATTGATCGAAAAGTTCCTGATTTTCATCATCCAGAAAGTGCCCTATTTTCTCTAATACGGTTACGGTATCGGCCTGCTCTTTCGGGTGCTGACCCAATTCATACAGCTGTTGCAACAGCTCGTCAACATTCGTCATATTGAAGTTACCGGCAACGACCAGGTTACGTGTCATCCAATTGTTTTGGCGTAAGAATGGGTGACAACTTTCGATACTGTTCTTACCATGTGTTCCGTAGCGAAGGTGCCCCAGAAGGACTTCTCCCGTAAAGCTCACATGCTCTTTCAACCAATCGGTATCCTTGGATTCCACCGGATAAGCCTTATTCACTGCAGCAAACTTCTTCTGCACGTATTCGAAAATATCGGCGACAGCAGAAGACCCCATAGCACGGTACCGGGAAATGTATCGGTTGCCCGGTTTCACATCAAATTTGATCGTTGCAATACCCGCTCCATCTTGGCCTCTATTATGCTGCTTCTCCATAAGAAGATACAACTTGTTAATGCCATAGTAGGGCGTTCCGTATTTTTCCTGATAATAAGATAGGGGTTTCAGTAGTCGAACAAGTGCTATACCGCACTCATGTTTTATAGCGTCACTCATAGCTTGAATTGATGGTGCAAAGGTACATATTATTTAGAAAATACTACGCAACAAAAAGGAAGCTAAAACATTTTTATTACGCTCAGAAAACAATTACGCCCAGCTACATTTTTTGTACACAACGGCTGAAAACCACAGGAAAGACAAAAGCGTCTCCAGCTTTTGAAGATTACAGCATTGCGCGCATTTCATTGGCCGTTTTATTCAACCACCTGCGGGCGAATGATACTGCTCTTATCCATGGTTACCTCTTTGTTTTCGATCGCCATATCAACAATGTAAAGAAGTCGCGGATTAACCTTCGAGCTATCCTTATGTGCATGGAAAACGTATTTCAACTTTCCTTTTTTATCTGTAAAATAAGCGCCGTGCCCCGTTCCAACGAGCGTTTTTTCCGGTCGATGCAAAATGGGGTTTTGCGTAGACTTTACCCAAGGACCGGTCGGAGCGCTCGCCGTAGCAAAACCAACAGCATACTCCGGACTGCGAAAATCATTACCGGAATAAAGGAGATAATACGTTCCTTTACGCTTGATGACCGAAGCGCCTTCGGCAACTTTACCCAACGCGTTCTCCCATGGTTGTGTGGCCGCCTGGATACATTTCGTCAATGTTTCTTCTTTCACCGTTTGCCAATCATCTTCCAATTCGGCCACCCAGATCTCATTCCCATCGGTAAAGCGCACAAAATACAGATAAGCCTTACCATCCTCGTCGATAAAAAGCGAAGAGTCAATGCCCTTCTCGGCTCGCATGGGTTTCTTATCAACTTGCTTAAAAGGGCCTAGCGGCGAATCAGCCATTGCCACACAGATATGTTCTTCTGCAGAGTAAAAAAGGTGAAATTTAGCTGTTTTAGGATGGTAATAGACTTCAGGAGCCCAAAACCACTTGTTTCCGTAAGAGTCTTCCTTCTTCAGCAGCAACTGCTTGTGTTTTGTCCACGATTGCAGATTATCGGATTGGTACACTTCAAAACCATCGTCAGAGCTTGTTCCGTAAGCAAAATAGCGGTTATCATGTTGCAAGATAAAGGGATCTGCAAGAGCTAATGTACTGACCTGATCGCGTTTTTGGGTATTGCAGGACGCAAGCAGTAGTGCACACGCTAGCACAGTTCTGACTATAAGTGTGTTTTTTTTCATGCTCTATTGAACTATTTTTTTTCTGTTATTTAGATATATCGCAACTGCGAAATTGGATGTCGACACAAATTTAAGAGTAAGCAACTCCCCTGGTTAGTTAAACAGTCTCAATAAATAACAGAATCGTATCTATTTTCACAGCTACGCCCTGTCTACCTTCATAAGAACGTATCCCCTGGAAAAAGTAAATGTGCGTTGCAAAGTGCCTCAGCGGCTTTAAGCAATAGACGATGACCGTCCGTTTTTGGCGAAAACACCGCTATTTCGTATATTAGAAGCTGATCGCAAATTCATGCGTCTGTTTATGATGAAGACCCTATAGCGAAACGATATGACGAACCTCGAAATCATCAACACATTGAAAACCAATTCGTTTATAGACGAAGATGGGGAAAGCTATACCTTAGATTTCCTGGATCCACTTAGCGAAGCCGAAATACGGGAACTCCGCGAATCGTTTCCGGGTAAACACATCGCTGACGAACTGCTAGAAATTTTACAGGTGACCCGTGGTTGGGACAGTGCCGCATTCAACATGGTTTATTTTGACTCGATCGATGAGTTTGGATTTTGGGAATTGTCACCAAACTCTGTTACTTTGGGCCACGATGGTTTCGGAAACTACTGGGTGCTTGATATCGACAGCCGTGGAAATCTCGGCAAGGTGTTTTTTGCTTGTCACGACCCAGCGGTTTTTATGGTGCATTCTCAAGATCTTCATGAATATCTTGAGCATCTTTTAAATTTCCACGAAAACCCCGGCAAAAATTATATCAACGATTTCCAGATCAATACCGTTTCGGAGGTGTGGCAGCATAACGGAAGCTGTGTTCCGAAAACCGACTTCCTAAAAAACAAACCTGAATTTGAAGCGTTTCTGTCGGAGTTTGAAGGCGATGAATGGACAATCGCCGACCTCACGGCCGGTGAAAATGGCGTTGGGTTTGCTTGGGGAAAATTTGGCCCAAACCAACTTGTTCAGCGGCATCCCGATGAATTACTATGGGTACTTAAGAACCGGAAAAAGGGCTTTCTAGCTCGTCTATTTGGCTAACTGATGTCGCCCTTGTTTTCATGCTTATTTCCAGGTCGGAATTGTATTTTCTATCACATTAAGGCGCAGCTTTGATGGGTCCGGTCTAGAGCTCGCTGTGCCATCGCTGCGAATTTCCAACAGCGTATCATCTCCTGCATCGTGCTTTTCCCATCTTGGAAGTCCGGATCTATTAGGGTCTCCATTTTTCGCAAAGTTTGCCCAATACGTATTCATCATGGCAGCGACTTGCTTGTCGGTCTCCGTTAGCTTAACGCCATTCCCACCAGGAAGATTATTAAAAACAAAAGGTATCTCGGTGGTGTGGAATGCGCCGTAAGGAAAATAGGGTCTAAACGCGGTTTGAACGTAATCGAAAAGGTAAACAAACGCATCCGAGTCGTTTGTGGTGAACGATCTTGCCGTGAAGCGTGAGGGTTCCGCCCATCCTTTATCGGTGTTCACCATGGGCAACAAGGCTTCCAATGTTCGGTTGCCTTCCGGGTCATACGCCTTTTTTGCTTCTTCACTATAGGGGGCAAACTTAGAAAAAAGTTCCTCCTTAGATTGCGCATTGACCACTCCAGCAAGGATCTCTGCGCTATTAAAACCGATCAAGAGTGGAACTTTTGACTGGCGCCCGGTTGCATATGCCTGCTCCGGAGTTTCGACAACCAGCTTACCGTCCACGATAGGTCCCGCATACGTGCTTACAGCATGAGGCTTAGGGCTGTAAATTTCTTCGCCTCCCCCTACCACCTGTTCGAACGGAAGTGCGCGGAGTTGCGCTAATGCGGCCGCATCCGTTTCTTGTATGCCCCGGCTCCGCGCAAAGTTAATGCCTATCGTTTGTGCGGAAACAGGATGGTGCGGGTCGGCATTTTCTTCCTGTATTGGCCTGCCGGTTAGCCCGGCATTCCGCCCCCCGGCCGATTGGATAATCGCTTTGTGGAACAAGCCTTTTGCTGCAGGAATCGTTAACAGCGAATGAATGGATAAACCCCCTGCAGATTCACCGAAAATAGTAACATTATTAGGGTCGCCACCGAATGATGCAATATTGTTTTTAATCCATTGCAATGCTGCTATCTGATCCATATGCGCATAGCTGCCCTTGGGTTCTTCGGGATGTTCTGCTGAAAGGGCTGGGAAAGCAAAGTGGCCAAACCTCCCTAAACGATAGTTGATACTGGCAAGTATGACCCCTTGCCTAGCGAAGGCTGCTCCGGACGTTACCGTATCAGAGCTGCCTCCGCCAACGAACGACCCGCCATGGATCCAAACCATAACCGGCAAACGCTTACCTCTACTTCGCTTGGCTGGACGCCAAAGATTGATATAAAGGCAGTCTTCCGAGGTATTCGCTTTAATTTTGCCAGCATCATAGGGCCAGGTCACCTGCGCGCATTCGTCGCAAAATTTACTGGCATCCCGGATACCTGCCCACGGCGTGACGGCTTGCGGCGCGCGCCACCGTAGTGGTCCAACCGGAGCCGCAGCATAAGGGATTCCTTTAAAGGCTTCCACATCTCCATCCTGGATTCCTTCCAACACGCCCAACGGCGTACTGACTTTTGGCCTCGCAGCTACGTTGTTTTTAACGACAGTGCATTGTGACCCTAGCATCGTGGCGTAAAGCAAAGCCACTCCTATTATTATCTTTCCCATCTTTTCAGCGTTTGAACTCTTTATTATCTATTTGCGCGTCTACATAGCACAGCATGCTATGCAGATCATGTGACGCTTTGCCGCAGCGAGCAGACTGTGCACCGCGTTCTACATGTACAGTTTTTTGCCACACCATAGCTTGTAAGCATCTTCTTAAAAAACAGGTTCTCAAACAACGTACGGCAGATCAAAAACGTCAGCTAGCGCTTCCCGAACTCGTACCCCACACTAAAAGACGTCACGCGGTTTAGCAATTTCGCCTCGTCGGTATTGCCAATATTTATGAACCCGGCCGAGCTGGCTATACTCAGCACTAATCTGTTTGAAAATCGATAACCTGCCAAAAATCCTATTCCGGTGTCAAAACGCTTGAGTTGATGAGGGCCTTGTCCAAAATCCACGCGCTGCGATTTTCCTCGAGATGATACTCTTGCACGAACGCCATAAGCGAAATAAGGTCCGCCCCCGAAAAACATATCGCCATTTCCAGCTTCAATCCTTCCCAGAAAGTTAACGGGAACTTCAATGTATAGGAGCTTATCGGTAAAAGATTCCCTATTCAAATCATACCTTCCCCCTTTTCCTTGCAAAGAAAGGCCGGGCTGAATAGAGAAGCTTTGCGATATTGGTGCGTCATAATATCCTGTAAAATGAAATGAGGGTGCGATTTTAGTTGTACCAGATCGATTATCCTGCCGCGAAAACTCCGTTGCGAGATTTAGCCCCCCTCGAATACCAAATGCACTTTGCGCCCATGCCCCTGTACTGATACTAACAAATATGGCTGCTGCCAAAATTTTTTCTTTCATATTGATATGTAAAACATAAAGGTTAACGACAGGCAGTCACGAAAAACCATTCTCTACGCGCTACCTATTTAATTATTTTACACACAAAGGTAATAATTAAACAGTAAACATGTATTTGCTGATAAAAAATTTTAAATAAAAGTATTTTTTTCATGAGACGACAAGATAACCACGTCTCGCGCAGACATAGCTAACTTTAGAAAAAGCTAAAAGTCGGCACATCGCGTTTGATTGACTCTTTACGAACTTGCGGCTGATGGTAATAAAGAAGTGTTGGAGCAAGCTGTGCGCTGATAGCGGTAATGCAATAAGGAGCTCTGCCACGGTTTGCTATGTCCCGATCGTCAATGTTACGTGATTTCAATAGATAGGCGCAGCCTTGATGCTGAAAGGCTTCTAAAGCGTAATTCTCATAAGCCGTTGTTAAAATCACGGGTGGCCTCATATGCCCCTTTTGAAAATCTCCAGAGCCTCGTCATACATTCCCTGGAACACGCTGCAAAGGTTTTTTTTCAAGCGTCTAGCAATCATCAACTTCGCTATCGACGAACAGTTACTAGCCCCTGCCCTCGCCTGCTTCTATAGGCCAGAAAAATTTTGGCCGAGGCTTTTCCCCTATTCACCGAGAAAACGAGCAAACTGATCTAATTGCTCTCGGCCAAACGCCAAACCTCCCCTACCTTTGAAGTATCAAATAAGAACATAAAACAAAAACATAAAAAACACATCACCATGAAAAAGACATTAACAACCATCATCGCTGCCGTTATTTTTATTACATCATGCAGTGCTTTCGCTGCCGACAGCAGCAATCCTATTAAAAAATTTGATTCGACCAGCATTATCGGCATTTACCTAGAGTCGGCCGCCATGGGCAATCCGAGCTTGAACAAATATATTTTTGCTGATGACTTCGAATACCGCAACACGGCGAACAACAATAGCTTTGGCAAGAAAGAATATATGAAGTTCTTAAAGCAGGGGGCGGGTGCTAAATTTGACTGCACAACGGGCTACGAAATTTTAGATCAAAGCGGACAAACCTGCGTAGCGAAAGCAACCCTGACTTTCCCTGACTTCGTACGGGTAGACTACATTACCTTAAGCCGCGGCGAAGAGGGCTGGAAAGTCAGTAAAATTGTAACGACCTATCCATAACATCGTAATCGAGAACGAACCTTTGAGATCGGCTACGCCCCGTGCTCGTTATCGAAGCGTGCACGGGGTTTGGTGTTTTTTAGAACTATGATGCATTTTGGAAGCATCACAGCTTTCCGTAGATGCGCATGTCGATAAACATGGCGGTGTTTATTGCCATCTGAATGGAGGGACTACCTTCGAGCAATCTATTTTTATCAAGGCTCTTCAAGAAATAGTTGACCCGATAGAAGGCCCGCGATACCTGATTACGCGCGAACATAGTCCGGTGCGTGAAAAAAAACGGATTGACTACCACGCCGTGCCCGAAGTTATCGGCAAAAACCGGGATAATGCCATGTATTTCGAACAGCAATGGGCAAATCGGGTTGGACAGACGCGCTTGCTGTTTACACGTTCCATAGCAGGCAGACGATTACTGTTGCAGGCTCGGCTAAAATCACTATCGGCGCAGTTTGCGGACCCTGCCGAACAGGTCAGTAAATGGCTGTAGCTTGCGGCATGGGCAATGCTGAGCCTACTCGAATAAATCGTCTCGGTGTATATCTTTTATGGTGCTTTTCTTCACCTGCCGATAGTAATAAAAATGACAAGCTAACACCAAGCCCCAATACGTAAGTGTCCAGTACAAAATGCGAATAGGCTCGTGGACACTCGGATTTCCAAACAATTGCCAAGCGAAAGAGACAAGATTGAATTGAAGAAATGTAACAAGATGAAAACGGAATCCAATATCGAAAATGGGCAAGTATGCCTGATCTTTTTGACCGTAGTATCGCCCTGCGATGAACATGAGCACTGCGAAAAGAATCGCTATCGGCATAACAAAATTATAGTCCCGCGACCATAGCAGCGTACTTAGCGCTATCCGGAAGCTGAACGTCAACAAGATCGCAACGATTGCGAACCGACGTAAAGAAGGAGTTAATGTCTTCATGATAATAATATTTTTTTGATATCGGGTTGAAAAAAAAGGTTGATATTCCTGTCTACAAAACGGCTGAAAAGCGATACACCAAGCGGTGTTAAACGATAATACTTACGATCGGGACCTTTGTTTCCTTTACGTAAAACATGGCTCACAATATCGACATGTTCAAATTTTCGCAACACACGATACAGACTTTGCTCTTCGCAACGCATGGTCGCCTTGGAGCGCTCAACGACAAATGTCCTGATTTCGTCTACATACTTCTCCCCTTCCTTCAGCGCTAAGAATATCCAAAGCGTTAGTTGCCCCTTTTTGTAGGTTTCTTCCCAAGCGGACAGCAATTCGTCTATATCGGCCTGTTTCAATCTACTCATCTTGTATTAATCAACTTGTATAGTACAAGTTTAGTAAGATTATTTGATATGCACAAATTTAATTTCAAACAAGGGTACATAAGTTGATTTATATTGATGTTTGCACGGGATCCCGCCTTTGTAAACACATACATCATCTACTATCGGTGCTCACGCATAGACCAACCTTTTTCCAACATCGAATCAACAAAGAAGAATACGGTCAAATACCTAAATCTATTTTTTTTAAAACGAAATGACAATCTTAGCGGTTAGATGTCTAAACATTATTTATCATATAATTCATTTAAATTTAAATTATGAATGTAAGACGTACATTTACTAAATTAATGCTCGCCGTGTTCGCTGTGGCATTGGTTTCATCTTGTAAGGATGACAATGGCATGAACGACGGCGACATGCAGGGACCAGACTTGATGGTTTATGGCCTCACCAACAACAATGAGCTGGTCGCATTTAATGCCAATCGTCCGGGTAATATGGAAAGCACGATCATGATTACTGGGTTAGGATCGGGCGAAAAGTTAATGAGCATTGATTTCAGGCCTGCTACGGGAGAACTATACGCTCTTTCAAGCGCATCTAAACTATACCGTGTGCATACGGAGTCAGCAGTGGCGCAGGTGGTTGGGTCTGCTAGTTTCGCACCTGCTATCGAAGGGGCCATAGCATCCATTGACTTCAATCCTACCGTTGACCGTATCCGTCTAGTATCGAACACAGGACAAAATTTACGCCTGCATCCCGAAACAGGTGCCTTGGCAGCGGAGGATGGCGATATCAGCCATAGTAGTCCTGTAAGTATTACGGGCGTCGCATACACGAATAGTGTCGCTGGCGCATCGTCAACTACGTTATACGATATTGACGCTACTTCCGGTATGCTATTTAAGCAAGACCCGCCGAATGACGGAAAATTGGTAGAAGTAGGTAGCCTAGGCATGCCGGTTACAGGACAAGTCGCCTTCGACATCAGCCCCGACAATCAAGCTGCACTTATCGCTGCCCGCAGTGGCAACACAAATGCGCTATATATGTTGAACCTAGACAATGGAAAAGCTAGTAGAATAGGCAATTTAGCCTTGGAATTGATGGATATTGCTATTCCTACACATCCCGTTGCCTATGCCGTTGATGCAAGCAATAACCTGCACATCATGAACCCAGAGAAAGACGGTTCGGTCACCAAAGCTATCGAAGGTTTGACATCGGGCGAGGCTATTTTAGGGATTGATTTCCGACCAGCGACGGGACAGCTGTACGCGTTAGGAAGCACCAACCGCATATACACCATTAATTTAAGCTCGGGAGCGGCGGCTCGAATCGGTACGGTACCGATAATCCCTTCACTATCCGGCACGAGCTTTGGATTTGATTTTAACCCTGCCGTTGACCTTATCCGCATCGTAAGCAACACCGGGCAAAACCTCCGTGTCAATCCCACGACTGGGATGATCGCCGGTGTAGACGGGAATTTAAAGCCAGGTAGTCCAGCGGTCAGTGCAGCAGCCTACACGAACAATGTTGCCGGAACCAGTACCACGACTTTGCTTGTTATGGACCATGTTGCGGGCAAATTGTATACGCAAGCACCACCGAACGATGGTCAGCTTACCGAAATTGGGGCCCTCGGTGTGGCGCTTACCGCATCAAACGGCTTTGACATTGGAAGCAAAAGCGGAAATGCATATATGATCGGTACGACGGGATCAACAACGAAACTATACCAAGTGAATACATCTACAGGAGCAGCAACAGCGCTGCGCGATATTCCAGTGGCGGTAACAGGTTTTAGTATCGGTCTTGGCTTCTAGTCAGACACGTACAAAAACTAAGCTTCTTAAAGAGAAGGGCTTATGATTGATTTCATAAGCCCTTCTTCTGTTTTTGGCATATAGTATTTTATGGGTAGTGAGTAACGAGTAATGGGTAGAGTGCAGAATTAGTATTTAGATTATAGTACTTAGTATGTAGAGGGTATTGCATAGTGAGTAATGGGTAGTGGGTAGTGCAGTATTAGTATGTAGATTATAGTACTTAGTATGTAGAGGGTGTTGCGGAGTGCGTAGTGGGTAGTGGGTAGTGCAGTATTAGTATGTAGATTATAGTACTTAGTATGTAGAGGGTATTGTGTAGTGAGTAGTGCGTAATGCGATGGAGCGACCGTCATTGGCAGCCTGAGGAACGAGGGCGCGGCAATCTTGCGTGTCGAGTAGTGAGTAATGAGTATGGCGTAGTGCGTGATGCGATGGAGGCGAACGTCATTGCGAGCCTGAGGAACGAGGGCGCGGCAATCTTGCGTGTCGGTAGACTTACCTGCTCATCGAAGATAATGTTGACTTTTAACTTTTTACTTTTCACTTCTCAATTTTGAATTTTGACTTTTTACTTTTCAATTTTTACTTTTGACTTCTCACTTTTACCCCGCACGAACGCTATCGTCAAGCGGACCACCTCGTCGATTTTTTCTTTCGGCATATTACCAAAACCATGATCACCGCCTTCTACAACAACTATTTCATTTGCAACGCCACAGCTGTCCAGCGATGTCTTTAACTTTTGCGATTGTGCAAGAGAGACGATCTTATCTTTGTCGCCATGGATGATGAGGGTTGAAATCGCTTTGGCTGTGACGCGATACCGTGGCGAATAGATTTTATTGACCTCCTTTACCTTTTCTTTGTCTTCCTTAAAGGATGTGCCTGTCATTGCTAGCGTTAGCTTTTCGCGAATATCGTGCAGCTTAGGTACAAACAATTTAAACATCGTGGTAGAGAAGCCATTTAGATCCACCTTAAATAATTCGTTAAGGTCGGTAGGGCCAAAATTGTCCACGATGTAATTAAGCCGCACGGGATAATTAGCTAGCTCCTCCCTTCCCTTATATTCGTCGTCACCGGAGTACGCAATCAACAGACCTAAATGTGCGCCCGCAGAGGCACCCCACATTCCGAAATTCGTTGTATCCAGGTTGTAATTGCTGGCGTGTTTATATAGCCAACGTACTGCATCTTTACAATCTTCAAGGGGTTGTGGGAAGTGAACGCTATCAGAAAGCAGGCTATAGCCAATACTCGCGACGGCAAATCCGTTTCGAAGAAGTTCTTCTTTCAGCTTTCGCATGTAGTAAATGCTTTCCATCTCTTTATCGCCAAAAGCCCAGCCACCCCCATGTATAACAATAACCAACGGAACTTTTGTCGTTTGCGCAACGCCAGGCAAAAAAAGATCCAATCGTGTGGAGTCTACACCCGACGATGGTTTATATCCGACGTCGATCAATGCGCGATAGGCGTAGGCCGATGAGTCTGTTTGTGCGTATGATGCGAAGACTGATGCATAAAAAATTGCGATTGCTGAAACAATCCGAATGTAGCATGGCGTAAAATATCCCTTGAGCATGTTTATCTTTTAGTATAATATGAAAAATTGCAAAGTCCCTAAGACTATGTCTGCGGTCTTTTTAATAACTTTCGAAAACCGCAAAAGTTTTCAGCATCTCTTTTTCACCCTAAAAACATGATTGGCGTAAAAGAAAAAAGGCAAACAGACGCTCAAGAAGCTCTGTTTGCTTTTTCTATCATCAGCTCGTCGGAATACCAATAGAATACGCCCTACTGCAACAAGGTTTTAATTCCAAAACGGATTTTGCACCAAATTAGCATTTTTATCGATCTTTGTTTGTGGCACAGGATACCAGTAATTTTTGGCCGTAAAGATCCGCCTTTGGTAAACCGATCGTTTAAAAAACGCCAAGGGGTTACTTTCATCATCATCTTTTTCGGTGCCCGAGAAATTCATTCCCCAAAAGTCACCGTTCAATGTTGTTTCGCCGATTTTCCATCGCCGAATATCCCGGAACCGGATGCCCTCATTGTTTAGCTCCACCCTGCGCTCTTTGCGTATTGCTTCACGCATTTCTGCCTGAGATGTTGGTATAGGCAATGCCTCTGCTCCGACCCCAAACGGAGGGACACCGGCCCGTACACGGATCTGGTTTAGGTAATTTAGAATATCTGGATTTCCGGGATCAGTCTCATTAAGTGCTTCCGCGTAGTTGAGATACACCTCACCAAGCCTATATAAAATACCGGGGCGATAGGGATTGATCCCATTTCGCGGGTCGTGATCTGGGTGCACTTTTTTACGGATCAAATAGCCATTCTGCGGTGCATCATGTGTCGGACCGCCATCCTGCGCACCACTATAAAACTGTGTCTTTCTTCCTTCGCGTCTAAACCATGCTTCATTGTAGAGTACCGATATGTAGAACCGGGGTTCGCGATGGGTATACATGTTATACGTGCCCGCTAGGGTCACCCTGCCGCCCCCTTGAGATTCGTCCCATTTTGTGTTCCGTACCTCATCCTGCGTGGAGAATCCCTTCTCCACATAGCCCGATTGCGGGTCATCAATCGATCTTCCATTTTCCATAAAAAAAGCGTCGACCAACGATTGTGTAACGCCATAATTCCCATTCCCACCCGTCCCCCTAGGCTGCGCAAACCGATCGTAATTCTGTACATCGGATTGTGGTCGCGCAAAAAGAATCTCATTATTTCCATCTTGCGGCCGACGAAACATCATGTTTTGATAGGAAAGAAAAGGATCAATAGTGCCATCATCGTTGTATTCGTAGTAAAGACGATGTCCGGCAGCCGCAGCTTCATCGAGCAGCAGTTTCGAAGCGTCTACCGCTTTCACCCATTTATTTGCATCGTAGGTGCTGTTATATATTTCCTCCCCGTTATTGTTCACGAAGCCTATGTATTCGGTATTGCCATTCACTAAGGGGCTAGCGGCAAAGAGCAAAAGCCGCGCCCGAACAGCGAGGCACATGATGGATGTGGCTCTGCCATATTTTTGCGCAGCGGCGTACCGGGCAGGCAGTAGTGCCGAAACATCCAATAGTTCCTGGTCTATCCATTGCACAACTTGATCAAAAGGTGTCTGTCCAATCATAAGCTCGTCTTCGCTCGCTTGCGAATTCGTGATGCCAAGTTGGAAAGGAATGGCTCCATAGGTTTCCAATAGCAGCGAATAATAATAGGCAATCATGAAACGGGCTTCTGCTTTCATAAGCGCCACCTCACTTTCGGGCACAAGCTGGGCATCGTTTGGCCTTACATTGTCTATAAATATATAGGCCGATCGGATTCGTCGGGGTAGCTCCACCCAGTAATTGGCTGCCCAAGGTGTGCTGGGGTTCCAATTACCAACTTGCTTCGCGATTACCGCCCATCCAAATTGTTCCAGACCCGGTGACGGCGCCATGTCATCCGATAATGGATCCACCTCCAACACATTTGCATAACCAAAATAGGGATCCGGGACATTGCTATAAACACCTGCCAACCAATCCTCTGTACGTGTTTTATCGTTAAAAACCATTTCTAATGTCAACTGATCATCTGGCATACGATCCAAGAATTTGCTACAAGACACCAAAGTGGTCAATCCACCCACTAAGCCAGCCAGTATCTTTATTTTAATTGCGTTCATATCGAATAAGCTTTACTATTTAAAATTTAATTCCAATCCAAATGATACCGATTTCATGATCGGGTAGTGCATCCCGTTAGTGACAGACAGCTCGGGATCCCAAAGTTTAAAGCCAGAGAATGTCAATAAATTGTTGCCCCGTGCAAAAAGGCGTAAAGAAGCTACCTGCACCCGGTCAAGCCAGCTTGATGGGAAGCTATAGCCAAGCTCTACATTCCGCAAGCGCAAGAAGCTCATGTCCCGCAACCACCAAGTAGAAGGTACATTGTTATTGGCGCTTTGATAATCGGATAACCGTGGATAAAAAACGTCTTGCCGGGGATTATCTACCGTCCATCTATCGGCTACATTATCAAATATATTTCCCAAAGCCCCATTGGCACTACCCGGGATAAAGTTTGGCCCACCAATAATTCTGGAGGTGTTAGCCAAGCCCTGAAAGAAAAATCCAAAATCTAAAGATTTATATCGTGCGTTCGCTCCAAAGCCATACACGATCTGTGGGTCAACCGTCTTGCCAATAGCGGTTAAGTCCAAGGCATCAACGACGCCATCGTTGTTCAGATCACGATAGCGTATGTCTCCCGGTCGAACCACACCAAATGTATGCCTTGGGATTCCCTCGCGCAGTACGCCGTTCGCCACATCAGCAAAGTCTCCCTCGGTAAATAAGCCCTCCGCAATATAGCCGAATAACTGCCCTATTGGTCTGCCCGTTGACGAACGCGGTGTTCCAATTACAGCACTTGGCTCATCCTGCTCGACTATTTTATTCGCTGCATAGGTAAATGTTCCACGAACGGATAGAAAAAAGTGTTCGCTTAAAGCTTTTTTAGCATCCAGCGAAATATCTACTCCCCTATTATTTACTTGTCCAAAATTCGCCCAGGGCATGGTCGTAAAACCACTCGAGCCGGGAATAGATCGTCGCTGCATGAAAATATCCGTACGCTTCTCCGAGAATAGATCAAGCTGCAAATCCACAGCATTCCAAAGCCCTAGTTCTAGGCCCAGATTTGTTTTGGCCACCGTTTCCCATGTTAAATTTGGATTACCCTGATCTCCCTCCCAGCGCCCAGCCCTGAAAAAATTATTTTCAAGACCCCACGTGTAGCCATTACCCTGATTAATCGTCGTGATATACGCAAACCGACGACCATCTAGGCGATCGTTGCCCACAAGTCCATATGATCCACGGAACTTAATCTTGGAAAACACATGACGCATATTCGACATAAATGGTTCTTCGGAGAGATACCAGCCTACTGCAAAAGACGGAAAGAAACCGAATCGCTTCCCACGCGCAAAATTTTCTGACCCATTATATCCGAAATTAAATTCAGCTATGTAGCGGTTACCATAGTTATACGAAAACCGCGATGCGATACCCTGATTACGGAATGGCAATAAATCCCCCGTATCTAAATTTCGTTGGTTGTAAAGGATCATCCCCTCCACATTATGCTTGCCAAAAATACGGGCATAATTGATGGCGCCCTCCAGGTACATACTATTGCTCCCCCATTCGGAGCCTCTATCGTAACCTAAAAATTCCTGCCCATAGGTATCAATAACTAAATCTAAACTTCCATCAGGTAAACGACCTATAGCAGGATTGTAGTAATCGGGACTTTTGCTACGCACAACCGAGTTGCCCGAAAACCGATCGAAAGAAAATAAACCTCTTACCTTTAAACCCTTTAAAAAAAAAGCTAAATCCTGTTCTACCGCGAATAGGGATTCGATTTGGCTGTCACTAAAGCGCTCATAACCGCGCTGCGTCGCCAGTGCCCAGGGATTTGTTCGTTGCGATGTACGTGGGATTTGCCCACTGGAATAGATAGTAGGGTGGACGAAAGGTGGAATTATGAAAGCTTCCTGAAACAGCTCATCAACTCGCTGTGGTGCACGGCTCCTATTTTGCAGATAGCCTCCTATATTTAATCTAAAGAGGGTTGTCGGACTAACGTTAACATCAACATTCGACCTCACATTATAGCGAGATAGCTTGGATGAGGAGTCCCAGGCTTGTGCTCTATCGCGTTCGATCAAGCCCTGCTCTTGGTAAAAGGATGTTACTAAGGAATACCGTAAAATATCTGAGCCACCGTTCACACTGACATTCGCTCTCGTATTCGCTGCTTGGTCACGTAGGATAGCGTCTAGCCAGTTCACATCCGGATACAGATCAGGGTCTACTCCATTTCGAATGTTATCAATACGCTCTTGGCTATATGCCGGATTCCGACCACTTTCGCGCTGAATGCTGTTCAACACCTCCAAGTAATCCGCTGCACCGATAAATTTTGGCAATTGCACCGGCGAAGTTATCCCCTGTTCAAAACGCGTGGTCACAGTCGGCTTTCCAACCTTCCCCATTTTGGTATTAATCAAAATAACACCATTTGCTCCACGCACGCCATACACGGCGCTTGCGGCAGCATCTTTAAGAATGGAAAATGATTCAATCTCTTCCGGATCCATATTGTTTAATGATCTTTCTACACCATCTACCAAGATCAATGGTTGTCGATTTTGTCCAAACGTACTCACCCCCCGGATCCAGAAGGTTGAGTTATCGAAGCCTGGTTCTCCTGTCCGTTGTACAGCGATGACACCAGCCAGCTGCCCCGCCAAGTTGTTACTCAAAGATCGCGAGGTACCGAGTTTAAGTAACTGGGGCTGTATGGTTGTTATCGCACCAACTACCGAGGCGCTTCGCTGGGTACCAAAGCCGACAACGACCACTTCATCCAGCGCATTCGTACTATCCTTTAACACGACTCTGTAGTTCGCCCGATTCGTCAAAACCAATCGCTCTTCAACATACCCTAATAGCGTTATACGCAAATCAAGATCTTGCGGAGTTACCGCAATAGTGAAGCGTCCTTCATCATCGCTAAACACCTGATTTTTACTCACTCCGCTTACGATCGTCGCGTTTGAAAGATGCTTACCTCGTTCATCCATAACCTCACCGTTAACCATGCGTTCCTGCTGATCGGCCACATGTACAGGTATTTTCCTTAAAATAATGGTATTATCCTTTATGGTATACGAAACCGATTTCGGAAGTAGATGTTGCAGCACGTTTGCAAGGGACGCATCAGTAAAACGAGCAGACACTTTCTTGTTATCATCTAGATCTTCCGGCGAATACATAAATTTCAATCCCGTTTTTGCGTTTAGGTTTTTAAACGCCTGCTTCAATGATACATCGCTGAAGGTGATGGTTACCCTTTCTTGTAACCGTTTGGAAGGCGTTCCTCGGGCAGTGGTTACCGTTAAGGATAGCGCAAAAAGAAACAAAAGAGGCCTTCCTGCAAGCAGCGAACGCCTACAATTTTTAATAATTAATGCATACATTTGAGATAAATTGATTAGTCAGATAATTAATTTGTTAGCGCCTTCTAAGGCTCGTCGTAAGGGGTGTTACAGCATCCCTTACTTTTGTCACCGTGCTGTCACATATATCACTCCTTTCTTTTTATAATAATGCACCTTATTTGTCATTTCTATGATGTCTAATACATCGTCTATCTGTTGATATCGACTAACCGTGCCGGTAATAGGCAAATCTTTGGCGGATCCCATCACACGAATACGATGACCATACCAGTTAGCCAATTCATGCATTACATCCTCTAATTTCTCCTCATCGAAGATAAATAGGCCCTTTCTCCAAGCGTTAACTTTTCCATCATGTCCATTGTTAGCTACATAAATTCTACTTTCCCCTGTTGCCAAAAAGGCCTCTTGCCCCGGGACAAGTAAAACTTCATTTTTGCTGAGATTGTGCGTCAGGCGGACACTTCCTTCCTCAAGATGAATATGCTCTTCTGCTTCGGCAGTAGCATCAACGTTAAAACGGGTTCCCAGTACTTCTATGGTCTGGAGGCGAGTTTCTACAATGAATGGAATGCGCTGGCCATTTCTCAACAGCTTTTTAACGGCAAAAGAAGCAATGCCTTTCGCCAACACGCGTCGCTCATGTCCATCAACGGCGGATACATACTGGACAAGTGCCATCGGCGCAAGCTTTACGACACTTCCATCCTGCAATATCACAGTACAAATTTCATTAGAGGGGTTGCTCACCGTGATGGTATCCTTCAAATACTGCGGTTGAATATTTGCGAGGTTCAATACCGTTTCCCCTCCTGAGGTTTCCAGTGAACCACCTTTCGGCAAACTGTCTTGAATATTAAAACGATCGTCTCCGATGCGAAGTGTCGCGCCCACTATGGTTCTAGACCGTTGTTGGGGTAGAGCATCATCACCCTTATAACGAAGTACATAGATTGTCAGGAACGTAAATGATAGGGCAATACACGCCGCTGTAGGTATATATAATTTGTATTTGCGTTTTGCCTTCTGTGGTTGGCTTTGGATTTGTGAAGCTATTTCCTGTTCCATTTCGGACCCAATACGACGCAAATCATGATCGGAAATGAGCTTCTGAGGTACATTCTCGTAAAATTGATCAATCAAGTTTCGCTCATCCGGATTCGATTCACGACGCAGGTATCGCAAAAATGCAGATTGCAATATTGATCTTACTTTGTTTTTAGGTGAAGACATATACATCAATTTATAGGCGATCGTTATGTATATGTCGCAGAACAGGAGCAAACTCCCAAAAAAATATTTTTTTTCTGAAAAAAGTATGTGAAAGCCCGATTGCTTGTCGGTTTACCTAGCGGCCCAAACCTTTTTTATGCTTATACCATGTACCCTCCTGGATACCGCGCATCATCCCATCTACCGAGCTTGAATACCGTTACCGCTTTCTCGCCATTATCGTCGTCTTCATCATCTTCATCCAAATCATGAAATCCCGTGAAGGTGATACCAACATTAAAAAAAAATTAAGAATCCAAGACTTTCATAAGGCTTGTTTCCCAACCCTACGATATGCTTCAAAACATCTAGTGGTTTTTCTTTAAAAACATACATACCGTCGTACTGCAATAATTTTACACCGCTACCAAAACCCATTTCAACCACTCCCGTTCCGTCCTTTGCATAGACAACGTCGAAATCTTTTTTTTCTCGAATTTCCATAATCTCATCGCCTTGATCTTCAATATGATCGGGAAGCCCTATTTCCGCGGCCACCTCATCGGCGGTCATGCCAAATTTCAGCGATCCAACGCCGACATAGGGCTGTATTTCGAATGGCGTATTCATTTTTCTTTCCATTATGCGTACTTCGTAGTTTTAAAGATGATGAAATAAGATTCTATTAAGAATGAAAAGCTTGTTTACCGTAGCTTATATAATTGTTGATATCTTAAGAACGTGATATATAGCAAGCAGAAGAAATACGTACATGATTTTTTTAAGCATTTGTTTCAAAAGCATTGTTGCATTGAGGAGCTGATTCTGCACTGTTTTGGTTGATATGTTAAGCATACTACTAATTTCACGCGTAGTCTTGTCTTCTATAAATCGTAGTGTAAAAATTTGACGTCTTTTTTTGGGTAAAGAAGCTATCCAGTTTGCTACGAACACATGGTATTCTTTTTCCAGCGTTCTACCATCTGCACACTCCACATCACACAAGGTATCAATAAAGTCTTCGACAACTTCAAATCGCATGGTACGCCTGCGAAATTGATCAATGACCTTATATTTAACAGCTTGATACAAGTACTTCTCTACTGATTCAATACGTTTCGAAGACCGTTTATTCCACAAATCGACAAAAAGGTCCTGTATAATATCCTTAGCGAGAAGCTCATTATTGAGCCGTGAATTGGCTTTTACGAAAAGCTTCAGCCATGTTCGTTGGTACAGTTCGTCAAATGCTAAGTTATCATCTCGCTGCACCAAGAAAAATAATTCCTCTGGACTATATTGTGCATATATTGACATATATCGTTTTACCTGTTTAAAATTGATTAATGCAATTTATTAAATATTTCATCAAAAAAAAATAAGCCCTACTAGGACTTATATTAAAAAAAAAAAATTGATAAATACTTATCGACCTTTCAATAATCTGTCGCAATCGTGTAGAGCAATCTGCAACAACGGATATTGCTGATTTTTTTATTCCGTCAGAGGTATTTTAACGGGTTTAAATCTTATATTCAGATAATCTATCTCGAAAATTATCCCATCGACCTGATTTGAATACGGTTACAGCTTTTTCTCCATTATCATCATCTTCGCCATCATCGTCTAGATTATGAAAGGCCGTAAAGGTGATGCCCATATCCAAGAGAACTAAAAATCCCAAGAGTTCATAAATCTTACTTCCTGACGCGGTGATATGCGTCAACACATCGAGTGGCTTTTCTTCAAAAACGTAAATACCATCGTAGTGCAATGATCTTATACCACTACCAAACCCCATTTCTACAATCCCACCCCCATTCTTCGCGTAAACCACCTGTAGGTCGTGACCCGCTCGAGATTCTCTGATCTCGTCACCCTGATCCCGAATAGAATCAGGTTTACCCAGTTTTTTTGCGACCTCTTCCTGTGTCATACCAAATTTTAGAGGTCCAACGCCAACATAAGGCTGAATTTCAAATCCTGTATTCATTTTAGCATCTATTTAATAAAGCTGCGTGGTCGTGAAACGAATCGATACCCGTCGTGACAATACGCTCATCTAGCTATCCGTCATGAAATTACCATGCCGCCATGCCCGTCTAAGAACAAACAAACGTAAGATATCCATCTTCCGTGAATCAGCGGCCAATTTAAAATGAGTAACTTTCTGGAGAATATCCCGTAGACATTTTCGCGTGTTATCGACTTCCTGCTCAAGCGTCTGCAACAGCATATGTTTTTTCGTAAAAATACAAAAAAAAGACCGTCCTACAACCAAATGAAGGGGTTCAAAGCTCACGCGGCGTAGCGCTAACCAACGAAAATGAGCAAGAACATCAAAAGCTTTATGACTTAGCGTAAACACGGTATATACTGTACAGGTAAGCATCTTGCTTCAACTGATCATTTTTTACCGTGAAAAAAAGCTTTGTACAGTAAGACGCACTTGGGAAAAGGAAGAAAAACCTCCTTATTTGACTTTCAGGCTATATTAGTCAATTATTTTAAAAAATATCGGATCAGCCTTACGGTGATTCAGCATCTTTTATCTATTTTTAAGCGGTTAAAGTAAATGTTAAAACACGCGAATGAAGAAGCGCAATCCATTCTTTTTTCTTTTCTTGTACGGTATTTTAGGACTATCCACAGCAAAAGCACAGGGTTTTAAAAATGGTTGGGTGGGTCGCTACGTTAACTCCATTATCAACGATACTACGTCGGCAGAAAAGTCAACGCTTACTGTGTATCCCACCTTTGCGTCGGCGCCGGAAACGGGTGTAGAGCTGGGCGCCTCCATCTTAAAACTATTTTATGCGAAAGGTGACACATTAAATCGGCTCAGTGAAATGCAGGCTTTCACATTTTTCACATTTAAAGGTCAGTATGGAATTGTGCTGGATAATGCCATTTATGGCGATCAAGATAAGTGGTTTTTTCTGGGAGAAACCAAAATTCAAAAATTTCCACTATCCTATTACGGCATTGGCCCCAATACAGCTGGAGATCACCCGGCTGTGGTAGATGCTTTCCAGGTGCTTTTTAAGCAACGCGTACTCCGGCGGATAAAAAAGAATCTGTTTGTCGGCCCGGAACTAGATTATCAACTGCTATCTGGCGTTAACTTCGAGCAGCCGGAAGAGGGAAGCCCCTATCCAATCCCCGTCGGCGGCGACGGTACCCAAAACCTCGGATTCGGCTTAGGTCTAGTGTATGACAATCGACACAATGTATTAAATGTTCGGGAGGGGTTGTTTGCGGAGCTTGCTTATCTCAAGACATTCTCCGGGTTTGTAAGTGACTACTCCTTCGGTACCGTCAATATGGAGGTTCGCTCGTTTCATAAAATAGCAAAAAACAATGTTTTGGCATGGCAAGTGAAGGGTCAATTCCTACATGGAGAGGTGCCCTTCAACCAATTAACGATGCTGGGTGGCGACCGACTTATGCGCGGCTACTACCTGGGGCGTTATCGCGATAGGAATCTGATAGCCGTCCAAGCGGAATACCGTATGTTGCCTTTCGGCTTCAGTAAAAGGCTGGGCGCTTCCGTGTTCGCGTCCGCAGGAGCGGTGTCCCCAACCTTAGGTGGTTTCCAAATGCGCAATGTACGGGTAGCTGGCGGTGTAGGCTTGCGTTATTTGTTGTTCCCGAAAAAAGATATCTACATCCGTTTTGATGTAGGGTTTACACGAGAAGGCGCTAACTTTTATATCTTTAACGGAGAAGCATTTTAAAGCGCTTATATAACAACAGCAACCACCACATGTTATAATACTTTCTCGAACGCCTTTCGCGCGCTGCCGCGAAAATAAACCTCGCCGCAGTACCTATAACCTGCACGATAAAATAGCTTTAGCATAGCAGCGTTATCAAAGTTTGTATCGGCACGTACACTACGGATATTATTCGCCGATGCAAATCTCTCTATCTCGGAAAGCATCACTTTTGAAAGCCCTTTTCCCAAGTGGGTTGCGCTAATGGCTACCCGATGAAAAACGACAAAATCCGCATCGCTGAGCCATTTACCCTCGATGTTCGTATAGGCGGGCTCATCATTGATCAATACCGCTGTATACCCAACAATTTCTTCGCCATCAAGCAAAACGAAGCCTTGCCCATGTTCGATATCCTGCGCAACGACGGTTGGGTTCGGATATCCATCTTGCCATTGCGCACTGCCGTCTGCCTTTCTTCGTTCAATGGCGTCTTGCAAGATCGCCCAAATGGCGCTTCCTTCATTTAAGGTTGCTTTTCGAAATGTATATTCCATAGTCTATGGTGCGAAGATAGCAAGTTTAGATGAAAAATACACGGGCAGCTAGCGCACCCTACCGAACCGAATTCCGCCGATAATCATCAGGGTGATAACAATCGCCGACCAACCCGGATAATGGATGAACAGGTAAATCGTCAGTCCACAAATAAATAGCAGTACCAGAAACAAAAAGGCTTTCTTTATCGAATCCATGTTGCACATAGCTACGACAGCCAATAGTGCAACGAGGCCTATGAATAGTATTAACATCACGCAATTTAACCCTATTCATGTTAAATCGGTATTAAGTTTTATGGATAATATGTCATTATACGGCAGTAGCTTTAAAGATTTATTCGCGCTATATTTTTATCCGTTGCCATTTTTTAAGTACTTTGTGTACATCATATCCTTTCTATGCCCAACACGGAGATACAACAGATACATTTTTCAGATGCTACGGCCTGGCGGAAATGGCTGCTGGAAAACCATGCTACAGCAGACGGTGTTTGGATGATATGCTTCAATAAGAAGTCCGGCAGGCCAAGTGTTCCATGGACGGAGGCGGTCGACCAAGCCTTATGTTTCGGTTGGATTGATAGCATAAAACAATCGGTAGATGAACATTCTTCTGTACAATTCTTTGGGAAACGAAAGGCGAAAAGCACCTGGTCCAAGATTAACAAACAAAAAATTGAACAGTTGATAGCAAGCGGTTTGATGGCTGCTGCGGGCTTCCGGGCAATAGCGATTGCCAAGGAAAACGGATCTTGGACGGTCTTGGACGAAGTAGAGGCTTTTCATATTCCAGCCGATCTGGAAGCAGCACTTATGAAAGCACCCGAAGCGTATTCATTTTTCAGCAACCTCAGTAAGTCGAGTAGAAAAGCACTGCTGCAATGGACCGTCTTGGCTAAGAAGCCCGAAACAAGACGGCGGCGAATTGAAGAAATTGCAGCTGCTGCCGCCCTTGGAACGAAACCGACCCCATTTCGTTAAACCCTTCATCCCACAAAAAAAGGGCTTTTATGATAGGTTAAGCCTTACCGCTACTCCGGCAACGAGGGTCTATCCACTCGCTTCATTACAAAATACTCCGCTCTTGTTCCATAATTGACGATACAAATTGCCAGATCAATACCTTACCTGTATCATTGCATCATACAAGGACTGGTCAAACGATAGCGATGAGAAAATTCAGGAATGCGATATTTTATGTGGGGATAATAGGTGTTTTTTCCCTATTGATGTATTGGATTATCCTCAACGGCGTAAAGCTGGAAAGTGGTAAACATATAACAATACCAACGGGTGACAACAACCAATGGTCAGATTTTTTGACATCGCTTGTTCATAACATCCAGCATCCTCTGGCTATTCTGCTTGCACAGATTGTGACGATTATTCTTGTTGCACGGCTATTCTCTTGGATATGTGTAAAAATTAAACAACCCGCCGTTATCGGAGAAATGATAGCCGGCATCGTACTTGGCCCCTCCCTCATCGGCATGTACTTCCCCGAATTTTCAGCAGCCCTTTTCCCCAAGGAGTCGTTAGGCAATCTTCAATTCCTCAGTCAGATCGGACTTATTCTCTTCATGTATATCGTGGGGATGGAAATTGACATGAAAATCTTGAAGCATAAGGCGCATGACGCAGTGGTCATCAGTCATGCGAGCATCATTATGCCATTTGTTATGGGATTAGGGTTAGCGTATTTTTTGTACGACCAGTTTGCACCGGCCAACGTGCAGTTTCTTTCGTTTGGCCTTTTCGCAGGTATTGCGATGAGTATTACCGCTTTCCCGGTGCTGGCACGTATCGTGCAGGAAAGGGGAATAAATAAAACGAGGCTTGGTACAATTGTGATCACCTGCGCCGCTGCTGACGATATCACGGCTTGGTGTATTTTAGCCGCTGTTATTGCCATCGTCAAAGCGGGGTCGTTTGGCAGTGCGGCTTACACCATCGTATTAGCCATCTTATATGTCATCATTATGATACGGGTGGTACGCCCGTTTTTGCTGCGTATCGGCGAGTTGAACAGTTCGAAAGAAAGCCTGAGCAAAAGCATCGTGGCGATTTTTTTCCTGGTGCTCATTCTGTCTGCCTACGCCACCGAAATCATAGGCATACATGCATTGTTCGGTGCATTCATTGCCGGCGCTATAATGCCAGATAACATTAAGTTCCGGAACATATTCATTGAAAAGGTTGAAGATGTAGCGCTCGTATTGTTACTACCATTATTCTTCGTATTCACAGGCCTTCGCACACAAATAGGCTTATTAAACGAGCCTTACCTTTGGAAAATAGCAGCGCTTATTTTTGCGGTTGCTGTGGTAGGTAAGTTCGTCAGTAGTGCACTCGCTGCTAAATTTGTTGGGCAAAACTGGCGAGATAGCCTCGCCATTGGGGCCCTGATGAATACCCGCGGGCTGACAGAACTTGTTGCCCTAAACATTGGCTATGACCTAGGGGTGCTTACCCCCGAGTTGTTTTCGATGATGGTTATCATGGCTTTAGCAACCACGTTTATGACCGGGCCAACCTTAGACTTTATTGACTGGCTTTTTCGAAGAAAAAAAGGAGACACTGTGATCCAAAAGGTAACCGAGCATTTTAAAGTCCTGATATCATTTAGCAACCCCGAATCCGGTCGAGCGCTATTTCGGCTAGCCCACAACCTAAGTAAGACAGAATCGGAAAACACCCAAATTACCGCCATGCATATTGTGGATAGTGAAAAACTGCATCACTATGACACCGATCAATTGGAGCGGGAAAAATTTGAAGTGCTCTTTGAAGAGTCTAAGGTGTTGGATAGGGAGCTTACTACAATGTTTAAAATGTCCTCGGACATTGACGCAGAAATCATTGACGTCGTGAATAACGAAGAACGTTTTGATTTACTTCTTGTGGGGCTTGGACAATCCATCTACAAAGGTACGCTGCTGGGTAATGTGTTGGGCTTTACGACGCGACTCATCAACCCGGAGAAACTGATGAATACCGTAACAGGTAAGGAACAACTTTTCAAAAAGCATAGTTTTGACGAAGGACTTACGCAAATTATTACCAAGGTTCAGATCCCTGTAGCAATCTTGATCAACAAAAATTTCAAATCTGCCGAACGTATTCTGATCCCCATCTTCGGAAAGCAAGATCTACACCTTTTGTCCTTTGCCACACGCTTAATACGCTGCAACGACTCACAAATTGAGTTGCTTTTTATGAAAGCCGGGCTGCAGCAAAGCCCGTTAGCGGAACGCGTTCACAAATTGGAAAACGACTTCCCAAACAACGTGATCAGCAGCGAGCGACAGGCGGCCAACTTGCCCCTTGAAAACCACTATGATCTGCTGATCACCAGCACAGAAAGCTGGACGAGCTCTTGGGAACAGGATGAGCAGCACGTATTCGGTAGGTTGTCTATATTGATCATCGCTAAATCCATGAATAGTACAGCACCCTGATAGGGATGTGTGTGCTGTGTAGCCTTCACCCGGGCTGCGCTGGAAATAGGCCCGTACTGCATGCTATCCCGGGCCATTATTCGATTTACGTGCGCTAGAGGCGACGACCGATGGTGAAATTACCAAAATGAACCATCGGATTGCTTACCGAATCATCGCAGAAATGCTCAAGATCCTCATCGGTATATTCTCCCGGATCGGCACCATTGCGAATAAATTCAACCTTCCTCGAAAAATAGTTCATAACATGACAAAATGGTCCTTTGAACGTGTAGTCGCTAACGTCCGAAATATCAAAAAAAGATTTTGTGCTCCGATTTTCTTCACCGTAGACAAATAGGTCGTTTGCCAGCCTGACGAGGTTTTTCAATTCCGTATGTAACGTAGGCGGATCGACAAAAACACGCTCGCCAAAGTACCGGCTATTGATCATCTGGTCCAGTGCTTCTTTGGTATCGATTCGGTAGATTAAATTTGACAGATCTGTAGTCGTATCCATATAGACAGGTTATTATTATTTACCGAGAAACAATACAAATTCTATACCATCGCCACCTCGATGCTTGGCGAGCGTAAACATTTATTTTTAGGCAGCAACAGTGCTACACATGAGCCTTCCGGTTAAAAACGTAGTAAATAGGAATTCCGACCAGTACCAGAATAAATCCGGGCCAGGTATACTCGCCCTTGTACACAATGAGCAAACCACAAAATAGGATGCCGATCAACAAATAGATGAAGATAGGAAGTGGATATAGAAACGTTTTATAGGGTCTATCCATTTTTGGTGCCTTCCAGCGTTGGTAAACGACGCCGAACACGGTGATCATATAGAAAATAACAATCACGAAGGAGACCATATCCAGCAAATTACCATATTGCCCACTAAGGCACAACATGGAAGCCCAAGCGCCTTGCAGCCATAACGATCTTGCGGGCACGTCTCGACTATTATTTGGAATAACCTGTTTTAAAAAAAGACGATCTTTGGCCATCGTTTGAAAAACCCTCGCTCCGGAAAGTACCAAGCCGTTCACACAACCGAAGGTAGACACCATAACCAATAGCGCCATGGCTAGCGTTCCGTGTTTACCCAATAATTTTTCTGCTGCGGCTATAGCCACCCGGTCGTTTGCTGCAAAGGCTATTTCATCACGTGTGAGCGTTGCTGTGTAAACGTAGTTGCACAACAGATAAAGTAGCATGACAAGCGAGGTTCCAATGACCATCGCCCGTACAATGTTACGCTCTGGATTTTTCACTTCCCCGGATATAAACGTAACGTTTTCCCACGCCACGCTACTAAAAATTGCTCCGACCATGGCCGCCGCTATACCTCCCAACAAGGTCGTGCCATCAATAGCGTTCCATCCTCCCCCTTCCCCAGTATGTTGAAAAGCTGACCAGCCGAATTGCATATTTTCCGCAAATAAGCTTTTTTGCATGAGATTGATACCACCAAATACCAGCGCCACCAATGCGATAATTTTGGCAGCCGTGAAAATAGACTGCACTAATTTGCCGGAATGCAGTCCTCTTGTATTGATATAAGTGAGTAAAAGGATCACGCCGATAGCAACGATTTGCATCCAGGTAATCATAAATGTACCGTGTTGATAAATGGGCGCCGCATCGTTCAAAGCGGGAAAGATATAGCCTGCGAATTTACCGAAAGCGACTGCAACCGCTGCGATCGTACCCGTTTGGATCACTGCAAAAAGACTCCACCCATAGAGAAATCCAGTCATACGACCAAAAATTTCTTTTAGATAGGCATACTGACCGCCAGCCCGCGGATACATAGAAGACAGCTCACCATAACATATCGCCGCAGAGACCGTCGCTACCGCCGTCAAAATCCACACCGTAAAAAGCCAATATCCGGATCCAAGTTGCCGCATCATGTCAGAACTGACGATAAAAATACCACTTCCGATCATGGAACCCATCACAATCATTATTGCATCCCACAGCGTTAATTGACGTTTCATATTTTAAGGCTTTTTGCTTATCAAACCTACAAATATTAAGCGAAATCCGGAAACAGATCCAAAATTGTTATTGGAACACGACCTTTTGATTCGACAAATAGCAAAACTGCGCAAATGCAAAACAATTTCGATCAACAAATCGTGAAAATGGAAACAATTTATGGAAAACAAGTCGTGGAAACTATTCTGTATATTTCACGTTAACCTAAGACAAGGAGAAATCGACATGAGAAAATCTTTACTCGTTCTATTCATAGTGCTCGCTACTTTTTCGGTGAGCTACGCCCAGAACAATGTTCAGCAATTTCGCGAGAGCTATCCAAAAGCAAGGAAAGATGCTGCTCTTTGTAAAAAACAGCTGGACATAATTGACCGTATGCAATCTCCTACAGCACTGGAGCTTGCTTACGCGGGCGCCTTTTATGCGGTGTGGCCCGAGCATGTAACATCGCCGCTAAAGAAGCTCAATGCGTTCAAGAAAGGAAAAGACTACCTCGAACAGGCTATCCACGCAGAACCAGGTATGTTGGAGATACATTTCTTGCGACTGACGGTGCAGCACAATGCTCCCGCTATGTTAGGATATAACGGCAATAAAGAAGAGGATCTTGCGATCGTTTTAGAAAAATACGCGACTGCTACATCGCCAGCGCTACGGGCTAACATTAAAGAGTTTCTATTCTCCACCGATCTGCTGGGTGATAGCCAGCGAAAAACATTTGAATAAGGAGCATGCACCAACGACAACCCTTAGCGAGATAAAAGATTATCCGCTAATAATCGTTTGAAGGCTACAAGAACACCCTCCACCTGAACGTCTTGACGGCTGTAACTTTCCAGCGTAAAGTAATCTACGGCCTCGATCTCCGCGCTCGCTCGCATATCTTCCAAAGCGGGATATAAAAAGCAGTCCTGCTCCATAACCAGATTTTCTTCCCCGTACGCATCCGCGGTAATATGACCGTAATACGTCAGTTTATCTCCGTCCAGACCTAATCCTAGTTCCTCTTGGATCTCTCTGAGCAAGGCCTCCTTTGCAGATTCACCAGCATCGATTTTTCCACCGGGTAGATACCACGCTTGCTTATTCCGGCTGTATGCTAACAATATAGCATTGTTGCGAAGTACAATCAACCCCGCGGTAAAAAGCTGTTTTTTCATTTTTTCGTCCATAAAGCACAAATATAGCACGCTATGTCGCCAAGTTCAAGCGCCTGAGGTAGTAATACGGATAAGAAATGAGAATATACTTTTTTTATGCAATACGTCAATCAAAACCGGTCAAACATTGTCTTAAATAAAAAAGCGAGCAGGTATGGGAAATTTAAACGACAAAGACACAGCGCTATTGAAGGATTTAATTGCCATCAACAACGACAGAATAGCGGGATATGCCAAGGCAATAGACCTTGTAGATGCAGAAAACGATGTAGACATCATATCATTATTTGAAAAGCTTGGACAGCAGTCGCAGCAATTCAAAGCGGCGTTGACGCCCCTACTTGTGCGGGAAGGCGAGCAACCTGCCGAAACAAATAGCAGCATGGGAAAACTCTATCGCATGTGGATGGATGTACGTGTGAGCATTGCCGGCGAAGATCGTTACAGCGTCCTTCAATCTTGTGAAAAAGGCGAAGCTGTGTTCGAGAAGATCTATACAGATGTATGGCAGGCGGCAAAGGATATGCCTGAAGAACTATCCGCTATGATCAAGAGCCAGTTGGAAGTTCAAAAAAATGCGCATGCGGAAGTTGCAGCGCTTCGGGATGAGCATGGCCATGCATAGCTAAAGACTTTACATCTTTTTTACTATTTTTAGCATAAATTGCATAACAATGGAAAAAGGTTGGGAGTATTGCTGTTTTGGCTTGATGCTGTTTCTTAGCACGGGCTACACCGTTGCGCGCACTGATCTGCTTGCCTCAGCACATAGTAGCCTTTACGGAGACAGCATCTCGTGGGATGTCGTTCAAAGTGGCGATATCATTTTCCAAACCTCCCTTTCCGAACAAAGTAAAGCCATTATGTTGGCCACAGGTTCGCCCTATTCGCATTGCGGAATCATATGGCGTGAGCACAATCAAATCTATGTATGGGAGGCCGTGCAGCCGGTTAAGAAGACGCTTTTAAAAAATTGGATTGCGCAAGGCATGAATAAAACCTTTCATATTAAACGCTTACGCCATGCCCAAACGCTGCTTGACAAGGAAGCTTTAGCCAAAATGAAAGTATCCCTGAAGCAGTATGAAGGCAAGCCTTACGACGCAGCATTTGCGTGGACAAATGACCGTATGTATTGTTCCGAGTTGGTCTATAAGGTCTATGAAGAGGCTACCGGTCTCAAAATTGGACGATTACAAAAAATGAAGGAGCTTCATGTTGATCACACGCTCGTACGCAGCCAATTGAAAAAGCGCTATGGAAACGCCATTCCATGGGAGATGCTGGTTCTGACACCTGCGGCTATAGCTGAAAGCGAACTACTCGTGACAGTCAAATAGCTTGAGGGAGGTGCCCATCAGCAATATCGCATCGATGAAAACAAACGATCACACATTTAATATAGAAAACCATGATTGAGATTAAACAGAACGATGGACGAAAAGGGAAATTTGAAATTTTTGTAGATGAGCAGCTCGCCGGCGAAATGACCTATACCTGGGCGGGCGATTCCAAATTTATTATTGACCACACCGAAGTCAAGAACGGGTTTGATGGACAAGGATTAGCCAAGAAACTAGTATTGGCAGGAATTGGATTTGCTAGAAACAAACACGTGAAAATTATGCCGCTCTGCCCGTATGCGAAGAGTGTGTTTGATAAAAATGCGGAGTATAAAGATGTGTTGTTTTAGCCTGCTGGATCAAACTGCAACAAACTAAGCCACAGCCGAAGAGATGAACCCTAATATCTCCTTCTAAAAAATTAACAATATCCTTATCGATCCCATAATGATCACCATTGATCAACCTGAGCGAATCCATCCTCAGGTTGACCAGCATGGCGTAATTTTCATAAGCATCGTACTCTTGGCCAAGCAGCCTTGGTACCTAACAAAAATACAACTAATACATAATATAGAAAGTATTTTTTTAAAAAATATGAAACAAACTTGAGGTTACTAAAATAATACTATTGAATATAAAATATTATTTAAGATAAATAATGCAAAATATTAGCGTTAATCTATATTTTATTTATCCCTTTACGCACACGATTGCGCGTGATTCAAAAACAAGTGAATGAACAATTAAAGCAATGATCTATTTGGCTGATGTAGACCATTTTTTGACCTCACTTTAATGAATTTTTAACCCCTATGTTATAAAAGTCACATTTGCGTTTATCTCCTACTAGAAGCGTATGGGCTTACTGTGAAAAAAAGGTACAAGCAACGAACCAATTCGTAAACAGATTCCATCCTTCCTGCATTTTTGATCGGATGAAACATTGCAACATACAGGTTATAGGCTGGCAAGTAAAGGCATCGTCGCCAATTTTTATTTTTGCTATATTCGAAGTATGATCAAGAAATCTTTTGATGCGATTGTTCCAGCAAACAGCAAGGTGCTTATCTTGGGCTCGCTGCCCGGTGATCGTTCATTAGCTGAACAGCAATATTACGCCCATCCGCAGAATCGATTCTGGAAGCTTATCTTTCATCTGTTTGAGGAGGACCTGCCCACGGATTATCCAGCGCGTTTGGCGCTATTACATAGACATGGAATTGCTTTATGGGATGTGTGTCAAACCGCGTTCCGCAAAGGGAGTATGGACTTGGACATCTTACAAGAAGTGCCAAACCCCATCCCCCAATTATTGGAAACCCAACCCGGTATACAAGCCATCTTTTTCAACGGCCAAAAGGCGGAAAAACTGTTCGACAAGTATTTTCAGCGAAGCGAGGGAATAAGCTACTACACACTGCCCAGCAGCAGCCCAGCAAATGCCAGCTTCAACCAAGACCGGCTTTTGGAACGTTGGAAAACCATCCATGCCGTGCTAACCTAATTTCTTTTCTTTTCGGTTTTAAGAATAGCATTGTGTTTGTTACTTTTGCAAGCAAGATGTCAGACTTAAAATACAACCAACGAGGTGTATCCGCAGGAAAAGAGGATGTGCACAATGCTATCAAGAACATTGATAAAGGGCTTTTCCCAAAAGCTTTCTGCAAGATCATACCCGATATTTTGGGCAATGACGCTGCCTGGTGCAACATTATGCACGCGGACGGAGCGGGCACAAAGTCATCATTGGCCTATGTATATTGGAAAGAAACGGGCGACATCTCTGTTTGGCGAGGCATCGCGCAAGATGCAATTATTATGAATGTAGACGATCTACTATGTGTTGGCGCTGTAGACAATATCTTGCTTTCATCCACCATTGGGAGAAATAAAAACCTGATACCCGGCGAGGTAATCGCTGAAATTATCAACGGGACCGAGGAGATCTTGCAGGAATTACGCGATTTAGGTTTAGGTATTTTCTCCACCGGTGGAGAAACAGCTGATGTGGGTGATCTGGTCCGGACGATTATTGTGGACAGTACGGTAACATGCCGTATGAAACGCGAAGAAGTGATTTCAAATCATAAAATTAAGGCTGGAAATGTTATCGTCGGTTTGGCATCTTATGGGCAAGCAACCTACGAAAAAGAGTACAATGGCGGAATGGGCTCCAATGGCCTCACCTCCGCACGTCATGACGTGTTTCATAAATATGTAGCAGAAAAATACCCGGAAAGTTATGATCCTGCCGTTCCCTACGAATTGGTTTTTGCCGGCGGATGTAAACTAACGGATGAAATCACTGTAGCAAACGAGCAGACCGTTTCAGCAGGTAAACTGGTTCTTTCGCCCACGCGAACTTACGCACCAGTTATCAAAGCCATATTGGATAAATATAGGGCGCAAATTGACGGCATGGTGCATTGCTCGGGTGGAGCACAAACAAAAGTCCTACATTTTGTGGACGATGTGCATATCATCAAAGACAACTTATTTCCGATTCCACCACTTTTTAAGCTTATTCAGGAACAGTCTAATACGAACTGGGAAGAGATGTATAAGGTCTTTAATATGGGACATCGTATGGAACTCTATGTTCCGGAAGAAATTGCTGCAGATTGTATCGCTATGTCAGAATCGTTTGGTATAGCTGCACAAATTATAGGCCGGGTTGAGGATGCATCCAGCAAAAAGGTGACCATCCGTTCGCCCCATGGCGAGTTTGTTTACGAATAAACGCTGTGCTAATGGTCGTATTGAAAGAGAAACGTATTATTGGTAGTATTGAAACGGTAGATCTTCCAGAATTGGGATTGTACAACATCTATGCGAAAATTGATACGGGTGCAGAAACATCGGTACTCCATTGCGAAGATTTCGAAGTATTTGAAAAGGATGGACATCGCTACATCCGCTGCTACATTGCGGGGCATCCGGAAGATGACAACGCGGAGGTCGTGCAGCTCACATTCCCTATCCATCGCGAGCGCGTCGTGCGCAGCTCGTTCGGGCAGGCTGAAACGAGACACATTTTTTTAACGAAAATAAAACTATTCAACACCTTATTTACCATCAAACTATCGGTGAGAGACCGATCCTCTATGTCCTACCCGATGCTATTAGGTAGAAATTTTATCAGTGGCAAATTTCTGGTAGACGTTTCCAAAAAGCATCTGGCGAAAAACATATCCTAAAACTTATTATCGATTTATCTGTTCATCTCAATAAATTTTTCTCAGTGAATATAGCCGTATTATCGACGAATAGAAACCTCTATTCCACAAAGCGCTTGGTCGAGGCTGCCGAATCACGTGGACACAACTGTCAAGTCATTGACCATAGCAAATGCTATGTGGGCATACAACAAGGAAAGCCCACCATTCATTATAAAGGTCAAGATCTATCACATATTGATGCCATTATCCCAAGAATAGGATCGTCATTAACCTTCTATGGGTCGGCCATCGTTCGCCAATTTGAAGTTATGGACGTGGTATCAGCCAACCCCAGCCAAGCTATCACGCGCTCGCGGGACAAGCTGAGGTGTATGCAGATCTTGTCTGGTGCTGGTCTGGGACTCCCGATTACGGGATTTGCCCGCTCCGTCTCTGACGTAGACGACCTGATCAATATGGTGGGCGGAGCGCCGCTGGTGATTAAGCTATTGGAAGGAACGCAGGGTATCGGCGTTGTATTGGCCGAAACAAAAAAAGCGGCTTCATCGGTTATCGAAGCCTTTTATGGTTTAGGAAATAACATTCTTATCCAGGAATATATTAAAGAGGCGAAGGGTACAGATATACGTGCATTCGTGGTCGATGGCAAAGTAGTGGGCGCGATGAAGCGAACGGCAAAGGAAGGCGAATTCCGATCCAACCTACACCGGGGTGGCACCGCAGAAATTGTGAAACTCAGCAGAGCAGAAAAGGAAACCGCGATCTCCGCGGCGAAGGCCATGGGGCTAACCGTGGCTGGCGTTGATATGCTGCCGTCATCGCGTGGGCCACTTATTCTAGAGGTGAACTCTTCACCCGGCCTGGAAGGCATAGAAAGTGCCACAGGCAAAGATATAGCGCTGGAAGTAATTACGTACCTAGAAGGTCAGTATGCAGCGAAACAGGCGTTGAAACCAGTGGTGCCGAAGCGAAAAATCAAAAAAGAAAGTAAACTTTAATTCTACAGAGGGCGAGAAGAATTAATGCTTCCGCCCTTTGCCAGGACAAGGCCTTCCTTTTTTCCTAAAAATGGAAGCAAAAAAATCGTCGCTTATTTTTGTTGCATCCTTATTGGACAGTGCGAAGGCAAATGATGGCACACGCAACAAAACTGAGGCGACATTTCGTTTAATAATGGAACGTGCAGTTGAAAGTAAAAAGTCAACAAAGAAGAATTGCGATCCTGTCACGCTAAACGTTATACGTACTGATTGACCTCGTAGAGGTCATACATCGATAGCAAATCATTTACAATTTAAAACCGACCCCTAGTGGGGTCGAAAATCATGGCGGATTTTGTGGCTATATACATTTGACCCCGTGGAGTCATTCCTGTTCAGTTTTCGCATTACCCACTACGCATTACGCAATACTCACTACTCACTACTCACTACCAAAAATCTCACTACTTATTTGTAATCTCTCCAAATTAATATTATGCTAGCATAGTATTAATTTGTATCTTTATATTTGTTAGAACCTGAAAGAATTTTATGATCGGTCAAGTTATTTTTTTGATTTTGCTCCTTGCAGCCATCGCATTTTTTACTCGAAATGCCCGTCGTATATATCGAAACATCAAATTAGGAAAAGATGAAAAGCGCAATGACCAGCCGGGAAGACGTTTAAAAACGATGTTATTGGTTGCTTTTGGGCAGAATAAAATGTTCAAAAAGCCCCTCCCGGCCATCTTACATCTTTTCGTATACGTTGGCTTTTGCATCATCAACATAGAAATGTTGGAGATTGTTATCGACGGTGTGTTTGGAAGTCATCGGGTCTTTTCCTTCTTGGGTCCTTTCTATAGTTTTTTAATCTATGCATTCGAGCTGTTGGCTTTTGCCGTACTGGTCAGCTGTGTCATCTTCTTGATTCGCCGGAATTTGATGCGCATTTATCGCTTCGGTGGCCGAGAATTGACCAAATGGCCAAGGACCGACGCGAATCTTATCCTGATAACGGAGGTACTCCTGATGGCTGCATTTCTACTGATGAATGCTGCTGATTACAAATTGCAATCGTTCGGCCATTATCCTACGGCCGGCGCCTTCCCCATAAGCCAGTACTTAGCCCTAATGCTGCCGAACAACGTCGACTGGCTTATCAGCATCGAGCGCACGGCGTGGTGGTTTCATATCATCGGCGTATTGGCTTTCCTGAACTATTTGCCTTTATCAAAGCACCTGCATATCGTGCTGGCTTTTCCAAACACCTATTTCTCGAAACTTGAACCGAAGGGGAAGTTTGAAAACATGCCTTCGGTGACAGGGGAAGTCCGAGCAATGATAGATCCCACCGTTCCTGCACCAACTGCGGAAGTTGGACGGTTTGGTGTGAAGGACGTTCACGATCTCACCTGGAAAAATTTGCTTGATGCATATACCTGCACCGAATGCGGACGATGCAGCGCGGCCTGCCCTGCCAATATAACCGGTAAATTGCTATCGCCACGCAAGATCATGATGGATACGCGCGATCGCCTAGAGGAAGTAGGCCGCAACATCGATACAAACAAAACCTTTCACGATGATGGAAAGTCGCTACTGGATGATTACATCAAGCGGGAGGAAATCTGGGCATGCACCACCTGTAATGCATGTGTCGAGCAATGTCCTGTCAATATCAATCCATTGGAGATTATTATGGGGTTACGCCAATATGCTATTATGGAAGAATCACAAGGCCCCTCAAGTATTAACGCCATGCTGAGCAATCTAGAAAACAACGGCGCTCCTTGGAAATATTCACCAGCAGACAGAGCCAATTGGGCAAATTCTTAATACAACAGCGTATGGAAACGACATTTCATATTCCTACAGCGGCAGAAATGCTGGCCAAAGGAGAAACACCAGACCTTTTGTTCTGGGTAGGATGCGCGGGCAGCTTTGACGAGCGTGCACAGCGTATCACGAAAGACATCTGTAAGATATTAAATCACGTCGGTATAAAGTATGCCATACTAGGTACGGAAGAAAGCTGTACAGGCGACCCAGCGAAACGCGCCGGCAACGAGTTCCTATTCCAGATGCAGGCCATGACGAACATACAGATTTTGGAGGGATACGCCGTCAAAAAAATTGTGACGGCTTGTCCACACTGTTTCAATACCCTGAAAAACGAATACCCAAATCTGGGTGGTAACTTCGAAGTAATCCACCACACCCAGCTGATCCAATCCTTAATTGACGAAGGAAAATTAAAACCGGCTGATGGTCATAGCTTCAAAGGAAAACGCATTACCTACCATGATCCGTGCTACCTCGGAAGAGCCAATGAGGTTTATGAAGCCCCGCGAAAGGCGCTGGAAGTGTTAGACGCTGATTTGGTAGAACTAAAGCGCTGCAGGAGTAATGGCCTTTGTTGCGGTGCCGGCGGAGCACAAATGTTTAAAGAGCCAGAGGCGGGCACAAAAGATGTCAATATCGAGCGCATGGAAGACGTGCTGGCTTCAAAAGCAAACATTGTTGCCGCTGCCTGTCCCTTTTGTATGACCATGCTTCGCGACGGCGTGAAAATGAAGGATAAAGAACAGGAAATTCAAGTACTAGACATCGCGGAGATTACCGCAGCAGCAAATAAATTGTAAGTCGGGCTTGAGCGCGCATGCACGCAATAACAAAAAAGACTCTCCCTGCGGAAAGTCTTTTTTTTGATGTGCCCAGGAGCAGATTCGAACTGCCACGCCCATAAGGCGCCACCCCCTCAAGATGGTGCGTCTACCAATTTCGCCACCTGGGCATTGCGTTAGCAAAAGTAACGCTTTTTGGGACATTCGGAAAAGATTTTAAAGAATTTATAGCGTTATTTTGCTAAGTTCCTGTCTATCAAAGTCTGAATAATACCATCGACTAAACCCACTCTGGGGGCTACAATATTTTTTAAATGACCTACTTTCATGATCGTTAGGAAGATCTCCGCGGCTGGTATAATAACATCCGCGCGGTCTTGTTTCAAACCTAAAACATGAATTCTATCTTTCAGCGAATAGGAGCTTAAATACAGGTATATGGCTTTTAGCTTTGCATAAGACATAGGCTTATCCATTTTCTCGTTTGCAATCCGCGACAGCTTGTTGATATTACCACCTGTACCGATGCCATAGATATTCTTATAGATTTTCGTATGTTCGCGCACCCACTTTTTCATATCGTCCCAAGTGTCTGGACTATCTTGATTATCGAGGATGCGGATCGTGCCCAGATTAAACGAGCGCGAGGCTACCAGTTGTGCATTTGCAAACAATGATATCTCCGTACTCCCGCCACCCACATCAATATAAAGATAGACTTTGTTTTTGTCCATATTTTCCTGCAGGTTGCTATTGTAGATAATAGCAGCTTCTTTTGCGCCGTCAATAATTTGTATATCTATGCCTATCTTGCTGCACGCTTTAACGATCTCTGGACCATTGTCTGCATCGCGCATGGCAGATGTTGCACAGGCCATGTAATCACTCACGCGGTAAACGTCCATCAAGTTTCGAAAAGCCTGCATCGTTTTTACCATGTTTTCGAACTTTGGCACCGATATATGTTGATGGATAAACGCGTCGTCACCCAGCCGCAGGGGAACGCGAATGAGGGCTTCTTTTGTAAACTTTATTGGATTGCTTTCTTCGTTGACCTCCGCGATCAATAATCTAACCGCATTCGACCCGATATCTATTGCTCCGTATCTCACAAATAGTATGTTTGGAATTAGTGTTTGACATTAAATTCTACAATAATAACAAATGCAATATTAATATGATGTTAACTTATTATTATTTTACCTCTAAAAATAAAAAAAAGGGACACAATAATTGCATCCCTTTCCATTTGATTATTGTTATTTTTTAGTGGTGCGCATGCGCATCTTCTTTTCCGCCGGCCATAACAAACAGTTCGTTAACCTTTTCTACATTAGCTTTAGCAAAGGAACGAAGATCTTTGTCTGTATTACGGGTTAGTCTTTCGAATTGGTCTTTGATAGCCGCAGCCTCATGTTGAACATGGTGCATATAGCTCTCATCGGAATAAGCGCCTGCATGATCATGGCTGGCAGTGGCGTGAAGATCCGCAGTAGCCGAGTCTGCTGCATGATTTTGATGAGCAGCGGAATGTACAGTTTCATGTGGAGCCGCAAAAGGTTGCGCACCTTTCACCGGGAAATCTACTTGCTTCAAGATAGCCAAACTATCCAAGCCCGGTATGATCGCCGCATAAACTTCTTGCGCTTTGGCAGCAAGTTGTCTTACCTGCGCGGAAGTAGCAGCAGTTTGTGCATACTTCGCATAATCCGCCTCGTAGACAACCTTAGCACCTACGATTTCAAAAAATTGAAACGCGTCGCCATCAGCTAAGCTTGTATGCGTATACTTTAATTGATTTTCTTTAGCAGTCTGTGGATTACAAGAAGCTAACAAAGCGCTGGCACATACACCGGCAACAAATAAAGTTTTAAATTTCATCTCTTTTCTTTTTATGCTACAAAAATATAAAAATAATCGGGTTTACCGTTCCAAATAAACATTTTAAGCCAGATTACGCCCCGCATTTACCACACCATAAATCGTGCGTGCTATCAGCTTTCTATAAATGGCTTCCTTGTCTTCCGATAACCCGTTATCCCGTAACGCACGTATCGCATAATGCTGTATAATCAAGAGCGGCAACACGATTTTTTCACGTGCCAGTATGGAGGCCCGCTCGATAGGATAATGCTCCATAAGCACAGAAGAATTGCTCAGCTTCATCACATAACTCCGCGTAAGTTCATACTCTTCTTTCAGCATCGACCAAAATTCAGAAAATGTCTCGTCGTATTGCATATAGGCTGTCACATCAAAATTGGATTTAGTCATAGACATCATACAATTATCGATGATCGTCTTAAACATACCAGAGCTTTCGTACAGATTTTTCACGTAAGACCATAGGTTGTTTTCGTCCGCCCAGCGCAAGGCCGTTCCAACGCCGTAAAAACCCGGGATATTTTGCTTCAGCTGGCTCCATGACGTTACGAAGCTAATAGCGCGTAGGTCTTCCAAGCGTAGCTCGCCACCTGCATTACGCTTCACCGGCCGACTGCTGATATTGACCTCAGAAAGCTGCTTTAACGGACTTAAGGTCTCCAGATACTTCAGAAATAACGGATGCTTCCGCAGCGACATAAACTTCGCATGGCTTTCTTGCGCCATCTGGTCGATCACCTCTTTCTGTTTCTTCGTCAGCGTATCACCATCCTTCTGCTGAATTTCGGAAATGATGCCGGCTTGCAATAATAACTCAATGTTGTGCTGTGCGGTTTCCAAAGATCCATACTGACTGCTGATCGTTTGTCCCTGGATGGTAAGCTGTATATGCTCATTGGCAATTTCTTTACCCATAGAGGCGTAAAAGCGTTGCGTTTTTCCACCACCGCGCGCAGGGGGGCCGCCTCGTCCATCGAAGAAAACTAGATCCACGTCATATTCGCGTGCAATAGCAGTCAGTTCGATTTTAGCTTTGTAAATGGACCAGTTAGCCATCAGGTAGCCGCCATCTTTTGTGCTGTCCGAAAAACCAAGCATAATCGTCTGTTTATTACCGCGCTGTTTGATATGCTCGGCATAGCGCTCATTATCATACAAGCTACGCATAACGTCCGCCGCACGCTTAAGATCGTCAACGGTTTCGAAAAGAGGGACAAAGTCTATCGTTAACGATTCTTTCTTCCAGCCAGACCACAAGAACAACTGCATAAGACCCAAAATATCAGAAGCTTGCTGGCAATTGCTGATGATAAACCGTTGTGCGGCACGTTCGCTTCCGCTCTGTTGTATCGCTTTCAAGAGCTCGATCACTTCCAGCGTGTCGACGATAAGTTTATCAGCATCCGCATCAAAGCCTAAGCTCAGCTCGGAAAATGGAATACGCTTTTCTTTCGCTTCCTCGGAGTCTGCAATATCTTGTAACGCAATACCCGTCTCTGGATAACGTTCCACCAGATAATTAAAGGTGTTGCGCAATATGCTACTATCTTGGCGAATATCCAACGTGGTGAAATAACAGCCAAACGTGATCACTTTGCGAATCAGATCTTCCACGAGCTCCACAAATAATCCGTTATGCCGCGTGTTCAACACATCTTTCACGGCATTTAAATTTTCTAGAATCACAGGCGTTTCATCGACTGGATTTTCTGCGGGGTTGAAGCTATTGTTGTAAAATAAAGTTTGTAAAACGTCCAGATACTTTTCTACACCGCGAAAGGTAATGCGCCGGCGTACAAGCCGGAAATCGCGGTAGTAGCAACGAAACAAAATGGTACGCAACATGCTGGCCACTTTCTTCGTACTTTCCGCATTCACATTCGGATTTCCATCGCGGTCTCCCCCTGGCCAAAAGCCTAGTTCAATCAGTTGTTTAACATCCTCTATGGGCACCTCGAGCTCACTATCGATCTTTGATTGAATTTCGGAGGCAACTTTATAAAACACGTTTTCAAGAAACCAAGCCAAGCTCGCCGCTTCATCTACGGGCGTAGGCTTCTCCTTATTGATAAAGGGGGTTTTGCCTAACTGCTGTAACAGCGACTGGATATTGGGCACATCGTTTCGCTTTAAGGCATCGATAAGATCGGTGATAATGGCTAACACAGGACCCGGATAAAATTGCGTCGGGTGCGCTGTCAACACCAGTCTGACAGAAAAATCACGCAACTTTTCAACAATGTCTCTCTTGAGCTCAGGATTGTCTTGGGCACGTTGAAAAAGTCCTTGCAGGATACCTGACTCATCCGTTTTGCCTACACTTTGAAACGCCGAATCTTCGACAGCATCAAAAAGAACAACTTGTCGTTCAATGTATTGGACAATACGGAAAAGAAAATCTATTCGATCTTCTTCCTGCACATATTGCTCATATTGCCCAAAAAAGCTCTCTATAATATCTTCCGGCGTCAGATGCTCATCAACGCCTTTTTCGCAATGCGTAGAGAAAAATGGGAGTATCGTTCCCGTATGCTTTACCCGCTGGAAGGGCAAGGTTAAAAACAAACTTTTGTATAAGTCAAAGCGTGTTAATACTTCGTTGTGAAAAACGGATTGTTTTTGACTGATTTTCATGCTTAAGATTATGGAATAACATAGGATCGAATACTATTGGATTCGAACCGCTCTAAATTATATAATATTTAAAATAAACACAAGTTTTTACTGCAAAACAATTAGCATATCGACCTAATTATTGAAAATAATTCAAAACACAGCCATAAATTAGTTGATGTGCTATGCTAGGCAATAGAGAACTTGGATAACCTCCCTCGTTAAAACGTTCATCCCCGACCGTCGAATAGGCGACTATTTGCCTCGGAAAAATCTAAATATACGATCATATCCAGATATCTAACCAACATATCGCTAAAACTGTTTGCGTTATTTTCAGATCGTTGATACCCGCAGCATGCAAGGGTAGCTATTGAACGATTTACCATTGCATATATTTTCGAATTTATCTAAGTTTGAGCAGCGCGCGTACGATTCTCTGTAGCAGCATACATAATGACAGGCAATTCATGGAAAAAACCAAAGAAATAAGGAATTTCTTTTATGGACAGTACTTCTCCGAAGGCGTGAAGATCACGGTCGGCTGTATTGTCCCCGTCCTCGTTTCAGCATCGCTCGGCTATTTTAGCATCGGCACATTGATCTCACTCGGAGCCTTGTTGGTCGGATTGTCAGATACGCCAGGTGCGCCCTCCCACCGACGTTTGGGTATGCTTTCTACCGCGTTGCTCTGCATGCTAACATACGTGATCATTATACACGTCAATTTCTCCGTCGCGCTTACGACGATCGTGGTGGCTCTACTAAGCTTTTCATTCGCCATGCTTGCGGTGTTTAATGCCCGAGCAGCCACCGTAGGTTCTATGTGTACGCTTATGATGTTGTTTAATGTACATCATGAACTTGTGGACATGGAGAAGTGGATGTACCTCATCTATATCGCTATCGGAGGTTCTTGGTATATGTTGATTAGCATGTCTATCTTACAGATCAGGCCATACCGGGTTGCCCAGCAAGAGTTATCCGAATCGATCAGGCATGTGGCAGACTACATTCGGCTTAAAGCAAATTTCTACGATCCAAAAATTGACATCGATAAAAACTACCTCAAACTCATAGAAAAGCAGGTGGAAGTCCATAAGCACCAAGAGCTGGTTCGTGATATTTTATTTCAAAGTAAACGCTCTATTAAGGACACAACAAAGATCGGAAGATTCTTAACCTTGATATTTTCGGACATTGTAGATCTTTTCGAGCAGAGTATGACTACCCAATATGACTACAACGCGATAAAAACAACATACGGCCAGTATGGCGTATTGGTTCCGTTTAAGGATGTACTGGTCAAGCTTACACACGAAATGGACAACATGGCCTATGCCATCAATGCCAATCGAATGCCTAAGCCTATTTATAGCTTTGAATCCGATATTCATGACCTGCGCGATGAAGTGGAGAAGCTTGATAAGCTATCCATCAATACCATTCCGCTTAAAAAAATCATCATCAATATCCGCGGCATCGTCAAATATCTCGAAGATATCTACAGCTACAGCTCGACGAAGATATCGGATATTCCGCGCCAGGAAATAGACTCGGCGTCCCAATTTATTACCCGCGACCAAATCGACTGGAAGAAATTTAGGAATAACCTAAGTTTGGAATCTTCTGTTTTCAGACACGCGTTGCGTATGGCCTTAGTCCTGTCAGGCACCTATCTCACCCTCAGCCTGATTGATTTCAATCCCAATGGGATATACTGGACGTTGCTGACGATCATGGTCATCTTGAAACCTGGTTTTGGTCTCACGCAAGAGCGAAACCTGCAAAGGCTTATCGGCACCGTCGTGGGCGGTATTATTGGTGCTACCATCGTATTTACCATACATGATCCAGCTATACGCTTTGTATTGCTCATATTTTTCTTTCTGACAGCGTATAGCTTATTCCGGATAAACTACATTATCGCCGTTATGTTTATGACGCCGTATGTCTTAATCATGCTCAGCTTCAATGGCATGAATACGTTCGAGATGGCTAAAGAGCGGATATTCGACACCTTTTTAGGCGGCGTGATCGCATTTTTATCCAACTACCTTATTTTTCCGAACTGGGAAAGCACACAATTTCGTGGCAATATGCGCAGCCTCCTACTCGCCAACTACAATTATATCGCACAAGCCGTGCAAATTTTGGGCGGTGAGAACCTATCACGAACAGCCTACAAGCTTGCGCGTAAGGAGGTTTATATTGCTTCGGCCAATATGGGCTCCACGTTTCAACGCATGCTGACCGAGCCAAAGTGGCGACAGAAGTATACGAAAGAAGTAAACCGATTTGTTATTTTGAACCACATCTTTTCGTCCTATTCGGCCAATCTGTTAACGCAAGTGAATCAAGCCGATATATCAACGTTTAGCAAAGAGCACGTCAAGCTGCTCAAGCGTATTTTGAGCGATCTGGAGAAGGCTATTGTCTTGTTACCTTCGCCAGACGAGCTTCAGCATGATTTCAAAACAAACGAACATTTACCTACATTCCCCGAACCTACGGTAGATGAAGAGGAGCATCGTTTAATTACAGAACAATTACAGTTCTTGAGTAAAATTTCAGGAGATTTACACCGCGTAACGCAGGAACTTATCGCCCGCTCGGCAGCTATAGCGGAAGATGAAAAAATTAAAGCAATAAATGGATAACTTTTTTGATGTATTGATTATCGGAGCAGGACCTATCGGTATAGCCTGCGGCATCGAAGCACAGCGGGCGGGTCGCTCACACTTGATTATCGAGAAAGGCTGTTTGGTCAATTCCATCTATAACTATCCGACAAACATGACGTTTTTCTCCTCGTCCGAAAGACTGGAAATCGGCGATACACCTTTTGTAACAACATTGCCCAAACCGAAACGTGCAGAAGCGCTGGAATATTATCGGCGCGTCAATGACAAGTTCAAGTTGAACACGCACCTTTTCGAAGAAGTTATTGATGTAAAAAAGCTGGACAATGTTTTCCACGTCCAAACGAACAAAGACCGATACACGGCAAAGGCTGTGATTGTAGCGACTGGTTTTTATGATATCCCGATGCTCTTGAATATTCCGGGGGAAGAGCTGCCCAAAGTATCACATTACTACAACGACCCACACTACTATGCGCAGCAACACGTTCTCGTCGTCGGAGCAAGCAATTCATCGGTCGATGCGGCGTTGGAAACCTACCGAAAAGGCGCGAAGGTGACACTAGTGGTACGCGGAAAAGAGATCAGTCAACGCGTAAAATATTGGGTGAAACCCGATATTGAAAATAGGATCGCTTTTCAGGAGATCGACGTATTTTATGAGAGTGCACTGAAAGAGATTACAGAGACGGCTGTCAGGCTACAAACGCCAAAGGGCGAGGTGACGATCCAAAATGATTTTGTCTTGGCACTCACCGGCTACCAGCCCAACTTCGCCTTTTTAAAAGCGATCGGGGTTGCCATTCCAGACGAGTCACCTAGAATTCCAACCCATGACCCTGAATCGATGGAAACAAACATTCCGGGACTCTATCTGGCAGGGGTAGTTTGTGGCGGACTGAATACCCACCTTTGGTTTATTGAAAATTCAAGGGTTCACGCAGAAGTCATTATGAAACATCTTGCGGCATCGGGACGTTAGGTTTTAGTCCGCGCAAAAAGATGCTGATCATCTTCTTTTGCTTGGCTAGGATAAGCTCGAACTCGTCGGGCGTCGGAAACAAACAATTATTCAAGTCCTTACTCAAAATTCCGGTACGCATGCCCATCAGCGAGAACAACAAAAGCTCGGCAGTTTCGTCCAGGTCGTCTACGACAATTTCGCCATTTTTAACACCAATGGACAGAATGCGACTAAATTGATCACGTATACGATCGAAGAAAGGTCCCAAACTTTTACCAAGCTCTGCCGGATCCTGCATAAATAAAGAACTGGAATACTCAAAAAGGTTATAGTTCTCCCGCATCAATTCCATCCGGCTTTCAATAGCGAAGAGAATAGCTTTCTCCAGATTAGATGCCTTTGCCACAAACGCATCCACCTTGTTGATCATCTCATTGATAACATACTCTAAAACAGCCATGTACAGACTATTCTTATCGGGAAAGTAGTAATATAAGAGTGCCTTCGAGAAAGAGAGATCCTTTGCGATCTCGGCCATAGTTGTCTTGGCCATACCGAAATGGGCAAAGCGCTTTTTAGCGACTTCCAATATCTTGGCTCTTTTTATATCTACGTTTTTGGGCATGATAATTTATTCCTTTAATAATACTGTTTGTAGTATCTTTACTCCAAAATTATAAAGTTAATTCTTTTTTTGAATTTTTAAAAGAATTAGTCAGCACAAAATGGCAAACGAACTCCAACAGCATATTTCACTGAAAAAGCTCAACACCTTCGGGATTGACGCTACCTGCAAACAGTTTGTAAAAATAGAACAAGAAAGTCAGCTGGAAGTTCTTTATGATCAACAGATCTTCGCGAACCAATTCTTCGTACTTGGCGCCGGTAGTAATGTCCTTTTTACCAAAAATTATGAAGGAACTATTATTCATATGGCCAACAAAGGCATCAGTCATTTCATTGAAGGAAATTATATCTATATCACCGCCAAAGCCGGTGAAGTATGGAATGACTTTGTTTGGTATTGTATTAACCATGGTTTTCCAGGCGTCGAAAACATGGCTTTAATCCCGGGTACCGTTGGAGCCTCACCAATCCAGAATATTGGAGCCTACGGTACGGAGCTGATGCATGTTTTTTATTCCTGTCAAGCGTTCGACAGCCACAACGGGACATTTACCACATTTAACAAAGAGGATTGTAAATTCACCTACCGAGACAGCATCTTTAAAACAGAACATAAAGGTCGATTTATCATCACGTCTGTAACGTATAAACTGGGGCTACACACTGCAATCAACACGTCCTATGGAGCAATCAACGCGGAACTAGCGGCGCGCAACATTATGAACCCTACTATAAAAGATATTGCACAGGTCGTTTCTCACATTCGGGTGGAAAAATTACCTGATCCCTCTACCGTTGGAAACGCCGGCAGCTTTTTCAAAAACCCTATTATCAGCAAGGATCTTTTTAATCAACTTAAGCAGACTCATCCTACAATAGTATCCTTCCCTATCGATGAGCAGCAAACGAAAATAGCGGCCGGCTGGCTTATCGAAGCCTGCGGTTGGAAAGGGAAAGTCGTTGGCAATGTGGCCGTCTGGAAAAACCAGGCTTTGGTAATCACCAACACTGGCCAAGCAAGCGGTCTAGAAATATATACTATATCGTCTAAAATAATGAACGATGTGTATAAAAAATTTGGTATCAACTTAGAAAGGGAGGTAAATGTTTTATAAAAGTTTTCAACATTTGTTAACGAAAGCTGTTGATAAGCATTGTATATTCGAAATATATGATTCAGAATAACTTATCAAGAAACATTTATACCGCTACCTAACATTATCTTAACCTAATTTTCATTTAGACTTCATCTGGTCTAATTAGTTTAGCACGCCATTTGCATTATTCTTGGAAACCGTATTCATGCGAATGAATTACAAATCTTCAACGCTGGACGTGTAGTTCGTTAAGCAAATTAGGAACATTTAATCCAATCTAGTATGAACAAATTAGAATTCAACACTTTGGTTATTCAACAGGCTGATTCACTAAGGACGTATGCAAGAAATTTCACTAGAGATCAGGATGACGCAAATGATTTGGTACAAGACACGTTACTGAAAGCAGTAACGTACTTCAACAACTTCAAAGAGGGAACAAATTTAAAGGGATGGCTCTACACCATTATGAAAAATACCTTTATCAACAATTACCGCAGGGTGGTAAAAACAAACTCTTTTATTACAAAGGAAGAGGAAATCACCAACGCTAATCTCGTCGTTTCTGCAACAAGCAACCGCGGAGAAAACAAATTTGTTATGGAAGATATTAATTATGCCCTCTCTACCCTAACGGACGATTATTATATCCCGTTTACGATGTATTTCGAAGGGTATAAGTACCACGAAATATCAGACCACCTAAGCATTCCGATAGGAACAGTAAAAACAAGGATACATGTGGCGCGTAAAGCCATGAAAAGAACCTTGCATGCCTACAAATTTGGTGGCAACTAAAAGCCTATAGCATTCCTCGTACAATGGAATTACCATGTTACACCCGATCGCAGTTAGCGCTGCGAAACGGTCAGGATAAGCCCGACATCTGGGTTTCGTATAATGGGTTAATCTATGACGTAACGCGTAGTCGTCTGTGGAAGGACGGTAAACACTACGAACATTGGGCGGGACAAGATTTAACCGATGAACTTGCTGAGGCTCCACATGGCATATGGGTATTTGAGAAGTTTCTTTTAATCGGAAAACTGGTTTGAGATTAGCGACTATTCGCTAATCTCAAATTTCGCCAAAGCGATAAATTTCCGAATTCTATCTTGGATATCGTCTTGCGACAACTGTTGAAGCTTTTGCGTCCCAAATTCCTCCACGCAAAATGATGCTAACGCCGATCCGTAAATGATCGCATTTTTCATATTGTTGAAATTGATAGATTTTACCTTCGCCAAATAACCCACGAAGCCCCCCGCGAATGCGTCGCCAGCACCTGTCGGATCGAAAACGTCGGCTAATGGTAATGCAGGAGCCGAGAATACTTGCCCTTCTCCGAAAAGTAAGGCGCCATGCTCTCCCTTTTTGATGATTAAATATTTTGGACCCATTTGTAGGATTTTCGCTGCAGCTTTCACAAGCGAGTATTCTCCTGATAATTGGCGAGCCTCTGCATCATTAATCGTCAGCACGTCAATTTTCTTCAAGACCGCTTTCAAATCATCCAAAGCGACATCCATCCAAAAATTCATCGTATCCAACACCACCAACTTTGGTTGCTTTTTAAGACGCTCCAACGTCTGGATTTGCACCTGCGGGGTTAAATTACCTAGCAATAAATATTCGCAATCTTGATAGGAGGCGGGAATTTTAGGATCGAAATCAGCCAACACATTCAACTCCGTGATCAACGTATCCCGGCTGTTCATATCGTTATGGTATTTACCAGACCAGAAAAATGTTTTACCACCTTTCACAATTTCCACGCCCTCCACATCAATAGCATGTGATTTGAGGATCTCTATGTTTTCTCCAAAATCTTCACCGATAACACTGATCACTTTTACATGATCGTAAAGATACGAGGCTGCCAGACCAGCAAACGTTGCCGCACCGCCCACAATTTTATCCGTCTTTCCGAAAGGTGTTTCAAGCGCGTCAAACGCAACCGTACCAACTATTACTAAACTCATTTTTTAACTTTTTAGACAAAAAAAAACCGGCTTTTTCGCCAGTATAAATCAGCTCCTTGAAGCTGCTTCGAACCTTCAGCTCTTGATAAGCAGCCAGAGGCTATACACCTTGAGCCACTGGTAAATCTAACTGCCCTCTATTCAAACGATCGCTATAAATAACTATTGGCAAAGGCTTTAGGGACTATTTTTTTAATTTACGCAGGCAATATTAACGAATATTTTAGACTTTACAAAATCCGAACATTCGATATGCCATGCGATCAGGATAACTATCCTCCTCGTGAAAATAAAGTATGGATAACCTCAGAAAAAAGCAGGATGCTTACGTTTATCAAGTTGTAGCTACGAAACAAGAACATTTCGCAGCGGCGTAAATGACCGCGAGGGAAAGGCAACCGGTAAGCAGTGGAGAAAAAAGCTTAATTTTAACAAATTTTAACCCCAGATCGATTTAGAATGGCGCTGGCTTTGTAAGTCCCATTCATCTATTCTGATTGGATTTTTTTAGATTTGGAGTGTTATACGTTTAGGAATTGGTCTAGCACACCTATTCTTACTGCAAATGAACAATGGAAACGCTTAGATATACAGACGAAAATGATACGTAAACAGAGGATATGCGATAATTACCTGAAACCTTTATTGACGGGCAGCTTAGTAACACTACTGGTTACAGGATACGCGCAGGAAGGGGAAAAGCAGCAAGTGGAGAAGCGCCAATCTATCGAACGGCAGGAAGGGCGACCATCAGTTATGGATTCCATCGAAATAGTACGTGACTACCGCCCTATGCTGGCCGATGCCGCAAAAATACGCCGCAGTCCAGATATGAAAATTGACCGAGCGGCGCTAGAGGTCGAATTGCGCCAGATTGCAGCCGGCATGTATTTACAAAGGAACGAATTTAAAGAACCTTATCACAGTCCATTACCGCAAAGGTATCCCGACGCCCGACGTAATAATATCGACAACAACCGAATTGGCATCTTAGCCTATCGCGCTGGCGAATATGAAAGGGCAACTTCTATTTTAAAGAAGGTAGAGCCCGCAGATGCCTTTTATCAAAGTTCGATCATTGCGTTAGGCTACATGGCCATGAAAACAGGTGATAAACAGGGTGCGCGCAATGCATTTTACAAGGCTTCCAGAATGGATTTCGATGAGGAACTGAAAACAGATGCACTCTTCAACTACGCTAAAACCTTATATAGCCTGGACTCTGTTCAAGTGGCGTTGAAACCTCTTCAAGAATATCTCGCGTTGAAATATGCGGAACAAGATCGCGGTACAAAACGGGAAGAGACGACGGAAACACGGATGATCGAGGTTTTGTCGGGCAACAGCAATTTTCAGGCAGCCGTCTACCTATTGGAATCATTCAAGAGTAGGGATCAAAAAGCCGATAGGGTCTATCAAAAGATTACATACTACCGTGGAATGGAATTCTATAATGAGCGGGCCTTCGAAAACAGTATATCCATGTTCATGCGATCGGAGCAATTTCCGTTTGACGCGGAAATGGCAGCCTTGGCCACCTACTGGAAAGCCGAGGCCATGTACGAAGTGCGTAAGTATGGAGAGGCGGTGGACAACTTTTCCAGATTTCTTCGTTTGCCGGCCGCCCGAAACACCGATGTGTATAATTATGCAAACTATGCCCTGGCTTATGCAGCCTTTCGGATCAACAAATTTAGCGTGGCCGCGGAACATTTTGAACGCTTTTTGGCCACCGGGGAGGGGTCTTCGGACAAGAATGTTCGGTATGACGTCATCGCTCGTTTAGGAGATTCCTATCTATCCATGCGGAATTACGGACGAGCCAATGCGTACTATGACCAGCTGATCAGCAACAAAGCACCCAATCAGGACTATGCATTGTTCCAGCATGGCATTATTCAGGGCTTACAGGGTGACAACGAAGCCAAGCTTAACACCTTGAGGGCAGTGGTGGAAAAATTTCCTAGCTCGAACTATGCAGACGATGTGGCCTTTGAGATTCCGTATGTATATTTCACCAAAGGAGAGTATGATGCGGCTATCGACGGGCTTCAAAAAATGATCGAGAAATATCCGCGTAGCAGCTACGTTCCAAGGGCGTTGATGACTATCGGGCTTGTGCAGTACAATAAGGACGACACCGAAGCGGCTATGGCCACCTTCCAAAAGGTGGTGAAGGAATATGCAACAAGTAGCGAGGCTGCACAAGCGCTCCTTTCCATCGAAAATATTTACCTTGATCAAGGCGATGCAACGAGTTATATTCACTATGCGACCAGCAGTAACGTAACAGAGTTAAGTGTTGCGGAGCAGGATAACCTGGCGTTTCAAGTAGGTCGCACTTTGTTTTCCAGGGGGCAATATGGCCCGGCCGTGGAAGCGATCAATGCCTATTTTGATAAATTCCCTAAACCAAGACAGGAGAAGTATGCGCGCTATATCCGCGGGGTAAGTTTATACCACACCGGACATCCGCAAGAAGCCTTGCACGACTTAAACATGATCTTGAACGATTGGACAAGTCAGTATACGGAAAACACGTTATTAACGGTTGCTGCGCTATACCTAAACTTGAAGCAATACAACGAAGCAATCGTCCATCTCAAAAAACTAGAGCTAAATGCCAATTATAAAAAGAATTACGGCTACGCTGTAACAAACCTGATGATCTGTTATTTTGAAATTGGCGACTTTGAGCAGATGAACAATTATGTGAAACTGATCAAGAATTACGATCGGGCTTCTGAAGCGGAAATCGCTACGGCACATTTGTATAGTGCTAAGGCGCTACAGCAGGAAGGCAATAAGGAATCTGCGATGAAGGAGCTGAATTTAGCTGCGCTCAAAGGCCAGTCTGCGGCCAGTGCAGAAGCACGCTACCGTGTCGGCCGATTACAGTATGAGAACAAGGAGTATGACAAAGCGCAAAAATCAGCGTTTGATGTCATCGAAAATATGAGTACGCAGGATTATTGGGTAGCCAAGAGCTTCATTCTACTCGCAGATACCTACGCGCGCAAGGGCGATGTTCGGCAGGCCAAAAGCACCTTGGCCAGCATAATAGAGAATTACGAAGAGGATGACGATATCATACCTGCAGCAAAGGAAGCGCTAAAGAAACTAAAATAAGAAGCGGGGGTTAGTTTGGCCCCTGCTGTTCGATAAAAATAAAAAAAAGAAGGTGACCGTTTTGATCACCTTCTTTTTTTGGGCTCCTGAAGCTGGGCTCGAACCAGCGACCCTCTGATTAACAGTCAGATGCTCTAACCTGCTGAGCTATTCAGGAATAGCGACTTTGAAGTAGGCAGGATGCCTTTTTTCTAAAGTGATACAAAGATAAAACTTTGAACCGTATCTTCCAATAAAATTTTAAAAAAATAATGACCTGAAGCCCCATTTCCCGCTGTGCACTTCAATCCAAAAAGCCTATTGGCATCATCGTGTACACGATCCTACGCGCATAGTTAAAAAGAGAAAAGCATTAACTTGCCGATATACAGCTATTTGAAAAAAAAAGCAGCGTACCGACCATGCTGTGAACCATGAAGGAAAATAGAAACAACAATCGATATTATGGAAGATCAACGCATAAATAGGTCAAATAGGCGTTTACAGTTGTGTGATGCCAATGTCGCGTAGCATATACTTGAGGCGTTGGTTATGATTCAACATCTTTACAGGTTCGTTGCTTAATAGAATCAAAACGCCTGTGAAGATAAACGTTTGTTCACCCGAATAGCCGACGGACCAAGGCATTCCATCGGGGGCGGTATTCAAAGCCCCGCATAGCACATCGGATACGCCAGCGACCCACCATAGATCAGGATTGCTCAGAAAAATCACTTTCCCATTATTTGCATCTAAGAAATGATAGAGTGTTTTTGCAGTAAACGTATCGGCAGAGATAAGGTAGGGCTTGTTACTGTCTACAATAGATTTTTCTATTTCCGTATACACCCGATTGTAATCATCGGCGACACTACAGAAAAGATAGTTATGACGCATAAACGGAAATTTAAGTTTTGACAACGTATGTGAAATTTTCCATTCCAACGGTAGCGCATCAAATTCCTCCCGATATTGTTTAAGTCCTGTTTTTGCATTCATAAGTTTTATTCGATTGGGTCATCAAAGCCTTTGTTATAGGCTTCGAAAATCAAAACGAATATTACATCGCTTTCTATCTACCATGCTGACATAAATGCAAGATTTTGTCCTAGCACCGCATTCAGTCAGATTGTATTCGTCCCCGAATATAGAAAATAAGTATTACATTTTTGAAAATTTATCGAAATATATACACGATCATTTTGGCCTCCCTCGCGCTGTTTGAGCAAGACGTTTCACACAGGTTGATAGGTGAAATAACGGCGGTCATGGGTACAGAGAGGATAATTGTAAGCGGGCGCAGATTTGGTGAAACGTTAAATTTTGTTAAGGCCAACCTACGAACATACGGAATGCAGAAAGTCAGCGTTATAGTTGTAATTCATAATTTAGGTTAATAATTGGTTAGTAGTAAAAAATCCTGAAGCTCCCCGCTCCAGGATTTTTTTTGTTTTGCAGGGCATATCAATCGCCCAATACCTGATTTAAATCTTCGATTAAATCATCAACATCTTCAATACCTACTGAGATACGCAATAGATTATCAACGACACCTACCCTTTCTCGCGCCTCTTTTGGAATGGAACCGTGCGTCATCGTAGCGGGGTGGTTAATTAAGGATTCTACGCCACCGAGCGATTCCGCCAAGGTAAACACCTGGAAACGAGAAGCAATACGAAAGGTCTCTTTTAAGTCAGCGTCCTTCAACACAACAGAAATCATTCCGCCAAAGTCACGCATCTGTTTTTTGGCCACGTCATGTCCCGGATGGTCCGCAAAACCTGGCCAATAGATTTTTTCGATTTTGGGGTGCGTTTTCAAAAATTCGGCGATTTGCCGCGCATTTTCGCAATGCGCTTTCATACGCACGTGCAAGGTTTTCAATCCGCGCAAGGCTAAAAAAGCATCTTGTGGGCCCGGCGTGCCACCAACAGCATTATAGAAAAACCAGAGCTGCTTATAAAGCGCTTCATCATTCAAAATTAACGCACCCATAACCACGTCGGAATGGCCATTTAAGTATTTCGTAGCGGAATGCATAACCATATCCGCTCCAAGATCCAACGGGTTTTGGAGGTAGGGGGACGCAAATGTATTATCCACGACATACAAAACAGCATATTTTTTAGCAATTTTCCCGATAGCTTCGATGTCTGCCAACTTGAGTGTAGGATTAGTAGGTGTTTCCACCCAGATCAACTTCGTTTTATCCGTTACAGCGCTTTCTACTGCTTCTAGGTCAGAAGTGTCGACGAAAACAAATTTAATTCCGTATTGCGCATACACCTTGGTAAAAATGCGATATGAGCCCCCGTATAAATCGTCGCCCGTGAGCACTTCATCGCCAGGTTTTAAAAGACGCAGCACCGTGTCTGTCGCGGCCATCCCACTGGAAAAGGCAAGACCAAATTTTCCATTTTCCAGAGCAGCCAAGCAATCTTCTAAAGCTTTCCGTGTAGGATTTGTACCGCGAGAGTATTCATAGCCCTTGTGCTCTCCGGGCGATGCTTGTTTATAGGTGGACGTTTGGTAAATGGGAGTCATCACCGCACCCGTGGTAGGGTCTGCATGTTGTCCCGCATGTATAGCTTTCGTTGCAAATTTCATGTTGAAAATTTAAAATTAAAAAGTAAAAAGCAAAAAAATCAAAGCAGATATACGTTAAACGCATTCCAACCGTCACCTAGGGCTTTTGATTTTCTTCTTGGGTTAGCAAAAACGTAAAAGTATCCTTGCCTCGCCTCTATCAAATGTAGCCAAAGAAAGTCTTTTTTACAAGGTAGTAATGAACTGGACCTCATGCCTAATTTTGCGAAAAACGCCTCGAAGAATATCGTATGGATTAGCGATGAAATGTTACAGCAGTTTTTTGCACGGTGAAGACTTCAAGACCGGTAGCCCCTGGTAGAATATGCTAGCGTTTTGTTGGGAGTAAGCAAGGAAGAACAATTGATTTTCGGCAATCAAAAGTCCAATGGTGAAGGGTATTGAAACATATAGTTCAGTTCCTGACGAATCTTATCGCCCGACACAAACTTTTTAAAATTATCTTGATCTTCAAAAGCACGGGGAAGTCTAAAGTCATATTTCGCGGCGGAAGCCAAGATGACATCCCGCTTCGTGGGATGTTCTGGCGCCACGAGATTGTAACAGGATGAAGACAGGTTTTGGTCGAAACCCAGCACAATAAGCGTCAAAACATCATCTCGATGAATAAAATTAGCAAGCTGAGCGCCTGTATGGCAGACCTTGTCTTGAAAATACTTTGCAAAAATACGCTGCTCACCAAATAAGCCACCCAGCCTATAAACTATGGTGTTCGGCAGGGCCAGCATACAGCTTTCGGCAAAGCGAAGTTTATGCGCATCGGCACCTAGCGCACTCCGCTCCGTGTACCGGCCATCAATATCCGGATAGACGCCAATAGAGCTTAAAAACAATTGCTTACGATAGGCGATACTTGCTACTACTTTTCTTACGGAAGCAAAGCGCGCTTCCAATAGAGGCTGTTCCAATCGTTTTACTGCAGGAATACTATTTAAAATAAAATCGACTTCCTTAGGAAAGTGTGCTAAATCTACTTCCTCATCGAAATTGGCTAAAATAGCAGAAATACCAACAGCCAGTAAGCGTTGGTATTTCTCCGAATGGGTTGTTGTGGCGTAAACGTGGTGGCCCTGTTGCACAAGCGTTTCTGCCAAGGCTTCCCCGATCCATCCACAACCTAAAATTAAAAATCTCAACAGGTTTCTCCCTTCTTCGTCATTTTTGTCAGACTTTTGAGAGTTTAGTATGCCTTCGCAAAAAGTACTTTTTGAGCTGATGGCTTGCCCGTAAACACACATAGGCCTTCCTCTTGCTTCGCATCCAACGGAATACAGCGAATCGTCGCTTTTGTTTCTTCCTTGACACGCTTCTCCGTCTCTAAAGTTCCATCCCAATGGCAAGATATAAAACCACCTTTATTTTCGAGCACCTGTTTAAATTCTTCATAAGAGCTTACTTCGGTAATATGCGAATCACGGAAAGACAAAGCCTTTTGATAGATATTTTCCTGGATGATCGCTAGTGTATTTTCGATATTGACCGCCAAGCCTTCTTGCGATACGGTCTCTTTCGTCTGCGTATCGCGTCGTGCCAACTCCACGGTTCCATTCTGCAGATCCCGACTACCTACTGCGATACGTAAGGGCACGCCCTTTAACTCCCATTCTGCAAATTTGAATCCAGGACGTTGCGTATCACGGTCATCATATTTAAACGATATATCCATACCCTTCAATTCAGCCGTCAATGCATCCACAAATTGGTCAATGTTCGCTTTCTCTTCTTCCGTCTTATAGATAGGAACGATAACCACTTGAATCGGCGCTAGCTTCGGTGGCAAAACAAGACCTTGATCATCCGAATGAGCCATGATCAGGGCCCCCATTAGCCGGGTTGACACTCCCCAAGAAGTAGCCCAAACATGTTCAAGCTTACCTTCTTTGGACGTAAATTTCACATCAAAAGCCTTTGCAAAATTTTGACCCAAAAAGTGTGATGTTCCGGCCTGTAGTGCTTTACCATCTTGCATCAAAGCTTCAATACAATAGGTATCTAAAGCGCCCGCAAACCGCTCGTTTTCCGTCTTCCGACCACGAATAACAGGTACTGCGAGAATTTTTTCCGCAAACTCCGCATAAACCTCGAGCATGCGCTCTGCCTCTTCCACCGCTTCTTCTCGGGTTGCGTGGGCAGTATGGCCTTCCTGCCACAAGAATTCTGCGGTACGCAAAAACAACCGTGTACGCATCTCCCAACGAACTACGTTTGCCCATTGGTTGACTAATATCGGTAAATCACGGTAGGATTCTACCCATCCTTTATAGGTATTCCAGATAATCGTTTCCGACGTCGGACGAACAATAAGCTCCTCCTCTAATTTTGCATCTTCATCAACCACAATGTTGCCGCTGCCGTCATTCTTTAATCGGTAGTGGGTCACTACAGCACATTCTGTAGCAAAACCTTCCACATGCGCTGCCTCTTTGGAAAAAAATGATTTAGGGATAAATAGCGGAAAATAAGCATTGGTATGTCCGGTTTCTTTAAATCTTTTGTCAAGAATGGCTTGCATGCGTTCCCAAATCCCATATCCATACGGCTTAATAACCATACAACCGCGTACAGCAGAGTTTTCTGCCAAATCGGCCTTTATCACTAAGTCATTGTACCATTGCGAATAATCCTCACTACGGCTTGTTATTCCTTTTCCCATGTATACTTTTAAATTTCTCTATAACAATATGTGTATTTTCCTCGTTACTAAATGTAAATGTGAAACTTTAGTGAGCACTGAAGTTTTATTTATATTTTTGATGACAGGATTAAACCCTCCTCGAAAATACGCGTCTAAGATAGTAATAAAGACTGTATTTACCGAAAGTTTTAATAGTAGTGGATATCATGAAAAAAAATAGATTATTAATCGGAAGTTTGGCACTAGCGTCTGTTGTTGCGCTCGGCGCGTGCTCAACGAGTAGGCAAGTTGCTTACAAAGACGATATGTATAATAATCAATCCAAGGCTCAACGAGATTACCAAAGCCCGGATTATTATTACACAGATGGACAGGAAGTCCAGGACGAGTATGTGCAAAACGAACATTACACGGATGACTACGCTGATGAGGAGTATGTGGAAGGGTATGAATACGATGAAGGGCTTGAATATGCAAACCGCATCAATCGTTTCTACTATGCAGGTCCAGGCATGGGCTACTATGACCCCTGGTTTGATCCATGGTTCGGTTATTCCGGCATGGGCATGGGCTTTGGCTTTTCCAACTGGGGTTGGGGCGGTCGCTGGTCAATGGGATTTGGCTGGGGCGGCGGCTGGGGCTGGGGCTCTCCTTGGAATATGGGCTGGGGCTGGGGTTCTCCTTGGGGCTTCGGAAATGCCTGGGGTTACAACGCTTGGGGACATCCATTCTACGGACATAATCACAACTACCTCGGTGGCAATCGTTACCGCGTAAGGCCTACGGGATCTTCGGTACGCACGGCCTCTCGTTCAGTTTATAATTCTCGCGTAGGGACTTCCCGCGTAAGGGGGTCATCTTCTATCGTTCGTGATGGAAGCGGCAGAATCCTGACTGGACGTGCTGCCCGCGCCGCAGGCGGCACGCGTTCTGGAGACGGCACGCGTGTTAGCGGAACCGGAAGAACGCGCGCTAACGGAAACGTGTCACGGGGCGGATCATCTCGCTCTACCATTGGTGTAACAAATGGTAGCCGCGTTGGGACAGCGCGTGCAACACGAGGCGGATCGACAGTTGGAACAGTAGGCTCCTCCAGAGCTACATCCAGACCTACAGTGGGCACTCGTGCTGGCTCAAGTCGTGGTTCGGCAGTCGGTAATACCTCCAGATCTACGACGAGACCATCAGCAACGAGAAGTAGCGGCTCATCAAGAAGCTCCGGATCATACACACCATCGCGAAGCTCTTCAGGCAGTTCGATGTCTCGGGGTGGAACGTCACGAAGTTCAGGCGGATCAATGTCTAGCGGCGGTGGCGCAAGAAGCTCAGGCGGCGGCGGAGGTGCTCGATCTGGCGGCGGAAGAACAAGATAATAGCTTTATCAATAGCCAATATGAACTTCTTATATTGGCTATTTTTTTATGACATCAATAGCGGAATATGACTATAAAAAATATACTTTTCACTTCTTTATTTGTAACATCTTTGGGTTCCTTTACCCAAGCACAAACGGTACAAGATGCACTTAACTTATCGCAGGAATTCAATAAAGGAACAGCTCGCTTTAAAGGGCTTGGAAATGCCAACACGGCTTTAGGAGGCGATATCAGTTCGATCACGGGTAACCCCGCTGGACTAGGCTTTTTCGGCCAGTCCGACATATCCGTGACAGCATCCTATAACAATGCGCGGAATCAGGGTACATTTTTTGGCACAAATGCCACGCGCAACAAAGGGCGATTCAACATCGACAACGCCGGTGTGGTGTTTCACTTCCCAAAAAATGAGGGCTATCAAGGTTGGCAAAACTTTAACGTAGGTTTCAACTACGAAAACACAAACAACTTTAACAACCACGTACTATTCGAAGGGGTAAACCCCGACAACACGATCGTGAGCGCTTACTCAGACAATATCCAGAACTTTGGCATGAGCGGCTTAGCGACGGGTCTTCAAGGATTAAAGTTGATTGACCGTTTCGCCGATGCCCAAGACGGCTACTTTCCTATAACCAATGAAACGGGGAATAAAGACCAGATCAGCGATGTATTGAGCAGTGGCTTTAGCTCACGAAGCGCAGTGGCTTTTGGCGGAAATTACAACAATAAGTTTTATATCGGTGGTACCATCGGGTTTACGGCATTTCGTAACGAAATATCTGATCAATTTTCAGAGTTTGGATGGACAAAAACAGCCGACAATGTTCGCCCAGATAATCCAGATTCCCAATTCTTGGACCCTACACACGAGAACTTCCGATATCTGGATAAGAACTATGAGATGCTGGACAACCGCTATCAAGTTTCAGAAGGCTCTGGCTTCGATTTTAAGATAGGTGCTATTTACAAACCCGCGGTAGATTGGAACATTGGTGCCACGATTACCTCGCCCACTTGGTATACGGTGGATACCTACACGGAAAACGACATTAGTGTCAATTATTTTCAAGACGAGAATGCGACGACAGCGTTCGCCAACCCTCGTTTTCAACTCGCACCCTACGAGAATAGCTATCGCCAAATTACGCCTTGGAAATTTGGTTTAGGTGTGTCTAAGTTTTTCAGTCGCGGTTTAATCACGGCGGATGCGGAGTATGTAGATTACAGTACGATAAAGAGAAGAACGGTGGGCTATCGCGATGCTAGTTTGGAAGCGGATTGGGATGCTGATGTAAAAGACGCGTACCAAAGCGTGGTCAACCTTCGTGTCGGTGGTGAATTCTTATTTACCAACATCATCAGTGGACGTGCCGGTTTTAATTACTTAGGAAACCCCTACCGCGACGCGGATAACACGCAATACAGCGGGAGCTTGGGTTTAGGTTTCAAATTAAGCAATACCCTTTATCTTGATGTCGCGGCAGTACACTTTGTAAATGATTATAAGGTACGGCCATATACCATCGCGGAAGAGTTTTGGAATACAGCAAGCCCGGTAGCCGATATCAAACACCGCCGTACGACTGGAGTTTTGACGTTTGGTGCGAAGTTTTAAATCTTGATTGCCAAACGGGAAACAAGCATGCTAACTTAGACAACGGCGTAAATAGTAGTCTACATACACAAAAGCAGCAATCATTTAACAAATGGTTGCTGCTTTTTCGTTTTATAAATACCTTACTATAGTTCGTTCATTTCGTCTGAGCCATATGTGTACGAGGGAATAAAGCCTAGGTGGTTTTTGTCTCGTTGCTGTCTCGCTTAGCACTCAGCTTTCTTACAAAAAGGCTGTAGTTCTCATGCTTCTCCACGTACACCTCCTCCCCTACATCAATAAACCCATCAAGTGCTACAGCATCATACCACACACCGTTGATCTCTATTTTACCAGATGGACGCAGCACGGTGCGCGCCACTCCATTTTGCAACAGCAAATTTGCCTTTTGCTGCGACGAGGTATAACCTTGATTGGATTGTTGTTCGTCCTCTAGCACCAATACACGGAAAGCGGGTGAACGAAGGATATTACGGCCAAAGATCACCATGATCACGACGGTTAAGACCATGGCTCCCGTAACGATTAGGAACGAGTTAACCAACAGACCAGGCTGTGTCAATTTAAAATCCAGAAAATCGTTGTCCACCATAGAAAAAGCTAATCCGCAAAGCACGAATATAATCCCGAGGATACCGGCCACCCCAAATCCCGGAATGACGAAGACTTCCAATGCTAACAGTATAACGCCTAAAATAAAAATAGCGATCTCCCAGTTGTCGGCCAATCCTTGCATATACAGGGGCGCAAAAAACAGTGCACCGCAAACGATGGCTACAACGAGTGCAAAGCCAATACCCGGGGTTTGCAGTTCAAAATAAATACCACCGATAATGCCCAAAATCAAAATTCCGCTGACAAGCGGGTTGATTAAAAAGCCGATTAACTGATCGACGACGGTCACTTGATGTTGCACCACGTCAGCAGCCTTGATCTCCGCCAGTTGATAGAGATCGCTTAAGTTAGCTACCTCGGCTTTGACAAGCCCCGCCTTAACAGCTTCTGAAGCTGTTAAGGTTAATAATTTACCGTCGGGCTTCAGCTCCGGAATGGAGACTTCCGCATCGACAAAGGCTTCAGCAATCTTCGGATTACGGCCTTTCGCCTCGGCAGTCGCCCGCATCAAGCCACGCATGTACGATTGATATTTCTCGGGCATAATTTCGCCGTTTTCGTTTACCACACTCGCGGCCCCCAAACTGCCCCCTTTGTGCATGTATATATCATCTGCAGCGAGGGAGATCAGCGCTCCTGCTGATGCAGCATTGTTATTCACATAAACGACGGTCTTCATATCGGCATTTAGCAGCTTGGATCGAATAGAATCCGCAAAATTTACCGCGCCCCCAAATGTGTTGAGCTCAATCAAAAACGTGGATGCACCTACAGCCTTGGCCTCCTTGTAGCCTATATCAATCGTTCGCCATGCGTTCGGACCAATTTCATCCTTGATATCAACCTTGTACACTTTCTGTGCAATCGTGGGATGAAGGAAGGCAAAAAACGTCAGCAAAAAAGCTAATATGGTTTTTGTAATTTTGTTCATATATGGATCTTACTAATTGTCGATATTTCTGTAATGACTAAATATACAATATTTTTTGTTCATTTTGGATTATGACGGTCTGTCACCCTTACTTCTCACCTAGTTTTACCGTTGACTGTCCCGGAAGCATCAAACAAGCATCTAACGTCGGGTTTTGAAATGTTTAGCGTTTGGTGTAATGCCTTAATAAGCACAAGTGTGGATGATGTTATACCGTACAACTTTTGCACGACAAAACCAGTGTCTATTTTCCGATTGGCAATAATGGACAAAAAGCCTCCAATTCGGGTTTCACAGCTTAGCAGAAAGATCGTTGATTAATGGTTGATAATGAATCGAATTATTTTAGGCTGTTTTTGATTGTATAGGTATTGTACCAAAATGCTTATTTTCGAATAATTAATCACTGATTATGGAAGAAAAGGAAAACAAACATCACTACCTAAATATGTTCTTATGGGGTTTACTTATAATTTTAGTTATATGTACGGCGGTACATTTGTTAAATGTTTGGGTATTTCCCGATAGCGAAAAGTTTGACCCTGAAATTTGGGGTACAGTTAGTGACTGGATGATGATATTTGTAACACTTTCAACCGCTGTTTTCCTTTATGTAACTTTACAAAGCCAAAAAGATGTGCAACGCGACCAAAACAAAATATTTAAAATGGAGGAATTTAAATACTTAAGGTCAATTAAGCCATCCCTATCTATTCATAGTTCCCACCGACATTCTTGGAATGGCAACACACTAAACGGATTGGAAATTTTTATAGACATTAATTGTGACCCAAGTTGTCAAATTAAGTATTCAATTAAAACTAGTGCGTCTGAAATAATTTCCGAAATGAAGGAATATAGACTAGTCAGAACTTATGACATTACAATTTTCCTTCCCCTATCCTCTAAAAGGGAAACCATTGAAAAGGTTTTATACGAATTCAATTTTAAAGATGTAGACGGTAACGAGTATTGCCGTTCTGTTGAAGAAGAATTCTCACCTAATTCTCGCAATGGGTACGACAAGAAAATAACCAATCAGCTCGATAAGCTTGTTAACATTGTTTACTAACTTATTTCGACATCTTGCAAGCTTTGACCAAAAAAAGGTAAACAGCATACTTGGATTAATATTGAGGATAAGCTTAGATTTAAGTGCTCCTGAACGACATTCTTTGAATCGTCTCAATTTAGGTGTCATCCAACTTCCAAGCATTTATAATTATAAAATGAATGGATTAACGGTTTTGTATGAAACAATGAATGACGAAAAACCATCAAAATAAAGATGAGATTTATTTTCTCTTCTTGCTAAGAACTCAAATCGTCAACTCACACACACAACTGATAATCAGCACCTGAAAACACGTTGTCCAATGCTTTCCATGCATAAATAAATAATGTTTGAAACATGTAAAAAAAAGGCTGCAAGAGTTCTGTGCTGTTCGCTATTCGCTTTTAGCGTACTACGGCTATAGGTAGCCTTAAAAACGAATCAATAATTAAAAGAGATGGTTTGGCGAATTTCGATTTTGTCACTATGTGCGATAATTTTTAATACAAAAAAGCTCTCGAATTAATGAAAGCTTTTTTAAAAGAGACTGTTCAGATTTTTGTCCTGTCCCGAAAGACTGTTCAGAGTATTATCCTGTCTCCTATACTACAAATATATAAAACACGTATATATATAACAAATATTTTTTAAAGTATTTAAACTATAGGTGGTCGATCTCGCTGAACGTCTTTCTCCTAAAGTGTTCTAAAATGCTATTTGCACCATCTAATGTAATTATATATTGACCGTCCTGTACTTTAAAATCATCTACGCACATTGCAGTATAGACTGTGATTTCGTATTTGTGGTCATCCGTGTAAAAAAAGGCTATAACCACGTTTAGTATGCCATCTACTGTATTCTTCTTCAACACCAGCCGCGGACAACTTCTACCCCCTACTTTATTAAGAAATGAAAATCCAGGCACATAGAAAGAATAGTGTAAAATGTGAGTTAACGATTCGATAATGAGCCCTTGAATAATCAGGGGCTCGATACCTTTTCGCTCGCCCCCATTATCATCACCAAATTGGTATCTGTTCCAAAAGTGTTTATCAAACCATATTTCGATATGCGTTTCCAGCGTTTTGTCAAGAATCTTTCTTGCATTTTTAGATCCTTTGTTAGCTATATATTGTTCCGTATCGATAATAACTTCTCCTACTTTTTGATTGGATATCCGCGGTCGTTTCCCCATAAGTGTTTTTCCCAAATATACTACAACATCAAGAAAATTTATATTGATAATGTAGGAAATAAGCCACATATATCGTCGACATTTGCCGCCCGATAATCAAGTAAAATTTGCTTAAGTTCCACTAAAAATAACAAATTCCGGTACTCCTAACCAACCTAGCGGATTACCCAACATGGTCGTCGATTGGACTGATATTACATCAAATTCACAGGTTCGGCTGCATTACCAATAGTTTACAAAGTCTATACTAGTGCACTACACCACATTACTACAGGATAGTCCTTGCATTCTTAATTCACTTACATTTCGTAATTTTAGCTGCGGTAACTTGGACGGTGAATTTATTAAACACTAGACCTATTATTATTTGTTATGCGCGAAAAGAAAACTATTGTTGAAAGGCGTTTAAAATGGATAATTCAGAATATACAATATATAAAGCGTTTGAGAAAAAGTTTCCGTATCACATATGGAAAATAGTGCTTGATGAGGACAAAAAGCAGATCGCAGTAGAACTGCGCGATATGCAAAGTACGCAAGCATACGTATGCGTTTTGGATTTTAACGGACAAATTTTACTCGATGACAGCCCACTCGATGATAAGGAATGGACCTTGGATGCTATCAGACACGAAACACTTGTCCTTAAAAAAGTTGGCGATTCGTTACCGATTAAAGAGGGTATCTGGTTGCTGGATCTACACGGTGAAACGCGTTATTTATCGCATCAGTATACCTGGCTAGATACATTTTCGGGTCATGTAAAAGTAAGACATAGAAGTATACAAAGCAGCTTCGAAGAATTTATCGACATCCAGACGGGTAAAATAGTACATGCGCAGAATGTCGATGAAGGAGGCCGAAGCACCATCAAAATACCAATACCTTTTGTCGGAAAACTACCCGATCACGTACAACACATCGAACATACCGACTATGTATGGCTAAGCCGATCCGGCGACAAACTACTTTGGACATACCATAAAAAACAGGGCGACCTTTATCAGTTAAACCTTTGTGTTACCGATGCATCTAAGCTACTTTACGAGCAAACGCTCTTGCAAGACATGCAGAAAATGATTCCTCAACCCTATTTTCAGTTAGGAAATCAAATATTCTTAATGTCATATAATAAACAAGAAATTGTTTCGTATTTAGTATAATTGCATCCGTATGATAAAAACAATAGGTTTCTCCACTTGCATAAAGTTGGGTATGATAGGTGTTCTATGTTCACCTTTTTTATTAACAGCCAAACCGGCTTTTACATCATCCAGTCCCCTGATCAACCTGAACGCTCCAGACTCCGTGGGTTCGGAGATCGTGAATGGTCAGCTCGTCATCATCCATCAAGTGGAGTCGAAAGACACCTACTATGCGCTGGGGCGCCGCTATGGGGCGCCGGTAAATGCGATCATGGCTGCGAACAATAAGAAATCGTTGAAGCCCGGCGACACCGTGAAGGTTCCGACCGGGAGAACAGCTGCACCCCAAGTGATGCAGCCCCACCGCCCCGTAGCATCCGCGCAAACCGATGAGCAGGAAGTACTCACCGAATATAAAGTGGGCAAGAGTGAAACGTTGTTTGCCATTTCGAAGCGTTTCAATACAACGGTAGCCGACATTAAAAAGATGAACAATTTGTCATCAGACGCTGTAAAAGAGGGGCAGTTGCTGAAAATTCCGAATTCCGACTATCAAGAACCACTGCCTGAAATTGTTATCGATCCGATAGTGGATACGCCGAGCCTTGCAGAGCAGCATGCTGTAGACCTAGGATTCGAAGCTAACCGTTATGGCATTCGGGAGAAGCAGGAAAAAGGTATAGGCGTGTGGATGGAAAACTTGGAAACCGATGGCAAAAGCAACCTCGCGCTCCACAAAACCGCTCCCATAGGCACCATCTTGAAAATCACCAACCCGATGACCAAAAATGTTACCTATGCCAAAGTAGTCGGAAAGTTTACCGATAACGCTGATACACAAGGCGCTATTGTCATTCTCTCGAAGTCTGCCGCAAGTTATATCGGCGCATTAGATAGAAGATTTTTGATAGAAATTGCATATGGTGTACCTTTGCAATAATTTTAGATAAATAGTGCATAGATGAACAAACCTTACGTAATTGGGATAGCGGGGAGTAGTGGGTCTGGAAAGACCTTTTTTCTAAGGAGTTTTCTCAATCATTTCTTACCTGAAGATGTTACACTGATATCGCAGGACGATTATTACATACCGGCCAATACAAAAACGCGGGAGGAAAATAGGCTTTACAATTTTGATGTGCCCACTTCCATCAACCGGGAGGCTTTTTATCACGATATAAAACAGCTGTTTAACGGCCAAACGGTTTATCGGGAAGAATATACGTTCAACAATCCGGATATAAAACCAAAAATGTTGGCGATCAAACCTGCTCCTATTCTGATTGTTGAGGGTCTGTTTATCTTTCATTACGAAGAAGTCAATGAGCTACTCGATTTTCGTATATTTTTGGATGCCGAAGAGTCCGTAGCATTGGAAAGAAGATTGCGCCGCGATTTGATAGAAAGGGGTTATGACCATGACGATGTGATGTACAAATGGGTAAATCATGTGGTGCCATCCTACAAGGAGTTTTTAGCACCCTACAAACCCATTTGCGACTTAGTCATTATCAATAATACCGATGATCCGAAAATCATCGATGATGCCGCCAACAAAATCTCTATGGATCTTCGTGAAAAAAAATCAGACATCACCATTATTTAAATAAAATCTAAATAGCTATATTTGTATCGTGATGGAACTGATAACAAGCCCATTAGGGCATGAAGAAATGGATAATCCCTTTTTTGGTGATACCAAAAAGGGATTTAAGTGCGATCCGGATATGGGCTGCTGTGTATTTAAAAAGTGCTGCAAGAAATACAAACGGGGTAAGCGCTGTAAGAAATGTCCTGATCGCTAGGCCGCCGTTCCATAGCGCACGCTCCCACCTACTGTTCTACATAGTTTAAATCTTTATTAAAGCTTTCTTTTAATCGTGTTAACGCAAAAATGGCGATAGCCGATAAAAGTAAAGTAACACCCATCGCCGCGTACAAAATCCCGACGTGGGTCAGCAACCAGCCATATAAAATTGTGGATGGGATCAGAGCGCCTCGTACAAAATTAGGTGCCGTTGTTGCCACTGTTGCTCGTAAATTTGTACCGAACTGCTCTGCTGCTATCGTGACGAAGGTGGCCCAATAGCCCACACCTACCCCCATTAAAAAAGCTAGAGAAAGAAATTTTTGTTCTGTGATTCCATCGCTGGAGAGGTACACCAATGAAAAAAGAATAATCAAGATCTGGCAAAGGAAAACTACTTTTTTCCGCGATTTTAGCCATTGTGCCAATATCCCCGCCATCACGTCTCCTAATGAAATCCCCAAATACGTGAACATAACGCCTTTACCAGCGCTGAGGGGTGTTTGAGCAGATAGTGCCTTTCCAATCTCGGGCGCCTGCGTAACCAATACCCCGACCACAAACCAGATGGGCAGCCCAATGCACAAACAGTAAACATACCGGAGGAGACGTTCTTTATGACCAAACAATAGTCGTATATCACCTTTCGGAACATCCTTATGCTCCTGCTGCCTATACACCCCCGATTCGAAAATGCCTACGCGTAAGAACAGCAGGCAAATGCCCATTCCACCACCAACGAAATAAGCGGTTCGCCAACTAAACCACTCGGAAATAAAGTAAGCCAGTATCGCACCCAATACACCTACGCCTGCAACAATCATCGTACCGTAGCCTCGTTTTCCCTTCGACATGGATTCGCTTACTAGTGTGATGCCTGCTCCCAATTCACCAGCCAAACCAATCCCCGCAATAAACCTTACCCAAGCATAGGTGGAAACATCCTGCACAAAACCGTTATACACATTCGCTAATGAATAAAGCAAAATAGAGCCAAATAACACGCGTAAACGACCATATTTATCCGCAATGATTCCCCATATGAGTCCGCCGATCAACAAACCAGCCATTTGCATATTGAGTACAAACTCGCCTTCGGATCGCATGTACTCTTCCGCTAGGCCAATATCCCGGAACGACTCCACCCGCACGATGGAAAAAATGATAAGGTCATAAATGTCTACAAAATAACCTAACGATGCAACCAATACCAATAGCCACACTTTTCGCGGCTTATCCCATTCTTCCATAAGACTAAGTTTTAATAGAGCAATTTACAACCGTTTTGCATTTATTACAAGAATTAAACAGTATGGAATCATGCGATAATCGTTGGGAGTTTTATATTTGCATTATGCAGCTTTCCCCAAAAGTGTTGAAATGGTTACTCAGGTGCTATCCCCCATTCTTCTTCCAAAGGATTTGGGTAAAAAAGATATATCCTGATTTTCAACAGATGGATATCAAGATCAGCAAGAGCATCCTAAATCGCAATTTAAATGGTACCATTTTTGGCGGCACGATCTTTTCCTCCGTGGATCCGATTCACACGTTGTTGCTTGACCAGATCTTTAAACGAAAGAATATAAAAAAAACAGTAACCTGGCTTAAATCTGCGAAGATATCCTATCTCAAACCAGCGGCTAAGCATCTAGTTTTCACAGTCAAAATCGATGAGCAAGATGTTCAACAGGCGTTAGAGGAGGTAACAAAATTTGGCAAAGTCGTCCGAGAGTTTGAAATCTATATTTACGACCAAGCCGGCGTGCTCTGTGCCCGATCAACAAATGAGATTTACATCCGTGATCTGTCAAGACCACGTGTTGCCGGTACGACCGTTAATGTGCCAGAATCTTAGCAGCGGCACTAAACAATGGCCACGAGGTGACTGGAAAAAAAATGAATACAGTTGCTAAAGATGAGCGTGCACATGAATCCACCGGTTGGCGAATGAGCATCAAAATAATAAAAATAACAATATGAAAAATTTAGTTTTAAGCACGACAGCGATAGGACTCCTTCTTACAGCCAGCTGTCAAAACATGAAAGAAGAGAAAAACGATCCAAAGATTATTTCGCAAAAGGCTATTGAGGTGCATGATGAAATCATGCCGGAAATTTCGAACTTTGATAGACAGGGTATAGTGGTAGACTCTTTACTGACAAATTTTAATGCGGTAAAGGCGGATCATCAGGGACTCGATACAGCAGCCAGCCGCCAAGCGCTGACAAAACTGAAAGGAGACCTGGAGTCTGCTACGGATAAAATGATGGAGTGGATGAAGGAGTACAATCCGGATAGCAGCGATGTCGCCTATCAACACGCAGAAGTGGAGCGCATAAGCACCTTAAAAGGAGAATTCGAAACGGTAAACAAAAGTGCCCAAAAAACCTTGGCACCGTTTAAAAAATAATCATGGCAGGATACAGAACACCTTATCTTCCAGTTTGCATAGTAGCCTTACTGTTATCAGCTTGCACAGGAAGAAATAACAAGAAGCTTCCTATCATTGGCGAACGGGAAGCCGTGGAGCGCGTGGTGGATGGCAAAACGGTTGTTGATACCTTGTATCACCAAATACCAGCCTTCACTTTCCTTAATCAAGACAGTACCATCATCACCGATAAAGACTTTGAGAATAAAGTGTATGTGGCTAACTTTTTCTTTACGCATTGCCCTAGCATCTGCCCGACTATGCAGCGAAATCTATTGAAGGTGTATGAAAAATACAAAGGCAATGATAAGCTAGCTTTTCTTTCACACAGCATCGATTTCAAGTATGATTCGCCAAGCGTGCTCAAGTCTTACGCGACGAAACTTGGGGTTGACAATGCGCAATGGCAGTTCGTGACGGGTAGCAAAAAAGATATCTATGGCATTTCTGAAAAATACTTGGTCTATACGAAAGAAGATGCCTCTGCGCCTGGCGGCTATGATCATCAAGGATATTTGGTGCTTATTGATCAACAAAAGCGTATACGAGGTGCTTATGACGGTACAAACGAAGAGCAGGTCGCTCAGCTCTTTACTGACTTGGAAATCCTATTACAGGAGCGTCCGTAATCACTTATGCAGAAGAAAATACGTTCCCTCGCGGTTATTGGTCTAGGTATTGCAGTCATAGCATTCTCCTGCCAGCCTAATGTGAGCATACAGACTGCGCAATATGCCGTGAATGGGCAGAAACTTTACCAAACGCACTGCCAAAACTGCCATGGCGCTAAAGGAGAAGGTTTGGGCGCGCTGTACCCCCCGCTTACGGATACGGTATACCAGCGTGAAAACCGACACCGGTTAGCCTGTATCGTAAAATTCGGCTTGAATGAGCCTGTCAGCATACACGGCGAAACGTATGATGGGCCCATGCCAGGCGTGCCGCAGCTTAGCCCCATTGAAATTGCTTATATCCTGACATACATCACCACAAGATTTGGAAATAGCAACGATAACTTTACGCAAGAAGAGGTTAAAAAGGGCTTAGCATCCTGCAAATAAAAAAGGTTTCCAAACGGGGAGAATGGAAACCTTTGCTAACCAATTATAAACCTAAATTATGAAGTTGCAAAGATAACGCATCGACCACCTCCTGCCAATAGCACGCCACATAATTAACAAAGATTTAACATAGGAAGCGTTTTGTCATAATAGAATAAAAACGCCGGTTTATAACAAATATTTGACATTTGTAATTGCGCTTTTTCGCTACATTTGCAACCGAATGAACGTTCAATTGCTAAACAAAAAAGAAGCAATTTTCGAAAGTACCTTAACCCTCATCAACGAGAATGGCTTTCATGGGACTCCAATGAGTCAAATTGCTTCGCACGCCAATGTGGCGACTGGTACAATCTACCACTACTTTGCGTCGAAAGACGAACTGATAACCGAGCTATTTGCTTATTGTCGGGTGAAAACAAACGAACACATCTTTAATGTCGAAGAAAGCCTCTCTTACAAAGAGAAATTCTTTTATATCTGGAACCGTTTAGTTGACTATTACCTGGCCAATAAGAAGATCTTTTGGTTTATAGAACAATTTTATTCTTCACCTTATTATGAACTCATACAGAAAACGAAAAACCCTAGCTATTACGGGGCAGATCGTATGCGTATGTTTCTTGATGAGGGCATAGAAGCGGGAATTATACGGAACGTCAGCTTTCCGACGCTGATCTCGCTCTATATCGGAGCCGCTACATCACATGTCAAGATGGTGACCTACGGGTTTTGTCAGGCGCAGAAGCAAGGGCGGGAAGATTTAATTGAAATTATCTGGAATGGTGTTAACAATAAATAATATGAGATTTAACAAAGTTGCTTTATCTTTCCTACTCGCGACGTGCATAGCGGGGACTTCTTACGCACAATCGACCGAGGATCATGGAAAATTGAACAGCAATGCAACATTAGACGAACTAATCGACTTTGCATTACAAAATAAAATAGAATTAATACAAGCTGATATCGACAAAGAGATCGGCGAACGGGAAATAGCCTCTGCGCTGTCTGGATGGTTTCCACAGATCAATGCCACGGGAACCTTGGCGCATGCCATCCAGATACCTACCAACGTGATCAACGGGCAGGTGATACAGATGGGTCAAAAAAACACGAGTTCATTCGGTGTACGTGCCGATCAAGCAATCTTAAGCCCCGAACTATTCCAAGCTTCGCGCGCTGCGAAATACGTACGCCAACAAAATGACCAAAACATTGAAAGCACAAGAATCAGTACGGTAGTGGATGTTAGTAAGGCTTACTACGACATACTAACATCTGAAGAATCGATCAACATCATCAACGAAAACATAGCCCGCTTGCAACGTCAATACACCGAAGCGAACGCACGCTATGAAACCGGTTTGGTGGATAAGACCGATTTCAAACGGGCATTAATATCGTTAAATAACGCCAATGCCGAGCTGAAGACGGCCAAAGAGATGCGCAGTTATAAATACGATTACCTGAAGATGTTGTTGGGGCTAAACCCAAAAGAATCCATGACGCTTTCATTTGAAAACCAAGCCATGGAAAACAACATTCTGCTAGATACAACGGAAATTTTGAGCTACGCTAACCGAGTGGAGTACCGCCAAACAGAAACGTTAAAGAATCTTCAGAAGCTGAATACCCAATATCAGAAATGGCAGATTTTACCGCAGCTGGGCGCCTATGGTATGTACAATGCCAACTTTTTTAACAATGAATTTAGTAGGCTGTATGCAACGAATTTCCCAAGCTCATCCGTAGGGCTATCGCTATCGGTTCCGATATTTACGGGAACCAAACGTATCCAAGAAATCCGTAAATCCGAATTGCAGGAAGAGCGCATAGCTTGGGATCTTCGAAACCTGGAAAACCAGATCAGCACCGAGTATTCGGCAGCCATGGCAAACTACCGTTCGAATATGAATGAATGGCGCAATGCTAAAGGAAACATGGAGCTTTCCGAAGATGTTTACAATACCATCAAATTACAGTACGATGCGGGTGTAAAAACCTACCTGGAGTTGATGACTGCAGAAACAGATTTGAAGACGAGCCAACTAAATTATCTAAATGCCTTGTATGCTGTGTTGGCTAGCAAGCTAGATATCCAACGCGCTTTAGGAACAGTTGATATCACAGAGTAACAAACCTTATTAAATAAAGAAATACACGAAACCATGAATAAGAACTTTTTATTTTCGGCATTAATCATAAGTTCAGGATTGTTCTGGCAATCTTGTGGGTCTGGCGACAAACCGGCCAAGCAACAACAAGGGGCTGGTCAAGAACAGCCTGCCGTTCCCGTATCGACCGTTGCTGTTGAAAAACAGATTGTATCAGGCATAAAGAGCTACCCCGGCAGTGTTATCCCATTGCAGGAAACCAAGATTTTTGCCGAAGTGAGCGGGTATGTAACGAAAATAAATGTAACCGATGGAGCATCTGTGGCTAAAGGCCAAGTGCTTTATGAGATCGACCGTATCCGATACCAGGCAGCAGTGGATCAGGCGAAAGCAGCTGTAGAAATAGCGAAAGCTACCTTACAGCGCGGGGAAAAAGATTTGACACGCTACCAAACATTGGCCGATAAAGATGCGATTGCAAAACAGACGTTGGACAATGCATTGACCGAAGTAAGTAACCAAAAAGCACAGGTACAGTCGGCACAAGCAGCTTTAACCACAGCACAGACGAACCTACAGCGTGCGGTTATACGTGCGCCGTACAGTGGTGTGGTCGGCATTTCCATGGTTCGTGTAGGCGCTTTGGTATCGCCCGGAACCACAGAGATCAACACCATCAGCACCATTGACCCCATCACCGTGGAGTTTCAGATCAGTGAACGAGAAATTGCTGAATATGCAGCCTATCAATCTGGCAAATCAGCGACAGAAATCAGTGCCGTGCTTCCTGATGGAACGACATATACCGATTTTGGTCGCGTTTCGATCATCGACCGAGCGGTTGACCCAAGAACTGGTACCATTGCTGTTCGCGCTACGTTTAGCAACCCGCAAAATGTATTACGTGCAGGTATGAACCTTACCGTAAACGTGAAGAGTACCTCATCCAGCGAACAGGCTATTATTCCATTCAAAGGTGTACAAGATCAATTAGGTGTGTACAATGTATTTGTGGTTAATGACAGCAGCCAAGCCGAAATCCGTCCTGTAAAATTAGGACTGAAGGTCGGTGAAAATGTAGTGGTGGAATCCGGCGTTGAGGCGGGTGAAAAAATAATTGTTGACGGTCTGATGAATGTGAGAAATGGTGCGAAGGTCGTAGAGAATCCTCCTGCTGCCAATAACGCTCCACAGAAATAGTCGTTAAAGTCCTAAACTAAAAAAAATAAAATGATCTCAGAAGTATTTATAAAAAGGCCTGTCACGGCAATCGTTATCTCGATCTTGATTATGATCATTGGTACGATTTCCATCATGACATTGCCAATCAGTCAATACCCATCCATAGCGCCACCTACGGTGACGGTGACGGCCAACTATACTGGCGCTGATGCACAAACCGTTGAGCAAACGGTGACTACGCCTATTGAAAGCCAGATCAACGGTACGCCAGGGATGATCTACATGTCGTCGAACAGTACCTCAAACGGACAGTCGACGATTACCGTGACATTCGAAGTGGGGACAGATATTGACGTAGCGACATTGGATGTCCAAAACCGTGTAGGTATCGCGGAACCGGCCTTGCCGGAAGCTGTTCGTCGTTTAGGGGTAGTAACGAGAAAAGCCAACACCGACATTTTAATGCTGGTGTCTTTAGTATCCCCCAAAGGAACACGCGATGATAAGTTTTTGGCCAACTACGCCAACTTATATGTAAAAGACGCTATCCTACGGGTAAAGGGCGTGGGTGATGTTACGGCATTTGGTCAACCGTTTTCTATGCGTGTGTGGCTCGACGCCAATAAACTGACGGCACTACGGTTAACGCCCGCTGATGTATCAACAGCCATATCCGAACAAAATCTTCGCATTCCAGGTGGTTCCGTAGGTGCGCCGCCCCTACAAAATTCGCAGGTCTTCGAATACCCCGTGATCACCGACTCGGATCTATCTTCTGTAGAAGATTTTGAAGAAATTATCGTAAAATCAAACCGGGATGGATCCATTGTTCTATTGAAAGATGTTGCGCGTGTAGAGCTAGGTCAATTCAGCTACGCGACCACCACCCGCACAGATGGGATGATTTCTACGGGTATGATGGTGGCACAAACACCAGGAGGTAACGCCGTGGAAACAGCCGAGGGTATATATGCAGCTTTGGACCAAATGAAACAATCATTCCCGCAGGATGTGGACTATGTCGTGGGTTATGAGACGGTTTCAGTAGTTCACGCGTCGATCGATTCGGTAATCCACACCTTGGTGGAAGCCTTGATTTTGGTGACCTTGGTTGTATTTTTCTTCCTACAATCCTGGAGAGCTACGCTGATTCCGGTGTTGGCCATACCGGTATCGGTTGTCGGTACTTTTATCTTCTTTACCTTATTTGGTTTTTCCATTAATAATTTAACATTGTTAGCCTTCGTCTTAGCCATCGGTATTGTTGTGGATGATGCGATTGTGGTGGTAGAAGCGGTGCAGCATTATATTGATCATTACAAAATGAGTGCCCGCGAGGCTACGGTTCGTGCGATGAAAGATATCACCGCCCCCGTTATTGCGATTGCCTTGATTTTGGCCGCGGTATTTATACCCGTTGGTTTTATCCCAGGTATGGTTGGTAAGCTTTACCAGCAATTTGCGATAACTATTGCGGTTTCAGTTATGCTTTCGGCTTTTATTGCCTTATCGCTAACGCCGGCCTTGTGCTCCTTGCTATTAAAGCCGACATCGGTCAACAAAGACGCGAAAGGCTTGAACAAATTCTTCTACAAGTTTAACTTATGGTTTGAGCGTGTAACGCACAAATATTCCAAAGGTGTCCGGGTATCGATACGCCGCGCGCCATTGGCCCTGATTATTCTGCTATGTATTTTCATTGGCACAGGCTACATGTTTACTACCAAGCCAACAGGCTTTATTCCGACGGAGGACAATGGTTCTTTCTTCGCAGGAGTTAACTTGCCGGAGGGCTCATCAGCCAGCCGTACCGCCGCGGTCTTGACGGAATTAAACGATCAGTTCCGGAAAGATTTTCCAGAGATAGAGCACGTGACGTTGATTGCTGGTATCAATATTTTGAACAGATCATTTAAGTCGAATGCCGCGACCTTGTTTGTATCGCTAAAACCTTGGGCGGAGCGTAAGCGTACCGCTGCGGATATTACCGGTGCTATCATGGGTAAGTATGCAAGCTACGGCAAAGCACGCGTACTTGCGGTAACCCCGCCTGCTATTCCAGGTTTGGGAACGTCTGGAGGTTTTTCACTTATGATCCAAGATCAGCAAACGGTAGATATCAAACAGTTCGAGGCTGTCGTGGGCAAGTTCTTGGGTGCCGCAAACCAGCGGCCTGAAATCGGAATGGCCTATACCCTCTTCAATTCAAATTCGCCAAACTTTAAAATTGCGGTAAATAGGGAGCAGGCGAAAAAGATGCTTGTGCCTATATCTTCTATCTACAGCACGATTTCATCCTACTTGGGTTCCGCTTACATCAATGATTTCACGCGCTACGGCCGTAACTTCCGTGTCGTGACACAGGCGGATAACAGTTACCGTATGAACATTGAAGACATCAATAAATTATATGTCAACAACACGGAAGGTTCACCGGTTCCGTTAAGCACACTCGTCACATGGCAGATGGTACAAAATCCATCAATCATCAACCACTATAACATTTTCAGGAGTATCGAAATTAGTGGATCCGCAGCGCCAGGCTACAGTTCCGGAGATGCATTGCGCGCACTTTCCGAGGTGGCAGCCGAAACGCTTCCAAATGGTTACAGCTATGATTTTTCAGGGCTCTCCTTACAAGAAAGCCAGTCTGGAAATACGACGATCATGATCTTTGCGCTATGTATCATCTTTGTGTTCTTGCTACTGGCTTCGCTTTACGAAAGTTGGTCCGTACCATTCTCCATTTTATTGTCCGTACCGATCGGTATCTTTGGTGCCATCCTTACCTTAACACTTATCCCGACGCTCGATAACAACATCTACGCACAAATCGGATTGGTAACCATTATCGGACTGGCGGCGAAAAATGCGATTTTGATTGTCGAATTCGCGAAGGAGCGGGTGGATATCGGCATGCCGTTAATGGATGCAATCATCGATGCCGTGAAGTTAAGGCTTCGCCCTATCATCATGACATCGTTTGCCTTCATTCTCGGGATTATCCCGTTGATGCTATCGACTGGTGCCGGGGCATTTTCCCGTCAGACTATTGGCTGGACGGTATTCGGGGGAATGATGGCTGCAACGCTTATTGCCATCTTTATCGTACCGGTACTGTTTTATGTCATTACAAAAATGGCTTATGGAAAGAAAAAGCTTGCTGAGTTGGAAGCTTCTTTTGATGAGGAAAAAGCTAAAAACTTAAGTGCTCATTAATAGCACATTATAGGTAACACCGTACAAGAGGGCATGGAAACGATGCCCTCTTTTTTTATAGCATACCATAGCTGGATCAGCAAAAGTCGGCACTACTTGATACCGACAAACGATGCGAAACACAGATTCTTGTGCAGGATATCCACCTGTTTAAAACCAACTCGTCGAAGGAGATCCAACTGGTACATCAGATCTTTCGGCGTATCCTCCTTTTCAATATAAGCAAACACATGATCACGATAGGCTTCGTCCTTTAGCCCCGTCAGGTAATCGCCATAATAGTCGGTATAAATCAACTTCTGTAGCTGCTCGTCTTGCTGCTGTACCAAATCGAAGATCCACAAACTTCCGCCGTCTTTTAACAATGCGTGCAGTTTGCGAAAGCTCGCTTCCCAGTCGTGATCTTCTCGAAGATGGTGCAGCACTGCCGTGGCGATAATAACGTCATAGCCTTCTTTTACTAACGTTACGGTTCGGAAATCGCCCTTCTTCGTGGTTACGGTTCCTGAGGTGGCGGCCTGCACACGCATGCGCGCTTTATCGAGCATGGGCTGACTAAGATCGACCAGCGTGACATCCACGCATTGAACCTTTTCCAATAACTTGACCGCATAATTACCGGCCCCGCAGCCGATGTCTAACACCGACGTCAGTGTAGGATAACGTTTCGCTATAGCCGCTGTAATAAGCTCCATATTAAAAGGAGCATCCAATGTAGTCTGTTGACCAGTTTCTAAGCTAGAAAAGCGCTCGACCTCCTTGTCAAATCGTGATTCAATTTCTTGTAGAGTTGATTTCATACGGTATCCATTTAAAGCTAAGCTTATCATCTATATTTTAAAAATACTATTTTTATCACGGTTATACTATCGAATGTGTATGCAACCGACACAGCTATCCTATTTGCGCGTATTATTGGCTTGATAAGCATGCTTTCAGATTCTCATCCTGCGCCATACCACCATTCTTCACTTTAATTTTTTAAATTTGGAAGAGCGGGCTATAAAAAAGCTTCAGCAATGGCTCATGCGAAAAGTCAACATGTTGCATGCTTAGCCACTTGATCAATACAATGTTTACCTTCGACAGCCGTTGTCCGTACGCATGAAAAGCACGTTGGCAGAACGCTGCTTCTTATGATCAAAATTGGAAAGTTGAGCATGTCATAAAATTAATTACGTACGATGAACCTTTACACGATAGATACTGGATTCTTTAAATTAGATGGCGGCGCGATGTTTGGCGTTGTACCGCAATCAATCTGGCAAAAAACAAATCCTGCAGATGAGCGAAACCTCTGTACATGGGCTACGCGCCTGCTCCTTATTGAAGATGGTAAAAACCTGATCTTGATTGATACCGCGCTTGGCGACAAGCAAGATGATAAATTTTTCGGACACTATTTTCGGCATGGCGATGCAACTATCGATAGTTCGCTGGCGAAATACGGCTTTCATCGAGATGATGTAACCGATGTTATCCTGACACACCTTCATTTTGATCATTGCGGCGGCGCGGTAGTACGCGAAGGGGAGCGGCTTAGTCCTGCATTTAAAAATGCGCGTTTTTGGAGTAATGAAAAGCACTGGCATTGGGCCTTGAATCCGAATCCTCGAGAAAAGGCTTCGTTTTTAAAGGAAAATATAATGCCGATACAAGAAAGCGGTCAATTACATTTCGTCGCGGATGGCGATGGTTTTTCCGAACATATAGCCCTACGCTACGCTTACGGCCATACCGAGGCTATGATGCTACCCCAAATTACATACAAAGGTAAAACCATCTTATACATGGCCGACCTCCTGCCCTCGGTAGGCCATATTCCGTTGCCCTATGTGATGAGTTATGACGTTCGCCCCCTAACAACAATGGAAGAGCGCCAACACTACTGGGAAGAGATCGTTGATAATGAATATATTCTATTTTTAGAGCACGATCCTGTGCATCCCTGCTGCACTTTGCAGCGCACCGAGAAGGGAATACGGCTCAACGAAACATTTAGATTGGAAGATATTGGCTAGCGTTGACGTGGAAGTTGTGCTAAACCATCACTTTTCGACCGGCTCAACATATTGCGCGTAACAATACCCTTCAATACCGGCTTTCGTGCGTACAAGCCACCATTGGTCGTTTGCACGGCTGATTAGTGTGATAAGCTCGTCTTTTCCCACTTCAGCGAGAACCGGGAGATTTGTCCCTGGACCTTTGCGTAGATTAAGAAAAGGATCTTGGCTGACAATACGTGCTTGTATGCCCTGCACCGAATCCATCACCTCTATATTCAAGACCACATCACCGCCGATGTAATTGGGATCGAGTTGGCTATATACATCCCAAAGTTTATTTTTGATATCTGCGTTAGCTGTTGTACCGACTACGTAAAGTTGATCATCCTGCTCGTAAAACGCCAAATCTTCTATATCAGAATTTTTGGCCGTTTCTAATAAACCTTTGTATTTATCGACTAATGCCATATCATTAATTTAGTTTACTTTCACGGATGACATATCGAGTTGTTTCGCACGCAGTTCCTCTAAACGAACTTTCAGCTCTTGTACATCTTGCTGCTTCATACTGCCAGACATCGTTATTACACCATCCTTAACCTGCCCATTCAACGAGGGGTGTGATTTGATAACTTCTTGCAACTGATCGGTCAATTCAATATCGTTCGTGACACTATCCTGCGGAAGCTCAGCAACCGTGAGGTCGTCAATAACGTCTTTTACGTTTTGCGGATCAGCCTCTTTTGCCGCCGCCGTAAGATTTCTCTTTTCTTCTTCCGTTGCCACAATGCCAGAAAGCGTAACCTTCCCTCTCTTCACACCAACGATGACATTAGGATTACTACCCAATGCAGATTCCACTTTGGCTTTCACGTCGACATCGGAAACCTGTGGTTTGCAACGATGAAGAACGGAAAAGATAAGTACAATAAGCAATATGACTACCCAGCTTTTTATCATTGACTTCATAAACAGTCCTATTTTGTTAAAACTTGCTTTATACACTAGTGAACAATGCGCGGTAGTAATTGTTTCGTTTTTATTGCGTGATCATGTGCTGATTTAGGTAATGGCTCGTATCGTTTGAACCTTCCCGTTAAACTGAATGGTAGCGCCCACTTTGTTTCCGGTTAACAGTCGGCCAATAGGCGACGAGCCCGATATAATCATAAAGTCATGATTATGAAGACTATATTTACCCAGACTTATTGCTATCAGGTAAAACCCATGATCTGTCTCGACGAGCGAGCCCACTCCGACAGTTTCCCTTTCTTCCAGAGCGATATGCTGTAAAATGACGGCGTCCTTTTTGGCCTGTATCAGTTGATTTTGGTAGCGGTTCAGATCTTGCTGAACCATTTCCCGAGAGGTTTCATATTTGTCACCGGCGCTACTTTTGGTATCGCTTTCTATAGCTTCTTGCGCCTGCTGTATCGCGTAAACAATTTCGTTCAGACGCTCTTCATTTTTTTGAAGACAATATTCCAGCAATTGTTTTTTTAATTCCATCCTTATTTTCTTTAATATGTGACCACGAGAGACGAGCAAGTATTGCATAAAAAAAACGCCAAACACGATGTTTGGCGTCTTGCAATAGCATGATGTATCGCTAATCTTTTAAAGCCTCTTTTACGTTTTTTGCTTTGCGTTCGGCATCTTCCGCTACTTGATTTGCTTTGTCGGCGGTTTTATCAATAGCGCGGTCTATTGCTCGACCTGTGGACGCTGCTGCTCTACCTGTGGCATCAACGGCCTTTTCAGTACCTTCTTCCACAGCATGACCGGCTTTCTTCGCCGTTGCCTTTACCCTATCCCAAGCCGAATTTGCCTCGTTCAAAGACTCTTGGGCAGCTCTTTCAGCTTCCTTATCTTTCTTTTGAACAGCCGCTTCTAAATCGGCCTCTGCCTTTTTCACACGCGCTTTCGCTTCCGCGATGTCTTTATCCATTTCGGCATGCGCGTGCTCGCTGTGGTCTTCTACTTCTTCCACCGTATGGTCTAAGTGTTCGCCGGCAGAAACTTCGCCGTCTGCATTCTTGTCTTTTGATGGAGTACTATTGCATGCTGTAAAACTAATTGCTCCAGCAACAACGGCTAATAAAGCTAACTTTTTCATATTCCCTAACTTTTGTTTAAAATACACTGATGGCTAACCGTTTATCACCAACAATATTTGTACCAAAAGCATCGAAGGATATTACTTAGCATATATGGTGCCTTTTGCGGCTTCCAAGGTATTTTTTAACAAGCCTACAATCGTCATCAGCCCTACCCCACCCGGAACGGGTGTAATCCATGAAGCTTTTTTGGCAACTTCTTCAAAATGCACATCGCCGTAGAGCTTAAATCCAGATTTTGTTTCTGTAGAGTCTTCGCGGTTTATACCCACATCGATCACGACCGCGCCTTCTTTCACCATTTCTGCCGTAACGAAGTTCTTACGGCCTATAGCGGCAACTACAATATCTCCAGCAAGAATCTCCTCTTTCAAATTTGCTGTGCGGCTATGCGTAAGCGTAACGGTACAATTGCCCGGTTGGCTATTCCGTGCCAATAGAATACTCATCGGTGAGCCTACGATATTACTGCGTCCCACCACGACTGCTTTTTTGCCGGCTGTTTCTATACCATAATATCCCAGCATCAGCATGATACCATACGGTGTCGCCGGGATAAAGCAAGGAAGGTTACGCTGCATCCGCCCTAAATTAATGGGGTGAAAGCCGTCCACATCTTTGCGGTAGTCTATTGCTTCGGTGATTTTATCTGGGTCAATATGCTTGGGTAGCGGCAATTGTACGATCAAACCATCTATCGTTGGATCTTGATTAATTTCATTGATCTTTTCGATAAGCGCAGCCTCTGTAATGTCAACACCGTAACGAATATTGGTAGACTCGAAACCTACCAACTCGCAGTTACGCATTTTGCTGGCCACGTACGTTTCGCTCCCGCCATCGTTACCCACTAAAATAGCAACCAAATGCGGCTTACGCCCCGCCTGCGCCGTAAATTGCGCCGCTTCTATTTTGATGTCTTCTTTTATTTTTGCTGATACCAGCTTTCCATCTAATAAATTCATGTTTACTCGTGTACGTAATAGGTGTGGTGGATTACTCGTTATTAATCTAATTTCAGCACGGCCATAAAGGCAGACTGCGGAATCTCGACATTCCCTACCTGGCGCATACGCTTTTTACCTTTTTTCTGTTTTTCCAACAACTTGCGTTTACGGGATATGTCGCCCCCGTAACACTTGGCCGTTACATCTTTCCGAAGTGCGGAGATGGTTTCACGTGCGATAATCTTCGCGCCAATAGATGCCTGGATACGAATCTCAAATTGCTGGCGCGGCAATAATTCTTTCAATTTTTCACAGATTTTCTTTCCGAAATCGTACGCATTACTGCGGTGAATTAATGAAGATAGCGCATCTACAGGCTCGTCATTCAAGCGGATATCCAACTTCACCAAATCGGATTTTCGGTAACCGATCTGATGGTAGTCAAAAGAGGCATAGCCTTTCGATATCGTCTTTAACTTATCATAAAAATCGAATACGATTTCACCCATAGGCATTTCAAATACCAGCTCGACACGATCGGATGTTAAATACGATTGATTGATGATCGTTCCGCGTTTTTGAATACAGAGCGACATCACCGGTCCGACGAAGTCAGACTTTGTAATAATATTAGCTTTGATATAAGGCTCTTCAATAAAGTCTAACTTGCTGGGATCAGGAAGATCCGAAGGGTTATGCACGGTAACCTCTTCCTGTTCTTTCGTCATGAACGCTTTGTAGGAAACGTTGGGCACGGTTGTAATAACCGTCATGTCAAACTCGCGTTCCAAACGTTCTTGGATGATCTCCATGTGTAGCATGCCCAAGAAACCACAACGGAATCCGAAACCTAAAGCCGCAGAAGATTCTGGCTCAAACACCAACGAAGCATCATTTAACTGCAAACGATGCATCGATTCACGCAGCTCTTCGTAATCTTCGGTATCGACTGGATAAATCCCGGCAAATACCATCGGCTTAACTTCTTCAAATCCTTGTATCGCTTCAGCACAAGGACGCTCGCGATGGGTAATCGTATCGCCTACTTTTACTTCCCGCGCCTCTTTTATTCCAGATATGATATAACCGACATCGCCCGTTTTAACGACATCTTTGGCAACCTGATTCAGTTTTAACGTACCGATTTCATCAGCGAAGTATTCCTTTCCTGTCGCGACAAACTTCACTTTATCCCCTTTTCGTATTTCACCGTTTTCCACTTTGAAATAAGCCATGATTCCGCGGAACGAATTAAATACCGAATCAAAGATCAAGGCTTGCAGGGGTGCCTGCGGATCACCTACTGGTGCTGGGATACGCTCTACAATTGCCCGAAGGATATCGGGAACACCCATTCCCGTCTTACCGGAAGCGGGAATAATTTCTTCGCGCTTTCCTCCAATGAGGTCAATGATTTGATCTTTAACCTCTTCGGGCATTGCACCCGGAAGATCCATCTTATTGAGGATAGGAATAATTTCTAAATCGTGCTCTAACGCCAAGTATAAGTTGGAAATGGTTTGCGCTTGAATGCCTTGGGAAGCATCTACGATAAGCAGGGCACCTTCACATGCCGCGATAGAACGCGATACCTCGTAAGAGAAATCTACGTGTCCCGGTGTGTCGATAAGGTTAAGTATATATTGCTGACCATCCTGGGTATACTCCATTTGGATAGCGTGGGATTTAATCGTGATACCCCGCTCGCGTTCCAAATCCATATTATCCAGAAGTTGCGCTTGAGCCTCACGTTGCGAGATGGTGTTCGTAAACTCCAACAGCCTATCCGCCAAGGTACTTTTGCCGTGGTCAATATGTGCGATAATACAAAAATTACGTATATGCTTCATACAGGTTTTTATCCAATAATTCTAAATGGCAAATATAGATTTTTTAGGGCAGATAATTACGGTTTAATTGGCAATAAAAAACCGTGTTCGTTGACGAACACGGCACATTCACAATTGGATTTAGTTAGTAGTAAGATATTTTAAAGCTTTTCGCCGTGCTGCGAAAGATCGAGCCCTTCCAGCTCTTCCTGTGCATTAACGCGTAACGGTGTGATAAGATCTGTAACTTTTAAAAGGATAAACGCCACCACGAGAATAAAAACTGTTGCACCGATAAGACCGATGATATGTGCTGTAAACAAGCCGGTCTCGCCGTAATATAACCCGTTTGTTTCTACGGCCCCATTGATTGCCGAATGGGCGAAAACCCCAGTCAATATCATCCCGACCATACCGCCTACACCATGGCTTGGAAAAACATCGAGGGTGTCATCAATATTTGATTTTGTGCGCCAGTCGATAAGCAAACGACTGATGATGGCTGCAACGGCACCGATAACGATGGAATGTGGTACCGTGACGAAACCAGCTGCTGGCGTAATAGCTACTAAGCCAACAACAACGCCAATACAAGTTCCCATCGCGGATGGCTTGGTACCGCGTGCAGCGTCAAATAGAATATACATAAGAGCCGCTGCGCCAGAGGCTGCTGTCGTGGTCGCCATCGCAGTTGCTGCAAGTGCAGTAGCACCAAATGCAGATCCTGCATTAAAGCCAAACCATCCGAACCATAATAAACCCGTTCCCAACAACACATAGGTGATCCTTGCCGGCGTGTGTTCTTTGCATTCATTCCCCTGCTTTAAATAGATGGCCGAAGCGAGGGCCGTTAGCCCTGCCGACATATGAACCACGGTACCACCTGCGAAATCCAAAACGCCCATTTTAAATAAAACACCGTCGGGGTGCCAGGTAGCATGCGCCAATGGAGCATAGATAAAGATAAAAAACAGACATATAAAAAGGATATATGAAGTAAAGCGAATACGCTCTGCAAAAGCACCCGTGATAAGAGCAGGTGTTATGATGGCAAACTTAAGCTGATACATAGCAAACAGCGTAAATGGTATGGTGGGCGCACCGCCCCAAGGCTCGTGATCAAGCACGCCGTTAAACATGAAGAAACTCATGGGGTTGCCGATTACGCCACCTATGGACTCGCCAAAAACCAAGCTAAATCCAAAGGCAATCCAAATCACGGCAACAACAGCCATACATATGAAACTCTGCAACATCGTGGAGATAACGTTTTTCTTTTTCACCATACCACCATAAAAATAAGCTAAACCGGGTGTCATGATCAAAACTAGCGCCGTGGAAGTAAGCATCCAGGCGACATCCGCGGCATTATACTCATATTCATTACCATTTTCAGGTAAGGATGGATTAAAAAAGGCCACGACTACCAATATGACCATAAGAATAAAAGGAAATAATGATTTTTTTTGTGCTGTAGACATGTATTTAATATTTTATGATGCAATAATATAGAAAAAACACAAGAATTCAATTATTTTTTTGAAAAAATCAAAACTAAAATCCCTAATTTTTGTTCGAAACTCAAAATTCAAACAAATAAAACAGCAAAAAAACGTTATAAAAGAATTCCTACAGACTTTAAAAAAACATCAATAAAACACTACATTGGAATAAAAAAAGCGATGAAAGTATTTGTAACAAAAAAAATCCCTCAAGCTGGTATAGAAAATCTTCTGAAAGCGGGTTTCGATGTCAGTATACATGAACAAAGCGATAGATTATCTCAAGAAGAGCTTATACAAGCCTGTCAAGATGTTGATGTGCTTCTCAACGTGGGTCAAGGAAAGCTGGATGAAACTTTCTTTAAATCTTGCGCTCACTTGAAAGGCATTGCACTGACCAGTGTGGGGTACGATCACGTAGACCTAGCAGCCGCCACTGAAGCTGGCATCCCGGTAAGCAATACGCCAGACGTGCTTAGTGATGCAACGGCCGATATCGCCTTCCTGTTAATGCTCGCGGTTTCGCGAAAGGCTTTGTTTAGAGCAAATCAGGTTAGCAGCGGCGCCTGGGCAGATTTTGAATTTACCAAAGACCTGGGTATTGAATTATACGGCAAAACTTTGGGCATTTTCGGTTTGGGAAGAATAGGCCTTTCATTAGCCCGCAAAGCACAAGCGGCCTACGGCATGAACATTATTTATCACAATAGAAACAGAAATACCGAAGCGGAAAAACGTGTCGAAGCCACTTACGTCAATTTTGACACCCTGTTGAGAGAAAGCGATGTCCTATCCCTCCATACAAACCTCACACCCGAGACGCAGCACCGCTTCAATGCGGAAGCATTTCGTCGGATGAAAGAGTCCGCAATTTTTATCAACACGGCACGAGGCAAGATACACCATGAGCTGGATTTAATAGCAGCGTTGGAGCAGGGAGAAATCTGGGGTGCCGGGCTTGATGTCACCGACCCAGAGCCGATGCAAGCTGATAACCCCCTTTTGAAAATGTCAAGTGTTTGCGTGTTCCCACATATCGGATCGGCAACCATCGAAACCCGCACGCAGATGGCCCTCCTTGCGTCGAACAACTTGATTGCGGTTCGTAATGGCAAGAAGATGCCGCAAGTCATAAATGATGATGTTTATAGAAAATAGATTATCAAGCTTATTGGCTCTATAGAAACGAAAAAGGGTTGTTCGATGTTTCGAACAACCCTTTTTTGTAGGATGACATCCCTACATTTCTTTAGTGGGCCGGACTTCCGTCGATACGTCGAATGTCAGCACCCAATGCTTTCAGTCGTTCTTCGATATCCTGATAACCGCGCTCAATCTGTTCGATATTATAGATAACGGATCGTCCTTGTGCAGACAAAGCTGCAATAAGCAACGATACACCTGCACGAATATCTGGCGATGTCATCTCGATGCCGCGTAGCTTAGTTTGCTTATTTAATCCGATCACCGTTGCACGATGCGGATCGCAAAGGATGATCTGTGCACCCATATCGATTAATTTATCCACAAAAAACAAGCGGCTTTCGAACATTTTTTGATGAATCAGCACATTGCCTTTTGCTTGAATCGCAGTAACCAAGACGATGCTCAATAAATCTGGTGTAAAGCCCGGCCAAGGCGCATCGGAAACCGTCAGAATGGAGCCATCTATAAAGGTATCTATCACATACGAATCTTGCGCGGGTATATGGATGTCGTCGCCTCGAAGCTCAAACTTAATTCCTAATTTGGCAAATATAGTGGGGATGATACCCAACTCTTTATAGCACACATCTTTAATGGTAATTTCCGATCCGGTCATGGCGGCAAGCCCAATGAATGATCCAATTTCAATCATATCGGGCAGCATGCGGTGCTCGGTCCCGCCTAGCCGTTCCACCCCCTCGATAGTGAGCAGGTTTGAACCAATACCACTTATTTTCGCACCCATCCGATTGAGCATTTTGCAAAGTTGTTGCAAATAAGGTTCACAGGCTGCATTGTAAATGGTGGTTACGCCTTTGGCAAGCACGGCAGCCATAACCACGTTAGCGGTACCCGTAACTGATGCCTCGTCCAATAAAATGTAGGTACCCTGAAGTGCGGTGGCATCCACATTAAAAAAATTGTTTTCAGCGTCGTAAACAAACTTTGCGCCCAATTTTTCGAAACCTAAAAAGTGGGTATCTAACCGACGGCGTCCAATTTTATCGCCACCTGGTTTAGGAATAGCAGCCTTTCCGAAACGAGCTAGCAAAGGGCCTACAATCATAATGGATCCCCGCAAACCACCACCCTTGTGTTTAAATTCCTCAGACTGAAAATAGTCGATGTTTATGTTTTTAGCCTCAAATTCGTACGTATCCTTATTTAGTCGATTAACCGTTACGCCCAAAGCGGCTAGCAAATCAATCAGCTTATTTACATCCTTAATATCAGGAATATTGCTGATCGTCATTTTTTCTTCCGTCAGCAGTACAGCAGACAAGATCTGCAAGGCCTCATTCTTGGCACCCTGTGGAACAATTTCTCCTTTTAACTTTTTTCCTCCAATTATTTCAAATGCATTCATACAGTTTTGGATACGATATTAGTATAATTAAAAAAGAGAGCAATTGGTTAACGATCCGTCGCCACGCAATTGCTCTCCTAGCATGTAGTTAGCAAAAAGGCTTATCTTTTAAAGCCACCTTTTCTGGGAACAAAATTTTTCTTCCCACCGGCGCCACCGCCGCCGCCGCTAAATTTCCTATTGTTGTCTCGGTGACCATGACTATGGCCAGAACCACCACTTTTTTGGTTATTATTATTGTTGCTATTAGCACCGTTCGAGGTAGTCGCAGTTTTTGTTCTATTTCCCGGAGGCGGCGTTTTGAAATCAAGCTTCGTCAATACCGTATCTGCAGGCAGGCGAAGCTGCCCTTTAGACAGTTCAAATAGATCTTGAATAATGTGTTCGTCCTGCACAGAGTCTTTGTTCCACGTCGTATAGGCCATCTTCATAAAATTCGCTACCGAAATGGCCATACGATCACGGTATTCTGGCGTTGGCATCGCCAATGCTTTCTCGATCATACGCTCTACCGTATATCCGTAATGTTTGAAACGGATGGCGTGCTGCGGATAATTGAGAAGTTCTGGCTTTTTATGGATGGCATCACGCTCGGGAACTGGATAAGGCGACTCCACTTCAATTTTAAAATCTGAAATGATGTGCAGGTGATCCCATAGTTTGTGTTTGAAGTCCGAAACGTCGCGCAGATGCGGGTTTAATACGCCCATCATGTCTATCACGACCTGTGCATAGCGGTTGCGTTCTTCTTGCGTAGGAAGGGTACAAATATAGTCAACCATATTCTGTACATTCCGTCCGTATTCTGCCAAAATCAGTTTCGGCCGGGTGCTATTGTAATCGAAATCCATATCGTTAAGTTTCACGCTAATTCAACGTTCGAACAGCGCAGTTATTATTTTATGTCTACTAATATTCCTTAGACTATTCTAAGCTTTGCAAATTTAAGCAACAATTGTTTCTGTCCCAACTCTTTGAAAAAAATTGTGGCTTTTATATCGGGTTTATTGCCTTCGAGGTTGACGACCTTGCCAAAACCGAATCGTTCGTGCTCCACTTGCATGCCCACCTGGAGGCCCGCCGTATCGGAAGGCGCGAAACCTTCACTCGGAACGTGTGCCTTTGGCAAGATCGAAGTTGTTTTAACCACCTTCGGCTTAGGTTTGGAATAGGAATCCGTATCTTTTTGCTTCCACGCTACTCGCTCGGATTGAAAGCCTCCATCCATTCCCGTCGATACATTGCGGGGTTGAAAGTCAAGCTCCAAACAGGCCGGATTCAATTCATCCAGAAAACGGCTTGGTTCGCAATTATTCAATGTGCCCCACCGATACCGGGAGGTGGCGTAAGACAGATGCAGCTTTTTCTCCGCTCGGGTAACAGCCACGTAAAACAATCGGCGCTCCTCTTCCAATTCCGATCGTGAATTAAGCGACAGCTGCGATGGGAAAAGATTTTCCTCCAGCCCCACAATAAAGACAACAGGAAACTCCAAGCCTTTCGACGAGTGTATCGTCATTAAGGAAACCGTGTCTGCATTTGGGTCTTTATCCTTATCATCATTTGTAAGCAATGCAATGTCTTGCATAAAGACATCCAACCCTTTCTCCTCGATATCCTCACGCTCAGAAAACTCTTTGATACCATTCAGTAGCTCCTGTATATTTTCATAGCGACTAAGACCTTCGACCGATTTATCTTCGTAAAGATCCTTGAGAATTCCTGAGTGTTGAGCAATATGCATCGCTGTATCAAATGCTGAGCCAGTTTTCGCGACGGCCTGAAAACTTTGTATCATCAACCCGAAATTACCGACAGCAGTGGCACTACGCCCGTCAAGAAACATCTGCGCATTGGCGACGACGTCCCATAAGCGATATTGCTGCTTGTCGGCAGCAACCAATATTTTCTCTAAAGAAGTGTCGCCAATTCCGCGCCGCGGGTAGTTAATAACCCGCTTAAGCGCTTCCTCATCATTCGGGTTGAAGGTTAACCTGAAGTAAGCAATAAGATCTTTAATCTCTTTCCGTTGATAGAAAGATGTGCCGCCATACAACTTGTAAGGCACATTCAGCTTGCGCAAGGCTTCCTCCATTGCACGTGACTGTGCATTTGTTCGGTACAGAATGGCGAAATCTTTGTATTTCAAACCTTTTAACGAGCGCTCCTGCGTGATAGCCTCCGCCACAATTTTTCCTTCTTCATTATCCGAAAATGCTCGCGTCACCTTGATCTTCTCGCCGTCTTCATTCTCCGAAAACACGTTCTTTTCGAGCTGGTTTTGATTTTTTTCGATGACACTATTGGCCGCGTTCACAATCATCTTCGTGGAACGATAGTTTTGCTCCAATTTGAAGACCTGAACCTCCGGATAATCTTTCTGAAAATTTAATATGTTTTGGATGTTTGCACCACGAAAAGCATAGATACTTTGCGCATCATCGCCCACGACGCATATGTTTTCATTGACCGCTGCCAATCTTTTCACGATAAGATACTGCGAAAAGTTGGTGTCCTGATACTCATCCACCATCAAATATTTGAATTGGTGCTGGTATTTATGAAGCACTTCGGGGTGTTTGTTTAATAATACGTTCGTTTTGAAGAGTAGATCGTCGAAATCCATCGCCCCAGCGCGGTAGCAGCGTTGTGCATAGGTCATGTAAATCTGCCCAAGTTGTCCACGGCCATTGGCAATATCTTCGGCCATGATCGCTTCGTTTTTGTTATACTCCTGTGGAGAAATTAAATTGTTTTTGGCGGATGAGATACGACCATACACGTGGTTGGCATTGTATAGCTTATCATCCAGATTCATTTCCTTGATAATGGCACGAATCAAGCTTTTTGTGTCGTCGGTATCATATATCGTGAAATTTTTCGGGTAGCCGATGAGTTCGGCTTCCACACGTAGAATCCGCGAAAAAACGGAGTGAAAGGTTCCCATCCAAATGTTTTTTGCTTCCGAGCCAACCACATTCATGATACGCTCGCGCATTTCCTTCGCCGCTTTGTTGGTAAAGGTTAACACCAAGATGTTGAATGGATCTACACCTTGTCGAATCAAGTGTGCTACCCGGTATGTGATAACGCGCGTTTTCCCGGACCCTGCGCCAGCCACAATCATCACTGGCCCTTTAATTTGTTCTACGGCAGAACGCTGTGAAGGATTTAATCCTGCTAAATAATCCAAATCTCTCCTAAATTTTATGAAAGTTGCAACAAAAAGTATGGTAAAATTAATAAAAATAATCGACTCCGCATTGCCGAATAAAAAAGCAAGCCATTATCTTGGGCTTGCCTGTATCGTAAGTCTGGTCAGCGAAGAATTTCTTAAAATGGTGCGTCGTCAGGCATATCGTTCATTCGTGAAGGCATGGTTATTCCTCCACCATCGAAGCCCCCTCCAAAATTGCCAAATGCATCGGAAGGGTTAATTGCGGAGCTGAAGCTATCTTGACCAGCACCAAAGGAGTCTCCGGCCGGACCTCCGAAATCTTCTTCCAAATCCACGAACTTAACATACTTTCCAACGAATTTCAACGGCACAATACCCGTCTCGCCATTCCGGTGCTTGGCGATGATAACTTCTCCAACACCGGCCGTAGGACGACCTTCTTCGTCTTCGGTTAAACCATAATATTCTGGGCGGTATAAGAACAGTACCATATCGGCATCCTGTTCGATAGATCCCGATTCACGCAAATCGGATAGCATCGGACGCTTACTGTTACCAGGGCGAGACTCCACCGCGCGACTAAGCTGAGAAAGCGCCAACACCGGGATATTTAATTCCTTGGCGACCGACTTCAGCGCGCGGGAGATCGAACCAATCTCCTGCTCGCGGTTTCCACCGCCTTTGCCTTCGGACTTGCCGTGCATTAACTGCAGGTAATCGACAATGACCATTTGAATATCATGTTGCGCTTTCAAACGGCGACACTTTGCCCGAAATTCGAAAACGTTCAATGCCGGCGTATCGTCAATAATGAGCGGAGCTTCCGTTAATCTGCCAATGCGGGAGTGCAATTGCTGCCACTCATGATCCGCCAAGTTCCCTTTTTTAAGCTTTTCCTGTTCAATTTCTGTTTCACCTGCAATAAGACGATTCACCAACTGCACCGATGACATCTCCAGCGAGAACACCGCAACCGCACGTTGGTGATCTACGGCCGCGTTACGCGCCACAGAAAGCACGAAGGCGGTCTTACCCATGGCGGGACGTGCAGCGATAATGACCAAATCGGATGGCTGCCATCCCGAGGTCATTCGATCCAACGCGGTTAAGCCCGACGGTATACCCGTCAAGCCATCGGTACGATCGCGCAATAGTTCCAGATTAGAGATGGCCTCGCGCATGATATCGTCCATCTTACGCGAATCACGCCGCAAATTATTTTGTGCTATATCGAACAGCGACTTCTCTGCATGATCCAATAGATCAAAAATATCCGCTGTTTCATCGTAAGAGCTGTTAATAATTTCGGTAGAAACTTTAATCAGTTCGCGTTGAATATATTTTTGTGATATGATGCGGGCATGGTATTCAATGTTAGCAGCCGATACAACCCTATCCGTCAACTGGGTAATGTAGTAAGCGCCGCCGACCATTTCTAAAGCCCCCATTTTACGAAGCTCAGTAGTCACTGTTAACAGGTCGATCGGCGATGTCTGCTGAAACAAACTAAAAATCGCTTCATAGATCTTTTGGTGCGATTCTTTGTAGAACGAATCGGGCTTTAAGATATCAATGATTTCACTCAAGGCATTCTTTTCGAGCATAAGAGCTCCAAGAACTGCCTCCTCGAGATCCAAGGCTTGCGGAGGAAGTTTTCCCAGTCCACCAATTAAGTTATTAAGGCTCGCTCTCTTCTTGACAAAATTAGTTTTGCCCGCCATATTATTCGAAAATTCGTTTTCTGTCGCCATTCCAAAAAAGGTGTTTCTGTTTACAATGTATGTGTGTCTCCTGAACCGTGCTCGTAACGGGGAAACAAAAATATAAAAAATATAGACTATCGTTTCATCTATTTGTACACACTCCACTTCGGTTGCCTAAACAATGATGCGAATAGGGCTTTCAAACAAACAAATGCAGCAGAACGTTTATACACATCCTCTGTTGAAAACGTGTTAATTTCCAAAAAAGTACGCTATGTGCCAACCACTTACTCTAATGTTAACAACTCGAGACTGTGTTAATAACTTAAAAAATAAGATCCCCATTAAAGGAAATATCTGCGTAATCACAACCTAAGCTCTTAGTACCAAACAGTTATAATAGCGCATAACGAATTTATTCCCCGGTCGATGTTTTAGATATTTTTCAATATCGTATATTTGTTGAATGGCAAATGAGACATCGACTATAAAACCGTATAAAACGAAGGACGGCGGAAAGAAGGAGCAAGTAGCGGATATGTTTAACAACATATCAAAAACCTATGATGTGCTCAACAGGATGATGACGATGGGTATTGATACCATCTGGCGAAAAAAGGCCATTCGATCGCTTCGCGGCATTCAGCCGCAATTGATGTTAGATGTGGCTACCGGAACGGGCGACTTTGCTATTGAATCGTTACGCATTTTGAAGCCGAAAAAGATCATTGGCGTGGATATCTCGTCGGGGATGCTAGCCGTTGCCCAAGAGAAAATTACAAAAAAAGGATTGCAAGATCGATTTGAAGTGCGCTTAGGCGACTCGGAAAAGCTTCAGTTTAACGACAACACGTTTGATGCAGTCACTGTAGCCTTTGGTGTGCGGAATTTTGAAAACCTGCCGCAAGGATTAGCTGATATCTACCGGGTATTACGCCCTGGCGGAAGAGCCGTTATATTGGAATTGTCAAACCCAAAAGCTTTTCCTATCAAGCAGCTTTACCATTTCTATTTCCACCGGTTCATCCCGGCTATGGGTAAACTGATCTCGAAAGATATGAGCGCATATTCCTACCTTCCGGAATCCGTTGCCAATTTCCCTGACGGCGACAAGTTTGCGGCCATCACCGAAAAGGTAGGTTTTAAGCAAACCAAAGTTCGACCGCAAACCTTCGGCTTCTGTACGATCTATGAGTGTACAAAGTAGAGTGTATGGCGCTATTTTACAGCTAATGATCGATAGGAGCTGGATAAAAAACGGGCTATGCCCCTATTCCGTTTACTTTAATTTTTTCAATACATGAGAACAGTATTAATAACAGGAGCGAGCTCCGGCATTGGTCAGGCCTGCGCCACCGTGCTTGCCGGGGAATCGAGCTATAGATTACTACTCTGTGCCCGACGGTTGCAACGTTTGGAAGAGCTTAAAGAAACATTGCTGCGTCAATATCCATCTTGCGATATTTTTTGCTTTGAGTTAGACGTTCGGGACCGGGCGGCCGTTGAGCAAACACTCGCTAGCTTACCGGAAGAATGGAAAGCTATTGATGTGCTCATCAACAATGCCGGACTAAGCCAAGGATTGAATGCTATTCAGGATGGCGACACGGGCGATTGGGACAGGATGATCGATACCAATGTGAAAGGCCTATTGTACGTCACCAAATACACCGAACCGCTGATGCGGAACAGTGAAAACGCACATATTATCAACATTGGTTCTATCGCCGGCAAGGAGGTATATCCTAATGGAAATGTATATTGCGCTACCAAACATGCAGTAGACGCCTTGACACAAGCCATGCGCATCGACTTGCTGGAAAAAGGTATCCGCGTGTCTTCTATCGATCCGGGTATGGTGGAGACTGAGTTTTCCGAGGTACGTTTTAAAGGCGATAAAGAACTTGCAAAAAACGTTTATAAAGGATTAACGCCGCTTTCAGGAACAGATATCGCAGAAATAATTGCGTTTATGCTATCTAGACCCGCGCACGTTAATATCAATGACCTGTTAGTGATGCCGACTGCGCAGGCAACGGCAACAATCGTCAAGCGCGATGATTAAATAAATTTGCAACAGCACATAAGGAATTCTGAGGATTGGAATTTCAATATTTAATTTTATATTTTTCAATTTTGACTTTTCAATTTTGACTTTTCAATTTTAACTTTTCAATTTTGACTTTTTACTTTTTAATTTTTACTTTTTAATTTCCAAAATGTCACTCGAACTAAAAATAAATCAAGATATTAAGGCAGCCATGATTGCCAAAGACAACGCACGACTACGTGGTTTAAGAGCGGTAAAGGCAGCGATATTATTGGCAAAGACTGAAAAAGGCCATACAGAAGAACTTAGCGAAGATGCCGAGATCAAAGTCTTGCAAAAGCTTGTTAAACAGCGAAAAGAATCTGGCGAAATTTTTAAACAGCAACAACGTGAAGACTTGTATGCCATAGAATTTGAAGAACAACAAGTGATTGAAGAATATCTGCCAAAACAGTTGGATTTGCAGGCAGTGGAATCGGTTATTAAACAAGTTATTGAAGAAGTCGGTGCATCGTCTGTGAAAGATATGGGCAAGGTAATGGGCGCAGCAAATCAAAAGCTTGCCGGGCAGGCGGATGGGCGCACTATTTCCGAAGTGGTTAAAAGACTATTAGCGTAGCGAGCGTATGGACTGCGTATGGACGGTAAAATCATTTGCGGAGCTTACATCCGCAGAGCTTTATCAAATTCTACAACTCAGAATTAATGTCTTTATGCTCGAGCAAAACTGCCTATATCCGGAATGCGACAATAAAGATTATCAGTCGAAACACCTGTTTGGAACCTATGAGGGAGCAGTCGTTGCCTACGCTCGACTGTTGCCAGCAGGCATTTCCTACGATGATTTATCCATTGGAAGGGTCGTTGTCCATAAAGATTACAGGAAGTTCGGATTGGGTAAAGTGTTGATGCATCAAGCGATTCAGTATTGGGATACGATGGCACCGAAACAGCGTATTCGAATAAGCGGGCAGCTCTACTTGCAGCGATTTTACGAAGAACTAGGCTTCGAGCAGGTCAGCGACATGTATTTGGAAGATGATATTCCGCATATCGAAATGCTGCTACAAAACGAAAAAAGCCTGTCTGGAGACAAAGCTTAAAACTCATTGCGAGCAAAAGGCGATAACGCGGCAATCTTTATCTGCAAATATGCAGATTGCTCCCCTTACAGGCTGCAGCAGCGTTCGTCCTACTTACTCGCAATGATATTTTTTTATGCGCCCCCAATTCATTGGGCACCTTCTTTGAAAGCCCTACCCCTATTTCTGTGGCTTATGGCCGAAGTGCTTGTCACGTTCAAAAGTGACCATGTGACGTTCCTTTTTCGCATCGTAAATGTCCGCCAGTGTAATCATGATCCCAGTCTCCTCCACTTCGCCAAATTCATCATTCAGTGCCGTGCCAAATGTACGCATGGTTGGTGACAGGTTCATATATGTATTGATGAGCGGTGGAATATTTTCGCCGAGCTCCCGAATCTTGGTATTCAAAACCTTATAGCCCTCACGATACGGTAAGCCATCGAAGATTCCTTTATAAGCCGAGATATCCGTTTTATAACCGATGTTAATCTTTTCAAAGGGCACAACCAGCTTATCCTGGTCTGAGAAATAATGCTCCATGAAATACATCAATAAATCTCGGGCAACGGCGTTGTATTGCGGGTACATGGTGACCTTTCCGAAAAGATATTTAATATCTGGGTTAATCATCACCAAGGCCCCCAGTCCATCCCAAAGATTATCCAAGGAAAATAATCCCTTTCGGTTGTCTATCGCGGGTTGGTATTTTGGTTGCACCCAAGAGCGTCCAAGTTCCAGTGTGTAGGGAAGGTATTCTCTTTTAAAGGTCTCGGAAAAAGAAAAATAGTGCGCAGTCGAGAGATGAACATGTCCCTCCGGGTCTATTGCATCATCACATTTTATAACGCGGTAGCCCGCTATTATCTCTTCCTCATCAGGATTCCAGGCTATCAGTTGATCGTAGTTATGTTCACAGGTATCATTCTCATCAATGTCTAGAGCCAAACCTGTCCCCCCACCTGCGCCACGAAAAGTAAGCTCCCGTAATCGACCTATCTCCCGCATAATATATGGGGCAGAATGATAGTTTACGAGGTAAACCTCATTGTTGCCATTGTTCGTATAGCGAACAAAAGCTTCTTTGGTCAATTCATTTTTTATTAACGCTCGATCTACCGGCGCGATAATTTCCTGCATATGTTATTTTTTGTCCGCCATTCCATAAACTATATTCCGTACTTCATTTGCCCAATCGCGCTCACTTTTGGATGAGTCGAAATGGCTGTACGGAATACGTTCTCCAAAACGGATTATTACTTGTTGATTTCGTTGAGAAAACATTTCATCCGGCAAATAAAGCATCTCTAAGTTTGCTTTAATGCCAAATTTCTGCCTCAGTCTAGCTAAATTATAGAAAAAATTGGAATTTCTCCCATCAATGTAAACGGGAATGACATCTCTCTTATATTTTTTTGATTTGGAAATAAAGCTTTTTTTCCATTCCAGGTCTGCGATCCTGCCATCAATTTTACGCGACACCAAGCCCGCCGGAAAGATCAGCAATGCATTCTCCGAGGCGTATGCTTGGTCAATGGCCATGATGCCACTTTTAGCTTGGTTGCCCACCTTATTAACCGGAATAAATAGTGGTTCCAAGTTGCGGATATTCATCAAAATATCGTTCACCAAAAATTTAACATCGCGGCGGTAACGACCGATAGCATGCATGATGGCGATACCATCTAGCCCTCCCAAAGGATGGTTTGAAGCAAAGATGACATGATCATCCGTCGGTATATTCTCCATCCCTTCCAACACGACATTGACGCCTAGCTCTTCAATCAGATCATCAACAAAATCAAGGCCGAACTGGTCCCTAAACTTTGTCATGATATAATTGATCTCTTCCTCGTGAATGACGCGTTCCAAATAACTGATCAAAAGCTTGGGAATCCATTTTGCAAGTTTTGGACTCTTTTTATGAATAACCTCACGTACTTGAATAAACTTTACGTTTTCTTCTTCTTCAATCATTGTTTCTTAACTCGCTGTAGTAATCTGTTTTTCGAAGTCGTAAAATTAAGGAAAATATACATTAATGATGTAAAAAGTTACTTACATGCGCCAAGATGTGCGACTATCTCCAGATAATTTATAAATTAGCCCGTATTCATACAGGCGTTGATTAAACGTTTTCAATTTTTTCCTGTTTAATAGTATAAACGGACTCATCATGTATATAGGCGAAATTTTATCAGAAAATTATGTCGACATCAAACCCGAGGACAGTATTGGGTTGGCAATTGACAGGATGAATGAATTTCATAGTCCAGATTTGCCGGTAGTTAAAGACGGCGATTTCCTTGGGTTAGTGACAGAAGACTCCCTTTTGGCAGCACACGACGACACCCAAAGTTTACGGAGTCTAGCAGTCTCCATGCGCTTCCTATACCTCTACGAATATCAACATATCTATGACGCCCTTCAGTACATGGCTGCACATCGATTAGCGATACTTCCTGTGTTGGATAAGGAAAACCATTATTTGGGCATAATTACATCCGCTGATCTGCTCGCTGCACTTAATGAAACATTTGGGAATACCGAGCCCGGAACGGTTATCGTGCTCGAATTGGGCAAACATGATGTGTCGTTTTCACATATCGCCCATATTTTTGAGTCGGAAAACGTCCGCATCCTCAGCACAGCCATTCGCGAAATACCTGATACCACCAAAGTTGAAATGACTATCAAAGTCGATAAACAGAATATTTCCTCCTTGGTTGCATCGTTGTGGCGATTTGACTACATTATTAAATCAACCTTCAACGATGGTAGTCCAGACTCTGACATTCAGGAACGCTACGATATTTTAATGAATTATTTAAATTTATAAGAATACCCTATTTTTTAGCATCTTTGCATAAGTTTTGTTAAAAAACACTTCGCATGCAAAGAAAATCCATCGCGATATACGGAAGGGCTTTCAATTCGTCCGTTGTCCCGTATGTCGAGCAATTATTTTCCTATCTTAAAGAGCGGGATATTCTAATATATATCTACTCCGATTTTTACGACTTTTTGAAAGATCAATTCGATTGTCCGGACAATTTCTTGCTCTATTATGGTCACCAGGATCTTCCAAAAGATATTCTATTTTTATTGAGTTTGGGAGGTGATGGCTCCATGCTTTCTGCCGTATCGCAGGTACGCGACTCGGGAATTCCGATCGCCGGAATAAATTTTGGACGGCTGGGTTTCTTAGCATCCATCCACAAAAGCGAAATTATTCAGGCATTAGATGCTATCTTCTCAGGAAACTATTCGTTGCAGGCACGCGACCTGATCGAGGTCAACGGCGGCGACGACCGTATTTTTGGAGAGGAGAACTTTGCGCTGAATGATATTACCGTCTTCAGACACGATACATCATCCATGATCACCATTAATGCTACCCTTAACGGCGAGTTGCTTAACTCGTATTGGGCAGATGGTATCATCATTGCTACCCCCACGGGATCTACCGCTTATTCATTAAGCTGCGGCGGCCCTATCATCATGCCAGGAAGTGGAAACTTCGTGATCACACCTATTTCACCCCATAACTTAAATGTACGACCGATCATTATTTCCGCGGAGAGCGAATTGGAACTGGAGATAGAAAGTCGGACAGATAAGTATATATTAAGTTGTGATTCTAAAAGCGACACATTGGAGACAAAGACAAAGCTTTATATTCGACGGGCACCATTTCGTATACACCTTATCCGACTGGCCTCCGATAGTTTCTTCAGCACATTGCGCGAAAAACTTCTCTGGGGACTGGATGTAAGAAACTACTAACAGCGAGGATGTATACCGCCAGCGCATAAAAGTTACACGAATTTTAATACCAGCTATCGTTACTTGCAAAACTCTACTTTGAAACAGCTATTCCATACCCTGCTAGTCTTAGCCATTTGCGCATGGATCCTTTTTTCCTCAGCGGATAGCCCGAGAAGTAATTCTGATTATGCGTACGATTATATCGAAGAGCTTTTTCTACAGGATCAACCTGAAATTCGTAAGTTTGCAGCAGCTATTGTATTTGGTTTGGAAAAGCCAAACCTTACGGAGAAACGGTATTTAATCGCTGATTCGCTAGGCAGTTGGTCGTTAAGTAACGACAATGGCAAGTCATATGGAAAAAGCATGACTCCAAAAGATCAAAAAATGGTGCGGCGTATGCCGCGCAATACAATGCCTTTGACTGGTCTTGGTGGAAAACAAATGTACATGCTCGCGGTGAAACGGAGTCTTATTTTTTAGCAAGTAAGAAATGAGTTTTAAAGAAAAGATAAATAAAGAAAAACTTCCCAAACACGTTGCCATCATTATGGATGGTAACGGCCGATGGGCAAAAGGCATAGGCAAGCTTCGCATTTTCGGGCATCAAAATGGTGTATCCGCCGTGCGCGAAGCAATGGAAGGTTGCGTGGATGTTGGCGTTCAATACTTGACGCTGTATGCATTTTCTTCGGAAAACTGGAACAGACCGAAATTAGAGGTGAAAGCTTTGATGGAGCTTTTAGTAAACACCCTTGCCAAGGAAACAAAGACGTTTATGCAAAACGGCGTTCGGCTGAACGTCATCGGAAATATACAGGATCTCCCAAAAAATTGTCAGGCTAGACTGATCGATACGATTGAACTGACAAAAAATAATTCGGCCTGTGTGCTTACCTTAGCGTTGAGCTATGGATCTCGTGCGGAAATCGTGGAGGCCACCAAAGCTATTGTACAACGTGTGGCTGCTGGTGAACTGCGCATTGACGATATTTCTGAAAAAACCATCAGCGAGCATCTTTTCACGGCGGATATGCCTGATCCGGATCTGATGATACGTACAAGTGGCGAACAGCGTATCAGCAACTATCTTTTGTATCAAATGGCTTACACTGAGTTTTGTTTTTTGGACAAGATGTGGCCTGAATTTACGCGGGAAGATCTCTACGAAGCGATCTATCATTATCAGCATCGTGAGCGAAGGTTCGGGAAAACAAGCGAACAATTGTAATATTTAGTTTACCTTTGCGGAACCTACAAACTAGCTAATTAATAGCTTGGCTATTAATTATTTTCTTTTAACAAAAATTAACAACAGATTGGTGTACTTTAGCACCGAGAAAATTGAATAAATGAAGCGCTTAATACACTTAATAACACTCACCTTACTTATCGGAGGCCAACAAGTATTCGCTCAGATCCGGGGTAACAACCCAGTCAATCTGAATGATCCCAATGAAATAACCTACCTGGATCCCAAAAACTATGTTATTGGTGGTATTCGTGTTTCGGGTACGGAGTACCTGGATGGCGACGTATTGGTAACCATTTCAAAATTAGTTGTCGGCCAATACATTGAGGTTCCAAGTGAAGCTACGGCCAATGTTGTGAAAACATTGATGGCACAGAATCTGTTTGATGATGTGCAATTATACGCGGAGCGTGTAGAGGGCGAAAACATTTTCTTAGAAATCCGCGTTCGCGAGCGACCGCGACTGACGCGCATCGACATAAACGGATTAAAAAAGGGCGAAACGGACGAAGTGCGCAAACGTCTGAACACCAATTCCGGGAAAATAGTAAACGAAAACCTCATCAAAACAACGCGTGCTACGATCCAAAAGTTTTTGCGTGAAAAATCGTATTTGTATCCCGAAATAAAAATCCGTACCGAGAAAGACACAGCGCAGGCGAATAATGAAATCGTTGTTGTGGACGTTGAAAAAAACAAAAAGATCAAAGTACATCGCGTTCATTTCGAAGGATCGGAGGCTTTTTCGGATAAACAGTTGCGCAAATACTTAAAAGGTGTTAAACCGCGTCGTTGGTATCGAATTTTTGGCCCGGGTAAATTCAAAGATGATAAATACAAAGAAGCGAAGGAAAATCTAGTTGCTAAAATGCAGGATAAAGGTTACCGCGATGCGCAAATTCTATCCGACAGTGTAGTCCGCTATGACAATAATGAAGTTGATATTTATGTAAACTTACATGAAGGTCCGCGCTATTACATGGGTAACATTGAATGGTCTGGTAACTCCAAATACAAGGATTCGGTTCTGAATTTGATCCTTGGCATTCAAAAGGGGGATGTATATAGTGAAGAAAAATTGACCTCAAAACTTATGGGGCCAACGCGTAATAGTGATGATATCAGTGCATTGTATCAGAATGACGGTTATTTAACATTCAGCGTTCAGCCTATCATCAAAAGAATCTATAATGATACAGTGGATGTGGAAGTGGTGTTAAGCGAGGGTAAGCAGTTTACGATCAACAACGTTATTGTGAAAGGAAATGACGTGACGAATGATAAAGTTGTTCTACGTTCTATTTATACCAAGCCGGGTCAGAAATTCTCTCGCGAGATGTTGATGCGCAGTGTGCGTGAGATATCGCAATTGGGCATGTTTGACGAACAGAAGATAAATCCGGTTCCTACGAATTTGAATTACGAAGAGGGAACCACCGATTTAGAATATACAGTAGCGGAAAAACCATCTGACCAGGTGGAACTTTCAGGGGGATATGGTGCCGGACAGGTCATTGGTACATTGGGTTTGACCTTCAACAACTTTTCGACAAGTAACTTCTTCAAGAAAGATGCTTGGAAACCCCTTCCTCGCGGAGACGGACAAAAATTCAGTGTGCGGGGTCAAACCTCCGGGAAACGTTACCAATCCTATAGTTTCTCCTTTTCGGAGCCTTGGCTAGGTGGTAAAAAACCCATCTATTTTGGATTGAACGCTTATACGTCGAGCTCTTCATTTGGTGGTTTTAACTACCTTACAGGGCGGCAAATGGTCAGTGATGCTGAGCTTAACCGCATTTGGATGACGGGTGTTACGGCGACCTTAGGTAAACGTTTGCAATGGCCAGACAACTATTTCCAAATCAATACATCGCTTTCCTTCCAACGTTATAAGCTGCAAAATTATGCAGGTTATTTCCTATTTGATAATGGTACAGCGTACAACATCAACTTGACGCAGGAAATCAGCCGTAACTCGGTAGATGCGCCGATCTATCCGACCTCGGGTTCACATTTCCGGTTCTCGGTGCAGTTAACGCCGCCGTATTCGAGTTGGAACAATATTAACTACCAAACGGCGCCAGATAATGAGCGTTTCAAATGGACGGAATACCATAAATGGAAATTTGATAGCCAATGGTATACGAAGATTGCCGGTAAGCTGGTACTGAAAATGCAGGCACAGTTTGGTTATTTGGGTAACTATACTGACCGCACGCCCACTTCTACTTTCGAACGATTTAAACTGGGTGGTGACGGTATGCAAGGTTTTGACTTTCTACAGGGTTCTGAGATCATCGCCATGCGCGGTTATGCCAACGGTACCATCATTCCGGAATCTACCGGTAACTTAGGACAGAACATTGCCGTACAGTCTGGTAGCCCGATCTATACCAAATACCAGCTTGAATTACGCCATCCGGTTATGCTTAACGAGCAAGCCACGGTATTCGTGCTGGCTTTCGCCGAGGGGGGTAACACGTGGAACAAGTTCAGCGAGGTCAATCCTTTCAAACTGCGCCGTTCTGCCGGTGTCGGTGCCCGTATCTTTTTACCGATCTTCGGTATGCTGGGTATCGATTATGGTCATGCCTTCGACCCGATTCCAGGTATACAATCTAATCGTTGGAGACAAAACTTTACCTTCAGCATTCTGCAAAACATGGGCGGTTTCTAAAGGACAAACGAATGTAAAGGTCTGCTAGACAGATCGGAATCCCGCGCTACTTGCTGCGGGATTTTTTTATGAATAGTGCTCGAGGTTCATCATCCCATGTATTAAAATTGGGCTGCGATCGGACTTAATTAGGCATATTACACGGCGAGATTGGGTCGCGTTAAATTTTGTTAAAGGTTCAAATATGGCTTATAATTGCTCCTTTTTTATTATTTTTGTCAAGAGAAAGAGCTTCAATTTGTTAGCAAAATATTTCAAGTGTTTAAACCTTTTGGAACCATAATTGTCATAAGATTTAAAAGCAGAAAAGTAGCATTTGGAAATGATATTACGTTTATTCCTGGCATGCCGATGTAACCACCTAGCGGGGAGCGTACGAAATTACAAAGCAGATAGAAGCGTTAAACTTACGAAAACAAAACATATATGAAAAAAATAGTCTTTACCCTTGCCTTCATCGCGTTATCATTTGGCGCAGCGGTTGCTCAACGCGTGGCTTATGTGGATTCTGAATATATTTTACGACATATCCCTGAGTACGTATCTGCACAAAAGCAGCTGGATGATTTATCGACGAACTGGCAAACAGAGGTTGACAAGCAGTATGGAGAGATCGAGAAACTTTATAAAGCCTACCAAAATGACCAAGTACTTCTTAACGAAGATATGCGTCGACGCCGCGAGGATGAAATCGTGAACAAGGAAAAGCAGGTAAAAGAGTTTCAACGTCAGAAATTTGGGTTTGAGGGCGACCTTTACAAAGAGCGTATGCGACTTGTAAAACCTGTTCAGGATAAAGTTGCAAAAGCTATACAAGATGTAGCGAACGCACAGGGGCTCGACCTTATTTTAGACAAAGGAAGCGAAGTAACATTTATCTATGCGAATCCAAAATTGGACAAGAGCAACGATATCATTACAAAATTAGGCTTTAAGGCTGATCCAAGCTTGGTAAATTAATTTTTTTGTTTATACTTGGATAAAATTTAAAATAGATTATTAACGACAGATAAAAAACAAATGCCGTGTCATGCAAACGTGGCACAACAGATTAAAATGGAAAGAATGAAAAATTTATTTAGAAGTGTAGCTTTAGTGGCGGTGATTTCCTTAGGCACGCAATATGTTAGCGCGCAGCAAAAAATTGGTCATGTGAATGCGGATGAGATATTCCAAATGACGGCTGAGTTTAAAACGGCGAACGAACAGTTAAGAACCTTAAACGATACCAAGACAAAGGAGCTGCAAGGGATGTATGAGGAGTTTCAGAAAAAACAAACGGATGCTAACGAAAAGTTGAGAAACCGTAGCGAAGCAAACAAAGCAGCTGTTGATGCTGAATTGCAAACGATCGGTCAAGATCTTCAAAACATGGAACAGCGCATCCAAGAAGTTCAGCGCGTTGCCCAAGAGGACTTAGGTAAAAAACAACAAGAGTTACTTACTCCTATACAGACTAAAGTAATGAACGCTATCAATACCGTAGCGAAAGAAAAAGGCTACGCATACGTTTTGGATACATCAAACGGGAACGTGTTGTACTTCCAAGGTGGCGAAGACATTTCAGCTGACGTGCGCTCTAAACTGGGTATTGCGGCAAATGCAACGCCTGCTACACCAGCAGTACCGCCAGCTAGATAATAAAAATTTATCAACAATAAAAAAGGCCACCTTCGATAGAGGTGGCCTTTTTTGTTTGACAAAGATGCGGGCAATCTTAATAACTGACCGTAAGCCCCTACTCTTCGTTTTTCGTCAATCCTTCTTCTATAGCATCCCATAATGCTATTCGCTTCCGCAGCGCTTCTTTTGCTGTTTCCTGCATCTCTGCCCACTTCTGCGCGTCGTTGCCGCCTAGCTCCGCAATCATCTGCATCGCGAGCGGGCCATGTTCATCGCCATCCAGCTCGATATGTCTCTGGAAGTAATAGATCAGTTTACTTAGATCGGCATCGGGTGATCCCTCTTGGATACCTTTTAGGAGGGAGGTAAACATGTCAGGTATTAAGTCCTCACGCCCGAATGTAAATGCCGAAGCGATGCGATGCGCTTCTCCGCCTTCAATAGTCATAAAGGTAAAGCGCAAAAAATCTTTGATTCGCTCATCGATAGACAAATCAGCAATCGCGCTCATCAAGGGCTTATGATTTCGAAGATCTTCTTCGAGCTGCAGCATCAAATCGGTCTTCGCCCCTAATCCAGACATGGCATCTAAATACATCTCAAAATGGCTTAGACGCCTGCCGTCAATGTATTCATCGGATTCTTCCGCTAGCACAATCTCATTGATCAGGTACCGCGTGGAAGGCAGCGCACTAGCAAACCAAGGAACCTCTACACATGTTAGTTTGATCTGTAGCGCTTTTAAAAGCGACATAAAATCCCATACGGCATACACATGCCCTTCCGTAAATTTTTGCAAATCACGGATATTGTTGATTTTTCGGTACAAGGGATGTTGCAAAAGTGCATTACGCTCCTCAGCGATAAATTCGTTGACAGCTTCTATTCTTTCCATGACCAAAAATACTGACGAAAGCATCTAAAAAAAAGCTTCTTTAAGAAATAGTAAAAAAATGACGATATAAAGATAGCTGACAGGGGCTTCCGTAGAGAATCAACGCTCGTATGTGGTTGGGTAATACAGATAACATACAGGGCACCCTAAGGCAATCGCGGCAAAGATACTATCCCTCCGTATCCGCAATAGCAGCAGTTAATCGTTTATAGAATCATCCAAGAGCTTGTGAATAATGCCATAAAGCATGCACAGGCGGATCAAATTTTGATACAACTTGCGCAAGAACAGCATACCCTGACACTGACTGTAGAAGACAATGGTCGTGGCTTCGACAAAAAGCAAGCACAATCAAAAAAGTCGGCTGGTTTACTGAACATCCAATCGCGGGTCGATTTTCTCAAAGGTCGCATGGACCTGCAATCGTCGCTGGGGCTTGGAACCACAGTCGAAATTGAGTTGCCGATTGTTTAAGATAAACCCTAAACACTAAGGCTAGCGTTTAGGGTTTGGCACGAACTACTATAGCCGTCTCTCTACTAAGTTTTCCGCTTGTAAAAAATAGGCGAAACAAAAATAACAGATAGCACAGCGCCCTCCTATCCCTGAAAACAGGTATATTGCTAAGTAGATTGAAACTCCTTCAGTGCTTCGATGATGCAGGCATATATATACCTTAAATCTTCTTCGGAAATGCTGTAGGGCGGAACAAGATATACCGTATTCCCTAACGGACGCAACAGTATGCCATGCTCCAAAAAAAAGACGTAAAGACGCTGTTGTAAATCACTAAAGTATGATGACTCCTGACCAATTTCCCATTCTATGGCCAAGATCGTCCCGCAAGATCGTACCTGCCTCACCTGCCGATGTTCCCGTACCGTCGCTACAAACTCATGGTGCAGCTGACTGATTTTTTGAATGTTCTGCTGGGTACTCTCCAGTAGTAATAGATCTAAGCTAGCCAAAGCAGCCGTACATGCAAGAGGGTTGGCTGTAAATGAATGTCCGTGAAACAGGGCGCGTGATTTTTCGTCATGGTAGAAGACGTCGTAAATCTTCTGTGTACAGGTTGTGAGACCTAAAGGCATGGTACCGCCAGTCAATCCTTTGGAGAAGCACATCATATCCGGCTGTTCCGCGAGTTGGTTCGCAGCGAACAGGGTGCCCGTACGGCCAAACCCTACAAAGACCTCGTCTTGAATTAACAAGACGTTGCAGGCACGACAATGCGCCATCAATGATGAAAGGTAGGATGCCTCGTGCATGAGCATGCCGCCTGCACCTTGAACCAATGGCTCATAGAGGAAACACGCTAACTGCTGTTGGTGTTGATCCACGATATGTTTAAGCGCTTCGATATTATCTTGGTTGGGCACATCGATAAAAATGGTTTCAAATAACAGATCATGGAACGGTGCGGTCCATCGCCCGCGCGCACTAACAGACATCGCGCCAAAGGTATCGCCATGGTAACCGTTTCGAAAAGCCAAGATCTTATTTTTGGGCTGTCCTAGGTTGTAAGCATATTGCACCGCCATCTTTAAAGCGACCTCAACAGCTGTGGATCCGTTGTCCGAGTAGAATGCTTTGGCCTGCCGGGAGGGCAAAAGTTGAAGCAAGCGCTCGGAGAGTGCAATAGCTGGTGGATGCGTAAAACCTGCAAAAATGACCTGTTCCAACTGGTAAAGCTGCTTGCTAACGCGCTCTGCGATGTAGGGATGAGCATGACCGTGCAGTGTTACCCACCAAGAGGAAACCGCATCAATATACCGCTTACCATCGGCATCGTATACGTAAGCACCTTCTCCCTTAACGATAGGAATCACCGTTGCTGTTTTCATCTGGGTATAAGGGTGCCAGTTCACCGCGTGATCGCGCGCTATCCAGTCTTGTTGAGCATCTACCATCCCTTTCCCATCGGTTTTAGCCCTAACCTTGCTAGCATATCCAAATCATCAGAAATGGACGGATTAGGCGTGACCAATAGCCGCTCCCGTTCACCAGTGAAAATAGAATTTGCGCCAGCCATAAAACACCAAGCTTGTTCCACCTCATCCATTTCTAAGCGTCCAGCACTAAGCCTAACCATCGATGCCGGCATAGCGATCCGGGCAGTCGCGATCATGCGCACCATATCCCAGATGTCTACTTTCGGATTATTTTCAAGGGGCGTACCCTTGACGCGCGCCAAGGCATTGATGGGTACAGACTCCGGATGTTTTTCCATGGAAGCCAATGTGCACAACATAGCGATGCGATCTGTTTTCGATTCGCCGAGACCGATAATGCCACCAGAACATACCGTGATGCCCGCATTTCTAACGTTCGTAATTGTTTTTACACGGTTATCAAATGTCCGCGTCGATATGATTTCATCGTAGTATTCTTCGGAAGTATCCAAGTTGTGGTTATAGGCATACAAGCCTGCTTCTTGTAAACGCCGCGCTTGCGATTCCGTTAACATGCCCAATGTACAACACACTTCTAGCCCCAAGGCATTTACCTCTTTGACCATCTCAATAATGCGATCAAAATCGCGGTTATCGCGCACTTCGCGCCATGCTGCAGCCATACAAAAGCGCGTTGATCCGCTATCCTTTGCGCGTTTTGCGTGGGCAACAACGGTCGCTGTTGGCAGTAGCGCCTGTACTTCGATGTCCGTATGGTAGCGCGCAGCTTGGCCGCAATACGAACAGTCCTCCGGACAACCACCTGTTTTGACGGATAGCAATGTCGACAATTGAACCTCCTCGGCAGGATGCCATTGGCGGTGTACTGCAGCCGCTTCAAATACCAAGGTGAGCAGCGGCTTATTGTAAATGCCCAACAATTCGTCTTTCGTCCAGTCGTGACGTATACTCTTCAGGTTATCTTTCATTTTTTCTAATTGTAGGTTAGCGATTAAACATGGGTTAAAGCGATGTTACCAGCACATGCTTTTATGTGTTTTTTATTTATTTGTGCTATGGTGGGAAGGTGCACAACCTGCGTATTGCTTGGTATTTTCGACCGTAGCAATGTATAGGTCCAGGGGTTAAAGTCTCCGTTGAAAACAATGAGCGCGACATGTAGTTTCCGCTGCAACACTGCCTGTAAGGTCAGCATGGTATGATTGATACAGCCTAGATAATCTTGCACAACAACAACGAGGGCGAGATCTAATTTTTCCATCAGATCAATCATAAATTCTGATGTATTGAGGGGTACGAACAAGCCGCCTGCTCCCTCCACAATAAGGTGGTTTTCTGTATCTGGCAGCTCGAAATCACGTACGCGCATGCTTATGTTGTCCATCTCGGCTGACTGGTGTGGCGAAACAGCCGTATGTAATCCATAGCGTTCTGGATGGATGTGAACGGGAAAGCTGACAAGATTTTTTACGGTCATACTGTCGGATTGTTTTAGATCCCCAGATTGCACGGGTTTCCAGTAGTCTGCCTTTAGGTATTCGGTCAGGACGGCACTAACAACGGTCTTTCCTATCCCCGTACCGATCCCTGTGACAAACCATTTTTTTAGTATTTCCATGTGTTGATTTCTTGACAAAGTTTTTCTATTTCTTTTCGCGTATTAAATGCGTGTATGCATATCCGCAAACGCTCTTTCCCTTTTGCTACGGTCGGTGAAAAAATAGGATACACAGTTAAACCACAGCGCTGCATCCCATCAACGGCCGCCTGCAGCCGATGCATTTTTGGAAAGTAAACAGGCTGTATAGGGCTCTGCGGTACAGCACAGTCCATCGGTAGCAGGCTTACATAATAAGCTATATTATCACGCAGTCTCTCCCGCAACTCCGGATGTTCCTCCATATACAAATAGGCTTCGTGGATGCTCAAGGCTTTGAACGGACTGATACCGGTAGTATATAACAGAGGAGATGAATAGTTGACCAGATAGTCGCATAGCAGCGTGCTTCCTAAAATAGCCGCCCCGTTGAGTCCGAAAGCTTTGCCATAGGTCACTATTGTGGCCAATACTTTTTCTTCCAGACCATATTCGTGCACCAGTCCACGCGGAAAAAGACCGACAGCGTGTGCCTCATCAACGACGAGTTCTGCGCCATAGCGTTGGCATAGCGCCCATATCTTCGGAATTGCTGCGAAATCCCCGTCCATAGAATACAAGCTTTCTATAGCCACAATGGTATTTCCCGAAGCTTTAGAAAGCAGTCTTTCCAAATGATCGAGATCCTGATGTCTGAATTTCCATGTAATAGCAAAACTCAACCTGCAAGCGTCGTGCACGGATCGGTGCACCAGCTCATCAATTAAAATGGTATCGCCACGCTGAGCAATAGCAGAAAGCAAGGCCAGATTGGCATGGTATCCGGAATCCAGCAATAAACTACGCGCTACGCCATGGTGAGCCGCAATAAATTTTTCTACCGTAGCGACGGCCTGATCATGTCCGTACAGCACACGTGAGGCAGAAGTTCCAGTCAACACAGACGGTGTCTGTCGCGCTACCTGCAGCAGCTTCTCCTGAAATGCTGTAGACTTGGCTAGTCCTAAATAATCATTGGAATAAAAATCAACGCCGTCCTCCGTTTGCCGTTGCTGCCTAAACGTACCTGCTGCTGTTCGTTGTGCTAAACGAATGCGCCAGCGTTCGCTAATTTTACGCATACCGGCTAAGCTCTCTTTCTATCGCGCCCATCCAGTCCTGAAATAATCGATGCTCTATCTTGGCTACTGCTTCAGCATGCAGCTGCCAGTTACTGTCAAACCGTTGGAGTTGATCAACCATCTCTTCCAGATGTCCCTCCTCTTCCAAAATAATTGATTTAACGTTTACACGAGAATTTTCTGCAGTCAGCACCAGTTGATATTCCGGGTACAAGGCGTCGGCTCTTACTTCGATGGCATGCGTAACGAATAAATAACAAGCATAACGAAGATCCGGCCCGGACATATCAAAATTCCGTTTAACATAACGACTACAAGACATGTCTAACCGATGCAGATACTGCCGGGTAGCGACAGGAGCCAATAGATCCCTATCTTCGTAGTGCATGCAGACGCCGTCGCTCAACTTCGCCAATTGCTTTTTTAAATAGTAGGCATGTCGGTGCTCTTCTGCAGCGTGTTTCAACTGGATGATATTAACCATCGTCGGATGTTCGCATGCGGATATTTTACGAGCGCCCATATTTTCCATAAAAGACAAGCTGTTTAGCCATTGTGCGTGTAGCACATTATTTCCTACGATATGTTTTAAGATTGTCTGCATGTTTTTCGATTTCGGGCAAATGTAGTATCTTGCCGGCAGGTTTAACAGTGCCAGTTTTAATATTATGCCTAGTCCGGTTGAGATTCCTTATCGAAGTTTTATTTCCTTTGATCGACATTCGAACACTTCGGTATATCTACAGATAAGCAATGCCTTCATCAGTGCCATCCGGCGGAACATTCTTCCCGCTAACACCAAACTATTAGGAACACGAGCACTGGCTGCGCTATTGGGTACGCACCGAAATACGATGGTATCAGTTTATGATGAGCTCGCCTCGCAAGGCTGGATTGTCATCAAACCAAACCAGGGTGCTTTTATATCGGCAACGATACCCCAAACAACCGATGGCCCTTTACTCGACATCAGCTATCCTAAGGAAACGGGATTTACTTTCCGAAAGTCATCACTGTTAGACAGCCCGTATGAAAGAGGGCACTATGACTATATTTTTAACGATGGCATTCCAGATGTTCGCCTCACGCAGATTGATGATCTGGCACGCATCTACAGCGCTACGTTAAAAAGGAAAAGTAATCGACGCAAAATGGACTACTACCATCAAGACGGTAGCGAATATTTCAAGGAGCAACTGCAAGGATACCTGAGATTATCCCGCGGTCTGCAAATCTCTGCCAGCAATATGTTGATCACGCGTAGTGTCGAAATGAGCTTGTTCATTATTGCAGAGATTTTACTGCAACCCGGCGATATCGTTGTGGTGGGCACCCCCTCCTACTTCTCTGCAAACATGATTTTCCAAAAAAACGGAGCCAGGATACTCCCTATTCCTGTGGATGATGAAGGGATAGATGTGTGTGCTTTAGCGGAAGTATGCCAACGACATACGGTAAGGATGGTATACATCACGCCACAGCAGCATTATCCGACGACCGTCACCTTAAGCGCGCAGCGCCGCATGCTGCTGCTACAGCTCGCGCAACAACAGCGTTTTGCGATTGTGGAAGACGACCATGATTATGATTTTCATTACGAAAGGCAGCCTATGCTACCTTTAGCGACATTAGACACGCACGGCTTGGTTATTTACGTTGGATCATTCGGCAAATCCCTCGTTCCAGGCTTCCGTACCGGATTTATTGTAGCACCCGAAAATATCATGTTGGAAATGCGAAAACTATTGGGAATTATCGATAGGCAGGGAGATGTCCTTATCGAGCAAGCCTTGGGTGAAATGATTGAAGAAGGAGTCATCCATCGGCATCTTAAAAAGTCGTTAACAATATACCGAGAAAGACGAGATCAAATGACGCGTATCGTGCAGCATCAATTTGGAGAACACATCAACATGGCGAAACCCCAGGGTGGCTTAGCTTGTTGGTTAGCGTTTAAAACACCGATAAATTTGATGCAACTGAGCAGAGATGCGGGTAAGGAGCAACTATTCATTCCCAGAAATATCCTATATCAACACAAGCAGCTTACAGCAATACGACTTGGCTTTGGGCACTTGAGCGGTGTAGAAATGGAAAATAGCTTAGATATATTAAAAATGTTGATAGAAAGGCAGCTCAAAACCCAAAGCTAAGTTGCCCGGCTCCCAGATCCGGCGGTGTTTCACCACCAAAAGGGATTTCCAAAAGCGGGAAATATTGTTTTTTCTCTGCATCGAATACGCGTAATAACACGGAACCACAGCGAAAATCGAAGTCTACAGATTTAAATGCGGCATTGGTCTGCATCTGGGTTAAATGCTCTTTTTCCAAACCACGGCTAATGGTTAAATGTGGCGTACTGATCTTATCAACTTTGATCACTTTTTCTATCTCCTCTACTATACGATTCATCTTCTTTTTTAAAAACAGCTTCGACTGTACAGTAGGATCAATAAAAAGAGTTCCGGAACTGGGGTATGTAGCGAAGTGCTCGAAATAAACATGTTGTGCATGTTCGTACCGCATAGAGTTACGCAAGAGGTCAATAATTTGATCGATTTGCGGCTGGCTAACTTCCATTCGACAAACGGAGATATGAGCGATAGAGTTACAACTGGGATACCAACGTCCCAAAAAATTGCGAACGCGCTGCTTCAAGGAGGCAACAAAGCGGACACCCTTTTCACAGGGCTGAAAAACAACAGAAATAACCATAGCTCGCATAGAAAAGTATTAAAAGGCCTTGCTACAAGATACGCAATACGATGCGAATATGAAATGGCTATCTTGCTTTCGATATATCGTTATTTGTACCTTTCAAAATAACCAAGGGCTTGCCGGCCTTATTGGCAGACAATTGGTATTGAACAAGATTGTTGCCGCCATCTATTTTGACACTATTAATTTTGTCTACATAGACTTCATTATTGGCTCCGTTGATAACAACCGCTCTTAAACCTCCTTTTGCGTATATGATGTTATTTGAGCCTTCAATTTGCAGCGTTTCTGTACCGCTCACTGCAATACTTTTCTCTATTTTCGTCCCCTCCACTTTCACGATTTTACCTTCCTTAAAAATTATGATCAAATCATTTTTAGGGGAATTCAACGTATTGTCTTGATACGAGGCTGCTTTACTATTAAGAACAGCAAAACAAAAAAGAATATAAAGAAAAACAACGGAGATTCTCATAATGTAGCAACTTATATATCCGATTAGCAACCCAAATTTAAAAATTTTTGGGCTTTTGACAGAAAAAACCCCTATAATTAACAGTATTTAACAAAGCTTGTACAGCACGTTACGCTCATTATGCAATCGCATGCTTGGAGTAATGGATGATGAGGGCAAGCACACCTTAACGACGGATAAGGCCAATAAAAAAAGGAGTCGATAACGACTCCCTTTTCAAAATATCTAACAAATTGACTGTGGTTTAAACTCTATTTTACTGCGTCAACAACTGCTTTAAAAGCATCAGGGTTATTTAAAGCTAGATCAGCCAATACCTTACGGTTCAAACCGATGTTTTTAGCATTTAATTTACCGATCAACTGTGAGTAAGAAACTCCGTGCTGACGGGCACCTGCGTTAATACGCTGAATCCATAAAGCTCTGAACTCACGTTTTTTGGTTTTACGGTCGCGGTAAGCGTACTGTAAACCTTTTTCTACTGTATTTTTAGCAATAGTATAAACTTTGCTTCTTGATCCGAAATAGCCTTTCGCTAATTTCAAGATTCTTTTTCTTCTTCTTCTCGAAGCTACTGCGTTAACCGAACGTGGCATATTGTGTAAATTTAAATTTGGTATGAGGTGTTGCGTATCTCAGCAAGCTTACAACCTAATACCCGGTCAAAAAATTATTTATTAAAAAAAGGATAACCTTACTTACCGATAGCAAGCATACGTTTTACGTTACCCATGTCAGCTTCGTGAACATAACTAGTTGTAGTTAAGTTACGTTTTTGCTTTGTTGTTTTTTTGGTCAAGATGTGGCTTTTGTAAGCGTTCTTTCTTGCGATTTTACCTGTTCCAGTCAACTTAAAGCGTTTCTTAGCGCTGGAATTGGTTTTTACTTTTGGCATAATCTTAAAAATTTTATATCAATCTGTTAGAATACATTATTTTTTTGCAGCTTTCGGTGCAAGTGTCAAAAACATGCGTTTTCCTTCAAGCTTCGGGAAAAGCTCTACCTTTCCGTAGTCTTCCAATGCCTGCGCAAAACGAAGAAGGAGGATTTCACCTTGCTCCTTGAAAACAATAGCACGTCCTTTAAAGTGTACGTATGCACGTACTTTTTCACCACTTTCCAAAAACTTCATAGCATGCTTCAACTTGAAATCAAAGTCATGATCGCTGGTATTTGGACCGAAACGAATTTCCTTGATAACGGTTTGCTTCGCATTTGCTTTGATTTCTTTTTGCTTCTTTTTCTGTTCGTAAATAAACTTACTGTAGTCTATTATTCTACAAACGGGGGGAACAGCATTTGGCGAAATTTCCACTAAATCAAGTTCCAGTTCGTCAGCAAGTTCCAATGCTTTACGCGTGGGAATAATCCCCTGTTCTACATTATCGCCAACCAGACGTACCTCTGGCACCCTGATGAATTCGTTAATGCGGTGTTCTGGTTCTTTCTTTCTCATTGGTGGTCTAGAACCACCACCTCTAGTTAATGCCAAATGTTTAAAATTAAACGGTTATTTCTTTAATTAATAATTCCTTAAATGTTTGCGAATCCATTGAACCGATATCCACAGACCCGTGTTTACGAACAGAAATTGTGCCACTTTCGATCTCTTTTTCCCCTACAATCAACATATATGGGATTTTTTTCACTTCCGCGTCACGTATCTTCCGACCGACTTTCTCATCACGAAGGTCAATCAGTCCGCGAATATCGGAATTATTTAGCGATTCTAAAAGATTTTTTGCATATTCCTCGTATTTTTCTGACACTGGCAAGACGATAAACTGCTCTGGAGCAAGCCATAACGGAAACTGACCCGCGCAGTGCTCTATAAGTACCGCGATAAAGCGCTCTAACGATCCGAATGGCGCGCGGTGAATCATAACGGGGCGATGTTTTTGATTATCGCTTCCGGTATATTCCAACTCAAAACGTTCCGGCAAGTTGTAATCAACCTGAATCGTTCCCAATTGCCATTTGCGGCCAAGCGCATCTTTGACCATAAAGTCTAGCTTGGGGCCATAGAACGCCGCTTCGCCATATTCCACAACAGTAGCCAAATTTTTCTCCGCCGCTGCCTCCACAATAGCTGCTTCTGCCAGTGCCCAATTTTCATCAGAGCCAATGTATTTCGTCCTGTTCTCTGGATCACGTAAAGATACTTGCGCGGTATAATTATCAAAACCTAATGCCCCAAAAACATACAGCACTAAATCAATGACCTTTTTAAATTCTTCTTTGACCTGGTCTGGGCGGCAGAATAAATGGGCATCATCTTGCGTAAACCCACGCACGCGAGTTAATCCATGCAACTCGCCAGACTGCTCATACCGGTAAACTGTACCAAATTCTGCAAAACGCACAGGCAACTCTTTGTAGGAGCGCGGTTTCGTTTTGTATATCTCGCAATGATGAGGGCAGTTCATCGGCTTCAAGAAAAACTCTTCGCCTTCGACAGGTGTATGAATGGGCTGAAATGCATCAGCGCCATATTTTTCATAGTGACCCGATGTGACATACAGCTGCTTATGCCCGATATGCGGCGTTACGACGGGTTCATAGCCCGCCTTAAGCTGCGCACGCTGCATAAAATCTTGTAACTTTTGCCTTAAGGCAGCACCTTTGGGTAGCCATAAAGGCAAACCTGCACCTACCTTTTCCGAAAACGCAAAAAGCTCGAGCTCTTTTCCAAGTTTGCGGTGATCTCTCTTCTTCGCCTCTTCGATAAGCTTGATATAATCGGCCAGCTCGGATGCCTTTGGAAACGTTACACCATAAATACGTGTCAGCTGCTTCCGACTCTCATCACCACGCCAATACGCGCCTGCGACATTCGTTAATTTAATCGCTTTGATTACACCGGTATGCGGTATATGTGGCCCACGGCATAAGTCCGTGAAGTTGCCTTGTGAATAGAAGGTAATCTTCCCATCTTCCAGATCTTTGATCAGATCCAATTTGTACTCATCCCCTTTTTCTGTGAAATAAGCTAATGCATCCGCTTTAGAAACAGCCTTACGTTCAAATACTTCTTTTTGCTTGGCCAAAGCCAACATCTTATCTTCGATCTGCTTAAATTCATCCGAGGAGAATTCCCGATCACCGAAATCTACATCGTAGTAAAATCCTGTTTCAATAGATGGACCAATACCAAATTTAACGCCTGGATAGAGCGCTTCAAGCGCTTCTGCCAACAAATGGGCAGATGAATGCCAAAAGGTAGATTTACCTTTATCGTCATTCCATGTTAGCAGCTTCACATGTGCATCGGCTTCAATAGCACGGGAAGCATCCCAAACTTCTCCGTTTACCTCTGCGGCCAATACATTTCTAGCTAGACCTTCAGAAATAGACAAAGCCACCTGCATGGCAGTGGTTCCCTTTTCATACTGACGAATAGATCCGTCAGGTAATGTAATGTTAATCATGAACGAATATGATTTATATAAATTAAGTGATTAAAACTGTGATAATTACACCAGTACAAACAAGCGCACTGTTAAGTTTTTGCGGGGCATAAACTACCTTATCTGCAAAAACAACTGTAATAACACATTGACAATTTTCCAAAGATACCTTTTTAGATAGGTAAATTAAAACATTGTTTCATTCCATATCCAGCCGCTGAAAAGGGTTAATCATTTCATTGAAATACGATCATTGAAGGACAGGATTCGTTCATTCGATTTGTATACACCAATTCGCTGAACCTACCTTGAAGCTTCTGTAAGAAATCGCAGGGTAATCAATACACTATCTCGTGCATTCGCGATGTTATAAAGATAGCCTTCAAGATGCCCTTCAATCGCGGGCGTTCTGTAATCACTTCCCTTTATCCTTTCAAGCGTAAGCGACACGTTAGTTTTGCCGATTGCTGGACGATAAAATTTATGAATTGATTTATCCCCAATTGTTTCTATATACTCATAGGAGATCTTGTCTTTCGGCTGCCGCTCGGTAGAGGGGCTTACTGCATCAAACCGGTAAACCTTGCCTTCTGCAATATCTGCCAAATTCACATCCAGCCTGTGGAACACACGATAGCCTGTAAATCCATTATTCCCGAAATTGTTTAGCTCGATATAAAATCCATAATCCTTACCATCATATGGGTTTGTATGGATGACCTTTCTAAAGCGATCATTTAGCAACCAATACGAATCTCGCCCGAATTGTGCATCTATTTTTCCAAATTCTATAGGCTGAATCTCGACATTGTTCTTGCGACAGCTCCATAATATGCAGAGGCTAACAGTGCATAAAAGTATGTATATAGCTTTCATATATCTGATGTTTGATTCTATTTCTCTTTTTAGGATACGAATGGCATGCACAACTATTTGTAATACGCTAAATGTTTACATCCATTTAGACAGAAATAACACGACGGAAATTGGTATACAAAAAGTTAATATTTGAACAAGATATATATTTTGTAAAAAAACTTAAATTCTTTTAAAGAAAATGTAGCAATAATCAGACAACAAATAACCTGTACTTTTGAAATAATAATCACTTTATTTCTATTAAAAGAAGCCCTGCAAGAACTAAGACCGATTACGCAGACTTTTTAATACTAAAATATATCCGTAATACTTATCGCAGTAAATGTTACCAACCGCGTGTAGAAATAGGTTTACGACGCGCTTTGCTACATATCCGAAAAGCGCTAAGCTGATCACCGAATGGCTTTGTTCGCAAATCGCTGAGCCGTCAGTTTAGCTTTAGCGAGAGCATTTTGATTGTATGAAAGCCATATTTGCAAACATGGAGGTTAGGCGTTAAGTACGGCAATAACACCGATAACAATCAAAAATGGGCAGCTATTGGCTTACCCCCATTACAAATCCTAACACTAGCATGATGAAGACCAACAATTTGTACACACATTTTTTATACCTTTGTACTCTTAAAAATTAAGACATGTCGAATCAAGTCCCAGAAGACGGTACGTTGCTTCCCTTGATGGAAGAGTTTTACACCATACAAGGCGAAGGATATCATACGGGCAAAGCCGCCTATTTCATTCGCTTGGGCGGTTGTGACGTAGGCTGCCATTGGTGTGATGTGAAAGAAAGCTGGGATGCCAATCTGCATCCGTTGACCGCAGCAGATCAGATTGTGGAAAATGCGAAGAAACATCCTGCAAAGACAGTAGTTATCACTGGCGGCGAACCGTTGATTTACAATTTAGATTATTTGACACGGGCGTTGAAAGCAGCAGGCATCCAAACGTTTATCGAAACATCGGGAGCCTATCCGCTGTCAGGATTTTGGGATTGGATTTGTTTATCGCCGAAAAAATTTAAGGGTCCGCGCCCAGACGTGCTAAACGCAGCGGGAGAACTCAAGGTAATCGTGTTCAATAAAAGTGATTTCCAATGGGCTGAGGAACACGCCAAGTTTGTTGGTAAAAATTGCAAGCTCTACTTGCAGCCCGAATGGTCTAAAGCGGCTGAAATGACGCCATTGATCATTGACTATGTAAAAGAGAATCCGCAGTGGGAAATATCACTGCAGACCCATAAATATTTAAACATTCCTTAAATCTGGATAACCACTATTTACCGAAGGTTTCTAGGTTGACGACAGCTCCCGAGCGCACGGAGGCATCACAAGCGAAAGCGATCCGCAAACTGTTCAACGCATCTTCCATCGATTTGGAAAGATCCAACCGCTCGACTATGGCGCGATAGAAGAATTGCTGTTCACGATTGCAAAGCTCTTGGTGGTCGGGCTCATCGTCTAGATTGACCCATTCATCGGAACGGGTGAAGCGATTTTGCTCGTCGATGGTCGCATGATGGATGCGCAACGATTCTGTTTGCGTATGTGCAGCTACTGAATCAGATTTGCCTGTAGAAGCTGCTTTATCCGCCACGATAGATACCGAACCTTTTGGCCCAATCACATCTTTTACAAAGAAGGCTGTTTCACTCATCATTGGTCCCCAACCTGCTTCATACCAACCTACCGAGCCGTCATCAAAACGAATCTGTAATTGGCCGTAGTTGTAATTGTCCGCTGGAATATCAGCTGTTAGTCGTGCTCCAATAGCAGATACCTGAATAGGTTTCGCATCGGTCATTTGACACATTACATCGATATAGTGAACACCGCAATCGACAATGGGACTCAGGCTCTTCATTAAATTTCGATGGACATCCCACATGTGGCCCTGACTTTGCTGGTTTAAGTTCATTCGGAAAACGAGAGGCGTCCCTAATTTTCTTCCTTCGGCAATAAATTTTATCCAAGAAGGATGATGTCTAAGTATATACCCCACGACCAACTGCTTTCCATACTGCTTTGCCGCGGCCACCACCCGTTCCGCACCTGCTAAGCTATCCGCAACTGGTTTCTCAACAAACACATCAGCGCCAGCTTCGAAAGCCTTTAAGCTGTACGTCTCGTGCGTGTCCGGATAGGTAGAGATACAAACAGCATCGGGCGAGGTAGTCTGTAGCGCCACATCATAATCGTCAAATGTCGGATAACACGCATTTAGGCTTTTATTCAGTTCATCTTTACTGCTTCCGCGCGAAACTAACCCGACAATCTCGAACTGTGCCATATGGTGGTAAGCAATAGCATGAGAAGTTCCCATATTGCCACAACCGACCACCAATACCCTTATCTTTCTCATTCCTATACAAATTTGTAAGCTCCCGGTCTGGCAATGGTTAATTCATCTGCCTTCATATCCCAATTATAGTCTGCTATTGCAGGCCCCAAGCGCTCTTGTGATTGGATGACCTCTTCATAGGAAATGGACTTGCCCGAGTAAGCTGACAAGCGGCCCCAGATAGCGAGAAGTGTAGATTTCACCATAAAGTCACCATCATTGATAACTTGTTTTGCACGAATCGCTTTAAATAGCTCGTCGTGCTGCGTCTGGTACATATTGTTTAGTCGCTCTTTATTTTTCCAAGCTTTCTCGCCGACGATTTCATAATTACTGTTTAGTGCGACACTTGCAAAGCCCTTGGTGCCCATTGCATCGACCGTATTACGCGGCGTGGTTCCATTTTGTTGACGACCAAAATGGAACCCTCTCAAGCCATTCTCATATTCGTACTCGACGGTAAAATGATCATATACATTGCCAAATTTATTCCAAGGTCTGCTTTGTCTACCGCCGGTGGCTGTCACCTTGTTGGGCAGCTTATCCTGCATAATCCAAGACATATAGTCGAGACTGTGAATCGTTTGTTCCACGATCATATCCCCGGAATAGCGCTGATAATAATACCAGTTCCGAAGCTGATAGACAAAATCGCTCCAGTCAGGTTGCCTTTCTTTATAGCTCAGCTCGCCGCCGTGCCGAAATGTAGAGATAGATTTGATATCGCCGATATCGCCGGCATGGATGCGCGAAATAACCTCTCGATTGGGTAGCGAGTAGCGGAAGCAGAATCCACTGACAAGACAAAGCTGCTTTTCCTTCGCGAGCTTCACCGCAGCTTCGACTTGGTGTAAGCCGGGAATATCAATCGCTACAGGCTTTTCACAGAACACATGTTTCCCTGACTGAATGGCCAAGGTCAGATGCGCGGGTCTAAAATTTGGTGGCGTGCATAATAACACAACATCCACATCAGACTTAATTAATTTTTCATAACTATCAAACCCTACAAACGATGTTTTTTCGGAAACCGTTATGCGTTTGCCATATTTCTCCTTTAAGGAAGATAGCGTATTGGCCAAATTGTCTTCAAAAATATCCGCTAATGCAGTAACCTGCACATCCGGATCTGCATCCAACGCTTGGAAGATTGCTCCTGTGCCGCGCCCTCCGCAGCCGACAAGGCCAACTTTTATCGTTTTAGCGACTCCTAGGGCAGCAACATCTGTAACTAGGGCCAGCGATCCCGCAAATACACTCCCATTTTTTATAAAATCTCGTCGATTAAGCATGCGTTTGTAATAATATTTGTCAAAAAATAATGCAGTTCTTTGCAAGAATATAAACAAAACCGTTGTTGTTCCGAATTTATTCTATAATTTCACCACCAAAATAGTAAATCTTAAAAAATATGCAAAATGCTATCAGAGAAGTTACGCCGATTATTACTGATCAAGCCGCAGTTTTTGGACTGCTGATGGCGGTACTTGGTTTAGTTTTCTATACGGCAAGCCTGAAGAACAAGTACATACAGGGGTTTTACGCGGTTATCCCTCCGTTGTTAATGTGTTATTTTATTCCTGGTATTCTAAACTCTTTACATATTATCGATGGGGCCAATTCGCCTCTAGCTGGAGTTGGTAGTCGATACTTTCTGCCGGCATGCCTGATACTATTTACATTAAACCTGGATTTACGGGAATTATGGAACTTGCGAAAACGTGCAGGACTCATGTTCCTGGCCGGCACCGTAGGCATCATCTTAGGTGGACCCATCGCCGTATGGCTAACGGCCTTGATTGCGCCCGATGTTGTTGGGGGCGTTGGTGCGGACGAAGTATGGCGAGGTTTAGGTGCTCTGGCCGGCTCCTGGATCGGGGGCAGCGCCAATCAAGTTGCCTTACGCGAAATTTTGGAGCCATCACCGCAGCTCTTTTCCTCTATTATTGCTGTGGATGTTTTTGTTGCCTATATATGGATGGCGCTGCTGCTCTATGGCGCCAGCAAAACTACGATAGTAGACAAATTTTTCCGCGCCGACGCTTCTGATGTAGAAGCGTTGAAAAAGCGTATGGATCTAGAAGCCCAAACAAACAGTCGGAATCCACAGACCAAAGACTTTATCTTAATGCTCGCGTTAGCACTAGGCGGAACAGGTCTTGCATCGTTGCTTTCGGCGCCCATTGCAACATACATGGCGGCAAACTACCCGCAATTGGAGAAATTCTCGCTCACCAACGGTTTCTTTTGGCTTGTGTTGATTGCCACATTCATCGGTATAGCTTTATCCTTTACGCCGGCCCGTAAATTGGAACATGCGGGTGCTTCTAAAATCGGTACGACCCTGCTGTACATGCTTATTGTAACTATCGGCATGCAGATGGATATCGCGGCAATACTATCTAATCCGGGGTTATTTGTGGTGGGCGTGATCTGGATTAGCTTCCATGCATTATTACTCCTTTTAGTGGCCAAGATCATCAAAGCCCCCTTCTTCTATTTGGCCGTAGGCAGCATGGCGAATGTGGGCGGTGTGGCTTCCGCAACCGTAACCGCGGCGGCCTTTCACCCGTCATTAATTTCTGTGGGTGTTGTTTTAGCCGTTTTTGGGTATGCCATCGGAACGTACGCCGGTTGGTTCACAGCCATACTGATGCAAATGGTCTCTCCTATTTAATCTGTTCGTTTTTACGTATATTTAAGCCATGGAGCACGAACACATTTACTTTGAAGGACAGGTATTATGGGCGCAACTCGATCCTAACAGGCATCTTCGACACTCAGCATATGCTGATTTTTGTGCACAAGCCCGTAGCAATATGCTGAACAAGGCGGGGCTATCACTGGAAGAATTTGCCAAAAACCACATTGGTCCAATACTATTCAGGGAAGAGTTGATCTATCACAGAGAAATTGGGCTGGATGAACGAATTTATGTAAAGGTCGAAATGAACAAACTTTATTTAAAAAATTACCGGTTTTCCTTTCGGCATGAAATTTACAAAGAAAACGGTGTGAAAGCGGCGACAGTAAACGTAGATGGCGCTTGGCTTAATCTAACCGAACGAAAGTTGACAAGCATACCAAAAGAATGGGAACCGATTATCGCGCACATTCCTCGATCTGACGATTACGAAGAAATAGCCGGCTAAAGGGCTATCTCTCCGTGGTCGTAGATCAAATATGCACGCTAAGGAAGCGACAGCCTACGATATGTCCAGTCGTTTATGCGGGTGTTTTCGCCTGTAGACCGATTGTTTCATCCCATCCACATTGGAAATGATACTGATATTTCCATCGATCTCCAACATTGCGAGTCGCACATCGCGATAGCGCTCCACCCCATGCTCGCGCATAGCCTCTTGAAGCTCTTCGTTGGTAATTTTAAGCCGGCTTAACGCCGCGAAATCCAAATTGCCATGATGAATCAAAATCTCTGGCTTCTGATTGATAAGATTCCGAAAGCGCTCGTTTTTAAATAAGAAGTTCTTCAATAAAAAATTCAGCAAAAAAAGAACGCCGGCAGCAACCAGTCCGCCCAGCAAGGATGTGTCCGGACCAACCATAGCATTCTGCACCGCGTTTGAAATCAACAGGATCAAGACAACATCGCCGGTATTGAGTTGCGAAAGTTCCTTCTTCCCCGTTAAGCGTATAGCAACGATCATAAATACATAGACGGCTAAACAGCGAAATACAATATCAAGAATGCCCATCACACCTCGTTTACTTTAACAAATTGACCTGGTACAGATCTTTCCGGCGATCTTTCAGAATTTTTACGGTGCCATATTCGTGCAGATCGCGTAGGGCGTATAGATCGACGTCGGCGATTAACACCATTTCTGTGTTCGGTGTTGCTTCCGCTTTGATACCATTATTCGGGAAAGCAAAATCAGACGGGGTAAATACAGCTGATTGCGAGTACTGGATATCCATATTGTTCACACGAGGTAAGTTCCCCACGCAACCAGCGATGGCGACATAACATTCATTTTCTATTGCGCGGGCTTGCGCGCAACTCCGTACACGCATATACCCGTTTTGTGTATCAGTCATAAACGGCACAAACAGCATTTGCATGCCCTGATCTGCCATGATACGGCTAACTTCCGGAAACTCTACATCATAACATATCAGCAACCCAACCTTACCACAATCCGTATCAAACACCTGAATGTCGTTACCGCCCACCATACCATAATACTTCATCTCATTCGGGGTAATATGAATTTTTTTATGCACATCTAGCTTTCCGTTTCGATGACACAGATAAGAGGCGTTGTACAACTTCTTATACTCGATGACCGGCATGGAACCCGCAATGATATTAACATTGTACGATACGGCAAGCTGCTGCATCTTGTCTATGATCTCTTCCGTCAGCTCGGCTAGCTTTTCCATCGCTGCTCGCTCGGGAAGATCATTGTACGGACTCATCAGCGGCGTATTAAAAAACTCCGGAAACATGATGAAATCCGTGCCGTAATCACTCACCGTATCCACAAAGAACTCGACTTGATCATAAAATTCCTCTATGTCTTTAAATAAGCGCATTTGCCATTGTACGAGTCCTAATCGAATAGTTTGGCGCGTTGCGGAGTTTGATTTTGCATCAGGCTCATAGTAAATATTATCCCATACCAGCAGTGTCGCAAATTCATTCGATTCCTTATCTTCCGGCAAGTAGTTTTTTAGAATTTTACTGACATGAAAATCGTTTGATAGTTGAAAGGTCAAGGTAGGATCGTAAATTTCTTTGCGTTTGACCTTTTCGATATAGGTGCGCGGTGTCATTTTATCCGAATAGTTATGGTAATTCGGAATTCGGCCACCAGCAACAATACTTTTCAGGTTCATTTGTTCGCAAAGCTCTTTCCGCGCATCGTAAAGCCGTCTGCCTAGCCTTAACGACCGATGGTCGGGATGAACAAAAACCTCTATACCATAAAGGGTGTCGCCCTCGTAATCGTGCGTTGTAAATTTTCCATCGTCTATAATCTCGTAATACTTTTTGTAAATATTTGTTTTTTTAGAATCGATAATCAAGGATAAGGCACACGCGACCACCCGCCCGTTAACTTCTACACATATTTGTCCTTCCGGAAATAAGCTAATCAAATCTTCTATGTTCTCGCGTGTCCATACCTCGCCTGAATCGCTACCGTATGCCTTGGCCATTGAACGCTTCAAATCTTTATAATCGCTTTCCGTAAGCGTTCGTACTTGTATATCCATAAAATTTTATTTGATTTAACAACAACTGAGCAGAAATTTGGTTTTAAATATCGAGATACAATAAAAGAGGGCAAGTTTTTTGCCCTCTTTCTACGTTGCACTGTAGCGCAGCGTCCAAATACGTTTAGGAATATCCCCCTAGTGAAGGGTATGTCAGATGGGAAGTCTACGCTTCTCCTTTTGGCCCACCAAAATTAAGCGGAAGCGTTGCATCGTTCGTATTGATGGTGCCATTGCTCGCTTCAAAACGGTTAACATTATCTTGCAAAGCGCCTAGCAATCTTTTTGCATGTTCAGGTGTCAGCACAATACGTGATTTAACCTTCGCTTTCGGAATGCCCGGCATAATGCGGATAAAATCGAGAACGAATTCTGAATTGGAATGGGTAATGATAGCCAAATTGCTGTATATCCCCTCTGCGATCTCCTCACTCAGCTCAATGCTCAGCTCATTGTTATCGGCTTCTTCTTTTGTATTATTTTTTAAATCCATAAAATTAACATCCATTGCAATTGTCTATTTATTATTCTTAGTCATCTAAATATATTAAAATTTAAACCTGCGAACGATTTTAGATTGTAAAACTTCTAAAATCTTGCCCCGCCTCTATTTTGAGAACAGTTTCGTAGATCAAACGGATGACATTATCGACATCTTCTTTGTGAATCATCTCCACCGTTGTGTGCATATACCGCAAGGGCAGCGATATCAATGCGGACGGCACGCCTCCGTTGGAGTAAGCGAAAGCATCCGTATCGGTACCGGTCCAGCGCGAAGACGCTTGCCGTTGGAAAGGGATATTTTTATCGGTTGCCACATCGATCAACAAGCGATTTAGGTTGATTTGCACGGCTGGCGCATAGGATAGAACAGGCCCCTTCCCACAAGCGAGATCACCCTGTGTAATTTTATTGATCATCGGTGTTTGCGTGTCATGCGTTACATCCGTAACGATTGCTACATTGGGTTTGATATAATGCGCAATCATCTCGGCCCCACGCAAACCAATCTCTTCTTGAACAGAATTTACGATATAAAGACCGAAAGGCAGCTGCTTTGCATTTTCCTTGAGTAGGCGTGCCACCTCGGCGATCATAAAACCACCTGCCCGATTGTCCAAGGCCCTTCCCACATAGTAGCGGTCATTTAATACCATAAACTCATCTTCGTAGGTCACGACGCAGCCGACATGGATGCCCATCTCCTCTACTTCTTCTTTTGACGTGGCACCGCAATCCAAAAAGATATTTTTTAAATTGGGGGTTTCCTCTTTTTCTCCAGAACGTGTATGTATGGCCGGCCATCCAAATACCGCTTTTACCAAACCTTTATCGGTGTGTATATTTACTCGCTTGGAAGGAGCAATTTGATGGTCAGATCCGCCATTACGAATGACATAGATCAGCCCATCTTTCGTAATGTAGTTGACAAACCAGGATATCTCATCCGCATGTGCTTCTATCACCACTTTGTAATCGGCATCGGGGTTGATTATACCCATTGCCGTACCGTAATTATCAATATATGTTTTATCCACAAAAGGCTTCAGATAGTCAAGCCACATGCGCTGTCCTTCCCATTCAAAGCCGGTCGGCGATGGATTGTTTATATACTTTTCAAAGAAATTTAATGATGCTTCGTTCACAATCGCTGTATGAGAACCTGCTTCCTTACCTTTTTTTTCTGTCATAATGCTATCTATTATTTTGCAACATCCTTGATTCTGCCGCTCGGCCAAATTTAAAAATTTCCATCACCATTTAGTAAGAAATTCGTTGTACTATGGATTTTATCATGGATAACCTTATATTTACCGAAACAATTTATGTTTATGCACGCAATATTACATGTTATTCATTGGAATATCGATCCGGTGATTTTTGAGATAGGCTCCTTTGGTCTGCGCTATTATGCGCTATGTTTTCTTGCCGCCTTTCTTGTTTCTTACGTGCTTATGCTCCAAATTTTCAGACGCGAGGGCAAAACGCAGGAATTGCTTGATCAGTTAAGCATCTACATCTTTCTGGGAACGCTTATTGGCGCACGATTAGGGCATTGTCTTTTTTACGAATTTGATTACTACATGCAGCATCCGCTGGAAATGATCCTCCCATTTCGATTTAACAACGGAAATTTTGAACTCACCGGTTTTCAAGGCTTAGCCAGTCATGGAGGTGCTCTCGGAATATTGACGGCGTTAATTTTATTTTCCAGAAAAACAAAAACAGACTTCCTATGGGTTACCGACCGTTTAGTGCTTGTGGTACCGCTTGCTGGCGCCCTTGTCCGCATTGGAAATTTCTTCAACTCGGAAATCGTAGGGTTGCCTTCTGATTTGCCGTGGGCGGTGGTTTTTGAACGAAATGATCTTATTCCCCGGCATCCGGCCCAGTTGTATGAAGCCATAGCATATGTCATTCTCTTCATTATACTGTGGTCGATGTATCAAAAAAATTCGAAGCCGAAACCCGGTTATTTATTTGGGATCTTTCTTGTCCTGCTTTTCGGAGCGCGCTTTTTCTTGGAATTCTTCAAAGAAAATCAAGAGGCATTCGAGGAAGGGATGAAGTTTAACATGGGACAACTTTTAAGTATACCGTTCATGATCGGCGGGCTCTATCTTATCTTCCGAAAACCCAAAGACCACAGTCAATAAAAGCTTTTCATATGGCCCATCTAGAAAGATGGGCTCTTTTTTTTAATGTATGCCACGTCAACAAACCTCCAACCGAACGGTCATCTTACTCATTTTAGGTTTACTATCTGCGGTGGGCCCGTTCTCCATAGATATGTATCTTCCCGCTTTCCAAACGATAGCGAATGACTTTGACATTTCGGTCGACCAAGTACAGCTTTCGCTAACGAGCTTTTTTATCGGGATTGCTTTTGGGCAGCTGATTTACGGACCACTTCTAGACAAATATGGCAGGAAGAAACCCCTGCTGGTAGGCTTACTCATTTATATCGTCGCGACATTACTCTGTATTATGACGCGTGATATCGAACACCTGATTGCCTTACGATTTTTACAGGCACTAGGGAGCTGTGCGGGTATGGTTGCCTCGCGCGCTATGATCCAGGATTACTACGAGCCGCGCGAAGCTGCGCGCGTGTTTAGTCTACTCATGCTGGTCATTGCCATATCGCCTATTTTGGCTCCAAGCGCAGGTGCCTTGTTGCTAAACCACTTGGATTGGCATTACATCTTTGTATCGCTGCTCGTGATTGGCGCCATCATCTTCCTGGCAACATACTTCTATCTTCCGGAGTCCTATCGGGGCTCGGCAGATTTCTCGCTGCGTCCAAAGGCAATCGTGGGGAAATTTTGGGAAGTCTTAACAAACAAAACATTTTTGGTTTACTGCTTGGTCGGATCTATCGCATCATCAGGTTTGTACGCCTATTTGGCGGGTTCGTCGTTTGTGATGCAGCAGCATTATGGCTTATCACAAACGGAATATGGCTTGGCTTTTGCCTTCGTTGCCTCAGCCATGATTTTTGCCACCCAGGTAAACCGCGCGCTCTTAAAAAAATGGAGCAGCCCCCAAATCAGTAAAATTGCGAATATTTGGCAATCCTTGATCGCGCTACTGATGTTTATAGGACTACTGACCGATACCTTGAATTTCCCGATTTTACTAGGGTTGATTTTTTGCTATCTGTTGGGCCATGGGTTTATCTTTCCTAATACGTCAGCAATGGCCTTATCACCATTCAAAGCTCTTGCAGGTAGTGCCTCAGCATTGTTAGGCTGTGTGCAAATGGCCATAGGAGCGTTAACGTCGGGTTTAGTAAGCTTTTTTCACAATGGCACAATCTACCCGATGGTAATCGTGATGGGAGCAGCAGCGCTGCTGTCACTGTTTATCCACTTTTTCTCAGGCAAATCCTCGGATCACACGGCATTTTGATATAGGTGGCAGGTCTAGCGTCCGCACGATCGCTTTTGCTACAGAAAACTTTGCACGGCTAGCTTGTAGCTATTTAAACCAAAGCCGCAGATAATGCCTAGACAATTTTTAGCTAAATAAGAATGGTGTCTGAAAGCTTCTCGTTGATGTACGTTGGAGATATGTACTTCGATAACTGGCGTTTTTATCCCAGCAATGGCGTCGCCTATCGCAACGGAAGTATGGGTAAACGCGCCCGCATTTAAAACCACACCTTCATACGAAAAGCCTACTTCATGGAGTTTATCGATGATGTCGCCTTCATGGTTACTTTGGTAATAGAAAAGTTCAACCTCGGCGAAGCGCACTTTGAGCTCCTCGAAATAGGAAAGAAAGTCTTGGTTACCATAAATACTCGTTTCCCGCACGCCAAGCAAATTCAAGTTTGGCCCATTTATGATTATGATTCTTTTCATTTTCGTGAATTCTATACGCTAATAATAAGTACCGAGGCTTTTTAAGCGATCAGATGGATTAAATGCTTAAAGTTAGCAATATCCGCTATATATCGCCATAAAAATTGCGGAAAGATGAACGGAGCCCCACGCTGATCACCCCAGATTTCTGCGTATCGGCATCTTTGACATAATTGTACCGCTGCGTATAGCCCAATTCAAAACGAAGATTGTATTTTGGATTCAGTACGTATGCGGCCTTGGCATCGACGAAATAAAGATTATTGCGCACACCTTGCCCGATAGCATTCCCATATAAGTTCGGTAAATTATTGTAAGACTGAAAAATATCCCCACCCATATTTATCCCGCTTTCCGGGTCAGTGCCGAAACGACTATAAACGCCTTGCAACGAAAAATCGAACCGATTCCAAGAATAATTTGCGATACCCACTATTTCCTTGAAGTTCGCACCTCGCGGATGCGCCAGTGGTTCGCCGTGGTTGCTGTAGTTTGATATAGACGTAAAGTGTTGGTAGGTATAGGGTCTAACCACATTATACTCCAAGAGGTAATTCAAATTTTTTACTTTGAAGGCATCAAAACCACGAATACCGATCTGGGTGCCCCATTTATTGTGCGCATACCCTCTACCCCCGAAAAATTCCCTTGCCGTAAATTCGCCTAGTAAAAACTGGCCATACGCAGTGAGCGTATTAAAGACTTTATACTTGGCATTCAAGCCCAAAAACATTTTATCCGGAGACGAGCTATTATTGGATTCGATAGGTCGGATAAACATAATAGGGTTAATGTAGTTAAAATCGAAACCGCGATAGCCTGCTTGATTTCTATTTGCCCACACCACGGCTTGGAAAAATCCGACCGAAAGGCGGTTCGTCGCATTATAATCTAAGTATTGAAATGCACCCCACTTTTTTCCATCGCCAAAGTCGCTCCCAACATTCAGCGAATCTAGTCGTGGGTTGCGGGGATCGTTCATGTAAGCCCATATGGACGTATATTGCACGTTCCCGATCTTACCAGTAAACCTCACCTGTGCATAGTTGGACGAAAAATCCGATAAAAGCAACGAACGATACCCGTCACCGATATGGTTTTTATCGTACGCCACTGTCGCTTCGAAATAATCGTTAAAAGCATAGGTCAGATTAACGGTTCCGTAAAGCCATTCTTTACGATTGCCCACTCGGTGTTGTACCGTGCCTTGCCCCGGAACAACTTGGTTGACTTCCGTGTATTCCGATAAATAGTTCGGAAATACTGCACGATTGGCAAAAATATTAGCAAACAATGTCAGTTTGTCCTTATGATGCCAGCCTAATTGCAGTCCCAGCGTGCTTAAGGATGTCGTACGCCTATCCTCAGCAATTAAATCTTTCCCAATGACAAAATCTGGCAAAACGTCCATAAAAAACTGGCTATCGCCATTATCTAGGTCAACCAGATGTTCGTTGAAAATTTTACGTAAGAAAGGGTTGTCCGATTGTACAGGATAAAGCGACTGCAAGGAATCAAATTTAAGTAGCAGTTCATCTTTAAAAAGTAATGGCTTGGATGCCGTATGCAACCGAGTATTGGGCGAGTAAAGTAATTCGTTATATTTTTGATAGTGTTGATACGAATAGGTCTGGTTCTTGACCTGTCCTTTCAACGGTTGGAAAGCAAAAAGACCTAGCCCGATTGAAAGGAGTAAAACGTAAATTTGATTCATATAAGTCGTACGTAAATTGCGGATTGTATATAACAATTATTATTCCTAAAATTAACCGCAGGCAAAAGTAGCGATATTTTGCGATTAATGCCGGCCACCTGAAACGGAGCACAAGCTTGCTAAAACGTTTAGTTTATATCGTCTTTCCATTTAATTTGCTATCTTGGGCAAGAATAACCAAAAAACAAAGAATCGCTATAACATGAAACGTAGAACCTTTCTGAAAACAGCAGGAGCCTTAGGGGCCGGTGTGATGGCTAGCAAATTTTCGTTTGCAGCTCCCTATAATACTTTTCCAACCGTGCGCGTAGCTGCCGAGAAGAGACACTTCTCGAGCAAAATTGTAGAAGCCACGATCACGGAATTCCAAAAGAAAGTGAAAAATCCTGAACTCGGATGGCTGTTTAATAACTGCTTTCCCAATACGTTAGATACCACGGTGTACGACGAATCGACAGCAAGCAAAAAATTGACGTACGTCATCACGGGTGATATTGACGCGATGTGGCTACGCGATAGCAGCGCTCAGGTTTGGCCTTATCTTCAATTCATGAAGAAAGACCGTAAACTGCAAGACCTTATTTTGGGATTGATCAACAAACAGGCACAATGTATCAATATCGATCCTTATGCGAATGCTTTTTATAACGATCCGACGAAAAAGGGAGAATGGTTTAGTGACCACACGGATATGAAGCCGGGCATACATGAGCGCAAATGGGAGATCGATTCCCTATGCTACCCTATACGGCTTGCATACCACTATTGGAAAGAAACAAATGATGCTACGCCTTTTGACGCAGAATGGGTGAAGGCGCAAGAAAATACTTACAAAACGTTTGTCGAGCAACAGCGCAAAGAGAGCACTGGCCCTTACGTCTTTGGTCGTACCACGTCGCGGGGGTCGGACACCTTGCAGGTTGATGGGCTGGGATACCCTGTTAATCCAGTAGGGTTAATCTGCTCAGCGTTCAGACCATCTGACGATAGCTCGATATTTATGTTCCTGATCCCTTCCAATCTTTTTGCGGTGACAAGCTTGCGCCAATCGGCAGAAATCTTGCGCAAAGTAAAAAATAACACGGAGCTAGCTGGAAAGATGGAGGCATTAGCACAGGAAGTAGAAACGGCAGTCAACCGCTACGGAATAGTTGATCATCCGGAGCACGGACGTATATACGCTTTTGAAGTGGATGGTTATGGTAGCTACCTGATGATGGACGATGCAAACGTACCGTCACTATTAGCGCTGCCATACCTAGGAGCAGTCGACGTCAACGATGAAGTCTACCAACGCACACGTAACTTTGTGTTGTCCGAAAAAAATCCGTTCTTCTTTAAAGGAACAGCGGCTGAAGGCATCGGCGGACCGCATATTGGCCGCGACATGATCTGGCCTATGGCGATTATCATGCGTGCGTTTACGTCTACGGATGATCAAGAAATCAGAAACTGTATTGAGACCCTTCGAAAAACGCATGGCGACACCGGTTTTATGCATGAGTCCTTCCATAAAGACGATCCGAAAAAATATACACGTCACTGGTTTGCTTGGACCAACACGTTGTTCGGCGAATTGCTTTGGAAGACATACAAAGAAAAGCCTCAGCTTTTGGCCGTATAAATTGCGGTAAAACCACGATAGATAAAAAATGCGAAGATGGTTCTTCGCATTTTTTATTGTCTTATGGATGATTGGGCGGCTTTTGAAAAAACGCCCTTTTTTTATAAACCGATCCGACTATGTACAAACAATCGAGCACCGGTTTTCATTTTTCTTATACAAACCAAAAAGCTGCTTTTCTATCGAAAAACAGCTTTTTTGAGGGGTTCCTGAAGCTGGGCTCCAACAAGCGACTCGCTGATTAACAGTCAGATGCTCGAACCTGAAGTTTTACGGAGATGACAGCGACAGAAAAAACCAGATCATTCATCGGGCGATAGCTGTGAAAATTTAGTCGATTTTTTGAAATCGATTAAAAACAGAGGAGCTGACGTCTAATTCTTTAACGTCTGCAACACCTCATCCATATTGTTTGTGTGGAATTTACGAAGGATATTCTGCCGATGGGCTTCGACCGTACGCACGCTAACGTTTAATAATTCGGCGACCTCCTTGGTGGTGAGGTCGTCACTGATCATCTGCAAAATTTCCTGCTCCCTCCGTGATAGGGACACCGCCTCGGGAGCCGGATGTCTACCTAAAGTCCCACGCTGCGATTCTAAATATTTCTTCACCAAAATATCGGTGACTTCACCAATAAAATAAAACCGGCCGGCATATACGGTGCGTATCGCATTGAGAAAAATCTTATTGCTCGTATCTTTTAAGATAAACCCGCTTGCCTGCATATCCAATGCCTTGGCTACATAGTCGGGACTGTCATAAAGACTAAAGAAGATAATTTTACTTTCGTGGCGCATCTTTAGAATTGCCTGCCCTGCTTCTAGACCGTTGATACCCGACATCCGAATATCCATAATGATCACGTCCGGAACGATGGTCGCAAGATCTTGCAACGCGGATTCCCCATCGCCGGCCTCTCCGATGACTTCCATGTCGTCTTCACTATTGATCAGTTGCTTCAGTCCATTTCTGAAAATCTCGTGGTCATCTACCAAAAAGACTTTAATAGGTACATTCATAGTTAGTATGGTATCTCCAAAATAATAGTTGTTCCCTTGCCCTGTTCAGAACTAATCGTAAAAGTCCCCCCGAGTAGTTCGGCACGCTCTTTCATCCCTTTCAGACCATTCATCTTGCGGGCCATCCTAGGATCATGCATAAACTGTTCTTCAAAATGAAAACCTCTACCATTATCCTTAACAATCAAATTTAAGTATTCTGCCGAAGTATCTAAATATATTTCTACTGTCAAAGCTTGCGCATGTTTGATCACATTGTTCAAGCTCTCCTGTAAAATCCGATAGACGGTGACTTCAAGCTCACGGGACAGGGGCTGCTGACCGATATTCGTATCCAGTATAAATGATGTAGCGTGATCGGCATCTCTGCAGGTTTTCACCAGATCTTCAATAGCCGATAGCAAACCAAAGTCTTCCAGTACACTGGGCAATAAATCGGAGCAGATGCGGCGGGTCTCCGTGATCAGCTGATTGAGCATACTGTTGATCATAGACATCTCTAATCTTGCGTCTCCCCCTCCGTCTGTGACTTGCTCTATTTTCATGCGTAAGCTTGTCAGCATCTGCCCGATGCCGTCGTGAATCTCCGTCGCCACCCGCTTGCGTTCTTTTTCCTGCCCATTGATAATCGCGTAGGAGCGTATGTGCTGGTCTTGCGTATCACGCCTGAGCTTCTCCTTTATCAACAACATATTCTCGCGCTCAGCATTCTTACGCTTAGTGATATCATTGCCGATGACCAAATACTGGTAAACGCTTCCCATCTGGTCAAAAACCGGGATCAGTGTGACATCCAACCAAAATCCGCTTCCATCCGAAGCATAGTCGAAAATCTCTTCCTGCCATACTTCCAGCCTCTTTTTGTGATTACGTATGTGACCATAGATAACACTCTCCTCACCTCCTTTGTTGTTATAAAATATCGGTTTTTCACGCAGTTGCGACATTGTGTACCTCGTCACGTGACAGTACTTGTCATTGGCGTACAAAATTTTGCCTTCGGTATCTATCTTGACCAGATAAGTGGCCTTATCGAGCGCGAAATTGACCTCCCGTATCTCACTGTACGAACGCTCCATCTGCGCGTGTGCTTCCTGCAGTTTTCCCGACAAGTTGGAAGAATGTTCTTCTGACCGCACGAGATCGGTAACGACACGCTTGATATGTACGGACAGCGGATAGAAAATAAAGAGCACTTCAAGTGTGAGCGTAAGCAACAACAGACCTAGCATAATATAGTCCGTCTCTTTGAGGCGACTGATACGCTCCCGGGCGAAACGATCGTATTCAAATACAATAAGATCCATGCCCAAGAGATAGGATTGCTCATAGTTTAGTATGGTTTCCACATAAGGTCGCAAAAGTATAGCAGGTGGTACCTGCGCAGTATCCGTGATCGTAACGATTTGCTCTGCAGCCTGCATCATCTCTTCACGGGGGTGACGCACCAGTTCAAAAAGCTCTTTGATCTCGCCCAAATTATAAGTAGGCAACTCCAAAAACTTATTGCCGTCTTCCAGACTCTGCTGTACTTTTACCCACTGACGGAGTGTGTTTACAAACTCTTTCTTGCTGCTTTCGTAGGCATATCCATTCTGTAGCATAAGCGCAATCTTGCTGAGCGACTGGCTGTGTGTCCGCAGTCGTGCGGTAAAATTGATAACATGCGAGTCATCCAACGAACGGCTCAAATGTTGCTGTATACGCCACTGGCTCACTATAGTCAGGACAGCGATAATAGATAACGCTATCGCGTATCTTAGGGTAAATTGCTTAAAGAGCTTCCGCTCGACAGAACTACGCATAAGATTAATCTTCATTGGTATACCAAAAGTTGGCATCTATAGGAATAAGCTGCGGGTCTTAATTAAACCTAGCCACACCCCATCCAGACACCTTCTTTTGCAAATGTACCATATTTACCTCCAAATATGCTAAATCCAGAATCCGCATTAGCTCATGAACTTCATCAGCATCATGTTTTACATTCCTATTGCGTAATCTGGGTTAAAACAAGCTATACAACTGGGCTAGAGATACCTTCTCCGCAGGCTCGCAAGTAATCGGCACGCCGTCTGCTGTCACTTCGTAAGTCTCTGGGTGTACCTTGACTACAGGTAGCGCATCGTTAAATATCATATCTTTCTTGCGCACGCCACGCGTGTTGCGGACGGGCTCTATCGCTTTATGCAGTCCATAGCCTTCGACTTGGTGTACCGAAGCCTTCGACACGAATGCCATGGATGTCCGGCCGACGGCTTTGCCGAGTGCCCCGTACATGGGTCTGGAGAATATCGGTTGTGTAGTGGCGATAGAACCATTGGGATCACCCATCTGCGCCTGAACAACCACACCACCTTTCAGGGTGAGCTCTGGCTTGATACCGAAAAAGCGCGGATCCCAGATGATGAGGTCGGCAAGCTTGCCGCTTTCTACCGACCCGATGACATGGCTACAGCCGTGGGTGATCGCAGGGTTGATGGTATACTTTGCGATGTAACGCTTTACCCTAAAATTATCCGCACCGGTACCTTCATCCTCAGGCAGGCTTCCTCGCTGTACCTTCATTTTATCGGCAATCTGCCAAGTTCGGCAGAGCACCTCCCCTACACGCCCCATGGCCTGAGAGTCTGAGGTGAACATCGATATTGCACCCATATCGTGAAGCACGTCTTCGGCTGCAATCGTCTGCTTACGAATACGGCTGGCCGCGAATGCGACATCTTCATCTATACTCTTGTCCAGGTGGTGGCATACCATCAACATATCTAAATGCTCATCTACCGTATTGATCGTGTAGGGATTGGTGGGCGATGTGGATGAGGGCAATACATTAGGCTCGCCAAGCATGGTGATCGTATCAGGTGCGTGGCCGCCACCGGCTCCTTCGATATGGTAGCAGTGAATAGCGCGCCCTGCGAATGCTTTGACTGAATCCTCTACGTAACAGCTTTCATTGAGCGAATCGGTATGGATACACACCTGCACATCATGCTGGTCTGCGATGGACAAACAATTGTCTATCGCGGAGGCCGAGGACGCCCAGTCTTCATGCAACTTTAGTGTCATTGCTCCAGCTTCGATCTGCGCTTCCAGTTCTTTGGGACCTGAAGAGCTACCCTTGCCCAAGAAACCGATATTGAGCGGGAAAGTATCGGTAGCTTGCAACATCATCTTGATATACGTAGCATTGGGTGTGATCGTGGTGGCCAAGGTACCTGTCGTTGGCCCTGTACCACCGCCAATAAGTGTCGTGACACCGCTCGCAAGCGCTTCTTCGGATTGTTGCGGGCAGATAAAGTGCACATGCGTATCCACACCACCCGCGGTAATGATCTTGCCTTCACCGGAAATAATCTCGGTATTGGCTCCTATGATGAGCCGGGGATCCACGCCATCCATAATATGTGGATTTCCTCCTTTCCCCACACCAACTATATAATTGTCCTTGATACCGATATCTGCTTTATAAATACCGGTGTGATCAATGATCACAGCATTGGTAATGATCATATCGAGCACATCCTCGGGCGCAAAACCTGTAGCCTGTGCCATGCCGTCGCGCACCGACTTGCCACCGCCAAAGATACACTCCTCTCCATAGACGGTCAGATCTTCTTCTACTTCGACAATCAATGAGGTATCTCCTAATCGGACTTTGTCGCCTTTCGTAATACCGAACAATTCTGCATATTTTACTTTTGATATGTTGTGTGCCATTTTATTTCTTTTTTTAGATGGGATAAATTCGTTTTCAAGTCTATTAATGGTGTGCCAAAAAGCCTTTTTCTTCCAATATCATGGCGATTTCTTCCTCTCTACCCGCTATAGGACCATTAATCAGTGCATTAGCGCCGAACACCTTGCGCTCACCTCCTATAGACACCAATTGAACAGTGGTCTTTTCATCCGGCTTAAAGCGGATGGCGGTACCGGAGGGAATGTCCAGGCGGTAGCCAACAGTGGATAGGCGGTCAAACTGCAAGACTTTGTTGGTTTCGGCAAATGGATAGTGCGATCCGACCTGCACGGAGCGGTCACCGGTGTTGTGCACCTCGATACTGATGGTGGCTCGACCTTCGTTTAGCACGATGTCACCCTCACCGACAAACGATTCGCCAGGAGATGCTTCGGTCTCATTATTGATCGCCTTAATCGCCATTGTTCGGCTGAGCCCGGAACCATACAGGGCATAGTCATTCTGTATGTCCGACCTATTGATCGGTTGATGCACGGTTACCAACTTTGTGCCGTCTGGAAATGTACCCTCAACCTGAACGGTATCCAACAGCGCGGGCACCCCTTCCATCACATCATCGTACCCTAATATCTCACGGCCTTTTTCCATCAGTGCGGCTACCGACTCTCCTTCTCGGATGAATTCTAGGAGCTGCGTGGCGATCAGTGCTATCGATTCGGGGTAATTCAGTTTGATCCCACGGGCGTACCGCTTTTGCGCAACGAACCCTGCGTTGTGCAACATCAGCTTTTCTATTTCTTTGGGTGATAGTTTCATATGTTTCTAGTTTGATTTTTACAGGTCATATGGCATACTCATGTGTGTTTCTGCTTTCAGAAGCATGGGTATTTCATATGTATACTTTTAATAATTTTCTATTTATACCGCGATATGTTCTTGCAATTCTGAAAAGTCAAAGCGATCTGCCGATCCATCCTGAACCATCTTACCGCGGTCCATGAGATAAAAATGGTCTGTGACGTGACGGGCAAAATCTATCTTCTGCTCGACCAGCAATACCGACAATTCTTTTTCAACGACAAGCCTACGGATGATGTCACCGATCTCATAGGCAATCGAAGGCTGTATGCCTTCTGTAGGCTCATCCAATAGTAAAAGTTTTGGGCCACTGATTAATGTCCGAGCAATGGCGAGTTGCTGTTGCTGACCGCCACTTAGGTTGCCCCCTAATCGTTTTCTAAACTCCTTGAGGATAGGAAAAAGGTCATAAATTTCTTCCTCGGATATCTTTTCCTTGTAATCGGGCGTGGCTTCTAAACCCAGGCGAAGATTTTCATAGACTGTCAATTTAGGGATAATCTCACGTCCCTGGGGGACATAACCTACCCCCGCCCGGGCAATCTTGTAGGAAACCAGACTTTGGATTTCTTGACCATCCAGCCTGACCGATCCGCTCTGCGCTTTCACCAGCCCCATAATTGCTTTGAGCAAAGTGGATTTCCCTACGCCGTTACGTCCCATCACGGTGGTGACCCGCGCTTTTCTAACCTCTATATTGACTCCCCACAGAATAGTGCTTTGTCCATACGCGGCTTTTAAATCATTGACTGATAATATCATTTCTTCTTTCATAAATACTTAGCTGTTAACCGTTTTTGCACTGGATCTACCGAGGTAGCTATCGATCACACGCTGATCATTCTTAACCTGGCTAAATGTCCCTTCTGTCAAAAGTTGGCCGTTGACAAATACAGTCACCTTATCCCGTGCGATCTGCTTCACAAAATGCATATCATGCTCGATGACAATCACGCTGTGCTGCTTAGACAATTCTATAAGCAATTCGCCAGTTTTTTCGGTTTCTCTGTCGGACATACCGGCTGCAGGCTCATCGATAAGCAAAAGCTTTGGATGCTGCAAGACTACTATGGCAATCTCGAGCCACTGCTTCTGTCCGTGGGAAAGATCTCCAGCAGCTTTGTCCAGCACTGCGTGCAGACCTACGCGAACGGCCGTGTCCCGTATGCGATCATCTATATCGCTGGTCATGCTGAAAAACAGCGATGCAAATACACCCTTTTCCATTTTGACCGCCAGTAACATATTGTCATATACCGAAAGGCTCGGGAAAACGGAAGGCTTTTGGAACTTTCGGCCAATGCCCAACTCGGCAATTTCTACCTCGGTCTTCCCCAAGGTGGATGTACCGTCGAATATGACTTTGCCTCGGTCGGCCTTCGTACGACCGCACAGTAGATCCATGAAGGTGGACTTGCCTGCTCCATTTGGCCCGATGATAACGCGCAGCTCATTGCGCGCCAAAGAAAAGCTGCTGAGGTTGAGGGCTTGTAGCCCACCAAAGGATACGGAAAGATCTTCAACTTGTAATAACATGTGTATCTTATTTTATAATTAATTGTTTATACCCGAAGTCACAGTACCAGCCTTAGCATCCCGAAAGCCTACGCGGATAGCCAACCATTCCAACAGCCCCAAAAATCCTTTATCAAAGTAGAGCACAGTAAGTACGTACAGGATGCCGAGAATAAATAACCACCCTTCAGGAAACACAGTGGTACATATACTGTAGAGGCAGTTGACGAGCAATGCACCAAGCACCGCACCTTTGAGATGGCCCCGGCCACCAAGAGCCACCCACATAAGCATCTCTACAGATGCTTTGACATCCATACGGCCAGGGGTGATAATTCCGGTCTGAGGAACATAAAGCATTCCGGCGAGCGCACCGATCGCCCCGGCTATGACGAAAATTGTGAGTTTATAGTACAGCACATTGTAGGCGGTGTATCCGACTCTGAACTCGCTGTCGCGTATAGCCATCAGCACTTTGCCAAACTTTGATCCTACAATCTTTCTACAGCATCCGTAAACGCCGACCAGCACCGCCAGCGACAGCATATACATGCCTATCTTGACAGAGGCACTGCTGAGATCAAAGCCTAACAGCGATTTGAAATTTGTCAGACCGTTGGTACCGCCCATGTTCGTCTCATTACGGAGGAAAAGCAGGTAAACGGAAAGTGCGAGGGCTTGCGTGATAATAGCCATATACACACCTTTAATCCGGCTTCGAAATATGAAGTAACCGATAAACAAGGCTAGAAGTGCCGGAACCACCAAGGCCAGTAGTACCGTAGGAACAAAATGCTGGAACGGTTGCCAAAGCAAGGGTAGATCAGTCAGGTTATTCCAAGACATAAAGTCTGGTAGCATTGCTGTGCCGGAGGCTGAATTTAAGGTCAGGTACATCCCCATTGCGTACCCCCCAAGGCAGAAAAAAATAGCCTGGCACATCGACATGATGCCGGTGTATCCCCAGATCAGGTCTATACCCAAGGCAGCGATCGCAAAACAAAAATAACGTCCCCAGAGTGACACGCTGTTGATAGAAATGAGGCCGGCGCTATAACCCAACGGCAAAAGAACGGCGAATATAAGCAGGAATAAGCTGTAGATGATTTTGTTTGTTTTTGTAAACATCACACGTTTTTTTAAGTATATACTTTTTAGTCTTCGGCAGAGCGTCCCCGGTCCGGAAATAGTCCTTTCGGTCTAAACTGCATGAAGATCATGATCAAAACAAGGATCAGTACCTTGCCATAGACGGCCTCAAAAAATGCTTCTAAAACTTTGGAGGATATTCCAATGCCTATCGCTGAAACGATGATACCGACAATCTTGCCAACGCCACCGATCACGACCATCAAAAAGGAGTCTACAATGTAGGACTGGCCCATATCCGGAACAACATTGCCAATTAGTGTCATCGCGCACCCGGCCAAACCTGCCAGACCCGACCCAACGAAAAATGTGATCGCATTGACCCGCTTGGTATCAATCCCCAGACAGGCACTCATACTTCTATTCTGCGTGACAGCGCGGATCTGTAATCCCAACCGTGTGCGCATCAAGACCCAGTATACGGCCACGACAATGATCAGCGTCAAGACGATGATAAAAATCCTATTATAAGGCAATACAAGATGGGGATTAACCTCAATACCACCGGACAAGGCACCTGGAAGTTTGACGGCCGTCATGTCGCCAAAGATCCACCGTGCGGTCTGTATCAAGATAAGGCTCACTCCCCATGTAGCCAGCAAACTATCCAGGGGCTTGGCATAAAGACGCCTAACCACGAGTCGTTCGAGAAGAAGACCCGCCACACCCGCGACAACAAAAGATATGGGCAATGCGGCAAAATAAAACCAATCAGAAGACTGAACGCCCAATACATTGGTAAAAAGTAACTGCACCGTAAATGTGGCATAGGCACCAATCATCAAAAACTCGCCATGCGCCATATTGATGATACCCGCCAAACCATAGACGATCCCCAAACCAAGTGATATCAACACGAGAATACTCGCAAGACTAAGACCGCTAAACACATGCTGTATGCGCTGCATCCAAAGTGAATCACGCTCCAAATCCTCCGCTTTACCAAGGATATAGGATGAAAGATCCGCCGAAAGTTCATGCTCTTGTACATGGTTCCTTAACAGATAAACCGCATTGGAGCTTGCGTTTTCATAAATGGAATCTGTCCAGGACTTCACCTGTAACGGATCGCCTGCCTTAACCAATCGGTCATAATAATAGGCCTCTTTACCAGCCTGTTGTACAGCATAATCCTCTTCATTCGCCAACGCCCAAAGCAGCAACTCCGTATTGATACCACCTGATCGAAGCGCTTCGCCGTAGGCCGACGAACGTCTCTGGGCACTTGGATTAAATAGATCCAAATGTGCAGCGTGACCCGCCAAAATCAAGCGGTCTGGACGTGAGACTGGAACGGCATGAAGTGCCGACTTGCTCACCGATAGCGGTACGCCGTTGTCGTCGGATATCGTTTTATAGACGGGGTACAAAGCCTTTATGATCATGCTACCGTCATCATGCTGAGGATGTTTGATGGCCGAAACCGCCTGTCCCTGCCACTCGTAGAGTGCACTGCTGTGTATTGCGGACAAAAATGGGTATACCTCAGGATGGTCCATTTGCAACAGTTTGTGCAGTGCTCCGGTCCTATCTTCCTGTATGGCGGGGTGCACTACCTGATTGATATAAAAAGCGGTCGAGTCAGCAAGAGCATGCGCTGAAAGTGTTGATAAACAGCACAGCAATCCCCACACCACTGTTTTCAGTAGTCTAACTTGTATTGTCATGATAAAAATAGTTTAAGTCCTTATTTTGCGACAGCAAAATCGAAGAAAGGCTGAGGCTGTATCAGTCCCTCCGATTTCCAGATAATGTTAAATTGTCCATCGGGTTTAATTTCACCAATAAGGGCCGGTTTTGCCAAATGGTTGAGCTTGGTATCCATAGTAACTGTTCCTGCCGGAGAGTCAAAAGAAAGTCCCAATAACGCAGCACGTACTTTGTCCACCTCAAAAGAACCGGCTTTTTCCGCTGCTTTAGCCCAAAGATAAACATTGGTGTAAGCCCAACAGATAGGATCATCTACAACGCGTTCGCTACCACCGGGCAAATTATTATCTGCACAGAATTTCTTGAAATTGGCCACAAAATCACTGTTCCTAGGACTGTCGATAGCCTGAAAATAATTCCAGGAGGCGAGATGACCGACCAAAAATTCTGTATCCATAGAACGCAGCTCATCTTCAGCTACCGAAAATGCCATAACGGGACAAGTTGCCGAAGTAAGCCCTTGATTGGCAAATTCTTTATAAAAAGGAATATTGGAGTCACCATTGATCGTCGACAGTACGCAGGCTTTGCCACCGATGGCAAACTTCTTGATCTTCGATACGATGGTTTGATAATCCTGATGATGGAACGGTGTGTATTCTTCGATAATGTTCTCTGCCGGCACACCGTTTGACAGCAGATAGGATTTCAAAATCTTGTTGGCTACACGGGGGAAAACGTAGTCGGTACCCAAGAGATAAAATCGCTTGTAACTTCCTCCCTCCGGGCTCATCAAGTATGCCGCAGCTGGAATCAGCTGCTGGTTCGGAACCGCCCCTGTATATACCACATTTTTAGAGCTTTCTTCACCTTCGTACTGTACGGGATAAAATAACAGACCATTGTTTTGCTCAAACACGGGGAGCACGGATTTTCGGGAAACCGATGTCCAACAGCCAAAAACAGTAGACACTTTTTTGTCGATCAACAGCTCTTTGGATTTCTCTGCAAACAGATCCCAATCAGAAGCTGGATCTACGATGACGGGTTCGATTTGCTTTCCAAGAACACCGCCAGATGCATTAATCTCTTCAACGGCCATCTGGACGGCGTCGCGCAATGAAACTTCCGAAATAGCCATCGTACCACTCAGAGAATGTAAAACGCCGACTTTTACCGTATTGGCAGAGGTATCAGAGGCACTGCTGGAACTCCCAGTATTTCCCGAATTGCATGAGGTAAAGCTTAAAACTCCTATGCCCATCAAGATGGCTGAGTTTTTAAAGAAAGATTCTAGTCCAAAATTCATATCATTAAATTTGAAGGGTGTGTATGTTAAATGGGTTAAAATATAAAAAACTGTAGTTGCAACCAGCACTGACCGTACGTACGTTTATCAAAGGTTGATGTTGCTTCGTTTTCGACATTGTACGTACGTGTAATATAAGAGAGGCGCAGGTTGGTCCCTATGTCATTGAAAAAATAATTGAGCCCGCCTCCAAATACAGAACCAGACTGAAGTTTATCAAACCTCGCAGGCGCTACACCACCCGTCTGGGTCGCATCGGCCGAGATTTGGTTATTTTCAAATTTTATCCATGGCTGTAGCCGTGCTTGCTTAAAATAATATCCCAACTCCAGAAACTGTACCGTTTGAGCGGGTATCAATGCAGCAAATGAGTGCGTTCCAGTGGAGGTACCGCCCGTCATGTACTGAAATGCTGCACTTAAGGTAACGGCGCCCTGATCCGACAAGGGATAATCGACAAACAAATCGCTGCTATAATTCTGATAGCTCCCTTGCTGGTCGTAGCCGACAGCCCAAGTGAGTAGTCGACGTGTTCCGAGATTGGTCCCTGCATAATAGTAATCTTTGTCTGTCTCGAAAAAATTGTAGGCAAGCCGGCCAACAAAACGAAGGGGATCCTTACCGTCAACTATACGACCTGTAAAGGCACCGAGACGATATTCTAATTTGTCTTTAAATAGAAAACCGCGTGTATTTACTCCTAGATCCCGTCCGAAATTACCTTGCAGAGGGCTGTCCTCAAACATATTGTAGGGATATTGGAAGTATGAAAAATCGTTAGCGAGAAGCGCACCAGCACCCTGCAATCCATTTCTATTGTTAGACACCAACTGTTTACCAACGATCAATTGAAATGCATTGCTAAAATCGTGCTGATACTGTGCATCCAAAATGATCGGCGAGACTTTTACATTTTTTGTTCCGTCAGTATTACCGACGCCAATTACGGTCGGCAAGTCCGTTTCCATAAAAAAACTTCCCTTGCGAGACAATTGTCCACCCACGAGCACCCGGGCACGATACAGTGAAAATCCTTTTCCCCAAGCATTTGGTTCTGGAGCTGTATGCGGTATAGCAAAACCATCTTGCTGTGCTGATGCATACATGTGTACGATTGCGCCAACATGAATGGATGGCGTAAACACGGAATCAACTTGCTCGTTTTCTTTACCACGGTTAAAGCTAAATTTAGAATACTTACGTATTTTGTTAAAGTGAGGTATGTCTAATAATGGATTATGGCGCTCTAAAGAGTCCCCCTCTTCGCCATTTTTAACAACATCGAAGGTGTTTTTCGCTTGAGATGCTTGCAAAACAACAACCAATAACCCAGTAAGGCATAAATATCGACGAAGCCTGTAACCCATTAAACTATTTTTTATCTGATTCATACAAAAAAACACTTAAGTAATTGATTAATTTGATCAAATATACTTAAGTATTTATTATAACAGAAATTTTTTAGAAAAATTTATAAGTAAATCACAGATACCATCATTTTATACAAAAAATCGAGACGAAAACAGCACAGAAAAAATCAAAATGGAACATAAATTGAAAAAACACCAAATTAATCAGCATAAAAAGGTGAAGAAACAGGAAATAAAACTTAATAAATGGACAAAAACATCAATTATTAAAATTTAAAAGGTAAAAAGAAAGATAATATTAAAGAAATGACCCTACAACCAAAAAAAAAAGAAAAAAATGGAATACATAATTTCTTTTAACAAATCTTTATATATCGGTTACTCTTCTATCGACCATTTCTTCCTTAAGCACGGTAGAATTTCGGTACCCAATTTGTACCATTCGTATGTGAGTTCAAAAAAAACATGTAAATCACGCCATTTCGGAGGATCCGACTCGGGAAGGGTAGATGTCCCTAATCTGCCCTAAAACGCAAAAAGCTGCTTTTCTTATCGAAAAACAGCTTTTTTTAAGGGGCTCCTGAAGCTGGGCTCGAACCAGCGACCCTCTGATTAACAGTCAGATGCTCTAACCAACTGAGCTATTCAGGAATTTTATGAAGCGGTCAACTCCGTTTCAGTGATGCAATTATCGGAAGTTTTGTTGAGCACTGCAAATATTTTTAAGGGTAAAAACACAACTCACTCACCTACAACGAGATTTTTTTTGACTAAACTAATATCCCTCCCAATACCAACGTGGCAATGGTGAAGTAAATGATCAAACCGGTCACGTCAACCAACGTAGATACGAATGGCGCAGAAGAGCTGGCCGGATCGGCACCCATTTTGCGTAGCACAAATGGCAACATCGCTCCAACCAATGACCCCCAGAGTACGACACCGACAAGCGAAAAGGCGATTGCCAAACCATACAATACCCAAGCATCGCCATACGTACCTGAAAATGCTTGATCCACGGAAATTCGGAAGAAGCCTAACGTTCCCAATATCAGCCCCAGCAAAAGGCCAGATAAGATCTCCCTTCGCATGACTAGCCACCAATCGCGCAAGGTCACCTCCCCCATTGCCATCGCTTGGATAATCAGGGTTGACGCTTGGGAACCACTATTCCCACCACTGGACATAATAACGGGCATCAGTAACACTAAAATAGTTGTTAAGCGGTCTTCATAAAACTTGAGCACGTTAAACGTAAGCAATTGCCCCAGAAAAAGCACGATAAGCCATCCTCCGCGCTTTTTTACCAAATGGAAGATAGATACATCCAAGTAAGGCTCGTCAAGCGCCTCTGTACCCCCTATCCGCTGCATGTCTTCGGTATACTCCTCATTTGCGACCCAAAGGATATCATCAATGGTTACCATACCCAACATAATGCCTTGCTCGTCCACCACGGGAAGAGCGACTCTGTTGTTCATCCGAAAGACATTTACAGCTTCTTCCTGCGGATCGTTCGCGTGAAGTGAAATAAGCCGATTATCGATCAAGTCTTCCACTTTCGTATCCGGGTCCGAAACTAATATATCGCGAATCTTGATATCGTCCATTAATCGCCCCTCTTTGTCGATGACATACAAGACATCAATCGTTTCCGAAGCGTCTCCATAGCGTCGTATGTGCTCCAGGATGCGGGGAATGTCCCAGTGGGGTTTTACGGTGATGTAGTCGGGGGTCATCAGTCGCCCTACACTATCCTCCGGATAACCCAATAGGGAGAGCGCTTCCTTCCGCTCTTCCGGCGAAAGCATAATGATCAAATGCTTCACCACATCACCTTTTAATTCACTAAAAAATGATGTACGATCATCAGGAGGCATCTCGTTAATTAACTCGCGAGCCTTGCCTGGAGACAGCTTTTTGAAGATACGTTCTTGGGTGGGGAAATCGAGGATACTGAATACATGAACTGCCCGGTTGATGTTGAGCGTTTCAATAAAAAGGGCCGCATGCTCTGGAAGCTCATCGATGAACTCTTCCACATCGGAAATGTTCTGCTCATTCAGAAAATCTTGAAGCTCCGAGATCTGATCTGCTGCTATCCAATTCTCAATAAGCTCTACTTGCATTTCTAATTCTTCCATAACACACTATAAATTTTAATCCTACATGGGTACTGTTTGTTTGCAGCAAAAGTCGACTTTTTAGTTGGAAATTACTAATTCATTTTTTTTAACGATCTGCACCAAATATGGATAACAATGACGCCGGAAAACTGTTTGGATCCAAGTCACCAAATAGCGGCATAAGATGCCATCGTGTCATACAACCGCTAGCATCAAAAAACAGCCGGTTTTGTCGAAAAATGAAACGGCTCATTGTACTTTTCAGTATGCTGCAAAGATGAAAAGCGACGATCGAAATTGCGCACATACTATAAATCTCCATCGGGCGTATCGGTTGATTGCGAGAACGAGAAGAGGAATATCTTCCCTCATAAAAAACAGCAATCCACACTACCTACATCGAATAAAAAAACAATTTATTTTCCCTATCTTGTTTGCGGTTTCCAACTCGTAATTATTCATCGGTTTGATTTCGGTATACGGAAGTGTAGAACACCGCAGACGAACATTATGACCACAAAAAAGAATGTAAATCTATTTTGTTAAAATAACATAAAACTATATATATCAATTAATTAACATATAATATATAAACATAAAGAGAATACAAAACAACCAAAATTAACTAAACATCTTAGCAAACCATCAACTCATAGCCATTATTAATGAATAAAAAACTGATTATCAAATTATTAGTAGTATTGTCTGGTACTATTTGTTCAAGCGAATTAATGAGCCAAATAATTGACAACGAACAAGCACACTCATCGATCAAATGGAGACAAATACAGACGGAAAATTACCGGCTTATCTTCCCAAGCACATTCGATAGCGCCGCGATAAAGCTCGCTTCCCAACTGCCATTACTGCGCACGAAAAGTAGTCGGGACCTACAGAAAAACCCAAAGCCAATTAACTTGATTTTACAAGGAAATCATCTCAGTCAAAATGGATATGTACAACTTGCTCCGCGTAAATCGGAGTTTTACCCCGTGCCCTCCTCTACCGCAGACAATCAGGAGTGGCTTCCAAACTTGGCCTTACATGAGCTACGTCATGTTGCCCAATTTGACAAATTGACAGGACGAATTAAAGGCCCTTTTTTCGAACAACTGGCCTTAGCACTATATGCTCTAAATCTACCGGCTTGGTATTTTGAGGGCGATGCCGTGCAGATTGAAACGATACATAGTGCCGGTGGCAGGGGGAGGCTTCCTTCTTGGGAAATGCCGATACGAGCAAACGTACTATCTGGGGAGAAGTATGATTTCAACAAATATGTGCTGGGCTCTTTCAAGGATAACGTCCCCTCACATTACAGTATTGGTTTGTTTTTAAACACGCACCTTACCAACCAATATGGTATCGAAAGCCATGAAAAAATAATGGAGGAAATGCGTACAAAATTGCTTCGACCGTTTAATTTCCAACGAGCTTTCAGAAATGCCTCGGGATTGACGCCGGCAAAAATGTTTGTGGAGATGATGAGCGAACGGGAAAAGTTTTGGTCTGAAAACGACAAGTTATATTCAACAACAAATGAAATAAAAACAAAAGTAAGCCGATATCCGAGTGATTATATCCTACCACAAGCCGATGAAAATGACAGGCTGTATGTACTGAAATCTAGCCCACAATCCGTCAATGAGATCATCAGGATAGATGCTGAAGGTCGGGAGTATGCGATAGCAAAAACTGGGATTCAGATCACGCCCTATTTCCACATAAGAGGGCAGCAAATGGTGTGGGATGAATACAGAAAAGACCCACGTTTTGGTAAGCAAACCTATAATGTCATCAACATCCTCAATCTGCAGACAAAAAAATTAAAAACAATTACGCATAAGTCCAGGTACTATTCGCCCGCCCTACATCCCTCGAAAAATATCATAGCTGTAGTGGAGGTCGACCGGGCCAATCGAAGCCAGTTGGTTTTCTTGAATGCGGAAAACGGCGAGGCTGTAGCGCGTAAAGCGGTACCGAAGGGCGTGCATATACAGCAACCGAAATTTAACGACACGGGTGACAAAGTTATTGTGATAGCGGTAAGCGCTGAAGGAACAAACCTTTTAGAAATCGAAGCGGAAGGCACTAAACAACGACTTCTTTTCGGTTGGGGCAATCAGCAGCTGGAACGCCCGTTTTACGTTGGCGACGACATACTCTTTAAAGCTCATTTTGATGGCAGGGACAATATTTACCGCGTAGACCAGCGTGGCGTAACGTCGAAGCTAACGAATGCTCGCTTTGGCGCATTCAATGCGTCGATCCGCTCAGACAGCCTCTTGTTATTTAACGATTACCGCTACAATGGCTATAAACTTGCTTCCCAAAAATTAACGACCGGAACGAAAAACTTTGCGCAACAGGTACAGCCTTATGTGCAGCCAACTATTGATCAGATCAGCGACGGCGATGTATTGCCACCGGCGGATAGTGTGTATCAAGTAACGCGATACAGCCCAACAGCCAATATGGTTAATTTTCATAGCCTATCCATTAGTAGCACGAACTTCGAAAGCTTCGACAATTATATACCGGGGGTATTTTGGCTATCCAATGATGTTCTGAATACAAGCCAAATAAAACTGGGGTACGAGTATGACCCGGATATATCCAAGAGCATATACTCGGCAGAGGTATCCTACAGAAGATATTTACCAGTATTCACTGCCCGATACGCTAACCGGGGCTTAGTGGGTAATGCGGTGAGCTCCAACCAGCCTGGACAGGTAATCATGTATGACTACCGCGATCATCATGCAACATTTGATATTGCCATACCCCTCTCCGTTTATCGGCAAAATACGGTATACAGCTATGGTCTAAATTTCGGGACATCCTATACAAAGCGCTACGACGTAAGTATCGCTTTGCGTAATTTCAATGAAACTATTGCGTTTCCACTCAACTACCAGGCCTATTTTAACCGAAATAGTATGCGTAGCCGAATGGACCTTGCCCCACGCTGGGGACAAAATATAAGTTTGACCTATAGACATCTTCCCTTCGAACAGCAAATCAGTGGGCAAATCCTGTCCGTACGCACAAACTTTTACTTGCCTGGTATATCAAGCAACCATAGCGTACAATTTCGCGTAGCAGCACAAAAGAGCAATGGTCGATACGAAGGTGTATACGATATTCCGATGGTGTCTGGCTGGGGAAATTTTTCGTCCCCCATCGTCACAAACACGGTTTTGGTTAACTACAGGCTTCCCCTTTTCTATCCGGATTGGAGTATCGGTTCATTGGCCTACATCAAACGTTTTCAAGGTCTCCTATTTTCCGACTTCCAAAACGTGCATAACTCCTCCTCTCCGAAGAGTTTTGGAATCGGTATATCGGCAGACTTTAACGTGTTTCGCTATGTTTTGCCTGATGTGAATGTTGCAGCTCGGCTGGCTTATATAAATGATGCGACGGCGACGCGAAAAGTCATGCCTACCTTTGGCCTGAGCTACACGTACTAAAGGAGGGGATACGGTAACAAATAAAGCCGTAGCAATTTGCTACGGCTTTACTTTACGTGCTGATATGATCAGTAATTAGTCGTTTAATGCCTGAACCCCTGGCAAGGCTTTACCTTCCATATATTCCAACAATGCGCCACCACCTGTGCTTACATAGCTCACGTGCTCGGTCATTCCAAACTTCGACACCGCCGCTGCGGAGTCGCCACCGCCGATTAACGAAAATGCGCCACGTTCGGTAGCAGCAACAACCGCATCGGCTACTGCTTTCGTACCCTTCGCAAAGGTATCAAATTCAAATACGCCCATAGGTCCGTTCCAAAGCAACGTGTTAGAGGCCCCAATCACCTCAGCAAAATGTGCAGAAGATTCGGGTCCAATATCAAGTCCTTCCTTATCGGCAGGGATCGCGTCGTTCGGTCCATCATAGGTAGGCGAATCTTCCGCAAACTTATCCGCAATTTGTGCATCCGTAGGCAACACCAAGTTTACGCCTTTTTCGTCTGCTTTTTTAACTAACTCATTCGCCAGATCCAATTTATCGATCTCGACCAAAGATTTGCCGATTTCACCACCGCGGGCTTTGATAAAGGTGTAAGCCATACCACCACCTATGATCAGATTGTCGACTTTGTCTAGCAGAGCCTCGATCAATTCGATTTTATCAGACACCTTTGCGCCGCCCATGATGGCCGTAAACGGACGATTAGGATTGTTCAACACCTTTTCTGCGTTATTGATTTCAGCAGCAAGCAACTGTCCGGCAAACTTATTATCAGGAAAAAACTCTGCTACGATTGCAGTAGAAGCGTGCGCACGGTGGGCTGTTCCGAAAGCATCATTCACATACACGTCACCTAGCTTTGCTAATTTCTCAGCAAAGGCTTTATCTCCTTTTTCCTCCTCTTTATAGAAGCGAAGGTTTTCTAACAAAAGTACCTCGCCAGCTTTTAAATTAGCGCTTTTCTCTACAGCGTCTTCTCCTATACAATCATCAGCAAATTGGACCTCTACGCCCAATACAGAAGAAAGGTGTGACACGATATGCTTCAAGGAATACTTGTCAGTAGGACCGTCTTTTGGACGTCCTAAATGTGACATCAAAACCACGGAACCACCATCGGCCAAGATTTTCTTAATCGTAGGCGCTGCCCCCTGGATGCGATTATCATCTGTTATATTAAAATTCTCATCGAAAGGAACATTAAAATCCACGCGAATCAACGCCTTTTTTCCTGAGAAATTTACATCATCAATAGTTTTCATATGTACTTTAAAATTTAAGTTGAATGTGACATTTCAAGCTATAAATATAAAAAAAAGGCGGGAATTGGAAAATCCCCGCCTTCAAATTTATCTGATTTCAATGGTATACGGCATTCGCGCTTGTATGCCCGACGATCGCGTAATGGTTTGGAGCTGTTCAACATACTGACGATACTCGCCCAGTTCTTCGCCCAGCATCCAAGCTTTTATTTTTTCTTTAGACGTGCCCAGCAGCGAAGAAAAAGGATCTTTCACGTTCGGGTAATACACCAGCTTATAGTCCTTTAACTTTGCCTTTGCGGCAGCCGAACGAACAGCGCGCTGTACATCGCCCACACCATCTACCAAACCATTCTCCAGCGCTTGACTGCCTGTCCACACGCGGCCCTGCCCGATGCTATCTACGGCAGCAACGGCCATATTTCGGCCTTTAGCTACCTTTCCAGTAAACGTGCCATAAATTCGGTTTACTTCCGCCTGAATAATCGCTTTTTCCTCCTCTGTTAATGGTTTATCTGGTGAAGACATAAGGCCGGCATATTTTCCTGTTTTTACCTCATCAAAACGTATACCCAGCTTATTGTTGAGCAAACCTTGCAAATTGGGTATCAGACCAAAAACACCGATAGACCCGGTCAAGGTCTCTTTCTCAGCAAAAATAGAATCGGCCAAGGCGGAAATATAGTAGCCGCCAGAGGCTGCGTAATCGCCCATAGAAACAACGATAGGCTTCACCGCTTTAGTGAGCTCTACTTCGCGAGCGATAATATCCGATGCTAAGGCAGAACCACCCGGCGAATTTACCCGCAACACAACGGCTTTCACACGATCATCTGTGCGAAGTTTACGTAACTCGCGCGAGAAACGGTCGCCTCCGATATTAAGATCAGACCCTTCACCGTCGACAATGTCACCATAAGCATATAATACAGCAACTCGATCTCCCGTCTTTTCTTTACCGGAAGCCCCCACGTAGTCTAATAAAGAAACCGATGGAATATCTTTCTTTTTTTCGACGTTCAGTCGCTTTTTCAGCTCTGCCAACAACTCGTCTTTGTAAAGCTTCCCATCCACAAATTTATAGCGAACAGCGTCATCGGCGTTTCGTATGAGGTAGTTATTCGCAACATAGCGCAGGGAGTCCACCGATATTTTTCGACCTTCGGAAACATTGGTTAAAAATGAACCGTACATGCTTTCTAAGTATGCCGTAACCTGCATCCTGTTTGCTGCGCTCATTTCGTTCAAAATAAACGGCTCCACTGCCGACTTGTAAGTTCCCACTTTCACGACTTGCATGTCCACACCGAGCTTTTGCAAGGCATCCTTTACAAAAGCGATGGAGCTGGACAGACCGTTAAACTCCAATCCTCCTTCTGGATTTAAGTAAACTTTGTCAGCGACCGAAGCAATATAATAAGCCTTTTGCGTATACGAATCACTGTATGCAACGACAAACTTACCAGATTTTTTAAAGTCCAACAAGGCGTCTCGTATTTCCTTTAGACTAGCCATTCCCGTATTGACATAAGTCGGGTTGAGGTAGATTCCTTTTATACGACTGTCTTCTTTCGCCGCCGCAATACGCCCGATAATATCGTTCAAGCCCAATGATTTCATATCGCCGTAGCCGGGCAAGTTCAGTCCCTCCAATGGGTTTTCACTCGTTCGTTCGGTGATGGCATGGTTCAGTGAAACGTAAAGCACTGCATTGGAAGGAACATCTATCTCCTTACCACTTCCCATTTGACTGACCGTACTCATGATAAGGCCGATAATTACGGCAAAGAAAAGAACAACCACAATGCTGATCCCAGTCACGGTAGCCAATACATATTTAAAAAAAGATCTCATAATACAAATGACGTTTGAAAAACCTAAATTAAACCTTTCTTTGAAGAATTCGAAAATTATATGGATAAGGCTTATCTTTAGGCCATGAATAAGGTGTTTCTCCTTTTAGGAGCTAATTTAGGGGAGCCTCTCGCCCAACTTCACAGCGCAGCGGCGGCCATAAAAAATCGAATCGGATCCATTAATCAGGAATCTCGCATTTATGCGTCGGAGGCATGGGGTGTGCTGGATCAGCCTCCTTTCCTCAACCAAGTATTGGACGTGAACACCGAATTGTCAGCCTTATCAGTTTTGGACCGCATCCAGGAAATAGAACATGATCTCGGGCGTCGTAGGCTCGAAAAATGGGGTGCGCGCCTTATCGATATCGATATTTTGTATTATAACGATGAGATTATTCAACAGGAGCGGCTTAGCGTACCACACCCCTATATTGCACAAAGGAAGTTTACCCTGATACCCTTGGTAGAAATAGCCGCCGATTTTATACACCCTATACTATTAGAAACAAATGAAAGCTTGCTAACCGCCTGCGACGATGCGTTGAAGGTGCAATTATTAAACCCAAACCCATGAATGAAGATTATACGGTGATTGACCCTGTGGCGATCCAACAAAATATGATGCAGAACACGGAATTGATTAAGCAATTTTTAGATCTTTACCTTGTACAAATACCGGTTGATTTTGCTGGATTGACAAAAGCGATGAGCAATGGCCAGCAAATGGACATTTCAAGTAAGGCTCACCACATCAAGCCGACCATGGAGTACATCGGCGCAACCAAGCTACGGGCAGCACTTCAGGAATTGGAAACAGCAGCCAAGAACGGTGCAAATATGCAGACCTTAGAACAACTATTCATTCCGTTAGAGCAGCAATTTGCCCGTCTGCTTTCCGAAATTTCGGCCTATCTTAAAAGCCTTTAGCCCGCGTGGAGTCTAAGCATCTTTCTGCGAAAAGTGCAAAAAAGAAAAAGCTACATAGGCGAGCAGAATAAAGGGAAAAGCGCTAAACTGCAATACCACAAGTAGGATGGCCGCAAGCAGAAGGAATATGTACTTGAACTTATTATCCTGCCAAGTCAACGAAGAAAGCTTCATGCTAAAAAGCCTAATCTCAGACACCAAGAGGTAACTAAGAAGCGCAATGAGGGGCAAAAGGACAATCAGCGAAAATGAAAACGAGCTATTGGAAGCGATAAATGGCAGTGAGACAACGAAGAATGTATTCATCGGGGTGTTAAGCCCTATAAAATCAGCACTTTGTCGCTCATCTACATTGAATTTTGCCAGCCGCAAAGCCGAAAAAATAGTCACGACAAAGCCTAAGTAGGGCACGTAGACAGACGTTGTGGCCGACTGGAGCAGTAGAAAAAACACCACTCCTGGCAGAAACCCAAAACTAACCATATCTGCCAGCGAATCCAGTTCCTTGCCAATAGTAGATTTCACGTGGAGCGCACGCGCCAACATGCCATCGAAAAAGTCAAAAAAACCAGACGCAAGAACACAATAAAACATGTACAGATAGGCCTCATCAAGCGCGAATAAAACAGCCAGACAACCTGAAAAAAGATTCAGACAAGTTAGGGTGTTAGGGAGATGTTTTTTCATGCAATAAAAAAGTTAAGCCACCTTTCTGACGAAAGATGGCTTAAAAATATCAAATGTTGATTGAATTAGCTATTCATACTGATCAAAAACTCTTCGTTTGATTTTGTCCCGCGCAATTGTGTCAACAAGAATTCCATTGCTTCGTTCGAGTTCATGTCTGCAAGATGGTTGCGCAACACCCACATCCGCTGCAAGGTATCTCTGTCCACCAAAAGATCATCTCTACGCGTACTCGAAGCCGTCAGGTCAATCGCTGGGAATATACGTTTATTCGCCAATTTACGATCTAATTGAAGTTCCATATTACCCGTTCCTTTGAACTCTTCAAAAATTACATCGTCCATTTTCGATCCGGTATCGGTTAAGGCGGTGGCTAATATGGTGAGTGAACCACCATTCTCGATGTTTCGCGCTGCTCCAAAGAACCGTTTTGGCTTATGTAAAGCATTTGCGTCTACACCACCCGATAAGATTTTACCCGATGCTGGCGCTACGGTGTTATAAGCACGTGCCAGACGTGTAATCGAATCGAGAAGGATAACAACATCATGTCCACACTCGACCATTCTCTTCGCTTTTTCAAGCACGATGTTGGCTATTTTCACATGGCGATCGGCAGGCTCATCAAATGTTGACGAGATAACCTCCGCGCGTACGTTTCGCGCCATATCAGTAACCTCTTCCGGACGCTCGTCAATAAGCAAGATAATTAAATATACTTCCGGGTGGTTTTTAGCAATTGCGTTTGCCACTTCCTTCAACAAGTTTGTTTTACCCGTTTTTGGTTGCGCAACAATTAAGCCCCGCTGGCCTTTACCGATTGGTGTAAACAAATCCATGATGCGCGTAGACTGGTTGCCTACGCCAAGATCCAGATTAAGCTTTTCATCCGGAAATAACGGCGTCAAATAATCAAACGGAACGCGATCGCGGATCTCTGCTGGATTTTGACCGTTAATGGATTCAACACGCACCAAAGGAAAATATTTTTCACCTTCTTTCGGTGGACGAATACTCCCACGAACGTTGTCACCCGTTTTCAATCCAAATAATTTAATTTGTGATTGAGAAACGTAGATATCATCAGGTGAGGTCAAGTAATTATAATCTGAAGAACGCAGGAATCCATAGCCATCTGGCATAATTTCGAGAACACCCTCGTTTACAATAACGTTATCAAAATCTGTTGGAAGTACAGGAGATGAAGACTCCGCTTTAGGCGCATTTTCTGTCGCTGCAACGGGTCTTGCGGCGGCTTCCTCCACAACAGTAAGCTCTGGTCTTACCTCTTCACTAGAAGGTCTTTTTGTAACGGCTACAGGCTCTGTTTTTAGGGTGCGAACACGTTTTCTGGGCTTATCAGCTTCATCCGCTGCCGGCACCTCGACTTGTTCTTCTTGAATTGATTGTTTGGCAATAGCAGAAATGCGATCAATCAACTCTTGTTTGCGTAGTTTATCGACATCAGCGATGCCCAATACTTTTGCAATCTCGCGTAACTCCGACACGAGTTTGGTATTTAGTTCATTAATATCCATTAACTTGTTATTATGAGATATAGGATTTTTATTGCAATTTGATTTTATCCGATCTATTCTAGCCTATGCTACCTACATGAAAAGGAGAGCTAAAACATATTTTAAAGATTCACTTATTGAAAGTACATTAGATCACCTCAAAAGGATAAATCTGAGAATTGGCACAAAAATAACATAAGATTTGTATATTCAAAGAAATTATATATATTTTTTTCACTCTGGAACAGATATTAATATTAACGCAGATCAAACAAAAATGTTTTATAGCTCTTCACTTTTTATATATATTTTATTTTTTTAAACCATTTACCTGTTTCCTGGAACATATAAAACAGCACTCCTTTCGCGCAAACTAAAGTGTACGCCATTTGTTCACCATGGATACCGACATATTTTAGCAGATTAGGTAACAGCAGTTATTGTACTAAATACACTAAGATACGAAAAAATGTTTTTCGTAAAAAAAACGGCTTTACATGCTCTAAACACACTTTTTACAGCAAAAAAAACATAAAGCAGTTTGGAAATACGCTTTTTTCCTATTGGACATTCGTATTTCTAAACATAAAAATGTATTTTCGAAGAGACATTAGTGTAAGAAATTGATAAGAGAACAAACAAAATAACACAATAAAACCAAATCTATAATGATTATCATTGCGGACGGAGGGTCTACGAAAACAAACTGGTGCTTGTTAGACGACTCAAATAAAAAAATATACTTCAACACCGAGGGTTATAATCCTTACTTCGTTGATAGTGAATACATTGTCAATTCGCTTAAAAAGGGTCTTCCGGGAGATCTTCCTTTAGACAAAATTAATGAGGTGAATTACTATGGTGCAGGCGTTCACAATGCTGAAAAAGCGAAAATTGTAGAAATCGCTATGCAGAAGGTTTTCCCCAATGCCAAAGTGGAAATTGGACACGACCTATTAGCGGCTGCACGCGCGTTGTTAGGCAACCAATCAGGTTTTGCGGCGATACTGGGTACAGGAACTAATACATGTATTTATGATGGTCATGACATCACCCACAATATCGATTCTGCCGCTTATATTTTAGGCGATGAGGGAAGCGGCAGCTTTATCGGTAAGAAATTATTAACGGATTTTATTCGCGGATTGATGCCTGAAGATGTGGCGAAATCATTTTTCGAAACCTATAAACTTACGCCAGATGAGATCATGGACAACGTGTACACCAAACCGTTGGCTAACAGATTCTGTGCAAGTTTCAGCAAATTTGTGTACGACAATAATGTAAATATCCAGTACACGAGGAAAATTGTTGAGGATGCTTTCGAAGCCTTTTTCAACAATCTCGTAAGCAAATACCCAGATTATCAAAACTACACGTTTAACTGTATCGGTTCTGTCGGGTATAATTTCAGAAATGTTTTAGAAGAAAAAGCATCACAGTACAATATGAAAGTAGGGAAAATCCTTCGTTCACCGATTGACGACCTTGTTGTTTTTCATATCAACCGAGCAGCTAAGAACGCCTAGTAGCCGCTTATAAACAGCGCAGGTCATACCATAATAAAGGCCCGGAATGCTATCGCATCCGGGCCTTTATCTTATCCTTATTATCCAAGTAGCGATTTTACTGAATCTTCTAATCTTATGATTAAACCTATCCGTACTGCAGCAATGGGCTATATCGATCGAAAGAATCTTCAGATGAAAGTGCCCATTGTTATCAGCTTCGCACGATGGATTTACTTAGAGCGTAAGGTTTTCACCTACGCTGGGCAAATGTAATGTTAAACCTTGCTCATCAAATTTTCGCTTGGCAGCTTCCCGGTCTATACGAATCGGCGGGAACGTATCGTAGTGGATACCGATGATATTTTTACAGTTTATAAAACGGGCAGCGCGAATGGCGTCGTCCACATCCATCGTATAATGCCCCCCTATAGGCAAGAAAGCCCAGTCAAGTTCCAGATCTTCCAATAGCTTCATTTCTAAGGTCAAACCGGTATCACCTGCAAAATAGATCTTTTTCGTGCCAACAAAGAAAACGAAGCCTACGGGCACACCCGCATAATCTCCCTCGGGCGTACTGTTGGTGTGCAAAGCATACACCATCTTGACACGGCCAAAAGGCAAATCCAGCGTTCCCCCAAAATTGTAGTCGATCACCTTATCTTCCGGAACCCCCTGAGCTTTTGCCCAAGCTGCCGTTTCCACAATAGCCGCAACGGTTGCGCCACTATTTTTCTGTATCGGAATGAGGTCTGCGACATGATCTTGGTGGCAGTGGCTCAAGAAGATGTAATCGGGACGTATCGTCGCGATATCAATATTGTTGGCCAGCTCATTGTACGTGATAAATGGATCCAAAAGTACTTTCGTACCGTCAAAATCAAATTCTACGCACGACTGTCCGTAATACGTAACGTTCATGTTTTCCTCCTTTATTTATTGAACAGATTTCCTAACCCGCCAAGACCACCAAGTAAGTCTTGTGACATCGCTTGCATCTCTGACTGACTTACGTTTTCTGCCTGTTGCAAAGTCTTGTTCAACGCGACGATAAGCAGCTCCTCCAGCTCTTCCTTGTCGGCCTGTGCCAAAAAATCAGGGTCGATGATAACCTCTTTGATCTCTTTGTTCGCCGAAGCAATAATCCGGATCTTTCCACCCTCGGCTTCTCCCGAAACGGAAATACCATCCAATCTCTTTTTAACTTCTTCAGCCTTTTGCTGAGCCTGCATTAATTTATCGAACATAGTTGTACTGTTATTTTTACTTATGCAATTTACAAATTATATGCCATTCGTGCACATTAAAGCACCCGGATTAGGTTCTTACGTATCGCTTACGTAAATTTGTCAAGTCAAATCGATTCGCATGGAAGAACTTCATTTCTATACACATTTATACAACGAAAAACTGCAAAATGCCCCGCACGAAGCGGAATACCTTGATGAAGAAATCAATATCCTGATTCACAAACTGAAGTTTATCCCGCAGGAGCAACGACCAACGGTACTAATCGTCGAGCAGCGCTCTGGATTTGAACCAATTTATAATGAACAGCTGATGGATAGTGTTCAGATTGCGGGCGGCAGTCTGTTACAGGAAAAGTTTGACAACCCATCGATCTTGTTAATCATTCAGGAAAACGAAAGCCTATACAGTGAAATCGGCACGCTTCTGGAAGATGATTTGCTTGCTCGAACCGATGCCGTGACGGCGAACCAAGTTTACATTATACAAAAAACTGACCTCGGCCTACATGCCGATGATTTTTTGGTCGATGTGGAAATATGCGCTGAAATATTACAACCCAAGTACTTTATCTATGGGCATCAAGGTCAGGATTGGGTAAAGTTTGATTTAACTTAAAAATGTAGCTTAAAAAAAGGCTTTCCACCATTTCGATAGAAAGCCTTTCTCCTCATTGCCGATGTGCACGTTACATAAATTTTTTCCGGAGCACGGCATATAGCTTCTCCACTGTCTGGGGCTTATCAGCCCAATTGTTTTTCAGTGCGTAATTTGTTTGTAAAAACACATCCGCTTCCGCGAACGTATTATATCGGTTCAACAGCTCTATCGCTTCGCTGTAGGCTAAAGAATAGCCGTTAAACAAATCCTTAATAAATAGTAATTTATCATTGAGGTTGATCACCGTTTTAAGATCTATGACTTTGCTTTCTGGAGCTTTCACAGGCGGCGTCGCTGTTGTATTATTACGCACTTGGCTAAGTCCTCCCTGTGCCTGACGCTGCTGTTGAAGCATTTCATTCAACGTCAAAGGCCGGGTAGGCTTTGCTTCTTCCTGCACTGGCTTCGTTTCAAGCACAATTTCCTTTGGCTCTTGTATCACCTCATGCACAACAACTTCCGCCACTTCATTTTCGACAATCTTTTCAGCTTGTTGTTCGGAATTGCTGCTGGCGGATATCTTTTCCTCTGTATCCTGCGGAGCCCCCTCATTTTCGGAAACCGCCTCAGGCTTGGAAAATAGATTTTCAGATACAGCTTTATCGGCATTCGCCTCTGGCGATATCGCAGTAGATTGCTTTTCTTCAGATTTTTCAACAGGCTCTGGCGCACTTGACGATTCTTCTGCCGGAGGAGCTTGCTCTTCTTCGATTTCTTCTTCGACTGGTTGTTGGTCGATGGCTTCGTCCAACGCTGTAGGTGGCGTAAAAATGATTTCCTGTCTGGTCTCACTTTCAGCTTCATCAGCCTCACTTTTCGTTACGGATGAATCTTGCGTGCTGACAGATTCCAATTGTCTTAACACTTCCAGATGCGTGGCCAAAAACTTTGCTTTTGCTTCCAGTAATAAGATGTCAACGGATTTGCTTCCCGCATCAGATTCTGACAGTTCCGTATAGCCGTCATTAAGCTCCACCAACAACTCGCCAATTTTGGAAAAAATAGATTCTTTTGTATACGCCATATTTTGTCTGTATTTATTTTTCTAGGTCCACATGCCGTTACTTCCGTTCGCAGATATGTGGAAAAAAAAAATGAACTGATAGCTATGTCATTCCGCCACACAGCTCATTTCCTTCGTTCAAATTTAAGATATAATTCTGATATTAGCACAGATTCAAGGAGAAGTTTTAAGATACGTTAAGCGGCTCTTTGTCAACTATCATAAACAACAACATGCTGTTTTCCGAACACACCTTTATTCAGAAAAATTCCCAGGTAGGAAGTATCGAAGTGATTTGCGGCTCGATGTTTTCCGGAAAAACGGAAGAACTTATCCGCCGAATGAGACGCGCGCAGTTTGCAAAGCTGCCTGTTGAAATTTTTAAACCCGCGATTGATATTCGCTATGATGAGCGCGCTGTCGTATCGCACAATAGCAATAGTATACCCTCAACGCCTATCTCCCACTCATCTGCTATCTTGCTGCTTAGTGCCGATACTAAAGTCGTAGGGATAGACGAAGCTCAGTTTTTCGATGATGAGCTTCCAAACGTCTGTGTACAACTCGCAAATGCGGGGGTTCGGGTTATTGTTGCGGGACTTGACATGGATTTTAAAGGAAAGCCTTTCGGGCCAATACCAGCCTTAATGGCCATTGCAGAGCATGTTACCAAAGTGCACGCGGTATGTATGCAATGTGGTGCACCCGCGAACTATTCTTTCCGTATTTCCGCACAGGAAGAGCGCGTCTTACTTGGTGAGCATGATATCTATGAGCCGCGTTGCCGATCCTGTTATTACAACCTATAAAAGTAAATCGCTTAAAGCTTAACGTAAGCGCTTTGGTCGATAGCTATAAACTTGGTATTTTTACCCGTAACAAAATTAGTTTATAAATGGTCCCGCCATTATACATAAAAAAAGACTCTTTCGGAGTCTTTTTTTATGTATAATGCAGCTTATTTCAGCTGCGAGGTAATGCTTGCATCCAATGGATTGACCTTGGATCTGTAGCGATGGACTAACTTACCATCTTTACCGATTAGGAATTTTTCGAAGTTCCAATTGATATCACCGGTGAAGTCAGCATTTTCAGCTCCTGTCAAATATTTAAACAGTGGATCCATATCTTTTCCCTTCACATCGACTTTCTCCGACAACAAGAAGGTAACGCCATAGTTTTTCTCGCAAAAGTCCTGGATTTCCTCATTCGTTCCCGGCTCCTGGCCTCCAAAATTATCGGCAGGAAAACCTATAATCACCAAATCTTTTCCATACTGCTCATGCAAAGCTTGCAAATCTTTGTACTGTTTAGTAAATCCACATTTTGAAGCGGTATTAACGATCAAAATATTTTTACCTTTAAAATTGGCCATGTTTATTTCTTCACCATCGATGGAGGTGAATGTAAAATCGTAAATAGATGTGGCTGGTGCAAACATGGAAACCAGCAACATAATGGTGCTCATGACTGTCATATGTTATTATTCTTGTATTAACTTTGTTTCTCTATCAACAATAAAATGGAATAAATGTTCCATCGGACTTTTTAAAATAGCGCCCATTTTTACGCCGAGTACTTCACAGACCTCCCGAAGTTGCAGATCGAAGTGATATGCGATACGGCCGACAAAGTGGACCTTGTATTCCCAATAATCCGGGTAGGTCATAATATTTGTACGGACAAACTCGTCGAAACCATTCCGTAGCAAGGTATCAATATAAGGATGCAGGCGATTTTCGGCCATAAATTCAGCGAAAGATGCTAAATAAGCATTCGGCCGATCGCGTTGGTAAACATTCTTAATGACGATATCTTTATTTAAGCGGTACTGCTCGGAAAATTTTTTTGTCAAATCTTTGGGCATTTTATCATACAGAAAGGCAGTAATTAGCTGCTTGCCAAACCAAGCGCCCGAACCTTCATCGCCCAATACATAGCCTACACCGTGTACGCCCGTGGTTAAATGCTCCCCATCAAAAAAACCGATATCAGACCCTGTCCCAATAGTAGATACGTAGCCCTTTTTGTCGCCACATGTGGCATATGCACAGCCTAACAAATCACTCTCCACATTGATGAAAGCCGTAGGAAATATCTCGGTAAGCGCGTTCGACACGATCTCTCTTCGATCTGGTGTCACGCAGCCTGCACCAAAAAAGTATACTTCATGAATTTCATTTGCATAGGGCAAAATCTCCGGCACCTCTTTCATCACTTTCGCAATCTCTTTCTCATTGACGAAAAAAGGATTTAGACCTTTGGTACGAAAAGATAAGGGCTTACTATCAGGCAGGTTAAGCATCCAATCTGAATTCGAGGATCCGCTATCGGCAACTAAAATCATAAATACTGTTCAAATAATCTATAGCCCAAAGATAATGATTAAAATACATAAAGTTTGTTCCTTTTCCATTATCCGTTGGATGTGCCGAAGAATAAGTTTAGTTTTGTGGGGATCATTTGATAAAAGCACAATACATGTCTGAATCCGCTATACATTTTTCTATTTCCTTTAAAGAGCCACAAGCGCACTACGCCGAAATCGAAATGCTTATTCCCCACGTAGAGAGCGACCACATAGACTTGAAAATGCCGGTTTGGACACCGGGCTCCTACTTAGTGAGGGAATATTCCCGCCATATAGAGCATCTTTATGCTACCTCCGCCAACGGAAAGCTGGCCTGCGAGAAAACATCAAAAAATACTTGGCGCGTTGCTGCAGGCAAAAATGCGGGGCCCATTCATGTTTTTTACCGCATCTACGGCTTTGAAGTATCGGTGCGCACCAATTTCATTGATGCTGATCATGCTTTCATCAGCCCCGCCGCGACATTTCTATACATAGACGGTCTTTCGCATCAACCCTGCCAAGTTACTGTGCATCTGCCCGAGCAATGGGCTAGCATTTCTACAGGGTTACCCAAGCTTCCTACAGCAAGCAATACCTACTACGCAGATAATTTCGACACGCTCTTCGACTCCCCTCTAGAAATAGGAAACCAAGATATTTGGCACTTTGAAGCGGCGGGCGTGCAGCATGAATTTGCCATGGTGGGTGGCGGCTCTTATAACAAACAGCAACTTACGAGCGACTTAGTAAAAATAATCGAGCAGGAGACCGCGATATGGGGTGAAAATCCGAACAGCAATTATGTCTTCATAACACACAACTACAATGCAGGTAGTGGTGGCCTCGAACACCTCAATTCTACCGTGCTGGCGGCGAGTCGGAATGCCTATAAAATAGATGCAGCTTACAAGAATTTTTTAAGCCTGGCCGCTCACGAATATTTCCATCTATGGAATGTGAAGCGCCTCAGACCCAAAGCACTTGGTCCGTTCAATTATGATGCAGAGAACTACACTGCCGGACTCTGGATCATGGAAGGTTTCACCGCTTACTATGACAATCTTATCATCCGTCGTTGTGGTTTCTATTCTGTTAAAGAATATTTAAACGCTTTAGCCAATGAGTTTAACCTCGTATACAATAGAGCGGGGCATCGCGTACAATCCGCAGCACAAGCCAGCTTCGACACATGGATTAAACAATACCGCCCGGATGAAAACTCCATCAATAGCAGTATATCCTACTACAATAAAGGAGCAATGCTTGCGGTCGCTTTGGATACACACATCATTGCCCGCACGCAGGGTAAATTGCGACTCGACGATGTGCTACGTGAAGCCTACAACACGTTCTACAAAAAGGAAGGTAGAGGCTTCGAGGAAGACGAATTCCGCCGCTTAGCAGAACGCGTGACTGGCGTTGATCTAGGCGAAATTTTTGATGCTGCACATAACACGGTAGAACTGGATTACAACCGGTTCTTCCGGGAGGTGGGCTTTGAACTCATCGACCTCAACCAAGATAGCCAAGAGCTTTCGCTCGGTATACGCATCGTTGAGCAGGATGGTAGGCTTTTTATCAAGAATGTGGAGCGATCATCGGGCGCTTGGGATGCGGGCTTGAATGTCAACGACGAACTTATTGCTATTAATGGAAACCGTTTAGACAGCGCAGGCAAGGAACTCGATTTCGCGTTGGCTCAAGGACAGTACGAAGACATTGTCGACTTACTTATCGCCCGTGACGGCCGCATACGCACGATCCATACACCGCTTCGCTACTGTCGGAAACAGCTTTGGAGTATACAGCCCAGAATAGACGCGACCGAACAGCAGAAAGAACGAGGAAGGATATGGCTCTCTGTTGTGGAGTCTTAAAACACGGCAAACCTGCATAGCTTCGCCTAGCCCTGAAGCTAAAAAAGCCTCCTTTACAAAAAAAACGGCGTAAAGAAGGCTTTTTTTATAGACAATGCGTTCTAAAACTTATAACGAATCGTCAAACCGAATGGGTCGATCAGCCGAATTGAGCTTTCTTGAAGAAAGTCAAAATATGGTTTTAAGTCTACCGATATCGATAGCGGTGTTGTTGGTATCGCATATTCGACACCGATAATACCATCAATACTTAAAGCGAGCTCGGATTTGTTGTCCGTACGCCTAGTGGTGACCGAGCCGTCTGGATTCGTTGTCGTAGTAACCACATCCTTATCGCGGGAACTTCCCACACTACCACCGAAGCCATAAAACCAAGTAAAGTTTTCCGCAAGTGGCTTATGGAATTCGTACAACCCGACCAATCGGAACCGTCTTGATTTTGAATTACTTTGCAAACTCATAATTCCTTGCACCGCTCTATCTTCCGCTAAGGTATAACGATAAGAAAATCCGGTCGCACTACCAAAGCGCCCGCCTACGGCGTGCTGTGTATCCAACTGCGCTGAAACTTTCCCGAAAGAAAGTAGCATGATTCCGAGTGTCAATATTAGCCAACTTGCTTTATTCATGTACGTACTATATTTAATGTAGGTCAAAAATAGTACTTTTTTTCACATGCAAAAAGTTAAAATCTGTTATCATTTACTTACATTTTTTTCGAACAATTCGCTCGTTCATCTGTAAAGCATTATATTAGTAGTACGATAACATACTATTATAAACCACTAATTTTTGATGCATATGAACAAACTTATTCGGTTATTTGATATTATAGAACGTTACAAATCGGAGTATGCACAACCCACTATGCTTGCCGGCAAAAGAAATGGTAAATGGGTAAAATATGCTACCGACGATTTCGTTAAAAGCGTAGACAACCTCAGCAAAGCATTGCTGGACAAGGGTCTAAGAAAAGGCGATAAGGTGGCCTTAATGTCTGGGAACAGACCCGAATGGAATATCGCCGACTTCGCATGTAATCAGTTGGGCGTAGCCATTGTTCCCTTGTACCCAACATTATCGGCCCAAGACCTTTCCTATATCGTTAATGATGCTGGAGCAAAACTGGTCTTTGTGAGCAATGCCGATTTGTCGAAAAAAATAGATCAGGCCATAGAAGACCATCAGCTAGCTATTGACGTATACACGTTTGACGACGTCGATGGAAAAACATCCTACGAAGAGTTGCTCAAAAAAGGTGAATCCTTGGATACCGACTTGGAGCCTATACGCGCAACAGTAGGCAGCGATGACTTACTGACCTTGATATATACGTCTGGAACCACTGGAAAGCCGAAAGGTGTGTTTCTTACCCACGGAAATATTCTCAGCAATGTCGAAGCTTCAGGACACTTGGTGCCCGCACATGCACGCACCGCACTAAGCTTCCTGCCGCTCTGCCATATTTTTGAGCGTATGGTGGTCTATCTTTACCTATCCAAAGGCATTCAAATTTATTATGCAGAAAACCTTGACAATATCGTCGTCGAAATTAATGACGTTAAACCGCAGATTTTCACGACCGTTCCTCGGGTACTGGAAAAAGTATATGACAAAGTAGTCGAAAAAGGCAAAGCACTAACTGGTATTAAAAAGAAGTTGTTTTTCTGGGCGTTGGATTTGGGCCATCGTTATCAAGAGCCACCCAAGAACGGCTTCATCTACAACGTGCAGCTTGCTATCGCACGTAAATTAATTTTTTCTAAGTGGAAGGAGGCTCTCGGCGGCAACATCGAGTTGATTATATCCGGTGGCGCCGCCCTTCAAGAGCGCTTAGGACGCGTCTTTTGGGCTGCGGGAATCAAGGTCTTGGAAGGCTACGGTTTGACAGAAACTTCGCCCGTCATTGCGGTAAACTCGCATGTGGAAACGGATGTTAAATTTGGAACTGTGGGCCGCGTGCTGAAAAATCTTGAAGTAAAAATCGCTCCTGATGGTGAGATATTGGTTAAAGGACCTAGCATTACATCCGGCTATTTTAAGAATGAAGAGGCTACCAAAGAAGCAATCGATGAGCAGGGCTTTTTTCATACGGGCGATATCGGTGAGCTCACCCCAGATGGCTTTCTGAAGATCACAGACAGGAAGAAAGAGATGTTTAAAACGGCGGGCGGAAAGTATGTAGCGCCGCAAGCTCTTGAAAACAAATTCATGGAATCTACGCTCATTGCACAGGTCATGGTCGTGGGCGAAAATCAGCGCTTTCCGGCAGCCTTGATTGTTCCAGCCTTTGAAGAGCTGGAGAAATGGGCCAAACACAAAGGGCTATCCTTTCATTCCAAAGAAGAACTTATCGAAAACGAGGAGGTCATTGATAAATATCAAAAAGAGATCGACCGCCTGAATAACGATTTTGGACAATGGGAAAAAGTGAAAAAATTTAAGATACTGGGTAAAGAATGGACCATTGACGGTGGCGAACTTACCCCAAAATTAAGTTTAAAACGAAAGGTGATCCTTAAAAATACAGAAGCGATCATCAACAAGATATACGAAGAACATTAACACATGGAAAAAGAAACAATTGGCCAAAAATTAAAAGGTTTTGGCCTTCTGTTATACGGTACTATAAACGATTTTTTGGATGATAAATGTTTGAAGAAGAGCGCGTCACTGGCTTACTATACCGTATTTTCAATAGGTCCGCTGATTCTGATTTTGATATGGGCGCTCGGCTTTTTTTATGGCAGCCAGCTTGACAGTCCCACCGGCGCCCGGGACGAAATCATGGGCGAGCTTAATCAATTGTTCGGCAACGATATCGCCAATATGCTCGACTCTGCTATCAAACGAATATCGTTCGAAAGTAAAAATAGCATTGGCGTTTATGTGGGTATCGGCGCGCTAATATTTTCCTCTACCACCATTTTTGTAGATATCCAGACCTCTATCAACGAAATCTGGCGGGTGAAGGCGAAGCCGAAAAAGGGATGGCTAAAAATTATTTTTGATAGATTGATCTCCTTTTCGATGGTCATTGGCCTTGGCTTCTTGCTCATGACTTCGCTTATACTCAGCAGTATCATTGGCGTGCTGATGAATTTTACAGTAAGATACCTGCCGGATTTGGATATGCATCTTATTGGAATGATCAATTCCGTTGTTTCCTTTTTAGTTATCACGACATTGTTCGGATTTATATTCGCGCTTTTGCCGGATGCTAAAGTTCGTTTCCGCGATATCCTTTGGGGCGCTATCTTCACAACACTCCTATTCTTGTTGGGAAAATCTCTAATATCATATTACTTGACGAATAACGCTACCGCCAGCTCATTCGGTGCTGCGGGTTCCGTTATCATTCTATTGGCTTTCGTATATTATTCTGCCGCCATTCTTTATTTCGGAGCAGAGTTTACAAAGAATTATGCCGTTCGCTATGGCAAAGGAATAATCCCGAGTTCCTATGCTGTCTTAGTAAAACAGACGGAACTGGAAATCGACAGCGAGCCAACGAACCGCTAATATCGTATCCTTTACCCTACATGTTCAGGGGCCGACAAACTGGACTAAGCGTCGAGCCAACCTCATTTCCTATTAGCGTACCTGCAAAAAAAAAGAAGGTGCTTTCCCCATAGCGAAGGTGTTAAACACACAATCAACGCTGTTGACAAGCACTTTCTCCAAATTATTGCGAGTAAACCCTGCTACGTCACGCCAGGCTACTATTTAACGTTATAATAGTACACCGTACGGCCGATAGTTCCAAGTTGATCTTGGCCCTCAACAACCACTTTATACTTCCCATTGCCATCGGCATTAAAGAATTGGAAGGTAGCATTACCTTGACTATCCAACTGAACATCGGGGTTCCAATAAATTGTCGTTCTGTAGTCATTCGTATTTTTGCTTTCCGGCGTGATATACTTAGGCGTATAGAACTCCCTTTCCTTCACATAACCCAACGGCATCATATCGATGATATTCGTTTTCGGAAGCATACTTTCAATCTCGGCAAGCGACATTCGAGGCTGTTTCTTCTGCTCATTTTTCTTCGTTAAAATAGATACAACGCCATCGTTTTGATAGGTTCTACTTACAGTCCCCAAATCATCCCGAAGGAAAATCTCTATGGCTTCAATTTCTGCAGGTTGGATAGAATTTAACGATGGTTCGTCAATAGGCATGCCGTTGAGGAAAAACTGTACCGGAACGCGGCTGCCTTGGTTGTAATTGCGGGAAACATAATACTTCAAGGTTTGATTGTCGTAGGTAATACCGGTTAGCAGCGTAGACAAACACATGGTCAACACGTTACAACCCGTAATGCGATTAGCTTCAATTCGATGCTCGGGCATAGAAAGCCCCGATAACGCAGAAAACTCCTTACTCGTAACGGTCTTCCGTTGCACAGCTGTGACCTCGACCTCATCGATTAATATGGATGTTCTATATTCATTTTTACTATTCGTGAGGTAGGCCTTCATCGCGTTGTCAATGTTTGGCAAATTGTTTCCGGTGTAAGGATTGCCTTGATCAATGCCTGGAAACTCCGTCGGGTCCATATTAATCACCAAATTCCGAAAGTTATCGTTACCTCGGGCACTGATGGTCACTTTCGACGAATCGGGAAATACCAAGTTCTCAAAAACAAAACGTCCATTAACATCCGTGTAGGTATCTTTCCGGAGATTACGTGCAGGAACAGAAAGCAGAAGCCCACCATTCGGGAAGGTACGCCCGGTATTTAAACGCAATGTTCCGGTTAGCGAAATACCTTGCTCGGGCAAGAAGCGTGCCTGCGGCAACCTCTCGGCGATAAGGTCGTCATAAGAAAAACGTCGGAAACCTTGTGTCATCAGCAGGTTGTTTAGCGCCTCCATCCTATTCTCGTGCTTTTCATTAAAATAGTAATTCGGTTGCTCGACGTAGCCTTTTAAATCCGAGGTTAACAGGTAATTGCTTAAAATTCCGAGATCCTGATCGTCGTTGTAAGGAACTTTAGACTCGTCGATAACAGAAATGGAATAGTTCCCTTGCAGCGAATCTTTTGGCGCAACATGCAACGATAGCTTGACCGCTTCTTTTTGCGTGTAACTGGTTTTGTCGGTTTTTACCGCAATATCCAATAGCGGCTGGGATTGGTTGAAAACAAGCCGTTCACTAATAAATTTACCGTCGGGCTGCAAAATGCTCAATTGGACGATCCCATTGGGCAATTTATCCTTGGGAATATTGACCAGCACAGAAGAATTTTTTAGCGTTGCTTGCGCAGCATAGACCAGATGACCATTAGATTGCCCTAAGATGTAAAAGGGTTGGTTGGTCGCCTTTTCGTAGAACGCATCGTTTGCCACCAAGCCTACTTGCAGATTCGTACCGTCGTCTTTCAACAACACCACGTTTATTCCTTCTGCTTTTACCTCGGGCAGATCAACCGTACGTTGTGTGCCGTTCTCAAAAGAGATATTAGCTTTATATTTTTCGCCTAGAACAGGTACAAACTCAAATGATCCCATTCCGAAAGCTAAATCTGTGAACGATGCCACCTCTTTCTTTTTGCTATCGACAACCTTTCCAGAGATCTTTAGTCCCTTACCTACTGCGTTACTGGCTTTGAAGGCAACTTTTTTGGAAAGACCGGCAAGAAGATCGCCGCCTTCTGGGAAAAACTGTACATCGGCATCCCACAACGCATGCTGTAGAGAGTAGTTGCCAACAAGCGCAGGCTCAAGTTTGTCGCCGTCTACCCGCACGATTAGACGCCCCTTTTTAAGGTATTCGCGCTCCTTAATCGTCAGGTTGATATTAACGCGCCCCATGTCGTCAGTCTCTCCTTTCCCCTTGTCAAAAGGATCCCAACCATCAATGGCCTCCCAGGAGATTTTACGCCTGCCCAACAGATTGCCGGAGCGATCTCTAAATTGAATACTTGCTTTTGTTTTATTTGTGCCCTCTGGATTGAAGGTAATATCGGCACCTAATTTTTTATTGATGGCATCCCCCACCGGCACAATCTTATTGAAGAAATAGTCCGGATCAAAATTTGCCATCCATTTGGTATAGGCACGAAACCGATAGTTATCTTGCGATACAAACTGCGGATCAAGCACCAGCTGTCCTTTCCCGCTATTGCCCTTTAAAGGCACCCGAAAGGTTTGGATCAGCGAATCCTTGCTGGAAAGCATTTCGACGTAAATGATTTTACTAGGGGCATACTCATAGAGATTATGATTGAGGTAGGTTTTAAACCATAGCGTGTCGCCCACCGCGTAATAAGGCTTATCGAAGTGCACATGCACCTTTTCAACCGGGTAAACGCCAAAATATTTTTGTACTTTTTCGACTACAGTATTAATAGGGATTGTGGGTAGCTGCTGGCCTAAACTTTGCTTTGAGGAACAAAGAAAGAAAAGGGCAAACAGCCAAATAGGAAATCTTTTCATCAATATACACATTTTTCGCGGAGCTAAATATATTGATTTTTATTGCAAAAATGAAGAATTTAACAGCTTATAACAGTGGGGCCAATAGTCGACAAACCGAATCAAGACCTCTTTTCCATGCTTTCCGTTTCTTCCATTCGCGCAATGTCATCCGCTCTGCGTCAAGCTTATCAAGCTCAAACTGTCTTTCCAATTGCGAACACAGTGCAGCATCGGATATCACAGCAGCCACCTCGTAATTAATATAGAAGCTTCGTGTGTCCAAGTTTACCGTTCCGATAAACGACAATTTCCCGTCAATATTGATCGTCTTTGCATGTATAAAGCCTTTCTTATAAAAATAAACATGCACGCCTCTTTCCAACAAAGGTTTTACGAAGGATAAGCTGGCATGTTGCACGATGTAGCTGTCTGATTTTTCCGGCAATATGAGCTCGACATGCAAACCCGCTGCAGCAGCAACTTGTAACGCCGTTGCAAGTTCATCACTCGGAATATAGTAGGGCGTGATCAATTGTATTTTTTTATCCGCTTCTCCAATTGCGATTAGAATAGCTTCCATATTGTAGGGTGCAGCAGAGGCCGGATCGCTGGAGACAAAGGAGGTTGCAGCTTCGCCCGGCTTCTCATCAGACGGTATGCTCCGCAGATAGCCATCGCTCAGAAGAAATGGACGACCATCTGCCAGATTCCAGGAATTCCAGAAGCCGATCTGCAGCATGTTGATTGCCGGACCTTCTATTTTCACCGTGGTGTCGCGCCAATAGGTAGCGTTCTTGTTAACGGCACTGTTAATGTAACGATCCGATATATTTATTCCGCCAACGTAACCCACCGCAGCATCAATTACCGCTACCTTACGATGATTTCGATAGTTGCTGTTAGCAAGAGAGGTGAACGTAACCGGCATGAATGGCTTGAACAATATCCTGGACTGCTGTTGTTTGGCCATGTATTTAATCAAATCTGCTGAGCCAAAACTATCAACTAACAGCCGCACTTGCAGGCCTTCTGCCGCTTTAGCTTCCAATGCATTTAACACGTCCAAACCGATCTGATCTAAGTCAAAGATGTAATACTCCAAGTGAATGGAGTGTTTGGCCGCACGTATGCTACGCAATAAGTCCGGAAACTTGTTTTCGCCATTGATCAGTAGCGCCACCTTGTTGCCAATTGTAGGTGACGAAAGGCGTTCGTTTTTTAAAAATGTGAAAACACGAGAAAGACTTCCTATTTTTGTGGCAATATGCAAAATGTCTTCCTCCATATAAGGTTCCAGATGCTGCCACTCCTTTTTCAAGCGAATAGCCTGCGCCTGGTTGATGCGCTTGATACGCTTTACCTTATTGAACTTCTGCCCGAAAAGGTAGTAAAGTAGCAGGCCCATAACCGGCAAAAACACGATTACCAACACCCATGAGATTGTTTTTGTAGGGTTTCTGTTTTCAATAAGAATGGTACTTATTACACCAAAGTAAAGCAGCAGCAAAGGCACCCAATACCAGCGTTGGATAAACTCTAAAATTGACTGTAAGTGTTCTATAACAAGTATATTGTTCATTTAATATAAAAAATATGATTTTGAATTATCTTGGCATGATTTTAACGTTAAGAATTGTTAAAGAGCCAACATATTTCCGGTAAAAAATGTTATACTTGCAAACATCATGTAACTAAACCGTTACAATTTTATTACAGGTCGTACAAGATAAAGAGAAGAGATGAATTTAAAAAGTTCTAATTTAAAACAAATAGCTTTTATAGTAACATTGATAGCCAGCACCCTCGGCTTGACAAATTGCAGTACGGGTAAATCCGAAGAAAATGAGAATGCGACGAAGGCAGTGGCTCTTCCGGTGCACACGGTGGAAATTAGCGATGCCGTGACGGTAAAGGACTATTTGGGAACAATTGAGGGAAAGGTTAACGTGGAAATTCGTCCCCAGGTGGAAGGTATATTGCAGGAAATCTATGTTGATGAGGGATCGTTCGTACAAAAGGGCCAAAAATTATTCAAAGTAGATGCCTCTGCTTATCAAGAAGTTTTGAACAATATGGTGGCGACGCAAAACGTAGCGAAAGCAAAGCTCGAAAATGCAAAATTAGAGGTTGAGCGCTTACGTCCGTTAGTCGAGAACGATGTCATTTCCGACGTTCGCCTGCAGACGGCGAAATCAGAGTATGATGTAGCTATGGCCTCATTAGACCAAGCGACCGCGGCAGTACGTAGTGCTCAGATAAATAAGGAATTCACTATTTTGACGGCGCCGGTGAGCGGCTACATAGGCCGCATCCCAAAGCGAATAGGAAACTTGGTCAGTAAAGGGGATAACGAACCACTAACTGTGCTTTCCGATGTACAGGAGGTGTTCGTCTACTTTTCCATGAACGAGTCTGATTTTCTATACTTCACCAAACTAAAGGCAAAACAAGATAGCGCGGCTGGTATTGTACTTAGTAATAATCAATTGAGTTTCCCGGAAGCGACATTGATCTTGGCAGATGGTGAGGAATATGCAAAAAAAGGCCGCGTGGATGCTGTTAATGGACAAGTAGACCGCACAACAGGCGCCATTTCGCTCCGTGCATCGTTCCCCAATACGAAAAATATACTGCGCAGCGGCAGCACAGGTACGCTTAAGATCTCCGAAGTAAAAAAAGATGTCATTCAAATCCCACAAATTGCAACAAGTGAGCTGCAAGACCGTACATTTGTATACGTGTTAAATAAAGACAATAAAGTGGAAAGGCGTTCCATTACGATCAATGGAACGAGTAAAGATAATTACATTGTATCATCTGGCCTAAACCGTGGCGACCGCGTGCTCCTATCCGGTCTCGACAAAATTACGGATGGTTCCAGTGTAATTCCGATCCAACAACAGTAGTTGTCAATTTTTTACGTCATTCATTCGCATTGCACTGTACCTCAGGGTACGGATGCGCCGGTATGTGTCCTTTAAAAAAAGTATATGTTAAAAACCTTTGTAAATAGGCCAGTCCTAGCTACTGTAGTATCTTTGATTCTTGTGATCTTGGGCTTGGTCGGTTTGAAAACGCTTCCTATCTCTAGGTTTCCCGAAATAGCGCCCCCCAGTGTAGTCGTCTCGCTAAGCTATCCAGGAGCCAACTCAGAAACGGTTGCAGAGAGTGTCTTATTGCCCGTAGAAGAAGCGATTAACGGTGTCGAAGACATGACTTACATCCGCTCATCCGCCAGTAATTCAGGAGCCGGTAGTGTACAGGTGTTTTTCAAAACAGGAACCAACCCAGATATTGCATCGGTAAACGTTCAGACACGGATATCCAAAGCAATAAGTACGATCCCTGCAGAGGTAAATGAAAACGGGATCACGGTGCAACCGCGACAAAGCGGCGCCATCATGACGATCAACCTCTATTCTGATCATAAGGATTCCGTCTACGATGAAACCTTCTTGCAGGCTTTCGCACAGATCAATATGATCCGCCCGTTGCTCCGCGTAGATGGCGTTGCACAAGTATCTCGTATTGGCGCACGTGACTATTCCATGCGTGTGTGGTTAAATCCAGAGAAATTAGCCGTCTACAACTTGGTACCCCAAGATATTACTAAGGCATTAAGCGATCAAAACTTCGAAATTGCACCCGGGAAATTTGGGGAGACATCCGACGAAGTGTTTGAGACGGTCATCAAGCATAAGGGCCGGTTCTCTAAACCGGAAGAGTTTGAGAACATGGTTATCAAAACCAACAAGGATGGATCGGTGCTGTATTTGAAAGATATTGCGCGGATCGAATTTGGCGCCACGAATCTGGGAAGTGATAATAAAGTAAACGGCTATCCAGGCTTAACCCTCAACATCACACAGACAAGTGGGTCTAACGCACACGCTATTGATATCGAGGTGCGTCAGGTCTTAGAGGAGATGGCTAAAAGTTTTCCTAAAGGCATCCACTATGAAATATCATACAGTGTGCGCGATCAGATTGATGAATCGATCAGCCAGGTAAAGCACACCTTATTCGAGGCCTTTATTTTGGTATTTATCATCGTCTTTATTTTCCTACAAGATTTTCGGTCTACCTTAATTCCTGCAATAGCTATCCCGGTGTCGCTGGTCGGAACATTTTTCTTCTTGAGTTTATTTGGCTTTTCCCTGAATGTACTCACGATGTTTGCGTTGGTACTAGCCATTGGTATCGTTGTCGATGACGCCATTGTCGTGGTGGAAGCCATTCATCAAAAAATGCACGACACGGGCATGAAGCCCAAAGCGGCTACCTTGGAGACGATGTCTGAAATCACAGGTGCCATCTTATCGATCACGATGGTTATGGCTGCGGTGTTTCTTCCTGTTGGATTTATGGAAGGCCCTGCCGGTATCTTTTACAGGCAGTTTGCCTATACGCTAGCCACGGCAATTTTGATTTCCGCGTTGAATGCGCTGACCCTCAGTCCTGCACTATGTGCATTGTTACTCAAACCTGTAAAACACGGCGAAACAGATACGGAAGAAGAGAAGAAGCAAAACAAATTTAACACCTATAAAAACAGGTTCTTTAACGCCTTCAATGCGTCTTTCGATAGGCTGACGACGAAGTATATCACGGCTGTGAAATTTCTTATAGCTAAGAAAAAAGTAGCTTGGTTGGGGTTGTTACTAATTACCGTTGCTGGTGCCGTTTTGCTGGTCAAAACCCCCAAAAGCTTTATTCCTACAGAGGATGATGGTTTCGTAACCTACGCGCTCATCATGCCTCCAGGAGCCTCTTTATCTCGGACTACTGCTGTGCTACGCCAAGCAGATAGCATTATGCAAAAATACAATGACGTAGCGGGTATGACGACGGTATCTGGATTTAATGCTTTGGATGGAAGTACGAGTCCGGCCTTCGCGGCAGGATACATCAATCTCAAGCCACATAGCGAACGACGCGATATACCGGCTATCGAGGCGTTCATGGACAGCGTAAGTGCTGACCTTTCGCAAATCAACGAAGCTACATTTAAGGTGTTTCCGCGACCGACCGTGCAAGGATTTGGCGATTTCGCTGGTATTGAGCTGGTTCTTCAAGATCGACTGGGAGGCGATATCCGAGATTTTGATATGGTAGCCGATACCTTCATTAATCAGATCAACAATCTTCCCGAAATCGCTAACGCATATACCTCATTTGCATCAAACTTTCCACAGTACGAGGCCGATATTGATGTTGTAAAAGCCAAAAGCTTAGGTGTAGATATCAGAGAGATGATGAACACCATACGAATGTATTTTGCCCGTGTAAATGCAGGGGATTTTAACCGCTTTGGCCGGACGTACCGCGTGTACATGCAATCTGACTTCGATTTTCGCACAGATCCCGAATCGTTGAATTCTATCTTCGTTCGAAATAAAGATGGCGCAATGGTTCCCGTAGGAACGCTAATGACCCTAAAAAAAGTAATCGGGCCAGAGACCATTTCCCGCTATAACCTTTACAACTCCATTACGGTCAATGCCACACCAGCCGCTGGTTTTAGCACTGGCGATGCTATGGAAGCGATCGAAAGATTGGCTGCCGAACAGCTACCGGGCAATTATGGTTACGAATGGACGGGGATGTCTTTTGAAGAAAGCCAGTCAGGCTCTCAGACTATTCTTATATTCGGCTTAAGCCTACTCTTTGTCTACTTCCTGCTTTCTGCGCAGTATGAGAGCTATATTTTGCCTTGGGCCGTTCTACTGTCCGTCCCCGTCGGGCTAGTAGGCGTTTTCACTACGGTTTTGCTGGTTGGTCTGCAAAATAATATTTATGTGCAAGTAGGGCTAATCATGCTGATCGGGCTCTTAGCAAAAAATGCCATCCTAATCGTGGAGTTTGCCGTGCAAGAGCGCGAAAAAGGAATGAGTGTATACAACGCAGCCATCATGGGCGCCAAGTTAAGGTTACGGCCAATTTTAATGACGTCCCTCGCATTCGTCGCCGGTTTAGTGCCGTTGATGTGGAGTGTGGGGCCGTCTGCTATCGGAAATCATTCCATTAGTTTTAGCGCCGCGGGCGGTATGCTTGCCGGAGTTATATTCGGCATATTTATCATCCCGATGCTGTTTGTTGTGTTCAAGACTTTAGACGAAAAAGTCAAAAAAAGATTTAAAACGGAGGAATAAGAATGAAATATCTGAAATTTGTTCATCTAGTATATTGCATAGCTCTTATTGCTGCAGCATCTGCCTGCAAGGTGGGAAAACCCTACCAACCGCCTGCATTGGGATTGCCGGAAGAATTCCGGGGTGACACCATCACCTACCGAGAAGACACCGTAATTTTCGGCCATATACCTTGGCGTAGTTTTTTCAACGACCCTCAACTATTGTCCCTTATCGATAGCGGACTGGCAAACAACTACGATATGCGCACCGCGCTGAAAAATATAGAAATTGCCAATCGTAATCTTCGACAGAACCGCTTAGAGTACCTTCCGGCTTTTGACGCCAATATCGCTACCGTAAATCGACAATACCGATCCAGAGATTTTTATGCAGGTCCCTCATCAAAATGGTACACGGAAGAAGGAGGGGAAGCACCTAATAAACTGTTTAACTACCAATCACAGTTTGCAAGTGGAATAGAATTTAGTTGGGAACTTGACATTTGGGGACGTATCGCTAATCAGAAAGATCAATTGAAAGCGGAATTTTTGGACTCCTACGAGGCAAAGAATGCGATTCAGACCATGCTTGTATCCGATATTGCCAAAGGCTATTTTAACTTGATCATGTTGGATGCCCAGATCGAAGTTGCTAAACGAAATTTAACGTTAAACGACAGCACGTTGCGCATGATACAACTTCAATTTGAGGCTGGCGAAATAACAGCCTTAGCTATACAGCAGACGGAGTCACAACGACTATTGGCAGCCTCCCTCATCCCAGAGATCGAGAAGGAAATAGCTATTCAGGAAAACTCACTGCGCGTGCTCATCGGTCAAATGCCCGAAGCCGTCGGTCGCAACAATAAAATAGATAGCTTGATGAATACGGAAACGGGGATAACATTGGGAGCACCCCTTGAAATTGTACGTAACAGGCCCGACATCAAACGAGCAGAGTATGCGCTGATCTCTGCTAATGCCCAAATGAATATCCAGCAAATCATGCGCTATCCACAACTTTCTCTCAACGGTGTGTTTGGCGTCAATTCCATGCTTCCAAAAAATTGGTTCAACATTCCCGGTGCACTTCTCGGGGGTATTGTCGGAAACTTAACAGGACCAGTCTTTAGAAACGGAAGATTAAAAAATCAGTACGAGGTGGCGCGATTGGAACGAGAAAAGGCTGAGCTCGAGTTGCAACGCTCTGTTATGGAAGCCGTGAGTGAAGTATCCAATGCAGTCGTGACCGTAGAGAAACAAGTGGAACAACTGAAGCTGGCTAGAAAGCGAGTCGAAAATTCGCAGCTTGCCGTTAAAAATGCGTCATTACTATTTAAGGGAGGTTACGCAACCTACCTAGAGGTCATCACAGCCCAAAGCAATGCATTGGATAGTGAGCTGTCTTTGGTAGATATCGGCGCACGCCAGTTGCAGGCTTATGTTGATCTATACCGTTCCCTAGGCGGGGGCTGGCGATAAACGAGCGGCAGCCGTTTCGGGATATGGAGTATACCAGCCTTACCGTTGGTGAACCAACGGTAAGTTTTGACCGATATTACATACAATGTATGGCTCCATCAATGTGCAGCAAGGGGCTTAAGTAGGGAATATCTAAATTAGCTCCGCGCAGCATAAACCAAACACCCATAACAAGATATAAGACAGGCATAATCCGTGAAAAACCTCCTTTGAGCAGTGATTTCGATATCCCACTAATCAAGGAAAAAAAGAAGAGCAGCGGTAATGTTCCTAAACCGAAATATAGCATAAAGAGGGAGCTGGCCAAAACGGAGTCTGCGCTCATCGCCGATGCTAGAGCCATATATACCATACCGCAGGGCAACAGGCCATTAAGTATCCCCACGAAGAACGCGCCTCCGGGCCTGTTTAACCAGAAGCCCATTATTTTCGCGAAAGGTTGTAACACCCGCATTTGCCAGCTGTTGATCGCGCGATGCCGCCTGCCAAGCATATACAGGAACGCTATAGCGACCAATATGATTCCCATCACGATACTGAAACCCTGCTGCCACCCGCGCATAAAAGCAAGGTTGCCAACAGCTCCCAGTAGCAGTCCTAAAAGCCCATACATCATCACACGCCCCATTTGATAAAGCACACGCTGTAGCAACACGCGCCAACTGAAGCCCAGCTGTCTATCGATAGCAAAAATTAATGGGCCACACATCGCAACACAATGTATGCTTCCAAGCAATCCCATAAAAAAAGCAAGGTGATGGTAAGCCATGGCTTAAAAATAAATTTGATGATTTGAAATATAGTTTGTCTGGACACTTTGCCAAGCAATCTCGAGCTGCCAGCTTCCTTTTTGAAAGGATGCAAGGGCAATCCTATAGCTGCCCGCCGTCGTGGAGAAAGGTAATGTCACGTCTAAAGCATTATCGGCAGGTCGCTTAAACTTTAACTGGCCTCGATTAAGCTCTTGCTTAAAATCTAGGCACAACGTGTCATCGATAACACGCACAAGCGGCATAGCTTGGTCGCGTATCAAATTTTGCTTTCCGAGATACACCTCGTCATAGTGCAGACTTTTTTCGTAGTAGTCCGTTTCTTCCAAGCTGTCAGTGTTCTTTACCACCATGTATACCGCAGCGCAAATAATGCATAGCATGCATGTGCCCAGACCTACAACTATTTTTGTTCCCCAATTCATACTATTCTTATTTTGGTAATGGAGCAATAAAGGTTGTTTTCATAACGTGAATAGCTTTTCCTGCCGATACAATCTTTACCTTTACATATTGCTTGTATTGTTTAACATCTTTTCTGTCTATGCGTAGAAAGAAACTCAATGTCGCTGTACCTTCTTTTCCCAGCGAATTTATAGGATTGACTTGTTGAAGGCTGTAGCCTGGGTCTACCGGTTCTAATACAAAGGGTATTTCCTTCCCTGATTTATTGAGAAGTTCCAGGGTATAAAGGTTTCCTACTTTGTCGTCGGCCATTAATTGGTAGCTGCTGCCGTTGGCTCTTAACAACGTTCCACCTATTATGGATCGGTTGAATAATAGCACAGCCAACGCACCAATGAGTAGAGCCAACAACGAAGAGTACGCAATCGCGCGCATATTCTTCTTCTTAAATCCCTGTTTGTTCAGCGCTTCGGCTGTTGCATAGAAGCCGATGAGGCCCTTAGGCTTTCCAATCTTATCCATAACGGTATCGCACGCATCGATGCAAGCCGTACAGCTTACACATTCCATCTGGAGGCCGTTCCGGATATCGATCCCGGTTGGACAGACGTGCACACAGAGTTTACAATCCACACAATCCCCTTGCAATGATGTATCCTTTCGAATCTTACCTCGGGGCTCTCCCCGATCAACATCATAGGCTACGGTTAAGCTTTGGTCATCCAATAGCACACTTTGCAAGCGACCATAGGGACAGATGGTCGTACAAACAATCTCGCGTACGTGCGCAAAAACCCCATAAAATAGAAACGTGAACAGCAAAATAGCGATGAAGCCCCCCAGATGTTCCGAAACAGGAGCAACAATAATCTGGCCTAGCTTCTCAATGCCAATAATATAGGCTAAAAAGACATTAGCGATCAAAAAGGATAGGATAAAAAAGACGCTATGCTTCAGAAATTTCCTCCATGCTTTAGCATCCGAATCGGATCCTTCGTTAAGCTTCCTTTGCTGCTGCCAGTCACCTTCAATCCAATACTCTATCCGACGAAAAACGAGTTCCATAAAAATCGTTTGCGGACAAGCCCATCCACACCAAACCCGCCCATAGACCACCGTAAACAGCAGCACACCTATCATGACAATCAGCATTCCAAATACAAAGATGTATAGATCCTGGGGATAGAAAAGTTGACCTATGACTGAAAATTTGCGTTCGATGATATTAAACATCAAAAACGGGTTGCCATTAATTTTAACAAAGGGGGCTACAAGAAGAAGCAGTAACAACGGATACCCCACCCACTGTCGATAGCGATAAAGCCGGCCTTTCGGCTTTTTCACATAGATCCATTTACGCTTTTCGTGCGCCCGTTTTTCCTGTGCTACCTTAGCTGTGGACACTGCTCCCATCTTCTTGATCTGTTCTTTTCTACACTAATCCGTTTTTGCACCAGCCTCCATTGGGGACGCCTCCGCTACCGAAATTTTCTCTCCTTGTGGCTCTTTTGCGTTCGCGGGATTGCTGCCACGCAGAGAAAGGATATAGTTGCTTACCTCGGCGATTTGTCCAGGAGTAAGTGTTTGTTCCCATGGCACCATACCTTTGGCCGCTACGCCGTATTTGACAACCTTGAAAATATCTTTTATATCGGCACCATGTAACCAATAGTCATCGGTTAAATTTGGTCCTATCCCCCCTTCTCCCGCATTCCCGTGGCAGGCCACACAGTTCGACATGAAGACCGCTTTTCCAGACGCCGCCATACTACCAGTTTCGTCTACGGTGATCGATGTCTCATCAATCAGGTTTGCGGCCTGAGCTAAATATTCTTGCTTTGCCTTTTCGGCGACGGCCACCTCATGGTTGTATTCTTGCTCTTGAGTCAGTCCCCAGCTGAATACATGGTAGACCAAAAGGTATACAATACCAAAAGCTAATGTGGAATAAAATAGCGCATTGAACCAAGCAGGAATGGGGTTATTCAATTCTTTAATACCATCATATTCGTGGTCTATTTCGATATCCTTTTCTTCCGCTAAAGGCCGCAAGCTTAACAGCCTATTCCAGCGCGCCTGCCAATCGATCTTTTTGGCGCGCTTTGCTTCCTCTTCCGCCGCTAAATCGGGCATAGTAAGCTTGATTATAGCATTAATGGCACGATGGACGACAATAGACGAAGAAAGCAGGACCAACATCACAACGATAAGTGCAATAATCAGTACGTCGTTATACACTTTTCCCGATCCCATATACCATTCGGCAGTTTTGGCCGTGGTATCTACGGTTAATAATATTGTATTCATGATTTCAATTTCTATGCAATGGTTCTCCATCCCTTTCTTCCGAATCCATAAACGGAATGTCTTTCATGTAATTGACGTGGTCCTTTTTCATCCAGACTAGCATACAGGCCACAAGAAGGAAAAAGACCAAAAAAATCCATAGGGAGGTAATGAGATACATTTCATCACCATTTAAATTTGTTATTTGCTTAAACATGATAGCGTCTTTCTAGTTTTGATCTGATTTTGCTGCTGGTTCTTCTGCTACAACAGCCTTTATATCTGTTCCCAAACGTTGCAGATAGGCAATCATGGCCACGATCTCGCGATCCGAACGAATCTCGACTTGGTTCGAGGCCAGATCTTTCGTGATGTTCGTTGCTTGTTTCTGTAAATCTGCAAGTGCTTGATCGATCTCGTCGCCACGATAAGGGACCCCCAAAGTGCGCATCGCACGCATTTTCGCTTGCAACGTACTGTTATCTAAGGCTTGCTCGATCAACCAAGGATAAGCGGGCATAATGCTTCCCGGAGAGGTTATGGTGGGGTCAAGTAAATGATCGAAATGCCATTTGTGCGGATATTTTCCGCCGACGCGATGCAAATCAGGTCCAGTCCGCTTTGACCCCCACAGGAATGGCCTATCGTATACGAATTCACCTGCTTTACTATACTCCCCGTAGCGTGAGGTTTCTGAACGAAAAGGACGTACAGTCTGGGAATGGCAGTTTACACATCCTTCACGGATATATAAGTCACGGCCTTGCAGTTCTAATGCTGTATAGGGTTTTACTGCGGCTATCGTCGGAATATTACTGCTTACGGTGAACGTTGGGATCATTTCGACAATCCCCCCAATCAAAATAGCGATGAGGGCTAGTACCATAAACAGAATGGGCTTCCGCTCCAAGCGTCGGTGCTGATCGCGTTCTATCGATTTCAGCGGCAATAAAGCGGGTGCCTCGGCCGCCTCATTAGCCAGCAGGCTCCCTTTTTTAATTGTCTTCACCAAGTTGTAAGTCATGATAATGGCGCCGCTAAGGTAAAGTGCTCCACCGATGGCGCGCATCATGTGCATGGGAATGATCTCCAAGGTGGTCGCTAAGAAGTTGGGGTATTTAAGGACGCCTTCAGGCGTAAACTCTTTCCACATAAGTCCTTGAACCACAGCCGCCCAGTACATAGGTATGGCATAAAACAAAATGCCCAATGTACCGATCCAAAAGTGCACATTTGCGAGTTTCTTAGAGTGTAACGTAGTTTTGTAAACCCGTGGGATAAGATAATATAGTATCGCGAACGTCATAAATCCATTCCATCCTAACGCACCTACATGCACGTGCGCAACGATCCAATCGGTAAAATGCGCAATCGCATTGACTTGCTTAAGCGACAGCATAGGACCTTCAAAGGTAGCCATGCCATAGCTCGTTAGCGCGACTACCATAAATTTTAGCATAGGTTCCGTGCGCACCTTATCCCAAGCTCCGCGTAGGGTTAATAAGCCGTTGATCATTCCGCCCCAACTGGGCGCGATGAGCATAATGGAAAAAACCACGCCCAGCGATTGCACCCAAGAAGGTAGCGAAGTATACAGTAGATGATGCGGGCCAGCCCATATGTAGATGAATATCAAAGACCAAAAATGAAGGATACTTAACTTGTATGAGTACACTGGGCGGTTAGCCATTTTTGGCAAAAAATAGTACATCATGCCCAGGTAGGGCGTGGTTAGGAAGAACGCCACGGCATTGTGACCATACCACCACTGCACCAACGCATCTTGGACGCCGGCGTACACATAAAAGCTCTTCCACATGCTTACAGGTAGCTGTATTGAATTGACAATGTGCAGTACGGCAACTGTGACAAACGTAGCAATGTAAAACCAGACGGCCACATACATATGCCGCTCTCTGCGCTTGATGATCGTCCCGAACATGTTGATACCAAAAACCACCCAGATTAACGTAATGGCGATATCAATAGGCCACTCCATTTCCGCATACTCGTGGGATGAAGTGAATCCTAAGGGCAACGTGATTGCCGAGGCGACAATAATCAGTTGCCAGCCCCAGAAATGAATCTTGCTCAGCACGTCACTAAACATCCTAGCTTTCAGCACGCGTTGTAAGGAATAATACACGCCCATGAAGATTCCATTGCCTACAAATGCAAAAATGACGGCATTGGTATGAACCGGACGAACCCTTCCAAACGTGCTGTATTGGGTAAGGAAATTCATTTCGGGCCATATCAACTGGCAGGCTACCAACAAGCCTACGGACATGCCCACCAGACCCCAAATAATCGTCGCGACTCCGAAATCGCGCACAATCCTGTTGTCATACTTAAATTGCTCTAACTGCATACTTTTGTTATTAATTTCTGCGGTAAAAGTAGAGCGATTTCTATGACATTCTAATGATCGAAACCCGGGAAAAAAATGACGTTAGTCACTATCCTGATAGGTACTTTTCACTGTATTACCAACGGGAATCGCATAAAAAAAAGCCCTTAAGAGGACTTTTGTTTGTAGTATATGTATTGAACCTTCTATAAGAGGTTTTGCTCATTCACATTTTGGTATTTATCGTCTAATTTAGCATAACGCTTATAGCCGTGCTTGTTTGGGTTTTCGATAACTTGCTTCACCGAAGCTAGCTTGTAAATATACGATCCTGTTTCTTGGTTCAGGCGTAATTTGTAATAATCGCTGGTTCCCTGCCTGCGAATGGCGGCCTTTAGGCTACCTCCGCCGATATTATAAGCTGCGGCAACTAAAGTCCAATCTTCAAACTCCCTATACAGACTTTTAAGGTAGCGAGCAGCAGCGTGCGTAGATTTAATGAGATCTTTGCGTTCATCATATTTGCCACCCACCTTAAGGCCGTACAGACGCGCTGTGGAAGGCATAAATTGCCAATAGCCACCGGCTCCTCTGTGCGAGGTTATTTGCGGATTCATATCACTCTCAATAAGTGGGACGTATTTAAAATCTTCTGGAATGCCATACGATTTCAGGATCGAAGCTATTTTGGGGAGGTGTTTTGCCGCTTTGGCATGTAGCGCATAGGACTGCTGCTTACGGTATGAAAAGGTTGCTAAATACCTTTCAAACTTGGTCTCCACCGTATGCTTGTGAAGCGGGAGTTGCTTATTCGCGAATCGAATCGAACTGTAATAAGCTTCTTTTTGTTTTTGAGGCGTCATAGCTGATGCCTTTTTCTTTTTTTCTACCTGTTCCAGAAGAGCCTTTCGAATCGGATCCTTCTTGGAAGAAGAGTTTGCGTTTGTATATAGCTTCGACAGCAACATGACTGATAAAACTATAGAAGAACATAGTACCTTTTTTTTAATCATTCAATCCCTTACTGCTACCTATCCACGAATCGAATTTGTTGTAAAGAAAACTCGAAAACGATCAAAAATAGCTTGGTTCATTTTTCAGCCGACAAATATACAAAGCATTTCCGTAGGTTCCAAACCTCCCCAGAAGCCCCCTGAACCGAGTTTGCCGAAAAACTTTACTTCCGGATGTTTAAACAGGGATTATAGACCATAACTTTTTTTCAAACATTCAAATAAAAACACTAACTTTGTAACCTAAATTCCAAAAAAATATGCCATTCAATAGCAAAAGGAACAGTCGTGATGACAACTCCAAAAAAGGCCGAAGTGACGAAAGAAGTTTCGGGTCTAAGAGTGGTCGCAATCAACAATCTTCATCAAAAAGTGGATCTGGGAAACCGGGATTCGAGCGGACTGATAGAAAACAGTCAGACAAGCCATTCAATAAATTTGAGAAAAGAGAGAAGCGCGACGACGAACGTTCTTACAAGAAATTTGACAAGGGGGAACGCAACAGCGCGGATCGCCCATTCAACAAGTTTGAAAAGAAGGACTCCGGTCGTTCTTACGATAAATTTGACAAAGGAGGAAGAAGCGATGGTACGCGTTCTTTCAACAAATTCGAGAAAGACGACAGGCGGCGGAGCGATCGACCTTTCAACAAGTTTGAGAAAGACGACAGAAGGGGGAACGATAGACCGTTCAACAGTTTTGAGAAGAAAGATAGACGGAATGACGATGATAAAGGCGACCGTTATCCAACGCGCGACAACCGTGATCGGAAATTTAGCGGTGATAACCGAAGTTTTGACAAATCAAAACGTCCATTTAAAAGATTTGATGATACTGAAGGAAATAGCGATGTAAAGACCTTTCACCCACGTAAAAAGATTGCCTCTGCGGAGCCTAAAGACGATGGTTTAATTCGCCTAAATCGTTACATCTCTAATGCCGGTATCTGTTCACGTCGGAAAGCTGACGAGCTCATCACCTCTGGTGTAGTATCTGTAAATGGCGAAGTGGTTACCGAATTAGGTACGAAGGTAGATCCGGCAACTGACGAAATTCGCTATAACAACGAGCGCTTAAAACGCGAAAAAATGGTGTATGTGCTATTGAATAAACCAAAAGATTATATCACCACAACGGACGACCCTCAGGAACGCCGCACAGTTATGCATTTGGTCGCAAAAGCAACGAAAGAGCGTATATATCCAGTGGGACGCTTAGATCGTAATACCACAGGCTTACTTTTATTGACGAATGACGGAAACCTCGCAGAGAAGTTGTCTCATCCGCGCAATAACATCAGCAAGATATACAACGTAGAACTCAGCAAGAACCTAACGCAGGGCGATTTCAATAAAATTCAGTTTGGTATTGAGTTGGAGGATGGTTTAATTAAACCTGATGATTTGAGCTACGTACAAGGTGGAAGTAAACGCGAAGTGGGTATTCAAATACATTCCGGAAAGAACCGCATTGTGCGCCGTATTTTTGAATCGTTGGGTTATGAGGTTGTTAAATTGGATAGGGTGGTTTACGCCAACTTAACTAAGAAAGATTTGACGCGCGGACGATGGAGATATCTGGAAGAGCGAGAGCTTGTGCAGCTTAAACATTTAATGAAGTAATATACAAGGCGCTGCAATGGCGCCTTTTTTTCTTGCCTGAAGTTTTTGTAATTTAGCAAAAATTGCAAAACATGACAGATCCAAAAACATTGACTTCCGTAGCTGAATTTCATAAAACTTTCCAACATCCAATTTTGGAAGAACCGACTATTCCTGATGAAGGGCGCTGCCAACTGCGTGTGGCACTGATCGCAGAAGAGTTAAAGGAATTACAGGAAGCTATCGATAATAAAGACTTGGTGGAAATAGCTGATGCTTTATGCGATATTCAATATGTTCTCTCTGGCGCCGTACTCGAATTTGGTTTAAAAGATAAGTTCAACGCCCTATTCGAAGAGGTTCAACGCTCCAACATGAGCAAAGCCTGTAAAAATGAAGACGAGGCGATTGCTACGCAAGCGCATTATAAAACGAAAGGTGTAAATTCGTTTTATAAAGAGGTAGACGGGCTATTTTTGGTATTTAGAGAGGGAGACAATAAAACATTAAAGTCTATAAATTACTCCCCTGCAGATTTAAAGACTATCCTTAAATAAAAAAACGAGAGGAGTAACTCCTCTCGTTTTTTATGCTAAACGCTATACAAGCTTCCTTGCTTCACACCTCTCGCCTCTAGCCCCTTATCAATATGCGTCTGAATCTTCGATTTCGGATACCCCCAGTTGGGAGCGATCAATAACTCTCTATCCGCAATGCCGAAAATACGCTGGATAATGATATCTGGTCTTAACAGCGGAATAAACTTGGCTAAAAAGTCGGTATACTCTTCAATCGTAAACAATTTAAAAGGCTCACGCTTATACTTTACACCCATAATCGAGCCTTCTACAATATGGAGATGATGCAGCTTAACAAACTTTATTTCTGGATGTCTATTGATCTCCTGCGCGTATTGCAGCATCATTTCTTCCGATTCCCAAGGAAAACCAAAGATCGTGTGGACACAAAGCTCCAATTTCGTATTCTTGAGCATATTCATCGCTGAAAGAAACTCGTCGTGGGAGCAGCCTCTATTAATCCGTTCCAAGGTGTCATTATAAATGGATTCCATCCCCATCTCCAAATCAACGTCAAGGCGATCTGTATACGACTCCAACAACGCTATTTTGTCAAAATCCAAACAATCTGGCCGTGTTCCTACAGAAAGTCCTAAGGTGTTTTCTGGATCTATGCTAAGCGCTTCATCATACATCATTTTCAGCAAATGCGTTGGCGCGTATGTATTGGTATTTGGCTGAAAATAGATAATAAACTTCTCCGCACCATAGGAGTTTCGTGCACGTTCGATCCCGTTCTCAACCTGCTCACGGATGGAGGGAATTTTTCTTGCCGTATCTGGCGTAAAGGAATCTACATTGCAATACGTACAACCACCATATCCCTTGCTACCATCCCTGTTCGGACAAGTAAAATTTCCATCGACTATAACTTTAAAGACGCGCTGCCCATCATACTTTTCTTTCAAGTAAGCGCCGTAATGATTGTAAGGCTTCACGCCACTATCTAATAATGTACCCATTGCTCTGCAAAGATACCTAATTAATTGGTAATGTGTAACGGGTATTGCGTAGTGAGGTATTATAGATTTTAGTAGATCGTACGTAGGAGGTAGATTTGGAGTGAGTAATGGGTAGTGCGTAATGCGAATTGAGACATGAAGTGTTTTAAAGTGGACGTCCTTGCGAGCCAGAGGTACGAGGGCGCGGCAATCTTGCGTGTTGAGTAGTGAGTAATGAGTATTGCGTAATGAGATTAGATATTAGTAGTTAGTAGTTAGTAGTTAGATTGTAGTGCTTCGTATGTAGGGTTTGGTACCCTATACAATCCTTTTTACTTTTGAATTTTGAATTCTGAATTTCAATTGCACTAACTATTATTAAGCAAAATGTCGCATCGAAAGCTTTGCCGTATGTAGAAATTTGCCCCAGCACAGGCCATGCCTTGCAAAGGTTTCAAGCGACGGGGTTTCGAATACTTTTGCCCCACAAAAGTATTTGCCCTGCCGCGGCATGCGGCGGAAAGGTTGTGGGATGGATGTTGGTAGTGGGTATTGAGTAGTGAGTAGTACGTATTGAGATACTATAGATTTTAGTATGTAGTACTTAGTATATAGATTGGGGTATTGGGTAATGCGTATGGCGTAATGAGATTAGATATTAGTACGTAGAAATGGTACTGTGTAGGTTTTTTGACTTTTGAATTTTTACTTTTTAATTTCAATTTGCGAGCCGGAGGTACGAGGGCGCGGCAATCTTGCGTGTGGAGTAAGATCTGCTGCCGGGCACAATCCTTTTGAATTTTTACTTTTTACTTTTTACTTTTTACTTTTTACTTTTCAAAACACAAAAGCCCGTTATCTTTCGACAACGGGCTCCGTATTAAATTCGGCACCGACCTACTCTCCCACCTGTTA